>JAKRSF010000010.1 GCA_022402445.1 Cyanobacteriota bacterium | reverse complement strand
GATGACTACAGCCTAACTTCCTTAAGTTGAAGCCAGTGGGTTTCCCCGCCCAGCCTCCGCGATCCCTGTTCTGGCCGTTCCATCCAGCCCAGCCCCCGCGATCGCCCGTATTCCAAGGTTGAACGGGTTTGCGGCGATCACACGGGGCAGGGTTGGAAGAAGATTCAACCCCTACGGGATTGATGATCGGCGCTAATCCTTGCGGTTGAACGTATCGAGCCATTGGCGCATCTGTTCCGCCGCCAAATCGCGACCTCCTAGACCAAACGCGATCGCCACGGCCACCGCCACCGCCCCGAGCAACAGCCCAAAGGCCAGATTGACAATATCCGTCGCAATGCCCATCTGTTGCAGCGCCATCGCCCCACTCAGGGCAATGATCGCCACCCGCGCCGCCTGGGCCAGGAAATTCGCCTGCCCCGTCCCCGTCATGGCAATCAGCCGGAACGACAGGTTCGCCAGGTATAGACCCACCGCGAACACCAGCACCCCAACCAACACCTGACCGAGGATGGCAATCAGCGCCGCCACCAGGGCCGTCAGTTCTGGCACCCGCAGGCTATCGATCGCCGCCACCGCCGCAAACAGCATCACCCCCACCAGGGCCACGGCACCGGCCACCTCCGACGGCGTACGGGCGCTGTAGGCCGGCTGGGGCAAGCCCAGGGCGCGGAAGATGTTATTAAAACCCATCCCCGACAGGACATTCACCACCAGATCGCTCACGAAGCGACCCACCAGGTAGGCCACGATCAAAATCGCCGCCGCCCGCAGGATGTAGGGAATCGCCAGCAGCACTTCTTGCAACGTCGCGATCGCGGGGTCCGAGATCGCCGCAATCTGGAGCTCCTGGAGCACCGAGATCGCCGTCACCACCAAAATGACCGTATACACCAGCGTCCCGATCAGCCAGGACACGCTCTGGGAACCGGTCAACCGGCTCAGGCCCAGGCGATGGCCCACCCGGTCCACCCCCACGGAACTGAGGAAGTTCGAGGCGATCGAGCGCACCACCCGCGCCACCAGCCAACCGCCAAAGCCAATGGCGATCGCCTTACCGATGCGGGGCAGGGCCGACAGCACCTGGGCGATCGTCGCTTGGATCGGCGCAAGCGGCCCCTGTAATTGCAGTGCATCCAGCACAAATGGCAAAAACAGCAGCAAAATCAGCCAATAGAGAATATTCCCCAACGTTTCATTGAGGGGAATCGCCGGGGCACCGCTGCCATCCGTCGCCATCTCCTGGGCCAGCAGATCATCCACCTGGAACCGCTTCAGCAGCCGGGTGAACACCAATTTCACCAACGTCGCCATGCCCCACGCGATCGCGCCCAAGACCAGGGCACTCACCAGACGCGGCGCATAGTTAAAGATGCTCCCCAAAAATCCCTGGAGGGGCGTCGAGGCGCTTTGCAACCCCAGGCGATCGAGGGCAATTAAAATCGCGAACAGCATCACCAGCCAGAAGGCCCCATTGGCGATCCAGTTCTCCACCGGAAAGCTCTGGCCCTTGGCGGGGCGGCCCGTGGCCCAGTTGGCGATGCGATTATCAAAGTCAAACTTTTTCAGGAAGCGGCGCAGCCCTGACGCGAGGATCAGCCCTGCAATCCAACCGGCGATCAGGATGACGACGCTGATGCCGAGGTTGAGGACAAAGTTGGCCGCATCTGCCCCAAGCAGGTCCGCCATGAAGCCGGGGGCCGCCTGGGCCAGGGGAAGACCATCGGGTGGCCCGCCGCTGGCGTTGAGTAGATAGGCAGGTTCAAACATGGTTTTGAGTCATTTGCAGATTAGACGCCGTCTGAATCGAGGATTTGGGTCCGCCGCCTCAGACACGGTAAGCCTAGCAAACCCGTTTGGGGCCTACGGCTAATTTTTATGGGTCGATCGCGCGATCGCCGATGGCCGTCGGGGAGTGTGTCACCATGGGGACCGGCGGGTGCGGCTGGGGATCTGGACGTTTGCCCTGCCCTAATCTGGATCCTGGAGATTGCCGCGATCGCCCCTTCGGGAATGGCTCGGCGATCCCCAAACCCTATTTTTGCGTTCATATTTGTTCATAGTTGATCTGGATTTTGATGGATCCGCGATCGGTTCGTGACCCGTTTATTTTGATTGGTGCCATGGCTTTACATCTGACCTGGTTTGATAGCAACAGTTGGCTGCTGGAGTTGGGGGGGCGGCGGATTTTGCTGGATCCGTGGCTGACGGGGCCGCTGATGTTTGGCAATGCGGAGTGGTTTTTTAAGGGGGAGCATCCGGCCCCGATCGCGCCGCCCCAGAATTTGGATGCGATTTTGCTGTCCCAGGGCCTCGAAGATCATGCCCACCGACCCACGCTGGAGCTGTTTGCGCGATCGGTGCCGGTGATTGGGTCGCCGTCGGCGGCGGCGGTGGCGCGGGAGTTGGGCTTTGAAACGGTGGTTGCCCTGGCCCATGGCGATCGCCACTGCATTGGCAACGCGGTGGAAATTGTGGCGACGGCGGGGGCTCCGGTGGGGCCGGGGGCGCTGGAAAATGGCTATGTGGTCCGGGCGATCGCCTCCCAGGGCGAAGACGCACCGGGGCCAAGCGTTTACTACGAACCCCACGGCTACCACCCGGCGAATTTGGCGGACCTGGGGCCGATTGACGTGACCCTCTCGCCCCTGCTGGATCTGTGCATTGGCTTTTTGCCGATTCTTCGCGGCGGCAAGACGGCCCTCCAGTTGGCGCAGCGGGTGCGGCCCCAGGTGATGATCCCCACGGCGGCGGCGGGGGAGGTGCGCTACAGCGGCCTGCTGGTGAAGGCCCTGCGCCAGGGGGGCACCCTCGAGGGGTTTGGGCGATCGCTGGCGGCGGCGGGGCTGGACTGCCAGGTGCTGCAACCGGCGGTGGGCCAACGCTTGGCGGTGCCCCTCACCCCCCGCGCCACCCCCGCGATCGCGGGCTAAACCATGGACTAATCATGGGCTAAACCATGGGCTAACCACGGGCTACAGATGGGCTAAGCAGGAGAAACGGCCATGGCCGATCGCACCGCACCACCGGATGAGCGGCCAGACTGGCTCGACGACCTCGAAACCGAGGAGGATGTGGGCTGGGACTATTTCCCCGAGCGGCCCGGTAGCCTGCCGGGGACGCTCCACGTGGATGTGGATGCCCTGCCGCCGGAAATTTTCGGCATGGACTACACGGAAACGCAACTGAGCCAGTACGTGTTCCGCCACCCCCGCGAGTGCATCCCCCACCTGCAAACGCCGTCGATGACCTGGTTCGATGTGCGCGGCCTCGGCCATGAAACGGTCCTGCGCCAGTTGGGGGAGGTGTTTCAACTGCATCCGCTCACCCTCGAAGATGTGGTCAATGTGCCCCAGCGGCCCAAGGTGGAAATTGATGGCGATCGCATCATTGCGATTCTGCGGATGCTGTCGCCCCGGATGCGCGGTGAGGGCTGCGTCAGTGAACAGGTCAGTATTATTTTCAGCGATCGCTACGTCCTAACCGTCAAGGAAGACAGCGAAAATGATGCCTTCGAGCCGGTGCGCGATCGCCTGCGGACCCGCCGGGGCATTATTCGCAGTATGGGGGCGGACTATTTGGCCGTGTCGTTGATTGATGCAATCATTGATGGTTTTTTCCCCATTCTCGAAGCCTACGCCGATCGCATCGAGCGCCTAGAAAATCAGGTGCTTTTTGATCCCAACCGCAAAATCCTAGAGGAAATCTACGATCTGAAGCGGGAATTGCTGGGGATGCGCCGGTTCGTTTTGCCCCAGATCGCCGCGATCGCCAAACTCCTGCGCGAAAGCGACATCCGCCTGAGCCGCGAAAGTAAGCTCAGCCTCCAGGACTGCCACGAACACGCCACCGACGTGATGGAAATCCTGAATTTATATCAGGAAATGACCGTCAACTTGATGGATTTATACATGTCCTCCATCAGCAATCGCATGAACGAAATCATGAAATTGCTGGCGGTGGTGTCCACGATTTTTATTCCCCTGACTTTTATAGCGGGGGTCTATGGCATGAACTTCAACCCCGACATTTCCCGCTGGAATATGCCGGAATTGAATTGGGCCTATGGCTATCCCTTTGCCCTGCTGCTGATGGCCGCGATCGCGGCGGGCCTGCTGTTTTATTTCTGGCGGCGCGGCTGGTTCAAAAATTTAACTTGACCCGACCTCACCTAGCCCCCACCGGGACCTACTCCAGCGACGACAGGTCGATCGCCGCGACGCCCCCCCGCTGGATCTGGCGCAGCACAATGCCGAACTGCCACCAAACCGCCAGCGTCCCCCCCACGGTCACCGGCACCGAGCACAAAAAGGCCCACTTCGGCGTGAAGGAAAACACCTGGAGCGACGCCCCCAAAAAAGCACAGGCCCCGCTCGCCATGCCAATGAACGGCAACCAGACTTCGGGCAGTGATCGCAGGGCCGCCGGATCCCGCGCCTCAGTCCGCAGCCACGCCGCCGCCAACCGCCGGAACGTCGCCGCGAAGGCCAGCCCCGACGTTAGCCCCATAAAAATGCCGATCGCGAGGAGCACAAACGGCCCCTGGGGTGCATAAAAAAACATCATAAAAACAAGGGCGGCGCGATCGCCCTAGCGAAAGGATGATTGAAGCAGTGGCTCAGGGGGCAACCCGCCAGACCCTAGGGCCATAGCGGCAGCAACACCCCCGGCCCAAAACCGTTAGGCATTATCGCGCAAAGCGGCCACCGGCGCGATCGCCCCACCGCCCCACAACTGCGCCACCCGGCCCAGGGAATATTCCGCAAACGCATCCCACGCGGTCCCGATCGCCGCCTGCATCAGGGCCTGCGGATCCAGATCATCCTTCACCAAATCCCACAGGCGCTGCACCTCTTCCCCATGGAGGCGATCGTCTTCCACCAGGGCCAGCAACAGGCGATCGCGCAGCACCTGCCCCTCCTCCGAGAGCAAATAGCGCAACCCCAGCCGCGCCGTCGGCACCAGATCAAACTGCGTATCCGTCCGGGCAATCCTCAGCAAATTCTCCAGGCGCGACCACTGGAATTTGCCATCCTCAAACAGCACTTCAATCAACCGCCGCCGCAACTGGGCCGACTCGCCCGCCAGCAGCCGCCGCGCCACATAGGGATAGGCAATATCCACAATCTTGAACTGCGGATTTAAGCTCAGGGCCAACCCCTCCTGGGTCACCAAAGACCGGATGATCAACGCAAATTTTGACGGCACCCGGAACGGATAGTCATACATCAACTCCGAGAAGCGATCGGTGATGGTTTTGAAATTAAATGTCCCCACATCCTTCCCGATCGCATTGCCCAGCACCGACTCCAACGCAGGCACAATCGGATAAATATCCGTCTCCGGCGTCAAAAAGCCCAGCCGTACAAAATCCCCCGCCAGGGCCTCATACTTGCGATTGAGGAGATGCACCACGGAATCCACGATGGTTTCCTTCGCCACCTCCTCCAGTTGATCCATCATGCCGAAGTCGATATAGGCCATCCGCCCATCGCGCAGGGCAAACAGATTTCCCGGATGGGGATCCGCATGGAAAAAGCCAAATTCCAACAGTTGCCGCAGACCCGACGTGACGCCAATGGTGATCAGGGCATCGCGATCGAGCCCCGCCCCACGGATCGCGTCCGTATCGGTCAATTTGATGCCATCAATCCATTCCAAAACGAGAATGCGATGGCTGCAATAGTCCCAATAGATCGTCGGGACCTTAACGGTGGGATCATCCTTGAAATTTTCCGCAAACCGTTCGGCGTTTTGCCCTTCGTTGATGTAGTCAATTTCTTCAAACAGTTTGGTGCCGAATTCATCGACAATTTCCGCCAAACCGTGGCCCAATTTCAGGGGCAGCAGGGGTCCAATCCACCCGGCGATCCACCGCATGATGTAGAGATCTAGTGTCAGGGTGGGCAGCAGATTGGGCCGCTGCACCTTGACGGCCACCTCTTCGCCGCTGTGGAGCGTGGCGCGGTACACCTGGCCGAGGCTGGCGGCGGCGATGGGTTCCGGCGCAATGGTCCGAAAAATATCCTGGGGTGCCTGCTCTAGGTCCGCTTCGATCAGGGCAAAGGCCACATCGGAGGGGAAGGGGGGCAGGCGATCTTGCAGTTTCTCCAGCTCAATGAGGTAGTCGGCCCGCACGAGGTCCGGGCGGGTGGAGAGGGCTTGGCCAGCCTTGATGAAGGTGGGGCCGAGGTGGATGAGCATGTCCCGCAGTTGGGCGGCGCGCCTGCCGATCTGGGCGCGGTTTTCGCCGAACCAGCGATCGCGGAGCATCCCCAGGGCGAAGGCGGCGACGGACAGCAGCACTTGGACCGATCGCGCGAAGGGCAACCAGGGTCGCCATCGATACTGCTGACGGATGGTGTCCGCGTCGTAGCGGCGGGCGGGGCGCACTCCGGCGGCGGTGGGGGGAATGAAGGTGCCGCGATCGCGGGGTCGGGGTTCGGAAAAGTCCAAGTCTGCGTTCACGCTAACCTGCCCAGTCGTAAGGGAAACACTCGGAGAAGGTGGGGGACGGTGCTGTTAATCTGCTTTTAATCCTAATTCCAGTATAGGAAAGTACAAAGTATGAATTAAAAGTTTACGGATTTAGATCGGATTTTCGCGGGGGATCCGGGGGCATTGGGGGCGATCGCGGCGATCGGCCAGTGGGGATCGGCCAGATCAGAATCGATCCACCATTATCGACGTTTCCTGGGGCGAAGATCCGCTGACCTGGAACCCTGGGGAAAAAAGGAGTCCGCAATTTATAAAGATCGAGGGCCGACCCCCGGTACAGAGATCGGCCCCATGGTGGATGGTTCCGCGATCGCGGTTAACTGGCGGAACCTGACCTGGCCCTAACGATCGCTGCGCCCCTCCGACAGGCCAATTTGGACATAGTGGCGGGTGGCGGCCACCAGGTCATTGCCAAAGGCTTGGCGAAGGTCGGCGAAATTGTTCAGGTAGCCGACGGGGTTGAAGCGATCGTCCGTGCGCCCCTCGGATGCGCCGACGCGGATGAAGTGGGCGGTCGCCTGGGTGACATCCGTGCCAAAGGCCCCGATCAGATCCGGGTAGGACGCCAGGTAGCGCAGTTCATCAAATTGGTCGATCGCGCGGTTCTCGGCGCGGCCAAACTGCTCAAAGTGCAGCGCCCCGGACGCGGGATTCACGCCAAAGGTGCCGATCAAATCGTCGTGGGAGGCGATATATTGCAGCGGATCGAAGGGGCCGGTGCCGTCGCCGTCGAGCCGCCCGTTGAACTGGCCCGTGCCCCCCGCGATCGCGAAGCCCTGGAGATTCGTGGCCTGCCCATCGCCCACGGGACCGACCTCAAAGGCTTGCCCCGTCAGCAGATCAATGGAATAGAGCGTCGAGTTGGACACGGCATAGGCCAGGTCTTCCCCTTGGGGCGTCCGCAGGATATCAAACCCCGCGATCGCGTCGAAATCGACCCCCAAATCCCCCACCGTTTGCAGAACGCCATCGTTGGGCGGACTTTGCAGCAGCAGGCGATCTTCCAGGGGATCAATGACATATAGGGCCGTCGTCGTCGCCCCCGCCACGGAGTTGGTGTAGGCCGCCGCCGTCACGTTCGGATCCAGGGCCGCCAGGTCGCCGCCCGCCGCAAAGGCCAGCGATCCATCCACAATCACCGCCCCCGTATCCACATTGATGCGGAAGTTGGTGTTGGTGTCCCCCACCAGGCGCAGGCGATCGGGCACGGGGTTGAAGTCAAAGCCGGAGATCGCCCCCGCATCAAAGGACTCCGACAGGGTGCTCACCAGGGTGGCCGCGCCGGAGGTCGGATCGATGCGGTAAACGCCGTTGGTGGTGGTGATGCCGTAGAGTTGGCCGTCGGCGGGGCGCACGTCGATACCCAGCAAATTCCCCTCTAGGCCGCCGATCGCGATCGCCGTGGTGGCGCTCGGATTCAGGGGACTGAAAGCCAGGATCGTATTATTCCCCGTCAGAGCAAAGGCCCGCGTATCCACGGAAGTCCTCGGGGCGATCGCCCCCACCGGAGCCTCCGTCAGCCCCAGCAGATCCAGGGAACCGTTGCCAATGGGACCGAGGACACCGATGGCCCCGCTGGTCAGATCAAGGCTATGGAGGCGGCCATTGCTGGCGATGAAGGGCGTATTGCTGCCACCGGGGCCGGAGATGATCTCAAAACCCGAAACCGCCCCCAGGTCCGCACTCAGCGGCGCGATCGTCCGTAGGCCCCCATCATTGGGCGGATCCTGCAACAGCAGCGTATCCAGGAACCCATCGAGGTTAAACAACTGGGTCGCCGTCGCCCCCGGCAGGGAATTGGTATAGGCCGAAGCGGTCACCTTAGCCGGACGGCCCGCATTGGCATCCGCCATCCCGAAGGCGATCGCCCCATCAACAATCACCGCCCCCGTGTCCACATTGATCCGAAAATTCTGGCCGTTGTCCCCCACCAGGCGCAGGCGATCGGCCACCGGATTGAAGTCAACCCCCGACACGGCCCCCGCCCGGAACGGCTCCGACAGGGTGCTCACCAGGGTGGCCGCGCCCGTGCGCCCGTCGATGGTGTAGAGGCGATCGGTGGTGGTGAGGCCGTAGAGCATGCCATTGGCCGGACGGCGATCAATCCCCAGGAGCGTGCCGTCGAGGCCGGTCACCGGGAGGAGTTTCACCTGGTCGGGGGTCCGCTGGTCGAACAGCGCCAGTACGTTGTCGTTGGTTAAGCCCGCTAGAATTGCCACGGTATTTGATGGGGATAGGGGTTGAGGCGATCGCGGGAATCCCAAGGCAGACCCGAGCGCGATCGCGCATTTCCCCTAGTACGCCGCCGGGGGCAATTCGGATGCAGGGTCGCCCGCCCAAGGATCCGGGTTCTGGCGATCGCGGCGATCGCGCCGGTGCAGCCCGGTCATCGCCACCGCCATTTGGGTCGTCGCCATGGCAATTTGGGCGCGATCGAAGGCCAGCTTCAGCCGCCGCCGAAACTCCCGCGCCACGTCCCACTGCTTCAGGGGCAGCGTTTCGATCCACACCCGCACGATCAGGCCCGTGTCCGCAAATTCATCCACCCCCAAAATCTTGGGCTCCGACAGGATCAGCGGCCGCCACGCCGGATCGATCAAGAGGGTGTTGTTCACCGCTTCGATTTCCGCGATCGCCGCCTCCAGATCACTGCCGTAGGCGATGGGAATTTTGAGATCCGCCTGCGATCGATGGCTCGACAGGTTCGAGACGATGCGAATTTCGCTATTGGGAATCGTGATCAGCCGCTGCTCCGGATCCCGCAGTTGGGTCACCCGCAGGGTAATGTTTTCCACCTGGCCGTAGATTTCGTTGGCCTTGACGACAATCACATCCCCCACGGCGTATTGATCCTCCAGGAGAATCAGGCAACCGTTGATGGCATCTTTGATCAAACTTTGGGACGCCAGGGACAGGGCCACGCCGATCAAACTCGCGCCCGCAATCAACGGGCCAATGTCCACCCCCAAAAACAGGAGCGCCACCAGCATCCCCGCGATCGCGAGGGTGACGGTGACGATGCTTTTCACCAGGCTAGAGATCGTAAACACCCGCTGCTGCAACCGGGCCGGGGGCCGGGTGGACAGTTGCGTACCCACCAACACCGCCCCCACGAAGCGATCGGTGGCCACAAAGCTCAGGCGGATCACCGCGTAGGTGCCCAGGGCGATCGCCCCCAGCCCCAGGTAGAGGTTGAGGTTTTGGGTACCCCAGGTTTGCAGCACCCGCGTTTGGGGGAACCACCCCGCGATCGTCAGGCCCGTCACCAGCCACAGGGTCGGCGGCGTCAGGGTCAGCAGCAAATCCCGCAGGGCAAGCCAATTTTTCCGCCGCAGGGCGCGCAACTGGGTATCAAGCAACGTACTGCCCGGTTGGGGTGGCCGGGGACGGCGATCGCGCCGCTGGAGCCACCGCCGCACCCCCTCTAGGGCCACCGTCGCCCCGAATGTGGCCGCCGCCAGGGCGATCGCCTGTCGCTGGGCCTGGGCCTGTTGAGTTGGCCGCCGTTCCCGCCGCCCCTGTTCGAGGGCCGCCCGCAGCCGTTCCCCCTTCGAGACGGCCCACGCCTCCGGGGACAGCCGCTCCAGCCGCGCGTCCGACTCGAGAACCGTCATCAGGTAGCGATCGTTCAGGTACAACGTCGGCAGGGACGCTCGCTGGCGGATCTCGAAACGGATCGGCTCATCCGGTTGGTCAAAGAGGGTCTCGGCGGCGGCATTGAGTGCCCCTTGCACCTCCCGGCGGCGATCGCCCAACATCGTCGCGTCCGCCGTAATGCGAAACAGGGGCCGCCCGTCCAAATGCACCCACGTCTCCCGCAGGGATTCCTGGGGCGGATTGGGCCAACCCAGGACGGACGGCAGTTGCAGCAGGGGTCCCGGAGCAGGAGCAGGGGCCGGGGCGGGATCAGCGGCGGCATCCGGGGGGGCCGGGGTTGATCCCCTGGCCGGGAAAGCCCCCAACGGCCCTAGCCCCATCCCGAGGGCCAGCACTAAACCCAGCGAAATGGTGACGATCCCCAACGGGGCCAGCCGCCGCGATCGCCGCCGTGATCGCCCCATCCATCCCGAACAACCGAGAAAACGCAAAACATCCAGACACACACGCTGACTCATGGCTCAAGGGCTTTGATTGCTAGTCCATTAGGGTTTTGGGATGGCGCGATCGCCCCTGCCCACCGTAGCGCCTCCCCCCGGCACCGCCCCCACCCCAAAAGAACGTCCATCCTTAATCCCGCGTTGCCCCCAACCCCGCCCGCCCTGGCCCACTCCTGAAATTGGCACCGCCGCCCCGCGCTCCCCTAGCCTTTGGTGCAAACTCTCAGACGTTTGTTCCCCCTTCGCAGGAGCTTTTGATCCGAATGCTTGGTCTAGCCCTAAGGCCGGGGCGATCGCTCCCCCTCCTCCTCAGCGCCACCGCCGCGATCGCCAGCGCCCTGCCCCCCACCGCCGCCCAGGCCCAGGAACTGGGCACCAACTGCTTCGCCACCATTCACGGCAACGGCCCCGTTAACCTGCGCTCTGGCCCCGGCACCAACCACCCCATCGTCGCCACGGCCCCGGCGGGCAGCACCGTCATTCTCCTGAACCGCCTCGGTTCCCCCGGCGGCCCCGATCCGGTCATGGGGAGCGATCGCCAGCAGCAAACCTGGTACATGGTCGTCCAATCCCGCCGGGGGCTCGATGGCATCGTGCCGCAAAACCGTCGGGCCTGGGTGCGCGAAGATCTCGTATCCCTAAGCTGCCCGCCCTAGGTCAGGAGGTCAGGGTTAGGAGGTTAGGGGCAGCAGAATCACAATGCGGGTGCCGCCGCCCGGTTCCGAGTGGCAGCGGATGATCCCGTGGTGTTCCTGCACGATGATCTGGTGGCAGATGGACAGCCCCAGGCCAATGCCCTGGCCGATGGGTTTGGTGGTAAAGAAGGGGTCAAAGGCTTTTTGGCGGACGGTTTCGTCCATGCCGGGGCCGGTGTCGCTGATCTGGATTTCGGCGAATTGGTGGTCCCGCTGCTGGGTTTGGATCGTGATCGTGGGGGGCCGCTGGGGGTGGGTGGGGGCGCTGTGGAGGGCTTCGATCGCATTGGCGAGGATGTGGGCGATCGCCTGGTTGAGGGCTCCGGGGTAGCAATCCACCTTGGGCATGGGGCCGTAGTGGCGTTCGATGGCGATCGCGCCGCCGTCGGGTAGGCGCAGTTGGTGGCCCAGGGTCAGGAGCGTATTTTCGATCCCTTCTTGGAGATTGGCGAGTTTGCGGCCACTCTCGTCGAGCCGCGCAAAGTTCCGCAGGGACAGGACCAGGGTGCGGATGCGTTCGGCCCCAGCCTGCATGGAATCAAAGAGGTGGGGCAAATCCCGCGCTAAAAAGGGCACATCCACCGCCGCGATCGCCTCCTGCACCGCCGGGGGTAGCGCCTCCCCCTGCCGCTGGCAGCAGTCCACCACCGCCAGCAGATCATCGACGTACTGGCGGGCGTAGCTGAGGTTGCCGTAGATGAACGTGACGGGGTTATTGAGTTCGTGGGCGACGCCCCCCACCAAGCGCCCCAAGCCCAACATTTTTTCCCGCAGCACGAGCTGGGTTTGGGCGGCCTTGAGTTTGGCTAGGGCGATCTGGAGATGTTCCGCCTGCCGTTTCAGGTTGCGGCGCGACTGCCGGAGGTTGCGCTCGGCCGCTTCGCGATCGCGGATTTCCTGCTGAAGTTGTCCATTGGCGGCCATCAGTTGGGCGGTGCGATCGCGGATGCGCTGTTCGAGGACCGCATACGATCGCGCCACGGAATCCTCAAACCGCCGCCGTTCCGTCAGGTCGCGGATCACCTGCACAAAGCCCCGCAGCCGCCCCGCCTCATCTCGCACCGCCGAGGTGTCCACCACGGCCCAATAGCGGCTGCCCCCGGCGCGCACCAGCCACCCCTCGTCGGAAAACCAGCCATTGCGGGCCGCGAGGCGCAGGGCCAGATCGGGACGGCCTGTGAGGGTGGCTTCGGGGGTGTGGAGATAGGTGATGGGGCGATCGCGCATCCGCTCTTCCCCATAGCCCGTAATGCGCGCGGCCCCTTCGCTCCAGCCCACCACGGTGCCTTCAGGGGTCAGGGCGATCGCCCCATAGTCCCGGGCCGTTTCAAACAGCGCCCGCAGCAGTTCCACCTTGCCCAGGGGCCGCACCGCCACCGCCAAATCCTGCGGCTCGGGCGCAACGGGCCGCGCCGTGGCCCACACCTGATGGCCGCCGGGTCCGGGCACCAGCCGCCACGCCAGCCAGCACACCCCATCGCCGATGCCCTGCCAACGCACGCGGCATTCACCCACATCCCCCCGGCCGAGGGTCGCGTCCCAGGCCGCCTCCCAGCGATCGCGATCGCCCGGCTCCAGACCACTAACCACCCGTCTACCCAGGGTCGGCACCACCGCAGAACCCAGGGTTTCCCAGCCCCGCCCCAGGGCCACAAACCGCCCCGCCCGATCAATCACACAGGCTAGATCCTGACTCGCCGCTAGGAAGGCCGCGATCGCCGCCGATCCCCGCTCCACGCGCCCCCCATCGGTCATGGTCAATGGCCCTGGAGCTTGCAAGGTTTTCGCGAGGTTGACTTTCATAAATTCCGCCGTCTCCCCATCCTCCCCCAGGGCCACCCGATCGCCAGTCTCCCCCGGCTCCATCGCACCCAAAACCTGGGCAAGGCCACCTAAATCTGAAAATTGCTACATCAACCCCTGAATTAACCATCACAATTACGCGCGCTCCGGGTCGTGTCAATCAGCGCCTAGGGCCGCCCAAGTCGCCCGTGGCCCCAAACCCGCCCCCGCTGGCGCGATCGCGCCCTGATGGAACTGATTCAGGCGTTACATTTCGCAATCAATTTTCATGTCCCTTTAATCTTTGCTAGGGCAACTGGTCCCGCGATCGCACCGCCTAAAGCTCGCCCCACCTGCGCAGTAAATTGGCATAGCTTTTCGACAGCAAATCAAACTCCGCCGTCTTACCATCCTTGGCAAAGATCCCTTGCCGCGCCGTTTCCAGGTCAAACAACAGCTCACGTTCCAGGGGATCTTTCACCAAGCTTTGGACCCACGCCACCGCCACCAGCCGCACCCCCGACTCCACCGGCTCCACCCGATGCAGCGTCGAGGACGGATAGAGCACCATGGCCCCCGCCTCCAGCTTAAAAGCCTCTTCCCCCTGGGTGGTTTCGATCACCAATTCCCCGCCGCCGTAGTGGGTGGGCGATCGCAAAAATAGGGTCAAGGACAAATCCGATCGGATCCGAGGATCACTGCCCATAAACGCATTGTCCACATGGCGGCCATAGGCCATGCCCACGTCGTAGCGGCTAAACAAAATGGGGCCGATCGCCTTGGGAATTGCCGCCATCTGGAAGAGCGTATTGCGGAGCAAGGCCCGCTGCACGATCGCGCGCAACTGGGGCAGGGCGGGGTCATCGCCGGCCAGTTGGGCATTGTGCTTCACCAGGCGCGCGTGCCAACCGGCGGTGTCCTTACCGTCGATGAAGTGGCCGTTGGCAAGTTGGGCCTCAAGGGCAGCAAGCTCGTCTTCCCCTAGGACGTTAGCAATAGAAATAATCATCAATTCTTAGGATCGGTTTTCCATCTGATCGATCTGAAACGGCGTAGCTCCGGTGGATGCTGGGGGGCGATCGCCCTGGGGGCAAGGGGTAAAGGAGTCATAACCCCACTGATCCGAGTGGTGATCGGGCGCGATCGCGTCGCCCCCATCCCCGGCAGCCCCCTAGGCGATCGCGGGGCACCTGCTATACTCTTGCAAATCATTTGCAATTAAATCACACCCTGACCTCAGCCCAGGGTGACGTCTCCGCGCGTCCATGCGCCCCTTGCCATCCCATTCACCGCGCGCCCCCAGGCCGCTAGCCACAGGATATTTAGCCATGAAACGAACCGCAAAACTCTGGGTCGGAATCGGTGCCTATCTACTCACCAGCGTCGGTTCCAGTGCCTACGGCTCTACCCCATCCTCGACGGCCCCAGGCCCCCACGCGGCAGAGGCAACCGGGGCCACCCTGCTCGCCTTCACGGCGGATCCATGCCGTCGCGGGGGCGGTGGCGAAGGGGGCGAAGGGGGCGAAGGCGGCGAAGGCGGCGGAAGCACCAGCCCCCTCACGGGATTGAACCCTGCCATTGATCCAGCGGAATTGGATCGCGCCGTCGAGGGCTATCAAACCTACGTCGCGCAGGAGGTGGACCGGCTGCTGACCGATGCGGCAGCGTTCACCGATCGCGTCCTGGCCGGTGATGTGGAGGGGGCCAAGGCCCTCTATGCCCCGTCGCGGCTGGGCTGGGAACGCATTGAACCGATCGCTGAATCCTTCGCGGCTTTGGATGGGGCGATCGATGCCCGTGTGGATGACTTCAGGGGGGAGGATGATCCGGAATTCACGGGATTCCATCGCCTAGAAATGGGGCTCTTCAAATACAACACCACCGAGGGCTATGAACCGTTTGCCCGCACCCTGATGGAGGATCTGCGGAGTTTGCAGGTCTGCACGAGCTTCCTGACCATTGAGCCTAGGGACATGGTGCGCGGCGCGTCGGAACTGATTGAGGAGGTGGCCCAGGGCAAGATCACGGGGGAAGAGGAGCGCTACAGCCACACGGATTTTTGGTCATTCCAGGCCAATGTGGAGGGCTCCCAGAAAATTGTGAGTTTGGTGCGGCCCCTGGTGCAGCGCATCGAGCCGGCGCTACTCCAGGAGATCGATCGCGACTTTGCGGCGGTCAATGGTGTCCTGGAGCGGTATCGGTTGCCGGGGGGCGGTTTTGAACCCTATACCACCCTGACGCCGAGCGATCGCCGCCGGTTGCAGTCGGATCTGGCACGGCTGGCGGAAAACCTCTCGACCCTGCGGGGGGTGATCGGCGTGTAGTCCAGGTGACGAGATGAGGCGCTGCGATCGCCCCTGGTCCTGATGGATTAAAACACGGCGGAAATCCCCCAGCGATAAGCAGAACAACCCAGTAGAAGAGAAGGATCAGATCAGGATGACGACACCATTGCGCCCTTGGGGGCGGCGGCAACTGTTACGGGGCGGGGCGGCGATCGCGGCGATCGGAGCCTTGGGCCTCTGGCGCGGGGGGGATGGGCGGAGCGATCGCGCCCAGGCCACCACCCCCGATCCCGATCGCGACTCAATTCCCTTCTTTGGCCCCCATCAACCGGGCATCATCACCCCCGATGTGGCCTCGGCCCTGGTGGTGGCCCTAGATGTGACCGCCCGCGATCGCCCCGAACTTGATCGCCTCCTGCGCACCCTCACCGGGCGGATTGAGTACCTGATGGCGGGCGGCACCTTGCCCCCCCTGGACCGCCGCTATCCCCCCAGTGGCTCCGGCATTCTGGGCGATCGCTTCCCCGCCGACCAGCTCACGGTCACGGTGGCCGTTGGCGCATCCCTCTTTGACGATCGCTACGGCCTTGCCGCCGCCAAGCCCAAGCATCTGACGGAAATGCCCAACTTTCCCAACGATCGCCTCGACCCCCAGCTTTGCCACGGCGACCTGCTCCTGCAATTCTGCGCCAACCACGCCGAAACCAATATCCACGCCCTGCGGGACATCCTCAAACACCTGTCCGGCCTCGTGGTCCTGCGCTGGCAGATCACTGGGTTTCAGCAGCCGGACAGCGACCCCCACCCCCATCGCACCACGGTCCGCAATTTGATGGGTTTCAAGGACGGCAGCGCCAACCTCGACCCCAAGGACCAACGCCTCATGGACCAGTTGGTGTGGGTGAATCAGGCCAGCGGCGAACCCGCCTGGGCCGTGGGGGGCACCTACCAGGTGGTGCGGGTGATTCGGATGTTTGTGGAATTTTGGGACCGCACGCCCCTCGATGAACAGGAGGAGATTTTCGGGCGATCGCGCGCCAGTGGAGCCCCCCTCGGCCATCGGCGGGAGGAGGATGTGCCCAACTATGGCCGCGATCCGCAGGGGAACACCATTCCCCTCGATGCCCACATTCGCCTCGCCAACCCCCGCACCCCGGAGACCGCCTCCAGCCGAATTCTGCGGAAGGGCTTTCACTATGCGCGGGAGATCGACAAGGCGGGTCAATTGGACATGGGGCTGGTGTTCATGGCGTTTCAGCAGGATGTGAAGCGGGGGTTCGAGGCGGTGCAAACGCGGCTCAATGGGGAACCGCTGGAGGAATATATCAAGCCGATTGGGGGGGGCTATTTCTTTGCGCTGCCCGGTGTCCGCGATCGCGGGGGCTATCTGGGGGAGGGGCTATTAAAAGCTTGAGGACGGATTCTCGGCCCTTTGGTAGGATTTGAGGCGAATGGGCGCGGTTTGGCCCGCCGTGGCTGTGCGCTCTGTTTTGGTTTGACCCTTTCCCTTTCTCCCCCCTTGGCCCGTGAAATTTAGTGCATTGGTGGCGTTTCTAGAGCAGCACCTGGGGGCGGCCCTGGGCGATCGCGAGCTGCGGTCGGATCCGGATCTGGCGGGGGTGGGGCCGCTGGGGGGGGCGATCGCGGGGCAGTTGACCTATGTGGAGTCGGCGAAGTTTGCCACGGCCCTGGACCAATGTCAGGCCAGTGCGGTGATCCTGCCGCCGGATGCGGAGTTGGTAGAGCGATCGCGCGATCGCGGCCTTGCGTTTGTGGTGGCCCGTCATCCGAAGCTGGCCTTCGCGATCGCGGTGCGCCAGTTCTATCAGCCGTTTTTGCCGGAACCGGGCATCCATCCCCTCGCCACGGTTGATCCGTCCGTGACGTTGGGAGCGGGGGTGTCCATTGGGGCGGGGGCGGTGCTCTACGGCAACGTGACCGTGGGGGATGGGGTGTGCATTTTGCCCAATGTGACGATCTATCCCGGCGTGACGGTTGGGGCCGGGTCGGTGCTCCATGCCCACTGCACCATCCATGAACGGACGGCCATTGGCGATCGCTGCGTCATCCACAGTGGAGCCGTGGTGGGGGGCGAGGGGTTTGGCTTTGTGCCCACGGGCAGCGGCTGGGTGAAGCTGGAGCAGACGGGGCGGGTGGTCCTCGAAGACGAGGTGGAGGTGGGCGGCAACTGCACGATCGATCGCCCCGCAATGGGGGAAACCCGCATCGGAGAAGGGACAAAGCTCGATAATTTGGTCCACATCGGCCATGGCTGCGTGGTGGGGCGGCACTGCGCGATCGCGGCCCAGACGGGGCTAGCGGGGGGTGTGGTGCTGGAAGATCACGTCATTTTGGCCGGTCAGGTGGGGGTGGCGAATCAGGTGCGGCTCGGGCGCGGCGCGATCGCTTCGTCAAAATCCGGCATTCACCAGGATGTGGCCCCCGGCGCGATCGTCTCGGGCTATCCCGCCGTCGCCAATGGCCTGTGGTTGCGCACCTCGGCCCTGGTGAACCGTCTGCCGGACATGAACCGCCTGCTCAAAAGACTCCAGCGGCAAATCGACCACAGTAACGACGACCCAACCCCATAACCCGCACGTTTCCTACGCGCTGGTGGGCAACTCCTGGACAAAATCGAGGGTATAGGCGGCGCGGTAGTCCACGGACGACTCAAACACCCCCGCCTCCACCATGCTGTCAAAAAAGTCCTGCCACCGTTGATCGCTCATGTGGCCGATGCCCTTCGCGATCGCATCCCCCGACAGGACAATGCCGTACTCCTGCATGGTTTTGAGGCCATAGGCGAGGCGATCGCTGGTCATTTCGGGATAGTCCTTTTGGATCAGGGCATTCCCCGCCGTCGGATCGTCCAGGTAGCTGTACCACCCCTTCGCCGACGCCTGCACAAACCGTTTCACCACATCCGGGCGCTGCTCGATCATGGTGCGGGTGGTGTCGATCGTCGTGGCGTAGGGGGTGTAGCCGTAGTCCGCCAGGAGGAACACCTGGGGCTTAAAACCCCCTTCCGTTTCGATCGTGTAGGGCTCCGACGTAATAAATCCCTGCTGGACGGAGGTGGGATCCGCCAGGAATGGCCCCACATTGAAGTTATAGACCCGGCGGTTGCTGTCCTTGAAGCCGTAGCGTTTCACCAGCAGCCCCCAAAAGTCCACCACCGCCTGCTGGATGATGAAGATGGGGCGATCGTTCAGTTCCTCTAGCTGGCTGACCTTGGGTTCGGGGTGGGCGATGAGGCAGCGGGGATCCTTTTGGAAAAAGCCGGCGACGGTGACTTTAGGGGCTCCCTGGGTGACGGCGTTGATGGCGATGGTGCCGTTGCTCATGGCGAAGTCCACCGCGCCGCCGAGGAGGAGCTGGGTGCCGGTGGCGGCCTGGGCTCCCCCCATGCGGATGGTGACCTCTAGGCCGTAGTCCCGGTAAATATTGAGGGCCTGGGCTTGGTAGAAACCGCCGTGTTCCGCCTGGGCAAACCAGTCGGTGCCGAGGGTGACGCGATCGCGGCCTTCTGGGGTTTTCTGGGCGGCGGGATCGTCATTGCGGCCAGCGCAGGCGGACAGCAGCCCCGCCCCGGCGGCCAGGGTTCCGTATTGCAATAGGCGGCGGCGGTTGAAGGGGAGGGCGGTCCAGGACATGGGCGATCGCGGGGGAAAGGGCGTGCGGTCCCTATTCTAGGGTTTGTTGGAAGGTGCGGGCGAGGGCGATCGCGCGATCGCGGGCCTGGGGATCGTCGCTGTCGAGCCAGTGGATGGTGGGGTCGGCGCGGAACCAGGTGCGCTGGCGCTTGGCGAATTGGCGGGTGTGGCGGACGGTGAGGGCTTCGGCTTCGGCGAGGGAAATTTTGCCGTCTAAATAGTCCCCCACTTCCCGGTAGCCCAGGGTTTGCAGCAGGGGCAGATCAGCGCCGTAGCGATCGCGCAGGGCCACCACCTCCGCCACCAACCCCGCCTCGAACATCGCCCTAGTCCGCTGGCCAATGCGCACCGTCAGGCGATCGCCCCGGCCTGGGTCTGGGTCTGCGGTGCGGCGATCGCGCGATCGGCCTGATTCCATTCCATCGAGGCAATCAATCCCTATTTGCAAAATCGGATAATCCGGCGGCGCTTCCCCCTGCTGCTCGGAGGCGGGCCGCCCGGAACAGTAGAAAATTTCCAAGGCCCGCACCGTGCGCGTCACATCATTGGGATGGATTTTCGCCGCCGCCGCCGGATCCACCTGCGCCAAACAGCCATAGCAATAGACCTGTCCCTGGGCCATCAACTGCGATCGCAGCGCGGCCTGGGGAGCCACCCGAGGAATTTTCAGGCCACGCACAATCGACTTCACATACAGCCCCGTCCCTCCCGCCAGCACCGGCACAGTTCCGGCCCGCTGCATCGCCTCCAGGTGCGATCGCGCCAATTCCTGATAGTCCGCCAAGGTTTTTGGGCAATCCGGCTCCCAGCAATCCACCAGGGCATGGGCCACGCGATCACGATCAGCCGCCGTCGGTTTCGCCGTCCCCACATCAAAATGCCGATAAATCTGCCGCGAATCCGCCCCAACAATCCCCGTCCCCAACGCCTCCGCCACCGCGATCGCCAGGGCCGTCTTCCCCGTCGCCGTCGGCCCCACAATCGCGATTAATCCCATGCCCATCTATGCCGCCCCCGCCATCACCACCCTGGCCCAATCTCGGGCAATCATGCCACAAAAATCACCCCCTCCAATGGCCCCCAAAACTCACCGCCAAACGGCGCTAGAAACGGCGGCAACCGTTTCGTGATAGAATCTTGGAGCATTTTTGACTTCGGGGGTCGCCAGCCCCCACCCCTCAATTCCCATTTGGTGGAGTCCGTATGACCAGCAGCTATGGCGCAGAGCAAATCCAAGTTCTGGAGGGTCTAGAGCCGGTTCGCAAGCGCCCCGGTATGTACATCGGCTCCACCGGCCCGCGCGGTCTCCACCATCTAGTGTACGAGGTGGTTGATAACTCGATCGACGAGGCTTTGGCGGGCTACTGCTCCCACATTGAAATTAGCCTCAATGGGGACGGCTCGGTCACGGTGGTGGACAACGGGCGCGGCATTCCCACGGATGTTCACCCCCGCACGGGCAAGTCGGCCCTGGAAACGGTGATGACGGTCCTGCACGCCGGGGGCAAGTTCGGCGGCGGCGGCTACAAGGTCTCCGGCGGTCTCCACGGGGTGGGGGTGTCGGTGGTCAATGCCCTGTCCGAGTGGGTGCAGGTGGAGGTGCGGCGGGACCAGCGGCGCTTCTTGCAGCGGTTTGAGCGGGGGGTGCCCATTGGCGATTTGGCGAGCGAGGCGGCTCCGGATATTGAAACGGGCACAACGGTGACGTTTTTGCCCGATAACCAAATTTTTACGGAAACGACGGAATTCGACTATGACACCCTCTCGCGGCGGATGCGGGAGTTGGCCTATCTGAATGCGGGGGTGAAGATCACCTTTTCGGATCTGCGGCCGGAGGCGACGCGGACCGATGAACCTCGGGTGGAAACCTACTACCACGAGGGGGGCATTCGGGAATATGTGGAATATATCAACCGCGATCGCCAGCCCCTCCACGAAGAAATTGTGTTCGTGCAGGCGGAGCGCGATGGGGTCCAGGTGGAAGTGGCGATGCAGTGGTGCATTGATGCCTATACGGACAATTTATTTGGCTTTGCGAACAATATCCGCACGGTGGATGGGGGCACGCACCTAGAGGGCCTCAAGGCGGTGTTGACCCGCACCATGAATACGGTGGCCCGCAAGCGCGGCAAGCTGAAGGAAGGGGATGCGAACCTCGGCGGTGAACACATTCGGGAAGGGGTCACGGCGATCGTTTCCGTGAAGGTGCCGGACCCGGAATTTGAGGGGCAAACGAAGACGAAGCTGGGCAATACGGAGGTGCGCGGCATTGTCGATTCCCTGGTGGGGGAAGCCTTTTCGGAATATCTAGAATTTCGACCCAATGTGGCCGATGCGATTTTAGAAAAGGCCCTGCAAGCGTTTAATGCGGCGGAGGCGGCGCGGCGGGCGCGGGAGCTGGTGCGGCGTAAATCGGTGCTGGAATCGTCGCCGCTGCCCGGTAAGTTGGCCGATTGCAGCAGCAAGGATCCGTCGGAGTCGGAAATTTTTCTGGTGGAAGGGGATTCCGCTGGCGGCAGTGCGAAACAGGGCCGCGATCGCCGCTTCCAGGCCATTTTGCCGTTGCGCGGAAAGATCCTGAATATTGAAAAAACCGACGATGCCAAGATTTATAAGAATAACGAAGTTCAATCCCTCATTTCTGCCTTGGGCCTAGGGATTAAGGGGGAAGAATTTGACGCTTCCAACCTGCGCTATCACCGCATTGTAATCATGACCGATGCGGACGTGGATGGGGCGCATATTCGCACCCTGCTGCTGACGTTCTTCTATCGCTATCAGCGGGAAATTGTTGATCGCGGCTATGTCTACATTGCTTGCCCGCCCCTGTATAAGGTAGAGCGGGGCCGCAGCCACAATTACTGCTACAGCGATCGCGAGTTGCAGCAACTGCTGGCCACGTTCCCCGCCAATGCGAATTACAATATTCAGCGCTTTAAGGGCTTGGGGGAAATGATGCCCGAGCAGCTTTGGAATACGACGATGAATCCGGAAACCCGCACGATGAAACGGGTGGAAATTGATGATGCCGCTGAGGCCGATCGCATCTTTACGATTCTGATGGGCGATCGCGTGGCCCCGCGCCGGGAATTTATTGAAACCTACGGCCCGAAACTCAATTTGGCAGAACTGGATATTTAGGGATCCAGCCATTCCCCCAGCGATTGAGACAAGGGGCTTCAGCCCCTTGCTTCCGTTTGTTTTGTTGTTCCTCAGTTTTTCATCAGTACTGCTCGGGGTTGGGCGATCGCGTCCAATCCACATCCGGCACATCATCAAACGCCTTCCGGAGCGCCTCGGCCCAGATCTTACCCACCTTCGTGAGATACGGATCGCGGGGCTCCAGGGTTAACTGGTGGCGAATTTCAAAACTATCCCGCTGGTAGAGCACCACATTAATGGGCGGACCCACGGAAATATTCGATTTCATCGTCGAATCCAGGGACAAGATCGCGCACTTCGCCGCCGCCTCTAGGGGCGTTTCGTAGGTGATCGTGCGATCTAAAATCGGCTTGCCATATTTGGTTTCACCGATTTGTAAAAATGGCGTTTCGACGGTCGCCTGGATCGAATTCCCTTCGGAATAGACCAAAAACAATTCCGGATCTTCGCCGCGAATTTGGCCCCCCAGCAGCAAACTACAGTTGTAGTCAATGCCCGCCTTTTTGAGCCATTCCGCATCGCGATCGTGGATTTGCCGCACCTTATCGCCCACATACCGGGCCACCTCATGGAGGCTCGGCAGGTTGTGGAGATTGACGTCAGCCCCCACCTTTAAATCCTTGCTCAGGCTATTAATGACCGCCTGGGTCATGGACAAATTCCCGGACGTACACAGCAGCAGGACGCGATCGCCGGGGTGGGAAAAATCAAACAGTTTGCGGTAGGTGGATACATTATCAACCCCCGCATTAGTGCGGGAATCTGCCGCAATGACTAAGCCCGCTTGGGTCGAAATGCCGAGGCAGTAGGTCATGGGAAAGGGGGGAGTGGGGGATGGGGAAAACGGCTAGGGGCGGCTGATGATCGTATCGCGCAGGCGGGTGCGGCGATCGGGGTCGATCGCAACGAGCCTCACATATCCATCAGCATTCTCCCCAAGGCAACGCTCCACCTGGGCGATCGCGGCCCCCTCTTGGTACGGATCAACGATGCCATAGCACTGCCAGGAATTCATCTTGAAATGGCGGCGATCGGCATACTCAATCCCCAGCCGGAACCCATTGCTAACAATCGCCCGCACCTCCGATCGCGTCGCCGGAGTCAGAGGCCGTCCCACCGTTGGATCTTGATCCCTTGGATCTTGGTGCCCTGGATCTTGATCCTTGGAATGCTGATCGCCCGGAACCGTCGCCACCGTCTCCAGTTCCGCATCCGTCGCATAGGCCCGCGATCGCCCCCGCCCGTTCACGGAACCATGGGCCGAACCGTTGGCAGAACCGCCCTGTTTATCCGATCGTGACTCAAAATGCGGATTGTAGCGACTCGCCAAATGCAGCGATCCAATGCGCTCCTGCTCCCGCACCAGGGCCGTCCCAATCTCCACCAGCCGCTCCATCGAAACCGTCGGCTCCGCGATCGCAGGCAACCCCTTGCTCCTATTCTTCACCAGCGCATCCGAAATCCCCTCCACCCCCACCTGGGCCAACAGTTGCCGCACCGACTCATCGTAGAGCCGCGACTTAATCGCCCCAAAGAAATCAATCGACTGCTCCGGGAACCGCTCCACCAACTGCGCCCCCAGCCCAGCCCCCTCAAAAATCCCATCCACCACCGCCGCCCGCTCCTGGGGCAACGGCTCCCAATAGAACTTCTCCATCCGCCCATCCCGCGTCAGCGGCGCATAGAGCGTCCCAAAATCATTCCCCGTCACCACAATCGGAATCCGCTGCACCGGCTCCGCATCATAGCTCCCCGGTAGCTGCACATTCGTCGGATTGTCCGCAATATTCATCAGCGTCGCATTCACCAACTGCGTATTCACCGTGTATTGCGTCAGCCCATCAAACCGCCCTGCCCCCGCATCCAAATCATTAATCAACAGCACCGCCATGCGGCCCCGCACTTTTACCAGTTCCGACGCCTCCCGGTAGCGCAGCCGCAGCAGCCGCGCCGGATCCCCCGCGTCCGGGCTCTCCAACTCACCCCCCGACACATGGACCGCCTCGATGCCCATGCGCTCAAACACCAGATTGCACTGGAAGGTTTTCCCTTCACCCTTCTTGCCATGGATGCCCAAAATCAACGGCACCGGCACCTTCGGCAGGTTCAGATAATTCTTGGTGATGTGCAGCGCAATTTTGTCGAGGTAGCGCGGTGAGAGGTAATAAGTCATCGGCGATCGCGGCGGGCAAGTGAAAACAATACGGACAGAAAAATTCAGACCATCTTAAGGGCTCAAGGGGACAGGTCACCCTAGCGGGGATTATTTAACTGAATGCGTGGATCCACCGCCTTCAGCAGCAGATCCGCCAGAAGGTTACCCACAATCAGCAGCACCGCCCCCATCATCAGACTGGCCATCGTCAAGTATAGGTCTTGGACCTGCACCGCCTGAAGGATAAGGCGTCCGAGCCCCGGCCAGTTGAAAAAATATTCCGTGATGAAGGAGCCCCCCAGCAGGCTCGAAAATTCAAACCCCAGCAGCACAATCAGGGGATTGACGGCATTGCGCAGGGCGTGGACATAGATGACGCGGTGCTCCGGCAGGCCCTTGGCGCGGGCGGTGCGGACATAATCCTGGCGCAGCACATCGAGCAGTTGGCCGCGCATGAGCCGCTGCAATCCGGCAAACCCGGTGACGCTCAGGGCCAGAACGGGCAAAAAGGCGTGCCAGAGAATGTCCAGCAGTTTGCCGAGGGGGGGCAGGTCGCTGTGGTTGAGGCTGGTCATGCCGCCGATGGGCAGCCAGGGGGAAAGGCTCTGGGCGACGAACAAAAACCCGAGGGCGGTGATGAAGCTGGGAAAACTCTGGCCGACGTAGCTGAGGATGACCAGGGCGCGGTCAATCCAGCGGTTGTGGTTGATGGCGGCGAGGATGCCCAGGGGAATGCCGATCGCCCAGGTGAAGACCAGCGACAGCAGGGCCATCAGGAGGGTGGCGGGGATGCGCTCGCCGATGAGATCGACGACGGGGCGGCGGTAGGCAAAGCTTTCGCCGAAGTTGCCGTGGCGCACGATCTGCCAGATCCAGCGGCGGTACTGCTCCCAGATGGGGCGATCGAGGCCGAATTCTTCCCGGAAGCGATCGAGGAGATCCTGGGAAATTTGGGGATTTTGGCTGAGGGTGTCGAGGTAGTCGCCGGGGGTGATGGCGGCGATGAGGAAGCAAAACATGGAGGCCAGCAGCAGGGCGATCGCGGCTTGGCCACAGCGTTTGAGGACATAAACGGCGGTGTCGCTGGTCAGGGCGGACGCGATCGCGCTGAAAAGCTCTTGGGGGGTGGGTCGGCGCAGAAAGGTTCGGAGATTCATGGGCCAAGTTGGAGATTCAGCCCTAGTTTAATAAGTCTGGGGCCGGGGCCTGATGCCATCATGCTCTAAATCCCTCTGCTGAGTCGTTTGAATCGTTCAATCGTCCCCGTCCCGGCTCTGCTGCGCTCCCATTCCCCTTGGATCTTTGATCGCCCGTTATACCGCCATGGCGCGTCTACCCAAACTCACCTTTGATCGCGGCACCCTGCTATTGCATCCCCCGCCGCGCGGCCAGGGCTGGCTGGAGTTCGCCGTTTGGGATGATCGCGTGGAAAAATTCCGCATTCCGGCGCGGCTGTATCGCCCATTGGTGGAGCGGTTGCGGGCGGATGGGGTCACCTTTGAGGATGGGGCCTGCGGCTTTTCGCCCCTGGATCTGCGCCCCTGTCTGGAGATGGAACCCTATGCTCACCAACGGGAGGCGTTGGCGGCCTGGAAGCGATCGGGCCGTCAGGGGGTGGTGGTCCTGCCCACGGCGGCGGGGAAAACCTATCTGGCGCAACTGGCGATGGAGGCGACGCCGCGCACGACGCTCGTGGTGGTGCCGACGCTGGATCTGATGCACCAGTGGTATGCCCACCTGGAGGCGGCGTTTCCCGATGTGGCGGTGGGGCTGCTGGGGGGCGGATCGCGGGATGAATCGCCGATTTTGGTGGCGACCTACGACAGTGCGGCGATCCATGCGGAGCGCTGGGGGGCGAATTACGCAACAATTATTTTTGATGAATGTCATCATTTGCCCAGTGATTTCAATCGGGTGATTGCGGAATATGCGATCGCGCCCTACCGGTTGGGGTTGACGGCCACGCCGGAGCGGGCGGACGGTCGCCATGCGGATCTCGATGAATTGATCGGCCCAGAGGTCTATCGGCGATCGCCGGAGGAACTGTCGGGGCTGGCCCTGGCGGACCATGAGGTGGTGCAAATTTCGGTGCATTTGGCCCAGCAGGAGCGCGATCGCTACGAGGCGGCGATCGCCCTGCGCAACGAATTTTTGCGATCGCATCACCTGTCCTTCGGGTCCATTGATGGGTGGCAGCGGTTCATTCAACTGTCGGCGCGATCGGCGGCGGGGCGTCAGGCCATGCTCGCCCACCACGAGGCTAAGGCGATCGCCCTGGGGACCGATGCCAAGGTGCGGGTGCTGACGGATTTGCTGGCGAAACACCAGGATCAAAAAATCTTGATTTTTACGAACGACAATGCCACGGTCTATCGCATTTCCCAGGATTTTTTGATCCCCGCCATCACCCACCAAACGCCGGTGAAGGAGCGCCATGACATTCTCACCCAGTTCAAGGCGGGGGTTTACCGCGCGATCGTGGTGGCGAATGTGCTCGATGAGGGGGTGGATGTGCCCGATGCCAGTATTGCGATTTTTCTGGCGGGAACGGGCTCGACGCGGCAATTTATCCAGCGGTTGGGTCGCATTCTCCGTAAGGGAAAACACGGGCAAAAACGGGCGATTTTATATGAAGTGATCGCGGCGGATACGGTGGAGGAACGCACGAGCGATCGCCGTCGCGGCCAATCCTTTGGGGAGCCGGTTGGGGATCCCACCAAGCCGGGGGTGCAGTTGGATCTGATGCCCAAACTGAAACGGTCGCGATCGCGGTTTCGGGCGGCGGAAGCAACGGGTGAGGGATATAACACCGCTTCAGAATCCTCTGAGCTCGACGGCCAGGATGAAGATTTCGATTTATCTTAGGGGGAATTGGATGCGTTTATTTCCCCAGTTCTCCTATGGATCTTTCCCTACGTCAGCAGGATTTGCGCGATCGCTTGATCCGCGTGCGGCAATTTTCAGAGCAACTCTGTCAACCCCTAGAACCGGAGGATTGCGTCGTTCAGCCGATCACGGATGTGAGTCCGCCCAAGTGGCATTTGGCCCATGTGACCTGGTTTTTTGAGCAATTCATGTTGCTGCCCCAGGGCCATGAACCATTCCATCCGAAATATACCTATCTGTTCAATAGCTATTACGAGTCCGTGGGCGATCGCACGGCGCGGCCCCTGCGGGGATTCATGACGCGGCCAACGCTCAAGGAAATTTTGGCCTATCGCCACCACTGCGATCGCGCCCTTCTAAAGCTATTGGAAAAAGCGCAGGGATCAGAGGTTTTAGATCTGCTGGAGTTGGGCATTCACCATGAGCAGCAGCATCAGGAGTTGCTGTTGACGGACATTAAATATATTTTGGGCCTAAATCCCCTCTTTCCGACCTATCGAACGGATCTTAAGGGCAGTGTAGAACATGCCGATCTGGTCCCCCAGGAGATCGATAGCGGGCTTCAGAAACAATCCCATCCACCCTTCAATTACATTCCCATTGAACCGGGCCTCTATGACGTGGGCGATCGCGGGGATCGCTTTTGTTTTGACAATGAATTGGGCCGCCATCCAGTGTATTTACCGGGGGCGGAGGTGGCCGATCGCCTGGTGACCAACGGGGACTATTTGGCATTCATTGAGGATGGGGGCTATCAGCAATTTCACCATTGGTTAGCGGACGGTTGGGATTGGGTGAACCGCACCGGGGCGATCGCGCCCTTGTACTGGCATTACTTGGAAGGGCAATGGTTTGAGTTCACCCTGGGGGGCCTGCGATCGCTGAACTTGACCGCCCCCGTTAGTCATATTTGCTACTACGAAGCGGATGCCTACGCGCGCTGGGCGGGGCACCGGCTGCCGACGGAGTTTGAGTGGGAGGTGGCGGTGCGATTGCAGGGGAAGGGGGCGCGATCGCGCGATCGCGGTCAAAACCCAGACAATCCCGTTTCAGATGACGCGATTTTAAGTGAAGTCACATCAGAATCAGCGGGTTTTGTAGATGGGGACGCCCTCCAGCCGATGCCGCCACAACCGGGCGATCGCCAATGGTTCGGGCAGGTGTGGCAATGGACCGCCAGCGCCTATTTACCCTATCCCGGCTTTCGGCAGGCGGCCGGAGCCGTGGGGGAATATAACGGCAAATTCATGGCGGATCAGTGGGTGCTGCGGGGAGCCTCCTGCGCCACCGCCAGAAGTCACGCGCGCCTCACCTATCGCAACTTTTTCCAGTCCCCGAAGCAGTGGCAGTTCACCGGCCTGCGGCTGGCGCGATCGCGTCCGGCCTAACGAATACCTAGACCAACTTGCCAAGGGCGCTGAAACCCCCGTGGGTCTTGGCGTTGAACCGGTGGGATCAAGGGGCTCAATCCCCTGGTCTGGCGGGTTGCGGGGCCGTTGATGGGCCGGTCTGGCGGTGCCGGAAAGTCCCGGAATCCGGACCTGGGGGGCGCGATCGCGAAATCTTGAGTAGTCCCCTGGTCGTCTCTGTAGTTGTTCTGTAGGAATCGCCCCCTAAACCGTGCCCGAAAGCACCGCGATCGCGCCGGAAAAATCCCGCAATTTTGGGTACGATCGCGGAGTAGGGTGCAACAAATGCTGCAATGTCTTTGCCCATGCACCCGCCTGCGCCCCCAGGGGCCGCCGCATGACCCCAGCATCGACCGGCATTTACGGGCATCGACAGGCATCTACTACGACCGACCGTCTAGATTCCCCATGAACGAGCAAGCGCCATGCAAAACTATCCCGACAGCATCCACGATGCCATCAATACCTCCGAACTGGGCGCGTTGATCGCGGATCATCGCAACGCCTTCCTGTGCGATTTGCTGCGCCCCGTGCTCGATACCCTCGATCGCGAAGGGATCCAACTGTCCGCCGTGCTGCGGGCCTTGGGGACCATCGCCCGGGAACGGAGCAGCACCCTGCCGGATACCAATGGCTCGAATCCGTGGAATCAATGTGACGGCTGGTTACAAAAGGCGCACATCGCGGCGATCGAGGCGGAACGGGCCACCCGCCCCAAGGGCACGAAGGCCAAGGACTCCCCATTTCCATCCGGCGGCGGCGGCACCAGCGCTCCCCCCGCCAATCGACCCCCTGAGGCGCGATCGCGCTCCTTTGACCCCGACGAAGATGCCTGGGCGAAGGAACTCCTGACGGAAGCCTAGGGGATGTTGTCAAATCACCCCGCCCTGGCCCCGAATCCCCCTTAAACCCAGCGATCCTGGGGTGCTGCCCGATATCCTGAAGGCGTCAAGGCATGTTCAGGATGCGGCCCCATGCTCGAAAGCTGGCTGTGGATTTTGATGATGGGCTTTTTCGTCGGGCAGATCGCTCGGCGGCTGAAGCTCCCGCCCCTGGTGGGCATGGTGCTGGTGGGCATTGTCCTGGGACCGCAGATGGGCAACGCGATCGCGCCGTCGGTCCTCGATTCAGCGGCGGCCCTGCGGACGATCGCCGTGATGGTGATTTTGATGAAGGCGGGTCTGGGGCTCGATCGCGACAAGCTCGCCCAGCAAGGCACCGTCGCCCTGCGGTTGGGGATCTTGCCCGCCGCCGGTGAAGCGATCGCCGTGGCCGTCGCCGCCGTCGTTCTCCTGGATTTTGACTGGGCCACGGGCCTGCTGCTGGGCTGCATTCTGGGGGCGGAATCCCCCGCCGTGATTGTCCCTGGGATGCTGCGCCTCAAGAGTTTGGGCTGGGGTGTGAAGAAGGGCATCCCCGACGCGATTTTGACCGGTAGCGCCCTCTCGGATGTGCTGCTGCTGCTGGTGTTTAGCCTGCTGCTGACGTTTTTGAGCCGGGGGGAGGTGCCGCCGATTGTGCTGCCCGGTGGGGTGGCGATCGCGGCGGCGGCCCTGCTGCCGGTTCAAATTATTCTGCAAATCGGCCTTGGGGTTCTGTTGGGGGCGGTGCTGGCGCGGGTGCTGGTGCTGCTGTTGGCGCGGCAGAACTGGACCCAAACGGCCCTGCAGGATGTGCTGGTGGCGGCGAGTTTTGCCCTGCTTTTAGTGGTGCTGGCGGAGCGGGTGCCGATTTTTTCCGGCTATCTGGCGGCCATGGGGACGGGGTTTTTCCTGATTGAATTGGATGCTCCCCTGGCGCGGCGGCTGCGATCGGGGTTTGATGGCCTCTGGGCGATCGCGGAAATTGTTCTGTTCGTATTGCTCGGGGCCAGTTTGCAGTTGCAGACCCTAGAAAACACCCTCGGCGTGGGCCTGGTGATTTTGGCGGTGGGGACGTTGGTGGGGCGATCGCTGGGGTGGACCCTCGCCACCCTGGGGAGCAACTGGACCCGGCGCGAGCGGCTGTTTCTCCTACCGGGCAATTCCGCCAAGGCGACGGTGCAGGCGGCCATCGGCGCGATTCCCCTCAGCCAAGGCATTGAAGGGGGTGAAACGATTTTGGCGATCGCGGCCCTGTCCGTCCTGGTGACGGCACCGCTGGGGGCCTGGGCGATTCCGATCTGTGCGCCGCGCCTGCTGCAACGGGATGCGGTGGATCCGACCAAGGTGGCGATCGCGCGATCGATCACCCTCCTGGCCGCCGTGGACACCTCCCCCCTGGCGATCGCGGTGCTCACCAAGGCCGCCGACCTGGCCCGCCGCAGCGACGCCACCGTCATCGTTTTGCATGTTCAAAGGGAAGCCGATCCCGAGGGTTTGGAGCAGTTGCGATCGCACCTCCAAAAAACCCTCGCCGACATCCGCCACCAGCTCATCCTCCGCACCGACCCCATCCCCGAAGCCATCCTCACCGCCGCCGAACAGTATCAAGTCAGCGAAATCATCCTCGGCAAACGGGGCGATCGCGCGATCGATCAGGTGATCATGGGGTCCGTCTCCCAGGCCATCCTAGAAACCAGCCCCATCCCCGTCCTGCTCGTAGACCGCGATCGCCCCGCCGCCACCGTTACCTAGGGCCAAATACAAACAACAGCCCCCGGGTGCCAATTCCCTAGGGGCTGTTGTCAATTGGGCCAAATCCCTCACGGAGCCTTGAGTAGGACCGGTGAGGGCAAGGGGCTTAAGCGGGTTTTAGGGCGATTTGACGACACCCCCTAGAACGTAAACGTCGTCCGCAGGGTCGTGATCACCACATCCTCGTTGTCATTGTTCTGCTGGGGAGCCGTCAGCCAGATCAATCCCGGCGTCACCATGATGTTGTCATTCACCTTGAACTTGTAGCCCAGCTCAAAGTGCAGGGGCACATCCTCAGAAATATCAAAATCCCCCGCCGCATCCAGCTCCGTCATGTAGGGCTCAGCACCCGCCACGATGTAGCCCATATTCCCCTCCTTAAACAGGTCCGGGAACACCAGCGCCGCCGCATAGGTCCACACATCCGCCCCGCCGCGATTGACGAGGATGGCATCCGTATAGCCCCCCCAGGCCCGCAGGCTGAACTTCGGACTGAAGTCATACTGCATCGCCAGCCCGTAGGTATTCGAGACGATGCCATCATCCCCCGGCACCCCGCGCAGGTTCCCCAGGGCCGTCCCCGTGCCGCCGATCGCGAAGCGCGCCGGTCCCGGTTGCGACGGATCGTAGCCATGGATATAGGTCGCGCCGATCTTGAACCGCTGGGACGGCGAGAACACCAACTGGGCCAGGGCGGAATAGTTGCCATTGAACAGGCCGCGCCCCTGGCTCGGATCATTGCCCCCCCGCGCCAGGTAGCCCGCTTCGAGCTTCAGGCTGTTGCTGAATTGGTAGCGCAGGCCCACCCCCTGGCCCCCGAGGCCGTAGCGGTAGATGGGGTTGCGTTCGGCGAAGCGCGACAGGGCACCGGTGCCGCCGCCGCCCGCTTCGAGGCCGGGATTGAACGTATCGGCGTAGAAGTGGTGACCCCCCAGGCTGGCCATGGCGGTGACCGTTAGCTTGTCGCCGACGGGGAAGACGTAGTGCAGGCGATCGAGTTCAAAGACATTGCCGCTAAGGCCGTCGTAGGCGTAGCGCCCCTCGTCCGTGCCCAGTTCATCGGCGAAGGAGTTGCCAATATTACCGGTGGTCAGGCGGGTGAAGAGGCGATCGCGCCCCGTAAAGCTCGTGACCAGTTGCAGGCGGACCCGGTGGGAGAAGGCCGTCTGGGTGTCGTAGAGGTCATCATTGCCGAAGGTATCCCCCAGGTTGAAGATCACCTCCCCTTGCAGTTTGGTGGTGGTGGAGAATTGGTTGGCCTCCAGTTCCGACGCGCGCGCTTCGAGGGCATCGACGCGGCCCCGCAGGACGGCCAATTCCGCCGCGAACTCTTCCTGGAGCCGTTGCAGGGTTTGCAAATCCTCCTTGGTGGCCAGGTCGCCGGTGGCGGTGCCGATCAGTTCTTCCACCTTGGCGAGGCAGGCGTTCAAACCAGCGGCGAATTCGTAGCGGGTGAGGGCTCGGTTGCCGCGAAAGGTGCCGTCGGGGTAACCGGCGATGCAGCCGTAGCGCTCGACGAGGGATTGCAGTGCCTGAAAGGCCCAGTCGGTGGGCTGCACGTCCGATAGCTGGGAGACGGAGGTGACCTGCTCGAAGGCGATCGCGTCCGCGTCCTCTTCAAAACTGGTGAAATCCTGGGCGATCGCGGGGGTGGCGGTCGTCAGGGCGGCGATCGCGCTCACGGTGGCCGCCAGGGCAGAGGGCTGCCGCCAGATCCAAAGGCTAGGGTTCACGGGAAATATACGCTCCTCACGATGGTAGCTCCCGCCCCATCGGCCTACCTTGCGGGGCATTGGAGGCCATCGCGCGCTCTAGGGTCGGAGAAATGGGGCCAGGTGATCCGACAACATTCCGAGGGTTTTCGAGATCACCCAACCCCGCCTAGCCAACACCTCAACCGGCACCGGATGCACCGAGCCCTGTCAAACCGCCATTGCTCGCACGGACCGATAAGGATGGGAGAGTTGTCGGCAATCTATCAGTGGCCTTTTGTGGGAGTGGTCATCCAGCACACAGTTTCTAGGGGGTGTGCATCAACCCTATGCAAAGGCTGCAAGGGTGAACACCTGCGGAACAGTTGGGGCGGGGGTGGCGATCGCGGGCGGCCCAATTCCCTTAGGTTGAATTTGGCGTAGACGCGCTGGAATGGGGGAGGAGTGGATGGCCCGCGCTAGATTGGGGGAATTCTAGGGTTTTGGTGTTATTGATCGAGGGTTTCGCCATGGTGCCGCCGCCGTCTGTTCCGCCCCCGCCCGATCCGAAGGAGATGGAGCGTTTGGGCTATGTGGTCCGGTTTGGGTGTGGTTTTGCGGTGGGGGTCTTTTTTGCCCTGGCGTTTGGTCTGGTGGATTTGAGTGGTTCTTTGGGGCATATTGCCCTGGGGTTGGCGCTGGTGGCGGTGATTTTCGGTGGATTGTCGGCGCGCTTTGGCGATCCGTTCTGGAAATTTCTGGCGCGCTTGGCCCGGTGGTCCTAGGGAAGGTGACGATGCGCATTGGCATTGTGGGGTTGGGGGGCATTGGCGGTTCGCTGGCGGCGGATTGGCGCGATCGCGGCCACCACATCTTGGGGGTGAGTCGGCGCGCTGAAACGGTCGATCGCGCGATCGCGATGGGGCTGGTGGATGGGGCCAGTGTGGATCCGGCGATTTTGCGATCGGCCCAGGTGGTGGTCCTGTGTCCGCCCATCGGCCAGATGGCGTCCGTGGCGGCCCAGGTGGTGCCCCATTTGGCGGCGGGGACGGTGTTGACGGATGCGGGCTCCGTGAAGGGGGAAATTGTCCGGGCGATCGCGCCCCTGTGGCCCGAATTTCTGGGGGGGCATCCCATGGCGGGCACGGAAAAAAGCGGCCTAGAGGCGGTGCAGCGCAATTTATTTGTGGGGCGGCCCTACGTGTTGACCCCCACGGCCCAAACGCCGCCGGAGGCGATCGCCACCCTCAAAACCTTGATTGCGGATCTGGGGGCCGTGGCGATTGACTGCGATCCCGATGGGCACGATCGCGCCGTCGCCTGGATTTCCCACCTGCCGGTGTTCGTGAGCGCCGCCCTGATTGATGCCTGTTTGACCGAGGGGGATCCCGCGATCGCGGCCCTAGCCCAACGGCTCGCCAGTTCCGGTTTTCGAGATACCAGCCGCGTCGGAGGCGGTAACCCGGAATTGGGGCTGATGATGGCCCGCCACAACCGCGCCGCCCTTTTAAATGGTCTGCAAAAGTATCAAGAGGCGATCGCGGGGCTGATGGGCGCGATCGCAGCGGACGACTGGGACACCGTTCACAGCACCCTAGAACGCACCCAAAGCGCCCGCCCCAAGTTCGTCGATCCCCCCGAGGGCCAACCACCCCAACGGATTTCGTAAACTAGAACCATCCATTTACCGGAGAGACGGGGCAGGCCGCGATCGCCACCCCACAGGCACGCACCATGGCCAAACAATCCGGCGGCGAAACCCTCATGCTGCTCCTGGCCCTCTTCCTGACCCTGGGGACCGTCGGCGTGGGCGTTTTATGGATCTGGGAACGGCTCCAGAGCCCGGACGCGCCCCCCCTAGCCGTCAACGGCACCGCCGCCCCCACGGCCAATGGCACCACCACCGCCCCCACGGCCAATGGCACCACCGCCACCCCCACAGCCCCGCTGCCCAGCGCCCCCATCCTGCCTGCCCAGCGGCCCGAGGGCGATCGCGCCGTGGCCCCCGGCACCGTCCTGCGGATCGTAGGGTCCACCAGCATGGCCCAGATCAACCGCCTACTGGAGCCCAGCCTGCGGCAAGCCTATCCCCAAATGCAGATCAGCGCCCAGGCCGGCGGCACCGAGCAAGGTCTAGCGGCCCTGCTGGACGGCAGCGCAGACGTGGGCGGCATTTCCCGGCCCCTCGAAGCGTCGGAACTGGCCTCGGGGTTGCAGGTGGTGCCCCTGGCGCGGGACGCGATCGCGGTGGTGGTGGGCCAGGTCAACTCCTTTCGAGGCAGCCTCAGCCGCGCCCAGGTGGCCGCCATCTTCCAAACCACCGTCACGGACTGGGATCAGGTGGGGCGATCGCCCGGTGGCCCCATCCGCGTGATCAACCGCCCCGCCAACAGCGGCACCCACCAAGCCTTTCGGGAACTGGCCCTAGGTAGCGCCCCCTTCGGCAGCGGCCCCGGCCTGCAAACCCTCGATCGCGACGCCACCACCCCCCTGCTGCGAGCCCTCGGGGCCGACGGCATCGGCTACGCCACCTACGCCCAGGTGGCCAACCAAAGCACCGTGCGCGTCCTGGCGATCAATGGCCGCGACCCGAGCGATCCGGCCTACCCGTTCCAGCGCACCCTGTCCTATGCCTACCGCTATCCCCCGTCGCCCGCCGTGCGCGCCTTTTTGACCCATCTCCAGTCGCCCGAGGCCCGCGCCGCCCTGGGGGCCGAGTAACCGTCGCTACCGTCCAAACCTTTCAGCCCGTCCAAGGCCAATCCCAAAGAAAAGCCTAAACCCCCGCGATCGCGGCGCATCCTCCAGCAACCTAAGCGACAATCGAGGCAGTGCGACGAACCGCGCGATCGCTCGATGTAGTCTGGGTTACAGGAGAGGCACCGCATCCATGGGACTGTTCGACAAATCGCCCGCCAAGACCGCCGTCCTGCTCGATGGGGCAGAAGCCTTCGCAGCCATCCTCGTCATTGCCATGGCCGCCGACGGCTACGCCACGGAGGAAGAGATCCGCACCCTCCGCAGTGACCTGTATCGGATGCAGCTCTTCAGCCGCTACGACGCGGAGGAGATGACCAAACTGCTCGAAAAGCTCCTGCATTTGCTGCAAAAGAAGGGGACCGAGGCCCTCTTCGAGGGGGCGCGCAACTCCCTGCCGCCGGACCTGCGGGATACGGCCTATGCGGTGGCGGCGGATTTGGTCCTCAGTGACGGCACCTTTGCGGAGGAGGAGAAGGAGTTCCTCGATCGCCTAGCCGCTGGCCTAGGGGTGGAGTCGGAGCTGGCGGAGATGCTCGTGAAGGCCATGGTGATCAAGAACAAAGGCTAACGGAAATTAGCGAGGCAGGCGGCGATCTAGGGTCGCGCAGGTGGTTTGCAGGGCCGGGGCGATCGCCTCGAGGGGCAACACCCGCTGCACCACCCCCAGGGCGATCGCCGATCCCGGCATCCCAAACACCACTGAAGTGGCCTCATCCTGCACCATGGTGACCCCCCCGGCCTTGGCGATCGCCGCGAGGCCCGCCGCCCCATCGCTGCCCATGCCCGTCAGCAGCACCCCCACCGCCCGATGGCCATAGCACCGCGCGATCGACTCGAAGGTGACCGTAATGGCCGGACGATGGCCCGCCACCGGCGGCGTGGTGGTCATGCGGAAATAGCCCCGCCCATCAAGCTCCAGATGGCGCTGCTCCGGCGCAAAATACACATTCCCCGGCTGCGGCTGCTGACCGGGCTGGGCCACCTGCACCGCCAGGGCACAGTGCGATCGCAACCACGTCGCCAGCCCCGTCAAAAACCCCTCGCTAATGTGCTGCACACACAGCACCGGCAGGGGAAATGTGGCGGGTAAGCGGCCCAAAATCGCCTGCAATGCCTGCGGCCCGCCGGTCGAAGCCCCCAGGGCCACCACCCCGCCCCCCAAACCGGCCCCATTCCCTGGCCCCACCGGCGGATGGGTCACCGGTGGAGCAATGGTGGCGGTTGACTCCGGCGATCGCCGCGATCGCTGGACCGCCCCCTGGGGAACCTCTGGGGAGGCGATCGCCCCAGATGCCGCCGCCGCCCCCCGCCGACTGAACACCTTCACCCCCGCCAGAATCCGAATCTTTTCGAGCAACTGCTGCTGAATCGCCTCATAGTCCTCCTGCAAACCGCTCTGGGGCTTCGGGAACACATCCACCGCCCCCGCCTCCAGCAGCGCAAAAATATTCGCCCGATCCTCCCCCGCCTGCACCGACGCACTGATCGCCAAAATCGGGCGCGGCATCGTCGCCATCACCGCCCTCGTCAGCTCCAGGCCATTCATGCGCGGCATATGCAAATCCGTGCAGATCACATCCGGCCGCAGTTGCTCAATCTCCACGATCGCGCGATCGCCCGACCCCGCCCAGCCCACCACCTTCACATCCGGCGCACTGGCTAGAATGCGCTTGAGCAGCGCCAGGGCCACCGGTGAATCATCCACTAGGTAAACTTGTATGGGCGATCGAGACATAGGATACTTTTTCTCAATCCTAATCAGTCGTAGCCTCGGGGCGCGCGCCCTAGGGCTAGAATACTGGGACATTTTGAATTTTGTACGGAGCGGTCCCCCGGCAATGCTCCCCACCGCGACCCTGAGCCCAAAGGAGGTGTCGTTAATCCCGTCGCCGTATTGGGTCTCCCAACCCGAGCCCGACCGATCACCCCAAGCCCGCTCAACCTTGGGAATGCCGGGGATCGTGGGGGCTAGGCGGGGAAACCCTGCCCCTGCGGCTGATCGGTTGAAAGAACGAGGCCGCAAGGGTTGTAGGCCATTCGACGACACCCCCTATGTTTTCCTATCCACGTTTTTTAGATCACTGCCATGGGCGCAACGCTAGAGCAAATTGCTGGCTATCTCGATGGCCGAGGCTGGGACTATCGCATTGATGAGCCGCGATCGTGCATTGTGACGGCGGTGCAGGCGGAGCATTTGGACGATTTCACGATCGTGGCCCAGCTTGATGAGGACGGCAGGTTCTTTAAGCTCTTTGCGCCCCAGATCATTGCGGGGGTGAAGGATCATCCCCACAAGCTGGCGGTGCTTCAGGCGATGCTGAGCATTTCCTGGGAAACGAAGATGCTGCAATGGGAGTATGACCCGTCCGATGGGGAGATTCGGGCGATGATTGAGTTTCCCCTGGAGGATGCGCCCCTGACGGAGAAGCAGTTTAATCGCTGCCTGACGGGGCTGGTGCAGATTGTGGATGATTTTGCGATGCCGCGTCTGCGTCAGGTGATGGAGACGGGGGTGGATCCGAATGATGAGGAGGCGGGGGAGCGGCTGCTGCTGGCGTTGCAGGAGGAGATGCCGGGGCTGTTGGATGTGCTGGAGCGGGCGATGGAGGCGCGCAAACGGCGGGGCCAGTTTCCCTGGGATGGGACGGAGCATTGATGATTGGGTGATGGTTTGGGTTGCCGTTGGGTTGCTTGGCGGGGTGGGTGCTGATTTGAGGAGGGCTCCAGGGTATTCTATCCGGAGGGCTGCTGCCTCTAGTGTGAGGATTAGGAGGAGCTAGGCGCTGGATGTTAGGTGTTGGGCTCCGGTTGCGATGTTGAGTTGAGTTTGGATCTCGATGCCATGGCTGCTGCTGAGGGTTCCCTGTCTGTTGCTGAGGCGGTGCGGCGCTACCGTCGCTTGGGGTGGTGGGCGCTGCGGCGGGGCCATGTGCGGGGGGCGTTGCGCCTGTGGGGGCGATCGCGGCGGTTTGATCCGCACTATGGGCCGCTGTGGCTGGAGCTGGGGGAGTTGCTGGCGCGGCGGGGGGATGCGGCAGGGGCGATCGCGGCGTTGAGGGCGGCGATCGCGGTGGATGGGGAGCTGGCCTGGGCGCACTACCATTTGGCGAAGGTGCTGGCGGCCTGTGGGGAGGGGGCGGCGGCGATCGCGCACTATGAACGGGCGGCGGCGGGGCTGCCGGATTTTTTCTGGGTGTTTCAGGAGTGGGGGGAGTTGCTGGGGCAGATGGGGCAACCGGCGGCGGCGGCGCGGGCGTTTGAGCGGGCGGCGGCGCTGGATCCGAATTTTTCCTGGACGTTTCACCACTGGGGGGTGGCCCTGGCGGGGGGGGAGGATGCGGCCCAGTGGACGGCGGCGGCGGAGAAGCTGGAGCGGGCGATCGCCCTGAATCCGGAGTTTGTCTGGAGCCATGTGCAGTTGGGGGATGTGCGGGTGAAGTTGGGCGATCGCGCGGCGGCGGAACGGGCCTATCAAGCGGCGGCGGCGATCGCGCCCCAGTTGCCCGGTTTGGCGGAACGGACGGTGGATTTGTATGTGCAGCGGGCCTCGGCGGCGGTGGAGGATCAGGTGCGCCGCGATCGCGCCGTGGCCCTGCCGAGCGATCGCGACATTGCGGCGGCCCAGGCGGCGGCGGAGGCCCAACCGGATCGGGCGGAGGCGTGGGCGCATCTGGCGAAACTGTGGCAGCGGCGGGGCGATCGCGGCAAAGCCCTGGCCTACTATCAACGGGCGATCGCCCTGCGGCCCGACGATCACGACATTCAACGGCAATACGAAACCCTGCTAAACACCCCGGTGGTGCCCGGTTTTCCGCCGGATTTGGTCCTGCCGCCCATCGTCGGGGAAAACAATGACTACAGTTTCATTGAACAGAAATTGCAGGATTTTGTGGCGAGCGGCACCCCCTACAGTCGCTCCGTTTCGATCATTATTCCCACCTACAATCGCAAGGATGCCCTAGGCCGAACCCTCGCCGCCTTTGTGAATCAAACCTATCCCAAGGAATTAATGGAAATTGTCATCGCCGATGATGGCAGTTCTGATGGGGTTGAGGAAATCATCCGCCGCTATGAGGATCGTCTGGAGTTGATCCATGTGCGCCAGAGCGATCGCGGCTATCGCCTTTCTGCGGTCAGAAACTTGGGTATTCGTGCGGCCCGCCATGATGCGTTGATTGTGCTCGATTGCGATGTGCTGCCGGTGCCCGGCTATGTGGAAGCCTATATGCGCTATCTCCACGTGAGCGATCGCGCGGTCCTCATCGGCCATCGGCGGTTTGTGGAAGCGTCTAATCTTTCTGAGGCGGATATTTTGGCGGATCCCGCCGCGATCGCGGCCCTCCCGGACATCTGTAGCCGCAATGAACTGTGGGAAGCCCAGGAGAATCAGCCCACCCTCGATTGGCGACTCAAGATCTATGAAGAAACCAATGATCTAAAGGACGAAATCTTTCCGTTTCGGGCGTTTGTGGGGGCCAGCACTGCTTATCCGAAGGCCGCGATCGCCCGGGCCGGTTTCTATGACGAAGAATTCCAAGCCTGGGGCCGTGAAGACACGGAAATGGGCTATCGTCTCTACAACGAAGGCTACTATTTCATCCCCGTTCTCGGGGCCGTTGGTTTGCATCAGGAACCTCCGGGCGGCAAAAATGAAACTGATCGTGTTGTCGATTTCAATATAACCAAACAACTGTCCCAGGAAAAATGCCCGATTCCCACCTACTATCGCCCCTATCAACCGGGCAAACTCTATCGAGTACCCAAGGTTTCCGTTTATATTCCCGCCTACAACGTCGAAAAATACATCAAGGAAGCCATTGATAGCGTCCTCAACCAAACCTACACGGACCTAGAGGTTTGCATTGTCGATGATGGCTCCACCGACAGCACCCTTCGCGTCATCGAAGAAAACTATCAAAACAATCCCCGAGTCCGCTGGCAAACCCAGCCCAATGGCGGCATCGGCAAAGCATCCAACGCGGCGGTGCGCCTCTGTCGCGGGGCCTATATCGGTCAATTGGACGCGGACGACATCCTCAAACCCGACGCCGTTGAAACTTTAGTTAATTACCTTGATCGCCACAACGTCGGCTGTGTTTATGGCACCCGGGAAATGATTGATGGCGACGGCAATTACACGGGGGAAGCCTACAATTGGCCCGTTTTTTCCCGCGAAAAACTATTACTCACCATGATCGTCCACCACTTCCGCATGTTCCGCCGCCGGGATTGGATGCGCACCGAAGGATTCGCGGAGGATTTAGTTAATGCGGTCGATTATGATATGTTCCTCAAGCTCAGCGAAGTTTGCACCCTGGTCCATGTGGATAAGGTGATGTATTCCTATCGAATTCACGGCAAAAATACATCCGTCCTCGATAAGGATGCCCAGGATCGCAATGATACGATTGTCCTAGAGCGCGCCCTAGGGCGGATGGGCCTTGCCCAGGAGTGGGAAGTGTATATTCCCAATCCCCAGGAGCCTCGGAAAACCTCGTTTCGCCGCAAGGATTCGGCGTAATTGCTGTGAATTTTGCGCCCACGTCCCGTCCCCATGTGCCCCCTACGGTTCTGCTGCGGCAGGTGGATAAGGTGTTTGGCAATGGCACCGCCGCCCTACAGGGGGTGGATTTGAGTGTGGGGACGGGGGAGTTTCTGAGTTTGGTGGGGCCGTCCGGGTGCGGTAAGAGTACGATTTTGAGCCTGGTGGCGGGGCTGACAACGCCGACGCGGGGGGAGTTGCTCTGGAGTGATCCGGCCCTGCGGCAGGAGTTGGCGTTTGTGTTTCAGGATGCGGCGCTGCTGCCCTGGGGGACGGTGCGGGACAATGTGCGCCTGCCCCTGAAACTGATGGGGCGCGATCGCGGCGCTGAAGCAGATCGGGCGGTGGCGGAGGCGATCGCCCTGGTGGGGTTGGAGGGATTTGAAACGGCATTCCCACGGGAGCTATCGGGGGGGATGCGGATGCGGGTGTCGATCGCGCGGGCGGTGGTGGCGCAGCCGAAGGTGGTGCTGATGGATGAGCCGTTTGGGGCGCTCGATGAGATTACGCGCAATCAGTTGAATGAAGAGGTGATGCAGCTTTGGTTGAAGAAAAGCTGGACGGCGCTTTTTGTGACTCACAATATTTATGAGGCGGTGTACCTGTCGTCGCGGGTGGTGGTGATGGGGGCGAAGCCGGGACGGATTGTGGCGGATGTGTCCATTGATGCGCCGTTCCCCCGTACGGAGCAGTTCCGCCGATCGCCGGAGTTTGCGGCCTACCGCGATCGCCTGACGGATGCGTTGGCGGATGGGATGGCGGGCCGTCTCTAGGGGGTAGTTGCAGGGGATGGTGCAACCGTTACCATTGATGGGGTAGGACCGCGTTTTTCTGAGCTACGCATAGGATTGTCGCCATCCATGATCAAAATCTTGCTCTTGAGTGCCCAGCCGCGTGATCTGAATCCGTTGCGGCTGGATGAGGAGAAACGTGACATTGAGCAAGGGCTGGAGCGGGCCAGGCATCGCGATCGCTTCCAACTGATCAAGAAGGAGGCGGTACGGAAAAGGGATTTACGGCGGGCTGTATTGGAGGAAGAGCCGCAAATCGTTCACTTTTCGGGCCATGGGGGCGGTGAAGAGGGATTAGCTTTAGAAGATGATAATGGCAATATGATGACGGCTTCAGCCGAAGGGCTGGCGGCGTTGTTTGAGCTATTTGAAACGTTGCACTGTGTGGTGCTGAATGCTTGCTATTCGGAGGTGCAGGCCCAGGCAATTGCCCAGCAGGTTCCCTATGTGGTGGGTATGAATGATGCCATTGGAGATCGCGCGGCGATCGAGTTTGCGGTGGCGTTTTACGATGCGCTGGGAGCGGGAAGGGAGGTGCCTTTCGCATTCAAATACGCTCGCGCGGCGATTGACTTGGCTGACATCCCGGAGAGCCATAAGCCGGTTTTGTTGACCAATGAGGCCCTGATCGCCGCAAAAAAGATTTAGCCCCCGCCGATACGGGACCGGGACGGGGGCAGTCGCCGAATAATTTGCAGGCCCGTGGGGTACCGCGCGATCGCTTCTTTGGCCGCGATGAGGTGTTGAAGGAGTTGCATGGGCGGCTACAGCGATCGGACCGGGTGGCGATCGCGAGTGTGGCGGGCATGGGCGGCGTGGGCAAGAGCGAACTGGCATTGCAGTATGCGCGGCAACACCTGCACGAAACCTATCGCGGCGGGGTGGTGTGGCTGCCGGGTGAGCGGGCGGGCATTGAACTGCTAGGGTTTGCGAAGTCGCGGTTTTTCCCGAACCAAGATTTTTCAAAAATAGGTGATTTGCCAGAACAGTTGGCCCATTGCTTTACTAATTGGCCGGTGCCGGAAATTCCGCCGGAGTCGGTGCTGTTGATTTTTGATGATGTGACGGACTATCGCGCCCAGGTTGAGGCGATTTTGCCCAGTGATTTGCGGTTTCGGGTGCTGATTACGACGCGGGCCAAATTTCAGGGGATTGAGCGGCTGGACCTGGACGTATTGACCGACGAGGCGGCGCTCCAGTTGCTCGAAAGCATTGTGGGGCCGGAACGGATCGCGGCGGAGCGGGAAACGGCAGCGGCGCTGTGCAAATGGCTGGGCTTTTTGCCGTTGGGGATTGAGTTGGTCGGTAGCTTGCTGAGGGTGGAACCGGATTGGTCGATTCAGTCTGTTTTGGAGCAGTTGAAACGGGAAAAACTCCGGCATGAAGCGATGGGCAAAGTTGAAATCGCCTTCAACATCAGTTGGCAGCAGCTTGCCCCCTCGCCTCAGCAATTGGCTGTGCTGTTGGGGTGTTTTGGTAATGGTGCGATTCCTTGGGAACTGGTGGAGGCCACCGTTGCCCGCTGCGAAGCTACACCTTGCCGAAAACGGAAACTCGATGGTCTTTGGCAGTGGATGACTCGGAAACCAGCAACTCAGCCAGAACAGTGGTGTTTGTTATTGAATCGCGATCAATTGACCCAAGCCCGTCGCCGGTTAGTGGAGCTGAGTTTGCTGGAGCGAACAGGTCCAGAAGAATACAAATTGCATCCGCTGATTCGGGAGTTTTTCGCAGCCAAGCGGGCAACCTGGCCTGAGGGTAAAGCCTTGCAGCAGGCGTTTTGGGTGCAAATGGTGAGCGTGGCGGAAACGGTGCCCTATGGGGTGACGCTGAGTGACCTGGATCGCACCCGTCCGGCTTGGCCGCACTTGGAAACTGCGGCAGCAGCAGCGGCCAGTGACGAGATTGCTGGGGCAGCGCATTCCACCATATTTCTCTTCGTTGCTTTAGCGTGGCTGGCTGAGGGGCAGGGTCTTTGGGCTGTTGCCGAGCAGCACCACACCACCTGCTTGGCGGTCATCGCAACACGCTTCGGCACTGACCATCCCTCCACCGCCGCCAGCCTTGGCAACTTGGCAAACTTATACGAATCTCAAGGACGCTATGGGGAAGCGGAACCCCTATACCGGAGATCGCTGGAAATCTATGAGAGAGTGCTGGGGGCAGAGCATCCTGCCACCGCCCAAAACCTCAACAACTTGGCACACCTCTACCAACGCCAGGGACGGTACAAGGAAGCGGAGTCTCTCCATCGGCGAGCGCTGGCAATCCGTGAGCAAGTGCTGGGGGCCGACCATCCCGACACAGCCCAAAGCCTTAGCAACTTAGCAGCACTCTACGACTCCCAGGATCGGTACGGGGAAGCTGAACCCCTATTGTTACGCTCGCTGGCAATCCGTGAGCAAGTGCTGAGGGCCGACCATCCCGACACCGCCATTAGCCTGAACAACTTGGCAGAACTCTACAAGTCTCAGAGGCGGCACGAGGAAGCTGAACTTCTACTGTTGCGCTCGCTGGCAATCCGTGAGCAAGTGCTAGGGGCCGACCATCCCGACACCGCCGTTAGCCTCAATAACTTGGCAAACCTCTACCAATCCCAGGGCCGGTACGGGGAGGCGGAACCGCTCTACCGGCGAGCGCTGGCAATCCATGAACAAGTGCTGGGGGCCAACCATCCCGATACCGCCATCAGCCTCAATAACTTGGCAAACCTCTACCAATCCCAGGGCCGGTACGGGGAGGCGGAACCGCTCTACCGGCGAGCGCTGGCAATCCATGAACAAGTGCTGGGGGCCGACCATCCCAAAACCGCCACCAGCCTCAATAACCTGGCAGGACTCTACCAATCCCAGGGCCGTTACGGTGAAGCGGAACCTCTCTACCGGCGATCGCTGGCAATTTGTGAGAAAGTACTGGGGGCCGATCATCCTTCCACTGCCCAAAGCGTTCATGATTTAGCAGTGCTGTACTACTACCAAAACCGTTGGTGTGAAGCAGAGCTTCTTTTGATGATTGCTCTAGAGAGTCGAGTGCGGCGACTGGGCGAGGCCCATCCCAAAACTCAAGATTCATTGCGAAGCTTATTCAACCTTATAGGGCGTGCCTTTCAGTCTAATCATGCTGCTGAACTCTCCAATCATCCCCTTACCCAAAGTATCTTGACCAAACTACAAACTATCCAAGGCAATTAAGCACTCCCAATTTGCAGCATGACCCAGCTTTTCCACTGTCCGCATCTTAATGCCGATGTGGAACTCAGGGAAGATCGAATCGATCACATTCAAACTCGGCACCCTGGCACCTGGCCTGACTTCGAGACCGAAATTGCCCAAACCCTTGCCTTCCCTGACCTAGTGCGCCGTAGCGATTACGACCCACAAACCCGCCTATTCTCGAAGTGGTTTCAATCCATCCGCACAGGCCGCCATTTGGTCATCGTCACCGTCAGCGAACCCCATCCCCCTCGCCATTGGGTCATCACCGCATATACCGCACGCAAAATCACCGGAGGAACCGTCGAATGGCCTCAACCCTAACCCTCAGCTATGATCGCGCCAGCGATAGCCTCCTCATTGCCCTTTGTCCACCCTATGCCGACCAGGAAGCCGAAGAACTCGGCGACGGCCTCCTCGCCCGCTTCAACCCCGACACCAACGCCATCGAAGCGATCGAAATCTTCGGTTTTTCCAAACGCTTTCAAGGCGATCGCCCCCTGCCCCTGCCCATCCTCGCCGACCTGCACCCCGCGATCGCCCCGCCCCATGAAACCCTATAGGGGCAGCGGCCCATCAGCGCGCACCTCCGTCAGATCCGCATCGGTCAAAATCGCCCCCGTCAGATCCGCCCCCCGCAGATCCGCCCCCCGCAGAATCGCACCGGTTAGATCGCAATAGCTCAGATCCGCCCCCCGCAGAATCGCACCGGTTAGATCCGTCGCCAGAAAATCCTGGCCCACCCCCCGCCGCAGATTCGCCCGACACAGGCGCGCCTCCGTCAGATCCGCCCCCCGCAAAATCGCCTCATTCAACTGGGCATAGCTCAGATCCACCTCCCGCAGATCCGCCCCCGTCAAATCCGTTTGGTGCGTCGTACTCGCCCGCAAATCCGCCTCATAGAGCCGCGATCGCCGCAGCCGCGATCGCCGCAACAGCGCCCCATTAAGATTCGCCTTGCAGAGATTCACCCCCTCCAGCCGCGCCTCCGCCAGAATCGCACCGGTTAGATCCGCCTCCCGCAACTGGGCCAGATCCAGATCCGCCCCCGTCAGATCCACCCCCCACAGCAGCGCCTCACTCAAATCCACCCGCCGCAAATTGCAGCCCCTCAGATTCGCCTTACCCAAACGCATTTGGCGCAAATCCGCCCGCTCAAAATCCGCCCCCTCCAAATTCACATTCGTCAAATCCGCATCCCGCAACACCAGACGGGCAAAGTGGCGATCGCCCGCCCCATAGCGCTCGATTAACTGTGCAATCACATCCGCAATATCCATGGCATCGGTCAGGAAAACCCTGGGGAGAAGGTCAAACGAATAGCTGAAAAAGCCTGAAATGGCTGAAAAAAACCAACACCAACTGAGCGCGATCGCAACCGCCCAAACCTCTAGCGATCGCCCTGGAACGCCTGAAACTGCCGCGCCTGCTGCCGAAGGCGATCGCCAATGCCATCACACACCGTATGGCAAAGCTGAAACACCTTTGGATCAGCAATTTCATAGTAGGCACTGACCCCCCGAGGCTGGCGACTGAGAATGCCCGCCTGGGTCATGATTTTCAGATGTTTCGACAAATTCGCCTGACTGTAGCCCGTCGCCTCCGTCAGTTCCATCACATTCATCGGCCCCGATCGCAGGCAGTTGAGAATCTGCAAGCGGCTCACCTCCGACAACACTTTGAAGTACTCGGCGATCGACGCCAGCACCTCCGGGGGCAACGGTGAAAAACCAGGTTCGGACATGCCAGGTACGACATCCAACTAAAAACGGCACCGGCGCGATCGCCCGGCCCCTCCATGGCAGCTTACCCCATCCCCGCGATCGCCCCCTGAGACCCCCGCCCCATTGGCCAAAATTATAAGCAAAACCTATACAAAAGCAGAAAATCATGAGTTATTGTGCCCTCCCCCTGTCGTTTTATAGATATATCGCTGTATAGTTATCAAAACAAGCACGAAATCAATCAAAGCTGGGGCTACTGTTCTCCCCAGCCCGCCCCGAGGGAAGCCAGGGCTTACCGATGGCCGCGCTGAGTTCCGTCGCTTGCGGGTTTCTGTTATGAATTCCTTCCTTGATTCGAGGTAAATTTCCATGACCACTGCCCTCTATTCGGTCCGAGGCCCCAATGCCTGGGAGCGATTTTGCCAATGGATCACCAGTACCCAGAACCGCATGTATATCGGTTGGTTTGGGGTGTTGATGATCCCGACGATGCTGGTGGCCGCGATCGTGTTTGTGTTGGCCTTTGTGGCCGCGCCACCGGTGGATATTGACGGCATTCGTGAACCGGTTTCCGGATCTTTGCTCTACGGCAACAACATCATTTCGGCCACCGTTGTGCCCCCGTCGGCGGCCATTGGCCTGCACTTTTATCCCATTTGGGAAGCGGCGACTTTGGATGAGTGGCTCTACAATGGCGGCCCCTACGAGATGATCGTCCTGCACTTTTTGATTGCCATCTATGCCTATCTCGGTCGCCAGTGGGAGTTGAGCTATCGCCTGGGGATGCGCCCTTGGATTCCGGTGGCCTTTTCGGCTCCGGTGGCGGCGGCGACGGCGGTGCTGCTGATCTATCCCATTGGTCAGGGCAGCTTTTCCGATGGCATGATGCTGGGCATTTCTGGCACGTTTAATTTCATGCTGGTGTTTTCGCCGGAGCACAATGTGCTGATGCACCCATTCCATATGTTGGGGGTTGCGGGGGTGTTTGGCGGGGCGCTCTTTTCGGCGATGCACGGGTCCTTGGTGACCTCTTCGTTGATTCGGGAAACGTCGGAGGCGGAGTCCCAAAACCACGGCTATCGGTTTGGCCAGGAGGAGGAAACCTACAATATCGTGGCGGCCCATGGCTATTTCGGTCGGTTGATTTTCCAATATGCGAGTTTTAATAATTCGCGATCGCTCCATTTCTTTCTGGCGGCGTGGCCGGTGGTGGGCATTTGGTTTGCGTCCTTGGGGATTGCGACGATGGCCTTCAATTTGAATGGGTTTAATTTCAACGGGTCGATTCTGGATACCCAAGGGCATCCGATCAATACCTGGGCGGATCTGTTGAACCGGGCAAATTTGGGGATTGAGGTGATGCACGAGCGTAATGCCCACCAATTTCCTTTGGATCTGGCCAGTTCGACGGACTTTGAATCCGTTAGCTTCTTGGCTCCGTCGATCCTAGGAGAAGCCAGTTCGGCGGACTTTGAATCCGCGTCTGGGGTTGGCAATTTTTCCTAGGGATTCCCTTAGCTCAGAAGGTTTTCCGTAAACCTCTTTGGGCTGTTGTTTGAAATTGGCTGCTAGGGATGGGGAGTTCGTTCCACGATTGGGTGGCGGCTCCCCTTTATTGCGAGCATGGCTGATTTGAACGGATTACGAATTGGTTTTCAACTGGCTTTGAATGTGGTGTGAGGTGTGTATGGATCGGTCAAGTTCTGCGCAAGGTTTTCAGGATGAACGCGATGAGTGGGGGCTTTGCCCCGATCGCGGGGGGCGTTTCAGTTGGGGGACGGCGCTATTTTTTGGGGCGTTCCACGGGCTGGCGCTGCTGATGGTTTGGAACTTTTCCTGGGGGGCGCTGGGGGTTTTGGTGGGGCTGCACTGGTGCTTTGGCAGTTTGGGCATTTGTCTGGGCTATCACCGGCTGCTGAGCCACCGCAGTTTTCGGGTGCCACGACCGTTGGCCTATGCGATCGCGACCTTGGGGGCGTTGGCGCTGCAAGGGGGGCCAATTTTCTGGGTGGCGGGCCACCGGCTGCACCATGCCTACACGGAGGATGAGGAGCGCGATCCCTATTCGGCACGGCGGGGGTTTTGGTGGAGCCATCTGCTGTGGATGCTGTACCCGAAGCCGGAATTTTTTGAATTTGACCGCTATCGTCGCTATGCGCCGGATCTGGCCCGCGATCGCTACTATTGCTGGCTAGATCGCTATTTCCTGCTGCTGCAAATCCCCCTGGCGATCGCCCTCTACGCGATCGGCGGGTGGTCCTATGTGATTTATGGGATTTTTGGGCGGGCGGTGCTCCTGTGGCACTCCACCTGGTTGATCAACTCCGCCACCCATCTCTACGGCGGCTACCGCAGTTTCGGCACGGCGGACACGACCCGCAACCTCTGGTGGGCGGCGCTTCTCACCTATGGGGAAGGTTGGCATAATAATCACCACGCCTATCCCCAGGTGGCGAAATGCGGCTGGCGCTGGTGGGAGGTGGATGTGACCTGGTGGGCGATCCAGGGGCTGGCGTGGCTGGGGCTGGCGCGCCAGATTGTCTATCCCCCGACGACGACCCAGGATCCAACGGCCTAGGGGGTTTGGGGCGGTGGGGAAGGGTCGGGCAGTAGGGTGAGTTGGGCCGCGATGAGTGGGGGCTTTGCCCCGATCGCGGGGGGCGGCTCATAGCCCAAATGTCTCCAGGCGGCGGCGGTCACCACCCGGCCCCGGGGGGTCCGCTGCCAGTAGCCAATCTGCATTAAGTAAGGCTCATACACTTCTTCAATGGTTTGGGCATCTTCCCCGGTGGCGGCGGCCAGGGTTTCGAGGCCCACCGGCCCGCCCCCAAAGGCTTCGATCGCCACGGTCAACAGTCGGCGATCGGTCCAATCCAACCCCAGCGGATCCACGCTGAACAGTTCTAGGGCCGCCGCCGCGATCGCCTGATTAATCGTGCCGTCATGGCGCACCTGGGCATAGTCCCGCACCCGCCGCAGGAGCCGATTCGCCAGCCGGGGGGTGCCGCGCGATCGCCGCGCAATTTCCGCCGCCCCATCGGGCCGCAGATCCACCTTCAAAATCGCCGCCGTCCGCAACACGATCGCGGCCAACTCCTCCACGTCATAGAACCGCAGCCGCTGCACCAGGCCAAAGCGATCGCGCAGGGGCGCACTCAGGGCACCGGCTCGGGTGGTGGCCCCCACGAGGGTAAACCGGGCGATGGGGAGCGATCGGATCCGCGCCGTCTGGCCCTTGCCGATGGTGATATCGAGGCGAAAATCCTCCATGGCCGGGTACAAAATCTCCTCGGTCATGCGGGGCAGCCGGTGGATTTCATCAATAAACAGCACATCTCCGGGCTGCAAATTGACCAGCAATCCGGCGATATCCCGAGGCCGCTCCAGGGCCGGGGCCGTGGTGATTTTGCATTGGGTGCCCATTTCCGCCGCCAGGATCAGGGCCAGGGTGGTTTTCCCCAAACCGGGGGGACCGTACAGCAACAAATGATCCAGCGGTTCCTGACGGTGCTGGGCCGCCGCGATCGCGATCGCCAACACCTCCTTCAAAGCCCGTTGGCCCGCATAGTCCGCCAAACATTGGGGCCGGATGCGCCCGTCCGGATCCTGGGGATTCGTGCCCGTTGCGCCCGTGGCCGTGGGCAGCGTTTCACCATCCTCCGGCTGCACCAGGGGATCAAGTAACGATTCTGGGGCCGGTTTGGATGGGCGGCGATCGCGATCGGGCGGCGGTGACTTGGACGAAATGATAGCCATGGTCCCTAGCCTAGCGGGCGATCGCGATCGCGGTGACCTCGCCAGCCCCCTAGCTCAGCACCCAATTCACCAGGGTCCGCACCCCAAAACCCGTCGCCCCCGCCGGATCAATGCCGCTTTCCTTGTCCACCCAGACCGGCCCCGCCACGTCCAGGTGCGCCCAGGGGGTTTTATCTACGAACTTTTTCAGGAACAGGGCCGCCGTAATCGCCCCGCCGCCGCGCGGTCCCGTATTTTTCATGTCCGCCACCACGGACTTCAGGCCGCTGGCGTAGTCCTCCTCCAGGGGCATGGGCCAGAACTTTTCGCCCGCCGATTCCCCCGCCCGTTGCAAGGCCGCCCCCAGGGCCTCGTCGCTGCTCCAGAGCCCCGCAATCTTGCCCCCCAGGGCCACCACGCACGCCCCCGTCAGGGTCGCCAGGTCCACCATGGCATCGACCCCCAACTTATCGGCAAACACCAGGGCATCGGCCAACGTGAGGCGACCCTCCGCGTCCGTATTATTCACCTCAATGGTTTTGCCGTTCGAGGCCGTGAGGATATCCCCCGGATGCATGGCCCGTCCACTGATCATGTTTTCCGTGGCGGCACTAATAAAATGCACCTCCACATCGGGGCGGATCTGGGCGATCGCCTTCGCCGCGCCAAAGGTAGCCCCCGCGCCGCCCATGTCCGTTTTCATCATTTCGATGCTGCTGCCGGGACCGGCTTTGACGTTCAGGCCGCCACTGTCGAAGGTGAGCCCTTTACCGATGATCGCCAGTTTTTTGCGCGGTTCCCCCTCGGGGCGATAGGTCAGGTGGATGAATTTGGGGGGCAGATCCGACGCTTGCGCCACGCCGAGGAACGCCCCCATGCCCAGGGCTTCGCACTGCTCCCGCTCCAGGATTTCTAGATCGAGGCCATAGTCCTGGGCCAGCTCCGTCGCCAACTGGGCCAACGTGACGGGGGTGACCACATTCGCCGGGGCGGCCACCAGTTCCCGCGCCAGGACCACGCCGCTGACGACCTTTTGCCCCAGGGCGATCGCCTCCGTCAGGGTGTCAGCTTCAGCTTCAGCGGCCCCCCGGAACGGCAGAATCTGCACCGTGGTCAGGTCCGGGCGCTCCTCATCGTCCTTTGATTCGGACTTGAACCGGCGATCGCGGTACAGACTCAGTTCCACCCCCTCCACGATCGCGCGGGTGGTGGCGGCTTGATCGGCGATCGCCAACGGCAGCGACAGGCCCAGATCCGTACAGCGGTGGCGACGGGCAAATTTCGCCGCCGTCCCCGCCGCCTGCCGCACCCCATCGAGGGTCAGGGCCGCCGGTTTCCCCAGGCCGATCAATTGCAGCTTACGGATCGGAGCCCCCGCCAGCCGCATGGCCTCCGCCGACCCCGCCTTCCCCTTAAACCCTGTCTCCTCGATCAATTCCGCGATCGCGCCCCCCAGGCGATCGTTCAGGGCCGCCAGATCATCGCGCAGGGCCACCTCCCCCTCGAACAGGCCAATCGCCAGCCCGCCGCCCGACCACTCCAACAGCGGCACACCAATCGCTTGAAATTCCATGGGGATCCTCGCAAACGCTCGCAAATGAACGGACTTTAGGGTAATCAATCTAACCCATTGCCCCCAAAAATTCAGATTCAGCCCGCCCCGACCCGCCCCCGCCGCCCTAGTAGGATAGAAAGCGCAGGCAGCGGCCCCGGCCCACCCTCGACCCTTGACCCACGTTTCCTAGCTCAGACCCATGGCAGACGTTTCTGAAAATCCCTTCACCCCCGCCGTCAGCGATCGCATCTGCGGCCACATGAACGACGATCACCCGGATGCGGTCCTGTTCTACGTCCACCACTACGGCAACGAACCCACCGCCACCGAAGCGCGCATGGAGGCGATCGACTGCGACGGCATGGACATCACCGCCACGGTGGACGATGGGCCGCGCCCCCTGCGGATTCCCTTCGCCGCGCCCCTCGCCACCGCCAAGGATGCCCATGTGGTCCTGGTGGATATGCTCAAGGTGCCCCGCCCCACCGACGCCCCCACCGCCTAGGGCCATGGGCCTCAATTTGACGAAGCCAAAGGCGGTTCAATAGAATCAGGCGCAAGAGAATCCGGCGCAGGCGCAGACCATTTCGGGGCCACCAACCGTCGCACAACCTCAGGGACACCCCCCGCGCCAGCCTCCTCCGCATCAGCACTCACTTCGGGAATTTGGGCGAAACAGCCATGGTCATTAGCGTCTCCTCCTCCCCTAAACCCCTCGACGCCGACGACGCCGCGATCGCGCCCGAGTTATCGATGAATCCTGGCCCTGCCAGTTCTGGCCCCGCCGCCCCCCGCCAAGGCACCCTCAATTCCGGCTCCCTCGTGGGGGATTATGCGGATCAGTTGATGGATGACCTGTTCGACGATCTGGAGCGATCGCTCGATGAGGGGGTTGATGTGCTGCCCATGGTGGAGGCGGAACCGATGGAGGAGGACGAGGTGCTGGCCTTGACCCCCCTCGAAGTGCCGCAATTGGTGGTGCCCGAGTCCCTGCTGCCCCCCCGGGTCGATCGCGCCGCCCGGGAAAAGGCGATCGCCGATGCCATCCGGGAGCAGGAGCGCCAGAAGCAGTCCCGCCAATCCCACGATCGCCTGCTGGTGGGCGGTGCCCTGGCGGTGCTGGTGGCAACCGTCGGCCTGTGGTACCTCAACCGGCGCGGCGAGCTTCAGCAGGCGGCCCGCGAAACGGAGGTGATCACGGCCACGGCGGCCCAGGATCCCAATGTGGATACGGCCTTTGTGAACTATATGCAGCGATCGCTCGATACGATCGCCGCCAATGAGCAGGCCCGCAGCGGGGGATCGAGCAGCCGTCAGCCATTGCCCGTGGTGCCGCTGCCCATGGTGCCCATGCCGCCGGGGACGGCGCTGCAACCGTTGCCGGTGCCCAATGGGACGGCGGTGGTGCCCCCTGGGACGGCGGCGGGTTTGGATATTCCCCTGGCGAGTAATTTGACGGAGGCGATCGAGCGGCTGACGGCGTTGATTGAACGGATGCCTGCGAATAATCCTGGGGTGGCCAATGGGGCAAACCCTGGGAATGGGGCTAACGGCGCACCGCTGCCGTCGCCGAGCAATAATCCCCCGCCCGGACCGGTGGCGATGGAGTCCCCCGCGCCCACCGCTTCGCCGAGCCCTGGGGAACCGCCCGCCAATACGGTGGCGATCGCGCCGAGGCCGACCCAATCCTTGGTGGGGCTGTTGGATCTCGGGGAGCGATCGGCGGCATTGTTCGCGATCGATGGGGTGACCCGCCGGTTCAATATCGGCGAGACCGTCGGCGGGAGCGGCTGGACGTTGGTGGAAGTAACGGCGGATTCCGCCAAGATCCGCAAGGATGGCGAAACCCGCACGATCTACATCGGTGAACGGTTCTAGGGATCAAGGTTGTTTCCGGCCATCCCATCCATCGGGTTTTCCCCGCCCAGCCCCCGCGATCGCGGTTCTAAGGGTGAACGGGTTTGTGGTGATCGGTTGGGGCAGGGTTGGGAGACCCAACCCCTACGGGATCCCATGTTTGTCGATGCTTTGCCCTAGGTTTGTCGGGGGGACAGGGCGGCGATTTGGGCGGCGGCTTTGCTGAGGGATTCGTGCCATTCCCGGTCGGGATCGCTGTCGGCGACGATGCCCGCCCCCACCTGACCCCAGGCGATCGCGGGGACATCGGGCGTAGGGCGACGGGGCAGCAGCAGGGTCCGAATCAAGATATTGAGATCCAGCCGTCCGGCCAGGTCCAGATAGCCGCAGGAGCCGTAGAACAGATTGCGGCGCACCGGTTCGAGCCGCTCAATGATTTCCATGCAGCGCACCTTGGGGCAGCCGGTGATGGTGCCGCCAGGGAATACGGCCCGCAGGGCGTCGATGGGGCCGCGATCGCGCCGGAGCCGTCCGGTCACATTGCTCACCAGGTGCATGACGTGGCTGTAGCGCTCGACGGTGAAAAATTCATCCACCACCACGGATCCCCAGTCGCACACGCGCCCCAGGTCGTTGCGCTCTAGGTCCACCAGCATCGTATGTTCCGCCCGTTCCTTGGGGTCGGCGCGCAGTTCATCGGCCAGGGCGCGATCGCGGGTTTCATCGGCGCTGCGGGGGCGGGTTCCGGCGATCGGGCGCGTACTGGCGATCGCGGGGCGGCCCGTTTCATCCGGCCCCAGGTGCAGCAACCGCTCCGGCGAACAGCTCACCACCTCCCCCCAGGGCGATCGCCAGTAGCTGCCGAAGGGGGACGGATTGATGGCCCGCAAGCGGCGATAGGTGTCCCAACCGCTGGCGGCGAGGGGGCTACTGAAGCGCAAGGTGAGATTCGCCTGAAAAATATCCCCCGCCCGGATGTGCTCCTGGGCCTGACGCACGGCGGCGCAATAGTCCTCGCGATCGCGGCCATAGGCGATCAAGCTGGGATTTGCGGCATTCTGGACTGATGGGGCCAACTCTGGCGCATCCAATCGATCTGGATCCGGCGATCGCGCCAACTGTCGATCCATCTCGTCCAAATCTTTGGGATCCGTCGCCGCCAGCCACAGACGCTGTTGCCCGTGATCTAGGACCGCGAAGCGATCGGGCTCGTACCAATAGGCCACCGGAAAGGGCAGCGGATCCGGATTGCGCACCGGCAGCCGCTCGATTTCCCAGGCCAGGTCATAGCCCAGCCAGCCCAGCCAGCCGCCGCGAAAGGGCAAGTCCTCCAGATCCGCCGCGATCGCCGGTTGCCCGTCCAATAATCCCGTCAAAAAGGGCAAAATTTCCCCCAAGGTTGGCGTCCACAGTTGCGCGCGGCCCCGGTGCGATCGCGGCGACCCGGCACAGATGGAATAGCGCGAGAGGGCGGCGGCGGCGGCGCAAAACTGGTGGGTGGGGTAGGGGCTTTCCAGGAGCGTCGCGATCGCCTCATCCCGAAACAGGGCGAAAAAGATAGCCGCGCCGGTGCGATCGCCCAGGGGCCGCGATCGCCAGTGCCAGGGAACGGTTGCGGTGGACGGGGCGGGCGACGGAACGGGGGGAGAGATGGGTCGGGCCATGCGGGGTACGGGGAAGACAAACCCCCTCAATCTTGCCACTGTTCCGCCGTGGGGCTGGCGGTGCCTAGGATCCCGGCTCGGAGCGCTCGGCGGCCGGTAGCTCGTCGCGGCTGGCCTGGAGGGGTTGCACGACCTTGGCGATCGCGTCCTTCACAAACCGCTGAACGAAGCGATCGCGGCGATTGAGTTGAAATTGCTTTTGCACCGCCTCGGCAATGCCCCCATCCCCCCAGTCCTGATCGTTGCGGAAATATTCAATAAAACTGCGGCCTGCGATGCGGGTGAGGTAGGCGGCGGTGACCCCTTGAATGGCCTTACCAAAAATGGCGGTGGCGATATTAAATTGCAGGGCGGTGCTCAATAGGCCAGCGGCTCCTTTGACGATGCCTAAGCTGGTGAGGGTTTTGGCGATCGAGAGGGCCAATTCCTGGGCGCGATCGCCGCTGAGATCGCAGCCATAAATGCGCCCCAATTCGATAATCATTTGGGCATTAACGGCGGCGGCGGCCAACAAATCTAAACCGGGCAATGGGGTCATGGCAACGGCCCCGGCCCCCACCCACTGGTACCGTTCCACGATCTTTTCCGCCTGCCGTCGCCGCTGGGCATCAATCAATTTTCTGGCCCGTTTGCCGAGGCGCTGGGCCTGGAGCAACATATTATCGGCGATGAGATCTTCCCCCTCGGCCCGCAGGACGGCGGCCATGCGGCGGATGAGGGGCAAAATGTCCGGATCCGGCTGGATCACTTCCCCGTCCGGCAGTTCAACGGCCCTGGGGTTGGCGGCGATCGGCACCACATCGGCGGCGGGAATCAGGTCCGCAAGGCGCGATCGCAGCCGCTCTAGAATGGCATCTCGATCTTCCGGCAAATAGCGATCCACCTTATTGAAAATCACCAGCGATCGCTTACCGATCTCCGCCAAAGTTCTCAGGGGATCATATTCCGACTGGCGCAGATCATCATCGACCACAAATAATAGTAAATCCGCCTCCGTTGCCAACTGCCGCGCCAGCCGTTCCCGCCGCGTTCCCGCCGTTCCAGGCTCTAGAATTCCAGGCGTATCCGCAATCAAAATTTCCCGCTGCAAGCCGCGAATGCGCAGGGTATAGGTGGTGCTAACTTCCGTGGTACCCATGGGTGCCCCCACATCCCCCACCACGCGGCCAATGAGGGCATTAATTAGCGATGTTTTGCCCGCCGAACCGGTGCCAAAAATGACCACGAGCAGTTCACCGCGCGCCAGGTTTTCTTCAATTTCCCGCGATTTTTCCAGCAGCGCCTTGCGGGCAATTTCATCCTGAATGCGGTCCACCTGTTGCCGCACCGCCTTGAGGGTTTCCCCCGCCGCTTCCGCCTTCACTTCCGACACTTTTACGGTGGGGCGCGATCGCCGCTTGCCCCCTTTTCCCACCTCAAAAAAGTTGAAGTAATAGACAAAGGCCGCCACCATGGCCGCCAGCAGGGCCACCGTCAGCAGCACGACGAGCCCCCCGAGCCACGGGGCGGTCCAGGTGACCTGCCAGTAGAGCTGTTGGATGGCCTGCACGAGCCACAGCACCATGCCAAGGATGACGCAAAGGCCCACCAGCAGGGCAATGAGACGGGGCAGGGGCATGGCGTTGGCGCGGGGAAAGGCGGGGGGGGTCGGGGCCGCGATCACGCGAAACTTGACCGCGATCGTAGTGCGATCCTATCCGAAGGGCGGCGGCCTTGGCCGGAGGGGCGGTTTAATCGACCGCGAGGAGTTGGGCAACCCGCTGGTACACCTGATCGCGAATGGTGCGGAAGGTGTCGAGATCTCCGCCTTCGGGATCCTCTAAATTCCAGTCTTCAAATTGCTCGGTTTCTAGCCATTCCGGCGGCAGATTAACGCCACAGCCGCACAGGGAAATCACCACATTAAATTGCTCGGGTGAAAAGTCGCTGAGGGGCTGCGATCGCTGGTCGGCAATATCCACACCCACCTCCGCCATCACTTCAACGGTCAGGGGATCAATTTCGCTCCCGGCTAAACCGGCACTGGCAACGATCGCGCGATCGCCCGCCATCTGTTTCGCAAAGCCCTCCGCCATTTGGGAGCGGCGGGAATTTTTCTTGCAGACAAATAAAATCCGTTTCATGGGGTTCAGAAAGTAACGTCAATCGTCAAGATCAGGGTATAAGACAAGGGGCTTAAGCCCCTTGCTACCGGCAGCGAAATGATTTGCAAATTCTTGCTAATTTCCTAGGGGAAAACAGCGGGGATCCGGCAACGTTGCGGTTTCCGGCTGACGAGGGAACCAGGGGGCCGTCCGGCGACACACCTCCACCAGCATCAGCATCACCGGCACCTCAATCAACACCCCCACCACCGTCGCCAGCGCCGCCCCGGAATTGAGGCCAAACAGGGTCACCGCCGTCGCGATCGCCACCTCAAAGTGATTACTCGCCCCAATCAACGCCGCCGGGGCCGCATCCTCATAGCTCAACCCCAGCTTGCGGGCAGCCGCATAGGCGATCGCGAAAATCAAATTAGTTTGGATGAATAGCGGCACCGCAATCAACACAATATGGAACGGATTATTGACAATCAATTCCCCCTTGAACGCAAACAGCAGCACCAAAGTAATCAACATCGCCGCGATCGCGATCGGGCTCAAATATTTAAGGAAATGGGTCTCAAACCACTCCCGGCCCCGGTGGCGCAAAATCCACTGGCGGGACACCACCCCACAAAACAGCGGCAACCCCACATAAACCAACACCGAAAGAACAATCGTCTCCCAGGGCACCGTCAAATTATTCGACGCCAAAAGCCACCGCCCCAAAGGCGCATAGAGAAACAGCATCGCCAGGGAATTAATCGCCACCATCACCAGGGTATGGCCCTGATTCCCATGGCACAAATAGCCCCACATCAGCACCATCGCCGTACAGGGAGCAATGCCCAATAGAATCGTCCCGGCAATATAGGAATCCGCCAGGGGCACCGACACCCCATTAATCAACTCCGAACCCTGAATCAACTGGCGAAACAGCCATCCAATAAAAAATTGGGAAATGGCCACCATCGTAAAGGGTTTAATCAGCCAATTCACCACCAGGGTTAATAGTACCGGCCTCGGTGTTTTGGCCGCCGCCTTCGCCCGACTAAAATCAATCTTCACCATGATGGGATACATCATGAAAAAGAGACAAATGGCAATGGGCACCGACACCTGGGCCACACTGAACCGATCCAGGGCGATCGCGAGATCCGGAAACGCCCGCCCCAAACCAATACCCACCCCAATACACAGCACCACCCACAGGGTCAAATAGCGCTCAAAAAACGACAGACCACCCCCCGCCCGCACCGCCCTAGCCTCGCCCATCTCTGCCTCCCAAAGGGATGATGCCCATTTCTGAGTTTATCGACGATCATCAATATTGATATTCATCAATAAGCTATCAGATCCCGTAGCCGTGTCAAGATGGGCCTATGGAATCCCGCACCGCCGTCACCTGCTGTCGGCCCCTGTTGGCCGGTCGCCTCACCATTGCCGAATCCCAGGCGATCGCGCCGGTCTTTCGCGTTTTGGGGGAACCCGCGCGCCTGCAAATCCTCAGCGCGATCGCCGCCCAGCCCGCTCAAGAGGTGCGCGCCTGCGAACTGGTGGAATCCCTCGGTTTGGCGCAACCCACCGTGAGCTATCACCTGAAACTCATGTTTGAAGCGGGCCTTCTAGCCAAGGAACGGCGCGGCACCGCCATCTATTACCGCCTCGTGCAGGAACAGCTCGCTGCCCTGCGGGCCGTCCTCGGGTAGGGGCGATCGCGTCAGAAGCCCCAAAAAATTCGAGAACAATCCCCTTTAGACCCAACTCAAACCCACAGAATCAAGGCCAAGCCCCCTTAAAATGTGGGGGTTTGCGGAGGAGTTTTTTAGATGAGCGACTTTTTTAACAACGTCCTGCGCTACCCGCGCTTTTTGATCAGCTTCAGCCTTGGGGTGGTGTTGACCCTGCTGTCCCCCTTCACCAGCATCGTCAAGGATCGCAAAAGCGCCGTGGCCGTGGCGGCCCTGTTCATTTCCATCCTGGTCTTTGTGATCTTCACCCTGCGCGGCATGTTGGGCTTGAGTACCGTTTAGGGCCGAGGGGCGATCTTCGGGCTATCATCGGGGGTCTTGCGCACTCTGTCGCAGGGGGTCGCCCGTTGCCCCAAGCCTAAGCTTTCTGGTCTAACGGTTTCGTGCGGCTGAACATACCTTCGCGGCGATCGCGATCGCCCGGAACCAGCGGCCCCACAGGGGGCAAGGGAGGACAAATCAATGGCAACCAATCGCCGAGTGGCGCGGGTGGCGGAACTGATCCGCCGGGAAGTCAGCCAGATGCTCATGGGGGGCATCAAGGACGATCGCGTGGGGATGGGCATGGTGAGCGTGACGGATGTGCGCGTGTCCGGCGACCTCCAGCACGTCAAGGTTTTTGTGAGTATCTACGGTTCCGACGAGGCCCGCACCCAAACCATGGAGGGGCTCCAGTCCGCTACGGGCTATGTGCGCCGGGAACTGGGCCAGCGGGTGCGCCTGCGTCGGACGCCGGAGGTGCTGTTTGTCGAAGATCTATCGATCGCGCGGGGGGCGGAGGTGCTGTCCCTGCTCAGTCAGCTAGAGGCCAAGCGGGAATTGCAGGGGGATGCGATCGCGGCGGCGGACCTCGACCCCTCGGACGATGATGACGACGAAGACGAATACGACGACGAATTCGAGGACGATGACGAAGAATAACCCACCGTCGTAGGGGCGGGGTTTCCCCGCCCAGCCCCCACCGAAGAGCCCGCCCAGCCCCCACCGAAGAGCCCACCCAGCCCCCACCGAAGAGCCCGCCCAGCCCCCAGGATTCCTGATAAAAAACGTCCCATGCCGCCTCAAGGTTGAACGGTTTTAGGGTGATCGGTTGGGCGAGGGTTGGGAAACCCAACCCCTACGGTGGTGGGATGGCTGAACAACATTGATAACAGGCCCTAATTTTTCCGGTTCCGTTGCCCGTCCTTATCAGAGCAATCCCCATGGCTACCTACCTTGACGCCGCCGCCGAGTTCTACCGCGAAGTCGCCGAAACCCCGGACGTGGGCCTGTGCTGCGTCCAGAGCGGCGCGTTCAAAATGCCCGGTCTCACCCTGCCCGATCGCATGGTGGCCATGAACTACGGCTGCGGTACGACGGTGCAACCCCAGGAATTGATGGACGAGCCGACGGTGGTGTATGTGGGCGTGGGGGGCGGCCTGGAGGCTTTGCAATTTGCCTACTTCTGCCGACGGCCGGGGGCCATCATCGCGATCGAACCGGTGGCGGAAATGCGATCGGCGGCCCTGGAAAATCTGCAAGAGGCGGCGCGGCTCAACGATTGGTTTGATCCGTCCTTCGTGGAAATTCGCGCGGGGGATGCCTTTGAGCTGCCCGTGGCCGATGGGGTGTCGGGGGTGTTCGCCCAAAACTGCCTGTTCAATATCTTTGAGCCGGACGATTTGACGCGGGCCTTGCGGGAGGCGTACCGGGTGCTGCGCTGTGGCGGGCGGCTGCTGATGAGTGACCCGATCGCGACGCGGCCCATTCCCGAGTCGTTGCGGCGGGACGATCGCCTGCGGGCCATGTGTTTATCCGGGGCGCTGACCTATGACGAATACGTGGGCCACTTGACCGGCGTGGGGTTTGGGCAGGTGGAGGTGCGCGCCCGTCGGCCCTATCGCCTGCTGGATCGGGCCACCTATGGCTTGGACGAGGATTTGTTGCTGGAAAGCCTCGACTGCGCCGCCTTCAAGGTGCCCATGCCCGCCGATGGCCCCTGTATTTTCACGGGCAAAACGGCGATCTATGGCGGCCCCGACGCGGCCTATGACGACGGCAAGGGGCACCGACTCCAGCGGGGGATTCCGGCGGGGGTGTGCGACAAGACGGCGGCGGCGTTGGCAGCCTGCGACGAAAATATTTTGATTACGCCCGCCACCTGGCATTACCAGGGGGATGGCTGCTGCTAGGACGCGATCGCGGGTCGATCCATAGGGAAACGGGGAAAGGCGATGGAGTTTGCGGATTGGCTCGGGTGGCCGCTGCGGCGGCGGGTGGCGCAACTGCTGGTGGTGCGGGCGTCGGGCTTTTTGCTGGATGGTCAAATCCGCTACCCGGTCTGGGAGCCGACCCGCGATCGCCTGCGGCATCTGGTGCAAACGGAGGGGGTGGGGGGCGTCATTCTGCTGGGGGCCAGTGCGCCGGAGTTGGCCCTGCGGACGGCGGAACTGCAAAGCTGGGCCATTTCTGGCAAGTTTGGCGATAATTCGGCGGGAATTCCCCTGTTGCTCGCAGCGGATGTGGAGGAGGGGGTTGGTCAACGGTTTGTGGGGGGGACGTGGTTCCCGCCCCTGATGGCCTTGGGGGAAATTGCCCGGACGGATTGCGATCGCGCGATCGCCTTAGCAGAACAGATGGGGGCCGCGATCGCCGGGGAATGCCGCGCCGTGGGGCTCAATTGGCTCCTGGGGCCGGTGGTGGATGTGAATAACAATCCCGAAAATCCGGTGATTAATGTGCGGGCCTTTGGGGAAACGCCGGCGGTGGTGGCGGAGTTGGCGGCGGCGTTTGTGGCGGGGGCGCGCTCGGGCGGGGTACTGACGGCGGCGAAGCATTTTCCCGGCCATGGGGACACGGCGACGGATTCCCACCTGGAGTTGCCGGTGATTGACCATGGGGACGATCGCCTCCAAAGCCTTGAGTTGGTCCCGTTCCGGCGGGCGATCGCGGCGGGGGTGGATGCGGTCATGAGCGCCCATTTGCAGATTCCCGCCTGGGATCGGGAGTACCCCGCTACCTTGTCCCGCGCGATTTTGACTGATCGCCTGCGCCATCAGTTGCACTTTGGGGGGTTGATCGTCACCGATGCCCTGGTGATGGGGGCGATCGCCAACCGCTACGGTGCCCAGGACGCGCCGCTGCTGGCCCTGGAGGCGGGGGCGGATATTTTGCTGATGCCCGCCGATCCGAGCGGGGCGATCGCCGCGATCGTCGAGGCCGTCGAAACCGGTCGCGTCAGTGAAGACCGCATCAACGAATCGTTAGGGCGCATTTGGCGAGCAAAACAACATTTGGGGCTGCTGGATGCGGGGCAAGCTTCTCCCGATGCGGCAACGGTCGCCCATGATCTCAGTGAAACCCTCGCCACCCAAAAATCCTTGGACTTGGCCGCCGCGATCGCGGTCCAGTCGAACCGTGCGGGCAACGGGGTTTTGAGCTACGGCAGCCCCGCCGATGGAGCGCGATCGCCCGCTGGCCTAAGGCTGGCCGGGGAAGACGCCGTGAACCTGGGCACCCTGGCCCCGGACGCGCCGCCGGACGGTGCCCAAAATTTGATCCTGCTCGACGATGCCCTCAGCGCCGACATGCTGGGCCAGCACACCCCCGCGATCGCCCTGCCGCGCCAGTGGGGATTTTCGCGCCTCACATTAATGGACCGCGCCAGCCCCGACGGGAACGAACCGATGAAAACCCTGGGCGATCGCCCCACCCTCCTGCAACTGTTCGTGCGGGGGAATCCCTTCCGGGGCAGCGCCAATGCCGCCGATCGCGCGATCGCCTGCTATGAAACCCTGGTGCGCCGCGATCGCCTCTTGGCCCTCCTCATCTACGGCAGCCCCTACCTACTCGATCGCCTCCGACCCAACTGCCCCTACGTGTTCAGCTACAGCCAAACCCCCCAGGCCCAGACGATCGCCCTGGCAACCCTCAACCCCGCCGCCCCTAGGGCCAAATGCTAGACTAATCCCCTTAAATGGACCCGATCGCCCCCTTCGGTTCCCCCTTTGGTCCACCATCGCCATTCCTGGGAGAATATCTAAAAAAGTAACGATGGTCTTGATCTAAAAATTCCCCGCCGCCCGCGCCAGAGACGAGGAGCTTTAAGCCCCTTGTCCCACCGGCATCCAAAGGAAATCCAAGGCCCCAGAAGCACTTTTTTAGATATCTTCTAAAGACTATTTCTAACAAAAACTTCCCCCGCATTTCCCATGGCTTTTTCGTCCGTCATCCACGCCCTCAAACGATCGCCCCTCACCGAGGAATTGCTGAGCAAATGCGATCGCCAGGGGCGGCTGGACCTGTCGGGCTTGGCGCGGTTGCCTAAGGGATTGGTGGCGTCGGCATTGGCGAAGGCCCGCGATCGCGACTTGCTGGTGGTGACGGCCACCCTAGAGGAGGCGGGGCGCTGGGCGGCGCAGCTAGAGGCCATGGACTGGGCCACGGTGCAGTTTTATCCCACCACGGAATCGTCCCCCTACGAGCCCTTCGATCCGGAATCGGAAATGCTGTGGGGCCAGTTGCAGGTGCTGGTGGATCTGCTGGAGCGGCGGCGGGCGATCGCCACCCCCGACGAGGAGGCCAAGGACAGCAAAGCCCATAAACCCATGGTGATCGTGGCGACGGAGCGATCGCTGCAACCTCACCTCCCCCCCCCGGCGGTGTTCGAGGGCCAATGCCTGACCCTGCAACCGGGGGTCACCTGGAATCTGGCGGACCTGGGGCGATCGCTGGCGAACCTGGGCTATGAGCGGGTGAATTTAGTTGAAACCGAAGGCCAATGGAGTCAGCGGGGCGATATCGTCGATATTTTCCCCGTTTCGTCCGAATTCCCCGTGCGTCTGGAATGGTTCGGCGACGAGCTCGAGCACCTGCGGGAATTTGACCCCAATACCCAGCGGTCCCTCGACGCGATCGCGCGGGTCAAGCTCACCCCCACCGGCTACGAAGCCCTCATCCGCGATGCCCTGGCCGAGCGGGATCTCGATCCGCAAACCCTCCTGGGCCTCGATGACCTGGGGGACGATGATGACGGGGGCCGCACCAGCCTACGCCCCGACGGCCTGCGGCGTTTCCTGGGCCTCGCCTTCGCATCCCCGGCCTCCCTCCTGGACTATCTGCCGGACCACGCCCTCATCGCCCTCGATGAACTGGACCAATGCGCCGCCCACAGCGATCGCTGGGTCACCCACGCCCAGGACCATTGGCAGAGTCTCTACGGCCCTGGAACCGACCCCTTGCAGATCGCGCCGCCGGTCCTCCATCGCCCCTTCCAGGACAGCCTCGATCGGTTGGCCGCGTTCCCGTACCTGACCCTCGCGGAACTGGCCACGGACGCCGCGATCGCCCCCGCCGATCAGGGGCGTCCCGTGAACCTCGCCTCGCGCCCCGTCCCCGCCATCCCCCACCAGTTCGGCAAACTGGCCGCCACCATCCGCGACGAAATCGAGCGCAAATTTGCCGTGTGGCTCGTGTCCGTCCAGCCCAGCCGCGCCGTCGCCCTCCTGCAGGAGCACGATTGCCCCGCCCAATTCGTCCCCAGCCCCAAGGATATTCCCGCGATCGAACGGCTCCAGCGCCAGCGCCAGGCGATCGCCGTCAAATACTCCGGCCTCGCGGAACTCGAAGGGTTCAGCCTGCCCACCTATCGCATCGCCGTCATCACCGATCGCGAATTTTTCGGCCAGCACACCCTCGCCACCCCCAGCTACGTCCGCAAACGCCGCCGCGCCGCCTCAAAGCAGGTCGATCCCGACAAACTCAGTCCGGGCGATTTCATTGTTCACCGCAACCACGGCATTGGGCGCTTCCTCAAACTCGAAAAACTCAGCGTCAATGGCGAAACCCGCGAATATTTAGTCCTGCAATATGCCGATGGACTTTTGCGCGTCGCCGCCGATCAAATGGGCAGCCTTTCCCGGTACCGCGCCACAAAAGAAGGGCCGCCGCAACTGCATAAAATGACCGGCAAAGCCTGGGAAAAGGCCAAGGCCAAGGTCCAGAAGGGCCTCAAAAAAGTTGCCCTCGATCTCCTCAAACTCTACGCCGCCCGCGCCGAACAGATCGGTTTTCCCTTCCCGCCGGACATGCCCTGGCAGCAGGAACTCGAAGAATCCTTCCCCTATCAACCCACCCCCGATCAACTCAAATCGATCCAAGAGGTCAAGCGCGACATGGAGAGCGATCGCCCCATGGATCGCCTGGTTTGTGGGGACGTGGGCTTTGGCAAAACCGAAGTGGCCGTGCGGGCCATTTTTAAAGCCGTCACCGCCGGGAAACAATGCGCCCTCCTGGCCCCCACCACAATTCTCACCCAACAGCATTACCACACCCTCAAGGAACGATTTGCCCCCTATCCAATCCAGATTGGTTTGCTCAATCGATTCCGCACCGCCACGGAACGGAAAGAGGTGCAGCAGCGGCTCGCCAGCGGGGAATTAGATATCGTGGTGGGCACCCATTCCCTCCTCGGCAAAACCGTCAAATTCAAGGATTTGGGCCTATTAGTCGTCGATGAAGAGCAGCGCTTTGGCGTCAATCAAAAGGAGAAAATTAAGGCCATCAAAACCCAACTAGATGTCCTGACCCTCAGCGCCACGCCCATCCCCCGGACCCTCTACATGGCCCTGTCCGGCATTCGGGAAATGAGCGTCATCGCCACGCCGCCCCCAGCCCGTCGGCCCATCCAAACCCATTTGGTGCCCTACGATCCCGAGGCGGTGCGATCGGCCATCCGCCAGGAACTCGATCGCGGCGGCCAGATTTTTTATGTGGTGCCTCGGGTAGAAGGCATCGAAAAAATTACGGAACAGTTGCGGGAAATGGTGCCCGGTGTGCGCCTCGCGATCGCCCATGGGCAGATGGACGAGGGGGATTTGGAAGCAACCATGCTCGCCTTTGGCAACGGGGAGGCGGACATTTTGGTCTGTACCACCATTGTCGAATCGGGGTTAGATATTCCCCGCGTGAATACGATTCTGATTGAACAGGCGGAACTATTTGGCCTGTCGCAACTGTATCAACTGCGCGGGCGGGTGGGGCGATCGGGCATTCAGGCCCATGCGTGGCTGTTTTATCAAAATAAAGGCACCCTCAGCGAGGCGGCGCGCAAACGGCTGCGGGCGATCCAAGAATTTTCTCAGTTGGGGTCAGGCTATCAGCTCGCCATGCGGGATATGGAAATTCGCGGCGTGGGCAATCTTTTCGGGGCGGAGCAGTCGGGCCAGATGAATGAAATTGGCTTTGATTTGTATGTGGAAATGCTCCAGGAGGCCATTAATGAGGTGCGCGGCCAGGAAATTCCCCAGGTGGATGATACGCAAATTGATCTGCCGGTGACGGCCTTTATCCCCAGTGATTACATGCCGGATCTCGATCGCAAGGTGGCGGCCTATCGGGCGGTGGCGGCGGCCCATACCCGGCAGGAGCTGGCGGCGATCGCGGCGGACTGGAGCGATCGCTATGGCCCCTTGCCCACGGCGGCGCAGCAACTGTTGCGGGTGATGGAATTGAAGCAGGTGGCCAAGCGGGTTGGCGTCGCGCGCATCCGCCCCGAGGGCAAACAGCATGTGCTCCTAGAAACCCCCATGGAGGAACCCGCCTGGAAACTGCTGGCGGAAAATCTGCCGGATCACCTGCGCAGCCGTTTCGTCTACACAAGCAAAAAGGTGATGGTGCGCGGCCTCGGGATCCTCAAGCCGGATCAGCAGCTTGAGAATTTGATTACTTGGCTCGGGGCCATGGCGGGGGCGCTACCGACGGAGGCCAAAGGCTTAGAGCCCGTCACCCATTAGCCCGCAACCCTTATGATCTCCCTTTTCCCTAAACCACAAATCACGTAGGGGCGGGGTTTTCCCGCCCAGCCCCCACCCGCAACCCTCAACCCGAAATCCCCACCCCCGCAATCCCTGATATTCCCAAGGTTGAACGGGTTGGGGGCGATCGCGGGGGGCCGGGTTGGGAGACCCAACCCCTACGATGACGGGATGGATGACTGATCTCAAGTCCCTGATTTTTTGAGGCGATCGCGGGGGGCCGGGTTGGGAGACCCAACCCCTACGACGACGGAATGGATGACTGATCTCAAGTCCCTGATTTTTTGGGGCGATCGCGGGGGGCCGGGTTGGGAGACCTAACCCCTACGACGACGGGATGGGGGTTTGGGGCGATCGCGGCTTAATGGCACAGAACACCACATGGCGACCGAGGCCACTGCTAATCAAGGGATAGAGCACCCGGCCCGCCTGGATATGCTCATCGTGAACCGCCAGCCGTTCCGCATCCGATGGCTTACCGCTGCGCCAATCCTTCCACCAGCGGACGGGGTAGCGCAGGAGCGGATAGAGCACGTGAGACACCCAGTACATGCGCCGCAGGGACGGCAGCACCGATTTACTCTTGTCCCAGACGCGCACCTGCTCGAACCCGGCCCCCGTCAGCAAATCGTGAAAACTGTTGAGTTCCAGGACATCCGGCACCGCCATGCCCGTTTCAAAGTCGTGGACCTGCCGCCATTCCCGCTTCGATCGCGTGGTGCGGCTCAAAAATACGTCATTGACCACCAACCGGCCCCCCGGAGCCAGCAGGCGATAGGCTTCTTCCACAAAGGCGGCCTTGCTGGGGGCGTGGCACATGCTCTCTAGCGCCCAAACCACATCAAAGGATTCGTCCGCGAAGGGGGTTTGGCAATAGTCCGTGCAGAGGAATTGCACGCGATCGCCCAGGTGGTGATGTTCCGCCAGCCGTTTGGCCTCTTCGATTTGCGTGGGACTGATGGAAACGCCCGTGGGGGACGCCGCGATCGCCGACGCCAGCCACAGCACACTGCCCCCCACCCCACAGCCCGCATCCAGAACGCGATCGCCCGGTCCAATGTCCGCACAGGTGGCCAGGAAGCGATCGGCATTTTTCAGGGCCTGGTCGAGGGTTTTGGTATTCCGCTCCCAGAATCCGCAGTGGAACCCATAGCTCGTGGACTTGCCGTACCAATATTTGCGGTAGGTGGCCGTGATGTTTTCGTAGTAGCGAATGACCGCCTGCTGTGGGTTCATAGAAAAGCTGCAATGACGGTCACGGCCCGCCACATCATAAGATTGGGGGAAATTATCCCACCCCATGGCCCGTCTGGTCCCCTCTGAACTGGCGAATTTAGCCTAGACCGGGCCGGAACTTGGCCCCGATGGGATCCGCGATCGCGCCGCCGCCCCCGTCCGTTATCCACCCCTAGTCATTTCCCTGGTAACCCGTGAAAGCAATTACCCTCCTTGGTTCCACCGGCTCCATCGGTACCCAAACCCTGGACATCGTGGCGGAATATCCCGATCGCTTCCGCATTGTCGGTTTGGCGGCGGGCAGCAATATTCCCCTGCTGGCGGCGCAAATTCGCCAATTCAAGCCGGAAATTGTGGCCCTGCGGGATGAATCAAAGCGGGAGGAATTGCTGGCCGCGATCGCGGACGTAAATCCCCAACCGATCCTGCTGACGGGGGCCGATGGGGTGGTGGAGGTGGCCCGCTACGGCGACTCGGACGTGGTGGTGACGGGCATTGTGGGCTGTGCGGGGCTGCTGCCGACGATCGCCGCGATCGAAGCGGGCAAAGATATCGCCCTCGCCAACAAGGAAACCCTGATCGCAGGCGGCCCCGTCGTTCTGCCCCTGCTGGAGAAACACAACGTGCGGCTGTTGCCCGCCGATTCGGAACATTCCGCCATTTTCCAATGTTTGCAGGGGGTACCCAGCGGCGGCCTGCGGCGGATTCTGCTGACGGCCTCCGGCGGCGCATTCCGCGATTGGCCCGTGGAAAAACTGCCCGAGGTAACCGTCGCCGACGCCCTCAAGCATCCCAACTGGTCCATGGGCAAAAAAATCACGGTGGATTCCGCCACGCTGATGAATAAGGGGCTGGAGGTGATTGAGGCCCACTTCCTCTTTGGCATGGACTACGACGCGATCGATATCGTCATCCATCCCCAGAGCATCATTCATTCCCTGATCGAGTTGCAGGATACGTCGGTGCTGGCCCAGTTGGGCTGGCCGGATATGCGCCTGCCGATTTTGTACACCCTGTCCTACCCGGAGCGGCTGTATACGGCCTGGGAACCGCTGGATCTGGTGAAGGCGGGTAATTTGACCTTCCGGGAGCCGGATCACGATAAATATCCCTGCATGGATTTGGCCTACGCGGCGGGGCGGGCAGGGGGCTCGATGCCAGCGGTGCTGAATGCGGCCAATGAGCAGGCGGTGGCCCTGTTCCTGGAGGAAAAGATTGGCTTTTTGGATATTCCGAGGACGATCGCGCGGACCTGCGATCGCCACCGGGCGGACAACTGCGCGACGCCGAGTTTAGAGGATATTTTGGAGGCCGATCGCTGGGCGCGGCAATGCGTTGTGGAAACGGCGGCGGCCCTGGTTTAAAAAACACCCAAAAACCGTCATCGTAGGGGCGGGGTTTTCCCGCCCAGCCCCCAGGATCCCTAGATATTCGCGAGATTGAACGGGTTTGGGGTTGATCGATTGGGCAAAAGTTGGGATTGATCGGTTGGGCGAGGGTTGGGAAACCCAACCCCTACGAGGAATCAAACCTTTGGCCTAGAGCACGTCAAACAGCACTTGGGTCATGTAGCGTTCTGCCCATTCATTCCCGAAGGCTTTTTCGAGGACGCGGCGGGTTTTGTCGTTCTGCAACTGTTGTTGGCAGTAGCGTTTTTGGCCTGCCATGAGTTCTTCTTCGCGATCGCGGGTTACCGGCTGGGCGGCTTGGGCCTGTCGGCAATGGATCGTGAGGAAATCACCAATGCGGTCAATGATTTTCTGTTCTTCTTCCGCACCGGCGGGCCGTACAAAAAGGCAATCGCTCGAAAAAATATCGCCCCATTGGGGAAAGGTGCGCGGCTGGGAAAAGGTCAGTTCCGGCAGTTGATCGAGGGCCGCTCGATAGGTCGGCAGTTGCTCCGATCGCGCGATCGGTGACAGATCCGCGATCGCCATGCCCAGTTGCCCCCGACCGCCCACCAGATCCGCCCCGAACATGGGCAATTCAAACTGCGATCGCGGAAACATGACACAGTGCAAAATATCTAAACTTTGGCCCACCTGCGCCAATTCCAGATGCAGCTTACGGAATTCGCGGGTCTGGAAACAGCAATTTTCAATCGTGATCCGCTCCCCCTCTAGGGTGCCCTCCACATAGCCCAAATCCTCAGGCATTTCATAGGGCTCTAGATCCAATTCCGTCCTCCAGATCGATTCAATGCGATCGGCCAGCCGGTGAATCGTATCCAACTGACGAAAACGGAGGGATTCCGGGGGCGTTTGAGTAGCCATAGGACATTAATAAAAACAGGTTTACAGCAGAATCAAAGCATCGAAAAAAACGATCAACCATCGTAGGGGCGGGGTCCCCCCGCCCAGCCCCCACCGGCCCATCTCCACCGGTTGATGGGGATTGGATTTAAACCCATTAAAGGGCGCGGCTGAGGTATTGCCCCCAGAGGGTCGCCGCATTGCCGCTGGAGCCTCGGGTCGGCTTATTGTCATCATTGCCCAACCAGACCCCCGCCACAATGCCCCGATCCGGCACAAAGCCGATGAACCACAGGTCCACATTGCGATCGGTCGTACCGGTCTTGCCCACCGCACCGGGCACGATCGCGGCCCCCCGCGCCGTCCCCCCCGTCACCGCCCCCCGCAGCAGCGCCGTCATGGTACGGGCCACCTCCGGACTGACCACCGGGCGATTCGCCTCCGGATCATCCTGGGCATAGTCATAGATCAGGCGGCAGGTGGACAGATCCTGGGGCTCGGCGCAGTCGCTCGTGTCGAAAATCCGCGTGATCGCGTGGGGCCGATTCCGCTGGCCGCCATTGGCGATCGTCCCATAGGCCCCAGTGATTTCCAGGGGCGTCACCTCACTTTCCCCCAGCACCAACCCCGGCGATCGCCGCAGGTCCGACTGAATCCCCAGACGGTTCGCCATCTCGATGACGCGATCGATCCCCACCGCCTGGGCCACCCGCTGGGCGATCGGATTCTCCGACTGGGCCACCCCCGCATACATATTCAGACTGCCGCCGCCGCTGCGACAGCCCCGGTAGCGCTGGCCCATCCAGGTGACCGGCGCGCAACTGTAGGCCGTATCCGGGGAAATGCCCTCCCCCAAGGCCGCCGCATAGGCAAACAGTTTGAAGGTCGATCCCGGCTGCCGTTTGGCATTGGCAGCGCGGTTGAACTGGCTTTCTTGAAAATCCTTGCCGCCGCTCATGGCCACGATCGCGCCATTGCCCGTATCGAGGGTGACGATCGCCCCCTGGGAAAAATTCAATTGAGCGCCGGTCCCCTCAATCGCTGAGCGCAAAGCCGCATCGGACGCCCGCTGTAGACCTAAATTCAGTTGGGTTTCAATGAGGAAATTACCCTCCGCCGCCACCGCTGGCCCCAACTGTTCTTCGAGTTCCTGAAAGACATAGTTGAAAAAATAGGGCGCGATCGTACTGCGCAGGCGATCGCGGGCCGCCGGACTGACATTTAACCGCGATCGCCGCGCCCGGTTCCGTTCCTCCAGGGAAATGCTGCCCTCCTCCAACATGCGATCAAGCACTAAATTGCGCCGTTCCAGGGCCTTCTGGTAATTCGCCGCCGGATTAAACGCATTGGGGGCTGGCAAAATTCCCACCAACGTCGCCGCTTCAGATAAATCTAACTCCGCCGCCGATTTATCAAAATAAAACCGCGCCCCATCCTCGAATCCCGCTAGGCCATTGCCAATAAACACCTGGTTCATGTAGGCCAGCAAAATGCGATCTTTGCCGTAAAACGTTTCCAGCTTCAGCGCCGCGATCGCCTCGCGCAGTTTGCGCCCCGCCGAATTATCCCGCCCCACATAGGACGTGCCATAGAGGGTCCGGGCAAGCTGTTGCGTAATCGTACTGGCCCCTTCCCGCGCCGCCCCCGCCCGCAGGTTCACCACCGCCGCCCGCGCCACGCCAATCGGATCCACGCCAAAGTGCCAATAGAACCGCGCATCCTCCGATGCCAGCAGGGCCGTGGGCAACGCGGGGCCAAATTCCCGCAAATTCCGCAGTTCCCGGTGGGATTGGGTCAAGGGCGGCTGCAACGGCGTTTTGCCATCCCCCGCCCGCACGATCACCGGGCCGCGCACCGCCTGGGGCATGGGATAGACGGAAAATTTGGTCCATTCCACCGCGATCGCGGCCCCCACCAGCACCAACACCCCCGCCAGGGCGATCGCCCCATAGCGCACCGTCGTCACCCAGCGCGGCCAGGGGTGAATGTATTCCAGCACCGGCGCATTCACCAGATCCGGCGGCCCCAGGGTCACGCGATCGCCGTGGGCCAGGATCACCCCCCGCACCCGCTTTTTGCCCCAAAACGTGCCATTGGTGGAGCGCTCATCCTGGAGGATATAGGTCGGCCGCAGCAGTTGATTTTTCTTGAGCAGCGACAGGTGCTGGGTGCTCACCAACTCATTGGTCACCGTAATATCCAGCTTCGACGATCGCCCCAGCAGGTAATAGTCCCCCAGTAGGGCATAGTCCCGTGGCCCTCCGGGCTCGCGCGGATCCGTCACCCGCAGCTTGGGCGGGCGGGCATTGGGATTGATCTTCAGCCGCGAAAAGTGGATCCGCGTCACCTGGGCGAACCGGCTCGCCGCGCGGCCCAGTCTAGTCTTGGGCGGAGATTTGGGCGACCCGGACGGGGCTTGGGAAGCGGGCTGGGGGAACGACATCGGCTAGGGGCAATGAAACTAGGACATCCAAATAATCAGGCCAGAAGGGAACCGCGCGATCGCGCCCTTCCCGCGCCCTTCCATTGTTATATGTTCCATCCCCCAGTTGCTAATCCCGCCCCCCGCCGACACCCCTCGCCGACCCCTTGAAAAAGCCGTACTTTTTGTTAAGCAACGGTTATTGCATTGATTGCTCAGGATTATTATTGGGTCAGGTGGACCGCTCCAGATGTCTGCCGAGGGAGGTCGAGGTCATGAAAGTGATGCAATGGTTCCGCAACGCCACCCAGTACTTGATGGAAGCGGCGAGTCGATTGTTTTCCCCCACCGATGATTTTTATCCCGCTACGGGAATGCAGCCCTTTGATGGCGATCCCTATGATGGTTCCGCCTGGGATGACTAGGGTTGATTAAGGCGGCCCATGAATCGCACGACCGTTTTTTGCGTGGGGTGCATTCGGTTCCGTTGCAATCCTAAGTGATCCCCTGTAATCCCGTTCTTCGATTTGAACGCACCGCTCCTTTAATTTCCATGGTGATCGCTTTATTGAGGCGATCGCTGATGGCTTTGGGGGGCGGTGCGTTTGCGTTTCGGGGGCGTTTTTGAAGGGGGGAATTAATGGGAGGGGGTGGGGTCGCCGATCGCGGCGGGGCTGAGGGGCTTGGTCCAGAAGTCGCGATCGAGATCCTGAAAGCCCATGCGTTGGTAGAGGGCGCGGGCGGTTTGGTTGGTGCGGCCCACCTCGAGGCGTAGGGCGACGATCGCGCGATCGCGGCAATCCTGTTCGATCCGTTCGAGGGCTTGGCGACCGAGGCCCTGGCCGCGCCAATTTGGATCAATCCAGAGTTCATCAATGAGGGCCACGCGGCCGCCGAATTCGAGGCTGTAGAGGTAGGCCACAATGCTGTAGCCCACGGTGATGGGCGGATCGGCGGGGTTATCGGCGGGCCGCTGGAGCAAAAAGACGCTGCCCCAGTGGGGGGATTGCAGCAGGTGGTCGAGGGAGTCCCCCACGCGATCGCCGTCGAAGGGGATGGTTTCGTGGTCGTAGAGTTGGGCAATGAATTGGAGAAGGGGGCCGCGATCGCGCTTGGCGGCGGGCACGAGCTGGAGGGCGGGGGACGGGGCAGCAGTAGAGCACATGGATTGATCCCGATGGTTATTTCAAAAATCGTTTCAGAAACCGTCTAGGGGGACTGGCGGTGGGCGGCGATCGCGAGATACTCCGCCACGGTGCGGGCGCTGACGCCGAGGGCGGTGCGATCGCCTTCAGCAAGGCGGGCGGCCTGGGCGTGCCATGCGGCGCAGTGGGCCACGGTGGCGGCGATCGCGTCGGAGTTGAGATGATCCCGTTCCTGGCGGCATCGGGTGGCGAGGCGACCGGCCACGAGACCAGCCAACACATCGCCACTGCCACCGCGTGCAAGGGCGGGGGTGCTGTCGGCAACGACCCAGGTGCGGCCCGTGGGCGACGCGATCGCGGTGCGGGCTCCCTTGAGCAGGACGATCGCGCGGGACCGTTGGGCGGCGATCGCGGCGGCGGTGAGGCGATCGCCCTGGGGATCGAGATCCGGGAAAAGCCGCGCAAATTCCCCCCCGTGGGGCAACAGAACCGTTGGGGCGGCCCGATCGCGCAGGATTTCCACCCCCCCATCCCGGCGGGCCAGAACCGTGAGGGCGTCTGCGTCCAAAACCAAGGGGCGATCGCTCGCCACCAGGGCCATCACCGGTTCCACGGCGGCGGTGCTGAGGCCGCAGCCCACGGCGATCGCGTCATACCGGGCCAGGTCCAGGGCTGATAAATCCGCGATCGCCCCCTGATCATCCATCGGGCAGGGGTGGGCGATCGCCTCGGGCAAATGGTTTAACAAAGGCAACTGCAACGGTTCCGGCACCGCCAGCGACAGCAGCCCCACGCCGCTGCCCATGGCCCCGAGGCCCGCCAAAATCGCCGCCCCTGGATAGGCTCGCGACCCCACAACCAACAGCCCATGGCCCTGCTGATATTTGTGGGTCAGGGGTGATCGCGCCGTGGGATAGGCGATCGCGTCGGGCGACACCCGCACCAGCTCCGGCGTTTCCCCCAAAACCGCCCGGATATCCGCCGCCGGAATGCCAAAGTCAATCAGCCGCGCCGCACCGCACCAGGGCAACGCCCCATCCTGGAGCAGCCCCCGTTTCCACAGGCCCAAGCAGTAGGTCCGCTCCGCCCGCAGGGCCGCCCCCAACACCTCGCCGCTGTCCGTGTGCAGGCCCGACGGCAGGTCGATCGCCACCACCGATCGCCCACTTTCATTCAATCCCTCGAAGGTTTTTAGGAGCAAATCCCCCGCGATCGCCCGCTCCAGCCCAAAGCCAAACAGCCCATCAATCCACACCTCCGGCCCAGCGGCCAGGGCATCCTCGACCGTCGGCGCGATCGCGAGGCCCAGACTGAGGGCATAGCGCCAATGGTCATCGGTCAAGGGTTTGCGCCGCTCGAAGGGGTGATGCAGCACCACGCGATCGCCCGCCAAATGCAGCTCCCGCGCCACCACCAGGGCATCGCCGCCATTGTGCCCCGGCCCCACCAACACCCCCCAGGACCGCACCGTGGGATAGTCCCGCCGCAGTTGCCGCGCGATCGCCCCGCCCACCTTTTCCATCAGCGCCGCCACGGGCATCCCCGCCGCAAAAATCCGCCCTTCGATCGCCCGCATCTGGGCCGCCGTCACCAGGGCAGTCCCCGGCGTCATGGCCTGGGGCAGCAGCAGATCATCAGGCGCGGCCATAGGGCAACAATCCTTGCTCCTGAAGGGTTTTGAGATCCAGCAAATAGGGAGCCGGCCCTAGCCCCGTCGCTGCACAGGCCGCCAGATCCACCGCCACCAGCTCGGACCCGAAGGCCACTTGATTTTTAGCAATGCCCGCCTTGGCGCGATCGGGCTTCCAATCGGGGCTGTCGTAGAGATAGGTGGCATCCACCACGCCGCCGTCGAACCAATGGCCGATGCAGCCGTAAACATCCCGCAAAATCGCGGGTACCGACGGGCGATGCAACTGCCCCCTGGAGTGGGCGCTGCGGGCTCGGTAGCGATCGCGCGGGAACAGACCGTAGAGATTTTTGAGGGACGCCGACAGCAGGGGCGTAGCCTTGAGGCTCGTTTGCTTGAACGCCCCCACGGAAATGCGGCAGTCCACCTCCTGGAGCAGGCGCGGGGCCACCATGGTGCGATAGCGCGTCGGCGTAGGTAGGACATTTTCATAGTCCGCCATGGGCAGCGTATCCGCATCTAGGAGCCGCACCCCCTCATCGAGCAGGCCATGGACCCCCAGCTTCGCCGCGATCACCTCCAGCGGCACCGGTGAGCACACCCCCTCCACGATCAAAATTTCTGCCCCAGGGCTCGCCGTTCGGAGCGATCGCACCACCGCCCCCAGCACCCCCATGCCCACCGTCACCGGCGGCCCCACGGGATAGCCCAGGTTCGGCTTCACCAAAATCCGCGTCGCTCCGATCGCGCAGGGCGGCGGCGTATAACAACTCCCCTCGCTCAAAAACTCCGACGACGGCACCGCGATCGCCCGCACCGCCCCATCCCCCACCCCACCGCGCAAACCATCACCCATGACCACCCCCCGCCCACCGGAGATCAAATCGCCGTGCATAATTCTAGGAGGCCCACGGCGCACTCGGGGATCCACGGAACCGGACGCCACCGGGATCAGTCCCAACCCCCAGGCCAGTCGTCCACCAAAACCAGACAATCTACCCTAAAATCCCAGAACTCCCGTGGCGATCGCCCCATGGGGCCGATCGGGGGCAAGGGGATCAAGACCCTTGCTTCAGCGGATCTAAAAAAATTTGACGACACGCCCGCGATCGCTGTCCGCCCGTCTTTTCGCCCGTTTTTGTAATAGCTCCAGAAGGAATCATGTCCACCGAAATCCAGCCCCTCGCCGGTCGTGCCACGGTCCTGATGCGCATCGGCGGCAACGTCCTCGAAATCGCCCTAGATGGGGACAACGCCCCGATCACGGCGGGCAACTTTGCCGAACTCGTGGATTCGGGTTTCTATGACGGCATCCCTTTCCATCGGGTTGTGCGGGATCCGTCGCCCTTTGTGATCCAGGCGGGCGACCCGGCGGGGAAAGATCCCAATGTGCCCCTCAATCGCCTCGGGGCCGGTGGTTTTATTGATCCGCTGACGGGCACCGAGCGCCGCATTCCCCTCGAAATCAAACCCCAGGGGGCCGCAGCGCCCACCTATAGCCAAGCGGTGTCCGGCGTGCCCCTGGCCCTGACCCACCAGCGAGGGACGATCGCCATGGCCCGTGCCCAGGCGCTGGATTCCGCCTCGTCGCAGTTTTATATTGCCCTCGCGCCCCAGCCGTCTTTGGATGGTCAGTACGCCCCCTTCGGTCAGGTGGTGGGCGGCCTCGGTGCCATTGACTCTGTGCAGCAGGGCGATCGCATCGAGTTCGCCAAGGTGGTGGATGGCACCCTAGCAACCCGGCGCTCCGCGATCTTGGGGGATACGGCCCTGCTGAATGCGGCCACCAATTTTCTGAACCGGGCGGATCTGCCGGTGGCGGGCGGTTTCGCCTTCCTGGGCGATGGGGCCGAAACCAAGCAGGTGGCCGCCGGGGAACTGGCGAATGCGCCCAACGGCCTGCGCGCCCTCGCGGGGGATGACACGATCGCCGGGTCCGACGGGGCCGACATCATCTGGGGCGACGGGGGCAACGACTCCATCACCGGCGGCGCAGGCAATGATTACCTGCGCGGCAACGAGGGCAATGACGCGCTCAACGGTGGCGAAGGCAGCGATTTCGTCAACGGCAACCAGGGCGATGATCTGGTGTCGGGGGGCGCGGGCAATGATTTCGTGCGCGGCGGCCAGGGGAACGATCAGCTCCTGGGGGGCGCGGGCGATGATGTGCTCTGCGGCGACTTTGGCTCCGATACCCTGACCGGTGGCCTGGGGGCGGATGTGTTCGCGATCCGGGTGGCGACGGTCGTGGGCAGCACGGCGGAAACGGCGGATGTGATTGCGGATTTCAGCCGCACCGAGGGCGATCGCATCGCGATCGTGGGGAATTTGACCCTAGCGGATCTGACGGCGGAGGCCAGCGGCAGTGATGTGCTGGTGCGAGCGGCCAGTTCGGTGCTGGCGCGGGTGCAGAATGCGGTGGTGGCGGATGTGCAGGCGGGCCTCTTTGTGACGGGGACCAATGATGCGGCCCTGCGCCTCTAGATCCCCGCGCAATCAACCGGAGTCCCCGTAGGGGTTGGGTCTCCCAACCCAGCCCCCCGCGATCGCCCCAACCCCCACCCTAACTGAGGGCGGTGCCGCATTGGCTACAGTAGCGATCGCGGCCCTCCAGCCGATGACCGCACTGGGGGCAGAAGTTGGGGCGTTTTGCCGCGCGATCGCCCGGTTGCTCCGGTTGATTCAGGCTCAGGGTGCGATCGCCGATATTCATGGTCATAGCGTTGAGATCCATGGTCATGTTCCCCAGGGTCATGGGCGGTAGGGGGGCCATGGGCTCCATGGGTTTCATCGGCCCCATCGGCCTCATGGGCTCCATTGGGGGGGCTGGGGCCGGGGAACTCTCTGGGGTGAGGGGCACCGCGATCGCGCCGAGCAACAGGGGCGGCTGGGGACATTGGCGGAGCTGACCGGGGCGGCAGTCGAGCCACACCTCGCGATCGCGCCCCAGAATCCGCAGGCCATAGTGCTGATCCGCCAAGCAAAACAACTCCGGCGGCGATCGCCACGGCCCCGTCTGCACCGTCACCGTTTGCTGCTGCTGGCTACCCGCCGAGGTCTGCGACAGGGTCACCCCCGTCTGCGTGCCATCCCCCAGGGCCACCAAGCTCAGCCGCCACCCGGCCCCGAAACTTGCTCCATATGCCGCTGCCATCCCGCGATCGCCCCCAAACGTCGATAGACTTGAAACCTACCGGAGCCGCCCGAATCCGCATTTTCTAAAGATCCGGCCCCGCGATCGAGCTTAACCAATCCAAACGCCCATGAAATCCCCCGAAACCCTCGCCGACCTCGCCCGCGCCGTGGGTTGGGAAGCCGCCGACATCCTCCATCGCTACTACCGGGCGGAGGAATTTGGCCTCACCCTCGATGCCAACGAAAAGGCCGACGGCCCCGTCACCGCCGCCGATCGCGCCGCCAACCACCACATCCTTGAGCGGCTCGTGGGGGAACTAGGCCACCAGGACTTTGGGTATCTCAGCGAAGAAACCTATCAACAGCACCTCCAGCAGCACGGCCCCGTCCCCATCGATCGCGACTGGGTGTGGATCATCGATCCCCTCGACGGCACCCGCGATTTTATTGATCAGACCGGCGAATACGCCCTCCACATCGCCCTCGTCCACCAGGGCCGCCCCGTCGTCGCCGTCGTCGCCTGCCCCGAAGCCGACAAACTCTACTGCGCCGTCCGGGGCAGCGGCACGGAAATCTACCATCGCGATGGCCGCATCGAACCGGGCCGGGTGAGCGATCGCGCCGACGCCAGCAGCCTCGCCGTCGTGGTCAGCCGCACCCACCGGGATGAGCGTTTCAATAAACTCCTCGCCGCCCTGCCCTGCCAGCACCAAACCGCCGTGGGCAGCATCGGGGGCAAAATCGCCGCGATCGTCGATCGCCGCGCCGACGTCTACCTTTCCCTCTCCGGCAAATCCGCCCCCAAGGACTGGGACATGGCCGCCCCGGAACTGATCCTGACCGAAGCGGGCGGACGCTTCACCCACTTCGACGGCCAACCCCTCCGCTACAACCAAGGGGACATCAGCCAATGGGGCGGACGCATCGCCACCAACGGCCCCTGCCATGACCTCCTGGCCGATCGCGCCCAAGCCCTCCTGGATTCCCTAGCCCCCTAGGCATTCTTGCCTAGCCATTGCGCGATCGCGGCGATCGCCCCCACCCCGCTGGCCCCAGCTCCGGCGGTTTTTTTGTGGCCGCCCCCGATCGCCCCCCAGGAAACCCCCTCTTTGACCCCTCCCCAACCCACCCCAAACCCATCCAAAACAGGCGCGATCGCGGCGGGGAGCAAACCATATCCCAAAAGTCATCAAACCTTGACAAAGCTACCCAGCGCCGCCCGCCACGCTCCCCACAATGTCATAGACTCATGACACAGCGATCTCGCGATCGCGCCAAACCTCGTCACCCCCTAAGAAATCCGTTGCAGAAAGCGCCCCTGCGGCCTCGATCCATCGGGATAGCTCCGTTAGGATATGGAGCCAACGGGCTCGGAACGCGATCCCTGCCCCCCCAGGTCCGGCGATCGCGGGGGCCTCTTCCGCCTCGGTACGCCAATAGGCTGTGTGATGTGATGACGCACCAGGAGAAAGCGACTTATGAGTTTAGACCGGCCGCCTCTTGAAGAGATGACCCTCCGCCAACTCCGTCGGGTGGCTAGCGAGCTAGAAATCTCCCGCTATAGCCGAATGCGTAAAGACCAGCTACTGGCGGCGATCATGGCGAAAAGTCCGGCCCCCGTCAGCACCCCGGCGGTCAGCGACCCAGGGCCTAGCGCCCCGGCGGTCAGCGACCCGGTGGAGGTGGTGATCACCCCTTCGCAAGACATACCCGAACAACCTCAAATCGTGGAGGCTCAGGAGCAAGTGGAAGCGGCAAAGTTCAATCTCGGCCAGGATGACAAGACCCTCGATCCCGAAGTCCTAGCATCGGTCGATGAAGGGCTACCGGATCTTCCGGGGGGCTACGGCGAAAGTCGGATTGCCCTATTGCCCCGCGATCCGCAATGGGCCTACGCCTACTGGGATGTGCCGAACGAGCATAAGGAAGACCTGCGCCGCCAGGGGGGTCAGCAGCTCGCCCTGCGCCTGTGCGATGTGACGGACATTGATGTCAATCATCAGCGCCCCCACAGCGTCCAGGAATATCCCTGCGATGAACTGGCTCGGGAGTGGTACCTGCCGATTCCCGTGAGCGATCGCGACTATGTGGCCGAGGTGGGCTACCGGGCCTATGACGGCCGTTGGCTGCTGCTGGCGCGATCGGCCCCCGTCCGCATTCCCCCCGTCTACCCCTCCGATTGGGTGGAAGACATTTTTGTGACCGTGCCCTGGGAGCGCGACCTGCGGGGCGTCACCGTCGCCAAGCTGGTGCCCCCGAGCCAGAAGGCAGCGGCCCCCGGCATGGAAAGCACCATCTACGAACAAATCTTTGGCATGGCTGCGGGCGTCGAGTCCCAGCGGGTGGCCGGTTCCCTGTTCGGGTCGATGCAGCATGTGCCCGCGTCGGTTCCCGCCTCGATCCAGCACCTGGAAAGCCTCAGCTCCTACGTCTTCCCGTCCGGGGTGGGCCAGTGGGCGGTGCCGACGGCCTCCGGCATCAACCTGTCCGGGGCGGGGATGCTCTACACCGAATCCGGCGCGGGCTGGAGTGCTTCCGCTGCGCCGCCGCGCCCCCGCAAGTTCTGGCTGGTGGCGGATGCGGAGTTGATTGTTTACGGGGCCACCGAGCCGGATGCGACGGTGACCGTGGGGGGTCGTCCGATTCAACTGAATCCCGATGGCACGTTCCGCTTCCAGATGTCGTTCCAGGATGGGGTGATTGATTACCCGATCGTGGCGGTGGCGTCGGATGGGGAGCAGACGCGATCGGTGCATATGACCTTCGAGCGGGAAACGCCGTCGCGCAATACGAATACGAAGGACGAGGCGGTGCTGGAGTGGTTTAGCTAGGGGGTTAATCAAACATCTGGCTCCAATCCAGTGAGACAAGGGGATTCAGCCCCTTGCCCCCTCACCATTAAGCACGACCGTCAAGACCAACCGTTACGCGATTAGTTCAAAAACCAAAAGTCGCCGGTTTCCTTTCCAGGGACCGGCGATTTTCTTGGGGGCGACTGGAGGGCTGGGCGATCGCGCCCTATCCGGCGGTGCGGGTCAGCAGGACGGGGCAGGGGGTATAGACCCGCACATAATCCGACAGGGAGGTGCCCAGGAGGCGATCGAGATCCGGGAGACCCTTGGCGATCGAGGGGCGGCGATCGGGCGAACCCAGCATCAGCAGGTCAATATTTTTCTCCTCGGCGAGGCGGCAGATGGTGGGGCCGGGTTTGCCGCCGGAGGAGATGGCCGTGTATTGAATGCCCAATTGCTTGGCCTTGGCGATCGCGGTAGCCAGCACCGGATCCGATTCCGCGGCGGGACCGGCGATCGCATCATCCGCCCCCTTCGACGGATCCACATGGAGCAAATAAAGCTGCCCATTGGGGATATTGCGGGCAAAGAACAGGGCCTGTTCCAGGGCATCCGCCGCCGCCTCGGACTTATCGATCGCCACCATCACCCGATTCAGGCGCTTGACGTAGATATCATCCTTCACCAGCAGCATGGGCCGCGCCGAAAGCTGGAACACATACTGGCTGACGGAATTTTCGAGGATCGACTGGAGCCGCTTCAGGCCCCGCGACCCCATGATGATCAGGTCCGTCTTCTCCTCCTCGGCCACATCGCAGACCACGGTTTTCGGATCCCCCTGCTTGAGGCGGGGCGACACCTGCTCCCCCTTGAGCCCCAGCGACTCCACCGCCCGCGCCAGGAGTTTGCCCCCCTGCTGGATGCGCTCGGCCATTTCATCGGAGGACACCCGCTCGGGCACCACGTGCAGAACGGTCACCTTCACGTCCTTGAGGGCGGGCAATTCCAGGAGGAATTTGAGCATCTCTTCCGAGTTGCCGGCTCCGGAATCGGCGAGGAGAATTTTGTTGATCATTGGGATACGGCCTTAAAAACGCTCGATGGACTAGATGGAATTTTATGGTGTGGTGGAATTGGCCCTGGATCCGGCGGTGGGGATCAGAGCCACTCCTGAAGCTAGGGGCTGCCGGGGCGATCGCGCCGAAATTTTGCCCAAAATCAGGGCCGTTTCGTAGCGAGATTGACGCCCATTATGGCACCCAGCCACCGCCCCCTAGGCGATCGCGCCGCCGCCGCGATGGGTTTAGAAACGAACATTCATGAACAGTTACAAAACCACGGGCCGGTGCCGTACCCTGCTTAAGGATTCGGCGTATGGATTCGGTGTACGGAGGCGGGGCAGGGCCATGGCAAGGGAACCAATCGAGCAATCATCAGGGGCGATCGCGGCGGATCAGGCGGATCAAGCAATGCCGTGGTTTGAGCATCAGGTGCGGGTCCATCCGCAGCAGACGGACTACGCCGGAGTGGTGTGGCACGGGGCCTATGTGGGCTGGCTGGAGGAGGCGCGCCTGGAGGCCCTAGAGGCGGTGGGCATTCCCTACGGGGCGATCGTGGCGGCGGGCTGTGATCTGCCGGTGGTCACCCTGAATCTGCACTATCACATGCCCCTGCGGCTGGGGGAGGTGGCGGTGGTGCGATCGCGGCCGACGGAAACGCGGGGGGTGCGCTGGCGGTGGCAGCAGCGGATCGAATCGCGCGATCGCCAGGTGCAGTACCTCTCGGCGGAGCTCACCCTCACGCCGGTCGATCGCGCCACGGGCCGGGTCATGCGCCGTCCCCCCGCCCCCGTCCAGGATCTCCTGCACCGGCTGCAACGGTTCGGGGAGACCTCCGCCTAAATCCCAACCGCCCAAATCCTGCCGCTGTTCCACAAGACGGGGCGATCGGGCTCCTATAATTGGTTCGACAATTGGTTCAACAATTGGCCCAACTTAGTTCGACAGTTCGGCTAAGTGACTTGATTCCCTGCGATCGCGCCATCCAGCGAGGCGGCTCACCATGGCTTTAGAGTTTCCCGATACCCTGCTCTACCAGGACTCCCACGAGTATGTGCGTGTGGAGGACGAAGACGATGGGGTGGTCACCATTGGCATTACGGCCTATGCCATCGATGAGTTGGGCGATCTGGTGTTTCTGGAGTTGCCGGAGGTCGATAGCGCCGTCGAAAAGGGGGAAGAGTGCGGCACGGTGGAATCCGTGAAGGCGGTGGCGACCCTCTATTCGCCCGTGACGGGGACGGTGTTGGCGCGCAATGAGACGTTGATCGAGTCGCCGGAGCAGATTGCCGATGATCCCTACGGAGATGGCTGGCTGCTGCGGGTGAAGGTGGAGGATCCGGGGGATCTCGATGAACTGCTGTCGCCGGAGGAATATCGCGGCCAGTTGGGGGCGGCGTAGCCTAGGCCGCATATTTTGAACCGTGGCGAGGGGAGCTTGGGCCAGTTTTTTCGGTGGCCCTCCCCACGGAGATCGGGGCGGGTAACTTCAGGAGCTGCCCCCTTGGCGCTGGAATTACTAAACCGGCTGGGGCAAGGGGTTTAAACCCCTTGTCTAACGGTTTTTGGGAAGACTGGTGGGGATGGGCGATAGGCGATCGCGGAACTGGTGACCGGGGCCATGGCGGACGGGCGCATCTCGGGTAGCGTAACCGTAGATTCCTTTAGCGCGAAGGCGGGTGTGAAGGCCCGCTGCCCTGCCATGGCTGCCCCCCTGAGTTATTTTTCTGGCTTTGATGCGATCGCCCCGACCGATCGCGCCCGGTTGATGGCGGACGCGGTGCCCTTTGCCCTGCTGCACGGGAATTCTTCTTCCCAGACCGAAAATCCCCAGGAAAAGCGGGGGGCGATCGTCTGCCTGCACGGATTCACGGCCATGCCCTACGGCGTGCGGCCCGTGGCGGAGGCGTGCCATGGCCAGGGATTTGACGTGATTGTGCCCCTGCAACCGGGCCATGGATTTGCGGCGGCGGCGGATCAGGGGCGGGAATTTTCGCGCATGACGGCGGCGGCTATGCTGGCGGCGGCTCGGGAGGAGGTGAAACGCGCCCGCGATCGCTACGGCTGGGTGGGGCTCTATGGGGATTCCATGGGGGGCGCGATCGCCCTAATCCTAGCCAGCGAAGGGCTCATCGACGCCTGCGCCACCACCGCCCCGGCCCTGAAATTGCCCTTCCGGGGAGAAGTCCTGTGCGCCCTATTTGGCTGGCTCAATTTCTCGATTCCGAAGCGGCGGGAAATGCGATTCTATGCCCCCTGCTATCCCTTTGAAAATTCCAGGGCGGGGCGGGCACTCCTCAAACTCTCGAACCAGGCGCGCCGCTGCCTCGATCGCGTCACCTGCCCCACCTTCGTCGCCCATTCCCGCAACGACCGCACCATCTCGCCGATCGTGGTGGATTGGCTGCGCGATCGCGTGGCGGGGCCGCTGGAAACCCAATGGTTCGATCGCTCCGGCCACGTCATGCCCCTCGATGTCTGTGGCCCCGAGGTCAGCCGCGCGATCGCCACCTTCTTCCAGGAGCAATTTCAAGGGCACCATCCCCATCAAACAACCGCCTAGGATCGGCGCGATCGCGGTGGACCCTTCCCTACAGTTTCGAGAACCGCTCCACCGCCCCCAACAGCGCCTTCGTAATGCCCAACTCCCCCATGGAATGGCCCGCATTGGGAATGATCTGAAACTCCGCCTCCGGCCACGCCCGGTGCAAATCCCAGGCCGATCGCATGGGGCACACCATGTCATAGCGCCCCTGGACAATCACCGCCGGTAGGTGGCGGATGCGATCAACGTGGTGCAGCAGGTAGTCATCGCGATCAAAAAATCCCCCATTGACGAAGTAGTGGCACTCAATGCGGGCAAACGCCTCCGCAAAACTCACCTCCCCAAACCGATCCTTCGCATCGCGATCGGGGATCAGTTGACTGGTGCTGCCTTCCCAAATGGCCCAGGCCCGAGCAGCCTCGTGGCGCACGGCGGGATCCGGGTCCGTCAAACGGCGATAGTAGGCCGCCACCAGATCCCCCCGCTCCTCCGGCGGAATTGGCGCAAGATAATGCTCCCAGGCGTCGGGAAAGATATGGCTGGCCCCCTCCTGGTAGAACCAGTGGATTTCCTGGCGGCGCAGCATGAAAATGCCCCGCAAAATCAGGCCCAGACAGCGCTCCGGGTGGGTTTCCGCGTAGGCCAGGGCGAGGGTGCTGCCCCAACTGCCCCCCAGGACGAACCATTGATCGATGCCCAGGTGGGTGCGCAGTTTTTCGATGTCGGCGACGAGATCCCAGGTGGTGTTGTCCGTCAGGTCCGCGTGGGGGGTGCTGCGGCCACAGCCGCGCTGCTCGAAGAGGACGACGCGCCAGCGTTTGGGGTCAAAGTATTGCCGGTAGCCCGTTTGGAGCCCGCCGCCCGGTCCCCCATGCAGGAAGACGAGGGGTTTGCCGTTGGGATTGCCGCATTCCTCGAAATAGAGGGTGTGGCGATCGCTCACGGCCAGGTAGTCGCGCCGGTAGGGTTCGATGGGGCTGAAGAGAACGTCCATGGCGACGGGGTTAAGGAGGTTCGCTCTATGGTGCCATGTTCCTTCAGCACAAAAACCGAGTTTTTGGGGAAACCCGGTTTCTGGCCTTCTCGTTTTGTTAACCGCTCACACCTCACGGGCCGACCAGGGGCGATCGCGCGGGGCTCCGATGGGGCGATCGCGCTTCGCTCGGGGGAAGCCTGTCTTTAGCTAATTCCTACGGGGCGATCGCGGTGAGATCAGGAGGATCGGTGCAGCAATGGGATGGGGCGATCGGGGCCATAGGATCCAAAAAAATCCCCAGCCAAAGCCGGGGAAAATTCGTCAGGGTGCATCTACTGAAATCGGTTTACCCCCCGCGATCGCCCTCCCCCGGAACCTAGGGCAAAAAATGAGCCCACATCACCCCTCGCCCCCGCCAAAGCCCCATCCAGCAAAAATCAGCAAAAAAAATCCCCAGCCAAAGCCGAGGAAAATTCGTCAGGGTGCATCTACTGGATTTGGTTTACTCGCCGCGATCGCCCTCCCCCGGAACCTAGGGCAAAAAATGAGCCCACATCGCCCCCCGCCCCCGCCAAAGCACCATCCAGCAAAAATCAGCAAAAAAAATCCCCAGCCAAAGCCGAGGAAAATTTCGTCAGGGTGCATCTACTGAAATCGGTTTACCCACCGCGATCGCGCCCCCCCGGACAAATTGCTACAATTCCCCAGGCCCTCACCCCCACCCCCAAAACCGCACCCATCCGCCCCAGCCCGTCAATTAGGGCTTCTACCCCCGTTCCCCACCAAACCTTCTTGATATCCTTGTACGTAAGCCCTATTTAGGCGCAAGGTCCAGTAATGGCAAACCCGGAGCACCTCGCTCTCATTCAACAGGGGGCAGAGGTTTGGAACCGATGGCGGCGCGCCAATCCCGCGATCGAGCCCAACCTACGCGAAGCCGAACTCAGCGGCGCGGCCCTCAACCACATGGACTTGAGCCGCGCTGACCTGTGCATGGCCAACCTCGAACGGGCCAACCTCCACAAGGCCAACATCCGCAAGGCCAACCTCTACACCGCCAACCTCAGCCACGTCAACCTCCGCGAAGCCACCCTCAACCAGGTGGACCTGCGGGAAGCCAGCCTGCGCCAAGCGGACCTGTGCATGACCACCGTGCGCCAGTCGGACCTGAGCCGCGCCGACCTGCGGGAAGCCAACCTCTACACCGCCATGCTCAAAAGTGTGCGGATGCGCGAGGCGGACTTTAGTAAGGCGGACCTGCGGGAAGCCAACCTCTGCATGACGGACCTGCGGGAGGCCAACCTGCGGGAAGCGAACCTGAGCCTGTCGATCCTGTGCATGGCCAATATGGTGGGGGCCAACCTCTACCGCGCCAACCTGTGTCTGGCCAATATGAGTCTGGCGAACCTTTGCATGGCAAGCCTGATGGGGACGGATCTATCGGAGGCGACGCTGATCGGCGCGAACCTCATCGGCGCGAATCTCTATACCGCCAAGCTCCACGACACGATTCTCAAGGAGGCGGATCTGCGAGAGGTGACCCTGAGTCAGGCGGATCTAACCCGCGCCAATTTAAGTTTAAGTAATTTGAGTATGGCGAACCTAAGGGAGGCGAATTTCCTGGGGGCGAACCTGGAGGGGGCGAATTTGCACAAGGCGAACCTGTGGTCGGCGAATCTGGAGGGGGCGAATTTTGATGAGGCGATTATGCCGGACGGCAGTAAGCACGCTTAATGAACCCTGAATTCCCCAGAAAACCTCTGGGGGCTAGAGCATGTCATCAATTCCGTCACCGTAGGGGTTGGGTCTCCCAAGCGATCGCCCCAAACCCGTTCAACCTGGGGACCATCAGGGATGACGAGGGCTGGGCGGGGAAACCCCGACCATACGGCGTTTTCCTGGCTGTCTAGAAGAAGAGTTCTGGGCGCGATCGCGCGGAGACGCCACCGGGTAGGTAGAGATGGCAGTCCGTTTCGTCGCCGTTGCTGGTGCAGGCATGGGAACCGAGGATATCGCCGCGAAAGTTGCAGATGCGGACGCTGTAGCCGTATTGGTGGGCGACACGGCCAAATTCGCTCAGAAAGTCGTACTGGCCGAGGTATTCGAGGGTTCTCCACATTTGTTGGTTCACCACCACGTCCACCTGGGGCGATCGCGGGCCATCGGATCCATAGACGCGCCAATGGTGAACGACCTTGCGCCCGAAGAGGTCACGGGTGAACCACAGGCTGGGGGCGGTGAGGTCGTCCTGGCGGATGTCGGCGTCCGTGGCGATCGCCTCGCCGTCGAAACATTGGGGCCGGGGGGCGGGGGCGTCGTCGTCGGTGGCCCAGCTAGGGTTGCTGTGGATCATCGGGGTCAGCAGGGCGATCGCGGCGGCCAAGGCCCCACGCCGCAACCCTAGGGAGACGCTGGGGGGAAACATGGGACGTTTTATACAACCTCACAACGACATCAAGATGGGGGTCACTTCCACCTTCAGGGATGCCCCGAGCCGCTGGACCGTTTGGCGCAGCAGGCTGACGGTGGCCCCCCAGGTGGCGCTTCGGCGATCGCGCGGCCCCAGCAGCGGCAGGCCGGTGGGGATCAGTTCCCCGTGGAGGTAGCTGAACCACTGTTCCTGGGACGGCTCTAGCCACAGGTCCAGGCCAAAGCGATCGCCCAATTCCACGAGCCGTTCCACCGCGTCCAATTCCTCCAGGTGGATCGGCGGCACCTCCGGGAGGGGGTGATCGGTTTCGAGGGCCGCGATCGCCCCCTGACTCGCCGCCAGCAATCGATTCACCAGGGTGGCGATCGCCCGTTCCCCGTGGGGCCGCGCCGCCGTGAGGTTGAGCGTGCAGTGGAGTCGGGCGGCCTCATCGGCGATCGCCTCCAACTCCGCCAGGTGGCCGTTCCGCAACAGGAGATCACTGCCCCTCGGGTCACTCAAATCCCGCTCTAGGGCCTCGAAGGCCGCGATCGCCCGCTGACCCAGGGAAATGTCCGCCGCCACCTGCAATTCCTGGGGTACGGGCAGCTCGTCGCGATTGAACCCGAGCAGGACGCCGTAATTGTTGCGGTAGACGCGATCGTAGAGGCGATCGAGCCCCGCCAGGGTGTCCCGCAACAGCAATTTAGTAATGCGCTGGCGATCCTCACAAAACAGATCATCGAGGCCAAAGCAGGGGCCGGTCAATTCCCGATTGAGGGTGAGGACGGCGCTGGCGGTGCTGGCCTGGGCGATCGCGGCGAACAGCTTTTCCTTCGTTTGGGTGTAGTGCAGGCGGCTGCGGAAGGGCTCGATGCGCCCGTGGAAATCCCAGCCCCCCAGATGCAGGACCGCCACGGTGAAGGCGGTGGTTTCCTGGGTAATGTCCGAGGTGAGTTCCAGATGGCCCACCGCCAACGCTAAATCCCCCATGCGCTGGAGGCGATAGTCCTGCAAATTGGCCTGGTAGCAATAGATTGGCTGCTGACGGGCATTGCCCCCCAGGAGGGACTCGATCGCGTAGGCGGCGGCCACCTGTTCGAGGGTCACGCGATCGCTCACCACCAGCTTTTGATAGATCGTCGCCCCGTCGCCATACTCCGGCACATTGCTCGGGGCATCTTCGAGCCGTTTAATAAATTCCTGCTCCAGGGAGATGCCGGTTACCTCCGCCGCCAACTCCATGGCCCGCCCCGCATAGCGCAGAATTTGCGTGCCCTCGGGCCGGGACAGTTCCTCAAAAAACCAGCCGCAGCTCGTGAACATCAGCAGGCCATAGCGCTGCATTTCCAGCAGTTGCAAGGCTAAAACCCGCTCCTTGGCCGTGAGCGATCGCCCCTGATGATCGGCTAAAAACTCGTCCGTGCGGGTGCGATCGCGGATCACATCCCCATAGGCATCCCGCGCCGCCCAGGGATCGCGGAAATACTCCCGCCCCTGGGTCTCGAACAGGGCCGCCAAGCGATCGCGCAGCCAGTCCAGGGTTTCCCGCAGGGGTTTGCGCCAGCGCTGGTGCCACTCGCCGCCGCCCCCACAGCCGCAGTCATCCTGCCAGCGATCGACCCCGTGCATACAGCTCCAGGCGGTGACGGGTTTGATTTGCACCTCCCAGGTGGGGGGATTTTGGTGGAGATAGTAGGCAAAATTGCTCGGCAGCCAGCCCCGCTTGGGAAATTCGGCGATGAGGGCGTAGGCCAAGCATTTTTCCTTATCTTTTTTGTGGTGGCCGAAGGTTTCGCCGTCCGTCGCCAGGGAAATCACCTGGGTGTCGCGATCGCCCCGCACCGCCTGCCCGATCCGCGCCGCGAAGGTTTCCGACGAAATCAGCACATCCCCAAAGCCAATCTCGCCGGAAATGGGGCCGTCATAGAAAAACAGATCAACGTGGCGATCGCTGCCCGTTTCCCCCTGGGGTAGGTAGCAGCGGTAGGGCTGGGTCGGGTCGATCTGGCCGCCGCCCACCTCCAGCCACTCCGGTTCCGGGGCATCCTCCGTGGGCAAAGGCCGACAGCGCAACGCCTGGGACGGGGCCAAAATGATAAATTCAATGCCCTCGTCCGCCAGCACCTCCAGCGTGGCGTAGTCCACCGCCGCCTCCGCCAGCCACAGCCCCTGGGGATCGCGGCCAAAGCGCGCCCGGAAGTCCGCCACCCCCCACCGCACCTGGGTCCGCTTATCGCGATCGCTCGCCAGGGGCATGATGATGTGGTTATAGACCTGGGCGATCGCGTTGCCGCAGCCCGCCAACCGGTCACAACTGCGGCGATCGGCCTGGAGGATGCGCTGGTAGGTGCGCGGATCATGGCGCTCCAGCCAACTCATCAGCGTCGGCCCCACATTGAAGCTCATGAACTCAAACGTATTGACAATGCCCACCAGGTTGCCGCGATCGTTGAACAGCCGCGCGAAGGCATTGGGGCGATAGCATTCCCGATGGACCCGCTCATTCCAGTCATGGCAGGGGGCGGCGCTGGGCTGACGCACCACCGTTTCCAGGTAGGGATTTTCCCGGGGCGGCTGATAAAAATGCCCGTGGACCACCACATGCACCCCCGTCGGCGCTTCGTTGCCCGTGGCGATCGCCCACCAGTCCGCCATTTGCTGGGCCGTCGCCGGGGGAGATTGGGAACTCGCCAGCCCCGCCCCGGAGCCCGATGACCCAAGGGCCAGGGCCAGATCCGCCGCCCCAAGGGGCCGATCGAGGGCGCTACCGTCCGCTGAACGATTCGCAGAAACCGTCATAGGTCAAAGAAAAGCTAAAGAACGCTGGGGCAGGGGGCAAGGGCTGGCATTTAGGGCGGCCCTCGGGGCTATTGGGCCATCGGCTCCCCCCCAGTCGGCCCCAGTCGCCCCCACGGTAGCAAACTCCCTTGATCCCCGCCGGAGGGCGCTAAACTGCCACAAAACTTCATGGTTCGAGGCCCCCGCGATCGCCCGCCCGCCCACTGAAATTTTCCTGGTTCTCCCCCATCGGCCCCGGAGGACGTAGCCTCAGGGTAAATCGAACTGTCCAGAGCCCCCCGGAGGCCCGCATGGAGCGCAACAACTTTTCGAGTGGAGCCCCCTGGGAACCCATCGTTGGCTACTCTCGCGCAGTCCGCATAGGCCGCCACATCTGGGTCTCGGGCACCACGGCCACCACGGGAACCGGAGAAATTCTCGGGCGAGACGACCCCTACGCCCAAACGATTCAGGCCCTCAACAACATTGAAGCGGCCCTCCTCAAGGCAGGCGCTTGCCTAGGGGACGTGGTGCGAACCCGCATCTACGTCGTGAACATCGCCGCCGACTGGGAAGCGGTGGGCCGTGCCCATGGATCAGTCTTTGGGGCCATCCGTCCAGCGACGAGTATGGTCGAAGTCCGGGCCTTGATTGATCCGGCCCTGCTGGTGGAGATCGAAGCGGAAGCCTTCGTTATTGACATGGATGAATCCGACCGCTAGAACGGCGATCAGGATTGTCTACAGCGATCCACACTCTCCCCGACAATACGGTGGAGTAGCCCTTGACTTCACCCTGGGAAATGCCCTGATGAATGGTTCCGGAATCGTCAAAAATCTAATCTTCTTTGGACTGCTGATTTTTGTGCCCCTCTCGATCGCGGCGGAGTGGCTGGAGTGGGATGCCCTGCTGATTTTTGGGGCGGCGGCCCTGGCGATCGTACCCCTAGCGGCCTGGATGGGCACCGCGACGGAGGAAATTGCGGGCATGGCGGGGCCGTCCCTCGGGGGGTTGCTCAATGCCACGTTTGGTAATGCGACGGAATTGATCGTGGCGATCGTCGCCCTCAAGGAAGGCTACGTGGGCGTCGTCAAGGCCAGCCTCACCGGGTCGATCATCGGCAATCTGCTGCTGGTGATGGGGCTGGCGATGTTTTTGGGGGGCCTGCGGTTTAAGGAACAGGTCTTTAAGCCCGATGCCGCCCGCATGAACGCCTCCCTGATGAATTTGGCGGTGATTGCCCTGCTGCTGCCCACGGCCATGAATTTCAGTTCCGTCGGCGTTGCGCCGGAGATTTTGCGGAACCTGTCCACGGCGGTGGCGGTGGTGCTGATGGCGGTCTATGCCATGACGCTGCTGTTTTCCATGAAAACCCACGCCTATCTCTATGAGGCGGCGGTGGTGGATGAGATGGTGCCGGAGGGGGGCGCGATCGCGGAAGGGGGCCACGGGGAAGGGGGCCACGAAAAACCCAACCTCTGGCTATGGACGGGGATCCTGCTGGGGGCGACGGTTCTCGTTGCCGTCGAGTCGGAACTGCTGGTGAAGTCCCTGGAGGTGGCGACGGAGCAGTTGGGCCTGACGGACCTGTTCACCGGGGTGATTTTGCTGCCGATCATTGGCAACGCGGCGGAGCACGCCACGGCGGTGACGGTGGCCATGAAGAACAAGATGGACCTGTCCGTGTCGGTGGCGTTGGGGTCGAGTTTGCAGATTGCCCTGTTCGTCGCGCCGGTGCTGGTGCTGGCGGGCTGGGTGTTTGGGCAGCCGATGGATCTGAGTTTTCAGCCGTTTGAGCTGGTGGCGGTGGCGGTTTCGGTGCTGATTGCCAATTCCATTAGTTCCGATGGCAAGTCCAATTGGCTCGAAGGGCTGCTGCTGCTGTCGGCCTATGCGGTGCTGGCCCTGACGTTTTTCTTTTTGCCGGTGGCGACCTAGGCTCTGTCGTCAATCAGGCTAAAACCCTTGCTGCATTGTGCATCGGCTGGCTGGGCGGGGAAACCCCGCCCCTACGGGGTCGATCGCGAGATCGTCGGGGCCATGGCCTACAGTTTGGGGGTTGGTCCTGAATTTTTAGACGAATCCCCGATGCTGAGCGCCCTGTTGTTTGATCTCGATGGCACGCTGGTGGATAGCAATCCGGTCCACTACCGCGCCTGGAAACAAATCCTGACGGAGTTTGGCATTGATCTAGATCAGCCCACCTACGATCGCCAGATCAGTGGCCGCACCAATGCAGAAATCGTGGCGGACCTGTTGCCCCAGCTATCCGTTGCCGAAGGGGCCGCCCTGAGCGATCACAAGGAACAGTGCTACCGCGACTGGGCGCGGGAAACCTTGGCACCGTTGGCGGGATTTGATCGGCTGTGGCAGCGGCTGGGCGATCGCGGCTGGCGATCGGCGGTGGTGACCAATGCCCCACGGGCCAATGCGGAACTGGTGCTGTCGGTGGTGGGGGCCGGCGATCGCGCTTTCCAATCCCTAGGGCCAGTCATTTTGGCGGAGGACTGTCCGGCGGGCAAACCGGATCCAGCCCCCTATCGCATCGCCCTGGAGCGGGTGAATGTGGCGGCGGAACAGGCGATCGCCTTTGAAGACTCCCCCGCCGGGATCCGCTCCGCCGTGGCGGCAGGAATTGAAACGATCGCCCTCACCACCAGCCATCCAGCGGCACAATTGTATGGAGCGGGGGCAACACTGGCGATCGCGGATTTTCATGATCCGGCCCTCTGGCGGCGACTGGATGAACGGGAGGCATAGGGATGGCAAAGCAGGGTGTTCAGGCGGATCCGGGCCGGGGTGCGGCGGGACCGCTGGACTTTGGCCTGACGATCGCGGCGCTGGAGTTTGCGGCGCGGCAACACCGGGATCAGCGGCGCAAGGGGGCCGACCATGCCCCCTACATCAACCACCCCATCGCCCTGCTGCACCTGCTCTGGACCGTGGGCGGCGTGCGCGACTCGATTACCCTAGCGGCGGCCCTGCTCCACGACACGGTGGAAGATACCCCCACCACCGCCACGGATCTCGTCAATCGCTTCGGCGTCGAGGTGGCCGCCGTGGTGGCGGAGGTGACCGATAACAAAAATTTCCCCAAGCTCAAGCGCAAGCAAATCCAGATCGAACGGGCGGCGAACCTGAGCGATCGCGCCAAGCTGGTGAAACTCGCGGACAAGATTTGCAATATCGAAGATGTGACCCACGCGCCGCCCACCACCTGGCCCGTGGAGCGGCGGCGGCAGTACCTCGACTGGGCCAAGGCGGTGGTGGATGCCCTCGGGCCGGTGAATGGTCCCCTGGGCGATCGCTTCGAGCGTGCCTACCACACGGGCCTGTCGCTGCTCGATCGCGAACCCCCTTCCCCCACGGCAACCCAGAAGCTCTATGTGGCTGCGCCGCTGTTTTCCGCCGCCGAACGGGCCTTTAATGCCAAGGTGGCGAGTATGCTGCGCGATCGCGGCTACCAGGTCTTTTTGCCCCAGGATGAGGCCGCCACCCTCAAGGATCGGGGGGCGATTTTCCGCTGCTGCCTCAGTGGTCTCAAGGAATCCGCCGCGATCGTGGCAATCCTCGACGGGGCCGATGCGGACTCGGGCACCTGCTGGGAATGTGGCTACGGCTATGGGGCCGGGATTCCCGTGGTGGCGGTGCGGACGGATTTTCGCCTCAGCGGTGACGCGGGGGGATTTAATGCCATGCTGGCGGGCGGCGCATCGTCCGTGGTAGTGGGGACCGATCGCCTGGAGGCGCGGCTGTTGGGGGCGATCGCCACGGCCCTGAATACGGAAGCAACGTTGCCGCCGCCCCTCCGGGATGGTCGCTAGCGATCGCCGCAGTTCTGAGATCTTGAGTTTGATATCCATGTCCACCGACGCCCCCGCGATCGCCCCTGCGGCCCTGCACCGCCAGTTTTTAGACGCCTTTGCCCAGGTCCACCAAGGCCATGGCTCCCCCGGAACCCCGGCCCTGCGGATTTACGAGCATTTGCCATCCACCAATGAGTGGCTGTGGCACCTTGATCGCACCGTCGGCCCCCTCCCGGACGGCACCACGGCGATCGCCCTGAGCCAGAGCGCCGGTCGCGGCCAGTGGGGTCGCCAGTGGCAGTCCCCCGAGGGGGGGTTATATCTGTCCTGGTTCGTGCGGCCCCAAACCCCAGCGGACAACGCCCCCCAGCTCACCCTCTGCGCCATCTGGGGCGTGGCGGCGGCCCTGCGCGATCGCGGCATTCCCGTCTGGATCAAATGGCCCAATGATCTGCTCCTGGGCGATCGCAAACTCGGCGGCATCCTCACGGAAACCCGGCTGGGGCGCAACGGCAGAATTGATCGCGCCGTCATTGGCATCGGCCTCAACTGGCAAAACCCCACCCCCGAAACGGGCATCTCCCTCGATCAGTGGCTTAAGGACAACGGCCCGATCCCCAGCCTCGACAGCCTCGCCGCGATCGCCGCGATCGTGTGGCATGGCCTGTGGCACGGCTACCAAACCTGGGAACAGCAAGGGATCGGCGGCTTCCTGGCGGACTATTTGGAACTGCTCGCCCACCGGGGCCGTCCCGTAACCGTGGGCGATCGCACCGGCCTCGTCATCGGCATCACCCCCCAGGGGGAACTGCGGGTGCGCTTCCCCGACGATCCCACCGCCGACACCCCCTTCCCTCCGGGCAGCCTCAGCCTCGGCTATGGCCGTCCCACCCCCTAGCCATCCCGCGTCGCCATCCTGAAACCGACCGGGCGGCGACGAAACCCTAACCCATCCCCCGCAACCAAGCCCCCAAAACCCGTCAAAAAAAACACGGGCCAATGGCCCCATCTCCCGTAATATTTCTTAGTATTGGAGACTAGGACACCGCCCGCCCCTCCCCCCAGGGTTCGCATCAATCCCCCAGGTCCCTTGTTATTATGGCTGAGTTGTTCGGGGGGCCTTAGGCGATCGCGCCCCAGTCCAGTTGAAATTTTTCCTAAATCCACGCCGTCAGAAAACCATGAATCGACCCAATCGACCCACCGCCGCTTCCTTCTGGATGACTTGGCTAACCGGTCTCGGGTGGGGCAGCACCACAGTCGCGATCGCCAGTCCCCTGATTCTCGGTCTTGCGGCTCCCCTGCGGGCTCAAGAGGTGACGGAGAGCGCCGGGGCCGAAGCGCTACAAATTGAAGCCCCAGCACCCCAGGCAGCTCCAGAAGCCCCCGCCCCCAAGGCACCCCCGGCCCCCATCCGCGCTGAGCCCGTGCGTCCAGCGGCCCCGGCCACTCCCCAGGTGCGGCCCCAACCGGCCCCCAGTGCCCCAGCGGCGGAACGCGCCCCCCTGCCGGAGGTGCCCACCTTTAGCCCCACCGTCGGCGCAGGCACCATCGATAACACCAAGGACTACGACCTCGGGGCCACGCGACCTGCGGCCCCCAGCGAAATTCAGTTTTCCCAGCGCGGTAAGGGCTGCACCGCCACGGCCAGCGGAGCCGCGATCGCGTCCTGTGGCCCCAGCCAGCCGGGAGTAGTGCCCCCCCCCGATGCCACCGGTCCCGCCGGTAATGTCAGCGCCAGCCGCAGCGGCCCCCAAAGGGTCAGTGGCGGCCCCAGCGGTGGCGGCAGCGCCTTCGGAGGTGCCCCCGTGCGGGAGGCGGCGGCCATTCGCATCGGTCCCCTGAGCGTCAGCGCCAGCGGCGTCACCCTCAATACCAATTTCTTTTTCCGCTCCGAGCGGCCTAGGGCGGTCCAGGGCAATGGCGATCGCGCCATGCTGTTCCCCCTGACGGCCCCGGCGGCCATCTCCTCCTCCTTCGGCTGGCGCACCCATCCGATCCTGGGCTACCGGCGGTTCCACGCCGGCTCCGACATTCCCGCCCCCATGGGCACCCCCGTGGTGGCCCCCCTGTCCGGGCGGGTGACGGTGGCGAGCTTCCTGGGGGGCTATGGCCTGTCGGTGGTGCTCAGCCACGGGGACGGCACCCAAAAAACCCTCTATGCCCACCTTTCGGAAACCTTTGTGAAGCCCGGAGAGGTGGTGCGTCAGGGAGAAGTGATCGGCCGCGTGGGCAGTACGGGCCTTTCGACGGGGCCACACCTGCACTTTGAGGTGCGGGAATATCGCAACGGCCAGTGGATGGCCCTCAACCCGAAGGATTTTCTGAAGGAGACGACCCCGGCGGGGCCGTTGGCGACTCTAGCGACGGCCACTCCCGCGAAACCGGGGGAAATGACCCTGGATGATTGGCTGGCGAGTCTGATCGCGGCGGCGAAGGAATCCTATGTGGAGCAGTATGATTCTCCGACGGCGGCGGCTCCGGGCGCGAATGGGGCGACGGGGGTAGCGGACGGGGCGATCGCGGTGCCCGCCAAACTGCCCACGCCGCCGACGGTGCCCATCCGTTAGTAGCCGCGAATAGCGGTAGCCGCGCAGTTCTTCCCTAGGGGGAGAGGGGCAGATCCAGGGACGCGAAGGATCCAAAGGGGCGATCCTCGAGGGCGCGCATTTCCCGCACCACCCCTTCAATGGTCTGCATTTCCGTGTCGCTGATGTTGAGCGATCGCTGGGCCAGTTTGAGGGCGGCCAGTTCCATCGGGTCCAGTTCCTCATTGGCCCAGGAGGTGTCCACCAGGTTCACCATCAGGCCAAAGCGCAGGGACTCGTCCGCCTCCGCCAGCCGCGCGAGGCAGTCCACCAGGGGGGGCGGGGCGTGGCGGTAGCTGTCAAGCTGGTCGCGGGCGGCGGTGGACAGGCCGCTGAGATCGACGATCGCGGCGATCGCGGAGGCTTCCCGCTCGTCAATTTCCCCATCCGCATGGGCGATCGCGTAGAGGGCTCCGTAGTAGGCCAGGCGATCGGCCTCGGGCACCCCCGCCAGATCCAGGGTACCGGCCCCCCCATCCCCCCCCGCAGCGAAGGGGGCCGTCGGGGGGGCAGCGGCGGGTGAATCATCGGGCAGGGCTTCGGCATCGGGGGGCGGCGGGGGGCTGACGATGGGCTCCGCCGGGTTTGCCCGAAAAATAGCCGCCGTTTCCGCCGCCGAGGGCACCTCAAGGGTGGTTTGGTGAATCCAGGTGGGGAAGAGCTGGCCCGGTCGCCACGCATAGACCCGCAATTCCTGCACCATGGGCGCTTTGAGGGCCTTGAACCAGCGGCGCAGCCAGTCGATCATCGGGCCTTCGGGGAGCGATCGCTTGCAGTCGAGGCGCACCTCCAGCAACCCCCGGTGGTCAAGCTGCACCGCCACGGCAATTTTCTTGGCCTGTAGCTTGCGGGCCATCATCGCTTCGATCGCGCGGACATCTCCCCTGCGGGCTCGGTCGATCGCCTTCATTGCAGATGCAGCTTGTTCCATGGACCGACGGTTGCGAGTCCCGAGGGACTGGGGTCAGGGTTTAGGTTGAATCAAGATTAGTCTGAATTTAGCCTGATCTGGGAACGGCTCCGGTAACCCCCCTTAAAAATCAAAGGTTCTCAAAATTACGCCCCCATTAGCCCCCAAGGTCGAGGGAACTCGCCGATCGCGCGGGCCGCAGATACACAGCCCCAGACACCACCGAGAGCAGGGCCGCCAGGGCGATCGCCCCATCCCCCAGGGCGGGAAGATCATCAAAGGCTGGGGCCAGGAGCACCGCGATCGCGGCAATCTGCACCACGGTTTTGAGCTTGCCCAGCCAGTTGGCCCCCGAAATGGTGGTTTGATTGACCCGCCAGCCCGCCACCGTCAGTTCCCGGCCAATGATCACAAAGGCCAGCCACGGAGCCACCCGACCCCAGGCCACCACCACCAGCAGCGGGGCCACCACCAGCAATTTATCCACCAGCGGGTCGAGGAATTTGCCCAAATCCGTCACCTGGTTCAGCCGCCGCGCCAGGAAGCCATCGAGCCAGTCGGTGCCCGCCGCCACCAGAAAAATGCCCAAGGCCCACCAGCGATGCTCTGCCGTGGGGGACGTCAGCAGCGCCAGCACCGCCGGTACCCCCAGCAGCCGCGAGACCGTGATCCAGGTTGGTAAGTTCATGGGTTGAAGGGGGGGGAGTTGAGGGGATGGGCGATCGCGGGGGCCGTGGCGGCGGTGTCACCCGGTTAGGGTGGGCGATCGCAACCTCGCCAAGCCCTTGCCTATCTAAAGATATTTCTGCACCACAATCCAGCCGGAGGCCCCCACCCACGCCAGGGCCAGCCCCAGCAGCAGCACCACGGCCCCATGGCGCGATCGCGCGTCCTCATCCGTCCCCAGGCCAATGGACCAACCGCTCAGGGCCGCCCCCAGGGTCAGGGTCACCACCACCAGCCCCGCCAGCAGGTGCGGCGAATGGCCCAGGCTACCGAAGTGCCCCAGGGTGCCCACAATGCCGATCGCCAGCAGCAGCAGCACCAGCAGCACCAGGGCCACCCCCAGCCCCCGATGGACCCAGCCCCACGGCCCCCAGGGCAGCCCCCGCGATCGCCGCGATCGGATCGTCAACCCCACCGCCGCCAGCAGCCCATAGGTCGCGATCGCCAGGCCCATGGACCAGGCCGCAATCCGCCACAGCCAAATAAAATCCGGTAAATTCACGCGCCCCCTCGGCGATCGCCCCTGGACCCTGCGCCCAGGCCATCGGCTCCATCATAAAAAGTTCTGCCCCCCATCCGCCCCCAAACGATCCGCCGCCCTCGAATCCAAGGACCTAGAACCTTAGGCACCCCACCCCTCGGCCATGACATTACCAAGGCCATCCGTCAAGGGGGAACCCCCACCGCGATCGCAACTTCCGCATTGGCCCTAGCGCATTTCTCCATACCCCAAAAAGTTCACCGGAACCGATCTCCAATCCTCCACCAATGGCACCGATTCATGGGACAGTCCAGCCATCAACTGTTCAGGTTAAACATTTATGATCGTCAGGAATTTCTTAGAATCCAGCGCAGCCGTAACAACTCCCATTTCCGACCATTGACCCCAGCCCCAGCCTCGGAAAACAGCGCCACCAAATCCCTTGAAAAATCTGTCCCTTATCCCCCTTCAAGCCACCGTCAATCCATCAAGGCGAGCCCCATCTCTCCCCTTTGATCTTATTTCCCCTGATCCATAGTTCCCATAAAAAAAATCGCCCCCATCGGGAGCGATCTCATGGCGGCTTGGGAATGCACCCGAGCCCCTACACTGGAAACCGCAGGATTATCCTAAATCACGGACAGGATCATCGCGATCGCCCTCAAATCACAGCCCGCTTACACCTTAGATGACGCGATCGGCGTTTCTTGGCGTTCTTCCGATGGGATCTCTAGGGTCACATTCAAATCCTCCTGCATGGCCAATTGGGGACAGGGAATGCGATCTGACAAAATTGCGCTGGCCATCATGCCCGAATGAATTTCGAGCTGCGCTTCCGGCAATGCCTCAAAGACCAGCCGTTGGCCCGGAAACACAACCCGCTCAAAATACCAATTGGGAATATTCGTAATGCGAGCAACCTGAATCTTGCTCGTGGCATTTACGTAGCAGCACAGCAGATGCTTTGAGCTATCTGAAGGGATCGGATCAAGAATCTGAGCCATATGTTAAGAGGAGCGTCATATATTGGGCGATGTGATCCCACCGTAACACTGATAAATCCAGATCGGCTGTAAACGCGATTACCGATCGCCTCGGGGTGTGGCGGACCTTGAAACCATGGCCCTAAAAAATGGGCGAGGAACCGTCGATAGATCGCAACATTCCGCCCGGATTTGCGGTAGCTAAGCCTGAGTTCTCAAGGGCCAAAGAAAGACAACGATCGCGCCATCGGACGCTGAAGTTCTGACCTGCGCGCCGGTGAACCTGGGAGGGGATGGGCCACGGCCCTCGGGGGAGTCCCAGGGCAGCCATGGAACCGTGCTTTGGCCCAGGGGCATCTTCCCCAAACCTAGGCCCCGCAACCGAGAGGGCGGATCCGCCGCGATCGCAGCCCCACCGGAATCGATGGTATCCTAAGATCTGTAAAGATATATGACGCGATATCAGAATTCCCCCGCCCCGGATCCTGGCATCGTGCGTTGCCCCGCCTAGTTTGCAGATCGCCGCAGGATTTCCCATGGCAAACCGGACCCTTGACCCGAGTTCCCCCGCCGCCCCTGGGGTGCGTTCTGATCGCACCGCCCTGGAACGCATCCTTTATGTGCGGCTGCCGTGCAATCCGATCTTTCCGATTGGGGTGGTGTACCTGTCGGACCATATCCACAAGCAGTTTCCGACGGTGGAGCAGCGGATTTTTGACCTGGGGACGGTGCCGCCGCTGGATTTTCGGCGGGCGCTGGATGCGGAGATTGATGCCTTTCGGCCCACGCTGCTGGTGTTTTCCTGGCGCGATATTCAGATCTATGCGCCGGTGGGCGGGCGCGGGGGCAATCCGCTCCAGAATGCCTTCGAGGTCTATTACGCCAAAAATCCGTTCATTAAATTGCGCGGGGCGATCGGCGGGTTGCGGGTGCTGCTGGCCTACTACACGGAGCTGTGGCGCAATGAGGGCTTGATTAAGCGGGGCCTGCGGCGGGCGCGGCGCTACGCTCCCCAGGCGCGGGCGGTGGTGGGGGGCGGGGCCGTGAGTGTGTTCTATGAGCAGTTGGCCGGGTCGCTGCCCAAGGGGACGATCGTGTCCGTGGGGGAGGGGGAGGCCCTGCTGGAAAAGCTCCTGCGCGGGGAGGATTTGGCCCAGGAGCGCTGCTATGTGGTGGGTCAGGAGGTTCCGCGATCGGGGTTGATCCACGAGCCGCCCGCGCCGATCGAGAAGACGGCCTGTGATTACGGCTATATCCAACAAATTTGGCCGGCGTTTGATTACTATTTCCGCGATCGCGATTTTTATATCGGCGTACAGACCAAGCGCGGCTGCCCCCACAACTGCTGCTACTGCGTTTATACGGTCATTGAAGGGAAGCAGGTGCGCATTAATCCCGCTGAGGAGGTGGTGGCGGAAATACGCCAGCTTTATCAGTTGGGGGTGCGGAATTTTTGGTTCACCGATGCCCAATTTATTCCGGCAAAACGCTTCATTGAAGATGCGAAGGACCTGCTGCGGGCGATCGTGGCGGCGGGCATGGGGGATATCCATTGGGCGGCCTATATTCGCGCCGATAATCTGGACCCGGAACTGTGCGATCTGATGGTGCAGACGGGCATGAATTATTTTGAAATCGGCATCACCAGCGGCTCCCAGGAGCTGGTGCGCAAGATGCGGATGGGCTATAACCTGCGGACGGTGCTGCAAAACTGCCGGGATTTGCGGGCGGCGGGGTTTGACGATGTGGTGTCCGTCAATTATTCCTTCAATGTGATTGATGAAACGGAGGAAACGATCCGTCAAACGATCGCCTATCACCGGGAATTAGAGGCAATTTTTGGGGAGGATAAGGTGGAGCCTGCCATCTTCTTCATTGGCCTCCAGCCCCACACCCACCTAGAGGACTATGCCCTGGAGCGGCAGATCCTGAAGCGGGGCTACAATCCCATGAGTTTGATGCCCTGGACGGCCCGGAAGTTGCTGTGGAATCCGGAGCCGATGGGGTCATTTTTTGGGTCCGTTTGCCTGGAGGCGTGGCGCACGAATCCGAATGATTTTGGCCGCGAGGTGATGCGGATTCTGGAACGGCGGGTGGGGCGATCGCCCCTGGAGGCGGCCCTGTCGGCTCCGATCGCGGCGCGGGCGGGCATGGGCAGCAGCAGCGGGGCGTTGGTGAAACCCGTGGCCTAGGTGGGGTAAGGCGTTGGTTGGTTTTGGGCATACCCCCCGGTCGGCGCGCGATCGCGGGGGCGGTCGGTGCGAGGCTCGGGCTAATCCACGAGGTTGAGCCAGCCGCGCCGCACGGCATAGAGCAGGCGATCGATGGCGGCCCGTTCGTCGTCGCCCAGTTGGCCCTGGAGCAGGGCATTCATGAGTTGAAAGCGATCTTTGCGGGTCACGCAGCCGGAACTCCAGACGGTTGAGAACAGGTCTGCGATGGGGTTGGGGGGGGCTTCAAGGGGGAGTCGCATACTGGTTTCCGGGGCGATGTATTGCCACCTCTAGTATCGACTCTGGGGCCTTGGGGCACTGTGATGGTTGTGGCGGCGCGGGGCGATCGCGCTCTCCCGATTGAGCGATCGCGGGGGGGGTTGGGGTGCGATCGCGATCGCAGGGGGTCACGATCGCGATCATCGGCCGAGGGGGGCCATTTGCGGCTCGAAGGATTCAAAAAACTGCTGGATTGCGATCGCCGTTGCCGCATCCGCCCGCCCCTCCGGAGCCGCCAACGCCGTCAGCACATAGACGCGATCGCCCAGCCGCACCAGCCGCGCCTCCACCGCCAAACCCGCCCCGGAGGTGCCCGTAATGCGCTGGCCGTTGCCCCCCCACGCGGGCCAAGACTCCACCGCCCCGGTCGGCCCCAGCCGCTCCAGCCAACCCCGCACCATCCCTTCCATGGGCTCAGGATTGGCCTCGGAGGGCTGCGATCGCAGCGGCCCAGGGCTGCGCGGGTCCGGGGCATCGATCCCCTGGGGTAGATCCATATAGGTCACCCCCAAGGCGAGGTGGGCGCTTTCCCACTGGTAGCCCTGCACCTCGATCACGCGATCGCCCCAGGGCAACGGATGGCGAATCGGGCGGGGCGGACTTGGAAACTGCACCCGAAAGGTCTCCGTCTCCACCGGCGATCGCCCAGCGGCCCTGCCCCCACCCCAAACCAAACCCCACAGGATCACCCCCGCGATCGCCCCCTGCCACACCCGCCGCCTTGTCCCCGCGATCGGCATCGATTCCCTCCCTCCATTCCAGAACCTACGGCAACGATGATACGTCGCCCCACCCCCCTCCATCGGCCCCATTCCCGGCCAGCTTCCGGGATAAGCCCTAAGGAATTTCACGGAACGCCGCGATCGCCCCCCAGGCCCCATCGATAGCCAAAGAAGCTCACCAATCCGCCAGCCCACGGCCCAGGACGCAGCCCCCCAGCGGATACGGAAAAATGTAACCTGGACCGCTGTGACATAAATCACCTTAACAAAGGGCAACAATCACCGCAGACCTACGCCGCGATCGCAAGGGAGCCCCCAGCAATAGCCCAGACTGGAGATCATCCGGTCCGCTGCATTGCCATGGAACCGCCGATCCTGCTTCTCCCCTCAGCACTCTCTGAACTGTTTGCCCAGTCTTCCTCCTCGGGCCGTTTAACGGTGGCCGACCGTTACGGCCTGTTGGCCGCCCTGCTGGACGACTCGCTGAACCCAGAAGAGCGGGCATCCATTGATCGCCTGCTGCGATTGGTGCGCCGTGGCAAGGTCGTCGTCGTCGAGGATGTGCCCAACGCTTGTTTTATCTATCGATAGTTCACGTCGATGGCTAAAGCCGGTGCTGGGTAGGCATATCCCAGGGGCCGGGGAGGGCGGTTGTCCAGGGGTCCTAGGGGCCTATGGCAGCCGTTTTTTGTGGGCGGGTGACGGCAGCTTGCAGGGGTAGGGCGATCGTGAATTCAGTGCAGTGGGCCACGGAGGTGACCGTGAGGGTGCCCCCATGTTGCCGCACGATCTGGTGGCTGCTGAAGAGGCCGAGGCCGGTGCCCTGGCCGACGGGTTTGGTGGTGAAGAAGGGGTCGAACAGTTTGGGGATCAGGTGGGGGGGGATGGGGGGGCCGTTGTTGGCGATCGCGATGAGGGCGTGATCCTCCCGTTGCTGGAGCCGCAGGGTGAGGGTGGGGTGGGAGCTGCCGCCGTCGGGGGGGCCGTCCCAAGGGGCGCGATCAAAGGCATCAAGGGCGTTTTCGAGCAGGTGGGCAAAGACCTGGTGAATGTCCCGCACGTTGCAGGGGACGGGGGGGATGGGGTCGTAGTGGCGGACGATGCGCACGGCGGGGCGATCGCCCTGGACACTGGTGCGGTGCTGGAGGAGGTCGAGGGCGCTGTCGAGCCCCTGGTCGAGGGGGACGGACTGGCGCGGCTCGCGATCGAGGTGGGCGAAGGTGCGCAGGGACAGGACGATGTTGCGGATGCGGTTGGTGCCGTTCTGGGCAGACTGAAAAGCTTCTTCGACCTCGGCGATCGCGTCCTCGAAGCCTAGCTCGTCGTCCCAATGCCGCAGGGTTTCCGCAAAGGGGGGAGATTCAGCGGCGGCCCGCTGGAGGTAGGCGATCGCCTGGAGCCAGGACTCTTGGAGGTAGGCGAGATTCCCCATGATGAAGGAGGCGGGGTTATTGATTTCATGGGCCACCCCGGCCACCAGTCGCCCGAGGGCGGACATTTTTTCCGTGTGGATGAGCTGCCCCTGGGTCTGGCGCAGGTCATCGAGGGCCTGTTCGAGTTCAATGGCCTTTTCCCGGTAGCGCGCATTGGTTTCCCGCAGGGCGCTTTCGCGGGCGAGGGCTTCTTCGGTGCGGGCGCGCCGTTCGCTCTCGGCCCAGAACCGCTGCAATAGCCACCAACTGACGCCCCCAAACAGGCTCCCGGCCATGAGCAACACCCAGCCGAAGGTGCGGCTGGCGAGGATGCCTTCCCGGTGGAGCGATCGCCCGGTGGCGACTTGGATCAGGGCGAGGGGGTTGCCGTTGAGGTCATCCTGGCGGATGTAGCTGGTGAGGCGATCGCTCCCGTCGGGGATGATGATGATCGCGCGATCGGGGATGGCGGAGTTGCCATAGCTGGGCTGGCTGCGCAGGCGATCGCGGATGACCTGGACGGCGGGGGGCAACGCCTGGGCGGGATTGAGGGGAATCAGGGAGACGGAAACACGCAGTTGCCGTTCAATGGCGGCGAGGCGGGCTTGGTTCACATATCGGCCCATCACGAGGACACCGCGCGGGGGTGCATCGACATTGCGGGTGGTGATGGCGCAGAGGCCAAGGAGCATGGGGCCGCGTTCGGTCTGGAGCCAACCGGCGGCTTCGCTGTCGGGCCGTAGGGGTTGCTGGCGCTGGGGCCATGCGGTGAGGTAGCGCTCTAGGCTAGGGGCCAGGGGTTCGAGGCGATCGCCCGTGGCGGTGCGCTGCTGGCCGTAATAGTAGGTGCCGTTGGGGGTGAGGACGGCGAGGACGTTGAGGTCCAGGTTTTTCTGGGTGGCGAGGACGAGGCTGCTGCGTTCAAATTCATGGTTGCCGCTGCCCGGTCGTCCATTGACCATGTAGTCATAGGGCGAATCCCAGCGGGCGTAGTCGCACACATTGGCCCGCACTTGGTTCCGTTCCGCCGCGATCGCGTCGAGGGCGCGGCGGGTATCTTGCCGGATGATCGAGGCTTCCAGGTCATTGAGCCCCTGGAATAGGAAGAAGGTAGCGATCGCAAACAGCAACGCCAGCAACATGGCAATGCCGCCTGCAATCACAATGCCAAGCAAAAGGCCCTGGCGTCGCCGGATGGGCGGAGATGCAGGGGATGGATCGGGGGCGACCATGGGGTCTGGGAGGGGGAGGGGGCGGCGGCGGCCATCAGCCCACAGGGCAGTTGCACCGATGGCTTCAACAGTATGGTGTCATTTTAGGCGCTCAATCTGCCCAATTTCCGTGGCGATCGCCGCGATCGGGGGAATTGTCGGGGCGCGACTCCTAGAACAAACCAAAGGGATTTTCGTAATCAGCGGGCAGTTCGTTGCGCTTGCGGCGGCTTTTGGTCAGGGCAGTATAGGCCACCTTAAACCCTCCAGCGGTGACGGTGCCCGATAGGCCAAAGAGCGCTCCAAGGATATCCGCTGCGCCGCCAGATTCCCCGCCGCCGCGCAATCCCCACAAAAAAGCGAGCCGCCAAAGCGACCCGCCAATCAAACTCACATGAAAAAGCTTAGGGACTTGCCACCCGCCCCACCTCCAGGGCACCACTCCAGAGGCGAGCAAACCGTGCGGTGGCCGCAGGGTCTCGGACTAGCCGCCCATCAGGAGGCATCGCCGAAGACCCCAGCGCGGGATTGAGGTGCCATGCCGTCCGGGCGAACCCAGCGGCGCAACCCCAATCCCCCAGTCATCCTAGATGGCGCGCTTCTTGCCACCCTTGAGCATCGCCGCAAAGGCCAGACCCGACAGACCCAGAACCATCCCCGGTTCCGGCACATCCGCCGAAGGCATCCCCTGGGCCGTCAGGCGGAACAGTACCCCGTCGCCGCTCAGTTCCTTGCCATTCGCGCCCATGGTCTGCACATCATCACCGATCTTCAGGATGATGGACTTCACGTCGCTGTAGATACGTTGGTGGAGCTGACCGTCAACGGAAGCACCGCGCGCATCGTACTGGATCTCGCGCCAGCCGATCATGTCGTTGGCGTTGACCACCGTGCCGTCACCCCGCACGTAGGACAGGATTCCAGTCTTACCGGAGAATTCCACATCAAAGAAGTCCACCGTCAGGGATGCCACCGCCTGCGCGAAGTCCACCTTGAATAGGCCCGTTTCTAGCTGGCCCTTTTCTTCCGGGTCAGAGGCGCGGAACCACAGCCCTTGGCCGTTGGTGCCCACGTCCTTGGCGTCAAATTGGTAGCCTTCGGAGTAGTAGTTGGCCGTGCTGGTTTCATCCACGAACAGGCGGCTGCGGGTGATGTTGTCCGAGCGGCCTAGATCAGCGCTGCTGAGGCTGGTGATCGAGAAGCCGTTGAGGGAGACCGCCTGGGCCGGATCCACGAGGCCAAGGCCCACGTTCACTTCCCCTTCTTTGGTGGGGACCAGGGAACCGGCCATGGCGCTGGGGGCGAGGAGGGTGATGGCCCCTAGGCTCAGGGCGGCGGCGGTTAATTTGGAAACGATGGAGGTGTTCATGGTGCTTAACGTGCTGAGTTCGGTGGGCTGGTTGGTGGGGCAATCCCGTTCCAAGCTTTCTGTACTCAGGCTATCAGGATGCCTAGGGGGAATAGGTGAAGGGTCGTTGAAGATTGCTTGTTCATATTTGAAGCTTGCGTAAACCTGGCCGAATTCCTTTGTACGCAAGGGTTTCAAGATTTAAATTTTGCGTTTTGCAGGGCGTCTTTGAGGGGAATTTGGGGTGAACTTGTGGGGGGTCTGAAGGGAATTTAGGGGGGCTGTGATTGAGGTCACTTCCCCCTGGTGAGTTGGGGATGGGGTGGGGGCGATCGCGGGGCCGCCCCGATTTGGTCCCCCGGATGAGGTCCATCGCCTGGGGAGTTCCTAGGGCCGTATGGGGGTGTCGCGCGATCGCGCGGGCTATGGATTGAAAATGGAGAATAGGAGATTCGAACTCCTGACCTCTGCAGTGCGATTGCAGCGCTCTACCAACTGAGCTAATTCCCCGGTCCGCCGTTTAAGCGACATCTATAGTAGCATCATTTTCCCGTTCGCGCCCCTCGAAATAAAATCTCAGCCGTTCAACTTCGAGCTGGTGCAGAAAATCAACGGCCCAGTTGGCGTGGCGCTGCATCATCTGGAAGGGGTGGCTGTTGGCGACGCCGATCGCCACGAGGCCAGCGGCTTTGGCGGCGGTGAGGCCGGGGTAGGTATCTTCGATCGCGGCGCAGTTGGCGGCGGTGAGGGTGGCGTCCCCCGTGACGGTGGCCATGGTGGCGATCGCCCGCTGGTAGCCCTCTGGGCTGGGTTTGCCCTGGGCCACATCCTCGCCGCTGACGATGAACCGCACGCGATCGCCCAGCTTCGTGCGGCGGAGGACGCGCTCCACCTCCTGGCGCGGCGCACCGGTGACGATCGCGATGGGCACATGATCCGCCGTGAGGCGATACATCAAATCCTCGACGCCGGGATAGATGGGCACCTTGGGCTGGGTCTCGAGCCAGTGGAGATAGGCGGCGGACTTTTGGGCCACCAGGCGATCCAGCGTCACTTCATCCGCCACGCGCCCCCGACGGGCCAGGACCTCCCGCAGGCAGTCGCGATCGCGCCGCCCGAGGCAAATTTCGCGAAATTCTTCAATATCAGGCCGCAAATTTTCGCTGACGAGCACCCCCTGGAGCAACTCCCGGTGGATGGCCTCATCATTGATGATCGTGCCGTTGAAATCGAAAAAGACGGCTTTTAGGGTCATAGGATGCGGGCAGCAACGGCAAGGGGGCGATCGCGGCGGCCATCGGCCTAAAAAATTGCCCCCCATTTTAAACGAGTCTTTCCCCGGAACCGAACCAAGCCTTAACCCAAGGCCGGCGTCGCCAGAGGCCGCGCAAAGCCAAACCCCTCCGCGCGATCGCCCAGCCCTTCGGCCACCGGGTGCGGCTTCATCGCCCGCGACACCTGATGGATGCCCCAGTGCAAATCACTGTGGACCGCCTCAAAGCCCGCCGCCCCCAGCCACGCATCCAAATTGCCGCGCGCATAGGCATCCATATAGGGCTCCTCGAAAATGTGCTGGAGCGCCGAAAACTGCCGCAGCACCAGTTGCGCCCCATCCAAGATCACAATCTGACCACCGGGCACCAGCAGCCGGAACGCCTCGCGCAAAATGGCCTTCGCGATCGCCGGGGGCGTTTCATGGAACAGCAGCGCCACGGAAATCAAATCAAAGCGCCCTGCCGGAAATCCCGTCGCCTCCGCCTGGGCATGGACCCAATCAATCGCCAGCCCCGCGCGATCGGCCTTATCCGCCGCCACCGCCAGCATATGGGGCGACAGATCCAGCCCCACCACCGCCGCCTGGGGGAACCGCCGCTGGAGCGCCAGGGCCATCGATCCGGTGCCGCAGCCCAAATCTAAAATCCGGCGCGGCTCGCCCCCCACCGCCCGCAGCAGCCCATCGCGCACCCAATCCTCGTGGGGCGGCAGGGCATATTGCGTAATGGCGTCATAGGTGGCCGCCGCCGTAATGGTGAGATAGCCGCCCTCAATGCCGTGGAAATTTTCCGCCAGGTAATAGTCCGGGTAGACCGTTTGGGGATTTTCGTGGGTGCGGCGGGCCGCGTCCCAGTCAATGCGTTCCGCCAGATCGCGCACCGGGCGATCATCCAAAATCAGCCGCGCCAATGGGGCGAGGTATTGGGCAAAGAGGGTGTCCTTGCGGGGGGGCTTGGCGGGGCCGGGGAGGTCGGGGCGATCGCGCATGGGTCCGGGGGGCAATTTCTGAACCATGATAACGCTCGCAGCGGAGGGCCGAAGGGCATCAGGGAATGGGGGTGGGGGGAATCGGTGGGCTGTCTAGGCCGCGATCGCCGCCACCGGGAAAGGGTCCCAAATCACCGCCATCCTGGGGCATTCCGGGCTGGGGCGCGCCGGGAACCAGGGGCGTCGTCGGCTGTTCCGGCAGGGGCGGCGTCGCTGGAGCGCTCGGGCGATCGAGCCCCCCCCCAAAGGGATTGAAATTATCCAACTCCCCCAGCGGTTGATCGTCCGGCGGTCGGGTCGCCAGCACCACGCGATCGCCCGCCACCTCCCGCAGCAGATCCAGCACCCCGAGCACATCGCTATAGAACGCCAGATTCGAGCCATAGAGCGCCACTCGCCCCTCGGGCTGCTCCTGCACAAAGCGTTGGATATAGGCCACCAGTTCCGCCTCCGTCACCGGCTGCCCCTCCACCAACAGTTGCCGCGAAGGGTTAATGACCACGATCGCCAACTGGCGCATTTGGGGGCGGGCGGTGCTGGAGGCGGGCAGATCCACCTCGATCGCCTGCTGGCGGGTGAAGGTGACGGCGGCGAGGATAAAGAAGGTCAGAATGCAAAAGATGACATCAATGAGGGGCACGATTTCAATGCGAACCTCATCATCACCGGCGCGATCGAGGTGAAGTTTCATCGGTCGGGGCCGTCCTGGGCATCCTCATCATCGTCATCGTGGCCGTGGCCCTTGGGGGCGGGGGCACCGTCGGGCCGTCCCCAGGCTTGGCGGTAGATCAGTTCCAATTCATTGCCCGCCCGCCGAAAGAGTTTCGCTTGGCTGAACAGCATCCCCTGGAACAGGCGATAAAAGGCCAAGCTGGCGATCGCCACCACCAGGCCCGTGGCGGTACTGATCAACGCTTCCCCAATCCCCAGGGTTGCGCCGCTGGTGGCATCGGTGCCCAGATCGCCAATGCGGATCGAGCCGAGGGAATTGATCAGGCCCAACACCGTCCCCAACAGACCCAGCAGGGGGGACAGGGCGATCGCCGCTTCGAGGATTTTTTCCCCCTTGCGCATGGCCGCCAATTCCTCATCGGCCGCCGCTTCGAGGGCGAGGCGAAACAGATCCGGATCCGGGCGATCTAATTTCAGGGGAGCCGCCAAAAACCGGCCCATGGGCTGATCCTTGGCCTTGCGGGCCGCGATCGCCGCCGCCGCCCAATCCGACCGGGCCGCTTCAAGGATGCGATCGACCACCGCCCGTTCATTGAGCAGGATCCGCGCCCAAAAGCCGACCCGTTCTACGATCGTCCCGACGGACAGGACCGACAGCACCAGCAGCGGCCACATGGCGACGCCACCCTTGTCAAAAAATTCTCCGACATTCACAGGCGTTTGCGGGGGATAGGGATGGATGGGGATGGGACTGCAACCCCGCCCCCGATCATAGCCATGGTTGGACCGTTCAGTCCCAAGGGCACCTCGACCCGCCCGTGGGCATGGCACCTCACGCCGGGGGATCCGCTCAAGGGCCAGATCCAAGCCCCGTGGACCATTCAGCCATTCCCATCAGGGGTGAGCAGTGGGCTGCGCTGGCTTGGACAATGCCCAAGGGCTAGATCAGGCGCGTCAGTTGGATGCGATAGCGCTCCTTTTTGGTCACCGCCACCTCGCCAATTTCTAGCCGTCCCTTGCCGCTGACCGCCACCAAATCCCCCGATTGCAGGGCGTGGCTCGCGGTGGTGATGGTTTTCCAGTTCACCCGCACGTCCCCCGACCCGATCAGATCCGCCATCTTGCTGCGGGACATGCCAAACCCCGCCGACGCGATCGCGTCCAACCGCATCGACGCCTCCACCGTGGTCAACTCCTTCCGTTGGGGGGGCCGCACCTTGAGGTCCGTCAACGCGATCGGCGACACCTTCACCGGCACCGATCGCACCTGCACCAGCGTCGCACCGAGAAATTCCGCCAGTTCCGGCACGATCAGCACCTGCGCCCCCCGTTCCCCCAGCACCACAATGTCGCCCACCTTGTCGCGCGTGATGCCCGTCCCCAGAATCGCCCCCAAAAAATCCCGATGGGTGGCCGAATCAAACAGGAAATTCCCCGCAATATCCAGCGCCGCCACCTCGATTTGCTCCGGCAGCAGGCCCAGCTCACTGCGGTTGAACCCCACCCGCCGCCGCTCCGCTTGGGGATAGCCGCCCCCCGTCACCACCGCCACATCCGCCAGCCCCTGAAACAGCCGCTGGGCCTCGAACTGCTCCGGCGGCGACAGAAAATGGCTCAGGGCCGGTTCCCAGGTTTTGAGGGCCTGCTCCGCCAGATCCACCAGCCGCGCCGCCAATTCTCGATTTTCCGACCGTTTCAGCAGATCTTCCCGAGGCAACACAGGAATTTTTCTCCTAGGTATTCAAAGGTTCTAAGGGTTTTGGAGGTTGTGAAGGTTAAACTTGCTCCCCCTCAAACTGTAAAGCGCCAGCGGTGGACAAAAAGCTCCACGGCGCAAATTAGCGACAGGATTGCCAACGGCAGATTGCCACTCGATTGCTACCGATGGCTTCCAGGGCGCGATCGCGGCTCGAAAAACCCAAGGTTAGCGGTTAATCTAGAGGCTAGTCGTTTGAAGGCGATAGGTCACCGTGAACCAAGCTGAATTTACGAGCCCCCAGGGGATGCAGGCCGAGGTCATGCGGCTGCGCGAAGAACTCAAAATGCGCGACCAGCTTGTGCAGCAGTTGTCCCAGGAACTATTTCGCCTGGTGAAGGGCAATGCGGGCCTCGTGCCGGATCCGCAGGTGTCGGAAAAGCACCAGGTGGAAATGCAGGCCCTGCGGGACCAACTCCATGAGGTGGAACAGCAGGTGGCGTTCTACCAGGGGCAGCTTGGGGAGCGGGACAATGAAATTTATCAATTGCGCCAGTCGGTGCAGGAATTGGGCGATCGCAGCCGCATGTTGGAGCAGGTGATCCAGGATTTGCCCAACGTGTATCGCCAAAAATTCGAGGAGCGGATGGAGGCAGTGCGCGACAAGGTGGCCCGTCTCCAGCAGGAAAACCGCAACCTCCAGGCGGAATTGCAGAGCGTGAGCTATCGCCTCGCGGTCAATAGCCGTCAACCGGGGGCGCTGGATCTGCCGGATTTTGCGGAATCGGCGGCGGGCGGCGGCGCGGGGCTACAGATGCCCTCCTTTGGTAAGGCGTAGGGGGCGGGGCGTCCTCGGTGAAGGACTCCGTGAATGCCCCACCCTGAATGCGGTGAATGATATTGAGGTGGAGCCCGAGGGGGCGCAGGGTTGGCCGTGAGTGAAATTTGGTTGGCCGTGGATGCGGAGCCGGTGCCGCCGGACCAGAAGCGCCCGGATCAGGTGGACTGGCACTGGGGCGATCGCAGCCTTGCGTTGGCCATTGATGCGATCGCAACGGTGTCGGGTTTTCCGGTGCGGGTGGTGCCCGTGGCCGATGCCCAGTCGCCCCTGCCGCCCGATCGCAATGCGGTGACGGTGTTGCCCCTGTCGCTCAATGTGCCGCCGACGTTGCTGGATCCGGCCCTGGGGGAGGTGCTGACGAAATGCCGCGATCGCGCCCAATTCCGCACCTGGGTCGAGGACACCCTTGATGTGGCGACTGGGGATGGATTCTGGTGGCTGCCCATCGCCCTCACCGCCAAGGGGCCGCTCTACGGGGAGGCGATCGCCTTCGATGGGCAGCGCAACGGCTTTGCCCAGCCGTGGCACCTGAGCGATGCGGAACGTCAACCCGCCTACCGCACCGGCCTGCAACTGCTCCAAGCCCTCGATGCACCGCCCAGCGTGTACCTATTGCAATTCAGCCTGGATGGGCGCGGTCGGATGGTGGTCGATCGCCTCTATCCCTTCCCCGCCCGCCCCGCCCTCGCGAGCCACGGGGTCCAAAAGCCCGACCTCTTCGCCTGCTACTGGACCTGCACCCTGGGGGCGCGCCTGCGGGATTTGGTGATCCTGGGTTAGGGCGGCGCGCCAAGAAGCTGCACGGTTAATTTAATGGTTGTTAATGGTTGATTTACAATTAGCCATGATTAGCCACAATTCCACACCTCCCCACCAGCGGCGGCTGCGGTGACGGGCGCGATCGCCCCTGGGCCGCCTGGGCATCGCAGGTCAGGGGGGTGGCGGTGGGCCTGTTTCAGATCATTTCGGATGGACTTAAAGGTTTATGAGCGCTAGCCTGTGGCTCCAACCGCTCCTGGGGATTGGGTCGATCGCGATCGCGGAGGTGGTCCGGGATTGCTATCACGTGGCGGGTCACCAGTGGCAGCCGCTCCAGCGCTGGCATAACCTGCACCACCGGGCCTTCCGGCGGGATTTATCGATCACCAGTTTTGAAACCTTCGCCCAGGCCCAGCTTTATAACGATGTGCCGGAGGGGCTGTTCATGGCGGCCATCGGCGGGGCGATCGCCATGGGGGCGGCGGCGGCCTACGGTTGGGGCCAGACCTGGGGCCTGTGGGCCGGGAGCCTCTATGCCCTTAGCTTTGTGGGGGCGGCGATCGCGCGATCGCGTGGAGCCCTGATGTGGACCGACCTGACCCACGAACCCGGCCCCCTCACCGCGCCGCCATCGATCTGGAGCGTCAACCGCACCTACCATTGGCGGCACCACTTCGATTCCGGCAACGCCTACTTTTGCGGCACCCTCACCCTCGTGGACAAACTCCTCGGCACCGCCCTCTCCCTCCAGGGCAAAAAAATCGCCATCACCGGAGCCTCCGGCACCCTCGGCCAAGCCCTGATCCGCCAACTGCTGGCCGCTGGCGCAAAACCCATCGCCCTGACCACCCGCGCCGATCACCCCTTCGGCGACACGATCCCCGTCTGGCAGTGGCAACCGGGCAATGAGGCGGCCCTGCGCGATCGCCTCGCCAAGGTAGACATCCTGATCCTCAACCACGGCACCAACGACCCCGGAGCCCGCAGCCCCGCCGCGATCGCCCAAGCCTACGAAGTCAACGCCTTTTCGAGCTGGCGCTTCCTGGAAACCTTCCTCGAAACCGTCACCGACTCCGAACACCGCGCCCTCAAGGAAGTCTGGGTCAACACCTCCGAAGCGGAAGTGCAGCCCGCCTTCAGCCCCCTCTACGAACTCAGCAAGCGCACCATCGGGGATATCGTCACCCTGCGGCGGCTCGATGCCCCCTGCACCATCCGTAAACTCATCCTTGGCCCCTTCAAAAGCAACCTCAACCCCATCGGCGTGATGGATGCCACCCTCACCGCCAAGGCCATTGTGGCCCTCGCCAAGCGGGATATTCGCAACATCATCGTCACGATCAATCCCCTGACCTACCTAACGTTTATGCCCAAGGAAGTGATCAAATCCCTCTACTTTCGCCTCTGCACCCGCCGCCCCTAGCATCCCCATTCAGACGCCCCTGAACGTAGGGTCAATTGCCAAAAATCCCCTTGGAATTGTTGAGTTTTTTTAGGAGTTCTTGAGATTTATTTCAATCCAATTAGGGTGCCAAATCGCAACAATTGCAGGCGATCGCGTCCTATCGTACCGGTCCATGTCTGACTTTCTGTTTGATTTCCCAGTCTCAAAATAGCTGTGGGATAGACTGATCCCACGGCGATCGCCATGGCCCAAGGGTTCCACGTCGCGATCGCCAGGGTGCCGCCCCGTCAACCGCCGCCGCTCGGGACCGATCAAACAGACCCTATGGACCTTAGCTCCCTGCCCTCTAGCCCTCTCCAACTCTCCATCCTGGCACTCATCTCCGGTGGCATGGGCATCATGGGCCTCGCCATCCTCAAGACCCGCACGGTGCTGCGGCTGCTGTCGGGGCGCGAGGGCTTGCGGGAATGGCAAATCCTCTACGGCCTCATGATCTTCTTTCTGGGGGGCTACTCCCTGGCGGCCGTGGGGATTTGGGAGGCGCTCTACCAGGCGATCGCCTTCCTGACGGGGCTGATCTTTTTCTTTGGGGCACTCTTTGTGCTCTTTAGCACCAACACCTACTACAAAACCCTGTTCATTACCCAGGAAAAATACCTCAAGGCCAAGGACAAGGCCGAGGCAGCCCTGCACCAGCTCCAGCAGACCCAAATTCAATTAATCCACCAGGAAAAGATGTTGGGCCTGGGCAGTTTAGCGGCGGGTATCGCCCATGAAATTAATAATCCCATCAGCTTTATCCACGGCAATTTATATCACTTGGAGGAGGGGGTGAGCGCCCTGCTGCGGACGGCCCGGGCCATTGAGCGCAACCCCCAGCAGGCGGCCGCCCTCGTGGCGGATCTGGAGCTGGATTTTTTTGAGGATGATTTGCCCAAGGCGCTGGGGTCCATGCGCAGCGGCGCGGAACGGATCCGCGATACGGTCAAGGATCTGCGCTCCTTTTCACGCCTAGATGAGGCCCATTACAAGCTGGCCTGCCTGAATTCGGATCTGCAAAGTACGCTGCGGATTTTTGCGGCGAGTTTGGAAAGTCGCCTGGGGCCGGGGCGCATTGCCCTGGTGACGGAGTATGGGCCGCTGCCGAAGGTGGAGTGCAATCCCCGGGAGGTGAATCAGGTGGTGGTGCATCTGCTGAATAATGCGGTGGATGCGATCCTGGAGCGCGATCGCGCGGCGGTGGGGCGCTCGCGGCGGGCGGGGGCGGCGGAACCCCTCGGAACCATTGAGATCAAGACCCGTGTGGTGAATGGGAATCAGGTGGCCATTGTGATTGCGGATGATGGCATCGGCATTGATGGGGCGACGGAGCATCGCATTTTTGATCCCTTTTTCACCACGAAGCCGGTGGGCAAGGGCAGCGGCCTGGGGTTGGCGATCGCGCGCAATATCGTCGTGGGTAAGCACCAGGGGCTTTTATCCCACGGGCGGCGACCCGAGGGGGGCACAGAATTTCAGATCATTTTGCCGATCCATCTGGGCTTAGCCACCCTGGCGCACCAATCGGGCACCCTGGCGATGGAAACGGCCCGTTCCACCGGTCGCGGCGGCCCCTCCATTTCCGCCTACGCCATGCCCCATTTCGCCTAGGGCACTGGCTGCGAGACCTGGGGGGTTCCCTGGGCGATCGCGGCGAGGCAAGCCTGCACCGTCGTAGCCAGGGCCGCCGGGGTCAGGGCCGTCGGAGTCGCCACGATCGCATGGGGCAGGCCGCTGGAGCGCAGATAGTCCGCCGTTTCGGGGCGATCGCCCACCAGGATCACCAACGGCCGCCGGGGCGGTCCGCCATAGGCCCGGATCGTCTCTAGCTCCAGGGAAAAAGTCCCCGGCTGAAAGCGGGGATTGAGGCCGCCGTCATATTCAAACTTGCTCAGCATCAGTTGGAACGATCGCAGGGCCGCCACCTCCAGCGGCGGCGCATCGGTCACGGTCCGCGCCCGGAACACCGGCACAAAATCCCGGAAGGGCAGCCGCACGGTCATCCAGGTATTAAACACAGTATCGAAGGACTGGCTGTAGCCCATGCCGTCCCACTGGGCCTGCGATCGCGCGATGAATTTGTAGCGCTGGCCGTCCCCCCGCAGCCGCAGTTCAAGGCCCTGGTAGCCCGTCAGATCCAGGGGCGTTTCAAAATTGCGCGTGCGCACCGACACGAACCCGCCATTATTGGCCGTCGAGACCGTACCGGAAAACAGCGCCGCCCCCGTGCCCAACTGCAATTGGCTATCGCTGACGCCGCCCATCACCACATCGTCCACGGCCCCCCACACCCGCGCGATCGCGCCCGCCGCCGCCGGATCCGCCTGCCGAAAATCAAACAGGGTCAGCCCGCCAAAGCGCCCCACCGCACCGGTTGTCCCCTGGCTAATCTGGTCAATCAGCCGCTCCACACCGCGATCAGAGCGAAACTCGCCCCCCACGGGAACCCCCACAATCACCGCCGTCGCCCCCGCCAGGATCGACCCCTCCAGGGGCAGCGTCGCCGTCCGCCGCACCGGCCAGCCGCGATCGCCCAGGGCCGCCACCAGCGCATCCCCCAGGGCCTCAGCGGGGGGCGGTGTCACCACTACAATCGCTTCCGTCATGGCATCGATTCCATCGGTCACAGGGTTTGGGCTTTGCGCGCCCATTAATTTTGCCATCCAACCATTGCCATCTAGCACCGGCAACGTGCCGAAATACAGCAGGGTTTTGAACAATCGACAGGGATTCCAGGGGGCCATGGGACATGCTCAGCCCGCACATGGGGCCAGATCAAAACCAATTTGCTTTCAGGGTAGCGCGCCACCCCCAGGAACGCGATCGCGCGATCGCCAACCCCACGGACCCAAAGGGCGTGGCACAATCGGCATGGGCGCTTTGGGCAGCCGGCTCCAGAGCGATCGTCAACCTTGCCCTTGAGCCATGCGTCAACTCAGCTTCATTTTTGTCTTTCTGCTGTGCCTTGCCTTCGGCCTCTTCAGTATTCGCAATTCAGCCCCCGTGGCGATCGAACTGTTTCCGGGCCTAGAGATCGAAGCGCCCCTCTCGGTGCAACTGCTCTTTTCCCTCGGCTTTGGGGCAATTTTGTCCTGGTTAATTGGCCTGTGGGGCGGCGTCCAAAACCTCTTCAATCGCTTCAAAAATGCTCGGGAACTGAAAAAACGAGACCAGCAAATCGAAGCACTAGAGGCGGAATTATCGCGGCTGCGGTTCGAGCTAGAGCAAAAGAAACAACTGCCCGCTGGGGCGGAACCGGCGACGGTGAAGGAATTGCCCCTCGCGCCGGTGGATGAGATCCATGACGCGGAATTTGAAACGGAATCGAGCCCGCCATCCCAAGAATCCGAGGTTTCGTCCTCTCCCTAGATCCTTGAGTTTCCAGACTGCCCCTGTTGCTAGGTTAACCCCCGTCCCTTAGGGCAACTGGTCAGACCGTTGGGCTTCAGGGAATCAACTAACATAAAAGAAGTTGAACGGCCATCGGACAGTGGGATCTGGAATCCATGGATTATGAGGAAAGTTGCCGAATTATGGATGTGCCGCCTTCCGCCTCTCCGGCAGAGATCAAGCTGGCCTACCGTCGCCTTGCCAAGGTTTGGCATCCGGATCGATTCGCGGAGGATCCGGAGCTTCAGGCCATGGCAACGGCAAAGCTGGCGGCCATCAACCAAGCCTATGCTTACTTAAAGGACGCGAAGGGATCAGCCCCCAACCCTGGCGCAACGGCCAAGAGGGCTACGGCTTCGCCGCCCCCGCCGAACCGTCCGCAGTCGCCTCCCCCTAGCCCCAAAGTTCAGGTGACGACCCACAGGCACGACAGCTCCCCTGCCGAGATGTGGCTTAGCTATGGTTTAGATTGTTTTCAACGGGGGCAATATACGGCGGCGACACAATATTTGGCTGATGCGATCGCATGCGATCGCGACTATTTAGCGGCCTATGAATTGCGCTATGAAGCGTTGGTGCAATTAGGGTTTGAGTATCGCGCGAAGCAGGATTTTCTGAAAATTCAGGAATTGCGCGATCGTTTTCAGCGTCATCAGCGGGCGGCGCGCGATCGCTGGCAACCGGTCCAGCCACCGCCACCGCCGCCCTCTAAATCCCCTGACCCCTCAAAACTGCCGTGGAAATTTCAGGTGCGCTGGCTGGCGATCTCGGAGCCCATTGCTGGAGTCCATGGCCTTTCGCACACTAGGCAAGTGGTAGTCATTAGCCAACGGGGCACCATTTTAGTTCTTGACAAGGCGGCGGGTCGATTGATTTGGCGGCAAACTTTTGGTGCCTCTAAGGTGACCTGTACCGCCTTGAGTCCGAACGAACGAACCCTTGCGATCGCCCATCCGCAGACCACTTCTATCCTGTTGATCGATCTCAAAAAAGGGAAGCTAATTCGTCGTCTGCTAAGTCCCGGCATAGAGGCGAGATCGCTCCTGTTCGATCCCTCTGGAGAGCTGTTAGTTGCGGGGTGCGATGATCGCCTTATCCGCTGTTGGGAGATTCGTTCTGGCAACTTGAAGTATCAGGTGGCGGGCCATGGGGCGGTGCCCGCAAGTTTGGCACTCCATCAGCGGGATAAACAAATTTGGTGCGCCGGTGCAGAAATGCCCCTGCGGCTGCGGCGCTTGAATGACGGCAAATTGGTTCGGTCGTTGCAGGGCTATGAAATCAATACCGCAATTTCCCTGTCTAGTAACGGTCAGCAACTTGCGGTAGCAGGACCGGCACAACTCTCAATCCTGAATCTTGCCAATCGCACTTGCCTGAATGACTTGCCGCTTTTGGGGCCAATCAAGCAGGTCAGTTTTGCGGGAACAAATCACCTCATTGCGCTTTTGAAAACGGGCGGTCTTCAGATCTTGGATCTGACCTCTAGGACCGTAGTGCAACGGATCAACGGACCCCATACGGCCTTTACGCTGGCTCCGGGTGGGCGTGAATTAATTCTGGTCAATCGCGGTGGGCATCTGGAAATTTGGACTCCAGACGCGATCGCCCCCTAGCGCCCGAGGGAGAGCTCATCCTTCGAGCCAAGAATGCCCTGGGGACGAGTCATCATCAGCACGATCAAAATTAGGCCGATGGTCATGACCCGAAAAGCCCCCTCGCGATCGTCCGTCATCGGCATCAGATAGGGCAGGGCAAAGCGGGTGAGGGCGGTATAGGCCCAATAGATCACGGCCCCGAGGATGGTACCCGCGTTGTTGCCCGCGCCGCCCACGACGACGACGATCCAGGCTTGGAACGTGAGCAGGGGCACGAATACATCGGGATTAATAAAACTCTGCTGCCACGCGAAAAAGGCTCCGGCTAAACCCGCGATCGCGCCGCCGAGCATCAGGGATTGGAGCTTGTACCAGAAGGCATTTTTCCCGAGGGCCTTGGCCACCTCCTCATCTTCGCGGATGGCCTTGAGGACCCGTCCCCAGGGCGATCGCGCCAGCCGTTCGAGCTGCCAATAGACCACCGCCAAAGTCAAAAACACCAGCAGCAGCAGCCGCGCCCGGTAGGAGTTTTCCCACAGGGCCGCCACCCCAACCCCATAAAATCCCGTCGCCGCGATCGCGGACACCACCGCCAACGCCAGCCGCCCCACGGACACGGGCCGCCGTCGCCGCACCGGTTGCCCATCGGTCCCCAGCTCCGCCACCGCGGCCCCATGGCGCGATCGCACCGCCAGAGATCGCCGGAACCACCGCACCCCCTGCCACAAAGACAGGCCAAAAATCCCCGTCCACACCGCGATCGCGATCGGCGGAAACCACGGCCCCGACCCAACCTCACTCAACGGCAGCGGATAGCCATAGACCCCCCGAGGCCCCCGCGTCAGCCACTCCTCATTGAGGGCCACCAGGCGCACCACCTCCGACGCCCCGATCGTCACGATCGCCAAATAATCCTCCCGCAGCCGCAGGGTCGAAGCACCAATCAGCAGCCCCAGCAGTGCCGCCAACCCCACCCCCACCGGCACCGCCACCCACAACGACACCCCCGCCGAACTCAGCAGCACCGTCGCATAGGCCCCCACCGTCATGAACGCCACATGGCCGAAATTAATCAGCCCCGTCAGCCCCCATTGCAGGTTCAGCCCCAGGCCAAACAGGGCATAGGTGCCCGTCAAAATCATCAGCAGCGTTAGATATCCGACCATAATCCCCGGTTGATGAAAGCCCTCAAGTCGCCGCCCTCGGCCTTGGCTGGGACTATCCTACCGGCATTATTCGCCGCAAATGGGTCAATTCATCACCCAACCAGATCGTCGCTACTGGGCCGTGGCCGCCGCGATCGCGCGGGGGAACAGCCCCGAACACCACCAAATCCCCACGGACGAACAGTAGGGCAAATGGCCCGCCGGAGCCTTCAGGCTAAAGGTCAACGACTTATTCGCGTGCCAACCCAGGGCATCGCCAAACTCACACCACGCCTCCACCGGACTGGTGGACCGGGCCACGATCTGCGTCCAGAGGCGGTTCTGGGTACTAAATCCAAAGCGATTCTTGCTATAGCGGCTCCAGAGCTCGTCCAGCATCTTGAGATCCTGGGGCGGAAAATTTTCAATGTCCTCCACCCGCAGCCAGCTCGCCTTCTCGCGCCCCACCACCTCCAGCATGATCTGGGTGGTGGCAATGTCCGCCTCCCGCCACTGGCCCTGGGCGAGCAACTGCTCTAGCGCCTGATAGGCCCCCGCCAAGGCCCCCTTTCCCCGATCCACCGCCATGGAAAAGCTCGGCAGGGGCGATCGCGGGCCAGAGTCCGCCCCCCGCACCGTCCCATTGGCCGCCACCGGTTCAAATTGCAGCAGCGTCACCTCCTCCGGATCCGGCGGGAAGGGACTATTCGGCGTCGCCCCCCGAGGCACCGAAGCCGGGATGGGGGCCGGGGCGGGGGAAGGGTATGCCGTCACCGGAGGACTCCCGGACGGAATGGCGGGGGGCACCGCGATCGCCGACAGCGCCGCCGGAGACAGGGAAGCCCCCCCACTGGCCCCACCGGGCACCGGATCCGCCGCGATCGCCCCCCCCTCCACCAAATCCTGCAAGCGATTCACCCCATCGAGCACCTGCAACAGCGTTTGGGCCATCAGCTCCAGCCCCCCCTCCTGCTGGCCCCGCAACACCTGCTGCAACTGGGAATGGATCTGCGCCCGCTCATGGCGCGCCCGCTTCAGTTGGGCATGGACCTGATTGAGCTGCGTCGTCAACTGCGTCTTGGACCACGCCTCCCGCGCCCAGGCCAGCCGCACCTGCTCCCGGGACGCCAGCACCGCCGCCGCCGCCCCCGTAAAGTTCGACGGCAGGGGCATCAAATACCAGCCGCAGGTGAAACAGTGCATCGTTTCCCGCTCGGAATATTCCGACTGGCAGACGGGACAACAACTGATGGCGGGCGGACCCGCAGGGGGCGACGGAGACGGGGGGGGAGGAGTTTTCCCGGCGCTCATGGCAGTGGGGGCAAAGGGTGAAGGGAATCGCGGGGCGGGACCGGCGCAACCAGGGCCGAAGGTCTTGCTCCAGTCTATCCGAGTCATCGGGGTGAGGGGTTATACCCCCCAAGGTCGAGGGTGCCCAAAACGCTACGGATCGGCTCTAGGGGCGTTGCGATCGCCCCCTTGGGGGACGGGCCTGGGGGGACTGTTCCTCGAACGCTGCTCCTACGGGTACAGCGCGGGACCTGTGGCCTCTCGCCCCCCCCGTTGGGTTAAACTGCACACCAACTGCGGCTTGGGGTTGCAGTCCGCGCCGCCAGCACGGATTTTGAGGGATTTTTCGCAAATTCCGCCTGTGCAATCTGAGTTACCCAAAGGTCATCACGAGGGCTATGAACGCGAATACGGCGCTGTGGCAACGCTACCAGGATTGGTTGTATTACAACGGGGAGCTGTCCCTGTTCCTTGATATCAGCCGGATGCGTTTTGATGCGGGGTTTGTGGAGGCGATGGCCCCGAGGTTTGACCAGGCGTTTGCGGCGATGGCGGCCCTCGAAGGGGGGGCGATCGCGAATCCGGACGAGGGGCGCATGGTGGGCCACTATTGGCTGCGCAATCCGGAGCTGGCCCCCACGGCGGCGTTGACGGCGGAGATCCGATCGGGGGTGAAGGCGATCGCGGATTTTGCCACGCGGGTCCATGGGAGCCAGATCAAAACGCCGACGGGTGATCGCTACACGGATGTGCTTTCAGTTGGCATTGGCGGATCGGCCCTGGGGCCGCAGTTTGTGGCGGAGGCCCTGGCCCCGAACTCGCCGCCGATGCGGGTGCATTTTATTGACAATACGGATCCGGATGGCATTGCGCGGGTGCTCGATCGCGACGGCGGCTGTGGGCCATTGCGCGATCGCCTCGCCACGACCCTGGTGCTGGTGATCTCCAAGTCCGGCGGCACCCCAGAAACCCGCAACGGCATGGTGGAAATCCAAACGGCCTTTGCGGCGGCGGCGGTGCCCTTTGCCCCCAACGCGATCGCCATCACCAGCCCCGGTAGCGCCCTCGATCAGCGGGCCGTATCGGAGCAGTGGCTCGCCCGCTTCCCCATGTACGACTGGGTGGGGGGCCGCACGTCGGAGCTGTCGGCGGTGGGTCTGGTGGCGGCGGCGCTCCAGGGCATCGACATCCACGCCATGCTCGACGGGGCCAAGGCCATGGATGAGGCCACGCGGGTGGCGGACCTAAAAACCAATCCGGCGGCCCTGCTGGCCCTGGCCTGGTATTGGGCGGGCAACGGCAAGGGGGCAAAGGATATGGTCCTGCTGCCCTACAAGGATCGGCTGCTGCTGTTCTCGCGCTATCTCCAGCAGTTGGTGATGGAGTCCTTGGGTAAGGAATTTGATCTGGCGGGCGATCGCGTCTATCAGGGCATCGCCGTCTATGGCAACAAGGGCAGCACGGACCAGCACGCCTATGTGCAGCAACTGCGCGAGGGCATCAATAACTTTTTTGTGACCTTCATCGAAGTGCTCGAGGATGGCGGCCCCACCAAATCCGTGGCCGTGGAGGCGGGGGACATCACCTCGGGCGATTACCTGTCGGGGCTGTTGCAGGGCACCCGCAAGGCGCTCTATGACAACGATCGCGAGTCCATTACCCTGACCGTGGCGCGGGTGGATGGGCGCACGATCGGCGCGTTGATTGCCCTCTATGAGCGGGCCGTGGGCCTCTATGCGTCCCTGGTGAACATCAATGCCTACCACCAGCCGGGGGTTGAGGCGGGCAAGAAGGCGGCGGCGGCGATTCTGGAGTTGCAGAAGCAGGTGCTCGAAACCCTGAAGGCGGCGGGCTCCCCCCTGGGGCTGGCGGAACTGGCGGAGGAAACGGGCCAACCGGCGGAAATCGAAACAATCTATTTCATCGTGCGGCACCTGGCGGCCAACGATCGCGGCCTGACCGTCGAAGGGAGTTTGGCGGAACCGGCGACCTTGCGGGTGGCGTGGCGCGGCTAGGGGTAAAACCTAGACCCACCGGACTCATCAGGTTGCTTAGGCGGACTGGCCCTGCGGCGGAATATGGCCCGCCCCCAGGTACAGTTCCGCCACCTTGGGATCGCTTAATAAATCTCGACCGGCCCCGGTGAAGCGATCGCACCCCGCCTCTAAAACGCAGCCGCGATCGCACAACTCCAGGGCCTTTTGGGCATTTTGCTCCACCAGGACGATCGCCGTACCCGTGCCATTAATCGCCTTGATCTGGGCAAACACATCATTCACCAGCAAAGGCGACAGGGCCGCCGACGGTTCATCCAGCAGCAGCAGCTTCGGCTCCAGCATCAAAGCCTTCCCCATCGCCAACATCTGCCGCTCGCCCCCGGAGAGGGTGCCCGCCCGCTGGTGCCGCCGCTCCGCCAGCCGGGGAAACATGGTATAAATCCGCTCTTTGCGCTGTTTGAGGGCACCGTCGAGGATGTAGCCCCCCATTTCTAGGTTTTCGGCGACGGAGAGCGACTTAAAAACATTGGCGATCTGGGGCACATAGCAAATGCCGCGTTTCACAATCTCATTGGCCTTGAGCCCCGCGATCGACGCCCCCTGAAACAAAATGTCGCCCCGGTTCGGCGTCAGCAGCCCCGCCACCGCCTTAATCAACGTCGATTTACCCGCCCCGTTGGGGCCAATGACCGCCACCAACTCCCCCGCCGCCACCGTCAGGGACGCCCCTTGGAGAATGTCGAGGCCCTGGACATAGCCCGCGTAAACGCTCTGGATTTCAAGGATAGGGACAGCCATGGGCGGGGGGAGAGTTTTTGAGGGCTGGATAACGACAGCCTATTGTACCCGCTGGTTTGCGCCCCCTTGGCTGAAGGGTTACCCCCGAGGGCAATTTCAAGGTTGCAATTGCTGGCCCACGATCGCGGTCAAACAGCCCAAAACCTCCCGGAGGGGATTGAGGTAATAGCGATCGCGATCCACCATCAGAACGCGATCGCGCAGGCGCAAAAACTGCCAGACCTCCCCCGTCGTCACGCACCCAAAAATCTGGGCCGACGGTTCCCCCTGGGCCGCATTGAACAGGGCCGCGCCCACCATCTGAGCCGCGCACTGCCCGATCCCCCCCTCCACGTCATCCCGCTTCGCCTCCACAAGGCAAAAAATAGGCGATCGCACCGCCAATGCTGTCGCCCCTTTGCCCAATAAAAAATCACATTCCCCCGTCAGGCCGCGATCGCGATCCACCTCAAAATTACGCCCCGAATAGATCGCCAACTGGCCTCCATAGGTCCGCTCCAACTCCAACAAAATCGGCACAATCAAAAACTCAGACCGCGCCTTTTCACTGCCACCGGGCAGCGCCAACCCCCGACCCAATGCCAGGGTTTCCAATAGCCACGGGCTCGGTTCCACGGGCTCCAAATCCGGGAAAAGATACCCATACTCATCGCACAACTCAAACCGCCTCAGCACTTCCGCCAACGAAAAATCTCCATAGGCCATAGTCGCTGTTCACTCCGTTCCGGTTGGGTTGAAGATTAGAGAAGGGCACCCTTCCTTATCCTAATTTCCCCCCGGTTGACCCGCTTGAATCAGGGGAATCAACTCCTCCCGCAGGGCCATCCAACGGGGCAGCACCTCCGGATCCGACGGCACCCCCCGCTGGAACAGCACCACCCCATCTTCGAGGGCCACCACCCCATAGCTGCCATCCGTGAGGGATTGATCAAAGAGGGGCATCGACTCCGCCAATTCGATCCACTCCTTGCGGAATGCCTTCAGGTAGCGCCGCAGATGCCACGTATCCGCCAGCAAATAATTCACCGCCTCCACCTCGCCCCCATCCTTGAGCACCTCATGCCAGGGCAACCGCACGATCGCGCGGCGGCTCGACAGGGGCGGCACCATATAGGTCGTGGCGGCAACGCTAGCCTCCGGTTCAATGCGATCGGTCACCTGGCGAACGTGGCCCGAGTGGCTCCACTGTTCCGGCAGCGACACATGCACCCACGGGTCAATGGAATCGGGAATGGCAAAATAAAAAACCCGATGGGGACTCGACACAATCGAGAAAAAGAGGGACAGGCCAAGGCACACTTTCCAGAATTGTTTGAAGCGCGGCGTCAGGGCGCTGCCATGGCTCGACCACCACAAAATCGCCCCATAAAACATCCCCGGCACCACCGCGATCGCGTAGCGAATATTGATCGACATGGCCGCCTCCCCCTGCTGCAAAAAGATTTTGAGCAACGGGAATCCCGCGATCGCCCAGGCGGCGGGCGAGAGGGCAGGAATCAACCCCAGGGGCAACCATTGGCCCAACAAATACTTCAGCGTTGGCAGGGGGGGATTAATCAATTCGCCAATTAAAAGCCACGGCTGAGTCAGCATACCCCGGAGCAGATCTAGGGTTGAAGCTTCATCACCATCGACATATTGACCGAAGCGTTCAATGGCAAAACGCTTGGAAATATCGGGCGAAAAGATCGGCATGAAAATATTCGTGCAGACCAGAATATAGAGAAATCCTAGGGTACAAGCACCCAAACCCGCCGCCGGAAAACGACGGCTCAAGACCATATAAACCCCAACGCCAAAGAGCACAAATCCCGAATCTTCCCGCACGGCCAAAATGGCGAGGGCAATGGGCCAAAACAGCGCCCACTTCCGCTTTTCCATGGCGAGCAGGAGGGAAAAGGTGTACAGGGGAATCTGACACAAATCGTGGAAGTTGGAGAAGGTGGGGCCGATGACGGCGTTGGCGGCGTAGTAGCTGCCCGCAATCCAGACCGACAGGCCACTGCCCAAATGCTGTCGCGCTAGGGCATAGAGCACGAGGCCCGCCGCCGCGATCGCGGAAACCTGGATCCACACGAGGGTGACCGCCTTGGCATGGAGGGCGTAGATCGGCACCCAAAACAGGAGCGCAGGGGTGAAATGCTGGCCCAAACGGCGGTAGAACACCTCCGGCGGCAGATCATCCTGCTTGACGGCGCTAGAGAGGGACGACGACAGGGAACTTTCAAACCAGCGTCCGTGGAGGTTGTTCCAAAACACCTGATTGAAAATGCCCTGGTCATAGGACGCGTAGAACGTCCAGTAGCGATGGAGGGCAAAGGTGAGGGCGATCGCCCAAAAGATCAGGGCAATGGTCAAAATCCGCCGCAGTCCGGGCCGCTGGCCAAGCCACGCTTTCCATGCACCGGGGGTCCAATCCTTGGGCAGGGCCACCATACGCCTAATACCTGTTAATACCTATGCGAAACCGAGGGGAGCAAACGCGAAGGGGCGACCTTGAACCACGGGGGCGCGATCGCGGGGGGCGCTGCGGCCTGGGGACGTGCCGCCACTGCCGACCGCCCATTGTTGCATATTGATCCGCGTCTCAGCCGCGCCCCGGCCGCCCTTGCACCTGCACTCCGCCCCACGGCCCCGTCAACGTAAAGAAACCTGAAGAAGCGCAACGACATCCCGGCGATCGCGGCGGCGGATTATTAACTTTTTGCACAAAACCGGGGAATTTTGCAGGAATTACCGGCAAGATATGCACTAATTTCCAAGCATCTCTTGGCTTGCGGAGCTTAGCGGGGACGGCCCTGCGGATTTTTTTATAGACCTTAGGATCAATTGAAGCGATGTTTATGACCCTCCTCTCAACCCTGGCGACGGTGCCCGCCACCCTGGAATGGAGCCCGAAGGTGGCCCTGGTGATGATTATCTGCAACGTCCTGGCGATCGCCATCGGTAAGTACAGCATCAAGCACCCGAGCGAAGGGCCTGCCCTGCCGTCGCCGACGCTGTTTGGGGGCATGGGCTTCCCGGCGCTGCTGGCCACCACGAGCTTTGGCCACATCCTCGGTCTGGGGACGATCCTCGGTCTGGCGAATATGGGTGCCCTGTAGATCGGCCAATCGGCTTGAGGATCTAGTCCCAGCGATCTAGCGATTTCAAAGCTGTCCTGGGGGCGCGATCGCGTCCTGGTTCCCCACTTTTTTGTTGATTTGCCCGTGAGTAGCCGGAGGCCCTGGGACCACCTCCGGTTTTTTAGCGCCTAATTTTTGTTCTTATTTCTTGTGTTTGGTTTTTACGTTTGGATCTGGTGATGGCGTTTTTCTAGGGGGGCTAGTTGGCCACGATGGGGGGCGGAACGGGGCGACCGTCGGGCAGATCTAGTTCAACGCCGGGGCCGCGATCAAAAATTTCCACATCCCACTGGCCGCGCCGCCCGCTCTCGAACACCACAAAGCGACCGTCGGGGCTGATGTGGGGCGATCGCACCCAACCGCGATAGCCCTGGGTGAGGATTTGCACTTGGCCGGTGGCGCGATCGTAGAGTTCCACCTCGGGGCGGGCATAGTCGCTGGCGAGGTAGACCAGATAGCGGCCGGTGTAGCTGAGGCTGGGCTGCTCCGCGATCGCATCGCGGCGATTGAGGTGGGGCAGGTCAATAAACTGCCGCCGTTGCAGGTCAAACATCAGCAGACTGCGGCTGCCGTTGCGGTTCGACACCAGGGCCATAAAACGGCCATTGCCGCTCAGGGCGGGCTGTTCGTCGTTGTAGCGGGAGTTGAGCCCCGTGGGCAGGGCAATGGGCTGGCTGGGGGTGCAGCCGCCCAAAACGGCGATCGCGGCTAGGACACCCCAAACCCGCCCCACTGGCCACAATAACGGGGCCATGGCCCTAGCGATCGCGCGGCGATCGCCCAAAATCGTCCCCTAGGTCATCGTCCGCGTCGAGGTCGTCATAGGCCCCAGCCCCGTAGGATGGCACCCGGCGATCGCCCCTGTCATCGTCATCCTCATCATCGCCGTAGGGATCCCCGTAGCGATCGCCATACTCCTCGTCGTAGTCATCCTCCTCGAGGGCGCTCGCCATCCGTGACGATCGCGATCGCTCGGACGGGGGACGTTCGGACGGGGGACGCTCGGGTGGCGGCGTTCTCAAATCCAGAGGTCGGCCCCCCGCACCGGCAGCCTGGGGCGATCGCTCCGGCCCCCCCGACCGTTCCGGGCGCTCATCGAGATCCAACGGTGCCACCGCCGCCGGATCCGCCGCATCAATCGGCTGGTAGTCCACATAGGGTTCCTCCGCCGTCGGGGTCGGCCCAGGGCGGCCCGTGGTGGTCCGGATTGGCGGCTCTTCCTCATCCAGGTAGGGCGTGCCCATCTCCTCTAGGGAAACCCGAGGCGATCGCGGCGGCCCAGAACGGTCAACACCGCCACGCTCCATCCGATCCCGGCTAGGGCGGCCCCCGGAGCGATCGCCCTGGGGCGCAGGGGAGCGCCGTTGGCCGCGCTCAGGGGCACCACGCTCGGGGGTACCGCGCTCAGGACCACGCACCGGACGGCCCGACGGCGATCGCATCGGCGGCCCCGCCACATCCTCCTGATCCCATCCATCCGCCTCCAGGGGCGATCGCGGCGATCGGCTCGGGCGGCTGCCAGGGCGACCCTCAGGGCGAACACTCGGCGGGCGACGGCGCGGCGGCTCATCCCCCACCCCCTCCACCGGCGGACGCGATCGCACCGGGCGGCCCCCACTGGGCGGACGGCGACGGCCACCCCGGCCCTCATCGGCCCCGCCATAGGCCCCATAGGCATCCGGCCCCGCCGAAGCCCCGTCATCCGTCCCCCGGATCCGGCGCAAAAACGGCTGGGGCGGCGGCGGCGGCTCCAATTCATCCAGCTCCGCCCGATAGACCCGGCTCACGGGGCGATCGTCCTCATAGGACACCGGCGGCGCACTGCGCTTCGCCTGCTCCGTCGCCACCCCCCGCAGGCGGATGCTCTCGTAGGCAAAGAAAATCGTCGAACCGGCCAAGAGGAACTGGCTGAACTGCAAAATCGGATCGAGCCGCCAGCTATTGAAAAACAAAATGCCGCCGCACAGCAGCCCCACCGCCGCGAAAAAAATATCGTAGTCGCGCGCGAGGCCCGGTCGAACCGATCGCAAAAAGTAGAGGGCAGCACCGGCCACGGCAAGCACAATGCCGATCAGGCTGCCCCAACTGAATCCAACGTTAACCATCGTCCCTCCCCAAAGCCTGCCTTCATCCTAGCGGCCCGAGGGGTTGACGCCCGTGGCCGCTAGGGTTGCCCGATGCGGAAACGCTTAGGAGCGGGTCACCTTGTCCTTCTGGCTGATGAATAGCAGGGCCACGGTGGCGGGGATAACGACGATCACAGATCCCCACAGGAGGCTCCAGAGGAAATTGGCAAGAGAAGGCGTCATGGTTATCCTCGAATTGCTATAAAAATAAACTCGACCCTTATTTTATCGGGCAAGCCGGACCTTGAGAAGCAATGGGCGATCGCCTCTTGCCACGGTGCCCCCGCCCTAGATTGTTTTGCCACCCCACCGAGGACGCCCTTAAGCCCATGGATGCCGCCGCGATCGCCGCCTTGACCCTGAGCCTGCTCCTGGGGGTCTATATTTTCCTATTCATTTTCCGCATTGTGCTGACCTGGTATCCCCAGGTGGAGGGGGACAAGTTCCCGTTCAATTGGATCGTGGTGCCCACGGAGCCGCTCCTGAAGCCCACCCGCAAGGTGGTGCCCCCCATCGGTGGGGTGGACATCAGCCCGATCGTCTGGGTGGGGATCATGAGCCTGATCCGTGAACTGCTGTTGGGCCAACAGGGATTGATCACCATGGCCCTGCATTAAAAACCACCACCAATCGTAGGGGCGGAGTTTCCCCGCCCAGCCCCCAGGATCCCTGATAGGCCCTACCCTTCGCCCGGTTCGGGGGGGATCGATGTCGCCGTTGCGCTGGGATCACCCAGGAGGGCAAAGATGGCCTGGACCGCCTCCTGGGATTTTTGATCGAGGCGATGCCAGTCCACTTCGCCGGTGGTTTCGTCCAGGAGGTCGCGATCAATTTCCACTTCGACAATCGCGCCATTGGCCAGGGCTGCGCGGGCGGCATAGTCCCGGAAGCAAATGCGGAAACATAGCTGCCACAGGTCGATGCTGGTGCTGCGATCGCCCCGGCTCAGGTGGAATTGGTAGGCGGGGCTCGGGGCAGGCAGAGCCGCTAGGGCCTCTTCGATCGCGGCGGCCTCCTCCGGCTGGGCGGCCGTGAGCTGCTGCTGGAGCAATTTCACCCGCATTTGGGTTTCCTCCGGCGTACCGGGCGGAAACACCCAGGATTCCTCATAGCGCCCCCGCCAGTCCGACGCCTCAAGCTGCTTGCGAATATTATCGACCGTGCGGATCAGGGCCGGTTGCAGCAGCACATCCGCGAGCTGCCAGTCCGCTTCGGTTTTAGGCTGGGGTCTGAGCATGGTGGGGCTAGTCAACGGCAAATAACGGCAAATATGGCGAATTTAAAGTTGGGCGATCGCCCATCGGGCCAGAAACCCATCTAAAAACCCATTGAATTCATCTTACGAGCCCCGTCCCTGCCCCGGCCCTGCCGCCGCCGGAATGGGCGCGATAGGATACCCCTAGCGGGGGATGAGCCCTGCCCTTGCCGATTGCTGCCCCCCTGCCATGCCTTCGATCGCCCGCAAGAATTTATTTGAAGACATTCCTCGGTTTTTGGTGGCCCAGGCGGGCATCGCCTTTGCCGTGAGTTTGGTGACGATCCAGACGGGGATTTTTCGGGGGTTTTTGGAGTCGGCGTCGGTGCTGGTGGAGCGATCGCGGGCGGACCTGTGGATCACCTCGAAGGATTTTGTGCATCTGGAGCTGACCCTGCCGATTCCCCTGGAGCTGGTGGTGCGATCGCGCGAGGTGGCCGGGGTGGCGCGGGCGGAGGGGCTGCTGTTGCGAAAAGTGCTCTGGCGCGATCGCGACGGGCAAATCGACACGGTTTCCATGGTGGGCTTTGATCCGGGCGGGCGGCTGTTTCGCCCCTGGAACCTCGTGGGCGGCAACCTCGACAGCCTGCGCCAGCCCTACCGCGCCGCCGTGGACCGCACCAAACTGCGATCGCTCGGCCTGCGCCAGGGCCTTGGGGAATTGGGCCGCGTCAGTGACCTGCCCATGGAAGTGAGCGCCCTCACCCAGGGAGCCCAATCGATCCTCTTTAGCCCCTTTCTGTTCACCTCCCTGCGCACCGCCGGAGCCTACCTGCGGGCGGGCCAACAGTCCGAACTCAACTGCCAGGTGTCCGCCGACGGGGGCCTCGACTGTCTCGCCCAGGCCCAGGGGGCCAGCGAACCCAGCCAGAGCAATGATGGCGCGCAAAAACCAGCGCAAAAACCAGCGGAACCCCTCCGGCCCGACGATGCCCCCGTACCCCGGCGGGCCGCCCTCGCCGATCCGATCACCTTCGTCCTGGTGGAGGTGGCCCCGGATGCCGATCGCGAAACCGTCCGCCAAGCCCTCGCCAAAGCCCTGCCCAACGTCCACGTCTTCACCCGCGAAGAATTGATTGAAAAGGCCCAGGTCCACTGGCGCGATCGCACCGGCGTTGGCTTTGTCCTCGCCCTCGGGGCCGGGGTGGGTTTAATTGTGGGCGTCGCGATCGTTGGGCAAATCCTCTACTCCTCCGCCAGCGATCGCATCCGCGAATTCGGCACCCTCAAGGCCATGGGCGCATCCAACTTCACCCTGCGGCTGATCATCATTGAACAGGCCCTGTGGATGGCCGTCCTGGGCTACCTTCCCGGCATGGGCCTGTGCCTGGGGGTCGCCGCCTGGGCCGCCGCCGAAGCGGGCGTCACCATCGCCATCACCCCCCTGAGCGCAGTCGGAATTTTCGGCGTTACAGTGATGATGTGTACGGGTTCCGCCCTCTTCGCCATCCAAAAGATCGAACGGGTCGATCCCGCGATCGTCTTCAAAGCCTAAGATTCCAACGTTTTCCGCCCCGTGGGGGTCTAAACCGTCAGGAACCGCGATCCCCCAGGGGCATGGGGATGCCTTTCGCCAAACCTCGCCCCCCACCGCCGGATTGATCTTTCCACCTTCGCGATCGTCATGTCCCACACCACAGTTGACCGGTGGTATTGATAGGGTCAACGTAGGCATTAACGGTAGGCATCAGCAGGGGCATTCGCCGATCGCGCCACCGCCCCCCATGGATTTGGAGCCACCTCCCGATCACCAGCGGCTCACCGGGCTGCTACCCTGGGCTTTCTCGACGGTTATCCTATCGTTGTGCCGCCGTTTTCAGACTCAAGCTCCACCCCCGTCCTCCTTTGCAACGGTTTTGCAAACCCATGACTGTTTTTTCCATTGGTTCGGCCACCAGACCTGTTTCCCAGAGGCGCGCTAGTCGGGTTGCAACGGCCCGGACTGCGGCCCCGGATGCCCCGTGCGAGGTGGTGGTGTCTGCCCGCCGGGTTGAGATGAGCTATCGCTCCTGGGGGCAGGAGGTGCAGGTGTTGCAGGGGGTGGATCTGGAGGTCCGCCGGGGGGAGGTGCAGCTTTTGATGGGGCCGTCGGGGTCTGGCAAGACGACGCTGCTGTCGATTTTGGCGGGTATTCTGACGCCGACGGGGGGCTCGGTGGAGCTGATGGGTCAGGAGATTACGGGGATGGATGGCCGCCAGTTGGCGCGGTTCCGCCTGGAGCATATTGGCTTTATTTTTCAGGGGTTTAATTTGTTCCCGGCCCTGACGGCCCAAGAGAATGTGGAGGTGGCCCTGAATTTGAAGGGGATTCCGGGGCGATCGGCGCGGCGGATGGCCGGGGAGTTGCTCGATCGCGTGGGGCTGTCGGATAAGGCATCGAGTTTGCCTAAGCAGCTATCGGGGGGCCAGAAGCAGCGGGTGGCGATCGCGCGGGCGTTGGCGGCCAATCCGCCGCTGGTGTTTGCGGATGAACCGACGGCGGCCCTCGATGCCCACAGCGGCCATGCGGTGATGGATTTGCTGCACGGTTTGGCGAAGGAGGACGGGGCGACGGTGGTGATCGTCACCCACGATCCGCGCATTGTGGATGTGGCCGATCGCATTGCCTATATGGAAGACGGGCAACTGCGGGAACGGGCGCTTTAGGGATCAGGGCTCAGGGCTCGGGGGTCAAGAGCGATCGCAACTCCGCCTCAGTAATGCAGGGGATGCCGAGGGCTTGGGCTTTGTCGAGTTTGGAGCCCGCCGCGTCCCCCGCGACGACATAGTGGGTGCTGCGGCTGACGGAGCCGGTGACCTTGCCGCCCGCCTGTTCGATCGCGGCCTTGGCGTCACTGCGGGACCAGGTGGGCAGGGTGCCCGTGATTACAAAAGTTTTGCCGGTGGCTCGGGTGGTCGGATTGGCCTTGGCTTGGGCGGTTTGTGGGTCCGTGGCGAGGTGGATGCCGCGCGATCGCAGCCGTTCAATCAGGTCCAGGTTGGCGGGCACCTCGAACCACTGGCGCACGGATTGGGCGATTTCCGGGCCGATGCCATAGACCGCTGCGATGTCCGCCTCCATGGACCGGGCGAGGCGATCCACCGTCGGGAAGCGATCGGCGATCAGTTGGGCATTGACGGCCCCCACATGGCGAATCCCCAAACCGTAGAGGACGCGGCCCCAGGGTTTGGTGCGCGAGGCGGCGATCGCGGCCACCAACTTCTCAGCGGATTTTTGGCCCATGCGTTCTAGGGGCAGCAGCGCCTCCACCGTCAAGTCATAGAGGTCCGAGAGCGATCGCACCAAATTCGCCGTCACCAACTGCTCAATCAGCCGCTCCCCGATGCCGTTGATATCCATCGCATCGCGCCCAACCCAATGGCGCAGGCCGCCGCGAATAATCGCCGGACAGGAGCCATTGACGCAGCGGGTGACCGCCTCCCCCGTGGGCCGCACCAGGGGCGAGCTACATTCCGGGCAGGCCGTGGGCATGGCGACGGGCTTGGCGTCCCGGGGCCGCAGATCCGGCAGCACCCGCAGCACTTCGGGAATAATTTCCCCGGCCTTGCGGATGGCCACCGTGTCGCCAATGTGCAAATCCAGTTCGGCGATGCGATCGGCATTGTGGAGGGTGGCGCGGGCGACGGTGGTACCGGCCAAAGGGACCGGTTCCAGTTCCGCCACCGGCGTAATCGCCCCCGTGCGCCCCACCTGAAACGTGACCCCCAGGACGCGGGTGGGGGCCTCTTCGGCGGGATATTTGAAGGCGATCGCCCAGCGGGGGAATTTTTGCGTTGAGCCCAGGGCCGTTTGCAGGGCCAGGGAATCGAGCTTCACGACGACCCCATCGGTCATGTAGGGCAAATCATGCCGTTGGCTGGACCAGCGATCGCAGTAGGCCCCCACCGCCGCCAAGGAATGACACCGTTCACGGTTGGGGTTGACGCGGAATCCGAGGTTTTGTAGACGCTCTAGGGTTTCCCAATGGCTCTCGGGCAGCCAGGGGCGATCGCCCGCCATCGGCACCTGCAACGTATAGGCAAAGAAATCCAGACCCCGCTGGGCCACCACCCGAGAATCGAGCTGCCGCAGGGTGCCCGCCGCCGCGTTGCGGGGATTGGCAAAGGGGGCCTCGCCGCGCCCTTCGCGATCGCGGTTGATCTGCTCGAAGCTATGGAGGGGCAAAAACGCCTCACCGCGCACCTCGATCCACTCCGGCAGGTTATCCCCCTGGAGCCGCAGGGGAATCGAGCGGATGGTTTTGACATTGGGGGTGATGTCCTCCCCCTCCGTGCCGTCGCCCCGGGTGGCCCCGCGCACCAAAATGCCCCGTTCATAGGTCAGGGCCAGGGCGTTGCCGTCGATTTTCAGCTCGCACACATAGGCGCAGTTGGGTCGCGATCGCGTCGGTTCCGGGGCCGGAGGCGGTGGCGGCGGCGCTTGAAACAGGGGCAGGGCCGCGATCGCCCCATCCGCGATCGGTGTTTTAGGCTCGGGGGCAGGTGCTGGGGCCGGGGATTTTTTCGTAGTCTGCGTGGCCTGCGTAGCCTCCGCCTCCGGATCCCCCATCAACCCATCCAGGCCCACCTGCTGCCCATAGCGCCGCCAGCGTTCCTCCCAGGAGCGCAGTTCGCCGAAATTAAAGGCATTTTCGAGGCTATAGAGGGGAATGCGATGGCGCACCGACGTGAAACGCTCCGCCGGACGATCGCCCACCCGCTGCGTCGGGCTATCCGGCGTCACCAGTTCCGGAAAATCCGTCTCCAGATCCTGCAACTCCCGGTAGAGGCGATCGTAAACCGCATCCTCCATCACCGGCTCATCCAGGACGTAGTAGGCATAGCCCGCCACTTGCAGTTGATGGCGCAGTTGGGCCGCGCGATCGCGTATTTCCGCCGCGATAGTTCCCATCGCCATTCCTCCTGATCCTCTCGCCTACCCCCTACTCTAGAACGACTCTAGGGCCGCGCTAAATCCCCCGCCCCATGGCCCAAGATTCCGGCGCGATCGCCCGCGATCGCGCACAATTGAACCAATCGCTGCCATTCGTCCGAGGGAAACCCAACCATGGCCCGCCTCGACCTGCCTCCGACAGTTGATCGCGATCGCGCCGACATTCCGCGCGTCTACCCATTTGCGGTGGCCGATTTCCAGCGCATGTACGAAGTCGGCATTCTGCCACCGGAGACCCGCACGGAACTGATTGAAGGAGCGATCGTCGAAATGTCACCCATCGGAGCCCGCCACGCCGGTTGCGTCAATCGCCTGAACCGCCTGTTGGGTCGAGCCGCTGGGGATGCCGCAGTCGTCAGCATCCAAAATTCCGTGCGGTTGAATGATCGCAGCCTGCCACAGCCGGATGTGGCCTTGCTGGCCCCACGCGCCGATTTTTATGGCAACAGCCACCCAACCCCCGAAGACGTGTTGCTAATCGTAGAAGTGGCGGAGACGACGGTGCGGTTCGATCGCGACACCAAGGGGCCGCTCTACGCGATCGCGGGGATTCGCGAATATTGGCTGGTGGACCTGGCGGCCAACCTCGTGGAGGTCTACCGCGACCCCAGCGACAGTGGCTATCGCACTAAACTGACCGTCGAGGCTGGCGAGATGATCGCGCCCGTTGCCATGCCCGATCGCGCGATCGCGGTGGCAGCAATGTTAGGGGCCTGCTAGGACTTTAAATTACGCGCAACTCGGGCGGCGGTTCCCGCGATCAGTCGCTAAACTCGAAAGGCCCTGCCCCAAGTTGCCCCCTTTGCAGCCGCCCAATCCCACTGCCACTGCCCATGAGCGTTGTCGCCGCCCGTAAATATTCTGATCGCCTCGTGTTCGCCTCCGATAGCATCCGCGTGAGCGGCCATTTACGGGAAACCTCCCGCGTGACCGACGAGCGGGGCAAATTATTTGAAGTCAATGATCTGGTCATTGGTGGCGTGGGGCTGATTATGGAACTCAGCTTCATGCAAATCTTTGCCCGCAACCACAAGCCCGCCGCCGCAACGGTGGAGTCGGTGCTGGATTTCATGGTGGAATTCTATAGCTGGGCCACCAGCAAAGACAGTTCCTTCGGCAAGCGCAATGAGTATTTGATTGGCATTGAGGGGGAAGTTTTTCGGATTTGCGATAGCTATCTCGTGGAAAAGATCAATGAGTTCAGTGCGATCGGGGCGGGGGAATATTTCGCCCTGACGGCCATGTATCTCGATAAAACCCCTGAGGAAGCGGTTAGTATTGCCAATGAACTCTGTGTCTATTGCGCGCCGCCGATTAATACCATAGTCAAGCCAATTTAGCGGGATCAGGGGCCAATTAGCTACGGCCCAAACGCCAGGAGCCAGGGGCTAAGTTCCCCCATGGGCAACGGCTAGGATCGGTGGCGGCGGACGGTTTTGTGATGTTGTACAAGCGCGTTGAAGTCTGGGGGCAATGAAGATTCGTTATTTTTGGGTTCCATGGGGTGTGGGTGCGATCGCGGTGCTGCTGAGCGGCTGTGCGGGGGGGCCATTGGCGGAGCGGCTGCAAAATTCCCTCGCGCCGGATCCGCGTCTGGTGGCATCCCCAGCCCCCGAAGGCACGCCCACGCCGGTTCCGAGCCCATCACCGGAGCCCGGATCAACGGCCCCAGCGACACCCACCCCGACTCCCCCAACAACGGAAACGGGAACGGCCCCAGCGACGGCGACGGATCTCGAAGGGGCGATCGCGGCGGCCCCGGACCCCCTGCGGCCCTACCTGAAGGACTGGGCGGCCCTGGGCACCCTGGCGATCGCGGAAGGGGCCGACGCCAAAACGGCCCTAGGGTTTGAGCCGAACCGCCCCATCAGCCGCCGCACCTTTGCCCGCTGGCTGCTGGCGACCCACAACCGCCTCTACGAAAACCGCCCCGCCGAAGCCCTGCGCCCCGCCCGCCCCAATGCGACGGCGATTTTTAAGGACGTGCCCACGGGCGATCGCGACTTTGCCACCATCCAAGGGCTCGCCGAAGCGGGCATCCTCCCCAGCCCCCTGGCCGGAGCCGGTGGCCCGACGGACTTTCGGCCCGATGCCCCCCTGACCCGCGAAACCCTGCTCACCTGGAAAGTGCCCCTCGATTGGCGGCAGAATTTGCCCATCGCCACGGTGGATACGATCCAAAAATCCTGGGGTTTTCAGGACGCCGCCAAGATTGACCCGTCGGCCCTGCGGGCGATCGCGGCGGACCACCAAAACGGCGAACTGTCCAACGTGCGGCGGGCCTTTGGGTTTACGACCCTCCTGCAACCGAAGGCCACGGTGACCCATGCCGAAGCGGCGGCGGCCCTGTGGTATTTCGGCCTCGAAAACCAGGGCATTTCCGCCCAGGACGCCCTAGCTGCCCCCCAGGAGCCGACTCAGGTGAACTAGCTCCGGCAGAATCAGCGCCTCCATCGCCAGCCGACAGGCTTTAGCGGAACCGGGCATGGAAAAAATCAAGGTGCGATCGCGCACCCCCGCCACCGCCCGCGACGCCATGGCCCGCGACCCAATTTCCTGAAAACTCAGCGATCGGAACAGTTCCCCAAACCCCGGAATTTCCCGATCCAGCAGCCCCGCGATCGCCTCATAGGTCGTATCCCTCGGGGCGAGGCCCGTCCCCCCCGTCAGCAAAATCGCCGTCAAATTCCCCCGCGCCACCCACTCGGCCACCGTCGCCGCGATCGCCGTGGGTTCATCCCGCAGCACCACCCGCTCCAAAATTGCATGGCCCGCCGCCGCCAAAGCATCCACAATCACCTGGCCGCTGCGATCGTCCGCCAGGGTGCGCGTATCGCTCACCGTAATCACCCCACAGGGCAGCGACGGCAACGGTCCGGCGGGATCCGGATGGGGAACGATGGGGGGTGGGGCGGCCATGGGCACCTCCAAACCGGCTTGAGTTTGACCAGATGATTTATCGTGGCGTAATTCTTAACGGCCCTTGGATTGCGTCACCGATTCCCCAAGGCCACCATCAATACCGTCATCAATCCCATGATCAATTCCATCACCGTAGGGGTTGGGTCTCCCAACCCTGCCCCACCGGCCACCCCGAACCCAGTCAACCTTGGGCATAGCAGCGATCGCGGAACAGGCCAGGGCAAACCGGCATGGGGCGGGGTGAAACGGGGCGCGGCTGGGCTGGAGGGGGCTGGGCGGGGGGACCCCGCCCCTACGGGGTTGATCGATTCAATTCCCTACTCGGACTTCGAGAACCCTAGGCCATTCTTCTGGGCATAGCGCTCCATAAAGCGCATGAACCGATCCCAGGCCGCCGGGGTTTTCATGGAGTAGAACGCTTCCAGGCCCGCCGGCTGCCCGTTGACAAACTTGGCATTCACCTCACGGGTCACCAGTTCCCCCTCCTCGTCGATCATGTACATGCCCTGGATTTCCTGGGACACGGACTGGGGCAACGACTTCGGATCTGCGAAATAGAAGGTTGCGCGGCCGGTTTGACCATCCTTGGACCGGGTGAGCCGCACGTCGGGGATCACTTCCTCGTCAATGCCGCGAATGAATTGGATAACCGCCATAGGTCTTAAACGCTATTATTACGGGATTTTTACGTTGTTCCCCATCATCCCATAGAGGGAGCCTCAGGGCTGGCTGACCCAGGTGACGATCGCGCGGCGCAGGCCATCGAGGGTATATTCTTCGGCTTCGAGATCCACGCGGCCAAAGGCTTCGCGGCAGGCGTCGGAGGTTTGGGGGCCAATGGAGGCAATGCACACCCCCTGGAGCAGGTCAAAGCTGCCGTTGTGGCCGCGATCGATCGCCCGGAGCAGATGGGCGAAATTGTGGGCGGTTTTCGAGCTAGCAAAGGTGACGATATCCACCTGGCGCGCTTCGAGGGCTTGGCGGGCGGCGGGGGCCAGCTCGGCGGGGCAGCGGGATTCGTAGGCGGCCACCTCATCGACGATCGCGCCGCGATCGCGCAGATTTCGCACCAGCACGTCCCGGCCCCCTGTTTCCACCCGGGGGAAGAGGATGCGGCGATCGCTCGGATCCTCGGGAAATTCCGCCGCGAGGCGATCGGCAATGAAGTCCGTGGGGATGAAATCGGGCCTAAGGCCGCACTGTTGCAGGGCATCGGCGGTTTTTTGGCCCACCACGGCGATCTTGACCGTCGCCAAGGCGCGCACATCCCGCCCCGCGATCGCCAGGCGATCGCGCAACGCCTCGACCCCATTGGCGGAGGTCAGAATCAGCCAGTCATAGGTTTCGATCGCCGCGATCGCCCGGTCCAGGGGCTCCCAACTGGTGGGCGGGCCAATTTCCAGGGCCGGCAGTTCAATGGCCCGCGCCCCCACCGCCGTCAGTTGCTGCACAAACGATCCCGCTTGGCCCGCAGCGCGGGTCACCAACACCGTACGGCCAGTCAAGGGTTCCATGGGTCGATCACCGGAGGATTGAAACAGGGGCGCGGCGGGGCCGAGGGGCATCGGGGGGGCCGCCACCGCCAAGTAACGATGCAGATGAACCACCTCCCCCACCACGATCACCGCTGGCGACAGGCGAATGCCCGCCGTCTGCACCGCGATCGAAGCCAGGTTGCCGATCCAGATCTGCTGCTGGGGTTGCCCCGCCGATCGCACGATCGCCACGGGGGTATCGGGCCGTTTGCCACAGCGCATCAGCCGTTCCGCAATGACGCCGAGCGATCGCCCCCCCATCAAAAACACAAGCGTCTCCAGTTGGGCCAGGGCTTCCCAATTGAGGGCATCGGGCTCGTGGGCGCTGGCGACGGCGAAGCAGCGGCTCAGGACCGGATCCGTCAGGGGAATGCCCGCCACCAACGGGGCCACCAACGCGCTCGACAGGCCAGGAACCACCTCAACGGGACAGCCCGCCGCCGCCAACGCCTGAATCTCAGAAGCACTGCGGCCAAAGACGAATGGATCGCCCCCCTTGAGGCGCACCACCAGCCGACCGGCTTGGCAATGGTCCACCAGCAGGCGATCGATGGCCTGTTGCTGGGTGGAGGGGCGGCCCCCCCGTTTGCCCACTTCGATACATTGGCAGGCCACGGGGACGCGATCGAGCAGGGCGCGATCGACCAGGGCATCGTAGATCAGCACCTCCGCCTGGGCCAGCAGTTCCCACGCCCGCAGGGTGAGATAGGCTCCGCTGCCGGGACCGGCCCCCACGAGATAGACCTTACCGGCGGCACGGGCGGGGGGTTGGGCGGTGGCTTGGGCGGGTGCGGGTGCGACCGGCGATGGGGCGCGATCGTCCACGGGGGCTCCTGGGGAATATCAACGGGCTTGATTGTCCCATGGCGCTGGCCCGCTGGCGTTGGAATTAGACGAGGGTGCGGGGGTTGGCGCGGGCGTCCCGCAGGAGGGTGTCGTAGTCGCGCGATCGCACCACATAGGCCCCGAACCGTTCCAGGTGGGGGTTCATCATCTGGGCATCGAAGAAGCAAAAGCCGCGATCGCGCAGGCGCTCCACCAACTTCACCAGGGCCACCTTCGAGGCATCGGGCACCCGGTAGAACATGGATTCCCCCACAAAGCCGCCGCCGATGGTCAGGCCCAAAATGCCGCCCGCCAACTCATCCCCGTCCCAGGCTTCAAAACTGTGGGCAAAGCCGGCGCAGTGCAATTCCCAATAAATTTCCTTGAGTTCGTCGGAAATCCAGGTGGTTTCGCGGGCGGCGCACCCCTCCACGACCGATCGAAACGCGCGGTTAATGGCGATCGCGAACCGCCCCTGATTGAGCACCCGCCGCAGCGATCGCGGGTACCGGAAGCGATCGTCGAGGGGAATGAGCGTCCGCTGGCGACTGGAATACCAGCCCAGATCCTTGCCCTCCTCATCCGCCATCAGAAAAAAGCCCCGGGCATATCCATCCACAATCGCGGGAATGTCATACCGCGCCCGCTCGATCGCCCCGCCCATCCCCATATTCATCGGCTCTCCGCCCTCCTCAGAACTGCTTTTCTTGCCATGGCTGCCCTCCGAATCGATCCCAGGGCTTAGGTTTGGGTCTTGGCTGAGGCATGGGCGATCGACGGCGCGGCGGCCGGCACGGGGGGAACAACATCGGGACGAACCAGGGGACGGATCCAGCGCCAATCGAGGGTTTGGGGAAAAGGTGGGGAGAATTTTTTAGGAAAGATTGCGGCCCAAACGTCGATCGCGGGATGACTAAATTTTTCCACACTGTGGCGGGCCGTTGGGGACCGGGAGAATCCCGGCTGGGGTCTAGAATGGGCCGGGAAAGATTCGCTATAGTAGCGATCTAGAGCGGTTCGCCGCCGTCCATCGCCGTCCCGGTGTCCGAGGTGTGCGATCGTCCGGCCCTCGACCCGTTTCTCGATTGATTTCTTGATCTTAGCGAGTGCGATTGCCCCGCGATCGCCGCGACCGGAGCAAGGTCCATGGCCGAACCCATTCCCCCCATCACCCTACCGCCCCCCGACGATGTGCAACAGGAGCGGGAGTGGCTCGAGGCGACGCTCCTCGACTGGCTCGATCGCGAATATATCCCCGAGGCCATCAATGCCACCATCGCCCAAAAGGCGGCCCAAGCCTACGTGCGGCAGCGGATGGAGGGGGAAAATGACCTGGGCTCCCTGGTGCTGGCGATCGTGATGGAAATGCGCGGCTTTGATTTTACGGAAAGTTTTTTTGGCGAGTTTGCGGTGGCCAATGCCATCAGCGATCTGCTGATGTGCCGCTTGGGCGTCGATCCCTGCTGCGGCTAGGGGGCGATCGCGGAGGCCATTGCCTAGATTTCGTCGCCTAGATTTCGCAGCCTAATGCCGTAGCTTGATGTCATCGATTCCCTAGGCCATGACCTGGGGTTGGGAGGGGGTGGAGGCGATGGAGAGCAGCTTAGACGCCCTGGCCCAGCAGGCCCGCGATCGCGCGCGGATTGCCGGGAGTTTGCCCACCTACATTCCCCATCTGGCCCAGGTGGATCGCCAAGCCTTTGCCGCCGTGTGGTGGCCGCGCGATCGCACCCAGCGGATCTGGAGTACGGGGGCCATCCACCGGCCCGTGCCCCTGATGAGCGTCATCAAACCCTTTGCCCTGGCCTATTTGCTGCACCTGGGGGAGGGCGATCGCCTGCGCCAGTGGCTGGGGGCGCGCCCTTCAAAATTGCCCTACCATTCCCTCGAACAGCTCCGGGCCGATGGGGGCACCCCCCGCAATAGCTGCCTCAACAGCGGCGCGATCGCCCTGTGTGCCCAACTGCCCGGTCGCGGTGCGGTCGATCGCGGCGATCGGTTCGCCCACTGGCTCGAAACCCAGGGTGGGGCCGATGTGACGGTGCATCTGGATCACGACACCCTCGCCTCCGTCCAGGCAACCCCCAACAGCCGCAACCGGGCGATCGCCCAAACCCTCGCCGCCGCAGGCCACTGCCCCGACCCGACCGCCGCGATCGCCACCTATAACCGCATCTGCTGCCTCGCCGCCGACGCGATCGCCCTCGCCCACCTGGGATTGCAATGGATCGCCCCGCGACGGCCCTTCCCCCAGACCGCCGACGAAGCCTTTTTACGCACCACCCTCGCCATGGGCGGCCTCTACGAAGACTCGCCGCGCTTTTTCCAAGCCACCGGCTGGTATGCCAAATCCGGCGTCAGCGGCCTCATCCTCGCCGCCCATCCCCACCACGGCGCGATCGCGGTTTGGTCGCCCCCCCTCGACGGCCACGGCCATTCCCTCGCCGGTCGGTGGTTCCTCGACCAGGCGATCGCCCTGATGGCCCCCTAATGCTCCCCTAATCGCCCTCAGGCCCTAGATCCTCAGCGGGAGACGTGGGCAATCGCCGCCGCCGACAGCGATCCGAGCAATATTTCACCTCCTCCCAGCAGTCCGCCCACTTCTTGCGCCACACGAACGGGCGATCGCACACCGGACACACCTTGCTCGGAAAATCCGCCTTCTTCCGCTGCCGTCCCATCGCACTCCCCCAACAATCCCCCAACAGCGCCCTAGGCCGGCCTCGGCACCGACACCTTCGGACCAGGAACCACCCGCGTCCCGTGCAGCGCCGCCTTGCGACTGTCGAACAACTTGCCTAAACCCTCCGTCACATGGGCAATCATCTGGGAATCGCACTCGCTCAAAAACTCCTCCCCGGAAATTTCCCCCGAGAAAAAGCGCCGCCCCTCATCCCGCAGACGCACGATTTCATCAAAGCCGATCGCCTTGACCATAAACGTCGTCAGGGGGGAATTTTTGATGTCGTACTCAAAATCCTGGAGCCGCCCCACCTCCACCAGGGTCAGCACCTCCTGCTCCACCGCGCTCTGCGGCACAAAGGGCTCCTCCGGCTCCGGCAAAAAGTCCGCCAGCACCGACACCGCAAACCCCTCCGTGGGCATTTCCCCCATCAGCATCGACAGGGGAATGTCCTTGCCAAAACGCATCGATAGGGCTTCTAGGAACGCGATCGTAAAAAGCTTGCTGCCCAGATACAGCCGCCCGATTTCCATATTCGCCCTAGCCTGGTTCACCAGCTTTTGGTAGGTCTCATCGTCCGGCTCCCCCCGGAACTGATGAAAAATCCGCTCCGGATCCAAAAAGCACATGAACCCCTCCATTTTCTCCAGGGCGATGCGGTATTGATGCACCGTGTAGGAGGTGGCGTAGCGCAGATTATGGTTGGTTTCCGGCAGCAGACTCCAGGTGTTGTCCAGGAAACGGGCGGGGCTGGGGTTGGCGAAACTGCCCACATCCCGGTTGGACAGGCGCACCGATCGCTTCACCGTTTCCTCAACGGCCATATCATCCAGCTCTAGGCCATAGCGATCGCGCACCAGCAGCAGCCGCTCGAACAAAATATCGCTATTGCTCTTACCCTCCGCATTCTTGGGACGGAAGGGGATCGTCGCCTCAATGCAGGCGGAAATCTGGGCGATCAGCGTCTCAGGGCAAAACTCCTCCAGGATCTTGGCCCCCGCCAGGGCGCTCAAAAATTCATTCATGCCCACATAGGGCGAGAGCACCTGCCCCGGCTCGAAGCCAAAGACATCCATCACCATCGACAACATGCGATCGCTCGGCAACTCCCCCTGATCGCGAATAATCAGCGACTCCCCCTCCTCACGGATGAACGGAGCCACGTAATAGCTCAGGTTGAAATTGACGCTGCGATCGACCTGCACATACACCAGATCGTGGAAGAGGGCCGAGAGCACCTCCAGGGGATCCTCATCGCCCCCCACCTCGAAGATATGGTCCGGGGTATGGAAATAGCGCCACGGCCCCGTCATCGTCTGGACGATAATCGATGCGGTCTTATCAAGCTTGTCAGGGGGAACATTCAGGCCCAATTCCTGGGTGGCCCACCGCAGCTTGCCTAGGCATTCCTCGCGAGCGTGTTCTCGACTCATGGCGCTTCCTACCCCGATACCTTCACCCGATTGTGCGACATAAACCCTCAGTGAAGCAGCCAAGCAAACTGACCTCTCTGTGTATCTTTCCAAAAAAGTAAGCGCTGCGCTGGTCGCTTGAGGGGTCTGGTGTCCGGTGGCCCGATCTGCCAATCAATCGTTGAAGAATGGATTGGAGCCCGTCGGGGCCGGACCCGCTGCCTGATGTGATGATGGAGCGTCGCCCCGCTAGGGACACTCCAGCGACTCGCGCGTGTCTGCACCCGTTTTGGGATTGGTGCCGGTCGCGTGTTTGCACAGATTGCTGATCTGCACGCGATCGAGGACAGCGAATGTAAAGTCGGCTCCCTCAATTTTGGCACCATCAAACCGCGATCGCAGCAACATCGCAGACGCGAAGACGGCGTTGGTGAGGTCGGCCCCCTGGAAGTTGCTCAGGTAACCGATGCCGTCACTGAAGTCGGCGTTGGCGAGGTTGGCCCCCTTGAGGCTGCTGCCGTTGAAGACGACCCCCCGCAGGTCGGCTCCGCTGAAGTTGGCTCCGTCGAGCTGGGCGTCGCTGAATTCCTGGGCGGCGAGGTTCTGACCGGCGAAGTTGAGATCGGCGATCGCGGCGTCGTCATAGGCCCGAATGGCGGCGGAGCTGGCGGCCAGGGCGGGGGCCATGGGATTCGCTAGCCACAGCAGCAGGGCGATCGCCCCGCAGGCGACGAAGGTTCGCAGTTGGTTCAGCATCATCAAGGACGAAAGGATTCGTGACCGACTAATTATAGGAAGAGGGGACCCGAGGGGGGTCGGGGGTCTGAGGATGCCCCAGGGCGATCGCCCCTGGGAACGCCCAGACGCCCCTGGGGGGGCCATTGGCCCTGAATTGCGGGAACATTGCGAATTGTGACATATTCCCCGCAGGTGGGGGGCCATCGCCTAGCGGAGGGGGCGTCGGGGCCTTGGGTGGCTCATCTCGGCCCCTGGTTTTCCACGGGCGGACCTTGGCCCGGTCCCTAGACGAGGGCGGCGAGGAGGGCTTGCAGTTTGAGCTGGATTTCGGCCCGTTCCCGCTGGGGGGTGGATCCGGCGACGATGCCTGCGCCGCCGTAGAGTCGGGCGCGATCGCCATCGAGCAGGGCGCAGCGAATGCCCACGGCAAATTCGGCGTTCCCCTGGCTGTCGATCCACCCGAGGGGGGCGGCGTAGGGGCCGCGATCAAAGGCTTCATACCGGGCGATCGCCGCGATCGCCGCGTCCCGTGGGGTGCCCGCCACCGCTGGGGTGGGGTGCAGGGCTGCCACCGCCGCCAGGGGATCGAGGGGATGCTTCAGGTGCCCCGCGATCGGCGCGTGGAGGTGCTGGATATTGGCGAGTTTGTGCAACTGGGGCTGGGGTGGGCGATCGACGGTGGCCCCTAGATCCTGAAGGCAACCGACGATGAAATCCGCCACCAACGCATGTTCGTAGAGTTCCTTGGGGCTGCGCAGGAGGCGATCGCCAATGACCCGATCCTCCTGGGGGGTGGTGCCTCGGGGGGCGGACCCGGCCAGGGCTTCCGTATACAGGCGCGGGCCGCCGGGGCCGGTTTGGTCGAGGCGCACGAGCCGCTCGGGGCTGGCCCCCAGGAAGGTGCGCCCCTGGCCGTCCCCGAGGGCAAAGCTGTAGCAGTTGGGGTAGCGATCGCGCAGGTTCCCCAGCAGGGTGGCGGGGTGGCCCACGGCCGGATCGAGCCCCAGGGCACGCCCCAGTTCCAGATCCAGCGCATGGGCCAGGACCACCTTCCGCAGGCGCTGGCGCTGGATGTCCTCAAGGGCCGCCGCCACCGCCGCCTCAAAGGTTTCCCCCCGCAGCAGGGCCACCGGCACCGGGGCCACCGATCGCAGGGGCGGCGTCACCATTCCGGGCCGTCCCCCCCGCCAGGGCACCCCCACCGGCAGGCCGTGGCACAGGCGATCAAGCTGCTGCAAAATCTCATGGCACAGGGGTTCCGGGGCCGTCCGGGGATCGATGCGCCGGACGGCCGTAAAAATTGCCCGCAGGCGGCCCTGGCGATCGGGGCGGTGGCCGTAGCACCAGCGGGGCACGGTGACGGTCCCTTGGCTAAATGGCCCCTGGCCCTGGGGGGAATCGAGGAAGGGGAAATTGCAGATGAACGTGGGTCCACAGAAGCCGCGATCGCCAATGCCTACGCCGAAATGGTGCGATCGCCCCCGGCAGTGGTCCACAAAGGCTTGGGCCTCCTGGAAGCGACGGCCCCCCGTCACCGTTTGGGTTGCCGCCTCATCCCAGGCCACGATCGCCTCACCGCGATCGGGTTTTTCAAAATAAAAATTCCGCCCATCCACCGCCGTCAAGGCATCAAAAACCCCGAGGGGATCAACCGGTGAAATGTCGAAGGAGATGCTAAATAATTGCCAAGAAACGCTGCGACGGGCGGCTTCAATCGTCTCTTTTATCGCGCGGTAGAGCGTTTTATGGCTCTCAAATGCAATCGTTCGATCCGGTGCGCTTAGCATTGAGCTGCGAGGTCTCGACGGGGATTTAAAAAAAGTTAATTTTTATCCGCAAATGGATAAATTTCAAACTATGGCTATCTTAATGGAATCTTTTGATCCCGGCTCTCTGGCCCTGGGGTGCCTGGGGGCGCGGGGGCGGCGGGGCGCGGTGGGGCTGGGTTTATGTCAACTTCTTTCGTGGGGGCGGGGGCGGGCGGATCGTCCCCTATAATTTAGGGCGCTTTGGGGGTGCTTCGGGGCGGTGCGTGGCGATCGCGGGGCGACTCCGGGGGCGGTTTTGAATTTTTAAGTGTTTTTAGGATGCGTGCCGCGCCGAATCGAGGGCGCTGAGGGGAGTTTTTTATGGATTTTTCAACGCTTCGCCCGCCCCAATCGACGGATCTGAAGGGGCGATCTACGATGCCCGCTCCGGCCCCAGGGACAGGGCCAGAAAAAGTTCAGCCGGGGCCAGCGGTGGATCGGCGGCGGCTGTGGCTCGCGGCGATCAAACCGCCCATGTATACGGTGGCGGTGGTGCCGATTTGGGTGGGGACGGCCCTGGGGGCGATCGCGGCGGAAGCGGTGGATTGGGGGCGCTTTGGTCTGCTGCTGGGGGCGGCGATCGCGATTATTGCCTGGGAAAATCTGACCAATGATGTGTTCGATGCGGCGACGGGCATCGATGTGAATAAGGCCCATTCGGTGGTGAACCTGACGGGGCGGCGGGATTTGGTGTTTTGGATTGCCAATGGGTTTCTGGGGGTAGCGATCGCGGCGATCGCGCTCCTGTGCTGGGGCCAGGGGGATCCGACGGTGTTGGTGCTGCTGCTGCTGGCCTGTTTTGGGGGCTATCTGTACCAGGGGCCGCCGTTCCGGTTGGGCTATCTGGGGTTGGGGGAGGTGATTTGTTTTGTCACCTTTGGGCCGTTGGGGGTTCTGGCGGCGGCCTATGGCCAGACGGGGGCGTGGGTGGTGCCGGTGGGGGGCGCGATCGCGGCGTCGAGTTTTGTGGGGATCACCACGAGTTTGATTTTGTTCTGCTCCCATTTCCATCAGGTGGCGGATGATCTGGCGGCGGGGAAGCGATCGCCGGTGGTGCGGTTGGGGACGCGGCGATCGGCGGAGTTGCTGCCCTGGCTGTGCGTTTTGGCCTTTGGGCCGGTGGGGGTGGCGGCGATCGCGGGGGCGCTGCCGGTGTGGACGCTGCTGTGTGGCCTGAGTTTGCCCTGGGCGGTGCAGCTTTGCCGCCATGTGGGGGTACACCATGACCAACCGGCGGCGGTGAGTAATTCTAAGTTCATTGCGGTGGCGCTTCATTTCTGGAGTGGCCTGCTGTTTGGCCTGGGCCTGTTGCTGCCTCTCTGGGGAATTTAGGGGACGATGGCGGCGGCGCAATATCCTGGGGATCGGCGATCGCGGCTGGCGGTGTTCTCCTATCGGCGGCGTTTCCTAAAACCTTTGGTGACGGCCCATGGCCCTTGGGCTTGGCGGGAGGGGGCGATTATTCGTCTGACGGATGGCCGAGGACGCGCAACCTTTGGGGAATTGGCCCCGGTGCCCTGGTTCGGGACGGAGACCCTTGAGGCGGCGATCGCGGCCCTGGAGCCTTTCAAAAATGGTGTGGATCGGGGGGCGATCGCAGCGATCCCTGACCCGTTGCCCGCCTGCCGGTTTGCCCTGGGGATGGCGATCGCGTCGTGGCCGCCGTGGCCCCTGGGGGAGGATCCGAAAATTGCGCCGGAACGGGTGGCGGGCCTGTTGCCAGCGGGGGCCGGGGCGATCGCGCGGTTGCCGCAGTTGTGGGATCGGGGCCACCGCACGTTCAAGTGGAAAATTGGCGTGGCGGATCCTCGGGCGGAATTGGCGCTGTTTGAACAGATTTTGGAACCGTTACCGGCGGGGGGGCGGCTGCGGCTCGATGCCAATGGGGCGCTGGACGAAGAGGCTACTCGCCAATGGCTGACGGCCTGCGATCGCGCGGGGGATCGTGTGGAATTTTTGGAGCAACCCCTGCCGCCCGGTCAGGAGATGGCGATGCAGGGGCTGGCGGCGGAGTTTGGCACGGTGATCGCCCTGGATGAGTCGGTGGCGACGGTGGCGCAGTTGCGGCGGTGCCACGATCGCGGCTGGGGCGGGCCGGTGATTATTAAACCGGCGATCGCGGGGGATCCGCTGGAATTGCTGGCGTTGATCCGCGATCGCGCCCTGGATGTGGTTCTGTCGTCGGTGTTTGAAACGGCGGTGGGGTTGGGGGCAATTGCGGCGATCGCGGACCAGCTACCCAGCGATCGCGCCCTGGGAATCGGTACGGCGGCGTGGCTCGAACCGCTCCCGGCGGACTGGTGGCAGCGCCTGCGGGAGGATCTGTAGAACATGGCCGCCGCGATGGAGTTGGCGAATTTGTTGGATCGGTTGCGATCGCGCCCGACCCACCTGGGGCCATGGATTTGGGGAGCCGATGGGGATGGGATCTTGGCGACGGCGATCGCGCGATCGTCCCAACTCCAGGCCGGTCAACGGGTACTGATCGCCAGGGCCGATCCCGGTGCATTTCTTCGGGATTTCCTCGCCGCCACCGCCGCCGGAGCCACCGTCATCCTCGCCGATCCCCGCTGGAGCCCGTCGGAACAGGCCCAGGCGATCGCCCTCGCCCAGCCGGAAATTCTATGGAGCGATTGGATTAATCACCACCCCAATCCCCACTCAAATCCCCAGGGGCCAATCTTTCCCGGCGCGATCGCCATCCCCACCGGCGGCAGTTCCGGCCAGATCAAATTCGCCCTCCACGATGGGGCCAGTCTGGGGGCCGCCGTCGCCGGATTTTGTGGCCATTTCGCCGCCGATCTCCCCGAGGGCCGCGTCAATTCCCTCTGCACCCTGCCCCTGCACCACGTCAGCGGCCTGATGCAACTGCTGCGCTGCGCCCGGTCCGGCGGCTGTCTGGCCCTGGCAAAGCGCGATCGCCCCCGGCCCCCCATGCCCGCCCGCCCTGAATTTTCATCCCCATTCCTCTCCCTGGTGCCCACCCAACTGGCGCGGCTTTTGGCAGATCCCGGCGGCGCAGCGTGGCTCCGGCAATTCCAAACGGTCCTCCTCGGCGGCGCGCCCCCCTGGCCGGACCTGCTCGATCGCGCCCGCCAAGCCTCGATCCGCCTCGCCCCCACCTACGGTATGACCGAAACCGCCGCCCAGGTCGCCACCCTCCACCCCCAGGATTTTTTGGCCGGAGCCGCCAGCACCGGCCCCCCCCTACCCCACGCCACCGTCATCCCCTGGGATCTGGAGCGCGATCGCCCCGCCCCCCCCCAACAACCGGGCGCGATCGCCATCCAAGGCCCCTCCCTCTTTTTGGGCTACCTCGCCCATCCCGACGATCCGCAAGCCCTAGAATCCCCCCGCCGCGATCGCCCCTGGCTCACCGACGACCTGGGCTATTTTGACCACGCGGGCCATCTACATCTCCTCGGTCGCCGCAGCCACACCCTCATCACCGGCGGCGAGAAAGTCCATCCCCAGGAAGTCGAAGCGGCGCTCCTGGCCACGGGCCTCGTCAAGGATGCCTGCGTCATCGGCCTGCCCGATCGCGACTGGGGCCAAGCCATCACCGCCACCTACGTCCCCAGCGATCGCTACCAATCCTGGGACCACCTGCGGGCCGCCCTGCGCGATCGCCTCAGCCCCTACAAATGCCCCAAATACGGCTACGCGATCGCCCAACTCCCCCGTAATGCCCAGGGAAAAATTGAGCGATCGCGCCTCCTCACCTGGCTTCAGCGGGAGCGGGAATCTCAACAACCCCACCCGCCCCCAGCCTCAGCCAGCTAGTGAACCAACGGGTAAACCGACTAGCGGGCCGCCACCATCAGATCGCGATCGAGGGTCAGATCAAGCCCCGTCGCCGGTTGCACCACCACCACATCGACACTGTTGCGGCCCAGGAAGCGCTGAATCAAGCTCAGCACCCCGCCGCCCGCCGCGCCGATCAGCAGATCCTCCGTGGCAATCACGCGATCGCCCGTCACCGCCGCGATCGCAGCCCCCGCCGCCGTACCGATGGCCGTATTCTTCAGGAAGCGGCTCAGGTTAGCCCCCTCCCGAATCGTATCCGTCGTCGCCAGGGCCGCCGATCGCGCCGACAGGGTGCGCTGGGTGCCATTCGGCTCCACCAACGTTTGGGCCACAAACTGGGTGCGACCCTCGCCCGCCGGACGGAATTCACCGCTCACCTGGCTACCCGCCGGGATCAGCACCCGCCCATCCGGCGTCGTGATATTCGCGCTCAGGCGGAAGGTCACCGGCACCGTCTCATCCGGCATCAGCACAATCTGATCCCGCTCATAGGTCACCGGCAGCGACGTCCCCGCCGCAATGCGATAGTCCGTCATGCCCCCACCGGGCTGCTGCTGATAGGACGCCACATAGGCCGACGGAATCGCCCCCACGCGCCCCTCGCTCAACAGCGCCTGATAGAGGAACGCCGCCACCTCCGCCCGCGTGGCATTGCGCCCCGGATTCAGGGTGCTCGGGCTGGGGTAGTTCACCACCATCCGCTTCTCCGTGGCCGCCGCGATCGCGGGGCGCGCAAAATCAGAAATGGCATACCCATCATTAAACGTGCCCGAAATCACCTGATCCACCGGATTATTCGCCCGATAGTTCAAGCCATTGGCCAGGGCCACCAAAACCTGTTCCCGGGGGATATTTTGCTCCGGCAAAAAGATGCTGTCGGGATAGCCCGAAAGGAAGCCCAACTCATAGGCCGTGCGGATCGATTGGGAAGCCCAATGGTTGCTCGGCACATCGCGGAAACCGATCGCATTGCGCACCGTCGGCTTATTGCCGCGATAGACCGCCTGGAGCATCGAAGAAAACTGGGCGCGGGTCACGGGCGCATCGGGGCGGAACGTGCCATCGGGGAAACCCGCCAATACATTTCTCGCCACTAGGGCATCAATATACTCCTTCGCCCAATAGCCGCTGGGCACATCGGGGAAGCTAAAGGCTTGGGCCGCCGCCGGCTGGGGCATCACGAAGGGGGCCGCCACCAGGGGAGCCAGGGTCGTGGCGTTCATGCCCAGGGTCAGCAGCAGGGCGGTGGTAGCTTTCCAGCGTTTGATCAGTGCCATGGGAAATGTCCTCGTCAGGGGTTATGAATCGGTTGGCAACGGAAGGGAAGATCGGGGAATCTTGGCAGGAATTTAATTCATGGATGGATATTCAAAGGTTTAGGAATGCCGACTATGGTTTGCCTATTCAGCGAGTTTTCCTAAAACCCCATGGACCATGGAATGAATTGCTTTTTTTCCTGGGTTTGTTCTCCTAACTGTCCCTTCCTTCCTGCCTTGACGAGGGGGTTCCGGAGCCGGTTTCCGGCCTTGGTCCAGTTACAAAGCTGGCATGGCGGGCACCGGCCAGTTGATGAGGCGGCTGGGGTGATGAATGTTGGGCTGCAAACTGAAGGCTACAGGGGGATGCCGCGATCGCGCATGTGGGCGAGCAGCCAACTGACGGCGGTGGCGCGGCGGGTTTTGCGCGGGACCAGTTCACCGATCGCATAGCCCTTGAAGCCCAAGTCCGTCTTGAGCAGTTGTTTATGCTCCGGGGGAATGGCCCGGGTGAGTTTGACGGTGGCGGGGCGACTGTCGATAAAATCCGGCGGCTCGGGGTAGGCTTCGCGCCAGTCTGCGGCGACGCTGCCTAAATCCCACTGGCCGATCGCCCCATCCCAGCGGTAGCCCAACCCCGCCCACAGCAGTTGATTCACGGTTTCATCCGCGATCGCGTCCTCCAAAATTCCCCAGAGGGTCTCGCGGGTCAGGGGCGGCAAGGCATCAACGGGAAGGGGATGATCCGAGGTCATGGCTTGATGGCTTTCGTGGGGTCTCAACAGAATTCAACGGTTTCCAGGACGGCAAGGGAAGGGAAGGCTCCAGCGATCGCGGCCAGACCCATCAGATCGAATAGTGCAACGGAAACGCCTTCACCCCCTTGGGTTTCACAAACACCCGTTGGCGCGGCTCCAGCTTCAGTTCATCAAAGCGATCGCGCGTCAGATGGGCCGTCACCACCTGGCCGTCATCCATCACCAACTCCGCCTGCACCTCCCAGCCCAGATGGATCACCCGCTGCACCCGCGCCGGAGCCGTCGCACTGTCCGGCACCCGTTCCACCAGCACATCATGGGGCCGCAAAAACACCTCCTCGCGCTGGTTATGGCCCGTCTGCCCCCCAAAAATCTGCGACGTACCGGGCAGCACATTCACCGGCCCAATGAACTTCATCACAAACGGCGTCGCCGGATTGTCATAGATCTCCGCTGGCCGCCCCACCTGCTCCACCTTGCCGTGGTTCATGATCGCAATCTCGTCGGACACCTCCATGGCCTCCTCGCGATCGTGGGTCACAAACACCGTCGTCACATGCACCTCATCGTGGAGCCGCCGCAGCCAATCCCGCAGATCCTTACGCACCTTCACATCCAGCGCCCCAAACGGCTCATCCAGCAGCAGCACCTTCGGCTCCACCGCCAGCGCCCGCGCCAGGGCCACCCGCTGCCGTTGCCCCCCCGAGAGCTGGGACGGATAACGATTGCCCAGCCCCGCCAACTGCACCAAATCCAGCAGTTCCGTCACCCGCTGCTCCACCTTGGCGCGGGGCTCCTTGCGGATTTCGAGGCCAAAGGCAATATTCTGCCGCACGGTCATGTGCTTAAAGAGGGCATAGTGCTGAAACACAAAGCCAATGCGGCGCTCCTGCACACTCTGGTGGGTGGCGTCCTTGCCCGTCAGCAGAATTTTGCCGCTGTCGGGATTTTCGAGGCCCGCAATGATCCGCAGCAGGGTGGATTTTCCGGAACCGGAGGCTCCCAAGAGGGCCACCAGGGAACCGGATTTGATTTCTAGGTTGACGTCTTGGACGGCTTGAAAATCCCCAAACCGCTTGGACACGTTCTCAACGACGATACCCACGAGGCGGCTACCTCTACTTAACTGTGATGGTGCTCATGGATAATATTACGCCTATAATCTCCACTTTGCCGGTGGGATTACCGGAGTTTTGAAAAAGAGGGGGGTCCAGGGGTGCTTGTCAGGGGTTTGGGGGTGGGGTTGAATGGGGAGGAATTGGCGTGTTTTGGCGCATTATGGGGAGTTTTGGTGATGAGTAAGAAGTGGATTTGGTACATCAAGGCCCAGGCGGGGGTGCTGCTGTTTCCGTTGGGGCTGTGTTTGTTTGGGGAGGCGGTGACGCGCCGGATTGCGGGGGAGTCGTGGTTTTGGTGGGGGACGATCGCGCTGGCGGTGATTAATGCGGGGGTGGGGTTGATGATCGAGAGTGGCCTGATTGGGGGCTTCCCGCGCGATCGCGATGGGGACTCTAAGGAGCAGTAGGGTTTAGGGGCGAAAGATGGCGATGGGCAGGCCGGGGATTTTGGCCCTGACGGGGGGGATCGCCACGGGCAAGACGACGGTGGCGGAGCGGCTGCGATCGCGGTGGCGGTTTGCGGTGGTGGACGCCGATGAGTTGGCTAGGCGGGCGGTGGCTCCGGGGACGGGGGCGATCGCGGCGATCGCGGCCCGCTACGGTTCGTCCATCCTGCTGCCGTCGGGGGAGTTGGATCGATCGCGGCTCGGGTCGATCATTTTTGCGGATCCCCAGGAGCGGGCTTGGCTAGAGGGGCAGATCCATCCCTTTGTGCGGGAACGGTTAGCTGAAGCTGCTGATGGCTGGAGACGGGGGGAGGGGGGCGATCGCGCGATCGTTCTGGTGGTGCCCCTGCTCTATGAAACGGGGATGGAGACGCTGGCCGATGCGGTGTGGGTGGTCGGCTGCGATCGCGAAACCCAACTGCGCCGCCTCATGGCCCGCAACCACCTCGATCGCGCCGCCGCCGAAGCCCGCCTCAACAGCCAGTGGCCCCTAGAAGAAAAAATCGCCCGCGCGGATCTGGTCCTCTCAAACGATGGCACGGAACAGGATTTGTGCGATCGCGTGGACCAAGCCGCCGCCACCTGGTTAGGCCAACCCTGACCCCCATCAAACATTCGCCCAACCATTCGCGCAAAAAACGGCCCCCGACGGAAACCCATCGGAGGCGTTTTTCTGCATGTCGAAATGCCGGGTCGGTTGACCGCGAAATCCTAGCCCTTACGGGAGTAGTATTCCACCACCAGCAGTTCATTGATTTCCAGGGCCACCCACTCGCGATCAATGATGCTGTTGACCTTGCCTTCCAGCTTGGTCTTGTCGAATTCCAGGTGGCTAGGCAGGTTCGCCAAACCGGGGTACTGCAAATTCGCCTCCACCAGCTTGCGGGACGCATCCTTATTGCGGACGGTGATCACCTCACCGGGGCGGCACTGGTAGCTCGCCACATTCACCCGGCGGCCATTGACCAAAATATGGCCGTGGCTGACCAACTGACGCGCCGACGGAATCGTCGGGGCCATGCCCAAACGGAAGACCGTATTATCCAGGCGCATTTCCAGCAGTTGCAGCAGGGCGGTACCGGTGGAAACCGTCGAGCGGCGGGCCTTGCGCACATAGCGCAGCAGTTGGCGCTCGCTCACGCCGTAGTTGAAACGCAGCTTTTGCTTCTCTTCCAAACGCACCGCATATTCAGAGCGCTTGCGGCGGGCTTGGCCGTGCTGACCGGGGGGATAGGCGCGCTTCGCGGTTTTGCGAGACAGGCCGGGCAGCTCGCCCAGGCGACGGGTAATGCGGAGGCGCGGACCTCTATATCGAGCCATGGTGTCCTTCTAGAAAGTGTCGAACGAACGGATTGCGATGAACAAACAAACGGACTGCACGGGGAGCGCGGGCCTGCCGGTTGGGACTGACCGACGGGGGCCGGGGCACTCCATCAATCTTTCACTAAAGCTCTGATGCGGTTGGCCAGCCGCGGCGCAACTGCGTTTCCAGACTCACCAGTATAGGCGCTGTTGCGCGGATCTTGAAGGGGGTGGCGGTATTTTCTGTGGGATTGGGGGCGCGATCGCGTCCCAAGCCGGTCAAAGGGGGGAAAAATCGGGGTCAAATCCTCTGGGATCACGCCCCTCCGGCGGCCCTTGGGGTTAGGCAAGCTACCATTATCCGTTAGGGCTCCGGCTAGAGTTCCCTTAATGTTGACCCCATCTGCCATTAACCTGCGCGCGATCGCGATCGCCGCCACCGCCCATGGATCCCACCACCCTGCCGACGGAAGTGATCGTGACCCATCCGCGCGAGTCGTTGGGGGAGGTGCGCCTCGACTGGACGCCCCAGCCCGGTAACCAGGTGGATGTGGCGGGCAAGACCTATACGGTCCTGGAGCGGCGGCACCGCTACCACCTCAAGGCGGGGCGCTATCGGCTCCATCAGGTGGCGCTCCATGTGCAGCCGACGGAACGGCCGACGGAACAGACGAAGTTGGGCGATCGCTGGGTGCTGGGGGATGCCCGGTGCCGCTATAACGCCCATTCGGAACTGTTGCGCTGTGCGGTGCAGCCGTCGGGGCCGTGCGCCGGGTGCCATCAGTTCGAGCTAGATCCCCATTGGCAGAGCCGGGGCGATCGCGGACCAGCGGTCTGAAATCTCCCGGCTCAAATCCCCCGGCTCAAATCCCCCGGCTCAAATCTCCTGGCTCGGGAGCGCGATCGCCCGACGGCCCCCAACTAACTCTCGCTATTTTTCACGGCGGCATAGAAACAAGCGCCGCTCAGGGGGACGCTCAGGGCCAGAATGATGGCCGTGGCCGTGGTGCCCCAGTCCGGTGCGCCGGAGGTCAACTCAAAAACCGACCCCACCGCCGCGATCGCGGCCACGCAGGACAGGCCCAAAAACAGGCCACTTTTCGGCGTCATTCCCATCGCTCAAACCACTCCTCAAAATTCCAACGGACCATCTGACCGAAACCCTGACGAGCCCTCGCTAGGCCCGCACCGGCTGCACATCCTGGCGCGCAAAACCGTTCTTCCGCAGGGCTTCCGTCAGCATCAAATCATTTTCGACGCGATCGACAAACATCACCCCCTTGAGGTGATCGATCTCGTGCTGAATGCAGCGGGCCAGCAGGCCGTCCGCCCGCAGGGTTTGGGGGCGACCGGCCTCGTCCTTATAGGACACCTCAATTTCCGTGGGGCGGCACACGTCCAAATACACCCCCGGAATGCTCAGGCAGCCCTCTTGGTCCGTCTCCAGGTCCTGGTTCGTGGCCTTGATCACGGGATTGATCAGGGCCAGGGGCGGCTCATCCGGCTCATCCGGGTGGCAGTCCACGACGATGACCTGTTTATTGATCCCCACCTGGGGGGCCGCTAAACCGATGCCGTCGGCGCTGTACATGGTTTTGAGCATGTCAATCACCAACTGCCGGATGCTGTCATCCACCTTGGCGACCCGTTTGGCGGGCTGGCGCAGGACGCGATCGCCGAGGGTGTGGATATCGAGGGGGGGATTTTTGAGCTTTTTCTTTTCAACGAGGACGGCGGCAGGCATGGGTCAAGGGATCGCAGTAGATCGAAGGAGGTCAACAACAGCAACGGGGGCAAGGGTTGGGCGATCGCGCGGATGCCCACCCCCTCCATCGTAACGGTTTCCTTGGATCGCGCGGTGGTGGAGTTAACCCCCATTGCCCCCCATGGCCCTAGGCGATCGGCGGCGGGCTGGCCCATTCCGTGTGGAAGGTGCCGTCGCGATCGGTCCGCTCGTAAGTGTGCGCCCCGAAGAAGTCCCGCTGGGCCTGGGTGAGGTTTTGGGGCAGGCGATCGCGGCGATAGCTATCGAAATAATCCAGCGACGCACTGAAAGCCGGCACCGCGATCCCCACCTGGGCCGCCGTCGCCACCACCTCCCGCCACGCCGCCTGGCGATCGAGGATCGACTGCTTAAATTCCGGAGCCAGCAGCAGGTTCGGCAGGGCCGGATTTTCCGAAAACGCCTTCTTGATTTTGTTCAAGAAGCCCGCCCGGATAATGCAGCCCCCCTTCCAAATGCGGGCCATTTCCCCCAGATCCAACTGGTAGCCATAGTCCGCCGACGCCTTCGCCAGCAGGGCCATCCCCTGGGCATAGGAACAAATCTTCGAGCAGTAGAGCGCATCCCGGACCTTGCCCACGAACGCCGCGCGATCGCCCGCAAACGCCGTCGTCGTCGCCGTCAACTCCTGGGCCGCCGCCAGCCGCTCAGGCCGCATGGACGACAAAATCCGCGCATTCACCGCCGCCGTAATCGTCGGGATCGCCACCCCCAACTCCAGGGCACTGATCACCGTCCAGCGGCCCGTCCCCTTCTGGCCCGCCGCATCCACGATCAGCTCCACCAGCGGCGTGCCGGTTTCAGGATCCACATACTTAAAAATGTCCGCCGTGATTTCCACCAGGAACGAATTGAGTTCATCCGTTTCATTCCACTCGGCGAAAATTTCCTGAAGGGCCGCCCGCTCCAGCCCCAGGACGCTCTTGAGCAGGTCATAGGCTTCGGCAATGAGCTGCATATCGCCATACTCAATGCCGTTGTGGACCATTTTTACGTAGTGGCCCGCGCCGCCGGGGCCGATATAGGTCACACAGGGGCCATCGTCCACCTGGGCGGCGATTTTCTTGACGATCGGCTCGATGGAATCGTAGGCGGCCTTGGTGCCACCGGGCATGAGGCTCGGGCCATTGAGGGCACCCTCCTCGCCGCCGCTGACCCCCATGCCGATGTAGGTGAGGCCCGTGGCTTCGAGGTCCGCCGTGCGCCGTTCCGTGTCAGAGAAGAGGGAGTTGCCCCCGTCAATGATCGTGTCCCCTGGGTCCAGGAGGGGTTTGAGCTGTTCGATGACCCCATCGACGGGACCGCCCGCCTTGACCATCACCAGGATTTGGCGGGGCCGTTCGAGGGTTTTGACAAATTCTTCGAGGGAGTAGGTGGGTACCACATCCTTGTCACCGGCCCGGTTGGCCATGAAGGCGTCGGTTTTTTCACGGGAGCGGTTATAGACGGCGATCGGAAAGCCGTTGCGTTCGACGTTCAGGGCTAGGTTTTCGCCCATGACGGCTAGGCCGATCACACCAAAGCTTCGCTTCATGACACTTCCTTTTCTGTCAACTGCTGGGGGTTGGCTGGGGCGGTTTCGGCGGGGCGAGGGGTCGTGGAAAGGCTTGGCTCGGATCGCGGGCAGGGTTTGGGAGGGGCCGATCGCGGGCTTCTCCGGCGGCGGCGATCGCGATGGGGCGCAGGTCAAGATCTAGGTCGCTGCCGAAACGTCTGGGGTGCTCCATACGGTGCCGACGCGATCGCGCGGGCAAGGGTGTATCAGAGCCACATCAGGTGCCAGTCCAACTTGTCCTACAGGGTAGCTCGATCCCACCGGAGCCCCCGTGAAAATAAGATAAAAGTCCCGCGATCAGTCTACAGTTGCTGACAATTGAGGGCCTTTAGCTCCCCTGCGGTGGCCCAGGGGGGCGACGTCCCCCTGCGTCCCCTTTCCGACAATCGACGTTAATCTAGATACACGCCGTCGTTCTAAAAGTACGGACTAACCGGCTAGATCCGGGTGCAACTGTGATGGACTGCCCGCCCTGCTCCCCGTGTTGGCGGTGGGGTTGGCCCAGGGCTTGCTGACGATCGCGCCAGTAGGAGTGACCGCAATTCATGGCTAGTTCGATCAAGTTGCGTCTGCAAATCCCCGGCAGTCCCGATCGCGTGATTGCCATTGATCGCCCCACGGTGCTCATTGGTCGGGCTAGCGACTGCGACTTGATTTTGAATTCCTTCGGCATCTCCCGCCACCACGCCCGCCTGTCCTACCGCAACGATGGGGGCTGGTGCGTCGAGGATATGGGCAGCAAGAACGGCACCCGCCTCAACAATAGTCCGCTCAATGGCCTCCATCTGGTCCACCACGGCGATCGCATCCAGCTTGAAAATATTTCCCTCGTGGTGCTCGGGGGCAGCGATCGCGACGACGCCTACGGCCACCATTCCCTCCAGCAGGCGGCCTCGGCCCTCCCCGGCCCCCCCAGCGCGATCGCCGCCCACCTGGCCACCGCCGCCCACACCTACGCCCAACCCCCCGTCGCCCCGCCCCCCTTTCAGCCCCCCAATCCCCCCGCACCCCCAGCCCCCCGCCTCCCCAGCCCCGGCAGCGTCCCCAACGAAGCCACCCAGCTCAATGTGGCCCCCCCCACCAACCCCCGCCAGGGCGCGCCCACCCTCTCGGCCATGCCCGACGGCAAACTGCGCATCGCCCGCAACGCCCGCGACCTCCAGCAGCAGTGGCTCGACCATGGCAGCGCCACCGACCCCAACCGCGATCGCACCATCGCCCGCCTCAAGGACCTCGTAGAAATCGCCAAAGCCCTCACCTCCGCCGAATCCAGCGACGCCATCTTCGAGCAGGTCCAGCAGGTCGTCTTTCGCTACCTCACCAACATCCAGCGCCTCGCCCTCCTCGTAGACATCGACGAAACCGGCCGCCTGCGCCTGCTCAACGCCGCCTCCCGCGACGACGCCAAATCCCAAGGCCTCACCCTCGACGGCACCTGGATCGGCCGCAGCATCTGCCAAAAGGTCTTCCGGGAAAAAATCGCCCTCCAAACCGCCGACGCCCAGGCCGACAACCGCTTCGGCGAAGAAAAAAGCATCCTCAACAAAGGCATCCGCAGCGCCATGGCCGTCCCCCTCTGGAACGACGACAAGGTGGTGGGCGTCCTCTACGCCGACGCGGACCTCTCCGCCGCCAGTTGGGTGGAAGAGGGGGAAGAGGATCTGAGCTTTTTCTCCGCCCTCGCCAACCTGGTGGCCGCCAGCGTGCAGCGGTGGCTCCTGTCCCAAAAACTCCAGCAGGAGGAGCGCCTGTGCCAAAAGCTAGAGCGCTACCTCTCGCCGTCGGTGGTGCAGCAGATGATGGCCACCGGAGCCTTCGAGCAGGGGCGCATTCCCCCAAAGGACGGGGAAATCAGCATTTTATTCGCGGATATCGTCGGCTTTACGGCCCTGTCCGAGCGCATGAGCCCGTCGGAGGTGGCCAGCCTGCTCAACCATTTTTTTGAGGAAATGCTCCAGGAAATTTTTGAGCTGGGGGGCACCCTCGATAAGTTCATTGGCGATTGCATCATGGCGTTTTTCGGGGCACCGGAACCCCAGGAGCGCCACGCGGATTTTGCGGCCCAGGCGGCCTGCCGTATGCTCGATCGCCTGGCGGATTTGAATGCGCGGGGGGGCCTCAGTGAGCCGCTGCAACTGCGGATTGCCATCAACAGTGGCCGCGCGGTGGTGGGGGATGTGGGCAGTCCCCAGCGGATGGACTACACGGTGCTGGGGGGCTCGGTGAATTTGGCGTCGCGGATGGAGAGCATTTGCCCGCCGGGGCGCTGTGTGATTAGTGAGGCGACCTATGCGCTGCTGTCTGATCGCGCGGGCTGGAGCCCCATGGGGGACTATCGCTTTAAGGGCATTGAACGGTCCATTACGGTCTATTGCAATGGGCCGGTGGATCCGGTGATCCAAGCCAAGTGACCTCCCAAGGGCGCAAAGACCTAACCAAGACTCAACAAAAACCTAACGCTGTGGGGAGATTGGCGATCGCCCACCGCCGCTGCGCCATCAACCGTCGGACCGTGGGGGCGCTAGGAGGCGATCGCGTGCCAGTCGGTCCCCTGGCGGTGGAGGGAGCAGGGAATGCAGGTGGCCCTAGCCCCCCGCACATCGGCAAGGTCGTCGTAATAGCCCAACTCGCTTGCCAACAGCACCACCTGGGACCAGGGGAGGGACTGCTCCGGCGCAAGGGCTCCGATTTGATAGAGGAAACAGGCCATCTGTTCGGGGTCCGGTTCCAGGAAAGGGTAGCCGCTGCTGCTGCTGCTGTTCACGATCAAAACCTCCGGTGCGGATCAGCGTTACCCCTGGGATGGTGCCGATGGCCCCAGTTCCAGTTGACCGCCCCTGGAACTGGGGACTGAAGAGACTCGTGGCGGGGGCTGAAACGGGAGGGTTTCACCCCGGTCAAGGGCGGTGCTTCATGGACGCTGCTGAAGGAGGACAGCGGTGTGCGGTGTAAGGGACTGGTGCCGTGGGCTCTGGGGGCGATCGCGCGGTGGAGCGGTCAAGTGGGGAGGGGCCGGGACGCGATCGCAACTCCCCCGGCCAAGGAATTTAGGGGAGCCCCTAGCTTTTCTTTAGCCTAGCAAGACCTTGCCCAAATCTAAGAAAAATATAAAATAAAGATAAATAAATATATGGGCCGTCGAGTTTCCACTGCCGTGGGCACCGATTAGCTTGATCAAATCGGGCGATCGCGGGGAATCCAGTTGCCCTTCAACCCTTGAGGATCGGCGATAAAGGGAATGTCTTCGGGGCGATCGCAGCGGCAAGCCCGGAACTTAATTAGGGCAAAATCGACCCCTAGGGTAGAGGCCACGGGCCACGGAAGGGCCATGAATTGCCCCTGAAACGGCATCGCGGCGGCGAAGAAAGCCCCAGGTTGTTGCCCTCAGGGACGGCTAAAGGCCACGGCGGCCGGTTGGGCCGTGAAGCGAATACAGATGGGGGCGCGGCTTTTGAGATCGGGGGCCAGGGTGACAATTTGCCGCAGGACGCGATCGTTCACCCACAGCACCAATGGGAAAGGAAAGGCGCGGCTAAAAGCGTTGAACACCCGATTGGTGGCCACCAGTAAATCATCCAGGTGCTCCACCTGATCGAGCCCGTGGATCAAGAGGGCGCTGGGGGTGCGGGGGCCAAGGAGCTGATGGATACTGCGGTAGAGGGTTTGGGTCTCCCCCGGTAGGGTGATGGCGAGGCGATCGCACCCCCGCGCCAACAGCAGTTGGGTCATTTGCGCCTCGATGGCCGAATCATTGCAGTGGGCCAACATGAGGGCAAATTCGCCCCGTTGCAGATCAATCGTGCGATCTAGGAGCGCTAGGGCCGCGATCGCGTCATCTGAGGGGGTAGAAATCAGGGGTCGGGCCATGAGCCTAAACCTATCGTGAATGTCTGGCGATCGCTCTTCTCTTCAATGCGGTTCACAGGCCCCCGGAAGTCCGCAGCCCCTGGGGGAACGATTTTGGGAAACAGGGCCACCGGGGGGAGAAACTATCGGATGGCGGCCCCCAGATCTCCCGGAAACAGAAGTTGCCCCCAGGGAAAGATGGGGGCGGACAGAGGGGATCTAGGGCTGGGGGGTGGGGTTGCTGGTTACCTAGCCACGACTCGCTTTCCAGGCTTGGAAACGTTCGGTTTCTTCCAGGGCTGGGTTGATCCCAAACCAACGACCACGGGCATCGCGATATTCGTAGACTAACATGCTCCGCAAAAGCCGTTGGTAGTCCTCCTCACCGCGAATGCCCTCGCCGCCGGCCACCTGGAGCAATAGATCCCATTCGTTATTGTCGATCGAGAGCACTAAATCATCGCGGTAGTCGCGGATGGCGTGTTCGAGGCTGTCGCGGGTGAGGGGCGGATCCTCCTGCTGGAGGCAGCGGTAGACCAGGCCCAGCAGGGTGCGCGGGTGGCCACCACTGACGCGGCAGAGGCGATCGAGGGTGTCCTGGCTGTCAAAAATGCGATCGAGGGCGGCGAGGCGCTCGGCCTCGGGCAAGTCCGGAAAAGCCCGGGCAAGGATGGCTTGGCGCAGGAGGGACATGCCGGTTTCAAAGGGGGCTCCGTCGCGATCGCGGGCCGGCACCATGGGCAACACCTTGGGGGCCACGCCACCGCCGAGGCGATTTTTTAAGGTTTCGTACTCGTCGGAAAACAGCAGCGCCAGGGGAATCGTGTAGACCACATGGCAGTTCAGCCGCCGCAGTTGGGCACCGCGATCAATGAATAGATATTCCGGCTGCGATCGCCCCGACGGCATCGGGCGGTTGTCCACGCGATCGAGGTTATCCACAATCACCACCAGCCCCTGCTGACCGCGCTTGGTCAGTTCCCGATTGGCCCGGGCAAGCACCTCTTCATTAATGGCCCGCAAGATGCCCTCGGCGCGCGGTTCAAGATATTGGCGCAATTGGTTGCGGAGCTTGGGATTGTCCTGGGTTTTGGCCGTCAGCTTGGCGATCCCCAACGACAGTTCCGCCTCCGCCGACAGGTCAATGGGCGTTTGCAGAAAATCCCCCACCTCCCGGAACAGGTTACTGAAATAGCTGGGCTTGAGCTTGATGCCCATGGTTTCCAGGTTGTCGCTAACCTGGTGGGTAATGGCCAGGAGAATGTCGCTAATGTCCACATCGGCCATGTCGAGGTCTTGGCTAGACTCGAAGTAGACCACATAAAACCCTTCCTGCTCCAGTTCGTTCTTGAGGCGGAGCAGTTCGGTGGATTTGCCGCAGCCGATGTGGCCGGTGAACAGTTGGCAGGTGGGATCCTCGGGCGAGATGCGCGAGATGGTGCGCTTGAGTTCGCCGATGATTTTTCCGCCCCGGACGGGGGCAAAGTCTATATAGTATTTGCGATCGCCTTCGTCCCCCATGTCGAGGGTTTTGGCGGGGTTACAGGCTTTGAAGAATCGGGATAGGTCTAAGGCCATGGGCACCGGCTATCGATGGGGAACTCGGAAATAGGCGAGGTTGGGCGCGGCTTGGGGCGCGGCTTGGGGGTGAGGGGGTAATGGTTGTGTTTCTGTCTGGATTTTATATAACGGATGGGGTCGCTTGGAGGCGGGGTGAAGGCCCGTGGCGGTCCTGGGCCTTGGGGCGGGTCTGGTTTGGGGGGGGCGATCGCCCAGGGACACCCAGGGGAGACGGCCACCATGGCTAGACGTCGCCGCCGATCAGGGAAGCCCCCCAGCCCTCCGATGCAGGAATCCAAGCGGGGGGTCAGCCAGCGATCCAGCGGACGATCGGCCCGCCCCGCCCCGCCGTCCCCCCCATCCTCGCCCGCCGAGGCGCGATCGCGGCCCCAGCCCCCCAATGCCGCCCGCCAAGCCCTGCTGCACCGGCGGGCCGAACTGCGCAAACGGCGACGGCTCAAGGTCGCGTTTGGGGGTTGGCGGGTGCTGGCCACAGGGGCGATCGCCGCCGCCACCGCCTGGGCGATCGCCTCCCCGGTCTGGGTGCTGCGATCGGGGGCCGATGTGCGCGTTGAAGGCAACCGTTTGATTGATCGCGACACCATCCTGCGCCTCGCCGCGATCGACTATCCCCAATCCCTCTGGCGCATCCAGCCCGACGCGATCGCCGCCGCGATCGAAGCCCGCGCCCCCATCGCCGAAGCCACCGTCCGCCGCGAACTGCTGCCCCCCGGCCTCACCGTGCGGGTGCGGGAACTGGTGCCCGTCGCCGTCCTCCAAAACCGCCCCGTCCCCCTCGCCAACGTCGCCGGCAAGCCCCCCAGCCCCCTGGGCCTCATCGACGAGCGGGGCCGCTGGATCGACTTCGAGCGCTACCGATCGCTCCAGCCCCCACCGCCCTTGCCCCCCCTCAAGGTCATCGTCGATCACTACCGCCAATTCCAGCCCCTCTGGCCCCAGCTCTACGCCCAGATCCGCCTCGCCAGCGTCCCCATCCGCGAAATCCATTGGCGCGCCCCCAACCAGCTCGAACTCGTCACCGCCACCGCCCGCATTGATTGCGGCCCCTACGGCGATCAGTTCGTGGACCAGCTCAACGCGATCGCCCGCCTCGGCAACCTCGAAGGCCGCCTACCCCAGGGCCAAACCGCCCGCATCGACCTGCGCGACCCCGCCACCCCCATCCTGGACCTGCAACCGCCCCCCAGCCCCACCGCCAATCCCCAAGCCAGCCCCCAAGGCACCCCCGCCCCACCCCCCTAACCCCCTCCGAATTATCAATAAACTAGCCATCGATAGGCTTTACTTAATTCAGTCGCCCCAAATCGGTCAAACCAGCCATTGAGCGATTACGCTGATGGGGATTTTTCATCATGGCCCTAGACACCATCCCCCCAAGGCGGATACAACCAAAGCGGCAGTCGCCTCCGGCGATCGCCCCCCCTGCCTAGGATTCATGCCCAATCGCCATCAATTGGTTTTTCAAACGACTTACCCTATAGTTGACGTAAAGTCGTTCGAGCTAGGCAAAAACACACCGGAACTATCCTGTCAAACCCTCTTTTCCCCCATGACGCTGAATGATCGACCGGGATTCGCCCAATCCAACGTTTATCCCCCCGATTTTTCTAGCCTCGCGGGTGTCGATGGCAATAGCATGATCGGTGGGCTCGGCCAAGGGCAATACGCCAACGGTAATGTGGGACGGCAGTCCGATCGAGACAAAGAAGGTAGCGATATCGTGCCAGGCAACGTTGCGCGGATAAAGGTCATCGGGGTCGGTGGCGGCGGCGGCAACGCCGTCAATCGCATGATCGCGAGCGAGATCACTGGCATTGAATTTTGGTCCATCAATACAGATGCCCAGGCCCTGGCAACGGCGGCGGCTCCGAACCGGCTACAACTGGGCCAAAAGCTGACGAAGGGCCTCGGGGCGGGGGGCGATCGCGCCGTGGGCAAAAACTCCGCCCAGGAATCCCGCGAAGAGATCGCCGCCGCGCTCCAGGATACGGATCTGGTGTTCATCACCGCCGGGATGGGCGGCGGCACCGGCACGGGGGCAGCTCCAGTGGTGGCGGAGGTGGCCAAGGAACTGGGGGCCTTGACGGTGGCGGTGGTGACGCGCCCGTTTAAGTTTGAGGGGCGGCGGCGCACCACCCAGGCGGAGGAGGGCATCGCGGAACTGAAGGCCCATGTGGATACCCTGATCATCATTCCCAACGATCGCCTGCTGGCGGCGATTCCTGAACAAACGCCGGTGCAGGATGCGTTCCGCTTTGCCGATGATGTGCTGCGCCAGGGGGTGCAGGGCATTTCGGACATCATCACGATCCCCGGTTTGGTCAATGTGGACTTTGCCGATGTGCGGGCGGTGATGTGCGATGCGGGGTCGGCCCTGATGGGCATTGGCATTGGATCGGGTAAATCCCGGGCGCGGGATGCGGCCAATGCGGCCATTTCGTCGCCCCTGCTGGAGTCCTCGATTGAGGGGGCGAAGGGGGTGGTGTTCAACATCACCGGCGGGTCGGATCTGACGCTGCATGAGGTGAATGCGGCGGCGGAGGCGATCTATGAGGTGGTGGATCCGAATGCCAATATCATTTTTGGGGCGGTGATTGATGACCGCCTGCAGGGGGAGATTCGCATTACGGTGATTGCGACGGGGTTTGCGACGGATGCCCCCGCGCCGATGAAGCCGCCGACGGGCCATGGGTTGGGGTTGCCGCGATCGCAGCGATCGCCCCGTTCCGGGACCTTTGCATCGCCGCCCCCCCCTGCGCCCCTGCCGGAGCCGGAAGATCCCAGTGGGGGCAGCGGCGGGGGCGGGTTAGATATTCCTGAGTTTTTGCAGCGGCAGCGCAAGAAACCCTAGGCCATCTGGAGGGTCACGCCATGGGTACCCCCTCATCCCCCAATCAACTGACGACCGAGGCCATCCGCCTGCTCAAGGCGTTTGAGGGGCTCTACCTGCGGGCGTATCAGGATTCGGTGGGGGTGTGGACCATTGGCTATGGCACCACGGCGGGGGTGCGGTCGGGCATGGTGATCAGTGAGGCGGAGGCGGAGGTGCTCCTGCGGAAGGATTTGGATCGGTTCGAGGGGGTGGTGCGATCGCTGGTGACGGTGCCCCTGACGGATGATCAATATTCGGCGTTGGTGGTGTTTGCCTACAACGTGGGGGACGGGGCGTTGGGGGGATCGACCCTGCGCAAGCGGTTGAATGGCGGGGATTATGGGGCGGCGGCGGACGAGTTTTTGCGCTGGGATAAGGCGGGGGGGCGATCGCTTCTGGGGCTGTCGCGGCGGCGGCGGGCGGAGCGGGCGCTGTTTTTGGGGGAGCCCTGGGAGGGGTTTTTGACCTGGGAACCGTCGGCCCCCGCCGATCTGGCCCAGGGGACGGGGGTGCTGCGGTTGACGGTGCCGCCGATGGGGGGCGATCGCGTGCGGCAGGTGCAGCGGGCCTTGGGGGAGGCGGGGTTTTCGGTGGCGATCGATGGCCTCTACGGTCCCGGTACGGCGGCGGCGGTGCGGCAATTCCAGGGGCAGCGGGGGCTGGTGGCGGATGGGGTCGTGGGGGCGGAAACCCTGGCGGCCTTGGGGCTGTAGGGGGCGCGATCGCGGCGGAAGCTGTGGGGCGGCATTGGTGAACGGTGAGGAGCTATGGCAATTTCCCAGGATTTCCCGGCGGGGGGAGACGGTGGCGCTTCGGTGGATCGCGATGGGCTGGTGGTGCCGATCGCCCTGACGGTGGCCGGGTCCGACAGCGGCGGCGGGGCGGGCATTCAGGCGGATCTGCGCACCTTTGCCATGCACTGCGTCCACGGGACCAGCGCCCTGACCTGCGTGACGGCCCAAAATACCTGCGGCGTGAGTCGGGTGGATGCGTTGCCCCCGGAGGCGATCGCGGCCCAGATGGATGCGGTGCTGGGGGATATGAAGGTCTCGGCGGCGAAGACGGGCATGGTGCTCAATGGGGCGATCGCCCGGGCGGTGGCGGAGCGGCTCGATCATTGGCAACTTTCGGCCCTGGTGGTGGATCCGGTGATGGTGTCCCGGACGGGGGCCAAGCTGCTGGATGGGGACGCGATCGCAGCGGTGCGCGAGGCCCTGCTGCCCCTGGCCCTGGTGGCGACGCCGAACCGCTACGAGGCGGAAATTTTGGCCGGGATGCCGGTGCAATCCCTGGCGGACATGGAAACGGCGGCGGGGCGGATTTTGGCCCTTGGCCCCAAGGCGGTGCTGGTGAAGGGGGGCGGCATGGGGGGCGACCTGCGGGGGGTGGATGTGTGGTGCGATGGCGACACCCTGCGCGTCCTCAAAACCCACCGGGTGGACACGATCCACACCCACGGCACCGGCTGCACCCTCTCCGCCGCGATCGCCGCCAACCTCGCCAAGGAAATGGGGCCGCTGGATGCCGCGATCGCCGCCAAGGACTACGTCACCGGAGCCCTGAACCACGCCCTCGAGATCGGCCAGGGCCAGGGGCCGGTGGGGCACTTCTTCCCCCTGCTGCCCCCCAAGGCCCCCTAGCCGCGATCGTCCCCTATGCCCCTACTAGGACTGGGACACCACAATCACCGAATCCCCCGCCTGAAACGCGATCGGCTCCCCCTTCGGCGGATTGAGCACCACCCCATAATCCTGGGCCATGCTGCCCGCCTGGGCCTGACACCGATAGCCAATGGCTGATTCCCCCCGCTGGCGCGCCGCCTCGACCACCGTATAGAAATTGACCGGACGCCCCAGGGTCACATAATGCCCCACCGGCTTGAGATAAATCTCTGAACCTTCGGGGCTAAACAACTCCGTCAGCACCGCATTCAGGTTCTTTTGCTCCGCCACCTGGGCCATCATCAAACTAATAATTTGTTCGCTAATGACAAAATCATCGGGGCGGGCCACCTGGGCCAGGGCCTGGTTGCGCACATCCAAAATCTCCGTCACGATTTGAAGATCGTGCCCCCCCTGATTGCAAATATCCCGCAAATGTAAAAGGGTCACCAGGGTTTGAGCGTCCGCCTGTTGGGGATCTAGATCCAGGTTACACAGCACCAGGGCATGGTCATAGCGCTTCAGATCAAGGCGATCTAAAACCTCGCGATCGGTTGGATCTCCGGGGTAATAGTCAATCGTTTGATGTTGCAGTGGAGGTTGCCCCTTATGGGATTCAGGATCCAGCTTAAGGAGCGAATCGGCGGACTCGGCAATGATGGTCGCCGTGGAACCGGGGGCAACGTATTGATCGAGCAATTCGAGAATGGTATCGAGGCGATTATTGCAGCCCAAAATCAAGGTATTTTCCGCAACATCGGCCCCTGAATCGGTCAGTTGAATGGCGACTGGGTCGATGGAGACTTGGCCCTGGTTGAGGACCATTGTGTCATCATCTTCGCTGATTATAATGAGGCGATCGCCCGCCTGGATGAGGCGATCCATGGGGGCATTGATATAAATCGCACCCTGCGGATCCTGGAGGCCAATCACCGAAGAATTGTCATAGGCCAAAAGCGCCTGACCATAGGTTTTCCCCTGGAGGGCCGGTTCCTCGCGCAGGTAAATTTCAACCCCCCTGAAGCTCAACAGGTTCATATAAACGGTGGACAAGCCCGACTGGCGGCAGGTCTGGACCACAATGCGTGAAATCAGGTCATTAATCAGCAGCGGTTCAATCACATCCTGGGCCACCAGTCGCAGCACATCCAGGGTTTTCTCGGACTGGACCTGGGCGACGAGATGATAGGGCTGGGGGTGCGATCGCGGAATATTGGTGATCGCCAGTAGGGTTTTGACCAGGGAGGCATCGCCCCCTTCCTGGGACGGGTGAAGGATGATCACGGAGCGGGCCGTTTGGACACTGACCATGCCCAAATCCGCCATGTGGCTGGGGCTGCCGGTGCGGCAAACGAGGCGGGTTCGGGACAATTTACCGAGCATTTCCGCCAGGGCATTTTCCATTTCCACCTTGTCCTGCTCACTCAGAATGACGATACAGGTGTCCGGTTGATTGGCATTGGCTAAAACCAGTTCGGAAATGAGGGTAAAGATCTGTAAAGACCAGCCCAAAATAACGATGTGATCGCTTTCAATGACCCGCGATCGCCCCTTACGCAGGTCATCAAGTTTGGCTTCGATGCCGCTGCTGAGGAGACCGATGAGGGTACTGACCACGAAGATGCCGCCGAAGGTGACAAACAGCATGGTCAGCCGGAAGCTCCAGCCGTTGTCGCCGCCGACGGTGCCGGAATCGAGGGTGCGCATCAAAACCCCCCATAGGGCTTCGGCCAGGGTGAGGCGATCGCCCCCTTCCGGCGTGACGCCCAAAAGGCTGACCAGGGCGGCCATGAGGAGGATGAAGACGAAGGAGACCAGGGCAAGGCCGCTGATGAGGGCGACGGTCCCCTGGGCCATGAAGTTATCAAATTGGTAGCGCACCTGTTCCGCGAGGGTGCTGTTGTGATCACGGCGGCGGGCGGACCGGGCGCGGGGCATTTTTTGGGCCATGGGTTGCGGTTGGGCCAGCGCTGGACTGGCTATGGAGAGTATTTAGTATTATTCACCGTTCGGTTTTGATTCCTACGGGGATTAAGGAAATCCTTCGGGAGAGAATTGTTGCGGGGCAAATTTGCCCTTAGGGGAACTCAAGGGCGAGCTTAGGTGTTAGCAACTTTTGCCTTTTAAGACGGCTCTAAGGGATGACCTAGGGGATTTTTAGGGGATGATTTTGGGCGGTTTTTGGGGCTGACCTTGAGTATGGCTTTGGGGATAGCTTTAGACGGACTTTAACCTTTCCTTTAAGGGTTCTTAAGGTGATATTGGGCGATCGCGGGGGAGCGTTCGGCATGGGTGGGGCGGTGGCGGGGAGGCAGCCTTGTTAAAATGGGCGTCGCCTTCTCCGCGTCCGTGGCGCGATCGCCCTATGCAACCCGTTGACTACACCACCTTTGCCGCCGCCGTGGCGGAGTTGGGGCGAGATTGGTGCCCTGCCCGGTTGGAACAGGTGTTTCAGCGCGATCGCTTCACGGTCTATCTCTGTTTGCGGACCCTGGAGCGGCGGGGCTGGCTGGCGATCGGCTGGCACCCGGAGGCGGCGCGCATCCATATGGGGGAAGCACCGCCGAAGGAGCCGGATACGTTTACGTTCAGCCAGCAGCTTTTGCACCAGTTGAAGGGGCTAGCAATTGTGAAGTTTGACCGGGTTACCCCCTGGGAACGGGTGGTGGATCTGCAATTCGCGCGGCGGCCGGGGGATCCGGTGCAGTGGCATTTGTATGTGGAAATCATGGGCAAATACAGCAATGTGATTCTCTGCACGGCAGAGAATGTGATTGTAACGGCGGCCCATCAGGTGAGTTCCCAGCAGTCCCGCATTCGGCCCATCCAAACGGGGCAGCCCTACGAGTTGCCGCCGCCGCTGGTGGATACGACGCCCCGGATCGAGGAGCCCTTTGAAAGCTGGCGCGATCGCGTGGGGCTGGTGCCGGGGGCGATCGCGCGGCAGTTGGTGAAAAGCTATCGGGGCCTCAGTTCGACCCTGGCGCGATCGCTGGCCCAGATGGCAGACCTGGACCCAGATCAGGCCACGGCGAACTTAACGGAGATTGAATGGCGGCGACTCTTTGACGTTTGGCGAGGCTGGCTGAAGGCCCTAGAAACAGAAACCTTTGATCCGGTCTGGACCGCCACGGGCTATAGCGTCGTGGGGGCACCCCAGGGGCAGGCCGCGCCGACGGTGCAGGAGCTATTGGATCGGTACTATGGCGATCGCCTCAATGGGGACACGTTCCAGCGGCTAGTGCATCAATTGCGCCAGAAGGTGGCGAATCAAACGGCGAAATTGACCAAGAAACGGGATGAATTCCGCGATCGCCTCGCCCTGTCCAATGAAGCCGATCAAATGCGCGCCCAGGCGGATTTACTGATGGCCCATTTGCACCATTGGCAGCCGGGAATGGCTGCGATTACCCTGCCGGACTTTGAGACGGAAGCGCCTATTTCCATTCCCCTTGACCCAGCCCTCGACGCGGTCAGCAATGCCCAAAAATTCTATAAAAAACACCAAAAACTCAAGCGATCGCGTCAAGCCATTGAACCCCTTTTGGCGGCGGTCACCGATGAACTCAATTATCTAGAGCGGGTAGAAACGGCTTTGCTTGACTGCGATCGCTACCGCCACCCGGACGACCTCGCCGCGATCGAAGAAATCCGCGACGAATTAATCAACCAAGGCTATCTCGCCGATCCGGGCTATCGACGACCCGATCGCGATCGCGCCGAAGGATTCCACCGCTACCAAACCCCCAGCGGCCACAACATTTGGGTCGGGCGCAACAACGGCCAAAACGATCGCCTCACCTTCCGCCTCGCCGGGGACTATGACCTGTGGTTCCACGCCCAGGAAATCGCCGGTAGCCACGTACTCCTGCGCCTGCCACCGGGCACCGCCCCCACCGACACGGACCTCCAAACCGCCGCCGACCTTGCCGCCCGCCACAGCCGCGCCCGCCACAGCGACGCCGTACCGGTGGTCTACACCCACCCCCGCCACGTCTACAAACCCAAGGGCGCTAGCCCCGGCACCGTCCTCTACCGCCGCGAAACCGTCCTCTGGGCCAACCCCCAACGGGCGATCGCGATCGCCCCCGCCACCCCCTAGGGACCACACCGTAACGATCGCTACACAATGTCAGGGAACCCTGTTAACTTTTGTTGCATATTTTTCGTATCCGCCACTACAATCAGTCCAGCAGGAGCAGCACTGACGGGTCGGACCCACCCTGTGCCGTGGTCAGATTGTGCCGTGGGAAGCGCGATCGCCCCGTCCCCCAGAATTTTTCCGAGCTTCTTGCGAAATGCAGTAGACAACCAGTTTTTTAGCATCACCGCCGACCCGAAGAGGTCGGTTTTTTTTGGCGATATTTTTTTCGGCGCGGGGCTGAAGCCCTTTGTCCCCGTCGGCTAGAGCCCTTCTGCAGTGAGGCTTGGGTTTCCAGGAAAAGCCCCAGCCCTAGAACTGTTCAAGCCCCTTAAACTCAAGCCCCGCCGCCTTCGCCGCATTGGCCGATTCCCCGCACAGGCGCGGCGTCGGGAAAATCTTGCCGGGATTGGCGAGCCCCTCCGGGTTCAGGGCCGATCGCACCCACTGCATCGTCTCCAGGTCCACCTCGGAAAACATCTGGCCCATGTAGCACTGCTTATCGGTGCCGATGCCGTGCTCCCCCGACAGGGCACCCCCCGCCGCCACGCACCGCTGCAAAATCTCGCCCCCCAGCTTCTCCACCGCCTCCAACTCGCCGGGAATGCGGCGATCGTAGAGCACCAGCGGATGCAAATTCCCATCCCCCGCGTGGAACACATTGGCAACCCGGTAGCCGTATTTCTCACTCAGGGCCGCGATTTCCTCCAGCACCCAGGCCAGCTTCGTGCGGGGCACCACCCCATCTTGCACGTAATAGTCCGGGCTGATGTGGCCCGCCGCCGCAAAGGCCGCCTTGCGTCCCTTCCAGAGCTTGAGCCGTTCCGCCGGATCCGTGGCCGCCGTCACCTGTCTGGCCCCATTGGCTCGGCAAAGGTCGGTCACCTTGGCGCTGTAGGCTTCCACTTCCACCTCCAGGCCGTCCAGTTCAATGAGCAAGACCGCCGCCGCATCCCGGGGATAGCAGTTGGTTTTGGCGACATCTTCGACGGCATTGATACTAAAGTTGTCCATGATTTCCATGCCGCCGGGGACGACGCCCGCGCTGATGATGTCGGTGACGGCTTGGCCTGCGGCGGCCATGGAAGCAAAATCCGCCAGCAGCACTTTGATGTATTCAGCGGTTTTGAGAATTTTGAGGGTGATTTCCGTGGCGATGCCCAGGGTGCCTTCGGAGCCGACGAACAGGCCCGTGAGGTCATAACCGGGCATTTCGGCAATGGAACCGCCAAAGTCCGCGATCGCCCCGTCCGGCAGCACCACCTTGAGGCCCAGGACATGGTTTGTGGTGACCCCATATTTGAGGCAATGGACGCCACCGGAGTTTTCGGCCACGTTGCCGCCGACGGTGCAGACGATTTGGCTCGACGGGTCGGGGGCGTAATAAAATCCCGCACCGCTGACGGCCTGGGTCACCCAGTTATTGACCACACCGGGCTGGACCGTGATGCGCTGGTTCTCCAGGTCCGTCGCCAGGATGCGGTTCATGCGGGCGGTGACGATGAGCACGCAGTCGGGCACGGGCAGGGCTCCGCCGGACAGGCCGGTGCCAGCCCCACGGGCCACGAAGGGGATACGGTGGCGGTTGCAGATTTTGACGGCGGCGGCCACTTGCTCGGTGCTGGTGGGCAGAACGACGATCGCGGGCCGTTCGCAGTAGCTGGTGAGGCCGTCGCATTCGTAGACCAGCAGTTCTTCCCTGCGGCGGATGACGGCGCGATCGCCCAGGGCAGCGATCAGATCCGCAGCGATCGCATCCCAGGGGATCGGCTGGGGTCGAGATTGGGGGGGGATGGCAGTGGCAGTCATGGGGGGAACAGGGGACGACGGGGAACGCAGGGGAAACGGCGGGGGCGTCCCCCATTCTAGCGAAGGGGCGCAGGGCAGATCGCCCCAAACACCGGGGATCCTAGCGGCCAGCGCAGTAGCCATTGAGGCCATTGACTAGCCGCTCCTCACGGATCGGAATTTCGTCAAAGGCGCGTTCCGCCTGGGCCACCTGTTCGAGGATGCGTTCCGCCTCGGCGCGGCCTTCGGGGGTGCGGGGAATCGATTCAATGCGGCCAATGGCGTTGGCGAGGACGGCCATGGCACTGCCGAGATCCCGATAGAGGGTGGCGAAGTCATTGCGGTACCGCAACAGGGTGCGATCGCCCAGGGGCACGGTGCCGATGGTGCCCGCGAGGGCGGTGGCGCGGGTGGCCAGATCCGACAGTTCGCGGGCGGTGGGCTGCTGGTCGGGGGTGAGGCTGCTGTCGAGGCCGGTGCGGCGGTTCAGCACCTCCACCAGACGGTTGCACTGCTCGACGCGATCGCGGTTGACCTGTTTCAGGCCAGGATGGGCAACGGACCCAGCCCCCAGGGGAGCCTCGGGCAGGGCGATCGCCGCGCGGGCTCCAAGGGCAACGGGTAGACCCGCGATCGCACCGACGGCCAGGGCAACGCAGCGAACGGCAAAGCGACTCCGAGGGCAGCAAACAATCATGGTGGCTCAAATCTCCATGGGGCATTGATTCGTTAGCCCCACCTTAAAACCCCCCGCGCCCCCATCCCCCCAACCGTCCCCTAGATCCCCCCCATCATCAGCATTTCACCAGCATTTTCGATACACTCAATGGAAATCCATAGCCGCTGCTCCACAGCCCTATGGATCCGTCAACCCTCTAAAACCACCACCATTCATCGTGCCTAATTGACCGGACCCTTCGGGCATCCGGCGAACGGGGGACCCACCTGATACTTGGGGCGCATTTCCAAACCCTGGAAAAGGAAAATCCCATTTCCTAGCCCGCCAGCTAACCTCGTCGGCCATTGGGATCAAATCTATGGAAAATCTACAAGCGGTCGCCTCCGCCACGGTCTTCGTGGCGGTCATTTTCGTAGTAGCCACCGACTCCGTTCACCTCACCGTTGCCGCCCTGATGGGGGCGCTGCTGCTGGTGTTCGGCCATGTGCTCACCCTGACGGAGGCCATTGATTTCATCGGGCGCGGCTACCCCACCTTGACCCTGCTGTTTGGGGTGATGGTGACGGTGCGGGCCTTCCAACCCACCCGCGTGTTTGACTACCTGGCGGGGCGCATGGTCCAGATGGCCCAGGGCAGCGGCCGACGCTTGCTCCTGGCGATCGTGGGCATCACCGCCCCCATCTGTGCCGTGCTGCCCAACGCAACTACCGTGGCCCTCTTAGCTCCCCTGCTGCCGCCCCTGGCGATGGATTTGGGGGTGGATTTCGTGCCGCTGCTGATTTTGCTGGTGCTGGTGGCCAATAGCGCGGGCCTGCTGACCCTGGTGGGGGATCCGGCCACCTACATCGTGGGGGATGCGGTGAATGTCACCTTTTTGCAATATCTGGAGCGGCTGGCGATCGGCGGGGTGCTGTCGATCGCGGTGATTGTTGTCATGCTGCCGTGGCTGTTCCCGCGCCTGTGGCGGCAGAAGTTGGAGCATCCGGAGGAAATTCCCCTGCCCACCATTGAGCATCCGCGCATGTTGATCGTCGGCAGCGCGATCGCGGCCTTCATGCTCATCCTCTTCGTGGTGGGGGAACTGCTGCCGAGCCCCGTGCCCCCCGCCGCCGCCGCCCTGATGGGGGCCGCATTGGCCCTCTTCCTCGCCCACCACAGCAAAATCGATACGGTCCATCGCATCCTGGCGGATGTGGATTGGAGCACCCTGCTGTTTTTTATGGCGATTTTTGTGCTGATCGGCTCCCTAGAAAAAACCGGCGTCCTGAGCCAACTGTCGGGCTTGCTGGCCCTGGTCCTGGGGCAAAACATTTTCATCGGGTCGATTCTGCTGCTGTTCCTGATGGGGGGCATTTCGACGCTGATCCCCAACATTCCCCTGGTGGTGGCCGCCGTGCCCCTGCTGAAGGAGTATGTGGTGCAGGTAAACCTTGCGCCGCCGGAGATTTTGGCGACGGATTACAGCGGATCGCTGCCGCCGGCGGTGCTGCCTTTGTTCTACGCCATGATGTTTGGCGCGACCTTGGGGGGCAATGGCACCCTGGTGGGGGCGTCGTCGAATATTGTGGCGGCGGGGATCGCGGAGCAGCACGGTCATCCCATTTCCTTCAAGCGGTTTCTGCGCTACGGGATGCCGGTGATGCTGGCCCAGTTGGGGATTTCGGCCCTGTTCATTGGGGTGCGTTTTCTGCTGTAGGGCGATCGCCTTGCCCCGGATGCAAACTGCCGAGCAGGAGGGTGAGGTCATCGTCGGTGCGGGCGGTGACCTTGGGCGATCGCAGGAAGGCGCTGAGGGTTTCCTGGGCCGCTGCGGGATCGTCGCTGGCCTGCACGAACTGAAACAGGGGGGCAAAGAAGGGGCCAAAGGGATCGCCGCTGGGCAGTTCGAGGGCGAGGCGCTGGAGGCCGTCGGAAAAAAGGGCCACATGGGCGAGGGTGCCTTGAAATTCCCCATAGACGATCGCGGCGATCGCCCCATCCCCCGTCAGGAATACGGTTTCGTTGGCATATTCCCCCTGTTGCGGGCGGGTGAGGGTGTGGCACTGGCCCGCCGCGTCCGCCACCACCGCCGCCCCATCGCCAATTTGCGCCGCGATCGCCAGGTTCGGTCCCGCCGCGATCGCGATCGTCGTGCAGGCCAACTCCCGCAGGGGAATGTTTTCCTGCCGCGCCAGGGTTTCTAGATCCGCCCGGGCCAGGGCTAGGGAGGTTTTAAGGCCATCCCGCAGCCGCGCCGCCAGGGAATTTTGGGGCTCTGGATCCGGGCGATCGCTCCCCGCCCTTGAGGTTGCCAACGCCGCCGCCACCTGGACCCCCAGGACCGCCGTCACCGTTTCCACCGCCCGCTGGGCACCCCACTGCGATCGCGCCGCCGACCCGGCCCCATCCGCCACGGCCCCCCACAGCCAGCCCCCCCGCGATCGCCACGCCACCGCATCCTGGTTCGGCAGCGATCGCCGCTCATGGCCCGTCCCCGCCACCGACGCCGCGATCGCCCGCCAAGCCTGCCCCCTTTCCACCGTCCCTAGCCGATCCATCCCCCCTACACCTCACCCCAGCCCGCCGGCGACGGCAGGGGCACCTGTTCATCCGTCCGGGACTGGGACACCCGCTGCATACTCGCCGACAGCCACAGGAACAATTCCCGAAACTGCAACCCCCGCAACTTCAGGGGATCACGCACCGCAATCTCCCGCAATTTCCCCATATCCGCGTCCTCCACCCCCACCGCAAAAAACGCCAGGGATTTCGCATCCTCCGCCGCCCGGATCCGCAGCGCCGCCTTCTCCACCGTCCCCGGCTCATCGGACGGAGCCCCATCCGTAATCAAAAACACCCACGGGCGATAGTAGGCCACCCCATTGGCCCGGTACTGGCGCTTGCGGGCCTCAAGGGCATCGAGGGCCGCATGGATCGCCGCCCCCATATAGGTCATACCCCCCGGCTCCAGGGTGGGCGCTTCAAACCCATCCGCCGTTACAAAATCTTGCAGAATCTGCACCCGGTCATCAAACGTAACAATGGCAATTTCCACCCGTTTTCGGGCCAGATCATCGCGATTGAGATCCGCCTGAAAGGTGCGTAGACCTTCATTCAACGCGGCCATAGGAGGGCCTGCCATTGATCCCGATCGATCCAGCAATAAAACACAGGGGCAGCGGGGTTCCGGATTCTCCGCAAACATCACCGCCTCGTCGAGATTAAAACTTTCAGACACAATCGCAAGCAGTCCTAATAACTCAGCTAAACTTGGGGGCAGCTTCGGCAACGGGCCGTTGCCCATCCCCGCAAAACGTCGGAACCACGCCCACACGACGGCGGAGTCGCGGCCCCTGCGGAGCCCTTGCCCCTTCGACCGGTGCGATCGCCCCCCAGCCCCATTTGACCGGTTGATCGACCCCACCGCCGGAGCCCACGGCTGAGGCCACCATTGCCCTTGCAGCGTACCACCATCCCCCAACGGGATTTGCCCCAATCCGCCCGCCGCCGCCCCTGGGAAACCCCAACCGTTGACGCGATCAGCGGTGGCGTTGTTTCCCCGCCCTGGGCGATCGCCGGGGGGTGGGCTGTCCGTCCGCCGCGATCGCAACTGCCCCTGGGGGACAAGGGGCCATCCCGCCCGCGCCGCAGGGCCTAGGTCGCCGCCGCCTCCACTCCAGCCCCTTTTGCCTTAGGTTTCCATGAATTCCCCTTGAATTTTAGTTGGATTTTACCGTTGAATCCCCCCTAAATTCCCCTTGAATTCCCCTTGAATTTCCGCTGAACTTGTTGACAGTTGTCCGTTATTTCAGAGTATTTCGGAGTCGGTTATGACCACGACAGGGAACCCCCTTTCCAATTACGCCAGTTCCTTTGAAATGCAGGCGAATGCCGCCTGTCCCATCACCATCCACGTGGAGGACGATCGCACGGGCATGACGGTGGAGACCCTGCACCGGGCCTTTGCCGATAACCTCTACTACATTCAGGGCAAGAATGAACTGACGGCGACGCCGTTTGACTACTACATGGCCCTGGCCTACACGGTGCGCGATCGCCTGCTGCACCGCTGGATCGCCAGCAACACCACCTATATGAAGCAGGACGTGAAAACCGTCTGCTACTTTTCGGCGGAATTTTTGCTGGGGCGACAGTTGGGCAAAAACCTCCTGAACCTGGGCATGTATGACCGGGCGGAACAGGTGGTGCGCGAGTCGGGGCTCGATTTTAAAGCGCTGATGCAACTGGAGCCGGAACCGGGCCTGGGCAATGGGGGCCTTGGGCGTTTGGCGGCGTGCTTTATGGAATCGCTGGCGACGTTGCAGATCCCCGCCATGGGCTACGGCATTCGCTATGAATTCGGCATTTTTGACCAGCAAATCAAGGATGGAGCCCAGGTGGAGCGGCCCGACAAGTGGCTCCGCTTCGGTAACCCCTGGGAAATTCGCCATCCGGAACTGACGGTGGAAGTAGGCTTCGGCGGCCACACGGAAACCTACACGGACGAGGAAGGGGAACTGCGCAGCCGCTGGATGCCGAGCCGCAAGGTCCTGGGCACGCCCTACGACATTCCCGTGGCGGGCTACAACACCAATACGGTCAATACGCTGCGCCTGTGGCGGGCCAGCGCCAGTGAGGTGTTCAACTTCGAGGTGTTCGATCGCGGCGACTACACCGGCGCGGTGGCCGACCAGATCACGTCGGAAAATATCTCTAAGGTGCTCTATCCCAATGACAACACGGAACAGGGCAAGCGCCTGCGCCTGGAGCAGCAGTATTTCTTTGTATCCTGCTCCCTCCAGGACATCATCAATCGCTTCCGCCGCGATCGCCCCAACAAGCCCCTCGATCGTCTGACGGAAAATGCCGCCATCCAGCTCAATGACACCCACCCCGCGATCGCCGTCGCCGAGATGATGCGGCTGCTGATGGACAAATACCGCATGGGCTGGAACCGCGCGTGGCACGTCACCCGCAACTGCCTCGCCTACACCAACCACACCCTGCTCACCGAAGCGCTGGAGCGGTGGCCCGTGCCCCTGTTTGAATCGCTCCTGCCGCGCCATCTGGAAATCATCTACGAAATCAACCGCCGCTTCCTCGACGAAGTGCGCCTGAACTACCCCAACGACGAATCGCGCATTGGCCGCATGTCCCTCATCGAAGAGGGCGAGCCCAAAATGGTGCGCATGGCCCACCTGGCCTGCGTCGGCAGCCATGCCATCAACGGCGTCGCCGCCCTGCACACGGAACTGCTCAAGGAACAGGTGCTCCATGACTTCAATGACATGTGGCCCAAGAAATTCCAGAACAAAACCAATGGCGTCACCCCGCGCCGCTGGATGCTCCTGAGCAACCCCCGCCTCTCGAAGCTGATCACCGAAAAGGTGGGCGATGGCTGGGTGGTGGATCTCGATCGCCTGCGGGGCCTCGAAGATCATCTCAACGACGAAGATTTCCGCAACCGCTGGCGGGAAATTAAGTACCAATGCAAGCGGGAATTGGCGGAATATGTGCTGCTGTACAACGATGAGGAAATTGATCCCCATTCCATGTACGACGTGCAGGTGAAGCGCATCCACGAATACAAGCGCCAACTGTTGGATATTCTCCATGTGATTGGCCTGTATAACCAGATCAAGCGCAATCCCAACATGGAAATTCAGCCCCGCACGTTCATCTTTGCGGGTAAGGCGGCTCCGGGCTATTTCATGGCGAAGTTGATTATTCGCCTGATCAATTCGGTCGCCGAAGTGGTGAATCGAGATTCCGATGTGGCGGGCCGCATTAAGGTGGTCTTCCTAGCGGGCTATTCCGTTTCCCTGGGGCAGCAAATTTATCCGGCGGCGGATCTGTCGGAGCAGATTTCTACGGCGGGTAAGGAAGCGTCGGGGACGGGCAATATGAAGTTTGCCCTCAATGGTGCGTTGACGATTGGGACGCTGGATGGGGCGAATATTGAGATTCGCGATCTGGTGGGCCATGATAATTTCTTCCTGTTTGGCATGACGGCTCAGGAGGTGCTGGATCTCAAGAATCGTGGCTACTATCCCTACGGCTACTACGAGGGGAATCCTGAGCTGCGGGAGATTATTGATCGCATTGCGGCGGGGGATTTCTCGCGCGGCGATACGGAACTATTCCGCCCGATTGTGGAGAATTTGCTCTACCACGATGAGTATGTGCTGCTGGCGGATTATCAAGCCTATGCGGATTGCCAAAAAGAGGTGAGTGTGGCCTATGGCGATCGCGAAACCTGGGTCCGTAAGTCGATTTTGAATTCGGCGCGATCGGGCTTTTTCTCCAGCGATCGCACCATCCGCGAATACTGCTCCCAGATCTGGGATGCGAAGCCGGTGGAGGTGAGCCTAGAAACCTATTCCCAGGATCGGGCTGGCTTGAGTGTGCCACCGGACGCGGCCATGGCCCACCGCAATGGCGATCGCTAGTTAATTGCTAGTTAATCACTAGTCATCTATCCTGCCCTTGGCCGTGGGGTTGAGGGCGCGATCGCGGTTCGACATTCGTTAGCTTTAGCTTGAGACGTATGGGGTCCATTGGATCCCTTTTTTGTTTTCCCATAAAATCTTCTATTGTAAAATGGTCCATCAGCCTCACCTTCATTCCTTTCATTCTCGTCCTTGAGGAGTCTCCCTCGCGGTGTCTATTAAGCGTCTTTACTATGGCGACAATCTCAATGTTCTTCGGGACTCTATTCCCGATGAATGCATTGACCTAATTTATCTAGATCCACCCTTTAATTCCAAGGCGAACTATAACGTCCTCTTCAAAAGCTCTGGGGGCGATCGCTCCGAAGCCCAAATCACCGCCTTTGAAGATACCTGGGCCTGGGGCATTCAATCAGAACAAGCCCTGTTAGAGCTTCAGCGATCGCGGGGCGAACTGGCCCAACTGCTGGATCTATTGGTGCGGACCCTGGGCCAAAACTCCCTGTCGGCCTACCTGGTGATGATGGCGATCCGCCTCGTAGAACTACACCGTGTTCTGCGGAAAACCGGTAGCCTTTATCTCCATTGCGACACCGTGGCTAGTCATTACCTGAAAATGATGCTAGATATCATTTTTGGAGCCAAAAGCTTTCGGAATGAAATTATCTGGCAGCGGACTAACTCCCACAGCGACAGCAAAACCTGGAGTCGCCTGAGCGATTCTATTTTCTTCTATACCAAGTCGCAGCAGTTTTGCTGGAACCCAATTTATGTGCCCCATGATCCTCAATATATCGCCGATAAATATCGCTATGTGGATGAAAATGGCCGCCGATATTGTCTCGATAATATGACAAGCCCATCCCCACGGCCCAGGATGATGTATGAATGGAAAGGTCATGCTCATCCGATCAATGGCTGGCGCTATTCTCAGGAAACCATGGCGACATTGGATTCAGAAGGGCGAATTTGGTATCCAAAAACGACCAAGTTACGACCAAGATTAAAGCGCTATCTCGATGAAATGCCAGGTAATTTGATGGGCAATATCTGGACCGACATCAGCCCCATCAACTCCCAGGCGGCTGAACGGTTGGGCTATCCCACCCAAAAGCCCCTGGCACTGCTAGAACGAATTCTTTCGGCCAGCAGTAATCCCGGTGACGTTGTACTAGATCCCTTCTGTGGCTGTGGGACAGCAGTCCATGCGGCGGAGCGTCTCGGACGCCAGTGGATCGGCATTGATATCACCCATTTAGCGATTTCATTGGTGGAAAAACGCCTGCGGGATGCGTTCCCCAAACGTCGTCTGGAGGAAGAAGAGGGGACACGCCTGGTGGCAGGTGTTGAATTTGAAGTGGAGGGAACACCTAAGGACTTGGCGGGGGCTCAGGATTTGTTTGACCGGGATCCCTATCAGTTTCAATGGTGGGCCTGTTCGCTGGTCAATGCTCAACCTTTTCAACAGAAGAAGAAGGGGGCCGATGGGGGTATTGATGGCATCATTTATTTCAGTGATTTAAATAGGGAAGATCGGACAAGCCGTAAGCGTTTGAAACCTCAAATTAAGAAGATTGTGGTCAGCATTAAGGGGGGTAAGAATATTGGTGTGGCGATGGTGCGGGATCTGCGAGGCACCATGGCCACAGCGAAGGCGGAAATGGGTCTGTTTGTGACATTGACTCCACCGACGAAGGCGATGCTTCAGGAGGCAGCGCGGGCAGGGTTTTACCGGGCGGGAAATGGGCGAGAATATCCCCGTTTGCAGGTGCTGGCGATCGCGGATTTGCTAGAGGGGCGATCACAGCCGGAGTTTTTTGATATGAGTTTGGGGGAATTGACGTTCAAACGCGCCCAGCGGGAAACACCCCAGGGTCAACAGTTGGCGATCGCGCCCCCGCCTCCCCGTGATGCCATGGATGGGCCGGATGAGGACGATGAAGACGATGAATATGACGATGATGTTCTAGAGGATGATTAGGGTTCCCAAAACCGCCCAGATCCGTAGTTCCGGGGGCGATCGCGGGGGCGGCGCGGCGAGGGATTTGGCGGCGATGATTCCGGGGGCACTTCGGGGGCGGGGCCATCGGTGGACAGGGGCCGCGCGATCGCCCGTTCCGGGCGGGCCGGGGGGCGGTCATCCTGGGCTGGGAACGGCTCGGGGGCAGCGATCGGCGGCCCCAGGGGATCCCGCAATAGCCCCCCATCACGCGGGTCATTACTACTCAGTTCATCGTCATCGAGGCCATCATCCCGGACCGCCCCCGCCTCCAGGGCCAGTTCAATCGCGCGGGAAATGGCCTCCACCTCCGACGTATGCTGATGCCACTGCACCTGGGCCGGTTGGGTTTCCAGCAACAGCCGCCCCCTGGCAATCACATAGCGCGGCAGGGCACGGGTGCGGATCGCCTCGTAGCGGCTTTCGGCATCCAGCACCACAAAATCCGCTGGCCCCCCCACCATCAGGCCATAGGCGGGCAGTTGCAGCACCCGCGCCCCGTGCCAGGTCACCATGTCGTAGCAGGCGTCAATTTCCGCCGCGCCGGTCATGTGGCAGCCGTGGACTGCCAGATAGGCCCCATCCAGCGGGCTGCCGGTGCCCAGGGGGTACCAGGGATCCTGTAGGCAGTCCTGCCCCAGGGCCACATTGATGCCCATTTGCCAAAGCTCTTTCACTCTAGTGAGGCCGCGCCGCTTCGGGTAACTGTCGCCGCGCCCCTGCAACACCAGGTTAATGGCCGGATTGGCGACAATTTGCAGGCCCGATCGCGCCACGAACCCCATCACCTTGGTGGCGTAGGCATTGTCATAGGATCCCAGGGCGCAGGTGTGGCTAGCGGTGACGCGATCGCCCAGGCCCGACGCGATCGCCTCCGCCGCCATGACCTCCAAAAAGCGAGAATTGGGATCATCAATTTCATCGCAGTGCATATCCACCAGCAGATCCCGCTGCTCCGCCAGACGAAACAGCCGCCGGATGGAGCGCGTGCCGTCCTCCCGCGTCATTTCGTAGTGGGGAATGCCCCCCACCGCATCCACCCCCAGATCCAGGGCGATTTCCATCAGGGTTTCGTGGTCCGGGTGGCCGAAGAGCCCATCCTGCGGGAAGGCCACCAGTTGCAGCGTCATCCAGTCCGCCACGCGATCGCGCACGCTGATCAAGCTCCGCAGGGCCACCAGGTCCGGGTCGGTCACATCCACATGCGATCGCACGAACAGCACCCCCCGCACCGCCAACTGCCGCAGGGCCGCGATCGCCCGTTCCTCCACCTCCTCCGGCGTGAGGGCCGCTTTGCGATCGCGCCAAATTTCAATGCCCTCGAACAGGGTGCCGCTTTGGTTCCAGCGGGGTTGCCCCACCGTCAGGGCGGAATCCAGGTGTAAGTGAGATTCCACAAAGGGGGGACTCACCAGCCGCCCCCGCCCATCCAATTCTCGCCACGCTGTCCCCAGGGCCTCCGGGGGGGCCGTGCCCGCCTCCACGATCGCGGCGATGCGCCCATCCTGAACCGCCAGATCGCCCACAATCAGGCGCTGCGGCCCCAGGAGCAAATTGCCATTGCGCAAAATCAGGTCGTATTTCGGCTCGTCCACAGGTTTGCCCGCCAGCGCCTAGATCAATCCATCGGTGCCCAGGCCGGTGCCCAGGTTCCTTCCCATTGCTCCTAGCCTACTGCGATCGCCCCCCCAGGGGGCCTCGGGCACGGCGCGCAATCGGCGGGCCAGGGGTTGCCGCAGGTCGTTGAGCCCCAGGAGGATTTCATGGCGATCGAGCAACCGCTGTTCCCCAAAGGGATCGAGCCAATGGGGCGGCGGCAGGCGGCGATCGCCCCCCAACACCCGTTCAAGGGCCGTCGCCAGGGCGATCGCATCCCCCACGGGCACCAGATGGCCATAGCGCCCATTCGCCAACAGATCCGCCGGTCCATGGGGACAGTTGGTGGCGATCACGGGGGTGCCGACGGCCATCGCTTCAAGAACCACGGCGGGGCAGCCCTCCCACCGGGATGAGAGCACCAGGGCCGCCGCTTGGCCCATGCAGGCGATCGCATCGGACCTGAAGCCCGGAAAGTCCACCGCTGCCCCAATGCCCAGCTCCTCCGCCAACTGCTCCAGGGCCGGTCGCTCCGGTCCTTCCCCCAAAATCACCGCCCGCAGGGGATGGCGCGCCCGCACCTGGGCGATCGCCCGCAAAAAGGTCGCAAAATCCTTCTGGGGCACGAGGCGACCGACGGCCAAAATGACGGGAATTGGCGGTTCCTGGAGCCAGGGGTGGGTCGGGGCGCTGGCCTGCACCGTGCGCAGATCTGAGGGCAGGGGGATCGGGGCAACGGGGACAATGCGCGATCGCGGTAGCCGCGCCGTCCGGGCCAGATCATCCGCCACCCCCGCCGACGCCGCCAGTAGGGTATCGGCCCAGGGATAGATCAGCCGCAGCCCCCAGGTCTGGACCCACCGCCGCCACCGGGGCTGCCCATGCAGCAGCGCCTTCGAGGGGGGATAGCGTTCAAGGATGGTGACCCGCGTCTCCACCTGGGCGAGGTATTTGGCCGCGATCGCCGCGATCGCCCCCTCCGGATCGGTGGCCAACAGGGTCGCCGGTTGTTCCCGCCGCAGGTAGCGCCCCAGGGCTAGCCCCCAAGGGCCACGGGCATCGGCCAAATCCACCACCTGCACCGCCGCCGCCACCGGCCCTAGCCCAGACGCCTGGGGAACCCGCCGCCGGGGAGATCGTCCCAGCACCAGATGCACCCGCCAGCCCCGCTGGGCCAGACCATTGGCAAGGGCCACCATCGAGCGCCCCGTGGCCCAATCCTCCAACCCCTGCACCACCAGGGCCAGATGGACCGCCCCCGTGGACCCCGGCGATCGCCCCGGAGCCTCCGAAACCCCGCCCCGCTCCCAGGACAGCCTCACCCACTGTCGCCACGTCTCCAACCGGTAGGTCCAGAGTCGTCGCCGCCGTTGCCGCGATCGATGCTGCCACCGACGCGATCGATGTGATGCCATCGCCATGCTTTCCTCAGCCAGTCTTCGGGCCAGGTCAAACGCCGTTTTCTCGTCTCCCCCCTGTTACCTACTGAGGCGGTGGCCCAAAACCGTAATTTTCCGGCGGGAATTCCAGGTCAATCTGCTGACCAGGGCAGGACGTGATTAATACGCAACGTCCCTGTCCCAGCCCAACCCGCCGTCGGATCTCCAATCCCAAGCCCGCCCTTCCCCCGAACCTTGCCTAGTGTGCCACCACCGCTGCCCGCACCGCCAACTTGACGGCCTCCTCGAGATCGGCCACCGCGATCGCCCCAACGGCCTCCATTTCCGCCGCCAGGGCCGCCGCCTCATCCTCCAAACGCGGCACCCGCAAAATGAACCGGGGCGCGATCGCCCCCTGGAAAGTCCCCAGCACGCCCGCCTCCTCCGCCCCCGCCGCAAGGCCCGTGGTTCCATCCATACCCATGCCCGCCGCCAGGACCGCCGGAGCCTTGGCCGTCACCTGCCGCCGCGCCCGCACCTGACTTTTGGTGGCCGTGGGCATCGGATCCCGCAGGCTCTCACCGCTGCGGGGGGTAGATCTCCGGGGACCGACCCAATGGCCCCGATGGCGCAGGGCCGCCGCGATCGTCTCCAGGGTGCGGCTGACGGAAATGCCGCTGCCCATGAGATTGACCAAAATAGCCTCCGGCTGGCTGTCGAGGGCCACCGACAGGCCCCGCTTGAGCTGCCCATACAAATCCGCCATGAAGTCGCCCCCACTGGCCCAGCGCAAATTAACAAACCCCGCCACGGTGCCCCGCTGCCGCCGCACCAGATCCAGCGTCGCCAGGGTCAGGCCCATGCCGTTGCAGAGGATCATCAACTGGCCATCCGGATCCACCCGCCGCAGCCAACTGCGTTCCGGTACGGTCATGGCGATGGGGCCGTCGCCGCCTTCGGTGTCGCCATTGACCTCCAGATGGGCCAGCAGGTGCAGGAGGTCCGGGTGGCGGTTGAGGGCGCTGTCGTTGGCGGTGACCTTGCCGTCGAGGGCCATGAGGTCACCGTTGGCGGCGACGCCGAGGGGATTAATTTCCACCAGGTCCAGATCCTTCTCGACGAAGAGGCGATACATGCGCTCTAGGGTGTCGCTGACGGTGCGCACCAGGGGACCGCTCAGGCCCATGGCGAGGGCGAGGCGGCGGGCGTAGTAGGGCGAGAAGGTTTCTTCGACGACCACCTGCTGCACCCAGTCGGGGGAGAGTTCGGCGGCCATGCCCCCTTTTGCGGATCCGAGCAGGACGGGGCGGCGGGCGTTGTAGTCCAGGACGACGGCGAGATAGAGCTCGCGTTCGACGTCGTATTTGGCTTCGGCGAGTAGGACTTCGGGGTGTTCCCCGGCGATCGGCAGTTTGAAGATGACCTGGGCGGCGGCGACGGCGTCGATGGTGTTGGCGGCGAAGCGGACGCCCCCGGCCCGCCCGCGTCCGCTGGCGCGCACCTGGGATTTGAGGACGATGGGGTAGGGGATTCTGAGGCCCTTGAGTTCCTTGGGGGAGCCGATCTGCTGGGAGGGCAGGACGGGGATGCCCACTTCGGCGAAGAGTGCTTTGGCTTGATATTCCAGTAGATCCATCCCAGTGACTGCCCCTGTGACCGTGAATTGAGCCTGATCGTGCCCCTTATCCTAACCAAGGGGGTGGGGTTGGTCGATGGGTCTGGGGGGCTGGCAGCGATGGGGGGTGGTTTAGGTCCAGAGGTCGCGATCGGGGTCGATCGCTTCCCAGTCCAGTTGCCCCATCCAGTCGTTCCGGTTGCCGCTGGGGATGGGGGCGCGCTGGGGGGAGGGGTCAGGCGATTCTGGGGTGTCCTCGGGCTCGGGCTCGGCTCCGCCGCGATCGCGCGCCGACGGGGTGGGATGGATCACAAAGGGCAAATGGGCACCCCGCAACCCCCGTGCAATGCGGGGCGGCGTTTCCGAAAACAGCACGAACAGGGGATAGATCCGCTCGGCGCATTCACTCATCACGTGGCGATAGGCCAGGGGCATGATCCATTCATATTCGCGATCAAGCAGCAACTGGGTCCGCCGCCACCGCCCGAGCAGATCATAAAAATCCTCCTCGGGCCGATGGACAAACACGAACACGTCCGCCCCGGTTTTCACCTTCCATTCCGGATCGCACATCAGCAGCGCCACATCGCACGGCAACTGCACCGGATAGCGCCCCGGTCGATCCGCGATCGGCCGCGCCGCCCCGGACGCGCCCCGCTGGCCCCCCATCATCCCCAGCGGATCCGGGCTCAGCAGGGCCGTATCCACCCGGATCAGCGGCAGGGGAATCGCAATCAAGCTCTCCGACGGCCGCCGCATACTCGGCAACAGCTCCAAATACGGCCGGTGTTGCTTCAGCAGCGCGATCGCCGCCCGGCGATCGCTAAACCGGGCCAACAGCTCCTCATAATCCGACGGTCTAACGGCCATCGTCGTCAACGCCCTCCCTAACCAATCGCATCCATAACCGCAAACATCGGCAAATACATCGACAGCAAAATCGAACCGACCATCCCCCCAATCACCACAATCATCAGCGGCTCCAACATACTCGTCAAACCCTTAACCGCCTGCTCCACCTCATCCTCATAAAAATCCGCCACCTTCATCAACATCTTGTCAATTTCCCCCGTCTCCTCCCCGATCGCCATCATCTGAATTGCCATCGGCGGAAACACCCCAAAACGCCCGATCGCCGCACTAATATTCCCCCCCCCCTGAATCTCCACAATCGACGCCCCCACCGCGTCCGACACCACCTGATTACTCGCCGTATCCTTACAAATTTCCAGCGCCGAAATAATCGGCACCCCCGATCGCGTCAGCGTCCCAAAAATCCGACAGAAACTCGCCACCGACGTCTTCTGGATCAAATCCCCAAAAATCGGCACCTTCAAATACACCTTATCCATCGTCAGCTTGCCTGCCGGGGTCTTGTACCACATGCCGTAGGCAATCTTCGCCACCACCAAACCCGCCACCAAAAACACCACCCCAAAACTGCGGCGGCCCTTCTCATCATCCGCCGGGAACGTCGGCCCCCGCAGAAACTCACTAATATTAATCATCGCCTGGGTAAACGCCGGCAGCTCCGCCCCCAGATCATCAAAAATGCCCGTAAACGTCGGCAGCAGGAAAATCGTCATCCCCAGGAAAATAATCACCGCCAACGACCCCACCGTCGTCGGGTAGGACATGGCCGACTTAATCTGGTTCTGGAGCCGCGCCCGGTTCTCTAGCAGCGTCGCCAAACGGTTGAGCACCTCATCGAGCACCCCGCCGACCTCCCCGGCCTCCACCATGGCGCAGTAGAGATTATCAAAAATATCCGTATGCTTTCGCAGGGAAGAAGACAGATCACTCCCCTCCTGCACATCCGCATTAATTTGCAAGAGAGCCTTTTTGAGCTTTGGATTCTCACACTGGTCGCTCAAAATATCTAGGCATTTCACCATGGCAATGCCCGCATTAAACATGGCGGCAAACTGGCGGGAAAACACCGACATATCCTTCACCGTCACCGACGCCATCAGGGCATTGATATCAATATCAAGCCCCCCCTTCGACTCCTTCAGCTCACGGATCTGCGCCTGGGAAATCCCCTGGGAAATCAGGATATTTCGCGCCCCGTTAATACTCTCTGCTTCGACGAATTCCCGGCGGGCGGTGCCGTCCGGATTGGCAATGGTGGCCTTGAACTTAGCCATGGCGGATTCCCCTCAAGGTTGGCACGGGCACGGTGGACATGAATGCGGTCTTCGAGGAAGTCTGAAAAGGTGCTTTTAAGGCGCTTTTTAAGCCTTGACCCATGCTGGAATCCCGCTGGAGCCAAGGGACTGAAGCCTCTTGTCTTTGGGGTTCAATGGAGATTCAGATCAAGACAAGATTTGCCGTTGGCCCTTCAGACTTCCTCACTGGTGTCGATTTTGAGTGTCAATTTCAAACGCGGCCCCCAGAGGTCAGAGCACAGTGGCGATCGCCGTCCGATGCAGAACGTCACGCAGCCCTAGGGGGGGAGCCGGTGGATAGCCACCAGTCTAACCGAGGCCCCCAGCCCCGAGGGTCACCCTCCGCCCTAGCGCGCGCCCGCCTTCTGGGGCGACCCACCAATGAGACGGATCAGCTCATCGGGTTTGGAGCTCTTCCCGAGGGCATCTTCGTAGGTGATTTTCTTATCCTGATAGAGTTTCGCCAGGGACGATTCCATCGTTTGCATCCCCATCTTGCCCCCCATCTGAATGGCGGAATAAATCTGAGAGGTTTTCCCCTCCCGGATGAGGTTGCCGATCGCGGGATTATTCACCAAAATTTCGTGGGCCGCGCAGCGTCCGCCGCCGACCTTCTTCACCAGGTTTTGGGAACAAATGCCCACCAGGGAAATGGACAACTGGGCGCGGATCTGCGGCTGCTGAATCGGCGGGAACACATCCAGCATCCGGTCAATGGTGCCCGAGGCGGAGTTGGTGTGCAGGGTCCCGAAGACCAAGTGGCCCGTTTCCGCCGCCGAAATGGCCAGGGAAATGGTGTCCAAATCCCGCATTTCCCCCACCAGAATGATGTCGGGATCCTCCCGCAGGGCCGCCTTCAGGGCATTGGCAAAACTCTTGGTATCTTCCCCCTTTTGGCGCTGGTGGAACAGGCTCTTGATATTGGGGAACACGTATTCAATGGGATCTTCCACCGTCAGGATATGTTCGGCGCGGGTGCGGTTAATCAAATCCAGCACGGCGGCGAGGGTGGTGGTTTTGCCCGATCCCGTTTGCCCCGTAATCAGCACCATGCCCCGGGGGCGCTCCGCCATTTCCCGGATCACCTCGGGAACACCGAGTTTTTCAAAGTTGGGAATTTGCGACGCCAAAGCCCGCAGGCAGGCGGCCCAGCAGCCCCGCTCCCGATAGACATTGACCCGGAACCGCGACAGGCCCTTGACACCGTAGGCGCAGTCTAGCTCCCAGTTTTGCTCTAGATCTTTGCGCTGGTTGTTGTTGAGCATGCTGAAGATCAGCTTCTGGCAGTCCTGGGAATCGAGGACTTCGCCGAACTGCGGCTGGGGGGTGAGGCGACCGCTGACGCGGAAGTAGATGGGGGCACCGGCCTGGATGTGCATATCCGAGCCGCCCATCTCGACCAAAGACTCCATCACGTCTTCAATCATGTAGTCCAATGGCATAGGAAGAGTCCTCCTGGGATAGGTTCGGGGGCGCGATCGCGGTGGAGACCCAGCCCCTGACGAAAGTAGAATTGCGTGGCATTGGGCTCTGCATCCGGCATCCACGCACCGGGGCATGGGGCAACGGGCGATCGATCACCCCCAAGGGCCACCGGTCTCACTAGGATGCCCAGGGGGCCCGCGCAAATGATCGCTGGCCAGCAGCCCCCCCATCATCCCTAGTCCGTGAAGCGGGGCGTCATGCAGTAGGGACAGTCGAGCCATTCCTGCTGCAACTCCGCTGAGCAAACCCGGCACGTCAGGGATGATTTGCGCTTGGCCTTCAGTTCCGCCTCCAGGCCCGAATCGGTGAAGGTCACCCGCTCCACCTCCTCAAGGGTGGTGAGCCCATCGCGCACCAGTTGCAGGCTATAGGCCAGCAGGGTCATCATGCCCTCCTCCACCGCCGCCTCCTTGATGCGATCGGTGGTGGCCCCTTCGGTGATGAGGGCCTGCACCTTGTCGGTGTTCCGCAGCACCTCATACACGCCGCAGCGGCCCTTGTAGCCCACCCCATTGCACTTCGGGCAGGCGGTGCCGCTATCGATCGCCCCCTTGCGCTGCTCCGACGGCAGGGTATTGGCCCGATACAGGGTCAACTCCAAATCCTGGGAGGAGGTCATGCCAAAGCGGGCCAGCTCCTCCTGGGTGGGTTGATAGGCAATGCGGCATTCATCGCACACCCGCCGCACCAGCCGCTGGGCCACCACCCCCAGCAGGGCACCGCCCACCATGAACGGTTCAATGCCCATTTCGTCGAGCCGCGCGATCGCCCCCGCCGCATCGTTTGTGTGGAGCGTCGTCAGCACCAAGTGCCCCGTCAGGGCCGCCTCGATCGCCGTCTTCGCCGTCTCCTTATCCCGCGTTTCCCCCACCAGAATCACATCCGGATCCTGCCGCAGGAACGCCCGCAAAATCTTCGAGAAATCCAGCCCCTTCTCCCGGATCACCTGCACCTGGGTAATCCCCGGCAGGGCATATTCAATCGGATCCTCAGCGGTGCTGATATTAATGCCCGGATCATTACGCTCCGCCAGCACCGAATAGAGGGTCGTCGATTTCCCCGACCCCGTCGGCCCCGTCACCAGGATCAACCCAAAGGGGCGCGCCGCCATCTCCCGCACCACATCCAGCACCTCCGCACGGCCAATGAGCTTATCAAGGCCCAACTGGGTCGAGGAGTTATCCAAAATCCGCAGCACGATCTTCTCGCCGTAGCGGCTGGGGAGGCTATTGACCCGGAAGTCCACCTTACGCCCGGAAAAGACCCGCCGAATCCGCCCATCCTGGGTGTCGCGCCGTTCGGCAATGTCCAGGTTGGCAATGATCTTGAAGCGGGACGTGACCGCCGGGACCACCTTCTTCGGCAGGCGGAACACCTCCTGCAACACCCCGTCCTTCCGGAAGCGGATCCGCATGTCCTCCTCCTGGGGCTCCACGTGGATGTCGGACACCCCTTCCTGGAGAGCTTTAATTAAAACCTTGTTGACCAACTGGATGATCGGCCCCGATTCCGCATCCCCCAGGGAAGAGGCCAGGTCCGCCTCGTCCACATCGTCGCCCGCCTCCTCGATGGACATGGCTTCGAGGCCCTGGAGGTCGCTCTCGCCCAGGGCCACGTCCACGCTCTGGCGCATGGTTTGGTTGGTTTTGCGGGCGGCGTCGTCCAGGTATTGGGAGATGAGGGCTTGGTAGTCCTCCGGGGCGATCGCGCGGCGGATGATACCCAACCCGGACGATCGCAGCACCCGGCTGAGGTCATCCTGGGCGTCGAGGTTGTCCGGATCCACCATGGCCACGATCACGGCTCCGGGGTCCGTATCGGTGCGGCCAATGGGCAGCAGTTGATAGCGGCGGCAGATGTCCACGGCCACAAAACTTTCGATCGCGCGCTCCACCTGCTCCGGCGTGATGGGGGTCACCTCCGGGTCAATGGTTTCGACGCCGTAGAGCACCTTGAGTTCAAAGAGTTGCTGCTTTTTGTACTGGCGCAGCAATTCCGGGGGCATTTCCTTGCCGGTAATTTCCGCGAGCACATTGACCAGGGTCCGGCCAGACTTTCGACTTTCCGCCAGGGCGCGGCTCATCTGCGCGGGGTCGGCATAGCCCGCCTGGACGATTTTGTTGCCGAAGGGGGAAAAATTGCTCTGAACGACTAGGGCGCGTCGATTTATGGTCATGGCCGGTACACGCGTGCGGAAGAAGGGGGAATGGATTGGGAAGCGGAACGGGGTGGGGAGCCGGAGCGATGGTGAGGTGATCGATCCGACGGGGACGGGGCTCGGGGGGAACGGCAACGGTGGGCGGTAGATGCGATCGCGGTTGCCCAGCGGGCAGTCCGGTTCCAGCTTATCATCGCCTTTTTGGCGCGTTCAGGGGCTAGGGCCATCTGAACCCCGGTCCCAGCAGCGCCCCCTGCGGCCATGCAGTCATTCCTGATGGGCCTACCATACGCGATCGCCCTGGGGCCGCCCGTTACCTGGGTTACCGCCCATCGCCCCCTTGGGGCACCGCGCGCGCGATCGCCCCGATAGTGAAGATTCCCGTAAATCCCCCCCCCGGGGCCCGCGCCGCTCGGGTTGCGTCCTACGATATACAGTGGGCTAGCGCATGGAATTTCAGAGTCGGCCCCGCTCCCCAGCCCGAGCCCGTGTCGAGGGAAGGTAGAGCCGGAGCCACCTGCCGCTGCGTTTCGCTCCTTTGCTAGTTACGTACTGTGTCGCACTGGTTGATTGATGGGGTCATGATTGACGAGGAAAATCGCACCGAAGAAACGCTGGAAACGTCAGCGGCCGCAGCGGCGGAAACGTCAGTAGATGCGGTGACGGGCGAACCCGTTGCGGAAGGCGGGACCGTTCCCACATCGGCGGAGGACGCCCCCGCCCCAGACGCGGCTCCGGCCACCCTCGATGAGCTGGATCTCTCGGAGGGGGATCTGGACCTGGAGGTGGACGGCGGCGGCGACGCAGCCGGGGACGGCCCCACCGCCACCCCCGAGGGGGCCACGGACGTGCCCGATGCCGCCGCCGAAGGGTACCAAGCCGCCATGGCCGACCTGATGCGCGAGGTGGAAGCCCTGCGCAGCCAGGTGGAGGATCGCACGGCCCAATACCTGCGGCTGAATGCGGATTTTGAAAATTTCCGCAAACGCACTCAAACGGAGAAGGAGGAGCTCGATCTACGATCGCGCTGCGACACCCTGCGGGAACTGCTGACGGTGGTGGATAACTTTGAGCGGGCGCGATCGCTCATCAAGCCCCAAACCGACGCGGAAATGAACATCCACAAGAGCTACCAGGGGATTTATAAGCAACTGGTGGATGCCCTCAAGCGCCTCGGGGTGGCCCCCATGCGGCCCGAGGGCCAGCCCTTTGACCCGAATCTCCACGAGGCGGTCATGCGTCAGCCCAGCAACGAGCACCCGGAAGATACGGTCATCGAAGAGCTACAGCGGGGCTATGTCCTCGGCGATCGCGTCCTGCGCCACGCCATGGTCAAAGTTGCCGCCCCCGGTGAAGCCGTGATAGCTTCTGAGGAAAATTAGGGCCGCGCCACGGACCCCTGTGGCCTCCGTTGGGTCCACCCCTAACCGTTCCGATTGGCGCTTGGCTGATCGGACGGTTGTGCATTTCTGGCCCCGTCTGGAACCGTGGGGGGACGGGTTCACCCGAAATGCCGCCCCTGGCCCCCATCTGCCCCCGTTCCACTGCCCTCGTCCGCCATAGCTCCCCGCGATCGCGACTCACAGAAGGAATTATTGCCCCATGGGTAAAGTTATTGGGATCGATCTTGGCACCACCAACAGTTGTGTGGCCGTTCTCGAGGGCGGCCAGCCCATCGTCATTCCCAACTCCGAAGGGGCTCGCACCACACCCAGTATCGTCGGCTTCGGCAAGAGCGGCGATCGCATGATTGGCCAGCTCGCCAAACGGCAGGCGGTCACCAACGCAGAAAATACGGTTTTCAGCATCAAGCGCTTCATCGGCCGCCGCTGGGAAGACACCAGCCAAGAGCGCGCCAGCGTCCCCTATCACTGCGTCGCCGGTAAGGACGATACGGTCGATGTGCAGGTGCGCGATCGCACCTATACCCCCCAGCAAATCTCCGCCATGGTCCTGCAAAAACTCAAGCAGGACGCGGAAAACTACCTCGGGGAAACCGTCACCCAGGCCGTCATCACCGTCCCCGCCTACTTCACCGACGCCCAGCGCCAAGCCACCAAGGACGCGGGCAAAATCGCCGACCTCGAAGTCCTGCGCATCGTCAACGAGCCCACCGCCGCCGCCCTCTCCTACGGCCTCGACAAGCAGGGGGAAGACGTCAAAATCCTCGTCTTTGACCTGGGCGGCGGCACCTTCGACGTGTCCGTCCTGCAACTGGGGGGCGGCGTCTTTGAAGTCCTCGCCACGGCGGGCAACAACCACCTCGGGGGCGATGACTTTGACCTGTGCATCGTCAACTGGGCGATCGACGCCTTCAAGGCCCAGGAAAACATCGACCTCTCCGAAGACAAAATGGCCCTCCAGCGCCTGCGGGAAGCGGCCGAGCGCGCCAAAATCGAACTCTCGATGGCCGTGAGCACCTCCCTAAACCTCCCCTTCATCACCGCCGACGCCACGGGGCCGAAAAACCTGGAGATGGAGCTCACCCGCGCCAAGTTTGAAGAACTGGCCGCCCACCTGCTCCAGGGCACCATCGATCCGGTGGCCCAGGCCATCAAGGACAGCGGCCTCACGGCGGACGACATCGATCGCATCATCCTCGTAGGGGGCTCCACCCGCATTCCCGCCGTCCAGAACAATATCGCCCGGTTCTTTGGGGGCCGCAGCCCCGATCGCTCCGTCAACCCCGACGAAGCCGTGGCCCTCGGGGCAGCGATCCAGGCGGCGGTCCTCGGGGGCGAAGTGCAGGATCTGCTGCTGCTGGACGTGGCCCCCCTCTCGTTGGGCATTGAAACCCTCGGGGGCGTCTTCACCAAGGTCATCGAGCGCAACACCACCATTCCCACCAGCCGGGGCCAGGTCTTTTCGACCGCCATGGACGGCCAAACCTCCGTGGAGATCCACGTGCTCCAGGGGGAGCGGGCCATGGCGGAGGATAACAAGAGCCTGGGGCGGTTTTTGCTGACGGGGATTCCCCCGGCCCCGAGGGGGATGCCGCAGATTGAGGTGTCCTTTGAGATTGACGCGGACGGCATTTTGAATGTGGCCGCCACGGACAAGGGCACGGGCAAGCAGCAGGGGATTCGCATTACGAACACCGGCGGCCTCAGCAGCGAAGAGGTGGAACGGATGCGCCAGGAGGCGGAAGCCTACGCCGATGAGGATCGCCAGCGGCAGCAGTTGGCGGCCATCAAAAACCTGGCGGAGAACCTGTTCTACAGCTACGAATCGACGATTGAAAATAATGCCAATTTGCTCGATGCCGCTAGCCGCTCCAATTTGGACGAGTGCGTGACGCGGCTGCGGCAGGCCCTGGCCTCGCCCCACGCGACGGTGGAGATGCTCCAGCAGCAGTGCGATGCGCTCCAGGCGGCCCTGCTGAATATTGGCAAGGCGGTCTATGGGAAGACGGGTGGGCCGTCGGCGGGGGTGCCGCCCGTGTCGGGGACGCCCGCGATCGCGGGGGAAGCCACCGTAGCGGTCCCCGAGTCGGAGATGGTGTTTGATGCGGATGCCACCGCGATCGCGGGGACCGAGATGATGGCCGCCAGCAGCGCCGCCCGGGGCAACCGCCAGCCGCCGCCCCTCGGGCCGGGGATTGAATCCCAGGTGCCACCGCCGCCGCCCCCCACCGCCGCCACCCAGCAAAGCATGGAGGAACTGCTGGCCCAACTGAGCCAGGAAATCGAAGGGGAGGATCCTGAATTTGACGACTCCACCATCTCAGCGGACTACGAAGCGGTGGAAGATTAGGGGCAAATGTGGGGCAATTGTTAAAGACTGCTAAAAATAATTGATAAAAATAGGGTAAATTGGCGACCGCGATCGCGGCGTAGCCCCACCCCTCGCGGCGCAGCCCCACCCATCGCGGCGTAGCCCCACCTCTCGCGGCGCAGCCCTACCCATCGCAGCCGCCCCCGGCCCCCACCGCCCCCCTCCCCACGACGACCCACACCCACCCACCGAACCCGCCCTATGGCTGCTGACTACTACGACCTCCTCGGCGTTTCCCGCGATGCGGACAAGGACGAGCTCAAGCGGGCCTACCGTCGGTTAGCCCGTAAGTACCACCCGGATGTGAACAAAGAAGCCGGGGCCGAGGAAAAGTTCAAGGAAATCAACCGCGCCTATGAGGTGCTCTCGGAGCCGGAAATGCGCGCCCGCTACGATCGCTTTGGCGAAGCGGGGGTATCCGGCGCGGCGGGGGCACCGGGGGCGGCCGACTTCGGCGACTTTGGCGGCTTTGCCGATATTTTTGAAAGTTTCTTTGGCGGGTTTGGTGGCCCTGCGGGGGCGGCGGCCGGGGGCCAGCGGCGGCGATCGGGTCCCACACGCGGCGATGACCTGCGGCTGGACCTGAAGCTGGACTTTAAGGAAGCGGTCTTCGGCGGCGAAAAAGAAATCCGCATCAGCCACCTGGAAACCTGCCGCACCTGCGACGGCTCCGGCGCAAAACCAGGCACCCAGCCCAAAACCTGCGGCACCTGCGGCGGCTCCGGCCAGGTGCGTCGGGCGACGCGGACCCCCTTTGGCAGTTTCGCGCAGGTGTCCGTCTGCCCCGCCTGTAATGGCACCGGCCAGACCATTGAGGACAAGTGCGGCGACTGCGGCGGGCGCGGCATGAAGCAGGAGAGCAAAACCCTCAAAATCGCCATCCCCGCCGGGGTGGACGACGGCACGCGGCTGCGGGTGTCGGGAGAAGGGGACGCGGGCAAGCGGGGCGGCCCCTCGGGGGATCTGTACGTTTACCTGTTTGTGAATGCGGATCTGAGGTTCCGGCGCGATGGCATCAATGTGCTGTCGGAGCTGGAAATTAGCTACCTTCAGGCGATTTTGGGCTGCCATCTGGAGGTGGAAACCATTGATGGGACGGCGGAGCTAGAAATTCCCGCCGGAACCCAGCCCGCGACGGTGCTCACCCTGGAAGGGAAGGGGGTGCCGCGTTTGGGTAATCCCGTGAGCCGGGGGGATCATTTGATTACGGTGCGGGTGTCGATTCCGTCGAAGGTGTCGTCCGAGGAGCGGGAGTTGCTCGAAAAGCTGGCGAGCCTGCGGGGCGATCGCACGGGCAAGGGGGGCCGGGGTCTGTTTGGTAATTTGTTTACCTAGGGCGGTTGGTCTCGGGCAATTGGGTGATCGGGGTTGGGTGTGCGGTGAGGGCATGGGGCGGTGACGATGCAGGCGATCGATGAGCAGTTGGATTTGCGGGGGACCCCCTGCCCGCTGAATTTTGTGCGGACGAAGCTGAAGCTTCAGCAGATGGCGGCGGGTCAGGTGCTGGAGGTGTGGCTCGATGGGGGGGAGCCGGTGGAGCAGGTGCCCCATAGTTTGGCGATGGCGGGTTTTCCGGTGGCGGCGATCGAGGCGCGGGAGGGCTTTTTTGCCCTGCGGGTGCCCCGGCCGGCGCTGGATTCGGATCCTTGACGGGGGATGCGCCGCTGGATCCGCTGGCCCTGGGGGGGGTGGTGGTGGCGGTCCAGGCGAATTATTACTGGGTGCGGTTGACGGGCGATCGCGCGGCCCTGAAGCTTCAGGCGCGGCGGTTGGGGTTGGGGGCAGATGAGCCGGTGCCCGCAAGGCTGCTGTGTCTGCGGCGGGGGCGGCTCAAAAAGATCGGTCAGCAGGTGATGGTGGGCGATCGCGTGGTGGTCGAGGAGCCGGACTGGCAGGGGCAGCGGGGGGCGATCGCCCAGGTGTTGCCCCGCAGCAGCAGTTTGGATCGGCCGCCGGTGGCGAATGTGGATCGCATTTTATTGGTGTTTTCCCTGGCGCAACCGGCGTTGGATCCGGTGCAGTTGGGGCGCTTTTTGGTGAAGGCGGAATTGACGGGGGTGCCGGTGCTCCTGTGTTTGAATAAGGCGGATCTGGTGGATGGGGCGACCCAGGAGGCGTGGAAGGAACGGCTGGCAGGGTGGGGCTATCGGCCCATTTTGACGAGTGCGTTGACGGATCCGAGCTTGGGGAGTTTGCGGGGGGCTTTGGCGGGCTATACGTCGGTGCTGTGTGGGCCGTCGGGGGTGGGGAAGTCGAGTACGATCAATCGCCTGATTCCGGCGCTGGAGCTGCGGGTGGCGGGGGTGTCGGGGCGGCTGGAGCGGGGGCGGCACACGACGCGCCATGTGGAGCTGTTCGAGCTGCCCGGTGGGGGGCTGTTGGCGGATACGCCCGGATTTAATCAACCGGCCCTGGACTGTGGCCCGGAGGCGCTGGCGGCCTGTTTCCCGGAAATTCGCGATCGCCTGAAACTGGGCCAGTGCTATTACGGGGACTGTTTGCACCGGGATGAGCCCGGTTGCGCGGTGCGGGGGGACTGGGATCGCTATGGGTTTTATTTGGCGCTGCTCGATGAGGCGATCGCCTACCGCGATCGGCAGCGGTCCACGGCGGATGGGGAGGCGACCCTAAAACGCAAAACCCGCCGGGATGGCCAGGACACCTATGAACCGCGCCTGGAAAGTAAGCGCTATCGGCGGATATCGCGGCGATCGCGCCATCAGGCCCTCGATCAGACCGTTGAGGGAATTGATTGGCAGCGATTAGAAACCTTGGAAACGCTGGACGGGGATCCGGAGGACTGGGTGGAGACGGACTAGGGGCATTTAGGGGTCGAGGCCGCGATCGCGCTCCAGGTCATCAATCACCTTGGCGAGGTACCAAATTTCCTCCTGTTGGGGATAGTCAAAGCGGGCCTGGTTGAGGAGCCGTTCGGCAATTTCCCAATGGCCCCCCACGAGCATCCGCAGGCGCTGGCGCAGGGGAGCCAAATCCGGCGGGGTGGAGCCGCCGCTGGTCGGGCGTGGGGCAGGGCCGTTGGAGGAGGTGAGATTTTTGAGGAGGTCGAGGGTGCTTTTGTAGTCATCCCAGGCTTCGCGATCGCAGAAAATGCTGGCGGCCCGCTGGTAGTCCTCCGTGGCGGCCTTGAGGTCTTCGAGGCGCACAAAGCTGCTGGCGCGGCCCAGGTGGGCGATCGCACAGTCCGGGTTAGCTTCAATGGCTTTGCCGTAGGCCGCGATCGCCTCTAGGTATTGGCCCGACGCTTGCAGCACCTCCCCCCGGGCCACATGCAGGAGGGGATCTTGGTCGCCTGCCGCCGCCGCGCGATCGAGATCCGCCATGGCCCCCGCGTGATCGCCCAGGGCCAGCCGCGCCTTAGCCCGATTCCGATAGCCCTCGGCCCGGTTCGGATCCTGGCGCAGGAGATGGTTCAAATCCGCGATCGCCCCCGGATAGTCCCCCAATTTCGTGCGGACCACCCCCCGACAGAGCCGCGCGTCGCCGTCGTTCGGATCCACCTGCACCGCCCAGTCCAACTCCCGCAGGACCGCCGTCCGTTCCCCCGCCTCCACCCGCGCCAGCAGATGGCCGTAGATGGTCCGGGGGCTGGGCAGGGGACTCGAGCCGTTGGGGGCAGATGTTGATGGCGTTGGTGTTGTGGGCGTTGAACTGGAGGCTGGGGGGGAGGATTTTGGCTTGAGCTGTTCGAGCAGGGTGAGGCATCGGCGGGCGCTGTCGGCGTCGCGGGCCGCCACATACAGTTCACCGGCCCGGCGCAGGGCGGCGATCGCGGCGGTCAAATTCCCCTGTTTCCGGAGCACCGTCGCCCGCAATTCCCAGTCCCCGGCGCGATCGCCCTGCAACGGCTTTAGTTGATCCAAATCCGCGATCGCCCCATCAAAATGCTTCAGCACCATCCGCGCCAGAGCCCGCGCCCGCCACGCCTCCGCCAGGGATGGATCCAGCTCCAGGGCCTTGGCATAATCAAAGGCCGCCGGAGCCACCTCACCGCAGTCAAACCGGGCCAGCCCCCGCCGGTAATAGGCCATTGCCCGGTTTGGATCCGCCGCGATCGCCGCATCAAAACACGCGATCGCCCCCCGCAGATCCCCCTGCTGCGCCCGCTCTATTCCCCGCTGAAACGGATCCATCTCGCCATTGTCCATGGGTGCCGCCTTTGCCATGCCACACTGCCGCCCCCATTATCGCAAATCTCCCCTCTGCCCTCGCGCACGCCCTGAGCTACCTTGGATTGAACGATCCCCTTGCAGTTATCCCCACCCCTTAGCCCCCCACGGAGAGCACCATGGCCTCCACCGGAAACCTCCATCAGCTACAGTCCAGCTTCCAGCGGGCGAACCTTCGGTGCATCCGCAAAACCTATGATCGCTGGCAGCGCGATCGCGCCCAACGCTACCTCCTGCGATCGCAACTGGGTTTCCACCGCACCGACGACGACGCCACCGCCCCCCAGCCCGCCCCCTGCCACCACTGCATCCACTACCACGGCATCGCCTACGGCACCAGCAAGGCACGGCGATCGCTCCTGGTGTGCGGCTTCCACCCCAGCGGCCCTGGCGATGGCCCCTGCCCGGACTGGAGTGGGGCGCAGGACTAGGGCTAGGGCTAGGGCTTCAGGCAACGGCAAAGATTTAGCCATTAACAGCCATTAATCTGTTCAGGTATTGATTCAGGGTGATCACGGCGATCGCAGGGGTCCTATGGGAGATCGTTGGCGCAGGGGAATGGGGGGCCAGGGCTGGGCGTGGGCCAGCGGCGCGATCGCGGCTTTTTACGGCCTTTTGGGATTGATCGGGGGCTTCTCGCGGCCCTACCTCATCCAGGACGATGCCCGCCAGCATGTGTTTTGGATGGGGCGCTATCTGGATCCGGCCCTGTTTCCGAATGACGCGATCGCGGACTATTTCCAAGCCATTGCGCCGCCGATTTATGGGGCAATCTATCAAAGCCTAGCGACCCTGGGCATCGATCCCCTGCTGGCGGCCAAACTGCTGCCGGTGTTTTTAGGATTTGCGGCCACCGCCTATGCCTATCGCCTCACGGTGGCCCTGCTGCCCCTGCCGATCGCGGGGTTTGTGGCGGCGCTGCTGGCGAACCAAAGTCTGTGGCTGGAGGATGACCTCATTTCCGGAACGCCCAGGGCCTTTGCGGAGGTGCTGCTGCTGATGTTTGCCGATGGGCTGGTGCGCCGCCGTCCGTGGCCCTGCTGGATCGCGATCGCCCTGGTGGGGGGCATTTATCCCCAGGCGATGCTGCTGGCGGGGTTGGCGGCGGTCCTGGGGCTGGTGCGCTGGCATTGGCAGCCGGGGCGCTGGCGGTGGCGGGGCGATCGCGCGGCCCAAACCATCGCCTGGGGGTGCAGTGCGATCGCGGTGGCCTGGGTGGTGCTGTTGCGGGGTCAGGGGGGGGCGGCCCTGGCGGCGGCGGGATTTGGGCCAGCCCTCACGGCGGCGGAGGCCAGGACTTTGCCGGAATTTGGCTATGTCCTGGGGGAACCGGGGCGATCGCTCTTCTTTGACCCAAATCCGCTGCTGTTCTGGCTCCTGAGCCCCCGCAGTGGGTTACTCTTCACCGGAGTAATTAATCCCTTGGCTCTGACGGCGATCGCCCTACCCCTTTGGCTGCGGCGGCGCGATCAAGCTACGGGCTCCCCGGAGGCGACGGATCCCATCCTGGCGCAGATTTCGCCGCAAATTCGCCTGCTCAGCCATTTTCTAGCCTCAGCGCTCCTGCTGTGGACCGCCGCCCACCTGCTGCTGTTTCGCCTCCATTTACCGGCGCGCTACACCCACTACATCCTGCTGCTGGTCCTGATCCCCGGCGGGGCGATCGCCATGACGGTCCTGGGGGGCAAACTGTGGCGATGGTGGCAACAACCCCACACCCTTTGGCAACGGAGGGCCGCGATCGCCCTCGCCCTCGCGATCGCCATCCCCCTGATCGTCATCCCCGCCCTACCCAGCATGGTCATCCCCAGCCACCTGCAAGTGCCGGGTCGCCTAGAGCAAACCTACGCCTTCCTGCGGCAGCAGCCCAAAACCGCCCTCGTGGCCTCCCTCAGCAAAGAATCCGACGCCATTCCCACCTTCGCCCGCCGCTCCGTCCTCCTGGGCCGCGAATTTGCCGTGCCCTACCACCGGGGCTATGGAAACCTGATGCGCCAGCGGATCGAAGACACGATCGCCGCCCACTACACCGCCGACCCCAACCAACTGCGCGCCTACCTGACGAAATACTCCATCGACTACCTGCTCGTGGAGCCCTGGATCCTCACCGCCGAGCAACTGGAAAAACAGCAGTGGCTCCACCATTACCCAGCAGCCGTCGAGCCCGCCCTCGCCAACCTGCGCGCCGGCCAAATCCCCGCCCTCAATGGCTTCATCATCCCCTGCAAAATCCTAGAGGAGCGCGATCGCTACCTCCTCGACGCCCGCTGCATCCAAACCGGCCAACCACCCCAACAGCCCCAACAGCCCCAGGGATAACTGACCAGGCAAACTGACCAGGCAAACTGACCAGGCAAACTGACCAGGCAAACTGACCACGCAAAAGATACCGCCTAATCGCCGGACCTACCGGGACGCCCGCATCAACAGCAGCCCCCCAACCCCCGTCACCACCGCGATCGGCGTCCAGGTGGCCACCACCGGCGACAGCACCTCCTTAAGCCCCAACGCATCCATCACAAACGCAAACAGGTAATAGCTAAAAATCATCACCACGCTAATACCAAAACTCGTCGCCCGCCCCAGCCGCTGGTGACGCCGATTCCCCAGGGCAGACCCCACCACCCCAAAGGCAAAACAAATAAACGGCAGGGCATATTTCTGCTGGAGTCGCAGTTCCAACTTCACGATCGCCGAGCGATCGCCACTGGGGCGCAACAGCTCGATCTGGTCCGCAAGCTGGGCAATATTCATCTCATCCGAGCGGAAACGGCCCCGCACCGCCAAATCCAGCGCCGTCCTCGGCAGGCGAATCGTCTGCTGGGCAAAGGTCGCCACATTGCGGTAGCCCCCATCCGGCGACACGATATAGATCGTCCCGTCAAAAAACTCCCACTGGCTACTGCTCGCCTCCCAGCGGGCGCGATTCGCCGTAATAATTTGCGCAATGCCATACTGCGAGCGATCCACCACCGTGATGTCGCTCATGAACTCCCCATCAAAGCGTTCCGCGTAGAACATGCGCGTCAGGGTAGTCTTGTCGCTGCCATCGGGCAGATCCACCTTGCCGTATTCCCGATAGAAAATATTCTCATCCCGGAAGCTGGGGGCCTCATCCTGCCCCAAGGCCCGCTCTAGGGTTGCCTTGGCCTCCGCATTGGCCGCCGGGACGATCGCCTCATTGAACGCAAAAGTCAGCGCCGTCACGCAGGCACTCAGCACCAGCGCAGGCATCACCAGCCGATAGATACTGATGCCGCAACTGCGCAGGGCCACCAGTTCACTGTCGTTAGAGAGCCGCCCATAGGCCATCAGCGTCGCCAACAGGGTGGACATGGGGAACGACAGCACCAGGAAGTAGGGCATCCGCAGCAGCAGCACCTTAATGGCCAGGGCGATCGGCAGCCCCTGATCCACCACCTCGCGCACGAGTTCAAAGAGGGTCCCCACCGCCAAACCAATGGACGAAAAGGCCGCCACCCCAAACAGGAACGGCATAATCAGTTCGCGGGCCAGGTAGCGGTCCATCACCGACAGGGTGGGCAGCCACGATCGCGGGGGGGCAGCGGGAGTACGGTAGGGCGCGGAAGTCATGGGGGGAGACGATAAGGAATACCGGCCTGCGTCACCGGGGACCAATTTCCCCAGGGTTCAAGCCCGGATCTAGACCCTAGATCTAGACCGCAAGGCATCGCAGGGGCGGCCCCAGGTGCAAAGGGAGCATTGGCCCGAGGGGCGATCGCGCTCCCGACCGGAGTAACTGCATTTTGACACGCCCCCACCGGCACCGATGCCCTAGCGCTGGAATTTTTCCCCCAGGTAATATTGCCGCACCAGGGGGTTGGCGTAGAGTTCTTCGGGGCTCCCGGCGGCGAGCACCTGGCCATCGCGCAGGATGTAGGCGCGATCGGTAATTTCTAAGGTTTCGCGCACGTTGTGGTCCGTGATCAAGATGCCCATGGACCGCTCCCGCAAGCTGGCGACGATGCGCTGCAACTCTGCCACGGCGATCGGGTCAATGCCCGCAAAGGGTTCATCGAGCAGGAGAAACTGCGGCCCCTGCATCCCCACCGCCAAGGCCCGGGCGATTTCCGTGCGCCGTCGCTCGCCGCCGGACACCTGCAACCCCGGCGTGCGGGCCACCCGCTCAAGGCCAAATTCATGGAGCAGTTCATTGAGCCGCCGTTTCCGCAGGTGGGGCGGCACCTGGGTTTGCTCTAGGACCAGCATCAAATTATCCCGCACGGACAAATGGCGAAAGACGCTCGGTTCCTGGGCCAGGTAGCCAATGCCCAGCCGCGCCCGCTGGTGGACCGGCAGGTGGGTGATTTCGGTTTCGTCGAGCCAGACTTTGCCGCTGTCGGGGCGCTCTAGGCCCGTGGCCATGTAGAAAACGGTGGTTTTGCCTGCGCCGTTTGGCCCCAGCAGGCCCACCACTTCCCCCTGGGCGACGGAGAGGCTGACCCGGTTGACGACGGTGCGATCGCCGTAGGCTTTTTGGACATTTTCGAGAACGATTTTCAACGCTACCCTCTCGGCGGGCTGGTATGCACCGGCCTTCTAAAAGAATGATCTGGGCGTGATCCGGGACTGGTCTGGGGCAAGGGAGTTGTCAATTTCCCCGGTTGCCTTGGCCCTGGGGCTTGGGGTCTAGGGGAATTGGGGCTGGCCTCAGAAGGGGCGATCGCCCCCTGGCTCCGTGTTCAGGAGCGATTCATCCAGGGTGGGGGCGGCGTCGGGGGCGGCGGGCGCTTCGGTGACGAGGTACACCGCTTCGACCTGTTCGCCGGGTAGGGGCAGGGCCAGGGTGCGGCCTTCGTCTACCCAGTAGGTGACGGTTTCGGCCCGGAGGGTATTGCCGTCCTGGATGATCAGCACGTCGCCGGCCATGATCAGCCGCCGTTCGTTGCTGAAGTATTGGGCCTGGGCGGCGGTGCCTTGCAGTTGGCGGGCGGGGTAGTCCACGCGGACATTGCCCCGGGCGGTGACGATGCCGAGGGTGCTGTTGGCTTCCTGGAGGTCGGAGGTGACGGTCATGGGGCTGCGGACGGGGGGGGTGTCCTGGGCGATCGCGGGGGCGGCGGCCACCCCCAGGAGCCAAAGGGGCAAACAACGCAGGGCGATCGCGCGGAGGGGATGAAGGGCCATGGGGGCGAGCGATGGGGATCGAGACTTTCGCTAGTTTACTTTAGGGGGCGCGGGGGTTGTGGTGCGGTGTGCCGCTTTTGGGTGAGGAGATGGGGTGCCCATGGGATCGGTGGCCTGGGCTAGGTGGGTTTGGCCATGGCGCGGACCACGACCCAGAGGCCCGCGCCCGTGAAGATGAGGCCAAATCCCGGCAGAAACCAGGTTTGAAGCTGAATTCCGGGCTCTAGGAGGGCGTCTGTGGGCTGGCCGGGGCGGTAGTGGACCGTGACGGTTTTGCCCTGGGGGTAGCGGCTGATGATGCCTTCGGCGTGGCGGCGATCGCTCGATCCGTGATCCCCGTAGGCAATGCGATCACCCTCGAACCGTTGGCGATCCACGACAAATTGATACCGCACCTGGGCGGAGTGGGTGGCGGTTCCGAGGGTGCTTCGGCGGCTCCGGCGGTGGCGCTCCCTGATGCTGGAGGCCGTGATCTGCCCCTGGGCCGTGGGCCAGTGGACGCTTTCCCAGGCGCTGATGACCTCGCGGCTCCCCAGGAGGAGGAGGAGGACGCCAATGCCCAGGAACGGGAGCGAAAACAGCAATGGCAGGGATAATTTCAGGCCGTTCATCGGCGGACCCCCAGCTCCCTAGAACAAAAAGTAGCGCTGGGCCATGGGCAAGACCTGGGCGGGTTCGCAGGTGAGCAGTTCCCCGTCGGCGCGCACTTCGTAGGTTTCCGGGTCCACCGCGATCGCGGGGGTGGCGTCATTGAGTTTCATGGCGCTCTTGCCGATCGCGCGGCAGTTGCGAACGGGCAGGAGGGTTTTCTGGAGGCCGAGGCGCTGGGCCAGGTCCGTTTCGGCGGCGGCTTGCGACACAAAGGTAAAACTGGTGGCGCTTTGGGCACCGCCGTAGCTGGCGAACATGGGCCGCATGTGGACGGGCTGGGGGGTGGGGATGCTGGCGTTCGGGTCGCCCATCTGCGCCCAGGCGATCGCGCCGCCCTTGAGGACCATTTCCGGTTTGACGCCAAAGAAGGCCGGTTTCCACAGGCACAGGTCGGCGATTTTACCCACCTCGATCGAGCCGACGTAATCGCCAATGCCGTGCATCAGGGCCGGATTGATCGTGTATTTGGCCACGTAGCGTTTGGCCCGGAAGTTGTCGTTGCGATCGCGCGCTTCCATGCCCTCGCGGCCCGTCAGCCAGCCCCGCTGCTGCTTCATTTTGTGGGCCGTTTGCCAGGTGCGTAAGACCACTTCCCCCACGCGGCCCATGGCTTGGGAGTCCGACGCGATCGCGCTGAACGCCCCGAGATCGTGAAGAATATCCTCCGCCGCGATCGTCTCCCGCCGGATGCGCGACTCCGCAAAGGCCACATCTTCAGGAATGGCGCGATCGAGGTGGTGGCACACCATCAGCATGTCTAAGTGTTCTTCGAGGGTGTTGACCGTGTAGGGGCGCGTCGGATTCGTCGAAGACGGCAGCACATTCGCCAAACCGCACACGCGGATGATGTCCGGCGCATGGCCGCCCCCGGCCCCCTCTGTGTGATAGGTGTGAATCGTGCGGTCTTTAAACGCCGCGATCGTCGCCTCCACGAACCCCGCCTCATTGAGGGTGTCCGTGTGGATCGCCACCTGAATATCAAACTCGTCCGCCACCGCTAAGCAAGTGTCGATGGTGGCGGGGGTGGTGCCCCAGTCCTCATGGAGCTTGAGGCCGCAGGCTCCGGCCCGGATCTGTTCCGCCAGGGCCGCCGGTTGGGCGCTGTTGCCCTTGCCCAAAAAGCCCAGGTTCATGGGGAAGGCGTCCGCCGCCTGCAACATGCGGTGCAAATGCCACGGGCCGGGGGTGCAGGTGGTGGCGTTGGTGCCCGTGGCCGGTCCCGTGCCGCCGCCGATCATGGTGGTGACGCCGGAGGCGATCGCGGTTTCGATCTGTTGCGGACAGATGAAATGGATGTGGCTATCGATGCCCCCCGCCGTGAGGATGCAGCCCTCCCCCGCGATCGCCTCCGTCCCCGGCCCGATGATGATATCGACGCCATCCTGGGTATTGGGATTGCCCGCCTTGCCGATCGCGGCGATCTTGCCCCCCACAATCCCCACATCCGCCTTGACAATGCCCCACCAATCCAGGATCAGGGCATTGGTGATCACCGTATCCACCGCCCCGTCCCCATTGGCGATCGGCGACTGGCCCATGCCATCGCGGATCACCTTACCGCCGCCGAATTTCACCTCATCGCCATAGGTGGTGTAGTCCCGCTCCACCTCGATCAGCAGATCCGTATCCGCCAAACGCACGCGATCGCCCACCGTGGGGCCATAGGTTTCCGCATAGGCGCGGCGGTTCATGGGGTAGCTCATGGCACGGTCCTGATTGAATGAAACGGAAAAGCTAGGGAGGGATAGCTGACGATCAATGATCGAGTGGCAATCGGTGGAGGCAAGGGGTTTAAACCCCTTGTCTGAGGGATATTTGGACGAGTTGGCGACTGTCCCGAGGACTCCTCAAATGCACCCTAGGGGGCTGCACTGGGCGGCGGCACCGGGAACGGGAATGGGAACCCGGACTGCTGTTCCGATTGCTGGCGCAGGCGGGCCAGTTCCCCCGGCAGGCTGAAGGGTTTGAAGTCATTGAAGCTGGCGGTCAGCCGCAGGTTGATCAGCGACAGGGGCACCTCCAGGCTCGGATCGATGATCACCCCCGGTTCCGCCTTGGGCTGGCGGTAGGCCACCAGGAACGATTCCCCGGCGATTTCCACCGTTTCGCCCCGGGTATAGAACGTGTTGGGGCCAATGCCGAACATGGCTCCGGTGAACTGCATCATGGAGGCGGTTTCCGGCTGGCCGACGACGGTGACGATGCGCCAGCGATCATCGAGGCTGCCCAGGGGGCGGCTGGTGGGGTACGGGTCCCCTTGCAGGAGGGTTTCGAGGCTGATGTCCTGGGCGATCGCGGGGGCCGCCGAGATGCTTAGGGGGGCGATGATCGCGATCGCGCCGAAGAGGTAAGGGAATGGCTTCATGGCGAGGACGGGGCCAAATCAATAGGGATTTTCCCCAACCTAAGCGCGATCGCCAGGGGCGTCGAGGGGGCCTTCCACGAGGCCATTGAACCCATAAATTTCCCGCCGCCCCGCAAAGGGCACCAGGGTCACTTCCTTCTCGTCCCCCGGTTCAAACCGCACGGCGGTCCCGGCGGGAATGTCCAGCCGTTGGCCCCTTGCGGCGGCGCGATCAAATTGCAGGGCCGGATTCGCCTCAAAGAAATGGAAGTGGGAGCCGATCTGGATCGGGCGATCGCCCCCATTGGCCACGATTAGCGTCGTGGTTGGTTTGCCGTCATTGAGGGCGATCGCGCCCTCCTCCACGATCAGTTCACCGGGAATCATCAGAAAACCTCCGTAGGCGTCATGCCTGGACTGGGAAGCTGGATTTAGCGGATCGGGTCATGGACCGTCACCAGTTTGGTGCCGTCGGGAAAGGTGGCCTCCACCTGCACCTCGTGGATCATTTCGGCGATGCCCTCCATCACGTCGTCGCGCCCCAGGAGGGTGGTGCCATAGGTCATCAGTTCCGCGACGGTGCGCCCCTCCCTGGCCCCTTCGAGGATGGCGGCGCTGAGGTAGGCGATCGCCTCGGGGTAGTTGAGTTTGAGGCCCTTGGCCTTGCGCCGTTCCGCCAGCAGGGCGGCGGTGAAGATCAACAGTTTGTCCTTTTCCTGGGGTGACAGTTGCATGGGCGGTGGGGGGAGGGGTGGAGACTTTCAACCAAACGCGGACCCCGAATCGATCGCGCGATCGTCCGGGGTCAGGGGGGCCTACATGGCCGCGAGGTAATCCTGGAGGGATTTGACGGTTAGGGGCCGCGATTGTAGCGATCGGATGGCGGCGGCTGTGGCCTTGGCCCCCGCGATCGTCGTGACGATGGGCACTTTGTAGTCGAGGGCGGTGCGGCGGATGGCGCGATCGTCGTACTGGGCGACGGCCCCGGCGGGGGTGTTCAAAATCAACTGCACCTGCTCGTTTTTGATGGCGTCGAGGACGTTGGGGCGACCCTCATGGACCTTCAGGGTGAGCTGCACTTGGGTGAGGCCATGCTCATGGAGGACTTTGCGGGTGCCGCCGGTGGCGATCGCCTCAAAGCCCAGTTCCAAAAGCTCCTTCACCACCGGGACGATCGCGGTTTTCTCGCGATCATTCATGGACACAAACACCGTGCCCGACAGGGGCAAATTTTGGCTCGCCCCCAGTTCCGCCTTGGCGAAGGCCGTCCCGAAGTCCAGATCAATGCCCATCACCTCGCCGGTGGAGCGCATTTCCGGCCCGAGGAGCGTGTCGGTGCCCGCGAATTTATTGAAGGGCAGGACCGCCTCTTTGATGGCGATGTGCTTGGGAATAATTTCCGACTCGAACTGCAAGTCCGGCAGGCTCTTGCCGCTCATGGCCCGCACGGCCATTTTCGCCAGGGGGGTGCCGATCGCCTTCGAGACGAAGGGCACGGTCCGGGAGGCGCGGGGGTTCGCTTCGAGGATATACACCTGCGCTTCCCCGCTGTCCTCCGTGACGATCGCGAACTGCACATTCATCAGCCCCACCACCTTGAGGGCCTTGGCCAGGGCGATCGTCCAGGTGCGGATGGTGTCCAGGGCGCTCTCGGGCAGCGAGAACGTGGGCAGGGAGCAGGCGGAATCCCCCGAGTGGATGCCCGCCTGTTCGATGTGCTCCATGATGCCGCCGATGGTGACGTTGCCGTGGAGATCCGCGATCGCGTCCACATCCACCTCGATCGCATTTTGGAGATATTGATCAATCAGGATGGGGTGATCCGGCTCCACCTGCACCGCCACGGTCATGTAGCGCTCCAGATCCGCGTCGGAATAGACGATTTCCATGGCCCGACCCCCCAGCACGTAGCTCGGGCGCACCACCACGGGATAGCCGATTTTCTTGGCGATGCGCAGGGCTTCGCCGTAGCTGCGGGCGAGGCCGTTGGCGGGTTGCGTAATATTCAACTCCCGCAGAATTTTTTCAAACCGCTCGCGATCTTCGGCGATGTCGATCGAATCCGGCGACGTGCCCCAGATTTTCGTCTTCAGCTCCGGCGATGCCTCCAGGGCCTTTTGCAGGGGCACCGACAGTTTCAGGGGCGTCTGGCCGCCGAACTGCACAATCACCCCCTCCGGCTGCTCCGACTCCAGAATATTGAGCACATCTTCCTTGGTGAGGGGCTCGAAGTAGAGGCGATCGCTGGTGTCGTAGTCCGTCGAGACCGTTTCCGGGTTGGAGTTGATCATGATCGTCTCAAAATCATCCTCCCGCAGGGCGTAGGACGCATGGCAGCAGCAGTAGTCGAACTCGATGCCCTGGCCGATGCGGTTGGGGCCGCCCCCGAGGATGGCCACCTTGCGGCGGGTTGAGGGCAACTGCTCCGTTTCCGGGTCCACCTCGCGATCGCCGTCGCCGGACAGGACCACGCTGCCGGTTTCGTAGGTGGAGTAGTAGTAGGGCGTATAGGCTTCAAATTCCGCCGCGCAGGTGTCCACGGTTTTATAAACCGGCACAATGCCCAGGGATTTGCGGTAGGCGCGCACCTCGTCCTCGTGGCTCTTGGTGGCGTAGGCAATCTGGCGATCGCTAAAGCCCAGTTGCTTGACGGCCATGAGGCGATCAGCATCGAGACCCTTGAGGGGCGTGCGCTTGAGGAATTTTTCCGTCTCGACGATTTCCGCCAGCTTGTCCAAGAACCACGGATCGATCGCCGTCAGTTCAAAAATTTCCTCCACCGTCATGCCCAACTGCATGGCGTGGCGCACGGCAAAGACGCGATCGGGGCTCGGCGTCCGCAGGCTAGATCGGATTTGCTCCAGGCTCGGCAGCATTTCATCGCGATCGCACCCCCAGCCCGCCCGACCGGTTTCGAGCGATCGCAGCGCCTTCTGGAACGACTCCTGGAACGTGCGGCCAATCGCCATCGCCTCCCCCACCGACTTCATTTGCGTCGTCAGGACCGGCGGCGTATTCGGGAATTTTTCAAAGGCAAAGCGCGGAATCTTCGTCACCACGTAGTCAATCGTCGGCTCGAAGGACGCCGGCGTCTTCTTCGTGATGTCATTGGAAATTTCATCGAGGGTGTAGCCCACCGCCAACTTCGCCGCAAACTTCGCGATCGGAAAACCCGTCGCCTTCGACGCCAACGCCGAACTGCGGGACACCCTGGGGTTCATCTCAATGACCACCACCTCGCCATTTTCCGGATTCACGGAAAACTGAATATTCGATCCCCCCGTCTCCACGCCAATCTCGCGGATGATTTTGATGGAGGCATCCCGCAGCCGCTGATATTCCTTATCCGTCAGGGTTTGGGCCGGTGCAACGGTGATCGAATCCCCCGTGTGGACCCCCATGGGATCAAAGTTTTCGATCGAGCAGATGATCACCACGTTGTCCGCCAGATCGCGCATCACCTCCAGCTCATATTCCTTCCAGCCCAGGAGGGATTGCTCGATCAAAATCTGGGACACGGGGCTCGCGTCAATGCCCGAGAGGGCGATCTCTTCAAATTCCTCTTGGTTGTAGGCGATGCCGCCGCCGGTGCCGCCCATGGTGAAGGCGGGGCGCACAATCAGCGGATAGGAGCCAATTTCCTTGGCGATCAGCCGTGCCTCTTCAAGGGTGGTGGCCAGACCCGACGGACACACGCCGACGCCGATGCGCTCCATGGCCTCCTTAAAGAGTTTGCGATCTTCGGCCATTTCGATCGCGGGCAACTTCGCGCCGATCAGTTCCACCCCGTGGCGGGCCAGGACGCCATTTTTCGCCAGGGCCACGGCAATATTGAGGGCCGTTTGGCCGCCCATCGTCGGCAGCAGGGCATCGGGGCGTTCCCGCTGGATGATTTTTTCGACCACCTCGGGGGTCAGCGGCTCGATGTAGGTGCGATCGGCCGTCTCCGGGTCGGTCATGATCGTGGCGGGGTTTGAGTTCACCAGCACCACCTCATAGCCTTCCGCGCGCAGGGCTTTGCAAGCCTGGGTGCCGGAGTAGTCAAATTCGCAGGCTTGACCGATGATGATCGGTCCAGAACCGAGCAGCAAAATCTTGTGGATATCGTTGCGACGGGGCATAGATTTCCCAAACCCTAGGTTGGCGGATGGTGCAGGCGTCTTGAACGGCGATCGGCGCGATCGCGTGGGGTCGTGCCGATCCAGAACATTCTAAGAGCAAGGTTGGGGTTTCACTGTTCGAGTCGCACCGATTCTTAAGGCGCGATGGGGCGATCGGCGGCTCAAGGGGACATGCTCGCGGGGACTGCGGCGATCGCTCCCCAACGCACAGGGGGCCGGACAATCGCGCGATCGTCCGGCCCAAATCAATCTGTTGATCGTTATGTTGATCGTTGAATCGCCTAGCGCCGTTTCTTATCGCGCTGCTGCCGCCGCCGATCGCGCCACTCCGCCGCCGTCAGATAGGCCACGCCACCGGTCACCACCACCATCAGCAGCAGGGCCAAGGTCGCCAAAACGGTATTGAGCGACAGGGAATTGAAAGAAAGATCCACGGGACAGTCGGGGGGTCTTAAATAATCAATGGGTTAGGAAACAAGTCGGCGGATTAACCGCCAGGGGTCGCCACCGGGGGCCGGAGGGCAGGCGATCGCGCGATCGCCCGACCGCCAACGCCCCAGCGCCTCAGCACTCCGATACCGGAGCCCAGCACACCTACAGGCCGCCGCGTCCCCACACCACCATGGCGATCGAGAACGACAGCGTGGTGACCAACCCAACCCAGCCGAGGGAAACGATATCCATTGCGCTACTTGCCGTGCTTCAAAAGGTGCATGAATCGCCCTTCATCATACCCCAGCCGCATCCTTCAGGCCCGCGCTGACCCACCTACCAGGGGCTACTGATCATCGTAAAACTGCCCCAGAAGTAGGGCGCAGAGAAATCCGCCGCCTCGATCGCCAGGGATGACGGCAGGGCCACGGACCCCCGCGACAGGATCAGGCGATCGCCCTCAATGCGCACCCGCCCGGTCAACAGGCCAAGCTGCGCCTGCCGCAGGGCCTCCGCCTTGGTGGCCGTATGGCCCAACTGCTGATAGAACTCCCCCATCAGGGCCAAGGTGCCCACATCGCTCACATCCCACAGGCTCGCCACAACGGATTTGACGCCGCTGCGCAGGGCCACCCCCGCCAGCCCCAGCTCCGCGCGATCGTCCCCGAGGGCGGTCTTGCAGGCGCTCAGCACCAGCAGTTCCAGGGGGTTGCGGTGGTTCCAGGGGAGGCGATCGAGCTCATCGAGCCCCAGGGATCCATCCCACAGTTGAATGTAGGAGGCGGACGGATTCCCCGGCCTAAAGTCCGCATGGGTGGCCAAATGCACCACGCTGGGGTTGGCTTGGAGCGATCGCCGGACATTGGTCAAGGTCACGGCCCGGTTGAGGAGCGATCGCACGGACCACTGATGCCGCCGCGCCGCCTTGCCCCGGAGAGCCAACTCGATGGCCGCCAATTCCGCCTGAACCCCCGGCAGGGGACGGAGATGGTCAAATTCTGAAACCCCGGCCGCCAGAAAGTGTCCGGGCCGCAGGGGCGCATAGTCGGTCTGGATGAGATTGAAGGCGGGAATGCGGGTCAGTTGATACTTTTCCAGCAGAAACCGTTGCCCATCGTGGAGGGCCGCCAGGGGCAACCCCCGCAGGCCATTGCCCAAACAAAACAGCAGGGTATCGATCGCGGCCCCGTCCAGATAGCCCTTTTCCACGGGCTCAACGATCCATTGATAAAGCTGCTGCGCCGCCGCCCCAATCTCCCCCGACGCCTTGGCCGCCTCTGGCGATCGGTGCAGTTCCCATTGCAGGGCCTGGACGACCGATCGCAGCCGCCGATCGGGCACGTCATACAAATCCAGCACAAAGGGCTCACGGTTTGGGGCGATCGCCACCAAATGCAAATGATCGCCCCTGGGAATCGCCCAGATCACCGCCGGCCGTTTCCCCGTTTCCTGGGCCAGCCGCCCTAGGGTCTTGGCGATCTCCTCGGGCGATTGGGTCACCTCCGCGAGATCTTCACCAAAATAGGCTTCAAATTCCTGCTCCTGACCGCGCTCCATCGCCAGGATTTTTTCACTGAGGGTCTGCGATCGCGCCGCCGTCGGCACCAAAACCGTCAGCAGCATCGACAGCAGTGGGAGCCCCGCTCTCCAGCCCATGGGCCGACGCCCCCGCCATAGGCCATGCTTCCCTTGAAAAGCCATCGTTAAACCATCCCCCTTCCTACAACTTCATCGCGTATCACTGCTGCGATCAAACGGTTTTCGCATTTCGCCGGAACAACCCCTGTCCATTCACTCCCCTGCGGTGAAGATTCCGATGGAAACCGATGATCGGCCTTATTCCCCTGGTGGGAAATGGCGGAAAACAATCCCTTCCATTCCCATATCCGAGCCTTAACCGTCCCCAACGGCCAAGACTCCAATTCCCCAAATTGTTGCTCACCGCGCCTAGTGGCCTATCCCTGAACAGCTCCACGGACTCTAGGCAACTCCATGAATTCGGGAGGCGGCGATCAATTTCGCTTCAGGTGCTTTAAGCACGGTAATCTTTACACGCTAGCATGGGAAGCCCTGGCGATCGCAGATGCTCAAGCGCCACAGCAACCCCCATGAGATACCACTTCAAACCGGCCCTTTTTTTGATAAACGGCCCCAAAAGAGGCACAGAAGTGTAAATCTGGCTTAAACCGCCGGATAATTTTTGGTAATTTTTTGAAGAAGATTTCAAGAATATGGGGGCGATTCCCGCGATCGCGCCCCAACCGCCCAAACCCTTATAGAAAATCCTGAGGCGATCATGGTTCCGTAGGGGTCGGCTTCGGCGATCGCCATCGCCCGGACCGCCGGAGGTCCAAACCGCCCCCGCGCCGGATCTTAGGTGCTTAAATCTTGGGTCTTAATCTTGGAGGTAGTCGTCGCCCGTTTCCAGGGCCGCGATCGCCCGTTCAAACTCCCGCCCCAGGTAGGCCGCATGGTCCAGGCGCGTCACCGGGCACGGATCCGTCTCCTCAAAAATCTTGACGCACAACTCCTTCGCCGTGCGGCCCACAAAAAGCGTCGTCGCCTGCCGCTGCACCGTTCCACGGGCCGGAATTCGTTCCCCCGTTTCCGGATCAACCGCAAAGCCCTGATCATCAATCACATTCGTGTAGTGCTTTGCGCAGAGGGTCGCCGCCTCGCGATCAAGATAAATCACAAAATAGCCCCCCGGATCAAGGATCAATTCACGTTTCGAGAGGGCGGCATCAATATCCTGGCGACTCGGTTGCACGGCGGAAACACCCATGGCTATGGGGACTCAAGGTTACGGGCGGCATGTCCCAGCGGGGGGACTTGGCCCTTCAGGATATCGCGAAAGGGGCCTCGCCTCAGGCCGTACTGCCCACCCCTAGCCACTGGGAGGGCGCAAATCCAGGGTCAGGGTCCGGATCCGTTGCCCCCGCCGATCGCGTCTCCACCATTCCTAGGCTTTTGGGGGCGAGGGCATGGCGGGCGATGGCCTCACGCACCTTGTCCGGCGTCACCGGCTTCGAGACAAACCCCGATGCCTTCACAAATTTTGACCGCAGGCGATCGCCAAGGCCATCGCGCCCCGTCAAAATCACCACCGGCGTATCCGCCAAGGTGCTCACCCGCCGCAGTTGGGTGCAGACCTCATAGCCATTGACGATCGGCATAATCACATCGAGGAAAATCAGGTCCGGCTTCGCCGCGATCGCCGTCGGCACCGCCTGGAGCGGATCATGGCAGCTAACGCAGCGGTAGCCCAGGGACTGGGTAATTTTCTCGATCAAGCGGCAGGTGGGGCGATGGTCATCAATGCACACCACCGTGCCGTACCACGACGACGGGGCCGGGGGCAGCAGCGCCTCCGACGGCAGATCCGCCAACGGTTGAAACACCAGCCGATTCTGCTGCCGGAAATGGTGCAACAGCCGCAGCACCGCCTTATTCGAGTCCCCAAACAGCAGCACCGCATCCCAAAACGTATGCTGCCCATCAAACAAATTCTGCAAGTGCAGCACCGACTGGGACGTGCCCGCACTGGCCTCCGTCGCCTCCGCCAGCACCTGAATGCCCTGGTCCGCCGCGATCGCCCCGAGCCCCAGCGATCGCCACCCCTGCTGGAGCACCTGCACCGACTGCAACGCCCCCTGCAAATCCTGCCCCGTCAGGGACAAATGCACACTCGCCCCCGACAGCCGCCCCGACGCCCACTGGAAACTCACGGGCGATCGCAACGCATCAAACACCACCTCCCGAAACACCTGCTGCACCATGGACCGGGCCACCGTCGCCGACAGATGATCCGCCTCCAGCGCCCGCCGCAAATAAAAACACTCCCACAGGCCCCGATCCTCCGACCCCACGCGATCGCGGTAGCACTCCACCAGGGACTCCAGCCGCACCTCCGGGCAATGGAACCCCCACGCCCGCCTAAAGCGCCGCACCCGATGGCAGCCCCCCTCCGCCCAGGTCAGCCGCCCCTGGCAAAAATAAAACCGCCATCGATCCCCCCCACGACCCAACGTCAACACCCCCGTCCCCTGCCGACGGTAGAGGGCCGCCGCCAATCGCAAAAAATCCGACGGTGTAACTAACTGATCGCTCGACTGGGATTGCATCGCAGTTCCTTCGCTAGGGCTACAGGGCATTGCTCTAGGCGACTTTGCGCCGAAGCAGTCAATCAACGGTCCAACAACGTTCTGATCCAATACACTCCAGGCTAATTTCCATCCATCACCACCGGCGAATCCCCATGTCTAGGGCATTTCCAGAGCTAACCATCCATCCGCCGGTCTAGGCTCCCCCGCTACCGCTTCTGAAAAACTTCCCCCTTGGGCAGCAACCTATCCAGACGACCTAGGGCGCTCATCGAGGGGCACATTGTCGGGCGGCCATCGGCCACTAGCCTTAGCCATCTCGCCCAAACCCTAAACCCAGAAATAAGGGGAATTGTGTCCACGGTCCCGGATCCGGTCAGGCCATCCATCCATCCATCGGGCAATTCATCGGGTTGGCATGGCCCCTGGATCACTTTAGGGGGACAGGAATGGGTTGGGGCGCTTCGTGGAGATTGTGTAGATGCGGAGTTGGGAGCGATGGGTTTAGGGTGGGTTGATAGGGGCTATTCCCCTGGTCGCAAAGCGTGAATTCACCCATGAGATCACCCTTTTAATCTTCGCCAAGGCTAGCCTTCAAAATCGGGGAATGGTGTATTAAATCAAACGTTTTTAATGGGGGTTGATCATTTTGCCACGTTCCTTAGCTTAACTTAACTTGACGTCATCGGGTGTGATGCTGATCCGTTGATGTCGTGATTGAAACACGCCCCGAGGGGGACGAAAATAGTGCCGATCGGGTTCCTAGGGGGCGATCGCGGGGGGAATGGCGATCGCGCCCAGGGATCGATTAAGTGGGGGTTATGGGAACCGGGGCGATCGCGGCGGGGCTGCCTGTTGCGTTTTGGCCTAGGGGAACGATCCCCCTGCCATGGGGCCTTAGGGCGCTTTGGGGAGGCGGCGGGGCGATCGCATCACCCATGCTCACAACTCCATAACCAAACAGCACTAATTCTCCAAAAAGTTCGGCAACGGCCTAATTTTTGATTGCCTTTGATTGAATCAGTTTCCGCATAAACATTCAATTGCCACTGTTGCTTATCTCTCTAAACCCTGAACTAATCCTTAAGATATACACATCGCGTACACCTTTGTGCATCCCTATCCTACTGGACCGGGGGCGGGGTCGGCGGACCGGGGGGCTCGGGCGATCGCGGCGGGCTTTTGGGTGGGGGGCTTTTGGCGCTTGGGGAGCTTTTAGAATGGAGAAGTGGCGGGGGTGGGGCCGTGCCCGACGGTGGCCCAGCGCAGTAGAATGGAGCGCCCCGGACCGTTGACCGCTTCGGGGGAGGCTGGGGATGGGCCGCGCGCCCGCAACACGGCTTGGATCTGTCTGAAAGGAATCGAAATCGGCACGGGAGGTGGAGCGATGGCAATGCAGTTGAAGCGTCTGGGCCATGTGGCCGTCTGTGTGCAGGATGTGGCGCAGTCGGTGGCGTTCTATCGGGATCTGGGGCTGGAGGTGGTCTGGCAGGATGAGGACTGGGCCTATCTCAAGGCGGGGATCGATGGGCTGGCGCTGATGGGACCGGGCTATGAGCAGGCGGGGCCGCATTTTGGCTTTGTGTTTGATGCGCGATCGCAGATGGAGCTGGCCTACAGGGAGCTGAAGGAGAAGGGGGTGCGGGTGACGGAGATCCACGAGCACCGCGACGGTACGGCGTCGTTCTATGGGCGGGATCTGGATGACAATTGGTTTGAGTACTTGTACGAGCCGGCCCAGGGCTAGGCGGATTGCTTGGGTTAGGTGGATCAGGCTGGGCTGATCCCTGGGGCTGGGCTGGGATAACGGGTTGAGGTGTTGGCTTGAGGGAGCGGCTGGAAAGCGTGATGGGGGATGGGTCGAGGCGGGAGGCGATGGGTGGGGGCACAGCCCCGATGGGTGGGGGCACAGCCCTGATCGCGGCGCAGGATCGTGCCCAGGCTGAGACGCTGGAGTTGCTGGAGTGGGGGCGGCTGTGCGATCGCGTGGCGGCCTTTGCGGCGACAGCATTGGGGGCGATCGCGGCGCGGCGGCTGCGGATCCCTGGCGACCGGATCGAGACGGAACGGTTGCTGGCCCAAACCCGCGAGGTGACGGATCTAGAGCGGCGATCGGCGGCAGCGCTGAATTTTGGCGGCGTGCGGGATATTGGCGTCTCCCTGGAGCGGGCGGAACGGCAGGGGGTGCTCTCGGGCGAGGAGTTGCTGGATATCGCCACGACCCTGGCGGCGGCGCGGAATCTGCGGCGGGCGATCGCGGAGCATGAGGATCTCGTGGTTCTCAATGGCCTGATCGAGCCCCTGCGGACCCTGCCGGATCTGGAGCGCGAGATTCACCACTGCATTGACGATCGCGCTCGGGTGGCGGACCGGGCCAGTGAAAAACTCGGGGGCCTGCGGGACGCCCTGCGGCAGGTGCGCGACGGCATCCAGCAAAAGTTGCAGAACATCATCCAGCAGCAGGGTCACGCGGTCCAGGAACCGACCATTACGATCCGCAGCGATCGCTACACCCTGCCCGTGAAGGCGGAACACAAGGGCACCATTCGCGGCATTGTCCACGATGCGTCCGCGTCCGGGGCAACGCTCTATATCGAACCCCACTCCACGGTGGAGGCCAACAACCGCCTGCGGCAACTCCATCGGCAGGAGGCGGCGGAAGAGGAGGCGGTGCGGCGGCGGCTGACCCAGGAGGTGGCCCAGGTGCTGCCGGATCTGGAACTGCTGTTGGCGATCGTCACCACGCTGGATCTGGCGGTGGCGCGATCGCGCTATTCCGGCTGGCTCGGGGCCAATGCGCCGCGTTTCGTGGAGCCCCACGAGGCCGTGACCCTGCGGCAGTTGCGCCATCCGCTCCTGGTGGATCAGGCGGCGCGATCGGGGGAAACGGTGATTCCCATCGATGTGACCGTCGCGCCCCAAACCCGCGTGGTGGCGATTACGGGGCCGAATACGGGGGGCAAAACCGTGTCCCTCAAAACCCTGGGGCTGGCGGCGTTGATGGCGAAGGCGGGGCTGTTTGTGCCGGCGCGGGAGCCGGTGGAGTTGCCCTGGTTTGACTGGGTGCTGGCGGACATTGGCGATGAGCAGTCCATTGAACAAAACCTATCGACGTTTTCGGGCCATGTGAGTCGGATTGTGCGGATTCTCACGGCGATCGGGGCCAAGTCCCCACTCGTCACCCCCGAGTCCACCGATCCAAGTGAAGTTTTACCGGAATCCGCCGATCGCGAGGCCGCCGAAACCCTCGAAGCGGATGCCATTGGCGATCGCCTCGCCAGCCTCAGCCAAGGGGGCGATGAGTGGGGGCTTCGCCCCGATCGCGCCCAAGATTTGACAGCTAATGGATCTCAAAATGCCCATTTAAGCAATGCCCTGATCCTGCTCGATGAAGTGGGGGCCGGGACCGATCCCGCCGAAGGGAGCGCCCTGGCGGAAGCGTTGCTGCTGGCCCTGGCCGATCGCGCCCGCCTGACGGTGGCCACCACCCACTACGGCGAACTGAAAACCCTGAAATATCGCGACGATCGCTTTGAAAACGCCTCGGTGGAATTTGACGACACAACCCTGCGTCCCACCTATCGCCTGCTCTGGGGCATTCCGGGCCGCTCCAATGCCCTGACGATCGCGCGGCGGCTGGGCCTCGACCAGGGCATTTTGCAGATGGCGAGCGATCGCGTCGGCGGCGGATCCGAGGACATCAACCGGACGATCGCGGGCCTAGAGGCGGAACGGCGGCGACAGGAGGCCAAGGCCAACGAAGTGAGCCACCTGCTGGAGCGGGCCGAACATCTCCACGCCCAGATCGATCGCAAGGCCAAGGATCTCAAGGAACGGGAGGAAAAACTGCGGCTGGATCAAGAAGAGGCCGTCCGCACCGCGATCGGCGACGCCCGCAAGGAAATCGCCCGCACCATCCGCCAGCTCCAGCGGGGCACCCCCACGGGCCAAGATGCCCAGCGCGCCACGGCCGCCATCGACGCGATCGCCGCCCAGTTCCTCCCCTCCCAGCAGCCCAAACCCGCCAAACCCGCCTACCATCCCGTGGTGGGCGAACGGGTCCGCATCCCCAAACTCGCCAGCAAGGGGGAAGTGCTGTCGATCGATGCCGACGCCCGCCAACTGGTCATTCGCATGGGCCTGATGAAAACCACCGTCTCCCTGGCGGATATCGAATCCCTCGATGGCCAAACCGTGCCGCCACCGCCGCCGAAGGTGCCCAAACCCCCCGTCGCCGTCGTCCAGCGGGAGCGCACCACCGTCCGCACCAGCAGCAATACCATTGATATTCGCGGCTATCGCGTCGTGGATGCGGAACCGGAAATCGAGCAGGCCATTGCCAAGGCGATCGCGGCGGACTCGGCGGCCCTGTGGATCCTCCACGGCAAGGGCACCGGCAAACTGCGCGAGGGGGTGTGGTCCTTCCTGCAAACCCAGCCCCTGGTGGAGCGCTACGAAAACGCCCCCCAAAATGACGGCGGCACCGGCGTAACGATCGCCTACCTCAAATAACCCCCTTCCCCCATGGCCTACCGCAACCCCGCCCCCACCGTCGATATCGTCATTGAAATGGGCGATCGCCCCGACCGGCCCATCGTCCTGATCGAGCGGCAGAACCCACCCCACGGCTGGGCGCTCCCCGGTGGATTTGTGGACTATGGCGAATCCGTCGAAACCGCCGCCCGCCGGGAGGCCCAGGAGGAAACCTGCCTGGAGATTCATCTCCTGGAACAGTTCGCCGTCTACTCCGACCCGACCCGCGACGATCGCGGCCACACCCTGAGCATTGTGTTTTTGGCGATCGCCACCGGCACCCCCCGCGCCGCCGACGATGCCAAGGCCGTCAAACTATTTGTGCCCTGGGAACTGCCGCGCCCCCTGTGTTTCGACCACGAGCGCATCCTCCGGGACTATTGGCACTATCGCCACTACGGCCAGCGGCCCCGCCTGACGAGTCCCTAGCGATCGCTAGCGGCAAGGCCCCCCATAGGGCAAAATTTCTAACACTTTCATTCCAGTTCCCAGAGCAAGCGAGATCCCATGGCTACCCCCGAAATCATCCGCACCGATCGCGCCCCCGCCCCCGTCGGCCCCTACAATCAAGCCGTCATCGCCAGTGGCCGCACCCTCTACGCCTCCGGCCAGATCGCGATCGACCCCGCCACCAACCAACTGGTCCACAGCGGCGACGTGGCGAAACAGACGGAACAGGTGATGCACAACCTCGCCGCCGTCCTCGAAGCCGCCGGGGCCACCTTCGCGCATGTGGTCAAAACTACGATTTTTCTGAAAAACATGGACGACTTCGCCACGGTCAACGGCATCTACGCCCAGTTCTTCGACGAAGCCACCGCCCCCGCCCGCGCCACCGTCGAAGTGGCCCGCCTGCCCAAGGATGTGCTGGTGGAAATTGACTGCATCGCCGCGATCGACTAGGGCCGCAACGGTCCAGACGATGGCCTAATTCTCTTCATCCGCCCCGCGATCTCCCCTGGCATCCTCCCCCTCCGGATTTGGGCGATCGCCGGGTCCCAGCGCCGCCGCGATCGCCTCATCAAAGAGCGCCTCCTCCCAATTGCGCGCCAACTGCACCTGGGCGATCGCCAACCCCTGCACCGATCGCAGATCCGCCCCCCCCAAATTCGCCCGATCCAGTTGCGCCCCCTGCAAATTCGCCCCCATCAAACTCGCCCCGCTCAAATTGCAGTCCCGCAAATCCGCGTGGTCCAGGAGCGATCGCTGCAAATTCGCCCAACTCAGATTGGAATCGCGGAAATCCGCCCCACTCAACTGCGCCCCCTCGAACTGCCCATGGCTGAGGTTCGCATCATCCAGGTGGGCATTGAGCAAAATCGCCTTTTGAAAATTGGCATGGCTCAAATTCGCCCGGGTCCAGCGCCCCTCAATGCCCCGGCAGCCGCTGCAATCAATCCCACTGAAATTGCCCCCCAGCGCCTCCACCGCGCTCCAGTCCGAGCCGATCGCCACCGCCTTACTCAAATTCGCCCCACTCAGCCGCGCCCCCACAAACTGGGTCAAATGAAGCCGCGCCCCCGACAGATCCGCCTCCCGCAGATCCGCCCCCCCCAGATCCGTCTCCACCAAATCCGCCTGCCGTAGGCCCGCCCGCGTCAGGTCAATGCCCCGCAGATCCGCCCGCGCCAGGGCAATGCCCGCCAGCGGCACCCCCCGCCGGTTCAGATCCTGCAGCGCCTTAAACCGGGAATAGCTCGTGGTCAGCCCCGCCGCCGTCGCCCGTTCAATGGCCTGCCACGCCTCATAGTCCGACTGCTGTCGCCGCTCCCGAGCCTCCAGCAAATACAAAACCCCCGCCGCCAAAATACTAAAACTTTCCACATTGCCCACCGCCACGATCGCGAGCATCTGCCGCCCCAGACAGGACACCATCCCCTCCTCCGGCAGACAGATGGGCAACCCATTCGAGTGCAGCTCCACCCCGTGGACCACCAAAATTGCCCCATAGGCGATCGCCAGCGCCACCCCAATGCGAAACCGCAAGGATCGATCAAACAACCGCAGCAGCGGCTCCACCGGCTCCGGCGATCGCCCCCCTTGCCCCAACGGTCGCTTCACCTGATCCTCCTGCACCCGATCCCCCGGTCCAAACCCTAACTCCATTATCAACCGGCTCCCCGCCGCGTACCGTTTCAGCCGCATCCCTCAAAAATCCCACCAAAAAAAGCGGGCCATACAGTCTGGCCCGCCCCGCGATCGCCGAATCGCGATCGTTACACAGTCTTCAGGAATCTCAACGTAAACCCTAGGTCAATGGGTCCTAGGTAAAGGCAACCCTAGGCACGGCTCAGGGGCGTCGCGGGCTTAAAGCTCGGCACCACCACATCCGCATTTTGCTTCGTCAACTGGTCATACAACCGGTTCGTATTCGGGAAGTTCGCCGCCGGCAGCGTCGGGAAGCGACGGTAGGGCACCGTATCTTCGCCAAAGAACTCCGCATACTCCGTCGTCGTCAGCATCGCCGACACAAAGCCCTTGATGCCCTCCGTCGCCAGGATTTGGTTGTACTTGCGGATCTCCACCTGGTTCAGCGGCGCGCGACCCAAGAAGTGCTTGAGCCCCAGCTCGATCACCTTCGTATTCGGGAACGGCGTATAGAACTCCTTCACGTACAGGCTCGACGTCCCCAAGCCCTCCATGAACTCCTTCAGGTTGATCTCCCCATTCCCCAGCTTGCTCTCCAGAGCCGTGAACTCCGACCGGATCACATAGGGATCGAGATCCCGCTCGAACACCTGACGGTAGGCCGCAGCCACCACCGCCTTCAGGGCCACCTTGTCCGTGGTGGTCGTCAGCTTGAAGGTCTTCGTCTGCTCCCGCTGACGGCTCACCCCCTGGGCCACGCGATCGCCCATATCCCCCTCAGTCCGCATCGACTGGGGCTGACCCAACTCCACAAAGCGCGGCGTCGGAGCCTCAGGCTTCACCGTCGTTCCCTTGAATCCAAGGCTTGCCGGACGGGTCGTCCGCTGGGCCACCCCCGCCGGGGTCAGATAGCGCTCATAGGGCACCGTATCTTCCCCAAACGCCTCGTAGTATTCCGGGCTATCGAGGATCGCATCCACCAGGGCATAGAACCCCTTCTTCGCGCAGATGTCGAAGTACTTATTCGTCTCCTGACGCCCATAGGTCGGCCGCCCCAGCAAGCGCCGGTGAATAAACTCCACCGCCTTCATCACATACAGCGACGTCCAGTAGGTCTTGCGGAACGCCTCCGACTTCGCCAGGATACGGATGAACTCCCGCATGGAGATTTGACCGCTCTCCAGGCGCGTTTCCGCCGCCGTCAGCCGCTGGCCCGAATACACATCCCGGCCAAACACCTGCAAATAGGCCGCCCGGATCACCGCCTGGGTGCTCATCTCCGTGTAGCTGCTGTTGGTGGTGGTCCGGCTGGTGGACACCTGTTGCAGCTTGAACACCTTCGGCCCCAGGGTCCCCGGCGCTTTGCCCACGGCCCCCGGATTGCTCAACTGGTTCTCGATACCCGCCCCACGGCGGATCAGAATCCGGCGCGTATCCTTGCTGAAGGGGGCCGGACGATTCTTCGGCTCGCGGGTCTCTTTCGGGAAGATCGCCCCGAACTGGATTTCCAGCGGATCGTTGCCAATGCCGTAGGGGTGCTGATCCCGCAGGGGCTGGTTGTAGTCCGCAAAGGTGGTGATGAACTGGGGCACCTTCCGGAACGGCGCGCTGTAGTTAAACAGGTCAATCTGCTGACCCCAGTTGCGGCACTCCTGCGCCTCTTCCCCAAGGCCGCGCAGATAAGGCACCGTCTCTTCGCCGAAGTAGTCGGCATATTCCCGGGAGTCCACCAGGGCATCTACCAAGGCACCGAGGCCACCGGCGGAGACGATCGCGAAATACTTCTGCACCTCTTCGCGCGAGGACGGCCCCCGACCGAGGATATGGCGGAAGGCCAACTCCAGGGCGCGGCTGTTGATGAACGGCTCGAAGAACTGCTTGCGGTACAGGGGCGACTTCGCCAAACGGCGCACGAATTCCTTCATGGAAATTTCGCCGTTCTTCACCTTCGACTCCAGATCGGACACGCCGAGGGAGTAGGCCCGGGTGATGTCCCGCTCGAAGATTTGGCGATAGGCCGCCTTTACGGCATCGTTCTTCTCGGACGGGGACAGGCCCGGTTTCATGGCGAATTTGGGCCGCCGTTCCGCCGCGTTGTAGTAGATCTGGGGCAGGCTCAGGCCCTGCTGGTCGCCGCTGGGGCGCTGGCGCACCTTGTTCGACGGGGTGGGGGCCTTGAACTCGCTCAGCAGCACATCGAAGTACTGGGTGACGATCGCGGCGGCATCAGAATCCGCCCGGAAGTAGTTCACGGCGGCGGCCTTCATGCCCCCGATCGCCACAATCGTCGCCGCCGAGGAGCAGGCATTTTCAATGATTTCCCGCAGACCCCGCACATTGACGGCAATGATATTCGGGTCGCCCGCCACGATCGCGTAGGTGACATAGCGCAGGAACCAGCTCAAATCCCGCAGGGACTTTTGCATATTGCGTGGCCCGTAGCGCGACACGTTGATGGGCCGGAACCCCGGAGGGATCGTCTCGCCACCGGGGGTCAGGAAAATATCGCGCAAGGCCCCTAGGAAGCCGCCGCCGCTGCCCTTACTCTCGACATAGGTCACCGTGCCCAGGGTCATCCCCTCCTGCAGGGCTTGGTTGCTGCTGAGGACGGCGCTACCAGCCGTGGCCGCTTCCGTCGGACGCTCCAGGAAGGCAAGGGGGGAACCGCCGGTAAAAATCCGGTTGGCGGCCCGAGAGACGATCAATTCCGCATTGACCGTCAGGATCTGTGCGATTTCTAAACGCTTGATACCAGAATTAAAAAAGGTTCGCAGTTCGCCCAGTTCGCCGTTATCGAAATAACGATCCTGCTGTTCTGCTTGCGAAATCTTCGAGACGGGAACGGTGCTGTAAAGCTGCGGACGAGCCACCGAGCTTCCACCACTTGCCTTTACACTCATGAGATTCCTAAATTCCTTTACTAGGTAACGACTGTGCCGAACGGGATCCCGAGCATCGACGCGGCAGGGGATCGAGTTCTTCAGCCGCAGGTCGGCTCGAGGCTGGCAACGCCCAACGGCTGTCGGCGAGTGCGATTTTTTTTTCGTAGGTTGATAACCGATGGCTATTAAACCCAAGAATTAGCGTAAAACGATTCGGCTCGTTCACTGGGGTTTGTTAAGAAGTGTATCGAGGGTTCAGGTGAGGAGGGATGGGATGGGGCGGGGCGCGAGGGGGTGGGTCTGGGGGCTGGGGCTGCTGCTGGGGGTGGGGATGTTGGGGTGCGAGGGGTGGGGGCTTCGCCGCGATCGCGGGGGGCCGTCGGACCGGCGGGGGGCGATCGCGGCGACCCAGCCTGCCACCACGGCAACGCCAGATCTGACGGGCAGTCTGTGGCGACTGAGCTACCGAGATCCGGTGGAGGAAACGGAGCGGCGCTACCGCATTGGCCTGCGGCCCGGTGGGCAACTGCTCAATGGCGATGACCAGGATACGACGGTGGGCAACGATACCTGGTCCCAGCGGGGCGATCGCGTCACCTTATCCTTTAATAATGGCTATGCCGTTTACGAAGGGCGCTTGGTTGCCAACGGCCAACGGCTAGAGGGCACGGCGAACAATGCCAACACCTCCTGGCCCTGGCGGGGCGATCGCCTCCCCCAGAGTGCCGACTCCCCAAGGCCCTAGGGGCGATCGCCAGGGCCGTCTATATATATGGATGTTTTGGTCCAGCGCCCTACTTTTAGAAGTTTTGTTGAGAAGTTTTGTTGAGAAGTTTTGTTTAGGAGTTTTGCCCCGTGACCGTCTCCGACGCCCGCGATCGCACCGCCAGCGACCATACTGCCAGCGACCACACGGCCAGCACCACCGCCGCCGTCCGTGGCCTCTACGACACCTACCCCTTCCCGCCGGAGCCGATCCTCGATGAGCCCCCACCGGGCTACAACTGGCGCTGGAGCTGGACGGCGGCCCACCAGTTCTGCACCGGACGCGGCCCCGATCGCCAGGACATTCGGATCCTCGATGCGGGCTGCGGCACCGGCGTCGGCACGGAATATTTGATGCACCTGAACCCCCAGGCGCAGATCACGGCCATTGATCTGAGCAGCGAGGCCCTGGCGATCGCCCAGGAACGCCACCGCCGCACGGGCAAACCGGAGGACCGCGATCGCGTCCAATTCCGCCACATGAGCCTCTACGACGCCGCCGAACTCCCCGGCCAATTTGACCTGATCAACTGCGTCGGCGTCCTGCACCACCTGCCCGACCCCATCCGAGGCATCCAAGCCCTCGCCGCCAAACTCGCTCCGGGCGGCCTCATGCACATCTTTGTGTACGGCGAACTGGGGCGCTGGGAAATTCAACTGATGCAGGAGGCGATCGCCCTCCTCGGCAGCGCCCGCACCGACGGCGACGAATCCAACCCCTACCGCGACGGCGTACAAATCGGCAGAGCCCTCTTCAACGCCCTGCCCGACAACAACCGCCTCGTGCAGCGGGAGCGCGATCGCTGGTCCCTCGAAAACCAGCGGGACGAATGTTTCGCCGACATGTACGTCCATCCCCAGGAAATCGACTACAACCTCAACAGCCTCTTTGGCCTGATCGACGCCTCCGGCCTCGACTTCCTGGGCTTCTCCAACCCGCAGATCTGGCAACTCGATCGCCTCATCGCCAAAGCCCCCCACCTGATCGAACGGGCCAGCCGCCTAGACGATCGCCAGCGCTACCGCCTCATCGAACTGCTCGACCCCGAAGCGATCGCCCACTACGAATTCTTCCTCGCCAAGCCCCCCCTCGATCGCCAGGACTGGAGCGATGATGGCAACCTCGCCGCCGCGATCGCCACCCTCAACCCCTGCCTCGACGGCTGGCCCGGTGCCACCCTCTTCAACGCCGACTACCAAATCATCCGCCTCGACCCCGACGAACAAGCCTTCCTGGAGCAGTGCGATCACCCCAACCCCAGCCCCATCGGCGAGATCCTCCCCCAGCTCAACCGCCCCGCCCTCAACCTCGATCGCATCCGCCAGCTCATCGACCAGCGCCTGCTGATCCTCACCCCGCCAAAAAACTGAAACCAACCCCCCTAAAAATTGCCACTTGCCGCCCCCGCCAAAAGCGATCACCCCTGCGTGATATGATTGCTCAGGGTTTTAGGATTGACCGCCAAGGGCATGTAATGCAGATTCCCCGCCTTGGGCCAAATCGGGATTAACCACACCCATGGACACCTCCCAACTTGAGCGCGATCGCGTGGAATCCGCACCTGAACTAGCACCGGAACCAGATCCGGAAACGCGACAGCAGGCCATGCAGGACTATTACAAGCTCAAATACGAGCTATACGTCATAGTCTTTGCCGTCCTCGCCGTTTCATTCATTTCCGTCTGGGTGGTCTATTCCCTCAACATCGCCCTCAACTACCTGTTAGGGGCCACCGTTGGGTTAATTTACCTCCGAATGCTAGCCCGTGACGTCGAACAGCTAGGACAAGGACGTCGCAAACTCAGCAAAACGCGCCTTGTTCCGTTCATCGCCGTTATTGTGCTTGCCACCCGGGTCGATAGCCTAGAAATTCTTCCCATATTTCTAGGATTTTTGACCTACAAAGTGGGCCTAATCCTGTACGCATTGCGCGCGATCGTCAACCCTAACACCTAGGAATCGGTCGCGAACTTGAGCTAGTCCGCCGCTTTTCGCGCACATCGCTATGTTAAATGTCTCGAATGTTCTCAACTCAGGCTTGATTGCCGAGTTGGAGGTCGGGCAGCATTTCTATTGGCATCTTGGCAATTTCAAAATCCACGGACAAGTCTTCATGGCCTCCTGGATCGTCATTGCCGCACTGCTGATCGCCTCCATCTTGGCCACGCGCAATGTCCAGCGCGTGCCCTCGGGCATGCAGAACTTCATGGAATATGCCCTGGAGTTTCTGCGGGACTTGACGCGCACGCAGATTGGTGAAAAAGAGTACCGGGCCTGGGTTCCCTTTGTCGGAACACTCTTTTTATTCATCTTCGTTTCTAACTGGGGCGGTGCCCTGATTCCCTGGAAGCTCGTCGAGCTGCCGTCGGGGGAATTGGCCGCACCCACCAACGATATCAACACCACCGTGGCGCTGGCCCTGCTGACCTCAGTGGCCTACTTCTACGCCGGATTGAGCCGTAAGGGACTGGGCTATTTTGCGGATTACGCGCAGCCGACGCCCATCATGGTTCCCTTCAAAATTATCGAGGACTTCACGAAGCCACTTTCGTTAAGTTTCCGTTTATTTGGTAATATCCTAGCGGACGAACTCGTGGTGGCAGTGCTGGTCTTCCTCGTTCCCCTGATCGTCCCGATTCCGCTGATGATTCTGGGGCTGTTTACGAGTGCAATTCAAGCGCTGATCTTTGCAACCCTGGCGGCGTCCTACATCGGCGAAGCCATGGAAGATCACCACGGCGGCGAGCATGAGTGACCTCGGTCAATTCAGTTGTTAGTTTTCGACACAAGACAAAGGAAAGGTTAGTTAGCTATGGATCCTCTCGTTTCTGCTGCTTCGGTGCTGGCTGCTGCCCTGGCTGTGGGTCTCGGTGCCATCGGCCCCGGTATTGGTCAAGGTAACGCTGCCGGTCAGGCTGTTGAAGGGATTGCCCGCCAACCGGAAGCTGAAGGCAAAATTCGCGGCACCCTGCTGCTGAGCTTGGCATTTATGGAAGCACTGACCATTTATGGTCTGGTGGTCGCCCTGGTGCTGCTGTTCGCAAACCCCTTCTCCTAAGCTCCAGTTTGGGGATTCAGTCGCGCTGAATTCCACAACAGTGATTGGCGATGGAGTGCTGCATCGGCGCGATCGCTAGCCACCCAGGGAAGGGTCTTGGCGGGGTTTATCAATCCGGTCCTAAGCCCTTCCCTTCCCTATGGAAGTGGACTTTGTGTTTGCCGATTCTTGGCTGTGCCATTTCGAGCGATGGGCCTTGGGGTCTGTGGTTTTCGGTGGTTCGGGAAGCATTGGTGACCTAGATGGTTTCCGGTGGGATGGGGTGTTGGTGACCTTCGGTGCAGTTAACGGCGAGGCTTTGAATCAGATACGGGAGTAATAACGGATATGCTGCATTCGGTTTTACCGAACCTGCTGGCTGCTGAAGGGGGCGGCCTATTCGACCTTGATGCCACGCTGCCGCTGATGGCGGTTCAGTTCCTGGTGTTGGCGCTGCTGTTGAATGCAACGCTCTACAAACCCCTCGGTGCGGCCCTGGATGAGCGGGCGGATTATATCCGCAACACCCAAGCTGAGGCGAAGGAAACCCTGGCGACCGTAGAGAATCTGACGCGGGAGTATGAGGTGGCCCTTGCGGATGCCCGTCGTGCTGCCCAGACGACGATCGCGGATGCCCAGGCCGACGCCCAGTCTATTGCGGCCGCTGCGATCGCCGAAGCCCAGCAACAGGCTCGGGCGGAGCGAGAGCGCGCTCAGCTAGAGATTGATCGACAAAAGCAAACCGCCATGGCGGCCCTCGATGCCCAGGTGGATGGCCTAAGTCGTCAAATCGTTAAGAAGCTACTAGGGTACGAATTAGGTTGAGTTGATCGATGAATGTCGAACTAATGACCCATTTTTGGTCGGGGACCGGGATTGGCCTGACGCCGCTCCTAGCCCACGGGGATGGCTTTGGCCTCAATACCAATATTCTGGAAACGAACTTATTCAACCTCGTAATCGTCATCGGCCTGCTGGTGTATTTCGGGCGCGGTTTCCTGGGCAAGTTGCTCGGAACCCGCCGTGAAAATATCGCAGCGGCCATTCGCGAGGCTGAGGAGCGCCAAGGAATTGCGAAAAAGGCCCTCGCTGAACAGCAAACGAAGCTAGCCCAAGCCCAGCAGGAGGCGGAGCGCATCCGCGCCAATGCGGTGCAGGCGGCGGAGAAGGTGAAGGCGGAAATCCTGGCGAAGTCCGAACAGGATGTGCAGCGCATGCGGGAAGATGCGTCGCGCGATCTGGCGGCGGAACAGGAGCGGGTGGTGGCTCAACTGCGGCAGCGGGCCGTGGCCCAGGCGATCACCCAGGTCGAGTCGCGGCTCAGTGGCGGTCTAAACGAAGATCAGCAGCGCCAGTCCGTGGATCGCGGCTTGGCGTTGGTAGGAGGTGATCAGAAATGACATCCAGTTCGACGATCGCAACCATTGCCGAACCCTACGCCCAGGCGCTGCTATCCATTGCCAAGGGCAAGGATTTGGCGGCCAAGTTTGGCGAAGATTCGGCCACGATCCGGTCCACCCTGGCCGGTTCCGAAGACCTCGTGCAGGCCCTAGACAATCCCTTTGTCGCCCCGGACGTTAAGAAAGAAATTTTGCAGCGGGTCTTTGGCGAAGCCATTGATCCTTACTTTGCCAACTTCCTGAAACTGCTGGTGGATCGCAAGCGGGTTTCCCTGCTCGATGCGATCTGCGCCAAGTACCAGGATCTCCTGCGGCAGTTGACCAACACGGCCCTGGTGAAGGTGACGACGGCGGTGGAGCTGACGGAAGCCCAGCGCGCCGCCGTGATTGAGAAGGCGATCGCCATGAGCGGTGCCGCCCAGGTGGAGTTGGAGACGGCCATTGATGCGGACATCCTTGGGGGTGTCATCATCCAGGTCGGTTCCCAAACCGTTGATGCGAGCCTGCGGGGCCAGTTGCGCCGCATTGCCCTGAGCCTCAACGCCGCCTAGGGGTTGGCGTCATTGGCCCCACTGCTGCGCTTCCCGTTGTAGCGGCCACCGCAGCAGCCCTCCCTCCGGGGATTCCATTCAGTTCAGTTAGATCGATCGGCACACCGCGAACCATGATTGCAATCAAACCGGACGAAATCAGCAGCATTATCCAGCAGCAGATCGAGCAATACGATCAGCAGGTCAAAGTTTCCGATGTGGGGACGGTCCTGCAGGTCGGGGACGGCATTGCCCGGATCTACGGCCTTGAGAACGCCATGGCCGGCGAACTGCTGGAATTTGAAGATGGCACCGTGGGCATCGCCCTCAACCTGGAGGAGAACGATGTCGGGGCGGTGTTGATGGGCGATGGCCGCTCCATCCAAGAGGGCAGCTCCGTGACGGCGACGGGCAAGATCGCGTCGATTCCCGTGGGGGATGCGATCGTGGGCCGGGTGGTGGATGCCCTGGCGCGCCCCATTGATGGCAAGGGGGATATTGCCGCGACGACGACCCGCCTGATCGAGTCGATGGCCCCTGGCATCATTGCCCGGAAGTCGGTGTGTGAGCCGATGCAGACGGGGATTACGGCCATTGATTCGATGATTCCCATCGGTCGCGGCCAGCGGGAGCTGATCATTGGCGATCGCCAGACGGGCAAGACCTCGATCGCGATCGACACGATCATCAACCAGAAAGAAGAGGACGTGATCTGCGTCTATGTGGCCGTCGGCCAAAAGGCGTCCACGGTGGCCCAGGTGATCGGCACCCTGCAGGATCGCGGGGCGATGGACTACACCGTCGTGGTGGCGGCCAACGCTAGCGACCCGGCCACCCTGCAATACCTGGCTCCCTACACCGGGGCCGCGATCGCGGAATACTTCATGTATCAGGGCAAGCACACCCTGATCATCTACGACGATCTGTCCAAGCAAGCCCAGGCTTATCGTCAGATGTCCCTGCTGCTGCGTCGTCCGCCCGGGCGTGAAGCCTACCCCGGCGACGTGTTCTATCTCCACTCCCGTTTGCTGGAGCGGGCCGCCAAACTGAGCGACGCCCTGGGCAGCGGCAGCATGACCGCCCTACCGATCATCGAAACCCAAGCGGGCGACGTGTCGGCCTACATTCCCACCAACGTCATTTCCATCACCGACGGCCAGATCTTCCTGTCCACGGACCTGTTCAACTCCGGTCTGCGGCCTGCGGTGAACGCCGGTATCTCCGTGTCCCGGGTGGGCGGCGCGGCCCAAACCAAAGCCATGAAGAAAGTGGCCGGTAAGGTGAAGCTGGAATTGGCCCAGTTCGCCGAGCTGGAAGCCTTCGCCCAGTTCGCCTCTGACCTGGACAAGGCCACCCAAAACCAACTGGCGCGGGGCCAGCGCCTGCGGGAAATCCTCAAGCAGCCCCAGTTCTCCCCCCTGAGCGTGGCGGAACAGGTGGCGATCATCTACGCCGGGATTAACGGCTATTTGGATGAAATCCCCCTGCCCCGGGTGACCCAATTCGCCAGCGGTCTGCGGTCCTACCTGAAGACCGACAAGCCCCGCTACGCGGAAATCATCAAGGCGGGCAAGGCCCTGACGGATGAGGCAGAAACCCTGCTCAAGGAAGCCTTGACGGAATATAAGCAGACCTTCCTAGTGTCGGCTTAAACGGTTGCGAAGGACGGATCGCTGCTCGGGGTCGCTCACCTAAGCGGTGGTGACCTGACGGGCGGCGGTTCGCTGCTTAGAGCGAGAGGAAAGAGGCAATGGCAAATCTCAAGTTAATTCGCGATCGCATTCAGTCGGTTAAAAATACCCAAAAAATTACGGAAGCCATGCGGCTGGTGGCGGCGGCGAAGGTGCGCCGGGCCCAGGAGCAGGTGGTCAATACCCGTCCCTTTGCGGATCGCCTCGCCCAGGTGCTCTATGGGTTGCAGTCCCGCCTCAAGTTCGAGGATGCGGATCTGCCCCTGCTGAAGCGCCGCGAGGTCCAGAACGTGGGTCTGCTGGTGGTCACCGGCGATCGCGGCCTGTGCGGAGCCTACAACTCCAACATCATCCGTCGGGCCGAGCAGCGGGCAAAGGAACTGGCCGCCGAAGGCATTGGCTACCAGATGATCATCGTGGGCCGCAAAGCCCAGCAGTACTTCAAGCGCCGCGACTACCCCATCAAAGCCACCTACGAAGGGCTAGAGCAAATCCCGACCGCCGCCGAAGCGTCCCAGATCGCCGACGAGCTGCTGTCCCTGTTCCTGTCGGGATCCATTGATCGCGTCGAACTGGTCTACACCAAATTCGTCTCCCTGATCAGCTCCCGCCCCGTCATCCAAACCCTGCTGCCCCTGGATCCCCAGGGCCTTGAGGTGGCCGATGACGAAATGTTCCGGCTCACCAGCAGCGGCGGCCAGTTCCAGGTGGAGCGCTCCAAGGTGGCGGCCCCCGTCAAGGGCTTCCCCCGGGACATGATCTTTGAACAGGATCCGGTCCAAATCCTCAACGCCCTGCTGCCCCTCTACCTCAACAACCAGTTGTTGCGGGGTCTGCAAGAATCGGCCGCGAGTGAACTGGCGGCCCGCATGAGCGCCATGAGCAGCGCCAGCGACAACGCCAAAACCCTGATCAGCAGCCTCACCCTGTCCTACAACAAGGCACGGCAGGCCGCTATTACCCAGGAAATCCTAGAGGTTGTTGGTGGTGCCGAAGCCCTCAGCGGCTGATGCATCCGTTTACCGAACCGCGATCGCCTACCCAGGTGGGCGATCGCTTTCCCATGGAAACAATTGATCCACCCTTCCCCTAGGATCCCCCGCCCCCATTGCTAGCCAGCGTTCCCCCAGCGGGTCGCCACCGAACCGATGACCAACACCTACCGCGTGGAATTTGTCACCAACGGCAGCAGCCAATCGCTCGAAATTCCAGACGACCAATTCATTCTCCAGAGCGCCCTCGACGCGGGCCTAGATCTACCCAGCTCCTGCAATGCAGGCGTTTGCACCACCTGCGCCGCCCGCATCCTTGAAGGCCAGGTAGACCTGGGGGACTGCATGGGCCTCGGCCCCTCCCTCCAGGACCAGGGCTACGTCCTGCTGTGCGTCGCCAAAGCCAAATCCGACCTCAAACTCCAGGTCGGCTGCGAAGACGAAGTGTACGACCTCCAGTTTGGCCAAAGCGCCTAGGCCCACCGAGCCGCCCCGGCCAGGGACCACAGCCGCATCGAAAATTGCGATTACTCAAGCGATGTTAAAAACTGTTAATCGAAAATAAGGATGCGAACCCCATGCCTGAAAATGATGATTAATTTGTCGAGGGCAGTCGTCATCATCCCCCGTGCGGTTTCGCGCCCCCCCAAGGGCATAGGGCACTCGCTAAAGACTCAGCCCCAGGGTTGAGGACCAGCGAATGAGCATCCCCGAAATCACCCACGGAACAGGCAAAACGGCGCAGTCCTTGGCTTAGGCATCTCCAGTCAGATTTTTCCTTTCGAGAGGAGTTTATTACATGAGTATCGTCACGAAGTCGATCGTGAATGCAGATGCTGAGGCGCGCTATCTCAGCCCCGGCGAACTGGATCGCATCAAAGCCTTTGTGGCTAGCGGCTCCCAGCGGGTTCGCATCGCCCAAATCCTGACGGAAGCCCGCGAGCGCATCGTCAAGGAAGCTGGCGACCAACTGTTCCAGAAGCGCCCCGACGTGGTCTCCCCCGGTGGTAACGCCTACGGCGAAGAAATGACCGCCACCTGCCTGCGCGACATGGACTACTACCTGCGTCTGGTGACCTACGGTGTGGTTTCCGGCGACACGACCCCCATCGAAGAAATCGGTCTGGTGGGCGTGCGTGAAATGTACCGCTCCCTGGGCACCCCGGTGGACGCCGTGGCCGAGAGCGTGCGCTCCATGAAGAGCGTTGCCACGTCCCTGATGAGCGGTGATGACGCATCTGAAGCTGGCGCTTACTTCGATTACGTGATCGGCGCTATGCAGTAAGAGGGGCGACGGTTGCTGGGGGCTCCGGTCCGTTTAGCAGCGTTTCACCCTTGAATTGACATTTCGACCTTTCCAAAACCGAGCTATTTCAGAAAAAAATCATGCAAGACGCAATTACCGCTGTTATCAACTCCTCCGACGTTCAGGGTAAGTACCTCGACGGTTCGGCGCTGCAAAAGCTGCAAGGCTACTTCGCAAGCGGTGAGCTGCGGGTTCGTGCGGCGACGGCCATCGGCGCGAATGCGGCGACGATCGTGAAGGAAGCGGTGGCGAAGTCGCTGCTGTACTCTGACATCACCCGTCCCGGCGGCAACATGTACACCACCCGTCGCTATGCCGCTTGCATCCGCGACCTGGACTACTACCTCCGCTATGCGACCTACGCCATGCTGGCGGGCGATGCGTCCATCCTGGATGAGCGCGTGCTCAACGGCCTGAAGGAAACCTACAACTCCCTGGGTGTGCCCATCGGCGCGACGGTGCAGGCGATCCAAGCCATGAAGGAAGTGACCGCTAGCCTGGTGGGCGCTGACGCTGGCCGCGAAATGGGTGTGTACTTCGACTACATCTGCTCGGGCTTGAGCTAGGCAATTGGTGTTGGATTGTTCGATCGGGTGAATGCCGATTAGGGCGTTGATCTTGATTCGAGGAATCTTGTATCTAGGGCCTGAGAGGTTGTGGGGATCGGTTAAAGCGTCATAGGCGTTCTTGCAGTGCAGCTTAGTTGCTTTGGTCGAGTCTCTTTAGCCGCTCAGGTCTTTGTTTGTTGGTTTTGTGCTTTGGCGATGGCCAACGGCAGTTTTGCCCGCTCGACCCAGGTCTAGACGAAGACGGAGGTTTTCCCATGCGTATGTTTAAGATTACGGCTTGCGTGCCAAGCCAAACGCGGATTCGCACCCAGCGCGAACTGCAAAATACCTACTTTACGAAACTCGTGCCCTACGGCAATTGGTTCCAGGAGCAGCAGCGCATCCAGAAGATGGGTGGCAAGATCGTTAAGGTCGAGCTGGCGACGGGTCGTCCGGGGACGAATACGGGGCTGGCGTAGGCGCGATCGCGTCCGATGCCGGTGGCCGATGGTTTCAATCCGCCTTAGGATTGTTGAACTCGCGCAACATCTGACAAAATGCTTGGCCTGTCCTGGGTTTGGGGATGGGTGGGTGCTTTGACGGATGGCTAGCGCGAGTTTGTCGTTGGTGGCGATCATTCACGGGGGGGAGGGGCAGGGATGGGTCGAGGGCGCGATCGCGGGGGCCGACGCCGTTCCGGGGGCCGTCCTGCTCCTGTGGGAACGGGGGGGCCAAAGGGGCGATGGGTGGGGGCTTTGCCCCGATCGCGGGGGGAGCGCTCCGGTCAAGGGGACAGCAGGGCCGTCGGGGGGCCACGGCCCGATCCGCCGCCGCCGGGGGAGGATGGGATTGGTCGTTGGGGCGCGGGTCTGGTGAAGTGGCTCCGGTGGCCGGCCCAGGGATGGGCGACGGAGGCGAGGCTGCTGCGCTGGCTGACGATTCTGTGGCTGGTGTTGGGGGTGGCGATGCTGCTGTCGGCGTCCTATGTGACGGCGGATTCGGCCCATGGGGATGGGTTGTACTACGTTAAGCGCCAGTTGCTCTGGATCGCGATCGGCGTTTTGCTGATGCGGGGGGTGGCGTCGATGCCGTTGCAGGGGGTGCTGCGGCTGGCGAATGGGGGGCTGCTGCTGATGCTGTTGCTCACCTGGTCGCTGCTGGTGCCGGGGGTGGGCCGCCAAGCCTATGGGGCGGTGCGGTGGGTGCAGTTGGGACCGGTTCCCCTACAGCCGTCGGAGTTTTTGAAGCCGCTGCTGGTGCTGCAAAGTGCGCGAATGCTGGGGAATTGGGAACGCCTGACCCAGGGGCAGCGGTGGTTTTGGCTGGGGACGGTGGCGGCGGCCCTGGTGGGGATTTTGCTGCAACCGAATTTGAGTACGACGCTGCTGTGTGGTCTGGTGCTGTGGCTGCTGGCGATCGCGGCGGGGCTGCCGTGGGTGTATGTGGGGGGGGCGGCGATCGGGGGAGTGATGATGGCAGCCCTGAGCATTAGCCTGCGGGAGTATCAGCAGCGGCGCATTTTATCGTTCCTGGATCCGTGGGCGGACCCGTTCGGGGCGGGCTATCAATTGGTGCAAAGTTTGCTGGCGATCGGTTCGGGGGGCTGGGGGGGCGTGGGCTTTGGCCTGTCGCGCCAAAAGCTAGCCAATCTGCCGATCCAATATACGGACTTCATTTTTTCGGTTTATGCGGAGGAATTTGGCTGGATTGGCTCCATGTTGCTCCTGGGGCTCCTGGGGGCCTACGGCTGGATTGGCCTGCGCCTCGCCCTCAAGGCCCGCGATCGCGTCATGCGGCTAGTGGCGGTGGGGACCACGGCCTTTTTAATTGGCCAATCGATGCTGAATGTGGGCGTCGCCACCGGAGCCTTGCCCACCACGGGGCTGCCCTTCCCAATGCTGAGCTATGGGGGCAGTTCCATGCTGTCGAGCCTGATCCTGGCGGGGCTGCTGATCCGCACGGCCCGGGAAATTAATGCCGCCCCCGTCGTTGGCCTGCGGAATCTGGAGGCGCGGGGGCCGCGATCGCCCCGACCCAACCCCTGAGCAGTCCCCCCCGCCACGCCACAGCGCCCGTCAAAAACCGCAGTTCCCGTCAGAACACCCAAAAAAAAGTCGCCCCCCATCGGAGAGCGATCCATGACAAAGGAGAACAGCGATCCTCCAAATTTATTGGGCGCGACTGGTTCAGTCCTGCGGGCACCTTAGGCGGTGAGCCCAGACCGCGATCGCGCCCTTGAAACCACTAGGGCAACGGTCCTAGGCAGCCCACTTGCTCGCCACCAGTTCCGCCAAGTCCACAACCCGCTGGCTGTAGCCCCACTCGTTGTCGTACCAGGCCACCACCTTCACCATATCGCCACCCATCACCATCGTCAGGCTGGCATCCACAATGGTGGACTCATCGGTCCCGCGATAGTCCGACGACACCAGGGGCAGGTCACCATACTTGATGATGCCCTTCATCTCATTTTCGGCAGCGTGGCGCAGCACATCGTTCACCTGTTCCGCGATCGTGCTCTTCTCCACCTGCACCACCAGGTCCACCACCGACACGTTCGGCGTCGGCACCCGCATGGCAATACCGTTGAGCTTACCCGCCATTTCGGGGATCACCAGGGCCACCGCCTTCGCGGCACCGGTGGAGGTGGGCACAATGTTCATCGCCGCCGCCCGCGCCCGGCGCACATCCCGGTGGCTCGCATCCAGCAGGCGCTGATCGCCCGTGTAGCTGTGGGTGGTGGTCATCGTGCCCTTGATGATGCCAAAGTTCTGATGCAAAACCTTGACGATCGGGGCGAGGCAGTTGGTCGTGCAGCTCGCGTTGCTGATGACGTTGTATTCGCCATGGGCATAGTTCTCGTGGTTGACCCCCATCACGAAGGTACCCACGCCGTTGCCCTTGCCCGGAGCCGTAATCAAGACCTTTTTCGCACCGGCTTGGATGTGCTTGGACGCGCCCTCTTCGGAGACAAACACGCCGGTGGACTCGATGATTAGATCAACGCCCCAGTCGGCCCAGGGGAGGTTGAGGGGGTTACGATCAGAGACACACTTAATGGTCTTACCGTTAACGATAATCGAGTTATCGTCAGCGGAAATGTCGGCATTACAAATGCCGAGCATAGAGTCATATTTCAACAGGTGGGCGTTGGTTTTGGGGTCAGATGTGTCATTGATGCCAACGAGATCGAGCTGGCTATCGTTACGGGTCAGCCAGCATCTCAAGAAGTTACGTCCGATGCGACCAAAACCGTTAATTGCGACTCTAATCACTACGCCTTGCCCTCGCGTTTTAATAGATTTTACAAATCCGTCGATGGTACCCCAAATCATATCTTATCGACTGAACACTTCAAACCCGCTGATCGCGAGATGGGGCGGATGGGGATCGAGGGGTGGGGGCGATCGCGCGGGGCGGGGGGCGGTGGGGCTGAGCCTGATATCATATGGCGTGATTCTTTTGAGCGGTGTGGCTGAGGAGTGGCGATGGTGGGTTCCCTGGACTTCAACGGTCGCCCGTTCCACTTTATTGGCATTGGTGGAATTGGGATGTCGGCGTTGGCGTATGTGCTGGCCAAGCGGCGGCTGCGGGTGTCGGGTTCGGATGCTCGGGCCTCGGCGATTACGGGTCGGTTGGAGGCGGCGGGGGTCCAGATTTTTTGGGGCCAGGGGGCGGATAATCTGCGGCGGTTGCAGCAGGAGTTGGGAAAGTCTGGGGGGGTTGAGGCGGCGGGGGAGTTCGGGGGGACCGGGCCTGGGATGGCGGAGGGGACTGGGGCGATCGCGGCCGGCGTCGGAGGGCGTCCGGCCAATTCTATTTATAAGGATGTGCATCCCCAGGATGGGGCGATCGATGGGTTGCCCCAGGTGATTTGCTCGACGGCGATCCGGGCGGATAATCCAGAATATGAGGCGGCGATCGCGTTGGGCTGCCCGATTTTCCACCGGTCGGATCTGCTGGCGGCGCTGATGGCCCAGGGGCGCGGGATCGCGATCGCGGGCACCCACGGCAAGACGACGACGAGCAGCTTGGCGGGGTTTATGTTGCTGGAGGCGGGCCTCGATCCGACCATTGTGGTGGGGGGCGAGGTAGCGGCCTGGGATGGCAATGCCCGGGTGGGTGCGGGGGAGTGGATTGTGGCGGAGGCGGATGAGTCGGATGGATCCCTGGTGAAGCTGGAGGCGGCGGTGGGGATCGTGACGAATATTGAGCTAGACCATCCGGACCACTACGCTTCCCTCGATGAAACGGTGGAGATTTTCCTGGCCTTTGCGAAGCGCTGTGGGGTGCTGATTGGCTGTGTGGATTGTCCGACGGTGCGCGATCGCCTGAAGCTGGACCTGACCTATAGCCTGGATCCGGCGGCGGGGGCGGACTATTGGGCCGAGGATATTGAACTGACGGCGGCGGGGGTGCGATCGCGGGTCTTTGAACGGGGGGAGCCGCTCGGATCCCTGCAACTGCAACTGCTCGGCCGCCACAACCTCAGCAATGCCCTGGCGGTGGTGGCCCTCGGACGCCATTTAGGGTTGTCGTTTGACGCGATCGCCAACGCCCTCGCCAAATTCACCGGCACCCGGCGGCGCTTTGAACTGCTGGGGATCAGCGGCGGCATCGCCTTCTATGACGACTACGCCCACCACCCCAGCGAAGTGCGCGTCACCCTAGCCGCCGCCCGCCAGCGCCTCGACGGGATGGACGGCAACGGACGGCTGGTGGCCATCTTCCAGCCCCACCGCTTCAGCCGCACCCAAACGTTTCTAGAGGATTTCGCAACGGCCTTCGGTGCAGCGGATCTGGTGGTGCTCACGGACATCTACAGCGCCGGAGAGGTAAACACCTTCGGCATCAGCGGCCAAACCCTCGCCGACGCCATGGCCGCCCACCGCGATCGCGTCATCTATCAGCCCACCCTCGACGACGTTCGCCAATACCTCGCCCAGGAACTCCAGGCCGGCGACCTAGCCATTTGCCTCGGGGCCGGGAACCTAAACCAAATCGTGCCCGCCCTGCTGAGCGATTGTCAGCCAGATCACCGGGTAGATTATCAGGAAATGTCGGATTCACGGATTGACGCAACGGATTAGGATGACAGCGACTGGCTCTGGGGTAGCACCGGTCCATCATTCGCCGGAACGCGTCACCGGAACGAGCCAGAGGTACCCATCTAGTCCCGATCCAGTCCGTAACAGTTTGACTCCGTTGGTCGTAGGTTCGTTCGTCCTTTACTTTCACAGCTCGATATGGTGACAAGCGTGCAGTTGACTTCAGCCGCGCCGGATTGCGCTATCCAATCCCAAATTTCCCTGGCGCGCTTCACGTCGTTCCGCGTGGGCGGTCCGGCGGAATGGTATGTGGCTCCCCGAACCCTGGAGGAACTTCGGGACAGTTTTGAATGGGCCGATCGCCGATCGGTCCCCGTGACCCTGTTGGGGGCAGGGTCTAATTTATTGGTCAGTGACGGGGGCATTGAAGGGCTCACCGTTTCAACCCGCCACCTGCGGCGCATGGCCTTTGATCGGGAGGCGGGCCGGGTGACGGTGGGGGCGGGGGTGTCGATCGCGACCCTGGCCTGGAAGGCGGCGGCCCTGGGGTGGTCGGGGCTGGAATGGGCGGTGGGCATCCCCGGTAGCCTCGGGGGCAGCGCCGTGATGAATGCGGGGGCCCACGGGGGCGAGATGAAGGATGTGCTGGTGGAGGCGGAGGTGCTCTCGGCCGATGGTAACCGTCTGGAAACCTTGAAGCGCGAGGATTTTGGCTATGGCTACCGCACGTCGGTCCTCCAGGGCGATCGCCGCCTGGTGACCCAAACGACGCTGCAACTGACGCCGGGATTTGATCCGGCCCTGGTGAAGGCCCGCACCCGCCGCCACCTGGAGCAGCGCCACTCGACCCAGCCCTACCACATGCCCAGTTGCGGCAGTGTATTCCGCAATCCGGAGCCCCACAAGGCGGCGTGGTTGATTGAGCAGACGGGCCTCAAGGGGTTGCGTCGGGGGGATGCGGAGGTGGCGCAAATGCACGCCAATTTCATCCTCAATTGCGGTGAGGCGCGGGCGGCGGACATTCTGGGCCTGATCGAGTCGGTGCGGGAGGCGGTCTATCACCGTTGGGATGTGGTGCTGCATCCGGAGGTGAAGATGCTGGGGGCGTTTGGGGCGATCGCGATGTAGCGACCCTGGGTGCTCCTGGGGTGACTGCAAAAACGACGCTAGAATAGCTCGGAAAATCAGGGGGCTGGCGATCGCGCGATCGCCAGCCCCTGCCCCATTTTTAAATTTTTTGGATATGTCCCCCGATCCCGCCGCTGATCCTTCACCCGCCACGCCGGAGTCCGCCGATCGTCTGGCCCTGCCGACGGCCTTCCCCCTGTCGCCGTTGGTGCGCCTGACGCTGTTGGTGCTGTATGGGGCTTTGACGCTGCCCCTGCCGTTTTTGGCGACGGCGACGGATGCGCCGGTGTCGGGGGGCTGGCTCTGGGCAGGACTGGCGATTGGGGCGATCGCGATCGCGGCCATCCTGAGCGAGCGGGTGGAACTGGACGAGGAGGAAATTCGCGTCACTTATCCCACTTGGGTGCGCTGGCTGCGGCCCGGTTGGCGGCTGCCTTGGGCCAAGGTCCGCGCCCTCAAACCGCGCACCACGGGCCAGGGGGGGCTGGTGTATTACTTCCTCGACGATCGCGGCCAAGGATTTTTATTACCCATGCGGGTGGCGGGCTTTGGGCGGCTGGTGGACATTGTGGCGGCCAAAACCGGCATCGACACCCGCGACGTGAGACCCCTGGCCCAGCCGTGGATGTATTTGCTGCTGCTGCTGTTCTCACTGCTGCTGCTGGCGGTGGATGGCTGGGCGATCGCCACGGCCCTCAGTCTCCAGGGGGCGATCGCCTAACGCAGCGCCGTTGCAGGGATTGGCCACAGGGATTGCCGCTAGGGGCCTTCGGTGGATTTCACCAGCACCCCATTGAGGAAAATATCCGCCAGCCCCTCCGCCATTTCCTGCATATCCTGGGCGGACGCATGGGCATCGATCACCGTCATGTCACTAAAACCCGCGATCGCGAACATGCCCAGGAAAATCCGCGCCACCACCTTGGCATTCATCGGTCGGTAGACGCCGCGATCCATCGCCGTCTGGAAGAACGCCTCCGCCACGTCGGTCATTTTATCAATCACCTCCGTTTGGATGCGATCGCGCAGTTCCGGGTGAAATTGCGCCTCCATGAAACACACCCGCATCATGTCCGCATTGTGATGGAAATTGAGCATCCGCTTTCGCATCACCTGGGCGATCGCCTTATAGCTGCCCATGGCGCTCAACTCCATCAGCAAGTCCGTCAAAATTTCTACCCAACCCTGGGTTGCCACCTCAATGAGGATGGACTTTTTGTTTTCAAAATGGCGAAACAGCGTCCCTTCCGCCACGCCCGCCGCCTTGGCCAGATCGCGGGTGGTCGTTGCGTTGTAGCCCCGCCGCGCAAAGAGATGCTGCGCCGCATCGAGGATTCGACTGCGGGTTTCCACTTCCGATGGGGATGGTCGGTTAAACAAGCGCATGGCGTGACTCCTATCGATCGCGGCGCGGCGGGATCGCTCCCCTCTATTTGTTATTCTCCCCTTCTAAACTGAGGGACGGTGGTTGAATGCAAGCGAACTTCATAATAAAAGTCGCGGTGGATGGAAAACTTCATGGTCAATTACAGTGCCGCCTCCAGGGGGGATGGCGATCGCGACTTCCCTGGGGTTTGGGGCATCCGGAGCGTTCCCTGGCGATCGCGGAGCATCCGAATTAAGGGGCGGTTGCTGGGCCATCGGTTAACCGCAGGGGCCTGAAGATGGCGATCGGGGTCCAGTTGCCCCACCGGCACAGAAAACGGCCCGTCCTTCCTAGGGCGATCGCGGCGATCGCGGGCCGTAGGCTAAAGGATTTTGAATAGTCTAAAAGCTGGATGGGCTGGGGATTGCGTGGTCTGTTGGGGGCGCGATCGCGGACCGACTCATCCCCCCCGAGATGGTTCCCGAAGGGGTTGGCGCTTGGGAAAGTGGCCACCGGCGGCCAAAACCATCCGGACGGCTCTCGATACTGCAAGGAAAGCACGCCGCACAGGGGACATCGCGATCATGGCTAGTTTTTGGGGAGGCCGCACCGGTAGCGAAATTCGAGCGTTTCTGCGGGATGAGTTGGCCCTCTCGCCCGCCATGATTGAGTTCGTGCTGGGCCAATGCCGGGTGGGGCCGCAGGCGCTGCCGACGATCCTCTGGCGCTACGGCCTGTTGACCATTGACCAGTTCGCGACCCTCTTTGCTTGGCTGAATCACCGCGCCGCGATCGCGCCGGAGCCGCAAAAACCCAGCCCCGCACCGCGCCAGAGCTGGGAATATTCCACCCTACGCTAGGGCATCGGGCAAAGTTGACTTAACTCGCCGCCAGGATTTCCTTGGCCGCCGCCGCCACCCCCGCACCAGGGGTGATCCCTTCCGCCCCCAGCTCGATCAACGTGGCCTCCAACGCCGCGATCGCCGTCAGGGCATCGCGATCGCTGACAAAGCCCAGGTGACCAATGCGGAAGATCTTACCCTTGAGATCATCCTGGCCCCCCGCCACGGCAATATCAAACCGCTTCTTGAGCACCGATCGCACCTTCTCCGCCTCCACCCCCTGGGGCATCACCGCCGTAATCGCCGGACTCGCGCAGTCATCCGCCGCATACAACGGCAAATTCAACGCCTTCATCGCCGAACGGGTCATGCGCTTGAGGCGATCGTGGCGGGCAAAGATTTGATCGAGCCCCTCCTTCTTCATCAACTGCAACGACGCCTGCAGGGCAAAGTACAAATTCACCGGCGGCGTAAAGGGGGTGCTGTCCTCCTTGAGGGCCTTGCGGTATTTGCCCAAATCCAAATAGAACTTCGGCAGCGTCGCCGTGGCGTAGGCTTGCCATGCCTTCTCGCTGACGGACACAAAGGCCAGTCCGGGCGGCATCATATAGCCCTTCTGGGAGCCGGAGCCCACCACATCGAGCCCCCACTCGTCCACCGGCACCGAGGTGGCCCCGAGGCTGGTGACCGCATCCACGATGATCAACGCTTCCCCGTGGGCCTTCACGTGGCGGTTGATGCCTTCGAGGTCGTTGAGGACGCCCGTCGAGGTTTCGCTGTGGGTGATGATGACGGCCTTGATGGTTTTGTCCGTGTCCGCCCGGAGGCGCTTCCCGAAGGCTTCCGGGTCCAGGGGTTGACCCCAAGGCGCTTCCACCAGTTCCACATTGAGGCCAAAGGCTTTGGCGACCAAGCCCCAGCGCTCTCCGAATTTGCCGTTGGATCCGACGAGGACGCGATCGCCCGGACTCAGGAAATTGATGATGCCCGCCTCCATGGCCCCGGTGCCGCTGGCGGCGAGGGTGATCACCTGATTTTTGGTCTGGTGCAGCCACTGGAGGTTTTCGTTAATTTCCGCCACGATCGCGCAGAACTCACCGCTGCGGTGCCCCATGGGGTGTTTGGCCTGGGCCAGCAGGACCGGTTCCGGCACGGGGGTGGGGCCAGGAATGGTCAGCATCAGTTTGTGGTCCATGGGTTCGTCCTCGTCTTCAGGAGTGCTGCATAGCAAATTCTAGGGCGCGTTGGTCCCGACGGATTGCGCACCATCGGGAATGGGTCACGGATCAATCACGAATCAATAGCGAATCTGGAGGGTGACGTTGGCCTGGACGATTTGCTCGCCCCCTTCGACCGGGGAGGTGGGTCGAGCGTCGGCCATGGCCCGGACGTTTTCCACGAAGACGGGGGGCGGCAGGGCGGCTCCGGCGACGTTAATTTGGATGATTTCGCGCGGGGCGAGGCCCAGGGCTTCTAGGACCACATTGGCCTGGTTGCGGGCATCCTGGGCGGCGGCGGCGAGGGCGCGCGATCGCGCGGATTCTACGGCGCTTTCACTGGCGAGGGTTTGGAGGCTGTCGATGCGGGTGGCTCCGGCCCGGACGGCGTTGTCGATGATGGTCCCGGCGCGATTGACGGGCACCTGGAAACTGACGGTATTGCGGGCGATGTAACCGGTGATTTCCCGGCCATTTTGGTCATACATGGGCTGGAGGGAAATGCTGCTGGTCTGGAGCCGCTGGACCGATTGGCCCCGCAGGTAGGTGACCAGGGAATCGGCCTGACGGGCGGCGGCGGCCTGGGCGGCATCGGCGCTGGCTCCGCGCGTTTCAACCCCGAGCTGCACCTGGGCTTCGGTGGCTTCAATCGCGATGCGCCCTTCTCCAGAAACGGAAATGGTCCGCAGCACTTCTTGGGCCTGGGCGGGCAGGGCGGCGATCGCCGCGAGGGTCACGGCGGCGGCGGTGGTGGCAAGGCCGGTGGCAACGGTGGCCGCGATCGCCCCGGCGGACCGCCGCAGGCCCAAGAAGGGCAAACCGGACGGGGGATGGGCAACCGTCGGGTGGGTCACCGGCGCGATCGCCACGGCTGGAACCGATTGGGGGGAAACCATCAAACCATTCACTCCTAAAACCTAGTGGGAGACAACGCAAACCTGCGGGCAGCCATCTGGCCCCCAGACACACAAACGGACTAGGGATCTCCCTAATCCGTCAGCCCTAGGACCATTTACCTAAACCGCCACCGGCAGGGCCGATCTCTACAGGATCTAGGGTGGCGCGATCGCGGCGGTCCCCAGCGGCCTAATGTTCCAGTTCCACAATCTCGCTACCGCCAATGCCCACTTCACTATTGAAAATGCTAGCCCCCGACAGCCTCAGGTTCTCCATCGACGCCGCCGCCAGATTCGTATTGTGGAGCGTCGCATTTTCCAAATTCGCCCCATCCAGCACCGCCCCCCGCAGGGACGCATCATTGAGCATGGCCCCGGTCAAATTGGCCCCCGTCAGGTCCGCCCCCTCCAGGTTGGCCCCTTCCAAATTCGCATTACTGAGGTTGGCCCCCCGCAAATCTGCCCCCCGCAGGTCCGCCCCGATCAAATGGCTATCGGACAGATCCATCCGCGCCAGGTCCGCCTGCACCAGGTCGCAACCGCCACACATGCCCGTCAGCCGCAATTCCGCAATCTCATCCGGTTCCACCGCCTGGGACGGCACCGACAGCACCAAGGGAGCCAGCAGGGTTACCGCAAAACCAATGGCATTCCTCAACATGGCGAATCGCCTCCTCAGTGCACTGTCCTCAACCCCTAGGATAACAAGGGCGCTCCGGTGGCCCGGTCGGTTGGTTTTGAATCTTCACAGGGGGATCGATCGCGATCGCAACCCAGGACTTCCGCCACTCCGGTACCCTAGAAAAATTGGCATCCCAGCATTGGCACCCAAGCGATGCAGATGGCCCATCCCCCTTGGCGCTGCGATCGCTCCGCCCGATGCCCCCTACCGTTGTCGTTAACCCACCCTCACCCATGGATATCAAACGCGGATTTGTTGACACCGTAGGCAACACCCCCTTGATTCGATTGAACTGCTTCAGTGACGAAACGGGCTGCGAAATTTTAGGCAAAGCGGAATTTTTAAATCCAGGGGGGTCCGTCAAGGATCGCGCCGCCCTCTACATCGTCGAGGATGCTGAGGGGCGCGGCCTGCTCAAGCCGGGTGGCACCGTGGTCGAGGGCACGGCGGGCAATACGGGCATTGGCCTAGCCCACATTTGCAATGCCAAGGGCTATCGCTGTCAGATCGTCATTCCGGAAACCCAATCCCAGGAAAAGATGGACCTGCTGCGGACCCTCGGCGCGATCGTCAAAACGGTGCCAGCGGTGCCCTACAGCAACCCCAATAACTATGTCAAAGTGTCCCAGCGCCTTGCGGAGGAGTTACCCAATGCGGTCTGGGCCAATCAATTTGATAACCTCGCCAATCGCCTCGCCCATTACGAAACCACGGGGCCAGAAATCTGGGCACAAACCGATGGCAAGGTGGATGCTTGGGTAGCCGCCACGGGCACCGGGGGCACCTATGCGGGTACGGCCATGTTTCTGAAGGAAAAGAACCCGAATTTGCGGGCCGTGGTGGCGGATCCCATGGGCAGTTCCCTCTATAGCTATGTGAAATGTGGGGATTTGTCTTCGGAGGGCAATTCCATCACCGAAGGCATTGGTAATGGGCGGGTGACGGCCAATATGGCGGGGGCTCCGGCGGATGATGCGATTCGGGTGACGGATCAGGAATGTATGGATATTTTGTCGCGGCTTCTGAAGGAGGAGGGGCTATTTATGGGGGGATCGGTGGGGATTAATGTGGGGGCCGCCGTGAAATTGGCGCAGCAGATGGGGCCGGGGCATACGATTGTGACGGTGCTGTGCGATGGGGGCTCGCGCTATCAGTCGAAGCTCTATAATCCGGAGTTTTTGGCGACGAAGGGTTTGGTGTTTGCCTAGGCTTAGGGTCTGGTGGGGCAAGGGGCTTAAAGCTCCTTGTCTTTGGGGGTTGGGGTTGAAGTTTTGGATGGATAAATTGCGGCTATTGGGTGAATTGTTGAAATAGCTGTTTGCGCCAGTGGCTGTCTTCCTTGCGATCGCGGCGCACTTCCAAAATCCTAAGACCATGGGGAGGGAGGACTTGGAGGTGATCGCGCAAATGGTCCGCCGAGGTCATTAATTCCCAGGGGAGCTCGTAGGTTTTGGCGAGTTGGGAAAAATCGATGGATTGGGGCGTGGCGAAATAGTCCTCGAACGGAGGATCAAATTGGGCAATGGGCAGCATTTCAAAGATGCCGCCGCCGTCATTGTTAATCAAAAGAATCGTTAAACTGCCCCGCTGATGTTGATGGAGACGCTTGGCAATTAGGAGGCCGTTGGTGTCGTGCAACAGGCCCAGATCGCCGGTGATTAAAACGGCGGGTTTGGGGTCATCCCAAGCAACGCCGATCGCGGTGGACAGCACCCCATCAATGCCATTGGCCCCGCGATTGCACAGGGGCACGACGGCGCGATCGCCCGTCGGCCAAAACCATTCTCCATCCCGCACGGGCATACTGTTGTTGAAAAAAACGGGGGTTTCCGGGGGGAGGCTTTGGGCCAGGATCCAGGGGATTTGGCTTTCTAAGGGAGGGGCTGTTTTGGGGCGGGTCTGAAAGGTGGCGGCGATCGCGGCGGTCAGGGTTGCATCGGCCTCGATCCAGGCATCCCGCAGGGCGATCGCGTCCGGGGCCGGGGCCAAATCCGGCGGCACGGTGGCGGCGAGGGTTTCGAGGCTTAAGGTTAAGGGCAGCGCGGGGCCGTGGAGGGGGTCGAGGTTGCGATCGCGCGGCTCCAGGATCCAGCGGGGCGGGGCCAGTTCCGCAAGCCAATCCCGCAGAATTTTGCTGGTGGGCAGTTGTCCCAGTTGCAGGACCACCTCGGGCCGGAGGGCGTCGGCGCGATCGCGGTTCCGTAAAATGCCGTCGTAGGTGGCGATGCGTCCGGCGGTGTGATCGCCCCCGTGGCGCAGGGGGGACAGCACATCCGCCAAAATCGGCCAGCCCAGGGCCGCCGCGATCGCCGTGGCCGCCTCATTATGGGCCACCGGATCCACCGGCCCCGTTGCTCCGGCGACGATGATCCCCCGCCGCGATCGCCACAGTTCCCACGGCACCGCAGGAAATTCCGTCGCCGCGATCGCCCCCAACTCCGGCGTCAGGTGGCTAAAAAATTTGGCTGCATCTAAAGATTCCCGCAAGGCTGCGAGGGCTTGGGCGATCGCCGGATCCGGCAACGGCGGCAACGGATCCCGCAACGGAATATTTAGGTGTACCGGCCCCGCCCCCGCGATCGCCCGCCCCCAGGCCCGCAGCACCGTCTGCCGCAAATAGCTCAAATAGGCGATCGTCGGCTCCGGCAGGCCCAACTCCATCTGGCCCACCACAAACGAGCCAAATAGCTTCACCTGATCAATCGCCTGCCCCGCCCCGCAAGCGCGCAATTCCGGAGGCCGATCCGCCGTCAGCACCAGCAGCGGCACCCCCTGCTCAGACGCCTCCACCACCGCCGGTAAAAAATTCGCCGCCGCCGTCCCCGACGTACACACCACCACCGCAGGCCGCCGCAATCGCCGCGATCGCCCCAAGGCCCAGAACGCCGCCGACCGTTCATCAAGAATCGGCACCGCCTCGATCGCCGGATGACGGGCCAACGCGATCGTCAACGGCGTCGATCGCGACCCCGGACACACCGCCCCCCAACGCACCCCCAGCCGCACCAGCGTCTCCACCAGCACCGACGCCGCCAGCATATTGCCATTGGTCCAATCGAGCATCGCCGCGCCGCCGCCCGCTCCATCCATCCCCAAAATCCCTACCGCTCTAATCCATGGCCCAGTTCTTGGCCCAAACATTCTACGGGGCCGCCCCCCATCCCGTGCGGGCAAGTTTTGAAGCCGCCGCGATCGCCAACCCCCCGTGATAGTCTGACCCTTGAGCCCGATGGGATCTGGACAATCCCCATCGCTCCAACTGTCTAAATCCCTTGAACGCCATGAAACTCCTGGACGATCGCGGTCGCCTCTTCGGCAAAGTCAGCATCCTCGATGTCGGAGCCGCCCTCACCATCCTGGCGGTCGTCATCGGCATCTTCTTCATCCCCGGCACCGGCGGTTCCGTCGCCCAGGTGGGGGCCACCACCAAACCCGTAGAAATTGACGCCGTGGTGCGCGGCCTGTCGGTCCTCAACCCCGAAACGGTCATGGGCGAAATGCGCGCCAGCCGCAGCGTCAACCTCGTGGTGCGGAACCAGCCCTACGGCAGCGTCGAGATCAAGAGTCTGCGGCCCCTCTCCCGCGATGTCCTCGTGCCCCAGCCCGACGGCACCGTCAAGGCCATGGCGGACCCCCGCAGCGATATCTTCAGCACCGATATGCTGATCACCCTCGGCGGCAAGGCCACCCTCACCCCCAACGGCCCCGTCCTGGGCAACAGCAAAATGAAAATCGGCACCCCCATCGAACTGGAGGGCAAGACCTATAACTTCAATGCCAGCGTCATTGACGTGCGGATTCTGGAATAGGCCCAGGAACCGAATTGGGGGGACATGCACAAAAACGCCCCATTGGGTCATTGATTTGACATTTTTTAAAAATTCAACACCCTAGAGTGGATCCAGACCACCCTCGGGAGTTTTGTCATGGCCCTGGTTCGACAGATGGCGATCGCGCCCCTCACGTCCATTGCCTCCGGGATGGCTGAGTTTTATACGCCCATATCCAGCCATGAAACGATGCTGGTGCGGGTGCCACCCCAGGCGCGGGATGATTTGTTTGTGCATCATTTCCAGACCGATCGCCTGATGGCGGTGCGCGGGGAGTTTGTGTTGGTTGTGCTGCAAAACCGCCGGTACCATTACGTACCCCTGAGCGATCGCCACCCCGCCGTATTGACGATTCCGCCGGGATTGCCCCACGGGGCCGTGAGTTTCAGTGATGAGCCCTGTTTGGTGGTCAATGCGGTCCATCGCCACGGGGAGCCCTGCGATCGCGACTATCGCCCCATGAGGCCGCCGTTCCCCTATGATTTAGCCGCCGCCCGCCGCGCGTTGGCCGAGTGCTGCCTGGTGGCCTAATGTGGGTTGTTTGACCATAGTTTTGGGGCCATGGGTCGTCGGCGGATTCAGATCAAGGTGAAGCCCAACGCCCCGCGATCGCAGCTTGTGGAGGCGGCGGACGGCAGTTGGACGGCGCTCCTAAAGGCTCCGCCGGTGGATGGGAAGGCCAATGCGGAATTGATCAAGCTTCTGGCGAAGCGGTTTGGGGTGCCGAAGTCGGCGGTGACGATTCGTTTGGGCCAGGGCAGCCGCCAAAAGTTGGTGGAAATTGAGGGCATTGACGGGCTTGATTGATGGGGCGGGCGGGGCAATCGCTTGAATTGGCGTCCCCTTGCGTGTATGGATTCTTAGGGGTGCCGTGGCGATCGCGGCGCTCTTAAATTCCGGCGCTTCGTTTATTCCCCCTTTTCCCCCACCCCTGCCCGATGACTGCTTATTTTTTGCTGGCGAGTACCCCCGGTGTTGATCTGCGTCCGGTGGCGGATCTGTTGGGGCGGCTGGGGGTGGCGATCGCCCTGGCGGATGCTGAAGATGTCGCTAGCGATCCGGCGGCGGCCCTGTTTGGGTTCCAGAAGGAGTTGTTGGCGGCGGCGTGCGATCGCGTGACGGCCCTCCAATCTGCTGAAGCGGCGGATGGGGAACCGGCGGTGTCTACGGTGCGCGATCGCCTGCCCGAGTGGGGATGGAACAAGATCGAGGCGTTTGGGGGCGATCGCTTCCAGGATCCAGAAAATCGCGGGCGGCGGCTGTTGCGGGCGGCCTGGGAGGCGAATGCGGGCTTGGAGCGGCCCTGGGGCTGGGGGGATGCCCGTTCGACGCTGCTGCTGGATTTCTGGCGATCGCGGCTGCCGGAGGGGCGCTATGTGCTCGTTTATGACACTCCCTGGGATGCGATCGCGGCCCTGTGCAAGGGGGAAGGGTCGCCCCTGGAAAATTTGCCGATGGAAACGGTGCAGGTTTGGGCCTACTACGCCGCCCATCTCCTGGATTTCTATCAGCGCCACCGCGATCGCGTGGTTCTGCTCCACGGCCCGAGTTTGCGCGATCGCCCCGGCGCGGCCCTAGAATTATTGGCCCAACGGTTGGGATTGGATCTGCCGACGGATTTGGATCTCGATAATTTCGTCCTGGATGGCCCCGCGATCGCGCCGTTGCCCGACAGCCATCCCCTCGCCACCTGGGTGGGCCAGGATGTGCCCTACGCCCTCCAATGGCTGCTGGATCTCGATGCGATCGCCGATTGGCCCGCCCCCCGTGATCGCGCCGACCGCTGGCACTCCGGGCGACAAAATCCCCCCTACACGCCCCTGACGGTCCAGGAGGCGATCGCCCTGCCCGCCGCCCCCGCCATCCCGGCGATCCAGAACAGCACCGACGACACGCCCCCCAAACTCTCCGTCGTCATCCCCTGCTACAACCACGGCGACTATCTCCTAGAGGCGATCGCCAGCGTCCATAGCTGCCCCGAACCCGTTTACGAAATCATCATCGTCAATGACGCCTCGACGGAGCCGAAAACCCAGGCGATCTTGCAGTACCTGAAAACCCACGGCTACCGCGTCATCGACTGCCCCACCAACGGCGGCCTCGCCAACGCCCGCAATGTGGGCATCCGCGCCGCCCGCGCCGACTACATCCTGCCCCTGGACGCGGACAACCGCCTGCGGCCCCTCTACATCCCCCAGGCGATCGCGATATTTGATGCCCATCCCGAGGTGGGCGTCGTCTATGGCAATGCGGAATATATCGGCGATCGCGTCGGCCCGTGGATCGTGGCGGATTTTGACATCAACCTTCTGGCGGTGGGCAACTACATCGACGCCTGCGCCCCCCTGCGGAAACAGGTGTGGGCCGACTGCGGCGGCTATGATCCCCACATTCCCGATCGCCTCGGCTACGAGGACTGGGATCTGTGGCTGAGCGCCGCCGAACGGGGCTGGCAGTTCCATCACCTAGGGGAAATTTCCTTTGAATACCGGGTGCGGGCGGATTCCATGGTGGCCGCCTGCAATCAGCCCAGTAACCGCCGCCGCCTGATGTATTACCTGGTCAGTAAGCATTTGGCGCTGTATACGGCCAATTTCCCGGCGATTTTTGCCTATAAGGACGTGGAACTCCTCGAAGCGCGCCAACAGACCTCAGAGCTTGCCAACCAAATTTCTACGTTTCAGCAGGAACGCGATCGCGCGATCGCCGCCGCCCAGCACCATCTCAATTTGCTCGCGGAGGCCACCCTCAAACTCCAGCCCCTCCAGCGGCAGCTCCCGGCCTACCAGCGGGAAGTGGAAACCCTGCGCACCACCGTCCAGGATCTCCAGCGGGAGCGCAATCTCTTGCAGCGGGAGCGGGACGATCTGCAACAGATTCGCCAAACCCTCGAAGGGGAAATCGAGGCCCTGCGCGGCGCGATCGCCCAGTGGCAGCGGGCCTATCGATCGCTCTATGACCTGGCCAGCAGCAGTTTTGAGGCCATGCGCACCAGTAAGTTCTGGAAACTGCGCGATCGCTGGTTCACCCTCAAAAAGCCATTACTGAAACTGACGGGCAAAACCGCCACGCCGGAAATGGTGGATCTGGTGCCAGTGCAGTTGAACAAAATGGCGACGCTTCTGGAGGCGGGGGACGGCGCTGATGGTCCCGGCAATCCCGGCGCGATCGCGGCCCTCGGCAGCCCCAATGATCACTACGACCTGTGGCGACGGCACCATGACCCCACGGAGGCGGACCTGCGGCGCATGGCCCGAGAGATCACCACCTGGGACAATCCGCCCCGGATCAGCATTGTGATGCCGGTCTACAATCCGCCCTTGGAATTTCTGGAGGCCGCGATCGCCTCCGTCCGCCAGCAGGTCTATCCCCATTGGCAACTGTGCGTGGTGGATGATGCCTCGACGGATCCCCAGGTGCGCCCCCTGCTGGAAGCCGCCGCCGCCAGCGATGGGCGCATTTGCCTCAAACTTCGCCCGGAAAACGGCCACATCGTCGCCGCCTCCAACGACGCCCTCGATCTCGCCACGGGGGACTGGATCGCCCTGCTGGATCACGACGATCGCCTCGCCCCCCACGCCCTCTACGAAGTGGTCCACCGTTTACGTGAAAAACCCGACGCGGCCCTGATCTACAGCGACGAGGACAAAATCGACGAGGCCGATCGCCGCAGTGATCCCGCCTTCAAGCCCGACTGGTGTCCCGACAGTTTCCTGTCGCGCATGTACACCTGCCACCTGAGCGTCTACCGGCGATCGCTCCTCACCGCGATCGCGGGCTTCCGGCCCGGTTTTGAAGGGGCGCAGGATTATGACTTGGCCCTCCGCGCGATCGAACAGATCCGGCCTGACCAGATCGTCCACATCCCCAAAATCCTCTACCACTGGCGCAGCCACCGCCAATCCACCGCCTTCCGCCTCGACAGCAAAAACTATGCCGCCGACGCCGCCCGCCGCGCCCTCACGGAGGCCCTCGATCGCCGGGGGGAACCCGCCGCCAAACTGGAGCTGACGGACCACGGCCATTGGATTGTGCGCTATCAAATCCTGCGGCCCGGTCGCGTCACCGTGATCATCCCCACCCGCGATTTGGCCGATGTCCTCGACACCTGCCTCAAATCCCTCTTTGAAAAGACCACCTACGCCGATTACGAAGTTTTAATTATCGATAACGGCAGCGTCGAACCCGCCACGGAAAAACTCTTCGATCGCTGGCGGGAACGGGAGGGCGATCGCTTCCGCGTTGTTGCTTACGATGCGCCCTTTAACTACTCCAAAATCAACAACTTTGGCGTCGAGCAAACCGATAGCCCGTACCTGCTCTTTTTGAACAACGACACGGAAATTATTGACGGGGATTGGATGACCGCCCTGGTGGAACAGGCCCAGCGCCCCAGCATCGGAGCCGTGGGGGTGACCTTGCTCTATCCCGATCGCACCATCCAACATGCGGGCGTCGTGCTGGGGCTGGGGGGCGTTGCGGGCCACAGCCACAAGAACTATCCCCATGGCGATCCGGGCTACGGGGCGCAGCTCAAAACCATCAATAATTATTCCGCCGTCACCGCCGCCTGTTTGATGTGTCGCCGCGAAGTTTTTCTAGAGGTGGGGGGCTTTGAACCGTCGTTGCAGGTGGCGTTTAACGATGTGGATTTCTGTTTGAAATTGCTGGAGTGGGGCTATCGCAATGTCCATTTGCCCCATGTGGTGCTCTACCACTACGAATCCAAGAGCCGTGGCCTAGAAAACACCCCGGAAAAGGTGCGCCGCTTCCAGGGGGAAATTGAATATATGCGCCGCCGCTGGCACCAAATCCTCGATGCGGATCCCTGCTATAGCCCCAATTTGACCCGCGATCGCGAGGACTACAGCATCAACCTAGAGCAACTGTATTAAGGCGAACCGCCCATCGGTACAAACGCTGTCGTAGGGGCGGGGTTTCCCCGCCCAGCCCCCAGGATCCCTGTTCTGCCCAGATCGCGCGGGGGAGGGTTGGGAGACCCAACCCCTACGATGACGGATCTTGATGATACGCCCTACATCCCCTGCCGCACCGATTTTTGGCCCTATTTCAGAGCCGTTTTGATGTGCGTTAATACTTCCGTTCCTGGGGTTCAAATAAACCGAGGGTGACGGGCATATAGTCCAATTTGATGGCATTAGCGGCGCGATCACGGCCCTCCGACACCCAAAACGCCAGGGTATGTTTCAGGAAATTGACATCATCGCGGGCCGTAAAATCCTCACGGCAATGGGCACCGCGACTTTCCTGGCGATGGTAGGCCGAAGTCAGAATCGCCTGACCCACCAGCATCAAACTTTCCAACTCCAGCGCCTCAATCAGCTCCGTGTTCCAACAGCTTCCCTTGTCATCTAGATAGGCGCGATCGCACCGCCGCCAAAAATCCTTAAATTGCTCCAGCCCCTCCCCCATCAGCGGCTCCGTCCGGAACACCCCGCAGTGGTAGGTCATCATGTCCTGGAACCCCTGACGCACCTGGGCAATGCGCTCCTCCCCCTCGCGATCAAGAAGCCCCTGGAGCCGCGATCGCGCCGCCGCCAAATAGGGTTCCTCATCCAGGTCCGGGCGCGACTTACCCTCCACATAGGCCGCGATCGCCGCCCCCGTCCGCCGCCCATAGACCACACATTCCAGCAGGGAATTACTGCCCAAGCGGTTCGCCCCATGGACCGACACACAGGCCGCCTCCCCCGCCGCAAACAGCCCCTCCATCAGCCGCTCACCGCTCGATCGCACCCGCCCATCCGTATTCGTCGGAATCCCCCCCATGGAATAGTGAATCGTCGGGCGCACCGGAATCGGCTGCACCGCCGCATCCACCCCCAACAGCCGATGGGCCTCCTCCCAGCAGAACGGGATCCGCTCCATAATCGTCTCGCGCCCCAGGTGCCGCACATCCAAATGCACAAACGGCCCCCCCGCACTGCCGTCGCGATGGATCCCCCGCCCCGCCAGCACCTCCTTCACGATCGCCCGAGACGTAATATCCCTCGGCGCTAGCTCCATCCGGCTCGGCGCATACTCCGCCATGAAGCGATCGCCCGCCGCATTGCACAAATAGGCCCCCTCCCCCCGCACCGCCTCCGACACCAGCACCCCCACCGGATACAGCCCCGTCGGGTGGAACTGCACAAACTCCATATCCTCCAGGGGAATCCCCGCCCGCGCCGCGATCGCCAACCCATCCCCCGTACAGGCAAAATCATTCGACGTCGTATTAAACGCCCGCCCATAGCCCCCCGTCGCCAGCATCACCGCCGTCGCCCGCGCGATCGCCACCTGCCCATCGAGGATGCGGAACATCACCAGCCCCTTCGCAGCCCCCTCCTCGACGATCAAATCCATCACATACCACTCGTCATAGATCGTCACCCCCAGCCGCAGGAGATTGCAGATCAACTCATGGAGAATCGCGTGGCCCGTCTTATCCGCCGCATAGCAGGCCCGGTTGTGGGAATGGCCCCCAAAGGCCCGCTGGGCAATGCGTCCATCCGCCGTCCGGGAAAACAACACCCCCATGCGTTCGAGATCCCGCACCACCAGCGGCGCTTCCTGGGTCAGCAGGGCCACCGCATCCTGATCCGCCAAAAAGTCAGATCCCTTCACCGTATCGAACGCATGGGCCTCCCAGCTATCGGTCGGGTCCGCATTCTGCAACGACGCCGCAATGCCCCCCTGGGCCGCCACGGAATGGGAGCGGATCGGATGGGTCTTCGCCACCACCGCCACATCCAAACTGGGGTTGAGGCGGGCAATTTCGAGGGCGGCGCGGGAACCCGCTAAACCACCGCCAACGATGATCACGTCGTGTTCAAGCATGGGGAGGAACCCTGGGGATCTCAATTCGGGCCAATAACAACAAGAAAGGGCACGGTATTGGCCATGCCCTTCCGAGGTTTAAGGAATTCTGGGAACTTACATCGCCTGGACGGGGCGGCCGCTGTAGTCCACCTCTTCGGCCATGGCGGCGGCGTCGAGGGGGGCCACTTCAATATGGTTCACCAGGGTGGTGACGAAGGTGAACAGCAGGAAGGGCACCGACAGCACCAAAATCAAACCCACGGTGGCCAGGGCGTACACAGGGCGGCTCATGCCCATCATGGCGATCGCGGAGGCCAGGCTCAGGAAAATGACGATGAGCCACACAATAATTTGGCCGTAGATGTCGCCAAAGGTGAGGGTGCAGCGAAAACGGTAGCGTTGCAGGGTTTCCATGGTTTTTGTAGCCTATTGAATCGGGGGTGCGATCGCCCCGGGGCTAATCGCGAAGGGCTGAAGGGGGCCGCGATCGCGCGGGGGTGGCCCGGTGAACCGGTGGCATTAAAACTCTAGGTTAAGGGCTATTTCGGGGAGTGGCGGTTTCGATCGCGTCTTTTTCAATATTTTGAGATGTGCCGCAATCTGCCGTTACGCCGGAGATGGGAAGCTAGGGGAGATAAGGGGCAAGGGAACCGATGGACACGACACTTCAAACCTCGCTTTATGAAATGACGCGCTGGGCCGATGGGCTGGTGGCGAGCCAGTTGGCGGCGGGCAGTGGGGGCAGTTTCGCGATCGTGCTGCTGGCGGGGCTGCTGACCAGTTTGACCCCCTGCATGTTGTCGATGCTGCCGATCGCGGTGGGCTACATGGGGGGCTATGGCGATGGGGGCTCCACGGAACGGCAATTTTCCTGGGGTGCCCTGGGGCGATCGGCCTGCTTTGCCCTGGGCTTGGCGACGACGCTGGCCCTGCTGGGGATGGGGGCGGCCCTGTTTGGGCGGGTCTACGGCCAGGTGGGCTGGGGCGCGCCGGTGGTGGTGAGTCTCATTGCGATCGCCATGGGCCTCAATCTATTGGAGGTGTTGCCCCTGCGGTTTCCGGCCCTCGATCGCTGGCTCCCCATGCCCGAGGGGGTGGGCGGTCCGGCGCGATCGTATCTAGTTGGGCTGACCTTTGGCCTGGTGGCGTCCCCGTGCAGTACCCCCGTCCTGGCGACCCTGTTGGCCTGGGTCTCCGCCACCGGGCGGCCCGTGCTGGGGGGGCTGCTGCTGCTGACCTACGCGATCGGCTACGTTTCCCCCCTGGTGCTGGCGGGCACCTTCGCCGCCACCCTTAAGCGGCTATTGGCCCTGCGCCAATGGGGCCAGTGGATCACCCCCGCCAGCGGCGTCGTGCTGATTGCCTTTGGGGTGATTTCCCTGGTCAATCGCCTTCCCCTCGATCGCGCGGGCCTGCTTTGATCGATCCCTAAAATCCCTCAGCCAACGCGCCCCCAATCCCTCTACCCGCCGCCCTATACGTAAACCATGAATGTCAACGACTCTAGCCCCTCACCCCTCATCGCCGCCGGTCAGGCGATCGCGCGCTTCTGGAAGCAGGATTTGCTGCCCCTTTTAGCGGACCTGCGCCTGGCGATCGCCTTGCTCCTTGCGATCGCCCTGTTCAGCATCAGCGGCACCGTCATCGAACAGGGCCAAAGCCTCGCCTTCTATCAAGAAAACTATCCCGAAAGCCCCGCCCTCTTCGGCTTCCTCACCTGGAAAGTCGTCCTCGCCCTGGGGCTCAACACCGTCTACCGCACCTGGTGGTTTTTGGCCCTGCTGATCCTGTTTGGGGCCAGCCTCACCGCCTGCACCTTCACCCGCCAACTGCCCGCCCTCAAGGCCGCCCAGGGGTGGAAATACTACCGCCAGCCGCGCCAGTTTGAAAAACTCGCCCTCAGCGCCCGCCTAGGCCAGCTACCGGATGCCCCGATCGCGCCCTTCGACCAGGCCGAGGGACTCCTCAAAGCCAAGGGCTACCGCACCTACCGCGACGGGGACGCCTTCTACGCCCGCAAGGGAATCGTCGGACGCATCGGCCCGATCATCGTCCACGCTGCCATGCTCATCGTCCTGGTCGGCGCGATCGTCGGGGCCACCACCGGTTTTCTGGCGCAGGAAATGGTCCCCAGCGGCCAAACCTTCCAGGTGCAAAATATCCTCGACGCTGGCCCCTGGTCCGCCCCCCAGATCCCCACCGATTGGGCCGTCAAGGTCAACCGCTTCTGGATTGACTACACCGCCGACGGCAACATCGATCAGTTCTACTCCGACCTGTCCGTGGTGGATCCCGACGGCACCGAACGCGATCGCCAGACCATCCACGTCAACAAACCCCTGCGCTATCGCGGCATCACCATGTACCAGACGGACTGGGGCATCTCCGCCGTGCGCCTGCACCTCAACAACAGCCCCATCCTCGAGTTGCCCATGGCCCAACTGCCCGTGGCCGGGGGGCGCATCTGGGGCACCTGGGTTCCCACCCAAACGGACCTGAGCGATGGGGTTTCCCTGGTGACCCGCGACCTCCAGGGCACCCTGCTGATCTACGACAAAACCGGCAAACCCGTCGCCACCACCCGCGTCGGGCGATCGGTCCAGGTTAATGGCATCACCCTCGCGATCGATGAACTGGTGGGCAGCACGGGCTTGCAAATCAAAGCGGATCCGGGCATTCCCCTGGTCTATGGCGGCTTTGGCCTGCTGATGCTGGGGGTCGTCCTCAGCTACTTTTCCCATTCCCAGATTTGGCTGCTCAACACCCCCGAGGGCCTTTACGTGGGGGGCCGCACCAACCGCGCCCAGGTGGCCTTCGAGCGGGAACTGCTGGATACCCTCACGGCCCTAGAAACGCCGCAAGCTGCCCAGGGCTAGGCCGCGATCGCGCGATCGCGACAGCCCCCGCCACACCCCGTCAACAATTCTTCACGGCAGTGCCACGGGATTGTCATAACCGCCCCCTACCTTAATGGATAGCGACGGGGGCGATGCGTCCAGTTCCCCCCAAGAACGACGGGCCAAGTCCTGACCGATTGGTCCGGGGAGCGATGGGAGCCAACGACCCCCCTGACCCTCCCCACGCGGCGTCCCCGTTGCGACTCTCTTACTCCTCAACGGACGTAGAGTTCGGTATAACTCCATATCTTGCTGTGAAGGGTGCCTACGGTGCCCTTTTTTTTGGGCCGGGGCCGGGGCCGCGCGATCGCCCAAGGATCCCCTGCCCCCGCCCCCCGCAAACGCGCCTAATCCAGTCCCCACAACATTTGCCGCCACATCTACCCAAAACCCCAACGGAAATGCTAGAGTAGCCCCAGAGTCTGGGTATTCAGTTGCGGCATTTGTTTCAAGTCTTAGCGGTTTTTTCGCGTTTGATGTTGACAAGCTTCTCTCTGAAATCTAACTCTTTATCCGCTTCCGATCTTGGAGAAAGTTCGTGTCAATTTACGTAGGAAACCTCTCCTATGAGGTTACCGAGGCAGATGTGAATGCTGCCTTCGCAGAGTACGGTACTGTTAAGCGCGTCCAGTTGCCGGTGGACCGCGAAACCGGTCGTATGCGCGGTTTCGGGTTCGTCGATATGGATACGGAAGAAGAGGAGCAAGCTGCCATCGAGGCCCTCGACGGGGCTGAGTGGATGGGTCGCGACCTGCGTGTGAACAAGGCCAAGCCTCGTGAGCCTAGGGGGTCGTTCGGTGGCGGCGGTGGCCGTCGCGATAGCTTCTCGCGCCGTTACTAAGGTTTTGCTCTAGCTGCCCCTAGGGGTTGGCTAGAACTCTACAAACCTCGGGGTTTTACCCCAAGTTTTTAAGCAGATTCCGGTTGAAACGCTGGGGTCTGTTTTTTATGGTGCTTGGGTGCGATCGCGCTTTGCCGGGGTGGAGAGGCGTGGGGGGATTCGAGGTTGGCGGGCGATGGACGGGATACGGGCGATGGACGGGATGCGGGTGCCGATTTTTGAGCTGGAAGGGGCCGGGTGCCGATTTGGGGGCACGGAGGCGCTGGCGGGGGTTCAGCTTCGCATCGGGCCGGGGGAGCGGGTGGCGCTGGTGGGCCAGAGTGGGGCGGGCAAGAGTACGCTGCTGGGTTTATTAAATGGGTCGATCGCGCCGACGGCGGGGCGGGTGCGGATTCTGGGGCAGGATCTGCGGCGGCTGGGGCGATCGCGGCGGCGGCGGGTGCAGCGGCAGGTGGGCATGATTTATCAGCAGCTTCACCTGACGGAGAATTTGCGGGTGATCCATAACGTCAATGGGGGGCGGCTGGGCCATTGGCCCCTGTGGAAGGCGATCGCGTCGCTGGTGTGGCCTTTGGAGGTGGCGGCGGCGGCGCGGGCGCTGGAGCGGGTGGGCATTGCCGAAAAGCTCTATGAGCGGACCGATCGCCTGTCGGGGGGGCAGCAGCAGCGGGTGGCGATCGCGCGGGTGCTGGTGCAGGATCCGGCGGTGATTCTGGCGGATGAGCCGATTTCGAGTCTGGATCCGACGCGATCGCGGGCGGTGATGGATCTGCTGCGGGATTTGAGCCTAGAGACGGGCAAGACCCTGGTGGCGAGTTTGCATGATGTGGATTTCGCGCGATCGCACTTCGAGCGGCTGATTGGGCTGCGGCGGGGCCGGGTTGTGTTTGATCGGGCGGCGGCGGCGGTGGATGATGCCTGTTTGGCGGCGCTCTATGGCGAGGATTCAGAGGCCGAGTCAGAAAGGGCCAACGATTAGGGCGCGGTGGTTTGCCGTTGGGTGTCGTTGATCGCCCCGTGGGCCGCCGCCACCAGGTCCCGGAAAAAGGGTTTGGCTAGATCCACCTCCTGGGCGCGATCACGGGACTGGCCGAGTTTACCCACCGGTTCCCCCTCGATCACCGCCAAAATATTGCCGTCGCCGTTGCGGATACGTAATTCCCAGCGATCGCCGTGGCGACCATAGGCACATTCATAGGGGCGATCGCGGAACTGAAATTTTACGCGCACCCGGCGGCGATCCTGGGCTGGAGCTGGGGCCGGGGTGATGACGGCGGAATTTGTTACATAGGATCCGGGCTGATCGCGCACCTGGGGCCGTACAGGCGCGATCGCGGGGCGAATCCCCACCACATTTAGCTCAATGGTGACATTGCCCTTCCATTCATTTTCCTTGAGGGTGTAGGCCAAATCAATCCGCTCCGGCAGGGGGAAGGCATCGCCCCAGCGCCACGCGATCGCTTCGCGCTGCCCCGTTTCATCCGCCACCGTCAGCCGCAGGTGGGAACGGTCCTGGCCGATGGTCCGCTGGCCCACCACCCGCAGGTTCGGCGTCCAAAAGACCGGCTCATCATTGCCGATGCCGCAGGGGTGCAGCCGATCAATCTGTCCATACAAATCCTCGTCCAGTTCCCCCAGGGGGGCCGCCACGTCCGCCTCCACCAAAGGGCAGATGGTTTCGGGGGGGAGGCACTGGTGGCCGAATTCCCGCAGGCGATCGCGGAAAGCATCCAAATTCGCCGCTGCCATGGAAAAGCCTCCGGCGGCGCGATGGCCCCCATGTTTGCCCAGGAGATCGCGGCAATATTGCAGGGCGGCAAAGACATCGAATTCCGGGATGCCACGGGCGGATCCTCGGATTTTGTCCGGTTCGTGGGCCTCGTAGGTGCCGATGAACACGGGCGCGCCGTAGCGTTCCACCAGGCGCGAGGCGACGATGCCAATGACGCCGTGGTGCCAGTCCGGCTGCACGATCACGAGGACGCGCTGATCCCGCAGGTCGATCTCACTGTCCTCGAACCAGGCGATCGCGGCCTGCTCGATTTGGTTACAAAGCTGTTGGCGCTGTTTATTGATTTGCTCGCACTGCATCGCCCGCTCCAGGGCCACCCCCGGATCATCGGTGGTGAGCAGTTCAATGACCGTTTGCGGATTGTCGATGCGTCCGATGGCGTTGATGCGCGGCCCGAGACGGAAGCCGATCGCTTCGGGTTTGAGGGGGGCTTTGGTGGGTGTGGGCGCGATCGCGGTGCCCGATTCCGTCCCAGTGGCCTCCAGCACCGCAAATCCGGCCACCTGTTGCAGGGCGCGGATGCCGGGAATTTGGGAATGGGGAATGAGTTCTAGGCCCCGGCGCACCCAGCGGCGATTGACCCCCACCAACGGGGCAAGGTCGGCGATCGTCCCCAGGGTGAACAGTTCCAGCAGCGGTTGCCAGATGGTGCCCTTGCCCAGTTTGCGCCCGAGGGACACGGCCAGGACATAGGCGACGCCCACCCCCGCAAGGCCACGGTAAGGGGAGGCGGGATTGATCAGCTTGGGGTTCAAGATGGCGTGGGCGGGGGGGATCTGGGGCGGCACGTCGTGGTGGTCGGTGATGATCACCGTCAGGCCCAGGTCGCGGGCATGGGCGATCGCGTCGTAGGCGGCGATGCCATTGTCCACGGTCATCATGAGGCCGATGCCCTCCCGGTGGAAGGCGTCCACAATCCGTTCATTGACGCCGTAGCCGTCGCGCATTCGGCTGGGGATGGCATGGCGCGCGTCGCCCCCCAGCAGGCGGAAGGCCCGCAGGAGTAGGGCGGTGCTGGTCATGCCGTCGGCGTCATAGTCCCCGCAGATGCCGATGGGGGTGCCCGCCGCGATCGCGTCCGCCAGCAGATCCAGGGCCAGGGGCAGGTCGGGAAATTCTTCGATGGGGGGCGGCAGGACGGCCCCGTCGGGATCGAGGAACAGATCCGCCTCCTCCGGGGATTCGATGCCACGATTGATCAACACCTGGGCCAGCAGGGGGGACAGTCCCGTGTAGTCGGCGATCGCGGTGGCCAGGTCCGGGCGCGCGGGGGCAATCGTCCAGCGGGAGGGTCTCATGGGCATCTCGGAGGTGGGGCGACAAACTGCAAGCGCCGGGGACCCTCATCCTAGGGTGAACCGGGGCTAGGCGTCATCTCAATCCAGGGCGGCCTAGGGGGCGTCAGGGGGAGCTAGGGCGCGTATTGGCGACGATCCACTGCAAATAGGCGTCAAAGCCGCCGCTGGCCGGAAACGCCATCAGCTCGGGCACTTCGTAGGTATGGCGCGATCGCACAAACGCTTCAATCTCCCCCAGGCGATCGAGATCCGTATTGAGGATCAAGAGCCATTCCGCCGTCTCACAAATTTCTTCGCGCCAGCGGTAGATCGACGCGATCGCACTAATCGCCACCCCCGCCGCCAGCCGTTCCTCCACCAGCGCCCGCCCCAGGGTTTGGGCCGCCGCCTCGGAATCCGTCGTTGTCAACACAATGCCCGGTGTCGCCATGCGATCGCCTCCCGCTCCGTCCACAGGTCAATCCTAGGTAAATCCCTGGGCGGTTGATCCTAAAGCCTTCCCGCGCGATCGCGCCGCCGCCCCCGGCCCCCTTGCTACAGTGGAACACGCCGCGCACCCTAGACCCATTTTTTCGAGTTTTATCATCCCCAATCACCATGCGATCAGCCGCCACCCCCAAGCCCCCCAACTGGACCCTGAGCGTCGTCGCCGCGATCGCCGCCGTCCTCCTCGCGATCGGCTTCAATAGCCTCATCGTCATCAATCCGGGCCAAGCGGGCGTCCTCAGCATCCTCGGCAAGGCCCAAGATGGCGTCCTGCTCGAAGGGATCCACGTCAAACCGCCCCTCGTGTCCGTCGTGGATGTCTACGACCTGACGGTGCAAAAGTTTGAAGTGCCCGCCCAAAGCTCCACCAAGGATTTGCAGGAACTCTCCGCCAGCTTTGCGATCAACTTCCGCCTCGATCCGCTCCAGGTGGTCACGATCCGCCGCACCCAGGGCAGTTTGCAAAATATCGTCTCGAAAATCGTCGCCCCCCAAACCCAGGAATCCTTCAAAATTGCCGCCGCCCGCCGCACGGTGGAAGAGGCCATCACCAAACGGGAGGAACTCAAGCGCGATTTTGACGAGGCCCTAGACCTGCGCCTGCAAAAGTACGGCATCATCGTCCTCGACACCAGCGTGGTGGATCTGAATTTTTCTAAGGAATTTTCCCGGGCCGTCGAGGAAAAGCAAATCGCTGAACAGCGGGCCCAGCGGGCGATCTACGTGGCCCGAGAAGCGGAACAGGAAGCCGCCGCCACCATTAACCGCGCCAAGGGCCAAGCGGAAGCGCAACGGCTCCTGCGGGAAACCCTGACGGGGGAATTGCTCCAGAAACAGGCGATCGAGAAGTGGGACGGCCATTTTCCCCAGGTGCTCGGCGGCAATGGGGCGGTGCCGTTCTTGAATTTGGATATTCCGTCCGCCGCTTCCAGCGCTACCGAGAAATCCTAGGGGGCGATCGCCAGGACCGGCTGTCGGGTGGTGATGGCCTGTTCAATGAGGTCCGCCGCCCGTTCGACGCCCCCGGCCCCCTGGATGGTTTGCTGGAACTGGCGGGCGCGATCGCGGTAGCGGTTATCTTGCAGGGCCGTTGCGATCGCGTTGCGTAGCCCCTCCACCGTCAACCCCTTCAGGGGCAACCGAATCCCGACCCCCTGGTGGGCAATGCGCGCCGCAATCCCCGGCTGTTCATTGGTAATGGGCACCGCCACCAGGGGCACCCCCACGGACAGGGCGCTGAGGGTCGCATTCATACCCGCGTGGGTGATCACCAACTGGGCGCGATCAATCAACTGCTGCTGGGGCGCATAGGGCACCGCGATCGCCCCGGCGGGCAACGTCAACCCCGCCACCTGGGCATCGGCGCGGCCCAAACTCAGGACCAACTGCACCGGCAAATCCGCGCAGCTATCGGCAATCATCTGGAAAATCGCCGGGATTTGATTCTGGAGCGTCCCCAAAGAGGCATAAACCAACGGGCGGCCATCCAACCGCTCGAAGGGAAACGGCGGCAGATCAGACCCCAGCGGCTCCCGGCGATCGCGGCGCTGGAGCGGCCCCACATCATGGACCCAACCGGGCAACTCCCGGCGGGGAAAATCAAATCCGGGCGGCAACTGGCGCACCCACAGCAGCGGCGAATAAAAATCCCGGCAGCGCTTCAAGGGCGGCAGTCCCCACATTTGGCGCTGTTGAATCACCCGCCGGTTGATGGGGGCCACAACGCGATTGACAAAGCCATTGGCCAGCCGGTTGCGCAGGGTTGCCCAGGGGGCCGCGCTGTAGCCCCAGGGGGTGAATGGCGGCGGAATCGACGGTTCGAGATCGAGCGGCAGGGCATTGCAAACGGTTACGTGGGGCTGGCCCAAATACTCCGCCACGGCGTGGCCCGCCAGGGAAACTTGATCAACAATCCACGCCTCAATGCCCAGGTGTCCCGCCAACTCCGGCAGTTCCGCCAGGTAAATGTCGTTGTGTTCCACCAAGATCTGGACGCTGTAGAGCACCCCCTCCAGGCGGCTCAATTCCCCCAGCCGTTGCAGACTCGCCTCTAGGCTGCCGGGGGGATGGCGATCGCGCCCCACGCCATAGACTTCCACCCCCACATTCGCCAGCTTCGGCACCAGATCCGCCGCCGTGAACAGGGTGACCCGATGGCCGCGATCACGGAGGACTTCCCCCAGGATCAAACTAGGGTTGAGGTGCCCCGGCGACGGGGGGCAAAGGAGGCCGAAGTGAGTCATAGGATCCAGGGAGCTAACGGCAACGGGGGCACAGCGGGGCACCCTCGGCGGGATTTCGGGGCTACAATGCAAGGCGCGATCGGGATTCCCCACCGCTCTTCAAAAGTCCCCAAGGTTCTAACCCAGCCGTGCCCGAAGGTCCAGAAATCCGCCGCGCCGCCGATCGCGTGGCCGCCGCCCTGATCGGTCCCCCCATCGGTGAGGTGTACTTCGCCTTTGATCACCTCAAATCCTACGAAGCCGCCCTCACGGGGCAACGGGTGCGGGCCGTCGAACCCAGGGGCAAGGCCCTCCTGATCCACTTTGACAACGACCTGAGCATCTACAGCCACAACCAGCTCTATGGGGTCTGGATGGTGCGATCGCGCGGCCAACTGCCCACCACCAACCGCCAACTGCGCCTCGCCCTCCACGGCGATCGCCAATCCGCCCTGCTCTACAGCGCTTCCGACATCCAAGTGCTCACGCCCGAGGAAATCCCCGCCCACCCCTTCCTCAAAAAACTCGGCCCCGATCTCCTCGATCCGGCCACCACCCCCGAAGCCCTCGTGGCCATCCTTCGGAGCGATCGCGCCAAACGCCGCCGCCTGGGGGCCATTTTGCTCGATCAGCACCTGCTCTGCGGCCTGGGGAATTACCTACGCAGCGAAGCCCTTTTTGTCGCCGGTTTGCGTGCGGATCTGCGCCCCCTAGACTGCACCGACGACCAACTGCACCGCCTCGCGATCGCCGCGATCGCCCTCACCCGCCAGTCCTACGACCACAACGGCATCACCAACGACCTCGCGATCGCCCAGGCCCTCAAGGCCGCCGGTCAGCCGCGATCCGCCTACCGCCACTGGGTCTTTGCCCGCGACGGCAAACCCTGCCACCGCTGCGGCCAGACCATCGTCAAGGCGATCGCCGCCGGCCGCCGCTACTATTTCTGCCCCACCTGTCAGCCCTAGGACCGACTGGCCCCTAGCTCAGCGCTGTCTAGGGTTTGCGCGATCGCCGCCAAATTCAGCCCCGGTGGATAGGTGCCCTCGGTTTTAATGCGACGGATGTCCGCTTCTGAGAACCGGAACCCCAGCTTCTGGGCGATCGCCCGCACCGCATCGCCACGATCAACCGTCCCGGCCACCGCATCCGCCGGACTCAGGACCGTCAAACGCCCCAGCCGCAAGCGCTCCAGATCACTGACCACCGTCGCCAGGGGGGTCGTCTCCCGCGCCGTGGGCACCGTCTGGAGCGGTTCCGCCAAATCCCCCACCGTCAGAAAATCCCAGCGGCTCCGCTCAATGGTTTGCAGGGCCTCGGGCCGCACCAACCCCTGATAGCGTCCCTGGGCGGCGGCGAAATAGGGGGGGCGATCGCTCTCCAGCAAATAATTTTCCACAAACTGCCGCAGGGTCAGATCCCCATTCACCGTGCGGAATTCCCGCACCATGGCATCCCCCGCCGTCACCTCCAGCAGGGCCTCTTGGAGGACGCTCAGGCGATCGTAGGCATTGGCATTGCGGGCGCAGAACCAGCCCAGCAGGGCAATCCACAGGCCGCCGCCGCCGCCGGACAGGGTGACATAGAGCCCAAAGGCCACCGCCAGCCACCCCAGCACCTGCCCCGCCTGGGCCGCCCAGTGGATGCCCTTGAAGCGGTTACCCGTCACCTTCCAGACCAGGGCCTTGAGGATTTGGCCCCCGTCCAGGGGCAGGCCGGGGATGAGGTTAAAGATTGCCAGCACCAGGTTGATGCGCGAGAGGGTGTTCGCCAACACCGCCACGGGGTTATCGGTCCCGGACAGGGCGGCGGCCAGCAGACCCAGCAGCAAAAATAAAATAAAACTGACGGCGGGACCAGCAACGGCCACCCAGAAGGCTTGGCCCGGAGTCTTCGATTCGCGGTCAATGGAGGCGACGCCGCCGAACATGAACAGGGTGATGGAGTTGACCTGGATGCCCTGCGATCGCGCCACGAGGCTATGGCCCAGTTCATGGAGCAGGACGGAGCCAAACAGCAGCAGGGCCATCAATAACCCCGCGATCGCGGCGAGGGGCACTCCCCAGGCGAAGCGATCGTAAAAATCGCTGCCATTGACCGTCGAATAAAGGATCAGGATCAGGAACCAGGAGGGATCCACCAGGAGGGGAATCCCAAAAATTGAACCGATGCGCCAGCCTGCTTGCATGGGAAGGGGGAGCGGGGAAACAGTGAGGGGCCTTGGGGGCGGTCCGGGGCGATCGCGGCGGACCAGAACCAAAACCCTATTCCAGGTTAACCGCTTCACCCCGCCCCATCGGAGCCCAGGACCAGGGGCGATCGGACGGCTTCCCGGCCCCGCGATCGCCTTGACTTGGCCCCCGCGCCGGTGCTAGAGCAGGCCCGCGTTCGCCATGCCCAGGATCATCCCCGCCCCGAGCAAATGGCCAAAGCTCGCCGTAGCCAACAGTTCCGGCACCCCAAAGCCCGTGAAGATGGCGGGCAGGGGCAGCGGCAGGGCGGGGCCTTGGCCACGGTTTTTGATGGCGTAGTAACCGACGGAAATGGCGAAAAGATTGCAGGTCACCATCACGGTGGCCACCTTCGGGGACCAGGCGACGGACAGGCCAGCGGCGGCCAGGATCGGGTCTAGCCCTGCGATCGCAGACAAATCACCAAACACAGCAAAGGGACTCCCAACGACGGAACAGCAAGGGACGATACGAAAAATCGCAAGCTGTTCCACAGTATCAAGGCGGCCCCCGAGCCCCCCGAAGACCGTTTCAAGAGTTAACACCCGCGCCACGGGTCGTAACTTTTTTTAAAGTATTTGGGGGCTTGCACGTCAAAAATCGTCAATTCGCTGCAAAATTCCAAAGACGAGTTTTCCAGGATGCTAGCGCCCAGGGGGCCCTTGGGGGTTTTTAGGGCGCTTTCTTTGTAGACTGACAGGGCTAGTTTTTGCGCCCGGTGCCCCGCCGATGGGGCCGTGGGCAGGTGGGGGAGCGGTGGCGTTTCGCGTCAAGATTTGCGGCATTACGCGGCCAGACCAGGGGGCGGCGATCGCGCGGGCGGGGGCAACGGCCCTGGGGTTTATCTGCGTGGCCGCGTCGCCGCGCCATGTGACGCCGGTGCAGATTCGGGCCGTTGTGGATGCCCTGCCCCGCGATCGCCCGGTGGACTGCGTGGGGGTCTTCGCCAATGCGACGGCGGATGAAATCATTGAAACGGTCAAGATTGCGGGCCTGACGGCGGTGCAGCTCCATGGGGACGAGCCCCCGGCCCTCTGCGCGGTTCTGCGGGAGCGGCTGCCGTCCGTTGAACTGATCAAAGCCTTTCGGGTCAAGGATGCCCGCACCCTCGATGCGGCGATCGCCTATGGCCCCCACGTCGATGCCCTGCTGCTGGATGCCTACCGCCCCGGTGTCCTCGGCGGCACGGGCGACACCCTTGACTGGCGCCAGCTCCAAAATTTTCGGCCCCCCTGCCCCTGGCTCCTGGCCGGTGGCCTCACCCCCGAAAACGCAGCCCAGGCGATCGCCCTAGCCCATCCGGACGGCATTGACCTATCCAGCGGGGTTGAGCGATCGCCTGGGGACAAGGATCTCGATCGAGTTCAGGCGCTTTTCGGGGCAGTTCGGGCGATCGCGCGATCGCCCCAAACCCCCTAGGGCAGAACTTCCCTAGAACGACGGCTGATGGCGGATCAGATTCAGGAACTCCTCGCGGGTCTTCTGATCGTCCTGGAACGTGCCCACCATCGCACTGGTCACCGTCCAGGAACCGGGCTTTTGGACCCCACGCATCACCATGCACATGTGGCTCGCCTCCATCACCACCGCCACCCCGCGCGGCTCCAGCACCTCCTGGATCGCTTCGGCCACCTGGCGGGTCAGGCGTTCCTGCACCTGCAAGCGGCGGGCATACATTTCCACGATCCGCGCCAGCTTACTGAGGCCCACCACCTTTTGGTTCGGGATATAGGCCACGTGGGCGCGCCCCATGAACGGCAGCATGTGGTGCTCGCAGAGGCTAAAGAAATTGATGTCCCGCACCAGGACCATTTCGTTGTGGCCCTCATCAAAGATGGCCCCATTGACCAGCGTCTCCAGGGACATGTTGTAGCCCCCGGTCAAAAACTGCATGGCCTCCGCCACCCGCTTCGGGGTTTTCAGCAACCCTTCCCGCTCCGGATCTTCACCGACCCCCAGGAGCATGGTCCGCACCGCCTCCTGCATGTCCTCTAGGCCCACCGTCGGCGGGTTCGTGGTCTGGGAGGGCTGGCCGCCGTGGGTGTTGCGATCGGGCAGCGGCGCGATCGCCCCAACACCCGAACTACGCTCAGGGGACGCATTCGTCGGAACCGCCCCATTGGAGGCAGCATCAGAGGTGGCAATAGTCATGGTATGAGTTGCGAAAGGTTTCCAGGATCGTGGGAAAACGGGAGAGACCCCCCAGCGACGCCAGGGCCGTAAAGCCATGGCCACGCCAGCGGCAATCCCTGGCCCCCAAAGGTTAGATTCACACAGGGCAAATCGATCAACCCTCGGCGGCCACCGGCACTTCGGTAAAGGCACCGATGCGCCGAAACTTTTGGTAGCGACGTTCCCGCAGCTCCGCCGGAGAGAGGCGATCAAGCTCCGACAGGTTTTCGAGGATGGCCTGCTTGAGGGTGCGCGCCGCTTCGAGGGGATTTTTGTGGGCTCCGCCGAGGGGTTCCGGCAGGAGGCGATCAAGGATGCCCAGCTCCTTTAAATCCCAAGAGGTAATTTTGAGGGCTGCCGCCGCTTGCCCCGCCTTGGCGGCATCGCGCCACAGGATCGAGGCGCAGGCTTCCGGGGAGGCGACCGTATAGACCGAGTGCTCGAACATCATCAGACAGTCCCCCACGCCGATGCCCAATGCGCCGCCGGAGCCCCCTTCGCCAATGACGGTGCAGAGGATGGGCACCTCAAAACGGAACATCTGTTGCAGGTTGTAGGCGATCGCCTCCCCCTGGCCCAACTGTTCCGCCTCGACCCCCGCCCAGGCCCCAGGGGTATCAATGAAGGTCACAATCGGCATCCGGAACCGGTTGGCGTGCTCCATCAGCCGCAGGGCCTTGCGGTAGCCCCCCGGAGAGGCCATCCCAAAATTGCGCAGGACATTATCCTTAGTATCGCGCCCCTTCTGGTGGCCCAAAATCACCACCGATCGCCCATCCAGAGTCGCCAAGCCCCCCACCAGGGCCGGATCATCGCCCCCCCGGCGATCGCCATGGAGTTCAAACCACTCATCGCTCATGGCCTGAATATAGTCCAGGGTGCTCGGGCGGCGGGGGTGGCGGGCAATTTGCAGCCGCTGCACCGACGACAGGCTGCTGTAGACCTCCTCGCGCAACTGGGCCGCCCGCGCCTCCAGGTGCTGCAACTGATCCGTCACATCCACCCCATTCTCCGTCGCCAGTTGGCGGATCCGCTCGATCCGCTCCTCCAGGTCCACTAGGGGTTTTTCAAAATCAAGCAACTGGTTTTTTCGACTGGCAGCACACATAAAACTTGATTCCTACAACTCGGACAAGGCGATCGCAAAATGGCGGTCGTCCCGCCCCGGTTCTGGCCCCCTAAGGCCCCATGGCCCCCTCAGCTTGCCACCTCGAGCAGCAGGGGCGAAAACCCATGCTTCACGGACGCCTGCCCGATCTGCTCCATCTTGGCCACGGTGATCTGGTTACGGCTCCAGGAAAAATTGGTGTACCACTTCTCAAACTCCAGCAGCATCGATTCCGCAAAGCAGGCAAACACCTGCCGCGCGGGCTCCGCCATGCCAATGATCCGCATGATCTTCGACTCAATGCCGATCGCGTGCTCGACAATGCCGCCGCTGAGGATATGAATCTCCGGATGCTGAATGCGGGTGCCCAAATTCTTCGGGTAGCCCCCATCGACGATCAAACAGGGCTTTTTGAGGCCATCCGCGTCAATCTCAACGCCCTTGGGCATACTCGCCACCCACACGATCACATCCGCCAGGGGCAGCGCCTCCTCCATGGGCAACACCTTGCCGCGCCCCAACTCCCCCGCCAGGGCCTCTAGGCGATCCTGCTGACGGGCCACCAGCAGCAAATCCTGCACATCCAGCTTGGTGCTCAGCCAGCGGCATACGGCGCTGCCAATGTCGCCCGTGGCCCCCACCACCGCCACGGTGGAGCGCCCCAAATCCAGATTGAGCCGCTCCGCCATCAGTTCCACCTGACGACAGATGATGTAGGCCGTGTGGGTATTACCGGTGGTGAACCGCTCAAACTCAAGCTGCACATTGCGCACCTGGCGCATCTGATAGAGCTTGAAATTTTCAAAGACAATCGACGAAAAACCGCCCAATGCCGTGGTCTGAATGCCGTATTTCTGGGCATGGGCCATGGCGTTGAGGATTTTGCGCACGGCGGTTTTGCCGCGATTGTTCATCAGCATTTCCGGCAGAAAGCACGAGTCGATGTATCGACCCTCGATGGTTTCGCCCGTCAAGCTGGTCAGGCGAACCGTGTCGGCAATTTGCGGGGGGGCGCTGCACCAAAATTCCAGGTCGCGATCCGCATATTCCGGAAAGCCCAGTTCCCGTGCCGCGATGTGTGCCTGGGTCAAGCTCGGGGAGTGACCAATCAAACCGAACATGCTGTTTAGACGACCTCAAGGAGAGCGGATGGATGGGGAACGGGAAATGAGTCAAGGGAAGGCGCTGGGGGAACGGGGGCCGGGGGGGATGGGGCTAGGGGGGCGCGATCGCCCCTGGGGGAGACAAATCTAGGCTTCCGTTGCCCGTACTTGCCCCGCCCTGCGCCGCCGATGCGACAGCGGCCCCAAGGCCCGTTTGGCCCGAACGACCCTAGGCCGCGAGGCCCATGGCGGACATGCGCATGATCTCGCGGGTGTTGAAGCCGATATTGCTGAGGGCTTCGCCGTACTGGATCATGAAGTCTTCGACGAGGGCTTCTTTCTCCATGCCCAGTTCCGCCGCGTCATTCTCCACCTGGTTGAGCATCTTCCAGACGAGGGGCAGGTTTTCGCGGTTGGCGGCTTCTAGGGCGTCCTTGGACTCCTCAAAGTGGGCCTTGAGCCATTCTTCGCCGAAGTTCAGGTGGCTGTACTCGTCCTTGACCACCCCTTCGGTGATCTTGCGGGCGAAGTCGTCGGCGACGGGGATGTAGATGTTGTAGGCCGCGATCGCGAAGGCTTCGATGATCAGCGCCTGGATCAGCAGACAGGCCACCACATTGCCCGTCTCGGCCGCCTTTTGGAAATTGCCGTGGAGCCCCGCAAAATACTCACGGGCGAAGTCCATATCCGGCGACACCTCCAGGTTACGACCGCAGGCCATGAACCCTTTCTTGTGGCGCGCTTCCATCCGAGACAGCCTGTGGAGTTCCTCCTGATGCTCGGGCAGCATTTCCCCTAGGCGGATGTAGTTGTCCGTCGCTTCCTGTTCACCTTCGATCACGATGGCATTGATGCGACTGTAGGCATCCCTATAGGCTTCGCTGCGGTAGTTGAGTTCTAAGGTCGCCTCAAGCTGCGGCATAGGTCTTGCGTCTCCTGGTGAGCGATGAATCGGGGGATGGACGAAGCAGCCGAGGGGATGGGTCACAGCGGGATGCGCCGCGCTTACCCTGGCTGCCACCGGTTGCTCGGGGAGTGCCCGCACGGCGTTTAGACGATGCTTGGGCGGCGGCTCCCCTGCGATGATCGCGGCACGAGTCGGCTGAGAACCACCGTGCGAGCTGGGGCCGGGTTGCGGCCGGGAAACAAATACCCAGATTCTACCATTGCCGCCCGTTTCCCTGGGGGCGCGGCGGCGGGGCGGGGGGGGCGCGATCGCGGGCAACCGGTTCTGATCCATGGGGGGCGATGGCCCAGACCGGGGGGACTGAAGCCCCAGCTACGGGGACTTTTGGGCGGTTGACGGGGCCAGCGGGGGCGGGTGGGGGAGTTTTGCAACAGATTTGTTTTTAAAATCCACTCATGGGTTGGGGGCAATTTGAGCAGGAATTCTAATGGGACTGGGGGAAGGATTGGGCTGAATCGGGCCTAAAACGGGCTGAGATTGGCCGTTGACGGGGGTTGGTTGGGGGGTTCTGGGGTGGGGTCGGCGTCGGGATCGTTTTCTAGGAGTTCGAGGATTTGGACGCGGATGGTGCGATCGCCGCCGCCCGCGAGGGGCACTTCGACCTGATCGCCCGAGAGCCGTTGCAGTTGGCTGATCAGGTGCCGCAGGTGGGGGGTGCTGGAGCCGCTTTCGACGTAGAGGCGATCGGCCAGGTCGCGGATCCTTTTCCAACTGCCGTAGACTTTGGTGATGGCCTGTTCCAGTTGGGTGGCCTGGGCCACGAGGTCGGCGGCGACGTTGAGGGCTCCGATCCGCAGGGCTTCTTCGAGGGCGAGTTCCAGATCGAGGGGGCCGCCGCTGGGGTCGAGGGCGCGTACCTGGGTGGCGGCGTCGAGATATTTGGCGAGGTAGCGGGCCTGGGCGGTGGCCTGTTTAACGGTGTCGGTGTCGGGGGTTTCTTCCACTTCGTCGCGCAGGGCGCTTTGGTGGACTTCGGGGAGTTTTTCCAGTTCCCGCACGAGGGGGGCGAGGTAGCGGGGGGGGAGGGTGTGGTCGGCGGCTTTGGCGCGGATGTTTTCGGGCAGCAGGTCGGAGGTCATCGCGGCCCATTCGTCGCTCAGTTGGCGGACGGTTTGGCGGCGGACGCGATCGCCCCCGCTGGCGACATCGACGACGAGGTGCTGGACTTCGACGGGGGCTTTGGCGGTTTCCACGAAGGCTTGTTTGCTAAAGCGGTTCATGGCGGTGGGGGACAGGTCGTTGCGGGCCAGGAGCACGTCGGCGCTGTCGGCGAGTTCGATGAGTTTGTAGGCTTGGCTTTTGCTGATTTCCCGATCCTTGAGCCAGTTCAGAAAGCCGGTGCCGCGTCCGTCGCCGCGTTTTTTTTCGCGATCGCGGATGGCCCGCAGAATCCGCCCGCGCCAGATTTCCGTTTGCAGGTCGAAGCGATCGCACACTTGCCACGCCAGTTCGATTTGGTGGCGGAAGTCGGCGTCGTGGATGCGATCGTCGTCCGGGTCGGGGACGTTGAGGTTGAGGTCGCCCATGGGTTCGAGGTCCGCTTGATCGAGCCGCAGGGGGGGGCGTTCCTGGGAAGTATCGTCGTCGCTGGGGTCGCCGCTGGCGTCGTCGCTGGGGTCCGCATCCATGGCCCAGTCGGGGGCGAAATCCGTTCCAGGATCCATGGGGTTGAGGGGATCCAGTTGTCCGTTGTCGCCCGCCATTGCGTCTGCTGCTGCCATTGCCGCCACCTCCGATTGCCTAAGCCGGTCCATTATGCGACCTTTCGGCCCCGCGATCGCCCTGGATCTGGTCGGGGGTGAGGGGAGCCAGGGGGAGGCGATCGCCCCGCTGCCAGTGATCGCGCGGTTCCGGTTGCAGAACGGCGGCGACGGCCCCATTGAGTTCGTAGAGTTGCCCATCAAGCCGCCGCCGCTGAAGGGTAGTTTGGAGGCCCGCCGCGATCGCATGGGCAACCCAATCGACGGCCATGATCGAGCGCCCCTGCCATCGGCCCGTTTGCCAGATCGCCTCGCAGCCGCTGCGGGTTTGGCCGTGGTGCCCGCGACAGGCGAAGGGCCGAACCCCATAAACCGAGCAAACCCCTTCATCGAGAAAGCCGCAGGGCAACGCTTCCGTAAATCGATTCACCCCCGGCTGTTCCGCCAGCCGTTTCCCGACGGCCATGACGCGGGCCGTGATGCGATCGCGCCGTTCCGGTTCCAAATTTTCTAAAGCCTCCGCCAGGGCGATCGCCTCCGGCACCGACACCGGCACCGCCAAATGGCAACAGCTACTGCACCCGGCCCCACACGCGATCGCCTGCCCCTCCCCCGAAACCCGTTCAATCGCCCGAGCCGTCGCCCGATCGCTCCAGCCATAGAGCCGGGGCAGCAGCTCCACCCAATCACCCCCCGCCCCCGCCAAAACCCGCGCCACCCGATCCGCCAGCCGCCGCGATCGCCGCAAAATCCCCAGCCCCGTCATTCCTGGCCCCCAAAAACAAACCCAAAAACAAGAGGCCCCCGCGATCGCGAGGGCCTCCCATCAACTCAAGCTAAAGTCTCAGCTCAAGGCATCAGCCAAAGCCAATAAACCTAGTCGAGATCCGGCATCGTCAGCACCGGCTCCAGTTCGCGGTTGATGCCCTTCTCGAAACCAGCCACCGCCGCACGGGCGCGACCCGCATGCCACAGGTGACCAATCAAGAAGAAGAACGCCAGCACGAAGTGGGACGTCGCCAACCAAGCACGAGGAGACACGTAGTTAAACGAGTTGATCTCCGTCGCAACCCCACCCACCGAGTTCAGCGAACCCAGAGGCGCATGGGTCATATACTCAGCCGCCCGGCGCGCTTGCCAAGGCTGAATATCATTCTTGATCTTGCTCAGATCCAAACCATTCGGACCGCGCAGGGGCTCCAGCCAAGGGCCTTGGAAATCCCAGAAGCGCATCGTCTCACCACCGAAGATGATCTCACCCGACGGCGATCGCATCAGATACTTACCCAGACCCGTCGGACCTTGGGCAGAACCCACGTTCGCACCCAAACGCTGGTCACGCACCAGGAACGTCAGCGCCTGCGCCTGGGAAGCCTCAGGACCCGTAGGACCGTAGAACTCGCTCGGATAAGCCGTGTTGTTGTACCACACCATCACCGAAGCGATGAAGCCCATCAGGGACAGCGCCCCAAGGCTGTAGGACAGATAAGCCTCACCCGACCAGATCAGCGCACGACGCGCCCAGCCAAACGGCTTGGTCAGAATGTGCCAAATCCCACCGGAAATGCAGATCAGGCCAATCCAGATATGGCCACCGATGATGTCCTCCATGTTGTTCACGGAGATGATCCAGCCCTCACCACCGAAGGGAGCCTTCAGCAGGTAGCCAAAAATCGTCGCCGGGTTCAACGTCGGATTCGTAATCACCCGCACATCCCCACCACCGGGGGCCCAGGTGTCATACACACCGCCAAAGAACATCGCCTTAAACACCAGCAGCAGCGCACCGCAACCCAGCAGGATCAGGTGATAGCCGATGATGTTCGTCATCTGGTTCTTGTCCTTCCAGTCATAGCCAAAGAAGGACGAATACTCTTCCAGGGTCTCAGGACCGCGCACCGCGTGGTAGATACCACCGAGGCCCAGCACCGCCGAAGAAATCAGGTGCAGCACACCCGCAACGAAGTAGGGGAACGTATCCACCACTTCACCACCGGGGCCAACGCCCAAACCCAGCGTCGCCAGGTGGGGCAGCAGGATGAAGCCCTGCTCGTACATGGGCTTCTCGGGGATGAAGTGCGACAGTTCAAACAACGTCATCGCACCGGCCCAGAACACGATCAAGCCAGCGTGGGCCACGTGGGCACCGAGCAGCTTACCGGACAGGTTGATCAGGCGAGCATTACCGGCCCACCAGGCGAATCCAGTGGATTCCTGGTCGCGACCGCCCACCACCATTGCGCTATTAAAGGGCGTTTCCACGGGGCAGAACCTCCTCAGGGAATGCGAATTTTTCGTGGGGTTGATCCTGCGGAGCCATCCACGCACGGATGCCCTCGTTCAGCAGGATGTTCTTCGTGTAGAACGTCTCGAATTCAGGATCCTCAGCCGCACGGATCTCCTGCGACGTGAAGTCATAGGCACGCAAGTTCAGCGCCAGACCCACAATGCCCACGGAGCTCATCCACAGCCCCGTCACCGGCACGAACAGCATGAAAAAGTGCAGCCAGCGCTTGTTCGAAAACGCAATCCCGAAGATCTGCGACCAGAAACGGTTCGCCGTCACCATGGAATAGGTCTCTTCCGCTTGGGTCGGTTCAAACGCTCCAAACGTGTTCGCTTTGTCACCATCTTGGAACAGGGTGTTCTCCACCGTTGCTCCGTGGATGGCGCACAGCAGGGCACCGCCCAGAATCCCAGCCACGCCCATCATGTGGAACGGGTTCAGGGTCCAGTTGTGGAACCCTTGCAGGAACAGCAGGAATCGGAAGATCGATGCGACGCCGAAGCTGGGGGCGAAGAACCAGCCCGATTGACCCAAGGGGTACATCAGGAACACGGACACGAACACGGCGATCGGGCCGGAGAAGGCGATCGCGTTGTACGGACGGATGCCCACCAGGCGCGCAATTTCAAACTGACGCAGCATGAAGCCGATCAGGCCGAAGGCTCCGTGCAGCGCCACGAAGTTCCACAGGCCCCCCAGTTGGCACCAGCGGACGAAGTCCCCCTGGGCCTCAGGACCCCACAGCAGCAGCAGGGAGTGGCCCAGGCTGTTGGCGGGGGTGGAGACGGCGACGGTCAGAAAGTTGCAACCCTCCAGGTAGGAGGAGGCGAGGCCGTGGGTGTACCACGACGACACGAAGGTGGTCCCCGTCAGCCAGCCCCCAACCGCCAGGTAGGCGCAGGGGAACAGCAGCAGGCCGGACCAGCCCACAAACACAAAGCGGTCGCGTTTGAGCCAGTCGTCGAGGACGTCGAACCATCCCCGCTCTGCGCTCGCGCGTCCAACTGCGATGGTCATTAATCGGATCCTCTCGTTTCAATCCTCGATTAATAAGTGCAGCGTCCACCGGGGTTCGGTGGGGGCGCTTGCTTGCCAGTCTTCCAAGGGTGGAAAACCGACAATTAATTTTTCTTAACCTACCATATTCGCCCGTTAGGGCACAGGGCTCGACCTTGACTTGGTTGAGGTTTGAGTCGCTAGGCGGGCGATCGCGGGTAGATGAAGACCATGATAGTAGATGATAAAGCCTTACATTCCGATACATGGCTTCTCATTTTCGCGATCGCGGCGATCGCGGAGAGCCCCAGCGGGGCCAAGGATTTCTGCAAAATTTTTAGATTGTTTTCAGATTAGCGGCCCCTGGGGGCGGGGATCGGGGATCCGCCCTGGTGGGTCAGGGGTCGCGCGATCGCAGGGGGCCTGGGCGGTCTAGCATGGTTGAGGATTGAGGGCTGCCCCTAGCCGCCAAGCCGGGGGCATCCGGTTTAAAAAACAACCATCAAACCAAAATCCAGAGAAAGGCACTGAGGATTTGAGATGACTGTTTCGGCCCCTTCGAGTTCAGATCAGGTGTTGCGCCAGGAAATCGTAGGCTCCCGCCGGTGGAGCAACTACCTTTGGGCGTCGGTGGTGACCCTGGGGGCAACGGGCTTTTTGCTCTCGGGCCTATCGAGCTATTTCGGAATCAATCTGCTGCTGGTGTCGGATGCGACCCAGTTGCGGTTTGTGCCCCAGGGGCTGGTGATGGGGCTCTATGGCACGGCGGGTCTCCTGCTGGCGACGTACCTGTGGCTGACGGTGGTTTGGGATTTGGGCTGGGGCTACAACGAGTTCAACCGCCAGACCAAGAAGATCACGATCTACCGCCAGGGCTATCCCGGCAAAAATCGGCGGGTGGAGCTGGTCTATCCCATCGGCGATGCGATCGCGGTGCGCGTGCAAATTAAGGAAGGGCTCAACCCCAAACGAGCCTTATATCTGCGGGTCAAGGGGCGCGGTGACCTGCCCCTGACGCGGGTGGGCCAGCCCATGCCCCTGGCGGAACTGGAGGCCCAGGGGGCAGACCTGGCCCGCTTCCTGGGGGTGCCCCTGGAGGGCCTGTAGGGGGCGTCGTCGCGTTTTTTTAGAGCCCTAGCAATCGGCCACCGCAGCCCCTGAAACCGGCATGGCACCCGTTACTGTGGCTAAGGTGGAACACCTTGGACGTTTTTGGAATTTTGAGGATCATCATGCAGGGATTGGGCTGGCGCTTGGGCGTTGTGATGGCGCTGGTAATCGCGATCGCGGGGTGTGGCGGAGCCCCCCAAACCGCTTCCCCCCCATCGGGATCAACGGCCCCCGAGACCGGAGCCCCCGCCGCCGTTGCGCCGGATGAGTTGGACCCGGCCTATCGGGGGTTGCCGCAACTGACAGGGCCTGCGACCGTGCGCCTGGAGGTGAAATCCGAAGGGGCACCGGAGGCGGATCCGCCCCGCACCATTGAAATGCAGCTCGATGGCGAAAAGGCTCCCCTCACGGCGGGAAATTTTGTGGATCTGGTGCAGCGGGGCGTCTATGACGGCACCTCGTTCCATCGGGTGGTGCGGGAGCCGTCGCCCTTTGTGGTGCAGGGGGGCGATCCCCAGAGCAAGGATCCGAAGGTGCCCCTGTCCCAGTTGGGGATGGGCAGTTTCATTGAGCCGCAGACCCAGCAGCCGCGCCTGATCCCCCTGGAAATTCTGCCGGCGGGGGAGCCGAAGCCGGTCTATGGGGCCACCTTTGAGATGGCGGGCCTGGGGTCCGTGGAACCGGCCCTGAAGCACCTGCGGGGGGCGGTGGCCATGGCGCGATCGCCCGCTCCCGATTCGGCGTCGGCCCAGTTCTATTTCGCCCTGTCGGATTTGCCGATGCTCGATGGCAGCTACGCGGTCTTTGGCTATGTGACCGAGGGGCTCGATGTGGTTGATAGCATCCAGCAGGGCGATCGCATTGTGCGGGCCACGGTGGTTAGCGGCCTCGAAAACCTGACGGGGGCGGGTTCCACGGCGGAAGATGCGCCCGACGGGACGCCGGATAGCCCGTCGGATGAAATGCCCGATGGCACACCGGCCTCGCCGGAAACGCCGCAACCCTAGGATCGGGCGGCGTTGCGATCGCGGGATCCATGGGACCAGAGGCGGTGGTGGTGACGGGGATTGCCCTGGCGACGGCGCTGAGCGATCGCGAGGCCACCTGGGGGCAACTGCTCCGGGGGAAATCGGGCCTGGTTCGGGCGCAACCCTTTGGGGACTTGCCGCCGCTGCCGTTGGGATTGCTGGATCCGTCGGGGCCGGTGGACCTCCTCACCCTGACGGGGCGGCTGGGGGCGGCGGTGCTGGAGGATGCTGGCCTGACGGCCCCCCTGGGCGATCGCTGGGGGGTGGCGGTGGGGTCTAGCCGCAGTTTTCAAGGAAATCTGGAGCGCTGGCGATGCGAGGGGACTAAGGGGGGTGGTTCCCCAAAATCTTGGCCCTTGGTTTGGCCGGGGTCCGTGGCGGCGGCGATCGCGGCGGCCTGTGGCACCTCGGGACCGGCGATCGCCCCCATGGCCGCCTGCGCAACGGGCCTCGTGGCGATCGCCCAGGGGGCCGACCTGGTGCGATCGGGCCACTGTGACGGGGTGATCGCCGGGGCCATTGAAGCGCCGATTACCCCCCTGACGATCGCGGGTTTTTTGAAAATGGGAGCCCTGAGCCCGTCTGGCCTGCGGCCCTTTGACCGCGATCGCGATGGCTTTGCCCTGGGGGAGGGGGGGGCGCTGCTGCTCCTGGAGGGCCGGGAGGCGGCGATCGCGCGCGGGGCCAGAATTTACGGCACGATCCTGGGCAGCGGCAGCACGGTGGATGCGGAGCGATCGGTGGCTCCGGGGCTAGATCTCAAGGCAGCGCAGCGGGCGATGGATTTGGCGATCGCCCGATCTGAAGCCATCCTAGGCCCCACCGCGATCGGCTATGTCCACGCCCACGGCACCGGCACCGCCCTCAACGACGCCCGCGAGGCGCACCTGATCCAAACCCGCTGGCCCGACGGCATCCCCGCCAGTTCCACCAAAGGGGCCACGGGCCATACCCTCGGGGCCTCCGGCGCGATCGGCGCAGCCCTGACCCTCTTGGCCCTGCACCGGCAGGTGTTACCCCCCTGCGTTGGCCTGGGCCAGTCAGCCTTTCCCCCCCTGGACCTGATCACCACCGCCCGCCCCAGGGCGATCGCGGCGGCCCTGACCCTGGCCTTTGGCTTTGGCGGCGTCAACAGCGCCCTAGTGATGGCCGCCGAGCCGCCCTAGATTCCCTCACCCAGCGTCAGCGCCAGCGCCAGCATCAGCCCCATCCCCCTGGGGATCACTGCCCACGCGATCGCCCCCCACCCCCAGATTAGCCACCGCCCCCAGGGCCGCCCCGGACTCCGGCTCCGGGCGATCGTCCCCGACATCCCCCTCCCCCTCGGCATCCCCCTTAGCAGCTCCCTCATCCGCCGCGCCGTCGGTCGGTCCATCGTGGAGCGCCTCCCGAATCGCCTCGGCCATCTCCGTCAGGGGCGGCTCCGGCAGGCGGATACCCTCGCGATCAAACCGTTCCTTGATGGCCTCATTGAGGGCAAAATGCACCACCCAATAGTGGTTGGGGGTCGCCACCCACGCCTGCACCATAAATTGCATCGCCCCTTCCCCTAGGGCCATGAGCCCCACCGTCGGCGGCGGATCCGCCAGCACCAAGGGACGGCGCTGCACCTCCTCCAGGAGCACCCGATGCACCCGCTTGGCCCCCTCACGGCCGTCCACGGAAATCGTCACATCCACGCGGATATAGGGCTCGGTGGAGTGGTTGATGATTTTGCCCTCCACCAGTTCGCTATTGGGGATGATGGCGAGTTTATTTTGGCGGGTGCGGACGAGGGTGGAGAGGAATTGGATTTCGACCACATAGCCGCTGGCACCGGCCCCTTCAATAAAATCCCCTACCTTGAAGGGGCGAAAGAGCACCAGCAAAATACCGGCGGCGAAGTTGGAGAGGGATCCCTGGAGGGCAAGGCCGATCGCGAGGCCCGCCGCCCCCAGGACGGTCAAAATTGAGGCGGTGTCAACGCCCACCTGCCCCAGGGCCGCGATCGCGCTGAAGGCGATGATGCCCACATAGGCCAGGTTGCCAGCGAAGGCCACCAGGGTGACATCTAGGTGGCGCTGGCCCATCATGCGGCGGACCGCTTGGCGGACCACCCGCGCCCCCCACAGGCCCAGGGTGGCGATCGCGATCGCGGCGAGGATCCGCAGGCCAAATTGGGTCAGCATGGCCTGGATCGGTCCGAGGGAAAAGTTCAGTGGCACGGCGGTGGACACCCGACGATCCGCGATCGGGGCGACAGGGTTAGGACAGCAAACAGCACTAGGGACAGGGGGCTTCCGTCGGGGGGGACGGACAGGGAGCCCCTGGGCCGGGGGGGGCGCTCGGGGGGGCGTTTGGCCCTGGCCTCGGGGCTCCAAGGGCATAGCTCAACAGGTGGCTGAGGGTTTGCCACCGGCCCAGGAGCCCATCAGGGGTCCACCGGGCCGTCTCCGGCAGGCGGGCCACCAGCAGCCCCCAGGCTCCGAGGGGGGCGATCGCCACCTGTTCCCCCTGGCAGGCCCGCAGGAGGGTTTGGGCGGCGGGGAAGGGCGGGGGCCAGGTCAAAATCCGGGGTTGGGGATGGTCCGCCAGGGGCCAGGCGATCGCGGCGGCGGCCAGGGCACCGAGGGGGGGAGCGGGGGTTTGGCCATCGTCAATCCAGCGTCCCTCGGGCGATCGCGCCGCCCCCCAATACACCACCCCCAGCCCCTGCGCCCCAAAGGCCGCCCGCGCGATCGTCAGGATCGGCACCAGGGCCTCGATGGAAACCGCCCGCACCGGGGGGGAACAGGGGCAATCGCCGCTAGAATTCACCGGATCCGCCTGGTCCGCCAGCAGCTTGCCTAGGGCTTCCACCACCGCCGCCCAGGACTGCAAGGCTTCAATCTGTTCCCCCGTGCGGCGGACCTTGGCCTGGGATTGGTTGGCCTCCAGCAGCCGCCGCACCCGCTGACAGAGCACCGGCCAGTAGATCGGTTTGGTGATGTAGTCCGTGGCCCCCGCCTCGAAGGCGCGATCAACCGACTCGCGATCGTCGAGGACCGTCACAATCAAAATGGGCACGCGATCGCCCCCCGGCATGGTGCGGAGCTGGCGGCAGCATTCAATGCCGTCCATTCCCGGCATCACCGCATCGAGCAAAATCATGTCCGGGCGGCTGCGCTGAAACTCCTCAAGGCCCTGCTCTCCGTCCCTGGCTTCGAGGGTGTGGTAGCCCTCCTCTTCCATCGCCAGGGCCAACAACATGCGCATGGAGCGATCGTCGTCAACGATCAGGACGAGGGGGGGCGCTTCAGGGGGGGCTGGGTCTGGGGATCGGGCGTCTGGCTGGCTCATTCCTCAATCGCTAGTGGCAATCGCTCCATCACCTTCTCATACTCCTCTCGCAGTTTGGGTAGGAGGTCATCAATCTCGGAGGTTTTTCCCTGGCGGGCGTGGTTTTCCACCAGTTCGGCGATCGCGGCGAGGCGCAAGGCCCCCAGGTTGGCGCTGCTCGATCGCAGGTTGTGGGCGGCTTTGCGGAGGCGTTCGCTGTCCCGGTGGGCGATCGCGATGGTTACCTCATCGAGGCGTTTGGGGCTGTCTTCGCCGTACTGCTGGGTGATGGTGGCCAGGAGGGCGGCGGCCCGCTGACCGGCCATGCGTTTGAGATCGCCAATGACGGCGACATCCAGGATCGGATGCTGCTCGAGGTCCGCGATCGCGGCGGCCATCGCCGAGGTTCCCGCCGGATGGGGCTGGCTTGGTCCCTGGGGGGTGGGCGTTGGGGGGGCTGCCGGATCCGGGGCTGCCGCTGCTGCCGCCGCCGCCCGCTGGGCCGCCTGGGCCAGGACCGCCATCAGGGTCTCCTCCCGCAGGGGTTTGGTGATGTAGTCATCCATGCCCGCCTCCAGGCAGCGATCGCGATCGCCGGGCATGGCATAGGCCGTCAGGGCCACAATATAGGGCGATCGGCCCCCCCGCGCTTCAGGGGATGCGGAGGACAGCCTAGACCACCGATGCCGTTGCACAATGGTCCGGGCGGCGGTGAGCCCATCCATGCGCGGCATTTCCACATCCATCAAAATCAAATCGTAATGGTCCCGCTCCACGGTCTGGAGCGCCGCGAGGCCATCGTCAACCACCGTGGCCTCATAGCCCAGCCGCTGCAACATCAGCCGCGCCACCTGTTGATTCACCCGGTTATCCTCCGCCAGCAGCACCCGCAGGGGGAAGCCAGGGCCGCTGGTGGGTTGGTGGAGTGTGGGCCGGGGGGCCAAGGGCGCGGTGTTGGGGGCCGGATCGGGGGCCTGGTGCCCAGGGGGAGGCTGGGCCTTGCTGCGCAGTTCGCGCCCCTCCCCGGCCCCTGATCGCAGTATTGGGAGGGGCACCCCCGCCTGTTCCCGGGGGCAGGCCATCCGTTCCCCATCGGTCCAGAGGTGGAGCACCACCAACCCCGCTGAGGCCAGGGGGCGGGTCCAGGTCATCATCCAGGGGGCGGCGGGCTGGGTCCAATTCGGGTGAACCCGTCCGGTGCCGGTGGAGCGCGATCGCACCGCCGCCCACAGGGGACCGGTCCCGAGGCGCTGGCCCTGGCCATTCACGCAGTGCAGCAGATCATCAATGGCAACCCCCACCAGGGCAGGGCGATCGCGGTGGCACTGTTGCCCAAAGGCCCGGTTGCACCACCGCACCCGCCCCTGGGCGTCACAGATCACCACGGCCTCCCGCACCCCATCGAGGGCCGCCACCAGAATCGGCAGGGGCAGGGATGGGTCAACGATCGCGCGATCGCGATTTTCAAACTGAAACACCATGGACCGTATCAACCTCGCGCATCATTTAGGATCAGCCATTCCAACAGCCCCATGCCTCACTTCCCCCACCCCCCCGGCATCCACACCGAAGGGGGCCACAACGCTGCAAAATCCCCTGGGGAACCATGCCGCAGGCAACGCCCTAGGGGTCAAACTTTCCCAGTCACCCGTGCGATCGGTCCGCCCCGTCCCCGCCCATCCCCCAATCGCCCCCATGGATCCCGGATCCCGGTCCCGTTCGCTTGATCCTTAATTCATTTGGAATTTTTTTAGCTGTTTCCCATCCTAGCGCTGGCCCGTGCCCCTGACACCTGTGCCCCTGGCACCCTCGCCCCTGCCGCCGCGATCGCCCCCCGTATAATCGTTCCCTCACCCATCCCCCAGGGGCAGCGGCCCACCCATCCAACCATTGTTCCCCAAAAGCCAGGGGGATCGCCGCCCCCAGCGGCCAAACCGAAAAAAATCTCCCCAAAATCCGACCGTCCCCCCTTAAATGGAAAAGGGCCAGATTGCCAAGATCCTTGGTAATCTCCTCCCCCACCACCGGGGCCATTGCCACTGCTGCGCCAAAAAACTATGGGCAAACGATCGCTAAAAGCCACACCCGAGGGCATCCTCCACGCGAAGCGAGCCTTTGAAAGAACCGGCTGGACCCAGGAATACCTGGCCGCCGAGGTGGGGCTGAGCACTCGGCAATCCATCTGGAAATTTTTCACGGGGCGGCCCATTGAGCGCTATATCTTCCTGGAAATTTGCTTCCGCCTGGGGCTCGACTGGCAGGAGGTGGCGGATCTGCCCTCCCTAGCGCCGCCGCCGGAACAGGTGCAAATCACCCCGGCCCTGTCCCCGTTGGCGGGACGGACGTTTGATCTAGAGGCCCTGCGATCGCGGCTGCGGGAACGCATCGAAGCCCAATGTGGGGTGGTGCAGGCTCCCCTAGAGGCGTCCCAGCCCCTGGCCCTGTCGGCGATTTATACGCCCCCGTTTGTGTCCCTGGAACTGAGCCGTCAGCGGTGGCTGGAGGTGGCGGATCTGGAGATGGGGCGATCGGGCCGCTGGGGACGAGAAGGGCCAGGGACACCGCAACTGGTGCCTGCGGCCACCGCGATCGCGGAGCGGGAACGGGTGGCGGTCCTGGGGCGACCGGGCTCCGGCAAAACCACCCTATTGCAGCATGTGGCGATCGAATGCCTCGCGGGGCGCTTTCGACCGGGCACCCTACCCGCCTTCGTGGAACTGCGCCACTGGGCCGCCCGCATTGAGGAAGGGGGGGCGGTGGAGTTGCTCGACCCCATCTGTGACCAGTGGCAGGGGACGGGCCTGGGGCGCGAGGAAATTTCGCTCCTGTTGCAGCGGGGCCAGATGGTGGTGCTGCTCGATGGCCTCGATGAGGTGCCCGCCGACAGTACCGATGTGGTGGTGCAGGCGATCCAAACCTTTTCGGAGACCTACTACGGCGCGCCGATGGTGCTCACCTGTCGGCTGGCGGCGGATGGGGTGCGCTTTCGGGGGTTTGCCTATCTGGAGCTGGCGGATTTTGCGTGGCCCCAGGTGGAAACCTTTGCGCGGCAATGGTTCACGGCCCTCGATGGTCAGGGGGGGGCGGCGCGGGCGGCGGAGTTTTTGGACCGGCTTCAGCAGCGGGAGAATTATTCGATCCGCGAGCTGGTCAAGACGCCGATTCTGCTGTGTTTGGTCTGTTCGGTGTTTCAGGCGCGATCGACCTTCCCCACGAAGCGCTCCAAGCTCTACCAGGCGGGGCTCGATCTGCTGCTGGTGCGTTGGGATAGCGCTAGGGGCATTCAGCGGGATGGGGGCGGCGAGCTGGAACTGGAGCTGGCGGACAAGATTGGCCTGCTGTGCAGTATTGCGGCGACGAATTTTGAGGCGGGCAATTGCTTTTTTGAGAAGAATGAGGCGATTTCCGCGATCGCGGATCGGCTAGTGCTGTCGGGGCTAGTGCCGGAGGAGGAAAATTGGGAAGCCCTGTGGCTCCAGAGTGAGCAAATTTTAAAAAGTCTGGAGTTGCAGCATGGGCTGCTGGTGGAGCAGGCGCGGGATGTGTATTCCTTTTCGCACCTGACGTTCCAGGAATATCTGACGGCCCGCCAACTGGTGGCCACGGCGACGCCCCAGGGGGATGATCCGACCATTCAGCGGCTGGTGAAGCGGTTTTCGGAGCCCCGCTGGCGGGAGACAATTTTGCTGGTGTCGGAGATGCTGCCGCGTCCCCAGGTGCTGTTGCAGCAGTTGAAGGGGCAGCTTGATGGGGTGATTGAGCGCCATGGGTTTTTGCAGGGGATCCTGGGGGCGATCGCCCGGAAGCAGGCGGCGGCGGTCCAGGAGGGCCTTGGGGGGGTGTCCCCGGCGGCGGTGCGCAGTTTTTACCTCACCCTGTTCCAGACGCGGGATATGAATTTGGCGATCGCCCTGGATCCGAGTTTGGGGCAAACCCTCCCGGCCCCGTTGAAATTGGATTTGGCGGTGGCGCGGGTGCTGACGGCCTGCGATGCCACCATTGAGCACCCGGACGTGAAATCTTTGGTGTCGTTCGGGATGCTGCTGGATTTTGACCGGCAGTTGACCCTGAGTCCGGAATTTGCGGCGGATTTGGCGACCCTGCGGGAACAGTTGCCGCCGCTGGATGGGGGCCGCGAGGCGCTGCTGGACTGGTGGCGACGGGAGGGGGCAGCCTGGGGCGATCGCTTCCGCCAATGTCTGGCGCTGCACCGGCAGTTGGGCTGGGATTGGACGCTGGATGATGATGAACGCTGGACCCTGGCCCGGTTCTATCGCGATAACCAGTTTTTGGTGGAGTGCATCCAGGCGGCAATGCCCGCGAGTCGGGCGATCGCGGCGGAGTTGGAAAAATCCCTACTGATGCCGTTGGAGTAGTGAGAACTTAGGCGGCGGGTTTGACCGCGACTAAGGCCCGGTGGCGCGGATCGCTGGGCACCACCGATCGCAGCTCAAACCCGGCCTCCGCGATCGCCCCTTCCATGTCCAGGGTATAAAACTCGTCGCTCCAGGGTTCCGTGCTTTTCATCAGCACAAACAGGGCCGGGGGCAGGTTTTGAATGACCGGTGATTTGGGATTGTTGTCGGTGATGGCCAAAATGCCGCCGGGACGCAGCACCCGAAACGCCTCCGCCAGAATCGCTCGGGTGGCCCGCTGGGGCAGTTCGTGGACAATAAATTGCAGGGCAACTAAATCAAAATGACCGGTGGAGAAGGGCATGGCTTCGGCGGTGCTGTGGATCCACCGGGCGATCGCGCGATCGCGGTCCAGCGCCTCAGCCACCGCCAGCATGTGGGGCGACAGATCTAGGCCAAAGGTCGTCGGAGCCGTGCCTTGACGGTCCGTGAGATAGCCATGGAGCGATCGCGTGGACAGGCCCACGGAACAGCCCACATCCAGCACCCGCGCGATCGGCCCGCCGTGGGCCTCCAGATGGGGCGCGAGGGCCTCATGGAAACCGCGCCGGAGTTTTTCCTCCCCCTCGGTCCCCTGGAGCGGTTCCCCCTTCCAGGCCCGCAGGCCCACCACCTGGGTTGCCGACGCCGCCTCCAGGGCCGCCAGCCAGCATAGGTTTCCGGCCTCATAGGCGTGGAACGGTTTGAGGTAATAGTCGGGATAGATCAGCTTGGGATCCGTCAGGCGATCGCGCGATCGCTCCAAATCCGCGATCGTCCCCTGGAGGGTTTGCACATTGGCCCGCCAGGGGATGCCATTGCGCTCCGCCGTGCGGATCATCACCCGCCGCGCCTGCCACTTCATCAGGCCATAGAGGGGGCGGATATTAATTAAACCGTTGACCAGGCGCGAGAGCCAGTCATCACCGGCCCAGGCGGGCTTGGGCGCAGAGGTCGTGGAGGGGGCCATCGATGGGGTTGGCTCCTGGGGTGAAATCGGGAAAAGTCCTTAAAATTTTGCCACGGGGCGCGGCGATCGCCCATAGGTTAAGGCAGGGTCAAGGGGGAGGCCCTGGCGAATAGTTGTGTGGACGGTGGAATCAAGGGAGAGGAGGGATCGGGCCATGGTGGGACCATTTCGGGTGGGGGTCGCTGGCCCCGTGGGCTCCGGCAAGACGGCCCTGGTGGATGCCCTGTGCAAAACCCTGCGATCGCGCTACGACATCGCGGTGGTGACCAATGACATCTACACCCAGGAGGATGCGAATTTTTTGGTGCGCTCTGAGGCCCTGCCGCGTGATCGCATCGTGGGCGTGGAAACGGGGGGCTGTCCCCACACGGCCATCCGCGAAGATGCATCGATGAATTTGGTGGCGATCGAGGGTTTGGAGCAGCAGTTCCCGGATCTGGAGCTGCTGTTTGTGGAGAGCGGCGGCGATAATTTGGCGTCCACCTTCAGTCCGGAGCTGGTGGATTTGACCCTTTATGTGATTGATGTGGCGGCGGGGGATAAGATCCCGCGCAAGGGGGGGCCGGGGATTACGAAATCGGATTTGCTGGTGATTAATAAGACCGATTTGGCTCCCCACGTGGGGGCGGATCTGGGGGTGATGGATCGGGATGCGAAGAAAATGCGCGGCGATCGCCCCTTTGTGTTTGCCTGCCTGAAGGGGGGGGAGGGGTTGCCCGCGATCGCGGAGTTCGTAGAACAGCAGATGGGGCGCGCCTAGGCCATGGAAGAGTCTAGGCCGCCTGAGATGGCGGAAAAAACCGGTTATATTCTGCCGGTGTTTGCGGCGGCGGCGGCCTGCGGGGCGCTGCGGCATCTGCTCGGCGGGACCGGTGAGGATTCCGATCAGCCGATCATCCTGGATTTGCTTGATGGCACCACCGCCGCGATCGCCCTGGAGCAGGTGGCGCGGTTGGATGAGGGCACGGCGTTGGCGATCGCCCGCAGTGATCCGGGGCCAAATCTGGATCTGACGCGCCATACCCCCGTGTGGGCCTGGGTGCGATTAAGCAATCTCGCCGAGGATGGGCCAGAATCGGCGATCGCGATCGAGGGGGGCGAGGGCATCGGTCGCCAGGGGGACGGGCAACCGGCCATCTATCGCTATGCCCGCGAACTTTTGGAGGTGAATTTGCGATCGCTCCTGCCGCCCGATCGGGCCATCACGGTCCGGCTGATTTTGCCGGAGGGGCGATCGCTGGCGAAACGCACCTCTAATGAAGCGTTCGGCGTCATCGAAGGGTTATCACTTCTGGGCACCCAGGGCACCGTGGAAGCCCACACGGCCCCGGAACGGCTGGCGGAATTTTGCGAGGAACTGCGGGCCGCGATCGCGTCTCAACCGCCGGGGGAAGGGGATGTGGCCTTTTGCATTGGCAGTAATGGCCGCCGCGTGGCCGAAACCTTGGGCATTCCGGCGGGCGCGATCGCGTCGGTGGGCAACTGGCTCGGTCCCCTGCTGGCGGCGGCGGCGGATGCGGGGGCGCGATCGATCCTGCTGTTGGGCTACCACGGCAAATTAATTAAATTGGCGGGCGGCATTTTTAACACCTCTAGCCACGTGGCGGACGGCAAGCTAGAAATCCTGACGGCGGCGGCCCTGCGCCACTGCGATGAGGTGGCCCTGCTGCGGCAACTGGCGGAGATCCCCACGATCGCGGCAGCCCAGAAACTATTGGCAGATCACCAGTTAGACAAAATCGTGTTTACGGATCTGGCGGAACGCATCTCCGCCCGCGCCACCGCCTACGCCCAGAAATACGGCACGGCCCCCGGCGATCGCCCCCCCGCGATCGGCACCTGGCTCTTTGACCGCACCGGAACCCCCGTCGCCCACGACGCCGCCGCCGACTTGATTTTGCAGCGGCTCCGCGATCGCGCCCCCCATGCCGAAACGAACCGATGAAACGCAGCAAACGCAAAATTTTGTACCATACAGGCGATCGCCCCTCCCGCCCGACCCAGCCCCTCAGTCACGGTGAACCACGCGCGTGAAGCCCATCCCAGCCTTTAACCTCACGGATCAGTACCCCACCATCGCCGCCGCCGCCAACGCCGCCGTTCTCGAGGTTTTGGCCTCCGGTGCCTACATCGGCGGTCCAGCGGTGGCCCAGTTTGAAGCCCAGTTCGCGATCGCCATGGGCAGCCCCCACTGCGTCGCCTGCAACTCCGGCACCGACGCCCTCTACCTGGCCCTGCGCGCCCTCAAGATCGGCCCTGGGGATGAGGTGATCACCACCCCCTTCAGCTTCATCGCCACGGCGGAAACGATCGCGGCGGTCGGTGCCACCCCCGTGTTTGTAGAGGTGGATCCGGCCACCTATAACCTGGACCTGACGGCGGTCGAAAAGGCCATTACGCCCCAAACCCGCGCGATCGTGCCGGTGCATCTGTTCGGCCAGCCGGTGGATATGGAGCGGCTGATGGCGATCGCCCAGGCCCAGCACCTGTGGGTGATCGAAGACTGCGCCCAGGCCACCGGAGCCCAATGGGGCGATCGCCCGGTGGGGAGTTGGGGGCACCTGGGCTGCTTTAGCTTCTATCCCACCAAAAACCTCGGGGCCTGCGGCGACGGCGGCGCGATCACCACGGCGGACGAAACCCTGGCGGCGGACCTGCGGATGCTGCGGGAACACGGGATGCGCCAGCGCTACTACCACGAAACGGTGGGCATCAACAGCCGTCTCGATGCGGTCCAGGCGGTTTTACTAGCCGTGAAGCTGCCCCATCTGCCGGAGTGGAACCAGCGGCGCACCGCGATCGCGGACCACTACCACCAAGGACTTGCGCACCTAGAGGGGGATGATTTTGCCCTACCCCGCGCGATCGCTGGGGGCACCAGCGTCTGGAACCAATACACCATCCGGGTGGGCGACGGCACCGGTCCCGCCCCGCGCGATCGCCTGCGGGAAACCCTCCAGGAGCGCGGCATCGGCACGGCGGTGTACTATCCCCTGCCGCTCCATTTGCAAGAAGCCTTCCGGGGACTGGACTATCGCCCCGGCCACCTGCCCATCGCCGAACGCCTTGCCCATCAGGTGCTGTCGCTGCCCATGTTCCCCGAACTGACCGAGGGCGATCGTGATCGCGTCATCGCCACCGTCACCGACTGCCTGAGCGCCCTGCGGCAAACGGCCTAGGGGTTATCGTCAATTAAGCTGAAACCCTTGTGGCATCACGCATCGGTGGATGGGGGCAAGGGACATCAGCCCCCGGCTTCACCGGAATCTGGGACGATTCGACCACACGCCCTAGGATGGGAAATTGAATTGGAGATAGGCCCCCCGCGATCGCGATCGCCCATCCAACCCGTTTTTTCGGTCTATTTCCCTGAGCGGTTACCAGGCATCCCGTCCAATGGCCCACTTTTCAGCCATTGCCGCGATTCGCGATTTAATTTCCCATCAATCCTTATTTTGATTTTTTGATTCCCCATGACCCATTCCGCCGATCTCAAAACCCTAGCCGCGTGGCTGGCCGGTGACTATAGCAACCAGGCCCAAGCCTTTGAAAATCCGCCCTTTTTCGCCCATATCCGCGTGTGTATGCGGCCCCTGCCTGCGGACCTGCTCGATGGCCCCGCCCTCTACGTCGAGCAAGCCTATGACATCATGCTCAACCAGCCCTACCGGGTGCGTGTCCTAAAACTGCTCGAAAAGGACGGCCACCTGGAAATCGAGAATTACGCGATCGCCGACGAAACGGAATTCCACGGGGCCTCCCGCCAAACCGATCGCCTCGCCAGCCTCAGCCGCGATCGCCTCAAATTCCTCCCCTGCTGCAACTTCATCGTCGAATGGACCGGCAGCGAATTTGAAGGGCACGTCGAACCGGGCAAACAGTGCATGGTCACCCGCAAAGGCAAAGAAACCTACCTCGACAGCAGTTTCCGCGTCTCCGAACAGACCTTCATTAGCTGGGATCGGGGACGCGATCCGGCCACCGATGAACACGTGTGGGGCTCCGTCGCAGGGCCATTCCACTTTGAAAAGCGCGAAAGCTTCGCCCACGAATTCGCCGCCTAGGCCGCGATCGCCCAGGGCCTGCCCATGACCTCCACCCGCACCCTGATCCGTTGTTTTTTGCTGGGGCTCCTGCTGCCCCTGGTGTTTCTCAACGGCTGGCTGCTGCTGCAACTGTTTGCCTACTTCCAATCCCTAATCTCGATCTTCATCTCCGCCACCTTGATCTCATTCCTGCTGGGCCATCCCGTGCGGGGGTTGACGCGGCTGATGAACCGCAGTCCCCTGGGGCCGTTTTCGCGCCTCGGGTCGGTGATGGTCATTGGCCTGCTGTGTTTGGGGCTGCTGGTGGTGGCGGGGGTGACCCTGGTGCCGCTGCTGGTGGGGCAAATCCAGGCCCTGGGGGAGGGGCTGCCGGACTGGCTCGAATCGAGCAATCAACAGATCCAGTCCCTGTCCATGTGGGCGAGCGATCGCCGGTTGCCGCTGAATTTGCGCCAGATTGCCGAACAGAGCATCGCCCAACTGTCGGTGCTGATCCAAAACCTCACCAGCCAAATGCTCACCCTGCTGCTGCAAATGGCGGGGCGCGTGTCGGAGGTGGTGCTCACCCTGGCGATCGTGTTCTACATGCTCCTGCGGGGGGATGAGTTTTGGGATGGGCTTTTTAGCTGGTTTCCGCCGCGCTTTGGGTGCCATGTGCGGGACTGTTTCCAGCAGAATTTCCGGAACTATTACGCCGGTCAAGCCACCTTGGCCCTGGTGATGGGCGGGGCGATGATTTGTACCTTCTTGGCCCTTCAGGTGCCCTTTGGCTTGATTTTTGGCATCGCGGTGGGGGTGATGACCCTGTTCCCCTTCGGGGCGGCCTTTAGCATTGCGGCGATCGCCCTGCTGCTGGCCTTCAAGAGCCTGTGGCTGGGGCTGCGGGTGCTGACGATCGCCCTGTTGGTGGATCAGGCCATCGAGAACGCGATCGCGCCGCGCCTGCTGGGTAAATTCACGGGCCTCAACCCCATCTGGATTTTGTTGTCCCTGCTGCTGGGGGCCAAGGTGGGCGGCCTGCTGGGCATTTTGGTATCTGTCCCCCTCGCCGGTGCCGTCAAGAGCCTGTGCGATCGCTACCGCACCGCCCCCCCCGCGATCGCCGCCGCCGCCAGCGCCCCCGGAGCCCCCAACCCCCACGACGATCCTTAAAAGATTGCAAAAATGTAACGAAATGCAACGTATAATAGGGGCGTTTGTCAGGCGCTCGATCCGTTGCCCCTAGCCGCACCGTTGCCCTGGGGTCCGCGATCGCCCTAGCCCGTTCGTCGCTTCGAGAATAGGACACCAGTTTTCATGCGCGTTGCCATCGCCGGTGCCGGTCTTGCCGGTCTCTCCTGTGCCAAGTACCTCGTGGATGCGGGGCATCAGCCCGTGGTCCTCGAACGCCGGAACGTCCTAGGCGGCAAGGTCGCAGCCTGGAAGGATGAGGACGGCGACTGGTACGAGACGGGCCTGCACATCTTCTTTGGCGCATACCCCAACATGCTCCAGCTCTTTAAGGAACTGGACATCGAAGATCGGCTCCAGTGGAAGGAGCATTCGATGATCATGAACCAGCCGGACAATCCGGGGGTTTATTCGCGCTTCGATTTCCCCGACATTCCGGCCCCCCTCAACGGCGTGTTGGCGATCTTGCGCAATAACAACATGCTCACCTGGGAGGAAAAAATCAAGTTTGGCATCGGCTTGATTCCCGCCATGATCCAGGGCCAGAGCTATGTGGAGGCAATGGATCAATATTCCTGGACCGAATGGCTGCAAAAGCAGGGCATCCCTGAGCGGGTGAATGATGAGATTTTCATCGCCATGGCCAAGGCCCTGAATTTCATTGGCCCCGATGAGATTTCTTCGACGGTGATCCTGACGGCGATGAACCGCTTTTTGCAGGAGCGCTACGGCTCGAAGATGGCGTTTTTGGATGGGGCACCGCCGGAGCGCCTCTGTCAGCCGATGGTGGATTACATCACGGAGCGCGGCGGTGAGGTGCTGCTGGAGCATCCTCTCCAGGAAATTTTGCTGAACGATGACGGGTCCGTGCGGGGCTATGCGATTCAGGGGTTGGGCGATCGCGCGGCCTATACCCTAGAGGCGGATGCGTATGTGTCGGCGATGCCCGTTGACCCCCTGAAGCTGATCTTGCCGGAACCCTGGCGGGAGATGCCCTACTTCAAACAGCTCGATGGCCTCGAAGGGGTGCCGGTGATTAATGTGCATCTGTGGTTTGACCGCAAGGTGACGGACATTGACCATTTGCTCTTCTCGCGATCGCCCCTGCTGAGCGTCTACGCGGACATGAGCAACACCTGCAAAGAGTACGCCAACCCCGATCGCTCCATGCTCGAGTTGGTGTTTGCCCCGGCGGCGGACTGGATTGGCCGCTCCGATGAGGCGATCGTCGAGGCCACCATGGCGGAGTTGTATAAGCTTTTCCCGGACAGTTTACGGGAGGCCAAATTGCTGAAATCCAAGGTCGTCAAGACCCCGCGATCGGTCTACAAGGCCACCCCCGGACGGCAGCAGCATCGCCCGAGCCAGGAAACCCCGATCGCCAACTTCTACCTCAGCGGCGATTTCACCATGCAGCGCTATCTCGCCAGTATGGAGGGGGCGGTGCTTTCTGGTAAGCTGACAGCGCAAGCTATTGCCCGCGATGGTGCCAAATCCCGTGGCGATCGCGACCTAGCCCTCGCGGCGCAGCGATAGCGACTCGTTTTATACCCATGTCTTTCTTACCCATCGCCCCAGACGAGCCGGCGTCCATGCTGCACTTGCCCGATCCGCCTCGCACCAACAAACTGGCGTCCCTCGAGGAGTCCTACGAGCAATGTCGCCAGGTGACGGCGAAATACTCGAAGACGTTTTATTGGGGCACGGCGCTGATGCCCGAGGCGAAGCGTCGAGCAATCTGGGCCATCTATGTCTGGTGTCGGCGCACGGACGAGCTGGTGGACGGTCCCCAGGCCCAGACGACGACGCCGGAAACCCTCGATCGCTGGGAGCGAAATCTGGAGAAGATTTTTGCCGGGACGCCGCTGGATGATGCGGATGTGGCCCTGGTGGATGCGGTGCAGCGGTTTGGCCTGGATATTCAGCCGTTTCGGGACATGATCGCGGGCCAGCGGATGGATCTGTACCGCAGCCGCTACGAGACCTTTGAGGAACTCAATCTCTACTGTTACCGGGTGGCGGGGACGGTGGGGCTGATGACGACGCCGGTGCTGGGGACGGCGGATGATTTGATCCCGACGCCCTGGGATGGCTATCTGCAACTGCGCGATGATCCGGATGCGAACCCTTACGATCCGACCCAGGAGGCGATCGCCCTGGGCATTGCGAACCAGTTGACCAATATCCTGCGGGATGTGGGGGAAGATCGGCTGCGGGGGCGGATTTATTTGCCCCTAGAGGAGTTGGAGCGGTTTGACTATACGGAAAAGGATCTGATGGCGGGGGTGATTGACGATCGCTGGCGATCGCTGATGCAGTTCCAGATCGATCGGGCGCGGGGGATGTTTGACCGGGCGAGCCGGGGCATCCGTCTGCTGCACGAGGACGCCCGCTGGCCCGTGTGGTCGGCGCTGATGCTCTACAGCCGTATCCTGCGGGTGATTGAGCGCAATGATTATGATGTGTTCAACCGGCGGGCCTATGTGCCCACGTCGGGGAAGGTGCGCTGCTTGCCGGTGGCGCTGATGCGATCGCAGGTGCTCTAGGGCACATCTCATCCATGCCGCCACGTAGGGGTTGGGTCTCCCAACCCTCGCCCCACCGATCACCCCAAACCCACTCAACCTTGGGACGATCAATGCCGGTGGGGGCTGGGCGGGAAACCCCCGTCCCTACGGTTGATTGGTCGAGGAACCCAGGTGAGTGCCCCCAGAACAGGAGTGGCGATGGATGTAACCTATGAGGCGGACTATTACGGCTGGCTTCAGCAGCAGATTGCGCTGATCAAGGGGGGCCGCCTCTCGGAACTGGACGCGGGCAATCTCCTGGAGGAGTTGGAAAGTTTGGGACGGTCAGAACGGCGCGCCCTGGCGAGTCAGATAGCTCGTCTATATCTGCATCTCCTCAAGTGGCTGTACCAGCCCGAGAAGCGCAGCCGCTCTTGGCTGATTTCCATTGGTGAGGCCCAGGACGAAATTGAGCAATTGCTGGAGGATAATCCCAGCTTTCGCCGGAGCCTGGAGGACGAAATCGCAAAGGGATATGCCCTAGGACGACGCAAGGCCGCCCGCGAAACGGGCCTCGCGATCGCGGAATTTCCTGACCAGCCGCCCCTCTCATTCGAGGAAGCCATGGCCTTCGAGGGCAAGCTAGATCCGCCCTAGGCCGCTGGAACCGTGTCCCCGAGGCGCTGCCAGGTGAGGTCGTTGCCGCTGAGGTGCCAGCGCAGGAGGTTGCGGGCGTCCTGGCCCAGGTAGGGATCGGCGGGGGCTGGGGCATTGACGGCAACTTTCAGGGCGGTGCGGGGGGCGATCGCGGCGAGGCGGATGGCCAGATCCGGCTCACAAACCCGCCAGCGCACCAGATTTTTAACCCCATCCAGCAATGGCAGCGTCGTACCCGACAGGGTGCCATCCGGCAGGCGGGCGGTGCCATTTTGGACGGTGATTTCGCGGTCATCCCAGGGGTATGGGCCGTCCGGCAACCCCAGGGGCGAGAGGGCATCACTGACCAGGAACAGGCCGCGATCGCCCTCCGCCGCCCGGATCAGCAGTTGCAGCATGGTGGGATGCACATGGATGCCATCGGCAATGAACCCGCACTGGACGCCGGATCGCGCGATCGCCGCCCCCAGCAGGCCCGGTTCCCGATGGTGCAGCGGCGGCATGGCATTGAACGCATGGGTCACCATCGTCGCGCCGCGATCAAAGGCCGCCTCCGCCTCGGATGCCGTGGCCTGGGAATGACCCAAACTCACAATAATCCCGCGATCGCGCAGCAGGGCGATCGCCGCCCCCGTCGGATCCAGCTCCGGCGCGAGGGTAACAACCGTCACCTGATCCCCCCAGGGTCCCAAGAGATCCGCCACCCGATCCGCCGTCAGGGGTTGTAAATGCTCTTTGGGATGGGCTCCCCGCTTGCTGGGATTGAGAAACGGCCCCTCCAAATGGGCTCCCAGCACCGCCGAGCGCCCCGGCTTTCCCGCCATTTCCGAGCGGTACCGGGCGATCGCCGCCAACGCCCCCTGCACCTTCGCGATCGCCGTCGTCACAATCGTCGGCACAAACCCATCCACCCCCTGCGCCCACAGGTAGGCCGCCACCTGATCCAAGCGCTCCAGATCCGCATCGGTCGGGGTCAAATCGGGGAACGCCAGCCCCAGGCCGCCATTAATCTGCACATCCACCCCTCCGGGCGACAGCCAATCCCCCGCCAAATCTAGAATTGCCGTTTCTTCACCGTCGGCCCCGTGGGGATCCCAGGGGGTCCACCCCCCCACATCCATCGATTCCAGGGCCATCACCCGCCCCTGATCGTCGAGCCGCAGACCAAAACGCCCCGGACGATCCACCAACGATCCATTAACTAACCAGCGCTGCCCCATGACCCATTCCCTTCAACTGCTTGATGGATAACGCTTTCAGCGCCCTAGATCCAGATCTGTTCCCCTCCGGAGACCTGGGGCCAAGGGCCAATTTTTAGGGGGTCGATCCCCCCAGGGGGGAAGCCCTGTGGGAGCCCGCTCCCCTCAAGAAAGGTTGCCGGAAGCGCCTATCATAAACTGACCCCTCAACTTAAGCTTTTCATCATGCGCCACCCCAAGGTTCCCGCCCCCCCTGGGAGGCCCTAGAGCTAGGGCAGTTCACGGCCCATTGACGGTGCAGATAGGACAAATTTTATACAGCCATGCCCCCTCTCCCCTCGCCCCAAATCGGCATCATTATGGGAAGTGACTCGGATCTACCCACCATGCAGGCCGCGATCGCCATTTGTGAGGATTTTCAAGTGCCCCATGAGGTGGCGATTGTTTCGGCCCACCGCACGCCCGATCGCATGGTGGAGTATGCCAAAACCGCCCGCGATCGCGGTTTGCGGGTGATTATTGCCGGGGCGGGGGGTGCGGCCCACCTGCCGGGGATGGTGGCGGCCCTGACGCCGTTGCCGGTGATCGGGGTGCCCGTGCCGACCCGCCAGTTGTCGGGGATCGATTCCCTCTACTCGATTGTGCAGATGCCGGGGGGGATTCCGGTGGCCACCGTGGCGATCGGCAATGCCCAGAACGCGGGCCTTTTGGCGGTGCAAATCCTGGGGACGGGGGATGCGGCGTTACTCGATCGCGTCAGCCAGCACCGCGAGTCCCTACGGCAACAGGTGGAGGCGAAGCAGGCCCGCCTAGCGGACGTGGGCCATCGGGACTACCTCAATCCACCGACCTAGGGGCTGGGCGATCGCCTGGGTGGGAGGCACTGGGGTTGGGGGCCGCTGGGCTGACACTTGGGCTGCATCTATGGACCGATGGCTTGCTTTTTTGCCATGCCATCACCCATGGGGGAGCACCTTGACCCACCGGAAAGCCTCAGCAATCTCCGTCCATTAGCCACCCATGATGCCGAGGGGAACGGCGTCTGATCCGGCGGTCCTAGGCAACTAGGGGTTTCTGACACCTTTAGCCTAAAACTTTCAACCTTCAATTTTTGAAGCTCATCGGAGGGGGGATGGGAATGAAAATCGCTAGATTGCATGATCAATGGCGCCAGGAACAAGACCGCGATCGCGGCTCGGGTCCACTTCAGATTTCATCAGGGGCGATTGATCTTTTTAGAATTTCATCAACGACTCTAAAATACGTCCCAAGCTCTACTGAATTGAAGGGCTGGAGTTCACTTGACTAAACCGACCTAGGCCATGGCAATTTTCCTTGGCGGGACAACCAGAATAGGCGGACAAGTCTCTCATCAATCCCTGGGATTAATCTTCCCTGCATTCAAGGCCATAGCGGGGAGCCATTGACGATCAGGGTCCAGCCTATCCGAGGCTCTAAATTCGCCAGAGCCACAGTGCTACAGCTAGTGCGTTTACGGCAATTTGACATGCAGAAGCGCCACTCTACCATAGATTCTGGAAACTTTTCAAATCTATTCACCCTGCAATCAAGTTCATAAACAACAGCGTTGACAAAGGGCATCGCCTTCTCCGCTTCAATGAACGGACTTGCGTTTTTAAGGGTTTTTCTGGGAGTCCACCAAATTCGGATCATTGGCCATGGCTAAACGTTTTTTTTGCGGGTCAAGATCATCTAAGGATGGTGATCGCGATCGCGGGCCAATCGTTCTTTGTTTGTCAGGCTAAGGAATCCTATAAGGACGAGCCTGAAATGTTCCGGCAGCGTCTTTATGGATAGGCCCTTAATTCCCCTAGCAGGTTAATGAATCGCCCATGATTGTACCGGAGGCCAATTCAAGTATTTCCGAGCGAAATGCCCGGGCGCTGCGAACCCTTCAGCGATCGCTAGTGCTGTCGCGGGGGCAATTTTCGCTGTTGCTGGTGCGTTGTGACTATGGCTTTATGCAGCGGTGGGCGCTGGAGCAGATGCAGGCTTGGGCCACGGCGGAGGTGGATTTAGCCCTCCAGTGCCTGAGCCTGTCGCCCACGACACCGGCCCTGCTGCCCACCATCGAACGGGCGACCCAGGGGGCTCCGCCGGATGCCCTGTTCATTTTGGGGTTGGAGGCCCTAGAAGATCGGGAATCGGTGCTGGCCCTGGCGAATTTGATGCGCGATCGCTTTCGGGAGTTTTCGTTTCCGGTGGCGTTGTGGCTCGATGGCCAGACCCTCGATCGCCTGGGCCGTCTGGCGCAGGATCTCAAGAGTTGGGCCGTCGCCCCCATCCAGTTCGAGGGGGAGGGGGCGGACCTGCGGATTTTTGTGGAGCGCTGTGCCGATGAGGTGTTTCGGCACCACCAGCGGGCTCCGTGGGGCTATTCCCTGGTGGGGGGCGATTGGGCGATCGCGCGGGACTTCCGGCGGCAGCGGCGGGAACTGGAGATGGCGCGCCTGGATCTGGCCCGCTCGGGCGGGGGGGAAGGGGGCCAATTGGAGGCGATTTTGGCCTTTGCGGTGGGGCGCGAAGCCTATGACTCCGGTGACTTTGAGGGGGCGGCGGCGTCCTTCGGGGCCAGTGAACAGAGCTGGATGGCCCTGCGCGATCGCGCCGAGGCGGCCCCCCTGCGGAAGCGGGCAAACGGTTGGTGCCGTCTGCTGCCCTTCCACCGCGCCCTCTGTGCGATCGGCAATGCCCAACTGGTGCGTCCCGACTCGGTGGACGATGCCGACACGGTGGCCGCGTGGCGACGGGCTCGGGAAATTTTGGAAACGGCGGTGGCGGCGCTGCCGGTGGCGGCCCCGATCGCCCCGATCGCCCCGTCAGGGGTGGGGCCAGGGGAAACGCTGGACAATCCGCTAGCCTGTCTGCTGGGACCGCTGGGGGAAGCCCTGGAGCGGTTGCAGGACTGGCCCGCCCTAGCCCAGGTGGCCCAGGGGATTTTGGCGATCCATGGCACCGAGGCCCAGGCGATCGAACGGGCGCGGGCCCATGGGTTTTGGGCGGCGGTGGCCCAGGCCCAGGGCCAGTGGCAGGAGGCGGCCCAGGAGGCGCGTAAGGCGTTGGCGCTGCTGCGGACGGCGGCGACCCAGGAGGCCACGATCGCACCGGAGGATCGGGATCTGTGGCGGCGGACGTTGCGATCGCGCCGGAGCCGTTACCTATTGCAGGTGGCCCGGGCCCAGCGGCAGTTGAACCGCCCCCAAACCGCGATCGCCTACCTGGAACAGGCCCGCCAGGAAAGCCAGGACATCGGCGACATCCAAACCACCCTGTCAATTTTGGCCCTGCTGCGGCAGCTTTATTTCGAGCAGGGCCGCCACCTGGAAGCCTTCACGATCAAACAGGGGCTGCGGCTGGTGGAGCATCAATATGGTCTGCTGGCCTTCGTCGGCCCCGGCCAGTTGCGGCCCCATCCCTACGGGCCATCTCCCCTGGCGGCGGCGGGCCGTCCCCCCCGCGTTGCGCCGGAAATCGCTGCCTCGGGCCGTCAGGCGGATGTGCAGCGGCTCATTGCCCGTCTGGCGCGGCCCGATCGCCCCCTGACGGTGATCTATGGCAAATCCGGCGTGGGGAAGAGCTCGACGGTCAAGGCGGGCCTGGTGCCGGAACTGTTCAACCGGGCGATCGGCGATCGCGATGTGCTGCCCGTGGTGGTGGAGGTCTACACCGACTGGGTGGGGGCGCTGGAAAATGCCTTTGAACGGGCGCGGCTGGCCAAGGGCCTCGGGGGCGATCGCCTGGTGGAAAACTGGAACGACCTCACCATTGACAGCATCGCCCGCCCCAGCTCCCCCGAAACCGCCCTGGGCCGCGATCGCCACAAGCTCGACGCCCTCCTGGAGCAACTGGAGCGCCAAAGTGACCAAAGCCTTCTGACGGTCCTCATGTTTGACCAGTTCGAGGAATTATTCTTCACCTGGCCCGACAGCGATCGCCGTCAGCAGTGCTTTGAGTTTTTGCAACGCTGCCTGAATATCCCCTACGTCAAAATCGTCCTGTCTCTACGGGAGGATTATCTGCACCTGCTGCTGGAGTGGGAGCGGGCCGTCCCCCTCGACGTGGTGGATAACAACATCCTTGATAACCAGATCCGCTACTACCTCGGGGACTTTTCCGCCGAGGCCGCCCGCTCCACCATCGCCAGCCTGACGGCGCGATCGCAATTCCACCTGGCCCCGGATCTCGTCGATGCCCTCGTGGCGGAACTGGTGGACAAGGGCGGCCAGGTCACCCCCATCGAACTCCAGGTGGTGGGAGCCCAGCTCCAGACCGATCGCGTCCGTACCCTAGCGGACTACCAGCGGCGCTACGGCCAGAAGGACGCCCTCGTCAAGCGCTACCTCCAGGACACCATCGCCGACTGCGGCCCTGATCGCCACGCGATCGCCTGGCAAGTCCTCTTCATGCTCACCCACGAAAACGGCACCCGCCCCCTCAAAACCCGCGCCGACATCGCCACGGAACTGCTCGTGGACGACAGCGATCTAGAAACGGTCCTGCAAATCCTCGTGGGGGCCGGATTGGTGGTCCTGTTCCGGGAATCCTCCGCCGACTTTTACCAACTGGTCCATGACTATTTAGTGAACTACATCCGCCGTCAGCAGCGGGCCGACGAAACCGCCCAATTCCGCCTGACCAAAACCCAACTCAATGCGGTCCTGCGCAAGCGGGTGAAGGAACTCTATGCCGCCGGGTTTGTCCTGACGGCGCTGCTGCTGTCGTCCGTGGGGTTTGCGGCGCGGCTGGCCGCCGGCGAGGCCAATGCCCAGATCGAGGCCACCAGCACCCAATCGGAAGCCTTGCTGGGGGCGCAGCAGGAATTTGATGCCCTGATGATGGGCCTGACCGCGTGGCAGGAGCGCCAAAAGCGCCTGTGGCTGGTGTGGAGCAGCCCCCGGACCCGCCTGGAGACCCAGATGCAGGTGGCGGCCACGTTGCAGCAGGCCCTGGGGCGGGTGCGGGAAAAAAATCGCCTGGAGGGTCACGGCCAAACGGTTTGGGCGGTGCGGGTGAGCCCCGATGGCCAAACGATCCTGTCCGCCAGTAGCGATCGCACCGTCCGGGTTTGGAATGCCGATGGGAGCCCCCGCCGCGATCGCACCGGCGCACCCCTCATCTTCCGGGCCACCAGCAACGTCAGCGCCCTCGCCATCAGCCCCGATGGCCGCTACGCGATCGCCGGGGGCAACAAGGACAACCCCACCCTCTGGATCTGGAGCCTCGACGGCACCCTCGTGCGCCAGTTCCAGGGCCACACGGAATCGATCTACTGCATCAGCATCAGCCCCGACGGCCGCACCATCGCCAGCGCCAGCGAAGACCGCACCGTCCGCCTCTGGACCTTCGATGGCAAACCCATCCGCACCCTCACGGGCCACGGCGGCCCCGTCCAGTGGGTCACCTTCAGCCCCGATGGACGCACCCTTGCCACCGCCAGCGACGATCGCACCGCACGGCTGTGGACCCTGGACGGTCAACTGCTCCAAACCTTCCAGGGCCACCGCGACTGGGTATATAACGTGAGTTTTAGCCCCGACGGCCAGCGCCTCGCCACCGGCAGTACGGACAAAACCATCAAACTCTGGCGGCTAGATGGCAAACTCCTCCAAACCCTAACGGGCCACACCAGCGAAGTCTTCAGCGTCGCCTTCAGCCCCGACGGTCGCCAGTTGGCCTCCAGCAGCGAGGACAAAACCATTCGCCTCTGGAACCTCAAGGGGGAAACCACGGCGATTTTGCGCGGCCACACGGGGCTCGTCACCAGCGCCGTCTTCACGCCGGACGGCCGCCACATGGTCTCCGGCAGCTATGACAAAACCGTGCGCCTGTGGGATCTGGTGGGGGAACCGGCGACGACGGTGCCCGCCCACCTCGATCGCATCCAGGACACGGTGGTGAGCCCCGACGGCCAGCGCATCGCCACGGCGAGCATTGATGGGACGATCGCCCTGTGGAACCGTCGGGGGCAGATGGTGGAGTCCTTGCGCCATGGCAATAGCCGTTTTTCGGCCCTGGCCTTTGATCCGTCGGGCCAGCGGCTGGTGTCGGGGGATGCGGAGGGAGAGGTGCAGATTTGGATGGTGGAGCCCCAGGGCAATGGGCCGCGCGCGGCGATCGCGATTCTGCCCAATCCCCAGGAGCCCCCGGAATCCCAGATCGCCACCGCCAGCGGCCTCCAAAATGGTGACGCCCCCTCGCGCCGCACCACGGCGATCGCCTTTGCCCCCGATGGGGAAACCTTTGCCAGTAGCCATCGGGATGGGCTGGTTCACCTATGGGATAAAAACGGCACCTTGATTCGCACCCTGGATCCCCTGCCGGAGGTGGATGGGCGCGATCGCCAGGTGAACGCCGTGGATTTTAGTCCCAATGGCCAGGTGCTCGCGATCGCCGGGGCCGACAACACCGTCCGGCTGATGGCGATCGACGGCACCCCCATCCGCACCCTAGAGGGCCACAGCAACTACGTGGCGGATGTGGCCTTCAGTCCCGATGGGCGCTACATCGCCTCCGCCGGGGACGACAATGCCGTGCGCCTCTGGACCAGCCTCGGGGGCCTCGTCACCATCCTGGGCCACGACGACGGCCTCACCAGTCTGCGCTTTTCCCCCGACAGCCAATTCCTCGCCACGGGCAGTTGGGACGGGTCCGTCTCCCTCTGGAGCGTGGGGGGCAAGCGGGTGAAGCAATTCCAGGAGCACCGGGACGGGGTGGGCAATCTGGCCTTTTCCGCCGATGGCAAGCTGCTGGTGTCGGGGGGCTACGACCAGCGGCTGGTGCTGCGGAATCTGGATGTGGCGGATCTGCTCAAGCGCGCCTGTCGATGGCTCAGCCCCTATCTCCAAAACCACGGGCCGCAACAGCGGGCGCTGCTGGATACCTGCCGGGGCCACCAATCCTAACCCCGGTGGGGAAAACCTAGAGAAAGGTGAGGGGATCCACGTCGATCGCGCAACTGACCTGGGCTTTGCAGCGCGATCGCGCGGCCTCCAGGGCATCGGCGGTGGGCGGGGTTCCCTCGGGGGGGACGACGATCAGCAGGTGCCACCGGTGGCGCTGGGCGATGCGGGCCACGGGGGCGGGGCTGGGGCCGAGGAGGCGATAGGGGAGGTCTTCTTCTGGCCTTTCTTCTGGGTTGTCGGTTTGGGCGGGGTCGAGGGCGGTGGTGATCGCGTCGGCGCTGGCGATGACGGCGGCTTCGTCGGGGCCGCTCAGGCGCAGGAGGATCAATCGGCCCGCGGGGGGATAGGCGAGGGCGCGGCGTTCTTCGAGTTCCGTCGCCAGGAAGGGGAGGTATTGGTAGCGCTGGACCGCTGCGATCGCGGGATGCTCGGGGGTGTAGGTTTGCAAAATGACTTGCCCGGTGCGATCGCGGCCCGCCCGCCCCGCCACTTGAATCAAAGTTTGTACCGCCCGTTCCGCCGCCCGGTAGTCCGATTGATACAAAAGACCATCGGCGGCGACGATGCCCACGAGGGTTACCTTAGGCAGGTCAATGCCCTTGGCTAACATTTGGGTGCCCACCAGCACATCCGCCTCCCCCGCCGCGAACCGTTCCAGCAGGAGCCGATGGCCGTGCTTGGTGCGGGTGGTGTCGCTGTCGTAGCGCAGGGGCCGCAGGTGGGGCAGTTCCACTTCGAGGGCGCGCACGATCCGCTGGGTGCCGTTGCCAAAGTTTTTGAGGTAGGGGGAGGTGCAGGCGGGGCAGCGATCGGGGTGGGCCTGGAGGTGGTTACAAAAATGGCACCGCAGGATGGGGGGGCCGTCGGCGCGGGGCCGGTGATAGCTCAGGGAGACGGCGCAGTTGGGGCAGTTCATCACAAAACCGCAGCTACGGCAGGAAACAAAAGTGCTATAGCCCCGCCGCTGCACAAATAGGATGGCCTGTTCGCCGCGATCGCGCAGGGTCGTCAAAGCCTGTTGGAGGGGACGACTAAAAACCGATCGATGGCCCTGGGCCAGTTCGTCGCGCATGTCGATGACCGTGACCGGCGGCAGGGGTTGGCCGGTGGCGCGATCGGGTAGGGAAAAGTACCGCAGGGGAAGGCCGCGATCGCGGGAAATCCCATCCCCATCCCCCCGCTCCGATTCTTCAGATTCCTCCGAAGAGTCCTCCGATCCACTAGACAAGGGGCTTAAGCCCCTTGCCCCCACCGGAGTTGGCGGAGTTGGCAGTGTTGGAAGCGTCTGATTCGTCAGGGTTGCGGCGTTTGGGGTGGCGGCGCACCAGGATTCCATCGACGGGGTGGCAGACCCGAGGATCAGGGGGCAACCGTCCAGTTGGGCGCGCCATTGGGCGACGGTGCGAGCGTGGTAGCAGGGGGCGGGGCGGTCCTGCTTGAAACTGCTGTCGTGCTCCTCATCCAGGACGATCGCGCCGAGGTTGGGCAGGGGCGCAAAAATGGCCGATCGCGTCCCGATGACCACCTGGGGGCCGCCCGCCAGCATATTGCGCCAGGTGTCGTAGCGTTCGCCGTCGGACAGGTGGCTGTGGTAGGCGCGGACGCGATCGCCAAAACGCCCCCGAAAACGGTCCAAAAGCTGCGGAGTTAGGCCAATTTCCGGCACCAGCACCAGGGCAGACTGGCCGCGATCAAGGATCGGCGCGATCGCCTGTAGATACAATTCCGTTTTGCCGGAGCCGGTGATGCCGTGGATCAGCGCCCCTTCCCCCGGCCCGAGTTTTTGTAGCCCCGCCAGGGCGATCGCCTGGTGCTCCGTCAGGGTTTTGGGGCCACCGTCGGCGCGATCGCGGCCCGTCTGCGATCGCAGCACCTCCCGATCCTCCAGGGCCAGATAGCCCTTATCCACCAAGGCTTTCACCGTACCTGAGGAGGTCTTCGCCAGGTCCAGCAAGTCCGTCAGCCACAGATCGCCCCCCCGCCGCTGGGCCAGGGCCAACACCTGCCGCTGCCGCTCCGGCAACGCTGCCAAATCCGCATCCAGTAGCGATCGCAGCACCGTCACCGCCTGCCGGGTCTTGGGCCGTGGGGGCCGCGCCGCCTCCCAATAGCTCTCCACATAGCCGCGCCGCTGGAGTTCCCGCAGGGCGATCGCCCCCTGGGGATTGTGCCGACAGACATAGCGCCAGGTGTAGTCCACGCTTTTTTGCCGACGCCACCAGGTCAACAGGGCGATCGCGGCGGCACCCAGGGGCGGCTGTGTCGCCGCAGGATTGTCCGGATCGGCGGCGGCCTCAATTAACTCCATCGGACAGCGCAGCACCACCCGCCGTTGGGACTTCGCCAGCAGGCCCGGAGGCAGCGCCGCCCGCAACACCTGCATCAGCGGCGTGCAGTAGTAGGCCGCCACCCGCTCCAGCAGTTGCCAATAGGCCGGTCGGAACGCCGCCGCCATCGCCACCCCCTCGATGGGCCGCAGGCGATCGATCGCCACCGACGGCGGCAAACTATCCAAATCCTCACTCAGGCGCACCGCGATCGCCCCGAGCCGCTGGCCACCAAAGGGCACGAGCAAAATATCGCCCGGTCGCACCACCTCCCCCGACGGCACCCAATAGTGATAGAGCCCCGACGCGCCGGGACTGTCCACCAACGCTTCAACGATCGCGATCGTCCCCTCATCAGAATCCGCAGACTCCGACGGGGGCGGGCAGGGGGGCAACGGCGGGCAGGCACTCACGATGGACCGGCGGGGAAACCCAAACAACGCCACGGGCCGCGATCGCCGAGTCCTGTCAACGGGGCGATCGCGCGTCCTCATTCAACCATGCCCCACCCCAGGCCGCGACGGCCCCAAACGCCCCCTAAGCGCCCACCGCCTCCTTCGCCGCGTACAGCACCTCCGCATTGATCTCGCCAAAACCGCGATCGCGGGCAAACTTCTCCGTATTGCGCTTCACCTTGCCCCGCACAAACCCCGGAATGCGATTCAACTCCGCAAGGCCATCCTTCGTCCAGGTCAAATCCGACGCCGCCGACACCGTGCGCGTAATCGCCTCCTTCGTATCATGGCCGCCGAAGATTTCTAACAGGTGATCCTCCATCCCCAACGCGAAGGAATTGTAGACCAAATCCACCAATTGATTGGCCCCCTCATAGCCCACAAACGGTCGATAGCCCACCGGGAAATTCTGAATATGAATTGGAGCCGCAATCACCCCGCAGGGAATATCCAACCGCTTGCCCACATGGCGCTCCATCTGCGTGCCAAAAATCGCCGCCGGTTCTAGCTGGGCAATTTTATCCGCGATCGCGCCATTATCTTCACTCACCAAAATCTCATCGCAATAGTCCCCCACCTCCGCCCTGAACCAGTCCGCATCATAGGGACAGTAGGTTCCCGCCAACACCACCCGAATGCCCATTTCCCGGCTGAGCACCTTCGTCATCGCCGCCGCATGGGTACTGTCGCCAAACACCACCGCCCGTTTCCCCGTCAAATTCTGACAGTCAATCGAGCGCGAAAACCACGCCGCCTGGGACACAAATCGCGTTTGATGATCAATATATTCGTCATAGTTAACCGCGTGGTCCGCATCATTCAACACCGCCGCGATCGCCCGAATACAGCGGGCCGTTTCCACCAACCCCATCGGCGTAATCTGCACCGTCGGCTGGCCAAACTCCCGTTCTAGATAGGCCGCCGCACTCGGTCCAATTTCCCGATAGGGCACCAAATTAAACCAAGCTCGGGGCAAATTTTTCAGATCCTGCACCGACGCCCCATGGGGCACCACCGCATTCACCTCAATGCCCAACTCCGCCATCAGCCGCCGCAATTCCGTGCAGTCATGCTGATTATGAAACCCCAAAGTCGTGATGCCCAGAATATTCACCGAGGGCCGTTCCGATCGCGCCGTCGCCAAATCCCCCCGCTTGCGGGCCTTCTCAATATAAAACTGCACAATCTGGGCCAAAGTGCGATCGGCCGCCTGCAACTCATTGACGCGGTAATGGTTCACATCCGCCAGCAGCACATCGCCCTTCGCTTCTAGACTGGCGCGCTCGACAAAATTCGCCAAATCCTCCTGCAAAATGCTCGACGTGCAGGTGGGCGTCAGCACAATCAAATCCGGCGACTCTTCCCCATCCTTACGGACAATATTGTCCACCACCTTCTCTTGGGAACCGCGCGCCAGCACATTGCGATCCACCACACTCGTGGTCACCGGCGTATAGTCCCGCTCCCGCTCCAGCATGGACCGCATCACATTGAAATAATCGTCCCCCAGGGGGGCGTGCATAATCGCATGGACATTTTTGAAGGAACTGGCAATGCGAAGGGTGCCAATGTGGGCCGGTCCCGCATACATCCAATAGGCTAATTTCATGCCGTGCGCTTCTCCTACGATGGCGGTCAAGCGTCCGCCTTGGCAGCCCCGAACGGTGGTAGCTAGGGCGGGGCGGGCGCAATAAAGTTTGGATTTGATTCGTTTTCGATTCTCGCAGAATTTTTGAGGGCGGTTGCCCCCCCAGCCTCCCGTTCAAGCCCTAAACAAAACCGTTAAAAAACTTCGCAGTGCCAAAAGCGCAATGGGGCCGCGCGATCGCGCCCTTGGCCCCCACCACCGCTTAAGAAAAATCAACGGACCCGCGATCGCGTCCGCAAAGAACCTTTGCAATTTTTGATGAACTTTTGTGTGATTCGCCCTTCCCCAAATTCGTCCATGGGCAGGGCGTCCCCCGGCGGCCAAATTTTTGCCTTGACCTGAGGCGTATTTGGGATGGATACGGGGATTTTTAAGGATTGTGCAAAATCTTTCAGGTGCCCATCGACACCAGCTTTGGGAAGCCCTATCATGACGCTCAGCGGCTCGTCCCCGGCAAGTGGGGCGGGCGATTTTTGTATGGATATGGCCCCTACTTCCGGCTCCCGTTCCGGGTTGACGGATCCCAGGCCCTGTCCCCCTCGACTCCTTCTCGACTCCTAGACCTCTCTCCCCTGAACCATGACTTTTTTTGACCTTCCGAACGTCAGTACCCGCTTCACCATTGACGCCACCGTGGCCGAAGGGCTCGGTATCCGATCGCTCGCCGGGAGCGACAGCGTTTTTGGGGCCGTGCGGGGCGACGCCATCTACGGCAACACCGGGGCCGATAACCTCCTGGGCAGCGACGGCGGCGACACCCTCTTCGGTGGGCGCGGCTCCGATATCCTCTACGGCAACCGGGGGGCGGATCTGGTCTATGGCGATCGCGGCAACGACATCCTCTTTGGGGGCCGGGGCAGCGACAGCCTCCTAGGCGGCGTGGGCGATGACCTGCTCTCCGGCGACGCCGGGTTTGACATTCTCACCGGTGGCGACGGGGCCGATGCCTTTGTCCTGTCGAGCGTCCACACCGCCACCGATCCGGCCCAGGCGGACCTGATCACCGACTACGACCCCGAGCAGGGGGACATTTTTGCCCTGACGGACGGGGCCGGTGATGCCCTCACGGAAGCGAACCTCGCCCTAGAGGCCGTGGGCAGCGACACGGTGATCCGTCTGGCGGCCACCGGCGGCATCCTGGCGCGGGTCCAGAACACCACCCCCGATCGCATCAGTGGCAACTTCACCACCCTGCGGGCCGCGATCGACGACACGGAATCCGGAGCCACCAACCTCGGCGTGCTGCCCGGTAGCTTCAGCGCCACCAACAGCGTCAGCGAAATCGATTTCGTAGACTTCTACCGTTTCTCCGTCACCGCGCCGGTCCTCTTTGACGCCACCCTCACGGGCCTCGCCGCCAACACGGACGCGGATCTTTTCCTCTACAAAGACCTCGACGACGACGGGGAACTGGGCTCCGATGAGGTGATCTTTGGCTCCACCCAGGGGGGCAACACCGCCGAAGCAGTGGACAACATGCTCCTGCAACCGGGGGACTATTTCCTGTCGGTCGAAGAATTTGAAGGGTCCACGACCTATCAACTGCAAGTGTCCGGCGTCGCCAACACCCTGCCGCGCGACCTGGCGGGCAACAGCCTGGGCGAAGCGCGGAACCTGTCGATCGCGGGGGACATTTCCCTCAATGACTACGTGGGCGGCACCGACGCGGCAGATTTCTATCGCCTCGAAGTCACCAAATCCGGCTACCTGGACCTCTTCGCCTTCAACCAAACCGCACCGGTCAGCTTTGCCCTCGGCCGCGATCGCAACGGCAACGGCCAGCTTGACACCGACGAAATCGAAACCCAAGGCACCGACGAACTCTTCCGCGACTCCGTAGATCCGGGCACCTACTTCCTCCAGGTCACCGCTCCCGGCGGCGCAACGGCCTACTCCCTCAATGCCGAAAGCGCTCCCGGCAGCCGCATCGCTGCCGAAACCTTCCGCCCCATCGCTCCCGGCAGCACCATCCAAGGGGACCTGAGCCGCAACGACGCCCCCGATCCCCTCGCCCCCGACAACTACGCCGATAGCTACCAGATCCAGGGCATCCTACCGGGCCAGACCGTCACGGTCACCCAAACCTCCGAAGCCTTCGACGCCTACCTCACCCTCATCGACGGCCTGACGGGGGAAGTGCTTGCAGAGGGGAACGACATCAACCCTGACGGGGGCAACTTCAACGCCCAAATCAGCTTCACCGTCGAGCAGGGTCGCCAATATCGCCTGCGGGCCTCCAGCACCGACGCTCCCGGCATTGGGGCCTACAGCCTCCAGGTAACCGCCACCGGCACCCCCATCGAGGCGATCGCGCGCAGCAACCGCAACGACGGCGAAGAGCCCGTCCCCCGTTTCGTGGAAGGGGCGCGGGAAGACACGGGCAACACCACCCGCAATGAATTTGTCTTCACCTACGGTGCCTTGGCCGGTTCCCTGGCCGGGGGCGGCAGCAACGACATCAGCGCCCTGCGGATTCGGGGCGTGAACCAGGGGGGCTTTGGCAACTGCGCCTTCATCGCAGCGGTGGCAGCTACCTTTGGGGAACTGGATCCCGCCACGACGGCGGCAACCAAAGCCAACCCGATCCTGGCCCAGTTGCTTCAGCCGGTGGTGACGGGCGGCCAGGTGACGGCCTACACGGCCCAGTTCTATAACGCGACGACCCGCGCCCTGGGGACGGCGGTGCAGGTGAATAATCTGGTGGTGCTCAATTCCACCAAGAATGGGGCACCGTCCGATGCGGTGGGCGAGATGGCGGGGGCAACCCTGGGTGGTGACGCTCCCACCAATCCTGCCAATACGGCTAATGCGGCGATCTGGATGCCGATTCTGGAGCGGGCCTATGCGAAATGGCGCGGCCAGGAGGAGGGCAAGAATGGCTATGACGTGATCGGCAACGGCGACAGCATTGACGATCCCCTACGGCGGCTGACGGGCCGACCGGTGGAGTACTTCAGCTTCCGGGAAAACGGTAAAGATCCCCTGGCGTCGGTGGCCTCTGCGAATGCGCCGGAGTCGGTGACGGTGGATACGGCCAATGGTCTGTTTGAGCGTCTTCAGGCGGCTCTAACCCAGGGGCGCTTCGCGACGGCGGGGGCGGGCTCCGATGGGAAGCAAATTTCTGGGGGCCGTTTGGTGAGTACCCATGCCTACTCTGTCCACCGGGCCTACACGGATGGTTCAGGGGTGCGGAAGATTGTGGTCCGCAATCCCTGGGGGTCGGATAACGAGACGGATGTGTTCTACGCCGAGGATCCGGTGAAGGATGCGAAGGATGGGTTTGTGGAGATGACCTACGACACGTTCCTGAAGCATTTCCAGGATCTGGCGATTTCCCTGTAGGCAAGGGGGATCTTTGATTGGGGTGCGCCTGGGGCCGATCGCGCTGGGCGTACCCTGATGGTTGGTTCAGAAGCCTGGGTCAACGGGCTAAATCTGTGAAATCCATCGAGCCCGATCGCGCTGTACCCCCGGCGAGGTCGGGCTTTTTGCGGTGCGTCGAAATCAGAATGGGCGATGAAAAAACACCCCGATCGCGCGATCGGGGTGCATGTGGCTGAATAGTCGAAAAATTGAATGGATCGGCTGGACTCAAGCGTAGCCGTTGGGGTGAGGAGCGGCGGGGCGATCGCGGCCTTCAGGGTCGTCGATCACCCCTGATTACGATCTGCGCTTGAGCCGTTAGTCGTCATAGAGGCGGCACTCAGCGGCCTCGGGATTGTCGTCGCAGTAGCGTTCCAGGGACGTTTTGGTGGGCTGGGTTTGCTTCTGGTGCGAGGCTTCCGCCTGGAGTTCTTCCACGGCGTCCCAGGCGGCGGCACATTCACCGGAGGTGGCCCCTTCGGTGGAGCAAACGGCCCGCGCTTGGGCAAGTTCTTCTTGGATGCGTTCTTGGATGTTTTCGTTCTCAGACACTTGGCTCAATCCTCCCAATAGCTGAGTCGTTCTGGTGTTCATTGGGTCTGTTCGAGATGCCCTGCCGACGTGATTGATCCGAGGACCGGCCGGTGGGGTGCCCGATCGCGGCGGCGACGGGGAGTCGCGGGGCCGAGGGGGCGAACTGCGCCACGTCTTTACTCTAGCGCGATCGCCGGATCACGACGGGTTGGGTTTCCCGAATGTTCATGATCGTTAATTTCCCTCGCGGGGCGGGGCACTGGGGGGTGGCTCCAGCAGTTCCCCGAGGTAGTGATGGACGAAGGTGCGGGCGGCGGCGGGGTTGAGGATCATCAGCGCCTCGACCATGGCTGCGACGCGATCGGCGGTGGGGACGCGATCGCCCGTGGCCCAGCGGCTGACGTTGGCCCGCGTGATGCCCAGTTGTTTGGCGAGGGCGTATTGGCTGACGCCGTGTTCTTCGAGGGCAATCCGTAGGGCGCGATCAACTTTTCCCATGGGCCTATGGTGCCAAAGGGCGATCGCACCGTAAACGGTTCCGCTGGCGGCTGCGTTTCCGACTAAGTTGACGTTTCCTTTTGTGGAAACCATGATCGACGAGTCGAATTACGCGCCCTTGTGCGCAACTAGAGCATGGCGGTGAGAAATTTTGTGAATCGTGACGGTGCAATGACGGCAGTGCTCAACCCATTGCGGGAGCCGGCATCTATGGAGACGGAGGAGCGTGAGGTTGTGAAATTGATGGTGATTGGATCGCCCCGGGCTGTGGAAAATACGATCCGGGTCCTATACTTGCGCGGGTTCGCGGAGTTATATGAATGGTCACCCCCGCAGCCGACACAGAATCCGGGTGAGGTTATGAGTCTTATGCGACGTTTGTTGCGGTTCAGTTGAAGCGATCGCGTCCCACGTTTGACCCAGCTTTTCTCACAAAATAAGCGTGATCGCGGCCCCCAGTCACGACAGCTCGCCACCGGAAAACCGCGATCGCATCCCCTAGATTAACTAGGCATTGAATCAGGCATTCACGAAGGATCTAGAACAGATCCGCGTCCGTCACCGCCCCCAGGCTGCTGGAGGACACCAACTTGGCGTACTTACCCAAAATGCCGCGCTGGTAGCGGGGTTTCGGGGCGCTCCAGTTGGCCCGACGGGCGGCCAGTTCCTCGTCGGACACGTTCAGTTGCAGCGCCCGACTCCGGGCATCAATGGTGATCGAGTCCCCCTCCTGCACCAGGGCGATCGTACCGCCCACCGCCGCCTCGGGGGCCACATGGCCCACCACCAGACCGTAGGTGCCGCCGGAGAAACGCCCATCGGTGATCAGGCCCACCTTGTCGCCCAGGCCCGCGCCGATAATCGCCGACGTGGGGGCGAGCATTTCGCGCATCCCCGGCCCGCCGCGCGGCCCCTCGTAGCGCACAACGACGATATCCCCGGCCTGGATCTTGCCCGCGAGGATTGCGTCAAGGCAGTCTTCCTCCGACTCGAACACCCGCGCGGGGCCGGTGATGACGGGATTTTTGACGCCGCTGATCTTGGCGATCGCGCCCTCCGTGGCCAGATTCCCCTTCAGGACCGCCAAGTGACCCTGGGCGTACATGGGGTTATCCCAGGGGCGGATCACATCCTGGTCCGCCGGGGGTTCCGACGGGATATCCGCCAGGTTTTCGGCGATGGTTTTGCCATTGATCGTCAGGCAGTCCCCGTGGAGCAGGCCGTGATCCAGCAGCATTTTCATCACCTGCGGAATGCCGCCCGCCCGGTGTAGATCCGTCGCCACGTAGCGGCCGCTGGGCTTGAGGTCGCAGATGACCGGCACCCGCTGGCGGATCGTCTCAAAATCGTCAATGGTCAAGGGCACGCCGATGGTGTTGGCGATCGCCAGCAAATGCAGGACCGAGTTGGTGGAGCCGCCCACGGCCATGATCACGGCGATGCCATTCTCGAAGGCTTCCCGCGTCAAGATGTCCTTGGGGCAACGGTTCGCCGCGATCGCATCCGCCAGCACTTTTGCAGATTCCGCCGTACTGTCCGCCTTTTCCGCATCCTCCGCCGCCATGGTGGACGAGTACGGCAGGCTCATGCCCATGGCCTCGAAGGCGGAGGACATGGTATTGGCCGTGTACATACCGCCGCAGGAACCGGCCCCCGGACAGGCGTGTTTTTCCACCGCCGTCAGGCGCGCCTCATCAATCTTCCCGGCGCTGTACTGGCCCACCGCCTCGAAAGCGCTCACAACCGTTAGGTCTTCCCCGTCCAGGTGGCCCGGTTTGATCGTGCCGCCATAGACAAAAATTGCGGGAATATTCATCCGCGCCATGGCCAGCATGGCACCGGGCATATTTTTATCGCAGCCGCCGATCGCCAGGACGCCATCCATGCTCTGGCCGTTGCAGGCGGTTTCGATCGAGTCCGCGATCACCTCTCTGGACACCAGGGAATATTTCATCCCCTCCGTGCCCATGGAAATGCCATCGCTGATGGTGATGGTGCCAAACAGTTGGGGCATCAGCCCCGCCGCGCGGGCCGCGTCGATCGCGCGATCGGCCAGACCACCAATGCCCATATTGCAGGGGGTGATGGTGCTGTAGCCGCTAGCGATGCCGACGATGGGTTTTTTAAAGTCGCCATCGCCAAAGCCCACGGCCCGGAGCATGGCGCGGTTGGGGGAGCGTTGGACCCCTTGGGTGATGGCGGAACTTCTCAGATTTTCGGACATGGTTTTCGCTCAATGGGCGGGCAAAGGGTGCGATCGCATCGGGCGATCGGCGCAGGGTTGAGCCCTACGGGTCTAGCTTCGGACGGGTGGCCCTGCGGGTGCTCCCGCCGTGGGGAGGTCAGGGCTGCCACTGCCCGAGGCATAGTCTTCTATTGTCCCCTATTCCTGTGATCCAAGACCCTTCGCGGTTGACCCCGAGCGGTCTTCCCTTTAGCTGTCCACGGTGACGGAGATGGCGCGATCGCGGCCCGCCTGCTTGGCCCGGTAGAGGGCGCGGTCCGCCTCGACGATGATTTTGCCGCAGGCCCAGGGGGCGGAGGGCACCATCGTAGCGATGCCCATGCTCAGGGTGATGTGGTCCGCCACGTCCGAGGCCGGGTGAACGATCGCCAGTTGCGCCAGCAGTTCCCGGCAGTTGCGCGCCACATCCGCCGCCCCCGCCGCGTCCGTGTCGGGCAAGATCAGGGCAAATTCTTCGCCGCCGTAGCGGGCCACCAGATCCGTCGGTCGCCGCGCCGCCAGGGTGAGGGCTTCGGCCACCTGCCGCAGACAGTCGTCCCCCGCCGGGTGGCCGCAGGTGTCGTTGTAGCGCTTAAAAAAATCGATATCACACATCACCAAACTCAAGGGGCCGCCCGTACGCGATAGGCGCTGCCAACAGTCTTCGAGGTGGCGATCGAAGCGGCGACGGTTGGCCACCTGGGTGAGGCCGTCGAGGTCCGCGATCGCGCGCAGTTCCGCATTAGCCGCCGCCAGCAGTTGATTGGCCGCATCGAGCCGTTCATTGGTGGCCGTTAGCTGCTCCTGGGCCCGGTGGCTGTCGGTGATGTCCCGCAGGGTGGCCACCAGCATCGTGCCGTTGACCGCCGCCGCGATCGACAGCCAGCGATCGCCCAGGGGCAACTCTATCCCCTGGGGAAACGGGGCCGGGATCTCCTCCGTTGCCAACGCCAGGGGACGATCCAAGGTCGAGGCTGTCTGTGGTGCGAGGTCCGCCCCCCACCGGGGTTCAACGGGGGCGATCGCCACGCCCTCGCGGTAATCATCCGCCCTCGGTTCCGGCAGCGATCGCGCCGTCGTCCGCACCGCCAAATCGTAGAGGGCCGTCGCCGCCAGGGGAAAGGGGGCCGACATCTCCGACGCAAACCGCCCCACCACCTGCGATCGCTCCCAGCCCAACAAATTCGCCGCCGTCCCATTAATCAGCAGACAGCGCAACCGCACCGGCGTCGCCCCATCAACACCGGGCTCGACCGCAAAACACACCACCCCATCCGCCACCAAATCAAAAAGCGCCCGGAAAATAATGGCCCAATCCTTCGGCAAACGACCGCGATCGCGCAGGTGGGCCGCCGTCATACAGAGGCGAACACAAGCAATCGGCTCAACCATCCTCCGCAACCCACGTTTGCCAGCACCGTGCCGACCTAAAAAAACACCAACATCCCAGGAAACAGCCCCAGCCCCCCTCTCCCCACAAGGACTAGCCCACTGATCTAGGATCTACCCTCAGCCTATCGCCCAAGCCGGGAGCCTGTCGTCGGGATAGAAATTGTAACAATTGTTGCAGTTTGCGTCACTAAAAATGCGGGTTCCAACGCCAACAACAAAACCATGATTTCCCTATCAACTGGGGGATTTTAGGCATTTTCTCTCCAGGGATAGGCATCGCCCTCCGGGGTCATTGGCGACGCCCTTTGATGGCAAAAGGGGGGATTTTGAAGCGGCGATCCTCCCATTATTTTGCACCCTTCAGATCGCGCCCATTGGGATCCCAGGATTGACCTAATTTACATCGTGTCTAATCGCATCCAAATGGCACCATTCCTTGGCCCGCCCATGATCATCCCCCATGGATCTAAGCATCCCTAGAGCAACTGGGCCGCCACATAAAGTTGCCGCAGACGATTCATCAGCTTATCGCCGTAGTTAGCATCCGCATCCCAGCGGCCGCTCAAATTCTCCACCCGAGGCGCAATGCCCCGCACCACAAAACTAAAGCGCGGATCCACCACCCCATTCGCCAGGGGTTCCGTACTGGCATAGGCTTTCAAATGCTGAATGTGAGCCCGCACCCCCAGGCGCGCACTGGCAAAGGACGCCCCCGCCGCCGAGCCGCTGAGATCCCCGAGGCCCGCGAAATTGTTTTGGGCCGCCGTCACCCCCTGACCAAAGCGCAGAAAGTCCGTTTCCTGACACATTTGCACGAAGGCCACATCGTAGTTGACCCCCTCCGCTTCGGCCTCCTCGCGGTAGAGTTGCGGCAGGTCGGGGAATTGGGTGAGGGCGCTGCCGTTGACCGCCTTGACGAAGAGCATCCGCTGCACGTCGGAGGTGCTGCCGTGGCCCATGATTTGCCCCATCAGGCCCACGCACAGGTCGAGGGTGGTGCGCAGGATGACGGTGCGGGTGGTGTTGTCCCAGGCGACGGCGACGCTGTAGGCCCGCAGATCGACGGCTTTTACATAGACGATGTTGCGGTGGCGGACGCGGGGGATTTCCGTACTGCCTAGATCGAGCCGCAGCCGTTCGGCCAGGTTGACGGGGATGTTGGCGTTGCCGTTGATGAGGATGCCCCGTTCGGGATAGTCCTGGTTGTTGACGCGGATGCGGATGCTTTCGTAGACGGGTTCGGGGAGGGGTTGCGATCGCAGGATGGCGGCCAATCCATCGGCGATGCCTGCGGCGAGGTCGGTGCGGCGGTTTTGGAGGATTTGGCGATCGCTGGCGTTGGTCAAAAAGCCCACTTCGAGGAGGAGGGACGGGATCCTGACACTGCGGCAAAATTCGCGGCTGCCTAGGCCCGTTTGGGTGTCGGCGATCGCGCCGCGGCTGGGCAGTTGGGGGACGCGCCGGACGATCGCGGTGAGGAGCATTTCCCCCTGGCTGCGGCGATCGGCGTTGTCACCGATGTAGTAGGCCGTCATGCCCCGCAGGGCCTCATTGGGGGACGAGTCTAGATGGAGTTCGATCGCAAAGTCATCGGCCCGCCCCTGGCCATTCACCCACGCGATCGTCTCCTGCAAACTGAGGGTATCGGGCACCCACAGGACCGGCACGCCCCGCGCCTGGAGCGATCGCACCACGTCATTGCGCAGCAGGATCATTTCCCGCGCCTCCGTGGTGCCCGCCACCTGCACGCCGGGATCTAGTGATCCGTTTTCGTAGCCGCCGTGGCCCGCCGATAGCAAGATTCGCCCCATCCCGCCCGTTGCTCCTTACCTGCGCCGCACCGTCAACTGGTTCTACTCTATCGCCCCGCGATCGCGCCACAGAAACCAATCCACGCCGCAAAAGGCCATCAAATCATCTAATGATCAGTCAATCGCAGGTAATTTCAAATCATTTCATGGGAATAGGCCACCAGGGGTCAGGGAATTTTGTTCCTGATTTCCGTGGCTGCCCCCTACTTCTGACCCGCCATACGGTTATTCATTCGTCATTGACGCTTGGGGCAAAAAGTCATCACCCAAAACCAGATCCAATTCATAGGGACAGGAGTCGGGAAAACTCCCCAGGGCGATTCCCGTTTCATCACTCGCCTGTCGCCGCGCCCTCGGATAGGCCCAGATCAATGCCTCATCTAGAAACTTGTTGAGGCTGGGGGAATCCTCTAGCAAACCCTGAATGCGGGTGCGATGTTCCGTGATGCTGCCCGCCCAACTGCCGGAGCGCGCATCTGGCTGAAATTGCCATTTCAAAAGATGGACCAGCAAAATCACTAAATTGTTTTTGATCGCTCGCTTATCGCTGCGCCCCATGGTTTCCAATTCATCCAGCAAATGCTCCCAATCCACTTGGCTATAGTCGCGATCGCGGAGGCGTTCAATCGTCCCTTCGAGCCAGAGGGCATAGTCGCGATCGTATAAAGCAATGAGCTCATCCCGAAGGCTCGCCATCATCTCACCTTCCAACCATTTTCAGTGGCCGAGATTTAGTAACCGAGACAAGGGGCTTAGAGCCTGTTGTCAATTGACCTACAACCCGCCTTATCTCAACCGATCCACCGTAGGGGCGGGGTTTCCCCGCCCTGCCTCCGCCTGCACCCACAATCCCTGATATTGCCAAGGTTGAACGGGTTTATGGCGATTGCTCGGGTTAGGGTTGGGAGACCCAATCCCTACGGTGAAATTCCATTAATGGGTTAGGAAGCACCCACCAACACCTTATCCTGATCCTCCTTAGAAACCGTGCGGCCCATATCCTCAAACCCATCAATCTGATCGAAATTCAGATAGCGATAGAGATCACCGGACAAAGGCTCAATCTTCCCTTCAACCACCTCCAAATATTCCTCACGGCTAGGAATACGACCCAACAGGGCACAGACCGCCGCCAACTCTGCCGAACCCAGGTAAACCTGCGCCCCCTTGCCCATGCGGTTATTAAAATTGCGCGTCGAGGTGGAAAATACCGTGGTGTTATCCTCCACCCGGGCTTGGTTGCCCATGCACAGGGAACAACCGGGCATTTCTAAACGGCAACCCGCCGCTTCAAAAATGTCGTAATAGCCCTCTTGGCGCAGCATTTCCTCATCCATCCGCGTGGGCGGACAGATCCACAACCGGGCCTTGGCCTTACCGGCCCCTTCTAACACCTTGGCGGCGGCGCGGAAGTGGCCGATATTGGTCATGCAGGAGCCAATAAACACCTCCTGCACCGGATCGCCGACGCAATCGGATAGGGTTTTGATGTTGTCGGGATCATTGGGGGCAGCCACGAGCGGTTCCACGATCGCGTCGAGATCCACCTCCACAATTTCCGCATATTCCGCATCCGAATCAGCGGTCATCAACGACGGATTCGCCAGCCACGCTTCCATTTGGGCAATGCGCCGCGCGATCGTTCGGGCATCGCCATAGCCCCGCGCGATCATATTTTTCAGCAGGGTCACATTCGATCGCAGGTATTCCGAAACCGTCTCAATGCTCAGGGCGATCGTACAGCCCGCCGCCGATCGCTCCGCCGTGGCATCCGTCAGTTCAAACGCCTGTTCCAGCTTCAGATCCGGCAGCCCCTCCATTTCAATAATCTTGCCGGAAAACACATTTTTCTTGTTCTCCTTCGCCACCGTCAGTCGCCCATCCTGGATCGCCACATAGGGAATGGCATTCACCACATCCCGCAGGGTGACGCCCGGTTGCAAGCTGCCCTTAAAGCGCACCAAAACCGACTCGGGCATATCCAACGGCATCACCCCCAGGGCCGCCGCAAAGGCAACCAGCCCCGACCCCGCCGGGAAGGAAATGCCCAGGGGGAAACGGGTGTGGGAGTCGCCGCCGGTGCCGACGGTATCGGGCAACAGCATCCGGTTGAGCCAGGAGTGAATAATGCCGTCGCCGGGACGCAGGGCCACGCCGCCGCGCTGGGCGATGAAGTCGGGCAGATTGGCGTGGGTTTCCAGATCCACCGGCTTCGGGTAGGCGGCCGTGTGGCAGAAGCTCTGCATTACCAGGTCGGCGCTGAAGCCCAGACAGGCCAACTCCTTCAGCTCGTCGCGGGTCATGGGGCCGGTGGTGTCCTGGGAACCGACGGTGGTCATGCGCGGTTCGCAGGAGGTGCCGGGGCGCACGCCGGGGAGGCCGCAGGCTTTGCCCACCATTTTTTGCGCCAGGGTAAACCCTTTGCCCGTGTCGGCGGGGGCGCTGGGCCGCACGAACAGATCGCTCGGCGGCAGGCCCAACGCTTCGCGGGTTTTGTCCGTGAGGCTGCGGCCAATCAGCAGGGGAATCCGGCCCCCGGCCCGCACTTCGTCCACGATCGTTTCGGGCTTGAGGGTGAAGGTGCTGATGATCTCTCCAGCCTCATTCGTGATTTCACCTTTGTAGGGATAGATGGTAATCACGTCGCCGGTTTCTAGGGCGGAGACATCGCATTCAATGGGCAACGCGCCCGAGTCTTCGGCGGTGTTGAAGAAGATCGGGGCGATTTTGCCGCCGAGGATCACGCCGCCCGCCCGCTTATTGGGGATGTGGGGAATGTCGTCGCCGATGTGCCACAGGACGGAGTTGATGGCGGATTTGCGGGAGGAGCCGGTGCCCACCACGTCGCCCACGTACGCGATCGCGTGGCCCTTTTCCTTGAGTTGGGGCAGGAGGCCGAGGGCTTCCGGCATTTTCGACTCCAGCATCGCCAGGGCGTGGAGGGGGATGTCGGGGCGGGTGGTGGCGTGGGTGGCGGGGGACAGGTCGTCCGTGTTGGTTTCACCGGGCACCTTGAGGACGGTGATGGTGATCGCTTCCGCTAGTTTGGGTTTGCTGATGAACCACGCGCCGTTGGCCCAGGCGTCGATGACCTGTTTGGCGTAGGGGTTTTGCTCCGAAAGTTCTAGGACATCGTTGAAGGCGTCAAACACCAGCAGGGTTTTGCTGAGGGCGGTGGCGGCGGCTTGGGCGATGCCGCTGTCGGTGGATTTGAGGAGTTCCACGAGGGATTGGACGTTGTAGCCGCCGACCATTTGCCCGAGGATCGTGACGGCTCCCTGGGGGGTGATCAGGGGGCTGGTGCTGGTGCCCTTGGCGATCGCGGTGAGGAAGGCGGCTTTGACGTAGGCGGCTTCATCCACACCGGGGGGGACGCGATCGCACAGAAGGTGCATCAAAAATTCCGCTTCTCCGGCGGGCGGTGCTTCGAGCAGTTGGCACAGTTCGCTGGTTTGGGCGGCGGTGAGGGGGAGGGGGGGAATGCCCAGGGCTTCGCGATCGGCGGCCTGCTGGCGATACTCTTGCAACATATGGGTTGGGCTCTCCTCTTCGACTGAGACGGGTGATTCCGCGATCGCGGGAATCTGTGGTTAACAGTCTAGGATCGCGAGGGCTGTTTCCTGATGCTGTAGCGATCGCGCCAATCCCTCGGTGCTGGGTTGGGTGGGCGTTGGGGGCGGGATGACCGTGGCGGTTGGGGGTGATCGCCTGCAACGGGTTTGATGTCTCCCTAAACCAATGATCCCATCAAGAATCGCTATGATAGTAATAGCTGGGCTGGCGATCGCGAAGCATTTTTAACGTTATCCAAAAGCATTACCCAAAAGAGCCATGCGCTTCATCAATCCCAAGACCGATTATGCCTTCAAAAAAATCTTTGGTTCTGAACAGAGCCAGGATATTTTAATTAGCTTTTTGAATGCAATTTTGTATGGGGGAAATTCCACCATTCGCGACCTGGAAATTCTCAATCCTCACCTCGGGCCAAGAATTCGCGGCTTCAAAGATACCTATCTCGATATCAAGGCAACGATCATCGATGATCATGGTCATCCTGAAACGGTCATCATTGAGATGCAGGTCTTAAATATCGAGGGTTTTCAGAAACGCATTCTCTACAACGCCGCCAAAACCTACAGTAATCAACTGGCGATCGGTGATGGCTATACGGATCTACAGCCGGTAATTGCGCTCACGATTGTTGATTTTGAGATGTTTCCTGAGCTAGATCAACTCATTTCGCGCTTCGTTCTCAAGGAGAGAACCTATCTGACTGACTATTCATCAATCTATGACATTGAATTGGTGTTCATCGAGCTACCCAAATTCAAAAAAGAGCTTCCAGATCTAGAAACCCTCATGGATAAGTGGTTATATTTTCTGAAGGCTGCCCGAAAGCTGGAGTCGGTGCCCCCCAGTATGGAGGCGGTCCCTGAAATTCAAAAGGCTTTCGCGATCGCGAACCAAGCCAATCTGAATGCCCAAGAGCTTGATGAGCTAGAACATCAGGAAATTTTCATTCAGGATCAGCGCAATTCCATTAAAAAGGCTCTCAGCCAAGGCATCGAGCAGGGCATTGAGCAAGGCATTGAGCAGGGAAAACTGGCGGCGCAACGGGCGATCGCGCAACAGTTGCTGGGTGTTTTGGACGATGAAGCGATTAGTCGCACTACGGGGCTGGATCTGGAGGCGATCGCCCAACTCAGGACTGATGGCCCGCTGACCCCCTAAAAACAATACCCACGTGGGCTGCATGGTCGTAATAGTGAGTGGTGGATTGATGCGAACTTGCTTTGCATATGCCTTGCTAAAGTTACACATCACCCGCCGCAGGTAGGCTCTGTATCATACCGATCAACTCTAGACAATCGGTGCGAATGGGTATTGTTAGCTTACACCCGTCACCTGTAAGCAGCGACTACTTAGTGATGGCTAAAGCTTGTGGGCGTTAGGTTTCGTGCTTCAACCTAGCCTGCAAGATCAGAGATCGCACTGGATTTACCAAAAGAAACCGGTCGTAGGGGCTTCTGCACTACCTTCAAGATACCGAGAATGATCAAATTGAGTGTCAATCAATTTGATTAGATCATGACAGCCAAAGCCTGAGCATGTATTGGGTGATTTCCAGTTAAAGATGTGACCCATATGTCCGTAGGGATAGCCTTGATCGTTCAACATTCCTGGTGGACCACTGATTGGATCACCAACTGTTCTATGGTTAAAAATTTTTGAAGCTTTGCGCCCATCAACATTTTGAGAATTTTCTGCCAGTGTATATTTCACCCCTGGGGCGCTATCAAAGGCATGGGCAATAGCGTCATTTTTGTAAGCAACATGGGAGGCAATTAACCCACCGAGGGAGTGTCCAACAACAACAATCTCACCAAATTGATTCCGTCTTGGACTTACAGAGTTGTTGTAGTATTCGAGCGCAAGCAGCAGTCGTCCCGCCAATCCATCGATATGGATACTCGAAATTTGACCGGGAATGCCAGGGACGGAAATCATCCTGATACTTGTACTTCTGAACCAATTACTCCAAGTTTTTTTGCCTGTTGCACGCTCAATTAGACTTCGTAACATAGCACCGCTAGTTGGTGTTGAGCAAACATTAATGATGCCCGCATCGACAGTCAGATCTTCCACCCTTTTGTTATTAGTGCCTCGATAAGCAACAACAAGCTTATCGTTATAGGTAGCACATATTGCTTGAAAAGCGTCGAACTTGAACGACTTCCAAGAGGTTTCGCTTCTGACGCTGCCAAAATCTACGTTGCAACCAAGCTGAGCAAGCTCATCGGCTCTTCTGCCTCGCTCACTTTCATCATTTATGTAGTAGGCAAGTTGAGCAATTTTGGCGTAGCGATAAACACTAGCGGAATCAATAGTTGTCATGAGATTACATCCTTATACATTGAAATGATTGAAGCTCCAACTTCACTTCATACCATCTGTTGAATCAACGTTTCGGCTTAGAATTGTCAAGTCAGCAACACAATTGCTCAATACTGGCTAGGACAATCAAGATATAAAAGTTGCTGATACATTGCTAGCCATTGACTAAACGGCAGGTGCAGGATAGCTTCACCGGGACGGATGTTATAAAGCAACTGCGGCCTAAGTTCAGTATTATGAGTGAGCGCCTTCTCAAATCTGCGTTATGACACCTCCAATTGCAGGGCTTTTGCTGCAACTAGAGTTATGGAGTCACTAGAACCGCCCAGGCTCTTTGGTTGCGTTCGCTAGACTGCTCGCTTTCGACATTTCAGTCACAAGACAGAAAAAATCCTGCCTGTACTACATTCGAGACTGCATTCTGTTTCACCAGAAACGCCACCCCAAAGACGTGAGTGTGTCAGAAGTCTAATCCTATCGATCAGTGTATTGATACTGATTGACCTTTTGCCACCTCCACTCACTCACGTTCTTGATCTAGGCGTTTGCAGCCCCTTCAATGAACTCATCTAGCCGTTAGCCTGTCGGAGTTTCTGGAATTGTAAAGATTTGCGAATCCGGCAGTGCCATCGTCTGTTGTACCCAGCCCGCCTGATCCCCCCAAGCTGTGAGCTCCACCGCCATCTCCGGTTCGCCGCGCACCAGCTAGACCATCTGCGATCAAAATCATTTCGCCCGACCAAAGCTTTGGTGAAATGACCGACAAAGCCACCGCCTACCTCGCCGCTGGTGTCGCGCGGGTCTGGGTCGTCGATGCCCGCGCCCAAACCATCACCACCTTCCAACCCCAGGCCGTCCCCATCACCTACCGGGGCGATCGCGCGATCGCCGACGACCACCTCCCCGGCCTTCACCTCACCCCTCAGGAACTCTTTAAGCGAGCCGGCCTAACCTAGGGCAGCCAATCGCTCAACCCCTTGCCAGATGGGCCATTGGCGAACGTCAAGAAATATGAACGATCTGACACAAACTTTTATCAAATTGTGTCAAACGCCGCGATCGCGCGCCCGCAGCCCCGCCGAATCTGGTAGAAATGCTCATGAGTATCTAAAAATCGTGACCCCGCCAATCCACGCGATCGCCGGGGATTACGCTCCACGAGATCCACAAGCCCGCCCGAGGAGAGAGACTGGATGTTCACCTACGTCAAGCCCGCCATTCGCCACGTCACACCTGATGATCTTCAGGGGCGGTCTTTGGTCAAGGTGGTTTACGTCGTCCTAGAGGCCCAGTACCAGAGCGCCCTGACCGCCGCAGCCAAGTCCATCAACGCCAGCAATCCCAACATTGCGGTGGAGTTGAGCGGCTACCTGATCGAAGAGCTGCGTAGCCCGGAAAATTACGAAGCGTTTCAACAGGATGTGGCCCAGGCGAACCTCTTCATCGCCTCGCTGATTTTCATTGAAGACTTGGCCCAAAAGGTGGTCGAGGCGGTGCAGCCCCACCGCGATCGCCTGGATGCGGCGGTGGTGTTCCCGTCCATGCCCGAGGTGATGCGCCTCAACAAACTGGGCAAATTCTCCATGGCCCAGCTCGGCCAATCCAAGAGCGTCATTGGCGAGTTCATGAAGAAACGCCGCCAAAAGAACGCCAGCGGGTTCGAGGAGGCCATGCTCAAGCTCCTGCGGACCCTGCCGACGGTGCTGAAATATCTGCCGTCCGACAAGGCCCAGGACGCCCGCAGTTTCATGATGAGTTTTCAGTATTGGCTGGGGGGCTCGCCGGAAAACCTGGAAAACTTCCTGCTGATGCTGAGCGATCGCTACGTGCTCAAGCGGGATTTCCAGGATGATCCGACCCTCGAAAAGCTGGAACTGAAATACGCCGATCCCGTCGTCTTCCCGGACATGGGCATTTGGCACCCCCTCGCGCCGAAGATGTTCGAGGATGTGGAGTCCTATCTGGATTGGTATGTGACCTCGCCCCTGACGCCGGAGGATCTGCGCCGCCCCGATGCCCCGTGCGTGGGCCTGGTGTTGCAGCGCACCCACCTGGTGACCGGTGATGATGCCCACTATGTGGGGATGGTGCAGGAACTGGAGGCCAAGGGGGCGCGGGTGATTCCCGTGTTTGCGGGGGGTCTGGATTTCTCGAAGCCCGTGGATGCCTATTTCTATCGCCCCGGTGCGGGGGTCGAGTCCGCCAATCCCCAGGCGATCGTCGATGCGGTGGTGTCCCTGACGGGGTTTGCCCTGGTGGGCGGTCCCGCGCGGCAGGATCATCCCAAGGCGATCGCGTCCCTCAGCCGTCTCAATCGGCCCTACATGGTGGCCCTGCCCCTGGTGTTCCAAACCACGGAAGAGTGGGAGGAAAGTGAGCTGGGGCTGCACCCAATCCAAGTCGCCCTGCAAATCGCCATTCCGGAGCTGGACGGCGCGATCGAACCCATTGTCATGTCGGGCCGCGATGCCAACACCGGCAAGGCGATCGCCCTGCAAGACCGTCTCGAAGCGGTGGCGGAACGGGCCATTAAATGGGCCAACCTGCGGCGCAAGCCCAAGGCGGACAAGAAGGTGGCGATTACCGTCTTCAGCTTCCCGCCGGACAAGGGCAACGTGGGCACCGCCGCCTATCTGGACGTGTTCGGCTCCATCTTCCAGGCCCTCAAATCCCTCAAGGCCGCAGGCTACAGCGTCGGCGATCTGCCCGCCAGCCCCAAGGAACTGATGGAGGCGGTGATCCACGATATCCAGGCTCAGTACGCCAGCCCGGATCTGAACGTGGCCTACCGGATGCCCGTGCGGGAATACGAGGCCATGACCCCCTATTCCAAACGGCTCGAAGAAAACTGGGGGCCGCCTCCGGGCACCCTCAACAGCGACGGCCAAAACCTGCTGGTCTACGGCAAGCATTTCGGCAACGTGTTCATCGGCGTCCAGCCCACCTTCGGCTACGAAGGGGATCCAATGCTGCTGCTGTTCTCGAAATCCGCCAGCCCCCACCACGGTTTCGCCGCCTACTACACCTACCTCGAAAAGGTTTGGGGGGCCGATGCGGTGCTGCACTTCGGCACCCACGGTTCCTTGGAATTCATGCCCGGTAAGCAGATCGGCATGTCCGGCGACTGCTACCCCGATAGCTTGATTGGCTCGATTCCGAACCTGTACTACTACGCGGCCAATAACCCCAGTGAGGCGACGATCGCGAAGCGCCGCAGCTATGCGGAGACCATTTCCTACCTGACGCCGCCCGCAGAGAATGCAGGTTTGTATAAGGGGCTCAAGGAACTGAGCGAGCTGATTAGCTCCTACCAGACCCTCAAGGACAGTGGCCGCCGCGCCTCGATTGTGGACGCGATCGCCGCCCAGTGCCGCGCGGTGAACCTGGATAAGGACGTGACCATTCCCGAGGCGGACGGGAAGGATCTGAGCCCCGAAGCCAGCGACAACTTCGTCGGCATGGTCTACCGGAAGCTGATGGACATCGAATCGCGGCTGCTGCCCTGCGGTTTGCACGTCATCGGCAAGCCCCCCACCGCCGAAGAGGCCGTCGCCACCTTAGTCAATATCGCCAGCCTCGATCGCCCGGAGGACAATATCGAAGGGCTGCCCCGGATCCTGGCCGCCAGCAAGGGCCGCGACATCGACGAGGTGTATAAAAACGCCAACCTGGGCATCCTTGAGGACGTGCAACTGTTGCAGGACATCACCCTCGCCACCCGCGCCGCCGTCAAGGCCGCCGTCGATCGCCGCACGGACAGCAGCGGTCGCCTGCGGAAGGAGGAGCCGTTTGACTTCGTGGAATTCATGCGGACGCGCAAATGGCTGAAATTCGCCAAGCCCTACTACGACTACCTGGCGTCCTTCAGCGATAAGCAGCCCTGGCTCGGTGCCCTGCGGAAGGCCGGTTTCCCCGGCGTGGATCCCGATGCCCTGCGGCCCCTGTTCACCTATGTGGACTTCTGCCTGGAGCAGGTGATCGCCGATCGCGAGATGGAATCCCTGATCCGTGGCTTGGATGGGGAATACATCCTGCCCGGTCCCGGCGGCGACCCGGTGCGCAACCCCGACGTGCTGCCCACGGGCAAAAACATGCACGCCCTCGATCCCCAATCCATTCCCACCACGGCGGCGGTCCAGTCGGCCAAGGGGGTTGTGGAGCGGCTGATCGAGCGCCAGCGGGAGGAAAATGGCGGCCAGTGGCCCGAAACCATCGCCATCACCCTCTGGGGCACGGACAACATCAAAACCTACGGGGAATCCCTGGCCCAGGTGCTGTGGATGGTGGGCGTGAAGCCCGTGCCCGATGCCCTGGGGCGGGTCAATAAGCTGGAGTTGATTTCCCTGGAGGAACTGGGGCGACCCCGCATTGATGTGGTGGTCACCTGTTCCGGGGTGTTCCGGGATCTGTTCGTGAACCAGATGGCCCTGCTTGATCGCGCCGTGAAGATGGCGGCGGAGGCGGAGGAACCGTTGGCGATGAATTTTGTCCGGGCCCACGCGATCGCGCAGGCGGACGACATGGGGATCAACCTGCGGCAGGCGGCCACGCGGATCTTTACGAATGCGTCCGGCTCCTACTCGACGAACGTCGGTTTGGCGGTGGAGAACGGCACCTGGGAACAGGAGAAGGATTTGCAGGACATGTTCCTGGCCCGTAAATCCTTTGCCTTCTCGTCCGACAACCCTGGGGAAATGAACCAGGATCGGCAGATCTTTGAAAAATCCCTCTCGACGGTGGATTTGACGTTCCAAAACCTGGATTCGTCGGAAATTTCCCTGTCGGACGTGTCCCACTACTACGACTCGGATCCGACCAAGGTGGTGCAAAGTCTCCGGAAGGATGGCAAGAAGCCCAGCGCCTACATGGCGGATACGACGACGGCCAATGCCCAGGTGCGGACCCTCTCGGAGACGGTGCGCCTGGATGCCCGCACGAAGCTGCTCAACCCGAAATGGTATGAGGGGATGCTCTCCCACGGCTATGAGGGGGTGCGGGAGTTGGCGAAGCGCCTGAACAACACCATGGGCTGGAGCGCCACGGCGGGGGCGGTGGACAACTGGGTCTATGAGGATGCCAACAGCACGTTCATTGCCGATGAGCAGATGTGCAAGCGGCTGATGGACCTCAATCCCCACTCGTTCCGGCGGATGCTGGGGACGCTGCTGGAGGCCAATGGCCGGGGCTATTGGGAGACGAGCGATGAGAATATCGATCGCCTTCAGGAGCTCTACCAGCAGGTGGAAGACCGCATTGAGGGCATCGAAGCCTAGGGAATTTCGGATTCCTTAGGGGTTTGATTCGGCGCTGGAGGGGCGATCGCGGGGGTCCGGCAACCTGCGATCGCCCCTTCTGGCTGGGGGGAATCTAGGCGATCGCAGCGTCATCGCAGCGGTGAAAGATTGGGAACTGGCAGCCCCCCACGAGCACCCTCGCGATCGGTGCGGTAGGATTGCTCTGTTTAATAGTTGATCGCGCTAGCCGTGGCACGACCGGCCCGATAGCCCAATCCCCCAGGTGAAAGTGAGGAAACCCATGCGTTGGATGCGTTTTATGGCGTACTGGCCGGTGCTGGCCGCCGTGGCGGTCTTGGGGGCTCCCACCCAGGCGAAGGCCACCGACCCGGCTGAAACCCCAGCGACCAACCCAGACTTGGCGATCGTGCAGCCCACCCCCTCAGTTCCGGCCGCAGCGCCCGCCCTCGTGCCCGCCGCGATCGCCCCCAAGGCCCCAGAAACCAAAGCAGCACCGGCAGCCACACCGGCAGCAGCACCAGTCGCGACCACGGCAGCCATCTCCACAGAAACCACGGCAACCGCGATCGGCCCCCTAGCCCAGGGCAGCCCCGCCAGCGACGAAGAACCCGCCAGCGACGAAGCGGCCAGCGAAGAACCCGCCCCACCGGCCACGGCCAACGAAGAACCGGCCCCCGCCCCACCGGCCCCCACCCGCAGCACCCCCAGCGAACCGCAGGTCCTCGTCGCGGAAGTGGCCGTCGAAGGGGTCACCGGCGCATTACTCGATCGCGTCTACGACACCATCCGCACCCGCCCCGGCCAAACCACCACGCGATCGCAACTCCAAGAGGACATCAACCGCCTCTTCGCCACCGGCCTCTTCTCCCGCGCCAACGCCACCCCCACCGACACCCCCCTCGGCGTCCGCGTCACCTTCACCGTCCAGGCCAACCCCACCCTGCGCGCCGTCCGGGTCAACGGAGCCAGCGTCATCCCCCAGGACGAACTCGATAGCTACTTCCAAGCCCAGTACGGCCAAACCCTCAACCTCAACGAACTCCAGGCCAGCATCGAGCGGCTCAACACCTGGTACCGCGACAACGGCTACGTCCTCGCCCAGGTGGTCGGCGCACCGCAGATCGGTGAAGACGGCATCGTCACCCTCGAACTCGCCGAAGGCACCGTCAACGACATCCAAATCGTCTTCCTCGACGAGGACGGCCAAGAGACCGACGAAGAGGGCAACCCCATCGAAGGGCGCACCCGCGACTTCATCATCCTGCGGGAAATGACCCTCAAGCCGGGGGACGTCTTCAACCGCACCACCATCCAATCGGACCTGCAACGGGTCTTTGGCCTGGGCATCTTTGAGGATGTACAGTTGCGCCTCGAACCCGCCGCCGATGACCCGCGCAAGGTCAATGTCCTCGTCAGTATCCAGGAGAAAAATACCGCCGTCCTCGGGGCCGAAGCGGGCTTCAGTTCCGCCAGCGGCATCTTTGGGGCCGTCAGTTTCCAGGAGCAAAACCTCGGCGGCAACAACCAGCGGCTCGGGGCGGAGGTGCAGTTCTCGGAGCGGGGCCTCGGCTTTGACATTTCCTTCTCCGATCCGTGGATCGCCGGAGATCCCTACCGCACGTCCTACACGGTCAATCTCTTTAGCCGTCGCTCCATTTCCTTGATCTTTGATGGCGGCGATCGCGAGATCGAGCTACCCAACGGCGATCGCCCCCGCCTGAACCGGTTGGGGGGCCGCATCAGCATCACCCGCCCCCTCGCCAACAGTTGGACCGCCTACCTGGCAACGGAATACCAAAACGTCGCCATCCTCGACGCGGACGGCGATGTGGAAGAGAAGGACGAACTGGGCAACGACCTGAGCTTCAGCGGCACCGGCAAGGACAACCTCTGGACCGTTGAAATTGGGGCCGTTCAGGATCGCCGGGACGATCGCCTCGCCCCCACCCGAGGCTCCGTCCTGCGCCTGTCCACGGAGCAATCCATCCCCATCGACGGCATTTTCTTCAACCGCCTGCGGGGCAGCTACAGCCGCTATTTCCCCGTCAACTTCACCAATTTCTCGGATGGACCCGAAACCCTGGCCTTTAATATCCAAGGGGGCGCATTCCTCGGGGATCTGCCGCCCTACGAAGCGTTCCCCATCGGCGGCACCAACACGGTGCGGGGCTACGGCGAAGGGGAAATGGGCAGTGGCCGCTACTACGTGGTGGGGACGGTGGAATATCGCTTCCCGATTTTGCAGATCACGGAAAATATTCCCCTCGGGGGGGTGCTGTTTGTGGATGTGGGCTCGGATCTGGGCTCCGGGTCCGATGTGCCGGGGGATCCGGCGGGGATCCGCAATAAGCCCGGTTCGGGGATTGGCTTTGGGGTGGGGGTGCGCGCCCGGACGCCCTTTGGTCCCCTGCGCCTAGACTATGGCGTGACCGATGATGGGGATTCGCGGATCCACTTCGGCATCGGGGAGCGGTTCTAGGGGGTGCGCTTAAAAACCCTCCGAAGTGCTTACTTGTACCCAGGGGGCTTTAGGGAATGTCGTCAAAATGGCATAGAACCCTTATATTTCCGGTCTCTCAACCAATTATCCGTAGGGGCGGGGTTTCCCCGCCCAGCCCCCACCAACATTGATCGTCCCAAGCTTGAAAGGGTTTGGGGTGGTCGGTGAGGGGAGGGTTGGGAGACCCAAGATTGAACGGGTTTGGGGTGGTCGGTGAGGCAAGGGTTGGGAGACCCAACCCCTACGGTGACGGACATGATGACACGCCCTAAGTTCCTTGTGCCAAAGGGTTGATTGAAGAGCGGACCTGTGCGTTTGCGTCTTGGGGTTTTGGGTTGATGTATACGTTGGCGAGGCCGATCGCGCGATCGGGCATTGGACTCCATAGTGGGCAGCGGGCCACGGTGCGGCTGGTGCCGGAGTTTAGTCTTCAGCGCGGTCGTTATTTTGTGCGGACGGATTTGGAGGGCGATCCCGCGATCGCGGCTCACCTGAGGGCAGTCCAAGAAGGCGTGGATCTGTCTACGGAACTGGCCGCATCCCCCACGGCGCGGGTGCGGACGGTGGAACATCTGCTGGCGGCCCTAGTCGGCTGTGCCGTCGGGGCGGTGCGCCTTGAAATTGATGGGCCGGAGGTGCCCCTGCTGGATGGGTCGGCCCTGCCCTGGGTGGAGGCGATCGCGGCGGCGGGCCTCACCCCTTTGGAACCACCCACCAACGAATCGGGCCAATTAGACGAATTAAACGAAGCGATCGCCCCCGTCACCGAACCGATCTGGGTACGGCAGGGAGACGCCTTCGTAGCCGCCCTCCCCTCAGAAAGTCTGCGCTTCAGCTACGGCATCGACTTCACCGACGCCGCGATCGGCAACCAGTGGCATAGCTGGGCACCACCGGGCGGCCACTTCCAAGCCCCAAGCACCGAAGAAAAACCAGCACCAGAAACCTTCCAGAGGGCGATCGCCCCCGCCCGCACCTTCGGCCTCGCCCACCAGATCGAACACCTGCGCCGCAACGGCCTCATTCAAGGGGGCAGCCTCGACAACGCCCTCGTCTGCGACGGCGATCGCTGGCTCAACCCCCCCCTTCGATTTGCAAATGAACCGGTGCGTCATAAAATCTTAGACTTAGTTGGCGACCTGAGCCTGTTGGGAACCATTCCCACCGCCCACTATCTCGCCTACCGAGCCAGCCACCGTCTCCACGGCCAGCTAGCCCAGAAGCTTGCCGCGCGATCGCCATTGGTTCCAGCCGCGCAGAGTTGAGGGTTTTCACACACCGCAGTCCTCCCGTCGCCCGTCCTCCAAACCCCTACCATCCAAATGTCTACGCTGTCCGCACCCCCGTCCGCCGCCGCAGAACCAGAAGCGTCCCACACCCCGGCGAATGGCCAGGGCAGCGCCCCCCCCCACGAGGGCACCGACGCACCGCGATCGCTCTCGGTTGAAGAAATCCACGCCCTCCTGCCCCACCGCTACCCCTTCGCCCTCGTCGATCGCATCGTCGATTACATCCCCGGCAAACAGGCCACCGGCATCAAAAACGTCACCTTCAACGAACCCCACTTCCAAGGACACTTCCCCGGACGGCCCATCATGCCCGGCGTGCTCATCGTTGAAGCCATGGCCCAGGTCGGCGGCGTCGTCCTCACCCAAATGCAGGACGAACCGGGCAGCGGCCTCTTCATGTTTGGCGGCATTGATAAGGTGCGCTTCCGTCGCCCCGTCGTCCCCGGCGACCAACTGATCATGACCGTCGAACTGCTGTGGGTGAAGCGCAAACGGTTTGGAAAAATGTTCGGCAGGGCCGAGGTGGAAGGACAATTGGCGTGCGAAGGTGAACTGATGTTCTCGCTGGTAGACTAAGGGCGACCGTCGGATCTTCATAAATCGTTACAGGGAGCGCACCGCCGCCCGATCGCCATTGTCATGCAAGCGTTAATCCATCCCACGGCCGTGATCGCACCCGGCGCTCAGTTGCACCCCTCCGTTCGCGTCGGTCCCTATGCGGTCATTGGTGATCGGGTGCGGATTGGGGCGGGCACGACGGTGGGAGCCCATGCGGTAATCGAAGGGTGGACGGAAATTGGGGAGCGCAATCAACTGTTTCCGGGGGTGGCGATCGGCCAGGAACCCCAGGATTTAAAGTACGACGGCTCCGTTAGTTTGGTGCGCATTGGCAATGATAATCGCCTGCGGGAATATGTGACGGTGAACCGGGCGACGCGGGCGGACGAGGTGACGGCGATCGGCAATGGCAATTTGCTGATGGCCTATGTCCATGTGGCCCACAATTGCACGGTGGAGGATGGGGTGATTGTGGCCAATGGGGTGGCGCTGGCGGGCCATGTGCATGTGGAGTCGCGGGCGACGATTGGGGGGGTGTTGGGGGTCCATCAGTTTGTGCGCATTGGCCGCCTGTCGATGGTGGGGGGCATGAGCCGGATCGATCGCGATGTGCCGCCCTTTTGTTTGGTGGAGGGGAATCCGGCGCGGGTGCGATCGCTCAATCGGGTGGGGCTGCGGCGGGCGGGCCTAGAGGCGATCGACCAGGGGCAGGCGGTGGCGACGCTGAAGAAGGCGTTTCGGATTTTGTACCGCTCGGGGCTGACGCTGGATCGGGCGCTTGATGAGTTGGATCTGCTGCCGGATAGTGAGCCGTTGCAGCATTTGCGGCTGTTTTTGCGGCGATCGCTCCTGCCCGGTCGGCGGGGTTTGATTCCGGGGAAACGGCCCATGCGCGGCCACGGTTCGATCGAGGGAGTTCACCCCCATGGCGATGACCACTAGGGATCAAGATGGGTCTGGAGGGGGCGGGGCGATCGCGAGGGATTCCAGGGGGCGATCGTTTCGGATTTTTGTGAGTACGGGGGAAGTGTCGGGGGATCTCCAGGGGGCGATGCTGGTGGCGGCCCTGGGGCGATCGGCGGCGGCGGCGGGGATTGATCTGGAGATCGTGGCCCTGGGGGGACCGCGCATGGGGGCGGCGGGGGCGACGGTCCTGGCGGATACGAGCGAAATTGGCTCCATTGGCCTGTGGGAAGCCCTGCCCTACCTGCTGCCGACCTGGCGGGTGCAGCGGGTGGCAAAGGCGTACTTACGGCAAAATCCGCCGGATTTGGTGATTTTGCTGGATTATCTGGGGCCGAATCTGGGGATTGGTGGCTTTTTGCGGCGGACGTTTAAGGATCTGCCGATTTGGTATTACATTGCCCCCCAGGAATGGGTGTGGTCCCTGGGCGATCGCAACACGAATCAAATCGCGGGGCTGGTGGATCGGATCCTGTCGATTTTCCCCCAGGAGGCGAAGTACTACGAGGCGCGCGGGGCGGCGGTGACCTGGGTGGGGCATCCGCTGATCGATCGGCTGGCGGCGGCTCCGGATCGGTCGGCGGCGCGGCGGCGGCTGGGGATGGATGTGCAGGAGTTGGCGATCGCCCTGGTGCCCGCATCGCGTCCGCAGGAGTTGAAATATTTGATGCCGGTGATGTTTGCGGCGGCGCAGCAAATTCAGGCGGCACGGCCCACGGTGCGCTTTTGGATCCCCCTGTCCATTGAACGGTTCCGTCCGGCGGTGGAGGCGGCGATCGCGGAATTCGGCCTGCGGGCCACGGTGGTGGGGCCGGAGGATTTATTGAATCCGGGGGGCGATCCCCAGGCGTTGGAGGCGCAACCGTCGATTTTGTGCTTGGCGGCGGCGGATCTGGCGATCGCGAAATCCGGCACCGTGAACCTAGAAACGGCATTATTAAACGTGCCGCAGGTGGTGGTCTATCGGGTCAGCGCCGTGACCGCTTGGGTGGCGGAGCATGTGCTCAAATTCTCGATTCCCTTCATGTCGATCGCGAATTTGGTGGAAATGCGGCAGATTGTGCCGGAATTTTTGCAGGATGCGGCCACCCCCGAGGCGATCGCCGCCGCCGCCTTGGAATTATTGACGCCGGACGCGCGATCGCAAATGCTCGCGGACTATCAACAAATGCGCGCCGCCCTCGGGGATGGGGGAGCCTGCGATCGCGCCGCCCAAACCATCCTAGAAACCCTCATCGCCCGCCAAAAATAGGCCACCCCATGGTGAGATGGCCGTCCCTTTCTCGCCCTACTGCACCGCCGCCGTCACCACCTCCAGCACCCGCTGATAGGCCGCCTCCACCTCCCCGAGATCCCGGCGGAAGCGATCCTTATCCAGCACCCGCCCATCCGGATCCGCGATCGCGTTATCCCACAGCCGACAGGTATCCGGGCTAATCTCATCGCCCAAAATAATGCGCCCATCGCGATCGCGGCCAAACTCCACCTTGAAATCCACCAGGGTGATATTGCAGCGGTCAAAAAAAGCCGTCAACTCCCGATTAATCGCCCGCGCCAGGGCCGTAATATCCGCCACCTGCTCCGCCGTCGCCAACTCCATCGCCAGCAACCGCCCCTCCGTCAGCAGCGGATCCCCCAGATCATCATTCTTGTAGCAAAACTCCACCAGCGGCGGATCCAGCACCGCCCCCAACGGCAGCCCCGTCTGCTGGCACAAACTCCCCGCCGCCCGGTTACGGACAATCACCTCCAACGGAACAATCGTCAGGGCCTTAACCCGCATCTGGGCCGGTTCAGGACAGTCGAGATAATGGGTGGGAATCCCCACCGCCTCAAGCTGTTCAAATAAATAGCGCGAGATCAGGCAATTGATACTCCCCTTCCCCGCGATCGTGCCCCGCTTTTGGGCATTGAAGGCGGTGGCATCATCCTTATAGACCGCCAGCAAAATGTCGGGATCTTCAGTGGCGTACAGGATTTTAGCCTTGCCTTCGTAAAGCTTGGTTCCGGGCTGTGCTGACATGGTGGCCGATTCCCTGGGCGATAGACGGGCAAATGGGGTGGTTTTCTAGGCCACAGGACTCCGCAAGGGGAGCGCTTGGCCCGTCTGATTTTAGCCCCCTGCGCGATCGCGATCGCAGCGACTCGACCATGGTTAAGGTTTGGTTAAAATCCAACTAAGATATTCGCTAAGATAAAAATCACCGACCTTCACGGTGAGACCGTCCCCCTATTCAGGGCACACCCTCGGGAGTGCTGTGGGGGGCGGCGTAGCGATCGCCCCCACGGGGCCGTTGACGTACTTCAAAGGGGAACCCACGGGACTGGGCAGCGCAGCCATCGGGTTTGCGGCTGACCAGTCCCATCCATTTGCCAAGACCACCACCATCGAATCCACAGGAGGATCGTGCCATGGCTAACCGTCTGGAGTTTTTGTATCCGCGCAGTTCCTATCGCGGGACCTTTACGCCGAGCCACCTGGTGTTCGATGCGAATTTGCAGGAGTTTGCCCAGAGTGTGGGCTACATCTGCGCGTTGGAGGGCAATGGCAAACTGTCGCCGGAGGAGTCGATCGCGGCGATCGAGGGGCTCTGGGAGCGGCTGCGGCGATCGCGCGATCAGTTGGGCATTGGCCGTTCGGCGGGCGATTGCGACTAGGCCCCCAAGGGGGTGTGGGATGATGGGGCACACCTGCGTCGGGTGACGATCGCCCGAGGACGTTCCCATGGCTATGGCTGTCCCTGAGTTCCCCACCCCAAGCGCCGATGTGGCGGCAAAGGCGTCGGCGATCGCCCTGCTGGTGCTGGATATTGATGGCACCCTGTGCGGCGCGTCTAATGAAATTGCGCCCCCGACCCTAGAGGCGATCGCGGCGGTCCAAGATCGGGGGGTGCAGGTGGCGATCGCCACGGGACGCATGTACCGCTCCGCCCTGCGCTTCCAGAAAACCATCGGCGCAACCCTGCCCCTGGTGGCCTACCAAGGGGCGCTGATCCATTGTCCTGAGGCGGATCGGACCCATTTGGACCTGCGGATCGATCGCCAGGTGGCCCTGGATTTGTTGGATCTTTATGAGCAGCCCCAGTGGCGCGATCGCCTGTCGGTCCATGCCTATGACGGCGATCGGCTCTACGTGCGGGAACTGACCCCCGGCAGCCGCCGCTATGCGGAACGGACCCGCGTCCAGCCGGAGGTCATTGGCGATTTGCGCCCCCTCATCGATCGCGAACCCAGCGTCACTAAACTTCTGGCCCTGAGCCCAAACCCGGACGAGATCGCTGAGCTTTGGCCCCAGGTGGAGGCGCAATTCCGCGATCGCCCCGTTTACTTAACCCGATCAAACGCCTGGTTCATCGAAGCGGCCCACCCCAACGCCCACAAGGGCCACGGGGTCCGCTACCTGGCGGAAAATGTCCTGGGCCTGACGGCGGATCAGGTCATGTTCGTGGGGGACAATTTCAACGATTTTGAAGCCATCACCTACGCGGGCCTCGGCGTCGCCATGGGAGATGCCCCGGATCCAGTGAAAGCGATCGCCCAGTGGGTGGCCCCGGATGTGGAAGCCTGCGGTGTGGCCCACGCGATCACCACCCTGCTCCTTTGAAACGTTGATGGAGCGTTTGGGGGCATCGCCCGAGGATTGTGAAAGTTCAGGGACTCAAAACGGCCCAAGCAAAAATAAATCTTGACATCAGAAAGGACGCCGACGACTGTCCGTGTTTCGTCTCGGCGTCCTAACTGGTTCGCTCCTCACACACCACCGTCATGGTAACCGAGGGGTAAAGATTTGTCATCCCCAGACGGCAAATTGCCCGTTTTTGGGAAAGGGCCGCGATCGCCCAAACCCGTCCCCAAAGCGCCCCCGAGCCGATAAACTGCATAGGCAAATCCCCCCGGATTGATTTCTTTTTTCTCCCTGTCCCTTTCTTTTATCCCCGTTCCCCATGCACCCGGAAACCCGCGATGCCATTGCGGCGGTTGATCGCGCCACCTCCGCCGCCGATCTGGTGGGGGCCGTGCGCGCCCTCGCTGCCCGCCGTGACCCGGAGGCCATTGGCCCGTTGATGGCGGCCCTGGGCTATAACAATCCCGGCGCTGCCGTGGCCGCCGTGGAGGGGCTGGTGCAGTTGGGGGAGGTGGCGGTGCAGCCGATGCTCGATCGCCTCGATGGCTATAACTACACGGCGCGATCGTGGGCCTTGCGGGCGCTGTCGCAGATTGGGGATCCGCGCGCCCTGGAAATTTTGCTGGCGGCGGCGGAGACGGATTTTGCCCCCAGTGTGCGCCGCGCGGCGGTGAAGGGGTTGGGGTTCCTGCGCTGGGAGCGGCTGGATCGTTCTGCGGCGATCGCGGGGCAAGCTCGGGCCTTGGGGGTTTTGGAGCAGTGCCTTGGGGATGTGGAATGGGTGGTGCGCTATGGGGCGATCGTGGCCCTGGAAAACCTGGCCGCCACGGAAGGGGCTGAGCAACCGGCCCTGCGCGATCGCGCCCTGGAACATCTGCAACGGCTGGCGGAAAGCGATCCAGAACGGGCCTTGAAGCTGCGATCGCGCCTCGCCCTCGAACGATTAGCCTAGGGGCTATGGCAGAATGGAGGACGGCGTTTTTTCGCCCCGCCCACCGGTTGCACCTTACGATCGCGATCGCGCCGATAACATCATCCGCTTCCCTATCCACCCTTTAGCATTTCCCTAAACTCGCCGTGACTACTGCCGTCGCTACCGCCGCCGAAACCGCCAAAGCCCGTCGGGCCGTCTTCCCCTTCACCGCGATCGTCGGCCAGGAGGAAATGAAACTGGCCCTGATGCTCAATGTCATTGACCCCAAAATTGGCGGGGTGATGATCATGGGCGATCGCGGCACCGGCAAATCCACCACCATCCGCGCCCTGGCGGACCTGCTGCCGGAGGTGCCCGTGGTGGCCGATGACCCCTTCAGCAGCGATCCCAACGACCCGGAACTGATGAGCGATGAGGTCCGCGATCGCGCCGCCAATGGCGAAACCCTACCCGTCGCCTACAAAAAAGTGCAAATGGTCGATCTGCCCCTCGGCGCAACGGAAGATCGCGTCTGCGGCACCATCGACATCGAAAAAGCCCTCGCCGAAGGGGTCAAAGCCTTTGAACCGGGCCTGCTCGCCAAGGCCAATCGCGGCATTCTCTACGTGGATGAGGTCAACCTCCTCGATGACCACCTCGTGGATGTGCTGCTAGATTCCGCCGCCTCCGGTTGGAACACCGTTGAGCGGGAGGGCATTTCGATCCGCCACCCCGCCCGTTTTGTCCTCGTGGGCTCCGGCAACCCCGAAGAGGGGGAACTGCGGCCCCAACTGCTCGATCGCTTCGGGATGCACGCGGAAATCCGCACGGTCAAAGAGCCCGCCCTGCGGGTGCAAATCGTCGAAGAGCGCAGCACCTTCGATGCGGATCCCCAAAGCTATCTCGGTAAATTCACGGAATCCCAGACGGCCCTCCAGGCGAAGCTCGTCCAGGCGCGGGATCTGCTGCCGTCGGTGGAGCTGGCCTATGAATTGCGGGTGAAGATTTCCCAGGTGTGCGCCGAGCTGGATGTGGACGGCCTGCGGGGGGATATCGTCACCAACCGCGCCGCGAAAGCCCTGGCGGCCCTGGAAGGTCGCACGGAGGTCACGGTGGACGATATCCGCCGGGTGATTGTCCTGTGCCTGCGCCACCGGCTCCGCAAGGATCCCCTGGAAACGATCGACTCGGGCTACAAGGTGGAAAAAACCTTCTGCGAGGTGTTCGGCCTGCCCTTCGAGGGGTAGGGGGCGATCGGTACGGTCTAGTTTGATCTCAACGGCGATCGCACCGATAACCCAGGATCACCGCGATCGCGATCCCAAGCAAACGCACCGGCGAGCTTTAAGGGCGTCGGTGCGTTCGCATTAGCAACGGTGCGGCAGGATTCGACGTTCGCGAGCAGCACCCTACCGGACGCGGCATTGGGTGAGGCGCGGGAAGATGTGATCGAGGGCTGCCTCCGTTTCGTCAACCACGGTGCGGGGGATCGTGCATTCCGCATCACCGCAGCCGAAAGCTAGGGTGCGTCCGTTGGCCCAAAACTGTTCCGTGGGGAAGTAGCCGACGGGGCGGCTGTCGATGGGGCCGGTCTGCTCCACATGCCAACCCACCTGCCGTTTAAATTGCTGGGCGGTTTCGTTCCGGTTGTTGACGCGGTTGCCGATGCTGGCCCAGATGCGCCGCTGGACTCCGAAGCCGTAGCGATCGCCGCTGGCCTGCCGCCACAGGCGATCCATTTCCGCCAGGGTATTGCAGGGAAATTGACGAAATCGGCGCGTATCCGGCAAGGGATAGCCCTGGGACAGGATCCGCAGGGTTAATTCATCGGCCCGATCCCACCGGCGCTGGCTGAGGGCCGCCTCCAGTTCCGCCAGGGTGGGGATTTGGCTCGGATCGGGGCCGGGGTTGATCGGGGGATCAACGGAAAATTCTGGGCTGACCTCCGGGCTCGCTTCTGGGGTCGGTTCCAGGCCGATGCGATCGCCGGAGCCGTTACCCGCTTGGGCCTTTAGGTTGGGGCTGGCGCTGGCGGTGAGGGCGATCGCGCTGACCAAAAGGGCCGACTCCAAAACTCGTTTCCAGCAAAACCACGCTTTCATGGGGACTATCCTTCGGTTGTCGATGGAGGATGGGAGGTCGATGGGGGGATGGGCGCTAGGATGCCGCGATCGCGGGGGTGCAAAATCCGCCGCCATGCCACTTTTTTACCCTGGCCCCTGGGCGGCCACCGGCAGGAACTTTGACGGCGGCGCGATCGTCCGGTACCGTTGCTTTGCCCGCCTTCCCGCCGCGCCCTTTGCCCATGGCCTCCCCCCGCCCTGACGTTGACACCCTCCAATCCCAGGCGATCGCCCTGGCCCGCCAAGGGAACCTACGGGAGGCGATCGCCCGGTGGCAGCAGCTCGTGCGGATCGATCCCCAGGGGGCCGCAAGCTGGAACAATCTCGCGATCGCCCACTACAAACTCGGATCCTACGGCGACGCGATCGCGGCGGGACAGCAAGCCGTGGCGATCGACCCCAACCATGCAGGCTACCGCGTCAACCTGGGGGCCGCCCTCAAAAAACTCGATGCGCTAGAAGAAGCCGTTGAGCATTACCGCCACGCCCTGGCCCTAGAGCGCGATCGCCCCGACGCCCGCCGCAACCTCGCCAACGCCCTCGAAAAACTTGGCGAAGTCATCGAAGCGGAAACCCTCCTGCGCGGCCTCCTCGACACCGATCCCACCAACGCCGAACTCCACCACGCCCTCGGCAACGTCCTCTGGGAACAGGGGCGCTATGAGGACGCGATCGTCTGCTACCGCCACGCCCTCACCCACCGGCCCCACTTCCCCGAAGTCCGCACCAACCGCGGCATGGTCCTCCTCACCCTCGGGGACTGGCAGCGCGGCCTGCCGGAATATGAACAGCGCTGGCAATGCGTCGAAATCGTCGGCAGTATGCAGCGTCCGCGACAGGGCCAAACGGACCCAGGACAGCCGTCCCCCCTCAGCACAAAGGGATGGGAAATGCAGCCCTACCCACAACCCATGTGGGACGGCCAAAGGGCGATCGCGGGGCGCACCCTCCTGCTCTATGCGGACATGGGCCTGGGCGACGCCATCAACTTTGTCCGCTACGTGACCCCCCTGGCCGATCGCGGAGCCCGTATTCTCCTGGACTGCCCCGCCCCCCTCGAACGGATTTTTGCTACGGTGTCAGGAATCGATCGCATCATCCGTCGCCAGGATTCACCGCCCCCCTTCGACGACTGGTGCCCCCTAATGACCCTGCCCGCCGCCCTGGGCACCACCCCCGACACGATCCCCTGGACCGGCCCCTACCTCCAAGCACCCCGATCCCCCCAGCCCCTGCCGCCCCCCCACCGCGATCGCGATCGCCGCATCGGCATCGTCTGGGCCTCCGGCAAAAGCGCCAGCCGCCGTAAACGCACCTGTCCCCTAGAACAGCTCCTGCGGCTGTCGAAATTAAGGAACGTAACGCTCTACAGCCTCCAAAAAGACCCCACACCCCAAGAGACACGGGCCTTAGGGGCCGCCGGCGTCCTCGACCTCAACCCCCGCCTTGGGGATCTGATGGACACCGCCGGGGCGATCGCCCAACTGGATCTGGTCGTGACCGTTGATACGGCGGTCGCCCACCTGGCCGGAGCCCTCGGTAAACCCGTGTGGATTCTGTTGCCCCACGTCCCCGACTGGCGATGGCTATTGAACCGCGATCGCACCGCCTGGTACCCCAGCGCCCGCCTGTGGCGGCAACCGCACCTGGGGGGCTGGAGCCGTGTAATTACGCAAGTAATCGATAGCCTGTGCCCCTAAAAATCGCGATTTGTTATGAAATATTGATATCTTATGATTTTTTAATGGCAGCCCCTGGGTAAACAGTTCAGAATAGGGGAGACGTTCGGTATAGGCCACTACCAACCGCGTTTTAGGACGAGGTAATGATGTTGGTTTCCCTAAGCTGAGAAGTGGGTGCAGCTCGCTCGCAGGTCGTCTTTTTGGGAGTCATGGATTCACCCAACGGTGGGCACTCCCGGCAACGGCGACCTTGATCAGGGGGGAGCAGCAGCGTTGCGGTGGGCTAGGTCGCCGAAGGGTCCATGCCAATCCTTTGATGCAAGCTGTAAAGAGGCCGATCATGCTGCAAACCACTACGGCTCCGGCAGTTCAATATTCCATTTCCCTGATTCAAGATGAGGCGCGTGAACTGGTGCAAAACGGTGCCATTAGCCGCCATCAGCCCATCTATGTTCTATGCCAATACATTCCGGCCCGCGAATGGTCTGAGGTGGAGTGCGAGCTAGAGCGCTGCAATTTCCTGTTGCGGGATTGCGTGGGGGATCTGATCGGAAATGAGCGCTGGGAAAATGATTAATTGGGGCCTGACGACTTTTAAGGGTTGAGAATAGGCGTGACGGTTTGACGATCTAGGGTGACCTAGGGGTCTGATTTATCTTGCGTTCTGTGGCTCTTCAAGGGTTTAGGGTTGAAGGTTTGGGGTTGAGGTATTTTTTAAGGTTTGCGTGGGGTGAAGTGGGGGGATCATGATGGATCGGGGCTTGCCCGGTGCGATCGCGGCGGGGATCAGGGACTTTCGAGGGATGAGTTTGATTTAGAAACGGATTGACGGTGAATTTTGACGAAAAAAGGGGCGATCGCGGCCCCTTTTCTGTTGGTGGTTCTAGTGGTTTTTTGGGATGGCTTTGGCCTGACGGTTTTACGGTTTTGGGGCTATTGGGGCAGGGTTTCGTCGAGGTATTGGTTCACGTCTTCGATGAGGCGGCTCAGTTCGGCTTCGGTGCTCAGGCGGATGCGATCGTCCCGCAGGGTGACAAGGACGCGGGCGGCGAAGGGGCTGGGCCAGATGTTGGGGTTGCAGAAAATTTCGAGGAAGATGTCGCCGGTGTAGCGGTAGTCCATGGAGGGTTGGGGGGTGGGGCGATCGCCGCTGGTGGCGGTGGTGGCGGCCTGTTTGAGCCGTTGGATTAGATCGCCGAGGTGTTGGCGGAGTTCCTGGGCGGCTTCGGGGGGGTAGCTGAAGCTGACGGAGCCGTCGGCGAGGTTGATGCGGAAGGGGGGGGTGGTCATGGTGGGTTATGGGTTACCGGTGGTGTGGCCCTAGGGCAGGATTTCGTCGGAGATGATGGGTTTGATGACCCCTTCGGCCACGAGGGCCTGGTGAACAAAGCCGGCCAGTTCGGCGCGGGTGGCGGGGCGGTTGGGGGCAAATAGGTCGGCCTGGGGGTGGTTGACGGGGACGCGGCGCAGGGCGATCGCGGCGACCTTGCCCCAGGCCCAGGCGGGAATGTCCACGCGATCGCGGAAAACATCGAGCCGTTCTGGGGTTTCCTCGGGCCATTTCAACCCCGTGGCGATCGCGACGGCCACCTGGAGGCGGGTGACGGGGGCATCGGGCTCGAAGCGGTTGGCGGCGGTCCCGGCCATGAATCCGCCGCGATAGATCCGGGCGATCGCGCTGGCGGCCCAGTGGTTGGCGGGTACGTCGGTGAAGGCGATCGCGTCGCGGATCGGGGCTGGGTTGAACGCCTTTAGGAGTAGGGCGGCAAATTGCGATCGCGTCGCCCCATCATTGGGCCGGAAGCGCCCGTCCGGGTAACCACTCATAATGCCCTCGATCACCAGGACCGAGATGAATTCATCGGCCCAGTGGGTGGCCGTGTCCGCAAACATCGGGCTCGCGGCGGTGCCGTACCAGCCCCCCGGTTCGACGATGTAGGGGGATGCGATCGGCGGCGCAATGCCCTGGGACACCAGCGCCTGATACAAAATCGCCGACACCTCGCCGCGCGAAATGCCCCGTTCCGCTTCGATGCGATCAAGCCGGGGATAGTTCACCACCAGCCGCCGCAGGGTCGCCGTGGCCACCTCCTCGCGCGCGAAGGCCGGGATGCGATCGCGATCGCCATAGATCCCCAGCAGATCCAGCGCCCCCCCCGTCATCCGCAGGCCATTGACGATCGCCACGATCGCCTGGGCGCGGGTAAGGGGATCATTGGGCTTAAAGGTGCCATCGGGGAATCCGGCCAAAAAGCCCAGGCGGAAACAGCGATCAATCGCCGACGCCCCCCAAAAACTCGACGCCACATCCCGGAACGACGACCCTGATCGCACCGCCGCGCGATCGCCAAACGCCTGCACCAGCAACGCCGCAAACTGCGCCCGCGTCAGACTGTTATAGGGCCGGAACGTCCCATCTTCGGCAAACCCACTCATGATCCTGCGGCTGATCAACCCGCGAATGAACGGCTCCGCCCAGTGGCCGCGCACATCATCCACTCCCGGCGTCGGCACCGGACTCGGACTGGGGGAACCACCGCCGCCCCCCGCCAACTGCCGCGCCTGCACCACCGCCCGGTAGGCATTCACCTTGCCGTAGCCGAACCACTGGCAATGGCCGCTGCTGCCGTAGGTGCCGTGGCGCAGACCCAGTTGGGCATCCGCATTGGGATCGGTGATTTTATCCGCCGTCGATTCCAGGATTTGGCGCACCTGGGCCGCCGTCAGGTTCGGATTGGCCGACAGCACCAGGGCCGCCACCCCCGCCACCACCGGAGCCGCGCTGGAGGTGCCGCCGAAGCCCCCGGTGAAGTCGCCGCTGCCATAGCCCGCCGTCCCCAGGCGATCGGTCGTGAACACCCCCTCACCGGGAAAACTGCCGTTGCTGATATCTGGCGGCGTCATGATGTAGCCCGTGCTGGCGAGCCAAATTCCGGGCGGGGCGTTGTTGCTGGGGGCGCAGACGGAAATGCTCTGGCCCCAGTTGCTGTAGGCCGCCTTGCGGTTGAGGCTGGTGCTGGCGGATACGGCGATCGTATCGGGATGGACGGCGTAGCCCGAGAGCCATTCCGTCGCGCCGCTGGGGTTGTTGTTGGGCCAGTTCCGTTCATTTACGGTGCCGTCGATGGGGCGGTTGGCGTTGCCCGAGGCGAAGACAATGACGCACCCCTTGCCATTGCGGCCCTGGGTGGCGGCGCGGCTGAGGGCGGCCCGCTGGCGGGTGGAGAGGGGAAAGCGCACGGCGCTCGGTCCCCAGCTACAGGAAATGACGGCGGCCCCCCGGCTGATGCACCAGTCCAAAAGGGTTTCGATGGTGCTGTCGTCCAGGTAGCCGGTGGTACGGATGGGCATGAAGGAACAGCGGGGGGCGACGCCGACGATGCCGGTGCCGGTTTCTTCCGCGATCGCGACGCCTGCGCAGGCGGTGCCGTGGCTGTCATCGGAGCCGCTGGGGAAGGGGGCCGTGTCGCCGTCTTTGATATCGCGCGGGGCAATAATTTTGCCGGAGCCCTGAAAGTCCGGATGGTTCAGATCGAAGCCATCGTCAATGACCGCCACGGTGATGGCGCGATCGCCCCGGGTAATATCCCAGGCCCGCTCCACATCGATATGGGAGGCGGGGGCCAGGTTGCCGCCGCCCCCGTGCTGGAGGTACCACTGGCGGCCGTAGTGGGTGTCGTTGGGGCGATAGAACCGCTGGATGGGCGCATAGACATCCGGCTCGGCGCTGAGGACCGACGGGTTGCCCATGAGTTGATTAGCGATTTTGAGGGGATTTTCGCGGGCGGCGGCGGTCAGTTCAAACAGGTAGGTATTGGGAATGCCCTCAAGGGATCGCAGGTACCGCAGGCCGTGGGGGGCAACGATCGCCTCGACGGCACTGGCGATCGCATCCCCGGTGAACTGAACGGTGATCACCGTACCGGGATAGAACACCACCTCCGGCTGGTCCGGGGGACAGTAGCCGTGGGCCACATAGACAAACTCCCCCGAAGTGCGCGCGGCGGCCATGGCGCGATCGCGATCGCCAGGATCCACCTGAACTTCCAACAGATCCAAACCGGGCCGCAGGGGCTGGACCGATCGCACCCCCGCCACCTCCCCCCAGGGAAAATCACAGTGCTGATCCGGCAGGGCCACAAACCGATCGCGCGATCGCTCCAGCAGCAGCTCATCCCCCCCCCGCTGTAGGATCACCCCCCAACTTTCTGGAGGCACGCCGGAGCCCGCCACCGGGGCATCTGAAGACAAACCATCAGCAGGGAATTGCGTCGTCATGGCACCAAGGCACTCGGCGAAGGGACAAGGCTCCGGGAGGGGTTCAAAATGCCCCAGCCGCTAGGACCGATGGTAGCGGACGACGGGGATGGGGAAATAGGCTCCTCCCCCGCCCCCCCAGGGAACCAGGACCGACCGGGCAAGGTTTTTGGCCCCCCCTTCGACCTGGGCCATGGGCCTTCCGGGTTAGGGGCAGGGGGTTGAGACTAGCAAATGTTTTAATGCTTGAATGGACTTCACCACAGGTGGGGATCCCCCGCTTCCGATTCTGTCCATGGGAATCCGTCCGTGGAAATCTACCACTGTGTAGAATCTGCAAAGTGTTGGCCATTGATCAGAATCGTTGGCCCCTGGGCTGGCGTTCCGTCGGTCGGTTCCATGGCCCGATCGCGGCTGAGTTCCGGCCCCAGATGCGCCCCCGCGTCCACTCCCGTTCCGCGAGTTGGCGATTCCGCTTCGAGTTAGACCTGCGCCCTATTCCTCACCGGGTTTTTGCCCGCTTCACCTCCCCATCCCCCATGCAAGCGTTACCCCTTTCCCGGTTCCTCAAACCCCTCGGTTCTGCCGTGATCCCGGCGATGGCGATCGCGTTGGCGGCTGCCATCTCGCCCGTGCAGGCCCAGGAGTTCGTCCTTCCGACTGACCTCACCGAAGTGGAGCCCGGTGGGGAGTTTGCCCCCGAGCCCACCGCGCCGGTCCCGGTCCGCCAGCCCATTGGGGTGTTCAGCCTGTCGGGGGGGCAGCGGTTGCTGGAGGAGGCGAGCCAGGCGATCGGCCGCCAAAACTATGACCTGGCGGCGGAACGGCTCCAGCAGGCGCGGCGGATTTTTAATCTGTTGTCCAATTCCTATCAGGATTTGTCGTCGGTGTTTTCGGGGTTGAATAGCCCGCGATCGCAGAGTCTGCGGAACAATGCCCTGGCGGCGGCGCAACTGCGTGACCAATCCACCTACCAACTGGCCCTGGTGCATCGGGCCCAAAATCAGCCGGATTTGGCGGTGCCCCTGCTGGTGCAAATTATCCGCAGCCAGGGGCCGACGCGGGATCTAGGCTCGAAGGCGGTGCAGCAGTTGGTGGAGCTGGGCTTTTTGGAAGATGAGGGGGCTCCCACCCCGGCGGTGGGGGGCGATGCCCAGGTGCGCTAGGGGTGGCCCGCTGGCGAGGGCGGTGCGGTGATGGCCCTGGGGGCTGAGGTGCCGATCGCGGCGCGGCTGGTGCGGATTGACCGTTTTCCGATCAAGTCCCTCGATGGGCAGTCGGTGGCGCGATCGCGGGTGACGGCGGCGGGGGCGCTCTGGGGCGATCGCCGGTGGCGGCTGGTGGATGGCCAGGGCAAGACGGTGAATGCCAAGGGCTGCGCGGCGATCCACCACATTCGGGCGACCTTTGATGACACCCTGGCTTCGGTGACGCTGACCTGGGGGGATGGCGATCGCACCGATGCCCCAGCCCCGGACCAGTTTTCCCTCGCGGCGGCGGGCTTTGCAGCGATCGCCCAATGGTGCAGCGATGCCCTGGGGAAAACCGTGACGGTGGAGGAGGATGGCGATCGCGGCTTTCCCGATGATGTCCACTTCTGGGGGCCAACGCTGATCTCCACCGCCACCCTCACCACCGTCGCCAGTTGGTTTCCGGGCCTCGGGGTGGATGAGCTGCGCCGCCGCCTGCGCACCAACCTTGAAATTGATGGGGTACCGCCCTTCTGGGAGGATCACCTCTATGGGCCAACCCCCGAATCGGAGCCGGTGCCGTTCCGGATCGGCGCGATTGAACTGCTGGGCTGTAACCCCTGTCTGCGCTGCGTGGTGCCCACCCGCCACCCCGATCGCGGGGACCCCCTGCCCCGGTTCGCCGCGATCATCAGTCGCCAACGCCAAGCCACCTTGCCGCCGACGGTGCCGCGATCGCGCTTTGAGCCGTTCTACCGCCTAGCCCTCAACACCCGCATCGCCCCCCTAGAGGCCGATCGCAGGGGCGATCGCACCCTGGTCGTGGGCGATCGCCTGCGGGAACCCTAGCCCCCCACCGCCAGTTATCTCCCCCATCGCCATAATAAAAACAGCGCTTTCCCCATGCACCGATGCGAGAAAGCCCACGCTCCCCATGGGGCTAGATCTCCATCGAGATCAAATCAATCGGCATTGATTCCCCCTTTGGCCCCCCAGCGGTACCCTAACGAAGGGAGCCCCATGGCCACCGCGCCGTCGGGCGATCGCCATCGCCATCCACTGGACCCATCTTCGGCTCCAGTGCAGGCCCCATCCCAAAGGCCCAAATCCTAGGCCCAACATCAGGGGGAACCTAACCCATGGAGCGCGGACTACTGTGGCTGCCCTTACTCGGAGTCTTCACCGGTTTGGCCTACGCTGGCTGGAACGAGTACCAACGTCTCGAAGCCTACAAACTCTGGGCTAAGGATTTCCTGCGCTCAAAATTTGACATCTACGCCATCCTCGGCCAGCGCGATCGCACCATCGTCTGGGGCAAACCCTCCCGCAACGGCCCCATCGATCTGCAAACCTTCTGCCTTGATCAGGTGCAAAGCATCCAAGTGCTGGCGGACGAGCAGCCCATTGACCCGGAGCATTTGCCCCGCCGCTATCGCCGCATTGCCCTGGAATTCACCTTCGCGGACGCGAGCCCCGCCGCCCGTGTCCCCTTCACGGAGCTCGATCTGGCCCTGCGCTGGTGCCAAGCCCTCCGCACGAGCCTCACCGAAGGCTGCGATCGAGGCGACTCCACCCCCTAGCAGCCCCACCCCCCCATGCCCCCAACCGCCGAACCGCTCCCCTAGAGCCCCCGCCCTGGCGATCGCCACCGAACCATCCCCCGATCGCCCCTTGACAGCCCCCTACCAGACCAGAGGCCCAACCCATGATCGAAGGTTGCCTACGGGTGGGTCAGACCGCCCCCGACTTCGTTGCCACCGCCGTCATTGACCAAACCTTCCGGGACATCAAACTCTCCGACTACCGGGGTAAATACGTCGTCCTGTTCTTCTATCCCCTCAACTTCACCTTCGTTTGCCCCACGGAAATCGTTGCCTTCAGCGATCGCCACGGCGAATTCAAAGCGATCGACACCGAAATCCTAGGCATCTCCGTCGATAGCGAATTCTCCCACCTCACCTGGATCCAAACCCCCCGCCAACAGGGCGGCATCGGCCCCCTCAACTATCCCCTCATCTCGGATCTGAGGAAGGAAATCAGCACCGCCTACAACGTCCTCGACCCGGATGCGGGCGTCGCCCTGCGGGGGCTGTTCCTCATCGACCCGGACGGCATCATCCAGCACATCACCGTCAATAACCTGTCCTTTGGGCGCAGCGTAGACGAAACCCTGCGGGTGCTCCAGGCCCTCCAGCACGTCCAAAGCCACCCCAACGAAGTCTGCCCCGCCGGCTGGCAACCGGGCGACGCCACCCTCAATCCCGACCCGGAAAAGGCTAAGGATTATTTCGCCACCCTCCCCGAAGCCCCCGACCCCGATGCGTAACCAACGGCGGCACACGGGACCGCGCCCCCAGCCCCATCGCCCCACCCCAGGACCGGCCCCGGAATCCGCTCAACCTTCGACAAAATTCTGATAAAGACGTTTACAAATATTTATAAACAGCCCCAGGTCGACATAATAAAACTAAAGACCGAACTCAACCCCAGCCGCCGCCTCGCCTTCGCCACCTCGGCGCGATCGCGGCAGCCCCAGCCCACCGAGCCAACCTGCGGAGCCAGTTCCATGCGCGTAATCTTGATGACCGGAAAAGGAGGAGTAGGTAAAACCTCCGTCGCCGCCGCCACCGGCCTACGCTGCGCCGAACTGGGCTACAAAACCCTCGTCCTCAGCACCGACCCCGCCCACTCCCTCGCCGACAGCTTTGACCTAGAGCTCGGCCACGACCCCAAACCCATCCGCGAAAACCTCTGGGGCGCAGAACTCGACGCCCTGCGGGAACTGGAAGGCAACTGGGGAGCCGTCAAACGCTACATCACCCAGGTGCTCCAGGCGCGGGGCCTCGATGGGGTGCAGGCGGAAGAATTGGCCATCCTGCCGGGGATGGACGAAATCTTTGCCCTCGTGCGCATGAAGCGCCACTACGACGAGCAGGAATTTGATGTCCTGATCATCGACTCCGCCCCCACGGGCACCGCCCTGCGCCTGCTGAGCCTGCCGGAGGTGGGGGGCTGGTACATGCGCCGCTTCTATCGCCCGTTCCAGAACATGTCCGTGGCCCTGCGGCCCCTGGTGGAGCCCATCTTCCGGCCGATCGCGGGGTTCTCCCTACCCGATCGCGAAGTGATGGACGCCCCCTACGAGTTCTATGAGCAAATCGAAGCGCTCGAAAAGGTGCTGACGGACAACGGCCAAACCTCCGTGCGGCTGGTGATGAACCCGGAAAAGATGGTCATCAAGGAATCGTTGCGCGCCCACGCCTACCTGAGTCTGTACAATGTCTCGACGGATATGGTGGTGGCAAATCGCATCATCCCGGACTCGGTGACGGATCCATTCTTCCTGCGGTGGAAGGAGCAGCAGCAGGGCTATCGCCAGGAAATTCACGACAATTTCCGCCCGCTGCCCATCAAAGAAGTGCCCCTCTATTCGGAGGAAATGTGCGGTTTGGCGGCCCTCGATCGCCTGAAGGAAACCCTGTTTGGGGATGAGGATCCGTCCCAGGTGTACTACAAGGAGACGACCCTGCGGGTGCTGCAACAGGAGGCGGGGGCCTACAGCCTGGAGCTGTATTTGCCCGGTATCCCGAAGGATCAGATTGATCTGAGTAAGTCGGGGGATGAGCTGAATGTGCGCATTGGCAACCACCGCCGCAACCTGGTGCTGCCCCAGGCGTTGGCGACGATGCAGCCGGTGGGGGCCAAGATGGAGGATGACTATCTCAAGATTCGGTTTGCGGCGGCCTAGGCCGATCACGATCGCGGGGGGCACCGTTAGGGGAGATCAGGGGCGTAGCGGGACCGTTCGAGGGGCGGGAGCAGTGGGGTCATGGGCAAGGGCAAACGGGCGATCGCAACCTTGGCGATCGGGGAAACCTATCGGGATCGGTGGGTGCGGTGGTGTGCCCCCCTCTGGCAAGCCTACGCCCAGCGCCATGGCTATGAATTGATCTGCTTCACCCAGCCACTGGATGGCTCCGACCGGGCGCGATCGCGATCGCCCGCGTGGCAGAAGTGTTTAATTCTCGGGCAGCCCGCCCTGCGGGACTTTGAGCGGGTGGTGTGGATCGACAGCGACATCGCCATCCACCCCAACGCCCCGGATGTGGCCGCCTCGGTGCCGATGGATCGGGTGGGGGCCGTCGATGAATTCAGCGCACCGACCCCCGCCCACTATCGCCAAGCCCTAGAGCAGTGCCATCGGGTGTGGCAACAGCAGGATGCAACCATTCCCGAGGTGGTGACGGCCCCGGCCTACTACCAGCAGGTGGGCCTGCCGCCGCAGTTTAGTCAGGTGGTGCAGACGGGCATGTTAGTCCTATCGCCCCGGCACCATCGGGATCTATTGGAGTTGGTTTATTACAAATATGAGGATGCGGGGAGCCCCCTCTGGAACTACGAAATGCGCTTTTTGTCCTATGAACTGCTGGAGCGCGATCGCGTCGCCTGGGTCGATCCCCGCTTCAATGCCCTGTGGATGATGTACAAAGCCCTCCATGCCCCCGCCCTGCTGGCCTATCGGCGGGGGGAGCACCGGTCCCTGTTCCTCGAACACCTGACGGCGGCCTATCGGACCAACTACTTCTTGCACTTCGCCGGGTGTGGTATGGAAATGGCGGCTCTGCCCCACCTGGAACTGGGGTGAGGGGGCGTCTACGGTACCGGCGGCCCTGTCCCCGTCCCGGCCAAGGCTCCCCCTATGGTGCCCCCCGGTTGCCGCCCCTGCCCCGTTGAGGGTGGGTCCTCCGTGGGGTGCCCGTGCTAGATCGCCGTTTGGGCTCCGCTGGCCCCCGCGATCGCGCCCCATCTACCGTCAGCCCCGATGCTCGTCCCGCCCCTGGCCCATGCCCCATTTGGTGGGAGCCAATGACCCGCCCGCGATCGCGCCCCCTCGAATCCTTCCCGATCCCCCGCTCCCGCACGGGCAGATCCTAAACCGCCCCGACCCCTTTCCCCTCTCACCCAGCCCCATGGATGAAACCTGCCGTATTTGTATCGTTGAGGACTCCGAAACCGATCGCGTGACCTATCGACGCTGGCTCACCCGCCAGGACAACCGAACCTATCAGATCTTTGACTGTGAGGACATCGCGAGCGCCCTGGACCTGTGCAGCAGTCAGCAACTCGATGCCATTGTGCTGGACTACCAACTGCCCGATGGCAGTGGCCTCGATTTCCTGCACGATTTGCAGAAACTGACCCTGGTGCCGCCGCCCGCAACGATCGTGATGACGGGCCAGGGGAGTGAGGCGATCGCCGTGGCCGCCATCAAGGCCGGGGCCCAGGATTATTTGGTCAAGGGCAATGTCACCGCTGAGCGACTGGCGCATGTGCTTGATCGCGCGATCGCCAGCCAGCGACTCCAGTACAAATTCCAGCAGCAGCAGCAGCTCCAGCAACTGATCGCCGACACGGCCCTCAATATCCGCAACAGCCTCGTCCTCAGCGACATCCTGCGGGAGGCGGTCCATGCGGTGTGCCAGGTCATCGCCATCGATCGCGTGTTCATCTACCGCTTCGACGCGGACATGGGGGGGCAGGTGGTGGCGGAAGCCCTCGATGGCCCCTGGCCGTCGGCCCTGCACCAGCGCATTGATGACACCTGCTTCCGCGACAACGGCCCAGAAGCCTACCTCAGCGGGCGCATTGTGGCCATTGACGACATCTACGCCGCCGACTTGACCCCCTGCCACCGGAATATGCTCCAGGGGTTCGGGGTGCGGGCCAATCTGGTGATTCCGATCTTGCTCGACGCCCCCATCCAGCCGCCCGATCGCGCCACCTGGGAGGACATGGACAAACCCCTCAATACGCTCCTGTGGGGGCTGTTGGGCATCCACGCCTGCCGGGGGCCGCGCCAGTGGGCAGCCTTTGAGTGCAATTTGCTGCGGCAGTTGTCGATCCAGTTGGCGATCGCCATCCAGCAGGCGGAACTGTACGATCGCCTCACGGCGGCCAACCATCGCCTCGAACAGCAGGTGTGGGAGCGGACCCAGAAGCTCCAGGCGGCCAACCAGCAGCTCCAGCAGGAGATCGAACAGCGGGACTTTGCCCAGGCGGGGGTGGCGGCGCGGGAGCAGTTGCTCCAGGACTTTTTTACGGCGGCCACCCAGGCGGGCATTGGCATGGCGATCCATGACCGGGAGGGGCATTTTTTAAACCTGAATTGCACCATGGCGGAGGTCCATGGCTGCGGGCCGTCGGCCCTGGTGGGGCGATCGCTGCGGGAGGTGCGGCCCGATTTGGCGGATCCCCTGGCGGCGATCTTTGAGCAGGTGGTGACGGAGCAGGCGTCGGTCAGTGGCATCGCCCTGCGGAGCCTTGGCCGGGACGGGGCAGCCGAGGGGGACCGATCGCGCGATTGGATTGCGTCCTACTTTCCCGTGTGCGATCGCCGGGGGGAGCCCCAACACGTCGGCGCGATCGTGGTGGAAGTGACGGAACTGCGCCGGTCCCAGGATCAGCTCAATCACCTCAGTGCGGCCCTAGCGCGGTCGAATAGTGAGCTAGAGCAATTTACCCAGGTGGTGTCGGCGGATCTACAAACGGTGCTGGCGACGGTGCAGTCCTTCACGGCCTTGATGGCCCAGCGGCATCGACCCCAGGGGGATGAGGGCACTGATCGCTATGTCCATTCGATTACCGATGGCCTGGGCCGCATCCAGGACACCATTGCCGATTTGCTCACCTATAGCCGCATTGGCCCCCCTAATCCCACCACGATCGCGGCCCCGGCCCCCCTAGATGGACTGGTGGCGACGGTGCTGGAGGGGTTGGGCGATCGCGCCGCCGCCGCCCGCCTAGAGGTGGATCCCCTGCCCCAGGTGTTTGCCCCGGTGGAGTATCTCGAACGGCTGTTTCGGAATTTGCTCGACAATGCCCTGCGCTATCGCCGCGAGGAACAGCCCCATCTGCGGGTGCGGCATCTGCCCCCCCTAGAGGACGGCCCCACCCACCACTGCCACCTGGCGATCGTGGACAATGGCCGGGGCATCGCCCCCCAGGATCATGACCGCGCCTTTCGCCTGTTCCAGCGGCTGCCTTCGCCCCCAGAGGCCCCCAGGGGTACCGTTCCATCGGCGGCGGCCCCCCGCGATCGCGCCTGCACCGGCATGGGCCTAGCCATCTGCAAAAAAATCGTAGAATCCCTAGGCGGTCGCATCTGGATCGAATCGGAACCGGGGCGCAGCGCCGCCTTCCATTTCACCTTGCCCCTCGCGCCCCCTGAGCCCGCCTCGCCCTCCGTGGAGGGATCGAATTTAGTGGCAAACTAACGGAGCTAACGGAGCGATCGCCGCGCCCGAGACCCTTTTCTATTGCCGTTCATCGTCATCACCCATCCCAGCACCATGGTTCAAATCAACGAAAATTACCTCAAGCTCAAGGCGGGTTACCTCTTCCCCGAAATCGCCCGCCGCGTCGCCGCCTTCGCCGAGGCCAACCCCAACGCCCCCATCATCAAACTGGGCATTGGCGATGTGACCGAACCGCTGCCCCAAGCCTGCCGCGATGCCATGGTCCAGGCGGTTCAAGATCTCGGCGATCGCGCCACCTTCAAGGGCTACGGTCCCGAACAGGGCTACGGCTGGCTGCGCGAGGCGATCGCCACCCACGACTTCCAGAACCGGGGCTGCGCGATCGACCCCTCCGAAATCTTCATCTCCGACGGCTCCAAGTGCGACACCGGTAACATCCTCGACATCTTCGGCAGCGACAACACCATCGCCGTCACCGATCCCGTCTACCCCGTCTATGTCGATACCAACGTCATGGCAGGCCACACGGGACCGGCCAGCGATCGCGGCGAATACGGCGGCCTCGTCTATCTCCCCATCAGCGCCGAAAACAACTTCACCGCCCAAATCCCCAACGAAAAAGTAGACCTGATCTACCTGTGCTTCCCCAACAACCCCACCGGAGCCGTCGCCAGCCGCGCACACCTCCAAGCCTGGGTTGACTACGCCCTCCACCACGGCTCGATCATCCTCTTCGACGCCGCCTACGAAGCCTTCATCACCGACCCCGACCTGCCCCACTCCATCTACGAAATACCTGGGGCCGAGCGCTGCGCGATCGAATTCCGCTCCTTCTCCAAAAACGCAGGCTTCACCGGCACCCGCTGCGCCTTCACCGTCGTCCCCAAAGCCCTCACGGTCCAAGCCTCCGACGGCACCACCGTAGACCTCTGGAAACTCTGGAACCGCCGCCAATCCACCAAATTCAACGGCGTCTCCTACATCGTCCAGCGCGGGGCCGAAGCGGTCTACTCCCCGGCGGGCCAAGCCCAAACCCAAGCCCTCGTGAAGTTCTACCTCGAAAACGCCCAAATCATCCGCGAGCAGCTCACCGCCGCCAACCTCGAAGTCTACGGCGGCATCAACGCCCCCTACGTCTGGGTCAAAACCCCGAACGGCCTCAGCAGTTGGGACTTCTTCGACAAGCTCCTGCACACCTGCAACGTGGTCGGCACCCCCGGCTCCGGCTTCGGGGCCGCTGGCGAAGGCTATTTCCGCATCTCCGCCTTCAACAGCCGCGACAACGTGAATGAAGCCATGGCCCGCATCGTCGCCAACTTCAAGGGCTAGAGCCCCTCAGCGCAACCCCAGAAAGCCCGCAGCAAAAAGGGGGAGCCTAAAAACTCCCCCCACCGTCCACCGGTTAGGCCCGGTGGGTCATGATCTCGATCATCCGTAGGGGCGGGGTTTTCCCGCCCGACCCCGCCCCGCATTGCTTCGGGGGACCCAGAGCCTGATCTATTTCCCTAGGACAGGGCCTCTAAATAATCCCGCACCTGATTGCGGTGGCGAGGTTGCCGCAGTTTTTGCAGCGCCTTCGCCTCGATTTGCCGGACCCGTTCGCGGGATAAATCCAGCGCCCGACCGATCTCCGCCAGGGAATAGGGGGTGCCGTGGCCCAGGCCAAAGCGCATTTGGATCACGTCCCGCTCGCGGCTAGTGAGTTGCGCCAGGAGATTATGTAAATCCCGCTGGAGAGCCTCGCGCATGAGGTTATCTTCCGGCGAAGCGTCATCCGCCTCCAATAAATCCCCCAGCTCCGTGTCCTTGTCCTTGCCCACCTTGGTTTCGAGGGAGACGGCTCGGGGGACGCGCATGAGCACTTCGCGCACCTGGGCGGGGGTCATCTCTAGCTCGATCGCGATGTCCTCCAGGGTGGCGGTGCGGCCCTTGGCCTGGGAGATTTTGCGCTGGGCCTTTTTGATTTTGTTGAGCTTTTCGGTGATGTGGACCGGCAGACGGATCGTGCGGCTCTGGGTGGCGATCGCGCGGGTAATGCCCTGGCGGATCCACCAATAGGCATAGGTACTGAAGCGATAGCCCTTCGTGGGGTCAAACTTCTCCACCGCCCGCTCCAGCCCCAGGGTACCCTCCTGGATCAGATCCAGCAGTTCCAGGCCCCGGTTTTGATACTTCTTCGCCACGGATACCACTAGGCGCAAATTCGCCTTGATCATCCGCTCCTTGGCGCGATTGCCCTGGCTGCGGATCTCCTCAAGGGCATCAAAACTCAGGTTCGCCAGTTCCGCCCAGCGCTGCTTACCCGCCGTGATATCCGCCTTCAGATCCGCCGTCGAAGTGGCCGCCTCCCGCGCCCAGCGATCAAGGGTCGGACGATGGCCCAGGGTCGAAGCGAGGCGATCGCGCACCGCAATCAGATCAGACAGCCGCTGCATCAAAGGCTCTTGGGGGCTTGCGCTCGCTTCGCGCAGTTGCTGCAATTGAATGTAGCGCTGGATCTTTTGGGCCTCCGTCACCTCCTCATCGCGCCCGAGGAGTCGTACCCGGCCAATTTCCTGGAGATAAAGCCGCACCAAATCCGTCGTGCGTCGCCGTTCCCGTCGGCCAGCGGTGACGGTGGCGGCATCCTCACCCTCCTCATCGACGGTGGGGTCTAGCTCCTCGTCGGCCCCCTCACCTATCAAAACAGAGGACAGTACGGCGGTGGCATCGGCGTCGGCTGGTCGTCCCCGTAGGTGACGGCCCCCGTGGCCCCCCTCGGCGTCGGCGGATTCATCGGCGAAATTCGTCTCTGAAGGCTGAAATTTAACAGGCATAGCGCTAGATCTCGTAGAGTCCGGAGGAATGCGCGCAGGACTGAGGGCTTCAAGCAACCCCTGACGATCCACCCGCGCAGAACGGAGGAAATCGAAACCACAAATGCAGTCGTCGGAACGAGCTCGGGTCTGGCGAGGCTCGTGCTTTTGGCCTTGGAAGACCTTGGCTTTGAAATTGCTACCAGCGCCTCTGACGCTTTCTATCATAGAGAGCGCACGAAGGTCGGCTGGTGACCCGTGCCCGGTTCTCAAATAATCTTCATCACGGGGGGACCTCGCGCCGGATCGCTTCTGAGGGGCTATTCCCGTCACGCGGTCGAGTGATCTCGATCACTCGCGCGGATCTGAGGGGATGTTGAAGGATCCGACGGGGGGCCTAGGCGGGGGAGGTTGGTTAGGCTGGGGCGCGATCGCGGGTAGCGTTCCATCAGTTGGCGCACCTGTTCGGCGTGGTAGGAACTGCGGGTGAGGGGGGAGGAGACGACTTGTAAAAAGCCCATGGCTTCACCGGCTTCGCGCCACGCTTCAAACTGCTCGGGCGTTACAAAACTCTGGACGCCGAGGTGTTTGGCGGTGGGCTGGAGGTATTGGCCGATGGTCAAAATGTCGCAGTCCACGGCCCGCAGGTCGGCCATGACGGCCCGCACTTCGTCGTCGGTTTCGCCGAGGCCCACCATGATCCCGGATTTGGAGTAGATCCAGGGGGCCTGCTCCCGGGTGCGGCGCATCAGTTCGAGCGATCGCCCGTAATCCCCCTGGGGCCGAACGCGGCGATACAGGCGCGGGATGGTTTCGGTGTTGTGGTTGAGCACGTCCGGCTGGGCGGCTAGGACGATCGCGAGGGCATCCCAATTGCCGCAAAAGTCGGGGATCAGGACTTCGATGGTGGTGTGGGGCGATCGCTGGCGAATTTCGGCGATGCAGCGGGCGAACTGTTCCGCGCCGCCGTTGGCGAGATCGTCCCGGTTGACGGAGGTGATCACCACATGGTTGAGGCCCAGGCGCGCCACCGCGATCGCGAGGTTAATGGGCTCTAGGGGATCAAGGGGCTGGGGCTTTTTCTCGAAATCAATATCGCAGTAGGGGCAAGCGCGGGTGCAGGCCGGCCCCATGATCAAAAAGGTCGCCGTGCCCTGGCTGAAGCATTCGCCGATGTTGGGGCACGATGCCTCCTCGCAGACGGTATTGAGGCCCAAATCCCGCAGGATGTCCTTGACGCTGCCCACCCGCTCCCATTGGGGGGCTTTGACCCGAAGCCATTCTGGTTTGACGATCATGGCGCTTAGCTGACTCCCGTGGGCCTGAGACTCGATGGGTAGGTGAGGGCGGCGGACTCTATCCTAGCAGGATTGCACCCTGGACTGGCCTGGGGCGCGATCAGCCAAAATTTCGCGGCGGTCTCCCCCCGATGTTCTAAAAAATAAATCTAGAAAATGGCCGTGCATTTTTGGCGCGATCGTGTATGCTGGTTAAGCACTATTTCACCGGGATGTAGCGCAGCTTGGTAGCGCACCTCGTTCGGGACGAGGGGGTCGCAGGTTCAAATCCTGTCATCCCGATTCTTTAAAACCCAAATCAACCCATCAGGGAACTAAACGAGGTTTCACCTCCGCAAAGACTTGCATGGGGTGCATTTTGGCCTGCGGATACGATGTGCGATCGCGCTCCACCCCACACCGAATCAAGGGGACACAGGGCAGGGCGATCGCCCCAACAATCCAATCCGTCCACGGCGACCTGAGGAAGGCCCAGCGCCAAGCTACGGATCCTGCCGCTCCCCCACCGCCAAATGCAGCACCACCGGCTCACCACCCGTCGGGTCATGGTAGCGATCCGCCCACTCCCGCAGGAGCGTATCGAGATCATTGAGGGCCGTCTCCACGCGATCGCGGGGAATATCCAACGCCTCCACCGCCCGGAACGACCCCGATCGCCGCTCCGCCCAATCCCGCATCAGCCGGAAAAACTGGGCCGTATCCTCCACCGCCGTATAGGTCCGCACCTCCTCATCATCCGGCGTCCAGTAGGACTGGCGCGTCAGGGCGTAGAACGGCATCCCCCAGGGCGAGTCGATCCGCGCCACCGTCCCCGAATGCAGCAGCCGCCGCTTAATGTGCTCCGTCAGCGCCTCACTCAGGGGCATCTGACGATCCGCCGACAGATCCTCCTGCGATCGCCGGTGCAACTGCTCGATCAGCTCCAAAAACTGGAACGAATTAATCGCCTGGGCATCCGGCAAATCCTCCGGCAACTTCCCTTCCAGATGCTGCTTCTCGCGGCGGTTGAGGCTGCTGCTAGCAATGCGCGACTGGGGCGGATGCCAGGGATAGCGCTCCAGCCACAGGGCCGGTAGCTGAATTAGATAGTGGGGCTCCTGGGAACCCAACATCTTCAGCAGCTTGCCCTCCGTCAGGGCTTGGCGCACCTCCTCGACGATCGCCTTAACCCGCTTCGGCTCGATGTGGTGCAAATAGCCCGTATGGCGCAGGTTACAGTCCTGCTCCAAATAGGTCATATAAATTGCGCACTTTGCCGCCGTCGCCGCCGCATCCAAAAACGCCCCATGGCGATGACCACTCCCCCGCAGGGCACTCGAAGCGAGAAACATCAGAATCTCGTCCATGGCGCTTGAGCTCAAGCGGCGAATCAGTTCAGCATCCTTCACCGGCTGGGGGGAAACCGGCTGGGAATCGGTGGAAGGCGGGGAAGAGTGCAGCAACAGAGCCTCGTGTCCTGGGTGCTTGAACAACTGGGGACCGGGGGCAAAACCAGCGCCCGGAACCTTGGGAACCTTTAAGATCGCGGCGTCAATGGCTGGCTAGATTTCATCAACCAACGGCGGCCCGGTGAAGGCGGGGCAAATGGTTATCCATGGTCACCGTTGCTCTATTTTTCGCAAGCTCGCGCGCGGTCACGCCCATTATAGCCACGCCCCTTCGGTTTCCAGCGAATTTTTACGGAAATAGGGTTACAGACTGCATGAGTCTGTCCCCCCGGTCGGCTTATCAATTTTTGTTGATGGACTTCGCGGCGATCGCCCGTTTTTGTCCGGATCTGGGCGGGCCGATGGGAGCGGTGGAACTGGCCCTACGGTTGGCCATGGGTTGGGGGCCGACTGCCCGAATTCCCCTAGACTCCGTAGGTATCCGTCGCCAGGAAGCGCATGATTTCGCGGCGGCCGCTGCCCCGATAGCTGGGACGCTTTTGGCGGGTGTTGTAGGTTTCCGTGGCGATCGCAGTGGGGCTAGAGTCGGCGGTCAGGTGAACTTCGGCGGCGCTGGCGCTGGCGCTGGTGAATGCTCCGGTGGAGGCGATCGCGGCGGTCAGGGCCAGGGAGGTCAGCAGGGTCGAGGTGTAGTGACGCATGGGAGGCTGTTAAATCAACTGTTCTGCCTCTTCCTTCTGAAGACCCCGAGCGAATCAGGAAAACTATTTTTGGTACGGGACACTTGCGGAAGTGGTCCCCCAGAACCCGAGGGAATTCCGTAGGGCCTAGTCAAAAAAACACCCCCCTTTCCCCCGTACGGAGACGGCCAGCGCCAGCCGCAGGGGGCGAGCCGTGCCCCCCAAAATGGGCCAAACCCCTTGCGGGGCTTCACTGACCTGAGGGGCAGAGTCCTTCGCTCCCCTTCCCCCCGCCCGCCGGTCCGCCCGTCCCCCGCCGCCCCCCTTCCCCAAACCGGAGGACTCAAAAATATCGAGGTATCATGGATGGAGACTGGGGGCCGTTGCGCACCATCCCCAGCCACCGCCCCTCCACACCCGAGCCCTATGATCGTGGTCAAAAGCAAACTCGTCCTCGGGGCAACCGCAGCGGTTGTTGCCGCCGTCACCCTCACGAGCGCTGGCATTCACCTATCCCACAGCTATGCCTTTTTCCGCGCGGACCCGAGGGATCTCATTGATGAGGTGTGGCAAATCGTCAACTACAACTACGTTGACGGCACCTTCAACCAAGCGGACTGGCAGGCCATTCGCCAGGATTTCCTCGGGCGGGAGTATAGCGATCGCGACGCCGCCTACAGCGCCATCCGCGACATGCTCGACAAACTCGGGGATCCCTACACCCGCTTCATGACCCCCGACGAGTTTGACAATATGCGCATCGACACCTCCGGCGAACTGACCGGGGTGGGGATTCAACTGGGCCAAGATAAGGACACGGAAGCCCTTCTAGTGGTGTCGCCCATCGAAGATTCGCCCGCCTTCAAGGCCGGGGTCCGCGCTAAGGACACCATCCTCAAAATCGATGGCCAGAGCACCGAGGGCATGGATATTAACGATGCGGTCAAGCTGATCCGTGGCCCCATTGGCACCTCCGTGACCCTGACGGTGGCGCGGGAGGGGGATAACGGCAAGACGACGGCCCTGGATTTCGAGATTGTGCGCGAGCGCATTGAGCTGCATCCGGTGCGCTACAGCGAACGCCCTAGCCCCGAGGGCACCGTTGGCTACATTCGCCTGACCCAGTTCAATGGCAATGCGTCGTTGGAGATGCGCGAGGCGATCGAATCCCTGGAGGAGAAGGGGGTTGTGGGCTATGTGCTCGATCTGCGCTCGAATCCCGGCGGTCTGCTGCTGTCGAGTGTGCAGATTGCGCGGATGTGGCTGCCCAGCGGCACGATTGTTTCGACGGTGAACCGCAGTGGTGAGGTGGATCGCCAGCGGGCCAATGGGACGGCCCTGACGGATAAGCCCCTGGTGGTGCTGGTGGATGGGGGCTCCGCCAGTGCTAGTGAGATTTTGTCGGGGGCGCTCCAGGATAACGATCGCGCGACGCTGGTGGGGGTCAAGACCTTTGGGAAGGGGTTGGTGCAGTCGGTGCGGCACCTGCCGGATGGTTCGGGGGTGGCGGTGACGGTGGCGAAGTACCTTACGCCGTCGGGGCGCGATATCAATAAGCAGGGGATTGCGCCGGATGTGGTGATCGATTTGACGGAGCAGCAGCGGGAGTTTTTGGCGGAGAATCGCGATCGCATCGGTACGGAGGAGGATCCGCAGTACGCGAAGGCCCTGGAGATTTTGCGGGAGCGGGTGGCGGAGGCGGGGCGATCGCCGGCGTCGGCCAGTTCTCGCTAATGGGGCCAGGTTTCGAGGAATCCCAGGGGCCGGACGAGATCGCGGCGGGCTGGTGCATTCTCCGGGATCCAGAGGGCTACTGTGAGGTGGTGGAGGCTGCCGCCTGTCCGCCACTGGAGGAGCAAGCCACGGGGCAAGGTCGCGATCGCTGGGGGCCTTATGGCAGCCGGTCGGAGGCGATCGCCAAACGGGTGGGGCTGATTCGGGCGGGCAAGTGTAAACCCCGCTGATGCCCGTCAACCATGAAACTCAAGAATCAAGCATTCAGCAAAAATCCATCAAAGTCCCGGCGGTAGGGGCTCCTGGCAGCGCTGATGGATCTCGATGATGCGCTCAAACAGCCAGGGGTGGGCGTCGCGGTATTCGGGCAGGCGCGCCAGGGGACTTAATAATGCCGCCGCCGTCAGATCCGCGATCGCGGGGTCCGGCCCGTCCGTTAGCCATTGGGAAGCGTTTTCCCAGCGGGGCTTCAACCAGGCTAGGGCGCGATCGAGGCGATCGCGGGCCAGCTCCACCGCCGCGCCGCGTATGCCATATTGACGCCGCACAATCTGGATCACCACCTGGGACGTGAGGGACGGATCCAAAGCCCGCCCCGCCCCGGCCCGGTAATCGTAGTAGACAAACCGCACCGCCGTGCCGATGCTTTCGTCCAGCCAGTCTTCTATCTGTAGGGCGTCACGCGATCGCGTCTCCCCCAGGGGCACCAAACGCGGCTCCGGCTGAAGGCGATCAAGATAGGCCACAATGCGGCTCGAGTCCGCGATCGCGATCGGCTCCCCTTCCACTTCCGGCAGCAGCACCGGCACCGTCGTCAGGCCCCCGGTCAACGGCCCCAGGCGGAAACGGTGCAGCCCCGGCGTCAGATTTTCCACCCCATAGGCCAACCCCTTCAACCCCAGGGCCAGCCGCACCTTCCGGCAATAGTGGGATGTGCTGAACTGCAATAGCCGCACCGCGATCGCCTCCCCCCGCCCGACGCCAGGATCTATGAAACCCCTACAGCATCTTTAGTTCGCCAATAATGTCCAGGCGCTTGAACGGACTCAGGTTGATATAGCGGCTCGCCAGGGACTCCGCCGCCTCCGGCGACAGCCAGCCCAACTGCACCAGCAAATGGATCGTCGTGGCATATTTCGCCCGCTTCGCCCCATCGAGCACCTTCACCGCCAGACCCAGCCCCTCGCCGACCCGGCCCACACATTGGATTCCCTCCGCGCCGGACTTGCTCACCAACTGGCCCGCCGTCACCCGCATCAGGTCCGTATCAAAGCCCCCTTCCCCCGCCACCAATTCCGGATGGCTGGTCATGGCCCGCACAATGCGCTCCATCTCCAAACTCTGGCCCGATCCCAGATGGGCATACAGGGTCGCCATCTGCTCAAGCTGCATCAAATAGGTCGGCACGCCGCAGTCGTCGCGCACGGCAATGATTTCCTGGGGCGGCATTCCCATCAATTCCCCCAGCTTCGCCGCGATCGCCTGCTGGATCGGGTGGTTGCGCTCCATGTAGTCCGCCAAGGGCCAGCCCTGGTGCAGACAGGCCGCCAGCATCCCCGCATGTTTCCCCGAACAGTTGTGCTGGAGGCGGCTTTCCTTGCCCTCCGGCACCGGGCACTGGAGCGCGGATGGGTCAATGTCGCAGCGCCAAAGAATATTAAACACCTGCCGCGCCTGCTCGATGGAGCCCTGGTGGGAGGCGCACATCACCGCCAAATCGCGGTTCGACAGGCCAAAGCGCTCCACCATGCCCGTCGAGATGGCCGCCAGGGCTTGAAAAGGCTTGAGGGCGGACCGCACAAAGGCCGACAGGGACGGATCCCCAGCCCCCATCAGCAGCCGACCGCGCGTGTCACAGACGGCGGCTTCGGCCCGGTGCTGGGATTCGGCAATGCCTTCGCGCAGCAGCTTGACGTCAATTTCGGTGGTTCGGAGTTGTTTAGCTCGGGTCATGGGGCGTGCTGGCGATGGGAATCTGGTGGGCAGGCGCTCGTCCACCCCTTTCATCCTACCCCGCTGATTTGGGCATTGCCGGTCCCTTCAGAAATTCATCGGTTCATGACAAGGGCGATCGCGCCTCCCCACCCCGGTCCCAGCCTGGATGAGGGATTTTGGGATCTAAACCAGTTGCCAGAGGATGGCCCCCACGAGACCGCAGGCCGCGATCGCGAGGAACGTCCGGCGCAGGCGATCGAGGGCCGGATCCACCTGATAGCTCGCCACCAGCCGATCTTGGCTGAGCACCTGGGGCGGCTTTTCCCAGCGCTGGCCGTCATACCAGCCCGATTCTTCGTACTCGACGGTTTCACAGGTCAGGCGATCGCGCACATAGCTCCAGCCCGAATAGAGCCGCAGCAGCAGCAGCATCACCACCACCGCACAGCCGCCGCCGGTCCCCAGCAAAAAATGGCTCAGATCCTTAGACGGGGCCACCGTGCCCGCCGCCACCGGCCCAATCACCAGCCACGCCAGCCCCCACACCACCGCCAGCCGCAGGGAATACGGCCCCCAGCCAAGCTTCACCCACCGAAACAGCCACGCTTCGCTCATCTCCTTATATTCATTGAGCGGCTGCTGCTCGATCGGCACCGGACAAATGGAGGTGGATGGGCGTGCCATGGTCAGTCCCTAAACGGTTCAGTCCCTAACTAGCAAATGGATGGTTGGTTGAGTTGGATTGGAATGGGCGATCGAGCGTTGCCGACCTTGCCAGGGCCAAAGCTAGGCCAGTTCCGGCACATAATCGATGCGGCTGGCGTGGCCCCAGAAGGCTTCGAGATCGTAAAATTCCCGCTCCTCCGGCAGCATCACGTGGGCCACCACATCGCCATAGTCCAACAGCACCCAGCTTGCGTCCCCCTGGCCCGAAATGTTGCGGGGCAGTCGGCCAAATTCCTGCTCAATGCGCTCTAGGATTTCATCGGAGATGGCGCGCACCTGGGCCCGAGAAAACCCCGTCGCGATCGCGAAATAGTCCGCCAGGTAGGACACCTCCCCCACCTCCAGCAGCACAATATTGGATCCCTTGCGGTTGTCCGCCGCCCGCGCCATTTCCCACGCGATCGCCTCGGCGGACGCAGCCTCACTAGAAGCCGCCACGGAGGACTCACCCCCTGGGGACACCCCATCAAGCTCACGGGGGACAACATCGCTAGGCACGGGGTGGGAACGATTGATCATTCAACCTCTGGGGCAGGAAGGGACAGGGGGTCGCACTCGGATGCGGCAATACGCGGCAATAGGGAAATGCTAGCAAACAATCCGCAAGCCTGTCTGATAGAATGACTCCGACGTTTTGACCGGACAAGCCCGCTAGCGCCCTTGAGTCAATCCCTCGATATTCCAAAGGTTGACGACTTCCTCCAGGAGTTGATGGCGATCCAGCAAACTGGGTCGAAGCGGATCTCTATTTTGGGATCTCGCCATGTGCCCATCACCCACCAGCAGTTGATCGAAACCCTCAGCTATGCGCTGGTCCTAGCGGGCAACCACCTGATCACCTCCGGTGCGACGGGCACCAATGCGGCGGCGATTCGCGGGGCCATGCGCGCGGATCCAAACCTGCTGACGGTGATCTTGCCCCAGAGCCTCGACCGCCAGCCGAGGGAGTCGCGATCGCAGCTCGAATCGGTGATGCACCTCGTCGAACATCCCGAGCATGATCAAATGGCCCTCGCGGAGGCCAGCGCCCGGTGTAACCAGGAGATTGTGTCCCGCTGCCAGCAATTGATCTGCTTTGCTTTCCATGACAGTGTGACCCTGCTGGACACCTGCCATGAGGCGGAGGAGCTACGGAAGGTGGTGACGCTGTTCTACTTTGACTAATTTGACTGGGGTTGATTAGGCTGCGGATCGTCCAAGGCGTGGGGGTTATGGAGCCCTAGGGGTTCCCCCGTGGATGGGGAGCGCCCCCGCTGCGGTCTGCGGGGAGTTGCCGGATCTTTGCCCGATTACCCTTCGTTAGAGACCTATGCTCATGTTTGGCTGGCCGGTTCCTTCGATTCTGTTGCTGTCGATCGCGATCGCCTTTTTCCTGGTTTATTTCCCCTATCTGTTGGTGGCCGCAGCGCGGTTCCAGGTGGGGTTTGATCTGGGGGCACCGCGCGCCACCTTTGATACGTTGCCCCCCTACGGAAAGCGGGCGAGCTGGGCGCACCAAAACAGTTTTGAAACCTTTGCACCCTACGCGGCGGCGGCGTTGGCGGCCTATGTGACGGGGGTGGATTCGACCACGGCGGGCTGGGCGGCGATCGCCTTTGTCGTGGCTCGGTTCCTGTTTTCGGTGGCCTATATTGCCAATGTGCCGCCCCTGCGATCGCTCATGTTCGGCATTGGCACCGCTTCGACCATTACCCTTTTCGTTAGCAGCATCACCCAATCGCTCCAGTCCTAAGGGGCTAGACCGCTACCCTTTTTCTTGTCGAGTTGCATTCCCTAGAGAACCGATGGCTTCGTCCTATTCATTTGATATCGTCAGTGATTTTGATCGTCAGGAATTGGTCAATGCGATCGACCAAACCCGCCGAGATGTGGCGAGTCGCTACGACCTGAAGGACACTAAAACCCAAATTGATCTGGGGGAAACCAGTATCACCATCGAAAGCGCCAGTGACATGACCCTCACGGCGGTGATTGAGGTGATGTGCCAGAAGGCGGCGAAACGGAATCTGGACCTCAAGATCTTTGACTACGGCGAGGTGGAGTCCGCCAGCGGCAACCGGGTGCGCCAGGAAATTAAGCTCGTCAAGGGCATTGATAAGGAAGTGGCGAAGCAGATTTCTAAATTCATCCGCGACCAGGTGAAGAAGGCCCAGGCGTCCATCCAAGGGGATGCGGTGCGGGTGTCGAGTAAATCCAAGGATGATCTGCAACAGGCGATCGCGGCCCTGAAGCAGGAAGAGTGGCCCGTGGCGCTCCAGTTCACGAATTACCGCTAGTTCCGGCGCGATCGCGCGTCCAGCCCCCCATCACGGCCCAAGACATCCCCATGAGCACCCCCAATCCCATCCATGTCATCGGCGGTGGCCTCGCGGGCACGGAGGCGGCTTGGCAGATTGCCCAGGCCGGGGTGCCAGCGGTGCTGCACGAGATGCGTCCCCTGCGCCAGAGCCCCGCCCACCATACGGGTCAGTTGGCGGAACTGGTGTGCAGCAACTCCTTTGGGGCCATGGCGACCGATCGCGCGGCGGGCCTGCTCCATGAGGAACTGCGGCGGCTCGGGGCGATCGTCATCCACAAGGCCGATCACCACGCGGTGCCAGCGGGGGGCGCTTTGGCGGTCGATCGCGGGGAATTTGGCCGAGATTTGACCGAAACCCTGGCGAGCCATCCGTTGATTGAACTGCGGCGGGGGGAGGTGCGTGAAATCCCCAGGGACGCGATCGCGGTCCTCTGTTCCGGCCCCCTGACCGCCCCGGATCTCGCCGACGATCTCCAGCGGTTCGCGGGCCAGAGCTACATGAGCTTTTTCGACGCCGCTAGCCCCATCGTCGTGGGGGAGACTATTGATCGCGCGATCGCCTTCATGGCCTCCCGCTACGATCGCGGTGAAGCCGCCTACCTCAACTGCCCCATGGATCGGGCGCAGTACCTGGCCTTCCGCGACGCCCTGTGCAGCGCCGAACAGGCAGAACTAAAAGACTTCGAGCGGGAAACCGCCAAATTTTTTGAAGGGTGCCTCCCCATCGAAGAACTGGCCCGCCGGGGGGAAGACACCATGCGCTACGGCCCCCTCAAGCCCGTGGGATTGTTCGACGCGCGCCTCGGCGACTTTAAGGATCCCGCCAACCGTGACAAGCGCCCCTACGCCGTCGTGCAACTGCGCCAGGAGGACAAGGCGGGGCAGCTTTGGAATTTGGTGGGCTTTCAAACCAATTTGCGCTGGGGGGAACAGCAGCGGATTTTCCGCACCATTCCCGGCCTAGAGCAGGCGGAATTTGTGCGGATGGGGGTGATGCACCGCAATACGTTTTTGAATGCGCCGGAGCTGCTGCAACCGACCCTGCAATTCAAGGCGCGGCGGGATTTGCTGGCGGCGGGGCAGTTGGTGGGCACCGAGGGCTACACGGCGGCGACGGCGGGGGGCTGGCTGGCGGGTACCAATGCGGCGCGCATCGCCCTGGGCCGCGATCCGATCGCCCTGCCACCCACCACCATGGCCGGGGCGCTGTTTGAATTTATCAGCGGCGCGGAGCCGAAGCATTTTCAGCCCATGCCGCCGAATTTTGGCATTTTGCCTCCCCTGCCCGAGAAAATTCGCAATAAGGCGGAACGCTATGGCCGCTACCGCGATCGCGCCCTCGCGGACCTGGACCAGTGGCGTGATCAAGTCCTTAAAGAGACAGTGCCCGCCGCGATCGTCTAGCGCCCCAATTCCCCCAAGAGGGCCGCGCGATCGCGCCAAATTCTGATTTTTCCGGCCCGATCCACCTTGGCAATGAAGGGGGCCGGATAGCGATGAACGAACCGCTGCATCGCCCCAAGGGCCTGCACTAAAACCGCCGCCATTTCCGCACCGGTCAAATCCTGGCGAGTGAGGGTAAACAGTCGCAGGTTTGCCCTGGCAACCGCACGGCGCTCAAGGGCATTACGCCCAATGGCCGCATCTTTAGTCAGAACAACCCAGTCCCGCTGACCCACAATGGGCAACCATTCGGTATCCAGAGTGCTTTGGGGGAATTCATCGTCATGGAATTTGACCATGATTCCCGTTTGGTTCAAGGCTTGAAAAACACTGCGCCCCAGGCAACGATCCACAAAAAATACGAGTGGTTGCGAGGACACCTCAAGGCTCATGCGGGAATCGGGAGGGCGCTACGCAATGCTTCTTCAATGGATTCCAGGGGGCATTCATAATCCCGCGCCATGGTCGCCACGCTATCCCCAGCCCGGTGACGACTGATGATAATCTCCACTGGAATGCCGCGATCCACAATGGCAAGGCGGCCAAAGGCAATGCGCGGGTCAAAGGCAAGGATACGGGGGCTGTTGCTTTCGCGATCGCGGGTGAAGGGATACAAACGAATGGCCATACCCTGATCATCGGGTTCAATGCGTTCAAGATGTTGCGCGATCACGCCCTTCAAAGCCGCCTGCCCTGACCGGGATACGTTGATTAAGTCCTCATAATAATCAATGAATAAATCAACCCCATCGGTCCGAAATTCCTGATGGGCTAATGGATGAGAAATCTTGATCTGGGTTTCAAGATAGTCCAAGGCAGTGCGGATCTTCAAAAGATCAATCCTGTGGCGACTGCGGATGGCGCGCAACACATGCAGTTCGATCAAGTTAATGAACGAGAGCAGCAACGGCTTTGATTGGCTAGCCGTAATCACCGGAGCAGAGCGGCGATCGCCGTCAACGGTTTTATAGGTCCGACCCTTGGTCCAGGCGTGAACGGTGGCGGCTGGAATCCGCAAATGGCGGGCCGCATCCGCTGCGCTGTAGCAAGGTAAGTGGCGCGGATCTTGACCGCCGTAAAGGTCCATCGAAACACTGCCCCGATCGAGTTCTACCCCATGAATGGCCGATGCCTATCCCTAAGCTATAGCAGTGGATGCACTCGCGATCGCCGTCTCGCCCTAGGGATTTTGGTTTAGTCACCGCGATCGCCCTGAATCCCCAGCCGGTCCCGCACGGCCTTTAGCTTCGCCTCGATCTTGCCCTGGAGCCGTTCTAGACGGGTTGGCTGCTCCACATCATGGCACTGGCGGGCGGGGGCTTGGCTCAGGAGCGACGCCACATAGCCAAAGGAAGAGCGCGACGAAAACACCAACCCATCGCAGGCCGCCAGGAGGTATAGATCCGTCAACGCTTCCGTGGCATTTTCCAGCGGATCCTGGCCCGATCGCAGGTGCAGCCGTCCCCCCTCCTCCGGAAACCATTTATCCGTTGTGCAAACCCGATCAAAGGTGGCTACGAAGCGATCGCGGATCTCCTGGGAATCCGTCGCCAGGAAAATCACCGGGGGTTTCGGGTGGCGATCGCGCAGCCGCTGCACCGTTTCTAGGATGCGATCCACCGGACTTTTCATATCCGTATAGCGGATATGCACCCCGAGGGTGAACGGGCCAAAATGCCCTCGTTTGAAATCATCCACCCGCCGCTGAATCTCCGGCTTGAGCCGCAATTCCGTCGCCAGGATGGCCCGAAGAATATCGCCATAGGGCCAGCGGGCGAGGGAAGCAAACTCTCCAGTGAACAGGGATTCCATCCGCCGAATTTTGTGGGTGTAGGCGCAGAGCATCAGGATCGATTCCCGGTAATCCCCTCGGGACACATCCACCGACAGATCCTCATAGCCCTTGGCCCCCAGCTCCGCCCGCAGGCTCCCGAAGGATTGGCCCAGGCGATCGCGCCAGACCGGAGGCGCAATGGCGGGAGGATTTCGATCACTCAAGGCCGGTGGCGGGCTCAATGAGTAATAGGGATTGGCGCAGTGGAATAAGCGAGAAAAGGCATTGACACCCGGTTCCGCATAGTCCCCTTCGGTCCAATCAATCCAGACGGTGGCGTGGATGAGGCGACCATAGAGCAGGGCGGTGCAGGCGACTAGAATGCGGTTGCCTAGGCCGGAAGAACCTTTACAAACAATGATTTGCCGGGGGGCGGCTCCATGCTCGGAGACGCTCCGGGGGGCCGACAGCACAGTCTGAAGGGCAGGGGCGACGGTGGGAGACATGGTGAAAATAGGGGGTACACAATAGAGCTGACAAAAAACTGTAATTCGACGCGATCCAATTGTATGAACTCGATTGGGAGATGTCAGGGGGCTTGGGGCCGCACGGTAAGATGCCCTTGGTCTGGCGTGATGGGTGGGGGTGATGGGATCCGCGAAGATCGACCGAGGTCAACCGGCTATCCCTGGCCCTGACTTGATCCCGGCTTGGCCCTTGGCTGTTGTTGAAGTTTTCTAAATTTCCCTAAACGTTCATGGTGTTTCCTTGGGTTTCCGCAGTGCTGGGCGGCCTCCGGCGGGCCGTTGACCGCCCGATCCGGGGGCTGGGGGACGATCGCGGTTGGCTGCTGGGGCTGACGGGGTTGGTGGCGATCGCGGATGGGCTGTGGCTGTGGCGCGATCGCGCGGTGCCGTCCTGGGATGCGGCGGAATATCTAACGGCGTCGTTGACCTATGGGGAGCTGCTGCTGCACGGGGCGAACTGGGGCGATGGGGCCTGGTGGCAAGCCCTGTGGCAGGCGTCGCCGAAGGTGCCTCCCCTGACGCAGATCGTGACGGCTCCGGTGCTGGCGCTGCTGGGGGCGGGGATCGATGGGGCGATCGCGTCGAATCTGCTGTGGCATGGGCTGCTGATGCTGGCGACCTATGGCCTGGGGCGGGGGCTGTTTGATCGGCCGACGGGGCGCTGGGGGGCGGCGATCGCGGCGCTGGCACCGGGGCTATGGCGGCTGCGGCTGGACTATTTGACGGATTTTCCGCTGGTGGCGGTGGTGACGATCGCCCTGCTGGCCCTGACGGCCTGGTGGGGACGGGTGCGCGGGTTTTGGCGGTGGCATCGATCCGAAGCTGCGATCGCGGCGGTGCCCCAGGGATCGGGTGGGGATTTTCGGCGCGATCGCCACCGGACCACGGGTGTTGATTGGGCCTTGGCGGCGGGCTGGGGGCTGGGCTTGGGGGCGGGGCTGCTGACGAAGCAAACGAGCCTTTTTTTCCTGGCGGTGCCGATCGCCGTGGCGGGCTGGCAATGTGTGGCCCAGCGGCGTTGGATGGCCTTGGGGCAATGGGTGGGCGCGATCGCCCTGGGTCTGGCGGTGGCGGGGCCGTGGTATGGCACCAACTGGCTGTTTGTCCTCAGTGGCGGCAGTCGGGCGACGCTCCAGTCGGCGGCCCTGGAGGGGGATCCCTCACTACTGTCACCCGATGCGTGGATCTATTACGCCCGCCTGTTGCCGGAACACCTGTCCTGGCCGCTGCTGATCGGGCCGATCGCGGGGGGCCTCTACGGTTACCTGCGCCATCTGGGCAAAATCGCCCAGGGCAGTTCCGAACAGCCCAAACTCATCCGCAACCCGGCCCCGTGGCGGTGGCTGGGCCTGCTGATTTTGGGGAGCTATTTCTGCTGTTCGGTCCTGGTGAATAAGGATTGGCGCTACATTTTGCCCTATGTGCCCGCCGTGGCGATCGCCCTGGCCCGAGGATTGATGGCCTGGGGAACGAGCCCGTTTGGCACTCGCTTTCGGTGGGGGGCCGCCGCGATCGCGGGTCTGCTGTTTCTGCTCAATACCCACCTCATTGCGCCGCCGCCGATCGGCACCCTTGCGAGCGCCCTGGCCCCCGGCAACCCGAAACACGTCAACGGCACCGTTTGGCCCCACGGGGAGGTGATTGACGCGATCGCCGCCGCAAGCCCGCACCTGCAAACCAATGTGGGCGTTTTGCCGTCCACGCCGGAAATTAATCAGCACAACCTCAACTATTTCGGCGAATTGAAGCATTTTCGCCAGCGCACGCCCACGATCTACAGCCGTCAGGTGGGCACTGAGCCGGAGTTTGTCCAACAGGATGCCCGCTCCTTCGACTGGTTCATTACGAAAACCGGCGATCGCGGCTCCCTGCGGACCCAGCGGCGGCGGACGGCCAACGGGGCGATCACGGCGTTGATTGAAACGGGGCCAGATTTTGAGGTGTATCGCACCTGGCCCCTGCCGGACGGGACGGAATTGCGGCTGCATCGGCGGCGATCGCCCCTCCTGAGCGCCACCCTTCAGAAGGACCTAAACAATCTAGAAACCCCGTCACCGTTGCCGAGTCTTGCGATCGCGGACCTGCCCAATCGCGCCCGCCCCGGCCAGCCAATCCCCGTCACCTACCGCTGGACCGGCCCCAGTGAAGCCCTCGCCCAGGGAACGGTGTTGCTAACTTGGCGGCGGATCGGCCCCAATCCCGCCACCCTTCCCCAGGGCCAGCGCACGGACTGGATTGATGATCGCGCGATCGCCCGCCACTGGGTCCGCGATCGCCCGGACATTCCCGGCCCGCAAATCCTCACGGTGCAAGAGCGCAGCGCCACCCTGCCGCCCCCCAACCTCGTTCCCGGTGTCTATCAACTGGAGGGGGTTTATCTCGATGGCGACGGCGACGACCTAAAACCCCTAGCGATCGCAGCCCCCGTGCGCCTCGCGATCACCCCCGACGCCCCGCCTTTGCAGAAAAATCCCTACGAACTCGACTGGGTGACCCAACTGCGGCTGCTGGCTTTGGAGTTGCCGCGCGGCCTGCCCGCCCTTGATCGCATCTTTGCCGAAGTGGGCCGCCTCAACCAATACGCCCCCACCCAGCAGTACCTCGTCGCCGCCGAAGATAGCCTCACCGCCCGCATCGAACTGGGAGACGATCGCCCCAGCTACCGCTACGGCCTCGCCCTAGCCCAGGTGCTGCAACGGGACGCCCCCGGCGCGATCGCCAGTTTTGAGGCCCTGTGCGATCGCGACGGCCAAAACCCCAACCTCTGGGCCTACCTCGCCTTCGTGAACCTCTACGACTTCCGGGCCGCCGAAGCCGCCGAAGCCATCGATCGCGCGATCGCCCTCGACCCAACCGTCATCGAATTCCATTACCTCAAGGCCGCCGCCGCCCTGCTCCGGGGCCACCTGTTCACCGCGATCGCCACCTTGACCCACCTGCCCCCGCCGCGATCGCAAGAATCTACAACCGCGATCGCAAACACCCCAAAACTCCGGTAGAATAGAACACTTGCAAGATTGCCCGAGGCTGCCCAGCCACCGGCCCGTTTCTTCAAGGTCGCGCCGGGGCAACGCTCGCAGCCGCACCCCTCGGCCACAAGTCCGTAGCAAGCACGCACAACCACACAAGACAACAATGGCTAAGAAGAGCATGGTCGAGCGCGAGAAAAAGCGCGACCGCCTCATCGCAAAATACGCAGCAAAGCGCGCCGAACTGAAACTTCAGTACGAAGCGGCCACCAACCCCATGGAGAAGCTGGACCTGCACCGCCAAATCCAGCGCCTGCCCCGCAGTAGCTCCAAAACCCGCCACCGTAACCGCTGCTGGCTGACGGGCCGCCCCCGCGCCTACTACCGCGACTTTGGCCTGTGCCGGAACGCCCTGCGGGAAATGGCCCACCAGGGGCTGCTACCGGGCGTTGTGAAGTCGAGCTGGTAGCGTTCTGCCGCTGGGTTCTACGATCTCTTCTGCCCTGTTCAAATCCAAAAAGCACCGGCCCTGTATTGATGACAGTCCGGTGCTTTTTCAGATGCCCTGTGGGATTGAAACCGCGTTGGTTCGTTCCCATGGCAGGGCGTTTAGATGACGGCGAGGATATCCGTCGCGTGCTGGGCCGTATTCACCGCCGCGTCCACGTGGGTGATGGTGCCGTCGCCGCCGATGACATAGGTCACCCGCTTGGCGTAGCCGCCGCCCTCGACGTCGTAGGCTTTGGCGATCGCGCCGTTGGTGTCCGCCAGCAGGGGGAAGGGCAGATTGAACTTTTCGGTGAAGGCTTGGTGGGATGCTTCATCGTCATAGCTCACCCCCAGCACCACCGCACCGCGCTCCTCGAAAGCGCCATAGTTGTCGCGGAAGCTGCACGCCTGCTTGGTGCAACCGGGGGTGTCATCCTTCGGGTAGAAGTACAGAACCACGGTTTTGCCCGCCAGGTCGCTGAGGGACACGGTGTTGCCGTTGGTGTCCTTAGCGGTGAAAGCCGGGGCGGTCGCGCCTACGGAAAGTGCCATCGTAAATCCTCGTCTATGCTGACTTGCGGGGGCGATCGCCGCTGACCTTGGCCCTAATGATCGGAGGTCAACGGCGTTACAAAACTTTAGGGTTTCTTCGGCCCATCCTAGCATCTTGGGGTCCGGGGGCATTGGGGTTGGCGGTGGGTGTGGCGGCGGGGCTGCCTATTTGTTCGGAATTCGCGAAACAATGGAGGGATGGGGTCTTGGCTTGACAGTCCCCCATGGCCCCCGTGCAGTTGCGCTCCCCACAGACCCATGACCGTTTCTCCAACGCCTTCCGGTTCCGCTATTGTTTATGGTCCCCGCACGCGCGATCGCGCGGCCCGTGCCCTGCGGTGCTGTCCGTTTCGGCTGCCCTTTTTCCTGGCCCTGCGCGATCGCGGGGTGCCCCTGGCGGAGGTGGTGGGGGCGGTGGGGTGCGATCGCGGCTTTAGCCAACGGCCCCTGGGGGAATTGGCCGCCGACAGTGCCCTCCTGTGGCTGATCCAGGTGGGGGTTCTGCGGCGGGAGGTGGACGGCCAGGGCATCACCGACAGTTTCCGCCTCACGCCCCTCGGGTCCGATCTGGTGGCCCTTTGGGAACGGGCGGGCAACCCCTGGATTCGCCTACGACCGGGCGATCGCTGGGGTAACTTCATCCAGCGCTGGGGGCGGCTCCCCCTCTAGGGAGGCCCGATCAGACCCCGGTTCAAACACCGGATTAAGGGTCCATCAGGGTGGAAGTTAAACCGAACCGCGAGGGAGACTGACGCAACGGGTTATGGACGCGATCGTATTTGTGGGCACCGGCCATGCCGCCGGTAAAACCATGCTGGCTACGGCCCTCTGTCGGCTGCTGCGCCAGCGGGGGCGACGGGTGGCCCCCTTCAAGCCGGAGGGCACGGCCACTTTGCCCTACATGACGGAAACGGGGGTAGAGATTAACTATTTCCAAGCCTTGCAGGCATGGGCGGCGACGGCGGAACCGCATCAGGCATTCAATCCAGTCCTGCGGGGGGCCATGGGCGATCGCCCCCTCGTGGCGGGTCAACGGCTTGATCTCAATCCCGACCACGGCGATCGCGACGCCTACCTTGCCGCCGCCGAAGCCGCGATCGCCGAAGCCCTCAACACCCTCACCCAGCAGCACTACACCACCCTCGTCAGTGACGGCGACGCCAGCCCCGCCGATCGCCCCTTGAGGGGGTATGACCTCAATAACTTTGACCTGGCCCGCCGGCTCGATGCCCGCGTCGTCCTCGTCGTCGATGCCGATCGCGGCGGCTGGCTCGGCCATGTCACCGGTTTGCTTGCCCTGCTGGAACCGGCGGACCGCGATCGCATTGGAGCCTTCATCGTCAACAAATATCGCGGCCCCCGCCCCCAGATCCAACCGGGCATCGACTGGCTGCGGGAACGCACCGGCCTCCCCTGCCTCGGGGCCATCCCCTGGATTGGCGACTTCTTCCCCTCCCCCGCCTCCATCGACCTATTCGCCCGCCGCCGCCGTAGCTCCGACCGGGAAACCACCGTCGTGGCCGTACGGCTGCCCCACATGACCCACTTCAGCGACCTCGACCCCCTCGCCGTCGAGCCCACCGTTGACCTGCGCTACATCGACCTCGATGGCGACCTGGGCTATCCCGACGCCGCCATCTTGCCCCGCACCCGCGACCTCACCGCCGACCTCCAGGCCCTCCACAGCAGCGGCATGGCCGAAACCCTCACCAACTACGGCGCGGCAGGAGGCACCATCCTCGGCATCGGGGAAGGGCTGCAAATGCTGGGCAAATCCGTCGTCCACTTCCGGGGCATTGATTCCGACTCGACGGAGCTGATGGGCATTGGCCTGCTGCCCGTCGCCACGATCATCACGGCGGAACAGGTGAATCGATCGCGGACGGTCACCTCCAATTACCCCACCGCTGGCCTGCCCCTGACCACCCAGGAGGTGCGCTGTGGCTATACGCAGGTGCTCGATAACGATGGGGTGGAAGCCCTCTTTAGCGATCCAAAATTGGGGGTGGTGTCCACGAACCATCTGGTGTGGGGCTCCTACCTGCCGGGGGTGTTCGATAGCGGCCCCTGGCGGCGCTCCTGGCTCAATCGGCTGCGGCACCAGCGGGGGCTGGGTTCACTGCCCACGGGCATCCCGGACTATCAGGAGCATCGGGAGACGTTGATCGATGGGCTGGTGACAGCTTTGGCTACCCATGTGGATTGGGAGGGGTTGGTGGCGTTGATTTAGGAATGGATGGGTTACGAATCTGGGGTTTTAGGATAGGCATCAATGGCGGACTAGGGGAGGCGATCGCGGATGGCTTCAGGGGTTCGGGTGACGTTTTTGCCGGACAACGTGACGGTGATGGCGACGGCGGGGGAGGCGATGCTGACGGTGGCCAAACGGGCGGGGGTGGAGATTCCCACGGGCTGTTTGATGGGGTCGTGCCATGCCTGCGAGGTGGAGCTTGGGGATCCAGAAGGGGGGGAGCCGACGACGGTTTGCGCTTGCATTAGTGCGATTCCGGGCGATCGCGCGGCCTTGACCATTGATTTGGCGTTTGATCCGAGTTGGTGATTTTGGTGGGCGTTGGTTTGGCCCTAGGGGGGGCGATCGCGCTGATAATCTGCGGAAGGGTTGATGATGGTCCGTAGGGGATAGGCGATCGCATGGAACGGGTTCGGACGGATGTGCTGGTGGTGGGGGGCGGCACGGGGGCAACAGCGGCGGCCCTGACGGCGGCAAGGCGGGGGGCGTCGGTGATCCTGGCGAGCGAGGGGCCGTGGCTGGGGGGAATGCTGACTTCGGCGGGGGTTTGTGCGCCGGATGGCAATGAGCTATTGGCGTTCCAGACGGGGATCTGGGGGGAATTTTTGCGGGCGCTGGAGCGGCGGCAACCGGGGGGGCTCGACCACGGCTGGGTGAGCTTTTTTGCCTATGAACCGGCGGTGGGGGCGGCGATTTTTGCCGATTGGGTGGCGGCGGAACCGCGTTTGCAGTGGTGGCCGAATTGCGCCTGTGGGGCGGTGCTGCGAACTGGCGATCGCGTCATCGGTGCGCAGTTGGTTCAAGCTGACGGCCGGGGCATCGAGGTGGAGGCGGCGATCGTCCTGGACGGGACGGAACTGGGGGAGGTGCTGGCCCTGGGGGAAATTCCCCACCGCTGGGGCTGGGACTGGGAGCCAGCTTGGCAGGAACCCAGCGCCCCGACGGCCCCCAGTGACCTGACCGATCGCTACCCCGTCCAGGCTCCGACGTGGGTGGTGTATTTGCAGGATTTTGGGCCGGGGGCGATCGCGCCGATCATCGAGCCACCGGACAATTACGACCCCAGCGTATTTGAGGGGGCCTGGGACGGGTACGGCCCCGAGGATTTTTTGACCTATGGGCGCATCGCGGGCGATCGCTTCATGCTCAACTGGCCCCGGCGCGGCAATGATTACGCCACGGATCTCAATCGTTTAGTGCAGTCCCCCGGCGATCGCGCCGCCTGCGATCGCGAAGCCCTCGCCCACAGCCAAGGCTTTGCCCACTTCATCCAAAGCCAGTTGGGCCGCCGCTATGGCCTCGCGGTGGATCTGTTCCCCGCCGTGCCCGGTGCCCCCAGTCCGGGGGGCGCATTTGCCCTGCATCCCTACTACCGCGAAAGCCGCCGTTTGCGGGGGATCGAAACGGTCCTAGAGACGGATTTGCTGCCCGTGGCCGGTGGGTTCGCCGCCCCCCTGCCCCGCGATCGCACCACCGGCCGCTCCAGCGCGATCGCCATCGGCAACTACGCCAACGACCACCACTATCCGGGCTGGGATCTGCCCCTCGCCCCCAAATCCCGCCGCTGGGGAGGCCGCTGGACCGGCACACCCTTTGGCCTGCCCTACGGCTGCCTGGTGCCCGAGGCGATCGACGGCCTGCTGGTGTGCGAAAAAAATATCTCCGTCTCCCACATGGCCAACGGCGTCACCCGGCTCCAGCCAACGGTCTGCAACCTGGGGCAGGCGGCGGGCATGGCGGCGGCCCTGTGCATCGAGCGGCGCTGCCAACCTCGGGACCTGCCCGTGGCACTGCTCCAGGACGCTTTACTCAACGATCCAATCGCCCCCGCCGCGATCGCCCCCTGCTATGACCTGACCCGCGATCGCCCCGACTGGCAGCGGTGGCAGCGCTACTACACCACCTATCCCGACGCCTACCCCGCCTCCGGCAACACTCCCATAGCGCCCCAAACCCTCCAGAATATTCGGCCCATCCCCCACGATCGCCCCCTGCGCGGCACCCTGAAGCGCCCCGACCCCGACACCTACCGCTTCCAGATCAGCGGCCCCCATGACCTCATGGGCCAAACCTTCAGCCTGGTGACCCTCGACCCCGCGATCGCCCAGCAACTCCAGCAGCGCCCCGCAGGCCCCATCGCCGTCTGGGGAGCGATCAACCGGGCCGGTCGCTGGCTGCGGGTCGAGCATCTGGCCTGAATCCCCCTCCACCCGGCACCGAACGCCATAGTAGACTAGACCCCAAACACACCCAACCATTCACCCCATTTCCCCCCGTTTCCCTACGCGGAGAATCCCCATGGCAGGACTCAAAGACACGGTATTTTCGCTGCTGGCCAACGGCAAACCCCTGGTGCGGGAACTGGAAAATTCAGGCGCGATCGCGTTTTACACCCCCCTCGAAGGGGGCTACGAGGGCCGCTATATCCGCCGCATCCGGGCAGCGGGCTACCGGGCCTTGCGCATCACCGCCCGGGGCCTCGGTGACCCCGACGCCTACCTCACCGCCGTCCACGGGGTGCGCCCCGCCCACCTGGGCAAACAGGACATCCGCCGCTACTACGTGCCCCCCATCCTCAAGCCCCACCTCGATAGCCTGCCCGCCACCAGCAAAGGCGTGGTCCTGTGGGTGGTGGAAGGGTTCATGCTGTCGCGGCAGGAACTGGAATTTTTGGCCGCCCTACCCAAGCTCGAACCTCGGGTCAAGGTGGTGGTGGAACTCGGGGGCGATCGCGCCCTCCGCTGGCAGTCCCTCAAGTCAGCCCTCGCAGCGGCGGCCTAGGATTGGTCTAGCCCCACCCCCCATCCGCCCCCGGAGATTTCCCCATGACCGCCGCCGCCCCCTTTGGCAAACTCAGGCTCTGGAGCAGTCGGGCTCGGGCCGCCGCCTTTCTGGGGGGTCAGGTGCTGGTCCATATGGTCCTGGGAAAAATCCACCGCCGCAATACCCTCGAACAGATGCGCATTGTTGGCCCCGATTCCCTGGGCATCATCGTCCTAGCGGGCATCTCGATCGGGTCGGTGTTTACGATCCAGGTGGCGCGGGAATTTATTAAGTACGGGGCCAGTTCCGCGATCGGGGGCATTCTGGCGGTGGCCATGGCCCGGGAGCTGGCCCCCGTTTTTGCCGCCGTGATTTTGGCGGGGCGGGTGGGGTCGGCCTTTGCGGCGGAAATCGGCACCATGCGGGTGACGGAGCAGATCGATGCCCTCTACATGCTCAAGACGGACCCGGTGGATTATTTGGTGGTGCCCCGGGCGATCGCCTGTGCCCTGATGCTGCCCCTGCTGACGCTGTTGGGGTTCATTGCCGGAACGGGGGCGGGGCTGCTGGTGGCGGCGGCGGGGTTTGGCATTTCTAGCTACGCATTCCTCAACTCCGTTCGGATGTTTCTGGACGCCTGGGATCTCTTGGCCGCCCTGGTGAAGGGGCTGTGCTTTGGGGTGTTGATTGCCGTCATCGGCTGTAGCTGGGGGCTGACCACCAGCGGCGGGGCCAAGGGCGTCGGGGAATCCACCACCACGGCGGTGGTCACGTCCCTTTTGGCGATTTTGATTGCGAATTTTTTCCTGTCCTGGCTGATGTTCCAGGGGGGCATTACGGCCTAGCTGTGGGGATATATTTCACGCGATCGCCCGATCCCCCGTTGCCCCGAATCCCGTGGCCCCTGGGCCGTCACGGGAGTGCAATTCAATGGAGTTTTGTATTTAAAGATACCAAAGCATCCCTAAGTCCGGTAATCTTTAGGCTAAAACAAGAAAAGTTACCTGCCTTCACGATGGCCTCAGCCAAATTGAGCACCGTGGGGGCGATCGCGTTTAACCGCCCCCGTCGGCCATGGGCACCCCCCCTGAGGATCCGTAGGATTGTCTAGGGTTCCAGGGGGGCGGCGGCGGCGCGATTTGATGCGATGCACCATAGCCAGGGATTGAGAGTCTGCAACGTTATGCCATTACTTGGAATTGTTTGGGCGATCGCCTGTCTGACCCAGGGCTGGCTCGGGAGCCTGTCCCCCCTCGTCGCCGGATTGTCCGGGCGTGCGTCAATGGGCGGCACGGGCAATCGGCCGATGACCTCTGGGGCGGTGGCGATCGCCGAACAGTCGTCGGAGGCGCACGCGGCGGTGTCATCCTCGGCGAAACCGGCTCCCCAGGGGCAACCCTCCCAGGCGGTCCGGGCGATCGCCACCGCTCCCCATTGGCAAGCGGGGGTTGTGGCCATGGCCCGAGAAACCACCAGTCGCCTGCGCCAGTTGCAGGCCCAGTGGCTCGGTCCCACCGTCGCCTCTAGCGCCCTGGATGCCCGCAACGGATTTGACTTATGTCGGCCGAACCTACCCATTGAGGAAGCCCTGAGGTCACAGATCGAAGGGGCCACCGAAGCGTCCCTGGTCTCCAGCACCTCTACGGGCGGGGCGGGGGCGGATCCGGGGAGTTCTGCCAAATCTGCCACCTGGGACACCGGCTCGGCGGCTACCCCGACGGCGGCCCCAGGGGAGATCGAACCCCAGGGGTGGCTCATGGGCTTGAGCTGGCTGCTGGGCAATCCCGGCGCGGGCGCGGCCACGGATCAGGAGGTGGCGGTGAGTTACCGGGCCAATGTGGCAGCCTTTGGGGATGTGGCTCCGTTCCAGGTGACGGCGCGCGGGGTGGCGATCGCGACCTTTTTCAGCGGGCAGCAGGCGGAACAGTTTGCGGGCCAGTTGCGGGCCGCCGTGGTCCGGGATGATTTTGATCCGGCGGCGGTGCGTCCGGGGCGTCGGGGCGATCGTCCGGCCCTGTATGTGGGCAATCGGCTGTTGTTTACGATTACGGCGGCGGTGACGGAACGGCTGCGGCGGGATCCGGACCTGGTGGCGGTGGAGTGGGCCAACCACATCCGCGAAGCCTATGGGGCGCAGCCCTTTTCCCTGGTGGATGGGCAGATGATCATGTACGGCCTGCGGGAGACGGGGCAGGCGATCGCGGGGTTGGCCTCGTGGTATGGCCCCTACTTCCACGGGCGGCTGTCGGCCAATGGGGAAACCTTTAGCCAATACGCCATGACGGCGGCCCATAAAACGTTGCCCTTTGGGACTTTTTTGCTGGTGGAAAATCAGGAGAGCGGCGATCGCGCCATTGTGCGGGTCAACGATCGCGGTCCCTATATCGGTGAGCGGGTGTTGGACCTGTCCCAGAAGGCGGCCCTGTGCCTCAACAGTTTTGAGGATGGGGTGGTGCCGGTGCGGGCGACCCTGCTGCAAGTAGGATCCTAGGGGTGGGCCATCGTCCCATTTCCCATGACCGATCACCCGTCACCGATCGCCTAACCATGCCGAATGAGTCTGTAGACGCCCCCGTATCCCCCGCGATCGCCAGTGGTGACGATCGCGGCCATCTGCTGACGGAGCAGGCCAATCCCGCCAGCCAGGATCTCGACCGGCGATCGTCGCTGGAGCTGGTGGATTTGTTCAACCAGGAGGATCTCAAAACCGTCGCGGCGATCGCGGGGGCGCGGGAGCCCTTGGCGCGGGCGATTGATTTGGCGGCGGCGTCGTTGCGATCGGGCGGGCGGCTGTTCTACGTGGGGGCGGGCACCAGCGGGCGGCTCGGGGTGCTGGATGCGGCGGAATGTCCCCCCACCTTCTGCTCGGATCCCGAAATGGTGCAGGGGATTCTTGCGGGGGGGGATGCGGCCCTGGTGCGCAGTTCTGAAGCCCTCGAAGATCGGGCAGAGGATGGGGCCGCCGCGATCGCCCAGCGCCAAATCGGCCCCCTCGATACGGTGGTGGGCATCACCGCTGGCGGCACGACCCCCTATGTCCACGGGGCCATCCATGCGGCCCGCAGCGCTGGCGCGAAAACCGTGTTTATGGCCTGCGTGCCGGTGGATCAAGTGCCGCCGCCCGGTGATGGGGTGGATGCGGACATTCGCCTGCTGACCGGGCCGGAAATCCTCGCGGGTTCCACGCGCCTGAAGGCGGGCACCGCCACAAAAATGGCCTTGAATATCATCTCCACCGGGGCGATGGTCCACCTGGGCAAGGTCTACGGCAATCGCATGGTGGATGTGGCGGTGACCAATACGAAATTGCGCGATCGCGCCGTGCGGATTGTGCGGGATTTGACCGGGTGCGGGCGATCGGAGGCGACGGCCCTGCTCGATCGCGCCGGGAATCGGGTCAAGCTTGCCCTGGTGATGCACTGGACCGGCCTGGATTTGGCGGCGGCGGAACGGCTGCTGGCGGACCATGGGGGTCAGGTGCGCCCCGCGATCGCGGCGATCGCCCCCACCGATGCCAGCCCCTAGCCCTTCCAAACCCCTCGGCCATGGTTCGGCATTCCGCTCCCCCCGCGCGATCGGCGATCCTAGGCCGTGCGATAGGATGATCAGGAGCCGACCCAGCGGGCATTTGGCCCCCTTTCGGCAGCCGTAGGGTCGTCGCTTCAGCGTTGCCTAGCCCATTGCAGCAGAGAGGAAGACCACCGGCCATGCCGTTCGCATTTGAAAATTTCGCCACCGTCGCGATCGCCACATCAGCGGCGGTGATCCTTGGGTGGGGGTTCTATCGCGCCCGTCCCTACGGCAAGCTTGGGGTGCTGGCCTGGTTGCAGTCGGTGGTGCTGATGCTGCCTTGGCTGGTGTTTTTCCTGCTGTTTGCCTTTGGCATTTACCTGAGTTTGGCGGGGGTGCTGCTGGTGCTGGCCCTGTCCACGGGTCTCTATATCGCCCTGGGCAACCGCCTGCGGACCCTGGCGAAGGAACTGCCGCCGCCGCCGCCCCCCGCGATCGCGGATCCCGCCCCGACAGATGGCACCGAAGATCCGGCGCGATCGCCCCTGCCCCCCATGCCCCAGGGCCAGCCGAATTTCCCTGACCTGCACCCCATGCCCGCCGATGACCTCAAGGCGATCCAGGGCATTTTCGGCATTGATACCTATTTCGTGACGGAAACGACCCCCTTCCAGGACGGGGCCATCTTCAAGGGCAATTTACGGGGGGCCGATCCCGTGGCGGTCCACACCACCCTCAGCCAAAAACTGACGGAGCGCCTGGGCGATCGCTACCGCCTGTTCATGATCGAAAACGCCGAAAAGCGGCCCACCGTCGTCGTCCTGCCCAGCAGCAATGACCCCAAACCCCTCTCCATCGGCCAAACGATTTTAGTTGGGTTCCTCGCGATCGCCACCGGAGCCACCTGCTTTGCCGCCAGCGGCCTGCTTTTGGGATTTGACCTGTTCCAGAGCCCCGATCGCTTCGCCGAAACCCTACCCATCGGCCTCGGGTTACTGGCGGTTTTAGGCACCCACGAACTGGCCCACCAAATCGTTGCCCGCCGGGAGAACGTCAAGCTCAGTCTGCCCTTCTTCCTGCCGGTGCTCCAGATCGGCTCCTTTGGCTCCTTCAACCGGTTTCTGTCGCTGTTGCCCAACCGTCAAACCCTGTGCGACATCGCCCTCGCGGGGCCGATCGCGGGGGGCATCCTCTCCCTGCTGTTCCTGCTGGTGGGCCTTGAGCTGTCCCATCCTGGCAGCCCCTTCCAAATCCCGGCTGAATTTTTCCAGGGCTCAATCCTCGTGGGTACCCTGGCTAAACTCGTCCTCGGGGCGGAACTGACCAATACCACCGTGGACATCGATCCCCTGGTGGTGGTGGGCTGGCTGGGCCTGGTGATCAATGCCATCAACCTCCTACCGGCGGGGCAACTGGACGGGGGCCGCATCGTCCAGGCCATCTATGGCCGCACCGTCGCCCGCCGCACCACCATCGGCACCCTGGTCCTGCTAGCCCTGGCGTCCTTGACCACGCCCCTGGCCCTCTACTGGGCGATCGCGATCGTCTTCCTGCAACGGGATCTGGAGCGGCCCGCCCTCGAGGAACTCAGCGAACCGGACGATGCCCGCGCCGCCCTGGGGTTACTGGTGCTCTTCCTGATGGTGGCCACCCTGCTGCCCCTGACCCCGAGCCTCGCCGGTCGTCTGGGCATTGGGGGCTAGCTAGGTTTCCCTGGGCTTCCGGGGGCGCGATCGCGGCGCGGGCCGAAGTTATACATAACTTGGACATCCCCGCGAGAAATTTAAACAGCAACGCAAACAAGCGCCGCCCATTATAGATTCATGCGCCAGATCGGGAAGGCAATTCCCCCTGACTTAAAGGTTCCCCAAACCAGTAGTCATTTGCCCCCGCTCGCTACAAAGCGCATTTCCCCCATAATTAATGAAGGATTGGCTTCTCTCCCTCCCCTGGGTTGAGAAGTTTTTTTTGTGCATTTTTAGCTGGTTTTTGTCCTTTTGGGGCCGGTGCCGCGATCGCGCCGAACCACAATCACAAAACCCATTCAAATTTGCGAAAGCTAGGGGCGATCGCGGCCTTGGATCCTCTCCCCCCGCGATCGCCCCAGCCCCTAGGCCGGATAGATCCGCAGGCGGCGATTGGGCTCATCGCCAAAACTATTGGACGTGAGTTGATAATGCTCCACCAGCTCATGCTGCATCTTCCGCACCTTGGCCGATCGCGGCAGCAGCTCCACCGGCTGACCCTTCGGCAGAACAATCTGCTCCACCGCGAGGCGCGCCTCCTCCAGGGCCTCCATTTCATCATCACTGCCGTGGTTGCTGAGCAGCCGCAGATCCAGGGTTTCCGACGGGCTTTCGTCCACCTCGTCCTCCAGCTTGAGGATGCGCTTGAGGGTCTTGCCAATCTGCACCGTGCTGTTGCTCTTGACGATATAGATCGGCAGTTGGCGCGCCTTGGCCAGATGGCGCAATTTGGTGTGGTTCTTCAGGTGCGATCGCAGGGCAATGACCGCATCCGCCGTATCCAATTCCTTGGTCAGCAGCACGGGCAAATCCAGCAAACTGATGGCCTGCTCAAGCTGATGGCGGCTGATGGCGTAGGGGTAAATGTAGGTAAATCCCTCAATGCGCCCGTCATCCTCCGTCGGGGCCAAACCGAGGCGCTCCGAGCGATCGAGCAACTGCTGAAATTCCTGGGCCGGCGTGAGGGGCACCGCCACCGTCGGCGTTGTCACCAGGGTCGGGCCAGCGGGCAGGGGCACCATGCGGCCCGAGGTGCGCCAACCGCCCGGAGTTGCCATTTCGCGCGGGGCATTGGGACGCAGGGCTCCGCCGCCGCCGCCCGGTAGCTCCCGGGTCACGGTGACCTTGCCCTCGTCGCTGACGGTGCGGGTTTGGGTTTCGGGGGCGCGGCCCCGCAGGAGGGTATCAATCGTGGTGGCCACATCCTCATGGACCACCCAGCGCTGCCGTTCCTGCATTTCCACGGCGATTTCAAAGGTGGGCGGGGCTTTCCGTTCCAGGACGGTTTTCTGGGAGCCGCGCCGCCGCGCCTCTTCGTCCCCGAGGGTGACGGACTGGATGCCGCCGACGAGGTCGGAGAGGGTTGGGTTTTTGATCAAGTTGGCGAGCTGGTTGCCGTGGGCGGTGCCGACCAGTTGAACGCCCCGCTCCGCGATCGTGCGGGCGGCCAGGGCCTCCAGTTCCGTGCTGATTTCGTCAATGACGATCACTTCGGGCATGTGGTTTTCCACCGCTTCGATCATCACCTGGTGCTGGAGTTCGGGGGTGGCGACTTGCATCCGGCGGGCGCGGCCGATCGCGGGGTGGGGCACATCGCCATCGCCAGCAATTTCGTTGGAGGTGTCGATGATCACGACGCGCTTATCGAGGTCATCGGCCAGGACGCGGGCAATTTCGCGCAGGGCGGTGGTTTTGCCGACGCCGGGACGACCGAGCATGAGAATGGAGCGGCCCGTTTCCACCAGGTCGCGGATCATGGCGATGGTGCCAAAGACGGCGCGGCCCACGCGGCAGGTGAGGCCGATGATGTGGCCCTGGCGGTTGCGGATGGCGCTGATGCGGTGGAGGGTTTGTTCGAGGCCCGCGCGGTTGTCGCCGCCGAAGTGGCCCACGCGGTTGATGCTGTGGTCGATGTCGTCGCGGGTGATGGGGCGATCGCTCAGGTATTCGGCCCCGTGCAGAAAGCGGGCTTCGGGGAGCCGCCCGAGGTCCATGACCACTTCGATGAGATCCCGGTGCTGGGGATGGGCCAGGACCGCTTGGCGGATGGCCTCGGGCAGGATGGCCAGGAGTTGTCCGAGGTCGTCGGTGCGTTGGGTGCGGCCCAGGTCGATCGCCTCGGGGCCGTGGCTGGGGGTGCGGGGGGCTTGGGAGTCGGGGCTAGCCATGCAAAGGGGACGGTAAGGGGGCAATTAAAAGGGGGATATGAAGGGGTGGATCCAGGGGAGCCGGGGGATTTAGGGGGGCATGGGGGTGGCGGGGGCGGGGTGATGGAGGCCAACGATCGCGCGGGCGCGGTCCACGGCCCGGTGCAGTAGGGGGGGGATGTCCTCTAGGTTGAGGGCTTGGCCGCGATCGTGGGCGATCGCGTCGAGTTCGTCAAAGATCGGTTGCAGTTGCGATCGCCCATAGCCCCCGTAGGCCACCCCCGCGATCGCGTCGAGGAGCCCCAGGGCTTGCAGTCTGGGCCAGGTGTGGTCGTTCGTGCCGCCTGCCAACTGCACAAAGCCGGGGAGGTTGAGGGCAAGGGTTTCCTGGGCCAGGGCGATCGCCGCGTGGGTGGTGCCGCCGCCGATGTCGCCGCTCATGGGGCGTCCGTCCGTTTGCCAGAGCAGGGTGCAGTCCGCGATCGCCAAATCCGGAGCCATGATGTCGTACAGGGTTTTGAGGTAGTCCCCATGGCCCGGTCCGCCCGGACAACTGACGGCCACCAGTTTGATCTGCCCCAACAAATCCGGCGCAATCACCCGCCACAGCCGCTCGAAGGCGCGATCGCGGCCAATTTGCGTATGGATTTCCAGGGCATCCGGGGCCATTTCCAGCAGCAGCGGCCCCACCCGCACCGGCGACAGGCCCCGATAGTGGGCAATGATCCGCCCATGGGGACACACGGGCAAACAGCGGCCACAGCCATAGCACAGCGGTTCTAGGATGCCGGGGGTAATTCCTTCGCTATTGGGCCACGCGGCAATCGCCTGGGTGGGGCACACCTGTTCGCAGGGGCGTTGGCAGTCCGGCGGGCAGGTGGCCGGGTCAAAAAAAGCCTTACGGAAGTGGGGATCCTCCCCGTCATTGAGGCTCACCATCAACCACGGCGGCGTCCAATCGGGCGGGGTGAATCCTAGGGTTGGGGCGATCGCCCAGGCAGACCGCACCGCCGCCACCACCGCCGGATCGGCAGCCACATCAATACAATGCGCCCCGGCGAGACCATAGGCTAGGGCGAGGCTGCGAATGGCGGGAAGGTGCTGGAAGCTCGCGCCGCAGATCAGCTTGAACCACCGCCCTTCACGCAATGCCATCAGGGGGGAAGAGGGATCGGCCACGTTCTTATGCTAGAACTCCTCTCCGAAAAAGGGGAAGATTCGGCCAAATTTTTGATCCCCACCCGCGATCGCTCCGGACGCCCACCCCCCTTTTCGGCCCAGTTTCGGGGGCCATGGACGCTTCGGTATCCTGAACTAGGGAGCCCCCCACCGCCGTTGCCTTTTCAAAACGCCTTTGCCATGACGATTCCCCCTGCTTCTAACCCCACGGGCCGCTGGCATTTTTGGATCGATCGCGGCGGCACGTTCACGGATTTGGTGGCCCTGCGGCCGGATGGGGCGGTGGTCACCCACAAGCTGCTGTCGGAAAATCCGGAGCGCTACGGCGATGCGCCGGTCCAGGGGATTCGCGATTTGATGGGGCTGCAACCGGGCGATCGCGTCCCCATCGAGGCGATCGCGGCGATCAAAACCGGCACCACCGTCGCCACCAATGCCCTGCTGGAACGGAAGGGCGATCGCGTCGTTCTCGTGGTGACCGAAGGGTTTCGGGATGCGTTGCGCATTGGTCCCCAGCATCGGCCCGATATTTTTGCCCTGGAAATCCAGCGGCCGGATCTGGTCTATGAGCGGGTGGTGGAGGTGGCGGAGCGGATCGATGCCCACGGTCAGGTGGTGCGCCCCCTCGATGCCGATGCCCGCGCGGCGATCGCGGCCCAGCTTCGGGAAGCCTTTCGGGCAGGGATCCACAGTTGCGCGATCGCCTTGATGCATGGCTACCGCTACCCGGACCATGAAACCCAAATTGCCGCGATCGCCCGGGCGATCGGCTTCACCCAAATCTCCGTCTCCCACCAGGTCAGCCCGTTAATCAAATTCGTCAGCCGGGGGGACACCACGGCGGTGGATGCCTACCTGTCCCCCATCCTGCGGCGCTACGTCGATCGCGTGGTGGCGGAACTGGGGGCCGGGGACCATCAGGACCCTCAATCGGGGGATTTGGCCGATTCCTTGCCCCTCTTCTTCATGCAATCCAACGGCGGCCTCACCCCAGCGGCCCGGTTCCAGGGGAAAGACAGTGTGCTGTCGGGGCCAGCGGGGGGCATTGTCGGGGCGGTGCAAACCTGCTTGGCGGCGGGCTTTGATGATTTGATCACGTTCGATATGGGGGGCACCTCAACGGATGTGGCCCGCTACGGCGGCGAGTATGAGCGCCAGTTCGAGACGGAGGTGGCGGGGGTGCGGCTGCGGACGCCGATGATGGCGATCCATACGGTGGCGGCGGGGGGCGGCTCGATTTTGCAGTTCGATGGCCTGCGCTATCGGGTGGGTCCGGCGTCGGCGGGGGCGAATCCGGGACCGGCGGCCTATGGGCGGGGCGGGCCGCTGACGGTGACCGATTGCAATGTGCGCGTCGGGAAGCTGCAACCGGAATTTTTCCCGCCGGTGTTTGGGCGGACGGGGGATCAACCGCTGGATGGGGCGGTGGTGCGCGATCGCTTTGCGGCGTTGGCGGCGCGGATTCTGGCGGCGACGGGGGACGATCGCGCGCCGGAGGCGGTGGCGGCGGGATTTTTGGCGATCGCGGTGGAGAACATGGCGAATGCGATTAAAAAAATTTCGATCCAGCGGGGGGTGGATGTGACGCGATCGGTCCTGTGCTGCTTCGGCGGGGCGGGGGGCCAACATGCCTGCGCGATCGCGGACGCCCTGGGCATGACGCGGATTTTTATCCATCCCTACGCGGGGGTGCTGTCGGCCTATGGCATGGGCTTGGCGGCGGTGCGGGAAATCCGTGAGCGGGCCATTGAACAACCCCTCGATGACGCGATCGCGCCGGTGCTGGAGGAGGCTTTTGCCGCGATCGCCAGGGAACTGGAAACCGTCATCGGCCAGCCCGCCCAGCGGATCGCCACCGTGCGCCTGCGCTATGGCGGCACCGACTCGCCCCTGGTGGTCCCCTACGGGCCGCCGGATCTACTGCGGGTCAGTTTTGAGGATCTGCACCGGCGGCACTACGGTTTTGTCATGGCCGATAAACCCCTGGTGGTGGAGGCGATCGCCCTGGAATTTATTGAAGGGAGCGTGGCCCCGCCGGAGCAGACATTAGCCAAAACACGATCGCATCCCCCCGTCCCCATCGCCGTGCGGCCCATGTTTACGGGCGATCACTGGTGGGATGCGCCCATTTTTCGGCGGGAGCAGTTGCAGCCGGGAGATCAGTTGGTCGGACCCGCGTCGATCCTGGAAACCACGGGCACCAATATCCTCGAACCGGGCTGGGCGGCGACGATGAACGACACGGGCGGCCTAATTTTTACTCGCCAAGCCGCCGCGATCGCGCCCACGGCCACCGACACCCAAACTAAAGCCCAAAGCATTGATCCTCAGCGGGTCGATCCGGTGAAGCTGGAAATTTTCAATAATCTCTTCAGCGCGATCGCGGAACAGATGGGCGTGACGCTGCAAAATACCAGCCATTCCGTCAATATCAAGGAACGATTAGACTTTTCCTGCGCCCTGTTCGATGGGGCGGGGCAACTGGTCGCCAATGCCCCCCATATCCCCGTCCACCTGGGCTCCATGGGCGAGAGCGTGGTGGCCCTCCTGCGCGATCGCGGCGCGACCCTCGTTCCCGGCCAGGTCTACGCCTCCAATAATCCCTACAACGGCGGCACCCATCTGCCCGATATCACGGTGATTACGCCGGTTTTCGTCGATTCCGGTGATCGCCCGGACTTTTTCGTCGCCTCGCGCGGCCACCATGCGGACATCGGCGGCATCACCCCCGGTTCCATGCCCCCCCACAGCACCGCGATCGCGGAGGAAGGCGTCCTGCTCGATAACGTCCTGATCGTCGAGAATGGCGCATTCCAGGAGGCCACGTTACGGGAATATCTCACAAGCGGCCCCCACCCTGCCCGCAACCCGGAGCAAAACCTCGCGGATCTGCAAGCGCAAATCGCCGCCAACGAGCGGGGCATCCGGGAACTGGAGCGGGCGATCACCACCCACGGCCTCGATACGGTGCGGGCCTACACCCACCATGTGCAGACCAACGCCGAAGCCTGTGTCCGCCGCGCGATCGCGGCCCTCACCGATGGCAGCGCCACCGTCCAGCTCGACAGCGGTGCCCAAATCCAAGTGAGCATTACCGTAGAGCGCGATCGCCTGGGATCTTCCCACCTGGCCCGCATTGACTTCAGCGGCACCTCCCCCCAGCAGCCCAATAATTTCAACGCCCCCGCCGCCATCACTAAGGCCGCCGTCCTGTACGTGTTTCGCACCCTCGTGGACGACGCCATCCCCCTCAATGCCGGGTGCCTCGCCCCCCTGACCATCCACATCCCCGAGGGTAGCCTCCTGGCCCCCAGCGCCCCCGCCGCCGTCGTGGCGGGCAATGTGGAAACCTCCCAGGCGATCGTCGATGCCCTCTACAGCGCCCTGGGCATCCTGGCCCACAGCCAAGGGACCATGAACAATCTCACCTTTGGGAATGAGCGCCACCAATATTACGAAACCATCTGCGGCGGCTCCGGCGCGGGCAACGGCTTCCACGGCACCGACGCGGTCCAGACCCACATGACCAATTCGCGTCTGACGGATCCGGAGGTGTTGGAATGGCGTTTTCCGGTGCTGCTGGAGGAATTTTCGATCCGTCCGGGCAGCGGCGGCCCCGGACGCTACCACGGCGGCCACGGCGTCATCCGCAAAATCCGCTTCCGGGAAGCCATGGCCGTGGGCATTTTGTCCAATCGCCGCGCGATCGCCCCCGAGGGTCTCGCAGGGGGTCAACCGGGCCAACCGGGCCGCAACATCCTAGAACGGGCCAATGGCGATCGCGAAATCCTACCGGGCACCGCCAGTCGGGATGTGGAAGCCGGAGCCGCGATCGTCATCGAAACTCCGGGCGGTGGCGGCTACGGGACCCCTTGAAACCCTGGCAACACCGTAGGGGCGGGGTTCCCCCACCCAGCCCCCACCGGCCCAGCCCCTGCCGCCTAGGCCATCACCATACCGCCATCCACATTGAGGGTTTGGCCGGTGATGTAGGCCGCCGCCGGATCCGCCGCCAGGAAGCGAATCGCCCCCGCCACCTCTTCGGGTTTACCGTAGCGGTTGAGGGGAATGAATTTTAGGATTTCCTCCGCCGCGAGGCCCTCGGTCATGTCCGTCGTAATAAAACCCGGAGCGACGGCATTGACGGTGATGCCGCGATTCGCCAACTCCTTCGCCACGGTTTTCGTGAAGCCAATCACACCGGCCTTGGTGGCGCTGTAGTTCGCCTGACCGGGGTTGCCCATTTGCCCCGCCACGGAGGCGATGTTGATGATGCGGCCCGATCGCTGCTTGAGCATGATTTTGCTGACGGCCTTGGTGCAGAGGAACACCCCCGTGAGGTTGAGGTCCATCACCGCCTGCCAGTCCTCCAGCTTCATCCGCAGGAGCAGGGTATCGCGGGTGATGCCGGCGTTGTTCACCCACACGTCAATGCGGCCCCCAAAGACGTCCTGGGTGGCTTTCACCAGGGCGTCCACCTCGTCCGATTTCGACACATCGGCCTTCACGGCGATCGCGTGGCCCCCCAGTTCGCTAATTTCCGCCACGAGGGATTCAGCGGCGGCGCTAGAGGCGGCGTAATTGATCACCACCTTGGCCCCTTCGGTTGCCAGGGCGATCGCGGTGGCGCGGCCAATGCCTCGGGATGCGCCGGTAATCACGGCCACTTGATCGGTCAACAGTTGCGTGGTCACGGGGATTGACTCCAATTGCAAAACGAGGGTTGGAAAAAGGTTGGAAAAATTTCAGGAATAGCGGAAACGAACCTTAGCTTTGGGATGCCTGGAGCGTGGCCCAGCGATCGCTCAATTCCTCGCGCCGGAACAGGGCCTCAAAGGCAAGGCCGCGATCGCGGTAGAGTTCCGCGCCCCCCTGCTGCCGATCCACAATCGCCAGGACGCGATCGACCCGATACCCCGCCGCCACCAGGCGATCGACCGCCTTCAGGGCCGAATTCCCCGTGGTCACCACATCTTCCAGCACCACCACCGTCGCCCCGGCCTTGAGGGTTGGCCCTTCGATGTAGTCCATCGTGCCGTGGCCCTTGGCCTCCTTGCGGACGATCAGGGCATTAATCGGCGCATCCGCCAGGGCAGAGACGACGCTCACCGCCGACACGATCGGATCCGCCCCCAGGGTCAGGCCCGCCACCGCATCGGTGTCGCTAGGCAGGCGATCGCGCAGCAGCCGCCCGATCGCCAAGGCCCCCTCAGGGTGCAGCGTCACCGGTTTGCAATTGATGTAGTAGCGGCTGGGCTGCCCCGACGAGAGCGTAAAATCCCCCTCCCGATAGGCCCGCTCACACAGCAGGGTCAGCAGGCGATCGCGCAGGGTGGGCAGGTCCGCGATCGCGGCCCAGTTCGTCATGGAAAGGCTCATGTAAAAAGGTCCGTATCGATCCGGTCCAGCAGGGTTTTGTCTCGGTGACTCATGATAGAGGGTTACGCGATCGCCGTAGCAACCGGTTGAGGAGGCGGCGATGGGTCTCCGGGTGGAAAATTTCTAGGCGAATCCAGTCCGGGTCTTCCCGCCGGAAGGTCACCACATGGCGAACCCCCTCATGGGCAAAGCTGTAGTGGGTCCGTTCCGTGGTGCCGAAGATCAGGAAATCAATAATTTCCATCCGCTCCCCCGTGCGGCGGTTGTGGTGGCGATACAGATAGGCCCCCGGTTCCCACAGCCCCAAGGTCACGTCCCATTCCCCATCGCTGAAGGTGCCGGTCAGAATGGGGCAGTTGTTCTCTTCGATAAATTCGTAGCCCTGGTTTGGGTCAGGGTTTTCGACCAGTTGCGCGCGACATTCTCGGGGAACGGGGGCGGGTTCGGGATGGGCGATCGCGGGGCGATCGAGGGCCATTGCTAGGGCGATGGGGGCCAAAAGGGCCAATTGAGCAAACCGTTGGGCGTTAGGCATGGGGCGGATCAAAATTCTGCTCATTTCAATCCAGTCATAGCGATCGCGGCCAAGCCCCGTCAAAGGCCATACCCCAAGGATTGAGGGTGCGATCGCGCCGGGTTCAGACGCTATCCTTTAGGGCAAATTCCCCAATTTCCCCCAAACTCCCCCAGCCCCAGCCCATGGCCCCCCTCCTGAGCGTCCGCGATCTCAAAACCCAGTTTTCGACGCCCGAGGGCACGGTCCAGGCGGTCAATGGCGTCAGTTTCGAGGTGGCGGCGGGGGAAACCCTGGGGATTGTGGGGGAGTCGGGGTCGGGCAAAAGCGTGACGATGCTCTCGATTCTGGGCCTGATTGCGTCGCCGCCGGGACGGGTGACCGGGGGCACGGCGAATTTTGACGGGGTGGATCTGCTGCGACTGCCGGAGCGATCGCTGCGGGATATTCGGGGACGGCGCATTGGGTTGGTGTTTCAGGATCCGATGACGGCGCTCAATCCGGTCCTGACGGTGGGGCGACAGTTGACGGAGGGCCTGCGGCGACATCTGAAGCTCGATCGGGACGCGGCCCAACAGCGGGCGATCGCGTGGCTTGATCGCGTGGGCATTCCCTCGGGGGCGGAGCGGCTGAACCAATATCCCCACCAATTTTCCGGCGGCATGCGCCAGCGCCTCGCGATCGCCATGGCCCTGGCCTGCGAACCGGATTTATTGATCGCCGATGAACCGACGACGGCGTTGGATGTGACCGTGCAGGCGCAAATCGTCGAACTGGTGCAGGAATTGCAGCGGGACTTGGGCATGGCGACCCTGTGGATCACCCACGATCTGGCCCTGCTGGCGGGGCTGGCCGATCGCGTGGTGGTCATGTATGCCGGTCAGGTGGTGGAGGTGGCGCAGCGCGATGAGCTCTACCGCGCCCCCCGCCATCCCTACACGATCGGTTTGCTCAACAGTTTGCCGCGTTTGGATCGGCCCCGCGATCGCCTCATCGCCATCCCCGGATTTCCGCCGGATTTGATTGATTACCCGCAGGGCTGCCCCTTTGCGGCCCGCTGCCCCGTGGTTCGCGATCGCTGCCACCAGGAACGGCCCCCCCTAGAAACCAAAGGCGATCGCCCCGGCCACATCCACCAAGCCGCCTGCTGGCTCCCGATCGAAGCCCTGCCAACCCTGGGGGAACCGCGCGATCGCGCCGCCTGATCCATCAACGTTCACAGACGGCCAATTTCGGCCCCAACGGCAAACGCTCCGGGAATTGGATGAACTGGATCAATCCACCCCCAGAGCGCCCACATAAACCGCTGAATAAAGCGCGATCAAAATACCTGGAAAAGTCCTAGGCTAGATCCTCCCAATCATCAAAACTTTCCGTCTGATTCGCCCGCAATTGCACATTCAACAGCCGTTTACCGTAGCGGCGATTGCGTCGGCGCGCCTTGGCCGCATTGGCCCGCTTGCCCGATCGCTTATCCACCACCAAAACGTCCAAATCGTTTGCATCATCCCAAGTTTGGATCGCGTCCGTAGATGTGCGTTTCATAACCCGTCGGCTGCCTCATGAAACAACGATTTCAGTTGCTGATTGCGTCAGCGGTTGAGCTGGGTTTGCCAGAGCAATGGGGTCAATGGGGCCGGGGATCACCGCGATCGCGCGGCCCACCCCAAAGCCCTGAAAATTCCGTCCGCTTCACCGCGTCTTAATCAAGCCATTGATTACCCTTTAGGTTAGCGACTTTTTCTAAAGCTGGGCGGGCCTCGATAGGGGGATTTACAGCCACGGGAGCAACGGCTCGCCCCCCCGCGATCGTCGGTTGCAATGTGCTGCGATTCGCGATCGCCCCTTGCAGAATCGATCCAAATTGCGACCAATGATCCAAATTTTCCTAAATCCCTTGACGCGGTGCCTTTTCTAGGTTCTCAGTCCTGATCTCGGCCCTAGCTGGCGCGATCGCCCCGATGCTGACGCTGGCGCAGGCGATCGAGATCCACCGTCGGCACCGCCGCGATCAGGGTTTGGGTGTAGGGCTGCTGGGGTTGGAAATAGACCTGGTGGGCCGTCCCCAGTTCCTCAATGCGCCCATCCTTCATCACGGCGATGCGATCGCTCATGAACTTGACCACGCTCAGGTCATGGGAAATGAACAGATAGGCCAGCCCCAATTCCGCCTGCAAATCCTTCAGCAGATTGAGCACCTGGGCCTGCACGGACACATCCAGGGCCGACACGGACTCATCGCAAATGATGCAGCGGGGATTGAGGGCCAAGGCTCGGGCGATGCAGATGCGCTGCCGCTGGCCGCCGGAAAATTCGTGGGGGAAACGATCGCCACTGGACGCCTCCAACCCAACGCGCTCTAGGAGTTCCGCCACGCGATCGCGCCGCCGTTTTGTGGACCAGTCGGGGCGATGGATCGTCAACGGTTCCGCGATCGCCGCCCCCACCCGCAGCCGTGGATCCAGCGACCCAAAGGGATCCTGAAACACAATCTGCAAATCCTGCCGCAGCCGCCGCAGGGCCGCCCCCCGCAGGGCAAACACGTCTTGCCCATCAAAATACACCCGCCCCTCCGACGCATTCACCAGCCGCAAAATCGCCCGCGACAGGGTGCTTTTCCCACAGCCCGACTCCCCCACCAGCCCCAGGGTTTCCCCCGGAAAGAGGTCGAAGGACACCCCATTGACGGCCATCACATAGCGCCGCGTTTGCCCCCACGCCCCCCGCACGGGATAGGTCACCCGCAGTTGCCGCACCGACAGCAGCGGCGATCGCCCGTCCCCTTCTGCCGATTCAGATCCAGCCGGTTCAGGCCCATCCGCGATCGGCTCCAGGGCTGATGCGGGAGCAGGACAGCTTTGATCCGCCAGATCCGCCCCACCGGATCCATTGCGCTGGGCCACAAAATCCGCCACCGTCAGCAGCCGTGCCGCCGTGCGGTGGGGATTGGGACGACAGGCCAGCAGCCCTTGGGTATAGGGATCCTGGGGCTGGCTAAAAATCTCCGCCACCGGCCCCGCCTCCACGATCCGCCCGCGATTCATCACCGCCACCTCATCGGCAATGTCCGCCACCACCCCCAGATCGTGGGTGACAAACAGCATCGCCATGCCCCGGCGATCGCGCAATTCCTTCAGCAGTTTCAAAATCGACGCCTGCACCGTCACATCCAACGCCGTCGTCGGCTCATCCGCAATCAAAATCGCCGGATCCCCCGCCAGGGCCATGGCGATCGTCAGCCGTTGCAGTTGCCCGCCGGACAGTTGGTGGGGGTAGCGATCTAGCAATTCCCGCTTCTGTTGGTTCACCCGCCGGGCGATCGCCTCACGCACGCTGCGAGTTTCCGTGTCCGACTCCTCCGACGCAAGGCCCAACTCCCGCCGCGATCGCGCCACCAATTCCTCATCCGACGGCAAAAGCCGCACCTCCTGCAACAGCGCCGCCGCCATCTTCAGGGCCTCCGCCGCCGCGATCGCCCGGTGTTGCCGCAACGCTTCCAGTAGCTGAAACCCGCAGGTATAGACCGGATTGAGGGCACTCATGGGCTCCTGGAACACCATGGCAATGCGCCGCCCGCGATAGCCCTGCCGCTGCACCTCCGTCAAGGTCAGCAAATCTTGCCCCGCCCCAGACCCCGAATCCAAAAATTGCAGCCGCCCCGCCACCGTCCCGTTATCCGCCACCAGGCCCATAATCGCCAGGGCCGTCACGGATTTGCCCGACCCCGACTCCCCCACCAGCCCCAGGGTGCGCCCCCGCTCAAGCCGAAAGGAAATGCCATCGACCGCCGTGACGGTGCCGCGATCGCCCTGAAACACCACGGTCAAATCACGCACATCCAGCACGAGGTCCGCCATTCTTCTCAACTCTCCTTTAGGGGTTAGGGTTTCGCGATCGGGCCGAAACGGTTACGCCAAGGCAGGCCAGAGCAAGCCAAGGCCAGGGGATCAACAGCCAGCGGGGGCGGGGTTTAGTTGATGATGATTTTAAGGATTAACGGGAAACTTAGCCGCCCGCCGGGGTTTGGAACCAGCGCCACCCCAGACGCATCCCCCGCCGGAAGTGGGACAGGGCCGAGGCCGCCGCCACCATGAAGTAGAAAAACCGCAGGCCCCAACTGCCCCACTCCATCCACCGGGCCACGCGATCGCCCTCTTGCCGCAACAGCCCCGCCAGGAGGGTATTCACCTGCTGATCGAGGGTTGCCGCCGTTTGCATTTCCTCAGCGGTCACCGGCACGATCGCGGACTGGGCCGTGTAGCGATAAAACCCCCACAGGCCCCCGTCCCCCACGTGATCGCGCAGAAACCCATTCGCCACCCCCTGCACCTGCACCACCGGCATGGCCCGATCCGCCGCGATCGCCTCGATCCACAGGTGGTGGCGCACCATCGGACTCAGGGCAAACAGCAGCGGCACCAGGGCGATCGTCAGCCCCCCCGCCAGCCGCCAACCCCACGGCGATCGCGCGATCGCCGCCACCAGCCCCATCCCCATCCCCAGCACCGCAAAGGACAACAAATTCAAAAACTCCGCCACCTCCAAACTGTGGAGCACATCCCCCACAAACGGAGCCCGGTACACCGTCGATTCCGCCAGCATCACCAAACACAGCCGCACCAGGACCGCGATCGCGATCGCACTCACCAGCGCCACCGCAAACAGCCCCCACCGCCCCGGCGATCGGCGCAACCGCGTCACCATCGGCCCCGGCCGCCGCACCGCCGTCGCCACCCGCGCCCCCGGCCGCCCCGGCCTCGCCCCCGTCTCCACCGGCACCCGCAACCGCGCATCCGGCACCGGCCGCTCCGGCGCATCCCGCAAACTTCCGCCCCCCTCCGACAGGGGCACCGGCACCAGATCCAGCAGCACCGACCACGCCGGCACCGCCGCCCCCGGCCCATACGCCTCAATCACCACCTGCGCCAGGGTCCGGCACCCCAGGCCCAGCATCCCCCGCCGCACAAACTCCACCAAAAAATCCTGGTCCGGCACCGCCGCCCCTTCCGCCGCCACCCGAAAACATTGATCCTGCCACCAGGCCCGCACCCGAATCCGGTGGGCCTCCAGGGACTGGTTCATCAACAGGGCGATCGCCTCGCTATCCCCTTGGCGGGCCCGGTCCACAAGCGACGCATTGGTCATCAGCACATCAAAGCACAGGGACTAGCCAAGCACAGGAACCAACTGGGGCAGACCCTCGCGATCGCCCCGCCCCATCCCCGCGCCCGTGCTTAGCATTATTGCCTGATTCTCACCCCAACACCCCCCATCCGCCCCACCGCGATCGCCCCCCATTCCACCACCCCAGCCCCAATCATTGAGCCCCAATCACCCACCGCCACACCACCCCATCCTCCGGATCCAGCACCTCCGCCACCTTCGCCATCCCGCACTTCTCCAGCACCCTCACCGACCCATCGCCCCCCGCCAACGTATGGGCACACACCCCATCAACCATCCCCGACGCCCAAGCAATCTCAATCAGTTGCCCCGCCGCACAGGTAGCAAACCCTCGACCTTGATACGCCGGAGCAATGGAATAGCCAATCTCCACCATCCGCTCCGCATCAGGAACCCCCTTAAATCCCCCAAACCCCACCAGCATCTGATCCGGGCGAAACACAAACAGATAGGGCAGCCACGGGTGCCAAATCCGGGCAGATTCCAGCGCCTCAAAACTGTACTGAAGCGCCCCTTCAAACGGTAAATACCCATCCGCCACCCGCAGCCCATAGGCCGCCTGGAACGCCCCCGCCCCCTCCATCAGCCTTTGCAGATGTTCAAGCGAACAGGGAATCATCTCCACGGTCGTATCCATAGCCCGTAGCCACCATCAATCCATACCCATCCTTGATAGCAATCGCCCTAGGGCCATCGTCAAACCTGCCCAGAAGCCTTATGGGGCAAGGGGAGGGGGCAATCACCCAAATCGTCCCAGCCCCCCAAACGAGAAGCTACTTCAGCCCCTAGATTCACCCCGGCTCCATCCGCGATCGCGCAAGGACTTCAGGCCAAAGATTGCAGACCCATTAACCGCCACCTTGATCGCCCCAGCCCCCCAAACGCCCTAGGGCTCCATCGTCACCCGAGGCACCGCACTGGTCAGCACCTCCGTCGGCAAACAAATCAAATTCTCCCCATGGGAACAGACCAACTGGCGCTTACGCAATTTCCCCATCAGCCGCGTCACCGTCACCCGCGTCGAACCGATCGCACTGCCAATCTGGGCATGGGTCAGCGGCCAGGGCAAACAGTAGCCCAACTCACAGGGCTCCCCGTACTCCTCCACCAGCAGCGTCAAATAGCCCAACAGCCGATCAATCGTCCGCCGCTGCCCCAACGTACTCAGCCACAGCAACTTCCGCTGATGCTGATAGCGAAACGCATCGAGCACCTCCCGCCGGAAATGGGGCCAATTGTCCAGGTCATTCCAATACATCCACAGCACATTCGTGCGCTCCACATGGGCATAGCTCTGGAGCACAAAGGGGGACTGGGACACAATCTCAAAGGGTTGCCCCGGCCCCACGAACCCCAAAAACGCCTCCTCCGGCTCCAGGTTGCTGCCCCCCTCCTCATCCGCCAGCCCGCCTAAATCCACCACCGGCGTCGCCGAAGCCCCCACCAGCCGCACGGCCCCCCGCTGCACCAGGTAGAGCAAACCGGGGCGGGTCGGAATCCGTTCATCCTTGGCGAAGGTGCGACAGCGGTAATGCTCCTGGGCCCAGTCCAACACCCGCTGCCAGGTCAGAAACGGTCGCGAATTTTCGGGGAGGAGGGTGGGGGGATACATGGCGGGGGTATGACTTTTCAAAATGGCATCGCTAGGTCCAGTATAAACACGGATATGAATTGTGCAATGGACCGGGCCATCTCTCCCCCCAAAAGCCCTGGCAATGCTTGACTAGGCAAGGGTTTGACCGGCGATGAAATTCCCGCTGGGAAGCCATGTCAAAATCAAAACTCCGAATTACCCAGTCTGGCCCCTGGGGGAGGCGCTAGGGGCGATCGCGCGATGATCGCCCCTGAGGGTAGCGGCCGGTCCTAGAGCAAACTGTCCATCAGATCCGCGATCGCCCGGATATCGTCCGAGGGGGCATCGCCGCCGCCGCCCTGGGCGTTGGGATGTTCCATCAAATCCTTGAGGGCATAGAGTTTGAGGCTATTTTCCGCCTGGGTCCGCGCGATCGCCGGGGCCGCCGCCAGGTAGCCAATGGCCCCCAGATCCGCCATGGCCGTGCGCCTCAGTTGCAAATCCGGCCCCGCCAACGCCGTCACCAGCCGCTCCCCGTAGGCCGCCTCCCCCGTCAATTGATAGAGGGCGCGGGCCGCCGCGTACTGCACCTTCGCCATCGGATGTTCTAGGAAAGGCGCGATCGCCGCGATCGCCTCCGTAGCCCCCAAATCCCCCAACGCCTCCAGGACCGCATCATAGGGCTCCTTCAGGTGGGGCTTACCGGGCAACTGCACCGCCGCCGCCACCCCCCCCGCCAGCATCTCCAGCAGCCTCGGCACCGCCGCGCGATCGCCCAAGGCCCCCAAGGACTGGGCCGCCGCCTCCCGCACAAAATGGTCCGGTGATCGCAGCCCCTCCATCAACGCCGGCACCGCCGCGCGATCGCCCAACTTCCCTAACGCCCGCGCCGCATTGCGCTGGAGCGGCAGCGCCCCCGCCTCCGTCCGATCCGCCGTATAGCTCAACCCCTCAATCAGCGCCGCCACCACCTCCGGCAAATTCACCCGGAACCGCCCCACCCACCAGGCCGCGTAATACCGCAAACTCGCATCTTCACTGCGTAAATTCGCGATCGCCTCCTCCAGCGTCAGCGACTCCGCCGAAATCTCACCCTCAGTCATCGTCCCCCGCACCTCAAACCACATCTCAACCCACAAAAATAGGCGCGATCCCTACCACTAGCGATCGCGCCCCCTGAACAGATAACCCAACAGCCCCCCCGAAGCCCCCAATCCCTGGAGACACCCCGAGGGAAGCCCATACACCGGGCTACTCGTCAGCCGCCGCCGACTCCGACGCCACCACCGGCGAAATACTCACAATCTTGCCCCCCAGACGGGTGATGCGCTGCATCTCCTCATTCATGCGGCTGTAGGGCACATTGATAAACACACTGCCACTGCGACGCACCGGAAACGCGCGATTATCCGTCTGGTCATTTTGCGCCAGACCCGTCACCTCATAGCGAAAAACACGCGCCCCAGCGGACGTATTAGAAGACTTCCCAGCAAGAGCTTGACCGAGCATAAAACCTCCTGAAATCGAATCCTAAATCCGTAGCGCCTTCAAAAAAAACCAAAGGCGTTAAAACGGCACCAGGGGAACGAAGCCACCCCTAAAAGTCGCCCCGTTCCCCAACCTTAAAACCCCCAACGGGTTCTAAACCGGCGTCACGCTAGCGATCTTGCCGCCCATCCGCTGCACCTTCTGCATCTGCTCAGACAGACGAGAATAGGGCACCGTGAAGACCCGGCTGCTGCGGCGCACCGCCGGATAGCCAGGACCCAGCAGCCCCGTCACTTCCATGCGGTACAGGCGATCGCTCTGGCTTTGGCCAAAGGACGTCGGCGTCAGATTGCCCGCCCCCAGATCCTTCGAGTTGCGGAACGCCCAGCCCGTATTCGAGCCCGACGGCCCCACGATCGCCGTCGCCGTATTGCGACCTAGTTCCGTCGAGAAACGCGGCGTCGTCCCCTCTAGTTGGGCGCGATCGCTATTCGCGTAGCCCCGATAGATCCGGAACATGCGATTAAACCCAACGGTCTTCTGGCCCGTCTGGGTATTAAAGCCACGATAGTAGGGAACAATGTGATCCCCAAACGCATTTTGATACTCATCGGAATCGATGTAGGAATCGATATCCGCATCAAAACCGTGGTTCTGGTAGCGATCCAAATGATCCACCACCTCCGACTCATCGTAGGGCGCACGACCCAACAGATGCTTCAGATTCAACTCAATCGTCCGGGTTTGGAAATTGTTGTAAAGGAATTTTTCCTTATACAATTCCGACTTGGCAACGCAGCGGACAAACTCCTTCACCGTAATGCAGCGATCGCGCAACAGCGATTCCGCACTCACCAGCCGCTGGAAATTCATCACATAATCATTTCCCAGCACCTGACGGTACACCGCACGGATGACCAAATTCACATCATCGCGCGACGTATCCGGTCGTAGTTCCACCGGCGACGCATCAGCATAGGCCGACGTTCCAAGTCGCGAAGCAGCCACAGTAACGGCCATAAACGACTTCTCCCAAAATACACAGCAAGCACAGCAAGCCCCCAGCCAATCGTCACCTCTAAATGAATCCCTCAAAAGAATCAATTAGCCTGAGACGACATACCCCGAGAGCAGTTTTATCGAAATCGAAACCGAAAATTCTTAAAAAAATTCCCGGAAGAGAAACCAACCAGTCAAGGCTGACAACTAATCAAGAAGACCAGCGCCAACTAGCTCAGTTGCTCTTCCGGGATCGACACCCGAATTAGATCAGGGCGTTGATCGCGTAGTCGAAGTAGGTGTTAGCTTCGTTCGCCGCTTGACCGCTCAGGCCATGGTTCGCCTTGACATACTTCAGGGCTTCCACGTACCAGCTCGGGGACAGTTCAAACGTGCGGTTGATTTCGTCGATACCCGCCAGCAGGTAGTCATCCATGGGGCCGGTGCCACCAGCCACCAGGCAGTAGGTGACCATGCGGAGGTAGTAGCCGACGTCACGGGCGCACTTGTCCTTGCCGGTTTGGGTCGAAGCGTAGTTCGGACCGCTCATTTGGGTCGTGTACGGGAACTTCTGGTACACCGCGTTCACGGCACCGTTCACCAGGTTGGCCGAGTTCGAGGTCAGGGCGCGGGCAGCTTCCATGCTGGCCTGGGCGCGCTCGAAACGACCACGAGCCGATTGCAGCTCAGCATTGCTCAGGTAACGACCTTGGGAATCAGCAGCTGCGATAGCTTCGGTGATGGGGGTCTTCATAATCAGGTTCGATCTCTAAAGTAGGTGTTCAATAGGGAAGCGTGAATGTTCGGCTGTTAAGCGCGCTTAAAAACTAAGCAACCGCAGCGGCAGCGCGATCAAAGTAGCCAGCCAGCTCAGCAATCAAGGAGCTGCAATCGCCGGGGGTGATGCCAGCGGAATCGTTAGCGATCGCGATCGCCGCATCCTTCATCTTCTGAACGCCCACCGCCACGGAAGCGCCGGGGGTGCCCAGGGCCACGTAGGTTTCGCGCAGACCGTTCAGGCAACGATCATCGAGCACGCTCGCATCGCCAGCCAGGGTCGCGTAGGTCACATAGCGCAGGATGATATCCATGTCGCGCAGGCAAGCAGCCATGCGGCGGCTGGTGTAAGCATTACCACCGGGGGAGATCAGCTGGGGCTGCTCGGCGAACAGCGCGCGTGCAGCGTTGGCAACGATGGTGGAAGCGTTGCTCGTCAGGCGGTTAACAACGTCCAGACGCTTGTTGCCATCAGCAACCAGTTGGGTCAGGGCATCCAATTGCTCGGTGCTGAGGAAATCGCCACGAGCATCGGCCTGAGAAACAACCTTCGCAAATGCGTCAAACATGGAATGAATCTCCTGATATTAGTTGGTCGTGTTTGGGTTGACCATCTTGCATATTAACAAGTCGGCAACACAAACGCTGCCTCATTCGCTGCTTATAACAAGGGCAGCCTTGAAAGGGCATTAGCACTTCGCTAGCCTTAGCAATCCCAGAGCCCGGGGTCGCTTCGGTTGCTGGCGCGACGGGTAAACCCGTCAAAATTCTGAGAGGCTTCTCAAAGTTTTATGAGAATCAGAAAAACTCCCAGCACTCCAGGGTTTTAGCTATCGGTTGCTTGTTATACACCTTTCAACTTCTTCTTTATACAATGTCTCCGAAGCTTTGTTTATTACAAGTTGTTAATTTCCCTCAGGGGATTTAGCGACCCATTGCGGAGCTCAAAAGAAAACTTCAAGGTTGTTAAAACGCGCCGAGCCGTTGCTATGGAGCCGTTGTGGCGATCGCGCTTCCCGTTAGGCGATGGATTCATTCACGGTTCAATGAGTAGAAACACTCATTGGTCATCGGTTTTTTGAGAAAAGTTTTAGGTTCGATTAAGATTTCGAGGTGTTGCGCTGGCATCCCGTTCCGTCCCCCTTCCGAGGGTTGAATTGGGGGGCTTCAAGGCCAGGGCAGGAGCTTGATTTAGGGGCGCGTTGCTGAAGGGTCATCGAAGCGGATGATGTCCTCGTCCCCCAGGAATTCGCCATTTTGCACCTCAATCATCACCAGGGGAATCACGCCGGGGTTTTCCAGCCGATGGGGGGTGCAGGCGGGGACATAGGTGGATTGGTTTGGGATGACGATTTGGCTGGTGTCGTTGCAGGTCACCCGGGCCGTGCCCGCGACGACAATCCAATGTTCACTGCGGTGGTAGTGCATCTGCTGGCTCATGGTGCGGCCCGGCGCGACGACGATGCGGTTGATGCGATAGCCTTTGCCTTCTTCGAGAACGGTGACGCTTCCCCAGGGGCGCTCGGCGGTTTGGCCGCTGAGGAGGGGGGCGGGGGGGGGTTCGGGGGCGGGTTTTGGTTTGGCCATGGGGGCGGGTCGTCGTCGTAGGGGGAAAGGGGAGGCGGGGACCCTAGCGCGGGGGGCTGAGGGTTCGCATCGCTGCTAGATATTTTCCCAAAAAGGGGAGGCCGCCGATCGCGGGCATGAGATACCGGGAGGTACACAGCAGTCCCAGGGCGGCGGCGGCGGGGGCGTTCATGTAGGGGGCATAGAAGAGGATGAGGGCGGCGTCGCGGGTGCCGACCCCGGCGAAGGTGAGGGGCAGCAAACCGGCCAGGATGGCGAGGGGGGCGAGGGCGAGGTTGGAGAGGATGGGGACGGGGGTTTTGAGGGCGAGGGTGAATAGCCAGATTTGCAGCAGATGGAGGAACCAGATGAAGAGGGAGGTGAGGGCGATGAGGGTCAGTTGGCGGCGATCGCTCCAGAAGTAGTCATGCATGGCTCCCCAGGACCGGTTGAGTTTTTTGAGTTTTGCTTTGAAGGGTTTGGGGGCAAATCGCCGCAGGCCCAGGAAGAAGCACCGGGCAAAGTGGGGGGAACCCAGCAGGACGGTGCCCAGGAGCAGGCCGAGGGCGACGCCGGCGGTCATGGTGCCGAAGAGCCAGTCCTGTTTGGGGTAGAGGGCTAGGCCAAAGACGCACCACAGCAGGAGGGAGAGGAGGTCGCAGGTTTTTTCAAAGACCACGAGGGAGAGGGCCAGGGAGCCGTCCAAGTGGCCGCGATCGCGCATGAAGTAGGCTTTGGCGATGTCGCCCATTTTTGAGGGCAGCACCATATTAAGGACGCTGGCGGCCAGGATGAGCTGGTTGGCTTCGCCGAATCCGAGGGCTTCGGGGCGATCGCGGGGCATCAGTTGCTGGAGTCGCCAGGCGGTGAAACCGGTCAGGGGCACCACCATCCCGAGGCTGACGGCCATCCAACCGCGATCGCACCCCTGAAACACCCGTCCAAGGCCCGCAAAATCAATGCGCCCGTAGATCACCCACAAAATAAGGCCGCTCACCAGGATCGAAATTAACCGTTTCATAGGCAGCCTGCTCAACCCTTCCCCTCAAATAACCAACCCAATGCCAACGCGATCGTCCCCAGGCGGCCTCCCGCAGCGAGCCCCAACCCCAATAGGGCCTAGCCCATGCCCAGGGAAGCGCCAGCTTTGCCCCGCAAAATGGGACACCTCAAAGGTGCCGCTCCACCTGCAACGCCTCGCGCCGCGACAGCCCCCGCACCCGTTCCGTCAAATCCAGCCACGGCTGTAGCTGGCCGCTTTGAAACGTTCGGCTCATGACCACATAAATCGAGGTTTGATCCGGCCCAATGCCCACACTCTCCACCCGGTCCCAATCCGGAACCCGCAGATCATCGGTCACAAACCACTGGCTGCCGGTCCAGGACAGCCGCCGCAGAAATCGAAAGTCCGTCTCTTGCTTGCCCACAATCAGCAGCCGCTGGAGCACCCGCCGCACCAAGTTCGGGAAAAAGCGCCCGAAGGACAGCATCCCCACCCGCAGAATCAGGAGCTTAAGCGGCGTCATTTGGGTCTGCTTTGCCCACCCCAGCTTGCCCCCCACCGCGATCGCATTCTCATCCAACTGCACCTCATAGGCGTCTACCAGATGCCCCACCGCATTGCGCAGCTTCTTGCCCTGGCGCACCTGGAGCGAAAACTGCGTATCCGACGCCACCAGACGATCGCCCCGAAACACCTTAAAGGCCCCCCCCTTATTGAGCGCCAAATACAGGGTCGTCACCCGCCCATCATCCCCCTTGCGCCGATCCACCAGCAGCCGCGCCTCCGGCAGCCACACCCGCCCCAGGGGTTGCGATCGCGCCCGGGGCCGCTCCACCACAAAATCCCGCCACGCCAACAAATAATTCCAAGTGTGGTGGCCAATAATATGGTCATCGCTGTAGCAAGCGCCCAAATTCGCCTCCAGCCCCCGCAATACCCCGTCATTGACCGCCAAAGCCTCCGGCAGCCAGCGCCCCACCAGCTCAAACCCATGGGGAAAGAAATTATAGGTATTGCGGCTCGTGTACTCCCCCCCATAGGACCCATCGGGATGGACAAACTGGGCCGCCAACTCCACCGCCTTCACCAGCGCCTGCCGCAGACGGGCATCCGCCGCCCTCCCCGCCCCCGCCCGCTCATCCTGGCATTGGAGATCATATAGACGAGCCAGACAGGAAATCGTTAGGGTATGGTAGCCCGGGTCGCATCCTTCATATTCCTGAAACCAGCCCTCCTCGCTCTGCCACGACAGCACCAGGTCCAAGCGCTCATGGCTCGCCGCCCGCCAGCGATCGCGCCCCGTCAGCCGCCCCAGCCGCTCCAGCACCAGGGCAATCAACGCCTGATGGTTCGCCAGCCGCCCGCTCTCGTGGTGGGCCGCCAGCCAGTCCGCCCGCCGCCCAAAAAACTCCAGCAGCCCCGAATCCTCAACCCCCAAAATCTCATAGGCATCCACACAGGCCAACAGGGAAAATGCCGCCGCCCCACCCGCCCGCTCAAACGGAAAGTAGTCATCGCAGGAGCCATCCCCATGGGCACTCCGCGCCGCGTAATGCATCCCCGCGATCGCCCAGGCCCTCAAATTCGTCTGTTGATAATAGGGATTACCCGGAATTTCCAACTGCCAAGCCAATGCCAAAGGCAACACAAATTCCTGACTCATCCCACTGGGAAAATCAACAATTTTGTACTGCCAAAAATTGCGATCAAAACATCCATAGGTTGGGCTGTGGGGATTGCGATCGCCCAGGGTCAAAATCTTAGCCACTTGCGCGATCGCCTCACGGGCAAAGCAGTCTCTATTCACAGGGCACAGCTTAGGATGGTACACAGCAGCCACGTTCGGGATCAGGCCTAGCAATCATGCTAAATCCGACTCGCACCATTGTTGACGAACTAATCCGGGAACTCGTCCACGGATATCGTCAAACCTATGGCGGCCTCAAACCAGACTATGGCGAAATCTTGGCCTGGGTGACGGGAATGGCCCTAGAAAGCATCGCCAACAGCGACGCCCTCTACCACAACGTAGAGCATACGATGTACGTTACCCTCGTGGGCCAGGAAATCCTCAAAGGGCGACACATTCGTAACGGCGGCGTCACCTGCGAAGATTGGCTCCGCTTCCACATTTCCCTACTCTGCCACGACATCGGCTACGTTCGCGGCGTCTGTCGCCTGGATCGCCCCCGCGATCGCATCTACTCCACCGGCATCAACGACGAAACCGTCCAATTCTCCCCCAACGCCACCGACGCCAGCCTCGCCCCCTACCACGTCGATCGTGGCAAACAATTCGTCCGCGATCGCTTCCGCAACCACAAACTCATCGACACCGACGCCATCCAAACCAACATCGAACTCACCCGCTTCCCCGTCCCCGCCGACGACGACCACAAAGACACCGAAGGCTACCCCGGCCTCGTCCGCGCCGCCGACCTCATCGGCCAACTCGCCGACCCCCGGTACCTCCAAAAAATCCCCGCCCTCTACTACGAATTTGAAGAAATGGGCACCAACCAAAACCTCGGCTACAACAACCCCAACGACCTCCGCGACAAATACCCCAGCTTCTACTGGAACGTCGTCTATCGCTACATCGAACCAGCCCTAGATCTCCTAGAACTCACCCAAACCGGCAAACAAATCGCCGCCAACCTTTACGCCAACGTCTTCCGCGTCGAACACCAACAAGCCCCCAACCATAGGCCCCCCAATCATCCATAGGGCCAGCCAACGCAACTCATCAAACCTAATCAACAGAAAGGGAGCAAGACACCAAAACCGGCATCTCACCCCCTCCCTTCACTATTAACCTGGCATCGAGCTATTTTCACAGGGGGCAACCCCCCAACTATCGTCAC
>JAKRSF010000009.1 GCA_022402445.1 Cyanobacteriota bacterium | reverse complement strand
TTATTAAGGTAGCAAGATAAAACAAAACTGTCAACCATCTCCTGGAAAAAAGTTTCTGGGGGGTGCGCTGGAGGGTTGGGAAGGCTTTAGGGGACGAGGTTGAAGGCGGGGTGTGTTGTGGGGTTGCGGTTCCGGGTAGCCTAGTGGGCGGTGGCGGTCCGTATGGGGATTTGCTGCTCTGTATGGAACTAGGTTTGCTTGGAGGGGAGGTCTGGTGAATTTTCAGGATGCGATCGCGACGCTACACAGTTTTTGGGGGCGGCAGGGGTGTTTGATTGCCCAGCCGTACGATACGGAGAAGGGGGCGGGGACGAAGAATCCCCATACGTTTTTGCGGGCGCTGGGGCCGGAGCCGTGGGCGGTGGCGTATGTGGAGCCCTGTCGGCGTCCGGCGGATGGGCGCTATGGGGAGAATCCGAATCGGTACCAGCACTATTACCAGTACCAGGTGTTGATTAAGCCGTCGCCGGACAATATCCAGGAGATCTATCTAGATTCGCTGCGATCACTGGGGATTCGCCCGGAGGATCATGATGTGCGGTTTGTGGAGGATAACTGGGAGGATGCGTCGGTTGGGGCGTGGGGTGTGGGCTGGGAGGTCTGGCTCGATGGGATGGAGGTGACGCAGTTTACCTATTTCCAGCAGTGCGGTGGGCTGGACTGCGATCCGGTGTCGATTGAGATTACCTATGGGCTGGAGCGGCTGGCGATGTATCTCCAGGGGGTGGATGCGATCGCGGAGATCCGCTGGAATGACCACCTGACCTATGGGGATGTGCATATGCAGGGGGAGGTGGAGCAGTGCCACTACAACTTTGAGGCGTCGGATCCGGAGGTGCTGTTTAAGCTATTTGCACTGTATGAGTCGGAGGCGCTGCGGCTGGTGGAGCGGGAGTTGGCGGTGCCAGCGCTGGATCAGGTGCTGAAGTGTTCCCACACGTTCAATTTGCTGGATGCGCGGGGAGCAATTTCGGTGATGGAGCGGACCCGTTACATTGGCCGAATCCGAAATATGGCCAAGCAGGTGGCGAAGCTCTATGTGGTGCAGCGGGAGGCGATGGGGTTTCCTCTGCTGAAGACGCGGGAGGGGGTGATCGCGATCGCGGCATCCTAAAGCCCTGCGTCCATGGGGCGGTGCGGCTTGCCGGGGCAGGAACCCTATACTGATCAGTGCTGAAGCCATTGCTAAAGCCAAATCAGAACAGAGAAGAGAGACCTGAAGTCATGATGAGCCATTTGGTAATTGCATCGGCCCTGGCGGATCAGTTGGCGGAAGCCCTAGAGCCGATCGCGGCCCAGTTTCGTAGCCTGAGCCTGCCGGAACCCATCACCCATTGGGGCCACCCCGCCATGATGGGCATTGTCATTTTCGCCATGGGCAGTGCGGCGGTCTGGGCGGGCTGGAAGGGGCGGTTGGCTAGCCCCAGTGAGGGCAAGGCGACGCTGCTCAACAACCACAAGCGCATTGCCCTCTGGATGACGACGTTTATGGCGATGGGCTACACCGGCGGGCTGCTGTCCCTGATCATTCAGCAGCAGCCGGTGCTCGAAAGCCCCCACTTCTGGACGGGCACGCTGGTGCTGGGGCTGCTGGGGGCCAATGGGGCCATTTCCCTGAGCAAGTTCGGCGGCGGCAAACCCCAACTGCGGACGGTCCATGCCTACCTCGGCAGTGCGGCGTTTGGGGTGATGATCCTACACGCCATTTTTGGTCTGAATCTGGGCCTGTCTATTTAGGTTGAGGGGCCTTCCCTCTAGGGAAAGCACGGAGCGGCGGGGGCGGGTTTGACGTTGGTTTGAACTTTGCCCCTGCGCGGCGAATTTAGGGCGAACTTAGATGGATTTGGGCGGGTTTTGCGAAAAGCCTGCCCCTGCGTTTTTGGGGGGTCGGCGGCGATGCGGGCGATGGTGCTGCTGTGTTTGGCGGGGATGGCGGGCATTGGGGCGACGGCGGTGCCGGGGGGCGAGTTTGCCCTGTTGGCCCTGGGGATTGTGCTGGGGATCTGGCGCTGGCTGCCGCGATCGACGCCGATTCGCCGCTGGGCTCCGGAGTTGGCCCCCTGGTTTTGGGTGCTGCTGGGGGTGGTGGCGCTGTTGATGGCGATTTATACGCAAGTTCGGACCCCTTTCCCGGCGGCGGATGATCTGAGTCGGACGATCGCGCCGGGCGATCGCCTGGACCGGCAGCAGTTGGTGATGGTGCGGGGTCAGGTGTTGGGGGAGGTACGCCAGACGGCTGCCGGAAAAGGGCGTTTTTTGCTGGCGGCGGTGCAGACGGGCCAGATTTTGTCGTCGGAGGCGGTGGCGATCGCGGGGGGCGATCCGGAGATGGAACCCACCCAGGCGGTGTCGGGGCGCGCCTATGTGACGGTGCCGCTGCTCCAGGCGACGGGGCTACGGCCGGGGGATTGGGTGCGGATTACGGGGGAGCTGTATCGACCGTCGGGGCCAAAGAATCCGGGGGCCTTTGATTTCCGTGCCCACCTGGCGCGGCAGGGCTGTTTTAGTATCCTGGCGGGGCAGCAGGTGGAGGTGCTGGGCGATCGCACGGGGGAGTCCGGCGGGCTCGATCGGCGCTTGGCGGCCCTGCGGCGGCGGATTGTGCAGGGCCATGTGGGGGCGTTGGGCTATCCCCAGGGGGCGATCGCGGCGGGGATGGTCCTGGGGAATCGGGCGGTGGATTTACCGGCGGCGGTGCGGGAAAAGTTTGCGGCGGTGGGGCTGGCCCATGTGCTGGCGGCGTCGGGGTTCCATGTGTCGATTCTCCTGGGCGGTGTCCTGTTGCTGGTGAGGCCACTGCCCCGAAGCACCCAGGTGATTTGCGGTTTGGTTGCCCTGGTGGGGTTTGCGTTCCTGGCGGGGGGGTCGCCGTCGGTCCTGCGGGCGGTGGTGATGGGGACGGCCCTGCTGACGGCCTTTGGGGCGGGGGAGCGGGTGCGATCGGTGGGCTCGTTGACGGTGGCGGCGACGCTGCTGCTGCTGTGGAATCCGCTTTGGCTATGGGATTTGGGCTTTCAGCTTAGTTTTCTGGCCACCTTGGGGCTTCTGGTGTCTGGTCCTGCGATCGCGGGGCGGCTGCGGTCTATGCCGGGGGTACCAGCGGGATTGGCAGACGTGATCGCGATTCCCCTGGCGGCGACCCTGTGGACCCTGCCCTTGCAGATGTATATCTTTTTCCAGGTGCCCTCCTACAGCCTGGTGGTGAATGTGCTGATGGGGTGGCTGCTGCAACTGGTGACGGGCCTGATCTTTTTTGCGTCCTTTGGGTGGCTGATTTTTGCGCCGCTGGGCCAAGTGGTCGCGGCGATCGCGCGCTATCCCCTGGAGTTGTTGCTCCATGGGGTCGAGTTTTTTGCCCAGTTGCCGGGGGGCATGGTGACCACGGGGGCCATTTCCCTGGGGCAGGTGATTGTGCTGTACGGAATTTTTGTGTGGGTGTGGCGGAGCCCTTGGTGGCATCGACCGCGCCGCTGGATTTTGGCCTCGGCCCTGGGGCTGGCTGTTCTGTGGTTGCCCCTGTGGCATGGGGGGACTTTGGCGGCGGAGGTGATGACGTTGGATACGGGCAATGGCACGACGGTTCTGATCCGCGATCGCGGCCAAGCCACCCTGATCTACGGCCACGGGGACGCGGATACCACTCAATTTGACCTGCTGCCCCTCCTGCGCCAGCGGGGGCTCGATCACCTCGACGGGGCGATCGCCCTGGGGGGGCCGAGTACGGCGGTCACCCCCTGGCAACCCCTCCTGGACCGCATCACCGTCCCCGCGATCGCCTTGACCACCAGCCTCGATCAGGTGGCCCCGTCCCTGCGATCGCTCCTGGCTACGGTGGCGGTTCGGGGGGGGCAGGTCTTCAGCCTCGGCCGTGAACAGCCCCAGACCGTCGGGGCGATCGCCGTCCAAAGTCTCGAAGGGGGTGGGCAAGCTCTCCTGATCACCGCTGGCGCTCGCCGCTGGCTGCTGTTGGATCGCCTCAATGTGGAACGCCAGCGAGCCCTAGCGATCGCCCAGAGCATCCCGGAGATCGAAGCCCTCTGGTGGAATGGCCGACCCCTGGCCCCCCAACTCCTCGATGCCGCCCGCCCCACCGTTGCGATCGCCACCGCCCGTCAGCTTGACCCCGACACCCTCCTGGAACTGCGGAAACGCAACATTCAAGTGTTTTGGACGGGCCGCGACGGCGCGATCGCCTGGACGCCCCAGGGGGGATTTGGGCCAGCCACCGACGAAACCCGCGAATCCGCCGCATGGCTCTAGGTCCACGCTCCCCCCGACCCTAGCTGCCCCACCGAGAGAAATTCACCCGCACCCCATGTGTTTCAGCCAATTTCCTGTAATATGGTCTTTGCCTGGAGAGGTGGCAGAGTGGTCGAATGCGGCAGACTCGAAATCTGTTATGTCCGCGAGGGCATCGGGGGTTCGAATCCCCCCCTCTCCGTTTCTAAGAATCACAGCCCTTCAAGTCCATTCCCAATGACAGCGCCCTGGCCTTGAACAACGCTGGTCGGGGGCGTGATCGCCCAGGGGTCAGTCCATCGACTGGCCCCTTTTTTCATGGAATGCCCTTGCTATAATTACGAATTGTTAACAATTGAATTAAGCTAACTGATTTTGCCGTGTCGATTAGCCTGATTGTTTCGCTCGTGCTGCTGATGGCGTCCGTGGTGGCCTACCGCTGGATGGGGCGCGTATCGCCGGGGGACGAGGTGCCCAAGATGTTGCTGGCGGTGGCGGGGGGGATTTGTGCCGCCTGCGCGTTTTTTTCGACGCCGACGCTGCTGCAAATTGGGGCGGCGGGGGGCTTGCTGGCCCTGAGTCGGATTCTGCTGCTGGATTCCTATGGCCTTTGAGTTGGGGTTGGGGGTTCGGGTGACTGGCGGCCCTGGCGCGATCGCGTGCGGCTGGCCGCCTGCCCGTGGATATTGACGCAGTAGGGCACACCATAGGTCAGCAGGGCCGCAATCCAGCGATCGCGGGTCATGGCACCGGTGGCGATCGCCCGCCCATGGTTCACCAGCAGCAGCAGCGTCCCCACCGTCAGGGCCACCCGCAGGGCCGTCGGGGCCAAGTCGCGATCGCCCAGACAGCGGCCATAGGCCAACACAGCCCCCCAGAGTCCGGGCCGGGGCCAGCGGTTTCGTGATGCCATGGTTGATGTCCTCCTTCCCTTCGATGGCCCTGCGGCGGCCTAGATTGCCACGCCATTGTTGAAGGTTAGGGACACGCCTGTGGCAGCGTATTTAGCAGTTTTGCTTGGGCAGTTTTGGGACTTGGCCTGGGCCATGGGCCTGAACCATAGGATTTAGATCTAGCCCAGGGGTAGGCGATCGCCCACGGCCTGCCAACCGGGTACGCTCCCCGTCGGGGCGATCGCTACGGTGCGGTGATCAGTGCCCGTCGGGGCGATCGCCACGGTGATGTGCAAAAACGCCCCAGGGAGTTCATCCCCCAGCCGTTCCGCCCACTCAATCACCACCAGACCGGGCGGCACCTCGATCCCTTCCCAATAGAGGGCCGGGTTGAGGGATTGGACCCCCGCCCCATCGAGGCGGTACAGGTCAAAGTGGTACAGGGGCAGCCGTCCACCCCCATATTCATTCAGCAGAACGAAGGTGGGGCTCACCACCGGATCCGGCACCCCCAACCCCCGGGCGATCGCCTGGGTCAGGGTCGTTTTGCCAGCCCCCAGATCCCCCGACAGCAGCACCACCGCCCCCGCCCCCAGGGTTGCCCCGAGGGTTTCGCCCACCTGGGCCATCCGGGCCAAATCGCAAATGCCCTGCCATTGTTGCCCCTTCACCATGGCCCTAGTCCACCTCCAATGCCCGTGCGGTTGGCCCCGGCGCGATCGCGCGATCGCCCAGTCCGTCAGAGTCTAGCGCGATCGTTCCCCCCAATCGGCACCCCCACGCCAGTCCGGTAAACTGGGGGGCGGGGTATGGCAGCCGCGCCAGGGCTATCCCCGTCGCCCCATGCCCCCTGCAACAAATCCAACGGAGTGTCCATGACCCGCATCACCCTCGAAACCGACAAAGGCGCGATCGTCCTCGATATGTTCGATGCCGACGCCCCGAATACCGTCAAAAACTTCGTGGATTTGGTCCAAAAGGGTTTTTATGACGGCCTCACCTTCCACCGGGTCATCGCCGGTTTCGTCATCCAGGGGGGATGCCCCGAAGGCACCGGCCGTGGCGGTCCGGGCTACACGATCCCCTGCGAAATCAATCCCAATAAGCACGAGCTGGGCACCCTCTCGATGGCCCACGCGGGTAAGGACACCGGCGGCAGCCAGTTCTTCATCTGCCTCGGCGCTCAGCCCCACCTCGATGGGGTCCACACGGCCTTTGGCAAAACCGCCAATATTGATGTGATCAAAGCGATTCGCCAGGGGGATAAGATCCGCAGCGCCACCGTTGAGGCGGCCTAGGCGATCGCGATCGCGGCACCGATGCCCCCCAGTCCGATAATCGGCAAGCGGATCGGCAAGCGGTTTTTCGGCCAACGGTTTTAACGTCTCCTTGGGTCCCCATGCGGCACCACATTGTCCATCAGTTCACCTATCGCTACAGTGCCCCGGTGCAGCTCGGAACCCATATCCTGCGGCTGCGTCCTAGGGAAGAGGGCGGCCAGCGGCTGCACCATTTTCAGGTGGAGGTGACCCCGGCCCCGGTGGGGCGCAGCGAGTTGGTGGATCTCCACGGCAATGGGGTGCTGCAACTGTGGTTTGACGATCGCGCCACCGAGTCCCTCAGTGTGCGCATGGAGGCGACGGTGGGCACCGATCGCCCGAACCCCTTCAATTTTTTGCTAGATCCCTGGGCGACGCGGTTGCCGATTGATTATCCCAGCAGTCAACGGCGCGCTTTGGGGCCATATTTGGCGGGCGATCGCCCCGACCCGATCGCCACGCAACTGGCCTGGGAACTGTGCGATCGCGCGAACTATCAACCCCTCGCATTCCTGGGGCTGCTGAACCAGCACATCTACCGCCACTGCACCTACGAAGTCCGCGAAACGGGCGAGGCGCATCCGGCGGGGTTCACCTGGCAGCAGCGCCGGGGCAGTTGCCGCGATTTTGCGGTCCTATTTATGGAAGTCTGCCGCGCGATCGGCCTGGGGGCGCGGTTCGTCAGTGGCTATGAGGCGGGCGATCCGGAGCATCCCCACAAATATCTCCACGCCTGGGTGGAGGTGTATCTACCGGGGGGCGGCTGGCGGGGCTATGACCCCACCCAGGGGCTGGCGGTGGGCGATGGCTACATCCCCGTGGCGGCGGCCCCCGAGGCGTCCCAAACGGCTCCGTTCCCTGGGGTGTTCCAGGGGCGCAATGTTAAGGCGAATCTCACGTCTTCCCTAGAGATTACGCCGGTGCCTGATCCGCCGAACGATTCTGCGTAGGGGTTGGGTCTCCCAACCCGATCGCGGGCGATCGCCACAAACCCATTCACCCGTGAGCGCGGGGGCAGGGCAGGGCGGGTCAAGGTTGGCAAGATTTAGTGGGTCAATTCCTCGGGCTTCAGGTGGCTGTGGAGGATGCTGCCGTCGCGGAACCAGACGATGCGGCGGGTTTGGCGGGCGACTTCCGGTTCGTGGGTGACCATGACGACGGTGATGCCGCTGCGGTTGAGTTCGCTGAAGATGTCGAGGACTTCCTGGGTGGTTTGGGTGTCGAGGGCTCCGGTGGGTTCGTCAGCCAGCAGGAGGACCGGTTCATTGACGATCGCCCGGGCGATCGCGACCCGCTGCTGTTGGCCGCCGGAGAGTTGGTTGGGGCGGTTGTGGAGGCGATCGCCCAGGCCCACCCGTTCTAGGGCGACGATCGCGCGATCGCGGCGTTCCCGCCCATCAATGCCCCCATAAATCATGGGCAAAATCACATTATCGAGGGCGCTCAACTGGGGCAGCAGATGGAACTGCTGGAACACAAAACCGATTTTGCGGTTGCGGATGCGGGCAAGCTCCTTTTCCCCCAGGCTCGCCACTTCAATGCCATCGAGGAAGTAGCGCCCCGCCGTCGGGCGATCGAGGCAGCCGATGACGTTCATCATGGTGGATTTGCCGGACCCGGAGGCCCCCATGATCGAGCAGTAATCGCCCTGCAATATTTCCAGATCCACCCCCCGCAGGGCGCGCACTTCCGTGTTGCCGGAGCCGTAGACCTTAGTGATCCCTTCGAGGCGGATGGCGGCTGGCGGCGCGATCGCCCCTGGGGTTGCGCCGGATTCCGATGGGTGGGGTGGATGGGATTGAGCTAGGCGATCCGTTGGATCCAGTGGATCGCGGGGTTGCACCGGCCCTGGGGGAGCGGCGGCGGCGGACGGACGGCGGGGAATCACCATGGCATCAGATCACGGCAGAAGGATCACGGGAGCAAGGGCGGGCCTGCCGTGATCCTAGCGCGCGGCTCCCCGCTCCCTGGGACGGACGGGGCGAAATTAGCGATAATGGGTGCCTGAGATTCCGGGCGCTCCCCGCGATCGCGGCCCCAGTTCTTGCCCAACCGGCCCATCCAGCCCGCCCACCCCCCCAGATTCGATCGCCCTACTCCGTCACCCCAGCCCCATGACCGTCCTCGTTATCGACAACTACGACAGCTTCACGTACAACCTGGTGCAATATCTCGGGGAATTGGGGCGCGATCTCCTCCCAGGGGCCAATATCCAGGTCTATCGCAATGATCAGATTTCCCTAGAGGCCATCCGCGCGATCGCCCCGGCGGGCATCGTCATTTCCCCCGGCCCCGGCCGCCCCGAAGATGCGGGCATTTCCCTCGATCTCATCCGCGAGCTGGGGCCAAGCATCCCCATCCTCGGCGTGTGCCTGGGTCACCAGAGCATCGGCGAAGTGTTTGGGGGCCAAGTCGTCCGCGCGCCGGAACTGATGCATGGCAAAACCTCGCCGGTCCACCATACGGGCGTCGGCGTCTTTGCGGGGCTGGCATCGCCGATGATCGCCACCCGCTACCACAGCCTGGTGATTGATCGCGGCACCTGTCCGCCGGTCCTGGAAATCACCGCCTGGGTGGAGGACGGCACGATCATGGGGGTGCGCCATCGCCACTATCCCCACATCCAGGGGGTGCAGTTCCACCCCGAAAGCATCCTCACGGAGGCCGGAAAAGGGCTGCTGGCCAATTGGCTGCGATCGCTGGTGCCCGTCGCCGCGATCGCCTAGGGTCGCCCCAGGTAATCCAGCCCTTAGAATCAAGCTTCAGTAGCGCATTAGCCCCACCCACGGGTCACCCACGGGTTTCAGGAGTGAAGAGGAGTGGAATGTCCATGAAACGTCGGCAATTTTTGACCTATGGCTTTGCAGCGGCCTGGGGCACCACGGGCCTCGCCCTGACGGCCCAGCGGGTGGCGGCCCAGTCCGTGCGCGCGCCATCCCTGACCATCCGCAGTTTGGGACACACCTGCTTCACGTTCAGCGATGGAGCCCAGACGATCCTGAGCAATCCGTTCAATACCCTCGGCTGCACGGCGGGCTACGGGCTGCCCATGCCGACGGTGGATCTGGTGACCATCAGCAGCCAGTTGCTCGATGAGGGCTATGTGAGCCGTCTGCCGGGGAATCCGAGTGTGCTGTACCGGGCGGGGGATTTTGAGTTTCGGGGGTTGCGCTTCCGGGGGGTTCGCACCAACCACGATCGCGTGGGCGGACGCCGCTTTGGGGACAATATTGCCTGGAGTTGGGTGCAGGGGGGCCTGCGGGTGCTGCATTTAGGCGGCATGGCGGGGGCGGTCGAGGTGGAGCAGCAGACCCTGTTGGGGCGGCCCGATGTGGCGATTGTGCCGGTGGGGGGTGGCCCGAAGGCGTTCACGGCGGCGGAGGCGAAGGCGGCGATCGAGCTATTGCGCCCGAAGGTGGTGATCCCGAGCCATTTCCGGACGGCGGCGGCGGATGATCAGTGCGACATCGAGCCCCTTGATGGGTTCCTGGAGGCGATGGCGGGCTATGACGTGAAGGTGCTGACGGGGGATAGTTTGACCCTGCGCAGTGGGGATTTGCCGCCGGATGGGACGCTGGTGCGGGCGCTGGCCTATCCGCTGGCCTAGGGCGGTTTGTTGGTGCGGGTGGGGGCGTTGGGCTGCTGAGGGTTCCCGCGATCGCGCCCCCCTGCCGAACGCGCCGGAATTTTTAAATCATCTCCAAATCATCTGCTGTTTCTCTTAAATCCATGGCACCTTTCACCCTTGATCCGTTGGCTCCGAGTTGGTCTGTCCAGTGGCGCGAGGATCTGAAGCTGCGGCGCGATCGCCTGATGGCGGCGATCGGGTCGGGGGTGGCGATTTTCCGCAGTGCGCCCCCGGCGGTGATGCACAACGATGTGGAGTATGGCTATCGCCAGGACAGTGATTTTTATTACGTGACGGGGTTTGATGAGCCGGAGGCCGTGGCGGTGTTGGCCCCGAATCACCCGGACCATGCCTATGTGCTGTTCGTGCGGCCGAAGGATCGGCTGGCGGAAACCTGGTCGGGGCGGCGGCTTGGGGTCGAAGGGGCGCTGATGGAGTTGGGGGCGGATGCGGTCTATGGCATCGATGAGCTAGAGGATCATCTGGCGGCATATCTGGAGACGGGCGATCGCCTGTTCTATGGCCTGGGACGCGATCGCGCCTTTGATGAACTGCTGCTGGGCCAGTGGCGATCGCTCCTGCGGCGGCGGCAAAAGACGGGCAAGGGGCCGATCGCGATCGAAGATCCATCGGGGCGGCTCCATCAACTGCGCAACCGCAAAACCGAGCCGGAACTGGCCCTGATGCGCCGCGCGATCGCGATCGCCGCCGAAGCCCACCAAACGGCCATGGAACTCACCCGTCCCGGCGTTTGGGAATACGAAATCCAGGCGGAAATGGAGCGCATTTTCCGTCGCCACGGGGGCTGGGGACCGGCCTACCCGTCCATCGTCGCCAGCGGTGACAACGCCTGCATCTTGCACTACGTCGAAAATTCCCGGCAGATGCGCGACGGGGATCTGCTGCTGATTGACGCGGGCTGCTCCTACCGCTACTACAACAGCGACATCACCCGCACCTTCCCGGTCAATGGCCGTTTTAGTGACGCCCAGCGCGCCCTCTATGAACTGGTGCTGGAGTCGCAGGTCCAGGCGATCGCCCAGGTGAAACCGGGCAACACCTACAAAACGATGCACGACACCGCCGTCCAGGTGCTGACCGAAGGGTTAGTGGCGCTGGGCCTGCTGGCGGGGGATCCGGCGGAGTTGATCGAGCGGAAAATCTACCGCAATTTCTACATGCACGGCACGGGCCACTGGCTGGGCCTCGATGTCCATGACGTGGGCCTCTATCACAATGGCGAGGCGGATGAACCGTTCCAACCGGGCCAGGTGATTACCGTTGAACCGGGTTTGTACATTGCCCCCGATGCGGAGCCCATGCAGCCGCCGGAACTGGACGGAGATGACGAGGACGCCACCGATGATGATTGGCCCGAGCAGCCTCCCATTGACGATCGCTGGCGCGGCCTCGGCATTCGCATCGAAGACAATGTGCTGGTGACCGAAAACGGCTGTGAGGTGCTGACGGCGGCGGTGCCCAAGGCGATCGCGGATCTAGAACACTAATCCTTTCGGCAGGTCAGCGAATTTCAGCCCATCACCTCAGCGCGATCGCGATCGGTGATCCCAGCGCTCCAGCCAAGCGGGCACCGCCTCCGCCGCGATCGCCGGGGCAAAATAAAACCCCTGACCGTAGGGGCACCCCAGCGATCGCAACCGTTCCATCTGCTCGTGGGTTTCCACCCCCTCCGCGATCGCCGCAATGCCCAAATTCGCCGCCAGACCAATAATCGTCTGCACCACCGCCAGCCCTTCGCGCCGCTGGGCCATGCTGCTGATGAACGAGCGATCGATTTTCAGCGTATCAATCGGAAACTCGATCAACCGGCTCAGGGACGAATAGCCCGTCCCAAAATCATCAATCCCCAAATCAATCCCCAGCCCCTTGAGCGATCGCAGGCGATCATCCACCACCGCCGCATGGTCCGCGATCGCCCCCTCCGTAATCTCCAGATAGAGGCAGCGGCAATCCAGACCCGACCCCGCCAGCGCCGCCGCCACCTCCGTCACCAAATTCGGATCCGCAAACTGCCGCCCCGACACATTCACCCCCACCTTCAGCTCCGGCCCCGCCACCCCCAACCGCTGCCACTGGCGCAACTGCCGACACGCCTCCCACAGCACCCAGCGGCCCATCGGCTCAATGAGCCCCGTCTCCTCCGCCAGGGGCACAAACTGATTCGGCGACGTCCATTCCCCCTCCCCCTGGGGCCAGCGCACCAGGGACTCAAACCCAACGATCTTGCGCGTCTCAATCTGCACAATCGGCTGATAGAACAGTTTTAAGTCGCCCTGCTCGATCGCGCGGCGCAGCTCCAGTTCCGTATCCAGCCGCTGGAGCGCATTGGCCTGCATATGGGTTTCAAACATCACACAGCGGGCACGCCCGAGCCGCTTCGCCGCCGACAGGGCCGTATCCGCATCCCGCAGCAGATCCTCCGACGACGCCAGCAAACAGCTCGCCACCGGACTCACGGCAATGCCAATACTGCCACTCATGACAATATCGCGCCCATTCACATGGAGCGGCCCGCACAGCACCCGCTGGATCGCCTGGGCCACCTCATAGGCATTGCGCTCGTGGTGAATGCCCACCAGCAGCACGGCAAATTCATCGCTCCCCAGCCGCGCCACCACATCCCCCGATCGCACCGCCCGATTCAGCCGCCGCGCCATTTCCACCAACACGCGATCGCCCACCGCCCGCCCCAAACTGTCATTGACCACCTTGAAGCGATCAAGATCAATCAACAGCACCGCAAACCCCACCTGATGGGCATTGCGCAGCCCCTCGATGGTTTGGCTCAGGCGACCGAGGAAAAAGGCCCGGTTGGGCAGTTGGGTTAAACCGTCATAGAACGCATGGCGATACTGCTGCTCCGCCGCCACCTTTTTGGCCGTGATGTCCTCCACAATGCCCTCATAGTGCAACAGCCTGCCCGCCTCATCGCGCACCGCATAGGACGTTTCCGACAGCCAGAGCAAGGCCCCATCCCGCCGCCGAATCTGGTACTCAAAATTGGTGACACAGCCCTCCCGTTCAATGCGCTCGACATATTCCTGCCGCCGACGGGCATCTACATAAAGCTGCTGGGACACGTCCTGGAGCGCCGCGATCGCCTCCTCCGGGGAACCATAGCCATAGAGCCGCGCCAGGGCCGGATTCGCCTTGAGATAGCGCCCCTCGGGACTGGTCTGAAAAATTCCCTCCAGGGCATTTTCAAAAATGCTCTGATAGCTCACCTCCGCCTGCCGCAGCGATGCCTCCCGATGACACCGCGCCGTGATGTCACAGCCCGCCAGCACCACCCCGGCATAGTCACCCCCCGTCGGATCCCGCAGGGGCGAAAAGGTCCAGAGCAGGTGCGAGATCGGTCCCCCTGGGGGATGGATGCCCGTTTCTAGGGGCGGGCACAATTGCCCATCGGCCAAGCGCTCCAGGTGGGCGGCAAAGGCGGCGCGATCGCCCGGAGCCAGATAGCATTCCCCGTAGGCGCAGCCCCGCAATTGCTCCTGGGAAACCCCATGGAGCCGTTCCGCCGCCCCATTGACCGCCACCACCGTCCCCGCCGCCGACAGGACAATCACCACCAACCCATCGCCATTCCAGAGCGATCGCGTCCAATCCTGGAGCGCCGCCATCCCCACCACCGCCCCCCCCGAGGCCGCACCGTTCCCCCCCGTCGTCGCCGAACCACTGCGGGGGCCAATCGGCGGCCGTCCCCCCTCCGTACCGGGCGCAGGCTCGATCACCGGATCCGCATCGGACCCCAAGGGACTGCGGGGCCATTGATCCGAACGGTTACCATGGGCCGCCATCAGCAACAGGACCAAGGGATCCAGTTGTTCAGTCCGCAGGGACCACAGCAGCGAAGCCAAGCCAAAGGTGGCGATCGCGGCCTGGACTGGCGTAGGGGTCATGGCACTGGCAAGGGGTAAAGGGGCATGGGGCAGGGGGCAGGAGCGGTCAAGGCGGCAATGGAGCGATCGGGGAGGGAAGCCACTGCAACGGCCCCTTAAACAGCCGATTGAAAGATCCGCCTGACCATTCGCCTTCACTGCATATCCGTTCAAACGTCCACTTAAAAGTAATCCCAGTTTTGCCCCACAGGCTAGTTCTAGGGAAATCGTTGGGCGATTTTGGGGATAATGCCGCCAACCTTGATACCAGATGGGCAAAATGTCGCAAAAGGAGCGGGTAGCGGGGGATGGGGCGACGGCAGCCACCCTAGGGCTCTGGGGGGGGGCAAAGGGGGCACGGATCCGTGGCGCAACGGTGGGGGAATGGGCGGTGGGTTAATTTGGAGGTTGACGGGGGGCATCGTGGAGGATCGGGGGCTGGTTTTGCCTTGGCTGAGGGGGCGCTGGCGGCTTTTCCGGTTTTCCGGTGGAGTGGGGGATGGGGGCGACCCCAGGGATGACCTTGCACCAGCGACATTGCGCGAACAACTCTGCACGGACGATTTTGAGGAAAAGGGGCGGTGGCATGGGCAATCACGATCAAGGCGGTCAATTGGCGGGGCGATCGCCCTGGGGTAGTCGGAAGCGTTGGCGTTTGGGGATCGGGACGATCGCGATCGCGGCCTGCCTCGGAACCGGTACAGCGGCGGCCCTCGAACCGGTCGAGCAGGAAATTCTGGATGCCCATAACCGCTATCGGGCTGAGGTGGGGGTTGCGCCCCTGGAGTGGTCGGCGCAGTTGGCATCCCAGGCGCGCTCCTGGGCGACGGAGCTGGCCCGCACGGGGCGGTTTGAACATGCGGCCAATACCAACGGGGCGGGGGAAAATCTGGCGATCGCCACGGCGGGGGCCTACCGTCCGAGGGCATTGGTGGGGCTTTGGGGGGCGGAGCGGCAATATTTCAGGCCGGGTCGGTTTCCCCAGGTGAGCAGCACCGGGCGCTGGGGCGATGTGGGCCACTATACCCAGATGGTCTGGCGCTCGACGACGGCGGTGGGCTGCGCGATCGCGACGGGGGATGGGATGGATGTGCTGGTCTGTCGCTACACGCCGCCGGGGAATGTGACGGGCCAGCGGGTTTATTAGGGTTGAGTCGTTTGATGGGGCGGAGGTATGCCGGGGACGGATCCCCGTCGGGGGGGGGCCAGTGGATCGCCTAGAGAGTTTGCAGGCGTTTATTCAGGTGGTGGAGGCGGGCGGCTTTGCGGCGGCGGCCCGGAGGATGGCGCGATCGCGATCGGCGGTCAATAAGTTGGTGGTGGCCCTGGAGCAGCATTTGGGGGTGCAGTTGCTCTATCGCAGTACGCGGCGGGTGGTGCCGACGGAGACGGGGCGGGCGTTCTATGAACAATGCCGCGAAATTTTGGCGGATCTGGAGGCGGCGGAACTGGCGGCGTCGCGATCGCGGCAGGAACCGCGAGGATCCTTGAAAATCAATGGCCCCATGTCCTTCGGGACGCTGCATCTGGGGCCAGCGGTGGCGGAATTTGCGGCGCTCTACCCCAGTTTGCGGGTGCAGGTGGTCCTCGAAGATCGCTTTGTGGATCCGATCGCGGAGGGCTATGACGTGACCGTGCGGATTGCGGAGCGGGGCTGGACCGGTAAATCCCTGGCGACGGTGGCGATCGCGCCGGTGGAGTTGGTCCTTTGCGCGGCCCCGAGCTATCTGGAACGCCACGGCATCCCCGAGGGGCCGATGGAGTTGCCGGAGCACAACGCCCTGCACTATGGCTATGCCAACACGGGCAGCCAGTGGGTCTTGGGGGGGCCGTCGGGGGAGCAGCCGGTGGCGGTGGCGGGGAATTTTTGCGCCAACAACGGGGATGTGCTGCGTTCTGCGGCGATCGCGGGATTGGGCATTGCTCTGCTGCCCCGGTTTTTGGTGGCCGAGGCGATCGCCCAGGGTCAACTTTGTCCCCTGTTGGAAGCGTGGCCGCCGCGCCCCCTGATGCTGACGGCGGTCTATCCGGCCAATCGCCACCTCTCGGCCAAGGTGCGGCTGTTTGTGGATTTCCTGCGCGATCGCTTCGGCCAGGGCTTTGGTTAGGGCTTGAGGTGGGGGCTGCGGGACGCGATCACCAACTCACAAAGGATTGAGTTATGGAGCTTAATGGCCCATGGATCGCCAGGGGGCGGCTTTTGGGGTACGGTCCCGGACCGGCTGAAACCCCTACTCCACCGCGATCGGTTCCCCCCCCTCCCCCAACCGGGACAGCCCCTCACAATGGCAATCAAGAACCCACGAACGAAGAACCTAAAACCGCCCCACAGGAGGGAGCCACCATGCCTTGGATCATGCCATTTCAAATGCCGTTCCAGTCGCCCGATGGAAGCTATGGCCGGGGCGATCGCGATCGCTTTGGCGGTTGGAATTTGGCCCTACAGCGGCAGATGGAACGCCAGTTGGGGCCGATCGTGGGGCCGCTGATGGAGCAAATGCTGAGGGAATTGAACGCCCTGGGCGGCTTTGACCTCAATCCCATGGCCGGGGTGCAGTTCCGCGAAACGGAGGAGGCCCTGGTGGTGTCCCTGCGGATGCCGGGGATCGAGTTCGAGTCGGCGACGGTGCAGGTGTCCCCCACGGCGATCGCCATCGCGGGCCAAACGTCCCTAGAGCGCAGTTTTGAGAATGGCATGAGCCATAGCCTGGGCCAGTTCCAGCGGTTGATCCCCCTGCCGGCGCCCGTGCGGACCGATGCGGTTTCCAAAAGCGCCGATGGGGAAACCCTGACGCTGATTCTCACAAAAGCCAATCCCGGCCCCGTCGCCGATGCCCCCTTGGATTGGATGGATTTTACGGCCCTGGGCGATCGCTACGGCCAATCCTTCGGGAATCTGCGGCAAACGGCCCGCGATCGCGCCAGCGAAACCCAACGGGTGGTGAAGGCGAAATATCGCGATTTGCGGCGCACGGTCAATCAGACGGTGGATCAGGTGGAACAGAACGGGGGCTGGCGCGCCCAGGCTCTGCCCTGGTTTGAACAGGCGCGGCAACGGTGGGGCGATCGCCTGCGGGCCACCCAACGGCGGATCGGGCGCGGTCTCCAGCGGCTCGGGGAACGGCTCCAGAATCCTTAAGGTGAGATTTGAATCGATCAACCGTAGGGGCGGGGTTCTCCCGCCCAGCCCCCGCGATCGATCCCCTGGCCAGGGCTACCACAGCCCCCGCACCGGCCCAGGACTGAAGACCAGCACGATGCGATCGCCGCGATCGCGGTAGGTCAGCCAGAGTTGGCCATGTTCATCGAGGTCGTAGCTTTCCACCGCCCCGAGGGCCGCGAGATAGCGCGATTCCAGGGCCATGGTGGCCGGATCGCAGGCGCGGCGGGTGCTGCCCAGGGGACCGATGCTGAGGCGATCGCCCGTGACGGTAAAGGGTCCCATATAGCGATTGCAGCCACTGGAACCGGACAGGCGATTCTCCTCAAACGTGAGAGTCAAAGGACGTTCCTCCGCCTCCACGCCGCGATCGTCCCAGGCCACCAGTTGCCAACTGCCCCGGAGCGGCCCCGTGGTTTGGCCGATCGCGGGGGCCACCGATCCCGCCGCGATCGCCCCCGCCAACATCAGCCTCAAGGAATTGCGACGAAGCCATGGCCGGATCAACATAGACGAAAGCCTCCTAAACTCCCCTCCATTCTCGCGTCTCAATTCAAAGCCTCGATGACCGCCGCCGCGATCGCGTCCGTGCCATCCGTCGCCAAACGGTCCGATGACATCGGCGGATTCGGGGGTTCCTTCAGGAAAGACCAATCGCCCCGGAAAAAGGTCTCCGCGTCAAGCAACTGGTGGGGCGCAAACCGCCGCAGGCCATCGAGCAGCACCGGCGCTTCCGCAAACCCGTCCCGTGGCAGCGTCGCGATCGCCAACCCCAACCGGCACGCTTCGGAATAGGTGCTGTAGCCCGGTTTCGAGACCACGCGATCGCACAGGGGCATCAAATCCACCGGCCGCCAGGGGCGATCGCCCACCTCATGATCCTGGGGATCCTGGAGCACATGCAAATTCGGCTTGGCGGGGGCGTGGCGATTGAACGTCAAAAAGAGCCAGTCGGGGTAGGCATCAATGGCGTCATAGGGCACCGCATCAACGCCCAATCCCCCAAAGGTGAGCAGGACCGTCCGCTCCTTCGGTACCGGGGGCAATTTCAGGCGATCGCGCAACTCCTCAACCCCATAGCGCGGCGTGCCCCCCGTCAGGCCCACCGATTCTTGGTTAGGAAACGCCGCCATCGGTTCCGAAAAGGGCAGGCGGAACAGGCGATCGCACTGGCTAAATTGCGCCGCCACCCAGTCCGCCAACGCCTCGAACTCGCCGCCCCAGGGCCGATAGATAAAATCCCAGCCAAAATTCCCCATCCCCCAGCAGGGCACCTCCGCCGCCGCCGCGATCGCCATGGCCGTCGGGGGCAAATCCGCCAGCACCAGGGCCACCCGTCCATTTTTGGCGGACATTTGCCGAATGAAATCCGCCTCCGCCGCCACCAAGCTATCCAGGCGCGATCGCAGCGATCGCCACGCCTCCAGGGTTCCCGGCAGATCCATCGTTAAGCTATCCCCCTGGATCGCCCCCACATCGAGCGATCGCGGGCGATAGATGAACTCCCCTGGAATATAGGACGCCAGCAACCAGCGCGGTGCCCGCGTCACCATCACCAGCAGCACCTCCGGGCAGCGCCGCTGAACCTCCGCCGCGATCGCCGCCGCCCGCGTCGCATGGCCGTAGCCGTGGGCCGTAATTGCAAAATATAGAATGGGCCGATCTGAAACGGCTTGGCGGTCTAGGGGATCCATACTGCCCTCAACAAAAACTGACTCAAGTTTCTAACCCCTGGACTCCCCGCGATCGCTCCCCGAGCCTATGAGTGTGGCATGGGCCATCCACCGCAACGCAACCGACGGCCGAAATGGCCCAGAATCGCCCCGATCTGGGATACTAAATCCCTCGGGAGCCAATCCCGCAGCCCCATCCATCAGCGAGATTTTCAGGCCATGAGCGCAATCCAGGCCCTGCCGGGTACCAAGGACATCCTGCCGGACGAGAGCGGCCTATGGCAGCGGCTGGAGGCGACGGCGCGGACCATTTTGCAGCGGGCGGCGTTTCGGGAACTGCGCACGCCGATTTTTGAGCGCACGGATCTGTTTGCCCGGGGCATCGGCGAGGCGACGGATGTGGTGGGCAAAGAGATGTATACGTTCGTCGATCGCGGCGATCGTTCCTTGACCCTGCGGCCCGAGGGGACTGCCGGGGCGGTGCGGGCCTTCATTGAGCACAAACTCCACGCCAGCGGCAGTGTGCAGCGCCTGTGGTACTGCGGCCCCATGTTCCGCTACGAGCGGCCCCAGGCGGGACGGCAGCGGCAGTTTCACCAGATCGGGGCGGAGTTGTTGGGCAGCGGTTCCCCTCGGGCGGATGTGGAGGCGATCGCCGTGGCGGTGGAATTGCTGGAGGAGCTGGGCCTTAAATCCCTGCGGCTGGCGCTTAATTCCGTGGGCGATCGCGACGATCGCGCCCGCTACCGGCAGCAGCTCGTGGATTTTCTGACGCCCCACGCCGCTGATCTCGATGAAGATTCCCGCGATCGCCTCAGCCGCAACCCCCTGCGGATCCTCGATAGCAAAGACGCCAAAACCCAGGACATTTGCGCCGACGCCCCGAAATTGATCGACGCCCTCGGTCCGGAATCCGCCGCCCGGTTCGAGCGGGTCCAGCAGGGGTTGACGGACCTGGGCATCGCCTACGCCCTCGATCATCGCCTCGTGCGCGGTTTGGACTACTACACCCACACGGCCTTCGAGATCCAGTCCGATGACCTCGGGGCGCAAGCGACGGTCTGCGGCGGCGGGCGCTATGACGGTCTGGTGGCGGAATTGGGGGGGCCAGAAACGGCGGCGGTGGGCTGGGCGATCGGCATGGAGCGGTTGATTTTGCTGCTGCAACAGATGGCGGCCCCCGTGGCTCCGGCGGTGGATGTCTATTTGGTGTCCCGAGGGGAGGCGGCGGAGCAAAAAGCCCTGGCGGTGGCCCAGCAGTTGCGGCGATCGGGCCTGACGGTGGAGATGGATCTGACCGGTAGCGCCTTCGGGAAACAGTTCAAGCGGGCCGATCGCAGCGGCGCGCGGGCCTGCGTTATCTTGGGGGACGAGGAGGCCAAGACCGATACGGCGCAGATTAAGTGGCTGGCGGATGGGAGCCAAATTGCCGTTGATCGCGCGGAATTGGTGGAGGCGATCGCCAAACTCGACGCGGGCCTCGATCCCTAGCCCTTGCCCACCGGGGATGTTTTAAGTAAATCCAATGGCCCAGCACGCCCCCGGAGACTCCATCGCCGATCGCTACCGGATCGAACAGGTCTTGGGGGAAGGGGGTTCGGGTATCACCTACGGAGCTCGCGATCGCGGCGGGCAATTTGTCGCCATCAAATGCCTATCCCTACGGGCGGCGGGCAGTTGGAAGGCGATTGAACTATTCGAGCGGGAGGCGCGGGTGCTGGCCCTGCTGGATCATCCCGCCATCCCCCGCTACCTGGACTTTTTCTACCTGGATAGCGATCACGATCGCGCCTTTTATCTCGTGCGGGAATTTGTCGAAGGCCAATCCCTCGACACCGCCATCCGCAACGGCTGGAAACCCCAAGAGCGCACCGTGAAGCGCCGGATGCGGGAACTGCTGGAAATTTTGGCCTATCTCCATGGCCGCCATCCCCCCACGATCCACCGCGATCTAAAACCCGCCAACATCATCGAAGCGCCCGACGGCACCCTGCGGCTGATCGACTTCGGCGCGGTCCACGATGCCTACTGCAAAACCCTCGTGGGCACCCAAACCTTCGTGGGCACCCTGGGCTACATGCCGCCGGAGCAGTTTCGCGGCCAGTCCACCCCCCAGGTGGATCTCTATGCCCTCGGGGCGACGGCCCTGTTTCTCCTGACGGGGCGATCGCCCGATGCCCTGCCCGTACGCAACCTAAAACTGCAATTCCGCGATCGCGTCGCCATCAGCCCCCCCTTCGCCGACTGGATCGAACGCCTCATTGAACCGGATCCGCGCGATCGCTGGCCCAGTGCGGAAGCCGCGATCGCCGCGATCGATAACCTAAAACCCCTGGCCCTGGCGAATACCCCCGGCACCGATCCCGCCGCCGCCCCAGATTCCCTGCTCCGCCCCCTTGGCCCCAGCCCCGAAGAGCCGCGATCGCCGCGCCCCAGCCGTTGCCTCACCTACTACCGCAGCGGCACCCAACTCACCCTCGTCTTGGCCGGAGAACACCTCCCACCCCGCAGCATCATCGATCCCGACCCAAGCGGCGGCTGGAGATTTGACCCGCCCGCCCCCCTAGCCCGCCACGGGATTGTGGGAGCCGGCGCAAATCTCGTAACCTACATCACCTTTTGGATTGCCTTCATCCTTTTCGGAGGCTCCATGTCCCTGGCGGCGCGGCTGGGCTGGATCCTGGTGCCCTTCGTCGCGATCGCCTTCCTCGCCGTCACCAAAACCCTCACCCAGCGCATCATCCCCTACTGGAGCGATCGCCTCCTGCGCCGGATCTATAGCCACTACCGCCTCACGATCGCGATCACGCCCGACCAATTCACCATCCTCCAGCGGGGCTTTTTCCGGTCCCCCAAACCCCACCGGGGCAACACCGCCGACCTCATCGCCGTCCGTCGCCTTGCCCAAGACTTCACCCCCTGGGCCACCGATCCCCAAACCCCACCGCCCCGCCCCCTCCTCGTGCTCCATGAAGGGGTCCGCGAACATCGCCTTGGGGCCTTTCTGGATCGAGACAGCCAAATTTTCGCCCAGCGGGAAATCCAAGCTTTTCTCAAATCCCTAGGCCAGCACCTCTACGAATAGATTCCTATCCATGGGTCATGCCTAAGGGAGGTCGGTGCGGGGGTTGGTGATCGATGGGGGTGGGGCGATGGGCATTCGCGGTGGGGCGGTTTTCCACATCAGTTCTATTTCTTCCGGGGTGAGTTGATAGGCTTGATTGATGAGGTCGGAAAGTCGTCGTTCCCGCTGCAAAATTTCTGCATTTCGCTGATGGATAGGGGCGATGTTGTCGCTGTAGGCGAGGTCGATGGCTTTGACCTGTTTGGGGCTGACGCTGATGGTTTTAGGGATGCGTTTCCTCAGTTCGGCACGGAATTGATCGAGGTTCAGTTGACCGAGGTTGCTGAGTTTTTGGCCCGGTTTTTCGAGGTTAAATTCAAAGCGCAGCCAGTTGATGACTTCTTCCTGGGCTTCTTGATTGGCGCGGGTGAGTTCGATAAGTTCACTAGCAAGGTCTTCTGTTTCTCGTCGGATTGTTTCGGTCGGCGGCGCGATCGGTAGATTTTTCATTAAGAATCCAGCCGGTGTTAGGGCTTCATCTTTCATATGGGGCAGGTATTGCCAGTTATGCCACCAAATAAGAGGAGCGCAAAGAACAGACAGTAAAAACTTAGAATCTGTCGGAAGAATGAAGCATTTATTATTAGTCAAATTGCCAGATTCATCCCAGCAAAATGAAGAGTGAAACTGTATTTCTTGATAAATTATCTTGGGATTATCAAAGCTTGACACATAGGCTATAGGATCTTGAATCTCGTACCAATTGTAGGGGCCAAATTTACGTCCCTGCCATTTGCCCTGATTCTCTATATTCCAATTTTTTGGGCGAGGTTCTAGCCTATTTCTATATTTGGAAAGATATTGGAAGACACTTGGATATTCTTCGATATTTATCCCTCGTCTGGAAAATATTAACCACAACTCTTTTCTGGGCGAATGCCAGCGCTTAATATCTTGTCCACGCAGATAAGGTTTGATAATTTCAGAGCATTTGGGATCTTCTGAAATTAATTTTTGTCGAGTTTGACCATCGATCAAAAAAGCTTGGTTAAATCCCGTCAAAATTCCGCGATAGGGTTTGGTGCCTGCAAACTCCGTCAACGGCACCCCCACCTGGCGGATTTTCTGCATTAGCGCCTCCACCTGGGGATTTTCCAGACTCCATGCCGCAGATGAGAGGCGCGATCTGGGAATTTCATAGCCCTCCTCCTCCACAAACTTTGGCAGATTCAGATTCCCCAACTCCTCCCGAGGCACCGCACAGACCCGCACCGTTGAAGAATCAGAAAGAGCCTCGCCCGAAGTATCAGTCAAATCATTGGGTAAAGCATCCGGCAGAGTGTCAGACAAGGGACTTAAGCCCCTTGCTCCCAGCGGTTTTTGGAGCTTAATAATGCAAGGAAACGTATCCGCATCCCGAAAAACCGGCGCATGGCCGAAATCGACAATTTGTTGAAAAATCGTCCGTTCCGCAAAAAACTTCCGTAGCGGCTCCCCATAGCCCGATCGCAGCCACTTATTCGTCACAATATAGGACAACACACCGCCCGGTTTCAGCAGCGTCACCCCCCGTTCATAGAAATAGACATAGAGATCCGCCACCCCGTCATAGCACTCATAATGGGCCTGGAGATAGGGCTTAAACGGCGACAGCAACTCCTGACGCACATAGGGCGGATTGCCCAACACCACATCAAATCCCCCACTCCCCATCACCGCCGGGAACGCCGCCGCCCAATCAAACGCTCTCGGATCCACCGCGCGATCGGCAACAATGGAATTGCCCATCTTGATATTGTCATCCAAATTCGTAAGCGCCTGTCCCCTTTCCGCCGTTTGCAAACATAGGGAAAGTTTAGTAATTTCCACCGACTCGAAGGACAAATCAACCCCGTATAGGTTTTGGTTGAGGATCGCCTTATTCAAATCAAAAATTTCACGCACTCCCCCTTGGAGCGTCGCAATTTCCGTATTCACCTGCTCATACTGACGCGCCAAAAAATTGAACGCCGCAATCAAAAACGCCCCAGAGCCGCAAGCCGGATCCAGCACCCGAATTGTTTTGATCTCCTCACGCCAAGCCTTGAGATAAGCCAGTTCCGCCGCCTGCCGCTGTCTCGTATTGCGCTCAGGAATCCTATCCACCCCGAGGCGATCGCGCAGGAGAGCCGCCCGCCCATTGAGATAGCCCCCCAGGGCCGTTTCCACCATATATTGCGTCACCCAGGAGGGCGTATAGAAAACCCCCTGGGTTTTGCGCTGGCCGTGCTTAACGTCATAACTTTCGCCCGCCGCCAGCGATCGCAACTCTTCGAGATCCGTAACCGACTGTTCAAAAATGCGCCCCAGGACATCAACGGAAACCTCCGTTTCAAAATCATAGGCCGTCAGATTTTTTAGCCGCGTACAGAGCCAGTCCGGCACCTCAACGGTTTCATCCACCAGGGGATCAAACCTAAAAAGACCGCCATTGTAGCCCGCAATCGGTGGTTCATCCTTGCCCTGGTCAACCCACCGAAAAATTGCCTTGAATCGCTGCCAAATCGTCGATGGTTCGTAAGGATTTTTAAAATCGTGGGCTTCCTTAATGAACTTCGCAGGCAGCAGCTTACGATCTTCGCAGAAGGCAACAAACAGGATGCGATCTAGAATTTTCTGCGACGCTTCAATGAAATCTCCCTGGCGATCGCCCCAATCCTTGCTGTAGCGCCCCTTAAAGAACTGCACTAACTGTTGACGCACATCTCGATAGTCCCGATAGAGCCGTTCGGTAATCGCCTCCTCCGCCTCATTCGACTCCGCCAAGAGATCATCAATGCGCGATCGCGCCGCCCCATCAATCTCAGACGGCAAAAAGTTTTCGCGACAGAGCAGAAAATAAAACTGCTTAAACGTCTCTAAATCCGCCAAATCCGCCAAGAAAAACTGTTCACAGCAGGCGGGTGTTTTGCTGAGGTGATAGAGCCGCAACTCTCGATAGTTAGAAACAATCACCCACTGGCAGCCCGCCGTATAGTTTGCATAGCGCCACCCCTGATCCACCGGCGACTCTTGACCCCGGTTGCGGGTATCCAAATCCGTCCGAGTTCCCTTCAGTTCAATGGGAGCCACCACGCGCCCCTTCAATAGCTGCTGACCCGTCGGCCCCGCGATCGCCGAGAACAGACCCAGCGCTCCGTCTGCAATGCCGCCGCCCCCCGCAATATGCTTTTCCGCGTGCAATTCCCAATGCTCCGCCTGCCCTTCAATGACATTGCGATAGCCCAGGGCATCCCGAAAAATATCCCCTAGGAAATCCCCGTGGAGCGATGTTTCCTTAATGGCATTGAGAGAATTACCCGTGAGGAGACTGGCCCATTTTTTGACATAGCCATGGCGCGTTTCTAAGTCTGCCGGAAACTCGAAGCCCTTGAGGGCCAGTTGTAGGGTTTTGCCATGGAATAAAGCGGGAAAAGTGACGCGCACGTTTCAATCTCCTGGCTTTAGAACTGGTCATTAGAGGCGGCTTAACCCCTAAAGATAAGGAGCTTAGGGCACGCCATCAAATTATCTCCAGCGACTGAAACAAGGGGCTTAAGCCCCTTGCTACTCTGCTTGCTACTGATAGTTTTGCGTTGATGAATCGGTTGACAAGACTATAGCCAACCTTCCCGCTCTAGCTCCTCGATCAACTGCAACGCGCGGGAATCCCCCAGCTTCAGGAGGGCAGCGCGGGCATCTTCTTTAATGCCCAATTCCTCATCCTCCACCAACGCTTCGATGAGCCCATCAACGGCACCGGCATAGATGGCATTCGAGGGCAGATCGCTACAGAGTTGCCCCAGGGACCAGGCGCAGTTACTGCGGACGGCGGATACGGCATCCTGACGCAGCCCAACAATCAGGGGCGGCACGGCGGCGACGATCGCCCCATAGCCCGCATGGCCCATCTGCCCCAGGGCACTGGCGGCCCACAGGCGCACGGCGGCGATATCCCCCTGGAGGGTGCGGATTAGGGGGTCTAGGGCGCGGCGATCGCGGCAATTGCCCAAGGCCCAGACGGCCCCCTTGCGCACATAGCCATTCCAATCCTGGGTCAGCAGGCCGATCAGGGGGTCCACCGCATCCGGTGACGTATTGCGCCCGAGGCCATAGCTGGCGCTGACGCGCACCAGGGGGCAAGGATCGCGCAGCAGGGCAATGAGGGGGGCCACGGCGCGATCATCCTGAATTTCGCAGAAGGCCCGTGCGGCACTGGTGCGCTGGGCGGCGTCGGTGGAGCCCAGCAGGGCCAGCATTTCGTCAGGGTTAATCGCCGGGGCCTCGATCGTGGGTAGGTCGAGGGGGCTCCCGAAGCTGTCATTGAGGTTGAGCAGGCCGATATCGTCGTTGCTTGACATACCTAAAACTTTACCGCGAAGGTCGCGCGATGCCGTGGGGGCGGGTGGGGGCTGAATGGGGCAAAGGGGGACTAGCGAGGGGTGGGGGTGCTGCGCGATCGCGGGTAGTCCCGCAGGGGAGAGATGCGAATGCCGCGATCGCAAATGTAGGCAATTTCCGGGTTGATCAGATCACCGGCGGCGGGGGGAACACGGGCGGCGCGGCTGGCGATCCGCAGTTGGGTGGCCTCTAGCTGTAGGGCCGCGATCGTGGCTTGGCCGTTGCCCTGGCTACCGGCGTGGGCGACCCCCCGCAGCCGTCCCCAGATGATAATGTCACCGGCGGCCACGACGCTGCCCCCCGGATTGACATCGCCGACGATGACGACCGTGCCGGGGTAGCGGATTTCGACGCCGGAGCGGATCGTGTTGTTGATGGTGAGGATGTCGTCGGGATCGAGGTTGGGGTTAGGGCTGATGGAACTGGCGTCGGCGCTGGGATCACCGCTGGGCTCGGCGGGGGAGGCGCTGGGGCGATAGGTGACGCGGTAGCCCTGATCAACCGCGAGGCGGGCCAGGGTGGGGCGGCTGGTGAGGATGTCCGACAGGGTGAGCTGCACTTCCTGGAGCACCTCCGCGATCGCGGCCAGTTGCCTCGGTTCCAGATCGCGATCGCCCGCCACCAGGGCCACGGTCGTTGCGGGGGGCCAGTGGCGATCGCCCACATGGAGCCGGTGCATCAACTGCTGCCACAGGGTTGCCCAGGCGACGCCGCGCCCGTCGGGGGCCGTTTCCGCTGGCAAAGTCAGACGCACCTGGGGCGGCGCACCCAACCGTCCCACCAGGGCCAGGGTCAGGCGATCGCCCCTGTGGGCCATGGCTAAAAAGGCATCCGCCGGATCCACAGGCTCCACGGGGGTTTGGGGAGCGCCGGGGGCGGCGGCAAAAATGCTTGATGGTTCCCCGGCGGGGGGAGCTGCGATCGCCTCTGTCGCCATCCCAGGGCTAGGGACCGGAACGTGCCCACCGTCGGCGAGGGCAAGGTCAGGGGCGAGGGGCGAGGACGGATCGGACATAGGGCGCAGACAGCCAAAGTATTCCGCATTCTACCGGCGTTTGCGCGATCGGCACAGGGGCACCCCCGCCCCCAAGGCCCGTCCATCGCCCGATTGCCACCATCAACCACGGTCGTTCGCGGCCCCCCTCACCAGGAACCGTCAACGGCGGCCGTAATGGGCGATCGCGGCCCCCGTTTGCCACGCCCAAAGCTGATCGCCCCAGGAAAAATGCCACCACTCATTGGGATGCTGTACAAACCCCGCCGCCGCCATCACCCGAGCCAGCCGCTGCCGATGGCCGTGGGCGCGGCGACCGACCCCATCCGTCGCCCCGGCAAAGTGGTCCGGGTACGATCGCGGCGAACATTCATCAATGGGCGATCCCATCTCCACCGCCGCCCCGGTCCCATCGAGCAGGGTCACATCCAGGGCCGCGCCGGTGCTGTGGGGGGGCGGCGTGGCCGGATCGTCGCTTGGCGTCGCCCAAAATTCCGCCACCTGCTGGCGCAACTGCTGGGTCAGGGGATCGTCCGGCCGCTGGGCCAACAGTTGCGGATCCGCCCCCGCCGCGATCGCCAATTCCCCAAAGGCGTGCTCCACCATAAACCGCTGCACCGCCAGGGGCCGATAGGCATCAAAAATCTGGATTGACCAGCCCGGTGCTTCCTCCCCCAGGGCCGCCGCCGCGATCGCCAACCGTTCCACAATGCCTAGCCGCAGCCAGAAGGGGGAGCGATCGCCATAGGGAGCCCCCAACGCCGCATAGGGATGGGGATCCACCGGCACCACCCCCAGCACCTCAATGGGCACCAGGGGTTCGCCGCACTCCGCGATCGCGATCCGTTGATAGGGCTTTTGCACCATCAAACCAACGTCCTGCAAACGCCTCGAACCTGGCCCTAGTGGGAATGGCCGTGGCCGTGGGAATGGCCGTGATCGTGCCCATGGTCATGGTGGTGTCCGTGATCATGGCTGTGGTGGTGCCCATCGTCATGGGTGTGGTGGGCGGCGGGGCGATCGCGACGGGCCAACCCCGGATCCACCGCGATCGCCGTCTCCTCGAACAGGGCACGGATCGGTTCATCGGCCCAATCCGCCGCCATTTGCAGGAACTCCGGGCGATCGTTCACGCAGGGCATTTGCACATAGGTCACCGCCGGATAGCGCCGCCGCAGTGCCCCAATAATATGCTCCACATCCAGCAGGGTTTCATGGTTTTCCGTCGCGAACCCAATCGGCATCATTACGATCGCCGTGGCCCCCAACTCAATCAAATTCCGCGCCGCCAAATCCGCATTCGGCTGGGTCCATTCAATCAGCGGCGTATCGTGATTCAGCCAGCCCACGGAAATCAACGGATACTTTTTAATCAGGCGATCGCGCACCGCATCATAGAGCTTTTGACTTTCATCAATGCCCGACGTAAACCCCTTCGCCTTGTGGGGACAACCGTGGTTCATCAACACAATGCCAATCTGGGACGGCAAATGGGCCACCCGCAAATTATTAGCAATCTCATCCTCCACCATCTGCGCCATCAAATCGAGATAGGCAGGCTCATCAAAAAAGGAGGGAATATAGCGCATTCCCTGCACCCAATGGGCTTCTCCCGGTGCCCCATGGGCCGCTAGGGCTTGATTGACCTGCTCGACGGCAATGCCGCTGGTAAAGATGGAATCCACCACCAAAAGTGGATAGATCAAGACCTTATTAAAACCCGCCGTCCGGATTTGATTGAGCACCTGATGGGGCAGATGGGGCGCACAGAAATTAAATGCCTTGAAGACCGCCACGCGATCGCCCCACCGCTCCTGGAGGGCCGCCTCGATGCCCGCCCGCTGCCGTTCAAAAATGGCATTGTGGGGCGAAATGAAATTGCCGTGCTGGTGGCTCCACTCATGGAGATCAAAGGCCGCCAATAGCTTCGCGAGGGGGGGATAAATCCAGGTGGGCACCGGCGCAAATTTCGCCGTCAATAGGTTCAGGGCCTGCTCGTTATAGTTGGCAAAGTCTTCGTAGCTTTCCACTTCGCCATAGCCCATCAACAGGACGGCCACGCGATCGCGGCCCGCCGCCGACCCATCCGCCGATAAATCCAATTGCCCCATCGGGACTTGGCGTTCAGGAATCACAACCATGGCGCAGTTCTCCTACGGTTTCAACGGGTCCACTCGCAACTCAGCGCCAAACTCAAGGGTGCGGACCATGCACAAACCGTAAGAGCCATCACCCCAGCACCAAGCATTGGCAACCGACGCCCCCCATCTCCCCTTTTGGCGAGATCAACGTAGGGTGGCGGTTCCCCATAGCCCCCAATCTAACATCCCCCTCTGGGGCATCGACCGCCCGTGGCGAACCTGTTACAAACTCCTGAATTCCTTAACTTCCCCGAGGGGATTCGGATCGGGCAATCTAGCGCTCCCTTTGGGCACCCGATCCAGGTTTTTTTTAGCCGTTGCCCTGGGGCTTGATGGCCGCGATCGCGATCGCCTCAGCAGATGCGCGGCAACTGATCCCCCGTGAGCAAATCCAGAATGCGCTCAGTCCCAAAGCCCGTCCGCACCGTCACCAGCCCCACGGGAGTTTCGGAAACGGTGCCGATCTGCCGCGCCCCCGCCCCCGCCGGACAGGTGGCCATGGCCGCCAGCACCGCCGCCGCATCGCCACTGGGCACCACGGCCACCAGGGTGCCTTCGTTGGCCAGGTAGAGGGGATCAAAGCCCAGGATTTCGCACAGGCCCGCCACCGCAGGACGCACGGGCAGGGCGGCTTCCTCCAGGCGGATGGCAACCCCCGCATCGATCGCAAATTCATTGAGCACCGTCGCCACACCCCCCCGGGTGGCATCCCGCAGGGCGCGGGTGTGTGGGCAGGCGGCCAGGATGGCGGCGGTCAATTCATGGAGGGGCTGGCAGTCGCTCACGATGTCCGTTTCCAGGCCCAGTTCCCCCCGCGCCACGAGGATCGCCGCCCCGTGATCGCCGATGGGTCCACTCACTAAAACCGCGTCTCCGGGCCGGATCTGGTCACTCCCAAGGCGATACTGGGGCGCGATCGCACCGACGCCCGTGGTGTTGATAAAAATCTTGTCGGCGGATCCGCGCGGCACCACCTTTGTATCACCCGTCACGATCGCCACCCCCGCCCGCTGGGCCGCCAGGGCCATACTGCGAACAATGCGCCGCAGGGTCTCCACCGGCAGGCCCTCTTCGAGGATGACGCCGCAGGACAGGTAGCGCGGGATTGCCCCCCCCACCGCCAGATCGTTGACGGTGCCATAGACCGCCAAACAGCCAATGTCGCCGCCGGGGAATTCGATCGGATCCACCACAAACGTATCCGTGGTGATCGCGAGGCGATCGCCCTGGGCCGCCAACGCCCCCAGATCCAACTGGGCCTGATCCGCCAGGGGGGCCAGCAGGGGATTATCAAACGCCCCAACGAACACATCGGCGATGAGATCCCGCATGGCCCGTCCGCCGCTGCCGTGGGCCAGGGTGATGTGGCGATCGCGAATCCGTGGGGGCCGTTGCCGCTGGCCCTGGAGGCGATCGAGCAGGGAATCCGACGGCCGCTCCCCCAGGGACGGAACGGGCGCGCTAGTGGAAGAGGGAGAATCAGCCGGTGTCATGGTTAGGGCGTGGCGGGGAGGGAAACGCGGGGGGCGGCGGTTTGGGCCAGGGCCAGACGGCCATATTTGTAGTAGGCGGCGCAGGCCCCCTCGGACGACACCATGCAGGTGCCCAGGGGATTTTCCGGGGTGCAGCCGGTGCCAAAGACTTTGCACTGCCAGGGTTTGAGGGTGCCGCGCAAAATTTCGCCACACTGGCAGGCGGGGGAGTCGGCGGCGGGGCGGTTGGGCAGGCTCCAGCGGACTTCCGCATCAAAACGTTGGTAGGCGGGGGCGATCGCGAGGCCCGATCGCGGCAAGTCCCCCAGCCCTCGCCATTCAAACCGATCGCGCACCGTAAACACCTGGGCGATCGCGTCCTGGGCCGGCCCATTGCCCTGGGGATTAACGAGGCGGCGGTATTGGTTTTCGACGGCGCAGCGCCCTTCCATCAACTGCCCCAGCAGCATATCGATGGATTGGAGCAAATCTAACGGCTCAAACCCGGAAATCACCACCGGTTTCCCATAGCGCTCCGGCAACACCTGATAGGGCTCCAGGCCAATAATGGCGCTGACATGGCCCGGACCAATGAAGCCATCCAACTGCAAGTCGGGATTTTGCAGCAGCGCCTCCAGGGCGGGCACCACCAAAACGTGGTTGGAAAAGACGCTGAAATTTTCAATGCCGTCGCGGGCCGCCTGCAAAATCGTCAGGGCGACGCTGGGGGCCGTTGTTTCAAAGCCGATGCCGAAAAAGACCACCTGGCGTTCGGGGTTCTGCCGCGCGATCGCCAGGGCATCGAGGGGGGAATAGACCGCCCGCACATCCGCCCCGATCGCCTTGGCCTGCAACAGGCTGTACTGGGAACCGGGCACCCGCAACGTGTCGCCAAAGGTGGTAAAAATCACCTCCGGCCGCTGGGCCAGGGCGATCGCGTCATCCAAGCGCCCCCTGGGCATCACACAGACGGGACACCCCGGCCCGTGGACCAGCTCCAGCGGCGGCGGCAGGAGGGTTTCCAGGCCGTACTTAAAAATTGAGTGGGTATGGCCGCCGCACACTTCCATGATTTTCAGCGGGCGGCCCAGGCGATCGCACCGCCGCGCGATCGCCTCGAACCAATGCTGGGCGCGCTCAGGATCGCGAAATTCAGACAGGTACTTCATCCACCAACTCCAGTTGTGCCAGCAGCGCCAGGGTTTCCTGGGCTTCGTCCTCGTCGAGCCGCTCTAGGGCAAAGCCCACATGGACCAGTACCCAGTCGCCCACACAGCGATCAATGGGGCGGTCCTCCGTGAGGATGCAGGCCACATTCACCGGGCGGCGCACGCCCCCCATCTCGACGCTGACGAGGTGGTTGGCCGGATCTAACACTTCAATCACTTGGCCGGGTACTCCCAAACACATGGGCGATGCTCTCCTTAGGTTCCCGCCTTCGCATTGTAGGGATGGGCCTTTGGGAAGTGGGGGGACGCCCGCGTTTTCTTAACGTCCATTGCCCTCACGTCTAGGGGACTCCGGGGGCGATCGCGGGCACGCTAGAGCAGATGGGCGGCGGCGATCGCGGCTTGACCCAGGGCGAGGCCCCCATCATTGGCGGGCACCTGCCGGTGGGTGAGCACCGTCAACCCGAGCGATCGCAGCCGTTGGGCCACCGCGATCGTCAGGACCACATTTTGGAATGTGCCGCCGGTTAGGAGCACCTGGGAGAAGGGGGTCGTGGGGCTGGTCCCCTGGAGATGGGCCGCGATCGCCGCGATCGCCACCGCCAACCCCTGATGGAACCGCCACGCGATCAATTCCGCCGTCGCCCCGGTTTCCAGATCCGTCAGCAGGGCCGCCCAGAGGGGAGCCGGATCGAGATACAGCAGCGGATCCGCCGTCGCCGCTCGCCCCGCCATCAGCCCAAAGGGATAGGGGGCCGGGGCCAGATTTTCGGGGGAATCGCCCAGGGTCTCGCCGTAGCGCACGGCCGCCCCCTCCAGGAGTTGGGCCGCTTGTCCCTCGTAGCTACAGGACTCGATCGCCAGCCCCGCCGCCGCCGCGATCGCATCAAACAGCCGCCCCATGGAACTGGTCAACGGACTGCCCAGGCCCGTCGTCACCACCCGATCTAGGGTTTCGAGGGGCTGCTGCCGCAGGTGGGCCACCAGGGGCACGCGATCGCCCAGGGCCAGGAAGCGATCAAGCAACTTCGCCTGATGGAGCTGCACATAGGCATTGCGCCAGGGCTGCTGGGCCGCGCGATCGCCCCCCAGGGCCGGAAAGGGCCGCAGGCAGGCCAGCCGCCGCGATTGGCGATAGTCCATCCACAGAAATTCCCCCCCCCACAGGGTGCCGTCGGTGCCGTAGCCCAACCCATCGAACGCGATCGCCAACGAGGGCGGCGCATCCAGGGGCACGCCATTATCCGCCAAGCAGGCGGCCCCATGGGCATGGTGATGCTGAATGGCATAGGTCGGCCGCCCCGTCGCCACCGCCAGATCCCGCCCCAGGGTGGTGGTGCGATAGTCCGGATGGCAGTCAAAGGCGATCGCGGTGGGTTGCAGGTCAAATACGCCCAGATAGTGATCAAGGGTGCGCCAATAGGCCGCAAATGCCTCGGAATTCCCTAAATTTCCCAGATATTGCGACAAAACCAGCCGCCCCTGCCGCACAAAGCCAAAGGCCGCCTTCAATTCGCCCCCCAGGGCCAGCACCGGTGGGGCCGCCTCAAATCCGGGCGGCAGGATCAGGGGCTCCGGCGCATAGCCCCGCCCCCGCCGCAGGATTAGCGGTTGCGCCTCCGGTGGCCCCTGGGCCTGTGTTGGGTCGGGGTCTGGATCGGGGTCTGGATCGGGGGCTGGACCTGAATCTGAGTCTGAATCGGGTGAAGCTGGCCCTAGGGCTGTCCCTGGATCTAGCTGCGGGGCCGGATCGTGCAGGGGGGTCGCCGGGGTCCAGAAGCGCACCACGGAATCGTCGAGGGGGTGGGTGATGTCGCGATCGTGCAGGATGAACCAGTCCGCGATCGCCCCTAGATCCTGCCGCGCTTCGCCGTTGTCAATGCACTGGGGTTTGCCGCTGGCGTTGCCGCTGGTGAACACCAATGGATGATCGAGGGTTTCAAACAGCAGATGGTGCAGGGGCGTGTAGGGCACCATGAACCCCAGCCGGGTTTGGTGGGGCGCGACGGCCTCCGCCACCGGACGCACGGACGGATCGAGGCGATCGCGGCGGTCCAGCAGCACAATCGGCGATCGCGGCGACAGGAGCAGCATTCGTTCCGCCGCCGTCACCTGGCAATAGTTTTGCAGCACCTCCAGCGATCGCCCCATCAGGGCCAGGGGTTTATCGGGCCGCCCCTTGCGCCGCCGCAGGGTGTCCACCGCCGCCCCATGGGTCCCATCGCAGACCAGATGAAAGCCCCCCAGCCCCTTGATCGCCACGATCGCCCCCGCCGCCAGGGCCGCCCGCACCCGATCAAGCAGCGCCGTCACCGACTCGGGATCTTCGCCCACCGCGATCGCCTGGGCCTCCCCCGACCGTTCGAGCCAAATCTTCGGCCCACATTCCCGGCAGGCCACCGGCTGGGCATGGAACCGGCGATCGCTCGGGCTGTGGTAGGCCGCCTTGCAGCCGCCACAGAGGGGAAATACCGCCATCGTCGTCTGGGCGCGATCGTAGGGCAGCCCCTGGATCACGCTCAGGCGCGGGCCGCAGTGGGTGCAGTTCACAAACGGGTAGCGATAGTACCGGCTCGCGGGATCAAATAAATCCTCCCGACAGCGATCGCAGGTGGCCGCATCCGCCGCAATGTGGGTCTTGGGGCGGCCCTGGCGGCTCGCCACGATCGCAAACTCCGACCACTCACAGACATCCAACGACAGGGGCGATCGCTCAATCGCCTCGATATGGGCCAGGGGGGGCGCTTCCTGCCGCAGACGCCGCACAAAGGTTTGCAGGGCGATCGCCGACCCCGCCGCCCGAATGCTCACCCCGCGCCCATCATTCCAAATCTGCCCCTTCAGGCCACAGTCCCGCGCCAGCCGATAGGCCGTCGGTCGAAACCCCACCCCCTGCACCGTCCCGCGCACCCGGATCATTTCCGCCAGCACGCAGCCCTCCAACGGCTCACGGGCGTTCGGCTGGGGCAACGCCAGCGGCGGGATCAGGGGCAAGGCGGCCCGCAACCGATCTCGCCGAAGGGGCCGCTGCACCGGTCTAACCCTCGGCGCGGCGGGCGGCTCCACCGGCGGGGTGGGCGACTGGGGAGGTGGGGGCTGGGGGGTGGCCCCTTTGCGCTCCCCCCCATCGGGGCAAAAATTATTGGCCGCAGAACCGGGCGACTGGTTCACCGCTGGCTTGGGGTTGGGGGTCATGCGATCGCCCGGCGCTCGGTCGTCCTCAGGCGGTGTCAGGGGAGACATGGCAGGTACGGAATTTGACTGAATCGTCCGATCAAATGGCCTTGCGGTCACGGCAATAACTCCATTACAGACGGGGAATGGTGCTACCGGCCATAGCCTGCTCCCAATCAATTAACCCGCATGACTTTTGGGGGCCGCGAGGGATCCGTTGGAACGCCCCCTTTAGTGTCGCCTACCCCAGGCGATCGCGTCCCAATCATGCCCATGGTTTTGAACGAAACCGATGGGCCGTGTCGTAGCGTTAATCACATTTTTAGGGGCATTCCCCTGAATCCAAGTCGGAATTTCAGGCTTTATGCAGAAATTGGGAGGCGGCCAATGGTTCGACCGATGGAATGTAACGGGGCGGGGATCACGATGAACCGCAACAATTACCGCCTTTACAGCGGTGGTGAAGCCCCTTTTTTGAGGTGTAAAGAACTGTCAGGAAATGTAATTTTTTGGATCTAGATTGTTGAAGGATGGGGCCGCGCGCCGCGATCGCGCCCTGGGTTGCTCCAGATCCCTGGGGTGTTGTGCTGGGTGGAGGTGCCCATTAGCCCCAGAGCCGCCGCCCGAAGGTTTGGTGGAGGCGATCGTGGGTATCGCGCAGCAGGGCGGGGATGTCGAGGTTGTGGGGGCAGCGGGGCAGGCAGTCGCCGCAGTCGGTGCAGCGATCGCCGCGTCGGCCGGGGAACCAGTGGCCCGCATTTTCAAACATGCCGTAGCGGTAGCGCCCGTAGGCATCCATGTCGTAGGCGATCGCCAGGTTCCGTAATCGCAGCACTTCGGGGATATTAATGGCCTCGGGGCAGGGCAGACAGGCAAAACATTGGCCGCAGGCGTCGCTGCCGAGGGCGGTGCGGTGCTGCTGTTCGAGGCGGGCGATCGCGGCCTGTTCGTCGGCGGTCAGGGGGCCGGTTTGTTCCCCGAGGGTGGCCACCATGGCATCGAGTTCTGTGGGCGTTGCGGGGCCGGTGCTGAGGGTGGTGATTTCGGGGCGGGCCAGGAGGAATCGATAGGCGATCGCCAGGGGATCGAGGGGGGCGCAGAGGTCTCGCAGCCGATCCGGCGGGGCATAGAGTTGGCCGCCCTTGTCGGCGGGGGAAATGATGAAAATGCCGAGGCCGCGATCGCGCGCTTGGGTCACGGCGGGGGCATTGCGCTGCCAGAAGTAGTGGTAATGCAAATTGGCGAATTCCACCCAGTCCGTGGCGATCGCCCCCTGCACGATGTCCAATGGCCCGTGGCTCGAAAAGCCCAAATGGCCGATGCGCCCGTCATCCCGCGCCCGCAGGAGCGCCGCCACACCGCCAGTTTCGCCGCGCAGCCATTGCAGATGATCCGCCCGATTCACCCCATGGACCGCCACGCAGTCGAGGTGATCCACGCGCAGCCGGGTGAGGGAGTCGTCAATTTGGCGATCAAGCTCCGCCGCCGCCGTACCGGGCAAGAATTTCGTGGTCAGCACCAGGCGATCGCGCCATCCCCCCGCCGCGATCGCCCGCCCCAGGAACACCTCACTATTGCCATAGCCCCGGGCCGTTTCGACGTGGTTGATCCCCACCGCGATCGCCCGTTCCAGCACCGCCGCCACGGTTTCCGGCGACTGCAAACAGCGCATCGTCCCCAGGGAGAGCGCCGACAGGTTCAGCCCCGTCCGCCCAAAGGCCCGCAATTCCATCCTATTCGCTCAGGATCTTGGGCACCTTGAAGAAAGACTCATCGCGATCAGGAGCGCCGGACAAAATCGCCTCGCGATCGCCATAGACCTCCCGCACATCCTCGCGCATCACATTACTCACATCAATGGCGCGGGTCGTCGGCTCAACCCCCTCCACATCCAACTCCCGCAACTGTTCCACATAGTCCAGGATGGAATTGAGCTGCCCCGCAAACTTTTCCTCCTCCTCCGGCGTCAGTTGAATGCGCGCCAAATGGGCCACCTTCCGCACTTCATCCAAACTCAAACTCATGGTTTAGTTCCTCCTTCCCATTGCAACAAAAACAGCAGAAACAAAACGTCATCCGTAGGGGCGGGATCTCCTCGCTCAGCCCCACCCCGCGATCGCAGGGATTGCCGAGGTTAAGCGGATTGACGATGATCGCCCAGGCCAGGGTTTAGGAGACCCAACCCCCACGATTAGCCCTTGCCTAGCATGGTCTTAGAAATAGACATCCATGGTCGATCGCCCGGTGGTCTTCAGCCAGTTTTGGGCCTCGATGTAATTATTGGGAGCCAGACGAATCGCCCGTTTCCAATAGTCCGCCGCCTGATCAAACCAGGATTCCGCCGCCTCCTCATCATTGGACTGCTGGGCCTGTTCACCGCGATAGTGATAAATCACGGCAATATTATTCAACGCCTGGGGCATCCGTGGATTTTCATCGAGGGCCTTGTGATAAAACTCCACCGCGCGATCGTGTTCCCCATTGCTGGCGAAAATCAGCGCCATATTGTAAAGGATGAAGCTGCGATCGTAGGGATCTTCCTCTAGGGTGAGGGCTTCCTCATAGTTTTGGAGCGCTTCGGCATATTCCCCTTCCGTTTGGGCGGACATGCCATCGCGGTAATAGACAAAGGCTTCCTTCGCCTTGCGGTTGGTGGGCAGCACCTTGAGGATGATGTCCGCCATGACCGTGAAGGTTTTATCGATGAAATTATCGTTTTTTTGATTTCTAGGCATATCTCAAGGGAAGGTCGAAGCGGGCGGCCCGCTGGGTTGGAGGGTGGGTTGAATGGGGCGGTCCCGGACGATCGCGCGCGGGATGGTCTTTTAGGTTAGCTTATCGCCCGATGGCGTGTTATCAAGCGGTTGGTATCGAGCAGTTGGTACCGAGCGGTTAGAACTCCGTAGGGTGTGGCCTGCGGTCTGAAACGGTTCAGGGAGGTGCGGGGGATGGATCGTCGGCAATTGTTGCAGGAGTTGGAGCGGGGCCGCAAGGATTTTAAGTGGGTGAGTCTGGAGGGGCTGGATCTGCGCTCTGTGGATCTGTCGGGGGTGCATTTGCGCCAGGGGCGGCTGACGGGGACGGATCTGACGGGGGCGAATTTGACGGGGGCGTCCCTGCGATCGCTCGAAGGGGCGGATGCCGTGTGGCGGGGGGCGCTGCTGGCGCAGGTGCGGGGCCAAAAGGGGGATTTTCGGGGGGGGGATTTTACGGGGGCGGATCTCAGGGGGGCGGATTTGACGGGGGCAAACCTGGCGGGGGCAAACCTGACGGGGGCGAATCTGACCGGGGCGATTTTGCTGGACTGCGCGATCGCGGGGGCGCAGTTCACGGGGGCGGACCTCAGGGGCGCGACCCTGGCCTGGGATGCGGCAACGGTGGCGACGGCGAGCTGGACAGGGGCGACGCTGCCCGATGGGTCGGTGGTGGGGGCGGATGCGGTGCCGGATCTGGCGGCGTTGGAGGCTGCGGGGGCCGCATCGGCGATCGCGCCGGAGCCAGCCGAATCCATCGAGCCAATGCCAGAGCCTGACCCAACGGACGGGCCGCCGGATCTGCCGGACTATGACCGCGATCGCCCGAACCGCTACCTGATGGCGAACCCGTGGTTTGTGGTGCCCGAGGCGATTCCCAAAAAAATTGCGCCGCCGCGATCGCTAGTGGATTTGGTGTCACGGTTGCCGATGCCGCTCTTGGCCGCCCAGAGCTTGGGCTACCTCTTTTGGGGAGCCCTGTTGGCCCACATGGCCGCGCCGGGGGTGATGCTGCTGCCCATTGCGATCGCCGCGATCGGGGCGGGGATTTTGGGGGGCGCGGTGATGTTTTTTGCGCCCATCGTGGCGGTGCTGGCGGCGGTCCTGAGTTTGCCCGACTCCATCCCTAAGCTATTTATCCTCTTCCTCTCGGTGGTCATCTTTTTGGCCGCAACGGTTGTGGGGCGCTTCACTCGACCCGACATCAAGGGACTTCAGGCCATTTCCGGCGGCCTGTTCACCGGAGGGGCCGCCATGGCCGCCATGCTGATCTTTTTCATGCTCTTTGCGGGCGGTGCCATGTTTGGCGATCCCCTGGTGGTGGCGATTTTGACCATCGGCGCGATCGCCCTGACCCTGTTGGGGGTGCCCCTGTGGGTTGAAATGGACAGCAATGGCCTCACCCGAGGACAGCGGGGAGCCACCGCCGGGGTGATTGTTTGGGGGGGGTTGATCCTGGGGCAGGTGATGGGAGCCCTTTGAGGGGGGCGCTTCCCCTGCGCTACAACCAAGGCAGCCCCGATCGCCCCGCGATCGCCCAACCAAAGGACCAGGAGGCCATCGATGTCAGCCCATTCACCCGGCTTCCGGGCCCTTGATCCCCAAGCTCTCGATCCCCGCGTCATGGCCGCGATCGAAACCCTGGACTACCGCGCCACGGTGGGGGATGTGGCGGCCCAGGCGGGGCTGGATTTGGTCACCGCAGAACGGGGGCTGATGGCCCTGGCGGCGGCGACGGGGGGCCATCTCCAGGTTTCGACGGCGGGGGAGGTGATCTATCAGCTTGAGCGCCAGTTCCGCGCGCGGCTGCTGCAACGGTTCTGGCAACTGCGCCTTCAGGCGCTACTCCGCCGCCTGTGGCAGGGCTGTTTTTTCCTGGTGCGCCTGTCCTTTGGCCTGGTGCTGCTGGCGTTGCTGGCCCTGGTGTCGATCGCGATTATTGCGACGGTCATTGCGGCGATCGCGGCGGCCCTCTCGGGCGACGGGGATGGGGATATTGACCTCGATGGCTGCGGCGACGGCTGCGGCTCCAGCGCGGGCAGCGGCTGCGGGAATGGGATGAGCCTCTTTCTAGATCTGCTCTGGTGGGGGGACTGGGGCGATCGCCCCCAACGGCCCCGATCCACCCCCCGCGCCAAGGTCAAATCGAAAGGTAAAGGCAAGGGCAACAAGAAGGGAAAAGGCAAATCAAAATCCGGCGACGATCAAGGGGATCAGGAATCGACCGAAGCCCCCAGCCCCAGCTCCCTAGAATCGATCTATCGCTTTTTGTTTGGGTGCGGCAATCCCAACCCCCATCTAGAAGATCGGCGGTGGCAGCTCATCGGCGGCGTCATTCGGGCCAGCGGCGGCGCGATCGCGGCGGAACAGATCGCCCCCTTTTTGGATGACATTTCCCCCCAGGAGCAAGATTCCGAAGACTACATCCTGCCCGTGCTGCTGCGCTTTGATGGGCACCCGGAAGTGAGTGATCGCGGCGATTTGATCTACCGTTTCCCCGCCCTCCAGGTCACGGCCCAGGGGGGCAAATCTTCAACCAACAAACCCCTCGCCAAATCAACAAAAAATCTCGGTTTTCAGGACCGGCCCGCCGCCGCCGCCCCCCTACCCACCCACCTCGAAGAAAACCCCTGGCGCTTCAGCGATGCCCCCACCACCGCCCCCCTCCTCCTGGGGATTGTTCTGTGGTGCCTGTCCCTGCTCCTCAAAGCCCTGTTGGTGAACCATGGGGCCGCCCTGGGGGGGATCGTGTGGATGCTGGATGGCCTGTTTTGGGTTGCCTTTGGCTACAGCAGCGCCTTTTTGCTGATCCCCGCCGTCCGGGCGATCGTTCTGCACTACCGCAACCGCGCGATCGCGGCGCGCAACCGTCAGCGGCTCGGGCGGGCCACCCAACTGCGCAAAGCCAGCCGCCCCCTGCGCCAAAAATTGACCTTTGCCCAGCGCTTCGCCCAGTTGACGGAGGTGAAGGACTCGGACCTGGCCTATTCGAGCGATCGCGACCTCCTAGAGCAGGAAATCGATCAAACGCTAGGTTCGCTCCCCCCCCAAACGCCGGACTCGACTGACCCTGATGACCCTGACAATCCCCGCGATTCAGATCGTGCCCCCTGATGTTTCCCCCCTCCCGCCCCCCGCGATCGCTCCTCCTCGGGATCTTGATCGTCCTCGGGATCGGCCTTCGGAGCCTGCACCCCGGCCACAAAATCCACATGGGCGATGAAATCATCTCCTCCCTGCGGATTGCCGGCCATCGCGTGGCGGACATGCTGGACCATCCCGCCTGCACTGGGGACCCCCACACCGCCGCCGAACTCAAAACCTTCCTGCGCCCCCAGAGCCCCCCCAACCCCTGGCCCGTCCTGCGCTCCATCAGCGAAGTGGGAGCCCAGCATCCGCCCTTCTACTTCCTGCAACTGTGGGGATGGGCGTCCCTGTTTGGGTCTTCGATTGGCACCCTGCGCGGCCTTTCGGTCCTGTACGGCATCCTCTGCATTCCCGCCATGTATTTCCTGGGGCGGGAGCTATTTCCTAAAAATTCCCAGGCCGCCTATGCCGCCGCGATCGCCGCCACCGCGATCGCCGTCTCCCCCTTCCATATCCTCTACAGCCAGATGGCCCGCCAGTCCTCCCTTTGGATTTTGCTGACCATAGTGAGCAACTGGGCCTTGCTGCGTGCCCTGCGGACGGACGGCGATCAACGCTTCTGGCGGATCTATGGCCTCACTAGCCTGCTCAATCTCTACACCTTTGCCTTCACGGGGATCATCATTCTGGGGCAAATGCTCTTCCTCCGTAGCCTCAAGGGCCACCATCCCCCCGCCCGCTATCGCCATTGGTTCACCCACGGCAAGGACACCCTGAAATTCCTGGGGCTGGCCTATCTCCCCTGGGCTTTGGTGAGCCTTTTGGCCCTGCGGAATTTGATCAGCGCCACGAAGCACCTGGCATCCACGGAGGGCATGACGCGCCTTGGGGTATTCCTCACATGGCTGCAAAGTCTCGGACGCCTTTGGGTGGATTTGCGCTATCCCCTCTCGCCCTATCCCCAGGGGGATTGGGGCCGATGGCTCCCCGCGATCGCGATCGCGGCCTTCACGTTCTATGTTCTCCTTTGGCTCCTTGGCCGTTGGGGATCCACGGGCAATCTAGAGCGCGCGCGGGAACGGGGGGATCACTGCGATCGCGATCGCCTCCACTTTCTCCTGTCGAGCCTCATCTTTCCTGGTCTACTCCTGATCGCCGCCGATCTCATCCTGGGGGGTGATCGCTCCGCCGAAGTCCGCTACTGGGCACCCTCCTGGCTGGCCCTGGAACTCGCGATCGCCTACTTCCTCAGCGTCCACATAACCGAAGGGAGCACCTGGAAACGACGCCTCTGGAGCGCCCTCACCGTGGGTCTTCTGGTTGCCAGCCTCGGTTCCAGCGGCCACGCCAACACCGCCCGCCTGTGGTGGAGCAACGATTCGGCCTCAATTCTGGGCGACTTTCCTGAAGAAATTCGGATACTCAACCAAGAGCCGCCCACCCCCAATCTGGTTGGTCACTCCGGTTGGAATCGCCTGCTCCTGTTCAGCTACTACCTACGGGATGACGTGAAACTCCACTGGTTTTGCCAGAGCAATCGGGACGGCGGCTTCGACACCGCGCGGCTCCGGCCCGATGAATCCTGGATTTTCTATCGCCCCGATGGCAATCTCCAGTGGCACCTGACCACCTCGGGCGATCGCCTAGAGCCGATCGCGCCGCACTTGCCTAAACTGATGCGCTTCATTCCCGCACGCCGGTCTGCCTCCACCCCCCCGCAGCCTGAATAACCGGCCCTAGGGCCATGCCGGGGCCACGCCAACGGCGGGGATCACGCCCCAATCCCAGTCCCCGTCCGGATGCAGGGCTACCCGGTTGAATAACTGGAATGACTGAGCCGCCGGTCCGGCACCTTCCGGCCCCGTTGCCGCCCCGTGCCCAAATCCGGTGATCCCCGCGATCGCCGCCGCTCACCGTGAATGCCCATGCCGCCCAAAGCACGCCTCGCCAGCCACTTGCCCCTCGATCACCTGCGCGATCGCTACCGCCAAGCTAAGGACGCGATCGAAGTGCGCTGGTGGCATCTGCTTTATCTCATTGCCCAGGGCTGGAGCATCAAGGAGGCGGCCCGGGTGGTGGAACTCAGCTACGACTACGCCAAAGAAATTGTCCGCCGCTATAACCAGCAAGGCCCGAAGGCGATCTCCCGCCGTCGCCGTTCCGCTGGCACGTCCCCCCGCGCGTTGCTGTCGCCCGCCCAGCAGCAGGAATTAGCGAAATTGCTCAGCCAACCGGCCCCCGATGGGGGTTCCTGGTCTGGTCCGATGGTGGCTCGCTGGATTGCACGGCGTACGGGCCGCGATCGCGTGTGGCCCCAGCGGGGTTGGGAATATCTCCAGCGCCTCAGCCCAACTCTGCCCGATAGCCATCTCCCCGAGGGCCATGGCCGAGATGCCTACCACGCCAACGGCACCGGCAACCCTCAGCACAGCCCCCACGGTCCGGCCCGGTGAATCGCGCAGGACTTTGCATTCTTGTATATGGTGCGGTTGGACTGTGCAAGATGGTTTGTCCGCGATCGTGCAAGGAATTCTCGGTTATTTTCAGGGGCATAACCGTTCGCGCTCACCGGACGCAGACAACCTCTGCAACTAACCGACCATATCACAACGTTCCGGTGCGGCGCGATTGTCAGACATCCGGCTTAACATCCTAAGCAACTTAATTCTGAGCACTCAAGGTCATAATTCTAATTCTCCTATTTGTGCGGATTAAACTTCTCATTGATTTCCTGACATGCTGAATCATGGAACAAATCAGTTGTCATTATTATTGAATAGGGGTCAAAATCCTCGACGAACTTTCTAGCATTCTCTCTGACATCATCTTCTGGGCGAAACAGGTGACTATCATATCCACCATCTGAAATGAAAGCTAAGTCAGTGCGAGTTATCTTTTGATCTTTTAGATAACCTGCCGTTTCTTTCTCCTGAGTAATTTCAAGCCATACCCTATCTTGAGGTTGAACTATCCTGACAGCAACAATGTCAGGTTTAAGATAGCTCAGATATTTCTGCTTCAGTGATTCAAAAATATCTTCAGCTTGAAATACAGATTCGTTGCTTGCTGGCGGAATGTTTAATTGTTGCAACAAAGTTATTGCTTTATCTAACGGATACTTAAAAAATTCGCGATTATTAGATATGCGAAAATCATGAAGTTCTTGATGAAAATCAGCTTCAAGTTTCTCATGCTCATCTGAGAAAATCTCAAAAGCAACCTGAAATGGAGTTGGTAAGCCAGTTGTAAAAAGCTCACGCGCCCTTGATCGGGAATCCCGAAGAGTTCGCCCCACCTTGATCATTCCAGGCAGCGAAACGTTTGTGAGTATGTACACGTATCCTGAAGCCATGTTTGGTAAGTAAATTAGGCTTTCTGCCCTACAAGCATTAACAGTGTCTAGACGATAAGTTCAGGATGTCTAACTATTTATTAGACCGCAAATGCAGGATAATCTTCCCCGGATGGGTGTTGTCAAGCAACTGCGGCCTAAGTCCGGTATTACGTAGTTATCCTGCACCTGCGGGATAATACCCCCAATTGCAGGGCTTTTGCCGCAGCTAGAGTTATGGACGCACAGCCACCCAGGCTCTTTGATCGCGATCGCCAGACCGCCCGCTTCCGGCATCTCAGTCGCATCAGCAATCAAATCTAATATAAAAGACCGCTGGATATTCAGCCACAGACCCAGACCGCCACGAAAAGGGGCATGATCCCCACTGGAACCACACCCCCAGGATGATGAGCTATTCCCTATCCCAACCGGATTTGGATCTAGCCCAAGCTATCCCTCGAATTATTTATCCGCGTCAAACTCCGGATAATTTCGGATTTGTTCCGCTTCCGGGCAATCGTCCGCCACCAAAATTTCCGTATTGCGGCGAGGGACCGAAGCCAGCTTGCGCGTTACTGAACCAATACTTTCGAGGCGCACCATTTCTTCCCAGGCGCAGGTTTCATCATCCTCTTCCGTTTCATAGCGCAGGGTCACTAAATCCCCCTCAATGTCGAGGATCTTCGCGCGTTCAATCCAGCGCTGCTGATCTCGCAGGAAGATACAGACCTCATGGCCATCACAGCAGAGTTGATAGACCTTGCGGTGTAGCATAGTTTGCCTCGCAATGAGATGGTAATTCGACCCGGTTCTAGGCGCGGTCCAACGCTAGAACCGTTTGCCCCTTGGCAGTTCCCGCCCCTGCGATTCCCCAGAACCGACCAACGGAGCGAGTAGCATTAGCCGAGGGCGCTCCCTTTTCCGTACCCATGTCTGGGCTTCTACCCATTCTAGGCTACGGACTTGGAGGTTTCGCGCGATCACAGAAATAATCTAGGATCCAGGACTCGGATCGGGGGCGAAGTGGGGGACCGTCTGGGGCCGATCGCGGGAGATGCACGCATGGATGGTGGCTTCAACGGAGGCGGCGAGGGCATTGAGGTCATAGCCGCCTTCGAGACCAAACAGAAGCCGGGGGGTGACATCGAGCAGGTAGTGGGTCAGTTCGCCGTAGTCCTCGGGGGCTAGATTGACGCTGGCGAGGGGGTCGGCCCGGTTGGCATCGTAGCCTGCGCTCACGAGGATCACGTCAGGATTGAAATCCTTGAGGAACGGGACGATGCGATCGCGGAACCGACTGCGGTAATCCTCGATGGTGCTGCCAGCGGCGACGGGCAAATTGAGCAACTGGTGCTCATGGTCATCGCGGCAGGGGTAGCCGGTGCCGGGATAGGCGGGGGACTGGTGGATCGAACAGTAGGCGATCGCCGCCTCATTCACCACCAAATCCTGGGTGCCGTTGCCGTGATGCACATCCCAATCCACGATCGCGATCCGTTCAACGGCCTCCGTGGCGATCGCGTCGCGGGCCACAATGGCCGCATTCGAGAGCAAACAAAAGCCCATGCCCCCATCGGCCACCGCATGGTGCCCCGGCGGACGGGCCAGCACAAAGGCGGGCTGACCGGAACGCCGCACCGCATCAAACCCCTCTAGCCACGCCTGCACCGCCAACAGGGCCACCGCATAGCTGCGGGACGACACGGGGGTATCGGCATCAATGCGGCCCCCGCCCCGTTCGGCCAGTTGCTGCAAGTCGTCGAGGTACTGCCCATCATGGACCCGCCGCACCGCCGCCATCAGCCGCCGCTCTAGAGCCCCCGCGATCGCCATGGGCTCTCGCCATTGCAGATCCGCCGCCAAGGATGAACCCCGGAGATGGGCCACGATCGCCCGGAGTCGATCGGCCCGTTCCGGGTGACCAAGGCCCGTATCGTGGTCTAAAAACTCGTCTGAATAGAAGAGCGGAAACATGCCCAGACGGTTTTTGCGGGGGTGTTCATTCATTCATTAAGCGCAGAGGCACCTCAATCAATCCACAAGACGCGCCAGGGGTGAGGTGCCGCTACAGCAACTGGGATGGGTTCGCAGGCCGAATAGTTCCGGCTTCGGTGCGCCCACCCTAGGCAGAAGGTCTATTCCTTGGGGGCGTCGTCGCCGTCTTCTCCGTTCTCGCCGTTGCCGTCAGTGGCGTTGGCGGGGCGACGGTTGCGATAGTTGCGGCTGTTGGAACGTTTGCGGAACTTCCGCGCGTAGGCCAGGTTACGTTGTGCTTTTTCTTTCTTTAGGTTGCGGCGTTTTGCCATGTTCAAAATCCCCGTTCAGCCTACCTAGCATAGCGCATCGGTTCCCGACCACGATCACTGGGTTTTGGTTGGGTTAAGGAGCCAAGTGCGGGCGAACTCGATGGCGTGATCGGGGGTCTGGATTTTGCCTTCGGCCTGGGCGATCGCGATCGCGTAGAGCAGCGCGCCGACGGTGGGGCCGGGGGGCAGATCGAGCTGGTCCATGAGGGCTTTGCCGCTCAGGAGGGGCACGGGGTGGGCGATGGGGTCGTTGGGGCGGTGCCAGCGATCGAGGGTGGGCAGGAGGCGATCTGGATCGATGCCGATGGCGAGCCACAGGCCGATCGCGGCGGGGAAGGCGTCTTTGATGATCTGGAATAGGTCGTAGTGCTGGCGGGGGCTGAGGGGGTGGCCGGTGCCCAGGGGGGCGATCGCGGGGAGGCTGTCGAGCAGGGCGATCGCGGTGCGGATTTCGGCGCGGCTATATTTGAGGGTCTCTAGGGTGACCTGGGCGGCGGCGGGATCGGGGCCAACGGCCAGGGCGCGGCGGGCCATGATCGCCCACGGTCCCCAACGGTGATCGGGTTCGGGGCCATAGAATTCGTCTCGGAAGGCGGGCCAGCGATCGCCGAGGCGGTCGGCCACCCGCTGCAACGCTTCGAGGTGGTCCAGGCTTTCGGCGCTCAGGTGGGGGAGCCAATGCTTTAATAACCCGTCCTGCCACGCCTGCCGAATCCAGCGATCGCCGTGGGGGGCGGCCAATAGGGCGTTCAATTCCGCCTGCACCCGTTCTCCGGCCATGGTGGCCAGGTGGGGCGCTAATTTCTGGAGCCAAGGTTTTGTATCGGGGGCGATCGCGAACCCAAGCTGGGCGCACTGGCGATAGGCCCGCAGGAGCCGCAGGGGATCATCGCGCAGGTTATCGGGATGGACCATTTGCATGTGGCCCTGGGCGATCGCGGCGAGGCCCCCCAACGGATCAATCACCTGTCCATCATCGGGGCGATAGGCGATCGCATTGAGGGTATAGTCCCGCCGCCGCAGATCCGCCGTCAAATCCGCCCCCATCTGCTGGGCAAAGTCCGCCGTGTCGCCATTGGCAAACACCACCCGAGCGATCGCGCGATCGCGGTCCAACAGCACAAACCCCGCCCGATGGCGCTGGGCCAAATTCCGGGCCGTTTCCACCGCCGCCATCGGCAGGACAAAATCCAAATCCAGCGGCCCCGTCCCCGATCGCCCCAGCAGGGCATCGCGCACCGCACCGCCCACCAGGACCGTTTCCGACGGCAGTTCCGCCAAATCAAACGGCAAACGCTGGCCCCGCAACCAGGTCGCCACCCGAGCCCCGCTGTCCAGGGACGCCCCATGCCCCGGCGATCGCGCCATCACCAATGCCCAATCCTCAAACCCTAGCTCTCAAAACCCTAATCCTCTTCCGACTCCGGCAGGGGCGATCGCAACGGCGGCGCATCCCCCGGCAGTTGGTGGCGTTCATCAATCGGGCGATCGCGCCCCGTCAGCCGCCGCTCCGGTTGCCGCCGCCGGTTCGATTTCGTCAAACTCTGCCACGCCGCCTGAACCCCAACGAGGGTCCGCCGCGCCGAATGGGACAGCCGCCGCCCCTGCCGTTTGGCCCCCTCTAGGCTCCGGTCCACCTGGCGCACCACCTGGCCCGCACTTTGCACTCCTTCGGTCACATCGTCCGTCAGGTCGCTGATTTCCATGCCCGTTAGGCGGATCGCCTCCAGGGTGGGCGGCAACTCCCGCGCGAGGGTATCAAATAGCTTTTCCGCACTGCGGGCGGCGCGGCCCAACTCTTGCAGCGCCGGAATCGCCACGGCGATCGCCACGGCCAAACTCACGCTGACAATGAGCAGGGACAACCCAAGCCAGAACAGGGGATCGACCATCACCGCTCACTCCAGTCCCCGTCGGCGATCGCGGGATCCGTCGCCCGTTTCACCGACGCGCTTTTCAATGGCCCATCCTTTAATGGTAATGGCCCGTCGCGATCGCCCCAGTCTTCCTCCGTCGCCGCGTCAGTTTCTTGGGGTGCGCCGCCGCGATCGGCCAGATCCGGGTAGCGCCGCTGGCGATCGCCCGTCGAAGCCCTGGGGTCCGCCTCGCGATCCGCCTCCTCATCTAATACCTGGGTCGCCTCGATGCCCGCCGCGATCGCCTCCCGCAGCCGGTCAAGGGTACCGCCCCAGCGCTGGGCCGCCGTCGCCGACAGCCGCCCCCCTTGCAGTTGCACCGTCGTCGCCAAATCCTCCACCAACTCCGGCAGGGCATCGACGGACTTGGCCAGGAGCTTGCGCGTTTCGCGGCCCCGCCGAGGAGCCAGCAGCAGCCCCGCTAGGGCACCCGCCGCCGCCCCCGCCAGCAGTCCCCCCAGAAATGCGCCCGACTGATGTTTTGCCATGGTTCCGATCTGTAAGAGATCTCAAAAGATCTAGCGCTGAGGAAGGATCCAAGTCTTGAGGGATGGCCCCTCTGGAGTCAGGGTACCGCAAAGCTAGGGGTTCCCCCCCATCCGCTGCGTCCCTAAACCCTCGATTCTTGACCTGGAGTTGCGCAGTGGGTTCGTCAGCGGCCACCCCGGCGCGATCGCCATTGCCACAGGGACAGGGCGAGGCTCGCGATGTTGAGCCAGCGGCGCAGGGGCTCGAAGCTGGGGCCTAGCTCCTGGAGGGACCGCCGCAACTGGGCGATGCTGGTTTGACCAATGGCGATCGCTTCGGGGGCGTTGCCCAGGACGCCATGGGTACCCCGCTCGGCGGCCTCTAGGGAGGCGGTGACCTGGGCGAGGGTGGTCCGTAAACGCCACAGGATGAGGGCGATCGCCCAGAGGACGATGCTCAATGCGCCATTTATGGCTAACACGATCCAGACTGCTGCCGCCACGCGATCGTTGTTCCTTTCCTAAGGGAAACCCTAGGCCAGTGTAGCCCTTTGCTTCCGCTGCGCTGCCCTCTGGTCACTTGTCTGGTCCGTTGAATGGATAGGAATGAGGCGGATCAGCCAGGGCGTCGCGATCGCGCCCCTACCCATTCGCGCCGTCTTGCGCCATAAAATCCACCACCATGGCCTGCTCAAAACCCAAGGCGGGTTCAAGGGGAAAGCAATCGATCGCAAGGCCCGTCTGCGCTTCCGCCTGTCTGCGCGCTTTGCTGTAGCCCTTGGCGATGAGTTCTGGCAATCGGGCTCTAAGGCTGGGGTTATCCGCTAGCAGGTCCGTGATCTCAATCCGCGCATCCTTAATGGAGAGTTCCCAGGAGCGCGATCGCCGATGGGCTTGATGGTGCCACTTCAAAAGGTGCAGGTAGAGCCGTGCGATCTGGCTAACCAGTGCGTCCCGTTTCGATGCCCCCAATCCCTCAATCTCCTCGATCAGGTTTTCTAGGTCGATATCCTCCCACCGCCTAGCTTTCAGCAGTTCAGCTTGCTGCTGTGCCCAGTCGTGAAAGTCGGTTTCGTAGGTGTTGGCTGGAATGGTTTTGGCTGTCATGGGTGTGCTCAGCGCCTTGCGATGATCGGAGGTTTGGCACAGTTCCAGTTTGGCGCATCGCCATTCATGGGGCGCTCAACGGAGACTCAACGCCTTACGACAATTAGAGGCGTTGCACCCCGCTAGCCAGAACCTCGGCAGGGCAAGGGCCAAGGGCCAAATGATCGCGCATCTCCCGCACCCTTCAAAGGCCGACACCCCCCACGGGCCTTGACTTTGGGGCTGAACGCGATCGCGCGGAAGTCCATGGAATTTTAGAGCCCTTCAGCGTCCGGAACCGCACCGAAAATCCCACCGAGTCCCTATTCCCAGACAGGCAGGAGCGTGTCTGAGCTAGAAGTGCTCAAACCCTTGCGGGATATGGGTTTTAGAGAATGCCAGGAGGCGGACTTGAACCGCCGACACGAGGATTTTCAGCCCAAGGGGCAAACGCCAGACCGACCAAATACCGGCCCTTCTAGCGTGAGGATTTTTGCCGCGCGCAAACTCGCCCAAAAACGAGGGGGGATCCCCCCAAGGGAAAGGGGCCAAAACCACCGCCGGGAACGTTGGGAATGGACCTGGGCCATCTCACCAATTCTGCGCGATCGCGGGGGACAATAAGCACAGAGATCATCGTCCAGAGGCCCCCATGAAGTTCAACGTATTCAAGGCACTGCCGATCATCTGGGGGCGAATGCTGGTGGTGGTAGGCGGCATCGCTGTGGGTTACTGGGTTCCCTTCGCCCAAGCCCCCGAAGGCGTCTACGGCACCGTCGAGACTCCCCAGGAAGCGATCGCCCTGTTCGGAGCCATGACCGCCTTTGGGACGCTGCTGGGCATCGCAGCCATTTTCATCGGTCACCAATTGCTGATGAGAGGGTTGAACCTGCTTTGGAGCCGCTGGCGCGTTCCCTTCACCTCGGAAAGCCTGTGGGAAGCCCTGTTTGGCTGGCTGGCCCTCTGGGGATCCCTGGCCCTGGCGATGTTGCCATGGATCGCCTTGTTCGGTGGACAAGATGACGAGGTGGCTGGCGTAGCGGGGGCGTTCGCCCTGCTGATGTGGATCCCCTTGTGGCACCTGCTCTACTTTCTGGAGATGATCGTCCGCTTCCGCTCACAGCCCCAGCAGCCCCCGGACGATCGCATCAAAGCCAAAAGCCACCACAAACGAATCGACTACCAGCAGAAGCCCGATAAAAAGCACTGACCAGGTATAAAGCCCCCCCGGTGTTCGGGTGACCATGTGGGCGATCGAGGCGATCCGCTTCAGTTCACGAATTTGGCCGCGCAAAGACTCCAACTCCTCAAGTCGCGCAAGGTTTTGCCTCACCTCTTCACGTAATTCCGTCTGCCGCGATGCCAGGGCTTTGATCTCGGATTTGGCCCGCGAGGATACTGCCAAAAAACTATCACCGGATCCATTGATCAGTATTTCAAGTTTTCCAATTCGCTCACCCAGCCGCGTTTCCATGGCCTGCATTTGCTCGCCCAACCGATCCTCAAGATCCCTCAAGCGCTCGTTGAAATTGTTCAGAAAGCTTTGCATGGCGCGATCCTGCGGGGTGGGGTCTGGCCACCCGCCACAGGCAGCCAGACGGGGAGCATGGCGATCAATAGTCATCCTGGGGCCGCGCGATCGCCAGCGCACCCCAGGAATCAGGGGTTAAAGAGTTAAGGATCGGCGGGAGGCCATTCAAACGCATCAGGATCAATGATCCGTAGCTGCTGAACCCGCAAACGGAGGGGAAAAAACGGCCCATATCGCCCCCCCTGCTTAACCTGTAGCCACCGCAGTACGTCCCAGGCGGTGCCCTTGATGACTGCCGGTGTGTCCAGCGTCAGCACCATCGGCTCAGGCTTTGGATACAGGCGAAACGCTTGCGTAACCGTCCGGGCGGGCATATTGAACACCTGGCGCATCCAAACATGCCCAAGGCGATAGGTCGGTTGAAAACCAAAATCTGATTCAAAGATCACCCGAATCGAATCGCCGAAAATGATCTCATTCAGGGAATCCGTCTCGCGCCATTCGTTCGGACTTGGATGGAGTAGTGCCACGTCAGCCCAATAAAGGCCATCCATCCTGTTCCTCCTGGCTGGCAATCCAAGCCGATTCTTCAGGATCGGCTGAATCGCCTATCGCATACATCCGTTTTTCGTATTCACCGCCCTCCATGTATTCAACTAAGTCTGCATAGTTGGCAGGCCGTAAAATCCCACTTTCCGAGTCAGCAACCAGAAAATCCACCCCTCGCGATCCAGGTGGCGGGATTGTCGCCAAGGTCAAATCAAAAAGCGGATCGCCGGGAAGGATAATCATGTTACTTATTTGGGCGGTTGTGCTGCTTTACGAACCACCCAAGTTCCTTGAACTACGGCATTATCGTATTGAGCATCGCCCACAAACGATCCGGTCGAACGCCCCGAAACAATTGTGGCAAGATTTGCGGGTTTCGGGCGGTTCACCCCAAAGGCAACATCATCATTGGCTCCAACAGTTTTGATGCCAAGCTGCGACCCAAATGCTTGCACATCGCCTTTATCCATCATCCAGGCGTACTTGAATTGCGCCGTCGGATGATAGACCATTGGTCTCAACAAACACAGCAACTTGTTTTTTAGTTGTGCGAGGAACCGCATATTTCGCCGGAGATGTAATCATCCAGTCCGCAGCCTTGGCGCTTGCGACGTTAGCAAAGGCGACAAAGCTACTCTCCGATCCCGTTGCCTTTACCTTAGTCATTCGAGCAGGCTTGGGCCGGTTGGCTCCAAACACGATAGGAATCCCTGTGGTAATAGTAGCCGAGCCGACAACGGCTTGACCCAAAGCTGCTCGATCCCCTGCGTCGGCTCCACTCATAAAGCCATAGGGCAGAACATCGGAGCCATCAGGTCGAGCTTTAATCATCACGTAGCAGAATTCGCGATCGCGACGGATAGGCATGGTTAACCACCAAAAGAAATGAGCAAAACAAATGAAGTCACCCCGGTTTTCAGGCCGGGGAACTTACCCACGCTTAGGAAGCGTTAACCACATCCGACGCGGAAATATCCAGGTCGAAGTTGAAGTTATAGCCCTGCCGCACGGTGGTCGCGGTGAGGCCGGTCGGCGTGTTTTTCGTGGCAGTCACGCCCACCGGAGCCGGGTTCGCTGCTGCAATGCGGGCCTGAATCTGCCGGACCAGCTCGAATGCCACTTTTCGCCCGTCGCCCGTCGCTGCATCCGCTTCGGCGGCGGTCAAGCCGGACAGATCGGCGAGGCTGAGGGAAATGACGGAACCATCGAAGGCGTAGCTCGGAAAAATTGCGGTAGGGGCAGTCATGGGGAGGGATTGGTTTGTTTTCTGTACTAACCAATCAATAGCGCCCCAATCCCTTGTATGGCAAGGGGTCTGGCTGCGTCGTTGGGCGTATGTGCTAAGAATATCCTTTAAGCGATCCTTAGCACGGTGCCCCCAAAAAAAATTTCAACGGCCCCGTATCAGCACCTCGCGCTCCCTCAAAAGTTGGCGATACACCTCGGTCACCGACATGCCCGTTTCTTGCGCCAACCGAGCCATCAAGGTGCCGCGTGGCCGATAAACATACGGATCGCCGCCGCGCTTCTTCGTCCGCTGGATCGCGCGGCGGCTGCGCGTGGATAAACGGGGAAACAGCTTGAGGTCCATGGCGATCTAGGGGTTAGGGGAACGGTTCGAGCCCAGGCGGCTCGCTGTCGGGCCACAGGTCAAAATGCACGGGCGTTTCAGTCCAGCGGTTGCCCTTCAGGTCCGTGCGCCCTTCCAATGTGGTGCTGGCCCGCCGCACCAACAGCGTCCCCCGCGCGGGATAGGCGATCTGGGGCCGCTTTTTGAGTTCGGGGTGGCGCTCCATTTCCTGGGTGACATTGATGGCGTGGTATTCGTCCGAAGACAGCGCCAATAGCTGTTTCGCCTTATCCCTGGCTTCGTCTGGCGACGATCCGCGCACCTTCAGGATCCGCCCCGAACTGAGCAAGCAGGACGCCTCAAACTCGCCCCATGTCCACTTGCTGCAAGCGGATTTGATGTTGTTCCAACTCAGGCCCACCTTGGGGTTGGGGATGGTGACGGTGGTGGTTCCGGCGGTTTTGGTGCCGTCTTTCCAGGGCGGCTTGCTGGCCCCGCGCCGGAATACAAGGGTCAATTGCCGGGTCAGCAGCCGCGCCGCCACAAACTCCTCGGCGGGCTGGCCCACCAGTAGGCCAACGCTGCGATCGCCCAATATCTGATGCTGCGCCAAGGTGGAGTAGACCATTTGCTTCAGCAGCGGCTGGGGCGCATTCAGCAGAACCTTGCCCTGCTCAGGCTTGCCGCCTTTATCATCCTTATCGCCCGAGCCTTCCGATCCGGCCTTGTCTTCCTTGGGATACAGGTCAATTTCGAGGGTCCGGGGTGTGCCGCCCTGATCTTTCTGGGCCTTCATCGCCGCCAAGGTGGCATCAATGGCCCCCGCGACGATCATCCCCGTCTCCATCCAGCCTTCAAAAAAACCCTCCCATTTGCCCACCAAAAACTTTTCGAGCATCCCATCAAAATTGCTTTCAATCCATTCTTCAACAGCCTTGTAGACAATAAATGGCTTTTTGCCATCCCCCCATGATCGAAGACTCTTTTTCCAACTTTCTGGCAATGGCAACTGTTCACCAATGGCCTTGATAGAAAAGCGTGCCCCTTTAAAGGCCAGCAACCCCGCCGTTCGGGCCGCTGTATTCATGATTGTCTTAAAGGCCCCCTTAAATTCCGCCCAAGCCTCTTCTGTAAATTCTCCCAAGGCATAAGCTGCAACAGATGGCCCAATTTTGGGAATCAGGGTGCTCGCCCCAATGTTGAGCCCCCCACCCAAAGCATAGCCAACCGCCTCGCCTAGGGCACCCGCCGCTGCTTCCCATGCCGCTTTAATTTGCTTATCAATTTGTTCATCTGATACATTCCAATCGAAGAAGAACAACTGATAAACACCTTGGGTTGCCATACTCCAAAGCCCCCCGAGGGAAGAGGCGATTGGGCTAACAAGCCCCTTGAGGGCTCCCATTAACCAGCCACCGGCACCGCTGAAAAAATTCCATATTTTTTGTATGACGTTCTTTTCTTCGTCCCCTTCCTTAACTTTGATCTGAGACCGCAGATCAATCAACCTAATGCCGCTTTTTTCCTTTTCTCCGCCCAAAGCCTTGCGAATGGTTCTGGAAGCCAAAGCCGACTTGACCAAAGTTAAACTCATGGCTTGGGATCCTCTTTCGGCGTGTCGGTCATTTGTCCTTTGATGTTGAGCTTAACCTTTTGCATTCCATTAGCTTCAAGGTAAGTGTTAACCTGTGTCTCCAATTCAGTGACCGTTTGCCGCCAACTCTTGTCTTCTTCTGGCATTTCCGATGCGGAAACGACCCCTTTGGCTAAATCTGCAAGTTTTTGAAGACGCCCCATCAACTGTTCTGGATGGCCTCGCTCTACAAACACCGCTTCTAAAAGTTTGATTTGTTCCCTGATCTCTGAAACAAGGGTGGCTAAAACCAGCTTGTCATCGTTTTCCCAGCCTTCAGTCTTGACCAAGGTTCGGGTAAACAGCTTCTCTTGGGAAGTAGTGCCAGGGTCCGCGAATGGATCAAACGGCAATTCATATTCGCGGGTAACTGCTTTGACGCGCCCTCCCACAAACTCGCTGAGGGCTTCAACACGGTCCAGGGTTGAGATCAGGGTGGACAGGATTGAACTGGAGACGCCTAAGCCCGCGATCGCGGCGGCATAGGCAGCATCAGAATCGCGCGACGTGCCAAACTCCAGACCAAACAGTTCCGCGAGGGTTTCCGCCACGTTGGGGAGCTTGATTTCACCTGATTCCTCCCCCTCATCCGTGCGAATCTCGATCTTGACCGGCCATTCCCCCAGCACCTCCAGGGTAGACTTAGCGCCGTGGTGAACCAACTCCACCAAACTATCCAGTCGGATCGTTTTTTCTTCATCCGCAGTAATAGATTCCGTCGCCGCCACAGGCAGGCGATTTAAGCCCAACTTTTTGACCAACCACTGCAATTGGTCTTGGGTTTCTGGACAACATCCCATATCTTCAGGTCTCCGGTCTAAGGGCGGGGGTTCTGGGCGGCGGCGATCACCCGTCTCGACGACAGCAGGGGCCACAACTCGTTTAACAACATCAGTCCAATATTTGTTAGAGGTTCCGCAATTATAGGGAACATTTCTAAAGCCATTCCAGTAGGTGCCGGTAATTTCTCGCGGGATTGGCCTTAGCCTAGTTGAATACTCAGAATTTACCCGAATGGCCGCGACCCGATCCGCTAGATCGTCCGATGCTTTCCAGAAATATTGCGTGTAGGAGTCGATTTGATCGTGGCCACCCGATGATGTCCTGGTGTCAATGACGCGAACGCCATACTTACGTTCAGGGTCTCTTACGACATTTTGGAATTTACTAAAGACAATGGCGGTGCAATTTGAGAATCTGCGGAACGGAAAATCGTTAACCCAGTATTGGTAGCGGACTTGGTTTTCAGGATCTTTTAAATCAAAATCCCCTTGAATAATCCTACGCAGCGGCAAGCTCCTAGCAGGGGGGCACACGCCGCCAAAGGTTCCACTGCCAACGTGATCTATCCCCTGTTGCTGAGGGGGGGTCATGCTGCAAGTATTGGTCATTCGATCAAACACTGGGACAGACTCGACAACCCAGTAGGATCGACTGTAATCATATAAACCCCAGAGGGCCGGTTTCCTGGTTGGCGGTAAGCACCCCGTACAGAGAGGGCCGTCTTGATCGTTAAACGTTGGGGGTTCGGGCTCCGGTTCCTCTTCTGGGGTCCGCCGATAGCAAAAATTCCCCATCGGCATTGTGAAAAACGCGATAGTGAATGTGGGATTGATGCAAATTTCGTTCTCGGAAATCGAGATTGAAACGCCAATCCCAAACCATCCCTCCTTAACGGTATCTAGGACGCTCTGACAGAATGGCGAGTTGGGCCACCGTTCACAGTCGAAGGGGCTTGGGGGGTCGCCGGTTCTATCGGAATACCAGTTGCTACCGGGGGAATTGGGCTCTAGCCAGTCCTTTTCGCCCTCAACTGATTCAATTTCAATCTCGAAGGGGCCGATGGGAACAGTTAGGCCATCCCCAGGTAGGATCAAGTCCGCCATATCTACGGCGTCTTTGACAAAGGTCAGCGCTTGATCGGGATCGGAAAGCGCCGCCTGTAGGGCCGATGCACCCTCAGAAATACCTGCGAACCACTCAGGGACTCCCACCTAAGAACCCCCCTGATCGTAAGGGCCAGCGGGGCGCTGGAGGGTGATATCCCAAAAGGGGTGACGGCGGGATTTTGCAAATTTCTTCCAAGCTACTTCTACTTCGCTGGGCAACATGCGCCGAAGCATGGAAGGGGGCGCTAAATTAAGGTAGAAATCCAAAGGACGCACTACAGGACGGGATTGGGGAGGTAATGCGAGGGGCATGACAACTTACAGCCGAATTAGCAATCGATTGGTGCGGATTCAAGGGTCTTCTCCTACTTTAGTCTATACCCCTGGTGAAGGGTGGGATTTGCCGATTTCGCATTATTACGGATTGGTGAAAAGCCTAACGGCACGGGTGCGAATCCGTAGCCTACCGGCGATTGTTCCGCCTACTCCAAGCGATGATTTTCCGTCAAGGGAATCGCGATATTTGCTGGCGCGGGATATTTCTTGGAAATCTGCGCGGGCGCATTTGGATCTGCTGTTGCGGGTTCCGGGTAGCGATTGGCAGGAAGTCGTAACCTGCTCGATCCAAAACCATGAATCGATCCCCTATTACACGGTGGATTTGCTGAAATATTTGTCGGATAACGTGGCCTATGGGCTGGGTTTTGGGGTGGAGTTGGGGGCCAAAATGACGGATGTGGGGTATGGGCTCCCTGGGGCTGAGGATAAGGTTTTGATTACGGCTGAGGTCCACGAGGAAGCTCAACCCCGTCCGATGGCATTGAAACAGTGTTCGCCTATGGCGTGGACGGTGGGGGAATTTCGGACGACGATCGCGCCTGCGGATGCTGAACGGCAATCGGTGCTGTTGGCGAATCAGGGGGAGGTGGTGTGCTGGATCAACCGGGGGCCGCTGGCGTCTCCGGGGCTGGGGCTGCCGCTGGCTCCGGGGGGGACGCTTGAAATTGGGCCGGAATATTTGGGGGCGATTACGGCGATCGCGCCGGGTGGGCCGGTGACCATCCATGGGGAGGTCTGCAAGTGACGATTTACCCTGGTGTGCGGCTGATTAATGGGGGCCGTGGGGGCGCGGCGGTGGGGTCCGGGCGATCGGATCTGGCGACGCTGGCGTTTGATACGGGCGATCCGGTTGAGATTGAGGTGTTGGTGGCGGCGGGGCCGCTGCTGGTCTCGGAGATTTATCTGTCGGTGCGGGAGGATACGGCGGGGCTGGAGGTGTGGGCGATCGCGCCGGATGGCACTGAGCGGCTGGTGGGGGCGATGCCGGTGTGGGCGGCGACGGCGGGGGGGACGGTGGGGCTTCACCCGAGTGCGCGGCTGGAATCGGGCGATCGCCTGGTGCTGCGCTGGAGCGGTGAGGGGGCGGGGGCGATCCTGGTGCAAGGGGCGGCGATCACGGAGGTGGGGGCGGTTCCTGTGCCGGGGCCATCGCCTGTGCCCGGTCCTTCGCCTGTGCCCGGTCCATCACCTGTGCCCGGTCCTTCGCCCACGCCCGGTCCTTCGCCCACGCCGTCACCCGTGCCGGTGCCAGTGCCTCCCCCCGGCCCTGGGAGTGCGGCGGTGTTCCTAGAATCGGCAGATGAGACGGAAGAGACGGAGTTGGTGCGATCGCTCGGGGTGATTCCTGGGGGCCGCGCGGCCTATTCGATTCGCCTTGAGGTCAATGAGGGGCTGTATTTTGAGGTGCCGGTGAGCATCACGCTGGGGGTAGAAGGGGATCCGGCCCGGTTTGGGGAGTTTGGCGGGGCGTGGTCTACAGATCCGGATGGGGGTACGGGGACGATTCCCCTGGATCCGGCTCTGTTCCCGGCGGATGTGGCCGCGATCGCGACGATGACCATGGCCGCACCGGATGGGGCGATCTTGCTGGAAATCCAATGGGAGTGATTTAGACTGGAGGGGTGATCGCCTCGCCACACTTTCAGCGCGATCGCGGGGAGCGAGTCCACCCCCTCGCACAAGGTTTTAATCCATGTCCAAGTTTTTCGCCGATCTCGACGGCACCACCAAACCAGAGTTTTCCATTGCGGGAGAATCCACTATTTTCACCAGAGCAGGTGGAGGGATCGAAATCGCTAATGGCGGCGGGATCTACGCTGGCCCCGTTCATGCTTACGCAATGGATTCCCTCCCGAACCAGATGGGTGGTGGAATCATGATTTTGGCAGGTGGCCCCGAAGCCGGACAGTTGGGCAGTGATTACGGCGTCAAGCTGCTGTCACGCGACACGATGATGGCATCTTACGCCTTACGCTTCCCCGCCACTGCTCCCGCTGCTGAAACCGTGAGCCTACTGACGGCCCAAGGCGAAAACCTTGGCTTTGTCCCCCTGGCGACGCTGGCCGCTGGGGCCGTCAAAGTCGAGAAGAAAATCGTTCAGTTTGCCAGTGGCGATAATGCCTGGGTCACGCTGCCCCCGCAGGCTGAAATCTGGCGCTTGCGGATGGCGATCAAAACCCAATACGCCGGATTCAGCACCCCGCCGCGCCTGACGCTGGGGATTACGGGCAACCTGACCCAGTTCCTTGATGTGAACTTTGCGAGCATTGACAACAGCGCAGGCACGATCATCGATCTTGCGCCCAAGGTGATGGAGGCGTCCGGGGCGGAGTTGGTTGTCGGCTTCACGGGGAATGGCGCGACGGCGGGGCAATTGGCCCTTTACTGCGAGTACATGATCCCGAACGTCTAGGGGTGACCCCATGCGCGGTTTGCTGGCTTGGTTGATGGCTTGGCCCCCGTTCCGGAAGGGGGTGGAGCGGGGGGCTGCTGCCAGTGGCCGCGCATTGAAAAGGCGGGGGGTGGATTGCGCCTACTCCCCGCCCGATGGTGGTGATGATGGTGAGGCGATCGCGCCCTACAGCAGCGACGAAATCCGCTGAAATTGTCGGCCCCCAGAACAGCCAAACACCTGCTCGATCGCGCGGGTTTTGCTGACCCCCGACCCCATCAAAAGCCGAACCGTTTGCAGCTTTTGCGGGTCTACGTCGGCTTCCTGGGAAGGGACCGAAATGGTGGAAGCGCCTACTACCACAGGGCTTCCGTGGCTTCTGAACGCTTCAGCAGTGGAAGGGCTTGGGAAGGTGTGGGACGCGGTGCCCGGTTGCCAGTGGGTGAGGTCCGGCACCTCCGCGATCGCGTCGTCAATCGTGGCCGGGTAGCGCTGCTGTAAAACCCAGTCGAGGGCCGCGCGATCGCACAGGCCATCGCGATAGAGTTTTTGGGCATGGCTGCGGGCGAATTTGCCCAATCGGACCCAGTGCAGGCATCCCTTAAGGTCGCTTTCCCCTTCGAGCCCGATGGTCTTCAACTGCCCCCCCTGGACCAAAACGAACAGCCGGATCAGGGACTCTCGCGACTCGCGTAGCAGGGTGGATAGCCAGTGCTGATGATCTTTTCCCAGGTTCGCCGCCTGAGCGGGCAATTCGTCCACCAACACATTGAGGTGCTGATAGGCCGTACCCGCGTGGTCGATCAACCCTAGGCGGCGGTCCATTTCGGAGATGAGCGCCTCCCATGCCACCTTGAGGGCGGCGTAATCGCGGGGGTGGCCGATCACCTCCATCCCCCTCCACTGGGTCGCCTTGCGCTTGGTGGTCAGCACCCGCACGAATCCGGGCTGTTGGTGCCCTAGCCATTCGGTCAGGCAGGTTTTGCCGCCGTTGGTGGACCCCAAGATCAGGACGTGCTTGAAGCGATCGCCCTGGGGCAACAGGACGGACCATGGGGCGATCGCGTCAGGGCGGGCGGCGGGCAGGGCGGCGCGGCGGGATTCCTCGTTTTTCAGCAGCCTTTCGGCCACGTCCAGATCGGCCCGGTTAAGGTTTTGGCGGCACCATTGCCGCAGATCGGATAAATCGAGACCACCGGCTGCCAACCGGGCCAGCGCCCCCCGGATCGCCTCCGGGGAATGTTGGGGGCGGATCGCACAATCCGCCGCGTAGGCCAGTAGGGCATCGGCGATCGCGCGGCGGGCCTCTTCTGGCATTTCTCGGGCCGCTGCTTCCTTGCGGATGCGATCCGGGGTGAAGCCCGCCGATAGCCACGCCCCCACCCATTGATGGGCTTGGGTTTGGATTTGAATGATGCTCATCACCGGACTTGGGTTGGGGGATACAGGAAATTGTTGAGCCATTCGGGGATGGCGAAGTTCGGGCGCGGCGGGCTGATTTGAAGGGCGATCGCGGCGATTATCACGATCACCCCTGCCCGTTGGGCTGTGGCGGGCCTCACGAATCGATCGCCGTGCATGATGATCGCCACGCCAAGGGAGACGCCGGACGCCACGGAGAACAGGCCAGCCCCCGCAAGCCAGGGGATCCACCGACGTAATCCCCACCCCAGCAGGGCACCGGCCACAATGCGACCGCTGGGCTCGTTAACCCAGTTCCCCCACCAGGTCGCGTCCACCTCGATCGCCACCTCGCGGGTGAGCCGTTCCACCTTCTGCCCCACCAGTTCCACCTCAACGGTGTTGGTAGAGGCGATCGCGGCGGGCTGGGGCGGTTTCGGCTTGGAGAGACGGCTGGCGAAATTATCCACCCGTTGCCCGATGGTGGGCTTGGATGCGGCGGGCGCTGGTGCTGGGGCCGGTGGGGGTGCTGGCGCTGGAGCCGGTGCGGGTGCTGGCGCTGGAGCCGGTGCGGGTGCTGGAGGGGGCGGGGGTGCTGCTTCGCTGGGCGGCGGCGGGAGGTTCAAAGGGGCGTTGTTTTCTGCTGGAGCGTAGCCCATAGCAAGGCCAGTGGCGGGGTCGATCGCGATGCGCTGCTCAGCGCCGGGGGTGTGGCCGTTGGTGGTGTAGGTCATGGTGAATTAGTGGGATGAGGGATCGTCAAAACCGAGAGCGGAGAGAAGCGTTAGGAGGTGTATGTCGTCGTAGCCAGCCTCGGCAACGTGATCGGGGGTAGGCCATTGGTGGGGGAGGATTGCGCTGAGAGCGCGGGCCATGGCGTCTCTAGCGCCCCGGTCATGGCCTTGATCTGCAAGGGTTTTCGCCAGCCTGACTTGCTGGGCAACGTAGGACTCGTCATAGGAGGCAGTCATGGCTTCTACTGGCCTCCCATCTGGACGCGGATTTGGGTCTGTTGGGGAACGTTAGACGGCCCCCAGACTGCTGCGCCAACGATGGTGGCAGCCATGGCGGCGGCGATCACCGGCCCTACATAGCCCATGCTGTCGCTGTGGTGGTGGTGGTGATCCACCCGTCCGCCGGTCGAAGGGGGGAGATGTCGCAAGTCCGCCTGGGCCTGCTGAACGATCGCGGCGTTCTCGGTTGCAGCGGCCAATCGGCGCATTTCCTGGGTCAGTTGGTCCAGTCGCTTGGAATTGTCCAAGACGGCCATTCCGTGCGCTTGCATGGTTTGCCGGTGGTCCTGAATCGCGGCGGTTTGTTGGTGGATGGCTGTGGTGAGGGTGCCGACGGCGGCGGCGATCGCGGCCTGATTTTCAGCCAGGGCGCTATAAAGCTCCTGTTGCCGCTGGGCGGTGAGGCCCAATTGGTTCAGGCGGCTCTCGAAGTGGCGGGCGATCGCGGCCTGCTGGGTCTGCAAATCCTCGATCACCCGCTCGGCGGCACCGGCTGCAATCTGCTGCATGGCCCAATTCACCCGATCCTGTGCCCATGTGCGATGGGAGGGGAGGGCGGCGGGGCTGTCGCCGTAGGCTTGCTGCAACTGCCCGCGATTGATGGGGACGATCGCGCTCATAGGATGATCGCCTCCTGTTCGCAGGGGAGTTCGACGGGAGCGACGGGCGCGGGGGTGACCATCTGGCCGTTAACCCCTTCGATGATGATTTCTTGGGTTCTGGCGGGGCTGCGCATGGGCATCAGGACGGTGCGAACCCAGACGCCAGCGACAAGAATCCCGGCGATCGCAATCAGTAGGCGTTGGTCGAAGCTGTTCATGGATGGGAGCCCCCAGGGCGGGGGCCGGTGATGTGAATTAGTGGCAGGGAACAGGGGCGATCTTTGTCCTAAGAAGGGAAAGCGTCTGGGTCCGTCGGGAACGTTTGCAAATTCAAGCGCTCCAAAGGCGGTGTTTCTCGCGATGGGCGGTCGTAAACGTTCACCAGAATCGCCACACCACGAACGATCACAACCGCCCAATACTCATCAGACCCAAAAGCCCTATCCGGCGATAGGTTGAGCCGCTTGATTTCTTCAGTAGCCTCACGGGCCAGCGCCTCCCTTTGGTTTTTCAGTTGGCTGAACCGCTCCTGAAGCGTGTCCATTTCGGCGGTGATCGTCTCGTCTGCGGTCAGGATTTCCAACAAATCTCTAGGCATGGATGGGAGCCCCCAGACCGGGGGCGGTAAAGGTGAATCATCTAGCTGCAGTTGCGGCGGTCGAGCCTACAGTCAGCAGTCGGATCGCTTCCACGACGCGGGGAGTTGTACCCCGGTGTTGCGTAGCTGCTGAGTGAGTCGTCGCCGGAGGTTGGGGTCGAGGTGTTGGGATTGGATCTCCCGATCAATCCCGCGCTTATGCACAGGCTGATCGCTCCGATCACTCCGATCAGGGTTGCGAGGCTCAGGCATATTACGCGCCACCCTGGGCAGCCGCCGCCCGATCGCCTTGCAGCTTTCCCAGACCGGCCCGACGGCCCGCGATTCTGGCGCTTAGGAGCATCCCCCCTTCGCGCTCGCCCTGGGTATAGGCGGCCTGTAGTTCGGCTTGAAATTCCTCATCGATGGAGTTTTGGTAGTCCCAAATGGCATCGCGGGCCACCTCAAGGGCTACGTCCGCCTGATCGCGGAAATACTTTGGCAGAACCGCCAGGGCGGAACCGGTGGTTTCGGGGCAAACCTCAGCCTGTACGGGCTGGATATATTGGGCCTCCCATTGGTCCGGGGTGAGGATGCCCCGGTTGCGATAGGATTCGGCGATTTCCAGAGCTTCGGCGGTGAAGCCGTAGATCACCCCGCGCCCGTTTTCGCCCAAAGTGGCGATCGCGTCGGGGGCGATGCGTTTGATGCGATCGATGAGAACTTTGCGGATCCCGGTGGCGGTGATCCCGGCGGCGGTGGCGACGTGGGCCACGCCGTAGGTGTGTGTCTGGTGAATGGAGTCAGCCATGATAAGAACCGGATTGAAACCGGATAGGAACCAAACGAGAACCGGATTGGAACCGGGTGAATTAGTGGCGGTGTGGGCGTTTCGGGGTTGATAGGAACCGGATGAGAACCTGAAGCGAACCCCGAAACGAACCGGATAGGAACCGCTAGGCGGTGGCTAGTTCGCGTTCTGGTTCGCGTCCTGCCAGTTGCTTGCGGGCATACCACTCGCGATAGCGGGTGATGAGTTCCTGTTCTGCGGCGGACAGGGGCATGTTGAACTGGCGGCGGGCCAGGGCGGTGGCGAAGTCGCTGGCGCGGGTGGCGTCGAAGTGTTTCCGCAGGGCGTTGTAGGTGGCCCGACGAAATCCTTCATAGGCGGCGATCGCGTCGGGGCTGTCGGCCATGGGGCTGGGTTGTAGCTCGGGTTGGTTGGCCCGTTCGGTGGCCAGCGATTCCACCGCCCGTTGCCAGGGCTCCCGGAACCGCAGATCGCCAAATTGGCAAAGGTAGGCGGTGGTCATGCCCAGGGCGTTGGCGGCGTCGAGCAGTTCGGCCTTGGTGGCCGTGGTGGTGTCGATCGTCCGTCCGTCGTTAAGTGCAATTTGCATGGTTTGATCGTTGGGTGAATCAGCGGCGGGCCTTGTCGGCCCCCTTTTCTATGTCACAGATATTATTTTAAGACGTCAGCTAATGTCAATACCCAACGCCAATAAATCTTAGATTCGTGGAAAATGACGCCAGAATCTATCTTCATGGCGTCGAATATGCTAGTTTTCTGGGGTCAATTTTGGATAAAGCGATGGCAAACCGGGGGCGGGGCCGCCCGAAACTGAACCGTTCTAGGGCTACGGTGTACCTCGATGATGAGGTGCGAGTGTGGCTGGAATCCCGTCCGGGCGGTGGTTTGAGCGACCAAATTAATGCGCTGGCTAAGGCGGCAATGAATCAGGCGGTAAGAAATGTAATTGATGGTGCTGAAAAAGACGGCACCAAACCGGCGGAGGTGGACCGGGGGGCGGTGCTGCTGCTGGTGGGGGCGATTCAGGAAATGGTGCGGGCGGGAGGCGATCGCGCGGCCACAGAATTATTAACCGCGCGACTGGTGGGGCTGCTTGAGGCGATGGGCTATGCCGTCCCCAATGCTGAATCAACTACGGAGTAGGGAGCACCGTCCCGGCATCGAGGGCGGGATTGCTTTCCTTATATTCTGTATCGCTGTAATGCTGAATCACCTAAAAGGGGTGGTTGGCGGCCCCCTTGGCTAGACTCTGCGAGTCTAGCTGAATCATTTAAATCTGTCAAGGGAAACAAGATGGAGATAAGTAGGTGAATCAGCTTGACGTGTAGCTGAATCGGCAATATCATCAAGTCACACAGCAGGACCGCTCAAGACGACGGGGGAGCCCCGGTGAGAGTGATGCCAAGTAGGACGGGGGAACCCCGGTGAGGATTTGTCTGCTGTTGTCTATCTATTTACCCAGGACTGGAGGACGGAATGGAGGGCGATCGCTCCGGTGGGGTGATGGCATTGGTGGCGTAGTTGATTCATCTTAGAGCGTAGTTGATTCAATTAAATATGGGGATTGGTGGTTATGGCTGATTCAGCTAATTCGGTTAAGAAGCTGACTGGATGGTACGGCGCTGGGAAGGAGCCGCCCCCTGGCTGGCAGAAGCCGAAATGGAAGATGCTGCCAACGAAGATGTTGCGGTTACCGGAGGCGCTCCATGGGGCGATTTTGGAGATTGCCAGGGCGGCGGATGCGAGCCCTGACCCGGTTGCTTATTTAAAGTCGCTGCGTCCGGCGATCGCTCCGCCGTCGGTCGAAACGGCACCCCCGTCGGTTGATGGGGATATTCAGTCGATGAATGTGGCGCAACTGCGGAAACTGGCGGCGGCGCGGGGCATGATCGGGGCAGCCAGGGCCAATAAATCGGCGCTTTTGGAGTTTCTGTCATGAGCGACTATGAGGCGGATTTCTACGCTTGGACCCAACAGCAGGGGGCGATTCTGCGGGAATGGCGACCGCCACAACTGGATTGGGAGAATCTTGCAGAGGAAATTGAGAGCATGGGCCGTCAGGAACGCCGGGAGCTGGTGAATCGGTTGGCGGTGCTGCTGGGGCATTTGCTGAAGTGGCGCTATCAGCCGGAGCTGCGCGGTAAGTCTTGGCGCACGACGATCCAGGAACAACGGCGTCAGGTGGCGCGGCTGATGAAGCAAAACCCGAGCTTGAAGTCTTATCTGCCGGAGGCGTTCCTTGAGGGGTATGGGGATGGGCGGCTGCTGGCGATCCGCGAGACGGCCCTAGATGAGGAGGATTTCCCCATTGATCCGCCCTTTGATCTGGATTGGGCGCTCACGGCGGATCTGGAGGGCTAGGCGGGATCAAAATGGAGAACCCCCACCGAGGATTGATCCGGTGGGGGTTCTGTCTGGAGAATTGGCGCGATTAGCCCGCAGTGGCAATGGTCTCGCAGTTCGGGGAAACCACCCCTAGGCTAGCACTCGGATCGTAGGTGCGCTAGTTTGGGCCATTGGGGTGATTCTGCGGGTTTTGGGAGATGATGCCGCATGTTTGTTTCTGACCATAGCCGCGCGATCGCGTCGCCTGGGGAACTGGCGAAAAAGGTTTGGGATGCCCAGGTGTCGGCCACCATCGCCCACAACGACACCGATACCCTGGTGGCGGCGTCGCAATTTCTGGCGTCTCCGGGGCAGCCGGTGCCCCAAGCCTGGTGGCTCACGCGGGGCCGCAACCTGCGCCGGATGTGGGACCGGGAGGAGCTGCACCGCCTGAAGACGGCCCTGAAGCAGGATGGACGGCTTGAGGATTACCGCTATCAGGCATACACCTGGGCGATGGGGCCGGATGGGGTGCCGGTGCGGGTGCCCGCTAAGTTTGTTGCCAAGCTGATTCAGGTAGTGCAGATGTATGGGGCCGATTACCGAGTGGTGTTTGGCTCGCAGATTGACCACTAGCTCAGGGTATCGGCGCTAAAAACTGGCGGCGACCATTCCAGGGGCAGCGCTGGGGGCTCGTTATCGGGGGGCTCCCAATGCCGCCCCATGCGCGGGAAATGGCCGCACAGCATGAGAAATGAGTCTTCGCTGAGGTCCACCAAATCGTGTAGGGCGATCGCTTCATGGGCGAGCATTTTGCCGCCCCGTTTGATTTCTGCCCACCTTTCGGGTGGGATCCCCCGGTCCCCCACCATGGCGATCTGTTCCTCGGGGGTTACGCCGTCGCGGACGATCCACCGGCCAAAGGCATCGATCTGCGAGACGGGGGCGACGGACAGGACGGGCTCAATCTCCCCTAGGCCGACGGCGAGCAATTCATGCAGCGTGAAGGCACGGCCACGGCTAGGCCAGTAGGTGAAGGGATAGCCAAAAGACAGCAGTTGCATCGGGACCGACCGCACACCGCCGCGAATCGAGCCGTTTTCGATGGTTGAAATCACCTGATGACTTGCAACCTGAAAATTCCAATATGTGTTGATTTCCTGACAAAAGGCCCGCTGTGAAAGGCCGCGAAGCTCCCACCGGTAGAAGTGAAAAATTTGACCCAGAAGCTCAAGCCCCTTGTCTGTCAGGTCTTTCTGGGATGGAACGGCAACCATGCAACCAACCGAATCAAGGGGCAAATTTAACAAAAATCCACCCCTTGACTGGTCTCAATGTAGACGCCTAGTGTAATCATGGTTGACATGGCTACATTGAGACCGCTTGATACCAGCGGTCACCCCCGCCGCTGATTCACCTAGTTCATTCCCCAGAAAACCATGAACGAAAACCTGATAACCCTTCACCTTCGGGCGTTTCCCGCGAGTTTGCGAACGGCGCTCAACATTCACTGCGCCGCCCAAACGATCACCCAATCCCAGGTGATGTCCGAAGCCCTGCGTCTGTATCTGGCCGTCCATGATGGCGGTCAGTTGATCGAGATTGATGAACCCACCCGTGAGCGTTTGGCCTACGTGCTGCACAACGCCGTCGCCCCTGCGGAGGTGGCCTAGATGCTGTCTCTACCGGATCAGGTACGCGCCAAGCTCGACGAATTGGGCCTGTTTTTCGACTGTGAAACCGACGACGGCGAAGGGGTTCAGGTCTTCGACTATGACGATCTCGCGTGGCTGCACGGGCTGCCCGAGGGCATGGCCGAAGACCAGGTAGCCCTGGCGATTCCCGAGTGCGATTCCCCTGGGTGCCGCCCCGTCTACCACGCCCCAAGGCTGTTGGAGTTGCTTGGGAAGCTGGCCCCTGGGGCATTTGGCGATGATGTGCTGCAAGCGGTCGATTGGGTCGCGTTTGAGGAGTTCATCCACGACGCCTATCTCGAAGAAGCCGAAGATGAGCCGGTGGCGGCGGGGGCGATCGCATGACCGAACCGCTTCGCCTCCCCGGCACCATGCCAGAGCCGACCCCCCAGATCATCGCTTTGTACAACCTCTATGGTCTGTACACCAACGGAAAAGGGGGTCAACGCGATCGCGCCCACACTGCCCTCGCCACTATTCACAACCTGCTTGATCTGGCCGACCTGGGGAATTTCAAAGTCGAGCCCGCCGCCGCCGACGGCACCGAGCCCGAATTTATCAGCGCCGTCATTGCGCGGCAGTCGATCGTCCTGCGGGAGGTTGCCCACTGCATCGCCAGCACCGAACGAAAGCGCCAAGAAGCGATCGCCGCGATCGCCTGTGCCCTTGGGTTTCTCCAGAAGGATGAGCCCCTGAGCGATCGCGCCCGCCGCCAAACCGAGCAAACCCTCGCCACATGGGGTTATCAGCTATGACCCATTGCGTCAACCACGCCGCCATTGATGGGCTGTGCAAGCTTTACGTCGCCTACACGGACGAACTGACGCACCGACTCAAGCAACTTTCTGGCTACGGCTGTGTCCGTCACGCCGCCTATGCCCGCCGCCGCGTCCTTGAAACCCTCGCCCATGAGCTTGGGTTCCTCCAGAAGGATGAACCCCTGAGCAAATTCGCCCGCGCCATGACCATCGAAACCCTCACCAAATGGGGATATCAGCTATGAATTTGCATCCCGCCACCCCCATCATCGTCACCCTCACCAAGATGGAATCCATGAGGATGGCGATCGCCCTCACCGCCGGACTCTGGCCCCGCGAAGGGCACCCCCATGACGCCGTGAAGTACGCGATCGAACACCAGGGCAGCCAGACCAACCACAAGGGCATCGTCCGCGCGATCGTGTGGGTCACCTCCCTGGTCGTCCACGACCTTTCGCCCGTCAGCCACAGCGAAAACACCGACTGGGATGGGGGGGCACCGGAATGACCTTCAACATCCTCGATCACCTCGACAATCTGGAGATCACCAAACAGACCCGGACCCAGATTGTTGCCAATTGCCCCGTGTGCGACGGCGGCAACCTGAAGATCAGCACCAAAGACGGGAAATGGCAGTGCTGGGACTATCCCGACGATGAGGCCCATAAAAAAGCCATCCGCGATGCCATCAACCCCCCGGTGAATCCCAACGCCCCCGACGGCGATCGCCCACCCAAGCGCCGCCGCCCCCGACCGGCCCCCAGACCACCGGCCCCACCCATGCCCCCCGCCGCCACCAGCCGGTGGCCCATCCCCACCGAAAAAACCATCCGGCCCAAGGGCGATCGCGTCTGGCACTACAGCGATCGCCAGGGCAACCCCCTGATCCGCACCCGCCGCATTGACGACGGCACCGGCAAGCGCACCATCTGGCAAGAATATTGGATCGGCAACACCGCATGGCGCAAGGGCGGACAGGTGGACGACGCCACCAAAGATCCCCTCAAACAGGCGATCGCCCCCTTCCGCTACCACGAACTCACCAAAGCCGCCGCCGCCGGTGAACTGATCTTTTGGGTCGAGGGCGAACCCTGTGCCGATGCCCTCGCTGCCCTGGGGTTCCATGCCACCACCACCATCGGCGGCGGCGGGGCCTACGGCAGCTATGGCGACTACAGCCAGGATTTCGCCAGGGCCCGGATCGTCATCGTGCCCGACCGGGACAAAAACGGCCTGAAATATGCCCGCGCGATCGCCGCCGATCACCCCGACGCCCAATGGCTCTACCCATGGCCCGACCTCGACTGGAGCGAGGCATCCCTACCCAGAGATAAGGGGCTCGACATTGCCGACTGGCTGGCCGCTGGAGCCACACCCGACGACATTCTGGGCAACCTAGAACCCCAGCGGCCCGACACCACCCCCCGGACCCCAGACCCCACCCCTAGCGCCACAACCTCCCCAGACACCCTATCCCTAGAGGACTTGCGGCGGGAGATTGATCGCATCCTCGACGCCAGCGACAGCGAGATGGAGATGGAAATCCCCCGCCTCGCCGCCGCCAGCGATCGCACCGAGCAATCCATCCGCCGCCTCATCGAAGCCACCCAGCGGGAGCGGGAAGAGCGCGATCGCCTTGATCGGGACTCCCTGGAGTTGCGATCGCTCATTGATCGCGCCAGCAAACCCTTCGACCCCCACGGCATCCTCCCCGACGCCCTCGCCCGCGCCTTCACCACCAAAGCCCAGAGCGATCGCATCGACCCGATCCGCCTGCTGCAAAACCTACTCCCCGCCTGTGGCGTCATCCTCGGCGGCCGGGTCCAGGTCATCGCCAAAAAAGGCCACGCCAGCCAGGACGATTGGATCGAGAGCCCAATCTTCTGGACCAACGACGTATCACCCCCCAGCAGCGGCAAATCAGCGGCGCAAGATGCAATTTTTGCGCCCCTGTACGCCATGCAGGACGCCGAAGACGCCCGCATCGAGAAATGTGAAGCGGAACTGGAGGCGATCGCCCAAGCCTGGGAAGCCATGAAACCCCAGGAGAAGGCCGAGAATTTTGAAAGCACGGCCAACCCCAAGGTCTTCCGGGAGGAGATGATCGGCAACCGCCGAACCTACGTCCTGAACGAGGGGGAAATGGAAGCCATCCTAAAGCGCTTAGCCGACAACCCCCCAAACTCAGGCTCATGCTGGGTTAAGGACGAATTAGCGGGCCTATTTTCCGGGCTGGATCAATATAAAGGCTCCGGCAAGGGCAATAGCCGCCAGTTGCTTTTGACGGCATGGAACAAACCCCTAGCCATCAGGAAGGAATACAGCGATCGCTCGGGCTCCCTACGACTCAAGGGCCAAACCCTCAACATCGCCGGGGGATTGCAGCCGAAATTGGCCGCCAAACATTTCGCCCTGGTAGATGACCCGGACGGGCTGCTGTCGCGGTTTCTGCCAGCGCGCCCATCCCTGCCGGACAATTTCGCCGAATGGTCCGACGTGACCGTGGATATCTACGGCTCCATCGATCACCTCTACCGCCAATTGCGACGGGTGCCCAACTGCGTCCTCACCTTCAGCACCGGGGCGGGGGCGATCTGGCGTCGCCAGTGGGAGCGCTACCGGCGGGGATACCTCAAGTATCAAGAATCCAATCCCGCGTTTGCGTTCTTCCTGGGGAAACAGTGCAGCTACATGCCCCGGCTGGCCCTGTGGCTCCATTGCGTTGAATGGGCCTTGGGGGACAACACCACCGAGTTCCCCACCGCGATCGGCACCGACACCGCCGAACGGGCCGCCAACCTCAGCGAGTTCTACTGTGGCCAATTTCTGTTGGTGCAAGCCTACAGCGAAGAGACCGAAGGCCACCCCCTGACGGGGCAACTGTTCAAAATCTATAAGGCTGCTGAAGCGAAGGGCGGGCAAATCACCGTGAGGGAATGCCAGCGGTCCATCCTGCGGCGCTCAAACCTCAAGGCTGCCCATGTGCGGGAGCGATTCGAGGCCATCTGCAACACCATCCCTGGCTGCACATTTGCCGATGGGGTGCTGTCGGTTCCGATTTCTTCTAGCAAAGCGATCGACATGATCGACAAAACCGCCGAAACGCCCGCCACGCCTGACGTTAACCCTGTCGATCGCGTGATCGACAACGATCGACAGGATCGACAAATGATCGACAAATCCAGCGAGAAACGCCCGAAACGTAGACGGGGCGGGTCTTACTGACGATATCGCCCCACGCAAAACGCGATCGACACCGCCCGAATCCCCGCCCCCGAAATCTTGGCTATTGGATCGCCACAACCCTTAGCCTGTAAGCATTTTAGCTATTTCACACCTGTTTTGTCGATCGCTGTCGATCATGTCGATCACTGTCGATCATGCGATCGACACACTCAAACCCAAGCACGGAAAGCGATACAGCGATTTTGTCGATCATGTCGATCGTTTTCCTAAGAGAACAACAAACCATCGCCTGTTGCCCCGACTCTGGAGAAGTGATCAACATGATCAACACATTGCCCGAATCGCCCGCCCCGTCAGCCGTTGACCCTGTTGATCGTGCGATCAACAACGATCAACATGATCAACAACCGCCCGCAGACTCCAGCAGAAACGCCGCAAACGCAAGCGTAGCGGGGCTTACTGGGATTCTGGGGTCTCGCGCTGCCGCCCCGCCCCCATCGCCAGTGTTGGCACGGCCAAAATCAGCGGCAACACTTACCCCGCAAAGGTTTCAGCCATTTCTTCACAGATTTGTTGATCAATGTTGATCGTGTTGATCGATGTTGATCGCACGATCAACAGGGTCAACGCCGCGCCCCGTAAGCCATCCAGCGATTTTGTTGATCATGTTGATCGCTTTCCCAGAGAACACACCACTATGGCCCGTGCGCCACCCCGAACCATGGCCGCTTATCGCGACAATGATCCAGCCACCCACCCCCGCCCCGATGATCTGCTCTGGAATCCCATTTCAGATATTCATGACCCATGGAAAGTGTGCGATCGCTGGGTTGATGACGATGGCGCTTACTGGCTTGAACTGGAGAACCCCCAGACCGGCGAGACCATTGAGGATCCGCTGTATCGCTGGGATTTTTACCCCCGTCCCGGCGACACCGTGGTTGTTGCCCTGGGGCCGGTTGCCAGGATCTACAGCCAATCCCACCGCCGGATTTGGGACGCCCCCTGGCTGCATCAGAAATTGCACCTGCGGGAGATGGCGGATCGCCCCCGGCGGGGCATCCATCCCCCCGGTGATTGGGCACCCTTTGCCGCCTGTGCCACCGATAGCGGGGATGTGATCTATCTGCCCCTGCGGTGCCTTGTCGTCTACAACTACCGCTATCCACCAACTATCGACGCCGCGATCGCGGGTTAACCACCATGCCGATGCAACGCCACCTCTACCCGAAAAACTGGAACGCGATCGCCCGCGCGATCAAAGACGCCGCCGATTGGACCTGCCAACAGTGCGGCAGACCGTGCCGCAGACCGGGCGAAACCCGCGAGCAACTGGAGGACCGGATCCGGCTTTCCCAAACCCGGTGGGCCGGAGACCTCTACGACTGGGAAGAGGATGACGAATTTGGCCTGATCCAAGTCCCCAAACCGCGCCGGTTTGTCCTTTCTGTGGCCCACCTCAACCATCGCCCGGAGGATTGCCGCCCCGAAAATCTAATGGCCTTATGCCTGCCATGTCACTGCCGGATGGACATCACGCCCGCCGCCATGGCTGCCAAGCGCGCCCTCAAGCTCGAACGCCAGGGTCAGCTACGCTTCGATTTCTAGGAAAAGGGGAGGGCGATCACTCGCGATCGCATCCGATCACCGTGCGATCACTCGCGATCACTTCCGATCACCGCGCGATCACTCGCGATCGCCCCCGCCACTAATTCACACCCCCATCATGCCAGACCCAGAACTTGAACTGCGATCGGCCAACGGTCGCCTGAAACGTGATGGCGCGATCGCCCGGATCAAGGTCGATTGGCGCGCCAAAACTCGAGCTGTCAGCCTCACGGCACCCCTCCCCCCCAAGCCAGGGGAGCCCGCCGGCCTGAGCAAAACCCGCGCGATCGCCCTCGGGTTTCCTGCCACCGTCGATGCGATCCGCGCCGCCGAACGCTTGGCCCGTCGCCTATCGCGGGAAATTCTGGGGGGTTCCTTCCAGTGGGAAAACTGGGGGACAAGGGCAGAAAAGCGCGCGATCGCCGACTGGATCGCCGAATTTGAGCAGTTCTACTTCAACCGTCGCCGCCGCACCCCCAAAACCCTCACCACCTGGGAAATTGACTACTACCGGCCCCTGAAGCGATTGCCCCTACCGGAACCCCTCACCCCCGAGATCCTGACCCAAACCCTGCTACGGCTGACGGAGCCGGACACGCGATCGCGGCAACGCATGGCCCGTGCATTTCAAGCCCTGGCAGACTTTGCCCGCTGCCCGGTGGATGTGCGGCAATACCAGGGCCGCTACGGTCCCGCCATGGCCGCGCCCCGAATCCTGCCCAGCGCCGCCGAAATTGAGGCCGCGCGGCGGCTGTTCAAAGAACCGGAATGGCGATGGGTTTACGGTGCGATCGCCGCCTACGGTCTGCGGCCCCATGAAGTGTTTTTGGCCCGCGCGATCGATCCCCCCTGGCTCGAAATATCAGCCCAGAGCAAAACCGGCAAACTGCGGATCGCCTATCCCCGCAGCCTGCGGTGGTTTGAAGACTGGGAACTTGCCGCGATCGTCCGCCCCGATTGCAGCGGCCCTAACAATTCCGCCTTGGGCCACCGGGTCACCACCGCATTCCGCCGCGCCGGTTGCCCCTTTGCTCCCTACGACCTACGCCATGCCTATGCGATCTACTGGCTGGGCAAAAAAGACAGCGCCGTGATCGCCCGAATGCTGGGGCACAGCCTCTATGTCCATGAGCGCATCTACCGCCTGTGGATGACCATGCACGATCTGCGGCGGGCGTTTGAGGAGTAGCCCTATGAAGGTTTTGGTCGCCTGTGAATTTTCGGGCATCGTGCGCGATGCCTTCCTGGCAGCGGGTCACGACGCATGGTCCTGCGACTTGCTCCCCTCCGACAGTTGCCAGGATCGCCACATTTGCGGCGATGTCCGGGAGATTTTGGGATGGGGCTGGGATTTGATGATCGCTCATCCCCCATGCCAGCACCTTGCCACCAGCGGGGCGCGCTGGTTTCACGAGAAGCAGCACGAACAGCATCAGGCCATCGAGTTTGTGCGGTGCCTGATGGTCGCACCCATTCCCCATATCGCCATTGAAAATCCTGTGGGCATCCTCAGCACCCACATCCGAAAGCCGGATCAGGTGATCCAGCCCTGGCAGTTCGGCCATGGGGAGACCAAAGCGACTTGCTTCTGGCTCAAAAATCTCCCGCCACTACAGCCCACTGCGATCGTTGCGGGCCGACGGGGCCGTGTGCATTTGCTCCCTGAGTCGCGCGATCGCTGGAAAGAACGCTCAAAGACCCTCCCTGGCATAGCCGCCGCCATGGCCGCGCAGTGGGGGCAACCTCACCCCATCCAATTGAGCCTGATCGCCCCGCCATCGCCCTCGAAAAATCCCACCCAAATTCCCCCACCAAAAACAGCAAAAACGCCTCCTAGCCGGAAGCGCTCAAACCCTTGCGGGATATGGGTTTTAGAGAATGCCAGGAGGCGGACTTGAACCGCCGACACGAGGATTTTCAGTCCTCTGCTCTACCGACTGAGCTATCCCGGCTGGCCTTGGCAGTGCCTTGGGGGCGTTCTGCGTTTAGCGCTCAACTAAATTAGCAAACTCGATCCGCTTTGGCAAGCGATCGCGGCAAAATTCGCCCCAGCCCAAACGAGCCCCCACGATCGCGCGATCGCAGCGCCCCCCGGCCCCCCATCGATCAGGCCCGCCCCCCTCAGGGCATCGTCGCCGCCGGAGCCCCAATGGGCCGAAACCGCTGCAACCGCAAATCAAACGGCCCCCCCGTCGTATTGCCATAGCCCTGCACCCGAATCGTGTAGGTATCCGACGATTCAATGCGCGTGAACAGCATCGAATTCGTGGACCCATCCCCGCGATCGTCGTTATCCGCCACCGTGGACCCATCCGACGCCAGCAGCAGCAGCACCGTATCGAAATGGTCCGAGGCCACCTCAATCTCCACCCGCTCGCCCGCATTGAGCTTCACGCTGTAGTCCCGCGCAAAACTGCCCTGGCCGGTGGGAATGTCCTTCTCGGACAGGGTGTCTTCAATGGCATCATCGGCGGGCAGCGGAATGGGCTCATACTGGGCCGCCGCCACCCCCTGGGGCACCATCATCCCCGCTAGGGCCAGCGCCAGGGCGATCGCCGCCCCCCCCGCAGACCGGCAGCGGCAGCGGGCAGAGTCAACAGTTGAAGGAATCGTCGAAAACGTTACGACCATGGCGCGCCACTGATTTTTAGACTGGGAGGGGATGATTTCCATCAATTTCATCCGGTTAAAGGATGGGCTGTCCCTGATTATAGGCAGCCGATTGGGGGCATTTTGGGGCGGCGGGGCCGATCGCGGCGGCAGTTTCTCCGACCGAGGGGACAAGATCAGGGGAGGGCCGCAGGGCGGGGCCATCGTTTTTAGGGCGAGGAAGGGGGCCGCGATCGCGCACCTTATCGATCAATTGATGATGGTTTGACCGTAGTTTTAACCGTTGTTGATCGCCCTTCGCCACGGAGCAAGGCCGGGGGGCAGGGCATTGGCAGAACAAACGCCCCAGGGATTAATCGCCATCGGATTCGGGCCATCTTTGGGGACGGCAATGGCCATTTCCGCCGCGATCGCCAGTTCAGCCGGTCGCATCTTGGCCAGGGGAGCCGCCAACTTTAAGACATTTCTTGAAGAAATATATCGCCCGTGATCCAGCTTCTGGATAATATGCACAAGGAGCCCTTCCGTCCGGTTGGACAACGGCACCCTTCCGAGGGGGCGATCGCGCCCCATTTCGGCCTTCCCTTGTGGCCCCCATGGATGATTTACAGGATTATCAAGCGTATTTTGATCGCCGCCGCCCCTGGCACATTGTTGACAGCTACCGCCTGTTTGGAGAGGAGGGGGACGATTGCCGCCCGCTGCTGCAAGCGTGGCTAGAGACCATGCCGCCCCCGTTGGTGGAATTGGCCCTGGTGGAAACGTTGGTGGCGGCGTGGCGGACCTTGCCCCTGCCGAGGGGACGGGTTTTTGTGCGGCAGGCCCAGGACTGGCTGGAGGATTGGCTGGCGGGGCGGCGGGTGATTTCGATTCAGCCCGGTCAGTTTCGGGCGGTGACGGGCCTTGATCCGGAGCCGGTGACGCGGGCGGTGGCGCGGGCGCGGTTGGCGCGATCGCAGCGGCCGGCCTTTCCCCAAACGAATCCGGGATTGGATGGTTCAGGGTTTGGGGGGCCGGGGGGCTAGGAATTGTTGCCTTTTTTCCTAGGCAGGGGAGGGGGCTTGCGCGATGGCGGGCGCGATGGACCATTGGAGCCGGGGCGGGCTAGGGCCACGATCGCCAGGACGGGCCAACCGTGGCGCTGGAGGACGGCGATCGCCTCGCGGGCGGTGGTGCCGGTGGTGTAGAGATCATCGACGATGATGATGGGCTGGGGGGGGCGATCGCGCAGATCTGGCCCCAGGTCAAAGGCTCCGGCCATGGTGCGGCGGCGTTCGGCCATCTTGAGTTTGAAGAGGGCGGGGGTGTTGCGCGTGCGGATGAGGCCCTGGGGCGCGACGGCTAAACCTAAGCGATCGCCCAGACGCCGCGCCAGCAGTTCCGCCTGATTAAATCCCCGCTCCCGCAGGCGATCGCGGTGGATCGGCACGGGCACCAGGAGGGCTCGCTGGGGGGCCAGGGGTTTGCCGGATTTCGTGAGCCGTTTCCGCTGGAGGATCCACGGCCCACCCCCGTCCGCCATCACGGCCCCGAAGGTATCCGTCAGGCCCCGGCGGTTGTGGTATTTCCAGGCGGCGATCGCCGATCGCAGCGGTCCCCCATAGCGCCCCCACACCCACACGGGCACGGTGCCACAGCGATCGCCCTGGCGCAGGTCCGGCAACCGACAGGCCAAGAGGGCCGCATGGCAGGCCGCGCAGAGCTCCCCCCTGGTGGCCCGCCGACGACAGAGGGCACAGCCGCCATCCCACAGGAGCGCCCCCCAGAGCGATCGCAGCGATCGCCACAGCCGTTTCCAGAGGCCCATCGCACCCAAGGGGACACCCTACGCCCTAGACGGAAAAAACAGCACCGGATGCAGACTGCGGCGCAGCACCCGCTGGCCCGAATTGGGCACGGACCAATCCAGGAAAAAATTCCGGTGGCGGCTGGCGATGACGATCGCGCTCACGTCATACTCCTGGGCGACCGCCATCAGTCCGGGCAGAAAACTCCCCGGCTCCACCAGCACCTCCGCCGCCACCCCTAGGGCCGCAAACTGATCCTGCACCCGCCCGAGGCGATCGCGGTGTTCCGCCAGGACGGACTCCATGGGCAAATTGCGGATTTCTTCGACCGCCTGATAAAGCCAGCACCGCTCCACCGTCACCGGCAGGCCGCGATCGCGCTGCCGTTGGATCAAAGCCAGCAGCCGCGCCGTTGCCCGTTCCGCCGACGGGCCACCATTGTGGGGCACCAACACCTGCCGCACCAGATGGCGACAGCGCAAATCCAACTCCTCCAGGGTCAGGGCCGACAGCAACTGGGGACGCAAAATCAGCAGCGGCACCGTCCCCCGCTGGCCCAGGGCAATGGCCGTACTGCCAAATAATTTTTCCTCCAGCAGACTGTGGGACGCGCCGCCCACCACCACCGCATCACAGCGAAATTCCGCCGCCACGGCCAAAATCACGTCCTCCGGTCGCCCCGATCGCACCGCCACGGTCACCGGCCCATGGGGAGCCCCCTGCAATGCCTGCCCAAGCCGCTGCTGGGCCGCCGCGATCGCCTCCGTATCCTCCCGAGGAATGTCGCGCTCCAGACGGTAGGGCACCACGGACAGGAACACCAATTCCTGAATGCCCCCGCTCAAAAAACTTGGCACCATGCGGGCGAGGCGATCGAGGCCATCACCAAAATCAGTACAAATTAAAGGACGTTCAAACACCATCACTTCAGTCCCGGTAGTCCCTAAAATTGCGGGGGATGGTCACGGTCCCTCCCTCCGATCGCCCGCCACGCCCGCCGTCGCGGCGACCCCCTCTAGTCCTAATCTAACGTTCCTGTTTTGCTAAACTTCCCCCCAATTCTCCCCTTGGCCCCCTGAAGGCCCCGCAATTCCCTAGGATTTCCTGGGGCCGGTTGAATCCCCTTAGATCCCGATTAGAGCCCGATTAGATCCCGACAGATCCTTTGGATCCCGCTGACCAGGAGCATCGATTTTGAATCCGTCCCCGCCCCGTGACCCGTCTGCCCCCGCGATCGCGCCGCCGCAGTCCTATGATCCGGCCACTGATTTGGCCACTGATTTAACTGCTTCCAAGGATCTCCACGATCCAGAGGGGGCGGTGGGGGGCGATCGCTCGTCCCTCGGATCGTTGCTGGCGGCGGCGGTGCGGCTGGGGCTGCAAACCCAGGTGGAGCGGGCGGAGGGGCTGACGGTGGCGATCGAGGGCAAAACGCGCCAGATTTTGTCGGGCACTGTGCCACGGGTGAAGCTGGCGGCGCGATCGGTGATCTATCGCGGTCTGCATCTGGGGGATGTGGCGATCGCGGGGGGGCCGATCCGTGTGGCTCCGAAGGCGCTCCTGAAGGGCCAACCCCTGCAACTGCTTGAGGCGATCGCGGTGGATGTCCATTGGCGGGCGACGGCGGCGGATTTGAACCAATCCCTCGAATCCCCCCTGTTTGCCACGGCCCTGGCGGAGGCGATCGCGCCGCTGGGCGAGAACCTGGGGGGTGGTGCCTTGACGGATCTGGCCCTGGCGATCGCGCCGGTGGGGTTGGAGTTGACGGGGAAACTGCCCCAGGGGCGGCGGGTGAAGCTGACGACGGGCCTGGTGGTGGCGGCCCCGAACAGGCTGCTGCTGACGGCCCCCACCTGGACCCAATGGGGCGATCGCGGCGCTGAAACCCAACCGCCCCTGGACGATGTGCCCATTCCCCTGGCCGATGCGGAGATCGATCGCCTCACCCTCACGGACGGCGCGATCGCCTGCCGGGGCCGCCTCTGGATTCGTCCCTAGATTCGACCCCAGATTCGTCCCTAGGCGCGATCGCCGGTGGCCTGGGCCAGGATCCGTTCCGCCAGCTTATCCGGCACCTCCTGGAGCCGCTCCGGTCGCCAGGAAAACGTCCCGACGCCCAGGGTTTGCGATCGCAGTTCCACAATCAGATCCTGCATTTCCACCTGGGGCATGTGGGCGCTGACGGTCTCCCAGCCGCTCCAGTCGGGCCGCGCCGTGTAGCCGAGGATTTGGCCCCGCCGCCCGCTGATCAGTTGCAGCACCTTGGCGGTGAACTCCGCCGGGGCCGAGATTTCCACCAGGGCGATCGGTTCAAGGAGCACCGGCCCACAGTCCGCCATAGCCGCCTGCATCGCCGCCCGGGCCGCCTGTTTGAACGCCTGCTCGGAGCTATCGACCGTGTGATAGGAGCCATCGGTCAGCTTGACGGCCACATCCACCACCGGGAAGCCCAGGGGACCGCGATCGAGGGATTCGCGCACGCCCATTTCCACGCCGGGGATGTACTGCCGGGGCACCACGCCGCCAACGATCGCGCTACTAAAATCAAAACCCGATCCGCGCGGCAGGGGATTGATGTCCAGATACACATCGCCAAACTGCCCATGGCCGCCGGTTTGGTGCTTATAACGCCCGTGGACGTGGCCCGCCCCCTTGCGGATGGTTTCCCGGTAGGGCACCTGGGGCAGGTGGGTGCTCATGGGCAGGTTGTACTTGCGCTTGAGGCGATCGAGGGCGATTTGCAGGTGAATTTCCCCCTGGCCCGCCAGGACCACCTCATGGGTGTCGCCGTGCTGCTGCCAGGAGAGGCCCGGATCCTCGTCCGTGAGTTTGGCCAGGGCGCTGCTGAGTTTGACCTCATCGCTGCGTTTTTCCGCCACCACAGCCATGGCGTAGACCGGTTCCGGCAGTTCGGCCTTCGGCAGCAGGCTGGGCAGGATGTCCCCGGCGCTGCTGAGGGTGTCGCCGGTGCGGGGGCGATCCAGCCGCGCGATCGCGAGGATATCCCCGGCCCGCGCCTCGTGGATCGGTTGGGTTTGGCCCCCTTGCAGGCGATAGAGGCCACCGATGCGATCGCCATTGAGGGTATCGCTGTCCGTCAAAATCCCCTGCCACAGGCGCACCAGGGACAGTTTGCCCCCCTGGTTGGTGTAGTAGGTTTTGAGCACCTGGGCGATCGCGGCATCCTCCGGCACCCCCGCCAGATCAATCGCTTCAATGCCGCGCCGTTGGGCCGTTGCCGTGGTTTCCGGCGCTTCCCGCACCAGGGCATCGAGCAATGGCCGCGTCCCGAAGTCGCGATCGGCCATGCCCACGAACACCGGCACGATCAAATCCGCCCCCAATTCCATCTTCAAATCGCCGACAATTTCCGCCTCCGTGGGCGCAATATCCTCCAGCAGTTCTTCTAATAGATGATCGTCATAGTCCGCCAACACCTCGAGCATTTCCTGGCGGGCGGTTTGTTCGAGCGATCGCATGGCCTCCGGCAGGGGCACCGGATCCGCTGGCGCGCCCGCGTGGTAGTGGTACGCCTGCTCCGTCACCAGGTCAATAAACCCCACCACATCCCGATTTTCACGGATGGGATATTGATGCAACACCAACGGCCGCGACGACACCGTTTGCATCCCGGCCAAAATTTCAGAAATGCTGTTATTGGCGCGATCAAGTTTGTTGATAAACAGCAGGTGCGGAATTTCCCACGCATCTAGGAACTGAAACAGGGGGGCCAAAATCGTGGCGCGATCAACATTCGGTTCGCACACCACCACCGCCGCATCAACCCCCACCAGGGCGCTGTAGGTTTCCGCCGCCAATTCCACGGAGCCGGGACAATCAATCCACGTAAATTCAAGATCTTGATAGGGATGGCTCGCCACATTCACTTCCACACCCATGCCGCGATCGCGGGCCTCTGGGCTGCTGTCCCCGACACAGTTGCCATCCTTCGTCGAACCCTTGCGGGAGAGGACGCCACTGACAAATAAAAGACTTTCTAAAAGGGTAGTTTTACCGCTGGAATAGGGGCCAATCAGGGCAATGTTGCGTCTAGTACGGCCGACAGTTTCTGACATGATCCGTTCCTCATTGCGCGTGGAGCCCGAGGGGTCAACGGCATCATGAAGGGTTAACGCTGATCCCGGGGGGTAATTCGATTATTGGCTGTCCCTTTCACCCCCGGCGCAACCGCTCAACCGATCGTTAGAAAGGGGGCGGATTTTCTAATGGTTTTGTGACGGAATGTGGCGATCGCGGCGACCAACCAACAGTTCCGTAACGTTGCGTGATGTTGTGTGATGGTTCCAAACCTCGGGGGTGACCGTTAACCCTTGAGGCCACTGTCGGTATTGGCGGGGATAATGTAGCGCTGGGCTAGCAGGAAAAACGCGATCGCGGGGGCGATCGCCAGGATCGAGCCCGCCGACACCAGCCGCCAATCGAGGGAGAAGGTGCCCGCCAGTTTCGCCACCCCCAACGGCAGCGTGAAATAGTCCGGATCATCGAGCACCAGCAACGGCCACAGGAAATCGCCCCAGGAGCCGATGAACGTAAAAATCGCCAGGGTCGCCAGGGCCGGCCGCACGGCGGGAATCATCACATGCCACCAAATGCCCAGCTCCGTGCAGCCATCCAGGCGGGCCGCCTCTTCCAGTTCCTTGGGCACCGCCAAAAACGCCTGCCGCAGCAGAAAAATGCCGAAGGCCGTCGCCAGGGACGGAAAAATCACCCCGAGATAGCTATTGCGCACCCCCACCTGCACGGAAAGGATGTAGAGGGGAATCATGACGATTTGGAAAGGGATGGCGATGGTGGCGACGATCGCGCTGAAGAGCACCTCCCGCCCCCGAAAGGCCAGCCGCGCCAACGGGTAGGCCGCCAACGCGCAGAACAGCAAATTGAGGACCACCGTCAGGGTGGAGATCACTAAACTGTTTTTGAAATAGAGGCCAAAGGGTTCCGCCGCCAGGACATTTTTGAAATTTTCCAGCGTGGGCGACGCGGGCAGCAGCCGGGGCGGGAACTGAAAAATATCCTCCGTCGGGGCCTTCAAGGCCGTGGACAGCAGCCACAGGAGCGGCAGCAGCATCGCCAGGGCGATCGCACTGAGGAGGGCATAGGTACCGAGGCGTTGCCAGGGAAAACGGGCCATAGGGGTTCGACGGGGACGAAGGGAAGGAAAACGAAAATCCATGCCAATCTTCTTCCAATGGTCCGCCGTTCCGCTATCCTATGGGGCGATCGCGCATCCCCTAGGATGATTTAGCCCCGAGCCCCGGTGATCCCATGCCGTTGATTAACCTACAAACCTCCGCCCCGAGCCCCGATCGCGCCACCGTCGATGGCCTGCTGCTGGATCTGTCCGCCAAACTGGCCCGCCACCTGGGCAAACCGGAATCCTATGTCATGACCGCCTTTCGCGGCGATGTGCCCATGACCTTTGGCGGCACCGCCGACGCCCCCGTCTGCTACGTCGAAGTCAAAAGCATCGGCACCATGACCCCCGCCCAAACCGCCGCCATGAGCGCCGAATTTTGTAGCTTGATCGAAGCCGCGATCGCCGTGCCCAAAGCGCGCATCTATATCGAATTCGCCGACGCCGAACGGCACCTCTGGGGCTGGAATGGCGGCACCTTCGCCTAGCCCCCGCGATCGCCCCCCATCTCTAGGATCTGCTAAATCTGCTCCTTCATCCAGGTGATGCAGGTTTCCAGCGCGATCGCCATCGCCGCCGCATCCGGCGCGTGGTAGCGGTGGCCGTGGCCCGGAAGCACCCACTCAAATTCATAGGCCCGGAGCCGCTCCATCGACTGAATTTGATGCTCCCAGGAAAACCAGCAGTAGCGCCGGAATCCGTGCAGATGGCCCAAATGGGGCGAATAGGCCAGATGATCGCCCGAAAATAGCACCCGGCCCCCATAGAGCAGCACAATATGCCCCGGCGAGTGACCGGGCACGGGGATAATCGTCAGATCCGGCGCAAGCTCCACCACCTCCGTCCCCACAAGCCACCGCTCGATTTCCGGGGTCGCCTCCGTGCGATCGGCCACATGCAGCACCCGTTCGCAGCCGAAGCGATCGCGCCACCGCCGATGGTCCGCCACATCATCCCGGTGGGTCAGCACCAGATATCGCACCCCCCCCAATTCCTCCAGCCGCTTTGCCAACGGGGCGCTGTAGCGGGGCGAATCCACCAGCACATTCCCCTGCGATCGCGTGATGAAGTAGGACGCCGCCCCAAAGGAATCCCGCGAGTGGTAGCCGCAGTGGAACACCCCCTCTGTCACCGGCAGCGGAAAATCATCCTGCACCTCACGAATATCCGGCGGCGGCGCGATCGTGCCAATCGAAGCGGTCGGACAGGCCAACAGCGCCTGCAACGCCGCCCGACGCTCCGGCCCCGTCATCGGCTGCTGAAACACCACCGACTGCCCATCCTCACGGCGAAACACCGTCGGCACCATCCAGCGGCAGGTATCACAATCAATGCAGCTTGAATCCACATAAAAGTCCCCCGGTACATTCCGCGATCGCCGCCGGTCTAATCGAGCCATTGTCCCCACCACAAATCCGCGCGCTACCATTCCATTGTCAAGTGTCCATTCCGTGAACACCAGCGGCCCTCGGCCCGAGGAGAAAATTTTCCCATGGTCCCATCTGCCCTACAAACCGTGCGTCTTGGCCCCACCAGCCTCGAAGTCCCCGCCCTGGGCATTGGCACCTGGTCCTGGGGCGACAAGCTCTATTGGGACTACGGCAATACCTACGATCGCGAGCAACTCCACGCCAGTTTCGCCGCCGCCACCGAGGCCGGACTGGTGCTCTTTGATACGGCAGAAGTCTACGGCCTAGGGGAGTCGGAGCGGCTTCTGGGGGCTTTTATGAAGGGTTCCCCCTACCCCGTTTGTATTGCGTCTAAGTACTTCCCATTCCCCTGGCGCATCTTCCCGCAGCAGGTGGTGGATGCCCTCGATGCCACCCTCGAACGGCTGGGGCGATCGCAGGTGGATCTGTATCAAATCCACTGGCCGCTGCACTTTTTGCTGGGCCACAAAACCCTCCTCAAAACCCTCGCCGATCAGGTCAAGGCGGGCAAGATCCGCGCGATCGGCGTGAGCAACTATTCCGCCGCCCAACTGCGCGAAGCCCACGGCTACCTGAAGGAATGGGGCGTCCCCCTGGCGGTGAACCAGGTGCAGTATTCGCTTTTGGAGCGGTGCATCGAGCGCAATGGCGTCCTGGCGGCGGCGCGGGAGTTGGATGTGGCGATTTTGGCCTATTGCCCCCTGGCCCAGGGGCTTTTGACGGGTAAATATGGCCGCGAAACCAGTTTGCCGCCCACCGGCGCGCGCCGCCTGGATCCTCGGTTTACGGCGACGGGCTTTGCCAAAATTCTGCCGGTGGTGGATGCACTGCGGGAAATTGGCGATCGCCGCGATCGCACCGCCGCCCAGGTGGCCTTGAATTGGCTGATCACCCGTGCCCAGGTGGTGCCCATCCCCGGAGCCAAAACCCCCGAGCAGGTGCGCGACAACGTGGGGGCCTTGGGCTGGAGCCTCTCGCCCGAGGAGGGGGATTTATTGGCAACCCTGACCCAGGAGTTTTGAGGACCGGCCACGGGGCAGCGCCACCCCGGCAGCAACTCTGGCCCATCTTTAACTAGCCCTTCTAGCGGGGCCAGCGGGGTCAATGGGGCTGTTGCAACGTTGTAACGGGAATGTTGCAAGGATGTGGGGGCAAGCGTAACGCCTTTGCCACGGCGTCGTAATACGGGGCTTCTAAGTTGAATTCAGGGCTCCTCACCCCTGCCCTGAAGAGTTCCTAGGGCCGTTGCCGTCCTCCCTTGATCTGGATCGATGGCGGCGGCGGCCACGGGAAATCGGATTACACTGAGTTGCAATGGGACCGATTCGCTATGCAAACGCAGCCTTCCCCCCGCGATCGCCATCCAGACCGTATTGAATTCCAAGACCCTAAACCCTTGAGCCGTTCCAATTCCGCTTGGCAAAAGCCATTGCTCTACCTGTCCCTGATGCTGTTTGGGGCGGGCGCAACCCTGGTGGGCCTCAAAACCCTGTCTCCAGGGGCGCTGCCCTCCATCCTTGGGAGCAATGAACCTCAAGGGGCCACCAATGCGATCGCCCCGAGTCCCTCCATCCCCACGGCCCCGCGCGCCCTCGAACCGTCCGGCGACGCCAACTTTGTCACCCAGGTGGTGCAGCAGGTGGGGCCAGCGGTGGTGCGCATCGACGCGGCCCGCACCGTCAGTTCCGGCCTGCCGGAGGAATTTAATAGCAATCCCCTATTTCGGCGATTCTTTGGCGATGCCCTGCCCAACCAAGGGGAACGGGAGACGGCGGGCTCCGGCTCCGGCTTCATCGTCGAGGCCAATGGCACCATCTTCACCAATGCCCATGTGGTCGATCGCGCCGATCGCGTCACCGTCACCCTCAAGGATGGGCGCAAATTCGCCGGGGAAGTGGTGGGCACCGACACCCTCACCGATGTGGCCGTCATCAAAATCGACGCCCAGGATCTGCCCACCGTCACCTTTGGCGACAGCAACCGCCTGCAACCGGGGGAATGGGCGATCGCCATCGGCAACCCCCTCGGTTTAGATAACACCGTCACCACCGGCATCATCAGCGCCACCGGGCGATCGAGCGCCCAGATCGGCGTCCCCGACAAGCGCGTCAACTTCATCCAAACGGACGCCGCCATCAATCCGGGCAACTCCGGCGGCCCCCTCATCGACTCCCGGGGCCAGGTGATCGGCATGAACACCGCCATCATCCGCGACGCCCAGGGCATCGGTTTCGCCATTCCCATCGATCGCGCCAAACAGATCGCCGATCAACTGATCAGCACCGGCAAGGCGGAGCATCCCTTCATCGGCATTCAGATGGCCAAGCTCACCCCGGCCCTCAAGCAGCAGATCACCGAAGATCCCAACAGCACCATCCGCCTGGGCATTGATGCGGGGGTGTTGGTGATGCGCATTTTGCCTAATTCGCCAGCGGCGCAGGCGGGCCTCAAGCCGGGGGATGTGATTTTTCAGGTGGACGGCAAGGTGGTGGAAGAGCCCGTCGAGGTGCAGCAAATGGTGGAGGCGGCGGGCATTGGCAGCACCCTAAACCTGGCGATCCACCGCAATGGCCAGAATCTCGCGATCGCGGTGGAGGCCGCACCGATGGATCTCGGGGCCAATCCCAACAGTCGCCAACGCCGCTAGCGATCGTCGCTGCCCGCCACCATGACCGTTTCCATGTGGTGTTCGATGGGGCCAAGGATTTCGCCGCCGTCAATGACCGCCGTCGCATTCATGACCAGCATGGCCATTGAGGGCAAGACCCGATCCCATTCCAGGGTGAGGGAGCCACTGCCGCTGCTGGTGATGCGGCTCTCCCCCATGGCGGCCATGGTGCCGTCTTGCTCTAGGGTCATGGCGAGGATGCCGTAGTCCTCCTCTAGGGTTTGCAGTTCAAAGGCAACCGCTTGATTGAGGACCATGCCGGCCATCTCCAGGGTGCCCACGACGCGCCAGCGGGCTCCGGTGCCAATGGCCTCTTCGGGGAAGGGGGCCGATAGGGTATCGAGGGACTGGAAAAGCTGGTCGAGCATCTGGCGGGCCATGGGATCAAGGGCGGTTTCCGACACCATTTCGATGGATTTCACCTGGCCGCGATCGCTGGAGAGGATGCGAAATTTTAGGTCCTTGAAGGGGGCGAAGGCCGCCTCGATCATTTCTAGGGGGAGGTTGGCGTCGCCGGTCCCGGCCACGAGGCCCAGGCGATCGTACTGGAGGGTGTAGTAGATGTCGCCGTTGGGTTCAATGCCCTCGACGAGGGAGCTAAGGGCCATCTCGATTTCGGGGAAGGCGGGGGCTTCGGTGGTTTCGCCGTTGATGACCATGGTGCCCTTGATGGAGACGCGGGCGGTCATGGTTTGGCGATCGCCGGGGGTGGGCCGCAGACGCAGGGTTTGGTAGGGTGCTTGGCCGATGTCGATCAGTTCCGTGCGCCAGTTGCTTGCGGTGCGCACGGTGGGCGGGGTGGCGGTTTCGGGTTGCTGGGGGACATCGGCCTGCTGGGAGATGGGGGCGGTTCCGCTCATCTCCTCGGGGCGGCTGGCTTCGGCGGGGCCAGCGAGGCTCCCCACGAGGGCGATCGCGGCGATCGCACGGCCCCAGGCGCGTGAACGGTGGCGCGATCGCAGGGGGGGGCAGGTGACGGAAAAGATAGGGTCAGCCACGGGCTTCCGGTCTCCTCTGGTTTCGATGCCCCCACGCTAGCATCGGCGATCGCGGAATATCCCCTAGCGATCGCGGGGGCCAGAACTGCCGGTACGGCGACCGAGTTCATAGATGCCGCAGCCGACGGTGGCGATCAGGCCCATGCTGACGGTCCAACTGTGGCCCAGGCCAATCTCCACCAGCCAATTGCACAGGCCCCCAACCACCAAAAAAGGCACCACGCTCAGGATGGAGGCATAAAAGGTATTTTGCGCTTCGCGGGCCGGACGGGTGCGCTCAAATTCCTCCTGGGAGGTGTAGAGCGATCGCTCGGCGAAATTGAACCACCGTTGCAGGAGCGTAATGGTCCCGTCGCTCAGGGGCGAAAAGCCGAGATACAGCGCCAGGGACCAGAGGCCAAGGCCCGCGATCGTGGTGGCCGTGAAGGGAAAGGAGAAGTGGAGCAGATCGTCAAAGGTCATGGACTTGGGGGCGAAGCGTCAGGGGCGAAGGCAAGAACGCGCGGCCAGGGCGGCGTTAGGCGTTAGGAATGTTTAGGAAAAGGTTTAGAAAACTCCATAAAGCCTAGTTTAAGGGGAATGGATTGTTCCTGGGGCCTAGGGGCGATGGGTGGGGGCTTTGCCCCGATCGCGGCGTGCCCAGGGGCCAGTGGACGGGCGGGCTTTTTTTATGTAGATTCAGTGGCAGCCTCGCGATCGCTTCCCCCAACGCGCTGTGTCTGCCTTGCCACCTCCCCAGTTGCCAAGCGCCCCCGAGCGCCCCGATTCACTGCCCCTTGGGCGTATCCAAGCCCGACTGCGGGTGGGGCTCGTTTCGGCCCTGTTTGGGGTGGGGCTCATGTCGGCGGAGGGTATTTCCGCGATCGCCACCCAGGGGCAAACCTGGCTCAGTGCGGCCCAGCCTCCGGCACGATCGCCCCAGGTGCAGCAGTGGATCGAAGCGTCGCGGCAGGCTAGCCAAAATCCTGAGGGGACCGCCGCGATCGGGGCAAAGCCCCCATCCATCGCCTCGGCCTCGGCCCCCACTGCCCAGCCGGTACAGCGCCCGTTCCAGCTATTTAGCCCCAGGGCCAGCGCCCAGCAGGCGGGTGGCGGCGGCGGCAGCCATTGGCACCAGGGCTCATTCCCGGTCGAAAATTTTCAAAGCTATACCTCCGGATTTGGCTACCGGCGCGGGGCCACGGGGGGCAGCCGCTGGGAGTTCCATCGCGGCCTCGATTTGGCGGCCCCCAAGGGGAGCTACGTTCGCAACTGGTGGGCGGGGCGCGTGGTGAAGGTGGCTAGCGACAACCTCTGCGGCACGTCGGTGACGATCCAATCCGGCCAGTGGCAGCATGTCTATTGCCACATGGAGGGCTCCGTGGCGACGGAAAATGGCCGCCGCTACCTCAATGATCGCGACGGCGGTATCCGCATCTGGGAGGGGCAGGATGTGGGCACGGGCGGGCGCATTGGGCGCGTCGGCATGACGGGCCGTACGACGGGGCCGCACCTCCACTGGGGGGTGAAATATGGGGATGATTGGATTGATCCGGGGCTGATCCTGCGGGCCATGTACGCCCAACAGGGATCCTAGAAAACATTTACAAAACCCACAATAATCGCCCCCCGGTAGGGTGCGTTCGGTAACTTAAAAAAAACGCGATCAGCTTTTTCTCCCGAACGCACCGCCCCCTACGGACATCACCGGAATGTTTCGCTAGCGACGGCGATCGCGGGGCATTGGGCGGGTTCGGTGCGGTCGGGATGAAAAATTATCGCGCCTGCTTTAAGTTACCGAGCGCACCCTACCGGGGGGGTTGGATGAGGAGGGCCGGGGCGGCGGCGCGATCGCGCTTGGTTTCGGGGTAGTCCTTCTGGGGCAGTTGGGTATATTCCCGGACGATGTTGCGGAATTCTTCCCCTTCAAGCACTTCGCGATCCAGGAGGGTGTCCACGAGGCGATCGACCAAGGCGCGGTTGTCCCGGATTAGGCGGCGGGCGCGATCGTAGCAATCCTGGACAATTTCCCGGATTTGGTGATCGATCTTCACCGCCACCGCCTCGGAATAATTACTCCGGGAACTCCAGCCGCCCCCGAGGAACACTTCATTGTTCGGATCTTCGAGGGACACCGGCCCCAGGTCGGACATGCCGTAGCGGGTGACCATTTCCCGCGCCAGATCCGCCACCACCTTCAGGTCGCTGCTGGCCCCGACGGTCACCTCGTCTTCCCCAAAAATTTCCTGCTCCGCCGCCCGACCGCCCAACGCGATCGCAATGCGGTCGAGGATCCAAGCGCGGGTATAGAGGCCACTATCCACCATGTCCTCATTGAAAATCTGCTGGGCAAAGCCCCCCACGCCCCCCGATCGCGGCACGATCGTCACCTTATTGAGGGGATCGGAATGCTCCAGCAGGGTCATCAGCAGGGCATGGCCGATCTCGTGGTAGGCGATCAGGCGCTTTTTCTTACTGTCGAGCAGCGGCGCAAGCTGCATCCCAATGGAAATGCGGTCGATCGCGTCGTCAATTTCCAAGGGCGTAATGGCCGATTTGCGCCGCCGCGCCGTCAGGATCGCCGCCTCATTGAGCAAGTTCGCCAACTCCGCCCCCGCAAATCCTGGGGTCCGCTGGGCGATCGCCTCGATGGACACCTCGGGCGCGAGTTTTTTGTTGCGGGCATGGACCTGCAAAATGCCCAGCCGCCCCTTATAGCTGGGCAGATCGACGGTGACTTGGCGATCGAAACGACCGGGCCGCAGCAGGGCCGTATCGAGCACATCGGGGCGGTTGGTGGCGGCGATGATGATCACCCCCGTATTGCCCTCGAAGCCGTCCATCTCCGTCAGCAGTTGGTTGAGGGTCTGTTCGCGCTCGTCGTTGCCGCCGCCGATGCCCGCCCCCCGCTGGCGACCTACGGCGTCGATTTCATCAATGAAGACGATGCAGGGGGCATTGTCCTTGGCTTTTTTGAACAGATCCCGCACCCGCGATGCGCCGACGCCGACGAACATTTCCACGAATTCGGAGCCGGAAATGCTGAAAAATGGCACGCCCGCCTCCCCCGCGATCGCCTTCGCCAGGAGGGTTTTGCCGGTGCCGGGAGGGCCGACCAATAAAACGCCCTTAGGAATTTTTGCGCCGATCGCGGTGAACCGGTCCGGCGTTTTGAGGAACGACACCACCTCTTGCAGTTCCTCCTTGGCCTCCTCGACGCCCGCCACATCGTCGAACAGGATGCCCGTCTTCGCTTCCATCTGGAACTTGGCGCGGGATTTGCCAAAATTCATCGCCTGCCCGGACGCGCTGGCGGTGCGCCGCAAAATGGCAATCACCACCGCCACGATCGCCCCGAAGAGGATCAATTGCGCCAGGGTATTCACGGCGGCGAGGCTATCGACCGATTCGCGCACGTCGATGACAATGCCGCGATCGCGCGCCCGCTCCACCAATTCCGGATTGCGATCGAGCAGAACCACGTCATAGGTTTTGGTGCCGCCGCTCTCGATCAACTCCACCCGCGCCCGCTGGCCGCTGCGATCGACCTCAATGGCCTTGACCTTGCCCGCCTCCAGATTTTTGAGCAATTCCCCATAGCTCAAGGTCGTGGGGGACGGCTGCTGCTGGGCGATCGCGGGGCCACCGGCCAGCGTCAGGAGTAGGGCCGCGATCGCACCGGACCAGACCGCCCGTTTGGAGCGGCGGCGGCCAACGGTTTGGGGCGATCGCTGGGGACGAGCCTGCCAAGCCTTTTCCATAAAATTAAACTCAACTCCTGTCTGAAGCCACGGGCGCAGTTTTGCAAGTGTACCCCCGGCTTTTAGTGTAGCGAGTTTAGCACTGGCCTTTGGGCACCTCGGCGGCGGCCTGGGCATCCCCCTGGGCATCCCCGATGCGGCGATCGCCCCGCAGGCCAAAGATCGCCTCCGCATGAAAGTAATACTTAAATTCGAGCAAATTATGGAATGGGTCCTCTAGAAAAGCTGTGTGATGATCCAGCGGCTCCCCCACAAACCGGCGGCGCGGGGCCTGATGGAAACCTAGGTTTTGCCGCTCGACGCGGTTTACTAAATCCTGCCAATCCCTTTCCTGGGTGAACACGAGGCCAAAGTGGCGCGGATAGATGCCGTTTTGGGGCGTGAGGGTTTCGCGGCTAACGTGGGCCACCAACTGATGGCCGTACAAATTCAAGATGGCGCTGTTGGGGGATTCGCGCCCCAGGTGGCAGCCTAGACCTTCGATGTAGTAGCGCTTGGTGTCGGGAATATTGGCGACGGGAAAGGCTAGGTGGAAGAGGACCGGGGCGATCGCGCGATCGTTATAAAGGTTCGGGCCAGGATTTAGGGCAGTCATGGGCGCGGGGGAACTGAGTAGGATGAGGTCGAACGGATTTTAGGACACGGTTGGGGCGCGGGAGGTGCGGGACATGGCGATCGCGGTGGAGCATCCATGGTTGGTGGGGATTGTACTCAATTCGGTCCTGTTTGGCGGCTCGTACCTGTTGCCGAAACGGTTGCTGACGCTGGCGGGGAGTGTTCATGCCTGGGCGTTGGGGGTGCTGGTGTGGGGCACCTTGGGCTGGCGCGGTTATGCGGTGGTGATGTTTTATTTTCTCGTTGGCTCCCTGGTGACGCGGGTGGGGTTTGATCGCAAGTCGGCGGCGGGCATTGCGGAGAAGCGATCGGGGGCGCGCGGCCCGGAAAATGTGTGGGGATCGGCGGCGATCGCGGCCCTGTGTGCGTTGGGGGTGGCGGCGATCGCGATCGTTGCGCCCGAGAGTCCCTGGCGTGGCTATTTGGTGTTGGGCTATGTCGCCAGCTTTTGCACCAAACTCTCGGACACCTGCGCCAGCGAAATCGGCAAAGCCTATGGCCGCCGCACCTTTTCGATCATTTCCCTGCAACCGGTGCCCGCCGGGACGGAAGGGGCCGTGAGCCTGGAGGGCACCTTTGCCGGCCTGGTCGGCGCGATCGCCCAGGGACTCGTTGCCTTGGCGGTGGGGTTGCTGACGCCGCTGGGGGTGGTCTGGTGCGCGATCGCGGCCACCGTCGCCACCACCGCCGAAAGTATCCTTGGCGCAACGATCCAGGATCGCTACGGCTGGCTGACCAATGAACTAATGAACGTAATCAATACCGCCATCGGGGCCGCCGTCGCGATCGCGATCGTCCAGGTTTTGCCCTCATAGAGCGGATCTGGGCCGGGGCAGGGCGATCGCCCATTCCATAACCCCAGGGACAGTCCCCGCTTAACCAACCTAAAAAAAAGTCTCAAAACGCCCTTGACTCCGAAGGGGACTGCAACACTAAACTCCAAAGCCCTCCGCCCATCCGGCAACCGCATCTGCCCCCCCGAGCCATGGCCCACACTGCTCCAGAAATCTCCCCAGAAACCACTCCAGCACCCGCCCCCCTCCTGACCCTAGGGGACTGGGCCTACCGGGCGATCGCCAGCCACTACCACAGCGCGATCGCCCATGAGGCGGGCACCATCGCCGACCACGACCCCGAGGAACTGCATCAACTGCGCGTGGGCCTGCGGCGGCTGCGATCGGCGGTGACCGGCTTCGCGATCGCCCTAGACTGGCCCGACGACGCCAGCGAACGGCTCATTGGCCGCTTTGGCCGCACCTTTGGGGGCCTGCGGGATCTCGACGTGATGGGCGAAACCCTCAAGGGCTACCGCAAGGGCGACCTGCCAAAAGGGGAACGACAGCGCCTCGACCAGGCCCTCAAACACCTGCGCGATCGCCGCCGCCTTGCCTACCGCCGCACCCTCAAGACCCTCGGCAGCAAGCCCTACCACCGGTTCAAAGTAGCCGTCCAAACCTGGCTAGAGACGCCCCAATATGCCCCCAGCGCCCGCTACGCCGCCGATCGCGCCATCCCCGATCTGCTCCTGCCGGAAACGGCCCGCTTTCTGATCCATCCCGCCTGGACGATCGCCCCCGCCGATCCCGCCCAGGCCAACCGGGACAGCTTTGGGGGACTGGCCCTCGACACCTGGAACTGCCTCCACGATCTGCGCAAACAGGCCAAACGGCTGCGCTACCAAATGGCCCTGATTGACGGGTTCTACGGCCAAGCCCTCGCCCCCCACGTCAAACCGATCGCGGAGGTGCAGGAGGTGTTGGGGAATTTGCAGGACAGCGCCGTGCTGGAGGATTTTCTCAAGGCCGCCGACCTCAAACTCCCCAAGGATTTGCCCACGCTCCACCAATGGCTCCAGGGCGATCGCGCCGACAACTGGACCCGCTGGCAAACCCTGCGCGATCGCTACGCCGACGCCACCACCTGCCAAACCCTGCGCCAACTGATCGCCACCTCCGTGACGCCGCCCGCCCCCGCCGCCAAAGCGACCCAAGCCGCCAAAACCGCCGCGACCGGCCGCAAAACCACCCCGCGCCGCCGCACCAAGCCCGCCCCCGCAGTCGATCCCGATTCCAATCCCCCAATCGAAACCCCCTAGGCGCTCATTTCCAGCATCCGTTCAATGGGCTTGAGGGCCGCCGCCGCGATCGCGGGGGGCAGCGTAATTTCCGGCGTGCGATCGCGCATCGCCAGATACAGCTTCTCCAGGGTATTGAGGCGCATGTGGGGACATTCATTGCAGGCACAATTCGCGATCGGCGGCGCAGGAATATACACCTTCCCCGGCACCGTCTTTTGCATTTGATGAATGATCCCCGGCTCCGTCAGCACAATAAATTCCTGCGCCGAACTGCCCTGCACATATTTTAGTAAAGCCGTCGTCGAACCAATGAAATCCGCATAGGCCAACAGGGGCGGCTCGCACTCCGGATGGGCAATCACCAGCGCCTCCGGATGATCCACCTGAAGCTGCACCAACTTCTTCTCCGAAAAGGTTTCATGGACCATGCAGCTCCCCTGCCACAGGATCAACTCCCGCCCCGTCTCCTGGGCCACATAGCGCCCTAGGTTCCGATCCGGCGCAAAAATGATCGGGCGATCGCGGGGCAACTGATTAACAATTTTGACCGCATTAGAACTGGTGCAAATCACATCACTGAGGGCCTTAATTTCCGCCGTGCAGTTGATGTAGGACACCACAATCGCATCGGGATATTGGGCCTTGAACGCCGCAAACTCCACCGGCGGACAGCTATCGGCCAACGAACAGCCCGCCGCCAAATCCGGCAGCAGCACCAGCTTATCCGGGTTGAGAATTTTGGCCGTCTCCGCCATAAAATGCACCCCGGCAAACACAATCACCGACGCATCGGTACTGGCCGCCCGCTGCGACAGCCCCAGGGAATCGCCAATATAGTCCGCAATATCCTGAATATCCGGCTCCTGATAATAGTGGGCCAGCACCACCGCATTTAACTCGCCCTTGAGATCCGCGATCGCGGCGAACAAATCCGCCGGTAAATCCAGCCCAGGGGAACGAACCGTCGAACGGACAGCAGTATTCGCAAACACGGCGCAACAGTGGGTCATCCCACGGAGAAGGGAACGGAAGCGCAAGCCGAAATCTAACCCAAAACAAGGGATCAGAAATCCTGAATTCTAGCTCCGTTTTAATTATAGTATATTTCACCAAAATCATCCCATCCCCGCCCGTCCGCCCCCAACCGGCAAGGCCAAAAAACAAGACAAAAAAAGAGGCGCGATCGCGCCCCCAACCGCCCCAGCCTTCAAACCAGAGCCTCAAAATCATCCCGTTCCCCGACCGATCAACCGCCGTAGGGGCGGGGTTTTCCCGCCCAGCCCCCAGGATCCCTGGACAGCCCCGACGTTGAACCGGTTTGGGGGGATCGGTGGGCCTAGATCACCGTCCCATCCGGGATCACCGCATTCTTGAGCACCACCACAATGCCGCTGCGAATGATAAACCCATCATCCTCACGGCTGGCCTCCTCCACCCCATCCTTATTGATGATTTGGACATTCTTGCCAATGCGAGCATTCTTATCAATGATCGCCCGCCGCACCGTCGAACCCTCGCCAACGCCCAGGGGCACCTGCGCCGCCGACGCATCCAGCCGTTCCGCATAGGGTTGATAGTAATCCGCCCCCAAAATCAGCGCATTATCAATCACGCAGCCCGTTTCAACGCGGCTACGGACCCCCAGCACCGAATGCTGAATCGTGCAATTTTTGAGGATGCACCCCTCCCCAATCATCGATTCCGTCACCGTGCAGTCCAGCAGCTTCGTCGGCGGCAGATAGCGAGATCGCGTATAGATCGGCGCATTTTCCTCATAGAAACTGAAATCCGGCTTCGGCTGCTTCGTCAGGGCCAAATTGGCATTGAAAAACGCTTCAATCGTCCCAATATCTTCCCAATAATCATCAAACAGATAGGCTTGGACGTTATACTTCGACGCCGAAGCCGGGATAATTTCCTTGCCAAAGTCGGTCCGATCCGGCTCCTCATTCAGCAGATCAATCAAAACCTGTTTCTTAAAAACATAAATCCCCATCGACGCAATATAAGGCTGTTCCCGCGCCTTATCCGCCGACAGCCCCAGCACCGTCGTATCCACCTCCATGGCCTTCAGGGCATCCCCCTTCGGCTTTTCGCTGAAGTCGATCACCCGCCCCGATGAATCAATTTTCATCAGGCCAAAATCCGACGCGCGCTTCTCATCAATCGGCACCACCGACAGGGTGATATCCGCATTGGTTTCCCGGTGACGACGCACAAAATCCGCATAATCCATGCGGTAAAGATGATCCCCCGATAGGATCAAATATTCATCCACATCCCAATCGGAAAAGATCCAAAGATATTTCCGCACCGCATCCGCCGTGCCCTGGAACCAACTGGGATTTTCCGGCGTTTGCTGGGCCGCCAACACCTCGACGAACCCATCCGTAAAACCGGACATATTATAGGCTCGGGCAATGTGCCGATTGAGGGACGCGGAGTTAAATTGCGTCAGAACGTAGATTTTTAAAATTTCGGAATTGATGCAATTGCTCACCGGAATGTCGATGAGCCGATATTTCCCAGCCAGGGGAACCGCCGGTTTCGCCCGGAGTTTGGTCAGAGGATAGAGGCGCGTTCCAGCCCCTCCACCGAGGATGATGCCTAATACTCTTTTCACGAGGAAACCTCTAGACACTGCCAATCCAAGTCCAGTGTCTGATTGGAAGGGTCCCTTGGCAAGGGGTTTATCTCGGTGGGATCGGGGGGGCGATCGCCCGGAAATGGCCCCCCTTCCAGCGCGATCGCCCGATGATCCCCAGCCGCGCCGCCCAGGCAGGTTTCGTAGCCCAGGGCACTGCTTAGTTTTGTTGAGATATATTAAATCTGTGCAACACAAAAACCGACTTCCCCGTTTTGTGCATAGACCTGTGCATAGGCCGTAGGGGTGGTTGCCCGCGTGCGAGAAGAGGTGAACCGATGGAACGTCAAGTGATGGATCTGCCCCAGGCGGGGACGCCTCCGGCGTTGGGGGTAGAGGCGTTTGTGAAGGCGCGGCTGGGGTTTGATGGGGGCGAGACCTATACGGTGTGGCGCGGGGCGGTCTATGGGCTGGTGCCCGGTGAGCCCCAGGTGCATTTGTTTGACATTGTGGGGATGAATGTGGCGCGGGGGTTTCGGGACGATCGCGGCCACTGGTGCATGACGTCGCGGGAGCTGAATTATTACCTAGATGCCGAAACCCAGGCGGTGCTGCATAGCTGGGAAAATCCCTGGACGGGGGAGCGGGTGCCGGTGGTCCATGTGGCCAATGATCCGGTGGAGCACTGTTTGCGTGGCTCGGTGCCGACGATGGTGGCGGGCGATCGCGTGACCTTTGCGATCGATGTGTTTCCGCGCTATCCGAATCCGCTGGGGAATGATCCGCGCTTTCGCGACTACAGCCCCAATCCGGTCTACCATGCGGCGGAATTTTTCCAGTTGACGGTGCCCCTGGCGGAGTTGCAGGATGCGAGCCGCCCTGGGGTGGAGACGATGACGGTGGCGTGGCATCGCATTGGCCCCTGGCTGCCCTGGATGAAGATGGGCGATCGCGAGGGGCAGCTTGTGTATAGCGCCTGCGGGCAACGGGTGGCGGGGTTTGAGGCGTTGCCGGAGGTGCTGAAGGGGGAAATCCGCGATCGCCTCCCCCAATACCGCCACGCGCCGGCGGGCATGGAGGGGCGACGCTCGGACCTCAAAACCATGACCTCCTGGCGCTACTTCCAGCGGCATTTTGACGCCTACCTCCGGGGGGATGTGTTCCCCGTGGCGGAGGGCCAGGGGCTGGCGGCCTAGCGCAGGAACCGGGAGGCCAGTTTCAGGGCATCCCCCACATCCAGATCCCCGTCGCCATCGCTGTCTAAAAAGCTATTGAGCAGGGCATTGTCGCCGGTGGGTACCGTGGGCGAAGTGGCCGCAGGGGTGGCGGGGGTGGCGGCATCTCCCTTACTGCCGCCCATCTTCAGCAGGGCCAGCACCATGGGAACCACGGTGGGCAGGAGCGATCGCACGGTCCCCGCATCCAGACCCGTGCGGGTTTCCGCCTCCTGCACAAGCTGTTCAATCTGGGGCACCGACAGCAGGGCCGTCACCGCCGCCTCACTGGGTTGGGTGCCGCCGTACTGGTTCACGATCGCCTGGGCATTGCCGCTGGCCTGCTGTTCCTGGAGACCGGTGCGGACATATTTACCGGCAATGCCCACCAGCCCCTGGACCGCCTTGGGATCCACCTGGCCGCCCCCCAGTTGCTGAAGGGTGCCCAGGAGGGTGCTGAGGCCGTCGGTGCTGGCCTCCTTGGCGGGGTCATCGATCGCATTGAGCAGGGTATTAAACAGGTTCATGGTTTTAGCAATGGACATGGTTAGGAATTCGCCTCTGGGTGAGCGCGGCCAAGCCGCCGTTTAAGGCCAATGGCCCCTAGGGAGAAAGGTACGGCGATTCGATCGCGGGGGCCAAGTCTAGCAGCACCTGGGTTTGGTAGAGGCTCACGGCCACCTGGGCGCGGGTAGACACCTCGGCGAGGTCGAGGCGCTTCGGATCCGGGTGGTTGTTCAGCAGGCGACGGTCGGCGGCGGCGGCGAGTTTGGGGACGGCCCAGGTGGGGGTGCTGTTGCCATCGCTGAAGCGCCCGAGGACCGTTTGGGGGGTCGCCGGGGCCGCTAGCTGGAGGCCGGTGCTGAGGGCCACCGCCAGTTCTAGGCGCGGGATGGGGCGATCGGGCTGAAAGCTGCCGTCGGGGTAGCCCTTCATGAAACCAAGCTGGACGGCCCGGGCGATCGCGGTTTTGCCCCAATAGTCCTCGGGAATGTCCGTAAAACTTTTGGAGGGGGCCGCGTCCGGGCGATCGCCAAAGGCCGCCGTAATCAACGACGCGAATTGGGCACGGGTGACGGGTTCATCGGGCAGAAAGCGCCCATCCTCAAACCCCGCCACGATCCGCTGCTGGGCCAGGGCCGTCACGAAGGGGCGCGCCCAGTGGCCCTCGGGCACATCTTCAAAGGTGGGCGGCGGGGGCGGAGCAGGGGTGGCCGCTGGGGATGGATCTGCCGAACCCTCGGCCGTTGGATCTGCCGCTGGATCGGTGGATCCGGGGACGGGGGTGGTCTGGGCGGCGGAGCGGGCCGCTGCGATCGCGGCGGGATCGAGCTGATCTAGATCGTTGCCATTGCCGTCCCCCTGGCCATCCACCCCAGATCGCGGGGGGCTGGTGGGCGCTGCCCCTGGGGGAGTCACCGTCGGTTTTGGAAAGGGCGCAAACTCAACGGCCCGGTCTGGCGCGATCGCCCCTTCGGTATTGTTGTCCCCCTCCCCCTGGGCGATCGCCGGGGCCGCGTGATCGCGCCCCAAATCCCCCAGCCAACCCGCCGATCCATCCCCCGATCGCAGGGCAAACCCCAGGCCCATGGCCCCAAAGCCCACAAAGGCAACAATCAACGCCACCCACTCATCCTCCCGCAGGGGACGTGACGGCGGACGGGGCGTCGGAGAAGGATCAGACACGGCAGGCACCTCACAGCAGTTTCAAGGGCAGCGAACTAAAAATAATCGCGGCGGTAGTCCCGTAACCGGTCTAGCAGATCCGGCAAACAGCGATCAGGCACCGCATCCCGCAGGGGAATCGATCGCCGCCCGCCCCCGAGGGGCACCGAAATCTGCTGCAACACCGCCTCCACCTGGGTTTGGGTGGGCTCCCCCGCCTCCAGCAGCGGATAGAGCGCCTCCGCCACCGGCACATGGAGCTGGGCATTGCTCAGGTACAGATGCCACTTGGCAAGATCGAGATAGACCACCTCGCCGATCGCGGCGGCCAGGGCTTCAATTTCGCGGGTGGTTCCAGCATGGGCCATGGGATTTGTCCTCGCTAGGGGTAAACTGCGCCCGCCACTCAGTCCGGCTCCGGCACATAGGTCGCGATCGCGAACACATAGACCCCATGGGCCACCAGGACCGCCAGCCAGCCCAGGGTCAGCCACGGAGCCCAGCCATCTGACCGGTGCTGCAACGTTTCCACAAACCACAGGCCAGAATTACTCGCCGCAAACACGGCCACATGGGTCGCAAAATTCATCCGATCATCCAAACGGCGAAATTCGGGATCGGCGCGATCGGGCTTTCGGGGCCAGCGGGGAGGCATAGAAAAAATCCAAGGGAACAGGTTGAACGGACGAACGACGGGTCATCCCCAAAACCACCTCCGGCAGAGGCCACCGACGCGGACAGGGGTCAAACACCGACATCACCCCGCCAGTGTATCAACCCCGGCCAACGGTCACGAACGACCATTACGCAACAGTTACGCAGCAGCCCCGCCCACCCCAGCGGCCAACGGCGACCCATGGCTATTTCTTAGTTCTACTACTCTGTGGTCATATAGTTGAACTTGTGGCATCATGGGGCACAGGGGCAGCCGTTCGGACGCGCTTCCCCGACTTCAATTCCATTCCGGTGCGTTTCAGGAGGATTTCCCCATGGCCCCTTTGTCCCCTTCCCCGTCGGTGCCGTCTACGATCGCGGCGGATGCCCAATCGCTCACCTGGACGGCGGCCACGGTGCAACCCCTCCTCGGGCGCGGCGGCGCAATCCTGGTGGACGTGCGGGAGCGGGGGGAATTTGCGGGCGAGCGCATTGGGGGGGCGCGATCGCTACCCCTGTCGAGCTTTGATCCGGCGGCAGTGCCCCTCGATACGCCGGAGCGGCCGGTGGTGATCTATTGCCAGGGCGGACGACGATCGCAGCAGGCGGCCCAAAAACTGCTGGAGGCGGGGCGCGATCGCGTAATCCAACTCGACGGCGGCCTCAATGCCTGGAAAGAAGCGGGCTATCCCACCGAGGGCGATCGCAACGCCCCCATCAGCATCATGCGCCAGGTGCAGATCATCGCCGGTAGCCTCATCCTCACGGGCACCCTGCTCGGCGCGTTTGTCGCCCCCGGATTCCTGGTCCTGAGCGGTTTTGTGGGGGCGGGCCTGTTCTACGCCGGAGCCAGCGGCAACTGCATGATGGCCACCCTCCTGGCGAAACTGCCCTACAACCGCCGTTGATACATCAGCGTTCCTAGGGCCGATCATCAAGCGGTCAGTAAACTGCCCTAAACCCTTTGGGAACAACCTTGAGGCCCTAGTCCCAAACGGCCTTGCCCCAGGTGCTAGGCCCCAACGGTTTGGGAAAACTTGATGACAGTGACCACGTGATGGCGGCGGCTAGCGCGATCGCGGCTCCCGGGGTTCCAGGGGAATCGCCACCATAAACGCCGACCCCTCACCGATCGCGCTGTGGCAGGACAACTGCCCCCCGTGGCGATCCACCACAATCTGACGACTAATGCTCAGCCCCAGGCCCGTCCCTTTCCCGAGGGCCTTCGTGGTGAAAAAGGGCTCAAAGAGCCGCTCGCGCACCTCCGTCGGAATCCCCGGCCCATTGTCCCGAATCGTCACGATCGCGTGGGGCACCCCCGATGCCGTAGCCTCCGCCGCCGGGGGCAATGCCTCGATGCCAGTTTCAATCACAATCCGATTGGGGGCCACCTCCAACTCCTGGTAGGTCCGGCCCCGGCGGCCATTGTCGTCCTCCATCGCATCGATCGCATTGGCCACCAAATTCATAAACACCTGATTCAACTGGCTCGGGAAGCACGGCACCAGCGGCAGGTCCCCATAGCGCTTTTCCACCACGATCGCCGGCCGCGATCGCCCCGCCTTCAGGCGATGTTGCAAAATCAGCAGCGTGCCATCTAGGCCCAGGTGCAAATCCGCCATCTCCAGGCGATCGCTATCGCGCCGGGAGAGATTCCGCATCGCCTTAACGATATTTTCGATCCGCTCCGTCCCCGTGCGCATGGACTGGAGCAGGGCGGGCAAATCCTCCATCGCATAGGTCAACTCCTCCAGATCCAGGCCGCGATCGCCCAGGGCCGCCGCCCCATCCGGCATCACCGCCACCATCTCCTGCAACGCGCGCAGTCCCTGGGTCAGCAGATCCGCATAATCACAAGCGTGGTAGAGATTGTTCGCCACAAAAGACACGGGATTATTAATCTCATGGGCAATGCCCGCCACCATCTGCCCCAGGCTCGATAGCTTCTCCGCATGGACCAGCATCGACTGGGTTTGGTGCAAATCCCGCAGGGTCGCCTCCAGACGCTGGGTGCGCTCCCACAGTTTATTTTCCGAATCCCGCAGGGCCTGTTCCGTGCGCTTGCGTTCCACAATCTCAGAAATCAGTTCCTCATTGGCCGATTGCAGCGCCGCCGTCCGCTCCAGCACCAGCCCCTCGAGGTCTCGATCAAAGCGATGGCTGCGATCGCGCCCCTGCTGCTCGAACACGGCAAAAGTGAGCTGCGTCATCGCCCCGATCAGGTTCACCAAACCATGATCAGCCTCCCGCTCCTGGGACAGGTAAAACACCAGCACCGCCAGCACATGATCATCCGCCACCAGGGGAATCCCCAAAGCCGCCCGCAGCCCCGACGCACTGGCCAAATCCGCCCGCGCATACTCCGCCAGGGGCATCGCCGACACATTCCGTGCCCAGCAGGGCAGCCGACGGACCCAGACCCGCCCCGGCAACCCCTCCCCCGGTCGAAACCGATAGGCGCGGCTGGCCTCATGGAACGGCTCTAGCTCAGGGCGGCGGGCGGCGGTCGCATACCACAGGGGCGCAAGCTTGAGGTAGGTTTCCGTGCGATCGGGCAGCCACACTTCACCAAATTCCCAGCCACCGGCCTGACAACTGGTTTCGAGGACATTGCCGAGGGCGTGCAAAAATTCCGGCGAGCGGGACAGCCGCTGCTTCCAGGAAATGGCGCAGTTGGCGGGCGATTCGGCGGGGTCGCTGACGGGGGCGGCGGGGAAGGCGGTTATCGGATCGTCCGCTGGATCGCCCGCTGGCCCATCCGCCACGCCGCCGCCGCTTGGATCCGCCTCCGCCTCGTCCTGGGGTTCCCGGTCCCAGTGGCCCTCCGTCTCCGGCATCCGGATTGATTCGTCGGCGGCATCGGGGCTGGGGTCGTCGGGATTAGGGGCGATCGCGGCCCCGGACCTGTCCCCCCCGGCCTCCGAGATTCCCAACCCATCGAGGCACCAGCGGGATACGAATAGGGTTCTGGCCCCATCGCCACAGTCATCTTCCCCCAGATCAAAGACCTGGGTTTCAATGGTGCGCTCCTCTCCCCAGGGGGTGCAAATGCGGTAGGTGATGCGCGATCGCCCCTGGGGACGGGCATCGAGCAGGGCAAAGCGGGTGCGCTGCCGATCCTCTGGAATGATGGTCCGCTCGAAGAGCGATCGCGGCTGTTCGTAAAATCCTTGGCGATCGTAGCCAAACACCCGCTCATAGCTGGCGCTGACGTAGAACAGACATCGATAGTCCGCCGAGACGATCCACAGCACCTCTTCGGAATGGGCATCGGTCCCATGGGGGGCGTGGTTCGGGGTCACGGGGCGAGGGGCGCGATCGCGGGTCACGGGCTGCCTGTCAAAAGTGCTACTTGGCGATGGAGTAGAAGGCTGACCAGCCACCGCACAGTGGGGGGTACTTCTATCTTTCACGATACTCAAATTCTCTGGCTTTAGGCGTGGATCCGCACGTAATTCGCCCAAGATCAAGGTATCCGTTCAAACCATCGCTCCGCATCCCCAAAATTGGCCGAGCCATCTATCCCATGCCCTGGGCCGTGGCTTCATCTGGGCTTCATGGGGACGCGGCGATCGCCCCTCAGCGCTGGCAACGGCGATCGCGATCGAGGCGAATGGCCCCCAGCAGGGTTGATACAAATACGCAGCTTTTAAGGTCAAGTCCCCCCCCCGCCGGCCGAAAGGTGACCCGCCCTAGGCGACCGGATGTGGCCCCGTCGCGTCTGAAGCGCATCCGATAGGCTTCCCCCTGCTGAAAAAAGGTGGAATGGTCCGGGTCGATCGCCACCCGAAATTCCAATTCTTCCCCGAGCGATCGCCACTGGGCCGTGGTGCAATTGGCCCTCCCCACGGGGTGTTGGGCATATTCCAGCCGCCCAGCGCGATCACGAAAGCACCATTCCCAATCCCGATGGGTTTGCCGCGCCCGCGCCTGGGTTTCCCGCAGCGATCGCGCCGCCGCATCATTCACCGCATCTAACCGCGCCCGCTGCACAAAGGTGACCCACGAAGGGGCCGCGATCGCCGTGAGCACCCCCAGCAGCGCCATCGCCACCAGCAGTTCCACCAGGGTGAACCCCGCCGCGATCGGCCTCCGATCCTCCAACGACACCGCCACACGTACACCCTCAAACTCGGCAACCTAAGGCCACAGCAGGGCGTGAGAGGTCTCCCGATCCCACGCTAACTTGATTTTGGGTTGGTTTTGGGTGGATTCCGAGTTAATTTCCGGTTGGGTTTTGGTTAGGATTTGATGAAGATGACGCCAACCTGGAAAGATCCATCCAATCGGTTCACAAAACCTTAATTGGCTCCAGATCTTATCCTGGCCCGTCGAATCTGGTCTACGGTCCACACGGACTCTTCATAATTGTCAGCACCTCAGGCGAGCCGTGGCGGGGCGCGGCAAACTCCTGAACCTGTGCCGTGGGTCTGGCTGGGCAATGCCCCTGGGGTGAGTACACCCTAGCGAGGGGCGCGATCGCGATCGCCCGCTCCCCCAAAGGCCCAATGGTACAAACAGTGGGCGGCGGTGGTGGCCCTGGGGGCTTGGCCGGACCGTTGCCAATACCCCACGGCGGTGGTGGGCGATCGCCAGAGGTCGAGGTGCTCCACCGGCGGATCGGCCCAAAAAAAACTATCCCCCGCCCCCAGAAGACTGGCCGTGCGGTGGCTGAAGCGATCGCGGCTGAGGCGATAGGTCCGGAAGGGCAGATGGGCCAAGGGCACCCCCCACCCATCAAGGGCAATGAAACAATCAATCGCTTGACCGGCGCGGGCCAGTTGGGGCAGGGCCGCCCGCAATCCCACACAGCCCGCGCTGAAGCCAATGGCCGTCACCGGGCGGCTCGGATCCGTCAGGTGGGGGCGCAGCCACTCCAGCACGGCGGCGGGCGCATAGGGCACCACCGTGGCGGGGGCAATCTGGAGTGGCGGGATGGGGCCGTGCGATCGCATCGCCTGGAGCCACTGCCCCGTGAGGGACGCCTCATGCAGCCCCGGCACCACAACAATTAACCGCGATCGCACGGGGCCGCCCCAATTCCCTAGAGCGCTACCCTAGGACGCCACCTGGGCCGCCGAACGCCGACGACGCCCCACGGACGATTCCGCCGAAGCCGCTTCCGAAGCCGCACCGGTGGTGGTGGTCACCTCCAGGTCCGCATCCGCCCCGCCCGAGGCCGATGATCGCCGACGGCGACGCCCCACCGCCGGGGTAGTGGTCGCTTCATCCGCCGTAGCCGTAGCCGTGGCCGCACCCGCCGAACCAGGATTGATCGTTTCGATCACCACCGGCGGCACCACCTTCCGGCCCGGACGGGCAGCGGGACGGGATTTATTGACCTTGCGATCGCCGCCCCGGTCACCCCGATCCGCACCCCGGTCAGCGCCCCGATCCGCACTGCGCTCAGCGGTCCGCTCATCGGAGGGGCGATCGCCCGCCCGTTTTTCGAGCTTCACCCCAGTGCCCACCTCATCGATCGCCTGGAGCAGCAGCAGCAGCCGAGGATTACCCCGGAATTCGCGCCGCAGCAGCCGCACCAAATCCCGCTCCAGATCCACCTGCACCCCCGTCCAGTCAATCTCCGGCGGATTGCTATCGAACTGGCGCACATAGCGATCGAACCGGTTATCGAGGAAATTCCGCAGCACCCCGGCCACCAGATCGTGCATCCGCAGCGGATCGAGGGCATCGACGACACCGCTGAGCTGCACCTGGGGCTGGGCCGCCAATTTGCCATTGCGGTACACCGCCACCGCCACGGTCATCGACCCGTCCGCCGCCAACTGCTGACGCTCCTTCATGGCGCGATCGCTCACCAGACCCGATCGCGACCCATCCACCAACTCAATCCCCGACGGCACGCGATCGGCCACCCGGATCGACTCCGGCGTCAGCTCCACCACATCGCCATTATCAATAATCACCATGTTGTCCGCCGGAATACCCATGCTCTGGGCCGTCTTGGAATGCTGCACCAGCATCCGATGCTCCCCATGGACCGGCAGGAAGAACTTGGGCCGCGTCATGGCGATCATCAGCTTGTGATCCTCCTGGGAACCGTGGCCCGACACATGCAGCCCCTGGTTGCGGCCATAGATCACCCGCGCCCCCAGCATCATCAGCTTATCGATCGTGTTCACCACCGCGATCGTATTGCCGGGAATCGGGTTCGCCGAAAACACCACCGTGTCCCCCTGCTTGATCTTCAACTGCCGGTGGGAGCCCTCCGCCAGCCGCGTCATCGCCGCCATCGGTTCCCCCTGGGAGCCCGTGGACAAAATCAAAATCCGCCCATCGGGATATTGGCTGATGTCGTGGATCGGCACAAACAGATCATCCGGGCACTTCACGTAGCCCAACTCCCGGGCGTGGGCAATCACGTTCAGCATCGATCGCCCAATCACCGCCACCTTGCGGTTCTGCTGCTGGGCAATCTCCAGAATCATATTGACCCGGTGGACCGACGAGGCGAACGTGGTCACGAACAGCCGCCCCGGAGCCTCGGAAAACACCCGCGCCAGGTTCGGAAACACCGATCGCTCCGACGGCGTAAAACCGGGCAGTTCCGCATTGGTCGAGTCGCTGATCAGACACAGCACCCCCGCCTCGCCGTAGGCCGCCAGCCGCTGGAAGTCAAAATACTCCCCATCCACCGGCGTATGGTCCACCTTGAAATCACCGGTGTGGATCACCGTGCCCACGCGGGTGTTGATGGCGACGGAGAAACTATCGGCCATCGAGTGGGTGTTGCGGATGAACTCCACCTCAAATTGGCTGCCCACCTTCACCTTGTCGCGCGGCCCCACGGTGCGCAGTTCGGTGCGGTCAGACACCCCCGCCTCCTCCAGCTTGTCCGCCAGCAGGGCCATCGCCAGACGCGGCCCATGGATGATGGGAATATCAAACTGCTTCAGGTGGAAGGCAATGCCGCCGATGTGGTCCTCGTGGCCGTGGGTGACGATCATGCCCTTAATCTTGTGGCGGTTCTCCCGCAGATAGGTCATGTCCGGCAGCACCACCGTAATGCCGTGCATCCCGTCCGTGGGGAAGGCAATGCCCGCATCCAGGAGCATGATTTCGTCGTCGATTTCAAAGATGCAGGTGTTTTTGCCAATTTCGTGCAAGCCACCGAGGGGAATCACCTTGAGGGCCGCGCTGTCGGCTCCGCCATCGGCTCTGCCGTTGGTTTTGTTGGCGATCGCGGTGCGGCTGTTGGTGCGAATGGGGCTTGAGATTCTACGGTTCATTGTCCTCCTGGAATTCCTCGCTTGAGGGATTGAAAGGTTGAAAAAACTAAGGGATTGGAAAACTTGGGGTGCTCGGACGGCCTCAGCAACATTGGCCGTGGCCCTGGGGGCATGGGGCAGACCTGGAACGCGGGTGGCATACCCCCAGCGAGGGCTAGGGCTCGATCGGGGCTAACGGTCCCCTGGGCAGCGGGGCCAACCCCCTCGACCGTCCGCGCGATCGCGGGGCCATCGGTTCGGGGGGTGGGCGATCACGCCCCAGCCTGGGCGATCGCGCCGGGGCAACGGACAACACTGGAACGCAACCATAAACGATAGGAACTACCTCCTGGGGTCAAGGGATGCCGATTCAGGAACCGGTTATCCACAGCGGCACAGCAACGGAACGGGGGCGGGACAGGGCCAACGCGGGGCCAGAACGACGGGACAACACAGGTTCAGCAAAAGACGGGGCAACCAACACTAGGCGATAAAGACTGGGGACTTATGGCTCCCGAGACCAGAACTTCGCGGACCCCTTGCCTAGGCCCAGGGGCGATCGGCGGCGCGGCTAGGGGCACATCCACCGGCTCCACGGCTTTGGGGCGGCTCTTTCCCCCTGGGCTCCCCTTTCCCCAGGGGCAAGGCACCGGTCAGGGGGTGGCCTGCGGAGGGCAGAGGATTCATGGGCCTAGGCCCCCTACGACAATAGCCCCAACTCCCCAAGGGTTTCACGCAAGACTTGCAGCACCGGCTCCGGGCATGGACCCAGGGGCATCCGACAGGCCCCCACCTCCCAGCCCTGCAGGGCAAGGGCTGCCTTCACCGGAATCGGGTTGGTGGTCAGAAATAATGCCTTAAATAACGGTAAAAGATCGAGGTGGATCCCCAGGGCGGTTTGGACCTGTCCCGCTTCAAACGCTTGGATCATCTGTTGCAGGCGATCGCCCACCAAATGACTCGCCACGCTGACCACCCCCGAAGCCCCCACCGCCAACATGGGCAGGGTTAGGGAATCATCCCCAGAGTAGATCCTAAAGTCCGCCGGGAGGGTTTTGCGCAGTTGACTCACGCGATCAAGGCTGCCACTGGCTTCCTTGATGGCGACAATATTGTCAATCTCCGCCAGCTTCACCACCGTTTCCGGGTGCAGATCCTGGCCCGTGCGGCCGGGGATGTTGTAGAGCATGATGGGCAGCTCGGGAACCGCTTCGGCGATCGCCCGGAAATGCCCATAGAGCCCCTCTTGGGGAGGTTTGTTGTAGTACGGCACTACCTGTAGGGTACCATCTAACCCCAGTTCGGCGGCGGTACGGGTAGCCGCGATCGCCTCGCGGGTTGAATTGGACCCGGTGCCCGCCACCACCCGAGCGCGATCGCCCGCCACCTGCCGCACCCGTTTGAACAGTTCGTACTCCTCATCCCAGGTCAGGGTGGGGGACTCCCCCGTGGTGCCACAAACCACCACCGTATCGGTCCCCGATTCAATCAAATGGTTCGTTAGCTTTTCCGCAACCGCAAAATTCACGGTGCCATCTTCGGAAAACGGCACCACTGCCGCCGTCATAACTCGTCCGAAGTCGATCACTCCCATGGAGTCCTCACCAAAAAGAAAAGGTCTGAAGCCCCGCCCCCTTAGGACGGCTGGTTTGAGCTGTTGCTATTAATAACTTTCCATTTTGCTAAAACTGGAGGGTATCGCAAGGGCCACTTTGCCAGTTGCGGGCGGGCGATTCGGTCCCTTAGGCAGACGTGGGGGCAAGGGCCAAACCGGCTTGCCAGCGGCGGTTAATGAAGCGTCAACCCGTGGTCTAGTCGAACAACTTCGATGGTTTGCCTAGGGCGGCAATTCCCTGAGCTTCAGCCGGGGGGCCTATCAAGCCCATGTGCTGTTGCTCATCTTAACGGATTGCGGCCTTGGGGAATGGGGCGACGGGCGGGGGTGCTGCCCTGGGCTCCGGTGATGACCCGTTCCCCTAAATGCGCTGGCCGCTGCGATCGCGGCGGTTGTGCTCGATGGCCCCGATGCTGCCCCTAGGCGGAGGCGACGGCGGGGCGCAGCCAGGAACGCTCCACCAGCAGTTCGGCAATCTGCACCGCGTTGAGGGCCGCCCCCTTGCGGATTTGATCGCCGCAGAGCCACAGTTCAATCGCGTTAGGGTTCGACAAATCCTGGCGGATGCGCCCCACCAGCACGTCATCCTTACCGCTAGCGTCGATGGGCATCGGGAAATAGTTTTGATCCCAATCCTCCAGCAGCGTGACCCCCGGAGCCGCCGCGATCGCCGCCCGCGCCCGGTCTAGATCAAAGGGTTCACTAAATTCCAAATTCAGCGCCTCCGAGTGGGCCCGCAGCACCGGCACCCGTACACAGGTGGCCGTCACCGGCAAATCCGCCACGCCAAAAATCTTGCGGGTTTCATTAACCATCTTCAGCTCCTCCTCGCAGTAGCCCGAGGGCGTCAAGGGGGAGTTGTGGGGGAACAGGTTAAACGCCAGGGGATAGGGGAACGCTTCCGCCGTGGGCGTCTCGCCCGCCAAAATCGCCCGCGCCTGCTGTTTCACCTCTTCCATGGCCCGCGCCCCGGCCCCGCTGGCGGACTGGTAGGTGGCCGCCACCACCCGCCGCAGGGGTTGCACCTGGTGCAGGGGATAGATCGCCACGGCCATCAAAATGGTGGTGCAGTTGGGGTTGGCAATCAGACCCCGGTGGTTGGCCGCCGCCTCGGGGTTCACCTCGGGCACCACCAGGGGCACCGTTGGATCCATGCGGAAGGCGCTGGAGTTGTCAATGACCACGGCCCCCGCCGCGATCGCGGTCTCGGCCCACGCCTTCGAGGTACTGCCCCCCGCCGACGCAAGCACGATATCAATGCCCTCAAACGCCTCCGCCGTGGTCGCCTGCACCGGCAGGGGTTCCCCCCGGAACATCAGCGTCGTTCCCACCGATCGCGGCGACGCCAGCAGGCGCAACTCCGACACCGGAAATTGCCGCTCCTCCAGCAGCGCCAGCAACTCCGTCCCCACCGCCCCCGTTGCCCCCAAAATGGCAACCCGGCATCCATCCTTCACTCGCACCAACGTGGCCTCTCCTGCGCGATCGCACCAAACATCTACCAAACCGATGGGGTATCAGCGGAAACCAGCACCACCGGAGCGGCCAGCCCATACCCCCGAAAAACCCGTAAAACTTGAATCCCCAGACCGCGATCGCCCCCAATCCCCATCCATCCCCAGGGCCACAGCCCCAACCGAAGGATTCAGCGCGATCGCCCGCAACCGGGTCAAGATTCAGTTAGGATAGTCTATCGCAGTTTAGCTCGGTTGCCGAACGGGACCAGCGCAAGCCCCGCCGCCGTCAGCGCCCCCCCAAGAAGCCCAAAACAAAGCCCAAAGGCCCAGCGGCAGCGGCCCAGCCCCCACAGCCCAGCGATCAAACCGGATAGGTCATCATAAGGTCCATGAAAGTAACCCAGGAAAAGCTCCCCGCCAGCCAAGTCGGCTTGACGATCGAAGTGCCCGCCGAGTTGACGGGGAAAGTATACGAAGACACCATCCGCCGCTACGCCAAAAACGCGCGCATTCCTGGGTTCCGTAAGGGTAAAGTGCCCCGTCAGGTGCTCCTGCAACAGGTCGGCCCCGACGCCCTGCGGGCCGCATCCCTCGAGGAATTGGTAGAAACCGGCATCCGCAAAGCCATCGAGCAAGAAAGCATCCGCCCCGCCGGTCAGGCCAAGGTGTCCACCTCCGAAGACGAGCTGTTCACCCAATTTGCCCCCGGCTCCCCCCTCACCTTCTCGGTGGTGATGGATGTCTTCCCCGAGGTGGAATTGGGGGACTACACGGGCCTGACCGTCGAAGCGGAAGAGGTGCTGCCGGACGCCGAGCGCTTCAACAACCTGCTCGAACAGCAGCGCGTCCAGTCCGCCACCCTCATCCCCGTCGAAGATCGCGCCGCCAAGCTCGGGGATGTGGTCATCGTGGACTACAAGGGGGAACTGCTGCCCAAGGAGGCCGATGCGGAGGATGAGGACGGCGAGGGCGAAGAGGACGAAGACGCGATCGACACCACCGGCCTCTCGGCGGAAGATTTCCAGGTGGAGCTCGATCCGGAGCGGTTCATTCCCGGCTTTGTCGATGGCATCGTCGGCATGGAAGTGGGGGATGCCAAGGACATCACCGTCACCTTCCCCGAGGACTATGGCCGCACGGATTTGGCCGGTCGCGGGGTTAAGTTCGCGATCGTTCTCCATGAGATCAAGGAGCGGGAACTGCCGGAGGTGACGGACGAGTTCATCCAATCCATCAGCCAGTTCGAGACCCTGGACGCCCTGCGGGAGGCCATGGAGGGCCAGTTCAAGGAGGAGGCGGATCAGGCCACCAATGAGAATAAGAAGGCTGCCCTGCTGAAGGCCCTCGTGGAGACCACCGAGGTGGACCTCCCGGAGTCGCTGGTGCAGCAGGAAATGAGCTACATGGTCAACCAGGCCGCCGCCCAACTGAAGAACCAGGGCATTGATGTGCAGCAGTTCATCACGGCGGAGATGGTCGAGCGCATGAAGGAGAATGCTCGCCCTGAGGCGGAGTTCCAGGTGAAGGCGGATCTGATCCTCCAGGCGATCGGCAAACGCGAAGAGCTGAAGGTGGATGAGGCGGAACTGCAAGCCCAGGTGAAGGCCGTGATGAAGCAACTGGGCTCGAAGGGTAAGCGCGATCGCGTGGAAGCGGTGGTCTACGAAGATCTCTACAAGGATCTGGTGACGGGCTGGCTGCTGGAGCGCTCCGAGTTCACCCTGGTGCCGGCCGGAACCCTGACGAAGGACGACCAGGCAGACGCGGACGCGGACGACGACGCCACGGACAGCGTGGAAACCGACGACGCGGACAGCACCCCCAGCGCCACCGCCGCCAAGAAGTAAACGGTTCCCAGTCGGTTGCGGAATTGGGGGGCGATCGCCCCCCCGCCCGTAGCCCTCGACCCCTGCCCCAGGCCGCTCCCTAGGGGTACGGGAGCCGACCGGCCAGCCAGCGAGTCCCCCGTCACATGGGGCATAATGAAGCCAGGCGGGACGACACCGGGCACGCTTGGCTCCGATTGGCCCCAATCAACTTAGCCAGCCACCCCTAGGACGAATCACCTAGGAGCACTTACCATGGCTCCGGGTCCTGGTTTCAGGCGCTCACTCCCACCCTCGCCAGCGCACCAAACGAAGGGACAACTATGTCTAAGTTTGACTCCCACTTGAAATGTTCTTTCTGTGGAAAGTCTCAGGAACAGGTCCGCAAGCTCATCGCAGGACCGGGTGTTTATATCTGCGATGAATGTGTCGATCTTTGCAATGAGATTCTCGATGAGGAACTTTTCAATGGGGGAGGCTCGCCGCCCCAGTCGGTGTCGCGGCCTGAACCGAGCGATCGCCAGCGGACCCGCAGTAGTCGCCCGTCGCCGGAGCGGGTGCTGAAACCTCGGGAAATTAAGAAGTGTCTAGATGACCACGTGATCGGGCAGGATGAGGCCAAGAAAGTCCTGTCCGTTGCGGTTTATAACCACTACAAACGCCTGTCCTGTTTGCCGGATCCGCGCCAGGGCGGCAAGGCCACGCCCGAGGATGGGGTGGAGTTGCAGAAGTCGAATATTTTGCTGATTGGCCCGACGGGCTGCGGCAAGACCCTGCTGGCCCAGACGTTGGCGCGGGTGCTGGATGTGCCCTTTGCGGTGGCGGATGCGACGACGCTGACGGAGGCGGGCTATGTGGGGGAAGACGTAGAGAATATTCTGCTGCGGCTGTTGCAGGTGGCGGATTTTGATGTGGAGGAGGCCCAGCGGGGCATTATCTACATCGACGAGATTGATAAGGTGGCGCGCAAGAGCGAGAATCCGTCGATTACGCGGGATGTGTCGGGGGAAGGGGTGCAGCAGGCGCTGCTGAAGATGCTAGAGGGGACGCTGGCGAATGTGCCGCCCCAGGGGGGTCGCAAGCACCCTTATCAAGATTGCATTCAGATCGATACGACGAATATCCTGTTCATCTGCGGCGGGGCGTTTGTGGGCCTCGAGAAGGTGGTGGAGCAGCGGACGGGTAAGAAGTCGATGGGGTTTGTGCAGACGGAGGTGTCCCGGGAGAAGCGGGCGTCGGATACGCTGATGGCGCTGGAGCCGTCGGATTTGGTGAAGTTTGGCATGATTCCGGAGTTTATTGGCCGGGTGCCGGTGACGGCGGTGGTGGAGCCACTGGATGAGGAGGCGTTGATTGCAATTTTGACGCAGCCGCGCAATGCCCTGGTGAAGCAGTATCAAAAGCTGCTGCGGATGGATAATGTGCAGTTGTCGTTCGAGTCGGATGCGGTGCGGGCGATCGCGCAGGAGGCCTATCGCCGGAAGACGGGGGCGCGGGCGCTGCGGGGCATTGTGGAGGAGCTGATGCTGGATGTGATGTATGAGGTGCCGTCCCGGAAGGATGTGAGCCGCTGTACGATTACGCGCCAGATGGTGGAGCAGCGTTCGACGGCGGATCTGCTGCTGCACCCGTCGTCGTTGCCGAAGCCTGAGTCGGCCTAATGGGGTCGGGAACGCCTGTGGAGTCTGCGGAGCCGATTACGACGGTTTTGTCGGTGCCGGTGGGGGGGGTGCCTCACTATGTGGAGTGGGTGTCGCGATCGCGGGTGCCCGGTGGTGGGGAGCGGCCGGTGATGGTGTTTGTCCATGGCTGGGGCGGCTCGGCGCGCTATTGGCGGACGACGGCGGCGTGGCTGAGCGATCGCTTCGACTGTTTGCTCTACGATTTGCGGGGGTTTGGGCGATCGCCCCTGCCGGATCCTGTGCCGGAGCCGCGATCGCCGGTTTTTTCGATGGAAGCCTATGGGGCGGATCTGCGATCGCTGTTGGACGCCCTGGGGGTGGAACGGGCGATCGTGAACGGCCATTCCATGGGGGCATCGATCGCGGCGGTGTTTGCGGCCCAGTACCCGGAGCGGCTGGAGCGGCTGATTTTGACGTGCAGCGGCATTTTTGAGTACGACCGGCTGGCTTTCGAGACGTTCTATCTGTTTGGCAGCTATGTGGTGAAGGTGCGCCCGAAGTGGATGGCGGCGATTCCCTTCGCGCCGAAGCTGTTCATGGGGCGTTTTTTGCATCGGCCCTTGCCCAATGCGGACTGCCTCGCCTTTTTGGAGGATTTTCTGGCGGCGGATTATGGGGCGGCCCTGGGGACGATCTACACGTCCGTGAGCCTAGAGGCGGTCAAAACCATGCCCGGTGTGTTTGCGGGCTTGCGGATGCCGACGCTGCTGCTGTCGGGCCAGTATGACCAGATTATTCCGGCGGAGTTGGGGCGGCGGGCGGCGGTGTGCAATGGCGATCGCGTGAGCTACCGCGTCCTGCCCGCCACGGGCCACTTCCCCATGCTGGAGGATCCGGCCACCTACCGCGCTACGGTCAATGCTTTCTTAGCACCTTAGGGACTTAGGGCAATTCTGAGCGCAGGCGATCGCGCACCGCCATCAGGATTTGGCCCAGGTGATTTTGGCCCGTGCGATCGCGGCCACAGCCCCAGAAATAATCCGTCGGCGAATCCTCCACCAGCACCTCATCCCCCGTCGCCAGCAGCACCTCGCGGATGGATCCGTGGGTGACAAACTTTTCCCAGACCCCCTCATACATGACCGATCGCTTCACCGCATCCCAGTCGGGCCGCAGCGATCGCGCCGGATCGCGCCCCAGGGCCGCCGCCAGCTTCGGCGTAGCCGCCTGACGAATCACCGCCATCACCGCCCCCTCAGGCGTCCCCGCGAACTTTTGGGCCTGATAAAAATGCTCCACCGTCGGCCAATGGTGCCCCTGGAGCGTCACCCCATGGGGCGAAAAATTGGAAAAGCAACCGTAGGGCTGGTTTTCTTTGTAGAAATAGATGGTCATGGCTGCGCGGAGGGGGAGCCACCACAGCGTCGGGGGCGTCATTGTCCTTCGCCCATCATACCGAGCCGCCGCCCCGCGATCGCGCCCCGCCCCAGGGCCGCCAACATCAGCCCCTAGCCATGGCCCAGCGGCAGTTGGATCACCACCATCACCCCCCCCTCCGGGCGATCGCGCAGCTCAAAGCGCCCCCCATGCTTGCCCACCACAATGTGATAGGCCGTCGTTAGGCCACTCTCCTTACCCAATCGCGGCCCCGCCTGGAACGAATCGCGGATCCTCTGGCGCAGCACCGGCCCCATCCCCGGCCCATTGTCCGCAATCACCACCTCCACCCACGGCAAATCATCCCCCACCGGCTCCCCCCCTTGGGCCAGCCGCGAGGCCGACGTCATCGTCGTCGTTAGGGTCACCGTGGGGGGCACCTCGTCCTTCATCAGCCCCGCCGCCGTCTCCTGCCACACCGCCTGGGCCAGGGTCGCCTCCACCGCATTGATCAGCACCGCCATGAACGCGCGATCAAGCAGCCCCACATAGCACGGCACCGGCGGCAGCGCCCCATAATTCCCCACAAACTGCACCGTCGCCGCCATGCCGCTCTGGAGCAGCAGCACAATGCTTTTCAGGTGCCCATTGAGGTCTGCCGGTTTGGGGTAGACCTCATCCAGGTGACAAAAATTCTGCAAGCTCGACACGATCGCCCGCAGCCGATTCGCCCCGCTGCGCACACTGCCGAGCACCTGGGGGAGATCCCGCCGCAGAAAGTCCAGATCCACCTCCAGCTCCAGCTCCTCCAGTTCCGGCGGCACCTGGCCACTCGATCGCGCGATCGCCCACTCCCGGTAGGCATCCACCAAATGCATCAGTTGCGTACTGTAGGTGCCCAAATGGCTGAGGTTGCCCCAGATGAACCCCACCGGATCTAGGATCTGGTGCGCCACCCCGTCCACCAACTTACCCAGGCTCGCCATCTTGTCCTTCTGGATCGCCTGGAGCCGCATACTCTCGTAGCGCACCTGGGTTTCAATGCCCCGCAGTTGCCAATCCGCCCGGTACAGCACCGTCGCATCCACCAGGCGATATTCCAGGGGCGATCGCACCACCACCGCATCCCCCAGCAGATGGGGCGATCGCGCAAAGGCCCGCCGCGCCGCCTGCTCGATCGACGTGGACGCGGGCAGCACCAGCCAATCGCGCTCCAGATAGCCCCGCAGCCGCGTCATCGGCTCCCGCAGCAGGGCCATCCCCTGGGGACGAATGGTGAACTCCAGCAACTGCTGACGCGACACCATCCCATGGAACTCCGCCCCATCGGTCAAAATCGCACCGGGCACCGCCGGATAGCACGCGAACCAATCCGTCAAAGCCCCCCCCCGCGTCCCCAGGGGCACACTACAGCGATAGGACGGCAAATCCGCCAACGTCGCCCGTCCCTGGAGGAGATCTCCGCTGGGCTCACACAGTTTAGGGGCCTCCAACAGGGGCTCTGAACCTCTAGCCGATATCACGCAATTGATGTGTTTCCCGTTGGGTGGTCGAGGGTCGATGCAGGCTGGCCGATCGCCCGAGGGCAGCGGTGGCGGCGGCCATGGAAATTTCAGCGGTGGGGCTACTGCAATCGCACGCCCCCTGTTCCAGCCAATGCTGCCCCAAGTCCGCCAGCGATCGCAAGACGGGCCGCACCTGGAGCCCCTTCTCCGTCAGGGAATATTCCACATGGGGAGGCACCTCCGGATACACCTGCCGCCGCACGAGGCCGTGGTGTTCCAACTGGCGCAGCCGCTGGGTGAGGGTTTTGCTACTAATCCCCGGCAGGGCATCCATCAATTCTCCCGTGCGACGGGTGCCCAAACAAAGCTGCCGGAGGATGGGAATGGACCATTTGTGGCCGATCAGCCCCAGGACAAACTGGATGGGACAAAGCTGAATCGCACAGGAGGATGGGGCTTGGGCCTGGGTTTGGAGCGGCGGCGGCGGGGGTGGGGCTCCGGTGGCGTCCCCTGGCCCCTCCGGCAGACGGCAGTGGCCACCGGGACCGGGGTGACGGTGGAGCATTTCGCCGCCGGGACCGCGCTTGGGGGGCGACCCTCCGGCTGGGCCGCCGCTCCGGCTGTTGCTGCGCTGGTTACGCACAATGTCATCCTCCCCCCAATGGGTGCTGACATGGGACCAAGGTTTGGGATTACGGGATCTGGGATTACGGGATCTGGGATGGGCGGACTGGGGTCTTTAGGTCTGAAATTTGGGTCAATTGGTGGTGCTGAATCCGCCGCAGGTTCGCCGTGAATGGGTGGGGAATTCGAGGCTGGGGATCCCTAGGGGACGTTGGGAGCCCCGATTAAAGACTTCATGATATTTATCGTTTCTTAAATCGCTCCCCAAACCTTTATTTCCTCTCAATTCTTTACCTTTGGAACCTATGGGGCGATCGCGCCGCTATCTTGTGGGGGATCAAAGGGCAGGGGATCCTGGGAATAGCCGAGAAGGCCAGAAAAGTTTGCTCCCCGCACCGTTAAGACCCAGGCATAGGGCGCGATCGCGGTCCCTTGGCAAGTCCGTTTGGCGAGTCCGTCGGAGGTCTTTTACCCATGACTCAAGCTCAAGTTCCCGTCAACAATCCCCAAGCCGATTCCTCAAAATCCAAGGCCCTTGTCCTGTGGTTTGATCAAGTCGGCATTGACGATATTCCCCTGGTGGGGGGCAAGAACGCGTCCCTCGGGGAAATGATCCGCCAATTGATGCCCCAGGGGGTCAATGTTCCCAACGGATTTGCCACCACGGCCTATGCCTATCGCCGGTTTATTGAGGCGGCGGGGCTAGAGGCAAAGTTGCGCGCTATTTTTGCGGATTTGGATGTGGAGGATGTGCTGAGTCTGCGGCGCTGCGGGGAGCGGGCGCGGGGGCTGCTGCTCCAGACGCCGTTCCCGATGGACCTCCAGGAGGCGATCGCCCGGGCCTACCAGGAACTCTGTGGCCGCTACGGCAGCGATACGGATGTGGCGGTGCGATCGAGCGCCACGGCGGAGGACTTGCCCGATGCGAGCTTTGCCGGCCAGCAGGAAACCTACCTCAATATCCACACCCTCGACAGTGTGATGGAAGCCTGCAAGCGCTGCTTCGCGTCGATTTTCACCGATCGCGCCATCTCCTACCGCACCATCAAGGGGTTTGACCATTTTGAGGTGGCCCTGTCCGTGGGGGTCCAGAAGATGGTCCGCTCGGATTTGGCGGCCTCTGGCGTGATGTTTTCGATCGATACGGAAACGGGCTTCCGGGATGCGGCTCTGGTGACGGCGGCCTATGGCCTCGGGGAGAACGTGGTGCAGGGGGCGGTGAACCCGGATGAGTATGTGGTCTTCAAGCCGACCCTGCTCGAGGGGAAGCGCCCGATCCTCAATAAGCGCCTGGGCACGAAGGAGATCAAGATGGTCTACGGCCTTGGCAGCACGAAGCCGGTGAAAAATGTGCCGGTGCCCACCTGCGATCGCGGCAAATTCGCCATCAATGACGATGAGATTTTGCAACTGGCCCGCTGGGCGGTGCAGATCGAGGCCCACTATTCCGCCGTGCGCGGGATGCCGACCCCCATGGACATTGAATGGGCCAAGGACGGGGTGACGGGGGAACTGTTCATCGTGCAGGCGCGCCCGGAAACGGTCCAGTCCCAAAAATCCCGCAATGTCCTGCGCAACTATCGCCTCAATCCGGCGGGCGATCCCCTGCCGCCGATCCTGGTGACGGGCCGCAGCGTGGGCGAGATGGTGGGCCAGGGGACGGCGCGGGTGATCCTCGATGTCCACAATATCGATGCGTTCCAACCGGGGGAGGTGCTGGTGACGAACCGCACGGATCCGGACTGGGAACCGATCATGAAACGGGCCAGCGCGATCGTCACCAACCAGGGGGGCCGCACCTGCCACGCGGCGATTATTGCTCGGGAGATGGGCATCCCCGCGATCGTTGGCTGCGGCGACGCCACCCAGGTGCTCAAGACGGGGCAACCGGTGACGGTCTCCTGCTGCGAGGGGGACGAGGGGCGCGTCTATGACGGCCTGGTACCCTTCGAGGTGCAGGAAACGGAGTTGGACAATCTGCCCACCACCCGCACCCAAATCCTGATGAATGTGGGGAATCCGGACGAAGCCTTTGGCCTCGCGTCGGTGCCCTGCGACGGGGTGGGGCTGGCGCGGCTGGAGTTTATTATTGCCAACCACATCCAGGTTCACCCGCTGGCTCTGATCCACTATGACGAGCTGACGGATCCGTTGGTGAAGCGTCAGGTGGCGGACTTGACGCGGCTCCATGAGGGCGATCGCCCGCAATACTACGTGGACAAGCTGGCCCAGGGGGTGGCGACGATCGCGGCGGCGTTCTATCCCAAACCGGTGATTGTGCGCATGTCGGACTTCAAGTCCAATGAATACGCCAACCTGCTGGGGGGCCGCGACTTTGAACCGGTCGAAGACAACCCCATGATCGGCTGGCGGGGCGCATCCCGGTACTATGACCCGAAATTCAAGGCCGCCTTTGCCCTAGAATGCCAAGCCCTCAAGCGGGTCCGGGACGACATGGGCCTGACCAACGTGGTGCCGATGATCCCCTTCTGCCGCACGCCGGAAGAGGGCCAGCGAGTGCTGGAGGTGATGGCGGAAAATGGCCTGGAACGGGGCGTCAACGGCCTGCAAGTCTACGTGATGTGCGAGCTGCCCAGTAACGTCATCGCGGGCGATCGCTTCGCGGCGGTGTTTGATGGCTTCTCCATCGGCTCGAACGACCTGACCCAGCTCACCCTGGGGCTCGATCGCGACTCCGCATTGGTGGCCCACATCTTCGACGAGCGGGACGAGGCCGTCAAGCGGATGGTGAAAATGGCGATCGCCACCGCCAAGGACAAGGGTCGCAAGATCGGCATCTGCGGCCAAGCCCCCAGCGACTACCCCGAATTCGCCCGGTTCCTGGTGGAAGAGGGCATCGACTCCATCAGCCTCAACCCCGACTCGGTGATCAAAACCCTCCTGGACATCGCCGAACTGGAAGCATCCCTCCAATAGCTCAGGATCTGTCCCAGGATCTAACGATCTCCAGCATCTGAGGATCTGACCCAATTCCCCCATTGTCCTGATTGGATGTCCTCCCCCGATCGCGCGCAACGGACCACGCGATCGCAAAACGGGGCCAGCACCTTGGTTTTCCAAAGTTCTGGCCCCCTTTTTTATTGCGCCTGTTATTGCGCCGATGGAAACGATTTCAAATCAAGCGATCTCAAAATCTACTGACCTTAAAAAGCCCAATCATTCAAGGCTTCAAACCCCAAGTAGATCCTCAAGAACCCCAGATCTAAAAACCTAGGAATTCGTCTGCGAATCCCGCGCTTGCCCCGCCACCCGAGACGCCTCATAGCGCTCAAAGGACTGGTAATTCGTCTCCGCATCGTAGAGATGGCAATAGGTCGCAATCTCCCGCATCAGCGGCAGGCCAAACTCCCGCTCACAGAGATAGTCGCCCCAGTTCTCCCGCAGGCTCGCATGGGCCAGACGCAGGTTATAGGACGGAATCCCCACGGACAGGTGGTGCGGCACATGGACATTGATGTCATGGCACAGGATTTCCACCCAGCGCGGATAGTCACAGTGGACGCTCCCCGCCAGTTGCGCCAGGGCCTGGTTCCAGTCCTCCGGCTCCGAGAAGGGAATATGGGTGGCCGTGTGGTGGACGATCGTAAAGGTGCTCATCCAGAAGTGGTAGACCATCCAGGGCATCAGCCAGTAGCTCACCACCCCCAGGGGACCGGTGAAGTAGGCGATCGCGCCGATCATCACAGACCCGGTGAGGATCGAAAACAGGGACGAGAACCGCACATCCTTGCGCTGCTGCCCCTCGAACCGTCGCCAGTCGAAGTGCATGATCGCCCAGTGGGCAATGGAACCAACCCACCAGAACCAGCCGCGAATCGCCCGGTAGCCGTTGCGGGTCACCGGATCGCAGCTTTCAAATTCCTCCACGGTGAAGGGCCGCCACGCATTGTCCTTGCCCATTTTGTTGGTGTGGGCGTGGTGGACATCGTGGCCGTGCCGCCAGGCGTGGAACGGATAAATCAGGGGCAAAAAGGCCAGATGGCCCACGAGGTCATTGACCCAGCGGCTCTTGGAAAAGGAGCGGTGGCCGCAGTCATGGCCGATCACGAACCAGCCGGTCAGGGCCGTGCCGGTCCAGATCCAGGCCAGGGGCAGCAGATACCAGGGGGAAAAATAGATGGCAACATAGCCCACGGCGGCGGTGACAAGGCTCAGCAGAACCGAACTCCAAGCCTTGAGGGCATTTTTTTCAAAGCATTCCCGGGGGAGGGTTTTGAGGATGTCCGAGAGTTTGAGTTTCTGGGCGGTGGCGGTTTGGGGAAACCGGAAGGCGGATGCTGTCATCGCGTCTGTCGTTAGGTCGTTAGGTGGAATGGTATGGAAGGGGGGTCGGGCCGCTGAAGTCCACGGATACCGCAGGGGGTGGAGTTCTGGCGGGCCCTAGGTCAGTGTAGAGGACTGGCCGCGATCGCGGGGGGACCATCGGCGATCGCGCATCCCACGGGGTGGACCGCCAAGGGGCCAAGAACTGCGGCTCAATTCTGTTCAAAAACTTTCAAATCTGCTCAAAAACTGCGCAAACTCCGTTGATGGGGCCAACGGCCCCAGGCCAAGGCGGCGGGCTCGGTTGTTCAGGTGAAGCGAATCCGGGTGAAGGGCATCGAAGGGAACGGCGGTGAACGGGACCGAACGGAAACGGGTCAGGGCGCGCAGCGGCTAGGATCCCTCGGCGGGGCGCAGGCCATGGCACAACGGCCCAGCGGCGGCCCGAGGGGCAAGGGAGGGTGGGGCATGGCCCCTAGGCGGGTTGAGGAGCGAACCAGGGGGCTCTAGTGGGCCGAGCCGGCGGTGAGGCGCTGTTGACGGCAACGGGTCTCCAATTCTTCGAGCAATAAATCAATATCCGCCTGGAGTTGAAGGTACTCAATTTGGCGATCGGCGCTCAAGGGCAGGGGGGCTGCCGCTTGCAGTTGACTCGTCGAATCCATCGCAGATGCAGAGTTAGCCATGTTTGGGGGTTAAGAAATTTTACAGTTTTGATTTTGGCGGCTATTCTACCCCGAAGTTTGGATTTGTCACCTGCCCTGTGGGCCACTTTCAAAATCCGAGGGGGAAAGGGATGGTTTGATAACCCTGGGCAATCGGTCAGGAATTGGGGGGCGGAGGGCTGGCGGCGGGGGCGATCGCGCGATCACCGGGTGAGGGATAGCCACCCCTCGGGTTAAACTAAATGGACCCCATGCACCTTGGAGTTTTCAGGGATTTCTGTGACTGCTAGCTTGCCCGTTCTCGACCCCAACCCCTCCGGCGCAGCGGCCATGCCCCCCGCCCAGCCGACCCAAGCCCAGGGCTGGCCTGGGCTGATTGAAGCCTACCGCCCCTATTTGCCGGTGACGGACGCAACGCCGGTGGTGACGCTCCACGAGGGCAATACGCCCCTGATTCCCGCCCCCGCGATCGCGGCCCGCATCGGCAAACAGGTGCGGGTCTACGTGAAATACGACGGCCTCAACCCCACCGGCAGTTTCAAGGATCGGGGCATGACCATGGCGGTCTCGAAGGCCAAGGAGGCAGGGGCCGAGGCGGTGATCTGCGCCAGCACGGGCAACACCTCGGCGGCGGCGGCGGCCTATGCGCGGCGCGGCGGCATGAAGGCGTTTGTTCTGATCCCCGACGGCTATGTGGCCCTCGGCAAGCTGGCTCAGGCGCTGCTCTATGGCGCGGAGGTGCTGGCGATCCAGGGCAACTTTGACCGCGCCCTCGAGCTGGTGCGGGACATGGCCGAAACCTACCCCATCACCCTGGTCAATTCCGTCAACCCCTACCGGCTCCAGGGCCAGAAAACCGGGGCCTTCGAGGTGGTGGATGTGCTGGGCAATGCGCCCGACTGGCTGTGCATTCCCGTGGGCAATGCGGGCAATATCACCGCCTATTGGATGGGCTTTTGCGAATATCACCAGGAGGGCCGCTGCGATCGCCTCCCCCGGATGATGGGCTTTCAGGCGGCGGGCGCGGCTCCCCTGGTGGAGGGCCACGCGATCGCGGATCCGAACACCATCGCCACCGCCATCCGCATCGGCAACCCCGCTAGCTGGGACAAGGCGATCGCCGCCAAGGACGCCAGCCAAGGGCAATTCAACGCCGTCACCGACGACGAAATCCTCGACGCCTACCGCATCCTCGCCTGCGAAGAGGGGGTCTTCTGCGAACCCGCCAGCGCCGCCTCCGTCGCCGGCCTCCTCAAGGTCAAGGACCAGGTACCCGAAGGGGCCACCATCGTCTGCATCCTCACGGGCAACGGCCTCAAGGATCCCGACACCGCCATCAAAGCCTCCAGCCAAAACTACCACCAGGGCATCGAAGCCAGCCTCGGATCCGTAGCCGCCGCCATGGGGTTTTAGGGCTTCTGGGGCGAAAGCGAAAACAAACCAAAAACGAAATAACAAGCCCAAAGGGTAAGGGGCGCGGAGGAGACCAAATTCTCCCCGACGCCCCTTTTTAGTGGTTGGTTCATCAACCCTTTGGCGTGGCAACTGCCCGGATGCGCTGAGCCGCTATCGCGGGAGTCAGCCCACCATATCTAGCCGTGATCTAGCGTTGACCTAAAGCGGATTGCGGACAAACCCACCGGAGCGGCGATCGCCACCCGATCGCGGTTCCCGGGGCTTCGCCTTATTGACCCGCAGTTGGCGACCCATCCACTCCGCACCATCGAGCTCCTGGATGGCATGTTCCTCCTCCGCTTCCGTCGCCAGATCCACAAAGGCAAAGCCACGGATGCGCTCGAGCTCGTGGTCCATCGGCAGGGTTACGCGGGAAACGGTGCCATATTCTGCAAAGACTTCGCGGATGTCTTGCTCGACCGCCTCGTAGGAAAGGTTTCCGATATAAATGGTCATTGGTGTTTCGAACGTCAGAAGTGCGGTTGCAGCCTCCAGTTCGGTTCGTTGGCGTCGCAGGTGCCGGTGCAGGATCCTGACACCTTCGGCAGCTTCATGACTTCAGACTCGGCCCAGGCTGGATGCCACCCCAGGGGGCGGTCATCAGTTGAAAAACGGTCTTTACCTAAGGAAGCTCTTAGTAACGGTCGCGTGACGAAACGATCTGAAAACTTCCCAATATAATAGCGCGCCATCTGAAGATGACACGCGTGTTGGTTCAACTTTTTAACCGTTTTTATGGCGGTTTACGGTGGGTTTGGCTGGCTTTGGAAGGGGTGGCCGCTGTGGAAACCTTGATCCGCCGATGGCTTCTAGTCGATGGTGATGGTTTGGGGACGGCTGTCGCTGGCGGGGGGCGGTGCGCTGACGCTGGGTTGGCCGCGCTGTTCGTCGAGCCAGTTTTTGACGGGTTCGCGATCGAGATCAAGGCGCAGCAGGCCGGAGGTGAGGCCGCCGAGGAAGGCGATGGGCTGGCGCAGGCTTTCGTCGAGGAGGGGCTTGAGTTCGGTGATAAACATGGGGCGATCGCGGGCTGGATGGACAAAGGTAAAAATACAGCGGGGTAACCGGGCTAACCTCGGTCACAAAGGCCCTGAAAGCTATTCTACATGGGGGATTTCGGTTTGGGGGAGCAGGCCGGGGGGCGGATCGATTTCGATGCGCTGGTTTTCGAGGTCCACGATGGGGACGAGGGGATCGACGAAGGGAATCAGGATGGTTTCGCCGTCGTTGGTTTTGCCGTCGCTGTCGTCGTGGCGGATGAGGCGGATTTCGAGGAGGTCTTGGGCGTAGGTTTGTAGGCCGATGACGTGGCCGATCGCGGGGCCGTCTTGGCGATGGTGGTAGACGGGGAGGTTGAGCAAATCGAGCAGGTGATATTCCCCCTCTTCGAGGGTGGGGCGATCGCTGGCGAGGACGTAGAGGTGGGCTCCCCGGAGGGCTTCGGCGGCGTCGCGATCGCGGATGCCTTCGAGCTGGAGGACGTAGAGGTTTTTGTTGGGCAGTTCGCGGCCCGCTTCGAGGGTGATGGGCTGGGGTTCCGCCGCCGCGAGGGGGACGTTGGGGGGCAGGTACCAGCGGGGGCCGGGTTCGAGGAACCGCTCGGGAAAGTCCGATTCTGGATAAATCCGCACTTCGCCCCGCATTCCCTGGGCGGCGACGATGCGGCCAATTTCGAGCCAGCGCTCTTCGCGGGGGGCGTCAGGATCGGTGGCGGGGCTGGGGGGCGAAATGGCTTTAGATTGAGATCTGGATTTGGGTTTGGGCGGTTGCGGCATGGGGCGAGGGGCGGGCTAGGCGTGGGTGGCGGCGCGATCGCTGGGGGTGGTTTTGGGGGCGATCGCGGGGGTGGTTGGCATGGGAGGCGGCGTCAGGTCGCGGGGACTGAAACCGGCCATCTGCAAAATTTCGGGGATCAGGTCTTCCCGACGCACGGCCATCAGATGCACCCCCTGGCAAAGCTGGCGGGCCGCTTGGATTTGCTCCGCCGCGATCGCCATCCCTTCGCGGAGGGGATCGGGGGCATTGGCGAGGCGATCGATCAAATGCTGGGGAATTTCCACCCCCGGCACATTGCGATTAATAAATTGGGCATTTTTGGCGGACTTGAGGAGAAAAATCCCCGCCAGGACCGGGCGATCGCACCCGGCGGCCACCTCATCCATGAACCGCGCCAGCCGATCAAAATCCGAAATCAACTGGCTCTGGAAAAACTGCGCCCCCGCCGCCACCTTCCGCTCGAAGCGGCGCTTGAGGCCCGACCAGCTATGGGACAACGGGTCCACCGCCGCCCCCGCAAACAACTCCGTCGGCCCATCGGTCAAGGGGCGATCGCCCAGATCCAGGCCCCCATTGAGCTTCGCGATCGCCTGGAGCAGCCGCACCGATTCGAGATCAAACACACTGCGGGCCTCCGGGCAGTCCCCCGCCTTCACCGGATCCCCCGTCAACGCCAGCACATTCGTCAGCCCCAGGGCATGGGCACCCATCAAATCCCCCTGGAGGCCAATGCGGTTGCGATCGCGGCACGCCACCTGATAGATCGGCTCCACCCCGTGGTGGGCCAGCAGCGTCGCCATCGCCAGCGACGACATCCGCAGCACCGCCCGACTCCCATCCGTCACATTCACCGCATGGACCCACGGCGCAAGGATCTGGCCCATCGCGATCGCATGGGTCGGATCCCCCCCCTTCGGCGGCATCACCTCCGCCGTAATGAGAAACTGACCCGACCGGGCCGCATCTCGAAAACTCGTCAACCTGGGCATGGCAGCTAAAACAGTTCCAACGGGGCGGCAAACATCCTCAAACCGGCTGATCCCAACATGATCCTAAATACCGGACCGGATCGCGATTGTAAACCGCTTTGGCGATCCAGGGCGAACCGAACCCGACGGCCGCGCGATCGCCCCCACGGCCAAATCCCAACCCAATCCCAATTGTTAAACTAAAACCCATCCCCCCTCAGGCCCCGTCCCCCATGCCCCGCTACCCCGGCATCGCCAGCGACGCCTTCCGCCACCCCCTCGATCGCGAAGCCGAACAGGCCCTGCGATCGCTCCCCGGCTTCGACGCGATCGCCCGCAAATTCCTCGAAGTCACCGTCGATCGGCCCCAATTCATCTACCACATGGGCAACGGCATCCGCGTCGGCCCCCGGCAATACGCCTCCATCTATCAACTCTTCCGCGAAGCCATCCACAGCCTCGACATCAGCCCCGAACCCGCCCTCTTCATCACCCAAAACCCCCTCGTCAACGCCTACACCATCGGCCAAGAGCAGCCCTCCATCCTCCTCACCGCCGGATTGCTCGACCTCCTCGACGATCGCGAACTCCTCGCCGTCCTAGCCCACGAACTCGGCCACCTCAAATGCGGCCACGCCACCCTCACCCAAATGGGCATCTGGGCCGTCTACGCCGCCTCCACCATCGGCCAATTCACCCTGGGCCTGGGCAACCTGCTCATGACCAACGCCCTGCTGCTCGCCTTCTTTGAATGGAAGCGCAAGGCGGAACTGTCCTCCGATCGCGCCGCCCTCCTGGTCACCGACGACGCCGACGTGGTGATGGGCACCATGCTCAAGCTCGCCGGGGGCACCCAGCGCCACGGCCACGAACTGAGCCTCGCGGAATTTAGGCAGCAGGCCCAGGACTACCAAGCCCTCGACAGCGACGGCCTCAACCAAGTCTATAAATTCTTCCTCGCCAACAACCTCACCCAGGGCCTCTTCACCAGCCACCCCTTCCCCGTCGAGCGCCTGGGCTATTTGGAAGACTGGAGCCGGTCGGAGGAGTATCACCGCATTCGGGCCGGGGACTATGGCCGCGCGGGGGCCGTGGATGTGGATCCCCAGGGGACCGGTGCTCCCCACGGTCAACAGAATGCGGCCACGGCGGAGGCGGAGCGGCTGCGGCGGGAGATTGAACGGCTCCAGCGGGAAATTGATCGGCTCCAGTCCCGTTAACCGTGCCATTACCGGACGCTAGCTTGGATTAACTAGAGTTAATTCAGGTTTAAGCGTTAATTCGGGTTCGGTGCTGGATCTGAATCTAGATTGGCCCCTAGGTTTGTTTCTGGATCTGCGCTGGACCTCGCACTTGAACCGCTGCTGACTATGGGATGGGGGATCGAGGTGCCTAAGCTGCGTGATGGGCAGGGAGATTTTGTGGGGGTGCCGACGGGGCTGCCGACGGTGGGCTGGCGCGAGTGGCTGGCGCTGCCGGATTTGGGGGTGCCTGCGATCAAGGCCAAGATTGATACGGGGGCACGGACTTCGGCGCTCCATGCGTTTAATTTGACCTATCTGGAGCGGGATGGGCGGCCCTGGGTGAGGTTTCGGCTGCATCCGCTCCAGCGCAGTGTTGTGGCGACGGGGGCGATCGCGGTGCCGGTGCTGGAGTTTCGGACCATCCGCAGTTCCACGGGCCATGAGCAGCGGCGACCGGCGATCCGCACCACGATTCAGTTGGGGGCCTTTTGCTGGCGGGCGGAATTTACCCTGACGAACCGCGATGCTATGGGCTTTCGGATGCTGTTGGGACGGCAGGCCCTGCGCGATCGCTTCTGGGTAGATCCGGGCCGGTCCTATCTCCAGGGCAAGGCCCCGCGATCGCCCCTGGATTCGGTGGGCTAGAGGCGATCGCGCGATCGCCCTGCCGCCACCCCCGCCAGACAATGCCAAACCCCCCGGCGGCTGATATGAACGGATGGTTGGCGATCGCCCCTCAATTCCCACCCATCCCCCCCGAGCCCTTCCCATCCATCTCCGCCGCTCCCCACCCATGCCCCAAGGTTAACGATCGCCAGTTGACCAGAACCGGCCAACGCCCCAGGTTAGCCCTAGGGATTGAAGCCGCCCCGGTCCGCCCCAGGGCCTAGCCGACCGCCCTGGCCGCCACCCATTGCCAATTGCCTTGACAGTTCGCCCCCATGAAAATTGCCATTTTGTCCCAGGACGCTAGCCTCTATTCCACCCGTGCCCTGCGGGAGGCGGGGGAAAAGCGCGGCCACCAGGTCCGCACCATTGACTATTTGCGCTGCTATATGAACATTGCCTCCAGCAAACCCCAGGTGATTTATCAGGGGAAGGCGCTGGATGATATTGACGCGATCGTGCCGCGCATTGGCGCATCCAAAACCTTCTACGGCACGGCGGTGGTGCGCCAATTCGAGATGATGGGGGTGTTTTCGGCCAATGAATCCCAGGCCATTTCGCGATCGCGCGACAAGCTGCGCTGTATGCAAATCCTGGCGCGCCATGGCATCGGCCTGCCGGTGACCGGGTTTGCCCATTCCACCAAGGACATCGACGGGCTCATCGACATCGTGGGCGGCGCGCCGCTGGTGGTCAAACTCCTCGAAGGGACCCAGGGACTCGGGGTGGTGCTGGCGGAGACGCGATCGGCGGCCAAATCCGTCATTGAAGCCTTCCGGGGCCTCGATGCCAATATTTTGGTGCAGGAATTTATCCGGGAGGCGGGGGGGGCGGATCTGCGCTGCTTTGTCATTGGCGATCGCGTCGTCGCCGCCATGAAACGCCAGGGGGCCGAGGGGGAATTCCGCTCGAACCTACACCGGGGGGGCACCGCCACCGCCGTTAAACTCACCCCCATCGAGCGCAAAACCGCCGTCAGCGCCGCCAAGGCCATGGGATTGGGCATCGCCGGGGTGGATCTGCTGCGCTCGAACCACGGACCGGTGGTGATGGAGGTGAATTCCTCACCGGGGCTCGAAGGCATCGAAAAACATACGGGGATCGACGTTTCCGGCAAAATCGTGGAATATCTCGAAAAGCGGGTCGGCCATACCCCCAGCCCCCGCAATGGCCGCAGTTCCCGCGATCGCATCCCCTACTAATCCCATCTCCCCAGGCGAGATACTGATCCCCGCCCCGCAGAAGTTGGCGCGATCGCGATCCCCACCGGGGGTGCAAAATAGCTCCAGATCCAAAACCATTCCCCACCGCCCTGCTTCAGCGGGCCACGGGCCTTTTTTGCCCCCGCCACCTTCCCCATGACCCCCGCCCGCACCGTCTGCCTCGGCTTTTTGGCCACCATCACCAGCGGCACCCTCCTGCTGTGGCTGCCCTTCTCCACCACCGCCGACGGTTGGGGAAGCCCCATCACCGCCCTGTTCACCGCCACCTCCGCCGTCTGCGTCACGGGCCTATCGGTGGTGGATATCAGCCAGTTCTATACGGGCTGGGGCCAGTTTTTCATCATGCTCCTGTGCCAGGTGGGGGGGCTGGGTTACATGACCTCCACCACCTTTCTGCTGCTGCTGTTTGGGCGGCGCTTTGGCCTGCGCGACAAGCTGGCCCTGCAACAGACCCTAGAAATGCCGGGGATGTCGGGGGTGCTCCCGCTGGTGAAATCGATCATCGCCGCCACGCTGATCGTCGAGCTGACGGGGGTTTTCCTATTGCTGGGGGTCTTTGTGCCGGACCAGGGCTGGGATCGGGGGCTTTGGCTCGCCATTTTCCACAGCGTCAGCGCCTTTAACAATGCGGGCTTTAGCCTCTTTTCCGATGGCCTCCTGGGCTTTCAAGCTTCGCCCCTGCTGACTTTGACCATTGGTGGCCTGATCGTGGCGGGGGGCATTGGCTATCAGGTGCTGGTGGAGCTGTATCTATGGGTGCGATCACATCCGGAACGGCTGCCCGGTAGCCATCGACGGCCCGATCGCTTCTGCTTCTCGCTCCATTTCAAAATTGCGACGACCACAACCCTGGTGCTGCTGGTGCTGGGGACGGCGGCCTTTTTGGCAACGGAGTTTAATAATCCGGCGACCCTGGGCGATCGCGACTTTGGCATCAAGCTACTGGCGGCGACGTTCCAATCCATAACCACGCGCACGGCGGGCTTCAACACGGTGGATATCGGTCAATTGACCACCGCGAGCCTCTTTATTTCCATCGCCCTGATGTTCATCGGCGCGAGTCCCGGCGGCACCGGAGGCGGCATCAAGACCGTGACCATGCGGATTCTGGTGGGGGCCACCCAGTCGGTATTGCAGGGCAAGGAGACGATTATTCTGCACCAGCGGCAGGTGCCGGTGAATGTGGCCCTGAAGGCGGTGGCGGTGTTTTTTGGCTCCCTGAGTGCGGTGATCCTCGCGACCACGCTGCTGGCGTCGGGGGAGCCGGAGATTCCATTCCTGGACCTATTTTTTGAGGCGGTGTCGGCCTTTGCGACGGTGGGGCTGTCGGTGGGGATCACGGGCCAACTGTCGCTGTTCTCCCAGTTGGTGCTGGTGGCGACGATGTTTGTGGGGCGCGTTGGGGTGCTGCTGCTGATGGGGGCGATCGTGGGTCAGCCCGGACGCAGCCGGGTGCGCTATCCGGAGGAGGATTTGCCGGTGGGCTAGGGGGGCGATTGTCAATTGCAGCCAAGGCCCTCTCCGTCGCTTGGACACGGCCATTGGACACGGCCAACGGGGGCAAGCTGATTATTTCGTTCTCTCAACCGAGCGATCGTAGGGGCGGGGGTTTCCCGCCCAGCCCCCCCGATCCCTGATCGTCCCAATCTTGGACGGGGTTGGGGTGATCGGTCGGGCTCGGGTTGGGAGACCTAACCCCTACGGCGGCGGAATGGATGGCACGCCCCATAGGCTCCTGGTTTTGCGTGCCGGTGGGGTAGTTTGACGATGGGCCCTCGGCCCTATGGGTTGATGTTTAGTTGATGGTCAGGAGCCAGGTGCCCACGAAGCGGCTGCTGGCCTGGGTGCCGTCGGGACCGGCGGGCATGAACACGCGGCCGTTGAAGTTGTACATGCCGCCACTGCGGGGGTTGCGGACGTTGTGGAAGACGATTTCGAGTTTGTTGTTGGCGGGGATGGGCTCTTCGGTGACGAGGGACACGAAGCGGTTTTCCCGATCCCAGACCACTTCCTTGAGGGGGATGGATTCGCGGTTGCGGCGGTTGTTGTAGCGCAGTTCCATGCCCCGGCCGATGCGCTCGTCAAATTGGCCGTCGTAGTACTCGGGGTAGGACACGACGACCTGGGTGATGGCGACGTCCTGGGCGGGGATGCGGAGGCGGTAGCGATCCCACCAGCCCTCTTGGCCGCGATCTAGACGGAAGCTGAGGAGGGTTTCGCGGTCTTCGGGGCCGCCAAAGAGGACGAAGCCGGGGAGGGATTGGGCGATCGCGAGGGGGGCGATCGCGGTGGCGGCGCAGGCGGCGGTCAGGAGGGCGGCGAGGCTGCGGCCCAGGGTGCGACGGCGACGGGGGGCCGATTGGGTGGCGTTTGCGGTCGAGTTCACGGACATGGGGTTATTCCTCACGGCGGAGTTTGACTTGAGTGGTGGAAGGAGGGTCGGCTCGGGGGCCGCGATCGCGATCGCGGCACAGGCCCCTAAAAATCGCGACGATTGCAACGGTTGCAACAAATTGTATCGAACCCATGGACCATTCAGCCGGAACTGGTTTGGGGCTAGCTCGGCCACCGCAGGGCCACCGTTACCCTTGGGCTGGGGGGCATCTAACCGGTGCGGCTCGGGCGATCGGCGCTTTCCGAGGCCGTCGCCCTTGGTCTCGAGGGGTGCGACGCTCACGATACATGCCGTAATGAATCGCAGCATCTAGGGCGGTCAGTTCCCCGATTGGCATGGGGGAATTGATACTAAATTTTGCTGATCGATAAGTCCCATTAAAAAGCTCCCCCCCCCTTTGGCGATCGCCCTTAGGATGCAGGGGTAAGCCATCCGAGGCGGCACCCAGCGCCTGCTGTTCGATAGATCCAGGGTTTTGGCTGAGGTTGAATGGCCCCCTGTGGTTGAGGCGGTGCCCCGGCGGTCGGTTACCGATGGAGTCCCCAAGGGCAAAGGCGGCCATGGTGGGTCCACCGGATCTCCTACCCTATGTTTTCCGATGATCTAACCGCGGATCTGGAGGCCCAGGATCCGGCGGTTCAGGATCCTCCCCCAGCCCCAGGCCATTTTCGGAGGGCGAAGTTCCCCAAAAAATCGGGCGGGGATCTTCGGCGGTGCGGGCGGCGATCGGATCAGATCTTGGGCAAGGCCGGTTGAAGGCGTCCCCAATCCCCCCACTGCGCCCCCGCGATCGCCCCAGGCGACTCCGGAGGATGGCGGTGAAGGGGGCCGGATGGCCGTGGCCGCCGAGGGGCCTGCCCCTTGCATCGAACCGTTTTGCCACATTCAGCAGATATCACCATTTCAGTTGCTAAGGAGCGTTCTTCCATGAGAATTGCGATCGCGAAGGCGACCACCGTAAGCGAGCGGCGGGTTGCCATGACGCCGGATGTCGTCGCGCGCCTCGTCAAACAGGGCATGGAGGTTTGGGTTGAAACCGGCGCGGGGGACGGGGCTTTCTATCCCGACGATGCCTACGTCAAGGCCGGTGCGGAAATCATCACCGAGGGCGATCGCCTCTGGCGTGACGGCCAGGTGATCCTCAAGTTAGATCCCCCCAACGATCAGGAAATCCACCGCCTCAGTGCGGGCAGCGTCTTCATCGGTTTCCTCAATCCCCTGGCGGAACCGCTGCGGGTGAAGCAGTTGGCCGATCGCGGCGTGACGGCCTTTGCCATGGAGTTGATCCCCCGCTCCAGCCGCGCCCAGAGCGCCGATGCCCTCTCGTCCCAGGCCAGCATTGCGGGCTACAAGGCCGTGCTGCTGGCGGCGGCGACCCTGCCGAAATATTTCCCCATGCTGACCACGGCGGCGGGCACGATCGCCCCGGCCAAGGTGCTCGTCCTCGGGGCGGGGGTGGCCGGTCTCCAGGCGATCGCCACGGCGCGGCGGCTCGGCGCGATCGTCGAAGCCTTTGACATTCGCCCCGAAACCAAGGAGCAGGTCCAAAGCCTCGGGGCCAAATTCGTCGATGTGAACCTGGAAGAGGAAACCCGCGCCGAAGGGGGCTACGCCAAGGAAGTATCCGACGCGGCCAAGCGCAAAACCCAGGAGGTCTTGACCCAGCACGTGGCCGCCTCCGACGTGGTGATCACCACCGCCCAGGTCCCCGGCAAGCGCGCCCCGATCCTCGTGACGCGGCCCATGGTGGAAGCCATGAAACCGGGCTCCGTTATCGTCGATTTGGCGGCGGGCCAGGGGGGCAACTGCGAATGCTCCGAGGCCGGTAAAGACGTGCAGCACCAGGGGATCACGATCCTGGGGCCGGTGGATTTGCCCGCGTCGGTGCCCGTCCACGCCAGCCAACTGTTCGGCAAAAACCTGGCGACCCTGCTGGGCTACCTGCGCAGTAAGGACGGGGAACTGGATTTGAATTTTGAGGACGACATCATCGATGCCGCCTGCCTGACCCACGGGGGCACCATCCGCAACGATCGCGTGCAAGCGGCCCTGGCCCAGGAAACGGCGGGAGTGTCCTAAACCCTTTGGCTTTGGCTTTGGCTTTGTCTATCCCCAACCATCCATTGAGAGTTATCACCCATGAGTGAACCGCTGATTGCCGGTCTTGTTGTCTTTGTCCTCGCCTCCTTTGTGGGGTTCGAGGTGATTAATAAGGTGCCCCCCACCCTCCATACGCCCCTGATGTCCGGGGCCAATGCCGTCTCGGGGATCGCGATCGTTGGGGCCATGCTGGTGGCCGGTACGGGCAACCTGTCCGTGACGACGATCCTCGGTCTGATTGCCGTTGTGCTCGCCATGGTGAACGTGGTCGGCGGCTTCCTGGTGACCGATCGCATGCTGCAAATGTTCAAGAAGTAGGCTGGAGACGCGCGTACTATGGCTGGTTTTGAAATGGGTTTCGATCTGAACTGGGCGGCCTTGGTGCCGCCAATCGAGAAGCTCACGTACCTCGTGGCCGCTTCCCTCTTCATTGTGGGCCTGAAGTTCCTGGGCTCTCCGGCGACGGCCCGCAAGGGCAATGCGATCGCATCGGTGGGGATGGCCCTGGCGATCGCGGTGACCCTGCTGGATTTCCATGTGGTCAGCTACGGCCAAATCCTGGTGGCGATCGCCGTCGGTAGCGCGATCGGGGCGATCGCGGCGAAACAAGTTGGCATGACCGAAATGCCCCAGATGGTCGGCCTGCTCAACGGCCTCGGGGGTGCCGCCTCCGCCCTGGTGGCCGTCGCGGAATTCTGGCGGCTGAGCACCAACGGCAGCGGCGACGTGCCCACCAATATCGTCGTCACGGCGATCCTGGGGGTGCTCATCGGCGGCGTCACCCTCACCGGCAGCCTCATGGCCTTTGCCAAATTGCAGGGGCTCGTGCCCGGTGCGCCGATTACCTTCCCCCTCCAGCAGCCCGTGAACGTCACCCTGCTGCTGGGCTTCCTGGTGGGCGGTGGCTATCTGCTGCTGCACCCGAGCGATCTGCAAATTTTCCTGGATATTTCCGCCATTTCCCTGATCCTCGGCGTTCTGTTCGTCCTGCCCATCGGCGGGGCCGACACCCCGGTGGTGATTTCCCTGCTCAACTCCTTCTCCGGTTTGGCGGCGAGCGCGGCGGGCTTTGTCCTGGGCAATGACATGCTGATTATTGCCGGGGCGTTGGTGGGGGCGTCGGGCCTGATCCTGACGGAGATCATGTGTAAGGCCATGAACCGATCGCTGGCCAATGTGCTGTTTGGGGCCTTTGGCGGCGGCGGCGGTGCCACGGCGAATGCGGCGGCGGCCAGCGGGGCGGCGGTCCAGAAGACCTATCGCTCGATCGATGCGGAGGAGGGGGCCATGATGCTGGGCTATGCGCGATCGGTGGTGATCGTCCCTGGCTATGGCATGGCCGTCGCCCAGGCCCAGCACGCGGTGCGGGAGTTGGCCGATCGCCTGGCGGAAAATGGCGTCGAAGTGAAATATGCCATTCACCCGGTGGCGGGCCGGATGCCCGGTCACATGAACGTGCTGCTGGCGGAGGCGAATGTGCCCTACTCCCAGCTCTATGACATGGATGACATCAACCCGGAATTTGAGCGGGCGGATGTGGCCCTGATCATCGGCGCGAATGATGTGGTCAACCCCGATGCGCGGGACAATGCCAATAGCCCCATCTACGGGATGCCGATCCTGGAGGTGGACCGGGCGAAACATGCGATCGTGATTAAGCGCAGCATGAGCCCTGGCTTCGCGGGGATCGATAACGAACTGTTCTATAAGGGCAATACGATGATGCTCTTCGGCAGCGCCAAGGAGGTGGTGTCGTCCCTGGTGGCCAGCGTGAAGGAGTTGGCGGCGGTCTAGAAATTCGGGTTTCCCGTAAAGGGGTAAAGGGTTGGGAGACCTAACCCCTACGGGAACGGAATTGACGACATACCCGAAAACCTAATCAAACTAAAGCCCCCCGGATTCCTGATGGACTGGGGGGCTTTTGCGCGATCGCGGCGGGATCAGATGAGTTCAGAGGGGTTCAGGGCTGCCGCGCGATCGCCATCAGCGGGAGGCCATCGGGACCAAAAGGGTTTTGGGTTTAACTCAAGGGAGCTTTTTACCCAAACACCCTATTCGTCATCAGCGGCCCCCTCGCGGCCCCCCTCCAACTGCACCAGGCGAATGTGCTTGTAACCGAGCTTAATTTCAAACTCATCCCCCGGCTTAAGACCCATGCTCTGGGTATAGGTCGAGCCAATGACAATCTGCCCATTCTGATGGACACTCACCCGATAGGTCGGCTCGCGGCCGCGCCCATCCTTGGCCCCTTCCGGATCAATCCGCGTGCCCTTAGCCTCCAGCACCGCGTCATAAAAATCCGCCAAGTTCACCCGCACCTGATTCGTCTTCGTGACGCTGTAATAGCCACAGCGGCGCGCCTTTTCCCGGCGGGGCACACTGGCCAAATCCTTCACCTTTTGCAGGAGCGCTTTGCCTTTGAGGGGAACGGGCTGCGGAATTGGAGTTTCGCTCATGATCGACTGGAGTCCTCTAGAACCCTAAGGTTTTCGTGAAATAACGTGGTGGCTGCTACCCATGCTTGCGGCCCCTGGCCCTAGCCTTGGGCTGAATTCGCCAAGGGGTAGCCTTGCTTTTCCGCATCTGCCCATGGACCGACGCGATCGCATGGCTGAGCATTACGATCCGCCAGGATCATCAGGGTCAAGGTGGGATAAAAATAGGCGGTAAAAACGAATCTTTACCCAATCATTGCCCTTCGTCAAGATGGCAAGCGATGGTTTTTGTGGTCGCGCCGCAATTATCTTAACGCCCCATCTCCGAGGGAACATCGCGGTTTGATTTGGGCGATTCGATTTTGGCGTATTTTTAACGGCTCGATGGCCAGGGTCGGCACCGAAAATGGATGCACCATTGACGGTCCTTTACGCTTGGGGGTAAGGCCGTAACCTAGAACAATAACCCCCCGGCTGTGGAATCGGCAAATGGCTTTGCCACGCCCTTAAAGTCTATAGGTTTTTTGTAAAACTGCTGGGGAAGTGGGGGCGATTTTTTGCGATTGCGCTGCGATCGCGGGGCGATTGGACCAGCGAATGGGGGAAGGCAATGGGGGGAATACTGAAAATAGTCTGAAGATTGTAATGGGTGCCCTAAGAAAAATCCAAATTAGCGCCGCAAGGGACAGCCCAGGGACGCGCCCGAGGGCCATTGGAAAAGGGGCCGGTGGGATGCTGGGGGGGCCGCAGGGGTGGGGCCAAGGCTGAGGATCTGGATGGCTGAAGGCCGGGGATTCCGGGGCGTTGATGGGGCATTGATGGCCCCTGGGGCGGGCTCAAGGTTACGATCTTGGCGGAATTGATCGGGGCAAGCTGCCGCGATCGCGGCGGGAGTTGATAATGGATGTTGACGCGCTCCCCCGCCGATCGAAGCCCTCGCCAAGCGCCCTTGAAGCCCATGAAAATTGCCCTAGAAATTCTACGCCAACAGGCCGATCACGCCCCCAAAGCCCAGACATTTATCCTGGAGGACGTGGCGGAAGGAACCACGATTCTGGACTGTTTGAACCGGGTGAAGTGGGAACTCGATGGCAGTTTGGCCTTTCGCAAAAATTGCCGCAATACGATCTGTGGCAGTTGCGGAATGCGGATTAATGGGCGATCGGCCCTGGCGTGCAAAGAAAATGTGGGGGAGACGTTGGCGAAGTTTCCCCCCCGTACGGTGGATGGCCTCCCGGCGATCGCGATCGCGCCCTTGGGCAATCTGCCGGTGGTGAAGGATTTGGTGGTGGATATGGCCCCCTTCTGGCGGGATCTGCGGGCGGTGGATCCCTTTGTCAGTGCGGCGGCGCGCCAGGATCCGACGGGCGATCGCGAGGCCGCCGCTGAAACCCTACAGCTTCCCGAGGAGCGGGCCAAACTGGCGGCGGCGGGCAACTGCATCCTTTGCGGCGCGTGCTATTCGGAGTGCAATGCCAAGGAGGCCAACCCCAATTTCGTTGGCCCCCACGCCCTCGCCAAGGCCCAGCGGCTGGTGGATGAAACCCGGGACACGGCCACGGCGGCGCGGCTGGAGCGCTACGGCACCACGGATGGGGTGTGGGGCTGCACCCGCTGCTACTACTGCAATGACGTGTGTCCGATGGAGGTGGCCCCCCTCGATCGCATCCGCGACATTAAATCGGCGATTTTGGCCCGCACGCCGGACAGCCCCGCCGCCAGCCGCGCCGTGCGCCACCGCAAAACCCTGGTGCAGACGGTGCGCGAGGGGGGCTGGGTGGATGAACGGAAGTTTGCCCTGCGGGTGATGGGCAATGGGTTTCGGGATTTGGGGGCGATCGCGGCGCTGGGGCCTCTGGGGCTGCGGATGCTGACGCGGGGTAAGTTGCCGCTGACCTTCGAGCCATCGGCGGGGACGGACCAGGTGCGGGATTTGATTGATGCGGTGCGATCGCGCGAGGCCCAATCCCACCACGGGGAAGATCCAGCCTAGGCCGGTTGCCGTTGGGGGCGTCGTTGCTCCTGCCATTGCCCTTGCCAGTGCCTGAGGGCGATCGCGACCCGCTGGGCCAGCTCGGGCCAGTCGTCACGGGCGGTTTGGCGGAACAGGCGAGCAGTGGGGTACCAGGGGCTATCGTCGCGATCGCGCAGCCAGCGCCAGTCGGCATTGAGGGGCAGCAAAATCCAGACCGGTTTGCCCAGCGCTCCCGCCAGGTGGGCGACGGCGGTATCGACGCTGATCACCAGATCCAACTGGGCGATCGCGGCAGCGGTGGCGGCAAAATCCACCAGGCGATCGCTCAGATCCTCCCCAGCAAAGGCCAAATCCGGCCCCAGTTCCCGCCACTGCGGTGCATCGCGCCCCACCTGGAGGCTCACCCAATGGGCGCGGTGGCGATGATCCCCGAAGGCGTCGGCGAGGATGTTGAGGGGGCAGCTTTTTTCCCGGTAATGCTCCAGATGGCCCTCGATGGTGCGGTAGCCGCTGGCCCACACGAGGCCGATCGCGGGCCTGCGCAACCGATCAGTTTCCGGGCGATTCAGGGGCAAGGTGACCCCCTCGGGCACCCGCAAGTAGGGGATTTCGGCGGGAATCGTCTCGGCGTCGGTGCCGCAGTGGTAGGGCAAACTCAGCAGGGCCACCCCGGCGGCGACGGGTTCCGCGATCGCCTCGTCCCAGCCACAGATGACATCCACCCCCGCCACCGTCGTCAAGAGCCGATGGAGGGACGGACGGCATTTGAGGATCACCCGCCCCACCCGCGATCGCACCAGGGCCAGATAGCGGCAGAACTGGAGCGTATCGCCGAGGCCCTGTTCGCCCCGCACCACCAGGGTTTGATCCGGCAGGGGATCGCCGGTCCAGAGGGGGGGCAAATCGTCTAGCAGCAGCCGGAAATGTTTTTGCTTGAGGCGGCCTTCGTAGCGCTCCCAGCCCTCGGTCCACTGGCCCGCCATCAGGAGGGTGCTGGCGAGGGAAAATTCATAGGTGGGGTTGTCCGGCTGGAGTCGGAGGGCTTGGCGGGCCGCCGCGATCGCACCGGGCAGATCGTTCAATTCCTGGCGGGCGTAGGTCAAATTCGCCCAAATTTCCGCCCCATCGCCCCCCCGCCGCAGGGTTTCTACTAAAGCCGCCGCCCCCTGGGCCGCATTGCCCGATCGCAGCCACACCACCCCCAGGCGGAACCACGGCAAAATCCCCAGGCTCGGATCCCCGGCGGCGGCCTCGAACTGGGCGATCGCGGTGGTCCAATCCTCCGCCCGCTCCGCCAGCAGCCCCAGGTTGTAGTGGGCCGTGGCGCAGCCCGGAAGCAGGGCCAGGGCTCGCAGGAAACATTGGCGGGCGGCCCCATCTTCATCGAGGCTGACGCACAGGCCCCCCAGGTAGGTCAGGGTTTCCAGGTGGAGGGGATCGCGCCCTAGGACCCAGTAGTAGGCACGGGCGGCGGCGGCGGCGCGATCGGCCCGCTGGTGGATTCGCCCGAGTAACACCATCGCCTCTAGCCGGTCGGGATCCCGCGAGATCGCCCCCTGAATGCACCCCAATGCACCGTCAAAATCGTCCCGCTGGAGGGCCAGTTGGGCATCGGCGATCGCATCGGCCACCACGTCGCCACTAAAGGGCAGGTCGGGGATCACCGCGATCGCGCCAACTTTGCACTTATCCTTCCGTCGCTTTTTGCCTTTACTCGGTTTTGGGGTGCCGGATTTCGGCCAAACAATTCGATGCCACCGCTGTCTAACCATGGATCACCCCGCGATCGCTGGTCGGTTCCCCCAGTCGCCGCCGCAGCAGGGTCCGCACGGCCCCCAGGGGCGCGGCCCAATCCCCCCGGCGCTCCTGGCGAAACAGGGCCATGGTGGGATACCAGGGGCAATCCACCCGATTCAGTTGCCAGCGCCAGTTGGGCATGTGGGGTAACAGCACCCAGGTTTCCAGGCCCAGCCCCCCGGCCAAATGGGCGACGGAGGTATCGACGCTGACGATCAAATCAAGCTGCTGGGCGATCGCGGCGGTGTCAGCAAAATCCTGGATAGTTGCTCCCCAATCGTGGATGGGCACGGTCGGCGGCAGGGCATCGAGGGCCGCGCGGTCTGGACCCACCTGGAGGCCGTGGAGCCGCACCGCCGGATGATCCAGCGCCACCACCAGATCCGCCACGGGGCACGATCGCGTGCGGTGATCCCGCTGGCCGTCGAGGCTGGGCTGGCGACCGCTGGCCCAGGCGATGCCGATGTGAAATTCCCCGGGGGCCTTAGCGATCGCGGGCATCTTCGCGGAACTGTTGGCATCTCCACTGGGCGCGGGCAGATAGGGCACCGTCCGGGGGATTGCGGCCATGTGGGGCGTCAGCAGTTTGGGAATACTCAGCAGGGAAATTTGCACCTCAAAGGGCGGCAACGGCTCCCCCGCCGCCACAACCCCATCGACCCCCGCGATCGCCCCCACCAGCCGCACCATCGCCGACGGCACCTCCACCCACAGGCGATCGCACCGTTCCGCCACCAGGGGCAGATAGCGCGCCAGGTGCAAAATATCCCCCAAGCCGCACTGGGTATAGACCAGGAGGGTGCGATCGCCCAGAAATTCCCCCTCCCAAGCCGGCTGCTCAAACTCGCGGCGCGGCAAAACGGCGGGCCAGCGCCATTCAAACTCCCGGAAACCGTTTTGATAATCGCCCCGGTGTAGCCAAATGTTGGCGCGGCCCCAGTGGGCATCCGCGTGGTCGGGATCCAGGGCCAAGGCCCGTTCAAAGCACTCGGCGGCCCGATCGAGCTCCGTGATCTCGTAATAGATCACCCCCAACTGCACCCACAGTTTCACGGTCTGTTCTGGCGATCGCCCGTCCAGCTTCAGGCCCTGTTCCACCGTCGCGATCGCGTCCTCGAACCGTTCCCCGTAGAAGTGGGCCTGGGCCAGACCGAGATAGGGTTCCGGGCGATCCGGCGATCGCGCGATCGCCGCTGCAAAGATCGCCGCCGCCCCATCAAAATCGCCCACCCCCTGCCGCGCCGACCCCAGCAGCCACCGGGCCACCTCGTCCGATTCATCCGCCGCGATCGCCCGGTCCAGCGCCGCGATCGTCCCCGCCGGATCTCCCATTTCCAGCAGCGCCGACCCCATCAGCCGCCACAGCTTCGGCAGGGTTTCATCCAGTTCTAAGGCTCGCCCATAGGCCGCGATCGCCCCCGGCAACTCCCGCCGCTTCAACAGCACATGGCCCAGATTCGCCGCCGCCGCCGCCAGGGTGTCATCCAGTTCCAAGGCCCGACGGTAGGCCCGCTCCGCCGCCGCCCACCGATCCAACGCCACCAGCGCATTGCCCAGATTTTTATAGGCCAGGGCATCGTCTGGAGCCGCCGCGATCGCCCCCTGGCAGCGCCGCAAATCCGCCTCCAGATCCCCCTCGGGGGACGGCGCGATCGCCAGCGGAGGCCGGTCCACGGAACGGTTTATGATTTCAGGGGCCATAGGGTCGGGGATCAACGCATCGCAGGGGCGGGGCCGAATCTTCAACTTATAAATCTCGATTTTTCGATTTATAAATTCGATGGATCAAGCTGAGGGATCGCCCCATTCCGCCTGCTCCCTAGAATCCCCCAAAAGAATCCCTTATTTCCATCTAGTCCCTTTACCCATCCCATACCCCCCGGAGGAATCATCCCCATGAGCGCAACCGACGCCGCAACGATCGCCAAACAGCAGGTGGCCCGCGCCGCGATCGCGAGGGTCCAGTCCGGCACCGTCGTGGGCCTGGGCAGCGGTTCCACGGCCGCCTTCGCCATTCAATACCTCGGGGAACGGCTGCAATCGGGCGACCTCAAGGACATCGTGGGCGTCCCCACCTCGTTCCAGTCGGAAGTCCTCGCCAAGCAGTACGGCATTCCCCTGGCCACCCCCAACGACGTGGATCGAATCCATGTGGCGATCGACGGGGCCGATGAAGTGGATCCCGCCAAAAACCTAATCAAAGGCGGCGGCGCGGCCCACACCCGCGAAAAGATCGTCGATTGCCTCGCCGATGAATTCATCGTCGTGGTGGACGGCTCCAAGATGGTGGACAAACTCGGCACCACGTTCCTGCTGCCGGTGGAGGTGCTGCCCCAGGCCCTGGCCCCCGTCACCCGCGCGATCGCGGCCATGGGCGGTCAACCCACCCTGCGGATGGCCGTCAAAAAGGCCGGTCCCGTGGTCACCGATCAGGGCAACCTGGTCCTGGATGTGAAATTTGACAACGGCATTGATGATCCTGCCGCCCTGGAACTGGCCCTCAATAACATCCCCGGCGTCCTGGAAAATGGCCTGTTCATTGGGGTCGCCGACGTGATCCTCATCGGCGAAATCGTCGATGGCCAGCCCCAGGTGCGCGAAGCCTAGGGAATTCCCCAGGGGGCCACGGGGGACCGATGGTTTAGGCCGCGATCGCCCCCCGATCCCCCCGCCCAAACCGCCCCCACCCAACTGGTTGAGACCCTTACGGCCCCGGTGCGCTGTCGCATCGGCGACTGCGATCGCGCCTATTTTTATGGAAACTGAAAAAGTGATTAAATAGGCTAACGAATTGCGCCCCTGGTTCCGCGATCGCGATCGACTCACCCTGCAACCGGTTGCGATTTTCCCCACAACCTGTTATCCCCCTAGGACCGGGCCACTTCTAGGCCCCGCCCTTTGCCATGGCCATGGTTTTAGGATTCGCCGGCTCCCCCAGGGGGCGATCGTGGGTGGGGCAGGTTCCTCGGGCATCTCCAGTCCCCAGGGCCACCACCCATCCCAGTCCAACGGCCCACCCCCCCAGCCATCCCCTAGCCGGGGCAAGTCATCCTAGGGCGCTATCCTAGATCGCCCCTTGCTGCTCGCACCACCACGAGGATTCCCCGAATGCTGCAAACCGACCCCCAAGTACTCAATCGTCAGCCCCCCCAATCGACCAAGGCAGCGGTCCTAGTGATTGGTGGCGCTGAGGATAAGGTACACGGCCGCGAGATTTTGCACGAATTCTTCCGTCGGGCCGGGGGCACGGGTGGCCGCATTGGCATTTTGCCCTGCGCCTCTAGGGAACCCTCCGTCATTGGCAGCAAGTATCGCTACATTTTCGAGAGCATGGGGGCGAGTGCCGTCGAGGTGCTGGATATCCGCGATCGCGAGCAAAGTGACGATCGCCAATACCTGGACTATATCGAAACGGCCACGGGCATTTTCATGACCGGCGGCGACCAGTTGCGCCTGTGCGGCATGTTGGCCGACACCACATTGATGGAGCGCATCCGCCAGTTGGTGCGCCAGGGGGCCATGGCCCTAGCGGGCACCAGCGCCGGGGCCGCCGTGATGGGCCACCACATGATCGCCGGGGGCGGCAGCGGTGAATCCCCCAACCGGTCCTTGGTGGATATGGCGACGGGGCTGGCCATTTTGCCCCATGTGATTGTCGATCAGCATTTCCATAATCGGAACCGCATGGCGCGGTTGATTAGCGCCATTTCCCTCCATCCCGATCGCCTGGGCATCGGCATTGATGAGGACACCTGCGCCCTGTTCGAGGAGGACGGCACCATTGAGGTGATCGGTAAGGGGGTGGTCACCATTGTCGATCCGGCGGAGGTGAGCTACAACAGCCAAACCCGCATCGGGGCGGTGGATCCGATTAGCTTCCATAACCTGCGGGTCCATCTGCTCAGCCATGGCGATCGCTACTGTCTCCACCAGCGGCAACCCACCGCCGCCACCGCTAACCTAGATAGCTAACCGAGAGCGCCGTTCAGCGGCCCGCCACGGCAGGGGGCAGCCTGGGCATCCAGTTCGGTTCCAGCGCGATCGCGGCGATCGCGGCGGGGGTCACAGCCGCCCACCCACGGCCCATTGATCCTAGTCCGGCCCCCCGGTCCCATCCCCGACGGGTTCGCCCCGAAGTGTTCGCCTCGAACAGTGCAACGCAACACTCCCCCTTCACACTACGGAGTAGACCACCCCCTCGCCAGCGCCCCCCGTCCCTAGCGCCCTTCGGCCCCCCCAGCGCCCCGCCCCCTCTCCACCTATCCCCCCGTCCGTCCGATGAAAATCCTTAAAATCCAGACCCTGCGCGGCCCCAACTACTGGAGCATCCGACGCAATAAGCTGATCCTGATGCGTCTGGATCTCGAAGATCTGGCCGATCGCCCCTCCAACGAAATTCCCGGTTTCCATGGGGCCTTGGTGGAGGTGGTGCCCAGCCTGATTGAGCACCATTGCTCCCCCGGACGGCGCGGCGGTTTCCTAGAGCGGGTGCGCCAGGGCACGATGATGGGCCACATCATTGAACACGTTGCCCTGGAGTTGCAGGAGCTGGCGGGGATGCCCTGTGGCTTTGGCCGCACCCGCGAAACCTCGACGCCGGGGATTTATCAGGTGGCCTTTGAGTACCAATACGAACGGGCCGGTCGCTACGCGGCGCGGGCGGCGGTGCGCCTGTGCCAGAGCATTGTGGAGACGGGCAGCTATCCCGCAGAGGAACTGGCCCAGGATCTGAGCGATTTGAATGACCTGCGATCGGAGGCGGCCCTAGGCCCCAGCACCGAGTCCCTGGTGGCGGAGGCGGAACGGCGCAATATCCCTTGGATGGAACTGGGGGCGCGGTCCATGATCCAACTGGGCTATGGCAAGCACCAGCAGCGGATCCAGGCAACCCTCAGCACCAACACCAGCATCCTCGGGGTGGAACTGGCCTGCGATAAGGACGGCACGAAGCAGATCCTGGCGGAGGCGGGGGTGCCGGTGCCCCGAGGGACGACGATTCAATATTTGGATGAACTGGAGGAGGCGATCGCCCACGTCGGCGGCTACCCCATCGTCCTCAAACCCCTCGACGGCAACCACGGGCGCGGCATCACCCTCGACATCGACACCTGGGACAAGGCCGCCGAAGCCTACGAAATGGCCAAGGAGGAATCGCGCACCGGCACGGTCATGGTGGAGCGGTTCTATACGGGCAATGACCACCGGGTTTTGGTGGTGAACGGAAAAGTGGTGGCCGTGGCGGAACGGGTGCCGGCCCGGGTGGTGGGGGATGGGCGATCGACCATTCAAGACTTGATTGAGGAAACCAACCGCGACCCGCGCCGGGGGGACGGCCACGATAATGTGCTGACGCGCATTGTGGTCAACCGCAGCACGGAACAGCTCCTCGAAGCCCAGGGCTACACCCTCGATACGGTGCTCAAGCGGGATGAAATTTGCTACCTGCGGGCGACGGCGAACCTGAGCACCGGCGGCATTGCCATCGATCGCACGGACGAGATCCACGCGGAAAATGCCTGGATGGCGGAACGGATCGTCAAGATCATTGGCCTGGATATTGCCGGGATTGATATTGTCACGCCGGATATCTCCAAACCGCTGCGGGAGGTGAATGGGGTGGTGGTGGAGGTGAACGCCGCGCCGGGGTTCCGGATGCACGTGCAGCCCAGCCAGGGGATTCCGCGCAATGTGGCGGAGCCGGTGATTGATATGCTGTTCCCGCCGGGGACGCCATCGCGGGTGCCGATCGTGTCGGTGACGGGCACCAACGGCAAGACGACGACGACGCGGCTGATTGCCCATATCTATCGCCAGACGGGGCAGATTGTGGGCTATACGACGACGGATGGCACCTACATCGGCGATTACATGGTGGAGCCGGGGGACAATACGGGGCCGCAGAGTGCGTCGCTGATTTTGCAGGATCCGACGGTGGAGGTGGCGGTCCTGGAGACGGCTCGGGGGGGGATTTTGCGATCGGGGCTGGCCTTTGATCGCTGCGAGGTGGGGGTGGTGCTGAATGTGGCGGCGGACCACCTGGGCATTGGCGACATCGATACGGTGGAGCAGATGGCGCGGCTGAAGTCGGTGGTGGCGGAGTCGGCGGCTCCGGATGGCTACGCGGTGCTGAATGCGGATGATCTGCTGACGGCGGAGATGGCCGATCGCGTGCAGGCGCAGGTGGCCTATTTTTCGATGAATCCAGACAATCCGCTGATTGCCCAGCACACGAGCCAGGGGGGTCTGGCGGCGGTGTATGAAAATGGCTACCTGTCGATCCTGAAGGGGGATTGGACCCTGCGGATTGACCGGGCGGACAACATTCCCATTACCCTGGGGGGTCGGGCGGAGTTCCAGATTGCCAATGCCCTGGCGGCGAGTTTGGCGGCCTTTGCCCAGGGGGTGCGCATTGAGCATATTCGCCAGGCGCTGGTGACGTTTACGTCGTCGAGTGACCAGACGCCGGGGCGGATGAATTTGTTTGATCTGGGGCGGTTCCATGCGTTGGTGGACTATGCCCACAATCCGGCGAGCTATGAGGCGCTGGCGACGTTTGTGAAGAATTGGCCGGGGCGCTGCATTGGCGTGGTGGGGGGTCCGGGCGATCGCCGCGATCGCGACTTTGTGCTGTTGGGTAAGCTGTCGGCCCAGATGTTCGACGAGATTGTGGTGAAGGAGGATGACGATACGCGCGGGCGGCCCCGGGGGGATGCGGCGCGGCTGATCGAGGATGGCATCGCTGAGGCGCAGGATCTGGGCATTGCCAAGGTGGAGCGCTACGGGTCGATCCTGGATGAAACGAAGGCGATTACGATGGCGCTGGATGGGGCTCCGGATGGGGGGCTGGTGGTGATTTTGCCGGAGAGTGTGAGCCGCGCGATCGCCATGATCGAGGAGCGGGGGCCGGTGCCCCAAAAGCAGCCGTCGCGGCCCGGATTGGCGGTCTAGGGGGATCTGAGCGGATCTGAAAAAATCTGGGGCGCGATCGCGGGGCTCTGCCGCTTTGGCTGGGGGAGCCCCCGTGGCTTCTAGCCGAATGATCGGTGGGGGCGCGCTTCGGGGAACGGTACGGACGGCGGGGCGACCTGCTAGCTTGGGGCTATTGACTGTGGCTTGCTGCCCTTGCGTTTCACCCTCGCGGACCATCCCGGATTGATTTGCCCATGACTTCTACGGTTTTCAGTGCGCCTTCGACGGGCGCAGAGCGGCGGGGGCCTGCCCCTCAAGTGCGGGTATTACCCTGTGGCCTGACGGTGGTGGCGGAGTCGATGCCGGTGGAGGCGGTGAACCTCAATATTTGGTTTCGGGTGGGGTCGGCGCTGGAGCCGGAGCCCCTCAATGGGGTGGCCCATTTCCTGGAACATATGGTGTTTAAAGGCAGTGAGGCGTTGGCCCTGGGGGAGTTTGAGCGGCGGACGGAGGCGTGCGGGGCCAAGATCAATGCGGCGACGAGCCAGGACTATACGCATTTTTATTTGACGGCGTCGCCCCAGCAGTTTGCGGATCTTGCGCCGCTGCAATTGGAGGTGGTGGCCCGCCCCGCGATCGCGGCATCGGCCTTTGAGCGGGAAAAACAGGTGGTCCTGGAGGAAATCCGCCGCAGTGGGGACAATGCCCAGCGCCGGATTTTTCAGCGATCAATGGAGTTGGCCTTTGAGGAGTTGCCCTACCGGCGATCGGTCCTGGGGCCGACGGCAACGGTGGCGGCGATGGAGCCGGAGCAGATGCGCGAGTTCCACGGGGCCTACTATCGACCGGAGTGGGCCACGGCGGTGGTGGTGGGCAATTTGCCGACGGAGGTGCTGTTCGAGCAGGTGCGCCGGGGGGCTGAGCAGGTATGGGGGGGCGATCGCCCGGTGCCGCCGGTGCCGCCGCTGCCCCATTTCGAGCCGGAGCCGCCCTTTACGGCCATTGAACGGCGGACGATAGTGGATCCGACGGTGCAGCAGGCGCGGCTGGCCCTGATGTGGCGGGTGCCGGGGGCGATTGATCAGGGCCAAACCCACCCCCTCGATGCGATCGCGGCGATCCTGGGCCAGGGGCGGCTGTCGCGGCTGGTGCGGGATCTGCGGGAGGAGCGGCGGCTGGTGTCGCGGATTTCGGCCACCCATTCGAGCTATCGCTACCAGGGCATTTTTTCGATTGGGGCGCAGTTGCCCATCGCCCAGGTGGAAACGGTGGAGGCCGCGATCGTTGAGCATCTGGAGCGGCTCCATGGGGAACCGGTGACGGCCCTGGAGCTAGAGCGCATTGTGCGGCGGGTGGCGAGCGGGTTCATTTTCAGCAACGAAACCCCCAGCAGCCGCGCGGGGCTCTATGGGTTCTATCAAACGATGGTGGGCCGTTTGGATGTGGCCCTGGACTATCCCAACCTCATCCGCCGTTTGGATCCGGAGCAGTTGCAGGGGGCGGTGCGCCGGTTTTTGCCGACGGATGCCTATCGAATGCTGGTGGTGCGTCCGGCGGCCTAGGGGGAACCGTCGGGGGGGTGGCCCTGCGGCTGATCGGGGCCGATCGCGGAGGCCGCCCCCCATTCTTTGCCCAAATCTTCACGAACCCCTTCGCCAAAGGTTTCGGCAAAGCCGTCGGGCGGGATGGGCGGATGCTGGATCAGGTCCGTGAAGCTGGTGCGGCGCTGCTGTTCGAGCTGGTGGAGATAGTGGCGCTCCTGGTGGTGCATGTCCTGGGCTTCGAGGAGGTCCCGGTGGGCCTGGTCGATCGCCAGCTCTAGCGCGTCGAGGCTGAGGGGTTCGGGGGCGCGATCGGGATCGAGGGCGAGGCTGCCGGTGGTGGCGGGGCCGCCGCGCGATCGCCGTCCGTGGAGGGGAATAATTTTCGAGTTCGGGTCCGGCGTGGGCAGCGGTTGGGGCGCTTCCCCATCGAGCCGCCGCTCAAATTCCGTCCGCAGCAGGTCATAGTTCAGCCAGTGGGCGAGCCAGGTGCTGGTGAAATGGCGGCAGCGCTGTTTACAGATCAGGGTTTCGAGGGTGGCGATCGCGGCGCGGATTTGCAGTTCCGGGCGCAGGAGCGCGAGGCGACCCAGTTCGTCTAAATTGAGCAAATGGGCCACGGGCTGCCATTCTTCGCGGGTCACGTCCGGCAAACTTTGCAACTCCAGGGGCAAATTCGGTAGCGGTTCGGGCGATCGCCCCTCCCCACCGCGCGCCTCGTAGCGGGATTCGAGATAGAGCACCTGCCGCCACAGGAACCGATGGTGAGAAAGGCCAAATTCCAAATCCCGCTCCTCCAGCACCGCCAGGATGGTGCGCCGCAGATCCGGCAAATGCAGATAAATTCGCAATAAATCCGCTTCAGCCTCTTCCCGGAGTGTCGTATCGCCCTTGCGCTGCCATTTGCGCGCCTGCCCGTGCCACCGCTGGCCCTTGACCTGCGATCGCAAATCCCGATCCAACTGGAGGGCATAGTGGCTATCCCCGTCGGCGAGGCGTTCGGCGCACAGGCGCACATAGTGGCTGCGCAGGGACGGGTTCGGCAATTTTCCGAGCAGTTGCACCAGGGCCGCGATCGCGTTTTGGAAATCATCCCCTTGGCGCAGATCCCGGCCCGCGATCGCCCGGTCAATCTGCCAGTCGAGCCACAGGGGCGCTTGATCGATCAGCTTGCGGTAGGCATCGGGCGATCGCGATCGCAGGAATTCATCGGCGTCCTTGCCGCCCGGTAAATTCAGGATCCGAAGCTGCACATCTCCGGCTAACGCTAAAGTTTCCACCTCGCCAATTGCCCGAGCCGTGGCGCGATCGCCCGCCTTATCCGCATCGAAATTGAGGATGATCCGCTTCGATTCCGTATAGCGACTGAGCAACTTCACCTGATGGGAACTCAGAGCCGTCCCCAGAGCGGCCACCGCTTGAGTGATCCCCGCCCCGTGGAGGGCAATCACATCAAAATATCCCTCCACAACAATTGCGCCGTCCCCCTTCGAGATGGCCGCCTTTGCCCTATCGAGACCAAAGAGGGTTTTGCCCTTATCAAAGAGGGGGGTTTCCGGCGAGTTGAGATATTTAGGATCTTCGCCGCTGAGGGTGCGCCCGCCGAAGCCAATCACCCGCCCCTGGGCATCGTGGATCGGGATCATTAGGCGATCGCGGAACCGGTCATAGTGGCCGCCGCCGCCCTTGCGTTCAATCACCAACCCCGCCTGCTCCACCAGGGCGATCGCGTAGCGTTTTTGCTCGACCAGGTAGCCCTTGAGGGTTTCCCAGCCCCCCGGCGCATAGCCCAGTTGGAATTGCGCGATCGTCTCCTCCGACAGGCCCCGCGCACCCTTGAGATAGTCCAAGGCCCGCGCTCCACCGGGCGATCGCAGGGCATGTTCATAGAATTTCGCCGCGATCGCCAGAATTTCGTAAAGCTGATCCCGCTCCGTTAGTTGCCGCTGAAACTCCTGACGCTGCTCCGGCTCTAGGGTTTGGACCGGCACATCGTAGCGGCGCGCCAAATCCAGCACCACCTCCGAAAAGGAGCGTTTATTAAGCTCCATCAGGAATTTGAAGGCATTGCCCCCCGCCCCGCAGGCAAAACAGTAATAAAACTGCTTCGTGGGGCTGACGCTGAAACTAGGGGATTTGTCGTCATGGAATGGGCACAGCCCCGTCAAATCCCGGCCCTGCTTTTTCAGGACCACATGCTCCGAAACGACATCGACAATATCGACCCGCGATCGGACCTCTTCAACGGTGTCGGGATGGATGCGGGGAACGCTCATTCAAGGCAGAAAATACAGAAAATAAAGGCAGAAAACAGGGTCAAAACACCCGGAATTGACTGATTTTAGAAAAGAATAATCGCCACATCAGTAATTAACGGTAGGGTGCGTTCGGTATCGTCCAGCCCAACGCGATCGCGCATTTTCTCCGAACGCACCAGCCCCGTTTAAATTAATGCTAAAAAGGCACAGTTCCCCATAGGTCCTACCCCCCGGAAGGTGTTTTGGCGAAGCGTTGCGGCAGTGCTTGATTCTAGATTACGCGATCGCCCCTGGGGTGTCCTGTAGCCTAGGGATCCCTTGGGGGGCAGCGTTCCATTATTCCGCCAAATCGGACGAATTTGAGCCATTCCCTGGGAGATTTTCGGGGAGATGGCCTTGGGCATCGCCGGGGGTGGCCTCCGGGGCGGGCATGGCCTCAATGGGGGGCAATTCCACCAAATTCTGGAGCGCCAAAAATGCTTCCCGGGCCGATGCCTGTTCCGCCGCCTTGCGCGATCGCCCGCGCCCCGTCCCCAGGCACCGTTCCATAAACCACACCTGGGCCATGAACCGCTCGCGATCGCCGTGGCGCTTACGGATTTCCTCGACCCGATATTCCGGCAGGGCCTTGTAGTGGGCCTGGGTCCATTCCTGGAGCGCTGCCTTATAGTTTTGCCGCGCCGGATCCGCCCGCACCTGCTCCGCCGCCGGTCGAAAATGCTCATCCAGCCAGGGCCGCACCAGTTGCAGATTGTGCCGCGACAGGTATAGGGCACCCACCACCGCCTCCAGGGCATCGGCCAAACGGGACTGGCGACCGTCGCGATCGCCCGCCGCACTGCCCGCCATCAGCAAATAGCGCTCTAGGTTGTAGGTATCCGCAATGCCCGCCAACACGCGATCGCTCACCAGCACCGATCGCACCGCCGCCATCTCCCCCACCGGCACCTCCGGGTACACCTCCCACAGCAGCTCCGCCGCCGCAATGCGCACCACCGCGTCCCCCACGAACTCAAGCTGTTCGTAGTTCGCCTCCGCCGACGCCGTGGGATGGGTCAGGGCCAAATTCAGCAGCCGCCAATCCACATCGGACGCATCAGCGAGCCCCATCTTATCCAGGAGCCGCTCCAAATCCCGCTGGCGGCGCGGGTAACCCACCACAGAAGAACCAGACATGCCCTACCTAATACCGAACAATGGCCATGGGTGCATTCACCGAGACACGAATCTTTAAACCCCAAGGGTCACGGCCCCGCCCTGGGATGATGCCATTCTCCCCGAGGGGTCAAAATCCGGCAATCTCTAGGCAGACTGTTCCCAGTCGAGATCCTTCCAATACTCGAAGACCGGGGAGTCGCAATCCACCGGAGCCGTCAGCACCCCAGCATCCTGAGAGCCGCGCGATCGCGGAGCCGTCACCCACAGGGTCGAGCCCGACCGGCCCCGGTAACTGTCCACGGTTTCCCCCAGGCCGGGGGCCGCGATGGTCCCGAAGGTGTCCTTCTGCCGCCGCACCCGCGCCATGGTAGTTGGCAGGACCGCCGCAAGCTGGGCCAGGGGTTCATCGGGCAAATGCCGGGTCACCTCGATCCCAAACCAGCCCTCAAGGGATTGCAGCAGGCGATCGGCCCGCACCGCAGGCTCCTCATGGCGCGTCACGTAGCGCTGCCACCGCAGCCAATCCATCCGGCGGCGGAAGGCCAAAATGCGCTCCCGGCGGCCCTTGATGGGGATCAGGCAAGGCTGACCGATCGCCACGATCTGGCAATAGCTCGGTTCAACGGGGCTATAGACCACCGCGCCCGGTCCAGCGAATTCCGCGTGGAAGGCGTCGCTCACGATCAAGCCGCAGGGCCGATCGGGCGGTATTGCCAGAAGAAATGCTGATCCTGCCATGGCCAACGATGCTCCCAATCCCCAAATGAATTCCCCCTGATGCGTCCCCGCGATCGCCCCCGGTGGCCGCTGGCGGTCCCTCAACCGCCGGAGATCACGAAGGAATATCAACAACAGCCCCCGCGCTAAACCCGCCACCCCCAGGGTGGAAGCCAGGGCCGGGGGAAATGGAAAGGCAGGACATAAGCCGGGTTCTGTTGCCCCCCGCGATCGCGCCGAAGCCTCAACCGGCGGGGGGTGGCAGTTATCTATCTAGGGCGATCGTTGCCGATCGCCTCAAGCGGTACACCATAGCGGAGCGGGTAAAAGACCAACCCTTGCCCCTCGACCTTGCTCCCAACCGGGGTTTACCGAGCCGACACCTCTCGATGTCGCTGGTGCGCTCTTACCGCACCTTTGCACCCTTACCAAATCGCGATCGCATGGGGGCGATCACCCTTGGCGGTATCTTTCTGTGGCACTATCCTCACGATTGCTCGCACTGGGCATTACCCAGCAAGTTTGGTCCTTCGGGAGCCCGGACTTTCCTCAGGCCATGCCGCCGCTGGGGCGACAGTCCCGCAACTGCCTCGCCTACCTTTCCATCTCCTTCAGTTTAAAGCTGACCTCCGCAATTCGTAGCGTCCTTGACCAAAGCTTTAAATCTCATCCCCCTGCCTCGCCCCCCCCTAGGGCGCTGCGATCTAGGACACATCCCCCCCCCACTTCCATCACCGCCCCCCCAAATCCCCTTGGTTACAATGCAGGTCGCCCCCGCGATCGCGCCCACCCTGCCCCCACCCGTTCATCCTGTTTTCGCACCCCCTTTCCTCGCCTTGACCATGCTGTTCAACGCCACCGAAATCCTCATTGATAACTTCGTAGATCGCCTCCAGTCAGGCTACCGGCGCACCTACGGCGGCTGGAAAACGGAATATGAAGACATCATCGGCTGGGCCGGCAGCATGGCCCTCGAAAACATCGCCAACAGCGACGCCCTGTACCACAACGTCGAACACACCATCCTAGTCACCCTAGTGGGCCAAGAAATTATGCGCGGTAAACACATCCGCGAAGGGGGCGTCTCCCCCGAAGATTGGCTCCACTTCATCATTTCCCTCGTCTGCCACGACATCGGCTACGTCAAGGGCGTCTGCCGCCAGGACAGCGACGGCTACTACGCCACCGGCCAGGACAACAAAATGGTGGAACTCAATCCCGGTGCCTCCGACGCCAGTTTGACCCCCTTCCACGTCGATCGCGCCAAACTCTTCGTGGAAGAACGCTTCGGCGGTCACAAATTAATTGACGCGGAAATCGTCAAGCGCAATATCGAACTCACCCGCTTCCCTGTCCCCAAGGAAGAGGATCACCAGGACACGGAAAACTACCCCGGCATGGTGCGCGCTTCGGACCTGATTGGTCAGCTTTCCGATCCGCGATATCTCAACAAAATCAGCGCCCTCTTTTACGAGTTTGAAGAAACGGGCACTAATCAATATTTGGGCTACAAACATCCGGGGGATTTACGGCGCAATTACCCACGTTTCTATTGGAATGGCGTCTTTCCCTACGTCAAGGACGCTCTGGAATATCTAAAACTCACCCAGCAGGGAAAACAGATTATTGCCAATCTCTATTCCAATGTGTTTGTGGTGGAACATGAGCCGGAGGTGGAATCAAAGATCTAAGAGGATGTCTAAAGAGTAGAAAAGTCAGCGCGGCATAACCGGTCGTGTTCAGCGGCGGCAGATAACTGCTCAGGTTCCACAGACAACCTTTATTCTATCCACTGAAACACGGTTGTTATCCTGTCTTGATTAGATTTATCAATTAATTTCCAACATGGCAAGCTTGATTAAGTTGGGCAATGAAAGCAATCTCACTATTGCCCACATTTCAGGGCTTTTCGAGAAACTGGATCATTATTTGGAAAGCATAAGCCGCTTGGTATGCGCTCTGGAACGTAACGTTCTAGATTTGGATCTCTCAATCCTGTTTCCAAAAATGCTGTCAAGTCGCGAATCTCTTCATCGTTAAGATTGAGTGGCTTGAGCCAGATGCTTAGATTGCCTGAATGCTTTGATGCCAAATTTTGAGGCTCACCATGATTAAAATACTCAACTACTTCTCTCAGTGTCTGAAATGATGCTCCATGACCATGTGGAGAACTGTCTGAAAGGTTGTAAAGTTGTGGAACTTTGAATTTAAAGTCATCCTTGGCTTTCCTTGTAACAGAGCTTCGACCTAAGTTCAGCCCATTAATTTCACTAGGGTGATCGCTGAATCCGACTGCATGGAACTCCATATTTGCAAGATTAGGTCCAGCGTGACACTTAACGCATGAAGATTTGAAAAAGGTTATGCCACCTCTCAACTCAGATGCAGACATTGCCTTCCTATCCCCTTTTAACCATTTCTGAAAGGGTGCTTGATTAGCCAACAATGTTCTTTCGTAAGCTGCGATCGCCAGTCCAGCACGTTTCTTGTCTTCCACCTCAGCACTTACAAAGGGACGATCAGGAAATGCTTGAGCAAATAGCTGTTGATACTCTGGAATGTCGGCAATCGCCGCTGTTCCCATTTTATGTACTGTGATTCCATCAATCCCTACTGTTTCTAGTCCACTAAGTCCATATCGATTGATATAAGTATTATTAACAAACTGTTCCTTCGCATTTAGGCCGTGAGAGCCAGCACGTCCATCCCAAAGCATAACATTCTGAAAAGCTACATTCAGAATAGAAGGGGCTAGTATCTTCTGTTTATCTACATTTGTATAGGAAACTTCCGGATCGAGCTTCCTAGAGTTATTCACACCAATGCCACCTGTTCCTAATGCTAAAGGAAGATTTGAGCGAAAACCCGCTTGTGCGAAGTGACAGCTTGCACAACTTGCTTGCTGCCAATGTTTTGGGTTGGAAGGATTGATCGATAACGCTGTTTCGTGAAAGAGAAATTGACCCAGCTTAACTTTTTCGAGTGTTAATGGATTTTGGGGATCTTGAGGAATTTCGGTGAGATTGTGGCTGTCAGGCAGAACAAAGTAGTATAAGCCCCTTTCATCCGGAGCATTGGTTTTGACTAACTGCTCTAGCTGTTGACTTAAATAACTCGTTGATGCGTGGGAATCTTGATTGTCTGATGCATAAGTGTTTTCTACATGGGAAAACCAAAGAGCTAAAGTAAGCATTAAAAGAGGCAAGAATTTATTAATAGAACGCATTTGGAGTTGGTTGATCTACCTAGAAATGAGAAGATTGCAGTATTGAGTAGTACTAATATTATTCAATGAATAGTAAATGCCTGCTTTCTTGTCTTTTACTAAAAGGTCGATGGTAGGAGGAGAAAAAGATGAACTCTGCTTTTCTATTTCTTGGGCAATCAAACTAAGTGAATAGCCAGCCGTCAAGTTGTGCCAATTTTCTTCTAATTGTCTGAAGCCTATAATAGAGTACTGATTAGTAGCTACTGTACGAACGGGGATATTAATATTAAAACCCGTTCCCAAAGTGCGAGCGATATTTAGTATATGGGCATATTCTTGTTGTAAATGTTCCTTATCTATATTTTCAGATATATCAGAATTGGAGATGTTCAAAGCTCCGAGGGTGATAGGTGAACGAGTATCTCCAAACAACAAACCATAAGATTGGGCAGATGCAGGTAACGGTAGAGACAAAGAGAAAATCAAGCAGATGATAATGATATGTAACGAAGAGTTTTTCATGAATTTTAGAATAAACTTTAGATCTCTAATGAGTCATTTGATCTATGTCAAGGCTATTTAGATCAAACTGGTTCCTAGTCAATGATTGTGTCAAAATTGCATTAAGTGCATCTTCAAGTACGGCTGAGAACGGAACATTTGGGAGTAAGTAAATTTGATCATCTTCATCATTAAGAGCAATGAGGCTAACAGAAATTGAATCGGAAGCAGCACAGAAAGGGTCAGTGCATCTTATCTCGTAAAGATTAGATCCTTGAAGTGGTTGAAGATATCTGTCAAGAAGGTCAATGAGATCATCAGAGGTAATCGCCTGAATAAGACCAGTGTTTATATTTAAGTAGCCAATCACCTGAAGCCGAGATATTACAGCTTGATTTCTGTTGCGGTTTTCTGAATCAGTTACGAGTCGGATAGGATAGTCCACCCCTAGAGGAAAACCAATTGGCTCAGAGTGAAGATACTCTGTTTCTAATTCACGCTTAGCGTTGACAAGACAGTTTCTGTAGTCCTCTAGCCCTATTTCTTGAAGTGTTAATGTTCTTCCCTCAGAACTTTGATCAGGGCAGATACTTTCAGATTGTTGAAACGCTAAAGTGGGTTGAGATTGTCCTAGACTAAGCGTCGCAGTTTGGATAGCCATTGCGATAATTATCAGTAGCTGCTTTTGATCTAGCTTGAGTCCCATATTCTAGTCCACCGTTTCAAAAGGAACATAGAGCAGAACACGCCCTAACGTTGAAATGACAATATGCCTCAGAACTCGCCACAACGGCAGCCTAAGTCTAGATGTTCGATGCATCAAAATCAGAATCTATCAGTGCATTGTCGAAAACCGCATTCAAAACATCAATACAAAAAGAATCAGCCTCTACACCAGGAATTTCAAGGACATTCCCCGAATCTTGATCAATTGCAATTAAAGTGAAGGTTAGAGTGGCATTAGCTTGAGCATACTGACCACTAGCATCTGCCACTAAATACTCATGCTCATGAATCAGATTATTAGCAGTACGAGGTGGGTTTCGAAAGGAGCCACCTCTTCTCGCCTCTTCAGCAAACATACTATCCAAACTGCTTGGAGTAAGGACTTCAGCTCTTCCGTCTCGCGTTCGGTTGCCCACAACGGCCAACTGTTGTTGTCTTAGGTTAATCGTATTACGCCTGCCAGTGGTTTGGTTTTCCACAACCAACCTGTTTGGAGTACCACTTAAGCCTGCTCGGTTAGCTTCGGGAGTAACAGTTCCCCGACGTGGGATAAGGACCGCTAACTGAAGGTTGTCAGAACGCTGAACAAGCTCGCGTGCTCTGGGAATGATTGAGTCAACTAGATTTGCGATTGGACGCGGAATTGGTTCTTGAAGATATTCAAGCCCCAGTTCTGCTGGAGTTCTTACAATTAGTCCGGGAATCGTGGGAGAAGATGTGACAGCGTTCGCGTGATTTCCCCAAAAAATAGAGAGAGCCGTAATAAGAATAGCTACGCTTAGCAATGCCAGCTTTTTCACGAACGAATTCTTCATTTGGTTGCAACCTTGTGTAGTAGTGCGGGATCTTGACAAATAACCTTCAGACTCTAGCGATTCAACGGTAGGTTGCTAGTGTCATGCATGTTCTCTCTTAGCTCACCGTTCAAAACTGCATTTACTGCGTCTCTCAACACGTCAGATGCATCTACGCTACTCAAAACGTAAAATTGCTGGGTCTGTGGCCTATATGCAATTAAGTCAACTGCGAGAACAGTGTCTGAATGAGTAGTGCGCTCTGAAAGTTGGTCATACAAAACATCCGCTCGCCGATCCAAAAGTTGAATCAACTCAGCAGGAGTCAAATTCTTAACTTTTCCCGAAGGTTCGTCTAGGTAGCCAACCGCTTCTGCTACCCCTTGAGGAGATGCTGTTTCTCTCTTAGAAATTAAGGGACGATTCACGCCTAAAGGGAATACAACTGGCAAATCAGGCTTCATACTCTCTAAAGCAGTTTTGGCAGCAGAGACATACTTAGAAAATGCTTCTCTGTCAGAAGGACTGGGTCGAACTGAAGGAGTAGAAGTTGGGCTTGCGTGAGGAGCGTCCCCTTTCGAAAGCCACCCCCAAAGCTTTTCCCCAAGGGGGTTTTCTGTTGTAATGAGGGCAGCAATAATTGCCGTAAGAATTGGTATGACAGACCATTCGAGCCAATGAGACTCATTTGCTTTGTTGGTTTTTGTCACTCTTGTTCCCTCGTTGATGTTGGCAATCAACTGCGGCCTAACTCAGGCAACTTGGGTGTATTGTCCTGACAATCGCGGGATAACACCCCCTTGGAGAACTTTTGCCGCAGGTCATGTCATGGATGTACCTCAACCGCCCAAGCTGCTTGATCGCGTCCGCCAAGCCATTCGCTTTCGCCACTTCAGCCGCAAGACCGAGAAGTCTTACCTCTACTACATCCGAGACTTCATCCTGTTCCACCAGAAGCGTCACCATAGAGTCAGAGCTTGGTGCGATTATAACCTGAGTGAAGATTGCGTCAAGGTTATAAACAAACAGGTTGAGCCTTGAGTCGATGTACTCCTTTCAAATCTGAAAATCAAGCTACAGGCCATCGTTTGCTTCATCTGTAGCGGCTGCACCCCGTTGTCCGAAATCCTAGTGCCAGGTCGTCCTACCACCGGACGATCGCGGAAATCCGCACTACCATGACAGGTGAAGCCAGCGTTTGGGAGTGCAAGCCATGACCGACACCAACCAACCCAACGAATCGAGCAACCCCAATCCCACCGGCCCCGCCGTCAGCGCCGAAACCAAAGCCCTCGTCGAGCAGCGGATGCCCCACGAAACGGACGAAGTGCGCTACCACATGATGGCCCTGATCGAGGCGATCAAAAAGCAGGCGGAAACCCAGATCGAGTCCACGGGCAATGTGGCCCGCGATGCCTACGTCGAAGCGATCCGTCAGGCCCAGGCCACCCTGGAGAAGACCGGTGGATTTTTCAATGACCAGAGCCTAGCCCTCGGCAAAACCGTCGCGGAGGTGGAAGACCAGGCCACCGATCGCTGGGAGACCCTGCTGACGGATGTGCAGAAGGTGGGCAATCGCTTCGAGCGGGTGATTAATGCGGCCTGGACCGCCCTGACGGAGCCGGATGAACCCCCGGCGGCGAAGGACGCGACGGTGGATGTGGCTTCGACGCCCGCGCCGGATCCGGATGGGCCGTCGGCGGAATCCTAGGCCGGGGCACAATGCTCGATCTGGCCCGCAATGCCTCCCGGGAGGCGGAAATTCTGGAAGTGCTGCTGAGCAATGGCTGGGACTATATGCGCCAGTTGCTCAGTGGCAGTAGCCCTGAGGAGCCGGAGTTGCCGCCCCCGGCGGTGCTGCGCAATATTCTGACGGATCTGGGGCCGGTCTATATCAAGCTGGGGCAGTTGCTCAGTACGCGCCCGGATCTGTTGCCGGAGGCGTATCTGGAAGCGCTCAGTTCCCTCCAGGCGGCGGTGCCTGCGGTGCCTGCGGGGGAGATTGAGGCGCTGGTGCGGCGGGAGTTACCGATCGCGCCGGAGCAGGCGTTTGCGTCGATCAACTATGAGGCGATCGCGGCGGGATCCATCGGCCAAACCCACCGGGCGACATTGATTGATGGGCGATCGGTCGCCGTGAAGGTGCAGCGGCCAGGGATTGGCACCGCCGTGGCCCGCGACATTGCCCTGATCGAAAATATTGCCCAATTGGTGGCGACGACCCAATTTGGCCGCCGGTTCGATACGGTGGCCCTGGCGGCGGAATTTGCCCGCGCCCTGGAGGCGGAGCTAGATTTCACCCGCGAGGCGCACCACACGGAGAAGCTGCGCCACAATCTCAACCGCGCCCGTTGGTTCAGGGGCGATCGCCTCGCGATCCCGGCGATCCATTGGCCCCTGACCACGGACAAAATCCTGGTGATGGATTGGCTCGATGGGGGTGCCATCCTCGATCGCGCGGATCTGCGGGGCAGCGATCGCGGGCGCGAAGCCGTCACCCTGCTGGTGCGGGCCTTCATGCAGCAGTATTTAATCGACGGGTTTTTCCACGCGGATCCCCATCCCGGCAACCTGTTTTACCTGGCCGATGGGCGCGTCGGCATCCTCGACTGCGGCATGGTGGGCACCCTCGACCCGCGCACCCGTGGCGTCTTGACCGAACTGCTCTTGGCGATTTTGAGCGGCGACCCGAAACGCTGCGCCAAAATTTCCCTGGAATTGACGGAACCGGTCGGCCCCGTGGACCTGATGCGCCTAGAGAAGGACTACGGGCAGCTGCTGCGGCGCTACTACAACCTCACCCTCTCGGAGGTGAACACCAGCGAAGCCTTTCAACAGATTTTGCAGGCGGGGGTTCGCAATAACCTGCGCTGGCCGGGGAGCATTGGCCTCTTCGCCAAATCCTTGACCAACTTGGAGGGAACGGCGCGGCAACTGCATCCGGAGCTGGATCTAGAGCAGGAATTGCAGCCGCTGATGGGGGATTTATTTCGGTTGCAGATCCTGGGGGATGCGCCCCTGGAGTCGATGCTGCAAACGGCCCTGGAATTTAAAAATCTGTCCCTCACATCGCCGCGTCAGTTGGGCTTTTTGCTCGATCGCCTCAGTTCCGAAACCCTGCGCCTGACGATTACGATTCCGGAAGTGGAAAAACTCCGGCGCAATATCAGCGAGTCGGCGAACCGGCGCACGTTTGGGACGGTGCTGAGTGCGTTGATTATCGGCACGGCGATTCTGGGGTCGGGTCAACAGACAGCCCAGGTGCAGCTATTTAGTAACGTGCTGTTCGGGGCGGCGGCGGTGCTGGGCCTGTGGCTACTGGTGAGTATGTTGCGATCGGGCCAGTGGCGCTAGGGCATGTCGCCAAAACCAATCAACCACCGTAGGGGCGGGGTTTCCCCCACGGGCTTCAACTTAAGGAGAAGGAGCCCAAAT
>JAKRSF010000008.1:643509-656387 GCA_022402445.1 Cyanobacteriota bacterium | reverse complement strand
GGAGATTTGGGCTCCTTCTCCTTAAGTTGAAGCCCGTGGGTTTCCCCGCCCAGCCCCACCGGTCACCCCCCAGCCCGCCATCCTTACTCCAAGGTTGAACGGTTCAGGGCGATCGCCAGGGCCAAGGTCAGCGTCCAGGGCCGAGCGACCCAACCCCGACGGCAACGGAATCGATGAAAGGCTTTCGGTTCCCTTGCCCAGGGGACAGGGCCATGCGCGACAATACGACCCAGGGGGTGACACCCCACGCTTCATCGAATCTTTAAATGGGGGGTGACACCCCACGCCTCCGGGGTGGTATATTGTGTTAAGTAGATGCACCCTGATGATTGGGAGAGTCCAATGCGGCTCTCCCTTTTTTATTGGTTTTGGCCTGAATGGGGCCTGAATTGCGCCCGTGGCCCGGTCTCCGGCGGCCCTTGGTAGAATGCAGAGGGCTGTCCGGTGGATGGTGGGGTGGCCCTGGCTCCGGCGGCGGTTGGCCCTGGGGGGATTTACCCCGGCGATCGCGACTGATCGGGCCTGTTTTCGGGTTGTTTTGGGTTTTGGTGGACCGCGATCGCGTGATTCCCCTTCGGCTTTCCCTCAAAAATTTCCTGAGCTACCGCGAGGCGACCCTCAACTTTGATGGGCTGCACACGGCCTGCATCTGTGGCCCCAACGGAGCAGGAAAGTCGTCCCTGCTGGAGGCCATTTCTTGGGTGCTGTGGGGCAAATGCCGCGCGGCGACGGATGATGATGCGATCCATGGGGGGGAACGGGAAGCCCAGGTGGATTTCACGTTTGCCTATGGCCGCGAGGTCTATCGGGCGATTCGATCGCGCCGCCGCCGCTCCGGCTCGTCCCTGGAGTTTCAGGTGGCTCCCTGGGGACCGGCCCTGGAATTTCTCACCTTCCGCAGTTTGACCCAGGGTTCGATGCGCGCCACCCAGGCCATGATCGTGGAGCGGCTCCATTTGGATTATGATACTTTTGTGAATTCCGCCTACCTGCGCCAGGGGCGGGTGGATGAATTCATGCTCAAGCGGCCCGGCGATCGCAAGCAGGTGTTGGCGGAGCTCTTGAAACTGTCCCAGTATGAGCGGTTGGCGGAACGGGCCAAGGATCGGGCCAGATCCCTGCGGGGGGCGACGGAGGCCCTAGAGCGGCAGGTGGCGATCGCGGAGGGGCGGTTGGCGGAACGTCCCCAGGTGGTGGCCGATCGCGAGGCATTGGCGGCGGTGTTGGCGGCCCAGCGGCAGCGGCAGACGGACCTAGAGGCCCAGTGGCAGCGGCTGCAAGGGGTCCAGGTGGCGCGGCAGATGGCCCAGGCGCGGCGATCGAGTCTACAGGAACAGGATCGGAACCTGGCGCGGGAGGCGGAGCGGCTCGGGCGGGATTGGCAGGTGGCCCGCGATCGCCAGGATTGGATCGAGGCGGTGTTGGCGCGGCGCGACGCGATCGAGGCGGGTTTGGGGGAACTGCGGCGGCTCCAGGAGGCGGATCGGCTGGCGGCGGCCCGTTTCCAGCACCACGGCGACCTGGAAACGCGGCGGCAACGGCTCCAGGGCCACCTGGACCAATGGCGGACCACCTGGCGATCGCGTCTGGATCGCCTCACCGATCGCCTCATGGATCTTGATCGGCAGGCGGAGGAGTTGACGCAAATTCTGGCGCGGGCGGAGGCGATCGAAGCGGCGGCGGCCCAATTCCGGCAGGCCAAGGGGCACCTGGAACAGCTCGAACGGCTCCAGGAACAGGCGGCCCCCCTGATGCAGCGGCTGGAAACCCTAGAGCGCGATCGCCTCCTGGTGCGCGATCGCCTCCACCATCGAATCGAAGAACTGGCCGCCACCGCCACCCGGCTCCAGCGGGACCACCAGCGCCAGCCGGATCTTCAGCAGCAGCTTGCGGCCACCAGCGCCACCATTCGCGAACTGGAAAAATTGCAGGTCTATCAGGATCGGGTGCGGGAAAAGGGCCAAGAGCGCAAAAGTTTTATTGATCGCCTCGAAGCGACCATGCAGGACTGCCACGGGCAACTGCAACGGCTGGCGGAAATGGCGGACCTGCGGCGCGACGGCCTCAAGGGCATGACCAATGAATATGGCGACTGCCCCCTCTGCCAGCGGCCCCTCGATGCCCACCACCGCCGCAAGGTGCAGGAGCATCACCAACAGGAGGAGCAGGCCCTGCGCGATCGCCTCTGGCTGCTGGAGGAACAAAAGGCGGTGTCCGAGAAGGAACGGCAGGTGCTGCGGACGGAATATGGTCAACTGCGCGAGCGGCTGCACCAGTTGGGGCCACTGCGGGAGCGGCGCGGCCAGCTTCAGGAACAGCTCACCAATCTGGAGGCGGCGGTGCGATCGCGCGAAGACCTCCTCCTCCAGCAGCAGCAGTATGCCGCCGCCCTGACCTGGCTCGATGACCCCACCGGCTCCCAGCCCGAGACCCTGCCGGAACCGGTCAAATTCTGGCCCGATCACCTGCGGGAAATGGATGAGTTGCGGCAACGGTTGGGGGCGATCGCCTTTGATGATCGCGACTTGGCCCTGGCGCGCGGCGAGGTGGAACGGCTGCGGCGCTCGGAAATGCAGTGGCACGATCTCCAACAGGCCCGCCAGCAGCAGCGCCGCCTCCTGGAGGCAAAACCGGCCCTAGAAACGGAATTACGGGAAATTCAGGGCTATTTACAGGCCCTCGATGCTCCCGAGGAAACGCTCAAGCCGGAGCCGGAGCCGGTGGACGGGGAGGGCGATCGCGGCGACTTCTGGGCCACTCTCGATCGCTTCCTAGAACGCCTAGACACTTCAGAAACCCTAGAAAAAGCATCGGCTGGCGGGGAATCGACTGGGGTGGACTGGGGCGATCGCATCCGCACCGTGCGCCACGGGATCCGAGCGTTAACGAATCAATTGAGCGCCCTGAACTACCGCAGTACGGAGCGCGACCAGATCCGCCAAGCCCTCGACCAGGCCCAGGATTGGCTCCGCCAGGGGGAAACCCTGCGCCAGTGCCAGACGGAAGCGCCCACGGTGGCCGAACGCCTCGATACCCTCCGCCGCGATCGCGAACGGCTAGGGAACGATCGCACCGCCCTGGCGGCGGACCTGGCCACCGTCGAAGCCACCCTCACCGACACCCCCGACCCGACGGCGGACCTGGAGCAACTCGATCGCGATCGCGCCGCCCTGCGCCTCACCCTCGAGGACGAAATCGCCCGCTGTGGCCGCCTCGATCAGCAGCTCGAAGCCCTCAATGCCCTCCAGGAAGAGCGCGATCGCCAGCTTGAAGAACTGCAAGCCCTGCGCCATCAGCAAACCCTCTACGGCGAACTCACCAAAGCCTTCGGCAAAAACGGCATCCAAGCCCTCATCATCGAAACCCTCTTACCCCAACTGGAGGCGGAAACGAACCGCATTCTCGGCCAACTCAGCGCCAGTGAACTGCACGTTCAATTCATCACCCAACGGGCCAAAAAACGATCTAGCAAATCGACCAAAGGAACCGCCCATCCAGAGACGGACGCCATTGAAACCCTCGATATTCTCATCGCCGACACGCGCGGCACCCGCCCCTACGAAACCTACTCCGGCGGCGAAGCCTTCCGCATCAATTTTTCGATTCGCCTTGCCCTCGCCCGTCTGCTAGCCCAGCGCTCCGGCACCGCCCTACAAATGCTGATCGTTGATGAAGGATTCGGGACTCAAGATACGGCCGGGTGCGATCGCCTCATCGCCGCCATCAACGCGATCGCCAAGGACTTTAAATGTATCCTCGCCATCACCCACATGCCCCACCTCAAGGAAGCGTTTCAGACCCGCATCGAAGTCCACAAAACCTCTAGCGGCTCCCAACTCGCGATCGTCCGCTAGAGCTCGATCCAGGACACATCATAAAATCACCCAAAACTTCTCCAAAATATCTATAAACCCATCCCCAACCGACACCTTCGCAACTCAAACAAGGGGCTTAAGCCCCTTGCCACCGCCGGTTTGATCGGGACAAAAATCGAAAAAATTGCCAAAAAAAAGAGGGCGTCACCCCTCCCTTGTCTAGAGACAAACTTGCTAACTGAACCGAAACCCGCTGAACTGTCCGCGAGGGCCTAAAGACCAAACTCCCGCTTCAGTTGTGCCGTCCATGCGGCGATCCGTTCATCCGTCAGTTCCGGCTGGTTATCCTCATCCAACGCCAGCCCCACAAACCGATCGCCCCGCTGGGCCTTCGATTCACTGAAGTCATAGCCCGCGATCGGCCATAGGCCCACCGTTTGGCCCCCCAGGCTCGAAATCTTCTCCTCCAAAATTCCCATCGCATCCAGGTAATTGTCCGCGTAGCCCACCTGATCCCCCGGACCAAAATAGGCCACCTTCTTACCCTGAAAACTCACCTCATCCAACTCCTCATAGAGCCCTTCCCAGTCGCTCTGGAGTTCACCAATATTCCAGGTGGGACAGCCCACAATCACACAGTCATAGGGCGCAAAATCATCCACGTCCGCATCCGAAACATCGTGTAAATCCACCACCGCGTCGCCACCGAGGGCCGCCTGAATCTTTTCAGCCAGGGTTTCCGTGTTGCCCGTTTGGGTGCCGTAAAACAGTCCAATCTTTGCCATGGGGTGCGTGTCGTTTGACCAAAAGCGTTCAAAGGTTGACGGGAGACCGGAGAGTCGGGGGCAAGGGGTTACCTAGGGGGCCGGGGCAACTAATGCAATTGACTCTCAATAGCTCCCTAGTAAGACCATACCAATAAATAGCTAATTGAGAAATAATTTTAATAAAGTTCCTTGGCTGGCTCAGAGGGGCCTTGGGGCCAGGAAGCCGCCGCGAATTCCCCAGGGGCCGGGGCGGGGCAAATTCCGCAGGGGATTGCCGATCGCCCGTGCCCAGCAACGGGGAGGCCAGGGGAATCCGCGAGGGACGGACATGAAACGAGAAGAGAAGAGAGGAAAAAAAGGAAACGGGGAGCGACAGGGGCGATCTAGACCGCCGTCAGCAGGCCCGCCCCCTGGGTCAGGAGCAGGAAGGCAAAGATCGCCCCGCCGACGCCACCGACGAGGAACATGGCGCTGAACTGGCTCCACGCTTCCGCCGTCCGCAGGTTATCGGGCAGCACGGCGGCCTGGTTCCCGACGGCCTTGGCCATGGTGCGGAATTCGTCGAGGCCGCGATCGCGTCCCGCCGGGAACGTCACCGACCCATAGAGGGACAAACACAGGGACAGAATCAGCAACAGCCCAATGGTGGCCAGGAGTCCCACCAGTTCCGCCGATTCCGCCGATCGCATCGGCCCGAGTTTAATGAACGGTCCCACCAGGAAATAGCCATGGGCCATGCCAATTTCGAGGCCCCGGGACAGGGGCGACACATTGGGGCGATAGATCGGCAGATATTGCACCAGGGTCAGGGACAGGTCAGACGCGCTCACGGGCGTATCCAACATCCCCGCCTCCGGCGAACCGCCAGCGGGCCGCACGAAACTGTCGCTGCCAAACTTGAAGCCCACGGCCTCCGCCCGCACCCGCAGGGCGTGCCACAGGTGCCCCGCCAACAGCAGAATCGCGAACACAAAATGGAACGTCGCCAGCCAGCCCCGGGCCGTGACGGTGCCGTCCTGGGTGACGATGCCCAGGGGGCCATAGAACCGTTCGGGATAGGCAAAATCATTCACCGACACGAAGTAGGCGGCGAAGAATCCCATATAGGCCAAGGCCCCGAGGCTATAGGACAGGTACGCTTCCCCCGTCCAATAGAACACCCGCTCCACCCAGGCCCAGGGTTTGCTGAGGATGTGCCAGATGCCGCCCGCGATGCACAGGCCGCCGACCCAGACGTGGCCGCCCACCAGGTCTTCGAGGTTATCGATCGCGGCCATGCCGTGGCTGCCGTGGGCTCCGAACAGGTAACCCCAGATGGGCACGATTCCTAGGGTGGGCTGGGTCACCAGGCGCACGGAGCCGATCGCGGGATCGTAGAGCCCCCCCCAGGCCATGGCCTTCGCCACGAGGAGGAATGCGCCGGATCCCAGCAGCAGCAGGTGGATGCCGATGATCGTGGTCATCTTGTCCTTGTCGCGCCAGTCGTAGCCGAAAAAGCCGCTGAAGTTGGCGCGATCGCTCGGCAGCACCGCCGGCCCCAGGACCGCGTGATAGATCCCGCCCGCCCCCAGGACGGCGGAACTGACTAGGTGCAGCACCCCCACCACAAAGTAGGGATAGGAGTCCGCGATCGCCCCATCGGCCCCGAGGCCAATGCCCAAGGTCGCCAGGTGGGGCAGCAGGATCAGCCCCTGGAGGCCCATCGGCTGGCTGGCGTCGTAGCGGGACAGCTCAAACAGGGTCATGGCCCCGGCCCAGAAGACAATCAGCCCCGCATGGGCCACATGGGCTCCGAGCAGTTTGCCCGACAGGTTCACAAATCGCCCATTTCCGGCCCACCAGCCCAGTTGCGGCGTGGCGGCGGGAGCAGTCCGAGTCATGACAGCGCTCATGCGGGCACCTCCTGGGGGGCATTTTGAGTGGAATCGTCAGCGGTGGGGGACGGCGCGATCGCGGGGGTCTGCCCAAAGCGGAACCGCACGCCAGCGGCCTGGAGGGCATGGAAAATGTGCCCCTGGAGGAAGAAAAAGCCCAGCCAGAAATGGGCATTGGCCAGCCACACCCGGGAGGTGAGGGCACCGTCGGGGCTGAAGAAATAGGGAATGCGATCAAAACCGATTTGCAGCGTCGGGCCAAAGAACACCGCCGGGAAGGCCACGTCATTGACCGATACGAACAGGGTGGCGACGAAAGCCATCAGGGACAAGGCCCCAAGGCTATAGGACAAGTAGGCTTCGCCGGACCAGATGAAGAGGCGTTTAATAGCGGCGGACGGTTCGGAAACGATGTGCCAGACGCCGCCCCCAATCAGCACGGCCCCTAACCAGGCGTGGGCCCCCGCGATCGTAGGCAGGTCATGGACGCTAGCGAGCCAGTAGCGCCCGCCCGCCCCAAAGAAGTAGCCCAGGATTTCCCCCAGATTCCAGTTCAGGTCGCGGATCACCTGGACGCGCCCCACGGCGGGATCGTAGAGGCCCCCAAAGGTCGTGGCCTTGAGCACCAGGAGCCACGCCCCCAATCCGAGCAAAATCAGGTGAATGCCCAGGATTTGGGTCATTTTGTTGGCATCGTCCCAGCGGTAGTTAAACGGGCCGGTGCGATCGAGGGTTTCCGGCCCCTTGAGGGCGTGGAACAGGCCCCCGGCCCCCAGAAAGGCGGAACTGATCAGGTGAATCGCGCCGATCGCGAACCAGTCATCGGTCTGGGCGATCGCGCCATTGTTGCCGACGCCCCACCCCAGGCGGGCGAGGTTGGGCAACAGAATCAAGCCCTGTTCATAAAGGGGCTGGCCGGGGTTGCAGCGGGACACCTCGAACAGGGTCATGGCCCCAGCCCAGAGGACAATGAGCCCCGCATGGGCCACATGGGCTCCCAGCAATCGTCCCGAAAGGTCCGTCAGACGAGCGTTTCCCGCCCACCAGGGGATGACCGCCTGGGGCGGTGGCGTGGTTTTAGCCATAGGAATTTCCCAACAACAGCGTGCTGCCTTTGCAGGCTTTGAGTAGCGCAAGGGGGACCTGGGGAGTCCCAGATCTTTATTGCAACTTTATAGCAATAAAGCCTGAACCGGTTTCCCGGAAATGTCAAGAATCTTTTGCAGTAACGGTGGCGAGGTAAGCCCGGTGGGGGGTTGGGGCGCGATCGCGGTGGCCCCGGTTCATCCTTGCGGTGGGGTTGGGGCGCGCTGGCGAAGGACTGGAGTGATCGCCTGTTGGCGCGATCGGGTTTGGTGTGATGCTGCGGTGATCGCCGACCCTTAATTCAGGGCGAATTCCGTGAAGGGACGCAGGCTCGGCGCATGGTAGCCCAGAACTAAATCCTGTTTGGGCACGCCGCGATCAAGAAACTGCTGCACTAGCTCGATTTCTGTGCCGTTATATTGGATCCAAATTTTGGCCTCATTTGGCCCCTTGCTCTTGATGTCAATGTGCATGATGAAGCCATATTCCCGGCGCTTGCTCGTCCAACCATCGATGACGACGGCGTAGCGATCGCGGACTTCATCAAATACAGGGTTCACTTCAATGGCCCGCACTTCGGGGCGAATTGACGCATTGCGGCGAAATTCGCAGAAATCGTTCAGGATGTCTTTGACATATTGCCGATAGATCATTAGCTTTTCCATAGGACAATTGTCTCTGTGGATGGTTCATAAACTAAAAGTTTGATTTGATAATTAGTGATTGAAGTTTTTATAAATTCAAGGGAAAAGAAGGTTTCATAGATGATTTGAGGAATCGCCAAGAAAAGCTCTCGGTCAGGTTCACTGAGCTGTAGCGCCAATCGATAGTTCAGAAATTGACCGAGCGCCAAATGAAATTCGGCAATTTCTGATCGTCCCTCAAAGGTCTTGATTTCTACGGCAATTTTTTGCCCAGCCCGTTCCGCCGCCAACAGTTTCTCAGCTCCTAGATCGATATATAGATCAACCCCTCCCAGTTTCAAGCTCAGGGGATCGTCAGTAATGAGCCACTCATCTTTCTCTAGGGCGTTCCGAACTGATTGGTGGAATAGGTCTTTTGCCACAGACAATCCCCCATGGGCAAATCAGTCTTGACGGATTCACCTATAGTTTAAGGCAATGGGGAGTGACCTGTGGAGCGCCTGCCCAAAGACGGTAGCCGCGATCGCGGGGGTGTTGGAGGCGGTAGGCGATCGCCTGTTGGCGCGATCAGGTTTGCTATAGTGCTGTGGTGGTTGTCCCGCGATCGCGGTTCGTGGGTGGGGAATTGATGGATTTCTAGAGTGTTGGTCGTGATTGTCCAAATCTGGACGGTGGTCAACATACGTCTACTCAGTACAATTGGGAGTAGTGTTTGAGGCAGATCACCTCTTAAATCGTATCCAGAAGCTTTTTAGGAGGTGAGGCGGCAGTCATGGGGAAAACAGTCGGCATAGAACATCAGTCAGGGAGTTGCACGGAAATTCTCCGCATTTTGTCCTCAGAAAGTGCGTTGCAAATCACAGAACTCCTGCATGAGTGATAAAATCGAGGGAGGTCGGCAAGATCTATAGCCAGATCGATGCTCACTCCACATCACTCTTTTTATGGAGTTATTCGCCATGGTCAAAAGTTTCTCAGCTCTCTAGCTCATCAAAAGACCTAGTCGTGCAAAACAACAAATAAGTAGATCGGCTTGGAGCGGTGTGTAATGATTTATTGGGACTTAGAGGATAGAAAAAAGCTCATCACCTTACTGAAAGACTTGCCAGAGCTGGGCACAGAGCGCTCACGCCTACAAACTCTGGAATTGGCAGGCTTGAAGCAATTGACACCTATGATTGACCTTTCAGGTACCTCTTTTGTGTCTGTCAGTGAAATTATCAGCTACCTGTCCCAGTATGGGCGGCTAACTCATGAGCATGAAGCACTGGGGTTACTTCTCAATACTCTCAAGGGCTTTATGGGTGTTCAGCAACAGGAATTTCTCAATAAATTGCTAACAAAGTATGACATGATGACCCCGATCGCTGCTACCCCTAATATCGGTCAGTGGCAAGGCAGGGAAACGACAGTAGAGGTTTTAGAAAAAATCATTGGGGAGAACACCTTACGTCCTATTGCTTTTTTACAGCAAGGTTTAGAGGTGTCTCGTTCAGTTGCTTATATCGCTGTTCAGTCTAGCTATGATCGTTGGTCTGGTACGGGTTTCTTAGTTGCCGAAGATTTGTTGCTGACCAATAATCACGTTTTACCAAGCTCCAACCTATTACAAAGTTCTATCTTTCGTTTCAATTATGAAGATGATTTTGGGGGACGTGCTAAACCCACTGATGAATACTATGCCAAGTCTAATGGAGTGTTTTACACAAATCCAGAGTTGGACTATACCCTAGTACAACTAGATGGAAACCCTGGACAAAGATGGGGATATTTGTCTTTACTGCCAAGAAATATCAAGTGCGGAGAGCGTGTGAACATCATCCAGCATCCAGCAGGGCGACCTAAAGAAATTTCCTTTCAAAACAATTTTGTTGAGTATGTGGGAGGGGATGTTGTGCAATACATCACTTCTACTTTGAATGGATCTTCTGGTTCGCCGGTGTTTAACGATGGATGGGAAGTTGTTGGACTTCACCATGCGGGGGGTAACATCCCTGAACCTACAACTCAACAGCGCTATTTCAGAAATGAGGGCATACTGACGGAGAAAATTTTGTTGGATTTACCCCCGAAAATTGGTAAAATATTGCCTTGAGAAATTCACTGAAAAATTGAAACTTGAAATTCACCAGGAATGTCATGTCTTTAAAGTCTGATCTGTTAAGGTTTTTGTCGCAGCGAATACTGAATACACAAACAGTTCCTCAGCGAAAAGCACTACTAAGTGTTTTAGGTCTTGATAGACTTATTCGCCAAATCAATTGGGGAGAAGGTGCTAATTTAGTCTTTTTCAGTGAATTGTTGAACCTGTTATGTTCTGAAGGAAAGGAAAGCTTAGTAACATTTTTGAAGGCGTTAGCAGATCGTAATTTAAATTTGGTTGGCTTAGAGGACAGCAGGAAGATTAATCATTTTTCAAATAACATTCAATCTTTAACTCCTAATGAGTGGAGTCGAGAATTTAGGGGGATTTTTGATGAAGAGGAAGAAATTAGATTGATTTCTGAGCCTCAAGCTATTCGCCCTGAAAGTGAGCAATGTCCCTATAAGGGATTATTTGCCTTTCAGCGAGAGGATGCTCAGTTTTTCTTTGGACGCGAAAAATTTACAGAAGCAGTAATTGATTCGTTAAAAAATCAGCCATTCCTAGCAATTATTGGTAATTCGGGAATAGGTAAGTCTTCTGTGGTCTTTGCTGGTCTGATTCCTGAATTAAGCAAGTTAGGAGACTGGCATTTTTTGACTTTTAGACCAAAAAACAGTCCTTTTAGGCAACTTGCGGAGGAACTGGTAAGCTTTTTGAATCCTGCTTTAACTAAGGACGAACCACAGTTTATTCAAGAACAGGCAAACTACGAGGAAGGCTTAAGAAGTAATCAACTTAAATTAACAAATATCCTGTCTGACGAATGGGGAACAAATCACCCTGATCAATACTTATTAATTGTTGTTGACCAATTTGAAGAACTTTACACCCTATGCTTACCAGATGAGCGAAATTTGTTTATTGAGAATCTGTTAGAGGTTATTGATTCACAGGAAGACAAGACAAGTCCTGATGTGGTTATTGCCATTACCCTGAGGGTTGATTTTTATGGATTTGCTCTCGATTATCAGCCACTAGCAGAACTCCTGCAGAAATACAAGCCCGAAACTTTGATCGGTATGAGCCGAGAGGAGCTAGAGTCAGCAATTGAAAAACCAGCAGAGGTAATAGGGTTAACAATTCAAGATGGATTAACGAAAATTATTTTAGATGAGGTGACTAACAATCCGGGTGAATTACCCCTGCTAGAATTTGCTTTAGGGGAACTCTGGAAGCAACGAATAGAGAATCAGTTAACTATTACGGCTTATCATCAAATTGGCGGTATTGAGAAGGCTCTAGCTAATTATGCTGAGCGCGTTTATCAGAAATTTACGAAACAGCAACCGCAAATTAAGCACATTTTTACTCAATTGGTTCGCTTCGGAGAACAAACAGAAAATACTCGTCGTTTAGCAACCTATGAGCAAATTGGCGAAGCAAATTTACAATTAGTCGCCTGGTTGGCAGATTGCCGCTTAGTGGTAACGGGACAAACGGCACATCAACGAACGGCTGAAGTCGTTCATGAGGCTTTAATCAGGGGTTGGGAGCGCTTGCAGGAATGGATGGAAGAGGATCGAGATTTTCGTCAGTGGCAAGATCGACTTCGGTTTGAGATCAAAACTTGGCAGGCAACAGAGAGAAATAACAGTGCATTGCTTCGGGGTGCGCTATTGGTAGAGGCTGAAGACTGGCTGAAGGAAAAGTCTGAAGCAATTACTGACGCACAAGAAATTGAATTTATTAAGGCTAGTCGTCAATTTCAAGAGCAAGAGGATATTGAGAGGATTAAAGAGCTATTGAATTTATCTCAGAAAGAGTTACAGTTAAAACAACAGTTAAGTTCTTTGGTCGTTGCCGTTAAGGCAGGTATCAGGCTATGTAACATTCAAGATCCTTCAGAGGAGCTGAAAAGTGATATTATCGAAAGACTACAGCAAGGAAGCTATGGAATTAGTGAGCAGAATCAGCTTGCTGGACATACTAAAGCAATAGTTGGCGTTGCTTTCAGTCCCGATGGCTTAATGGTTGCCTCAGCCAGTGATGATCGGACTGTTAAACTTTGGAGCTTAAATGGTGAACTATTAAGGATTCTTGAAGGACATACTGATGAAGTATGGGGAGTAAGTTTTAGCCCTAATGGTCAAATGATTGCTTCTGGTAGTGTTGACAGAACAGTGAGATTATGGAGTATTGATGGGAAACTGTTGCAAACTTTGGAAGGACATACTGATCGGATTTGGGGAGTAAGTTTTAGCCCTAATGGTCAAATGATTGCTTCTGGTGGTGACAGAACAGTGAGATTATGGAGTATTGATGGAAAACTGCTACAAACCCTAGAAGGACATACTGATCGGCTTTATGGCGTAAGTTTTAGCCCTGATGGTCAAGTCATTGCTTCTGCTAGCTTTGACAGAACAGTGAGATTATGGAGTATTGATGGAAAACTGCTACAAACTCTAGAAGGACATACTGATCGGCTTTATGGCGTAAGTTTTAGCCCTGATGGTCAAATGATTGCTTCTAGTGGTGTTGACAGAACAGTGAGATTATGGAGTATTGATGGGAAACTGTTGCAAACCCTAGAAGGACATACTGATCAG
>JAKRSF010000008.1:0-643409 GCA_022402445.1 Cyanobacteriota bacterium | reverse complement strand
GTATTGATGGGAAACTGTTGCAAACCCTAGAAGGACATACTGATCAGGTTTATGGTGTAAGTTTTAGCCCTGATGGTCAAGTCATTGCTTCTGCTAGTGTTGACAGAACAGTGAAATTATGGAGTATTGATGGGAAACTGTTGCAAACCCTAGAAGGACATACTGATCAGGTTTATGGCGTAAGTTTTAGCCCTGATGGTCAAGTCATTGCTTCTGTTAGCATTGACAGAACAGTGAGATTATGGAGTATTGAAGAGAAACCGTTGCAAACCCTAGAAGGACATACTGATCAGGTTTGGGGAGTAGGCTTTAGCCCTGATGGTCAAATGATTGCTTCTGCTAGTGGTGACAGAACAGTGAGATTATGGAGTATTGATGGGAAACTGTTGCAAACCCTAGAAGGACACACTGATCGGGTTCGGAGAGTAGGCTTTAGCCCTGATGGTCAAATGATTGCTTCTGCTAGTGGTGACAGAACAGTGAGATTATGGAGTATTGATGGGAAACTGTTGCAAACCCTAGAAGGACATACTGATCGGGTCTTGGGTGTAAGTTTTCGCCCTGACGGTCAAGTCATTGCTTCTGTTGGTATTGACAGGACAGTGAGATTATGGAGTATTGATGGGAAACTACTGCAAACCCTAGAAGGACATACCGATCAGGTTTATGGAATAAGTTTTAGCTCTGATGGTCAAATGATTGCTTCTGCTAGTGCTGACGGGAAGGTGAGGTTATGGAGCGTTGATGGGAAACTGTTGCAAATCCTAGAAGGACATACGGATGAAGTATGGGACTTAAGTTTTAGTCCTGATGATCAAACCATTGCTTCTGCTAGCCTTGACAGAACAGTGAGATTATGGAGCGTTGAGGGGAAACTGTTGCAAACCCTAGAAGGACATACCGATCTGGTTTGGGGAGTAAGTTTTAGTCCTGATGGTCAAATCATTGCGTCTGCTAGTGCTGACAAAACGGTGAGGTTGTGGACTATCGATCCCGATGATTTAATTTTAGATTTAGATACTAAGCTGAATAATTTACTCAAAAAGGGTTGCCTTTGGATTCGGGATTATTTGAAAACAAATCCTGACGTTAGTGAAAGCGACAGAGATCTTTGTGACGATTATTGTTAGGAGTTTGGAAGAAAGGATCTCTTCCTGCCTCTAGGTTTAGCAAGCTTTTCCAGCTAAAGGTCGAACAGCTATCTCTGGCTAACTTTCCTGATGCAGCAGGCGAGTAGGGTTTATAGGTCATGGATGAGTATTGCCCGCCCTTTGCAGGCCATGTGATTTGAACCGTTATCGCACTGCCTATTAAACTCTTCACCAGATCGCCCTGCAACTACTGGCCGTTGGCTTAGGCGCTCATAGGTGAGATCTGCAAAAATTCAGCTTCGACGATCGCCCTTGGCCATTTCCATCGCCTGATCGGGTCGCGATAATAGGGCAATAGCCGTCCGACTTGCCCCGCCCGATAGTGCGCCTTTATCTCGACACCGTAGAAACCGTCAAACAGCGAGCCGACATCGTAGATGTGGTCTTGGAACAGGTCGTGCTGAAAAAAAACGGCAAAGACTTCAAAGGCCTCTGTCCCTTCCACGACGACAAATCGCCCAGATTCACCGTCAGCGCCAAATCACCGGGCGCAAACAGCCCACGGGACAGGTCAGCCAAGCGTTACAAGCTGAATGTTCAAACTTGGATGGGGACGAGACGAGCCATCCCTAGGACGATCGCGGGCGGAAATCAGGGCAATTAATGGCGGCTTCCGAGAGGGCATCGGAGGGGCGGACGGCGCATTTGAGGGCGTAATCTTCAGAAAAATAAACGCAGCCTGCACAGGGGATTTGGTGGAGCCGTTTCACCTGGGCCGTGCCGTCCCGCGCGATCGCCCAGGTGGACCGCACGACGATCGCCACAAGACCCCAGGCGATCGCCGCGAAGAGGGGCACCAGGGCCGCTTGATGTTGCCAGAGCCAGAGTTGGATCGCGGTGAGCATGGCGGAAATCCCCGGTGCGGTGGGGCGGTTAGGGAACGGTTAACGGAGTTGGGCGAGGCGATTGCGCAGGATGGCGGCCTGGGCATCGGCTTCGGCGAGGGCGTCGCGCACCCCCTGGACCACCTCGGGCGGGGCCTTGTCCACAAATTTAGCGTTGCCGAGGCGACCGCTGAGGGATTTGATGTCGGCTTCCAATTTGCTGAGGTTTTTCTCCAATTTGGTGCGCAGGGCGTCGAGATCCACCAGGCCATCGAGGGGCATCAACACCTGCACTGTACCCACCACGCCGGAGGCCATGGCGCGATCGCGCTCCGCTGCCACGGGGACGGGCTCGGGTTCCGGGGCGATCGCATCGGCCAAAGGTTGTAGAACTGCCGCTGTGGTGGCCGGTAGCTCTAGGGGCGATCGCGCGGTTTCGGTCAAGGCCAGGAAGGGATTGGTATCCCCGAGGGTGGTTTGCTTGGTTTTGGCGAGGGTGTCGGCCAGGGCGGCGCGATCGTCCGCAAACAGGAGATGGTTGGCCACAAACCAGGCGCTATAGCCCAAGCCCACCAGCTCGAAAAATTCCGGCAGGAGCGGGAAATCGTCCACCACATCCAGGACGCCACTGGCAATTTTGAGAAGCACCAACCCCGTGAAGCCCAGCAGGCCCAGCAGTAGGATCACCCGCTGCTGCTCCGGCGTGGGCAGGGGAATGGGCGCGGCGGCGGCCTCCGGATCGGGGGGCACAATCGCGGGCTGGACCGACGCGATCGCGGCCTCCGGCGATTTTGCTTGAGGAGTTTCTTCAGTCCCCACCACCGTCAGCCCCTCCACCTTAGCGAGGGTGCAGATATAGCTTTGGCTAGCCGTGAGGATGTCCCGCTCCCGCGCCGACTCACTTTTGAACACAATGGGCACCTTGAGGCCCGGTTTAATGTCCGCCTCCGCCCGCAGGTTACGGATCGTGCGCACGGCCCCAAAGATCAGGTCGAATTGCTCCTCAAGCTCCGGCGCGATCGCCGCTTCATCCGCCACGGGATAGGGCTGCACGGCCAGATATTGCTTGCGCTGGTTATCCGGATCCCCCACCAAACCGTGCCACACCTCCTCGGTCACATGGGGCATGAACGGGTGCAGCAGTTTTAGGATGCCATCGAGCACATGGGCCAGGGTGCGCTGGGCCGCCGTTTTCGAGGCCCCATCCTCCCCATTCAGGCGGGGTTTGACCAGTTCAATATACCAGTCACAAAAATCCCCCCAGATGAACTCGTAGAGGCCCTTCGCCGCCTCCCCAAGGCCGTGCTGCTCCAGGTACTCGCGGCTGGTGCGGACGGTTCGGTGATAGCGCGACAGGATCCAGTGATCGGCAATTTCTAGGTCCGCCGCCGCGCTGCCCCCGAGGGGATCGCCCAACTGGTCCGGCGTTTGCCCATCCAGATTCATCATCACGAACCGGGCCGCATTCCACAGCTTATTGGCGAAATTGCGCGACGCTTCCACCGCCGCCGACTCGTCCGACGCGCGATCGTAATCCAGACGAATATCCTGCCCCGCCCCGGCCACCTCACGAATGAGCGTATAGCGCAGCGCATCGGCCCCGTACTTATCCGCCAGCAGCAGGGGATCAATGCCATTGCCCTTGGACTTGGACATTTTTTGGTTGTTTTCGTCCCGCACCAGGCCGTGGATATACACGGTGCTGAAGGGCATTTTGCCGGTGAAATAGCCCCCCATCATGGTCATGCGGGCCACCCAGAAGAAGATGATGTCGAAGCCCGTGACCAGGATCGTATTGGGGTAGTAGCGCTCCAGGTCCGCCGTCGCCTCCGGCCAACCGAGGGTGGAAAAGGGCCACAGGCCGGACGAAAACCAGGTGTCGAGCACGTCGGGATCCCGCTCTAGGACTGCGCCGTCGCCGTATTGGGCGATCGCTTGGCGTCGGGCGTCTTCTTCGCTGCGGGCCACCACATAGGGCGTGTGGTCCGTCACGGTGCCGTCGGTTTCGCTGACCACATACCAGGCGGGGATTTGGTGGCCCCACCACAGTTGCCTAGAGACGCACCAATCCCGCAGGTTCAGCAGCCAATCCCGATAGACCTTCGTCCAGCGCTCCGGCACAAAGGCGGGATCTTGCTCGTTTTCCAGCGCCGCGATCGCGGATTGGGCCAACGGCGCAATTTTCACAAACCACTGGGACGACAGCAGCGGCTCCACCGGGACTTTGCCGCGATCGCTATAGGGCACCGAATGGCGATAGGGCTCCACTTTCTCTAAACAGCCCACCTCCTCCATCCGCGCCACCAACCGCTTACGGGCGACGAAGCGATCGAGCCCCGCGAACTCACCGCCCATCTCATTGAGGGTGCCATCCTTATTGAGAATTTCGATCTGGGGCAAATTGTGGCGCTTACCCATCTCGAAATCATTGGGATCATGGGCCGGCGTCACCTTCACGCAGCCCGTGCCAAAGGCCGGATCCACAAATTCATCGCCAATAATCGGAATTTCGCGCCCCACCAGCGGCAACGTGAGCGTCTTGCCAATCAAATGGCGATAGCGGTCATCATTCGGGTTCACCGCCACCGCCGTATCCCCGAGCATCGTTTCCGGGCGCGTCGTCGCCACCACCACGGACCCGGAGCCATCCGTCAGGGGATAGCGGAAATGCCACAGGTGGCCGTCCACCTCGCGGTTTTCCACCTCCAGATCGGACACGGCGGACTGGGACGCGGGGCACCAGTTCACCATATATTTGCCGCGATAGATCAGGCCGTCCTGGTGGAGGCGCACAAAGGCTTCGAGGACCGCGTTCGACAATCCCTCATCCATGGTGAACCGTTCCCGGCTCCAGTCCACCGACAGGCCCATACGCCGCATCTGACCGACAATCGTGCCGCCGGATTCCTGTTTCCAGCGCATCGCCCGTTGCAAAAATGCCTCGCGGCCAATGGCAAAGCGATCGGTGCCTTCTTCCTTGAGTTGGCGATCGAGGATGGCCTGGACGGCGATGCTGGCGTGGTCCGTGCCGGGGAGCCAGAGGGTATTTTTGCCCGCCATGCGGTGGTAGCGGGTGAGTGTGTCAATCAGGGCGTGGTCAAAGGCGTGGCCCATGTGCAGACTGCCCGTGACATTGGGGGGCGGGATCATGACGCAGTAGGGTTCCCCGGCGGCGGTGGGGTCCGCCTTGAAGACCTGATCCGTTTCCCAATGGGCTTGCCATTTGGCTTCGGCGGTTTGGGGATCGTATTTGGTGGACAGGGCGGGAACCGTGGCTGTCATGGGTCGGGGCGATCGCGTGGATGAATGGAGGTGAACTGGGATGAAATGACGGGAACCGTTATGGTATCGCCATTTTGCCATAGGCTTTCGGCCCCCTGATGGATCTCACGATCTAGGGGGGAGCGATCGCGTGGGGGACGGCCCTAGGACTTGGTGGCGTAGGCGCGGAGGGGTTCCTTGATGAAACGAATATAAAAATGCTTGAAGGTGGAGCGCAGGACCCTGGGGGCACCGAAGTCGATGGGCATCATCTGGGCCGGTAGTTGCCAGTCGGTGCAGGCGAGTTCCTGGGGGGTGCAGTGGGGATAGGCGATCGCGTCGGCATCAACCATCAGACCGAGTTTTTCGGCGGCGGCGATCGTGGGCACCGTGGCCGGGTCAATGCCCAGCAGGTCTACAAAGGCGCGATCGAGGGCGAATAGATCCGCCGATGCGCCCAAAATACCCAACTGGCGCGGTTCGCCATTGCTGGGGCCGTTGCCCTCGTGGCCGATGATGCCGTCGGTGATTGTGAGGTCGGGGTTGATGGCGCGGGCGGTTTCCACCAGCATGGTGCCGAAGCGATCGCGGTCCTTCCCGGCCTCCATGTGCCACCAGGCTTTCATCTTACCGGGGACGCAGCCGAAGAGGTTTTTGACGCCGAGGGTGACGGTCAATTGGCAGTGGGATTTCACCTTCGGGAGATTAATGATCACATCCGCGTCCATGGCCTCCTTGGCGAGGCGCAGGCGGTCAAAGTCGTCGCCGATCGCATCGTAGCGGTGGCCGCTGAACTCGACGATGGGAATGTTTAGGCTTTCCGCGATCGCCCCGAGGCCATTGGCGCGAGCCACCCCGGCGGCGCTACCGAAGGCGGGACTGTCACCGAGGAACGGTTTGCCGCCCGCTGCCATCACCAACTCCGCCACCACCTGCACCAGCTCGGGCCGGGTGGTGCATTCCTTCGTGGGCCGCGCCCCCGTCAGCAGGTTGGGCTTGAGCAGGACGCGATCGCCCGGTTTCACAAACGCGCCCATGCCCCCCAACGGTTCCAAAAGGGCCACCACGCGATCGCGCAGGAGGTCGAGGTCATAGGCGGGCACGCGCAGCAGGCTAACGACGCTCACGGGGGGTTGCTCCTAGGGAATGAAACGTTTCTTTAAGTTTGGCGATTTTCCTCAGAAGATAACACGGCTGTCCGGGGGCGGTGGGGCCGCGATCGCGCCGGTCGGTCCCTGGCCGCTGAACTGATCTAGGGCTTGCCGCGCCTTGGTGGGGAGGGCGTTTCCTAAAATCGCGGCCCAGGCTTGGAGGATCGATCGCGCTTCCTGATCGAGGGAATGGACCTCACGAATGTATTGGGCCGCCCGCTGACCCATCGCCGCCAGGGGGGCCGGATCCCGCGATCGCTGCACGAGCAACTGTTCAACCGCCTGGGCCATCGCCAGAACATTGCCCCCCTCGATGGGCACCGCGCGATCGGCCTGCATCAGTTGCCGCGCCCCGCCCCCGTGGAACCCCACCACCACGCAGCCACAGGCCATCGCCTCCGCCACCGGCAGCCCAAAGCCTTCGCAGTTGCCCGCCCAGAGAAAAATTGCCGTTTTCTGGAAGGCCGCCGCCAGATCCGCCCGAGGGATTTTGTTGGCAATGACGATTTGGTTTTCTTCGAGCAGTCCCCCGCGCCCGCTCAGGAGGTACAGCACTTGCTGAAAAATCTTGGCCTGTTTGGTGTTGATCAGGAGGGCGGGCCATTCCTTTTCCGCCATGGGGCGATAGGCGAATAAATCCCCATCAATGCCGTGGCGGATCTGATGGACGGGCAGATGGGGAAAGCCATAGCGCAGATAGTCGGCGCTGTCTTCGGAGACGGTGAGGATGGCGCGGGTTTTGGGCGAATGGTAGGGGGACCAGGAATCGTCGGGCAGGTCGCTGTGGGTGTAGAAGGTGCAGTAGGCCCCCTGGTTGTAGATGACGATGTGGTTGACCAGTTCGCTCAGCGGTTCGATGCGATCGCGGGGCCACACCTCTGGAAAGACGAGATAGTCCTCCGGGGCGATCGCGATCGCGCCCTGCTCCGCATCCGGCATGGGGAGACTGTAATGGAAGCGGGGATCGTAGGCAATCGTCGCATTGTGAGAAAACCAGTGGGGCCGATAGTCTTCCTCGCCGTGGAGGACCGCCGCCTCAAACCCATACCGGTTCAACACCTCCACCTGCCGGTAGATTTGCTGCACGCCGCCCGTGGGGACGCTGGACGTGGGGCAAACAAAGAAAATACGCGACATCCTGATTTCCCCAGATCGTCAGTCCAATGTAGACCCTAAGGGCAGGGGGATTGAGCCCTGGCCCCGTTCGGCTGTCTTTAAGGTGCGGTCAGGATCGTAGCGGCATTGGCGATCGCGGCCTAGGGCATGGCGCTCATCTGGTCGAGATCCAGCACCTCGGCGAGGGTGGCCTCATCCATCAGCCCCTTTTCCAGGACGATCGCCCGCAAGGATTTCCCCGTCGCCAGGGATTCCTTGGCCACATCGGCGGCATTGAGGTAGCCAATGTGGGGATTGAGGGCCGTCACCAGCGCCAAACTCCCTTCCGCGTAGGCATGGCAGCGATCGCCCACCGCCGTCACCCCCATCAGGCAGCGATCGCCCAACGCCGCGATCGTATTGCCCAGGATTTCGATGCTGTGGATCAAGTTATAGGCAATCAGCGGCATCATCACATTGAGCTCTAGCTGCCCCGCCTGCCCCGCGATCGCGATCGCCTGGTCATAGCCCATCACCTGGAAACACACCATCGAGGTCATTTCCGCCATGACGGGATTGTACTTACCGGGCATGATCGACGAACCGGGCTGCACGGGCGGTAGCTGAATTTCCTTAAACCCCGTCTTCGGCCCCGAGTCCAGCAGGCGCAGATCGTGGGAAATTTTGGCTAAATCCTGGGCCAGGTTCCTTAAACTGCCGGACACATTCACGAACGGGGCCATGCTCTGCATTGCGGCCATCATATGGGGCGCAGGGCTCAGGGGCTGGCCGATGAAGTCCGACAGCAGCTCCACCACCCGGAAGCGGTATTGGGGGTGGGTATTGAGGCCCGTGCCCGCCGCGCTGCCGCCAATGCCCAGAACCCGCAGATCCTCGGCGGCGGTTTCAATGCGCCGTTTGTGGTCCGTCAAAATCTGGCTCCAGGCCCGGAACCCTTCCCCGAGGCGCACGGGCACCGCGTCCTGGAGGTGGGTGCGGCCGGATTTCACCACGTCCTTAAATTCCTCGGCCTTGGCGGCGGTGGCGGCGATCGCGCGATCGAGGGCCGGCAGCAGGGTATGGGCCAGGGCCAGCAGGCCGCCGATGCGAATGGCCGTGGGCACCACATCATTGGTGGACTGGCCGTAGTTCACATGGTCGTTGGGGCTCAAGCGTCCGTAGTTGCCCTTGCGATCGCCCAGCAGTTCCAGGCCCCGGTTCGCCAGCACCTCGTTCACATTCATGTGGTGAGACGTGCCCGCCCCCGCCTGGTAAACATCCACCACGAACTGGTCCCGCAGTTGACCCTTTAAAATCTCATCCGCCGCCTGAACGATCGCGCCGCTCAGCTCCGTCGGGATGCAGCCCAATTCCCCATTGGCGATCGCGGCGGCCTTTTTAATGAGCAAAAACGCATCCACATAGGTCGCCAGCGGGCGCAGACCACTGATGGGGAAATTCTCGATCGCCCGGAGGGTCTGAATGCCGTAGTACACCGAATCGGGCAACTGGCGATCGCCCATGGAATCCTTTTCGATGCGGTAACCGGTGGCGTCGGTCATAGGAGCAAGGCGATCGCCCGCGATCGCGGCAGAGGGTCCGAAGGGTGATTATGCCCTAATCCCGTGCCCCACCGCTGTCCTTTTGGGGCCGGTGGAACTCCCTTTGGGATTGTGCCCTAAGCCTCGAGGATCGCCCCCGCCGCGATCGGGTCAAAGTCCTGGGGCCAGAGGGTTTGGGCCGAAAACTTTGCCCCCGCCAGCACCGTACCGGTCAAGGTGGCCCCGCCCAAATCCGCGCTGCCCAGCCGCGCCCCCCGCAGGTCCGCCCCCGTCAGGTTCGCCTGCCGCAGGTCCGTACCGCGAAAATCCGTGCGAATAAAACGCCCGCCGCTCAGGTTGGCATATTGCATCGAGGCGGCGGAAAAGGACGCTTCGATCGCCGAGGCCCCGCGCAGGGAGGCAAAGTCAAACCGCCCCCGCTCGAAATCCCCCAGATCCAGCCGCGATCGCCGCAGTTTGGCGTAATTAAAATTGCCGCCCCGCCCCTGGATCAATTGGGCCTGGATCTCGTCCATTTTCGCCATTTCAAAGGTGGCCGCGAGCGCCACGGCCCGCGTCAGACAGGCCCGCGTCAGGGTGGCCCCCTCCAGATTGGTTTGGCTCAGGATAGCCGCCGTCAAATTCGCCGCCACCAGGGAAACGCACTGCATCCGCTCGCCGGATAGATCGCACCCCTCCAGGGCCGCCCCATCCAGGTTCACCCCCGCCAGCAGCACCCCATTCTCCCCCAGGGCCGTGGCATCCCCCAGATCCAGGAAGGTGTCCAAATCGGGGCTGAGCTGGCGATTAAATTCCGCCACGCTGTCCGCCATGTCCGTCAGCAGTTGGGAAAGCTGGGCCACCGCTTCGGCGGCATCGAGCACGTCATCGAGGCGTGCGCCGTCCTGGGGGGCGCGATCGCGGGTGTCGTCCACCTCGATCCATCCAAAATCAACGTCCAGATCAGAGTCCTCGTCACCGAAGTCCCCGGTGGCCGCCATGGCCGTGATGGCCCCGTGGGGTTCCGACGGTTTGGGCACGAGCTTGAGGGGAGGGTTCGGCGCGATCGCGGACCACGGCCTCCCCTCCTCCCGCTGGCCCTGGGTGAAATGGGCGGAGGAGTGGGGAATCGTCATAGCCGCACCTGCCCCGCTTGGCACCGCTGGCCCGTGGACCGCCGGTGGATTGAATTCGCCTGCATGGATTTCTGACCCTCGTGCGACAGTTGGTCGGCCACTCCGGGCGGGGGTGCTGCGGTTCGCGATCGCATCCCCCGGACAAGACGCATGGACTGAAGGGGTCGTGTCATCCCCCTGGGCACCGGCGGCCCCCCAGCCCTCCCGCCGCCGGTACCGCGCTTCCCCTTGCCCCGAGGTTGCCAGCCGCTGTCCCCACAGGCGCATCCTCAGGGATTCTGCTGAATCCAGTTCCATGGCAGCGCTGTTCAACATGACTCTGGGGCTCCTCTCGTGGGCGGTGGCGGGCGGGATAGATCCGTAACCGGGGTTGAAGGCGGGATCCACCAAGCATTCAAGCGACGACCGAAATACTGGTGAACCCCTGACTTCTACGATGGCCGGTGGTCGTTTGCGATCGCGTCCGTCTAGGGGAGGTGCTGTGTCCGTGTTGGCGTTGCTGATGGGGCGAAATGTTTGCGTTCCGTCTGCGTAAATTCACCCGGAGCGTTTTGGTCCGCAGTGGTTCGGACCTTGGGAACAAGGTAGACCCCTGGATTGAACGATCCGGCAAAATTTAAGGAAAACTCGCGAATGGCGCAGTTTAGGGGAGGGGGCTAGATCTAGGGCGATCTGGGCTCCCGATTAGGGCGCTGCTGTGGATTGGGGCGATTTTTTTCGATCTTTTCTGATGATTCTGAATCTGTACCTGATCTGCGTCTGATCCGTCCCCCGCCCTGTTCAAGGGGCCGGTGTTTCGTCGGTGGCGATCGCGGCGATCGCGGGATTGGGTGAGCGCCCTTCGATCCGGCCCTGCCCCAGCCCACAGCCCCCATGGCCCAGCACAACGACCGATTGCCACGGCCCATCCCCGCGCGATCGCACGGCCAACTGCACGGCGCTGCGGCCCAAGGGGAGGCGATCGCAGGCCCTAGGGGATTGGGCCGGAGCCTGGATATCGGGGGCGCGATCGCGGTAACCGAGGGCCGTAACGATGCCCCCATGCCCCGCCTTGGACGCCATCAGGGGCACCCCCATCAAATAGCCCAGGGTGACCGCGGCGATCGCCGCAAGCCGTTTGCACTGCCGTTGAGTTGCCATGGCGCTGGATTGACTCCTACCCCCAAAGGGGCGATCGCAGAACCCGCCAATCGATCACCGGGTCCGCCTCTGCCTTGACCCTAACTACGGCTGCCGCGATCGGCGATCGCGATCGGCCAGATTTCCAAGTGCCCGCCCTAGGCAACCTATAATCAGATCCTCAGAGCCATAGCATTTGCTCCACAACCGTTTCACCCCCGTCCATCCAAACCGCTCCGTTGCGCCCCGCCATGATCGCCAACGACCCCCTCGACCTTGCCCAACTCCAGCAGGAAGTGAATCGCCGCCGCAACTTCGCGATCATCTCCCACCCGGACGCCGGTAAAACCACCCTCACGGAAAAACTGCTCCTGTACGGAGGGGCCATCCACGAGGCCGGAGCCGTCAAGGCGCGCCGCAGCCAGCGACAGGCCACCTCGGACTGGATGGCCATGGAACAGCAGCGGGGCATTTCGATCACCTCGACCGTGCTGCAATTCCTCTACCGGGATACGCAGATCAACCTCCTCGACACCCCCGGTCACCAGGACTTCAGTGAAGATACCTACCGCACCCTGGCGGCGGCGGACAATGCGGTGATGCTCATCGACGCGGCCAAGGGCCTCGAACCCCAAACCCGCAAATTATTTGAAGTGTGCCAACTGCGGAAGCTGCCGATTTTTACCTTTGCCAATAAGCTCGATCGCCCCGCCCGGGATCCGTTGGACCTGCTCGATGAAATTGAACAGGAATTGAAATTGGCGACCTATCCCATGAATTGGCCCATCGGCCAGGGCGATCGCTTCAAGGGGGTCTTTGATCGCCACAGCCGCACGGTGCATCTGTTCCAGCGCAGTCTCCACGGCAGCAAGGCGGCGACCACGACGACGGTGGCCCTCGATGATCCGGCCCTGGAAGAACAAATTGGCACGGAGCTCTATGTCCAGTTGCTCGAAGAGGTGGAGCTGCTCGATGAGTTGGGCAGCGAGCTGGATCTAGAGGCGATCCACGCGGGGGAATTGACGCCGGTCTTTTTTGGCAGCGCCATGACGAATTTTGGCGTGCAGCTTTTCCTGGATTCCTTTTTGCAATATGCCCTCAAGCCTGCGCCCCGGTTGAGTAATCAGGGGGAAATTGAGCCGACGTACCCCAATTTTTCGGGGTTTGTCTTTAAGCTCCAGGCCAATATGGATCCGAAACACCGCGATCGCGTGGCCTTTGTGCGGGTGTGTTCGGGGCGCTTTGAAAAGGATATGACCGTGACCCATGCGCGATCGGGCAAGACCGTGCGCCTATCGCGGCCCCAGAAATTGTTTGCCCAGGATCGCGAATCGGTGGATGAAGCCTACCCCGGCGATGTGATTGGTTTGAATAATCCGGGGGTTTTCGCGATCGGCGACACGATCTATATGGGCAAGAAGCTGGAATATGAAGGCATTCCCAGCTTTTCACCGGAAATTTTCGCCTATCTCCGTAACCCCAACCCCTCGAAATTCAAGCAATTTTATAAGGGGGTTTCTGAACTCCAGGAGGAGGGGGCCGTACAAATCATGCACGCGGCGGATGAGGCCAAGCGCGATCCGATTTTGGCGGCGGTGGGCCAGCTTCAGTTTGAGGTGGTGCAGTTCCGGCTCCAGTCGGAATATGGGGTGGAAACGCGCCTGGAATTGTTGCCCTACACGGCGGCCCGATGGGTGACGGCGGGGTGGGATGCCCTGGAAAAGGCGGGGCGTTTATTCAATACGTTCCTGGTGAAGGATCATTTTGAGCGGCCCGTTTTGCTCTTTAAAAATGAGTGGAATTGCCAGCAGGTGGAAATGGATAAGCCGGAGTTGCGCCTGCGATCGGTGTCGCCATTGGGCAGTGTTTAGGGCGGTGCCTAGGCCGATCGCGGCGGTGGCCCCTGGCCGGTTCGGTGGCCCTAGCGCCTGTTCGGGGATGGACGATCGCCCTTAGAATTGCCACCATCGTGGCGATCGCTCCCTCGCCTGCCCCCTTCCGCTGCCGTCTACCCCTTCGCCCACTGCGCCGCGTGCTACGTCCCCCCTCGAAACCCGCGATCGGGGCACAGCCCCCACCCATCGGGGCAAAGCCCCCACCCATCGCCCCTGGTGCTGAGCGCCCCACCGCCCTGGTCCAGCCCCTGGATGCCCGAGGGCGTCGGCCTTCGGTCGCGCGATCGCGCCGCCACCCCCAAACCGTCCGCCTGACCGGTCGGCCCCCGTCCCCGTGGCAGTGGCTGGGGGAGCGGGCCTTTGCCAGTGCGATCGCGGTGGGGCTCATCGGCGCGGTGGGCATCACCCTCGGGGGCGGCTGGCTGGGCATCACGGCGATTTTCTATCCCGAACGGCTCAGCGGCCTGCTGGGCCTGTTGCCGGAACAGTTGGGGGGGCAGCTACCACCGAGCGATCGCCTGCTGAGTTTGGCGGACATCCGCTCCCAGATCACCCTGGAGGGGGAAGGCCGGCTGGCGGGGGACATTCTCGATCTCGGGGAGGGGCGCATTTTGATCCCCCTCTTTGCCCAAACGGAGGACTGCCCCTTGCGATCGCCCTGCCAAGCGATTTTGGAACTGCGGACCTATCAAACGGTGCGGGCCGGGGGGGATGGGGTTGTGCGCTATCGCCAGATTGCCCGCGTCCCGGTGGCGGGGCCGGAACAGTCCCTGGTGCTGGCCCCCCTGAGCCAAGCGGATACCCAGGTGCAGGGCTCGAACCGACCGCTGCCCCTGACGGAGATTGAGCGGATGGAGCGCGGTCCCGATACGGGGGTGTGGCTGACCCTGACGGGGCGCTATGAAACCCGCCAGTTGTCGTCGCTGTACGGTACGGTGGTGCATTTCAACCGCGATCGCGCCCACCTGGAGGCCATGGTGCGCTGGGGCAGTCCCCAGGGGCGTTTACCCCTCTGGAGCAATGTGACCGGGGATGAAACGCCGGAGCTGGTGATTGATCGCGGGGTGGGCCGTGAGCCAGTGTTTGACATTTATCAACTGCAACCGCGTGCCTTTGATCTCAATCCCATTGCCCTAGAACCCCTGTCGCTGACGGAAATTTCCCTGAAGGATGGGGTCTATGGCCGCGCGATCGCCCTGGCGCGGGGGGGGCTGTGGTCCCAGGCGGAGCGGCAACTGTCGGATCTGTACCAACGGCAGCGGGGCCAGTGGCCGATGCGGGCGATCGCCCAGCGGGATTTCATTCGTTACCATGCCCTGGTGGCCCAGGCTAGGGCGGATGAGGCGGCGAGTACGCCAGCGGGGGCGGTGCTGGCGAGTTTGGCCGATGGCCGGTGGCAGCAGGCCCTAGAGCGGTGGGAACGGTTGCCCCTGGGCGATCGCGGGGTGCTGATGCGGGCGCTCCAGCGGGATTTTGAGATCTATTGGCGGCGCATTGATGCGGCGATTGTTCAGGAACCGGCCCTGCAAACGCCAAAAATCTGGGCGGCCCTGGCGCGATCGGCTCGGGAGGGTCGCCCCGCCGCGATCGCCTGGTATCGCCAGCAACCTAACAATAGTTCGTCCCTCGATCGTCAGGTGGATTTTGCCCTCAGCCAAGCCGCCGCTGCCCTCAAGGATCCCACCGCGATCGCGGTGGGATCCTTGAATTAAATGCATTGGCTCCCAGGGGAAAGGGGGATTTGTTGACGCCCTCCAAGAAATCTCACTCAAAAAAGTTTAAGTGATTTTTCTTGGCTGTGGAAATTGCCGATCGCGCGATCGCGGCCACCGCGCGCCCCCTGCGGTACCATGGCCTTGTTAAGAAATCGTTACAAGACCCCTAGGTGTCGAGCGAGCCATGGCAATTCAGATTGGTGACAAGGCCCCGGACTTTTCCCTGCCCACCCAAACGGGTGAAACGGTGACCCTGAGCAGCTTCGTGGGCAAGCAGCCGGTGGTGGTGTACTTCTACCCGAAGGACGATACGCCCGGTTGCACCCTGGAAGCCTGCGGGTTTCGGGATAGCTATGGGGATTTTGCGGCGGCGGGGGCCGTGGTGATCGGCATCAGCGCCGACTCCGTGGAGTCCCACCAGCGGTTCGGGGCGAAGCATAATCTGCCGTTTTTGCTGGTGAGTGATGCGAAAAATGAGGCCCGCAAGGCGTTTGGCGTGCCCAATGAATTGTTCGTTCTGCCGGGTCGGGTAACCTATGTTATTGATCGCGAGGGGGTGGTGCGCCACATTTTTAACTCGATGCTCAATGCGAAGGGCCATGTGGAAGAGGCCCTAAAAACGGTGCGCGCGATCGCGGCCTAGGCCACGGCTCAGTCAACCCTTTGAATGAAAATGGCTGGGGTCTAGGGTCAAATCAATCCCTAAACTCCAGCCATAGTTTTGGTTCTAAATTAGGTCGCAGATCAGATCATCAAATCCTACTGAACCGGCGTTGCGATCGCGGCCTTAGCCTGCCAAGAACCGAGCCAATCCTGGGGTTTTAGGAACGTTTCATAGAGATCCGCCTCGCGGCTGTTGGGCTCCGGTTGATAGCCATATTCCCAGCGGGCCAACGGCGGCAGGGACATCAAAATTGATTCCGTGCGCCCATTGGTTTGTAGGCCGAAAATAGTGCCGCGATCGTAGACCAAATTAAATTCCGCATAGCGCCCCCGCCGATAGAGCTGGAAATTCCGCTCGCGATCGCCATAGGCAATGCCGCGCCGCCGTTCAATGATGGGCCGGTAGGCGGGCAAAAAGGCACGGCCACAGTCGCGCACGAAATCGAAGAGACCCTCCCAATCCTGAGGCCCCACGGCCCCCACCTGACGGCCATAGTCCGCAGCGGCACCGGTGGTTTCTGGGCCACGATAGAGCTGGCCGCTGGTGTCGAGATAGTCGAAGAAAATGCCCCCCACCCCTCGGGTTTCCTGGCGATGTTTCAGGTAAAAATATTCGTCGCACCAGGCTTTAAAGGCGGGGTAATAGTGGGGATTGTGGCGATCGCAGGTCTCCTTGAGGGTTTGATGGAAATGCAGCACATCCTCCGCAAAGGGATAGTAGGGCGTCAGGTCAACGCCGCCCCCAAACCACCACACCGGCCCCGCTTCAAAGTAACGATAATTCAGGTGAACGGTGGGGACATAGGGACTGCGCGGATGCAGCACCATGGACGTGCCCGTGGCATAGAAATCATGGCCAATCGCCTCGGGACGCTGGGTCAAAATTGACGGCGGCAACTGGGTACCCCACACCTCCGAAAAATTCACGCCCCCCTGCTCAAAAATGTCGCCATTTTGAATGACGCGCGATCGCCCGCCGCCCCCCTCGGGCCGTTCCCATGCATCCTCACAAAACTGACTGATGCCGTCCGCCGCCGCGAGGCCCGCACAAATTTCATCCTGGATCTGGCGCATCCAGGCCCCGACCCGCTGCCGCGAATCCTTCGGCGGGGGACATGGGGCCGGGGCGATCGCGGCTCCAGCGGCCTCCGGATGGGTAGAGCCAAGATTAGACGTTTTAGCCGTGGTAAAAGCAGTCATGGCAGTCAAAACAGCAAAATTAGGGTGTAAACAACAAAAAATCAGAAAAATCAGAGAAATCAGCCCATTTCAGCCCATGGCCTCCGCCGATCGCCCCACCGGTTCAACCCCGGCAGCGACAACCCAGCATCGGCAGCAACCTGGGCGGCGATCGCGCGATCATGCCCCCCACGGCCCTAGCCCCCCACCAACGCCGGCGCATGGCCGGATTCACCCGCCCGTCGGGCGATCGCCCCCCGCCAGCGCTCAGGATCCACCTCCGACTTCAGCAGCGGCTCCAACCCCCGCATCAGGCCACAGTTCAGGTGAAAGGCCAGATTCGCCTCCGCCACGATCGCCTGGATCTGCGCCTCCGTCAGGGGCAACCCATTGAGCGCCTCCCGGTAGCGCCCCTTGAAGGCCCGCTGCGCCTCCACCGTGGGCAGCGCCTCAAACGTATGGAATTGCGTCCCGCGATCCTCCGGCAGATTCAAAGCCTTACGGGCCATGGCCTTGAGCCCCTGGCCGCCCGATAAGTCCCCCATATATCGCACATAGGCATGGGCCACCAGCAACTCCGGCTGCTGCCACGCCACCGCCCCAAGGCGCGCCAAATAGACCGTCCCCGCCTCACTGGGCTGCACCAACGCCTCCCAATCCGGCCCCCAATAAAACTCGAGATCCGCCGCGATCGCCGCCGTCCGCCAGAGCTCCGGAAACTGAATCCCCGCGATCGCAGGCTCCGTCGCCGCCAACTCCCCCATTTGCTCCTCCAGCAGCCGATAGACCCCATACAAATCCATCAGCCACTGGCGAAACGCCCCACGGCCCACCACCCCCTGGGTGAAACAGCGCATATAAACCGTCTCCTCCGCCAGCCCGTGGGCCGCCCGCGTTCCCTCCCGCAACCGCTCCGCCAAGCCCGCTCCCAGGACCATCGTCCCTGTCCTCCCTTCGTGAAATTCTGTTAACGATAAATAACCATATGGCGATTAAATGCTTAAATGATGAAAAGTTTTCAGAAATTAACAAACGGTCCGGGGTGCAGCCCGGGGGAGCGATATGGTCACGTCTTTGCCCAAGTCTGGGGTGGTTCGTCAGGCGGCCCTCCAGGAAACCTTGCTGACGCCGAGGTTTTACACCACCGATTTTGGGGCGGCGGCGGCGATGGATTTATCGTCCCAGGCGGTGGAATTGGAAACGATGTTGGCGGAAATGCGCGCGGACTATAATGCGCGGCACTTTGTGCGGGATGAGTCCTTTGCCCAGGATTGGTCAGAGATTACGGGGGAGACGCGTCAGGCTTTTTTGGATTATTTGGAGCGGTCCTGCGTTTCGGAATTTTCCGGCTTTTTGTTGTTCAAGGAGCTGTCGCGGCGCATTAGGGATCAAAGTCCGGTGCTGGCGGAAATTTTCCATTTGATGGCCCGGGATGAGGCGCGCCATGCGGGTTTTTTGAATAAGGCGATGGGGGATTTTGGCCGTACGCTGGATCTGGGGTTTTTGACTAAAAACCGTCAATATACATTTTTCCCCATCGAGTGGGTGATCTATAGTGTCTATCTGTCTGAAAAGATTGGCTATTGGCGCTATATTTTGATCCATCGCCATCTGGAGCAGAATCCGGATCGGCGCTTTTATCCCCTGTTCAAATATTTTGAGCCCTGGTGTCAGGATGAGAACCGCCATGGGGATATTTTTAAGGTGCTGTTGCGATCGCAGCCAAAACTTTGGGCCACCTGGCGATCGCGGCTGTGGAGTCGGTTCTTTTTGCTGACGGTTTTTGCCACCCACACCTTGACGGTCCATGAGCGATCGGGATTTTATCGATCCTTGGGTATTGATCCGACCGCCTTTGATGCGGAGGTGATCCGCAAGACCAATGAAACGGCGGCGCGGGCTTTCCCGGAAATTCTTGATCTAGAGCGTCCCGAATTTTTGGAGCGGCTCCATGCCTGTTCGGAATTGAACCTCAAACTGTCGGAAATTGGGCGATCGCCGGGGCCGCGCTGGTGGAAGAGCCTGCGGAAGTTGCCCCTGCTGGCGGCGATTTTGGGACACCTTTGGGTGCTCTATTGGCTCCCTGGCGTGGATGCGGAGGCCCAGCGCTGCGAAGTGGCTTAGGGGAATTAATCGGTGCGATCGCGCGGTCCCATCTCAAAAACTGTCCCCGGTCAGAGGCCATGGAGCCCCGGCTATTGGGACAGCTTCGATGGGTTTTCTCAACGGATCAAACCCGGTCCGCCCGCCGCGATCGCATCCACCTCCCCCGTCAATTGAATAAAATAAAGCTCCACGCCTTTTGAAGGGAAAAGACAACAGGCGCGATCGCAAACAGTCAAGGGTTTGACCATGGTGAATTGCAAGGATGAACATGGCGGATCGCAATGGGCTGGGGCCTAGCCCCCGTTCCCCTGGATTGACGTTACCCCGGTTTTAGGGGCCGTCTGGGGCGATCGCGGCGGCAGTGGGCAAAATCAAGGCAAAAAAATCAAGGCAAAACCTGCCACGGGGCCACAATCCTAGGCCAAGCACAGCGGATTCCTAGGCCAACATCCCCAGGGCGCGATCGCAAGGGGGCCACACGCCGATCGCCGGATCTCCCCCCAACCGTTACCATGGGGTGCGCTCCAAATCATCCCCAAAACCCACCCCGCCGCGACGCGATCGCGCCCACCTGATCCCCGGAGGACCTTTCCATGGGCTGGCAATCCATCACCTATGATGCTGCACGGGACCACATGCAACCGGGCGACATCATCGCCTTTTCGAGCAACCAAGGGCTATCGCGGGTGATTAAATGGGCCACCCGCTCCAACGTCACCCACGTGGGCATTGTTTTTCAAACGAAAGTCTTTTTATATGGCGAAGCCCAGAAGGGCATCCTCAATCAAGTGATGGAAGCCACCGTTGTTTCCGGGGCCTCCGGCGGCGGCGCGGTCATTTCCAATCGCCTCAGCACCCGCCTCAAATTCTATCCCGGCGTGCTGTGGTGGCTGCCCCTGCGGGATGATTTGCGTGAGCAGACGGACCTGCGGGCGCTCTACAATTTTTTGCTGCGGCAAGAACATTATCCCTACGACATTCGGCAGGCGGTTTTATCGGCCCTAGATTTGCCCGTGACCTTCCATCTTTTTGCGCGGCTGCTGACCACCGCCGAAGATAGCTCAAAAATGTTTTGCTCAGAGTTGGCGGCGGGGGCGCTCAAGGCGGGGGGTACCATGCACAATGTCAACCCGTCGGAGGTGACGCCCATTGATTTATGCCGCTTCAATCTCTATAAAACCGATTACTATCAACTGAAGGGGCCTCGGATGGAAATTGAGGGGTTTAATAGCCGATCGCCGGAGGGTTGGGGGCTCTAGGGCCATGGCTGGGCCAATGGGTGATGGGCGGTTTAGGAAACAGTTGATCCAACACCTGAGGGTGCCAAACAAGGATGCTTGATCTGAGCCGATTGGCGGCGCAAATGCAGGGAATGGGCCAGCAACTCACCCAGGAGGCGGAGGCGGCGCGGCGGCGTGGGGAACGGGCGCGGCGGGTGCTGGCGGAGATGCGATCGCGCCAAGATGACTGGGTGTCGCTGCTGGATCAATGGCGCGATCGCCTGTCCTTTGTGGCGGCGGAACCGATCGAGCCGTTGGATACGCGGGTGATGATTGAAGCGCCCCCGGTGGCCCATACGGTGCTGGCGACGGACGGGTCACAAATTTCCCCGAGCCACCATGAAATTGCCTATTGCTATTTGATTAATACGGGGCGGGTGGTGTTGCACTACGGCCAGGGGCGCTATCCGTTGCTCGACAGTGTGCCGGAGGTGGTCTATCGCCCGGAGGATCTCTACGTTTCGCGCCAGTGGGGCATTTCGACGGAGGATTGGATGGGCTATCGCCGCACGGTTTCGGAGGCGGAGGTGCTGGCGGAAATGGCGATCGCGGTGGCGACGGAGCGATCGCGCCCGAATTCTTCGATGGCTAAAAATAATGGCGGTAAAGTTCCTAAAAATATCTCTGCTAAAACCTCAAGGAAATCAGTCAAATCTGAACCGCTGCCCCTGCTGGCGATGGTGGATGGATCGTTGATTTATTGGTTTTTGGAAACCTTACCGGCGGCGGCGCGCGATCGCATCCTGCCGCCGATTTTGGCCGCGTGGGATCGGTTGCGCCTGTCGGGGGTGCCGATGATGGGCTATTTGAGCGCATCCCGCAGCGGAGAAGCGCTGAATTTTCTGCGGCTCCATGGCTGCAAATTCAGTGAGCCGGACTGCCCAAACCATTGCCCCAACCGGGCGGACGATGCCCCCTGCAATGGCCTGCGCCCCCTGCGGGATGCGGCCCTGTGGGAGGGACTGTTGCAGCCGGGGGAACGGGGGCCATTGTGGCGATCGTCGGCGCGGATTTTGGGGGATTACGGTCTCCATGGGGTCTTTTTTTGCTATGTCCATGTGGGGTCGGAGGTGGCGCGCATTGAGGTGCCGGAGTGGCTGGTGCGCGATCGCCCCCTCTTCGATCGGGCCTTGGGGATCATGATTGCCCAGGTGCAAAAGGGCCAGGGCTATCCGGTGGCCCTGGCGGAGGCCCACAATCAGGCGGTGGTGCGGGGGGGCGATCGCGCGCGATTTTTCCTGCTGCTGGAGCGGGAGATGACCAAGGCGGGCCTGCGGAATGTGGGCACCTCCTATAAGGAAGCGCGCAAACGGGGCAGTATTGCCTAGCCTTGGGGCGCTGGGGTCTGCTAGGGTGGCCGCGATCGCGGTTTGATGCCCCGTTTCCGCAAACAATCGAGGTTTTTAGGTTCATGAGTCGCCAATCTCCCCTGATGGCCCCCCGCACCCTGCCGGAACCGCTGCAACCGGGCGATCGCGTGACGGTGATTACGCCGAGCGGTGCCCTGCCTTCGCTGGAGGCGATCGCGGCGGGGGTGGAAATTTGGCGATCGCGCGGATTTGAGGTGACCGTGGCGGCGGGGTGCGATCGCCGCTGGGGCTATCTGGCGGGGACGGATGCCCAGCGGCGCGATCAATTGGCAGCGGCGTTGGCGGATTCCCGCTGTCGGGCGATCGTCTGTGCACGGGGGGGCTACGGGGCGGCGCGGCTGTTAGAAGACTGGGATTGGCCCCTGTTGGCGGGGCGCGGGTCGGCGTTGACGTTGGGCAGCGCGATCGCCCCGAAGTGGCTGGTGGGCTTCTCCGACGTGACGGCGCTGCTGTGGAGTTTGGCAAAACAGGGGGTGGCGGGGGTCCATGGGCCGCTGATCACGACCCTGCCCCAGGAGCCGGAACCCATGCGCGATCGCCTGTTTGACCTGCTGATGGGCCGAGTGATCGCACCGCTGACGGGGGACGGTTGGGGCGGCGGGGCCGTGGTGGGGCCGCTGCTGCCCGCCAATCTCACCGTGGCGACCCACCTGCTGCAAACGCGATCGCAGCCCTCCCTAGAGGGGGCAATTCTGGCCTTTGAAGATGTGACCGAAGCCCCCTATCGCATTGATCGCCTGCTGACCCAATGGCGGTCCACCGGGGCCTTGGGGGCCGTGGCGGGGGTGGCGATCGGCCGCTTTAGCCAATGTGAGCCGCCGAGCGATCGCCCGAGCCTAACGGTGGAGGAAGTCCTGCGCGATCGCCTGGGGGATTTGGGCATTCCCGTGGTGTCGGGGCTACCCTTCGGCCACGATGGCCCCAACGCCGCCCTGCCGGTGGGTACCCTGGCCCGGTTGGATGGGGACCAGGGCATTTTGGAGTGTTTGCCGTAGGGGTTGGGTTTCCCAACCCTGCCCGACCGATCACCACAAAAACCTCCGAACTTCGGAATATCAGGGATCGTGGGGGCTGGGCGGGAAAACCCCGCCCCTACGATGACGTTGGTTTCTTAACGGAAAAGGGACTGTAACAGGGCTTGGTAGGCGCGGTTGTCGAGGCCCGCCCCGTCGGCATAGCGCGGCTGGATCAGTTGACGGGCGATCGCGATGCGATCGCGGGTATTCGGGTGGGTGCTGAGGATATTCGGCGGCGACGGCTGACCGAGTAACTTTTCAAAGAACTGAATCGCGCCGATTTGCCCATAGCCCGATCGCGCCAGCATCTCCAGCGACAGGCGATCGGCCTCCAGTTCATCACTGCGGCTGTTGGGGCGATTCACCGCCAAATCCACGCCGATTTGCACCGCCCGGTTGCGATCGAGCCCCGTTGCCGACAGCACCCCCGCCGCGATCGCCCGCTGGCGCATTTGCCCCACCGCGTGACGGGCCGCCACATGGCCGATTTCGTGGCCGATGACACTGGCAAGCTGGGCCTCATTGTCCGCCGCCAGCATCAGCCCCGCATTCACATAAACAAAACCGCCCATGGTGGCATAGGCATTGACGCCGCGATCGGCAATCACCCGAAACGTATAGGGAATATTCGGGCGGGAGCTGGCCTGCACCAGGCGATCGCCAATGGCACTCACGTAGGAATTAATGCGTGGATCCGTGATGATGCGGGTTTGGCGGGTGAGCTGCTGATCAATCTGTCGCCCGAGCTGCACCTCATCGCGGTCCGATAGGTTCGATAACTGGAGCACCTGCACGCCCCGGAAAATTAGATCCAGCCAGTCCCGCGCTTGCACCACCTGGGGCGATGCCCCCCACACGGCGATCGCCGTCACCAGGGCCAAAAGCCCATAGCCCAGCCGCCGGAGCCGCGATCGCCCCACCAGTCTCGCCGCGATCGAACCAAACCAAGCCATAACCACACGCTCCGAACCAGTTTCTTCGTTTTTCCCAGACGCCCCCGCCCGCCCGGAGGTTGCCCAGGGGGTGGCAGTGGACATTGTGGACATTCAGGGTGGACATTTCAAAGATCCGTGGCCGTCAGCGCCGCCAGCGGGAGAGATCAATGCCCAGGCGCTGGCCGTTGCGCACCAGGGTTTCCGTGCTTTGGGCGAGGCGATCGAGCTCGGTTTTGAGCCGTTGGGCCTCCTGCTGGGCCTTGAGTTTTTTTCTGATCGCCCCCTTCGCCAAATCCTCCCGCTGGCGACGCAGGGCCTCCTTGGCGACCCGATCCCACTGTTGCACGTCCCGGCGGGCGGTTTCGTAGCGAGGCTGCAAACTTTCCCACAGGGTGCGGGCATCGGCTAGGGCGCGGTCAAGAAGCTGGGGCACATCGGCGCGATCGCCCCCCATCAGGGCATCCTTGAGGGCCGGATCCAACGCCGCCGGGTCCAATGTCGCCAGCATCGGGGCCGCATCACGCACCTGCTTACTGACACTTGCGCCGGTTTTGCACCAGGTGGCGAAATGCTCGCAGTTATTGAACAGCAGGTTGTAGCGCCGTTCCCCCAGGCGGCTGGTGGCCCGATGGATCACCGTTTCCGCGATGTAGGCCGTGGGGTAATCCCGGCGGGAGATGGGTTTTCCCTTGGCGAAATTTTCGAGGGACGTTTGCCGAATTTCCGGCTCATCCCCGGATTTGGAATAGTGAATCACGCTGCCGTCGCCGCAGTCGATGCCGTGGTGCTCATACAGGCTGTCCAGGTTCAGGAGCGATCGCAGGACGTAGATTTGGTCGCCTCGGGCCATGGCTAGGTTGCTGGGAAGGGCTGTAGAAGTGGCCTAGATCCGGTGCCGCCCATGGTTTGGGATCGGGGAGGGCAAGGACGGCGCGATCTCCCCCATGCTAACCGAGGGGGTTGAGGAACTTGGCCCAGGGCAATGGTTAAGGTTTGCCGCAAAATTCCGTGGCCCCCAAAGGCCCCTTGCTAGGCTGACGGCAAAGCAGCAGCAAGCCTTTTTCTAATCAGTTGGCAAGTTGCAACTAAACTGCTGTCATCCATTGCCGCTCACGAAAAACTTGTCTATCATCTGTTCTATAACTTGTCCTCAGTCCAAAGCTAAAAATCAAGCTCCTGCAAGACGATGTCCCTTAAAGATCTTGTGCATAACATTAGGAATGCCGCCGACCTAAATTATCTTCTTACGTCTTCGGAGCAGCTAGAAGATGGAGACCGAATTGCCCTATGCCTCTCACTCGCTAGTCAGTCTCCAGAAGTCGCGTTGGGAGCATTTGCTGAAATTTTGAAAAGCTATAAGAATGGTGATTGGCGACTGAGAGCCCTTGCACTTCAAGGGTTGGCTCAATTAGGATGTATGAACACTCTCAAAGAGATGAGGGATTGTCAGTCTAAAGATGCATCTGCCGTGCTTCAGCTCTTTAAAGGAGAATTAGATAACTCAAGGGCTGGCAGTGAACTAACGCAATGGTCTGCAGCCATGGCTATGAATCTCATTGGGTATTCATCTCACAGTCTCAATCTTGCCTCTATTCCTAGAGCGCCGGAAGCTTATATGCGTCAAATCGAAGAAAAAATGCTAGGAAGACAGCAATACGTCAGAAGGCTTGATCCTCTTGGTCGTCGCACCGTTGACTATGAAGATTATCTAAACTTCTGGATATTTGGCCCAACCCAACGACTGTTTCAGGCAAGAAATCCAGAAAGACAAGATATTGAGGAGGTTCTTGATAGACTTTCTGGCTATGGAGTAGTTCAAGCTTTCAAAACTGACGATGCAAATGAAGTTACACAGAGAAAAATCGTATTTCCTCGACTTGTAAGCATGGCAAAAAATTATTTGTCTGATCCTCTTGACTATTTGCAAAGCACATATTTTGAATGTTTTCTAAAGTTGGATTCGGTCTCTCGGGAAAATGCGAATAAGCTGGCTCAGATTCTTACATTTCAATATCCAATCAATGATATTAACTCACTGAAGGATAAGACAATGGAAGATCTTGGCTTGAGTATCGACAAATCAAATAGACAGATGTCTGATTTAAAAGACGCAAAAAACATCATTCGATCACTCAGTGAATTTCATCGTGTAGAAAAGTTTTGTATTGAAAACTATGACCAATACCTAGAGCGTGAAAAGGCATGGCAATTAGCAATTGAGAAGAGAATGCAAGACCTTCTTCGATTAGATGTTCTTCTAGGTTATAATTACAGTCTGCTTCTGGGAACCGTTGCATCTGTGGAATCATCTGAGTATGATGAAATCAAATCAGTAAAAATCAGATCAATATCTTCAGGGAAACTTGTAGGTCGCAAGACACATACAACTCTATTGAGAGAGTATGAGCACTTGAAGAAGATAAAAGATGAACTGCAGAGAGATCTTGAGAAAATTTCACATGCAAATTTCGATGTTATTAGAACCACAGAATCTGAAATATCAGATTTATCTGAAGCGGGCAAGATGTTTGCCAAATGGTCAATTTACTTCTTGCTGATTGTTGTTTTTGCTGAGGTGATAGTTCTCATAGTTGGCCTTATTATTTTCGTTGTCATGTTATTAATTTCTGCTGCCATGTCTGGCGGTGGATCCGGCGGTTAGCTTTTAAATTAACTCAGTGTAGGTAATAGTGCAGGTTTGTAGAAATATGTTGTTTCTGGCGTTGGTGGATTCAAAGGAGTTTATAGATATAGTAAGAATAGTGCGCATTGCAGCAGGATCAGTGTTTTCATGTTTATTTCTGATAGCCTTATACTTTGCAGTCAGAGGTCTTTTGAAAGGACGAAAAATCGGAAAGCTAGAAAGCGTTAATAGTGAAGTTAATGGTCTTTTAGAAAGATTGCGAGAATGGAGAGATCTTAAATGACCATTATTCTTAGGTAGTCCTACGAAGATAATGTTCTTTTCTGTCGTAACTCTTGCGTCATAGAGCTTTCAGACCAGGATCATTACCCATTTAGGGCACTACATTTCCTGCTCAAATCCTCAACTACATGATTCGTTCGCTGCAACATATTATAAGTGAATCGTCACTTGCCTTCCACCTGCTAATCAACTCTGAGAGATTTCCGGAGATCAGCTACCATTCCCTTGATATAGATATATCGTCGGAAGTCAAGATCTACCTTGAAGAACTTGCGCTTGATAGTGACCAAGAATTCGGGTCACTTGATTGGGTAACTGCCATCAGTGAAGTTCAGTGGGAGAGAGAGGAGAACTTAGATCTCACCAGTCAACTTTATTATCCTCCTATTTTTGTAAAAAACTCTCTATGGCCTCTTGAGGATCTCTTCGCAAAAATCAATAAACTTCGAGGTCAGATCCTTGTTGAAATCATCAGCCAATCTGTATCCAACAACAGTGATCGTCCCTGGAACCGAGCTCTAGTTCAAGCCATCAAACATCTCCAAGAACTAGACCCAGATGAACGTACTCTCCATTACGATAAAGCTTTAACTCTCTACCAAAAACTTCTCAAGGATCAGCCAGCAAAACTTTATCGATTGAGCGTTCGCGCTTTCAGCGAATACCCTGCTGACGCGCTCAACTTACTCACTACTTGGACTGATATAGTTCTGGGAGGCGATCAGCATCCTGCGATCAAGCTCTACGAACCCCACAATCCTCGCTTTGCCGAACATCTTCATACCTTTGCTGAGCGTAAGCCTGCTCCGCTTCAGCCCTGGCCAAAATACAAGCATACAATTGGTCAGCTAACCTTTGACAAGGTAATTCCTCCACCGAAAAAAGGCTTTCTTGATCGTTACGGTGATGGCTCCCTCAGCAGCCCTCAGCCCAAACTGTCAAGCCCATTTAAGCAGAAAATTTTGGATAGTCAATCTAGCACCTCTGCCTCACTTACCGACTCAACGATAAAGCAAGAGTTTGGTGCATCTCTGGTTAGGCAGCCGTCGATGGCACTGGCTCAAACTGACACTTCGAGCGGTTCCCTGCTGTCCACCCTACATAGCGGAAACCTACCTCCTGCCGCTGTCGTTGCTGATCTACAGCCCCTCAGTAGCCACTTTTCAATCACGATTGCGGAGCGGTTTGTCGCGCCTTGTATTGAAATTGTTAATCACTACCGCAACCTACGACAGACTGAAATGAATAAGCCTTTTGCTCAAACCTACACTTTAGAATCTCTTATTCAAAGCCATGGCAATCTAATCAGTAGCGATGAATATATCGTCGGAACAGATAGTATTGGTCAGCCTATCCTCTCTGATTTTCGAGTTTCAGCACATCGATTTGTGGCAGGCGAAGTGGGTGCTGGGAAAACCAACTTTTTGAAGGTTCTACTCTATCAGCTACTGTGGCATGATCCCAATCGTCCAATTTGGCTGGCAGATTTTAAGAAAGGCGTGGATTTTCAGGTGGTCAGCAAAATATTTCCCAATGTCCAACTGATTACAGACTACGCTGCATTCGATCAGCTCCTCAAAGATTTTTGGAGCCGAGTAGAAGACCGGGTTGCTGACAAACAGCAAGACATCCAAGACGAGTTAGAACGTCTTCTGTCACTGACTCCTGAGAAGCGACAACGCTACAAGGAAGAACAGGATCAGAAAAGAGATGAAGCGTCCTGGGGACGCAACATTCTAATCATTGATGAGATGGCGCAACTTATCCACCTTTACGATGATAAGGATCGTGACCAAAAGGAAATCGCAAACTCTATTCAAGCAAGTCTCGATAGAATCGTTCGCCTAGGACGCGCATCCAAGGCAAACGTTATTTTCTGTACCCAAAGTAAAGAAGAGCGTATTATCGATAACAACTTGCTAAACAATGTGGGAGACCGTTTGATCTTTAGAGTTAGTGCTGATACGGTCAGTATGCGCTTCCTTGGAAGTGATAAGGCTTCCAAACTTTCACCCCGTCATAAGGGACGTGGCATTTATCTCGGTCCAGATTACGCAGGTGATGCTGAAGATTTGAAAGAGGTTGCAACGCCCCGTTTCCCTGACGACGATCTTGTCACAGAATTGAATTTTTGGGAACAGCTAAAGAACAAATCCCTCTCCCCATGAAACCTGCGATCAAAGATCAACTTTCCTGTTTGCCTAACCTGAATGTCAGCAGTATAAAACTCCAAAGACTAACTTAATTTTAGTTGCTCTCGAATTGTAATTGTGTTATTGTACACGGCAATTGGTTTGCCAATCCTTTTCCATCCCAATACCATGAATCAGATACTCCCTCTCGTTGATGATTTTCTAAAGACCATGCAAATCGTCCTGGAAATTGCCGAAGAACTGCGCGTCGAAGCTCAGCAGCTACCTTCAGCCGAGCTTGATACACTTCCCAGAAAAATTCAGCAGCTAGATGATCTGTGCACAGAAGGTTTAAAAACCTATGAAAAAGCTCAAGATATTGCAGAGGAAATGCGAGATCTAGTCGGTTGACACTCTAAACTCTCATGTCCAATCACAAGAAATTGCTGGAAGTAATTGAGGGGTTACTCCGTCAGACTCTGATCCTGATGGACCTGGCTGAGTCATCGTTAGATCTTGCTCAAAATCTTGGGAGCACGGGCATAGGAGAATTAGCGGGACTGATCGAGCAGCTTATCGATGATTGCGACTTGGGAATTGCTAAACTTCAAGATCTTTCAAGTCTTCTTGATGAAACTCGCGAAATCTTGGGTCTTAGCTCAGGCTCCTCTACCGTGGCTGTTCCGATAACCGTAAGGGAAAGAAATTTTTCCATCGAACCCCCTAATCAGCCCCCACCCAGCTTGGTGGTTGATACAGGTAGCGCTATTTTTAGTTCCCATGACACCATAATTCCTGACATTACCTCTGAAGAAACTGCTGCTCTTGAGCTTGAACAAAAAAACATACTTGGTGAGCTTAACGGCATCAGAAGATCAACCAATCAACTAATACGGCCTGACTACGATTCTGGATCGGGCTTTAGTCAGTTAGGAAAATCTGCCTTTTTATGGTCGATTAAGATCATAGACGCAATTACAATCCTAACCGCCATGTCTACTGGAGGACTCGCCAAGCAGGTGCCACAGGTGGTAGATTCTTTGCGTGACATACAATCCTTTCTTGAAGTGCTTGAAGAGAGCGGGAGCGCAGTTAGAGGCTTTAGTCTCACTGATGCATCACCTGAGAAAAGTACCTGCGTCCAGAAAACAAATGTCTTGGAAGAATTATTCGAGAAACTCAATGCCCAAATTGGAGCAGTCATAGAAGATGATGAAAAGCGCAAAAAAAAGCGCCGAGAAGAGGAGCTAGACAAAGCCGAAAGGGAACAGGCAGAGCGCGACCGCACCCCTGGAGCACCGTCCTGAAGTCCAGACTCGTTCTGTGGTTAAGACCATACGCCCCGTGCTCCCCATGCCAATAGTTAAGGTTTGCCGCAAAATCCCATGGCCCCCAAAGGCCCCTTGCTAGGCTGGCAACGGGTCAGCAGCGATCGCGGAGCCGACGCGGGAGGACGAAACTACGGTGACGCTACTGTATGTGGCCGGATTAGTGGGGGGCGGCATTTTCGTGCTGTTGGCGTCCCTCGGAGGGCTCGATGGGGCGAACATCGCGGGCGATGACTGGGATGCCCAGGGCCTGCTGGATTTTGCCCAGGGGGGTGCCGACGGGGGCGCTGGGGCTGGCGCGGGCGACGAGGGCGATGGGCCGCCGGGGCTCACCGACGGGGATCTCGATGCCCAGCGGCCTAGGGGTCGTCGATCGCGATCGCGGTTTCCGTGGCTGCCCTTTTTGCGGTGGCGGTTTTGGACCTTTGGCCTGTGCTTTTTTGGCCTGATGGGGCTGCTGTTGGAGTGGCTGCAACCGTCCCTTTCGCCCGGATTTGCGCTGCTGTGGGCCGTGGGGACGGGCACGGCGATCGGCACGGCGGCCACCTGGATTTTGGCGTGGCTACAACTGCAAGGGGACAGCGATAGCCTCCTGCGCCCGGAGGATTGGATCGGGGCGGCGGGGGTGGTGGAGTTGCCCTTTGATGCGTCCAGTCGCGGCAAGGTGCGTTTGGTGGTGCGGGGCTCTCCGGTGGCGGTGCAGGCCATCACCCGCGAGGAGCGACCGTTTCAACCGGGCGATCGCGTCTTTGTCATTGCCCTTGAAGGGGGGCGGGCCTGGGTGGCCTCAGATCCGGGCGATCGCGATCGCACCCCCTAAAGTCCCGATGTTTTCCTGTTTCTGACCGGCTTTGAAACCTTCGCTAAACTTCAGTGCGCCCTATGAATGACCTTGCCCCCAGCCATACGGCCCTCGCCCCCCGGATTCACCTCGCCCCGGAGGCGGCGATCGCGGAAACCAGCATCAGCCTTGCCCCCGCCCCGCCAGCGGCCCCCCTCCTGGCCCAAGCCTCTGGATCCGCCGTCGGCACCGCGATCGCTGTCTTCGTTCCCCTCGTGGGGGCGGCGGCGATCATTTGGCTGCTCAATGCCGTCATCCGCATCTGCGATCCCAACAAAATCCTGATTGTCTCGGGCCGTCAGCAGGTGATCGATGGGCGGCGGGTGGGCTACCGGGTCGAATTCGGCGGCCAAACCTACTGCATTCCCATCCTCGAAACGGTCAAATCCATGGACATGCGCACCATGCCCGTGTCCGTCGAGGTGAAAAATGCCTACGCGAGAGGGGGAACGCCCCTGGATATTCAGGCGATCGCCAATGTCAAAATCTCCAGCGATCCGATCATTGTGCGCAACGCGATCGAACGGTTTTTAGATCGCGATCCGAAGGAAATTCGCCGGGTCGCCCGGGAAACCTTAGAGGGGAATTTGCGCGGCGTCGTCGCCACCCTCACGCCGGAACAGTTGAACGAAGATCGCCTAGAATTTGCCGATCGCATCGCCAATGATGTGTCCGACGATTTGGCGAAATTGGGCCTCCATTTAGATACCCTCAAAATCCAGAGCGTTTCTGACAACGTGGACTACCTCGATTCCATTGGCCGCAAGCAGATTGCGGTGGTCCTGCGGGATGCGGAAATTGCGGAATCCGACGCGATCGCCGAGGCAGAACAGGTGGAATCGGACTGCGATCGCCAGGCGGAGGTGGCCCAAACCCAAGCCAAAACTTTAATCCAACAGCGCCAAAACGCCCTGCGGGAAATCAAAGCCACCCTCGATCAGGAAACGCGATCGCAGGAGGAACGCACCAAAGCCGCCGCCGATGCCGCCCGCGCCCGCGCCGAAAAGGAACTGCAAACCATCCGCGCCGAACTGGAACGGTTGCGCCTAGAGGTGGAGCAAGTGCTGCCCGCCGACGCCCAGCGGCAGGCCCGCGAATCCCTCGCCCGGGGGGCCGCCGCCAGCTTCACGGAAAACGCCAAGGCCGCCGCCACCGTCAATGATCTCCTCGCCAAGGTCTGGCGCGACACCGGCGACAGCGCCGCCGAACTCTTTGCCCTCCAGCAGCTCGAAACGGTTTTGCACCAGGCGGCCCGCGTCCCAGAACGGCTCAAGCTCAAGCAGATCAACGCGATCGATCGCGGCGACGGCAAAACCCTCTCCGGCCTATTGACCGCCTATCCCGCCGTGGCCCGCGATTTCCTCACCCAGGCGGAACAGATTTTGCAGGTGAGCCTCATGGGGGGTCGCACGCCGATCGCCCTCCAGTCCCCGACCGTTGCCGAAACAGTTCTCAGCCCCGCCGCACCCACCCAGTCCCCCGAATCCGAGGAGGTTTAGTACATCGTGGTTGGAATCCTCATTGCCCTGCTTTCGGCCACCGGCCTGAGCGTGTTTGCCATCAATTTAATCGTTCGCAATTTGCTCTACATTTGCGAGCCCAGTGAAGTCTTGATCTTTGCCGGACCCAAGCGGGAATTGGAATCGGGCCGCACGGTTGGATATCGCCTCGTCAAGGGGGGAAAAAGCCTGCGGGTGCCCCTGCTGGAGCGGGCCTTTCGCATGGATTTGACCAATACGATCATCGAATTGAAGGTGATCAATGCCTATTCCAAAGGGGGCATTCCCCTGTCCGTAGAAGGGGTCGCCAATATTAAAATTGCCGGGGAAGAACCGACGATCCATAACGCAATTGAACGGCTCCTGGGCAAAACCCGCCAAGAGGTGGAGCAGCTAGCTAGGGAAACCCTAGAGGGAAATTTGCGGGGGGTTTTGGCGAGCCTGACGCCGGAACAGGTGAACGAAGACAAAATCGCCTTTGCCCGCAGTTTATTGGATGAGGCGGAAGATGATCTAGAAAAGCTGGGGCTGGTGCTTGATAACCTGCAAATTCAAAACATTTCCGACGACGTAAAATACCTCGATTCCATTGGCCGTAAACAGCAGGCGGAACTGCTGCGGGATGCGCGCATTGCCGAGGCGCGGAACCGGGCGGAGTCGAAAATTAAGGCGGCGGAAAATGAAAAACGCACGGCCCTCAAACGCATTGAAACGGAGGAGGCGATCGCGCGGGCGGAGGCGGAGCGGCGGCTGCAAGATGCCCTAACCATGCGCCAAGCCCTCGTCGCGGAGGCGCAAGCCCAGGTGGGAGCCCAGGTGGCTAAGGTGAGCGCGGAATTGGAAGTGCAGCAGGCCCGCATTGATCAGGTGCGCCAACAGCTCCAGGCGGACGTGGTGGCCCCGGCGGAGGCGGCTTGTAAACAGGCGATCGCCAAGGCCAAGGGGGACGCCGCCAGCATTGTCGAAGACGGTCGCGCCCAGGCGGCGGGGATTGAGGAGCTGGCCAAATCCTGGGCATCGGCGGGACCAAGCGCGCGGGAAATTTTCCTGTTCCAAAAACTCGATGTGCTTCTGCAGGCGCTGGTGTCCACGGTGCCGGAGGTGACGGTGCAGAATGTGACGGTGATCGACGGGGCCAGCGACAGTGCGGCGGCGCGGGTGGCGTCCTTGTCGGAGCAGTTGCGCCACGCCACGGGCATTGATCTCCCGGCGGCCTTTGCCCGCTGGCTGGGCAGTGATGCGCCCCCGAATCCTGAGACGGCTCCGGCGTTGGCCGCCGCGATCGCGCCGACGATTTTGGACCACGATCTGACGGACGGGCGCACGGCCAAACCGGAGGAATTGCGCGATCGCCTCCAAACCCTCTTCACCGGCGCATCCGCCATGGGCACTGATCGCGCGGACCTCGAACCCCTCTTGCAAGAAGCGATCGCCGCGAGCCCAAAATTCAAGAAACAGCTCAAGCGTGCCCTCAAAGCAGGCGGCCAAGAAGCGATCGCCACGGTGCTCTCCAACCCCTTCATCCGTATCTCCACCGCCGCCGTCACCGCATGGCTCCAGGAGGACTAGGACACGCCGCCAAATTTCAGATCAGATCCGTAGAGGAGGACAATTTTCCCCTACATTTCAGACCTTTTCAGATCCGTTCTTCGGTTTTTTCAGGGTATAGAACAGCCCCACTTTTTCACATCATCCCCATGTCACCATCCAAGCCAGTTTCTCCAGGCCAGCGCCCTCGGCTACGCTGGGCCGCAATTGTTCCCCTAGCCCTCGCCCTGCCCCCCGCCCTGCTAGGCTGCGACCAGTCCAAAGCCATGCTGCCCCTGATGGCCGCCTGCAATGGCCAAGCCGTCCCTGACGCGGTTGCCTACGATGCCAGCGCCTCCGAAAAACCAACCGTTGCCGGCTTCGTCTTCAATCAAGAAGTACAGCAATTCGATCAACGATTCGTCAGTGGCCGTTTCCCCGAAGCCAGCGCGGTCCAGGACACCCAATTGGTACTCTGCGTCAATTTCCAACCCCGCAAAAGCCTCGAAGACTGTAGCTACACGGGGAGCCTCAGCGGCACCGTCCCCCGAACCGAACGCTCCGCAGAGGTCAAACTAGTGGCCGCTAAAACTGGGCAAATTGTTAAGCAGGAAACCTTGACTGCCACCATTGAAACCTGCCCCGATTCCATCAGCGAGATTCCCCCCGACAGCAGTTGGAATATCCATCAGGATACGGTTCTATATAATCCCTTCAATGCGGATTTTCCACTGCGAGATCAGGTCAGCGAGTGGAGTTTTCAAGCCATTGCCCCACCCTCAGCCCCCAAACCATAGCTTACTGAACTGACCGAGGGCTGGCCCTGTTAGGGAACGGCTCAATCCCCCTTGAGGAGCCAGAGGGCCGTGTGGGTGCGATCGCTCTCGTCCGGGCGAATTAATAGGAAATGGAGCCCCCGGGCCATGCGCTTGCGGTTTTCAAACGTGTGACCGGCGGCGCGCACCTCCGCATCCGCACTGGTGGCCAGGACCCAGCGATCGCCCAGACCCGCCTCCAGAATGGCCCCATCGGGCTGGCCGAGCATGAACTGCACCGCAAAGGGCTCCTGCTGCCACAGCCAGCGGGCCAGGGGCATGGCCGATCGCCCCGCATCAATGACGATCCCCGGCAGCGGCAGATCCGACGCCAACCCCAGGGCCAGGGGCGAATGGGCAGCGGGCAGGGACTTGAGCGGCACCGGGCGATCGCGCCACAGGGGTTCAAACTCCCCGGCGGGCAGGGCCGCAAACCGCCACCGCTGCCCCTGCAACGTCGCCGCGATCGGCAGGGGGGGCCGCTGGACCAGGGCCAAGGGATCGTAGGGGCCGCCGGTGTCGCGATCGCGCAGGGGATGTTGTTGGTAGTGGTGCCGCAGCCACGCCTTCAGGGTCGGGGTCTGGCGAGATCCGCGCACGGCAATGCCCAGCTCCGTCGCCGCCGCCGCCACCAGCCCCAGGGCCTCGGGCCGAAACAGCACCAATTCCTTTGGCAAAACCCCATCCGGCCCCGCCGCCGCGATAATTTGCCCCCGGATCCAAGCCGGATTCACGTCCCCCTGGGGAGCCACCTGACGATGGACAAACGTGCCCGCGCGATCGCACGCCACCCACTCCCACAGGGGCTGCCCCGCGCGATCGCTCACCGGCCGTCGCCCGCAGTCCACCTCCCACACGCCGCGATCGCCGGGGGCCGATGGTTGGGCCGCCGTTGACTCATGCTGTTCCATGGGATCCCCAATCACGTCTGCAAATAATAAACCTCCTCCGCCACGCGCTTGAGCCGCCGCAACTGGGCTTCCATATCCCCCTTGACCCAGCCAGCGGCCACCCGATCAAACCCCCACGCCACCAGGGGATTGGGGATTTCAAAGGCAAAGCGGTTCAGCAGCAGCGTCCCCGCCCCGTCCGGCACACATTCCCAGCGATCGCAGCCCCGAAAAAAGCCCGTGAACGCCCAGACAATTTTCCCCGGCTCCCGTTCAACCACCTGATTATTCAAGGCCGGTTCCAGGGGCAGCTTGAGGATGAAGCGGCTGCGATCGCCCAGGTCTGTCCCCCAGGTGCCCACGGGATCGCAGCGCACGGCGGGATTGAGCCAACGGTGCATGAGATCGAGATCCGTTAGGCACCGTTCCACGGCGGTGGCGCTGGCCTGGATGTAGATCGATTGTTCAAAGACGCGCTGGGATTTGGGGTGCCGATCCTTGGCCATGGCGATCGCGGGGGGACGGGTGGGGAATTCGGTACGCTGAAGGGCAGGATTGATTGATCGATCTAGGAAGCGCCCTGGACCTGCGCCCCATGGAGGCGGGGATCATCGCCGCGATCGCCGTGATCAGCCCCCGGCATCAGGGTGGGATTAAAGTCCGACACGGTACCCGCCGCCCCGGACGGATAGGGCAAGGGCACCTGCTGGGCAATCAACGCCGCCAGGTTCGCCGCCAGGACCGATCGCGGCTGCTCACCGATCGCCTCCCCCTGGGTTTGGCCCTGGGCATCGAGGTAGACAAAGTGGGGAATGCCATCAACCCGATAGCTCAGGATTTCCGGCAGCCATTTGCCGTTATCCACATTGAGCATGGAAAAATTGACACGATCGCCATAGTCCCCCTTCAGGCTCTGCATATCCGCCGCCATGGCCTGACAGGTGGTACACCAATCCGCATAGAACTCCACCAGGGTGGGCTTGCCATTGGCGAGGGCTTCGTCAAAGGGCACCGCCGCCGCCGCCAGGGCCGTCAAGGAGGTGCCCCGCGCGTCGGTCCGCAACCCCAGGGCTAGGGCTGCACTCAGGATGATCGCCGCGATCGCGATCGCCCAATTCCTCAAACGGTTGCCGGTGGGGGGGGAAGAGGCCATAAAACCAAGGCTGCCTATCGCTACGCTGGGCGGACTGGACGGATGGACGGGGGTGTCGGCGGCCATCGCCCCAAGGCCCCAATGCTACGCTAGGACGAGGCGATCGCCCCGAAGGCCGACCCAGACCAGATTGTAACAAAAGCGTTACCCTCGCCCCCCTCGAAGTTCCCTTGCCCCCTGTTCTGATCGATTGATTGCCCGATCTGCGCCCCTGCGGGCCGTCGTTTGCCCTTTCCCCCCCGCGATCGTGAAAAAGCGCGTCACCCTGACCTTTCCGAAGCACGCCGTCCAGATGCCGATCGCCTACCGACTGGCGAAGGATTTTAATGTGGCGGCCAATATCATCCGCGCCCAGGTAGCTCCGAACCAGGTGGGCAAGGTGGTGGTGGAACTGCTCGGGGATATTGACGAGATCGAGGCGGCGACGGAGTGGCTGGAGTCGAAGGATATTGATGTGTCGTCCGCCAGCCGTGAAATTACCATTAATGAAGAGTCCTGCGTCCACTGCGGCCTGTGTACGGGGGTGTGTCCCACCCAGGCCCTGACGCTGCAACCGGAAACTTTTAAGCTTCAGTTCACGCGATCGCGGTGCGTGGTCTGCGAGCAGTGCATTCCCACCTGTCCCGTCGATGCCATTTCCACCAACCTCTAGGCCGTCCCCGTCGGGCCGCGATCGCGGTGTCCCCTGGTTCCGGCGGCTGTTGCCCCGGCTTGGGGCGGGCATTCCCGGCAGCCGCAGTTTCTTTTGGCTATCCCTGGGGGTGCTGGCGATCGCGTCCCTGTCGGCCACCTGGTCAATCCTGAGCGTTGCCCAACGGAGCCAACTGCTGGCCCAGGGGCTCCCGGAGGCGTGGCGCATTCCCCTGGCGGCGGCGGCGTCCCTGGGGCTGACCCTCGTGCTGGCGGTCATTTTTAGTCTGCCGTTCATGGGGCGGCGCAGTGTCACCCAGCGGGCCTTGGGGTCCGATGTGCTGTCCTTTGCCACGGCGATCGTGGGTGCCTTCGTGGTGGTGCTGCTGCTGGTGTGGATTGAAACGACGGCCCACCTCCTGGTGCTGATGGCGGCGGAAACCCTGGCGAAGCTGGAGCTGCGCACCCGAGGCATCAAACGCTGGTCCATGTTCGTGTGGCTGGCCCTGGCGGGCAGTGGGGGAACCCTGGCGGCGACGATTCTGTTCCTGCGCTGGTCCGTCCCTGCAATTCCCTGATTTTTCAGATTTTTTACGTTCTTTCAGGCTTTTTGCACCCTTTCCACGTTTGTTCCAGTTTTCCCCGAGCGATCGCATGGCCCAGCGTTTGATTTTGGTGACCGGCCCCGCCCGTTCCGGCAAGAGCGAATGGGCCGAATCCCTGGCGACGGCCAGCGGTGCCCCCGTGACCTATGTCGCCACGGCCCTGGTGGATCCGAGCGATCGCGACTGGCAGCGGCGCATTGACCAACACCGCGATCGCCGCCCCGCCACCTGGGATCTCCTGGAAGTGCCCCATGATTTACCCGAAGCCCTGGCCGCCGCACCGGGCGATCGCTGCCTCCTGGTGGATTCCCTGGGCACCTGGCTCGCCAACCACCTGGATCTGGACGATGGGGCATGGTGCGATCGCCACCAGGCCCTCCTCGACGCCTGCACCCACAGCGCCGCCACGATCATCTGCGTCGCCGAAGAAACCGGCTGGGGCGTCGTCCCCGCCTACCCCATCGGACGGCTGTTCCGCGATCGCCTCGGCCACCTCACCCGCGCGATCGCCCTACGGGCAGACGACGCCCACCTCATCTGCGCCGGTTACGCCCTCAACCTCAAACATCTGGGCCACCCCATCACCCCCACCCCCTAACCAAAGCCAAAGAAAATCCATAGAAACCTGCCAAGAATTCCGAAAAAACTCCTAAAAATAGCCCCAAAAACTTCCATCATTCCAAGCAACATCCGCGCTTGATTCTCAAAACGCCACAAAAATAAAACCATCGCCCAAAGAACCAACCAAGAGTCCCATAAATCTCAACAAAAATTCAACAAAACCCCATAAAATCTATAGAGAATTTTCCACCGTCACCCCATCAATCCTCTAATTTCTCCACAAAGTAACCCTAGATTTGCCCCAATCCCTCACCCCACCCATAGCCCCGCCGATCTCCCCAACCAAAGCCATAGAATGGTTCTGTAGATGCGATCGCCCCATCGGGAATCCAGGACCATGGCCTCAGAACTTGCCGTCAAACAATACCTAGCCCTATGGCTACAGGTGGGAAAAACCATCAGTAGCCTCCAGGGGGAAGTCCTAGCCCTGCCCAGCAGTATTCGCCAGGGCAAACACTACAGTTTGGAATTTGAACAATGCTGGCGTGTGCTGCTGCGCCATCCCCACCGCTATTACCTAACGGGCACCGACCTAACCTTTGAACAATTACTGTCCCCCGCCTGGGAACTGAACCCCTGCCCCCGGTGCGTGATGCCCGTGCCCATCGGCCATGGGCCGCCCGCGGAACATAACCTGTGCCCCTGCGCGGACCTGTGCTCCTGGCCGAATAATGAATTGCCCCAACCGCGCCTGCCGGTGGATGAAGCGCCCCTGATGCAGGCGTTGCGGCGGCGGTTAGAAACGGTGGGCTAGGGGGGGATGCGCGATCGCGCGCCCCGAGGCAGACAGGGGTCAAGGTCAAGCGGTATACTAGACGGCTGCACGTTTGCGATCGCAAGGTTTGCAAGCCGAGTCCATCGTCTCGACACCACGCCGGAGGATTTTCCCCATGTCTCGCGTATGCCAACTGACCGGAAAGAAAGCGAATAACGCCTACGCCATCTCCCACTCCCACCGCCGCACCAAAAAGCTGCAACAGGCGAACCTCCAGTGGAAGCGGGTGTGGTGGGCCCAGGGCAAGCGTTGGGTGCGCCTGCGCCTGTCCACCAAAGCCATCAAAACCCTTGAGAGCAAGGGCCTGCAAGCCTTCGCGAAGGAAGCGGGTCTCGACCTCAGCAAGTGCTAAAGGGCTCACCCCCATGGGGCCCCCCACGACGCGATCGCCCGGAGGGGTTTTTTCTAGGGGCTCGGTGCAACCACACCGGGCCTTTGGTGTTCTGGGCCTCGGAGCCTAAGACACCGGCCCCACCCCCGCCGATTCTTCAAATCATCAATCTTTAGGACATTTTGATGGGGCCATGGGCGAGAGGCCCGCACCGCCAAACATTTTCAACATCTGGGGCGGCAAGCCGGTTCGCCACTGGACAGGATCGTTCTGCTAATTATTGGGTCAACCCTCACGCCCCTGGACTTGCCTGAGCTTGCGACCATCCACCCACGGGAGATAAATCCGAATTCTGTCAAGCCTTTATTAAAATTTGTTAAACAAATTCGGAGATTGTTACCGGGTTCGATGGGGATGGGTAGGTTAGGGATGGGTGTGACCCCACGCCCGGTTCCCCTGGAACTTTTGCGGTGAGCGTTCTCGTCAAGGTCTTGGATTCGTGGGTCTTTCGGTCTGGGATGTCCCTTGGGGTGATGGCGCTGGGCGGTCTAGGTTGTGATCGTTGGTGCGGCCCGGTTTGGGGGCATGGCGGTGACGGGGGCTGGGTTGAGATCACGGGGGCTGCCGTTTTGGGATCACAGATGATTGGCTAGGGCGCTGGTCAAGATATTGATCAGGTTGATCGAGACATTGCAGGTATTGGGTTAGGGCGCGATCGCGAGGTTCTTGAGCATGGCTAGCTGGCGTCGGCGGATTTTGGCTTTGACCTATCGGTTGGGGCGCGGGGTGTCGCGATCGCGGTATCGACTCCGGCGGGCAAGTTCTCGGCTGTGGCGGTGGGTGGCGCGATCGCTCAATCGGCTGCTGCACCCCGGCCATCGCCGTCCCCAAGAGGGGTTCATTTTGCCCACCACGGCCCTGCTGCTGGTGGTGATTGCCTTAACAGTTGTGTCCCTGTCCCTGCGTACCCTGAACCGGGCGACCCAGATTTCGGGCGATCGCGGCCAAAAGGTGATCTATAACGCCGCCTCCCCCGCGATCGACCGGGCCCGCGCCAAACTCGAAAAACTCTTCACCAGCGACCCACGCCTCGCCACCAACGGCGTCCCCGCCGAAGACTACCTCGAAGCCCTCATGCTCAATGACGGGCGCAACAGCACCCTCCAACTCGACGGTGATCCCTACAAACTGCCGGACGAAGAAGAAATCACCCTCAACGGCCAAAAGGCCAACGCCTGGACCTACGAAGAGGACACCGACGGCGACGGGGAAAAAGACGTCAAGGTCGCCTACTCCATCCTGATGCGGACCCCCGCCGTTGCCACCGGCGGCAATGTCGAATTCCGCCAGGACAACGCCTCCCTCGCCAGCCGCGCCCGTGCCTTCATCACCCGCACCGGTCCCATTGGAGCCGACGCCCAGAACGACTCCTGCCCAGACCTGACTGTCCGGAATCCAGACGCCCTCCCCCCCCTAGAGCGGGGCTGGTTCCAAGACCGCCAGCGCACCTCCACCCTACGCAAAAACTTCCAGATCAATGCCGTCGTCGCCCCCCTCGATGGCGAAGAGCGGGGCATCAATACGATCGCGACCCTAGAAATGCAGCAGGAGCGCCTCGCCGAAAAGGGCAACAAATGGGGCGCTTGGTTCCGCAACGATCTGGAGGTCTTCCCTGGGGACCCCTTTTCATGGAATGGGGCCATGCACACCGAGGGCAGCATGTTCCTCTCGGGCAACGGCACCCGTGGAGCCCCACGCCTAAAGCTTTTCATGGTTAGCGCGCCCCAGTCCTGCGTTTACAGCCCCGAAGCCTCTGAATTGACGGCGGCTAGAATCACGCCGGATGCCAGCAATCCAGACCAACCGGAGTTTGTCGGTCAGTTCGCAGCCACCACGGTTACGGGAGCTCGTAATAACTTCAATGCTGCCACCAACCGCAACCGCACCGCGATCGACTATCCCGCCGATTCCAGCGATCCCAATAGCGCCCCCGCCGAAATCACCCTCCAGGGCGGGGCAGCCTCCGCTAACTTCACCCCCCCCAGCGACTCGGTGCGCGATAGCATTTCGCGTCCCATTGATCTGACCCTCAACCCCGTCAAGGTGGTTACGGAAGATATCAGTGAATTTCGGAATGGGGCTCGACCAAGCACCTTCCGCAGCGGCGCAGATGAGGCCGCTTGGCAGGAGCGCCCCTTTGTCCGCAATGGGCGGGTCCAGAACACCAGTAAACCGAAGCCTTACCTGGATGACTTCTATCGAGCCGATAACCGCTGGGGTCCTAAACCCACCTATGCCGATGATCCAAAAGAGAAGGGGGAAATTGGGAGGCCGGTCACAGAAGCGAATAAGGTTCGCAACGTTAATCGGGCTGCCCCCCAAGAAGTGGGCCTCGATGGCTATTGGGAGCGGCGGGCCATGCGCGAAGGGCTCCGTATTTTGGTGGGCCAGCGGCTGAACCTAGGCGTTGACCCGACCAACCCTGCGGGCTATCCCCTCGTGGCGGCGGAATTTGACGCCCGTCGGCCCCATGAGGGCTTGCAGCGCCGCGACATGCGCGATCCCCTAGCGGCGGTCCAGGGCACCTTGCTCTATCACCGCACCAAGGGAGGTGGCGCAAAGCCCGTCGCGGCCCTGGCCATGACGGTCCATCCCGGTTCACCGGAAGCTTTGAAACGGTCTGCCACGGCGGAAACGGTGGAAAATCCCTTCGCTGTGAAGACGGACTTCAGCACACTGTTTGGCGATCAGTTTGGGGATGATGACGATGAATTGGCCATTGACTTTTTCCATGGCCGCGGCACCAACGGCTGGGAATTTGATGTGGATAGCGCCCTGTCAAACCTGGAGGTGACCGCCTCTGACACCAGCACCACGGTGTCGGTGCGACCGGCCCTGGGCAAAGCCCTAGAGAACCTCGCCACCTTTGCGGGGGATCCGAAGGGGGCATTCCCGGCCCAGCAGGAGGCGGGGGTGGCCCATCCCCTGCCGGAAATGCGCAAGTGGGGCAATTTTGCGGAGTTGCGGCGGGCCTTGTCACCCAACGGCAATGCGAGTCCGGCGGACCAGAGCTATAAGGAGACGGCGGCCCTGGATTTGGGAATGCTGGCCTACAACCTGAGCTATGCGGAGGCGTTTGATTACGGCAATGCGGATAACCAGGAGCTGCTGAAGGAGTTGGCGGGTCAGCTTGCCCAGGTTGGGGATAAGACTTCGGCGTCGGCGGCGGCTGTGGGGTCAGAACCGAGCGGGGGCAGCCTGAAGGATGATCCGCTCCTCTCGAAGTCGCGAATGCGCGGGAATCCGACCCTGCCGGAGGAGGCGGATACGACGGTGCTGGGGAATGCGGACCTGCGGACCCGGCGACTGGCGGAATATGCGGCGGGCAAGGTGGATGTGTTCCGGTCCAGCGGGGCGGCCAATAGTCCGTTCTCGGTGCGGGTGTATCCGGCGGGGGCGGTGACGACCCAGGCGCAGATTGGGCAGGCGGGCCGGTATATCGAGCGGCAACTGTCCCTGGCGGCGGATGCGGAGAAGCCGAGCCCGCTGTTGGATATGGGGCTGATTGATGATCCGAATGATGCGACGAAGATGCGCGATGTGCCGATGGTGCCGCCGGAAGCCTATGTGATGGCGTTGGGTAGGGCTCCGGCGACGGGTTCCCTGCCGGCGGTGGCCATTGAGGAGACGGAGAGTCAGCGGCTGGCGCGTTTGATTGCCCTGAAGGAGCAGATTAACCGCGATCGCACGTTCGGTTTTGCGCCGGTGAAGGCGACGAATACGGCGGCGAATGATATCAACACCAATTACACCTATCGGATTAGCTACGCGGCCCCCTTCAGCGGCAGTGCGGCCACCTGTACGGGCGCTGAACGGTATACGGGCCTTGGGGAGGATCGCAACTGCAATGGGGTGATTGATACCCTCAATGAGGCGACGGTGGGGATTGATCTCAATGGGGATGGCGATCGCACGGACACCATCTCCGAAGATCTCAACGGCAACGGCATCCTGGATGTGGAAACGCCGACCCTGAAAGCTCTCCCCACCGCCACCTACCGCCATAACAACCCGGTGTCGGCTCCGGGCCAGCGCATCCTCCACGAGAGCGATGGCAATGGCAATGGCCTGGTGGATCCGACGGAGGAGCGCACCGCCACGGGGAATGTGGCCGCCAAGTTTGACCGCACCGTCTACTTTGCCTTTGGGGGTCGGACCTACTACCAGGGGGATACCTACAAATTTGGCTGCGACCTGAGTGAGGAGACAGGCAACAATTTCTTCGGGTTCGGCGCGCCGACCAACTACGAGGAGGAGCAACAGTTTGTGCATCTGGCGGCGACCCTCTGCCCGGTGGAGCCGAAGTATCCGTCCCTGTACTACCTATTCCCGCGCTATGAGCACGGCCTTGAGGGCGCTGCGACCCAGGAAACCTTCACGGTGGGCGGGGACACCTACACGATCGAGCTGGATCATCGGCAGCCGCTCCTGCCTGCGAATCCCTACTACGATCGCTACCTCGGCGACACGGCAATCCGCGCTGCGGTGGGTACCTACCAGTTCCAGCCGGTGACCAATGAGGAACTGGCGACGGTGGCGGTGAAGCCCCTGGCGATCGCGGATTGGGTCACCCCCCATCAGGCCATTACCCCCACGGGCGACTGCGCCGTTTCCGCCCCCAACTGCATGGGCGAAAACCTGGTGGCCCTGCGGAACCACCAGACCAACACCACCCAGGTCTACCGCACCGCCTTCAAGGACAGCGTGCTGTTCAGCGGTCGAGATTTGCTCACCAACCGCGTTCTGGATGTGGATGTGGACCTGATCCGCAGCAATTCCATCAATGGCGACACCTGGCTCACGCGGGGCGACATTGAGGATGAACGCCAGGGGGGCTTGGTCTACGCCTTCCGGGAAGATGCCCTGCGGGAGGATGCGATCGCGCGGCCCGCCAACGGCGCATGGACCAGCTACAACCCCGACAGCACCGCCCAGCGGATGCTCGTGAACCGCTACCCCGGCACGGATCCCCCGATCAACCCAGAAACGGGCATCAGCCCCAAGGCGGTGGACTACTACTCCGATCCTGATCGCCGCGTCCATGGCTTCCGCCTGAAAAACGGCGAAAACGTCACCCGTCCCGGCGGCGGCGGCGACAACATCTTCGGATTAACCTTCATTTCCGACAATCCGCTCTATATCTTCGGGGATCTCAACTTCCACCAGAGCAGTGGCGGCGGCAGGCTTGAAGAGTTCCGCCAACCCCTCAACATTGCCAACTACGGCAACTTCTACTCCCGAGGCAATTCAGGTCAAAATGCCGACTTTGCCAACCCGGCCAGGGACAACTGGCGACCGGTGGAACTGCTGGCGGACATCGTTTCGCCCCTGTCTAAAAACTTCTGCGATGGCAGCGCCCAGGATGCCTTCACCAGCCTCCCCCTCACGGGCCGTCAGATCACGGACTTGTACGGCTGCAACAGCCGCCAGGGCAACATCGGGTACACCTCGTTCCATAACCAAAACGTCCCCTCGACGCCGAAGGTTCGGGAAAACTGGTGGCATGAGGATCGCTTTGATGTGACCTCGCCGATCGCGATCGCCCTGACGGGGCAGGTGTTGGAACTGACGAACGATACCGTTGGCGGCCCCAAACCCTATGCCTACAACAGCTACGTGCCCATGCCCACGGACCTTCGGGGCGATCGCGGCGCTCCAGGGGGCGTCATGAAAGCCCAAGAAACCACCGTCAATGCGGTCTTCGTCAGCGGCATTGGATCGAGTCGCTCTGAACAGTCCTACGGCGGGCTGCATAACTTCCCACCCTTCCTGGAGGACTGGCGAAATGTGGTGATTCAGATTTCCGGGGCGTTCCTCCAGTTGAACTATCGCAACTACTCCACGGGGAACTACGACGCGGACGCCTGGGAGGCCAACCGCAATCCCCTTGCGGAAGAAATTCTGACCTATTACCAGGCACCTACCCGGCAATGGGGCTATGACGTGGGGCTGCAATATGCCCCGGCGGGACCCCTGGCGAGCCGCTTTGTCACCCTGGGCAACACCCGCAGTGAGTTCTACTCGGAACCGGCGGCCAATGATCCCTACATCTGTCTGCTGCGGCAGGAGATCGAGACGGATCCGGATGGGTGCTAATGGCGTGATGTGGTCCTTGAAGAGATTGGGAATGGGTTGTTGGCCAGGGAGGCAATGATGAAGAGCGATCGCACGATGGAATCCCTAAGGGGCTGGTGGGGGTTGACCCTACGGCGGCACCTGGTTCGCCACCGGGGGCAAACGGTCCCCAGCCCTGAGCAGGGGCTGACGTTGATCGAATGCATCGTCGCGATCGTCATGCTGGCGGTGGCGGGGGTTGCGGTGACGCCGCCCCTGTTCCTGGCGACGGCCTCGCGGGTGCAGACCAACCGGGCGGAGCAGGCCATCCAGCTAGCCCAGGGGGAAATCGATAAGGTGCGCGTGCAGGTGGAGTTGAGTACCCCCACCTTCCAGGGGCTCCCGAAACCGGGCAATGAGGATGTGCAGAGCACCCCGGCCCCCAGCGCCATTTCCGATAAGCGGGCTTCGACCTTCAGCGCCGGGGCCGGTTCCTGTGACGATACGACGGAGGATCAGTTCGAGGCCCCAGCGGCCAATGAGCTCCTGCCGACGGACGTGAATGGGGATTGCAAGTCGGACTTCCTGGTGCAGGTGTTCCGCAGTCCCAATGCGGAGGGGGCCACCTTTACGACGGCGGATGGGGAGGTGCCCCTGGCCTTCAGGATGGGGGTGCGGGTCTGGGCGGATACGGATGCGGTGCGGGCGAATGTGGGCAATTTGGATCCGGCCCCCGCGTCCTTGGCCCTGACGGCGGGGACGGGGGAGCAGTCCACCAAGCCGCTGGCGGTGCTCTATACGCAAATTGCCCGCTCGGATGCCCGCAGTTCCTACTCGAATTACTGCCGGATGTTGGGGGGCAATGCCAATGAGTGCGGGACTGTGGATGACTAGGAACGTTGATCCCTAGGAACATTCATTCCTAGGGGCATGGGCTGACGGTGGATTGGGTTGTTTGGGGATGCGAGACGGGAGGGAGCGGGGAGATGGCAAGTTTTCAATGGCGACTGTTGCAGCGGTGGTTGGGGCGATCGCGATCGCTCTACCGGAAACTTCAGGGGCTGCAAGGGCAGGGGCGATCGGCCCCGGCGGCGGGCTTCACCCTGGTGGAATTGCTGGTGACGGTGATCATCTCCAGCGTGATCGTGATTACCCTGCTGAGTTTGGTGGTGGAACTGGTGTCCACGAACCGGCGGGAGTTGGCCCGCAGTGAAACCCAGCGGGATATGGGCATCGCGGCGGAATATATCAGCAATGAACTGCGCGAGGCGGTCTATGTCTACACGGGGGAATGTCTAAGCGGTGGCATTCAGGGAAGCGCCGCCCCTTGTCCTGGCCTGTTTGACGGGGCAGGGGGTCTTACGGCTCCGAATAATAGTATTCCCTTGATTGCCTTCTGGAAGCTGGAGCCGGTGCCTTCCCCTTGTACTGCCGCTGAATGTGAGGACTATCGCATCAGTGGCCGCACCTACACATTGGTGGTTTATTTCCTGAGCACTGATAACCCGAATGGCATTTGGCAGGGGCAGGCCCGGATTACGCGGGGCGAGATTCCGCGTTTTCAGGCCAATGGTACTGCATCAACGCCCTATCAGGATCCGACGGCAGAGGGGTCTTCATTCCGCAACTGGTCTAGTCCAACGGCCGTGAATTTTGGGGGGAGGGAATTTTCGCCGGAGGTGTTGGTGGATTTTGCGGATGCGACGCCGGATGACCGGGAGACGGCGACCTGCCCAGCGGGCTATAAAATTACGCCGGATGGGGGAGCTTTGACGGGGGATTTTGCGAACCTCCGCAGTATCTACGCCTGTGTGCGGGATGACGCGGCGGGGGCGGTGGCGGGCCAGGAGCAGCAGGTGTTTAACCAGAAGGTGGTGCTGTTTGTGCGGGGGAATCCGGAGGGGCGCTATGGCCTAGACCGGGCGTTCTGTGAGAAAGAGTCTCTGAAGGCGACGCTGCGGGATGAGGATAATGCCTGTAAGCTGCCGGTGGTGAAGACGGAGGTGCAGAACCGAGGGGTGGCGAATAAGCGCGGTTCGAGTTTGTAGGACGATGGGGATCGCGATCGCGATCGCGGTGCTGTCCCGCTGGATGCCCTATTTGCCGATGCAAAACTGGCTGAAGATGCGCTCCAGGATGGATTCGGTGAGGTCGTCGCCGGTGATTTCGCCGAGGGCGCTGATGGCGTCCCGCAGGTCGATGGTCCAAAAGTCTAGGGGCAGGTGCTGGCTAACGGTGGTCTGGACTCGGATGATCGCCCAGTGAGCCCGCTGGATGGCTTCCGCTTGGCGCTGGTTGATGGCGAGATCGAGGTCGGCGGCTGCGAGGCGATCGCGGTGAATCAATTCAATGAGGGCGGTTTCAAGGCGGTCAATACCGCGATCGCGTGGGTCCGGGGCGGCAGCGGCGGTGGCCACTACCCCCTGAAAGTGGGGGGGCGCATGGAACTCTTCGGGGATTTCGGGGCGATCACGGCCCCCGAGCAGATCGATTTTATTGGCCACCAAAAGGATGGGCTTGGGAGGGGCTTCGGGGCGATCGCCGTCCCCGAGGGATTCACGAAGGTGCTCAAAAATCTCACGATCTCCGTCGGTCCAGCCCGCGACGGCATCAATCACAAATAGCAGGAGATCGGCCCGTTGGGCGGCGCGGCGCGATCGCTCGACGCCAATGCGTTCCACCTGATCGGCCGTTTCGCGGATCCCGGCGGTGTCGAGCACCTGGATGGGGATGCCGCCCACCACAAGCTGGGATTCCACCACGTCACGGGTGGTGCCCGGTAGGTCCGTGACGATCGCGCGATCGCTCTGGCTCCAGGCATTGAGCAGACTGGATTTACCCACATTGGGGCGGCCAATAATGGCGACCTTGAGGCCGCTGCGCAGGAGTTCACCGCGAGCGGCCGTGTTGCGCAGGCGCTCCAGTTCGGTGGCAATGCGCCCCAGGTTCGCCAGAAGGGCCGGTTCATCCAGGGGCGGCAAATCGTCCTCAAAGTCAATGCGCGCCTCGATTTCCGCCAACACCCCAATGCAGTCCTGGCGCAGCCGACGGATGGGGGCGGCGAGCTTTCCCTGGAGGCCCGCTAGGGCGCTGCGGGCGGCTTCGGTGGACTGGGCGGCCACAAGATCCTGAATGCTTTCTGCCTGTGTGAGATCAATGCGCCCATTCAAAAAAGCTCGCAAACTAAACTCCCCTGCTTTAGCGAGGCGAGCCCCGTGATCTAAACAGAGGCTGAGAATCTGCTGAACCGGTACAATGCCGCCGTGGCAGTGGAACTCCACCACGTCTTCGCGGGTGAAACTGCGGGGGGCGGCCATCAGTAGCAGGAGGGCCTCGTCGATGGTGTCTCCGCTGGCTGGGTCACAAATGTAACCATAGAGAATGCGGTGGCTCTCCCAGGGTTGGCGGCCGGGGGCGATGAACAGGCGGCGCGCGATCGCCCAGGAGTCTGGTCCCGACAGCCGTACAATGCCCACGCTCCCCTGCTGGGGAACAATGGCGGTGGCGATCGCGGCGATGGTGCTTCCGGTCCCGGTCACGGGGTCACTCCTGGCGATGGGGCATCGATCAAGGTCAGCTCGCCTAGTGTATCGGTTTCGGCGGTCCATCGATCTGCCGATCAGTTCATGCTCCGGTGGAGGGGTTATGGGGATGGGGTCAGGGGGGCGATCGCGTCCTGGCCCGCCTCACAAAGGTCTAGGTAGGGGCAGGTGGGGCAGCGCTGGGGGTCGGTTTTGGGGGCAAAATTCCCTTGACTGATGCCTGCGGCGAGGTGTTGTGCCTCCTGGGCTAGGGCGTTTTGGCGATCGGCGCTCAATTCCTCTAGGGTCTGGTTTTTCAAATAGGCGAGAACGGCGCGATCGCGGCCGAGGGCTCGGGCATAGGCCCACACCTGAAAATCATGTTCCGGGTGGCGATCGCCGGTCTTGAAATCTAATACAAAATCAGGGCCAACATAATCTGCAATACCCACTAACTGTAGGGAACCTAGGGTTAGGGTTAGGGGTACTTCTCGCTGAATCATTTCTTCTAGATTTAGCCCTTGAAATGGTTGCCAAAAGGGGCCATAGAGGGGAGTTTTCCAAAAATTTTCCGCCAGGGCGATCGCGGCGTCAAGTTCCGTTGGACTAGCTCCCATGCGGCGCTGTTTGGCCTTGATTTCTAGTGCTTCAACCGTTCGACATTCGTGCTCAAGGGCCAGGTGTACTAAGAGGCCAATTTTGCGAGCCTCCCGCGATCGCGCAGGCTCATCAATGGGTAGGCGATCTAAACTAATGGAGGCGCTGTCCAATTCCCCTAAATTGCCAAAGTCTAGCAAATCTTCAAATTCATCAAGAACTATGGCAGAATCATCGTAATCGACTTGATTAACACCGTTCAATGAAGCTCCATTTCTTGAATTTTCAGCTATGGAGGAATCAAAATCGAGCAACTCTAGCTCATTCTGCCACGGTCGATTTTCAATAATTTGATATTCAAACCATTGGGGGCACTGGGCATAGATGCCAAGGCCGACTACGGGAATATCCGTCAACCCTGATCCGATGGCCCGTGGATTAAATTTTAGTTTTTTGAGTGGGAGAGGTGGCGCAAATTCTGGTTTTGTTAAGCCAGACTCAAGGGCACTTAGATCAGGATTGATGATTGAAGCACTAACATTGGCTGATTCCAAGGCGGGCTTTAGGAATTCAAGGGCCGTGTTCGCCTTTTGGGGCATTTGGCTGCTGGCGTATAGGCGATCGCGGGCGCGGGTGAAGCCCACATAATAAAGTCGCTTTAGCTCCTCAGCCTCTGCCCTGATCTTCAATAATTTTAGAAAGCGATAGTGACAAGATTGGCCAGTTCCTTTGGACTTAGAACCTTTGGCCCTCGTCCCTTCTCCAGAAATTGCTGGATCTTGGGCTGGTTCATCGCCTATCTCCGACGCCTCTACCAATAGTTCACCATGTTCCTTCCACGCAATTCCCAAATGTTCGTCAATGAAAATCGGATGAGCTTGGGATTTTCTTTCCTTAGTCAGATCCGGCAAAAATACGACAGGCCACTCTAACCCCTTAGAACCGTGGAGCGTCTGCAACATCACCACATTTCCCGCCTCTAGGGGGGGCGTCGGAATCTGATTTTTTGAGCTTTCCCCCGGCATATTAGAGGACTGTGCCATTAACGCCTTGAGGGTGCGAACCACCGCAAACGGGCTGCGGCTATGGCCCTGGAGTTGACGCACCAGTTCATGGAACCCTCGCCAGTGGGTTAGGCGCTGCTGGGCATCATTTAAGTTGGCGATCGCGGCGGTGTAGCCCGTTTCCTGATCCGCCAACTGTAAAAGCTGAGTGGGGGATAATTGATAGCGTTGCTTCAGCAGATTTTTCAAGATTACGATGGCGCGACCTAAGGCTAGTTCTTCTACGGGTTGTATTCCATCCTGTTCAAGCAAAAGGGTCGAGTTAATTTTTAGATCAACGATCAACCCACCCTTGAGTCGATCCCACCAGATCAAGAAGCGATTATGTTGATCTAAATTCTTCGATAATTGCCCCTGAATTCGCTGGTGGGCATCATAAAGGGCGCGATCGCTCACGGCAAAAAACGGGCTGCGCAGTAGAGAAATTAACGCCAAGTTATCGCGTGGATCCGCAATAAATCTCAGGAGGGCGATCGCATCGAGGGCCTCGCGGGATTCTAATAGGTTGCTAGATCGAGCCAAATAGGTGGGAATATTGCGTCGTTTGAGCGCTTGTTCATAGGCCACTAAATCATCCCAGGTGCGTCCTAGAATCACCATATCTCGCCAGTCAAAGGAATTTTCCTTGAGGGCTTGAATTGTGTCCGCTAGCCAGTGGGCCTCTAGGGGTTGTCCCAACTCAGATTTCCGAGTTGCTTGGCCCTCCGGCAGGGCACAGCTCTCTAAATCTAAGTAGTGAAATTCAACAGGATTTTCATGTTCTGGGGCTGAACGAATGCTGCGCAAATCCTGATGTAAATCCTTGAGGATAGGTCGAAAAACTTGGTTGGTGGTCTCCACAAGCTTCTGGTGGGATCGAAAACTCAGGGTTAGACTAACTCCCGCCCGTTGGCCCTGCGCTTTTCCAGCTTGAATAATGTGATCACGCCATTGACGAAAAACATTGACATCGCCGCCCCGAAACCCATAGATCGCCTGCTTATCGTCCCCCACAATGGTCAAGATTGCCCTTTTCGTCAGCCGTTCCAATAGCTCCCCCTGGACGGAGTTGGTGTCTTGAAATTCATCGACTAAAAATGCCCGCCAACGCCGTTGATAATACTCGAGAATATCCTCGGATTTCAAAGCCTGGAGGGCATAGCGTTCTAAATCGTTAAATTCAAGAATTTTTTCTGCCTTCTTGGCCTGATCCAAAAAGGTCATCATGAATTCAAAGGCGGTTCGCAAATGTCGCCTCTGATCTTTCTGCCGCTGATCGAATTCGTTGGGGCTGAGGATTAAGAGTTCTCCTAATTCTGTCAAACCAGAGGATTTTTCGCGTTTGAATAATGCCCTGAGGCGTGTGAGAGCTTGTTTAACGGTCTCTAGAATTTCCTTGGAGCCCCAGCTTTTGGCAACGCCGCAGTTGATTTTGATTGCCGCGATCGCGGTCACCGCCTCTCCATATTGACCTATGAGGATATAGTCTCGTCCCTGAAAGGCCAGCCTACAATAATCCTCTAGCTTATCGACACGTGTGGGCTGATGACTTTCAAGGATCTGAAATGCATCTTGCCAAACTTCATTTTCCAAGAGCTCTTTGACTTCCTGATCCTGTAATTCCTTAAGGCTCTTTAGCCAATCATCTTGGGTACAGCGAAAGGCTTGCCTTGCCTTGAGGGGATCCTGCAAAAGTATCTCCAGAAGCGATTGCAGGCGCGTATAGCCAAAGATCTCGTAAACTTCAGGATGAACCTGATGCAATTGATGGAAACCAAGATTGAGCTGTTCCTGATACCAAAGTCGGCCTTCAATGTCCTCTAGAATCTTAAAGTCCGGCGGAATTTCTAGGACATCCGCCTGCTCTCTGCAAATGCGCGCGGCCAGGTTATGAAAGGTGGAAATTTGAGCCGCATCCACTTCGGCCACCTCATCACTATCGAGGCCAAACCGATGGGCCACCTGACGACGAATCCGCGATCGCAACTCCGCCGCCGCATCATTAGTGAAGGTGACCGCCACCAAATTGAGGGGAGATAGGTTCAAATCCGTCAGGTGAAATAGATACCGTTCCGCCAACATATGGGTTTTGCCCGTGCCCGCCCCGGCCGTGACGGCGACGCTATGGGGAGCATGGGCGGCGGCGCGCTGCTCATCGGTTAGGGGGCTCAAATGGGGGGCAGTGGTGGCAGTCATGGAATGGATCAGGGCGCAATTAATGGCTGGCGAATTGATAGGCTATTTAGCTGTTTTCCTCAAGATTAATAGGACGCTTTTCCACCATTAAATTTTCAATATTTTTATCTTCCTAATGCCCTGCATCTGGATTTAGGCCGGATGAGCGTAGCGCTGCTGGAGACGATCGCCCGTACGGCAGGCGAGATGGCCACTGCAATATTGACAGGCATGGCGATCGCGATCGGGATTTACCGCATAGGTTCCCGTGGTTAGGGTGCGTTTAACCTGGTGCGCCAAGGCTTCAAGGGCCGCCTCATCCCGCTGCGCCTGCATAGCTTCGGCGGCCTTGATACTGTAGTAGAACGCATCCATATTGGAATCCCCTAGGCCAAATTGTTTGGCAATGGCTGGAGCCGCCACAAGGCCGTAGAGCGTTAGCTGCACATCCACCTTCGTACTGCGTCCTTGATCATCCTTTGGTCCCTGGGCAGTGACCGTTTTACCAGATTTATAGTCAATTAAAACAAGGCCATCGGGACGATGATCAATGCGATCTATTTTGCCTTGAATTTTTAGATCCAAATATTCCCCTAAAAATTCCCATTCACATCCCAGAACGGTGGTGTCATCCGGTAGAAATAGATCACTTTTTATTAGGTTTTGAAGAATTTTAATAAATTCCGGACGGCGGGCGCTCCAGCCTAAAACTTGATCGAGCCGATCCTCCTCCTCCACTTCATCCACCAAGGCGTCAAGGTGTTCTAGGCAAGCTTGCGGGGTGGTCAATTGATGGGTTTTGAGGGCTTTTTCGAGGACGCGGTGATAGATATTACCGGCCTTGAGGGGGCTCAATTCATCGTCCGCCTCATCAAACTCCCGCGCCTTGAGGAGGTGTTTAGCAAACCATTTGAATTCGCATTGGCCCAAATCAATCAACTGGGAGGCGCTGAATAGACGCGATCGCGGTTCGATGCCATACCCTTCCCCCAGAACCCCATCAAATTCCGTGAGTTTACCCAGCTCGCGATCGCCCTCGACCCGCCACGCCCGCGCCGCCCAGGGGAGCACCGGATCATCACTGGGCCAGCTTTCCGCCGTCTGAAGCTGAAGGATGCGGGCCTGCTGGCGGGAAGCAATGACGGGGTGGGGTGGATCCGCCTCGACCGGATCAGGGGCCAAGGTCAGCCGCTGGAGATAGGGGCTCGGGCGCTGGGGAGACTGGCCGACAAGGCGGGGATAGGTGAGAAAAACCCCCTCCGCCGCCCGCAGAATGGCCCGAAAATCAAACCACTCCTGCCGCGCCACCGCGATCGCATCCTCAATCGCCAATCCCCTTTGGCGCAGTTGTTTCCGCTCCCAGGCATCAAGGAAAATATCCGCCTTGGGCATGGGGGGACAGGTGCCCTCCGCCATACCCAGGACGATCGCATAGCGGTAGCTAGCCCCGTGCAGCGCCTTGGGTTGGTGCAGCTCCACGCCCCCCCGGCGCGGCTCCACGGGCACCGTCAGCAGGGCCAACAGTTCCCGCAACTCCTCTGAAAAGGCAGAAAAAGTGAGGGTTTGCCGACTGGGTTGTTCCAGATCCCGCAGGTGCCCCATCAGCTTTTGGTAGGCCACCGCCTCCTGCGCCCGTGATCGCGCCCCCCGCCCCAGCCGCACCGCCGAACAGGCCCCCTGCAACCACCCCACCCAAGCCGCGCGATCGCGCCGTCCCTGGGGTAGGGCCAAAAAGTCCAGCGGAATGCCCAACTCCGCCCAGGCAGCAAGCCCCTGGGGCCGCCGCCGCCGCACCTCCGGCCACGCCTCATGGTCACCGAGGGGCAGCGATCGCGGCCGACAAAAGGGGTGGTGGAGCAGGCGGGTGGTCTCCTCACAGGGGAAATTCGCCGCCGCCACCTTGAGCAATTGCAGCACCCAGCCCCCCGTCTGGGTTTCCGCCACCGGCACCTCGAACAGCACCCGCAGGGGCACCTGGGCCTCCCAGGCCGCCTCCAGCAGCCATTCCCCATAGGCCCGCTCATCCCGCGCCACCAGGGCAATGTCCTGGGGTGAGATCCCCTGGAGCAGCCAATCCTTCACGCAGGCGATCGCCCAGCGCACCTCCGCCTGGGGGGTCGAAAAATGGTGAACCCGAGGCAGGGTTGGGGGGACCAGATCGACGGCCTGATCCTGAGTCTGCCCCTGGGCCGATTGGGGGACACCGGCCACGGTCTCAACCCGCCAGCCGCGCTCCCTCAAGGCCGCGATCGCCCCCGCCGCCACCGGTTCATCCGCAGGCAACACCACCGCACTGGCCGGAGCCGCGATCACATCGATCAGCGCCACCCCATCGGCCCCCAGGTCAAAGTAGCCATAGACCAGCAGCGACTGTGATTGTTGGGCCGCCCCTCCCGCCGCCTCCCCCGCCGCCGCCCACAGCAGCCATGACGGATCCACATACCGCTGCCCCTCCAGGGTCCGCCGCCAGGTCTGCACCGCCTCGGCCAGCCGCCTACCCCGGGGGGAAGTTTCCGGCCCCGTCTGGAGCGCCTGCAAATCCGTCCCCCACCGGCCCAGCGATCGCGCGATCGGCAGCGCCAACCGGGCCGTCCCATGGACATCCTGGGGTTCCAAATGCCGCTGCACCGCCGCCCGCCACGCCCGCGCCCCCGTCACCAACGGCACCTCCCGGCGATCGCCCAGCAGCCCCTTCGCCACCTGCTCCAGCCGCCAGGGCCGCACCCCCAAAGCCCGCGCCGCCTGGGCCGTCGGCGTCACCGCCCGCTCAAACGTCCCCTGACCCCACAGCCAGCGGCCCACCGCCAGCGGATCCTCCGTCACCCACAGGGTTTTCACAAAACTTAACCCAGGTCAATAACATTAATCTCCCAAAAGCCATGATGGCATAGGATCTCTCACGTCCCCATGGCTCGATTCCCAATCCCCGATTGACGTCGATGGCTCCCCTCAAAACAATCAACAAAAAACAAAACATCCGATAGGGTGCGTTCACTCCCATTCAAATCAACGCGATCGCGTACGATCTGACGTTGATGGTGCGTTCGGCATGGGGTCGCGATCGCGGCTTAGAAAGCTGATCGACCCCCAACCATTGGCCCACAGATTATTGAATTGAAGAACCGTACAGATTTGGGTCCAATCCCCCCTTCAGGCCCTAGCTGTAATTCCAGCGGGCGCGGTAGCCCCGGTTATCCAGGTGCGTGAAATTGGGACCATAGCCCAGCCCCCCCGGCCACCAGGGATCCAGAATGCGCTGGGCCGCCCGCGCCGACAGGCCCGACACCGTGAAATCCACCCCGTGGCCGTAGAGGTGCGTCGAATTGCTAGCCCCCCCCACGGCCCGGTTCACCGCTGGCGGGCGATACCAACTGGTGATGAACAGGGGCCGGTTGCCCAGGCGGCGGCGCACCTCCTCCATGCGGCGGGCCATATTGACGATGTTGTTGGTGATCGTGGTGCTGACGGGGATCCGCGTGCCGTCCTTGGTGGCTTCGCCCCAGGTGAAATTGCCGCCGCTGATGATCGGATCGCGGGTCCAAACGGTGCCCCGACCGGGAATGCTGATGGCCCGTCCGCGATCGCGCGGGGCCGGACTAGGGGCTGGAGTTGGGCTAGGCGTCGGGGTTGGAGTAGGCGTCGGGGCCGGGGCCGGTGGATCCGCCGGAGCCGGATAGTCATCCACATTCAGCAGATCGATGTGCCCTTGGTAGACGTACCAATCCAGGCGATCGCCGATGGGTTTAACGAGCCGCACCCGCAGATGATCCCCCGCGCTCTCGTAGCTGCGAATGTCGATTTCCCCCGGCGCGATCGCCACCCGCTCCTCCCCCTTCAGGGCCGTGGACTGGACCGGCTTCGTTTTCAAAAGCGTACTGACCTTGACCACCAGGGATGCGGGGGTGAGGAAATCCACATGGCCCCGATAGACATACCATTCCCGCCGATTATTGATGGGCTCAACCGTCGTGATGCGGTGGTGGATCCCATCCTCGATCGCGGAAATCAGCGACAATTCCCCGGCGGGCATAAACACCTTTTCGCCATTGGGGAGGGCACTGGCCTGGAGGGGGCGCAACTTGAAGGCGGTGGGTTCCTTGATGATCATCACCTGCCAGTCGATGCCCTTGAGGTCCGTTTCCAGGGAGCCCAGCACCGCCGTTTGGGTTTCTAGGCCGCGCCAGAGCTGCACCAGCCGCAGCAGGGCACCGCGCTCGTGGGGACGGCCCTGGAAGGCTCCGGCGAGGCGGCTGAGGAAGCCCACCAGTTCGCGATCGAGCTTGGCGAAGGCGTCGGTGCGCACCCGGTCATCGGCGCTGGTGAACTGGAGCGGGTCAATGCCCAGGCTCACGGCGGCGGCGTTGCGGGTGTCGAGCTTGCGCCAGAGGCGAACGGTTTCCGTCAGGGCATTGCGCTGGTCGGCGGTGCCGGTGAAATATTCCGGGACGCGCTGGGTGAAGGCGATCAGGGCCAGATCGTAGACCGTTTGGGTGGTTTCGGGGGAGGTGCTGCTGGCGAGGGAGGCGATCGCGGCCTGACGGGATTCCAACTGTCGCCACTGCTGCACGAGGCGGAGCAGGGCCTCGCGCTGGTGGGGAAAGCCGCCGTAGTAGGGGGACAGGCGCTGGATGAATTGCAGCAGCGCCCCGTCCAGTTGGGTGTTGGTGTAGTTCAGGCGGGGAATGTTGAGGGAGCCTAGGGTGGCATCGCGATCGGCGAGGCCGCGCCAAACCCGCACCGCTTCGAGGAGGGCGTCGCGCTGGTGGGCCATGCCTTGGTAGAACTGGCTGAGCCGTTCGATGGTGTCGAGCAGGGCGCGATCGAGGACGAAGAAGTCGATCGCGGTGAGGGGCTGGGCGATCGTGGGGGTGGCCGCCGGATTGGTGAGGGGCATCGTAGCCAAATCCAGGGCGCAATATTGCCGATAGAGACTCTCGAAGCGCACCGGCTCGCACGGCCCCCAGCCCAGGGTGCGATCGCCCACCGTCGCGCCATAGCCCTGGGCCAGCAGACCGACCAAATCGCGGCCGTAGCGTTGGGTGGCCGTATCCCACAGGCGCGCCCCGGTCCAGCCCTGCTGCGCGAGGGTATCGCACCGGTGCCGCACCCCCGCCGCCAAATGGTCCGCCAGGGCGGCGCGCCGTTCATCCGCCTCTAGGGCCGCGATCGCCTCGGGCACCCCAAAGGCTGGGTTATTGCTGCCTTCGTAGAGGGCCAGAAGGACCGGACCGTGGACGCCCCAGCGCTGGGCGGCGAACTGGAAAGGATAGTCTGAAGGGTTGGCCATGGGTTTTATCAGTGCCGTGGGGAGGGCCATGGTCAAGATCCGCGTCCCCCAAGGCCCGTGATTTACTTTGACATTCCCACGGTCGCAATAGCCAAAAACGCCGCTACAAAATCACAGGCTGCGATCGCGATCGCGGCCCAGATCACGGCACAAATCGCAGCCCAGATCACAGCCCAGATCACAGCCCAGATCCCGGCGCAGGTGGAGAGCTCCGTAGTTCCGCATAAAACCGTACCAACCCGGTCAAAAACGATACGGATTGCCGACGGAGGAACCCTCCGGAATCGCCCCCACTTCCCCTGAGGAAAGTCCTAGTGCCCGTCACCGATCGCGGCCGGTCCTAGGCTGCCCTGATTTGCCACTGGGCCAGCGGTTCCGCCGTTGAATCGCTAGCCCCTGAAGCATTTGATCCCCAGTGACCCGAATTACGACGCCGCGCGATCGCGGTCATTCCCTGGCCCCGTTGCGATCGCAGCCCAGGGCGATCGGCTTCCCACCGATCCTCCGTAGGGCAAGGGACACTAGAAACGAAGCCCCATCCAGTCCGCAGTGAGTCTCGCCATGACGACCAATCATCAGGGGTGGCAAAACCTCCACACCGCAACGGAAATGAACGTGAAAGCCCTCTCGAATGCCCTGGGGGTTTACTTGGATTGGTCGTTCCATACCCTGGTCCAAAAGCAGGCGACCCGCGCGATCGCGGTGCCCCCCCGTCCCCAAGGGGCGATCGCGGACTTGACCCCAGAACCCAGGGCAACGTCAGATCTAGCACCGGATCTAGCGCCAGACCCAGCGCCCAAGCCTGACCCGGAGCCGGAAGGTCCAGGGGCGATCGTCGAGGGGCCAATGGATCCGCCCCTGGATCTGGAAACTCCTGGGGAAATCGTCGCGATCGCGGCCCCCCTCGAAGGCAACTATGGCCCCGGTGCGGGAACTGGAGACGCTGGAGCAGAAGAAGACGCCGCTGGAGCCGATCCCGAGCCTGATCCCGATCTCGGGGCCGGAGCCGCCGGAATTCTGGGGGCCGGAGTCGCGATCGGTGCAGGGGAAGGAGAAGGGGACGGCGCAGAAACCCCATTCACCGACGGGGGCGACGCAGCAGCGGAAGGGGTAGACCCTGATCCCGAAGCTCCGGGCGATCGCGCGGGCGACGGCGGCACCGGCGGCAACACCTGAAACAGCGCACACTGGCTCAGCCACGGCAGATCATTGGCCCCCAGTCCCGGCGGCAACCCCGACGGCCCCTGCACCCCAATGCGGGCACGATCAACCCCCAAATTCTCCAGGGCATTGCGCACCACCTGCGCCCGCCGCAGGCCAAGGGCCGGGTCATTTTCCGTGGGGTGGCTGTAGCCAATGACCGCCAGCCGGTGGGTGGGATAGCGCTTGAGCACCTCCGCCACGGCCCCCAGCTTATGGGTGAAATCGGGGGGGGGAATGTCTGCCGAAGCCCCCTGGAAATAGATCCGCTGGGGAATGGCGAGGGGCCGCAGGGCGATGCGGTTGGTCACGGCGGCGATGCCGGGAATGGCGGCAAATTGCTGGATCAGGCCATTGAGATCCGTCCCCTCAAGGGTTTCCCCCGTCAGGATGACCGTATCCCCCTGGAGGGCGGCGGCGATCGCGGTTCCTGGCTGCTGGCTGAGGGCGGCGGCGAGGCGGCTGGCATCGGCGGCCATCTGGCCGGGGGCGGGGGGAATGGGCAGGATCAGAATGTCGTTGTCAATGTCTAGCTCCGGGGCCACCTGGCGAGCCACCTCGACGGCGCGATCGCGGATTTCCGCCGACGGCACCCGCCCCGCCAAATGCAGCAGGGATCCGCGCACGGTGGCATGGATCCGGTAGACCGCCAAATCCGGACTGCGGGCCAGGGCGCGATCAATTTCCTGCTCCGTTTGCCAGGTCAACAGCCGCCGGGGACCGCCGGACATCCATAGGGTCGTCCCCGCGATCGCCGCGATCGCTAGGGTTATCAGCCATGGCCACGGGATGCCGCTGGCGATGCGGCCCGGTGCGGTGCGGTCGGTCCGGTGCGATCGCCCGGTGGCCCCTGGGGCGCTGTCCGGTGCAGGATCGGGGGGAGTGTCCGGGGGGCGGGCGGGGGCGGCCCGTTGCCCTGGGCTGAAGATGGCTTCCTCCTGGGCGATGGATGCGATCGCGGCGGCGGATGGGCTAGCCCCGCCTTCATCGAGATCCAGGGAACCGAGGTCTAGGGCCTCCCCCCGGCGATCGCGCGGCCCCGCAGCATCGTCCTTTGGAAGAGCCGCCGGAGCTTTGGCCATGGGCTGGGCCTCGGCGGTCCAGGACTGGTTCAGGGCGATCGCGCCCTCCGTTTGTTCAGAGCCAGGACCGGGGGGGACCGGATCCGTCCAGTCCTCGCTCGGATCCCACTCCAAATCCAGGGCAAAATCCTTGGGCCGCTCCCGTGGGGCCGCTGCCTCCTCCGGCGCTGGGCTCGGGGCCGCCGTGGATAGGGTGCCCGGAGCCGGACCCGTTTGTTCCTCCCGCGCCACCGCGTCGAAGAATTCCATCAACGCCGCGATCGTGTCGGTCAGTTCCTCCGCCTGGGCTTCCGTGACCTCCGGCTCCCCTGGGGAAGAGGTTGGGGAAGGGGTGGGCGGCGCGCCATCTTGATCGCCCGTTTGATCGCCCGTCGCGGCATTCCCTGGCGGCTTGGCTGGGGGCCTGGGCGGCTGGGGGGGCGGAGCGATCGCCGGTGGTGCCTCAGTTCCCGTGGCGGCGGGGGGATCCGCGATCGCATCGGCAGACTTCCCAGGATCCACCCCAGGGGTCGATGGCGCATCCGCCGACGGTGGCACAGCGGCCGGAGCCGTTGCCCCAGGGCTCGGCCAGAAAAATTCCATCTCGTCGTGGGCTTCGCTCACGGTCCAACTTCCCCCTAGGATCTTTCCCTGGGATCTTGATTCTCCCCAAGGCAACGGCGATCGCCCCCCTAGGGCCTCGGCAGTGGAGCGGCCATGTCAGGCATTTCGGCCCCCCGCTCGCGATCGCGGCCGCTTGCACCCGGTTCCCCGCCCCCATCCCCAGCGGTCCCCTGGACTCGGGGGAGCGATCGCGCCTGGGCCACCATCCGCCGCGCCGTCTCCAGGGCAGAGCAGCCCACCGCATCCACCGGATAAACCGGCACCTGCCGCCGCTCCAGGTCATAGCGATAGGTCTTGTCGTAGTAGCCTAGGACGATTTTAATCGCCGCCGCCGCCTCCCCCGCCTCAATGTGCGCCAGGGCCTGCCGGGTGCGATCGCCCCCCAGCCGTTTGCGGATGCGCTCGGTGGCCGTCAACAGATGCTCCCGAGGCGTTTGCCCATACACCCCAATCAAATGCTCGATCCGATCCTCGAGCGATCGCACCACCTCCAGCACCGGAGCCGCCATCATCTGCTCGAACAGCTCAATGGGCACGCGGCAGGTGCCAATGCCCCGACTTTCCGCCTCGATCCAAATGGGCCGATCCGGGGGCAGCGATCGCCACGCGATCGCCACCAAATTCTCAAAATGCTCCGTCGTCGGCTGGGGCGGCAACCCCAACGCCCCATAGCTACTGCCCCGGTGGTTCGCCAGATCCTCCAGATCCAGCACCCATTCCCCCAGCTCCGCCAGGGCCGCCAGCACCGCCGTCTTACCCGTCCCCGTCATGCCCCCCAGGGTAATCACCGGCCGCCGCACCGCCAAAGTCTCGCGCACCCAACCGCGAAAGGATTTGTAGCCCCCCGCCAGCCGGATCACCTTCAGCCCCGCCAGGGTCAGCAACTGGGCCGTACTCTGGCTGCGCAGGCCCCCCCGCCAGCAATAGATCCGCAATGCCCCACCCTGGGCCAGCGATCGCGCCCGCTGCACCATGGGCACCAACTTCGGAGCCACCAGGGCCAACCCCAAATCCATCGCCACCTGCGGCCCCTCCTGGCGATAGCACGTCCCCACCTGGGCGCGCTCCTCATCATCAAACAGAGGAAACGACAGCGCCCCCGGCACATGGCCCTGGGCGAACTCCCCCGGACTGCGGGTATCTAAAATCGGCCCTGATCCGCTCAAAAATGCGTCGATGTCCACCGCGCCATCCACCGAGTCCAATACTCCCACCCCCTTCGCCGCCCCCCCTAAATACGCACATCCCGCACGGCGGTGTTGTTGCTGTCATCGTCCGGCGGCACACTCACGGTGGTTTCCACGTGGTGATCCTGCTCCGCGCTCGGTTCTTCCTCCGGGGATCCCAGCAGGGCATCCCTCTGGCGCATGAACTGGTTGGACTTCACGCGATCGCCCAGGGCATAGTACGCCACCTGCAACTGCCCGAGCACCTCCGCCTCCAGGGTGACCTCCTGGAGTTGCCGCACCACCGCCAGCCGCTGCTGATAGTACTCAATCGCCTTGGAGTAATCCCCCTGGGAATCGTAGGCCACCCCCAACGTCCCCAGGGTCTGGGCCTCGCCGCGCAGATCCTTCAAAATCCGCATTACCGAGAGGCGCTGCTTGCAGTAGGCGATCGCCCGGTCAAAATCCCCCAAATTGCGGGCCGCATTGGCCAAACTCCGCAGCACCTGCCCCGCCGACTGATAATCATCCCGCTCCAGGGCCAAACTCAGCAGCCGCTCATAGCGCAGCATCGCCTGCCCATGATCCCCCTGGCTGTAGTAGGTATTAGCCAGATTTTTGAGCACCTGCACCTCGGCGCGCTCATCGCGATCGCTCGACAGCACCAGCAACGCCTGATTCAGATACTCAATGGCCTGAGCATGGTTGCCCACGGACTTATAGGCCAGGGCCAAATTATTCAAAATCGCCACCTGACTCTGGCGATCGCCAATGGCCTCCGCAATGGTCAAGCTCTGGGTCTGATAGCTAATGGCCCGCTCAAAATCCCCCAAATGGCGGCAGGCATTCCCCAAATGCCCCAGGGCCTGCTCCTCCGACTCATGGTTCTTCAACTCCCGCGCCAGTTGCAACCAATCCTGAGCCCGCTCCAGCACCGCCGTATAGTTACCCAACTCATAGCAGCACAGCACCAAACCACTCAAGGCCCGATCCAACCGCACGCGATCGCCCAGACGCTCGTACAGTTCCGCCGCCGTCCGAAAAGCCAACACCGCCGCATCCAACTCCCGCTGCTGGTGCAGGGCAACCCCCCGGGCCAGTTGCTCACGGGCCTGACGCTGGACCGTGCCGAGCTCCGTGGAAGACGAGATCGCGACGCCCAAACTATCCCCCGAACTCCTATCACTCATCGAAGTGGCTCGATTTGACAACTTGGAATCCGAACGGTCTGCCCCGCATCGTCGGCCCTCTTCCCCACGTCCTTACCTAGCTCCTGTTGGACCTTGCCTACCCTAAACCTGACCCCATCTGCCCCCGCCCTAAGCCCAAAGAACCCGGATCCCAAACCCCGGAAACGACCTCCGAAGCACGCGATCGCGGCGGAGCAGCACAGCAGCCATGGCAACAGCTCAAGTATTGAACCGGGTCAGCACCCCAAAAGACAAGCGTGAAGAAAAAATGCTACCGCAGACCGTCGATCGTAATCGCTAAAAACAGCCGTTCAGGAGCCTAGCCCCAGGAAGCCATGGCTGAATCGTACAACTCAGGGCAGTTTATAGACCGAGCCGCTAGCTACGGATTGCAAAGGACAATCCCCAATCCAGCAGTCCAGCCAAACTGAACCATCTCCCCGCCGCAAGGGGAAGGACATTCCCAAACCTCACGATTTGGGCCGCTGCTCCATAGCACCTGCCTCCACCTCTGATGGGCCTTATGGTCTAACAGTCGCTCCCTAGACTGAAACCGCTAGCCCAGCGGCCAACCACACCTTAACATGCCCAGAAGAGCGGGGTTTTTGCCCCCATTTTTCAACCAATCAACGGTCTTTCCCAGTGTACTGCCCCCCCAACGGTTCGCTCCGCTGGGTAGCGCTCCCCAAGGGGACCAGACCCCATGCTCAACACCCATCCCTACCATACCCAAATTTCCCCAGATGCTCCCCTGGGGATCTAGATCCAAGGGGCACAACGGTCAAAGCGGGGCAACCCGAAGGCTACCCCGCTTTGGCGACGGTGAATCCGTCTGATTTGAGATGATTTAAACGATCCGGATGGGCTCTAAGGGCCTGCGGAGTCGGCGGTCGTTCCGGCGCCCTAGGGAGCCAGCATTTCGCCCGCCATGGCCCTAGGGCGGCGAAGGAAACCTTACTGGACGACGATTTCGCCCGCCATGCCCGCACCACGGTGGGGGGTGCAGTAGTACTTATAGGTGCCCGCCGGCAGATCCGCCGGTAGGGTCAGTTCCGTTTCCCCTTTGCCCAGCAGTTTGCCCAGGGACTTGGCGGCATCGGCATCCAGCTTGGACGCATCCTCAAACACGACGTTATGGGGCAAACCGGCGTTGTTCTTCCACACGATCGTGTCGCCCGGTTTGGCGCTCACCGAGGCGGGCGCAAATTTCAACAGGTTGGTCATCTCCACCTCAACGGTGGCGGCATTGGCAGCCGACGCGAATCCCACCAGTGCGCCGATGGACAGCACAAATGCCAGCGTGCCCATCGCAAAGCGGCGGGCAGTTGCCTTTAATGAACGCATCATGTTTTGTGGCTCTTGAATCGCTAATTGACTTTCGAGAACGTGCTATTGAATCTCCACAGATTCTATCGCCCTGTGGTGCTTCTTAGAACCTTTGGGGGCGGGGAATGGGGATTTTTTGCCTTTTGGCAATCAAGGGCCTGTCAAATGGAACCCCGGGGGACCGCGCGATCGCGGAGTTGCCCCCTGGATTCTGAGGGATAGGCAAGCTGCCCAGAGGTCTTTGCCCTAGGGGGAGAAGCGATCGCCCCCCCAGCCCGGAGCCAGTTCCGCCGCCCGCAGGATGAAGGCCGCCACATTTTCCAGCTCCCCATCGCTCAGCCAGCTTTCGGGCACCTCGCGGCAGTAGTAGTTCTCGTCGTCGCCGTCATAGGTCAGGGGATGGCGCATGTAGGCCACCAGCCCCGTGAGGGTATCTCGGGGGGGCGTCGCCCCGGCCAGATCCGTCAGGGACAGGGACACGAGGGGGTTGGCCAGGGTGGAGCCGCCCACATGGCAGTTGAGGCAGCTTTCCCCAAAAATTTGTTTGCCCGCCGAGAGGGCTTCGGCGGAGAAGGATTTGAGCTTGCCGCTGGCGTCCACCCGCAGGGCGGCGGTGTCGGGCTGGAGGTAGCGCCGCACGTAGGGATCGATCGCGTCGGCCCAGCCCGCCGGTGTCCCCCAACTCCACAGGGCGATCGCCCCCACCAAGGCCCAGAGCCAGGGGCGCAGCCGTCCCACGGCCAAGGGGTTACGGTTCGCGCATCGTATCGAGCGAAACATCGAGAAATTCATAGGATTCGGGCCACGGGAGCCAGCGTATTGGGTCTACCCCTGCGGGGGCCCTTTGATGGTGCCGCAGGAGCCCAACGGGTGCAATTATCCCGATCGCCCCCCAGCAAAATACCCGAGGCTTCCAAGCTAGGAAACACCTCGGGTATGGGCAATGGCCACCTTAGATCAACCCCTCAGGGGCTTAGATCCATGGGCAAGATTGATCGGCCAGGGATCAGGTGGAATAGCGCGTCTTGCCAGCACCCCAACGGGCACCAATCACCTTCGGCTGGCTGAGCACATGGCCCGCGATCGCGTAGAGCTCATCATCCGTCAGGTTCCGCATCTCCGGATAGATATCCGCACTGCGGGTGCTCGGGTGCATTTCATAGATCTCCAGCTCCCCATCATAGGAAGTCGGATTCTTCATGTAGTCCACCAACCCTTCGATGTGGTCACGGGTCGGAATCGCCCCCGCCAAGGACTCCGTAGACAGGTCCAAATCCGGGCTGGTCTTCGTCACCCCACCCGCATGGCACTGGGCGCAGGTGTCATTGAACAGCTTCTTCCCAAGGGCCACCTGCTCCATGGTCAGGACCACTTCCTGGCCCGCCTCGTTCAGCTTCACCGTCCGCAGCGCCTCATCCATTTCGACCGCGTTCGCCGGAGTCGCCACTTGCAGCATTAGAAAAACTGCCGCCACGGCCAGCAAAAAGCACTTTCTCAGCATAGTTTCTCTCTAGACGTTTGTCTGATGGTCTCTAAAAGTCAGTTAGGGGAGGGCTAGGGAAATTTTTCTCTTATGGGGTGCCATGGGATTCCGCGCCAAAAAACTGGGCTGGGTGCATGGAACTCCCCCGATCCCATCTCGGGAGCCGTGCCCGCAAATTATCCCTAATAGTACAACGGTTTGCCGCTGGCTCTGGGGACGGATTGTTGACGGATTATTGCGGGCCTTGGGGAGTTAGGACGGTGCCCTGGCCGCCAATTTCTAGCCCTGGGGGAGGGCCGCTGGGGTGCCCTGGGGGGTGTCCTGGGGGGCGATCGCCCCGTCAACTTTGGGCTTTTGGTGCATCCGCAGCAGTTGCGCCAGGGTGCGTTTGAGCTGGGTGCGCGGCACGATCGCGTCAACAAAACCGTACTGCTGCAAATATTCCGCCGTCTGGAAATTGTCCGGCAACTTTTCCCGCAGGGTTTGTTCAATCACCCGCCGCCCCGCAAAGCCGATCAGGGCCTTCGGCTCCGCCAGGATCAAATCCCCCAGCATGGCAAAGCTGGCGGTGACGCCGCCGGTGGTGGGGTGGGTGAGGACGGGAATATATAGATAGCCCGCCTCCCGGTGGCGATCGAGGGCTCCGGAAATTTTGGCCATCTGCATCAGGCTGAGCATCCCCTCCTGCATCCGCGCCCCGCCGGACGCACAGAGGACGATCGCGCCGACGCCATCGCGGGTGGCCTGCTCGATCGCGCGGGTGATCTTCTCCCCCACCACCGAGCCCATACTGCCCCCCATGAACCGAAAGTCCATGATCGCCAGCACGCAGGGCTGCCCATCGAGGCGGGCGAGGCCCGTTTGCACCGCATCGGACAGGCCGGACTTTTTCTGGGCCTCCTTGAGGCGATCGCGGTAGGACTTGCGATCCTTAAACCCCAGCGGATCCACCGGCTGCACCCCCTCATCAAGGGGCACCCAACTGCCCGGATCCGCAAGCTGGGCGATGCGATCGTCACTGAACACCCGCATGTGGTGGCCGCATTCGAGGCAAACCATCTGGTTCGCCTGCAAATCCTTCGTATAGGCCAAAACCCCGCAGGCGTCGCACTTGGTCCACAAACCGTCCGCGATCTCTCGCTCCTGCTGGTCTTGGCTGAGGGGGTCCGCTTTGCGACGATTGGCAAACCAGTCAAATAGAGACATGAGGGCGATCGCTCCCGACAATGGGCAACAACAGACAACACAACAACGGGCGGCAACGGGCGATAACGGGCGACAAGCGCAACCCTAAATCAACCAAAAATCCAAACAACAGGACACTACACTTCATAGGGATCCATGGCCCAGGGGCCGTCCCCAGGCCCAACCCCACCCCCGCCCCGCCTTCAACTGGGGGCGATCGCGATCGCTGAGCACTGAGCCCTAGAATTTTACAGTTTTATTCGGCCTTATCCGGTCCGCCGCCTCCCCCCCATTGCCCCCGCCACCCCCGCCGCCGCCGTCCTCCCAAAACCAACCCCTAACCTTCCCCATGGCAAGGTCGTAGAAATACGGATGCGCCACAGCCCATCTCCGCAAAAGCCGAAGCCATCCCCCGCCCGATTCCCCCGGCGTCGCCGCCCCATAAATCCCCCTCACGCAAAGCCCCCAACCCCACCCTCACGGCCCCCCGACACCCCCGAATCCTTCCCAAAAACTGGACCGATCAGCCATCGCCACGCACAGAAAAAACGCCGTAGAATAGACCCGAGTCTAGACGGCCCCTAAGGTAGGAACTTCCTGGCTTGCTGACAAGGTTGACGATGGTTGATTATTCCCGTCAAATCCGGGCAAGGGTAATCTAATAAGACCTGCAAGCAGGCCGTCATGGGTAACTAATTCTTCAGGATTAGTTCATTGGATCTCAATTCGAGATAATCGCCGTATTCTCGGTGCTGCAAAGGATGCGGCTCCCGAATGCTGGCCAAAACAGGGCGCGTTGGGTGCATCATGGACAATCAATCAATAGCCCCCTTGGTGGGCTCTTCCCTGTACCAAGCTATGACGGATGATTCCCTTAAGGATGACGATAATGCGGCCTGGGTGATGGGTCTGACCCCCTATGTTCGTGGGGAGTGGATTGAGCGAATTCGGTGGATTCGATCCATTGATCGGCTGGCGGAGGATTGTCTTTTATATGGTCATGAAGGTGATGAAAACTCCCCGGTTGGTTTTAGTCGTTTTTGTCACGCTTGGCGGGAGTTGCTGACGACGGGGGGCGTGGGGGAAGTGGAGACGGGGCGGGATGTTCTGGGGGCGATCGCGGAGCGGTGGTTTGGGGCGGATGGCAGTATCATTGAGCACGCGGCTGCCATGGCTTGGGATCGCTATCTGGAGGCGATTCGGGAGTACCACCGGGTGGATCTGGAGTTGGAGACCCTGGCGGATCATCGGCGGATGCTGGATCGCTTGGCGGGGTCATTTTTTCAGGTGTTGCCGTTTTTGACGGATGCGGAGCGGCCCCTGGCGCGGAATTTGGGGATTTTGGACCAGTTTTATAACAATCTTCGGGATTTGCAGGAGGATGCTCGCCAGGGGGTGTGCTATTTCCCGAGGGAGGTGCTGGTACGCTTTGGGGTGACGCGGGCGGAGATTTTGGCGGGTACGGCGATCGCGAATCCGGGCTATGGGGGGTTGATGGAGTTTTGGCTGGGGGTGTATTTGCCCGAGTTGGAGGCGGAGGTGGTGCCGGCGATCGCGGCGGCGGGCTGGCAGGATGAGTCGTGGCGGGTGCTGTGGGCCTGGTCCCAATGGCGCTATGGCCGCATTCGGCGGGTGCTGGAGGCGTGTGATTTGGACTATGGCCGCTTCCCGCAGGTGTATTGGGGGCAGGTGCGGCTGGATTTGTATGGGACGGGGGCGGGGGAGGTGCGATCGCGATCGCGGCGGGTGCGTCCTGGGCGCTGGTCCTGGTGGGGACGGCTCCGGAGCATGGCCACCCCTCGGGAACCGGCGGTGGCGGTGACCTCCGGGGCGGCGGCGGCGGCGGCCCTCTGGGCGATTAGCTAGCGGCCGGAGCGGTCACGGGGCGGGCAGAATCGAGCCGAGGCCGCTCAGGTTCAGGTACAGGGCAATTAGGTGCGAGCCCCCCAGGAGGGCAATCAGTCCCCCCAGGGCCAGGAAGGGGCCAAAGGGCAGGGTTTGGCGGCGATCGCGCCAGCCCCCATAGGCCGCCCCCACGCCCCAGACGGCCCCGAGCAAACAGGCCAGGAAGACCGCCAGCAGCAGCAGCGACCACCCCAACCACGCGCCGATCGCGGCGGCCAGCTTTCCATCCCCGGCCCCCATGGCCGTGCGCCCAAAAACCCAGGACCCAATCAGGGCGATCGCATCAAAACTCCACAGGCCCACCACCGCCCCCAGGGCCGCCGCCACCAGCCCCGGCCCCCCCGCCGTCAGCCCCTGGAACAGCAGCCCCAGGATCAGCAGCGGTTGCGTAAGGCGATTGGGCAGGGTTTTGGTGTCCGCATCGATCAGGGCCAGGGCCAGCAAAAATGCCGCAAAAATCCAGTAGCCGAAGGCCGTGCCATTGGCCCCAAAGCGTCCCAAAATCACCAGGAACAGGATCGCCATCGCCGCCTCCACCAGGGGATAGCGCACCGCGATCGCGGCCCGACAGTGGCGACAGCGGCCCCGCAGCCCCAGCCACCCCGCGATCGGCACATTCTCAAACCAACTGAGGGGATAGAAACAGCGGGGGCACCGGGACGGGGGCGACACCAGCGACAGGCCCGCCGGTAGCCGGTAGATCACCACATTCAAAAAACTGCCCACCGATGCCCCCAGCACCAGGGCCAAGCCCCACACCGGCAGCGCCGCCAGGGTACTCAGGCTCGGGTCACTCACCACGCGCCCACGGCCCTAGCTCCGGGCAGAATCGGACGTGGCTGGCCCCGCCAGGGTTTGGGCCAGGGGCTGCACCCGCTGGGCCAGCAGCAGCGCCCGCCCCGCCATCAGACTGATGCGATCTAAATTCTGCACCTGCTCGCTGTACTCACTGAGGCTAAAGCGGCTGAGTTCCATGAGCAGTTCATAGGTGTCCCCCATCCACTTCGCCTGATCCCGTTGGGCGTCCGTGAGGCGATCGCTCGCCAGGATCTCAGCCAGCCAGGGGGGTTGTTGGGGGGAATGCGCGTCTGATGCCACGAGTCAAAGTCCCGAAATACGGTGGAAGGGGGGGCCATTCCCAGGGCGGCGATCGCCGGGGGGGAATCTGACCCGGATCGTTAGATGATCCTTAACTAGACTACAACCTGGGGAGCGCTCCCGGCAGGGTCTAGGGGGACCGGCGGCGGCGGGATGGTTGCCCTAGTCCGGCAGGATCAGGTAGCCCACGGCCCGGTCAAATTGCTGCATTTCCGCACTGCGGGGGCCGTGAACCCCGGCGATCTGGTCGCGGCAGCAGTCGATCGCAAAGTCGTTGAGTTCTTCCGCTTCGATGTCAAACATGGCCTGGAAGGTGGAGAGCTGCACCCGGCAGAACCAGGGGCGATCGTCATAGATCTTGCAGCGGCGCTCGACGCGATCGTAGTTGATGCACCAGCCGTCGAGGCCCACCAGGCTCAGGTAGTGGGCGAGGTCCTCGGGGGGCAGATAGGTGTCCAGGTCCGGGCGATCGCTCGGATCGAGGTGGCAGCAGGCTCCGCAGTTTTGGACGCATTGCCAGGTGGCCATGGCGGGGGAATTGGGGGGGAGGAGGACTAGGTGAGGGTACCCCCAAAACGGGGCTGGGGCCACCTCCCTAGAGTTTTGTTAAGTTTCTTAAAAGGCGATCGCGATCGCCCTTAAGATAATCCAGGTTATTTTAATCGAACTTTCAAAAACGGCCGTCAGGCTGGTTAAATTCAATCAAGGTAGTAGCGAGCAGCACCCGCCGGGGAGGAGCGGTACCGTCATGGATGGAATTCTAGAAATTTTCGGTGGTATTAACTGGATCGTGGTGGCGCAACTGTCGGCAGTTGGGGCCATTACGATCGCGGGTCCGATCGTGATTTTCATCCTCGCCTTCCGGGGTGGGGATCTGTAACGACCCGTGAAGTTGCCTTCAGGATTGGAGGCGGTTGATCGGGGGGTTCGTCCCTAGCCTGGGCCTTCGGGAGGTTTTCCGGGGGCTTTGGGGCTGAGCAGTCGAACGATGGGGGGATTGGGGTGTTGTGCCCTGATCCTCCCATTGCTTTTGGCGATCGCGGTTTGCGTCTAGTTGCTTGGGCTTTTTGTTTGGGGTTGAGATGGCTGGAGGGGGGGCGCGAGGGGGTGCGAAGGGGGCGGCGGGGGTGAAGGTTGTGGGGCGGCGGCCGTTTCCGCTGGATCGCCAATGGCCGTGGCTGCTGCCGCTGCTGGTGGGGGTGGCCTGGGTGCTGGCGGTGGCGATCGGGGATGGGCGGCCCTGGCTCAATGGGGGCGGCTGGGTGCTGGTGGGGCGGTTTGTGGGGGCGGCGCGATCGCCGGAGCTGAGCCCGGAGTTTTTGGCGGTGGTGGGGGCGGCGACGCTCAAGACTTTGGCGTTTGCGGTGTGCGGGACGGTGGCGAGTCTGGGGCTGGGGGCGGTGGGGGGGCTGCTGGGCTCGCGGCTGCTGTGGCGGGCGGTGTGGCCCGGTGTGGCGGCGGGGGCCGGGGGGCCGTGGCTGGCGATCCGGGCGGCGATCGCGGTGCCCCGGGCAATCCATGAGGCGATCTGGGGTCTGCTTTTTGTGAGTTTGTTTGGCCTCGATCCGCTGGTGGCGATCGCGGCGATCGCGTTGCCCTTTGGGGCGGCGGTGGCGAAGGTGTTTTCGGAAATTTTGGATGAGACGCCGCCGGAACCGTTTCAGGCGCTGCTGGCGGCGGGGGCGTCGCCCTTGGGGGCCTTTTGCTATGGGTTGCTGCCGGGAGCGTTTTTGAATTTGCTGGCCTATGGGTTCTATCGCTTTGAATGTGCCCTGCGATCGGCGGCGGTCCTGGGCATCATTGGGGCGGGGGGTCTGGGCTATGAGATTTTGCTGAGTTTGCGATCGCTGCGCTATGGGCAACTGTGGACGCTATTGGCGGCGCTGGCGCTGCTGACGGGCCTGACGGATTGGTGGAGCGGGGCGGTGCGATCGCGCCTGGGTACGCCGACCCGCCTAGATCTCACCCACGGTCCCAAGCCAACTCCATCCCCAGGTCAGGGCCCGGTTCGAGGCGATGGGGCGGGGCGATCGCGCTTTTTGTGGGGCTCCGCGATCGCGGCCTTGATCCTAACCATCGTGAGTTTTAGCACCCTGGGGGCCGACTACCAAAAACTATGGGCACCCCAAACCTGGGAGCGGCTGCAACGGATGGGCGATCGCCTCTGGCCGTTGCCCTGGGAGCAATTTTTAGACCTGTGGGAACCCTGCCGGGACACCTTGGCGATGGCAACCCTGGCGATCGCGGTGGCCGGAGCCGGGGGGACGATCTTTGCCTTTTTGGCCGCCCGCAATCTCACCTTGACCCGCTCGGCCTTCGGGGGCGATCGCCGCGAGCAATCTTGGCGGCAATCCTGGGGCGGTTGGATCCTGTGGGGCAGCGCCCGCCTGCTGTTGCTGATCGCCAGGGCCATTCCGGAGCCCATCTGGGCCTTGCTGTGCCTGTTTGTCCTGTTTCCCGGCATTTTACCGGGCGGCATTGCCCTGGGCCTCCATAACCTGGGCATTTTGGGGCGTTTGATGGCGGAAACCGTCGAAAATCTGGATGAACGGCCCCTCCACGCGATCGCGGCGGGCGGCGCATCGGATCTGCAAGTGTTCAGCTACGGCATATTGCCCCGGGTGTGGCCGCGCTTTTTGGCCTACATCCTCTACCGCTGGGAGGTGTGCATCCGGGCCACCACCGTCGTTGGCCTCGTGGGGGCCGGGGGGTTGGGGCGACTGTTGGCGGAACAGACCAGCAGTTTTGACTACGGGGCCGTGGCCGTGACCTTGCTCGCCTTCGGGGCCGTCACGATCCTGGCGGACTGGCTGGGGACGGCGGTGCGATCGGCCAGCCGCGCCTAGGGCAACTCCCGCAGTTCAAGGGCGTCGATTTGGATTTGCTCCGTGCCCTTTTCCCAGGTCAGGTGCCAGTCCGGCTGGACGTTGACGCTTTGGACGAGGAAAAACAGTTCCCCCGCTCCGGCGGCGAAATTGACGCGGATCATGGGGGCCGCATCGCCCCGGCGGGTGCCGGTGGGGTAATAAAGCTGGGCTTGACCGGGCCGCTGGGCCTCGAAGGCGAGCCGCAGGACATAGGTTTTGCCCGCCCTCACCGGGGGCACCGGCAGCAGCAGCCGGGGTGGATCGCTGGCGGTGGGGCCACTGACGATCCAGCGATCGCCGCGCCGTTCCAGTTCGGTGCCATTGAGGGGACGGACGCTCGCCGGTTGTCGGGGGGTGGCGCTCCAGAGGGTTGGGGTGATGTTGCTGCGCCACCAACCGAGGGGATCCCCTAAACGGGGCAAGGTTTCCAGAAAACTCAGGGCAAGCCGTTCCACCCGTTGCAGGAGGATTTGATCATAGGTGAGGGGGGCCGCCATCAGGAGATTTTGGGGCAGGACGTTGTGGTGATAGAACTCGGCGGACTCAAAAAATGGCCCCAGGGCGAGGGGGTGCATGAAGGAGTCGCCCACCACGAGGGTGCGCCCCGGCACGAGGGGGTCGCCGCCGCTGCGGTAGTGCAGGACAAAGCGGCGATTGCGATCGCTAATCACCTGATCCTGGGCGATCGCGTCGGCAACGGTGGCAAATCGTCCGCGATCGGTCTCCACGCCCGCTTCACCAATGCGGGGCCGCTCTAGGCTGTAGACCGGATCGCTGGGGTCATTCAAGATCGCCGCGAGGCCGAGCATCCGCCGCAGGTCGCCGGTTTCGACGCGATCGCCGGGGCGGGCCACTAGGCGGGCGGTGGCGAAACGCTGGGGGACAAAGGCATTGACGAGGGCTTCCACCATCACCAGGGCACCGCGCGGGGTGTGGTGGGTGTCTTCGCGGTAGTAGAGCCGCTGGGAAATTTGGGGTTTGGCGCTGCGGTAGGCGCTCCACAGGTCCACCAAACGCGGATCGGGGCTGTTGATGAGGGCCTGGTGGAGGCGATCGCGGCTGACCTGGGTTTTATTTAAATCGCGGCGGGCGGCGGGGGGCAGATGTTCGGGATAGAGGGTGTGTTTGCTCGGGGCGATCGCGATGCGCAGTTGGGCGCGGGTTTGGCCGGCGGTCTGCCACGCCAGGTAGCGGCGCAGGCTTTCGAGGGCGTAGTCCACCCGTTCGGGGGTGTAGCGATCGCCATCTTGGCCGTCCCGCAGGCCGTAGCTGTTGCGATAGAACAGCCAGCCGTCGCCGCCGAGGTCCACGTCCCGGTTGCGGTTTTGCTCAAAGAGTTGCCGCTCTAGGGTGCCCTTGGTTTGGATGAAGGTACTGCGCAGGGGCAGGCGATCGGCCAGGTAGGCGTTGAGCTGCTGGTAGGTGCCGCGATAGAGCCAGTCGCGCCAGGAGGGGCGATCGGGGAAGGCGCTGAGGGGCCGCTGTTCGACGGTTTGGATGTAGGTGCGATCGCGATCGCGGGTCAGGGGATACAGCAACGGCAGCCCCAGCATGAGCAGGCAAATGCCCCCCCCGATGGCCGGACTCCAGCGGTTGCGCTGGCCGTGGAGCCACCGCAGGGGCTTGGGAACCATGGCCCGCTCCCCCAACCTCTCAAGGATTTGGGTCTGGAGTCCCGCGATCGCGCGGCTGCCCAACTGACGCCCTTTCATGTCACCGTTCCCCCGTTCCCGATTCCCCCCGGCGGGAGGCGTTGTCAATTTCCCTGAAACCCTTGCGGCATCTTGGATCCGATTGGGTCAGAGATCCGGCCATTCCTAACCGATCGCCGCCGTGCGATCCAGCAGCAGCAGATCCCGCAGGGCATCCGTATCCAGCTCCGTCAGCCAGCTTTCGCCGGTGCCCACCACCTGTTCCGCCAGGGCCTTTTTGCTTTCGATCAGGTCGTGGATTTTTTCCTCTAGGGTGCCGCTGCACACGAATTTGTGGACCTGGACATTGCGGGTTTGGCCGATGCGGAAGGCGCGATCGGTGGCCTGGTTTTCCACCGCCGGGTTCCACCAGCGATCGTAGTGGAAGACGTGGTTGGCGCGCGTCAGGTTCAGGCCCACGCCCCCCGCCTTGAGGGACAGGATCAGCAGCTTTGGCCCCTGGGGATCGTTCTGGAACCGGTCGATCATCGCCTCCCGCTGGGGTTGGGGCGTGCCGCCGTAGAGGAACAGCACCTCCTGGCCCAGGATTTTTTGCAGGTAGGGTTGCAGCAGGTGGCCCCACTGGGCGAATTGGGTGAATAGCAGGGCGCGATCGCCCTCCGCCACCACCTCCTCGAGCATTTCGCACAGGCGCTCCAGCTTGGGGGAATCCTGGGGACTGAGTTTGCCCGCCGCCGGATCCGCCGCCAGGGTTTCGCCGCCATCGTCCGGAAGATCCTCGGCGGCACTGCCACTGGCGCTGTCACTGGCATTGGCATTGAGACTACTCAAATCCTCCAAAACCGCATCCCCGAGCAATTCCGGATGGTTGCAGACCTGTTTGAGGCGCGTCAGCAGGGCCAGGATTTGCCCCCGGCGCTGGATTCCTTGGCTTTCCGCGATCGCCGCAAAAGCCCGCTCCACCAACTGTTGATAGAGGCCCATTTGTTTTTCCGACAGGCCGCAATAGACCGTCATTTCCTGCTTTTCGGGCAGATCCTGAACGATGGTCCGATCCGTCTTCAATCGGCGCAAAATGAACGGCTGCACCAGCGATCGCAACGTCCGCAGCGACGCCCCATCCCCATAGCGCTCAATGGGCACCGCAAAGCGCCGCTGGAAGAAATTCTTGGCCCCCAAATAGCCCGGATTCAGAAAATCCAGGATCGACCACAGCTCCGACAGGCGATTCTCCACCGGCGTCCCCGTCAGGGCAATGCGGAACGGCCGCGATCGCGCGATCGCCTCTTCCCCATCCTCAGGAGCCGCGATCGTTCCCTCCTCCGGATCCACCAGCCGCCGCACCGCCTGGGCCTGCTTCGAGTCCGAATTTTTGATGTTTTGCGCCTCATCCAGCACAATCCCCCGCCAGGGCACCGGCTGCAACGTCATCTCATCGCGGAACACCAGGGCATAGCTCGTAATCACCAAATCCAGCGACGCCGCCTTGCGGGCCAACGCCTTCCCCTTCAGCCGCTGATCGCCATGGTGGATCATCACCCGCAAAGACGGGCCAAACTTCTTCGCCTCCCGCAGCCAGTTGCCCATCACCGACGTGGGACACACCAGCAGCACCGGCCCATTCAGCGCCTCGGTCCCCTTCAAATGCAGCAGCAGGGCAATCAACTGAATGGTTTTCCCCAGGCCCATATCGTCCGCCAAACAGGCCCCCAGACCCCAGCGCTCCATGAACGCCAGCCACGACAGCCCCCGCTCCTGGTAGGGCCGCAGTGTACCCTGGAACGTATCCGGAGCCGCCAGCGGGGCCAAACTCTGGTTGTCCTGGAGGACGCCCATGAACTCATCCAGCAGGCCCGACGACTCAAATTCCACCACCGGCAGTTTATCGATCGTCGGCGTGTCCCCGGTGCCGATGCGCAGGGCGTCCTCCAGGCTCAGGGCCGCCTGTCCCTGGCGCTTTTCAAAAAAGTCCTGGGCCGCGCGCACGTCCGCTGGCCGCAGTTCCACCCACTCGTCGCCGATCTGCACCAGGGGCAATTCCTCCAGGTTGCTTTGGGCGATGAGTTTCTGAAAGGCTTTTTGGGACAGGGTTTGGCCGCCGATGCTCAATTCCCAGCGGAAGTTTAGTAAGCCGCTGAGGCCGAGGCGATTGTTGCCCAGGTTGGCGGGCACCTCGGCGCTCACCCGCAGGCCCAAGCGGCTGGCCCACCCTTCGCGCTCCCGCAGACTGGCCGGTAGCACCACGCCGAGGCCGCTGTCCTGGAACCGCCACGCAAACACTTTAATAAATTGGTACGCCTGGACGGGGGTGAGGGGGCAGCCGTCGGGGGCGGCGTCGTTGAGGCTCGGTTCGATCGCGGGGAAAATCCGTGCCGCTAAGCCAAGACCTTTTAATAAAGTTTCCTGGGGGCGGGCGAGGACGCGATCGCCAATTTGTAGATAGGCCACGGGATGTCGCCAGATGTCAGCGGCGCTCACCCAGGTGGCGTCATCGTCGAGGGGCTGGAGGCCGTAGGCCAGGGTCCAGGTTTTGCTGTCGGGGCCGTCGGGGGGCCGCAATGTAAACGCCACCCGGAACGTGTTGGTGCCGATCGCGGCGGGACCGTCGGCGGTGGGCTGATCCGCCTGTTGCAGGGAAGCGGTCCAGGTGTGGAGGGCCTTGCCCAGGGGCATCAACTCCGCGAGGGGGCTTTGGCAGGTGGCGGTTTTGGCCCCCAGGCCCGAGAGCCAATCGCGCACGGGGGGATCCAAGGGCGTTGCGGTGGCGAGGCCCCCACGGGCGGCGGTGCGGCTTTTGGTGGCGGCGACGCGGCGTTCACCGGGCAGCGGCAGGGTTCCCGCGATCGCGCGCATCTGCACATCCATCGCCGCAGCCAGGAAGGTGGACAGCAGCAAACGGGGCGACAGGGGCAATTCTAGGGACGGCGGTTCGTAGGTGAAGGTCAATGGACGGCTGCCGGTCGATCGCGATCGCGCCCCCACGGCCCCCCGCCCCGCCTTGGTTTTTGCCGCCGCCGCCATGGCCTCCGGCGATCGCTCCAACCGCTGATAGAACCGGCACGCCGCAGGCATCAACCGCCCCAACCGCGACAGGCGCAGGCGATCGCCCTCACTTTCCAGCAGCGCCGTCCATTGGGCCGTGGGGCTCCCGTCGGCGGCCACGGCCAAAGTTGGCAAAGCCTTACTGCGGGCCTGCAAATCCAGCGCCCAGCGGGCCACATGGCTCCAAAAGCGCAAATCACTGCCCACAAACGAACCGCTTTCCGTCGCCTCACCGGCCAACGGGAGCGATCGCAGCAGGGCCAACGCCGCCTCCGGATCCAGGGCCAATCCCGGCACCCACCAAGGCTGGAGCGCAACGGCCATCTCCGGCTCCGGCGGCGTACCGGAATGGAGCGGGCTAGGGCTTTCCGGCACCGTCGGCAACCCCAGGGCCACCTGCTTCACGGGCCACTGCTTCAGGTTGTCTAAGGCGCGATCGCCCAACACCCCCGATTTCCCCAGCTCCAGCAACCAATCCTTCAACTGGGCCGGATCCATCGCCCTCGGATGCTCAGGAATTTCCCAGCGCCCCGGCGATCGCCCCTCCACCGAGCGCCACACCTCCCCCCAGAGGAATAACCGTTGCCCGTGAGGTTGCCAGCTACCGTGTAAAACCGCCATGAACTCTGGAACTTTGCCCTAACGACAGAATATCGATCTCGAACCGATCAAATGATCCAATAGAAAACTCGAACCGCGATCGCGCCGCCCCAACCGCCTACAGCAGCGATCGCGTCAGGGGCAGCGACGACGGAGACGACGCAGGCCGAGTCAGCACCCCATCATAGAGGGCCTCCAGCCGACTGATATTGTCCCGGAGGGTATAGCGATCGAGCACCCGCTGGCGCGCCTTCTGCCCCAGCATCACCGTCATGTCCTCATGCTCCGCAAACAGGGGCAACAGCGTCTGCAACTGCACCGGCACCCGCTGGGTACTCAGGACCACCCCCGCGCCCCCTTCGAGCACCTCCCCATCGGCCCCCGCATCCGTCGCCAAACAGGCGGTCCCGCAGGCCATCGCCTCCAGCAGCGACAGGGACAAACCCTCCACCAACGACGGCAAAATGAACACATCCGTGCCGCGCAAAATCTCAATGCGCCGCTGCTCATCCCCCACGAACCCCAGCCACTTCACCCCCAAATCGTCCCCATAGAACGCCTGGAGCGACGGGCGCAGCGGCCCATCCCCCACGATCGCCAGACCGCAGTCCGGGGGCATCTCCGCCTGTTTCCACGCCTTCAGGAGCGCTTCCACGTTCTTTTCCTGGGCAATGCGCCCCAGGTAGGTGAACGATCGCCGCACCCCCAACTGCTGCCGGAAATTCGACGGGCCGGGGGCATATTTCTGCACATCGACGCCGTTGGGGATGACACACACCCGCTCCGGCGCAACCCCCAATTTAATCAGCACCTCCCGCTGGATCTGCGAAAAGACGATCGTGCGATCGTAGTTCGCCAAAAAGGGCGCATAGAGCTGATAGGTCAAATGCTGGGTGCCGGACGTGAAATTGCGGCGCTTGCGGTCAAAGGGCGTGTGGAACGTCGCCACTAGGGGCAAATTCAGCGCCTCGCAGATCTCCGGCAGCACAAAATCCAGGGGCGAAAGGGTCAAGGACGCATGGACCACATCGGGGTTGAGATCCCGCAGGGCCGCCGTCAGCACCTTACTCGCGCCGAGGGTGGGAATCGTATAGATCTGCGACTTGTAGAGGAACGGCAGCGGCACCTCGCACACATCCTGGCCGGGGGCGATCGCCTCGTCGTCCTGGGCAAAGTGGAGAAAACTAACCCGATGGCCGCGATCGAGCAGCGCATTGGTGATCTCCCGACTGTAGGTCACGTTGCCGCAGAACGGCGATTTCTTGCCCAGCCACGCGATGTGCATTCAGCTTTGACTAACCTCTGACGGTTCTTCTGACGGTTCTAGGGGGAAATAATGCCAAGGGGCCTAAAGTTGCGGTGAGGGGCCTTGGGGGTAAATAACGGAGGGTTAACTTTAGGTTTCGCTTGATCCCGATCCTGTAACGGAAATATACCAGGTTGCTACGCCGCCCGCGATCGCCAGGGCCGCCAGCCCCAGGAATACGGCGGGTAGGCCAAACCAGGTTTCGGCAACGCTCGCCAGGGCCAAGGGCAAGCTCAGGGCAATATTCACGGCATTATTTTGCAGCCCAAAGACTTTGCCGCGCATGGCCTCGGGGGTTTCCCGCTGGATGGTGGTTTGCATGGGGATGCCCACGAAGGCGGCGGCGATACCTAGGGCGATGATGGCCGCGATGGTCGCCCACAGGTTAGTGGTGGTGGCCGCCAGGGTTGCCAGGGCCGCCCCGACGCCGATCGAGCCCCCCAAGGCCAACCGCGCAAAGGGATAGCGGGTGGCGAACTGGCCCAGGAGGGTTGCGCCGATCGCCATGCCTACACCCCCCGCCGCTAGCAGGACGCCGAATTGGGACGCCTTGAGGGCGGGGATCAGTTCCGCGAGGCGCACGGCCAGGACGGCGAGGGCGGCAAAGATCGAGAACAGGATCGTCAGTTGGATCAGGGCATTGCGGATCAGGGGTTTGCCGCTGAGGTAGCGCAGGCCGTCCCGCAGATCGTCGAGGATGTGGGGAAATTCCTGCCGTTCCAGGTGCTGGGTTTCGCCGGTTTTGAGGAGCAGTAGCAGGCTCCCCGCGATCGCGTAGCTGCCGCCGACGAGGAGTTCTTGCCCCAGATCCGCGCTGCCCCCGAAGCTCGCCACCAGATGATTCGCCAGGGCCAGGACCGGTTCACCAATGGCAAACCCGATGATCACCGAGGCCATCATCGTGGTGGTGTAGAGGCTGTTGGCGGACAGGAGGTGCCGCCGGGGGACGATCAGGGGGATGGCGGCCTGTTCGGCGGGGGCGAAATATTGGGTGAGGGTGGACACGCCGAAGGTGACCGCCAGCAGCAGGAAGAAGCCAAAGGGGATCGGATGGCCCAACAGGGTGAGGCTGGGGCCGCGATCGCCCAGGAGTACCACCAGGGGAACGGTCCAGACCAGCAAGCCCCGAGCCAGGTTGGTGGCGACGAGGACGGCTTTCTTGGACCAGCGATCGACATACACCCCCGCCACGGAGCCGAAGAGAACGGCGGGGATGGTGAACGCGATCGTGATGGCAGACACCCAGCCGCTGATGGCCTGGTCCGGCTGCTGGTAGTGGCTGGCGATGAGGGCGATCGCCATGACCAGGTAGACCTTATCGGCAATCTGCGAAAAAACCTGGCCGCCCCACAGGGTCAGGAAGTTGCGATTTCGGAGGACGGGCCAAAAGCCGCCCGGTTCGCTCGGGTCATGGTCCGCGTCGTGATCACAGCTTGTGGGGGACGCTTCCGGGGCCGACGGAGCGATCGCGGGGGGCTCGGTGGGTCGGGCGCTGCGTTCCGGCAAACCGCGATCGCTGCTGCTGTCCGGCGCACCCTGGCCGGGAGGACGATTTTTGCCCGAGCCGGGGCGGCGGTTGGGGCCGCTGGGCTGGGCGTTGGTGGGGGGCGTCGAGTTAGGGGACTGGGACACGCGGGACATGGGGCGCTAGGCAGGGTTAACGGCGGACGTAGGTATCCAGAAGGGCGGCGGAGCGGATGGGCTTACCAAAATGGTATTGGGTGTAATGCCGAAGCGATCGCTCCACCCGCACCCAAGTGTCCAGGGAAAAGGGGGGAGGCTCCTCCGGTTGGGCCAGCGATCGCAGGGCCGCCAACTCCACCGCATCCAACCGCAGGGGCATCAACTGGCCAGGGAGCGGCGGCGGGGCCGAAGGGGGAGCGGGGCCAGATCGATCATGGGGCCGATCGCGGGATCGATCGCCAGATCGCGCCGCCAGCAACTCCCGCCCATCCACCTGGGCCAATGCCTCCAGGGACACCACTCCTCCCGCCGCCGCACTGAACCCCACCCGCCAGCGATCGCGATCGCCCGAGGGGTCCGGGGGCCGCAGGGGCACCTGGCTCAGGGCACAGTCAAAGACCTGGGGCGTCACCCCCGCGATCGCCAGCAGACCATAAATCCCTCGGCTCAGGGCCGCCACCACCGCCGCCGCCCGATCGGCACCGCCCCCCGCCACATTCACCGCCTCCACCGCCGCGATCGCCCCGGTCAAGCTCCCAAATAATTCCACCTGGGGCTGTTCACTCAGGGCCTGGTGCAGCGCCATCTCCGCCAAATATTGCCCCGCCGTCAGCTTCCCCAAATCCTCACTGAGGCGCGGATAGGACGCGATCGCCTCCGCCTGATGAATGCGATCGAGCGATCGCCCCCGCCCTAGGGAAAGTTGATTCACCACGAACAAACCCGTCCGCCCGCCAATCTTCGACTTCGGCTTACGCGCCCCCGGAGCCACCGCCCGCAGCAGCCCATGCTCCGCCGTCAAAATCGTCAGCAGCAGATCCGCCTCCCCCAGGGGAGACCCCTTCAAATTAATCCCCGTCGCCCGGTAGGTTTTCGCCGTCGTCATGGCATCCGCCCCTGGCCGCGCTGCTGTAGGAACATCACCCCCCGAGACGTGCCCAGCCGCGTCGCCCCCGCCGCCGCCAGCATCAGCGCCGCCTCCAGGGTTTGGATGCCCCCCGCCGCCTTGATGCCCGCCCGCTGCCGCACCAGGTCCCCGAGCAGTTGCACCTGGGCGACGGTGACGCCCCCATTCCAGCCCGTGTGGGTTTTGAAGAACTGCACCCCCGCATCGAGGCAAACCTCCACGGCCAGCTCCAGTTCCGCTGGCGTCAGCATCCCCATCTCTAAAATCGCCTTGACCCCTTCGCCATCGGCCATTTCGCAGATTTCCGCCAGCTCCCGATGGACGCGATCACCCTCCCCATTTTTCAGCCAGCCCAGGTTGAGCATCACATCCAGTTCCCGCGCCCCCGCCTCCAGACAGCGCATGGCCTCGTGGGTTTTACTGTCCCCCAGGGTGGCCCCCAGGGGATAGCCCACCACCGCGCATACCGCCGGACCCTTGCCATGGAGCAATTCCACCGCCTGGGGCACCAGCGCGGGCGTCACGCAGACCGTGGCGAACCGGTAGCGATCAGCCTCGGCGCACCACTGAACCACCTGGGCCGGACCCGCCGCCGGGTGCAGCAGGGCATGTTCAATCATCGGAGCCAGGTCGATGTGCTCGTAGGCCCGTTCATCAAAAAATCCGATCGCGTCGGGTTGGATCGGTGGTTCATCGCGATCGCCGGGGTCCACATCGCGATCGCGCAGCAAATCAGAGGGGGCGTCCATGGGACAGCACGGGAAAAGGACTTGAAACAAGGGGGCATGGCCAACGGCGGCTCACCCGAACGGGCTGAAGGATCCACCCTGGGGGAGCCAGCGGGCCGCCTGAATCATTTTGGCCCAAAACGCCCGCCCCTGACCGGCCCCACGCCGTCGGTTATCCCCCCAACGGCCCTACCGCAAATAGGTCAAAATCCCCCGCGCGATCGCCCCGGCCATCTGCGATCGCCAGCGCGGATCACTCAGCAGCGCCGCATCCTGCTGCCCCGTCACAAACCCCGTCTCCACCAGCACCGCTGGCATCTGCGTATTGCGCAGCACATAGAAACGCGCCTGCCGCACCCCCCGGTTGCGCATGTAGGGGAACGTCTGCAGGATGCTGTTGTGGATGGTCTGGGCCAGGGCCTGCCCGCTCTGTAGGTAGTAGGTTTCAACCCCATTCACATCCGGGCGGCTGAGGCTGATGGCATTGGCGTGGATACTCACGAAGAGGTTGGCATTGGCCCGGTTCGCCATCACCGCGCGCCCCTCCAGGGTCACGAAATAGTCATCCGTCCGGGTCATGATCACCTGCATCCCCTGTTGCTCCAGCAGGGCGGACACCTGGCGGCTGATGTCGAGCACCGCGTCCTTTTCCCGCAGGCCGCCGATGCCCACCGCGCCGGGATCTTGGCCCCCGTGGCCCGGATCAATCACGATCCGATAGCGTCCCTGGGGGCGGGGCAGCGGTCCCACCTCACCGGGCGTCACCGTCGGCGGCGGCAGCGGCTGGGGATTCACCGGCACCGGCGTGCGGGAGGTGGGCGGCAAGATCGGGATCCGTTGGCCACCGCTGGGGCGATCGCCCGTCCCCGCCACCGACTGTCCCGTGGGCTTCACCGCAACGGTCCCCCCCGTCTCCGCGATCGCGGACCAGTCCGGGCTCTCGCGATCAACCAGCAGCGTCAGGCGCACCCTAGGCGGATTGCCCCCCAAATCCTGCAAAATCAGCCGCTGCACCCCCAACCGGCGCACCAGGTTATCCCGCGCCGCCCCCGTCGCCAGGGTGGCATTTTGTAGATCCACATAGATGAAGCGGCGATCGCTGCTGCGCGACACCGTAGCCGCCGGTGTACCGCCGCTGGTCTCCAGAAAAATGCCATCCTCCCCGAGGGACACATTGCCCACCTGGGTAGTGGCGGGCAATCGCCCCTGGGATTCGAGGATTTCCGCCAAGGCCCGAGGCACCCAGCGCTCCTGCTGAACCCCCTCCGGGGCAGGTTGGGTGACGATCGCGCCCCCCGGACCACTGCGGCCATCACGGGTGGGGGTGGGCAACTGCACGGACCACTGGTTGGGCGCAAGGCCCTGGACCCGCACCCCATTAGCATCCATCCGAAAACCGGGCGCTAGCTCCACCACAATGCGAGCCGTACCGGGCTGCACCTGGCCAATGCGCACCGATCGCACCGCCCCCCCGTAGGTTTGCTCCGCCGTGACCCGCCGCCAATTCACCCCCGGCAGGTCCACCACCAGCCGTGTAGGATTTTCGATCAACTGGGCCCGGGGCTGGACGGCTTGATCCGTGGTGAAGATCAGTTGATTGCGGCCGCTGTCAAACCGCCAGTTCACCAGTTCCGCCGCCAGGGCGGGCAAGGATCCTGCAAGGGCAATGATCGAGCCGGTAAGGGCGCTAACGGTCAAACGGCGCAGGGTACGTGCAAGGACCATGTGGAATTCTTAGGGGGGAGGAGGAGACGCGAGGGACCGGCAATGACCGGGGGGGATCAGGATGTCGGAGGCCCTTAGACCTATCGGATTCTAGCCGAAATCCCTTGGGTCACCCCGGCGGCGCGATCGCGGGGGCCGCTTCCCAGCCCCACCTTCTAGGGCAAAAGCAATGGGCCAATTTGGGCAAGCGCACGGGGCAATTCCGACGGTGGCACAGGGCCGGGAACCGTTCCCCCAGGGCCAAAAAAAGCCGACCTGACCGGGGCCGACTGCAGACATTGATAAATGGCTTGGTTAATTGATTGATGGATTGATGGGGAACCGTCTCAGATTACGCCGGACCTACAGCCGCCGCAGGATGCTTGGCCCGTGGGAGTCGGTGCCGCAGGTGGTCAATAGATCGAACTGCTCAGCTAGCTGGAGCGATCGCGCGGTTTGCTCGGGGCTCGCGGCCCAGGGTTCAGGATTTTTGTAGGCATAGAACGCCTCTAGGCCATCAATCCCCAACGCCGCCGCCGCATCCACCAGCAGTTCCGCCGCCAGCCGGTAGCGCATGGGATGGGCCAGAACCGCGATGCCGCCGCTGCGATGGATCGCCTGGATCACCGCCCCCGCCGATCGCAGCTCGTCCCCTTCCACCTCCTGGCCCGTCAGGTAAGGCGCGATCGCCACCCCATTGGGATCAAAGTCATAGCCCAAAATATGAACCGCCGTCCCCAACAACTCCGCCGTAATTTCAACCCCCGTCCAGAGGGATAGGGATGGACCATGGCCCCAGCCATCCTGATGGCGATGATCAAGCCAACGGCGGGCGGCAAAATAGCCATCAACACTGTGATGATCCGTAATCGTCAAACCCTCCAGGCCATGCTGAATTGCCTGGGAAATAATGGCATCCGCCGTCAAACAACCGTCCGAGAAAACCGAATGAAGATGGAAATTGTAGCGATAGGGACAGCTTTCCGCCGTGATTGATTCGAACACGCTCCGTAGCGTAGCTCGTCTGCCATGCCCACCCGCCAATGGTTCGAGGGCGGGAGCAACGCGAGCAGTCATAAGCCACTCCAAAACTTTGTGGGAATTCTGCGTTTTCCTAATATATACAATTTGTTAAGCATCGGCGCGGATTGACAACCTTGACTTGTTCATTCCTTCAGTAGCAACGAATACAAGTTCTAGGGATTGTTATTAGTTATCAGGGTCAGAACCTGGGGGGGCGTGGCGTCGGGGGGGTAGATCAATTCGACGCGCACGAGGCGATTTTGGCCCGGACCAAGGGTGAGCTTCACGAGGGGATCGCCGCTGGAGCCTCGGGTTTGGACGAGATGCACATAGCGGGTCTGGGGGAGGCCGCGATCGCTGCGGTAGCGCACCCGGACGCTGCCCCGGAAGAAGGTGGCGGTGGCGGGGGTTTTGAAGAAGTCGAGGCCCCTGGGTTGGTTCGCCGCCGGTTGATCGAATTTGAGGGGGGTTTCTAGGCGCAGCTCAACGGTCTGGGGGCGATCGCGGGGGTTATGGAGCGGCAGGGTGAGGTCATAGGCGATGCCGTAGTTGCCGTGGGCGGCGTAGGCGGTGTCGGGGTAGCGCCGCAGGAGGGGGGCGGTTTGGATCTGGCCGGTGCCGAGGGTGCCGCCCGCGAGGGTGCTGATGCCCCAGGAGATGGCTTGGCCCGCGTCGGGGATCGTGAGGCGATCGCCGCTTGATACCCCACTGGCTTGGTCGTCCGTGAGGCGGGCGGTCCAGCGGGAACCGAGGGCAATGCCCGCAACGCGGCCATAGATCAGGGGGCCGGGGATTTGGGGATCGCTGGGGGCGCGATCGCGCGGACCGGCCAGGGATCCGCTGGCTAAAAGGGTTTGCCAATCCGCCAGGGTGGGGGGGCGATCGCCGTCGGGGCCGCCGCCAAATTGGGCCATGCTGGCGAGATAAATCGGCTGCGCGCTGCCCTGGAGGTGCAGCAGGGTGGAGCGGCCATTGAGGGGGGGGGTCAGGTCACGGACGGGGATCGGGGCATTGAGCAGGAGGGCATAGCCGCCGGGGGGCACAACCACGCTGGCGGGCAGGGTTTCATCGCGCTGGCCCCGCAGGACGGTGGCAACGGCGCGATCGCCCGGTCCCGAAAAGATCCGGCCCTGGGGGTTGAGCTGCCAGGGGGCCATGGGCACAAAGGGGGCATCGGGCTGGCTGAGGTAGCTCGCGCCGCGCAGGAGGCGGACGGTGACCGGCTCGGGGCCGGGGTTGCCCGCTAGGACGCCTAGATACAGGGTGCGCAAATCCTCGGGGGGATCGGCCCTGGCGATGTGGTGGGCGAATAGGTCAAAGCGATCGCGGAAGGCAAAGTCCAGATGGGCCTCGGGGGCGGCGAAGGGGGGCGATCCTGGACCGAGGCCCGTGGGGGGAAAGCTGGAGAGCAAAATACCGGGCCGGAGCACCAGTTCTGGGCTATTGCTGTTGAATACGGGGATGCGATCGAGGCCCGGTGCCAGGGGTCGGATATCTTGGGGGCGGCGCACGGTCTCCGGTGGGGCCGGGGCGGGTGGGTTGGCGATCGCGCCGGTCGTCCCCCAGGTCAGCAGCAGGAATCCCGCGATCGCGAAGCCCCATCGCCAGCCCCCAACGGACCCCCAATGGCTAGAATTTGACTTTGGCTTTAGCGGTAGCCTGGGCTGCCGCGTCCCCGCTGCGCCCCGTGCCCTGGCCTCGAATGCCTGTGCCCCTCGGCCAATCCCCTGTCCCATCGTCTGATTCACCGCGTCCCTTGAGTTTGCCTGTGGCTTCCGAACTGTCTTCCCCATTATCGTCTCCGCTTCCCCTGCCGCCTGCGGTCCCCCCGGCCCCGGCGGCCCCCGAGGTGGACCCTGAGGTGCTCACCGATGCGGCGACCCAGGCGGCCAATACCCCCTGGCTGGTGCCCGTGCGGGCGGCCCTGCTGGAGCGGCTGGAGCGCGCCCAAACCAACCTGGAAACTGCGGTCGATCGCGGGCATGAGCAGTGGACCGGGGCGATCGTGGCGACCCAGGACCGCCTCCAGCACACCCTGGCCCCCATCCTGGAGAACCACTGGCTCAAGGACCGCCTGAAGCCATGGCTAGATCAGTGGCATGACCAGATCGCTGACGGCCAAACCCGCGCGATCGCCCGCTTCGATGCGATCGCCGAGACCCTCACCGCCCTGCGGAAACTGCGGCCCGATGCCTTCCGCGATCGCCTCCTGGATCTGGGCCACCAGTGGATCGACGCTCACCCCCTCGGGGCCTGGGCCTGGGGTCATCCCCTCTGGAGCGTGGGAATTTTGCTGGTGACCCTCAGCCTCCTCAGCGGCCTCCTGAGTTTTGTGGGCTATGGCATGGGACGGATGGTGGTGGCCCTGCCGATAGTCCTGGGGCGATCGCTCGCCCAGCGGCTCCATCGGCCAGATTTGGCGGAAATTGACCGAACCTTTGAACGGCTCTACGGCGATCGCTTCACCCCAGCCCCGCGCGATCGCCTCAGCAAAGCGATCGCCCGCCTCGATGCCCTCAACCGCGAACAGGCCGCCCTCCTCGCCGAAATCCAAACCCTCTCCGGCCAGCGGCCCCCCCTCCCCACAGCGACCCCCGTCCCCGATCCGGGCGATCGCCTCAGCCCCCCCACCCCCCGCCCCTAGGGCACATTTACCCAACAGCACCAAAACCAGCCCCAATACACGAAGCGAGGAAACGCTCGGGCAGCATTTCCTCGCTTCGGTTCCAGACCAGAACGGGGCTATTGAAGGGGAAGCATCCATGGTCTGAAGCCTTTCGGGATCGGGGCCATCGCTTCCGTTTCCATCACGCCCCCACCCCACCAAGCCAGTCGCGATCGCGGCCCCGTGCCATCCATCCCGGCCACAACACCAGCCTCAGGATTCCCGGCCAAGGCCCGCCGCCGATGACCTACTTCAAATAATCCGCTTCCGCTTCCAGTTGACGCACCAGCTCGTCATTCCCCCGGGCGCGGGCAGCTTCCAGACGACGCTCCAGATTGTGCCGCAGGTTATCCCGATGGCGGGCGGCAACTTCTTGAACCGAAAGGCGATGACGCTTGACTCCAAACATGACGGACCCTCCGCTTGGGCGAGTTAGAGATAGATCGGCAGGGGGTTGATGCCCTTGCATTTGTCATGATATCTCAGTTCTTGGGTCAACTGTAGCAACCAATACAGAAAAAACAAAGTTACCTTTCAACGGATTGACTCAAGGGGGGCTTGCGGGGGCTCTGGCATTGGGTCCGGGGCGGTGGAGGGGGCTCGATCGCTGGTCGCCGTGGCCTTTACAAATCGTGATGGGGCGATCGCGGGGGGCCGGAGCGGGGCATCAGGTTATGGCGCGATCGCAGGGGGTCGCAGCCGCAAGGGAGAGCCCAGGGCACCACGGTAAAATGGGAGTCAAGAGCCCCAGGGACCGGTCTGGCCCCCTACCCGAGCGCTTGTCTAGTCCCTGCCGCGAGTTCTGATTCCATGTCCCCATCCCTGGCATTGATTTCGGTCCATGGTGACCCGGCCGCTGAAATTGGCCGGGAGGAGGCGGGGGGCCAAAATGTTTATGTGCGCGCCGTGGGGGAGGCCCTGGCGCGGCGGGGCTGGCGGGTGGATATGTTTACCCGCTGGGTGAATCCGGCGGACGATCGCGAGGTGTGGCACGGTCCCCACTGTCGGACGGTGCGGCTGGCGGCGGGGCCGGTGGAGTTTATCCCCCGCGATCGCCTCTTTGAGCATTTACCGGCGTTTGTGGATCAGTGGCTGGCCTGGACCGCCCAGCACCGGCGGCGCTATGACCTGATCCATTCCAACTACTGGCTCTCTAGCTGGGTGGGGATGGAGTTGGCGGCAGCGTTGGGGATTCCCCAGGTGCATACCTACCATTCCATTGGGGCGGTGAAGTATGGCACGGCGCTGGAGGGGGGGGCGATCGCGGCCCTAGATCCGGTTTTGGATTCGGCTTCCGGGCAGGCTTTCCCCGCAACCCCAGCCCTCCCGGCGGTGGCCCAGCGGCGGCTGGCGGTGGAGCGGCGCTGTCTGGAGCGGGTGAACTGTGTGGTGGCGACGAGTCCCCAGGAAATGCGGGATTTGCGATCGCTGGTGTCGGCGGCGGGGACGGTGCAGATTGTGCCCTGCGGGACGGATATTGAGCGGTTTGGCCAGGTCGATCGCGCCACGGCCCGCCAGCGGTTGGGGCTCGATCCCCAGGGAAAATTGGTGCTGTATGTGGGGCGCTTTGACCGGCGCAAGGGGTTAGAAACTTTCCTCGCCGCGATCGCCGCCTGCCAGCACCGGAGCGATCCAACCTTTCGGGCCATCATTGGTGGCGGCAGCCGTCCCGGCCAGTCGGACGATGCGGAACAGCGGCGGATCCAAGCCCTCGTGGCGGTGCTGGAGTTGGGGGATGTGGTGCAGTTCACCGGACGCATCCGCGATGGGGATCTGCCCCTCTACTACGCCGCCGCCGATGCCTGCGTGGTGCCGAGCTACTACGAACCCTTTGGTCTGGTGGCGGTGGAGGCCATGGCCAGCCGCACCCCGGTCATTGTGAGCGATGTGGGGGGCCTGAGCTATTCGGTCCTGGATGGGGAAACGGGCCTGCGGGTGCCCCCCGGTGAGGCGATCGCCCTGGCGAAGGCCATGGATACCCTGCTCGGGGAGCCCGCCCTGCGCGATCGCCTCGGGGCCGCCGGACGCGATCGCGTCGAACAGCATTTCAGTTGGGCCGGGGTCGCCGAACAGCTCGATCATCTCTACCGATCGTTGCTGGTCAGCCATCCTGAGGGTACCCTCGAACCGGTGCAAGCCTAGATAGCCCCGCCTCCGGGCGCACCCCCATTCACCCCCGCCGCCCCCCAGGGGCAAACCCATGAGCGTCCCCAGTTGTTCGTTGTCGATCATGGTGGCCCGGACGGATCTGCCATTCCTGATGCACACGGTCCCCCACCTGGTGAAAGCCTGCCATTTCCCCTTTGTGGAGCGGGTGCTGTTTGTGGATACGGCTCCCCTGTCGGGGGATAAGGTCAAACGACCGGGCATCGGTACCCTCGAAGATCTGCGGGACTGTTGCGCCACCCTGCGCGATCGCGGCCTGGTCGATCGCATCGTCGATATGGACTACCGCCCCGAGGTGCGCGAGCGGCTCTACCGCAAACATCTGGGCCTGCCCTTCCCCCAAACTCATAACTGGAAAGGCTATCCCATCTTCGGCACCATCTATTCCCTAGAGGCGATCGCCGGGGACTACCTGGTCCACTTCGACAGCGACATGCTCCTGCACCAGCGGGCCGACCACGACTGGATCAGCGCCGGAATCGCCCGCCTTCAGCAGCATCCGCAGATCCTGGCCATGCGCCCCATGACCGGCCCCCCCCGCCGCGACGGTGACGGCACCATGGCCCAGGGGAACCAGCCCGATCGCGACCCCGCCGGGTTTTATTACTCCGACTTCTTTGGCAGCCGCGTTTACCTCATCGATCGCCGCCGGTTTGATGAACTGTTGCCCCTGCCGATCCGCTGGCGCAAGACCCGCCACCGTTGGTACAACGGCCTGCCCACCCCCCTGCGCACCCGCCTGAACTATTGGACCGGCAAGGGGGAACTGGATTCCTGGGAATGGATGGTGACCGATCAATTCCGCCGTCGCGGGGCCGTGCGCGCCTGGGATGCCACCGCCGCCGCCTGGACCGTTCACCCCAATACGCGATCGCCCCAATTCCTCGCCGCCCTGCCCCAGATCATTGAGCAGGTGGAAAAGGGCCACTATCCCCCCGAACAAATCGGCCACTATGACCTTCAGGTGGATGCCTGGATCACCTGGCTCGGCAGCCAACCGGAAATCAACGCCTAAAACAGCGCCTTAAACATTCTCATCAACGCCAATTCCCGGCCAGCGAAACTCGACACGACAGAATAGGGGGCGGTCATCGCGATCGCGCAAACGTTTTTGCCTGTGCCATCATTGGTCCAGGGCAACCATTCCATCGCCTCAAGCCCGATCGCTTCAGCTCAATCCACCGATCCTTAAACCGATTCATCAATTCCACCGGTTCCATATAGGTCTATAAACCTATCCCATCCCCAAGCACCACGCTCTCTAACCGCGCCTTCATTCCCTAATCCCACGCCTTCATATTTTTCAACCAGGGGTATCCATGTCTGAACTCAACGGCGTCATGATGCAGTATTTCCATTGGTACCTTCCCGCCGATGGTAGCCTCTGGAACGAAGTCAAAGATCAGGCCGAAACCCTCGCCAAAATTGGCGTCACTTCCCTTTGGTTACCCCCCGCCTATAAGGGCGTTGGGGGCGGCTATGACGTGGGCTATGGCGTCTATGACCTCTTTGACCTAGGAGAATTTGACCAAAAAGGATCCGTTCGCACCAAATACGGCACCAAGGACGAGTATCTCAAGGCCATCAAAGCCGCCCAGAAGGCGGGCATTCGCATCTACGCCGACGCCGTGTTCAACCATCGCCTCGGGGCCGATGAAGAGGAAGAGGTGGACGCAACCCCCTTCAACCCCGACAACCGCAATCAGGCGATCGGTGAGTATCAAAAAATCAAAGCCTGGACCGGCTTCACCTTTCCGGGCCGGGGCGATCAATACTCCAGCATGAAATGGCATTGGTGGCACTTCGACGCGATCGACTACAACGTTTACAACACCGAAGAGCGCGCCGTTTATCTCCTCAAGGGCAAAGAGTTTGATCGCAATGTGGATCTGGAAAAGGGCAATTTTGACTATTTGATGGGATGCGACCTAGACATTGCCAACCCCGAGGTCACGGGAGAGTTGAAGTATTGGGGGGAATGGTATTTAGATACCACGAATGTGGATGGTTTCCGCTTCGATGCGGTCAAGCATGTGTCGGCGGATTTCTTTCAGGAATGGCTCGGCCATGTCAGCCACCATGCCCAGCGGGATGTGTTTGCCGTCGGTGAATATTGGTCCTATGACGTGGAGGCGCTCCACAGTTTTCTGGAGACGACAAACGGCAATGTGACGCTCTTTGATGCGCCCCTGCATTACAACTTCCACAAGGCGAGCAAATCGGGCAATAGCTACGACATGCGGCAGATTTTTGATAATACGTTGGTGCAGGATCAGCCCGCCCTGGCAGTGACCCTGGTGGATAACCATGATTCCCAGCCGCTGCAATCTTTGGAGTCCGTGGTGGAGGCTTGGTTTAAGCCCTTGGCCTATGGGTTGATTTTGCTGCGTCGGGAGGGATATCCGTGCATTTTCTATGCGGATTATTATGGGGCGCACTATAAGGATCGAGGAAAAGATGGCCAGGAATATGAGATTTGGCTAGATAGCCATCGGGAGATTCTTGACCAGATGCTGTACGCCCGTCAGCATTTTTCCTACGGGGATCAGTACGATTATTTTGACCATGCCAATACGATTGGCTGGACGCGCCTGGGGACGGAGGAGCATCCGGGGGGCATGGCGGTGGTGCTCAGCAATGGGGATGCGGGCAGTAAGTTGATGGAGGTGGGGCAGGCGAATCGGACCTACATCGATCTGACGGGGGCGATCGCGGAGTCGATCACCACCAATGACGAGGGCTGGGCAGAGTTTCGCTGCGCTCCTGGCTCCATTTCCATCTGGATCCCCGAGGGGTCCCATGGGGTTGATGGCCTGGGGTAGGGAGCCACTAGTGGAGCTGGAAAAACGCGATCGCCTGTTGCAGATCCCCCGCCCGTTCCGCCAGCCGTCGCGCCGTCCCCTCCAGCTCCACCGCCATACTGGAATTTTGCTGGGTCACCTGTTCGAGCTGCTGAATTGCCAGTTCGATTTGGCTAGAACTCTGGCTTTGTTCCTGGCTCGCGCGGCTGATGGACTCCACCAGGGCCGCCGTCCGTTGGATACTGGGCACAAGCCCCTGGAGAGATTGGCCCGCCTCCTGGGCCACCTGCATACTGCTGGCCGCCAGTTGATTGATCTCCACCGCTGCCTTGCGGCTGCCCTCGGCGAGCTTGCGGATCTCGGTCGCCACAACGCCAAAGCCACCCCCCATTTCCCCGGCCCGCACCGCCTCGATACTGGCGTTGAGGGAGAGCAAGTTGGTTTGGTTGGCGATCTCTTCGATCACCTGGATCTGACCGACGATGGTCTTCATGGCCTCTAGGGTCCGGTTGACGGCGCTTTCGCTCCGTTCCGCATCCTGGGACACCCGCAGGGCGATGTCGCGGGTTTCCTGGGCGAGGGTGGCGTTTTTGTGGGCGAGGCGGTTCATGCTGTCCACCGAGATCGACGCTTGCTCGGCGGCGGCGGCCTGCTCCGTGACGCCGCCGGACATTTGGCTGGCGCTGGCGCTCATGGTTTGGCTGCCGAGGGAGATGTTGTCGGAGGTGAGTTGCACCTGCTGAACCACCTGCCGCAGTTGGACGACGGTGTGGTCGAGGGCATTGAGGAGCTGGCCCACTTCGTCGTTTTGGTCGCTGGCGATTTTCAGGTCGAGGTCGCCCTGGGCGAGGCGTTCGTTGTAGCGGACGGCGGCCTTGAGGGGTAAGAGGATGGACCGCGACAGGGCGATCGCGAGGGCCGAAATCATCAGGGTCACCACCACCAAAAGGCTCACGCTGACCCGCAGGGCCAGTTGGTGGGCGGCTTCGGCTTCGTCGACGAAGGCTTGGGCGCGGCCATTGGCAAAGTCGCGGAAGTCTCGGATGTCGGTGATGAGGCGGCTGACAAATTCCTGGGTGTTTTGGCTGTGGGCCTGGGCGGCGGCTTCTCGCTGGCCCGCTAGGGCATAGTTGATGGCTTGCTCCCGCAGGGGTTTCCAGTCTTCAAACAGTTGCCGGGAGGCCCGCACGGCGTTTTGGTCGCCGAGGAACCGCTGCTGAATGAGTTCGTAGTTTTCTTCGACTTCCTTTTCGGATTGGTGGATGGCCGCGATCGCGGCGTCGAGTTCCTGACGGCTGTCCGCAAGGACCACATCCTTCATGGACCGGTGAATTTCTACGATGCCCAGATTGATCCGCGTGGCGGCATTGCTCACCGCGTAGGGATGGAAATAGAGCTTATTGGTGGCTTCGGCGATTTCATCGAGCTTGACGATGATGTAGACATTCACCCCCACAAAGGAGAGCAAAATAACCCCGAAACCGAGGCTGAGGCGGGTGCTGATCTTGAGTCGTCCAAACATGGGGGAGTAGTGGCCTTCGCGCGATCGCGCGGCAAGGGGAACGGAAGCCGCACTTTGGGGCGACGGTTAATGGGGAGTGAAGATCCCCTAGAGGCGATCGAGCAGCTCCGTCTTTTTGGCCTGGAATTCCGCCTCCGAGAGCACCCCTTGATCCCGCAGGCGGCCCAACTGTTCGAGGGACTGATAAATGTCGGCGGCGGTGCTGGCCTGGGTGTTGTCCCGCTCCAGGTTGGACACGTAGGCTTTGCCCGACTCGTAGGCCGACTCGTAGGCTTCGCGGGCGCGGGAGGGATCCAGGTCAAAGAGGGTGCCATTGCTAGCGAAGTGGGCGGTCACCACCTGGCCGATCGCGTAGGTGGATGCGCCGGACATGACGGACATGGAGACCCCCCCGAGGGCGGAGCCGATGCCGGGGATCGCTTTGATGAAACTGGCCCCAATGCGGGCGATCGTGGTGCCGGTGAGGGCGGACACGAAGGTTTTGGCCATTTGGCGGCTGTAGTCGCGGCCGTAGAGGCGGGCCAACTGCTGGAGCATTTCCATTTGGATGGCGGTGACGGCGGCGAAGTCCACCAGGGGGATGGGAATCAGGCCGCCCCCCATGGACCAGAGGACGTGGGAGCGGATGATTTTTTCGGCCTGCTGGGTTTGGGTCATGGGGTTGACGATCGCGGGCGCGATCGCGGGTGGAGGGGCAGCGATGGGGGGCCAGGGCGTCGGTTTGCCCTGGGGTGGACCTTGAACCTAGCCCCTGGATTCCATTCTAAGGGGCACTTTCGGGGGAGTCGATTGGGCGGGGGCTAGGGGTGGCTGGCGGTGAGGGTGCCGGTCTGGACGCGCCAGAGGGTTTCATAGAGGCCCCGCTGGGCGAGGAGCTGATCGTGGGTGCCCGCTTCGACGATCGCGCCCCGATCCATCACATAGATGCAGTCGGCGTTGCGGATGGTGGAGAGGCGATGGGCGATCGCGATGGTGGTGCGGTGGGCGGTGATGCGATCGAGCGATCGCTGGATGGCCGCTTCGGTTTCGTTATCAACGGCGGAGGTGGCTTCGTCCAGGATCAAAATCGGCGGATCCTTGAGGATGGCCCTAGCGATCGCGAGGCGCTGGCGCTGGCCGCCGGAGAGTTTTTGGCCCCGCTCCCCCACCAGGGTGTCGTAGCCCTGGGGGAGCTGGGTGATGAAGTCGTGGGCTTCGGCCAGTTTGGCGGCTTCGATAATCTGCTCGCGCGGCGCATCAAAGGACCCGTAGGCAATGTTTTCGGCGACGGTGCCGTGGAATAAAAACACCTCCTGGCTCACCCACCCGATCTGGCGGCGCAGCGATCGCAGTTCCACCTCGCGAATATCCATCCCATCGAGGGTGATCGATCCCCCTTGAATTTCATAGAGCCGCAGCAGCAGTTTCACGACCGTGCTCTTGCCCGAACCGGTGGCCCCCACGATCGCGATCGTCTGGCCGGCGGGAATCTCCAGCGACAGGCCCCGCAGGACCGGCGGGCGATCGCGGTAGCCAAATTCCACATTATTCAAGGCGATCGCCCCGCGCACCTGGTCAGGATTGAGCAATCGATCGCCCGGATGGGCCGCGATCGGCGTATCGAGCAGGCCAAACACCCGCCGGGTAGACGCCATCGCCCGCTGGTAGTTATCCAACGTTTGCCCCAGGCTCGTCAGGGGCCACAGGAGCCGCTGGGTAATGAACACCATCACGCTATAGGTGCCCACCGCGATCGCGCCGCGAGCCGTCTCCAGCCCCCCATAGAGCAGCGTCGCCGTAAAGCCCACCAAAATCACAATGCGGATCAACGGCACAAAGGCCGCACTCAACGTAATGGCCCGCCGGTTGCTCTGGCGATAGGCTTCACTGTCCGCCGCCACGCGATCGCGCTCATGGGCCTCCGCCACATAGCTCTTAATCGTCGTAATGCCACCGAGATTATTCGCCAACCGGGCACTCAGCCAGCCCACCTTGGCCCGCATATCCCCATAGCGCGGCGCGAGGGTTTTCTGGAACGCGATCGACCCCCAGAGGATGAACGGCATCGGCAGCATCGACATCCAGGCCACCTGGGGCGCAACGGCAAAAAACACACCGCCGATCGCCAGCACCGTCGTCACCACCTGCAAAATATCGTTCGCCCCCGTATCCAGGAAGCGTTCAAGCTGGTTGATGTCATCATTGAGCACCGAGAGCAGATCGCCGCTGCTGCGCTCCTCAAAAAATTCCAGATCCAAATCCTGAAGATGGGCATAGGTGTCCAGGCGCAAATGGTGCTGCATCGCCTGGGCCAAATTCCGCCACAGGCGCTTGTAGGCATATTCAAACACCGACTCCAGGGACCAAATCAGAAAAGTGAGGATCGACAGGATAATAAACTGCCGCTCGATGCCCACAATGCCCCAACTGCCCAGCAGGGATTCATCCTTTTGGACGATGATATCGACGGCCATGCCGATGAGGATCGGCGGGGCAAGATCAAAAATTTTGTTCAGGATGGAGGCAGCGATCGCCCAGGCGGTTTCGCGTCGGTAGGGGCGTCCGTAGGTGATCAGGCGACGGAGGGCAGAGGAAGAGACGGCCATGGCAGATCCAAAACGACAGGGGTTGACGGCGGTGGCCACCCAACGATGGCCCCCAGGGGTGATCGCAGCGGCGGCGGACCAGCCCAAAAATTGGGCCGACTCGGCACCCGTTCGGCGATCGCATGGTCCATGATGCAATATCCCTGCGGCGACAGGATTACCGTGAACTCCGATGGCACTGACTCCCCGTTCACTCCCGGCACCCCCCCTGGCCCGTAATCTTTGCCCCCCGTCTCGACTCGTAGGGGCGGCCCTGGCGATTTCCCTGGGCTGGCTCGGGGCGATCGCGGCCCCCGGTCGGGCGGCAGAACGGATCTATGCCACCTATGGCCCCCTGGGCATGTCCTTGGCGATCGAATCGCTGGAAAATTTTGCCGCCACGGGGGAACTGGACACGGCCATGCGGTTCTATGCCCGCTTTTTTGATGGCGATCGCCTCGGACGGCTGCGGAACTTGCTGCGCGATCGCGTCGAAGTCAGCCCCCTGGCCCTGTCCCGATTCCTCAGCTCCCCCCAGGGGGAAATCCTGGTGCGGCAGTTGGCGCGATCGATCCGCACCCGCAGCGGTGCCGGGAGCCTGCCGGCCCTGCGGGCGGCCCTGGTGCTGGCGGCGGCCTCCCCCGAGGGCCTCACCCTGCTCAATGCCCTCAAGTTCTACCCCACCCCCACGATCCAACTGGACCTGAATGGCACCGTGGGCATCTTCCGGGAAATTGAAGCCGCCGTGGTGGACCAGGCCCTGGCCCTCGATGCGATCGTCGCCGCCGCGATCGCCGAACAGCAGGCGGAACAAACCACCGATCCGACTCCCCCCCAGCCCCTCCCCCCCCTCACGATCCTGGGGCCGAACGCATGGCGCACCCGCACCCTCTCGGTCTATGCCCCCCACCGGCAGGCCCCCATCTTCGCCGATCTGTATTGGCCCGCCGAAGCCACGGGCCGCGTCCCCGTCGTGCTCATTTCCCACGGCCTCGGCTCCGAACGGGCCACCTTTGCCTACCTGGCCCGCCACCTGGCCTCCCATGGGTTCGCCGTGGTGCTGCCGGAACACCCCGGCAGTAACCAAACCCGCCTGAGCGACCTCCTGGATGGACGGGCCAATGAGGTGGCGGATCCGCTGGAATTTGTCCACCGCCCGCGCGATCTGTCGATCCTGCTGGATGAATTGGCCGCCAGCGGCATTCCCGATCGCACCTTTCGCGGGCAACTAGATCTAGGGCACGTGGGCGTGATCGGCCAATCCTTTGGGGGCTACACCGCCCTGGCGATCGCGGGGGCCACCCTAAACTTCGGCCAGCTAGAGCGCGACTGCCGCCCCGACACCCTGCCCCCCAACCCCTCCCTGCTGCTGCAATGCCGCGCCCTGGTGGCCCGCAACCTCCCCCAGCCCCCCAACGCCAACGCCGACGCCAACCCCGATCGCCTGTCCCTGCGGGATAAACGGGTGGCGATCGCGATCGCCGTCAACCCCATCACCAGCAGCCTTTTTGGCACCAGCGGCCTCAATGACCTCGCCGTCCCCAGCGCCATCATCGCCAGCAGCGAAGACGCGATCGCCCCCATGCTGCCCGAACAGATCCAGCCCTTCGCCCGCCTCGATCGCCCCGACAAATACCTCCTCGTCGCCCTCGGCAGCACCCACCTCTCCTTCCTGGGCAGCACCGGCAACGAAACGATCCAACTGCCCGCTGACCTCCTGGGCACCCGCCCCGACCTGGCCCGCACCTACCTCAGCGCCTACAGCCTCGCCCTCCTGCGCCGCTACCTCAACGACGACCCCCGCGCGATCGCCCACCTCACCAGCACCGCGATCGCCCGCCTCGCCCGCCCCGAACTGCCCCTCTATGGCCTGCGCCGCCTCTCCGCGATCGACCTGCCCAAACCCCAACAGCTCACCCGCTAACCCCCAAAGCCGCGATCGCCCACCCAACCTTTTCCTAAAACCGAACAAAACCTTAAGAAAACCTAAAGACCCCTGGTTTTTCCTTAAGATTATTAATGGTTATTAATCCCTAAACCTTCTCCCCCGTCGCCATCTTTTTCGAGATTTTTGAGTCATCTTTTTGGTTGATCTGCCCCCTCGATCGAGATGTCCCATGTCCTCTGCCCTTCCCGACGTATCGAGCCATCGAGATCCGCCCCTGCGGCTGCTGCTGTGTGTTGATCACCGCCCAGCCCTGGGGGAAAAGGTGCGTCAGATCGTCGCCCACCTCGAACATCTGCAGGGGACATTTTCCTTTAGTTTCGAGACCATTGATGTGGTGGATCAGCCCTATGTGGCGGAGCATTTTCGCCTGGTGGCAACGCCGTCGCTGGTGAAGTTACACCCGCCCCCGCGCCAAACCCTGACGGGCACCAATTTGCTCGAGCAGATCGATCGCTGGTGGGAGCGCTGGTGGCAGGCGGCGGAGGAATTTGCCCAGCGGCAGGCGGTCCAGGGGGGGCCGGCGGTGGACATTGGCGGGGGCTATTCGGCGGAGATTATTCGCCTGTCCGATGAGGTGTTTCAACTGGAGCGCCAGTGTGAACGGCTCGAATCGCTGCTGAAGTTCCGCGATCGCGCGATCGAAACCCTCGCCCATGATTTGCGCAGTCCCCTGGCGGCGGCGTCCGTGGCCCTCGAAACCCTAGAGGCGGGCATGGAACCCAAGAGCATCCAGGCGGCCCACCTCACGGAAGCCCTGCGGGCGCGGCTGTTGGGGCAGGCCCGCAATCAGATCCGCATCATCGATCGCATGGTGGGCAATTTGCTGATGTCCACCCAGCAGGAATCGACCGTGGCGGTGCCCATTGATCCCCAGAGTTTGGACCTCGGGCAGGTGGCGACCAATGCGATCGAGTCCCTGCGCAGCCGCATTGACCAAAAGCATTTGACCCTGGAGATTGATATTCCCCAGGATCTCCCGGCGGTCTATGCCGATCGCGACAGCATCCGCCAGGTGATCGTGAACCTGCTGGACAATGCGGTGAAATATACGCCCGAAGGGGGTCAAATTTCCCTGTCGATGCTCCACCGCACGACCCAGAAGGTGCAGGTGAGCATTTGTGACAGCGGGCCGGGGATTCCGGCGGATAAGCGCCAGCAGATTTTTAAGACGCGGTTCCGGCTCCAGCGGGATGCGGGCCGGGAGGGCTTTGGCATTGGGCTGGCGGTGTGCCAGGAGGCGATCCGCGCCCACTATGGCCAGATTTGGGTGGATTCGGAGCCGGGGCAGGGGAGCTGTTTCCATTTCACCCTGCCGGTCTACCGCTAATTTTTGGAATTAGGGAATGTCGCCCAACGGCCCACCACCGCGATCGTTTCCCCCTCGATCAACCGTGGGGGCGGGGTTTCCCCGTCCAGCCCCACCGGCCCCTGATCTGCCCAGAATTCAAGGGTTTTGGGGCGATCGCGGGGGGCAGGGTTGGGAGACCCAACCCCTACGGTTCGGGGGGGGCGGCGATCGCGGCGTCGGCCACCGTTTGGGGGCGATCAGCAGGAAGGTTGCCGGTGGGATCGGGGGCGATGCCGCTCAGGCGCAGGACATCTTCAAACCGGGGGCAGTGGGGCGATCGCCCGTAGGTGGCGGCGCTGACGTGGGGACTGTAGGTGAAGTGGCGATAGGCCATGCAGAAGCGATCCCAGGGGGCGAGCTGCACCTTGAACCAGTCGATCAGCACATTGGCTAGGGCGAAGGAGAGGGGGATCGTAAACCAGCCCCGCTGGACGCCGCGATAGGTACACAAGGCCGCGATCGCCTGGTCCACCGTGAGGGGATCGTTGCCCAACACCAGATGCCGGGGGCCGCGATCGCCCGGATCCGGCGGCGTTTCAACGAGGTGGGTGACCACCTGGGCAATGTCGTAGGCGTGGATGAAGTGAAAACTGCCGTCCGCCCGCAGCCACCGCAGGAGGGGTAGATAGTTGACCACTTCGGCGATGCCGCCGGTCAGGTGGGAGGCGGGGTTGCCGTCGGGGCCGCCCCCCAGCACCAGGGTCGGATACAGGCAGGTAATTTTGGGGGCGATCGCCAATTTCCCTAACCGTTGAGCGAAATCGTATTTCGTGCGGATATAGTCCGTGCCGATTTGGCCCGCCTCCTTGAGCAATTGCCCGTCGCGGTTGAGGATGCTGGCGGTGGAGAAATACAGCACCTGTTCGCACACCTGGGGATCGAGCAGCTCCATCAGGGCTTGGGTTTTGACCACGTTCACGTCAAAGGTGTCCGCGCCCCCCCACGCGGTCGCGATCGCGATCGCCACCTGCACAGTTTTGAGCAGATCCGCAAACTGGTGAATGCGCTTGAGATCCCCCTGGAGGACCGTCACATTGGCCAGATCCGCCAGATCCGCCCGCAATTTGGCCCGATCGCGCACCAGGACAAACAATTCATGGGCCGGATTGGCCGCCAGTTGCTCGATGACGTAGTGGCCGATGCAGCCACTGCCCCCGGTGATGAAAATACGTTTACCCATAGCCCCTGCGATCGCGCACTCCTCGGCCTATCACTCTCGATCTTGATCTTGCTGTGGCGGAGCCAGCCCCTGGGCCGCTCCGTCCTTATCCTCAAAAGTTTGCCCTAAAAGCTCAATTTTGCAGAGATCCCCCAAAAAAACTCGCGCAGTTGGCCCCGTGGACCCCCTGCGCGACACCTGGGTTGACTCAGATCTAGACTCAGATACTGGATTTAGACCGGCAATGGCCCCAAAAGGGTTGGACTTCCCCAAAAATCCCACCGTAGGGGCGGGGTTTTCCCGCCCAGCTCCCACCGGAATCCCCGCCCCTGAAATTCCAGCCCCCGCGATCCCTGTTCCAAGGTTGAACGGGTTTGTGGTGATCGGGCGGGCCAGGGTGGGGAGACCCAACCCCTACGGGGACGGGAGAGACCCTAGCGGGCGATCGCCATCAGCTCATCCGCATGTTTAGCGGTCTCAAAGAAGAAGGCTGCATTTTCCTCGGGCGTGGTGGAAATGATCCCGTGGCCCAGGTTCATGATGTGGCCCGTCGGCCCCGCCTTGCGAATCGTGTCGAGGATGCGATCGCGGATGAACGCCTGGGAACCAAAAAGCGCCCCCGGATCCATATTGCCCTGCACCATCAGGTTCGGCCCCAGACGGCGGCGGGCATCGGCCATATCCACGGTCCAATCCACGCTGACCACATCCACCCCGGACTGGCCCATGCGCTCTAGGACGCCCGCGCTGCCGCTGATGTAGAGGATCATCGGCGTATCTGGATGGGTTTGCTTCACCTGCTGCACCACCCGCTGCTGGTAGGGCAGGGCAAAGGTGTCATAGTCCTGGGGGCTCAGTTGGCCCGCCCAGGAATCAAACATTTGCACCACCTGGGCACCGCAGTCGATCTGATGGCACACGTAGATCGCGATCGCATCCGCCAGCTTCTCCAAAAAGGCATGGAGGATCGCCGGTTCAGAAAAGGCCATGCGCTTAATCGTGGCGTAATCCTTCGAGCTCTTGCCCTCGATCGCGTAGGCCGCCAACGTCCACGGAGCCCCCACAAACCCCAGCACCGTCGCCCGGTTGCCCACCTCCTGGCGCAACGTGCCCAGGATCGTGCGGATGAACGGCAGGGACTCATCCGGATTGAAGGGCGTCAGCTTTTGCACCTGCTCCATCGTGCGGATGGGCGGATCAATAATCGGCCCCCGGCTCTCGATGATGTCAAAGGGAATCCCGATCCCCGGCAGGGGCGTGAGGATATCCGAGAACATGATCACCCCATCGGGCGCGAAGGCGCGGAACGGTTGCAGGGAAATCTCGATCGCCAGGTCCGGGTTTTCCGAGCGCTCCCGGAAGGACGGGTACTTTTCGCGAAGATCCCGATAAATTTTCATATAGCGCCCCGCCTGACGCATCATCCACACGGGGGGCCGGGGCAGTTGCTCACCCTTGAGGGCCCGCAACAGGTAGGGAACTTCGGTCAACCCAGTCATGTCCGCTGCTTCCTTAGGTTTTTGTTAAATGGGGCATGTGCCAGCTTACCACCGCCCCGTGGGAGCGCTGATCTGGGGATTCGCATTCCTTAACATTGCCGAAAGAATTGCCCCAAATTGGCGACACGCTTGGCCTCCATTGGACAGACGGGGCAGGGTGACTGGGTGGGGCTGGGCGGGGTAATGGAATTGAGAGGGGCGGGGTGACTGGGTGGGGCTGGGTGGGGAGACCCCACCCCTACGCGGCGACGGTGGTGGCGGTTCGGTCTCGCGATCGCTCGGGGGCGGTCGGCAGGGCCAAGCGGTGCAATTCTGGGGTACCTGGCGATCGCCGCAGGCTTTGGCGCAGGGGCAAGGTGAGGTGAAATTCCGTACCTTGGCCGGGGTGCGATCGCCATTCGAGGGTGCCGCCGTGCTGTTGGGTGACGATTTGATAGCAAATGGCTAGCCCCAGACCGGTGCCCTGGCCCACGGGCTTGGTGGTGAAAAACGGGTCAAACACGCGATCGCGGATGGCCTCCGGAATCCCCATGGCATTGTCCGCAATGGTCAATTGGGCGCGATCATTCGGCAGCAGCACCGTGGTAATTTCCACCCGAGGCTGCTCCTGATCGCCATAGCCCCCCGTCTGGGCCTTGTCCTCACAGGCATCGATCGCATTGACCAATAAATTCGCAATCACCTGCTCCAGTTCCCCGGCAATGCCATCGATCTTCGCCGTCAGGCCGTAGTGGCAGGTCACCTGAATGCCGCGCCCCTGGCAGCCCGTGCGCAGGCGATCCTGCAACAGGGTCAGGGCACTATCAATACTGTCGTGGATATCGCAGGTGGTGATCCCCTGGCGATTGAGCCGCGAAAACACAATCAACGAGTTGGCGATCGCGTGGATGCGGTCCGTGCCTGAACGAATTGAGCGCGCCGCCGCCGGAAAATCCTCCCGCACAAACTCCAGCTCCAACAGCCGCCGCTGCTGCTCGACCGCCTCATAGAACGGAGCCACCGTCGCCGGTAGGGCCACCGCCCCCTCCAGATGGTGCCACAGGCGATCCTGGGCATCGATCAGGGCCAGCAGGTCCGCCCCATAGCGCTCCAGATGCTCCAAATTGCCATAGATAAAACTGAGGGGATTATTCAATTCATGGGCCATCCCCCGCGCCAACTGCCCAATGCCCGACATTTTTTCCGCCTGGGCCAGCAGCACCTGAGCCCGCTGCAACTCCTCTAGGGCGCGGCTTAGATCCGTGGACTTGCGCTTCAGCTCCCCATTCGCCAATTCGAGGGCCGACTGCACCAACCGGGCCTGACGATCGCGGTTCCGCAACGCCATCAACGCGATCCCCCACAGCAGGAGATAGGCCAGCGCCCCCATGGCCCCCGCTGGGGTCCGCAGATCCATCCCCCAGGACGGCACCCCCACGATCGCCGCGATCGTCACCACCGCGATCGCCACCACCAACACCTGGGGACTGCGCGCCAGCGATCGATAGAGCGCCCCCAAGGCCGATAGCCCCCCCGCCAGGGCAGGATAAACCGTGAACATGGTGCATTCCTCCATCAACGATCGCGTTGTAACTACCCAATAGCTGGCCCAATCTGGCGCGGGCTGGCCCTAGCTAGCACCTACGCCCTCACACTCCGCCCCCCGTAGAACCCGCCACCCCAAAGGCCGTTCGATCCCCGATGCCCATGCGCTAGGACGGTGATGATCAGCCGTTGCTTCATAAATCTAAACATGAATCTGAAACCGATTTGCCCTAAGGCGAACCATCGCTTCAAAAACGAGGTGCCGATTAACTTCAGTCCCTAGGGATTGTTGCCCCTTCCAAGCGGCCCGAGGGGATCATCCCCAGTCCGTCAGAGGTTCGATCTAGGTAAATTTACCGTTAGGGCGATTCGATTTTCAGATTCAGCAGCTAGGGGTCAATGGCCCTAGGGGCGCGATCGCGGCCTCGATCAAAAAGGGTCTAAAAAGGGACTGAACCAGCCTCAATCAACCCATCACCGAACCCGCGACCCCAATAGAACCCATTCAATTCCCAGCCACTGCACCTCGGGGATTGGGGCGAGAATCATCGCCCCTTGGGTCTAGTTCTATCCTGGGGAGATTATGTTCAAGTTATGTCTGCGATGGGCTGTAATTATGAATCCTTGACGATAAAACACATAGTCCGACTGAACTTTGTGCTTGTTATGGGATCGTCATTTCGCTTCATGAATACAATGCCCAAAAACGTAGCGAAGCGCTCAATTACTCTCAACAAATCTCAATCTCTGATCGTTCCGTGCCGTGTCTTCCAGTCAAGAGCCCCTTGGCTTGACGGCAGCGGTTCGACAGGTTGGGCACCCCAGAATGCCCTTACCCTACCCTGACCCTGGGGAGGTGATTGTTACATAGGATGCATTCCTATTCAAGTTTCAATTGTTCGCGGCGGCGACGCGGTTTAGGGCATGTCTGGACCGTGTCTTTTCGCACCTGCCCTCGGGCCGATCAGGCCAAAACACGGCTTCCCATTTCCGTTGCAGACGGCCCTGAGGTGGGCACCTGGGGGCACGGCCCTAGGCGTCAACGGCGGCGGCATCCTGGGGACTGGGGTCTGCCCTGGGGTGATCCCAAAAGGGTCGCCAACGCCGATGGCTCCGGCCCTGGCCGGATGGGGCGGGGGCCATGGCAGGGCATGTTTTGGATCATTGAGGGGGGCAAACGGCGTCAGTCAAAATGGTATGGTTAGGGGCTTGCCCGCCGCGTTTGCGCTGAGTTCCCCATTCCACCTTCTTGTCCTACGGTCCATGCAATTTATTGATCGCGCTGAAATTTTTGTGCAGGCCGGTGACGGCGGCGACGGCATTGTGGCGTTTCGGCGGGAGAAGTATGTGCCCGCAGGCGGTCCGGCGGGGGGCAATGGCGGTCGGGGGGGGTCGGTGATTTTTGTGGCGACCGATCGCCTGCAAACCCTGCTGGATTTTCGCTATCGCCGGGAATTTAAGGCGGAATCGGGGATGCGCGGCGGCCCGAGCAATTGCACCGGGCGATCGGGCAAGGATTTGGAGGTGGAGGTGCCCTGTGGGACGCTGCTCTATGATGCGGGCACGAAGGCGCTTTTGGCGGATTTGACGGAGCCGGGACAGCGCTTTAAGGCGGCGGCGGGGGGCAAGGGGGGGTTAGGAAATGCCCACTTTTTGAGCAATAGCAACCGCGCGCCGGAACATGCCCTGCCGGGACTGCCGGGGGAGGCGCGATCGCTCCTGCTGGAGTTGAAACTGCTGGCGGAGGTGGGCATTGTGGGCCTGCCGAATGCGGGGAAATCGACGTTGATTTCGGCCCTGTCGGCGGCGAAGCCAAAGATTGCGGACTATCCTTTTACGACCCTGGTGCCGAATTTGGGGGTGGTGCGCAAGCCCACGGGGGATGGGACCGTGTTTGCGGATATTCCGGGGCTGATCGAGGGAGCCCATACGGGGTTGGGCCTGGGCCATGAATTTTTGCGCCATGTGGAGCGGACCCGGGTGCTGCTGCATTTGGTGGATGGCACGTCGGCGGATCCGATCGCGGACTACCAAACCATTCAGGGGGAGCTGCGGGCCTACGGCCACGGGCTGGAGGAGCGGCCGCAAATCCTGGCGGTGAGTAAGCTTGATGCCCTCGATGAGGAGATGGCGACGGAGATTGCGGAAACCCTGGCGGCGATCCACGGGCAGCCGGTGCTGGCTATTTCGTCGGTGACGCGATCGGGGCTCGATCGCCTGCTGGATCAGGTTTGGACCTATGTGTAGCGATCGCGGTTAGTGCCCTGGGCCTGGGACGGTTGCCTAGGCATTTCCCTGGGCATTCCCCTGAGCATCTGGAGCAATTCAGAGGATCATGGGGGGGTCATTCCGTAGGGACGGGGATCGGCGGCGGTGGTAGTGGACCCGGAGAGCGAGGGGGCAAGGTGGCGATCGCGGTTGGCGGCGCTGCTCGATGGCTATGACACGGCGGCCAGTGTGCTGCTCAATGGTTTTTTGGTGGGGGCGATCGCGGCGGCGTCCCTGTCGTTTGTGGCGAGTACCTTTGCGATTCCGGCGGATCTGCGGCGGGCGCTGGAGTGGGGCGATCGCGCGATCGCGGTCCTGTTCACGGTGGAATATGCCCTGCGCTGGTGGTGCGCCCCCCGCCCCTGGCGCTATCCCTTCACACCCCTAGCCCTCCTGGATGCCGCCGCGATCGTCCCGATGCTCCTGGGCAGTGATGTGCTGTTTCTGCGGCTGCTGCGATCGCTGCGAATTTTGCGGCTATTGCGCTTCAGCGGCAGCATTGAACTCTTGCGACGCCTGGGCCGACAGGATCTACAAATTCCCATCCGCGTTGCCCTCGCCCTGGGCAGTTTTCTATTCGTCGCCGCCGGATCCATCTACCAGGTGGAACACAACCTTCCCCAAACCCACATTCGCAACTTTTTAGACGCTTTCTACTTCACCGTCGTCACCACCACCACCGTCGGCTTTGGGGACATTACCCCCCGATCCGATGCGGGCCGTTTGGTCACCCTGAGTACGATCGCGGCGGGCGTCATTTTAATTCCTTGGCAGGTGGGGGATTTGGTGCGGCAATTTGTCAAAACCCTCCAAAAAATTTCCGATCCTTGCCTCATTTGCGGCCTGGAATTTCACGACGTCGATGCCCGATTCTGCAAGCGCTGCGGGGCACCTCTTCCGGAAATTGTGCCCATGCTGGATCGCTCAAAAGCGCCCCAGGATTCCCCCTAAATTCCCCAAAATCCATATCGATCCATGGCTTCCCATCAATTTCCTAGGTCCATGGAACGGGGGCCATAGGCATTGCCATTCACCCCACAAAACAGCCCCTAAACCCATCCCCGCAACCAATAAACCATCAGGCCGATATATTCCTTGAGGGCGCGGGTGGTGCCCCGTAAATTTTCCGCATCGGGCAATAGATTCAGGGCGATCGCGGCCTTCGTTTTGGTGCGCCCCGCCCAATCCCCCTCCGTCACCCAAAAATCCGTCGGAGCCGCGATCGCCTCCATCCCCAACCGCTTAAAAATCCCATAGGAGCGGGGCATGTGCATTGCCGAAGTCACCAGCAGAATTTTTTTGAGATTGTATTGCTGGAGGAGTTTGGCCACATTTTCCGCATTTTGGCGCGTATTTAAGGACGTCGGATCCTGCAAAATATCCCGCGCCGGTACCCCCATGGCCTCCGCGATCGTCGCCATATCCGCCGACTCGGGCGCACCCCCCTGGCCGATCCAGTCAATGCGCCCGCCGCTCATAATCAACTTCGGCGCTTTGCCATCCCCGTAGAGCTTGGCCCCATAGAGCACGCGATCGCCCTCTTCGGCCAAATCCACCCAGGGGCGCGGCGGCAGGGCACTTTTGGTGGCCCCCCCCAGCACCACGATCGCATCCGCCGTTGGCAAAGATCCATAGGGCAACCCGCTGGTGCGCTCCTGCAACGCCACCGCCCGCCCCTCCAGGGAACCCACCAGGGCGCTCGCCACCAAGCCACTGCTGAACACCCACAGCTCCAGCACCGCCACCGCGATCGCGATCGCCGCCCAGCGCGGAAACCGCCACAGCAACCCCAGGGCCACCAGCATCAAACAACAGGCAAACCCCAGGGGATAGATTACCAACGGCAATAGTTTAGACAGAAAAAGAAACATGGCTTAACGATTTTTAAGGGGGCGATCCTGGAGCAGGATTTGATCATCAATCTTTATGGAGTCCCCTTAATTTTGGCCGACCGCCAGCATTAAAAGGATTCAAAGATATTAACTAAACATTTGTGCCAGGTTTCCCGCAGGCGTCAGTTCGCCTCGGATGATGGACACAGAAACGGAACCACTACGGCATTCCCCCTGTTCGCCTTGCCCCCCTCTCACCATGTCCTATACGGGTCGGCCATCCATGTCTAGCTACGAAAAACCGAGCTATGGAACTGGCAAAGGAGTTCTCCCGCCCCATTCCCTAACCTTTGCCCAGGCCCTCGCGATCGCGGCGGCCCTGAGTTTCGGCACCCCCGCCGCCGTTCTGGCCGCAGGCACCCTGGGGCTCAAATTCGGCACCTGGCTACCCGGCGTCGGGGCGATCATGGGGCCGATCAGCCAAGCCTGGGTGAATGTGCTCAAGGTATTTGGCAGCGGCCAGCCCTGGCAGGGCATCCTCACCATCGCCCTAGCCTGCGCCCTCGTGGGTAGCCTGTTTGAAGCGTTTGTCTTTTGCCAATACCAGGGCCAGCAGCACTCCGGCGACTCCTGAGCCCACCCCAAAATTTTCCTCAAGACCCCGTAGGGGCAGGGTTTCCCTGCCCAGCCCCCACCAGCATCGTTAAACCCCGTTCCGCCCACCCCAACCTGTTCCGACCCGCGATCGCGGAAGACCCCAAGGATGAACAGGTTTTGGGCGATCGCGTGGGGCCGGGTTGGGAGACCCAACCCCTACGGCGGCGGAGACGGGATTAACGAAATTACAGGGCCGCCATCACCGTCCGGGCCGCCGCCAACGTGCGATCGATATCCTCCTCCGTGTGGGCCAGGGACGTGAAGCCCGCCTCGAACTGGGACGGCGCGAGATAGATCCCCTGCTCCAACATGCCCCGGTGGAATCGGCCAAATTTGGTCAAATCCGACTGTTTAGCGTCGTCATAGTTCCGCACCGGCCCCGCCGTGAAGAAAAAGCCGAACATGCCGCTGATTTGGCCGCCGCAGGCCGCGTGGCCCGTCTCCTGCGCGATCGCGAGCATCCCCTCCGCCAACCGCTTGGTCACGCGATCGAGATACTCATAGGATCCCTCCCGGCCCAAAATCTCCAGGGTTTTAATGCCCGCCGCCATCGCCAACGGATTTCCAGATAGGGTACCGGCCTGGTACATCGGCCCCGCCGGAGCCACCATTTCCATCACATCCCGACGACCGCCATAGGCCCCCACCGGCAGCCCACCGCCGATCACCTTCCCGAGGGTCGTCAAATCCGGCGTAATGCCAAACTTTTCCTGGGCACCGCCGTAGGCAATGCGGAAACCCGTCATCACCTCATCAAAAATCAGCAGCGTCCCCGCCTCCCGCGTAATTTCCCGCAGGCCCGCCAAAAAGCCCGGTTCCGGCGCAATAAAGCCCGAATTGCCCACCACCGGCTCCAGAATCACCGCCGCAATATCGTCGGGATATTCCGCAAACAGGGCCTTAACGGCTTCAAGATCGTTATAGGGCACCGTCAGGGTCGCCGCCGTCACCGCCTTCGGCACTCCGGGCGAGTCCGGCAGGCCCAGGGTCGCCACCCCCGAACCGGCCTTCACCAGGAACATATCCCCGTGGCCGTGGTAGCACCCTTCAAATTTCACCAGCTTTTCGCGCCCCGTGAAGGCCCGCGCCAGCCGCTGCACCGACAGGCAAGCCTCCGTACCGGAGTTGACGAAGCGCACCATCTCGATACTGGGCACCGCATCGATCACCATTTGCGCCAGCACGTTTTCCAGGGCGCAGGGGGCTCCGAAGCTAGTGCCCTTTTCGAGGGTGACCTTCAGCGATTCGAGCACTTCCGGGTGGGCGTGGCCACAGATGGCCGGTCCCCAGGTGCCCACGTAGTCAATATATTGGTTCTCATCCACGTCCCAGATGTAGGCACCCTTGACGCGATCGAAGACGATCGGCTGGCCGCCCACGGATTTGAACGCGCGCACGGGGGAGTTGACGCCACCGGGCATGAGCTTTTGGGCGGCGCTAAAAATTTCTTCTGATTTACTCGTTTTAAGGGGGGTGGCGACCACAGTGTTCTCCTTCCCGACGGTCTTGATTAGGTTTTGCGGTATTGCCCATTCTAGGGCAAAGGGCTGACGGCTCTAGAGGGCGGTTCTGGGGGGCGCGATCGCGGGGGGCTGTGGGCGAATGGGCGGTTGGGGGGCGTCTGGGGCGATCGCAGTTGACTTCGGTCTGTGTCAAACCGTTGCGCGGCCACCATTGCGGCAATGCACTGGTCGTTGCCAGAGGTGAGGCCGGTCTCTCTCGTGTCGATGCTTAAAACAGTGGTGGAGCTTTGGAATTCAACCTTGGCTTGTATGAATGGCAGAAGTCACTCTCAACTCGGTTTAGGTGTTTTGGAGAAACCTTAATCCACTTGAGATCTTGATTTTGTCTTCACAGAAATATGTTTTTAAAAGTTCGTGCTGTCGTGTCTGACGATCGCACCTCCCCGCACTTCACCTCCCAAAAAACAAAGCCGATCGCGGACGGGCGCGATCGGCCCCGTCTCGAATCTTGAAACTGGGTAGCGGACCGCCCCGCGATCGCACCACCCAGCCACTCAACTAGGAGAACTGAAGAACCAACAAGTCCTACGCCTCATCCAGCGCCGCAATCCCAGGCAGCACCTTCCCTTCCAGCAGCTCCAGGCTCGCGCCGCCGCCGGTCGAGATGTGGCTCATCTGATCCGCCACCCCCACCTGCTCAACCGCCGCCACCGAATCGCCCCCGCCGATGATCGTCGTCACCCCCTGGGGCGTCAACGTCGCCAGGGTGCGGGCAATACCCTCAGTCCCCGCCGCGAACTTCTCAAACTCGAACACCCCCATGGGGCCATTCCAGATCACGCTCTTGCAGGTTTCCAGCGCCGCCTGGAACGTTTTCACCGAATCGGGACCAATATCAAGGCCCATCCAGCCATCGGGAATCGCCTCCACCGCCACCGTTTGGCTATTGGCATCCGGCGCAAAATTGTCCGCCAGCACCACATCCGTCGGCAGTAGGAAATCCACGCCCTTTTCCTTCGCCTTCGCCTCTAGCGCCTTCGCCAGTTCCAGCTTGTCCTCCTCCACCAGGGACTTACCCACATTCAGGCCGCGCGCCTTATAGAACGTGAAGATCATGCCCCCGCCGATGAACAGCTTGTCCACCTTATCGAGCAGCGTTTCGATCACGCCGATCTTGCTGGACACCTTCGAGCCACCCACGATCGCCGCCAAAGGCCGCTGGGGATTATCGATCGCCGCCTGGAGGAACTGCAACTCCTTCTCGATGAGATAACCCGCCACGCAAGGGCTCAGGAACTTTGTCACCCCCTCCGTGGACGCATGGGCGCGGTGGGCCGTCCCGAAAGCATCATTGACATAGAGATCCGCATTGCTCGCCAACTGCTTAGCAAACTCCGGATCATTGCCCTCCTCACCCGCGTGGAAGCGCACATTCTCCAGCAGCAGCACATCGCCATCGGCCATGGCCGCCACCTTCGCCGCCGCATCCTCACCAATGCAGTCGTCCGTCTTCACCACCGGCTGCCCCAGCAACTCCGACAGACGCGCCGCCACCGGCGTGAGACGCATCGAATCCACCACCTTCCCCTTGGGGCGACCGAAGTGGCTCGCCAGGATCACCTTAGCCCCTTTCCCCGTCAGGTCTTGAATGGTCGGTAGTGCAGCCCGAATGCGCGTGTCGTCTGTAATTTTGCCACTGTCATCGAGGGGCACATTAAAATCAACGCGGACGAAAACCCGCTTGCCCGCCACGTCTGACTGCGACAAATTTGCTACAGTTTTTTTGGACACAGAAAGAAGCCTCCGAAAATGCGTCTCGTGGCCCCTATTCTCCCCTAAAGGCGTTCTCCGGTCATAAAAAAATGTTCAAAACAGTCCTCTTTCCGATTGACCCGTCCCCCGAGTCTCGGGAGGCGGCTGACCTGGTGGTGGAGCTAGTGAAGTTCCACAAAAGCCGTCTGGTGCTGCTGTCGGTGGTGCAGCCGGATGGGGAATATGACGAGGCGGTGGTGGCGGAACTGCTGTCGGGGGTGCGGGCGATGTTTGCCGATCGCGGCATCGAGGCGGAAACCCTGACCCGAGAAGGAAAGGCATCGTTCACCATCTGTGATGTGGCCGACGAAATCAATGCGGATTTGATCGTGATGGGCTGCCGGGGTACGGGGCTGGCGGCGGATGGGGCGACGGAAAGCACGAGCCACCGCACCATTGAGCTGTCCCCCTGTCCGGTGCTGGTGGTGCCCTAGGGCGGTGCTGGGGTGGGGCGATCGCCGGGGGCGGTGGTGGTCTGTGCGCCCTGGATCTCCCCGACTTCACCTGCCCTAAGGTTTCTATGTCCCAGTCCCATGTCCCAATCCTATGTCCCAAACTGATCTGCTGCTCTTGGCCCGTCAGGGCAACGTTGAGGCGATCACGACGCTGATGAACCGAAAGCTAGCGACGGCGGGGATTTCGGTGGATGCGGTGCTGGCGGAAGGGGGGGTGCTGGTGCTGCGGCTGCTGGGGAGCCGTGCGCCCGATCGCGAGGCGCTGATGACGTTTGTGCGGAAGGGGATGGCGATCCTAAAGGTGCGGGGCCTGCGGGGGGTGCAGGTGTCGGGCTGGCAGGTGGGGGTGGGGCAGCCCGCCTGGACGGAGTGGCTGACGCTGGCGGAGGGGGGTGCGCCGCCGCTGCCGCCGTTGGTGACGATGCAGCCTTTGGCCTATGGGCCGGTGGTGACTGCGGTGTCGGTGCCGGGGGTGGCTCCGGGGGTGGCGACGGAGAATGGGGGGCGATCGCTGGCGGCACCGGCGGTGGAGGGGGATCCGTGGGGCAGTGGGGATCAGCCGGAGCAGCAGTATGAACGGTGGATCCGCGAGACGAGGCAGTTGGGCCGGAGCTATGGGGCGGGAATCGCTAAGCTGTCGGCGTTTTTGGTCTATTTCCTAGAGCCCCAGGAAAGTTTGCTGGATTTGGTGGGGGTGCGGGCCGGGGGGCGGCGATCGGTGCTGCTGCTGACGAGCGATCGCCTGGTGTGTTTGGCGGTGCCGCTGCTGGGGCGCAGGATCCAGAGGATTTTTGCGGTGCCCCTGGGGCAGTTGGGGACCGTGGGGGTGGGCCAGGGTGGTTTGCTGGTGGGGACGGATGCGCCCCTGTGGCTGGCCTATGAGCAGGGGGATCTGGGGCGGGCGTTCCTGGAGCGCAGTTTGATGCGGCGGGCGACGACGGCTCCGGTGGAGGATCCGCCGATCGCCCGATCGCGGCTGGGAACGCTGCTGTGGGTGGCGGGGATTGTGCTGGGCATCTACTTGGCGATCGCGTTGATCCAGTGGCTGTTGCGGCCCTAGGCGATTGCGATCGCGCATGGGGGAATGGATCTACGGATCCGGATCCGGATCAAGGAATGTGGCCCCACGGCTACGGGTTTGATCGCCCCCGTGGCGTAGAGGGGAATGATGGTCAGGGGGGCAGGGGCGTCCGGCGTACGCCACCCCTCAACCCTGGCCCCACTGAACCACAGGGGGAGCGGCCCGCTGGAACGGGTCACCGCAGCTATGGCTATGCACGGCATCCACACCTACGGCATTCGACTCTATGAATGGGTCCAAAAGCGGATCCAGAAACGGGGCCAGCGGTCCTTGCTGCCGGGGGGACGCCCCCAAGGGTTCACCCAGTTCCTGGGCCAGGTGCGGCAGGATCTGCGCGATGAGCAGGGGCTTGGGCGGGCGATCGCCCTGACGGCTACGGCGATCGCGGCGGTGCTGGCCATGCGCGAAGGGGGCCTCCTCGACGGCTTTGAACTCACCCTCCAGGACCAGTTGGTGCAACTGCGCGGCGATCGCGGCCCCAGCCCCGATGAACGCCTCCTGGTCATCGGCATCACCGACGAAGACATCCAAACCCAGCAGCGCTGGCCCATCTCCGATCGCACTCTCGCCGAAGCCATCACCCAACTGCAACGGCACCGCCCCGCCGCGATCGGCCTGGATCTCTACCGCGATGTGCGCCACGAACCGGGGTTTAATGACCTGGCGATCGCCATCCGCGCCCCCAACATCATCACCATCCGCAAAATCGCCGGAGTGCCCGCCTACCTGGCCTACGGCGACCATCCCCCCGTCGATCGCATCGGCCTCAACGACATCCCCCTCGACTCCGATGGCGTCGTGCGCCGCACCCTGCTGATGGCCGACACCCCCAGCGGCGAATTTTTCTTCTCCCTGCCCCTGCGGCTGGCGGTGCAATATTTTGCCCAGCGCCCCGGCGGCCCCACCCCAGAAGCGGATCCGGACAATCCCTACTGGATGCGCTTTGGGCCATCCACCTTCCGGCCCCTCGATCGCTCCAGCGGCCTCTATCGCAACCTCGACAGCGGCGGCCAGCAAATCCTTCTGGACTACCGCACCTGGGATGATCAGGTGGCCCGCACCTACAGCCTCACGGCCCTGTTGGCGGGCAAAATCCCACCGGAGCATATCCGCGATCGCATCGTCCTGGTGGGCACCGTCGCCGAGAGCGCGCGGGATTTATTTGAAACCCCCTACAGTTCCGGTAAACAGGAAGCCTTCCGCACACCGGGCGTCTTTGTCCATGCCCAGGCCGTCAGCCAAATCCTTGATGTGGTCGAGGGGAAGCGGCCCTTGCCCTGGTACTGGTCCGATGCGATCGAAATCCTCTGGATCGTTGCCCTCGCCAGCGGCACCGGTTTTTTGGTATGGGCGATCAAGACCCCCCGCTACCTGGCCCTGGTGACCGGCGGTGTGGCGTTGGCGATCGGCGGCGTGGCCTATGGGGCTGCCCTGGGCGGTGGATCGGTGCCCCTGGTGACGCCGACCCTGGCGGCCACCCTGGCGGGGGGAATCCTCGTGGCCCATCGCGGCTACCAGGCCAGTCAACAGAAAAAAATGATCATGACCCTCCTGGGCCAAAGCACCTCCCCCGCGATCGCGGCGGCCCTGTGGGAGCGGCGGGAAGAATTGGTCACCTCGGGCCGTTTGGCGGGGCGCAAGGCAACGGTGACCCTGCTGTTTTCCGACATTCGCAACTTCAGCACCATTTCCGAACAGCTCAGCCCCGAAGAGCTATTTGAATGGCTCAATGAATACCTCGGTATGTTGAGCGATCGCGTGGGGGAGCATGGGGGCATCGTCAACAAATTTATGGGGGATGGCATGATGGCGGTGTTTGGGGTGCCGGTTCCCCGCACTGACCCCGACGCGATCGCCCAGGATGCCCAGAATGCGGTGCGCTGCGCCCTCGCGATCGCCACCGGACTCGACCACCTCAACCAAGCATGGCAGCGGCAAAATAAGCGCATGATTCAAATGCGCATCGGCATCTTCACCGGCGAGGTCATTATTGGCAGTTTGGGGGGCAAAGATCGCCTGGAATACGGCATCATCGGCGACAGCGTGAACACCGCCTCGCGCCTCGAAAGCTGCCGCAAGGAGCATCAAATGGGCGACTGCCGCATCATCATTGGCGAGCCGACCTATCGCGCCATCGAGGGGCAGGTGGTGGCCCACCCCTGGGGAGAGCTGGGGCTCAAGGGCAAAAATAATCGGGTCATGGCCTACCGGGTGGAGGTGCCTACGGCGGGGGCTGCATCGGCCGCTAGCTTCCAAGGGGATGGGGAACTGGAGCCGCCGCCCCCCGCGATCGCGCCGCCGGACGGGGCAGAACCGCTACCCCCCTACCAAAACCATCCGTCGTAGGGGTTGGGTTTCCCAACCCGCACCCCACCCGAATCTCCAACCCGCACCCCACCCGAATTTCCAACCCATGCCCGAAATCAGAGCCCGCGCGATCGCCGCAAAAACCTTGGACCAGGGATTGGCCGGTGGGGTTGGCCGGTGGGGCTGGGCGGGGAAACCTCGCCCCTACGGGGTTTGGGGGTCTGGAGCAGTGGAAGACGATCGCAGTTGATCGGCGAGGCGCTGGCCCGATCGCAGGATTTGCCCCGCGAGCATGGCGGCCCCGAAGCCATTGTCAATATTGACGACGCCGATGCCCGTGGCGCAGGAGGTGAGCATGGCTAGCAGGGGCGTGAGGCCGTCCAGGTGGGCTCCGTAGCCGATGCTGGTGGGGACGGCGATCACGGGGCTGGCCACAAGACCGGCGACGACGCTGGGCAACGCCCCCTCCATGCCCGCCACAACGATGAGCACATGGGCCGCATTGAGGCGATCGCGGTGGGCCAGGAGCCGATGGATCCCCGCCACCCCCACATCCCAGAGGCGATCAACCCGAAAGCCCATCAGTTCAGCGGTGACGGCGGCCTCCTCCGCCACGGGTAGATCAGCGGTCCCGGCGGACAGGATGCCGATGGTGCCCGGATGGGGGGCTTGACGCAGGGCTTCCGGGGCCTGGATGGCACAGATGCGCGCCCGGTCGTAGTAGTAAAAGTCGGGCATGAGGCGGATTAAGGTGGCCGCGATCGCGGGTTCGATGCGCGTTGCCATGACCACCGGGGCGCGATCGCGCATGGCGGCAGCGATCTGGGCAATTTGCTCCGGCGTTTTGCCCGGACCCCAGATCACCTCCGGGAACCCCGTCCGCAGGCGGCGATGCCAGTCAATTTTGGCGAAATCCTCCACCGGCCCAAAGGACAGATCCTTGAGCTGCCCGAAGGCCACCTCCGGGGAAAGCTGCCCCTCGGCGACGCGGGCCAAAAGCTGGCGGAGGGCAAGGGCGTCGAGCATGGGCCTGTTCTGGGGATGAATTACGGGGTCGGTGCCACGATCTGGTGAAGCTGGGCGGCGATCGCCGGGGCCTCCGTTTGCCAGAAGGCGCGATCGCCCGTTTGCAGCCGCTCCCGCCGCAAGTGGGGCACCGCCAGGGTGAGGGCATCGCCCCGGGCACTGGTGATGGGATCGAGCTGTTCCCCTTCCAGTAGCACCACCGGAAAGGGCACCCCCTGGAGCCGCTCATCGAGCAGTTCCGCCGCCAGCGCCAGCCTGGATCGCAGGAGCAGTTGGGCCGTCTGGGGGAATTGCCGCAGATTCTGCCGCAGGGCCAGGGTGCGCTGGACCGAGGGCCGCCGACCCATCAGGGGCTTGAGGAGAGTGATGGTCGCCAGGGCCAGGGGCGATCGCGCCGCCCGGAGCTGCCGCCGCTGTTGTTTCGCCGCCGGTCCCCGTAGGGACAGCCCCTCGGGATCCATCACAACGATGCCCCCCACGCGATCGGGATGGGTCACCCCATAGGTCAGGGCCGTCCAAGCCCCGATGCCATTGCCCACCAGCCACACCTGGTCCCAGCGGAGCATCCGGAACAGTTCATCGAGGGCGGCCACCTGGGCAGCAATGGTGAGGCCTTTGGGGGCGATCGCCTCCGACTCCCCAAAGCCCAGCAGATCCGGAGCCATGCAGGTGCCGTAGGGTCCATAGGCCGCCATCAGGGCTTCCCATTCGCTGCCATCGGTCCAATTGCCGTGGAGCAGGGCCAGGGGCGGGCGCTGATCCCCCACCTCCCGCCAAAAGATCGAATCCCCCGTGGCGAGGCGGCGGCGGGCATTGCGGATGGGTAAGGGGGCGGCGGCTCCCTTAGGCAAGGGCTGTTCGTCCGGCGAGGTAGTCCTGGAGTTGTCGAGCATGGTCGTGGGACAGATGCAGGTCGCCAAAGGGAAAGTCGGGCGGAAAGGCGCGAATTTCGCCAATCTCAAGCGTATCTTGAATTTGCGGTGTTCCCGCCACGGACACGGCGGCGGCGATACAAACCGAGTGCATCCGTGGGTCGCGATCGCGGGCGGAATAGACCCCCACGAGCCGCTCAATGGCCAGAAGTTGCAGGCCCGTTTCCTCCCGCAGTTCCCGCCCTAGGGTGTCCGCGATCGTCTCCCCCCAGTCCACCAGGCCACCGGGCAACGACCACAGGCCATCATCGCGCCGCCGCGCCAGAACAATGGACCCGTCCGCCAGGATCGGAATCGCCGTGGTGCCCACCAGGGGCCGCCGAAACACCAGCCCCAGAAACGTCTTGCCGTAGCGCCAAAATTGCTGGAACCAGGCCATGGGTAGTTTTCTCCTGCGCCTCCCCTAGGGGACCGTTAGGGCCGCGAGTAGGTCGGCGGGGTGGGTGGCGGCCTTCACCTTGCGATCAATCCGCTCGATGCGGCCCTCGGGATCGATCACGAAGGTGTGGCGGAAGACCCCTTCAAATTCGCGCCCCATGAACTTTTTGAGGCCGTAGCTGCCGTAGGCGCGCCCCACGGAGCCGTCCCCATCGCACAGGAGCGGAAAGGGCAGGTCGTATTTGGCGATGAATTTAGCGTGGGATTTGGCGTCATCGGCGCTGATGCCCACGATCGCGATATTCGCCTGTTGGAATGCGTCGTAGCGATCGCGGAAACCGCACGCCTCCTGGGTGCAACCGGGGGTATTGTCGCGGGGATAGAAATACAGCACCAGCCGCCGCCCGCGAAAATCCGACAGTTTGACCAACTGCCCCGCCCCGTCCAATAGGGCAAAGTCCGGCGCAAGATCCCCAACTTCTAAGGCTGCCATCGCGCGATCGCCCCTTTTCCTCACTCTCTCAACCGATCATTCGTGGGGGCCGCATCGCCCCGCCCTGCTCCCCGTCCCACCCCCACGATTTCCGATCCTGCCAAGATTAAACGGGCTTTTGGTGACCGTTTGGGCCAGGGTTGGGAGACCCAACCCCTACACGGGGACGGGGAATGGGTGATTCCCTGGGGTGTGACCGCATGGCATCGAAGGCCGGCCTAGACGGTCATGATGTCCTTTTCCTTCTCCGTCAGCAGGTCATCCACCCGGCTGATGAATTTGTCCGTCAGTTTCTGGATGCGGTCCTGGGTATCGCGGGCCTCATCTTCCGACACTTCGCCATTCTTTTCCTGGCGACGGATCGCATCAATGCCGTCCCGGCGGATATTGCGGATGGAAACCTTCCCTTCCTCGGCATACTTCGAGGCGACCTTCACCAACTCCTTGCGGCGCTCGCTGGTGAGGGGGGGAATATTCAGCCGGATCACCACCCCGTCATTGCTCGGGGTCAGGCCGATGGTGTCGTCCATGGCGATCGCCTTTTCGATGCTCGCCATCGAGGATTTGTCATAGGGCTGGATCAAAATCGTCGAAGCATCCGGCGTCGTGATGCCCGCCAGGGACTTCAGGGGCGTCGGCGATCCGTAATAGTCCACCATCACGCGATCGAGCAGCGCCCCATTGGCCCGCCCGGTGCGGAGGGTATTAAACGAGTGCAGCGTCGCCTCGATCGACTTCTGCATCCGGTCTTCTAGTTCAGCTAACTTCACAGCGTCCTCCAACAATCGTTCCAACCGCTTCGCCCATGACGGCACGGCGCACATTGCCGCTCACCGTCAGGTCGAAAACCACAATGGGAATATTATTTTCCTTGCAAAGGGCGATCGCGGTACTGTCCATCACCCGCAAATCCTGGGCCAGCACATGGCTGTAGTTCAGCGTGGCGTAGCGTTTGGCGTTGGGGAATTGGACCGGATCCGCGTCGTAAATGCCGTCTACCTTGGTGGCCTTGAAGATCACCTCCGCGTCGATTTCCGCTGCCCGCAGGGCGGCGGTGGTGTCGGTGGTGAAGAAGGGATTTCCAGAGCCGGCCCCAAAGATGACCACGCGGCCCTTTTCCAGATGGCGCATGGCCCGACGGCGAATATAGGGTTCGGCCACCTCCTGCATGGCGATCGCGGTCTGCACCCGGGTGGGCACCTTGCGTCGTTCGAGGGCATCTTGCAGGGTCATGGCGTTCATGACGGTGGCGATCATGCCGATGTAGTCACCGGTGGCCCGATCCATGCCGCCCGCCGCCGCCTTGACGCCTCGGAAAATATTGCCGCCCCCGACCACCACCGCCAGTTGCACCCCGGAGGCGACCACCTGGGCAATTTCTTCGGCGATCGCATCGACCACGGCGGGATCAATGCCATAGGTCAGTTCGCCCATGAGGGCTTCGCCGCTGAGTTTGAGCAGAACGCGCTTATATTTCGGCTCCATTCCTCGATCCCAAACTGCCTCGAACGTGGTGTGTACCCCTGCCCTGGTGACCAGACCGGGATGGGGACTTCAGCCCTAAAGATACCACCGTGTGTTGCCATCCTCCCGGCGGCTATCCCTGGGAAGAACGGGGGGCAATGTCGGGCAACGATCGCCGCAGGCCATAGAGCCACACCAGCCCCAGCGCCCCGAGGCTAATGCCCGCGATGCTCACCAGTTGGGCCGCCCGCAGACCGCCAACGGTGAGGCTATCGAGCCGCAGCCCTTCGATCCAAAAGCGCCCCAGGCTATAGGCGATCGCATAGACACAAAACAGGGTGCCATTTTTCAGCGGCCGCCACGGGCCAAGGCGATCGCGCTGGAGCAGCAGCATCAGCCCACAAAACACCGCCAAATTCCACAGGGATTCATACAGGAACGTGGGGTGAAAATAGTCCACATTGGCGAAGGCGGGCGGGCGGCGATCGGCGGGGATATACAGCTTCCAGGGGAGATCCGTCGGCGCACCAAAAGCTTCGGAATTGAAAAAATTACCCCAACGGCCGATCGCCTGCCCCAGGATCAAAGACGGGGCAATCACATCCGCCAAGGCCCAGAAGGACGTGCGCCGCAGGCGAGAAAACAGCCACCCCCCCAAAATGCCCCCCAGGATGGCCCCGTGGATGGCGATGCCGCCGCGCCAGATGGCCACCATTTGGCCCCAGTCCCCGGCATAGGCGGACCAGTTGAACAGCACATAATAAATCCGCGCGCAGGGGATCGCGCCCCCAACGATCCACAGGACCGCATCCCCCACCGCGTCCGGCTCTAGCTTGCGTTTGGTGGCGATCGCCTGGGAAAGGGTCACGCCAATCAGTAGGGCCGTGGCAATCAGCAGCCCATACCAGCGCAGCACCACCGGGCCAAATTCCACCACCACCGGCCCTGGCGAGGTGAATTGCATCGCCAATAGTTCAATCATGGACCACCCTCCCATTGCAACGTCCCCTATCATCGCCCTAGGGCTGCCCCTTCGTGGTGCGGTTGGCGAGATCCTGCGCCGCCGCGATCGCGTCCAGCGGCCCCCAATTTCACCGTCCTTAAGGAACCCCAAACCCATGGCCCCCGATTCTCCCCCAGCCTCGGCCACGCCCCCCGATCCCTGGACCCTATTGAACCGTTTAGGCCAACGCCTCAACCAAACCCTGGAAGCGGGGGCGATCGCGGTGGATCCCGTTTGGCTAGTCGCAATGGCTACCCCGCCCATCCTCGGAGCCCTCGCCAGCGCCCGCGCGATCGGCAGCGCCCTCGATCAACTGGGGGCCACCAGTGAAGAACTCTTTCGCGGCGATCGCCTCCCCGTCCTCCACCAGACCGAAGCCCCCACGGCTCACCCTCCCGCCCCCTCCCCAGACTAAATTCCCAGCCTCAACCCCCACGATCCCCGCCACCGAAAGCCCCCCACCGCAGTCGCCTGGGGCACCGTCAGGGCATCAGTCCCCCCATATAATCTAGTGAGCATCTTTCTGACCGGGCTGGCACACAGGGGCTAGGCAACAGTTCTAGGCAACAATTTATGAGTTCGACCCTCCATCCAGTGGATCGCGAGACAATGGCACCGGCTTCAACCTCAGACCTTTTTCTACGGCATCGGCTCAAGGTGGTCGAAGACCTCTGGCGGCAAGTGCTCCAACAGGAATGCGGCCAGGAACTCGTGGATCTGCTCGGCGAACTGCGGGATCTGTGCTCCCCTGAAGGGCAAGTGTCGGAGGTGCCCGCCGAAGCGGTCCTCAAGGTGGTCGAAAACCTAGACCTGCGGGCCGCCATCCGCGCCGCGAGGGCCTTTGCTCTCTATTTCCAGCTCATCAATATCGTTGAGCAGCACTACGAACAGCGGGACCAGCAGCGCCAATATACCCAATCGCGCCAGCCCGCCCTTGCCGCCAGCGCCCCCGCGATCGCCCCCACCGACAGCGGCCCCATCGAAGCGGAACTGCTCGAGCGCAGTATGCAGCAGCCCGCCGCCGCCCATAGCCTCGTGGGCACCTTCTCCTGGCTGTTCCCCCACCTGCGGGAGCTGAATGTGCCGCCTAGGCAGATCCAAAAGCTGATCGATCAGTTGGATATTCAACTGGTGTTCACGGCCCACCCGACGGAAATTGTGCGCCACACCATCCGCGATAAGCAGCGGCGCATTGTGCGGATCCTGCGATCGCTCGACACCGCCGAAGAAACCGGAGCCCTGTGGGACGCGGAATCGTTGCGGACCAAACTAACCGAAGAAATCCGCCTGTGGTGGCGCACGGACGAGCTGCACCAGTTCAAGCCCACGGTCCTCGATGAGGTGGACTACGCCCTGCACTATTTCGACGAGGTGCTGTTCGACGCCATCCCCGAAATGTACCGGCGCTTCGAGCGATCGCTCCAGGATGGATTTCCCCGGTTGCAGCCCCCCCGCTACGACTTTTGCCGCTTCGGCTCCTGGGTGGGGTCCGATCGCGACGGCAACCCCTCCGTCACCCCCCAGGTCACCTGGAAAACCGCCTGCTACCAGCGCAATCTGGTCCTCCAGAAATACCTCAACTCCCTGCGGGATCTGCGGGAGCTGCTGAGCCTGTCCCTGCACTGGAGCGATGTGTTGCCGGACCTGCTCGAATCCCTAGAACAGGATCAGGTGCGCCTGCCGGAGATCTATGAAAAATGGGCGATCCGCTACCGCCAAGAGCCCTATCGCCTCAAGATGGCCTACATCGAACAGCGCTTAGTCAATACCCTGGCGCGATCGCAGCGGCTCTACGACGGCGACGAACTACACCAGGACATGCTGGAAAACAACCCCACCAGCATCTATCGCTCCGGCACAGAATTTTTGGCCGAACTCAACCTCATCGCCCGCAGCCTCAAGCAAACGGGCCTCTCCTGCCGCGACCTGGACGACCTGATCTGCCGCGTCGAAATCTTCGGCTTCAACCTCGCCCACCTGGACATCCGCCAGGAAAGCACCCGCCATTCGGACACCATCCACGAAATCGGCGAATATTTGCAGATCCTGCCCAAGCCCTACAACCAAATGGACGAGGGGGAGCGCACCGCATGGCTGGCCCAGGAACTCACCACCCGGCGGCCCCTGATCCCCGTCGAGCTACCCTTTTCCGACAAGGCCCGCGAAACCATCGAAACCCTGCGGATGGTGCGCCAGCTTCAGCACGAATTTGGTCCGGGCATCTGCCAGACCTACATCATCAGCATGAGCCACAACGCCAGCGACCTGCTGGAGGTGCTGCTGCTGGCCAAGGAGGCGGGCCTCTACGATCCGGCCACGGGGTCGGGGACGCTGCGGGTGGTGCCCCTGTTCGAGACGGTGGAGGATCTGAAGATCGCCCCGTCGGTGATGAAGGAATTGTTTGAACTGCCGCTCTATCGGGCGCTGCTGGCCGGGGGCTACGATCGCCTGAAGCAAGCACCCACCGATCGCAGCCACCAGAACCCACCGGCAGGAGAACCCTGGACCGAGGGGGAAGAACTGCACCCCCACACGCCGACCCTGAACTTGCAGGAGGTGATGCTGGGCTACTCCGACAGCAACAAGGATTCCGGCTTCCTCAGCAGCAACTGGGAGATCCACAAGGCCCAAAAGGCGCTGCAAACCATGGCCGATGACTATGGCGTGGTGCTGCGGATTTTCCATGGGCGGGGCGGGTCCGTGGGGCGCGGCGGCGGGCCGGCCTATGAGGCGATCCTGGCCCAGCCGGGACGGAGCATCCAGGGGCGCATCAAAATTACGGAGCAGGGGGAGGTGCTTGCCTCAAAATATTCCCTGCCGGAGTTGGCCCTGTTCAACCTGGAAAAGGTGGCGACGGCGGTGATCCAGGCGAGTTTGCTGGGCAGCGGCTTTGATGACATTGAACCCTGGAACGCAATCATGGAGGATCTGGCGGCGCGATCGCGGGTCCACTATCGCCAATTGATCTATGAAGAGGAAGCGTTCATTGATTTCTTCCATGAGGTGACGCCCATTGAAGAGATTAGTCAACTGCAAATTTCATCCCGTCCGGCCCGTCGCGGCGGCAAGAAGGATTTGAGTAGCCTGCGGGCGATTCCTTGGGTGTTTAGCTGGACCCAAAGCCGGTTTTTGCTGCCCGCCTGGTATGGGGTGGGCACGGCCCTGAAGGAATTTATGGAGGAGGAGCCGGAGGAACACCTCAAGCTGCTGCAATATTTCTACTTCAAATGGCCGTTCTTTAAGATGGCGATTTCTAAGGTGGAAATGACCCTGGCGAAGGTGGATTTGCAAATCGCTAGCCACTACACCAAGGAGTTAACCCAGCCGGAGAATCGGGAGCGGTTTGCGGTGCTGTTTGATCGCATTTCCCGGGAATATCACATGACGCGGGAGCTGGTGCTCAAAATTACGGGCCACGATCGCCTCCTGGATGGGGATCCGATGCTCCAGCGATCGGTGCAGTTGCGCAATGGGACGATTGTGCCGCTGGGCTTTTTGCAGGCGTCGCTCCTCAAGCGGCTGCGCCAACATAAGCAACAAACGGCGTCGGGGATGGTGCGATCGCGCTATAGCCGAGGGGAGCTTTTGCGGGGGGCGCTGCTGACGATTAATGGCATCGCGGCGGGGATGCGGAATACGGGTTGATGGAGATCCTTAGAAATGCACCTTTCTGCACCTGGCCTAGGCTGAATTGCCGGTGAGGGCAAGGGGCTTAAATCCCTTGTCTTTCGGCTTTGGAATGGGTCTTGGAAGCGGGTTTGGGGGCGGTGTAGCGTGGGGAATTGAAAGCGGTTTTCTAGCTTTCCCCAATCCATTAGAGTGATTGGATCTGGATTGATTTCTGAATTGATTAAGGCGTGATTTTTAAGGGAGATGGACCGAGCAATGGCTCCGAAGGTTGAGATTTATCTCTGGACGACGTGCCCCTTTTGTATCCGTGCGAAGCGGCTATTGGACAGCAAGGGGGTTGAGTATACGGAATATGTCCTCGATGGGGATGAGGCGGGCCGCGATGCCATGGCGATCCGGGCCGGGGGTCGGCGATCGGTGCCGCAGATTTTTGTCGATGACCGCCACCTGGGGGGCTGTGATGATATCCATGCCCTCGATCGCGCGGGGGAGCTCGATGCAATTTTGCAGGGGCCTTAGGGGCGCTTTGAACGGTTATTGAGGACTTTGGCGGTGGCGGCGGGGGAGGCGATCGCGCGGGAGGTGGTGCTGCTGGGGGGTGGGCACAGCCACGCGATCGCCCTGATGCGGTGGGTCATGGCTCCGGTGGCGGGGGTGCGGCTGACGTTGATTAGCGACGGCTCGGAAACGCCCTATTCGGGGATGCTTCCGGGCCATGTGGCGGGGTTATACGATCGCGCGGCGTGCCATCTGGATCTGCGGCGGCTGGCGATCACGGCGGGGGCGCAGTTCTACCGCGATCGCGCCATCGGCCTGGATCTGGAGCGGCGGCGGGTGATCTGTGCATCGCGGCCCCCGGTGGGGTTTGAGGTGCTGTCGATTGACGTGGGCAGTACGCCCCAGATGGTGGATGCGGGAAAAATCGATCCGGCGGTGGCGGCGCGATCGCTGATTGCAAAACCGGTGGCGGATTTTCTGGCGGGCTGGGAGAAATTTCTAGATCAGGTGCAATGCGATCGCCCTGCTTCGGTGCGGGTGGCGATCGTGGGGGGCGGCGTCGGCGGCGTGGAACTGGCCCTGGCGACGCGGCAACGGTTAACGAAAATCCTGGAACCTTGGGGGGGCGCGGCGATCATCACGATCATTCAGCGCGATCGCCAGCTTGTGCCAGCCCTAGGATCCATGGCCCGCGCCCAGGTCCATAAAACCCTGGCGGCGCGAAAAATTGACGTGTGGTGCGGGGAAACGGCGATCGCGCTACGGCCCGATGGCGTCAGGGCAGCGGCTTCACTGAAATGCCAAACCGGGCGATCGCTCCCCTGCGACCTAGCCATTTGGGTCACCCAGGCGGCGGCCCCCCCCTGGCTGCGGGAAACGGGCCTAGCGCTCGACGGCGAAGGATTTGTGGCGGTGGGGCGATCGCTGCAATCCCTCTCCCATGGCTTCGTGTTTGCGGCGGGGGATGTGGCCACGATCCTCGACGCGCCCCGACCCAAAGCCGGAGTGTTCGCCGTGCGCCAGGGCCGCCCCCTCTTCGACAATGTGCGGCGCTACCTGGCGGGGCAACCCCTGCGGCCTTTTCAGCCCCAGCGCCAGTACCTCAGTTTGATCGGCACCGGCGACGGCAGCGCGATCGCGGCGCGGGGATCCTGGGGGGCCGCCGGTCCGCTGTGGTGGCGGCTCAAGGATTGGATTGATCGCCGGTTTATGGATCGCTTCGCGGCCCTGCCGGTGGGCTCCATGGGCTCGATGGCCGGAAACATGGCCCAAAAATCCCCCGAGGCGGCGGCGATCGCGGACGGAATCGCTACCCCCATGTACTGCGGCGGCTGTGGATCCAAGGTGGGCAAATCCACCCTCGATCGCGCCCTGGGTCGCCTGCCAAGGGCGATCGCGGCCCCGGATGTGGTGCTCGGTCTCGATGCCCCGGACGATGCTGCCGTCGTCGCATGGCCCCGCGATCGCCTCCTGGTGCAAACGGTGGACTATTTCCGCACCCTCACGAACGATCCGTATACCTTTGGTCAAATCGCCGTCAACCACTGCCTCAGCGACCTGTTCGCCATGGGCGCAATTCCCCACAGTGCCCAGGTGATTGCCACGGTCCCCTACGGCACCGCCGACCGCCAGGAGGAAACCCTCTTTCAACTGCTCTCCGGCGTGCGCGTTGCCCTGGATGCGGCGCGATCGCCCCTCCTTGGCGGCCACACCACCGAAGGGCCAGACCTCGCCCTGGGCCTAGTGTGCAACGGCATCGGTCCCCAGGACGGCCCCTGGCGCAAGGGCAATTTTCAGATCGGGGATCAATTGATTCTCACGAAAGCCCTAGGCACCGGTACCCTCTTCGCCGCCGAAGGACGCGGGGCCGTGCCCTGTGGATGGATTGATGGGGCGATCGCGGCCATGCTGCGCTCCAACCAAACGGCGGCGGCCAGTCTGCGGCACGGGGGGGCCACCGCCTGCACGGACATCACCGGCTTTGGTTTGGTGGGGCATTTGCTGGAAATGCTGCGATCGCGCGACCCGGCCCTTCCCCCCTGCCAAGCGATCCTCAACCTCGACGCCCTGCCGATCCTGGACGGGGCGATCGCCACCCTCACGGCGGGCCACACCAGTTCCCTCCACCGCCGCAATGCCGAAGCCTTCAGCGCGATCGCGAACCTCGATACCTGGCGTAACGATCCTCGCCTACAACTGCTGGCGGATCCCCAAACCTCCGGCGGCCTCCTGGCAACGGTGCCCCGCGATCGCCTCCAACCCTGCCTAGAACACCTGTGGGCCAACGGCGATCGCACCGCCACCGCGATCGGCCAGATCGAAGCCGCCGCACCGGGCAGCCCCCCCATCCGCCTCCAGGGTGCGCCCTAGTTCTTAAGTTCTAGCGCTGCGTGTCGTAGGGATTGCTGAAGCTATTAAACGAACGCCCGCCAATATTATTCGGCGTCGGCACATCCTGGGGCAGCGGCGCACCGCTATCCGTCGCCGACCGGGTATCCTGGGTCACCGGAGCCGGGGGCGGCGGCGCAAAACTAGAGCCATCCCGCGATCCACGATTGGTGAACCCACCCCCCACCGGCATCCCCGCCGCAGGGGGCACCAGGCTCGACGACGCGGGCAAACGGCCATCGGGAACCCCCACCATCGGCGGCGCAGCGTTCACACCGCCCTGGGGACTGGTGTTGTTATAGGCCCCCGCCCCCGGCAGGCCATAGCTGCTGCCCCCCCCGGCCATCGGCACGGTGTTGTTATAGGCTGCCCCCGGCGCGATCGCGGGACGCCCCGCCCCCGACTGGGCCTGGACCGCATTGAACCGATCCATCGCCGCCCTCAGGGGATCCCCGGCGGGAGCCACCCCCGGCGCAGACGGCACAAACTGCCCATCGGCCCGGAATCCCCCCAGGCTATTGCTCGGGTTGACCGACTCCCCGTCACCGAACTGGATGCGCTCCGGCACCACATCGCCCATATCACTGGCGGTCCGCTCACCGATGGGTCCAGCCACCGGCCCCGACAGGCGCTTCAGGATCTCCGCTGCGGAATCCGCCTCCGCTTCCTTCTTATCCTGGTCCGATCGCTCCAGACCCAGGGCTTCCCCATCCATCAATTCCGCCGCCCGCATCTGCTGGGCCAAAATATTGGAGCTATCGATCCCCGCCGCGATCTCCTCCACATCCACCGCCTCCGGCCGCCAGGTGTCGCCTGCGCCGCCGCCGCCGTCCCCCTGGGAAAACCGCAGATCACCGGGATTGCGCCAGTAGGCCCAGGCCATCACGCTGGAGCCCAAAAGCACCAGCAGCGACCCCCACACCAGCGGCTGCATCAGCAGGGAGATTAGGAAGGAGGGTTCGCGATCGGAGTTGGGGGTGGCCATGGCATGGGGGAGTGAGGGGACAAGGGTGGTTCTGGTGTTGGATACCTCCCCCTATTCTAGCTAGCGTCGGTCGGGGCGGCGGTGGTGGCCGTGGCCCAGGCGCACCAGTCCCCGAGGCCCAGGCCCATGAGGGCGGAGACTTCAAAGACGGGGGCGGTGGGGTTGATGCGCCGTACGCAGTCTAGGAAGCGATCGCGGTCGAAGGGCACATAGGGCAGCAGATCCGTTTTGGTTAGGACGATCGCGTGGGCGGCCCGGAAAGCGTGGGGATATTTCAGGGGTTTATCGTCCCCTTCCGTGGTGGAAATGACGACGACCTTGGCCGCTTCCCCCAGGTCAAAGAGGGCGGGGCAGACGAGATTGCCGACGTTTTCGATCACCAGCAGGGAGCCATGGGGTGGGTTTAACAGTTCAGCGGCCTGGGCGATCGCCGCCGCCTCTAGGTGACAGCCCTGGCCGGTGCCCACCTGGACCGCGTGGCCGCCCGCCGCCTGGATCCGCCGCGCGTCGTTGTCCGTGGCTTGGTCCCCTTCGATGACATAGAGCTGGATGGGGGGTTCCGGGCGATCGCCCAGGGCCTTGAGGGTAGCTTCCAGGAGGGCGGTTTTGCCCGCGCCGGGGGAGCCCAGCAGGTTCAAAACGCGCCACTGTCGTGATTGGAACAGCTCCCGGTTGGCGGTGGCGGCGCGATCGTTTTTGGCCAGGATCCGCGCCTCTAGCTGCAACTCCACCGTGCTGCGCAGGGCCACGCGATCGCCCCCCGCAACCCCCTGTCCCTGGGACTCCCCTCGGAAATGGCCGTGATGAGGGGAATGTCCATGGGCATGGCCGTGGCCGTGATTGTGAGAATGGCCGTGGGAATGATCATGATCATGTTGGTGGCCGTGTTGGTGGCCGTGGCCGTGTTGGTGATCGTGATCGTGTGGGTGGTCGTGATCGTGATCCGGATGTTGGTCGTCTTCAGACGGGGCATGGATCGTCGTGGTCCCATCCCCCCCACAGCCGCAAGCTACGCACATTGCTCCACCTCCAGGGCTGCTAATACCAAGTCATCGCCGCCGCTAATGTCCAGATGGCTATTGCCGCAGGCGGGGCATAGGCCCACGTAATCCTCTAGGGGAAAGGTGGCCCCGCACCGCTGGCAGCGCCCCTGTCCCGGCACCGTTTCAATCTCTAGGGTGGCTGAGGCTGCGATCGTACCGGCGCTGCAGGGGCCAAAGCAAAAGCGCAGTGCCTCCGGGTCTAGTCCCGACAGCCGCCCCACCCGGAGCCGCACCCGCACCACGGGCCGCCCCGCCGCCTGCTGCACAATCAGATCCACTAGATCCTGCGTAATCCCTAACTCATGCATTGCGCTCTCCGGCCCAGCGGTGGTTCCGGTGGGGCTTCGGTGCCTGGGTTCTGGGGGGGCGACTTCGGCGACTTCAAGGATTCAGTTCTGTTCGATCTTAGCCCACGCGATCGCCGACCCCATCCCCCCGCAGCCTTGGCAGAGGGAACCGCGCCAACCGTTGCCACCGCTGACGTTCGGGGCTAGGGGCCAGGGGCCAGGGAGGGCGCGATCGCCCAGGGCCGCCGGGGGAGCCCTCTTCAAAAAGCCTTAAAGATCCTCAGGGTTTTGGGTATCCCAGGGATCCGTGGGCGAGAACCCCCTTAAAACGCTTGGATCCAGGCTTTCACCTCATAGTCCGTCCAGATGCCGTTTTGCCAGTAGGGATCCCCTTCGACGAGGCGGCGCACGGTGTCTTCACTGTCCGCTTCGTAGATGCCAAAAACCTTGCTGTTGTCCACCGTGGGGCCGAGGGTGATCAAAATGCCGTCGGCCTTCTGCTGGGCGAGGCCGTCCAGGTGGGCTTGGCGGTAGGGGGTGCGCTTTTCGATCGCGTTCTCGCAGTAGGAGCCAAAGAGGATGAATTTAGCCATGGTGATCGGCGAAAGGGAATTTTATTCAGCCTCTGAGCCTACCACTGGCCCCCGCGATCGCCGCCGTCCCTAGAGCAGCGATCGCCCCTCCGGCGAATTTTGCAGATGCTTGACCAACTGTTTAATGTCCTGGGTGCGGGACTTGTGGACCACCAGGGTCACATTGCCGTCGCGCACCACCACCACATCCTCTAGCCCCAGGGTGGCCACCACCTCCCCCTCGCCCGCGTAGACGATCGCGCCGGTGGTCTCTAGGGCCACATGGTGACCGATCGCCACATTGTCATCCCCCTCCCCCTTGAGGAGCCGTTCGAGGGCGTTCCAGTCCCCCAGATCATCCCAGCCGAACGCCGCCGGAAGCACGCAGGCCCGCTGGGTTTTTTCCATCAGGGCATAGTCAATGCTCAGCTTGGGCAGTTGGGGATAGGCCGCGACACCGTGGGCCTCCAGGGGCAGCAAAATCTCCGGCGCATGGGTCCGCAACTCCGCCAGGACCGTGCCCGCCGTGAACAGGAACATGCCGCTATTCCAGCTATAGCGACCGCTGTCTAGAAACGTTTGGGCCGTGGCGGCGTCGGGTTTTTCCGTGAAGCGGCTCACCTGGTAGGCATCCAGGCCGCAGAAGGTGCCGACCCTGGAGCCCTGTTCGATGTAGCCGTAGCCGGTGGCGGGGCCGGTGGGCTGGATGCCGAGGGTGACGATCGCCCCCTGCTGCTGGGCCAGTTCGGCGGCGGCGGTGAGGGTTTGTTCAAAGGCATCGCGATCGGCAATCCAGTGGTCCGCCGGAAACAGCCCCAGCACCGCCTCTTCCCCATAGCGCTTGGCCGCCTCCAGGGCCGCCCAGGCCACCGCCGGTCCCGTATCGCGCCCCTCCGGTTCCACCAATAAATTGGCCTGGGGCAGTTGCGATCGCGCCCCCTCTTCCAGATGCGCCCCCGTGACCACCCAAAGGTTCTCCCACCCCCCCGCCAGGTTCAGCAGCCGCTGGGCCGTCCCCTGCAGGAGGCTCGTGCCGCTGCCATCGAGGTCTAAAAACTGTTTGGGCCGCCGCTGGCGACTCAGGGGCCAAAACCGTTCCCCCTTGCCACCGGCCAAAATCATTGGGACTAGGACCGTTGCCATTGCCGTCGTCTCCTCGGGTGTTGCGTGTGATGGAGGTGTGCCATGGGTGGGGCCGTGGCCGCTGAAGGTGGGCGGCGGATGCGGTGGGGGCCTTTGCGATCGCCCCACCGGCCCAGGGATAGCGGACCCGCAGTCCGACACCGTTCGAGCCTTCTCGCGATCGCGCCAGCCATCAGGATTCCAGCGCGCCAACCGAGGCGAAGAACCCCGCACCGGGGGCGACGGATCCGAGGCGCACCGTCGGACCTGACGCCCTTGCATCTCTAGGTTAGGATACAAAGTACTGGCAATATGCCCGCCTTTGGCTGGTCTGGACTCCCCCAGGGTTAGGGGGTTTTTCACCGGAATTTGCCGGATTTCCCCGGATCGTCCCCGGAGCTACACCAGGGACGCGATCGCCCCCCCTGCCAACCGCGTGCATCATCGCCCCGCCGCCCATGGGCCTCCCGTGCCGTGACCCCTCCGTGCATCGAGGGCAGTCCCCGCGCCCCGATCACTCGCCCCCCATCCCCCAGGGCCGCCCCTTCAAAATTCGGAGGGCATTCAGCGGGCACCCGGACGGCGCGATCGCGGCCCCCTTGCCATGGCCCATCCCCCAGAAGTTGTTGCCTCACCTTTGCCTCCGTTGCCCAAGCCAGATCGTCGCGCTCGTTCCCTATGACAGACCCCAACATCGGTCGCTTACTCGCCGATCGCTACCAGCTCATGGAATTGGTCGGTCGTGGCGCTATGGGGCGCGTGTACCGGGCCCGCCATGTGCTGCTAGATGCCCCCGTAGCCGTCAAGTTTTTATCCCAAACCCTGCTGAACCAGAAAATGCGCGATCGCTTCAAGCGAGAAGCCCGCGCCTGCTTTTCCCTGGGCCAAAAAAGCCAGCACATCGTCCAGGTCTTGGACTACGGCGTCAGCGAAGACGAGGTGCCCTTCTATGTCATGGAATACCTCGAAGGGCGGGATCTGAGCGCCATCATCAAGCGCGAGCAAATGCCCCTGCCGCGCTTCCTCAACCTGGCCCATCAAATCTGCCTCGGTCTCCAGGCCGCCCACCAGGGCATCGCCGTGGACGATCGCATGTGCCCAATCATTCACCGGGACATTAAACCTAGCAATTTGCTCGTGACCCAGGATCCCGAAAAGGGAGAAGTGGTCAAAATCCTAGACTTTGGCATCGCCAAACTGCTCCAGGAGGATCAGGGGCAAACCAGCCATTTCATGGGCACCCTGGCCTACTCGTCCCCGGAACAGATGGAGGGCAAGGAGCTCGATAACCGCTCCGACATCTACAGCCTCGGCATTGTGATGTACGAGATGCTCACGGGGAAAATGCCCCTCTATGCGGAAACCCATTCCTTCGGCAGTTGGTACAAGGCCCACCGGGAACAGGTGCCCCGGCTGCCCAGTGAATTGAACCCGAATCTCAAAATCCCCAAGGCGCTGGAACTGCTGGTGCTGCAATGTTTGGGGAAGAAACCGGGCGATCGCCCCCAGTCCGTGGGGGATATTTTGCGATCGCTCGAACCGATGGAGCACCGCTACCGGCCGGGGCGGGCCATCAGCCGGCGCATTGAAACGACCCTCTCGCGGGCGGAGTTGGCCACCGGGACGGACGGGGGCGATGGGGATGAGCTAGACGAGGGGGCGACCGGGGCGGCCGTGGAGGGGGCGGCGGCGCGGTTTGTGGATCCGGACACCCTCTGTCGGCTCCAGTCCTGGCCGAAGAATAAGCCGGTGGCGGAGATTGTGTTTCCGCAACTGGTGCCCACGAGCCATTCACCTTTGGCGACGGTGTGGGTGATGTTGCCCCAGCGGACGATCCGATCGCTCCAGGTGAGTACCCACCCCACCAGCGTGTCCTGCCGCACGATGGGGGCCTTGTCGCCCCACCCAATGATGCTGTGGCTGACGGTGCTGTATGTGGTGCAGGATGATTCGGGGGAGCGCCGTCCGAAGTGGCTGCCGTGCTATCTGGATCTCAAGCAGGAGCGCAGTGTGGCACTGGCGAGGATTTTGAGCGATCGCGGGCGCTACCGGGTGCTGTTTTTTGCCCTGGAGGAACCGCAAAATTGTGCCCATGTGGCGAAGATCACCCTGTCGAGTGCCCAATGTGAGGCGATCCGGGGCTGGATTGAGCGCAGTGCGGAGGTGCCCGCGACCCAGGCGAGTTTGAGTAAGAATCAGCTCAAGCAGGAGCTGGAGCGGCTGAAGCCGCAGATTATGCTGACCCTGGAGTCGCAAAATGGCGGGGTGGCGGTGGACTAGGGACGGTGGGGGCGATCGCGGTGTCCTGGGGATGGCCCATGGAGGTTCTGGGGGCCGCGTGCTATTTTTGGGGCACCTGAGCCGGTCTAGCCCTGGGAGGTGGTCCCCCTAGCTTGGGCTCTGGCGGGGCGATCGCCCCCGGTTGCGTCTACTGTCCTGAAGGTTTGGTCTGTGCGCCCATGGCGATCGCCACCGCTGCCCCCCGTGCGTCTGCCCATTCGTCTGCCCATTGGTGCCTTGCCGTGGGGATTGATGGCTACCCGTTTTTGCCTCGACTCCCGGCGGCGGCGGCGGATGCGATCGCCCTGAAGGATGCGTGGCGATCGGGGGCGGAGTTGGGCGATCGGCGCTGCATTTTGCTCAGCGATCATTCGGATCCCCTGGAGGGGCAGCCCACCTATCCGAACCGCGAAACCCTGCGCTATTGGCTCCGGCGGGTGACCCAGGAGTGGGTGCAGCCGGGGGATTTGCTGTGGGTGTTTTTGAGTGGCTATGGGGTCAGTGCCGGGGGGCGGGATTATTTTTTGCCGGTGGAGGCCAACCCGAGCCGTCCCCTGGATGCGGCGATCGCGTTCAGTGAACTCTATGAAGCGTTGGGGGCGCTGAAGGGGCGCGCTGAGAATATTTTGGTGCTGCTGGATGTCCATCGGGGCTGGCCGGATGGCTCGTTGGGGGCGGTGGGGGCGGAGCTGGAAACCCTGGCGCGGACGGCGGGCATTCCGACGCTGCTGGCCTCGGGGGCGATGGAGGCCCCCAGCGAGCCGGGGACGGGGCTGGATTGTCCGAGTCCGTTTGGCAGCGCGATCGCGCAACTGCTGGCCCAGCCGCCGAGCCATAACCTATTTGGGGTGCAGCGGTGGTTGACGGAGCGCCTGCGGGCTGAGGACGGGCGATCGCCCCAGGTAATCGTGGCGCCGCCGGAGATGATCTATGGGACGGTGCTGGTCCACCGCTGCCCGGAACTGAGCGATGCCCCGTCGCCCTACATCCTCTTTCCGGCGGGGACGGAAATGCCGCCGGGGACGGAGCCGATCGCGCCGCGATCGGGGGAACCCATGCCAGAACCGGAGGAGGAGGAACCGCGATCGCCCGATCCCGAGCCAGAACCGGACCCAAACCCAAACCCTGGGCCGGAGCCGGAGCCGGAGCCCCCGAGCCCCGATGCCGCGATCGCCGCCGATGGGGATAATCAAGACAAAATAGACCCAACCCCAGATCCCTCCTTAGAACCACCAGAAACAACAGATTCCCCCTCGATTTCAGAAACGGTTTTAGGATCCACCCCCCCCAACGACGGCAACCCCACCCAACCCTTCACCCCCGACCCAGCCCCCATCCCCCCCACCTGGACCGCCCGCCTGACCACCGTGGGATCATCCCTGCTCCAAACCCTAAACGCCATGAGCCAAAATCCCCGCGCCTTCAGCCCCTCCGCCGCCGATAGCCAATTCGCCCGCAATGTGTTCCTGTGGGGTGGATTTTTGATTGTGCTGCTGCTGGGGGGTGTCCTGCTCCGCAACCGCGCTGACCTGATGGCCCCGCCGCGCCCCCAGCCCGCCAACGGCCTCGAACCCCCCATCAGCGCCGTGCCCAACCTGCCCCCGGCCCAACTGGCGGACCTGGCCCGTAAGCATGTGGATGAGGGCAAATTTGCCGATGCGGTGGCGGTGGTGGACGCCATCCCCCCCGAGGCGCAAACGCCGGAGGTGGCGGAAACGCGCCGGATCGCCCTCCAGCGCATTGACGACGATCGCCTCGCCCAGGCCCGCATCCCCATCCGCATCAGCCAAGCGTCGGAATTTAATAAGGCGATCCAACAGGCCCGCGCCATCCCCGCCGATGATCCCCTCTATCCCCAGGCCCAGCAGGACATCAACCGCTGGAGCCGCGTGATTTTAGACCTCGCCGAGGGGCGCGCCCGCAGTGGCCAGTTTGACCAGGCGATCGCGGCGGCCCGGTTGATTCCCGCCGATCGCACCGCCCTCCATAGCCAAGCGCAAACCTCCATCCGCCGCTGGCAAACCCAGCAAAAACAGCAGGCCAGCAACCGCCAGATTTTGCAGCAGGCGATCGCCCTCATCGAACCGGGCAGCGCCTCCAGCTACAGCCGCGCGATCGCCGTGGCCGCCAACGTCCCAGCGGGCCAGCCCGAACATTTCCGCGCCCGCGCCCTGCGGGAACAGTGGAGCGACGCCATCCTCAAAATTGCCTACGGCCGCGCCAACCAAAAACAACTGGACGGCGCGATCGCGGCGGCCCAACTGATCCCCCCCAACACCGCCGCCCACAGCGCCGCCCGCCAAGCCGTCAAAATCTGGCAAAGTCGCAAGGGGTAATCGCCCCCCAACCGCCACCGTAATAGCCGAACTTCCGCGATCGCAGCCCCCCATCTACCCTGGCACTCCCCCTTCGAGAGTGCTAATTTCCATGGCCTTTTGGGATAGAGTTTTGGGGGGGGAGCAAGCCCCATCGCGCCAGAGCCGAATGGGCACCGCGATCGCGGCGCGACTTCCCCAGACGGCTTGGCCGCACCCAGCGTAGCCCAACGATATTCTGCAACACAGGTTCCATGGCTAAAATCATCTCCTTCAGCGACAGTTCACGCCGGTCCCTCGAAGCCGGTGTCAACGCCCTCGCCGATGCCGTCCGCATCACCCTTGGCCCCCGGGGACGCAACGTGGTCCTCGAGAAAAAATCCGGCACACCGGAGGTGATCAACGACGGCATCTCCATCGCCAAGGAAATTGAGCTAGAAGATCCCCTCGAAAACGCCGGAGCCCGCCTGGTGCGCGAGGTGGCCTCGAAAACCAAAGACGTGGCCGGCGACGGCACCACCACCGCCACGGTCATCGCCCAGGCCATCATCCGCGAAGGGCTCAAAAATGTGACCGCCGGGACCAACCCCGTTTCCCTGCGCCGGGGCATCGAAAAAACCGTCGCGGCCCTGACGGCGGAAATTGAGGCGATCGCCCAGCCCGTGGCCGATGGCGACATTCAGCGGGTGGCCACCGTGTCCAGCGGCGGCGACGAGGCGATCGGCCAACTGATCGCCGACGCCTTTGAAAAAGTCAGCAAAGATGGCGTGATCACCGTCGAAGAATCCAAATCCCTCACCACCACCATGGAGGTGGTCACCGGGATGCAGTTCGATCGCGGCTACGTCTCCCCCTACTTCGTCACCAACCCCGAGCGGATGACCGTCGAGCTGGAGAACGTGGTGATCCTGCTGACGGACGCCAAAATTTCCTCGATCCAAGAGATCGTCGGCATCCTCGAAAAGGTGGCCCAGCGCGGTCAGGCGCTGCTGCTGGTGCCCCAGGACATCGAAGGGGAAGCCCTCGCCACGTTGGTGATCAATAAAATGCGCGGCGTCCTCAATGTGGCGGCGGTGAAAGCTCCGGGCTTCGGGGAGCGCCGCAAGGCCATGCTCGAGGACATCGCCGTGGTGACCGGTGGCCAGTTGGTGTCCGAGGATGTGGGCATGACCCTGGAGGACGTGACCTACGAAATGCTCGGTCAGGCGGAAAAGGTGACGATCACCAAGGATGCCACCACGATCGTCGCGGGCGATCGCGCCAACGAGAAGGACATCGCCGCCCGGGTGAGCCAACTCAAGGATCTGCTGGCGAACACCGACAGCACCTACGACACGGAAAAATTGCAGGAGCGCATCGCCCGCCTCGTCGGTGGTGTGGCCTCCATTAAGGTTGGGGCCGCCACGGAAACGGAACTCAAGGATCGCAAATTGCGCCTCGAAGACGCCCTCAACGCCACCAAGGCCGCGATCGCCGAGGGCACCGTTCCCGGCGGTGGGGCCACGACCCTGTACCTGAGCGAAAAGGCCCGGGAATTTGGGGCCACCCTCAACGGCGATGAGCAACTCGGGGCCGATATCCTCGCCCGCGCCATGGAAGCGCCCCTGCGCCAGATCGCCGACAACGCCGGGGATGAGGGGCTGGTGATCATTGAAAAGGTCCGCCACGGCGATCGCCACGTGGGCTACGACGCCATGACGGGCCAAATCTGCAACGTGGTGGAGGCGGGCATTTTGGATCCGGCCCAGGTGGTGCGCACCGGCCTCCAGAACGCCGCCTCGATCGCGGGCCTAGTCCTGACCACGGAGGCGCTGATCGTCGATAAGCCGGAACCCCCGGCCCCCGCTGCTCCCGGCGGCGGCATGGATCCCATGGGTGGCATGGGCGGCATGGGTGGCATGGGTATGGGCGGCATGGGCATGGGCGGCATGGGCATGGGTGGCTTCGGCATGTAATTCTGCCGCCGCTACTCCGGTCGTCGCCTGAATAGATACGTCCTGCCTGGGGCAAGGGGCTGCAAACCTCCTTGTCCCAGGTTTTTTTGGGTAGTTTGGGGGCGATCGATGGGCCGCAATTCCTTCCCTAGCGCCCCTTCGATTTGCCCCCCTGCTGATTCCCTTGGCCGCCGCTGGCCGGACGCTGGGCCGTTAGGTTGATGCGATCGCTCAACTGCCGCAGGGTCTGGGCCATTTCCGGATCATTGTCCTTGAGTTGGGCCAACTTATCGCAGCTATAGAGCACCGTCGTATGGTCCTTGCCGCCGAACTCCTCACCGATGCGCGGCAGGCTCAGATCCGTATGTTGGCGCATCAAATACATGCCAATTTGGCGGGCGTGGCTAATTTCGCGGCGGCGGGAATTGCCCTTCAAATCCTCGATCGCAATGCCAAACGCATCCGCCACCACCTCAATCACCAACTCCGGCGACGCCTCCTCCAATTCCATCGGCGGATTGAGCACCGGCGCGATATTTTCCACCGTCATCGGCAGGCCAGAAATGGACACATAGGCCACCGCCCGAATCAGCGCCCCCTCCAGTTCCCGAATATTCGACGTATAGGTTGCCGCAATATATTCGATCGCATCCCTCGGCAACTGCATATTTTCGTATTCCGCCTTCTTTTGCAGAATCGCCATGCGCGTCTCAAAATCCGGCTGCTGAATATCCGCAATCAAGCCCATGGAAAACCGCGAACAGAGCCGCTCCTGCAATCGAGGAATTTGGCCCGGTGGGCGATCGCTCGCCAGCACCACCTGTTTGCCCGCCTCATGGAGCGTATTGAAGGTATAGAAAAACTCCTCCTGGGTGTATTCTTTCCCCTCAATGAACTGGATATCATCCACAATCAGCACATCCACCGCCCGGTAATGCTCCCGGAAGCGCTGCATTCCATCCTTACGAATGGCGGCAATTAAATCATTCGTGAACTGTTCCGTCGAGACATAAAAAATCTTGGCATCCGGCTGGGTTTCTAAGCGGTAATGGCCGATCGCCTGCATCAGATGGGTCTTGCCCAGACCAACGCCGCCGCAGAGAAAGAGGGGATTAAATTCCCGTCCCGGCGACTCCGCCACCGCCAAAGATGCCGCATGGGCCATGCGATTGTTCTGGCCCACCACAAAGCGGGAAAACGTATATTTCGGGTTCAGTTCCGCCGATCGCGTGCGCGTCGCCCCAGGGGACGGGGGAATATCCGTCGGCGGGGCCGAGGGCAGATCCGGCGGCGGCAAAAAGGCAGCCGGATCCACCGTTTCTAGGCCCTCCTCGCCCCGGGCCGCCACGATTTGAATGTCGATATCCTGACCCAGGACCGACTGGGCCGCCTGGGAAATTGCCTGCAAATAATATTTCTGGAGCCAATTGCGGGCAAAGGGTGTCGGCGTGCGGATCGTCAGGGTGCGCCCATCGAACCCTTCCGCCGTGGCCGTTTTGATCCACGTCTCGAAGGTCGGACGACTCAATTGATTTTGCAGTTGTTCGAGGACTTCTCCCCAGATGGTGTCTAATGACCGATCCACAACTGACTTCCTCGTGACGATGGGCGATCCGGCGGTGCCCATCCCGCAAGCTGGACCGGCCCAGGGGGTGCCTAGGTGGAGCCGTGCTGTGGGCCGTCGGAGGGGGGCGCGATCGCGGGCGGCTGCCGTGGCGATCGGGGGGCAGGGGAGAACGGAGAACCGTCTCGATGCAGTTTCAACGAATTGCAGTCCAGATATTGTATCGGTTCGGCTTGAATGGGGCGCGATTGTTTTGGGATGGCTTCGGCAGCGGGGGCGGCCCCCTCAGGATCCGCCCCCCCAAACCCCGAGGGGGCCGCAAAATTCGCCCACCCTTCGCCACGATCGCGGTTCCTCCGTCGGGGATAATGGAAGCAGCCTAACCCAAGGGACCGTAGGCGCACGGTGGTCCGCCGCGATCGTTAGCCCCGGTGATCAATTGCCACAGCACCCCTCGCCGGTCCCCATTCCCCAAGATTTATCCCCACACCTATGAAAAGCTACCTGGCCGCTGCGGTGCAGATGAACAGCCAGCCGGATATCGAGCGCAATCTGGCCCAGGCGGAAGAATTGATTGACCTAGCCGTGCGGCGGGGGGCGGAACTGATCGGCCTGCCGGAAAATTTTTCATTCCTCGGGGAGGAGGGGGAAAAGCTGGCCCGGAGCGTGGAACTGGCGGAGCGGACGGAACAGTTCGTGCGCACCATGGCGCGGCGCTTCCAGGTGACGATCCTGGGGGGCGGCTTCCCGGTGCCGGTGGGGGAGTCGGGCCTGGTGGCCAATACGGCCCTGCTGGTGGATCCGAACGGCGGCGAACTGCGCTACGAAAAGGTTCACCTGTTTGATGTGGATCTGCCGGACGGCAATACCTATCGGGAGTCGGCGACGGTGCGGGCGGGCAGCAAGCTCCCGGCGGTCTACCCGTCGGAGGAGTTGGGCAATTTGGGCCTGTCCGTGTGCTACGACGTGCGGTTCCCGGAGCTCTATCGCCATTTATCGAAGCAGGGGGCGGATGTGCTGTTTGTCCCGGCGGCGTTTACGGCCTTTACGGGGAAGGACCATTGGCAGGTGCTGTTGCAGGCGCGGGCGATCGAAAATACCTGCTACGCGATCGCGCCCGCCCAGACGGGGTTGCACTACGGCCGTCGCCAGTCCCACGGCCACGCGGTGATTGTTGATCCCTGGGGGGTGATTTTGGCGGATGCCGGGGATGGGGTGGGCATCGCCGTGGCGGAAATTTCGCCCAATCGCCTTGAGCAGGTGCGCCGCCAGATGCCCTGTCTGCAACATCGGGTGTTCAGCTAGGGGAGTCGTCAATTCCATCGCCGTTGGGGCTGGGCAGGGAAATCTTGCTCCTACGGTTGGCGGGTTGGGGGCTGGGCAGGAAAATCCTGCTCCTACGGTGATTGGGGGCTCCTTGCTAGGGTGGAGGGCGATGTGATGCCCCTAGGGAGCCCATGACGATGAATTTTTTTGCGGCGATCGCGCGATCGCCCTGGCCCATTTCCGTGGCCACCGCTCCCACCGCAGAGACCGGCCCCCTGGTGCTGGCGGCGGTGCTGCTGAGTTTGATTGTGGTCTACCTCGCCAGCAAGATCGGTGGAGAACTGTGCCTACGGCTGGATCTGCCGCCCGTTTTGGGGGAACTGCTGGGGGGTGTGGTGGTTGGGGTGTCCGCCTTGGATTTACTCACCTTTCCCGAAGGGGGAGCCACCGCCGCCGACTCGCTCCTGATGCGGACCCTGGCGGTGACGGCGGGGGCACCCTCGGAGCTATTGCCGCAGATTTTTGCCGCTAGCAGCGAAACGGTCTCGATTTTGGCGGAATTGGGCGTGATTCTGCTGCTGTTTGAAATTGGCCTGGAATCGGACCTCAATGAACTGCTGCGCGTTGGCCCCCAGGCGGCGATCGTGGCGATCGTGGGCGTGGTCACCCCCTTTGTTTTGGGCACCGGTGGCCTGATGCTGATTTTCGGCACCCCGGCGATACCGGCCATCTTCGCCGGGGCGGCCCTGACGGCCACCAGTATCGGCATCACGGCCAAGGTGCTGGCGGAGTTGCAAAAGCTCACCGCCCGGGAGGGGCAGATCATCATCGGTGCGGCGGTCCTCGATGACATCCTGGGCATTGTGATCCTGGCGGTGGTGGCGAGTTTGGCGAAGGATGGGGCCGTTGATCCGGTGCGGGTGGCGGTGTTGATTGGCAGTGCGGGGGCCTTTTTAATTGGCACCGTGGTCCTGGGGCGGCTGCTGGTGCCCTATTTCATTGCCTTGACCAATGAGATGAAGACGCGCGGCCAGTTGCTGGTGATGTCGCTGACGTTGGCCTTTGGGCTGGCCTATGTGGCGTCGGCGATCCAGTTGGAGGGGATTTTGGGGGCGTTTGCGGCGGGGCTGGTGCTGGCGGAAACGGAGAAGCGCCACGCGATCGCGAAGCAGGTGGTGCCGGTGGCGGATGTGCTGGTGCCGGTGTTTTTTGTATCGGTGGGGGCCAAGACGGATTTGAGTGTGCTCAATCCCTTTGTGCCGGAGCATCGGTTGGGGTTGATTATTGCCCTGTTTTTGGTGACGGTCGCGATCGCGGGGAAGGTGGTGACGGGGTTTGCCCTCTGGGGCCAGAAGGAGGGGATGCCTGCCCTCAACCGCCTCGCGATCGGTGTGGGTATGGTGCCCAGGGGTGAAGTGGGGCTGGTGTTTGCGGGGGTAGGCAGCGCCAGCGGTGTGCTGTCCGAGTCGCTGGATGCGGCGATTATTGTGATGGTCATTGCGACTACGTTCCTGGCTCCGCCCCTGCTGCGGGTCGCGTTCCGTCAACCTTCGGAGATATCATCGGCGGAAATGGGAGATCCTTAGGGCATTACGGAACCGTAACTCAGGCAGCGAGGATTTTAGGAGAAATGGACCATGGCTCAATCACCAAAAGTCAGGATTTATACCAAAGCTGCAAAGGTCTATAACTTGGCGATGATAGGGCTCATTACCATTACTGGTGGGGTGCTTTCCCTAGGGGCTGTGGGTTCGCAAACCCTATCCAGTCTGGAGCTGTTCCTTTCCCTGGCCATCTCTGTCCTTTTCATCAGCACCGCCGTGATGGGTCTGGTTAAGGAGAAGTCCTGGGTGAAGTGGCTGTTTTTGGGGCTCTATGGCTTCTACATTCTTTCAGCCCTTGAAGGTTTGCTCAACGCCCCACCAGATGCGTTTGGACTTTGGGGGAAGACTCGACCTCTCCTTAATGCGATCCGTCTGGCGACGATCGCCCTTTCCAGCCTCGGCATCATCCTGTTGCTACAAAAACCATCGCCCCAGGATTGATGCAAAAAAAGGGGCGCGATCGCGCCCCCAATCCTCTCAATCAACGGATTTCAAAACAGCCACTAGGGCAGAAAATCTAACTCCCTAAGGAGTCACCGGCGATCGCGAATCCAGCGTTTCCACCGCCATCGCCTCCACCTCAGCCACCGCCTTTTCGAGGGCCATCTCACGGCTAATCAACCAGCGATCCTCCGGCAGCCGCTCCGCCAGCCCCAGCTTCTTCAGGCGGCGCGCCGTCTGCCCCGTTGCCCCCACCAGATAAACCCTCAACCCCTTATCCAGGGCATCTAAAATCGCATTTTCAATCGCCAAAGAAGAGGTCACCCCCAACATCGGCACATCCTGCAAATCCACCACCAGGACATCACAATCCTTCATGGCAGAATGCTCCCGTTCGATCGCCTTCGCCACCCCAAAAATCATCGGCCCGCTCAGGTGGAACAGCAGCACCCGACCCGCCCCCTGATCAATCAACGATCGCTCGCGATCGCTCAGAATCAACTGGTCATCCGCATTATCAATCGTCCGCACCGAATTTGATTGCAACTCGCTCATGCGCTGAATCGTGAGGATATTCGCCACAAAAACACCAACCCCCACCGCCACAATCAAATCCACAAACACCGTCAGCAGCAGCACCCCATACATCACCAACGTCGCCTTGATGGAAATATTGTGGGCCCGCTTCAAAAACGCCCAGTCAATAATGTCAAACCCCACCTTCAAGGCAATACCCGCCAACACCGTCAACGGCACCGGCTCCACCAGCGGCGCGATCGCCACCACCACCATCAGCAGCAGCCCCGCCCGCACCAAACCCGACACCGCCGTCCGGCCACCGGCCTGGATATTCGTCACCGTCCCCATCGTCGCCCCCGCACCGGGCAGGCCACCGATCAGACCCGACATCAAATTACCAATCCCCTGGCCGATCAACTCCTTATCCGAATCATGCTGGGTGCGCGTCAAACTATCCGCCACCACCGACGTCAGCAGGGAATCAATACAGCCCAACATCCCTAAAATCGCCCCGTTCACCAAAATTTCCCGCAGGTGAACCGCCGTCAGCACCGGCAATTGCAGCGTCGGCAGGGCCATGGGAATTTCGCCAATGCGCCGGATACTCGCCCCATCGCCCACAATGACAAAGGACACCAGCGTCCCCACCACCAGGGCAATCAACTGGGCCGGCACCACCTTACGGACCTTGCGGGGCGTCAGGAATAAAATCGCCACCGTCAACAGCCCTAAAATCAACTCCAGCGGCTGAATCTGGGTTAAAAGTCCCGGCAGCGCTTGCAGGGTTTTGACCACGCCCCCCTGGCTTCCATGGCCCAGGAACGGAGCCAGTTGCAGCACAATCAGGATTACCCCGATGCCGCTCATGAACCCTGAAATAACCGTATAGGGCATCAGGGTGATGTACTTACCGAGGCGCAGGACCCCAAAAAGAATCTGAAAAACCCCCGCCATCATCACGGAGGTGAAGGCCATCGCCAGCCCCAGGGTTTCATTGCCTGGACCGGCGCTGGCGGTCATTTGAATCACCACGGCCGTCATTACGGCGGTCATGGGGCCAGTGGGTTCTGAAATCAGGGTGGGGGTGCCGCCAAAGAGGGCCGCAAAAAAGCCGATGCAAATGGCCCCATACAGGCCCGCCACGGGGCCAACCCCGGAGGCAACCCCGAAGGCGAGGGCCATGGGCAGGGAAACGATCGCCGCCGTCACCCCGCCCGTTACATCACCCTGAAGATTACGAAAATGGATTCGATTAAATACGCGAGCAGTCATAAAGCATGTCCTGAGGAGAAGCAATGAACTCTAGGAACCGAGACATGGAGCCAAGCTGGACTAGGTTCCACCGCTCCCGTCGGGGGCGAACGGGGGGCGAGAAAAAGTCCAACGGTGTCCCAAGGCCTAGGGGGAATGTTCTGGGCCTTGCGATCGCGGCGATCGCCCATGGGATAGGGGGCATAGGGGCTAGGATCTGAAGCGGTGACGACGGGGGCACCGGGCTCGATCCTGAACTTTCCTAGAATCCTGGAGATCGCCTTAGAAATCGCTTACTTTTGATAAATTTTGACGAAATCCCCGCATAGGAGCGTAACATTTTCCCTTCTTGTCTTCATGATTTTCATAAACTTCATAAATTTAACTCTCGCTATTTTGAAATTTACCCGCAGCAAAACTTATGAGTAGGCCCGAGGTTTCGGTGATTGTGCCGATTTATAACGGGGTGGCGGATTTGCCGGAGTTGCTTGATGGGCTGTTGCGCCAAACCTATCCGGCGGATCGGGTGGAGTTTTTGTTGGTGGATAACAATAGCCGCGATCGCTCGTTTGAGGTGTTGGAGGGGGCGATCGCGCGGTTTGGGGCTGCTCGGCGATCGCTGCGGCCTTTGCAGGAGTTGGCGGTGCAGTCGTCCTATGGGGCGCGCAACTGCGGCATTCGCTCGGCGGCGGGGGAGATTTTGGCCTTTACGGATGGGGACTGTCGCCCGGAACCCCAGTGGCTAGAGCAGTTGGTGGCGGCCTTTGGGGATGAATCGGTGGGGATGGTGGCGGGGGAGATCCGCGCCCTGCCGGGGGACAGTTTGCTGGAGCGCTACGCGGAGCGGCAGGGGGTGCTGTCCCAGAAACACACCCTGGCCCATTCGTTTTTGCCCTATGGCCAGACGGCGAATTTGGCGGTGCGGCGGCGGGTGTTTGAGGAAATTGGCCTATTTCGTCCCCATCTGACGACGGGGGGCGATGCGGACCTGTGCTGGCGGATGCAGCGGGAAACGGCCTGGAAATTGGTGCTGGCGGAGGGGGCGATCGTGCGGCACCGGCACCGGGCCACCTGGGCGGAGTTTGCGAGCCAGTGGCGGCGCTATGGCACGTCCAATCGCTATTTACATGAACTCCACGGGGTGCCGCTGATGACGGCGCGATCGCGGCTGGGCTGGGTGCGCAGCGGCGGGCGGTGGCTGCTCAAGGAGGTGCCGAAGGTTTTTATTAAAACGGCCCTGGGGCGCAGTGCCTGGGGGGATTTGGGGCTGAATTTGGCCATGACGCCCATTGGTCTGCTGGGGGCGCGGGAACGGTGGCGCGGGCAGCGGGGAGCGGCATTGCCGGACATCGCTCGACAGGTGGAATGGCTCCCGCGCGATCGCGGCCCAGAGAGTCTCCCGAAAATCGTTCCTTCAACCGATCAACCGTAGGGGCGGGGTTTTCCCGCCCAGCCCCCGCGATCCCTGGTCCCAAGTTGAACGGGTTTGGGGTGATCGGTCGGGCGACGAACAGGACAACAACCCTTAGGAAACTTGGCCGGTGAGGTGGGCGATCGCGCGATTCCAGACCGCATCCCCCACCCGTTGACCGAGGGTTTGGCCCGCCTCATTGCCCGCCGCGATGTGGATGCCGCCGTAGAGCCGCGAGATGCCCGCCTCCTGGGCCGCCGCCGTGAACGTATCCCAGGCCAAGGTGACGGGCTGCTGGGGCGAAACGCCGCCGTCGAACCGATTAGCCCCCGCCGGTTGCGTGAAACTGTTGCCGAAGCGATCGCTCCCGGTCACCCGCTGGAGGATCGTTGCCGCCGCCGCGCTGAAGGTGCTGTGGCCGGACACGTATTCCGCAAAGGGGGGCGTGGGGGCCGTCAAGGCTTGATAGGGCAAAAACTGATTGGCGGGAATGGTTTGGGTGCCTTTCCCCGGCCCGCCCCAGGCTTCCACCGGGCGATCGCCAAAGAGGGCGGCAATGCCGGTGATCGGTCGCTGGCTGTCGTAGGTGCGCTTGACATCCCAGGCGGCGATGCTGGCGTCGAGGAGGGCGTTGGCGAGGGGGAAAAACAGGGCCATGTCCTCATCGAGGCTGTGGCGATCGCGGCGCGATACAAAACTCCCAAAGCCGATCCAGGTGCCCGGCGGGAAGGAGGTGCCGGGGCCGTCCTCCCAGAATTCGGCGATGACCTTTTCGCGATCGCCCAGGGCCGCGCTGAGGTTGAGGATCTCCAGATGCTGGGCCTCATATTCCGGGCTGCCGAACTGGGGCGGCGGGCCGGGGCGGAATTGGGCACCCGTTTCGAGGGCGAAGGGGGTGACGGTGCCCCAATGGGGGGTCAAAAATCGCTGGGGGCGTCCGTTCGGATCCCCAAGGGGAGTGGTGAGGGGCTGCCAGCGGTTGGGATCGGCGGGGGGCTGCTCGCGACTGAAGGGGCCGTTGACGGGGGCATAGCCCGTGTAGTCCTGGTAGGGGCCGCCGCCGCGATCGCCCAATTGGTTCGAGCCATCCTGGTGCCGCGCCGCCAAGAGTGCTTCCGCCGCCTGACGACCCACCTGGGCGGGGCGATCGCCCAACAGTTGCGCCTGCCTTTGGGCCTTGGTGGGGATCGGCGTTTGGGAGCGGAAGGAGGAGGCGGCGCGATCGCCCGTTAAATCCCCCGTTCCCGCCGCCGGATCTAGCCCCAGGGCCGCCATGGCCGCATCAAACAGAAACCGCTGGCTGGGGAACAGATCCAGCAACGCACGGTAGGCCGCATGGCTCACCGCCGCATTGCGCGCCTGCACCGAATCTTCCGACGCGGGCCGCTGGAGGCGATCGCCCAACTGGGTCCCCACCGCTGGACCCTCGTAGGCGGACCAGGCATCGAACGCCGCCGTATTGACGATCGCGTAGGCCCGCGCGGCGATCGTTGGTCCTGGGGCCGTATTGCGCACCGCCTGCTGGGCCACCTCGTTCCACAGGGGCAAGGAATTGGTTTTGAAGGTGATCCAATCCACGGCGCTGGCGACCTGTTCCGGCGGCGTCCGCAGCAAACCTGCAAGGGCGGGCGGGGGCGTGTCCGTGGCGATCGCGGCACTCAGCTTGAGGGTATAGGGGGTGGCGCGGCCGCGCGATCGCGTTTCGAGCCAGTAGCGCCCCGGATTGAGCAAAATATCAAATTCTTCCTGGCCCCCCTCCGGCGCGATCGCCTGGGCCAGCCGCTCATCGGGCCGATCAATGCGGCCACTGCCATCGCGATCGCTCCCCAGCAGCAGATCCATCGCCGCCCCCTCCGCCCCCAGGGTGGCCGTCAGCCGCGTCGGTTGCTCCACGAGCAATTCATAGCAGTCCGCCTTGGCCCCGCCGTCATCGGTCACCCAGTTGCGGAAGGCGCGATCGCCCACCTCCAGGGCCAGGGGATAGGCCGTCGCCAGGGTCGGTCCCGGCACGGGCAAATCCTGTCGCCTCGGGGATGGCCCCAGGAGCGGATTGAGCCCCCAGTCCGCCAACTGCCCCCTGAAAAATACCGTCAGGTCCGCTGCCCCGAGATCCATCGCCCTCATCTCCCCAGAAACCTAGCAACGCGATCGCGCCGACCCACGCCGCACTGATCGCATCAGAGCCCGTTAATTTAGTACTTCTTGTTCGCCTCACTGGCCCGGAGGGACTGCTGCTGGAGCTGCTGGCGGCCGTTGCGGATCACCCGCAGCATTTCCCCCAACTGCCGTTCAATGTTGCCCAACACGCGATCGGCATAATCATCCGCCCCCTCCTGGATGGCTTCACATTCCGCGATCGCGGTGCGGCGCATTTCCTCCAGTTCCGCCGTCGCCTCCTCCCGGATCTGGTCGATTTCCGCCAGGGTCTGGTTCCGGGCCGCCTCGCACTCCTGCTGCACGCGATCGCGGATAGCCTCCGCCTCCATCTGGGCCTGCTGAACGATCGCCGTCTCATGGACCGTCCGGGCCGCCTCCTGACGCGCCGCATCCAAAATATCCTGGGCGCGGCGATCAGCCTGATAGAGCACCTGTTCCCGCTGACGGACGATCGCCTCCGCCTCCCGGAACGCCGCCGGCAAACTCAAGCGAATCGTATCGAGCTGATCGAGCAACTGCTCCTCATCCACCAGGGTCCGTTTACCAAAAGGCACCCGAGGACTATCGAGCACCATTTCTTCCAGGCGATCAAGCTCCTGCTGAATCGAACTGCCCTCCGGCGCGGTCCCCTCCCCAGTGGCCGACGGCGCAGGGGCAGCGGCCGCAGGCGGGACTGCCCCCACCGGACCATTGGGATCGATCGCGCCGCCGCTAGGGGTTACGCCGGAGGGAGGTTGGGAAAACATCGTTGCTGGATCTCCGCGATGACTGGCTCAGGGACGAGGCGATCGACGGGACCGCCAAACCGCGCAATTTCTTTTACCAGGCTACTGCTGAGAAAACTATACTCATTGCGCGTGGCGAGGAACACGGTTTCGATTTCCTCGGACAGGGTTTTGTTGGTATGGGCCATTTGTAGCTCGAATTCAAAGTCGGACATCACCCGCAGGCCGCGAATGAGCACCGTGGCCCCCCGCTGATGGGCGCATTCCACGGTCAGGCCGCTGAAGGTGATGGCCTCCACCTGGGGCAGATGGGCGGTGGATTGTTCGATCAGGTGGATCCGTTCTTCGACGGTGAAGAGGGGTTCTTTTTTCGGATTTTGCAGGACGGCCACGAGGGTCCGATCAAAGACTTTGCTGGCCCGCTCAATGATGTCCAGGTGCCCGAGGGTGATGGGGTCAAAGCTGCCGGGATAGAGGGCGATGATGGGGCGATCGCGGTCGGCCACGGTTAGGCTCCTGGGGAATTCTCAAGGGTATCGGGCGGGAGGGGCCGCAGATATTGCTGGCCGATGAGGTAGGCTCCGCGATCGAACCGCACGGCCCAGGTGTTGCCCGGTTTTCGCCCCAGGAGGGTGCCGCGATCGCCCACGGTCAGCAGATTGGGGGGGCGCAGCATGGGCAGCGGTTCGGCGGTTTTGAGGATTTGGGGTACCGCCACGAGGGCCACGCGATCGCCCGCGTGCAGTTCAGCCGGATCGTCATGCATAGAACGGGTCAGTGAAAGGGATAGGGGACGCGATCGCCCTAGCGGTGACTGCCAATGGCGTAGCGCTCCACGAGCTGGGCCAACTGGATGGCGCTGTCGGGCACCGCGATCGCGGCGGCATTGCGGGCCATGCGCTCCCGGCGGGGCAGATCATCGAGCAGATCGAGCACCACATCCTGCAAATCCCGCGCCGTCAGATCCCCCTGGGGAAACACCCGTGCCGCGCCGCAGTCCGCAAATGCCTTGGCATTAACCGTTTGGTGATCGTCCGCCGCGAAGGGATAGGGAATCAAAATGGCCGGGGTTTTCGCGATCGCCAGCTCCGTCAGCGTCCCCGCCCCCGCCCGACTCACCGCCAGATCCGCCCGTTGCAGCAGGGCCGCCATATTGTCAAAAAACGGCATCGGCAAATATTGGGGATGCTCCAGGGCATAGGCATCCGGGTCGCGATCGCCCACCAAATGCACCACCCACGCCCCCGCCGCAAACCAGGCCGGAGCCGCCTGCCGCACCAGTTGATTCACCGCCAGCGCCCCCTGGCTGCCCCCCACCACCACAATCAGCGGAGCCGAATCGGGAATGGGCAACGCCAGCGGCGCGGGCACCAAAAAATCCGATCGCACCGGCGTCCCCGTCCACAGGGTCCGGGCCTTCGGTAGATAGGACGCGGCGGCGGCAAACCCCAACGCCACCACGGTGCAGGCGGGGCCAAACCAGCGGGTCACCTTCCCCGGTAGGGCATTGGACTCGTGCATCAGCACCGGAATCCCCAACGATCGCGCCGCCAGAATCGCCGGAGCCGCAATGTAACCCCCGGTCGTAAACACCCCCGAAAACTTGCCCAGCTTCAGCAGCCGCCGCACCTGCCAAATGGCGCGGATCAACTGCAACCCCGTCCGCAGCGTCCCCAGGCCCAACGGCCCCTGAAACCCGCCCGCCGCCACCCGATGGAGGGGATAGTCCTGGACGAGTTTTACTTCGAGGCGATCGGGCACCCCCAGCCATTCCACCTGCCAGTCGGGCAATTGCTGGGCCACCGCCAGGGCCGGAAAGATATGGCCCCCCGTGCCGCTCGCTGCGATGAGTAACCGTCGAGATCCTGATGCCAAACCTGGAGCCAATGCTGAAGTCTCTGAAGTCGAGAACGGGGGGAAAGCTACAATGGGCGAACTTGATGGGTCAAGGCCATGGATCCGCCGCGAGGGCAAGGTTTTTTAGCCTTGCGGGGCAGCGCCAGAGGCCGCCGCGCGATCCGTTGGGACGACCCCACCTTTCACCCCCACCACGTTACCATTTCCATGGCTGCCCGCTCTTCCCTCCTGTGGTCCCGGCTCCCCCTGCGCCGGACGTTTCGGTCCCTGGGCCGTCGATCCGTTGGCCTGCTGCTGACGGGCTGCTGCTGGGCGATCGCCCCGGCCCTGATGCCCTCGGTAGGATCGTCTGGGCTATCGTCCGTGGCGGCGGCGGCGGTACCCCCGGCGGATCTTCAGAATTTAGTCAATCGGCTCGATCAGGCGGCGAGCGATCGCGACATTGACAGCGTTTTGGCGGCCTATGGCGATGATTTCCGCACCGCCGACGGCCTCACCCGCGACGGCTTGCAGGAGGCGCTAACGGCCCTGTGGGACCAGTTCGAGACGGTGACCTACCGCACGGAAATTGGCGACTGGCGGCGATCGCGCGATGAAATCCAGGTGGAAACCAGCACCACCTTGACCGCCACGGGGCAGCAGTTGGGCCGAAACGCCACCTTGACCGCCACCGTGCGATCGCGCCAAACCCTGCGGAATGGCCTGATCGTGGCCCAGGAAATCCTCGCCGAGCGATCGCAACTGAGCATTGGAGAGCGGCCCCCCGAAGTCCAGGCGATCGCCCCCGAGCAGGTGCGGCCCGGTGACGCCTTTGAATTCAACGCCTTTGTGCGCGGTCCCCTCGGTAACCAGGTGCTCGCGGGAGCCGCCACCATCCAAGCCACCCGCCCCCGACTCCATGGCCTCCCCCACAATTTCCAGCCCACCGTGATTCCGGGCGGTGGCCTCTTCAAGCAGGGGCGGGCCGGGGCCGCTGGCGACGATCGCTGGCTCAGCGCCATCCTCGTGTCGGGGGAGGGCATGACGATCGTCTCCCAACGGCTCCAGGTGCGCCGCTAGGGTCACCGGCCCCAGAAACCCAGGGTCACCGCGATCGCCCAACCCAAGGGCGGCGAGGAACTGGACCATATGAGCTATAAAGGATGGTGCAGCGTCCTATGCCGCACCCCGGCGCAAGGCCCCCGCCGATCCCCGTCGGAACGGGCCATTGGATGCAGGTGTCGTATCCAGATCGCCCCAGGCGACCTCAAACCAGCAGGAGGCAAACAACGTGGGTTGGCGAGTCCGAGCAATTCGAGGTGCAACGACGGTTTCGGAAAATACGCGCGACGCGATCCGGGACGCGGTTCACGAACTGCTCGACGATCTGGAAGCCCACAACGATCTCGACCTAGATGAGGTGATTAGTGTGACGTTTTCCGTCACCCGTGACCTCGATGCGGTGTTTCCCGCCGCGATCGCCCGGGAGCGGCCCAACTGGTGCAATGTGCCCCTGATGGATGTGCAGCACATGCATGTGGCCGGCAGCCTGGAACGGTGCATTCGCTTTTTGATCCATTTCAATACGCCAGAACCGGCGGCCACAATCCACCACGTCTATCTACGGGGGGCCAAGCATCTGCGGCCCGATTGGGTGGAGGCCCAGGCGTCCCACCAGCGGTCGGCCCCGTCCCTCGGCAGTGCTACTCCGGAACCGGTTACCCTGGCCCCCTAGGCGTCTGAGGATCCTGGGCCGCCGGGGGCGATCGCGGACCGTTTGCCCCCATCCGTGGGGAACCTTCAACATTACCGGACCCGAGGCCACCGGCCGGGAAGATCTGAGCCGTAGCCCACCCCTGGGGACTGGGGGATGTATCGTCCGCAACCGATCACTATTGATTGAACTTCTCATCAGGCTGAAACGGTTATGGGGAAGCGATCGCGGGGCGATCATCATTTAGCAAATTGGTTTGATGAAACTTAACAACGGTCCGATCGAGTGTTAAAGTCCCTGTCAACTGGCGATGGACCACTACCGCCCTAGGACACATCCGCCGCGATCGTGCCCCTGGGTGCGAGGGCTATGGCCAAACGCGCCCGACTTTGCCCCCCTTGCCGTCTGTGGATTGCCATGACCATTACCCTGGCTCCCGATCCGTTTCCGTTTTCCCCCCGCGCCGTGGCGGCCCCTGCGCCGACGAATGCCGCTGCCCCGTCTAATCTGATGCAAAAGGCCGCCCATCCCCTCAAGGTTTTGGCCCTGGGCGATAGTTTGGTCTACGGCTACGGCGACTGGAGCGGCGGCGGCTGGGTGGATCGCCTGCGCCGCCAGTGGATGCGCCCGGATCCGGCGGGGCCGGTGCTCTATAACCTGGGGGTGCGCGGCGACAAGGCCCAGCAGGTGCTAGAGCGCCTCGAAGGGGAGTTTATGAGTCGGGGGGAGTTGCGCAACCGCACGCCCGATCGCCTGATTCTGTCGGTGGGCACCAATGATACGCCTCGGGTGGGGCGGCCCGATGGGCGCATTATGACGGCCCAGGGGGATTTTGTGAGTGCGATCGCGGATTTGCTTGATCGCGCCCAGGGATTTTGCCCGACGGTGTTTGTGGGGATGGTGCCGGTGGTGCCGGAGCGGATGCCGTTTATGGGCTGTTTGTACTACAACCACGCGGATCAGTACGCTTACAAGGAAATTACGCGCCGTAGCTGCGAGGTGCGCGGCATTCCCTACTTTGACTGCTTTGATCTGTGGATGGGGCGCGGCATGGACTGGATCGCGGCGCGCATGGGGGACGATGGCCTCCACCCCAATGAGTTGGGCTATGAAAGTTTGCTGGCGGATCTGATGGCCTGGGAGGCGATCGCGGCCTTTGGGCAGGGGACGGCTACGGTTCAGCGTCAGGTGGCCTAGATTAGGAAGGGTGAGCTTTCACAGCGTTGGTGTCGTTCTACCCCCCGAAGAACCTATGACGGATCCTCAGTTCCATGGGCCTCAGTCTGGCGATCGCGATCTGCAAGCGCGGCTACGGGCTCTAGAGGCGGAAATCGAGCAGGATAGCCCCCGCCCGACTCCTCCGATCAACCCCGATTCGGCGGCTCCAGTGACGAATTGGTCGGCGGAGTTGAATATCCTGGTGCGGCAGGTGGGGAATTGGTTTTCAAGTTTGCCGACGGTGGGGAAGGCGATCGCGGCGATCGCGGCCCTCTTCATTGGCCTATCCCTGCTGAGGATTGCCGTGAGCATCGTCGCCGCCATTTTTAGCGCCACATTCCTAGGAATTTTGATTTATGTCGCCTATCGGGTGTGGCTTGCCCCCAACCTCAAACAAAAATCTTGAGCCTAGCCCATTCCAGATTCAAGCCTAGTCGCAAGATAAACGCCTTTGGACCTTCAGCAATCAACATGAGTTTTGAACTGATTGAATCAAGCGTTTTGAGAGTTTGCAAGACTCCTATTTATGGATTAGCCGGCCTAGCGGACCACTACTTCCTCAGTGAGTCCAATAGTCTTAATCACTCTTTGGGATGGGGGTCAAATGGTTTAGAGGTACGAGGAAGGATGCGGATAACTCCTCAAGAGATGGAACGAGTCAAGAAGTTTATGGCAGCCGCGAAGTACAACATTTGCCTCAACAACTGTGAACACTTTGCAAATTACGTCCTCTATGGATTGAATTTATCTTCTCAGCAAGGTCTATGGTGGAAAAACTTAGGCGCAAGCGTTATCAGCTTCTTACAACCTACTCAGAGTGTGAGCGAGAATTACCACAGCCATATGTCCACGCAAATCTCAGCGGTACTGAACGAGAATCTAAGACAAGCGAAGATCGAGAGAGCCAACCGTGAACGTATTGAATTTTGGAAAGCCAGAGGCATTGAAATCAAATAAATCTCGCTTGGGAATGGACGTAGCCTAATTCAAGAATGTAGCGGGCTCGCCACGCTTTCTGCCAATGTGAGGCATTAATTTTTTGACCTTTGTCAGAAGTCTCTAAATTCTGAAAGCGAGATTCCTTTCGCACCAAACAAGGGGTAGAAATATGCAGAAATCAGAGGCGCTGAACTTAGTCAACTTTCATCAGGAAGAGCTGCGCGCGCTTGGCATTAAATCTCTAAAGCTTTTCGGCTCCGTTGCCCGCGATCAGGCGACCCCCCAAAGCGACATTGATATCTTAGTCGAACTAAACGAAAATCTTGGCTTCTTCGAGTTTTTTCAAATCAAGCACTATCTGGAAGATCTATTTAAATGTTCCGTTGATCTAGGTACAGCCGACGCCCTGAAAGAGCATCTTCGACAGCCGATTCTAGAGGAAGCAATTCATGTCTTCTAGATCCGCCAAAGAACGAATCCAAGATATTCTCAATGCTATTGATGCCATCCAACGACGAACTGCTGGCATGGGATTTGAGGAGTTCAGTCAGGACGAGACGATTCTCAAAGCAGTACTTTATGATCTGATCGTCATTGGTGAAGCAGCCATGAATATTCCGGCTGATGTTCAGGCTCTAAAGCCAGAACTGCCCTGGCGATTAATGAGCGACATGCGAAACATTATGGCTCACGAATATTTTCAAGTGAATCTGCGAATTACCTGGTCAACCATTCAAAACAATCTGCCTCCACTCATTCACCCCTTGCAACATTTACAAGAGAATCTCTGAATTTGCCTATGCTTTTATTAATTACTGTGTGAGTCGATGCTTAGGCTATGATTTTTGGCGACAAAGATTGATCTCTTAATGTGATTGAGGATTATTTAATGGATCAGGTGATTCAATATCGCCAAATTATCCGGGAAACCCTACTGGCCCATGGCGGAATCAAACCGGCATTTGGTGACATTGAAATGGAAATTTTGTTCGACCTAGAGCGCGATCGCTACCAAGTTCTGCGAGCGGGATTGCTCAAGAAAAGTCGCGTTTATGGCGTTCTTATTCATATTGATCTGAAGGATGGCAAAGCCTGGATTCAGTACGATGGCACAGAGGTGGGGGTTGCCAATGAGCTACTGGAACAAGGAATTCCTAGGGAAGATATTGTTTTGACCTATCACTCGCCCTTTATGCGTCAATATAATGGCTTTGCGGTGGGTTGATGGGGCTTGATTGGCAGATCAGGGGATTGCGTCAAGCATCTAAAATCAACAGGCAAAGGGCGATCGCGTCGGCTCCGCCACGGTCATCGGCATGAGGTCAGAACAGTCATAGGCCCGCCGCAAATTTTCAGGCGTCATCACCACCGCCGGAACCCCCGCCGCAATCACCGAACGGTTGAGCAGCACTAGGCGATCGTACCGCCCCAGATCATCGCCCCATTCGTGGGTCGCCACCAAAATCGCCTTGCCCGCCTGCCGCAACTGGGCGATCGCCTCATTCACAATGTGAGCGCTCTGGCGATCCACCGCCGCCAAAGGTTCATCAAACATGATCAATTCCGCCTCCTGGGCGATCGCCCGGGCCAGGAACACCCGCTGCTGTTGCCCCCCCGAGAGTTGCCCCACGGGCCGGTGGCGCAGTCCCCACACCCCCAGCCGCTCCATCGCCTCCTGGGCCGCCCGCCGCGCAGATCGGTCAAACCCTCGCCACCAGCCCATTTGAGCCGTACGCCCCATCAGTACCACATTCCCCGCCGACACGGGATAGTCCCAATCCACCCGCGATCGCTGGGGCAAATAGGCCACCCGCCGCCGCACCGCCGCCACCGGGCGATCGCGCCAAAATGCCTGCCCCGCCGTCAGGGGCAACAGCCCCAAAATCCCCTTCAGGAGCGTACTTTTGCCCGCCCCGTTCGGCCCCACCAACGCCACACATTCTCCGGGCTGCACCACCAGGGAAACCCCATCTAGGGCCGCATAGCCGCGATAGGTCGCCGAAAGGGAAACAATATTCAGCATGGGGAACGGTCAACGGATCTCAGGGTGAAGGGGTCGCAAAATGGCTTAAAAATGGCCCTAAAACTAAATCGAAAGGGCAATTGCCCAGGCGCGATCTATAAGGACAATCCCTAGGGCAGAGGGCGCGGGGGAAATGGAGCGCTGACCCTTAAGGAATGATAATCGTTCTCGATACGAGTTTAGCATTGGGGTGCGATCGCGCGATCGCGCTAGGATGAGTCGTTGGTCCGCAGCAGGGAGTGGGACAAAATCGTGGGGCGGCAAGGAATTGGGGGCCATGGGCTCCAGGCCAGTCAAGATCAAGATCAACGGGATCAACGTCAAGCGCGGGGCGATCGCCGTTGGCTCCCTCGGCTTGGGTCGTGGCTGGCGGTGGCGGTGCTGGCCCTGGGCTTGGGGGGCTGTGGGGGTGGCCCGCGCGATCGCGTTGAACTCACCTTAGTGTCGCTCAACACCATGAAGGCGGCCTACAGCCAAATCATCCCCGCCTTTGCCGAGCAGTGGCGACAGGAGCACAGCGGCCAGGAGGTCATTGTTAGCCAAAGCTACGGCCCCTCCGGCTCCCAAACCCGCGCCCTCATTGACGGCCTCGATGGCGATGTGGTGCATCTGGGCCTGGGGCTCGATGTGGAAAAGCTGGAGGAAACGGGCCTGATTGATCCGGGCTGGGAGGCGGAATTGCCCAACCAGAGCGTCCCCACCACCTCCGTTGTGGCGCTGATTGTGCGCGATGGCAACCCGAAGCAAATCGAGGATTGGGAGGATTTGATCCGCCCGGATGTGAGTATTCTCACGCCGGATCCGAAAACGTCGGGGGCGGCCCGCTGGACGTTTCTGGCCCTATGGCACGCGGCGAGCGATCGCGGGGAGGCGGCGGCGGAGGCGTTTGTGAAGCAGGTCTATCGCAATGCGCCGCTTCTGCCGAGGGATGCGCGGGAGGCGACGGGCATTTTCTATAAGCAGCGGCGGGGCGATGTGCTGGTGAATTATGAAAATGAGGCGATTTTAGCGGCCCTCAATGGGGAGGAGTTGCCCTATCTGGTGCCCCGGCGCAATGTGGAAATCGCGAACCCGGTGGCGATCGTCGATCGCTATGTGGAACGCCACGGCAATCGGGAGGTGGTGGAGGCGTTTGTGCGCTTTTTGTTCACCCCCGAGGCCCAGCGCGCCTTTGCGGCAACGGGGTTTCGGTCCATTGATCCGGCGATCGCGGCGACCCCAGCCCTGGCGGCGACCCATCCGGCGGTGGACAATCCGGCCACGGCGGCGGACTTTGGCGGCTGGAGCGCAATCCAGAAAAAGTTCTTTGAAAGTGGCGGCACCTTTGACCGCATCCGTCAGCAGTTGGCCGCGAACCGCGATCGCTAGATGTTCCTAAAACGATAAGGTCATTTCAATTATTTTTGGGACGAGCCGCCCAATCACCAGGGGCTCCCCACCAGGGAAAAGCCGGACCAGTAGTAGGGGTGTCGCAGGTTAATGGCGGCGCGGGTGTTGGGCAAATCAATGGGCGTCGCCGCGCCACGGGTGACTAGGCGGCCCTCCGCGATCGCCACCTGCCCCTGAATGACTGCCCGTTGGGTTGCTTGCAGGGCCTTGGCCTTGGTGGTGGTTTGGGTGCGCTGCTGATAGAACTCGGCCATGAAGGCGAGGGTTCCGGCGTCGCTGACGGACCACAGGCTCGCGAGGCTGGATTTGACGCCCGCCTGGACGGCAAGGCCCGCGAAGCCCAGTTCGTTGCGCTGGTCACCGATCGCGGTGCGGCAGGCGCTCAGGACCAGCAATTCCAGGGGGGGATCGTTGAGTTGGAGGTCCGCGAGGCGATCGAGGGTGATCCGTTCATTGCCCCAAAACTGAATGTAGGACTCCGCCGGGTGGGTGCCGTTAAATTCCCCGTGGGTGGCCAGGTGCAGGATGGGGGCGGCGGTTTCGCGGCGCTGGGTTTGGAGGGCGGCGATCGTGAAATTTTGGTCGAGGATGGGGGGGAGCGATCGCGCGATCGTCCGCAGTTCCAGGGGCACGGCGGGCAGCGGGGGCAGCGCCTCGAATTGGGACGCCCCCATGGCCAACACCGGCGCATCGCGGATGCTGCTGTAGCGCGTATCGGTCAGGTTGATGCTGGGGGTGGTGGCGATCGCGAATTCTTCTACTAGAAAACCCTGGCCGCTGTGGAGGGCCGCATAGGGCACCAGCCGCAGCCCCTCACCGGGGGACAGGAGCAGGGTATCGACGCCGCGATCGCGCAGGGTCGCCAGCATCGGTTGAATAATCCAGCGATAGAGCCGTTGGCTAGCCGCCAGGTAGGACGGGGGTTCCCGGTCCAGGTCCAGGGGATTGGTCAACTGGGCACGGAACTGGCGCGCCGTCGCCAACACCGTCTCGCGATCGATCGGCACGCTGTGGTAGGCGGGTTCCCCTTGGGCCGTGATGGTAATGGTTTCCAGGCGATCGCGTTGCAGCACCACATACACCAGGGCCGTATTGGTTTGGGTATCCGCCGCTCCCTGGGCGAGGCGATCGCGAATATCCCCCACATTGTTCGTTTCTGTGGCCCAATCCCGCTCGAAAAATTGACTCAATTGCTGCTCGCGGCCCAACTCCAGCAGGCCAACCCCCCGATCAAATTCCCCCGCCAGCCACGCCCCCGCGTCACTAAAATCCAAGTCCAAATCCAATTCGCCCCCCAGGGCCGATGGATCAAAATCCCCGTCCGCCAAGGGGCCATCAAAGGCGCGATCGCCCGCTTCCCCCTCATCCTCTAGGGGACCGTCCGCCAAAGGCCCATCCTCCAAAGGCCCATCCGCCAGGGGACCGTCCTCTAGGGGACCCTCTGCCAGCGGTCCATCTTCAAACGGCCCATCCGCCAGGGGACCATCCGCCCCATCGCCCTCAAACTCGCCCCCCGGCCCAAAATTGCCCCCATCCTCCTCCAGTTCAAACCCGTCGAAGTCAGGCCCCTCAAACTCCCCCAGGGGACCGTTGCCCAGGAAGCCGCCCCCCGCGTCGGTTTCCATATCGCCGCCGTCCTCAAGCTCCGGGTCAAAGGCGATCGCCTCCTCCGGCGCGAAGGGAAGCCTCGGGCGTGGCGGATCATCATCATCGGCAGCTCCAGACGGATCTAGCGGCTCTGGCGCTTCCCGCAAATCCACCACCGGCGTCCCGATCAATTGCACGATCGCTCCGGGCCGATCACCCCCAACTTCCCCCGCCACCACCACCGTTCCCGCTGCGATCGCGGTGGCCTGCCCCTGCTCGACTAGCACCACCTGCCCCTGATCATTGACTTCTAATCCCGTTGCGATCGCCCCCGCCTCCCCCGTCAGCAGCACCGGCAGGGCCAGCGGCTCAAACCCCAACCCATTGGGCAGCGTCGAAAAATTCCCCGACGGCACCACCTCGATCCCCAGGATCGACCCCACGGGCCGCAGGATCACCCCCTGACCCCCCGGCACCCCCACCAGCGACACGGGGCCACCATTGGCGATCGCGGCCCCCGTAGACACCACCGCCCCACCGATCAGGGCCACCTGCGCCCCTCCGTCCGGCAACAGGCCCAGGGCACCGGCCCGCAAAGCTCCCGTATGGATCAGGCCGCCAGGATTGGCGCTGGGAAACGCCAGGGCATCGGGAGCCCCGGTCAACCGCGCATATTCATTGGCCCCGACGGCACTGAACCAACCCCCATCGCCGAACCGCACGCCGCTGGCGGTGGTCGCGACAAAACTGCCCCCCACGGACACCACGGCCCCGTCACCAAAAATCAGACCGGCGGGGTTGATCAAAAACAGCCGCGCGCCGCCGTCACTGCGCAAAAGCCCATTGATCTGCGAGGCGCGATCGCCCCCAATGCGCCCCAGAATATTTTGGATCCCAGGGCTGTCTTGGAAAATTGCCGTGGATCCGGCGGGCAAATCAAATTGCGAAAAGCTGTGGAACAGGTTCACCCCATCCGCCGAAGGGGAACCGCCGCCGATCACCACCGCCTCCTCCGCCCCCGGCACCGGCACCACGACCGTCCCCGTCCCGTCCGGAGCCGCCACCACCTGGGCGATCGCCCCCGACGGCCCCCCCGCGATCGCCCCAAGGGCAGCGCAACACCCCATCGCCATCCATCGAAACCGGGGCACAGGAGACTGGGACATAGGAACCACCGGGCCAGGGCCAGGGGAAAAGGAATCGGCCACCCGCCTAATCTTGAGCCACCCGAGGCAAGCCCATGCTGTAGTTCAAGGACCGGGTTTCCAAGTTATAGGCGATCGCCCCGTCATTGAGCAGGCCCCGGATGAAGTGCTCCAGATCCGAGCCAATGCGGCGCAGGTTATATTCCGTCAACTCCGCCCCGTTGCTGGCGGCGACGAGCCGTTCAAACTCCGCCCGCACCCGCTGCACCGCCGCATCATTCCACAGGAATTCATTGTCGGGATCCAGCGTCAGGGTTAGGCGATCGCCACAGGGCACGATGGCATCATTTTGAACCGTGCCAGCGAACAGGTGAACATGGCGGGTCGTGGACTTCAATAGCATGGGACTCGTGCGCCGTGATGGGATCTAGACCTACGGACCCTATTCTACGGGACACCTCTCCCAATCCTCGCCTTCTACCCCCCAACGACCTATGGATCTGGCAATCATTCGGCATGGGCAATCGATCGGCAATGTGGAACAGCGGCTCCAGGGGCGCAGCGACTACGCCCTGACGGATCTGGGTCGCCAGCAGGCCCAACGGCTCGGTCAATACCTGGCGAAGGAGCACTGGACCCCGACGCGCATCTACACCAGCCCCCTGGTGCGGGCAGCGGAAACGGCGACGATCGCGCGGCAAAGTTTCGAGGCGGCGGCGGCGATCGCCCTGCCCGAGCCCCAACCGGACGACAACCTCCAGGAAAACGACTGCGGCATTTTCACGGGCCTCACCTGGGCGGAATCGCGATCGCGCCATGGGGATCTCTGCGCCCAACTGGAAGCGAGCCCCGACTGGCTGCCCATCCCCGGCGGCGAAACCCCCACCGATGGCCGCGATCGCGCCCGCACCTTCCTCCAACGCCTCTTTGCCGAAACGGACGATCGCGATCGCGTCTGGGTCTTCACCCACAGTTGGATCATGAAACACCTAATTAGCGAACTCCTCGGCAGCGATCGCAGTTGGAAGCTACCCACCGCAAACACCGGCCGCTATGAGTTTCGGCTTGATCGCGATCGCTGGCACCGCGCCCTAGATGCTAACGAAACCCATCATCAGCACAACCGCTACAACACGGATCTCTGGCAAATCCGCCGCCTTAATGACATCGCTCACTTACACGGACCGCAGGAAATGTTATAGAACCCCCATGATTGCCGCCCCGCGCCCGTGGCCCCGCCGGTCAATAGGCTCCTCCGCTGCCCCCCTGGCCCCATCTCCCCCAAGGGCCACCGGGCCGGACTTTAGCAACCGCGATCGCGATCACACCGCCTAGAAAAATTGAAGGCAATATTGAGGAATTTGGCCCAGAAAATCAGAATTTCTTCTAAAAAAAGAGCCATTGGCAGCCTTTGCTAAAGAAAGCTAACCTGAATAAGGAAGCATCACCTCTATAGCGAGCCCGCCCCTACTGAGCCATGGATATTAAGCTCATCAACGTTGGCTTTGGCAACATCGTGGCTGCTAACCGCGTTATTGCCATTGTCAGTCCAGACTCCGCCCCGATTCGGCGCATTGTCAGCGAAGCCAAGGAGCGCGGCCAGCTTATTGACGCCACCTATGGTCGCCGCACCCGCGCGGTGATTGTGGCGGACTCGGGCCATGTGGTCCTGTCGGCGATTCAGCCGGAAACCGTGGCCAACCGTCTCCTGATGGGGAAGGAAAAGGACGCCTGACCCCTGTGCCGTTCGGGACCGGTCTGCGCCCAAGTCCCGATGGGGCGATCGCGGCGGTTGCCAAGGGCTAGGGAATCCTTGAAGATAGCCGAAGCAATTCCTTCGCTCGTGGGCAGCAGTTCAGGCCGTGGCGCAACCGTCTAATTCCATCGATATCGAACCGCAACTCGAAACCGGCATTGAGCCAGAAACGGTGACTCCGCCGCTGGAGGCCCCAATGGATGCGCAGGGGATAGGGCAGTTGGTTGTCCTGTCTGGCCCGAGCGGTGTGGGCAAGGGAACTCTGGTGCGAGCCCTGCGCGATCGCCACCCGGAGCTGCACCTGTCGATTTCGGCCACCACGCGATCGCCCCGCCCCGGTGAGGTGGACGGCCAGGATTATTACTTTCTGAGCCGCGATCGCTTCGAGGCCATGGTGGCCGCCGGGGACTTTCTGGAATGGGCAGAATTTGCGGGCAACTGCTACGGCACCCCCCGCGAACCGTTGCAAACCAAGGTGGCCCTGGGCGATCGCGCCCTGCTGGAAATTGAGCTAGAGGGGGCGCGGCAGGTGCGCCAAACCTTTCCGAGCGCCCTCCAGATTTTTGTGCTGCCCCCCTCGGACGAGGAGCTAGAACGGCGACTCCGGGGCCGGGGCCAAGACTCCGATGCCGCGATCGCCAAACGCCTTGATCGCGCCCGCACGGAACTGGCCGCCGCCCACGAATTTGATCACCAAATCATTAACGATGACCTAGAGCGCGCGATCGCCGAACTCGAACACCTCATCTTCAAAACCCCCGCACCGTAACCCCCCCAGCCCCACCCAAAGATCAAAACTAGCCCCCGCGATCGCCGTGACCAGATCGCTATGACTAGATCGAACTGGCTTGTAGCGATCGCGGGGGGAGGGTTGGGAGACCCAACCCCTACGGCACCGGACTGGCGGCATAGATCACAGGCCCCAGCACCCGCCCTAAACCGCTAGGGGAAACGAAAACCGACGTTTTGGCGGCGTTGCCATCGGCGATCGCCCCATCCGACTCTCCGCCCCCTCCGGCATCTGGGTTTGGTCATCGCAGGCGATCCCATCGAGCACCGCATTGGCCAGATCCGCCCCCCGCAGACTCGCCCCGCAGAGGTTCGCCCCACTCAAATCCGCCGACTCCAGATCCGCCGCCCAGAGATAGCTCCGGCTCAGCTCCGCCCGCAGCAACTGGGTCCCGTGCAGCGTCGCCCCATTCAAATTCGCGCCCCCCAGCGACGCCTCCACCAAATTCGCCGCCGTCAGGTCCGCCCGCATCAGCACCGCCTCCGTCAGGTCCGCCCGCCCCATCGACGCCGATCGCAAATTCGCCGCCTTCAGATTCGCCCCCCGCAGGTTCGCCACCCGCATCTGCGCCCCCGCCAAATTCGCCGCACTCAAATTCGCATGGTCCAGCTTCGCGCCGCTGAGCTTCGCCTCCGTCAGATTCACCCCATCCAGGTCAAACCCACTCAAATCCACCCCATTCAAAAACGCCTGGGACAGCTTCGTATGGCTCAAGTTGGCCCCATTCAGGGAGCAGCCGCTCATGCGCGCCCCCCGCAGATCGGTCCAGCTCAAATTCGCCCGATCCAAATTCGCCCAGCGCAGGTTAATGCCTTGCAAATCCGCCCCGCACAGGTTCACCCCCGCCAAATCTGCCCCGCACAGGCTCGTGCCCTTGAGCAAGGCCCCGCTCAGGCGCGCATCCGTGAGGCTACATTTCACCAGTAGCGCCCCCTGTAAATTGGCCTTTGTGAGGTCCGCATGGTCCAATTTGGCTCGGGTGAGCTTGGCGTAGCTCAGGTCTGCGCCGTAGAGGAACGCATCGGACAGGTCCGCGTCTTCAAGGTGGGTGCGACTGAGGGAGGCGGATCCGAGGGCGGCTTTGCGGAAGTCGCTGCCGGATAGGTCCAGGCCCGAAAGGTCGGCACCGGTTAGGTTCAGTTCACGGAAGTCGCGATCGCCCTGGTCATAGCGGCGCATGAGTTCCCGTACGGTAATAGCTCCGAGAGACACGATCCTCACCTCCATGGGGTGCTGGGGTCCGGTGGGACGGTTAGTTAGTTGCTGAGTGGGCCGCTTGGGACGGGGGAATCGGCGTCGGCAAGATCAAGACTGAAGATGGGGCGTCAAGATCCCGAAGTCCTCAAGGGTTTATGGTTTTTATTTTAAGACTTTGACAATTTCCCTGAGAGCTTTCGGGGAAAAGCTTATGAATCTGTATTAATGATTACGTTTCTTTAGATTCATTCTTTATTTTTGTTTCTGTTGGGGGCAATAGCTCCAATTGCTGCTGGGGAGTTTCGGGCGGGTTGGGGGCGAGGGGGTGGATGTGGATGTCGCCGTAGAAGCGGTCCTGGTGGAGGTCGATTTTGCCCTGGGAGGCGAGTAGTAAGAGTCCCCAGAGGGTGCCGACGCGATCGTGGCGGCGCTGGCGGGTGGGTTGGTCGAGGGGATGATCGGGGTCGTCGCTGGGGGGGACGGGGGTGGTGGTGGCGATCGCGAGGTGGTCGAAGGGGATGGGGCCGTGGGGGAAGAGTTCCTGGCGGGCGATCGCGATCGCGGCTTCGAGGGCGGCGGCGGTTTCGGCGAGGTTTTCCTGGTGGGCCAGGTGGCGGATGGCCTTGGCCTTTTGGCTGCGGCTGAGGCGTTTTTGGCGGGGGGGCCGTTGGGGGCGCGCGGCGAGGATTTCCGCCACCTCCTGCAATTGATCGATCATTTCTTGCAGGGAAACCCGCCGCTGGCGCACGGGGCCGGGGCTGCCGCGCCGTTTGAGCAGTTGTTCTAAATTTTTCGGCGTGGGTAGGGGGGCGGGTTCGTTGCTCAGGACGTCGGCCCAGTCCGGTTCATCGGTGCCGTCTTCCCCATTGAAGGCGTCTGGATCGGTGGCTTCGAGGGCGATGCGGTTGGCCTTGAGCAGGACGAAGAGGGCGGCAGAGACAAACGCTTGGGCGGACTGGGACAGGTGAATGTCGTAGGCGGTTTTGCCGGTGGTGCCCAGGAGGGAGGTCTGGAGGCCCTGGAAGTAGCGATCAAGGATTTCGATCACGCGCACGTCCCACGGGTCGATCGCCCCCTGTTCCGCCAGGTCCACGAGGGAGTCGATGGTGTCTTGGATGAGGCTGAGGGCCATGGGCTCGGGGATGGGGTGGGTTTAGAAGGGGCGCGGGGGAATGAGGCGGGTGGCGATCGCGAGGATCACCAGGGTGGGGGTGAGCCAGTCGCCCCAGCGGACATAGGGGGTTTGGCCGGCGCGGCGGTGGATGGGGCCGTTGTGGAGGACGTATTCATGGGCGGGCGATCGCCAGGGGGTGTGGCCGTGGGGATCGACGATCGCGGAGTAGCCGGTGTTGGTGGCGCGGGCGGCCCAGCGATCGGTTTCGATGGCGCGCAGTACGTCCTGGGCGTGGTGTTGGGCGTACATGCTCTGGCGATAGTGGGCGTCATTGGCGGCGCTGACGATAAATTGGCCCCCTTGATGGGCCTGGGTGCGAAACCGTTCCCCATAGGCGGAGTCGTAGCAGATGGCGGCGATCGCGCGGCCCCAGGGGGTGTCTAGGATTTGGTCGCGATCGCCCTTGGCCAGGTGGGCATCGAGGGGGGAGAGGCGATCAATTAAGTTGCCCAATAGATCCTCAAAGGGGATGTATTCCCCCAGGGGCACCAACTGGACCTTATCGTAGCGATCGTTTGGGCGGGCGGTGCGATCCAGATCGCGGCCCGTTTCCAGGATGAGGCTATTGGTGAGGCGATCGCGACTCCGTAGAAAAGTACCAACCAGGGCCGGGACCTGGCGATCGCCGATGGCTTGGCCCAGGCTGGTGTTGGTGCGGGCGGCGTCATCCCAGAGGACGGGCATGGCGGTTTCCGGCAACAGGACCAGATCCACGCCGCGATCGGCCAGGATTTCATAGCCGCGCGTGTAGCCCAACAGCGCCCGCCGCCACCCTTCGCTGCCGAATTTGAGTTCGTTGGGGATATTGCCCTGGATGATGCCGATGTTGAGGGCGGTTTCCGGGACATCATTGAGCGGTTGCAGGAGCCACAGACCGCCGATCCCGTGGCCCGCGATCACTAAAACCGCCGCCGCGATCGCCCCGGATCGGGACCGCGATCGCCACGCCACCGCCGCCAACCCCGCCGAAGCCACCATCACCGCCGCGATCGCCGAGGTGCCGCTGAGCCGTCCGAGGTGCGCGATCGCCAGATTATTCGGGCTCTGGGTCAGGGCCAAAGAGGGCCACCACAGGGGCGTTTGCAGCATCAGCCACTCCAGACCGCACCACAGGGCCGCCCCCACCAGCACCCGCCGCCAAGCCGAAAGTTTTTCTGAAACTTTTTCTGAACTGCCCCAGCGGCCCATGGCGATCGCCCAGGCCGTCGGCACCACGGATCCCCAAAGCGTCGCCACGATCCAGCAGGTCACCGCGATCGCCAAACTTTGCAGCCACGGCACCCCCAGCCAAGTCATCGGGTGCAGCCCCGTCAGCCAGAACAGCCCCGTGCCGTTGTAGCCCAGCCCCCAGGCCAGCCCAAGCCAGCCACATCGCGATCGCCCCGGCCCATCACCCCCCAAAACGCACAGCCACAGGCCCATCAAGCCAATCCACGCCAGGGGCCACCAGCCCAGCGGTTCCGTCGCCAGACCAGTCACCACGCCCCAAAACCAGGCCGCCAGAATCCCCACGCCCCACCGTTTCCCCATACGTCCCCGCCGTTCCATGGCCCCGCCGCTAGACCCATCTCCCCGTCCAGTATTATGGAAAATCGCTTAAACCCTCATCTTCAACCCATTCAACCCAAATCCCCGCCATGACCCAGACCTACCGCATTACCCTGCTCCCCGGCGACGGCATCGGCCCGGAAATCACCCGCGTGGCCGTGGCGGTGATGGAGGCCGTGGGTCAGGCCCTTGATCTGGCGTTCGAGTTCACGGAAGCGCCCATCGGCGGCTGCGCCATTGATCTGACCGGTGAGCCGCTGCCCGCCGCCACCCTTGACCAGTGCCGCCAGAGTGATGCGGTCCTCCTCGCCGCGATCGGGGGTTACAAATGGGACGAGCTGCCCAGTCACCAGCGGCCCGAACGGGGATTATTAGGACTGCGGGCGGGCCTGGGCCTGTTTGCGAACCTGCGGCCGGCGAAGATTTTGCCCCAATTGATCGATGCCTCCACCCTCAAGCGCGAGGTGGTGGAAGGGGTGGACATCATGGTGGTGCGGGAACTGACGGGGGGCATTTATTTCGGGGAGCCGAAGGGCATCTTCGAGACGGAAACGGGCGAAAAGCGCGGCGTCAGCACGATGGTCTACGGCGAAGGGGAGATCGATCGCATCGCTCGGGTGGCCTTCGAGACGGCGAAACGGCGCAAGGGCCAGCTTTGTTCGGTGGATAAGGCCAATGTGCTGGATGTGTCGCAACTGTGGCGATCGCGGGTGAGTGCGATCGCGGCGGACTATCCCGAAGTGACCCTTTCCCATCTCTATGTGGACAATGCGGCGATGCAGTTGGTGCGTGCGCCGAAGCAATTTGACACGATCGTGACCGGTAATCTGTTTGGCGACATTTTGTCCGACGCGGCGGCGATGCTCACGGGCAGCATCGGCATGTTGCCGTCGGCGAGTTTAGGGGTTCCGGGGACGCCGGGGGTGTTCGAGCCGGTCCACGGGTCCGCGCCGGACATTGCGGGCCAGGACAAGGCCAATCCCCTGGCCCATGTGCTGAGCGCGGCGATGATGTTGCGCTACGCCCTGGATCAACCGGTGGCGGCCGATCGCATTGAAGCGGCGGTGAATACGGTGCTCGATCGCGGCTACCGCACGGGGGACATCATGGCCGAGGGGATGACCCTGGTGGGCTGTCAGGCCATGGGGGATGCGCTGCTTGAGGCGATCGCGGCGGCGAATTAGGAGGAACTGGGGGCGGGGCGGATGGATCCGGGGGGCGCGATCGTCGTCTAGAATCCGTGTGTTAAATCGGTCGCCGCGATCGATTGTCCCGTCGGTCCCCCTACTTCGCCCCTACTCGCCGTGGTTTCCCTTGCCGCCCGTTCCGATCGCGCCGTTGCCACCGCTGAGGCGGCCCCCCCCTGGTTGAGTGTGGAGCTTCTGGAGGCGGCGCGGGAGATCTATCAGACCTACTGCGAATCCCAGGCGGAGTTGAGCAAATATCCCCTGGGGGTGGCCCTCGATCGCCAGCATTTTCGCGGCAAGGTGATTTTTCGCGATCCACCGATTCTGCTCCCCAATGAGGTTTATGTGACCCTGGAGCATCTGGAATCGTTTCTCTATTAGCGGCCTCATTCTCAAATCAAAAATTAATGGTAGGGTGCGTTCGGTCTCCTTCCACCCAATGCGATCGCTCTCCTATCCCGAACGCACCGCCCCTTTGGATGTGACCGATCAGGATTGCCAGCGGACGTCACCCCACATATACCAACGTGAACCTGGGCCGGTGTGGGCGATCGCGCTGATTGGGGGTGGGTCGGTGCGTTCGGAGAAAGGGGGCGATCGCGTTGAACTAGAAATTGCCGAACGCACCCTACCGGTGGTTGGTTGATTATTGAATTTTAGATGACAGGTCGGGGGCTTCGGGCAGGTGGCGGCGGGCGTAGAACGGGCTGAGGGCGCATCCCCACAAAAAGGCCAGTTCCACGCGATCGCCCCAACCGCGATCGCGGCCCCTCAACCGCCGTTGGATCACCTTCAAGGCATTGCCGATCGCGATGCGCCAGAACAGGACCGCGCGATCGCCCTTCGGCGTCAGGAGCGATCGTAAATAATAGGTCGCCAAACCGCAGCCCCGCGCCAGTTCTAGGGCATAGGGCAACGCCAGCCGCGCCGCGCCGATTTGGTGCCAGGTGACCAACTCCGGGCAAAACCAAATCTCCCAGCCCGATCGCGCCAAATACAGCAGCGGCTCATAGTCATCCCCCTGCACCAGCCGCCCCGGCACTTTTCCGGTCAGGGCCGGTTGGGCGGGAACGCAGGCCAGCCACGCCGACCGACGCACCATCAGGGCCGCCGCCGGGGGCAGTTGCAGTTGGGCCGCGTTGAACTGGGCCGCGCGATCGCGGAACCGCCCGTAATCCCGCACCGCCCAAAACCCCTCCACCCGCTCAAAATCCGGCGGCAGCGCTGCATCGCCGTAGGCCCCCAGCACCTTGCCCCCGACCGCCCCCAGCCGTGGCCGATCGCGCACAAACTCCCAGGCGCGTCGCAGCCAATCCGCCTCGGGCCAGTTGTCATCATCCAGGAAAAAAATCCAGTCCCCCCTCGCGATCGCGATCGCCCGCAACCGCGCCCAGGCGGCCCCCTGACGTGGTTCGAGGGCATAGGTGAGAGAAACCCGCGATCGCGCCCCCAGCTCCCGCGCCACATCGGCGGTGCCATCGGTGCTGTTGTTGTCAACGATGAGGATGTCCCAAGTGAGGCCCGGTGCCCCCTCTAGGCCATCAAGCCGCTCAAACAGGGCCGGAAGCCGCGCCGCCCCGTTATAGACCGGCACCGCGATCGTCACCGCTGGCTGCCCGTTCATGGCCTCCTGTTCCTCAACCATGGGCCTCGGGACCGCCGCGATCGCGCGAATCATGAGGGGTTGAATTGTTCAAATTTGAACCCAAATTTAAATCTTTTAAATCTAAATTTTTTGCGTTGCCAACTTCTAAATTCAACGCCCCTAAATCAGAACCCTTCACACATGAATTCTTCATAGAATCGCTCAAATCATGCAAAATCTGCCCCTGTTTCCGCAAGTGACGACCCATCACCCAAGGACTCATAAAACTGCTCCAATAGAGCATCCATTCCCCATCGGCCACCACATCGCGCCCCAGCGATCGCCGGTAGCGCCAACTGTGGATGATTAAACGTCGTAAATCGCTCAGCCCATACAGCAACACCCACAGCCACCGCCGCGATCGCGGCACCCGCAGCATCCGAATCACGTATTTCGTTAAACCAATACCGCGAAAAAAGGGAATTAGGTATTCCCGAGTCAGGCGATTTTTGGAAATGCGATGCTCAATTTTTAGACTCGGCCCATACCAAATCTCCCAGCCGCGCCGCTGGAGATAAATCAACGTCTCCAAATCCTCCGACGTGAGCATACTGGTGGCCGTTCTGCCCCCCAAAATCAGTTGCTCCGGCACCGACTCGATCCACGCCCGCCGCCGCACCACCAACCCCGCCGACGGCGGCAATAGCCCCTGGGCCGGATCAAACCGCTTCGGTTCATCCCCCCGTTCCTGGATCGCTAAAAATGCCTTAATTCGCTCAAATCCGGGCGGTGGCGGCACCTCATACCAGCCTCGAATTTGACTGGCGATCGCCCCGACCGTCCCCCCGCGATCGCGATCGCGAACAAATGCCACCGCCGCCGCCACCCAATCGTCATCGGGCACATTGTCATCGTCCAAAAAACCCACCCAATCCCCCAGGGCCACCGCGATCGCCCGCTGCCGCCCATAGGCCGCCCCCTGACGCAGTTCCATCACATATCGCAGGGCCACCGCGATCGCCGGGTCGTTTTGACAGTTGGCCTGGAATTTTGCCTGATATTGGGCCACCACCGCCGCCGTTTCGTCCGTACTGTTGTTGTCCACCACAATAATTTCCCAGCTCACCCCCGGCGGCACCCGCTGACGGCCCAGGGCATCGAGCACCCGAGGGAGGCGGAGCGCGCCATTGTAGGTGGGAATCGCCACGGTGAATCGCATGGGGTCTGGGGGAAGCTCGGCCCGATCGCTGCCCCTCTTCCATAGCACACGGCCCCTCGCCCAGGGCTAGCCCAGCTTGACGGCCCGGTCAAGGTCCGTGGGTCCGGTTCAGCAGGTGGCCAGCCCCCAGGGGGACGATCGCGGGGCGAGTGTCCTATAACCGGTGAACACACTTCACCCCCTCACCCTCTGGAGATCATGATGAAAGCCCAATGGAATGCTTGGCTCCTGTCCGCCGCTTTGGGCATTACGGCCCCGGCGATCGCCCTGTCCGTGGCGGTACCCCCCGCGATCGCCCAAACCTCCCCCAGTGGCAGCTTCAGCGATGGCACTTGGCGGATTACGGTGAGTTTTTCGGGCTCCCACACCTACTATGGTGAGAATCTCAACACCGGGCAAGATATCTACCTCAGCGGCGCGCAGGTGACGGGGGACAACAGCCGCCGGATCTACACCTGGAATAATGCCGGCACGCGCTATGAGGTGGCGTGGCGACCGGGCGATCGCGACGTGATCCGCCTGCGGGTGCTGGGGTCCAACGGCCGCGAACTGATGAACCGCCTGCTCTATCGGGAGATGAACTAGGCCGCGCCCCGCATCCGGACATTGGCCCTCCAGCCCTTAAAAACTAGAAACCGTCAACTGGTAGGGGCGCACCACATCGGCGGCCTGGGTGGCGATCGCGAGGCGGTAGGTGCCAGGGCTCCAGAAGCCGGGGAAGGTGATCGTGCCGCCGGTGGCCTGGATGCAAAATTCGCCGCCGGGACCGTCGATGTACAAATTCAACTGCTGGGCCTCGGCGATCGCCAGGGTCAACTGCTGCGGCGTCGCCACCTCCAGGAGATGCTGATCATTACTGCCCGCCCCCTGGAAGCCGCAGGGGCCGCGATCGCGCCCGCCCGCCGTACCGCCTAGGGTAATTGGCCCCGAAAAATTCGTCGGAATGGCCACCGTTTCAGCCCGTGCGGGCGCAGCGGTCCAGCCACCGAGGGCCGCGATCGCCAGGATCAGGGCCGGAAGCAAAGGGGGGAAAAGGGAACGGTTCATAGGGCACCTCAGGGCAACCGAGAGGTCAGGGCAACCCCGGCAGATGGGCCTCGGGGTCTAGATCCAGTATCCCGTCCGCCTTCGGGGCGATCGCGATCGCTGGGCCTATTTTTCAAGTGGTATAGCCCCCCCCGAGCCCCATCCCGACCCCCGCACCCCACGCCCCTAGCCCTCCTGACCGGCCCCCGCCGCCTGACTGGTGGCCGTGGTTTTGCTAGTTTTACCTGCGGTGGAGCTGGTTTTCTTGGCGGTGGTTTTCTTGGCGGTGGTTTGGGTCGCCGTCGTTTTCTTCGCCGTGGTCTTCTTGGCGGCGGTCTTCTTCGCCGTGGTCTTCGTGGTGGTGGTCCCCTTGCGCGATCGCGTGGTCTTTTTCGTCGCCGCCTTCGCCGCCAGCAGTTCCAGCGCCTGCTCCAGGGTCAAATTCTCCGGCGTCTGCTCCTCCGCGAGGCCCGCATTCACCTTGCCATGCTGCACATAGATGCCGTACGGCCCCTTGTAGACATTCACCGGTTCCCCATCCTCCGGATGCACCCCCAACTCCCGCAGGGGCGTCTTCTTGCGGCTGCCCCGGCTCGCCTTCGGTTGGGCCAGCATTTCCAGCGCCCGCTCTAGGGTGATGCTCAGCACATCATCATCCCCCTTGATGGACCGGTAATCCTTGCCGTCCTTGCCCATGTCGTGAACCACATAGGGACCAAAGCGCCCCAAACTGGCCTTGATCGGTCGCCCGGTTTCCGGATGTTCCCCCAGCAGCCGGGGCAGGGCCAGCAGACCCACCGCCTGTTCTAGGGTGATGGTGTCGAGGGTGAGGCCCTTGGGCAACGAGGCGCGCTTGGGCTTTTGGTTGTCCTCACTTTCCTGGCCCAACTGCACATAGGGACCGTACGGCCCCGTCAGGCGGTAGATCGGTTCCCCCGTTTCCGGATGTTCCCCCAGTTGGTCGGGGCCTTCGGTTTTTTGGCGGATCACCGTTTCGATCTGCTCGGCGCTCAGGTCGGCGGGGGTCAGGTCGCGCGGGAGGGAGGCTTTGACGATTTCGCTGCCCGCTTCCACTTCCACGTAGGCCCCGTAGCGGCCGATGCGAACCTTGGCGTCTACCCCTTCGAGGCTGATGGTGCGCGCTTCGGCGGGGTCAATGGCGCTTTCGCGATCGCGCACCTGCCCTTCGAGGCCCTTTTCCCCCAGGTAGAAGGATTGGAGGTAGGGCTTCCAGTCGGTGCCGCCGGTGGAAATGTCGTCGAGGGTCCGCTCCATCCGCGCCGTGAAGCTCAGATCTACTAAATCCGGGAAATGGTTTTCCAGGAGGGTGGTGACCGCAAAGGCGGTGAAGCTGGGCACGAGGGCATTGCCTAAAATCTGGGCGTAGCCGCGATCAACGATCGTGCCGATGATGCTGGCGTAGGTGCTGGGGCGGCCGATGCCTTCGCTTTCGAGGGTTTTGACCAGGGACGCTTCCGTGTAGCGGGCGGGGGGCTGGGTTTCGTGGCCCACGGCGTCGAGGGTTTGGCAGGTGGGGCGATCGCCCACCGCTAGCGGCGGCAACAGCACCTCTTGGTCTTCGATCGCGGCGTCCGGATCGTCAGAGCCCTCCACATAGGCCCGGAAGAACCCCGGAAAATCAATGCGCTTGCCCGTGGCCTTGAAGATGGCCTCCTCCACCTGGATTTGCACCGTCAGGTGGGTTTGGCGGGCATCGGCCATTTGGCTCGCCACCGTCCGCTTCCAGATCAGGTCATAGAGGTGAAATTCGCGATCGGACAGGCCCGTTTCCTGGGGCGTCCGGAAGGTGCTGCCCGCCGGACGGATGGCCTCGTGGGCTTCCTGGGCACCCTTGGTTTTGGTGGCATATTGCCGGGGTTTCGGGCTCAGGTAAGCTTGCCCGTACTTGCGTTCCACACAGTCCCGAGCCGCCGCGATCGCCTGCTGGGACAGGTGGGTCGAATCCGTCCGCATGTAGGTGATGTAGCCCTTTTCGTAGAGGCCCTGGGCCACGCGCATGGTTTCCCTCGCCGACAGGCGCAGCTTGCGGTTGGCCTCCTGTTGCAGGGTCGAGGTGGTGAAAGGGGCGGCGGGCTTGCGGACGCTGGGGCGCTCATCCAAACTCGCCACGGTCCAGGGGCGATCACGCAGTCGATCGCGCAGGGCCGTCGCCTGGGCCTCATCCAGCAGCACCACATCGCGCCCATCGATGATGCGGCCCGTATTTTCATCAAAATCGGACCCATTGGCGACCCGCTTGCCCCCCAAACTGGCGAGCTTGGCCTCGAAGGATTGCAAGGATTGCCCCGCCCCGGCCCCCAAGGCCGCCTTGAGATCCCAGTAGGACCCCTGACGGAAGGCGCGGCGATCGCGCTCCCGCATCACCAGCAGCCGCACCGCCACCGACTGCACCCGCCCCGCCGACAGGCCCGCCGCAATTTTTTTCCACAGCAGCGGCGACAGGGTATAGCCCACCAACCGGTCAAGAATCCGCCGGGTCTCCTGGGCATGGACCAAATTGTCATTCACATCCCGACAGTCCCGGATGGCCGCCGCGATCGCCTCCTGGGTGATCTCATGGAACACCATCCGCTTAAACGGCACCTTCGGCTTGAGCACTTGAAGGAGGTGCCAGCTAATGCTTTCCCCCTCCCGGTCTTCGTCCGTCGCCAGGATCAGCTCATCGGCCGTGGCCAGGGCCTCCTTGAGTTCCTTGACCACCTTCTTCTTATCCTTCGGCACCACATAGAGCGGCTCGAAGCCATTTTCGACATTCACCCCCAACTGCGCCCACTTCTCCCCCTTCACCGCCGCCGGGATTTCGCTGGCGGACTGGGGCAAATCCCGGATGTGGCCCATGGAGGCCGTCACCTTATACCCGCTGGGCAAAAAAGTGCGAATGGTCTTGGCTTTGGTGGGCGATTCAACAATAACGAGCGTGCTCATGGGGCGATCAAGGCGTCGGGGGTGAGGGCGTCAAGGGGCGGCGGGCGTCGCTAGGGGCGGAACTGGGGCCGGGGATCGGGGATCAGGGGCCGGGGGTGTCCCGCAACGGCGACTAAAGGCACAGCGTTAGAGAATTTCTTCCTATTGTCAAGGGATTGCTTTTTTTTCCCGGAGGATGGATCCGCGATCGCCGGGTCCACCCTCCGGCGCGCACCGATGGGGGCCGCTGGACCTCCGCAACCGGGGGGCGGTTACAAGATTGAGGCCCCAGGGGGCCAAGGGACGGGGGCTTTCCCTCGATCTATGGCCGGCATGTCCTGGTTTAATCCATTTAATTCACGATACACAGGGACCGGGGGTTGCGGGGGGAGATCGGCGGCGGGGGGCTGCCGTTGGTTCCCTTCTATCAACCATACCCCTCGGTTTGGGCCGCCTGCTGCAATTTTGTTAGGGCCTTGCGTTCAATCTGCCGCACCCGCTCCCGGGTGATCCGCAGTTCGTTGCCGATGCCCTGGAGCCGATGATCGCCGCGCACGAGGCCATAGCGCCGGGTGACCACGAGCCGCTCCCTAGGGGTGAGGCCCGCCAAAAAGTGCAGCAATGCCCGCCCGCGATCGCGCTGGAGCAGATGGTCATCGGGGGTCGGGGTGGGCGAGGCCACCAGTTCGTGGAGGGCGTCCACCTCATATTGGGGCGACGGGCGCGCATCGAGGCTGCACGGGTGCCGGGTTTGCAGCAGCAGGGTCCAGAGGGCATCGACGGTAATTTCTAAGGCCCCGGCCAGCTCCTCCGCCGAGGGGGGCCGCCCCAACTCCAGCCGCAACTGCCGCCCCATCTGCCGCATCTGCCGCAGGCGATCGTGGATCTGGATCGGCAGGCGGATCGTGCGGGACTGGTTATGGATGCCCCTGGCGATCGCTTGGCGGATCCACCAAATGGCATAGGTACTAAACCGATAGCCCCGGCGATCGTCAAACTTTTCCGCCGCCCGCACCAGGCCCAAATTCCCCTCCTGAATCAGGTCCAGCAGATCGAGCCCCTGGCCCGTGTAGTGCTTGGCGACGGACACAACTAAACGCAAATTGGCCGCCACCAACTGCTCCCGCGCCCGCTGGCCCCGCACCGCGATCGCCCGTTCGTCCGCCGCAGGATTGTGGGGATCCGCCAGGGCCTGCCACTGGCGCACCGCCGCCCCCAGTTGCTTCTCCTGGATCGCCGTCAGAAGCGGAATTCGGCCAATGTCCTGCAAATAGGACCGGATGGAATCCACATTCGCTTTCATCACCATCGGAGTCTTCCTCCAAACCAATAGCACGGCCCCAAAGGCGAAATCGCCTCCAGTTCCTGGGCTTTTGAATATTGTACATTAATCATCTTTAAAACGATCGCGTCCTCGCAGGTGGGTTGCGGGCGATCGCGATCAATAACGGGGCACAGGGGGCGGGGCGCGGGTGGCCGCCATAAAAACCCGATTTAAAAAGGAAGCGCCATGGGACAGGACGCCATTTAGCGGGACGCCATAAAAAAGAGCGCGGCTGCAAACCCAGGGGTGGGGGCAACCGCGCTCATGGAAAGGCGCAGGGGAGGTGGGGATCAGACGCGCAGGGGAACCAACAAAATCAACACAATCGAAACCGCCAGGGGGAGGGGCCGCAAACCGGAGCACCGGAGGCGGCTTGGGCGATCGCGGCAACGGCGGCGGCGCGATCGCCCAGGGGTCAGGATCAAACTTTGATCGGGGCGGCGGTGCCCCAGCGCGGCCTAGGGGATCGCGGCCTGATCCATGTGGGCAATGAGGTCGAGAACGCGCATGGAGTAGCCCCATTCGTTGTCGTACCAAGCAACGACCTTAAAGAAATTGGCATTGAGGCCGATCCCCGCCTCCGCATCGAAAATGCTGGAATGGGGATCGCCGGTGAGGTCCGAGGACACGACGGGATCGTCGGTGTAGCCCAAAATGCCCTTGAGCTCGCCCTCGGCGGCTGCCTTCATGGTCGCACAAATTTCTTCATAGCTTGTGGCCTTCTCCGTGCGGAAGGTCAGGTCCACCACGGACACGTCCGGCGTCGGCACCCGGAAGGCCATGCCCGTCAGTTTGCCCTTCAGGTGGGGTAGCACCAGGGTGACGGCCTTGGCGGCTCCGGTGGAGGCGGGGATGATGTTTTGGGTGGCGCTGCGGCCACCGCGCAGATCCTTGCGGCTGGGGCCATCGACGGTGGGCTGGGTGGCGGTCATGGCGTGGACGGTGGTCATGAGTCCTTCCACGAGGCCGAAGTTGTCGTCGAGGACTTTGGCGATCGGGGCGAGGCAGTTGGTGGTGCAGCTCGCATTGGAGACGATCGCGTGTTGGGCCGGGTCATAGGTGGTGTGGTTGACGCCCATCAGTAGGGTGGCGACGCGATCGGGATCCTGGGTGGGGGCGGACAGGACCACGCGCTTTGCGCCAGCGGCCAGGTGTTTGGCGGCGGTGTCGTAGGTGGTGAACAGGCCGGTTGATTCGACGACATAATCCACCCCGAGGCTACCCCAGGGCAGGGCGGCGGGATCGCGCTCGGACACGCAGGGGATGCGTTTGCCGTTGACGATGATGGCGTCTTCCGTGGCTTCGACGGTGCCCTTGAAGCGTCCGTGGGTGGAGTCGTAGCGCAGGAGATAGGCGATGGAGGCGGGGGGTACGAGGTCGTTGATGCAGCAGACTTCCATGTCTTCCCGGGCGATCGCGCCCCGGAAAACTAGGCGTCCGATGCGACCGAAGCCGTTGATACCAATTTTGATCGCGCCCATAGGTTCTCGTGTGATATCCCGTGAATGGTCGGTTGGGGTCTGGCTTCAAGCTAGACTGATCCCCCCAGGGGCGTAGGTTTCTTTTAAAAGTCTTTAGTAACGGCCCATTGCCGCTCCTGCGGGGGGTGGCAATGCCCGAGGTCATTTTACAAATTTGGTTTTGGGGCGATCGCGGGGCGATCGCGGGGATCCGCGCGCCCTTGGGACTAGGGTTCGGCGGCGATTCGTATGATGGGGGCGGGTTTTGGGGCTAGCAGGCCCCGATTGCAGGCCCGCCTTGCAGGATTAACAGCATTGATACGGAACGTCTTCAGGATTGTTGAGCGATGAAAGTTACTGTTTTTAGTACCAAGTCCTACGATCGCGAGTTTCTGGAGGCGGCGAATGGGGCGATGGCTCCCGCACTGCGCCATGAGCTGGTGTTTTTGGAATCTCGCTTGGATCGCACGACGGCGGCCTTGGCGGCGGATAGTGATGCGGTGTGCGCCTTTGTGAACGATCGCCTCGATCGCCTGACCCTGGAACGGTTGGCGGCGGGGGGCATCCGGGCGATCGCTCTGCGCTGTGCGGGGTTTAATAATATTCATTTGCCGACGGCGTTGGCGTTGGGGCTGCCGGTGGTGCGGGTGCCGGCCTACTCGCCCCATGCGGTGGCGGAGCATACGGTGGGGTTGATCCTGACGCTGAATCGGCGCATCCACCGGGCCTATAACCGAGTGCGGGAGAGCAATTTTGCCCTGGAGGGGTTGATGGGTTTTGATCTCCACGGCGAGACGGTGGGGATCGTGGGGACGGGCCGCATTGGCGCGATCGTGGCGCGGATTTTGCACGGGTTTGGCATGAAGCTGCTGGGCCATGACCGCTACCGCAACCCGGATTGTGAGGCGCTGGGGATGGAATATGTGGACCTGCCGACCCTGTGGGCGCGATCGGCGATCATTTCGCTCCACTGTCCCCTGATGCCGGAGACGCACCATCTGATCAATGCCGATGCCCTGGCGCAAATGCGGGATGGGGTGATGTTGGTGAATACCAGTCGCGGGGCTTTGGTGGATACGGAGGCGGCGATCGCGGCCCTGAAGTCCCACAAACTGGGCTATTTGGCGCTGGATGTCTATGAGCAGGAGGAGCGGCTCTTTTTTGAAAACCTGTCGGAGCAGATTGTCCAGGACGACATTTTCCAGCGGCTCCAGACGTTTCCCAATGTGCTGATTACGGGCCATCAGGCATTTTTTACGCGCAATGCCCTCGCCGCGATCGCGGAGACCACCGTCACCAATTTGAGCCAGTTGGAGCGCAACATCCCCTGCCCCAATCAGTTGAATCTGGAGGGGGCGATCGCCGCCTAGGGACCCTCGTCAATTTTCCCGTTCTCTTGACCAATCGTAGGGGCGGGGTCTTCCCACCCAGCCCCACCCAGCCCCCACAATCCCTGATATGTCCAAGGTTGAACGGGCTTGGGGTGATCCCTTGGGGCCGGGTTGGGAGACCCAATCCCTACGGCTGTTTTGGGGGGATCTGGGGCACTGAAACCTCGCGCATTTGGCGAGGGTAATGGGCGCGGCAGGGGGATCCCCAGGCCACCTGGCCCGCAGGCACATCGGCAAATACGCTGCTGCGGGCACCGATCACCGCATTGGCCCCCACGGTCACCCCAGGCGCAATGAAACAGTCCGTCGCCACCCAGGCCCCGGCCCCGATGCGGATCGGCTGCACCTGGAGGCCAAAGGCGGGATCGCTGATGTCGTGGCTGCCGGTGCAGAGGTACACCTGCTGGGAAATGACGCAGTGCTGGCCCACCTGAATGCGATCTAGGCTATAAAACGTGACGCGATCGCCAATCCAGCTATGATCCCCAATCTCCACCTTCCAGGGATAGGTGAACCGCGCTGAGGGCCGCACCAGCACCCCCTGGCCAATGCGCGCCCCAAAGAGCCGCAACACCGATCGCCGGACCCCATAGAGCGGCTGCGGCGTCAGGGGAAACACCACCCCCTGCACCAGCCACCACAGGAGCACATACCAGCCCGGTCGCCCGCGATCGTAGCCCGATTGGTCATAGGTCCGCAGATCCACCCAGGCCCGCTCGTCAAGGGTTGCCCCGTGATCGCCCCTCAAACCCTCTTCCATGGTTGATCGTTCCTTGGCTGCCCTAGGATTTGCCAGCGGTGGTTTTAGATTTGGCGCGATCGCCCGTCACATTCAACTGGCCCCCAAACGTGCGCAATTCGTAGAGCTTTACGCCAATTTGATATTCATACTGGCTCAAAAGCCGCCCATAAATGTAACCCGCGCGGCCATCTAAAAAGCCCAGCCGCAACACATAAAACAACAGAAACCGCAGGGTAGGCTTAAAGGGCAATCGCACCCAAATCTTCTTCAGCGCCCGCTTCCGCTGGACAGAATCCCCAAATAAATTGCCGCCAATGGTGCCCTGTTCCCCGCGTCCTTCGAGCAGATTGAGATAGACCTGTGCCTCCCAATTGGAATAGCGATTGTGGCGCGCAAGCCATTGGAAAATGTCGCGGAAGTCAATGTGCAGCATATCTTCCTTGAGATAGCCCACCTTGCCCACCTGGGGATCGACAATCACATGCTCATGGACCTCGTTATCCCCCGTATTGCGGATATTTTCCGTGCCCAGGTTTTCGTAGCGACCCGCCGCATGTTTGAATAGCCGCAAATTCCAGTCGGGATATTTGCCCCCGTGGCGAATCCATTTGCCCAGGAAATACACCCGCCGGTTGAGGTAGTAGCCCGCATAGTTGGGGTCTTGAATGGCGATCGCGATCTCGTCCCAGAGTTCCGGCGTGATGCGTTCATCGCAGTCCACAATCAAGACCCATTCATGGTTGAAGGGTAGATTTTCTAGGGACCAGTTTTTCTTCTTAGGCCAGCGGCCATTGAAATGGAATTGGACCACCTGCGCCCCATAGCTTTCGCAGATTTCAATGCTGCGATCTTCGCTCTGGGAATCCACCACAAAAATTTCGGCGGCCCGCGAGACGCTCTCTAGGCAGGCGGGCAAATTTGATTCTTCGTTTTTGGCGGGAATGAGGACGGAAACGGGAATTTTTGCTGGGGCAGCCATGGTAATAGGGGGGAAAGGGAAAAATGGTCAGGGATCGACGGGAACGGAATCGAACATTAGAAAAGCTGAGGGCGGCCAGGGAGTTTTCCTAGGAGGGCCGTGGCCTTCGCAGGAGCCCCGCGATCGCGGCGAGTAGATAACCAATTTGGCCGTAGGCGTAAACAAAATTGTCGAACCGCAGGGCCGGATTACGCCAATATTTCAGGGTTTTGTAGAGGCCCCGCAGGATGCGCTCGGCCCCGAGGGGAATTTGCCGCAGGCCCGCCCGTCCGGTGAGCTGTTCCCGATAACATTCGCTGATGCCCTGCCACCAGCCCCGTTCGAGAAACCAGCGGCGCTGGAGCCGTTCCGGGGCCACATTATGGGCCACGAGGGCGTCGGGGAGATAGGTGACGTGCCAGCCGTCCTTGAGGGCGAGTTCGGTCATCATCAGTTCTTCGTTGGACAGCAGCCGTTTGCCGACGCGCCCCAGGTTGGGATCAAAGCCACCGACGTGATCTAGAAATTGGCGACGGAGGGAATAGTTGAGGCCGCGCGGGGTGTCGCCCGGATTGGCGATCGCGCGGGGCTCCGTCCCCAAATCGTAGGCCCCGAGGGGCGCGGTCAACCCCTCCGACAGCCAGGGCGGTTGCGATCGCCCCGGCGGCCACAGCAGCGTCACCCGGCCCCCCGCGATCGCGAGGCGATCATCGGTTCGGTAGGCCGCCAGCAGCACCCGCAGCCATTGGGGCGTAGCGACGGCATCATCATCGAGGTAGGCCAAAATTTCAGCTTTCGCCTCCCGCGCACCGGTATTGCGGGCGATCGACAGGCCGGGGGTCGCCTCATAGACATAGCGCAGGCGCGGATCCCCCAGGCGCGCCTCGACGATCGCGCGGGTGCCATCGGTGGAGGCATTGTCCACCACGATCGCCTCGAAGCTCGGGCAATCCTGGGCCAGGAGGCTATCAATGGCTGCCCCGAGGTACGCCGCCCGGTTGTGGGTGCAGATGATGGCAGAAATTTCGACGGCGGCAGTCATGGGGAAGGACCGGTGGGGTTCCGCAGGGGATAGGGCGTGGCAATCGAGGGGCTGGGCGGCTGCAATGGGAGCATAAAAACCCCTGGCCGCCACCGGCAGAGCAAAGGCTGGGCCACGGTGGGACTGTAGTTTAGGGCAATAGTTCAGGGCGGCGCGATGAATCCCCAAGGGCGATCGCACCGGGGCTGCCCTGCCGAATCGCTACTACTCTAGCCGTATTCCCCCGCCGCTGCACCCGACCGGGATGGTCCGCTCGATTGGGGCGGAAAAACGGCAGAATTGAGCAAGCGCCGCCCTGCCCCTAACGATGAGGACTGGTCCTTTGACTGCGAATTCAGCGCCCCCCCTGTCTCCCCCGACACCGCCGACCCCAGGAAATCCTGAGGTAAACCCTGGGGCAAATCCTGAAATAAATTCTGAAGGGACCGAAGCGATCGCCCCCCCGTCCCTGACCTTTGCCACCTATCAAGTCCAGGCGCGCACCACGGCCATTTATCCCCCGGAAACGGGGTTGCTTTATGTGGCCCTAGGGCTCTGTGGCGAAACGGGGGAGGTGGCGGAAAAGATCAAAAAAATGCTGCGGGATGATGGCGGTCACCTGAGCGAAGAGCGCCGCACGGCGATCGCGGCGGAGTTGGGGGATGTGCTGTGGTATGCCGCCAACCTAGCAACGGAGCTGGGCCTGGACCTCGGGGCGATCGCCCAGGGCAACCTCGACAAACTCGCCAGCCGCCAAGCCCGCAACCAACTCCACGGCTCCGGCGATCGCCGCTAGTTTTTTTTGATCCTGCCCCCTCCGTCCCCCTTACGCTCCCCATGCCCACCTTCCAACGCACCACCTGGATCGACGCCCCCCTCGACACCGTTTGGCAGTTCCACGAACGGCCCGATGTCCTACAACTCCTGACGCCCCCCTGGCAACCCATCGAGGTGCTGCGCCGCGATCGCGGCCTCGACGTGGGCAGCCGCAGTGAATTTCGCCTCTGGATTGGCCCCGTACCCCTGCGCTGGTGCGCCCTCCACACCGTCTGCGAAATCACCCCCACCCAGCGCCATTTCATCGATACCCAAACCGAAGGCCCCTTCCTCCACTGGACCCACCGCCACCAGTTCGATGCCCACCGCGATCGCCAAACCCGCCTAACCGATACCATTGACTGGGAACTACCCGGCGGCCCCGTCCCCAATGCCCTCGGCAGCGGCTGGATCACGGCGGAACTCGATCGCCTCTTTACGCACCGGCACCAAACCACCCAGCGCCACTGCACCCAACCCCAGCCGCCCCGTTCCCCAGATCCGATCCGAGCTGATATTTAGGAAGAGATAAACATAGCGGTGACCCTAACGCTCTACTTTCTGCGGCATGGCCAAACGGCCTACAGCAAAACCGGCGGCTACTGCGGCACCTCGCAGAACGATCCGGGCCTGACCGCCGCCGGCCACGCCATGGCGGAATCCTTCGCCAAAGCCTACGGCCACCTGGACTGGACGGCCATCTATTCCAGCCCCCTCAGCCGCGCCCTCGAAACGGTGCAGCCCCTCTGCGAAAAAACGGGCATCGCCCCCCGGGTCCACGACGGCCTGCGGGAAATTGCCTACGGCCAGTGGGAGGGGCTGCACCCCACGGAGGTCGATCGCCGCTTCCATGATGAATATGTGCGCTGGCTGACGGACCCGGCCTGGAATGCGCCGACGGGGGGGGAACGGGGGGTGGACATTGCCCGCCGCGCCTCTAGCGTTTTGGAGGAACTGGAGCGGCAATATACCCGTGGCAATGTGCTGCTGGTGTCCCATAAGGCGACGATCCGCATTTTGCTGTGTGTCCTGATGGGGATTGATATTGGCCGCTACCGCGATCGCTTCTCCATGCCGGTGGCGGGCCTCAGTGTGGTGGAGCTGAGCGATCGCGGCCCCCTGTTCCATTCCCTGGCCGATCGCGCCTACCTGTCCGAAAAGCTGCGATCGCTCCCCTGCACCTAGGGATTTTTGGGTCGCCATCCCCAAACGCAAAATCCGACCCCCAGCACCTAGCCAGGAATCGGATCTTTTGATGTTTCAGCCTTTTTTTTAACAGGGGTCTAGGACCAACCGTAGGGGCGGGTTTTTTCCGCCCTGTCCCGTTCTATCCTGTCCTAGCCGTTGCGATCGCCCGACGACACCTGCTGACGGAGCCGGGGCCGGGGAGCCGGAGCCCGCCCTTCGCCACCGCTGTTGCCGTAGTCGCGACGACCGCCGCCGCCACTCCGACGGGCGCGATCGCCACCGCCACCACCACCCATGCGGCCCTTATTCGGACCCGCCGGGCGATCGTCACCGGGGATGCTCTCCATGTGCCAGTTCGGCTGCTCCAGGTCATAGAGCATTTGCAGCACCGCCGCCGCCACCGCCCGAGGATCATATTCCTCCTCAAGCTGCGACACCAACGGCAGGAACGACGCCACCCGCTCCCCGGCCAGGGTTTCCTGGACCCGCTCCTTCATGCGATCAATGCGCCGCGCCTCGATGTCCGCCCGCGTCGGCAGGTTCTTCACCTCCACCGGCTGACGGATATAGCGCTCAATGTGGCGCACCCGATACTTTTCGAGGGCGTGGACCAGCGTAATCGCCGTCCCCGTCCGCCCCGCGCGGCCCGTACGGCCAATGCGGTGGACGTAATTTTCCAGGTTGTCCGGCAGATCGTAGTTGATCACGTGGGTCAGGCGATCGACATCGATCCCCCGCGCCGCAATGTCCGTCGCCACAATCCAGCGCAACTGGCCCCGACGGAACCGCACCAACATCCGCTCCCGCTGGGATTGGGTCAGGTTGCCGTGGTACTCATCGGCGCTGTAGCCCGCCGCCTGCAACTGGGCCGTCAGATCGCTGGCGGTCTGCTTCGTGCGCACAAAGATGATGGCCGCCTCCGGATCTTCCGTTTCCAGAATCGGTTGCAGGGCACGCACCTTCGAGCAGCCGCGCGGCAGGATGTAGGCAACCTGCTCAATGCGCTGGGGCGTCGCGTGGGGCTGTTCCACCGTCACCCAAACGGGCGATCGCAGGAACTGGGCCACCAATTTCCGCACCGGCGCACTCATGGTGGCGGAGAAGAACGTGGTTTGGCGATCGGCGGGCAGTACCGCAAAGATGCGCTCAACATCTTGGATGAAGCCCATGTTGAGCATTTCATCCGCCTCGTCGAGGACCGCCCAGGTGGCCTGTTCCAGCTTCAGGTCGCCGCGCTCCATCAGGTCAATGATGCGACCGGGCGTGCCCACCACCACCTGGGTGCCGCGCTGGAGCTGCTGGATCTGCCGATCAATGGACTGGCCGCCATAGACCGTCGTCACCCGGAAGCGATCGCCCCCCACAAAACTCGAAATGGCCGTGGACACCTGCTGGGCCAACTCCCGGGTGGGGGTCAAAATCAAAGCTTGAATCGTCTTAGTCTGCGGATCGAGACGCTCCAGCATCGGCAGGGCAAAGGCCGCCGTCTTGCCGGTGCCGGTCTGGGCTAGGCCCACCACATCCTTACCGGCTAGCAGGGGCGGGATCGCTTCGGCTTGGATCTGCGTCGGCTCCGTGAAACCCATGCTGTCAAGGTGCTTTACGCGGGCTTCAGAAAGGCCGATGCTGTGGAACGAAAGGGTCATTCAGTTTCCTCTCAAAACGTTGGGTGCGGTGCGCCCAATTCGCGCTGAAAGCCCCCAACGTCCACATGGCAACCGACAATTTCGACTGCGATTCCTGATACCGCTCCATGCCGATCGCTTTGGGCGATGCGGTTCGGCTTCAGGGGACCCGAAAGCACTACTTGGGCCGTGCGATCGCGTTTCAGGCCGCGATCGAACTCTTCTTAAAATAACTTAAAAATCGCCCCCTGAATGTAAAGTTTCGGGAATTTTTACCTATTGACGCCCTTGGATCACGGGAGTAGAGGGGCACAAGGTAGATGGGGGGCGGGATTGACGGATCGAAAGTGGCTGCTGCTGCCGGTCCATCTCGGTCCGGTTAGTCAGGGTTTACGGAGACGATTTCACCAAACAGGTCGTAGGGATCGGCGTCGGTGATGCGCACGGGGACGATCGCGCCGAGGCTAGCGTGGCCCTGAACATAAACGACCCCATCCACTTCGGGGGAGAAGCGCCCGGAGCGGCCGATCAATTGCCCGGTGCCCGGATGTTCCTGTTCGATGAGCACGTCCACCACCCGGCCAATCTGGGCGCGGTTCCGTTCGAGGGAGATGGGCTGTTGCAGTTCCATCAGGGCATTGCGGCGTGCTTCCATCACCTCGGGGTCGATCTGATCGGCCAGGGTGGCGGCGGCGGTGCCCTCTTCGGCGGAGAAGGTGAACACGCCCACGTGATCGAACTGGTGCCGCTCGACGAAGGCCATCAAGTCCTCAAACTGCTCGTCCGTTTCGCCGGGGAAGCCAACAATAAAGGTGGTGCGCAGGACCGCCTCGGGCAACTGTTCGCGGATTTGTTCGATCACGCGATCGTTCACGTTCGCCTGCCAGGGGCGGTTCATCGATCGCAGGACGGCGGCATTGGCGTGCTGGAGGGGCAGATCAATGTAGGGCAAAATGTTCGGCGTTTCGCGGATGGCGGCGATCACCTCGGGGGTCAGGCCCGTGGGATAGGCGTAGTGCATCCGAATCCAGTGTACGTCCACGTCCCCCAAGGCCCGCAGCAGTTCCGCCAGCTTGGGTTTGCCGTAGAGATCGAGGCCGTAGTTGGTGGTGATCTGGGAAATCAAGATAATTTCCTGCACCCCTTCGGCGGCCAGTTGCTGCGCTTCGGTGACGATCGATTCGATGGTGCGCGATCGCTGGTTGCCGCGCAGGTGGGGAATGATGCAGAAGGCGCAGCGGTAGTCGCACCCCTCAGCAATGCGCAGATAGGCGGTGCCCTCGGCGGTGGTGCGGTAGCGGGGCACCGTATCGTCCGCGAGGTAGGTGGGCTCCTCGGACACTTCCACGACCCGCTCGCCCGATTCGGCCCGCTGGATCACGTCCACGATTTTTTGATAGTCCCCGGTGCCGACAACGGCGACGGCCTCGGGCAATTCCGCCAACAATTCCTCGCGAAAATGTTGGGCCATGCAGCCGGTGATTACAATTTTCTTGCCGGCTTCGGCTAGTTCCACGAGGGTACGGACGGATTCTTCCCGGGCGGCCTGGATGAAACTGCACGTGTTCACGATCGCGTAGTCCGCCAATTCCTCGTTGGCATCCACGTCATACCCCGCCGAGACCAGGAGCCCCAGCATGTGTTCCGTGTCGATGCGATTTTTCTCGCAGCCGAGGTGGGTGATGGCGATGGTCGGTTTTGCGATGCCCGTGCTGACCATAGAAAATTCCGTGGGACCGAGGTGCGATGTCGGCAAGTTCGGCAAATTAGAAAACCTAGCTAGTGTAGCGCGATCGCCCCGGTGCAGGTCAAGGTTTTTTTGAATGGGGGAACGGTTCGGGGGGGATGAATCGGGGCCGGTGGCGCGAATTTTTGGGAATCAATCAACAAACCCATTTTTTTACAGGGAGTGCAGGTTAACCATGGGACTCGGGATGATGGATGCGACGGATCGGGCGGCGACTTTGGATCAAGGCTTGGATCAAACGTTCCGCGATCGCTTTGCGGCGGATGTGGTGGCGGGCCTGTCGGCGCGGCCTAAATATCTGCTGTCTAAGTATTTCTATGACGATCGCGGCAGTCAGCTTTTCCAGCAAATTATGGGGATGGAGGACTATTACCTGACGGACTGCGAGTTTGAGATCCTAGAGCGCCATGGCTTGGCCCTGCTGGATCTAATTGTGCAGGACAATCATCCCTTTGATTTGGTAGAACTGGGGGCCGGAGATGGGCTCAAAACTAAGGTTTTGCTGGGGCAGTTTTTAGGGCAGGGGGCGGATTTTTGCTACGCGCCCATTGATATTTCCGCTGAGGCGATGGCGGGGTTGGTGGCGGATGTGGCGGTGCAGTTTCCGGCCCTGGCGATCGCGCCTTTAGTCGATGACTATTTCCACGGGCTCCATCGTCTCCAGGAGCAGACGGAACGGCGGCGGGTGGTGCTGTTTCTGGGCTCTAGCGTCGGCAATTTCACCAATGACGAGGCGATCGCCTTTTTGCGGCACCTGGGGGAAAATCTCAACCCTGGGGATTTGCTGATGATTGGTTTTGATTTGATGAAGGATCCGAAGCGGATTCTGCGGGCCTACGATGACCCGGAGGGCATTACGCGGGAATTTAATTTGAATCTCTTAGATCGGATCAATCGCGAACTGGGGGGGGATTTTGACCGCGATCGCTTCCTGCACACGCCCACCTACGATCCCATGACGGGGGAAACCAAGAGCTATCTGGTCAGCACCCAAGATCAAGTGGTGCATTTGGCGATGCTCGACCAATCCTTCAGGTTTGACGCTTGGGAAGCCATTGATATGGAAATTTCTAAGAAGTATTCCCTGCGGGAAATTGATGGGATTGCCGATCGCGCAGGGTTTGTGCCGGTCAAGTCTTTTTTGGATGAACGTCGCTGGTTTGTGGATGCGGTTTGGATGCGCTAATTTCCCTAGGCTGATCGGTGGGGCAAGGGGCTTAAGCCCCTTGTCGGGTGGGTCGTAGGGTGGGCAGGTTGGGCGGGTTTAATAGGGGCGATCGCGGCGGTAACTGCGGTCTTCGGGATAGTCTGGATTGTCCGAATAATCCCGGTAATCCTGATCGTTCCCGTAGCGATCGCCGTAATCCCCATAGCCATCATCGTAAAACTCCCCATCGGGCCGGGGCGATCGCGGCCGCAGGGCCAAATCTGATCGCTCCGATCGACCCGATCGCGGTGCAGTAGACCGGGACTGCCCCCCCGATCGACGGCGGCGGGGTTGCGTCATCCCTGCGGGATCCCGCGATCGCCCCAACTGGGCCGCCACCTCCGCAAACGCCTCGCGCTGCACCACCGGATAATCACTCACCCACAGCCGCCGCGCAGGCACATATAGATCACTACTGTCCACAATGCGCGACAGGTCCGGGCGATCGGAAAACACAATCATCTGCACCGCCAAGCCCGCCACCAGCCCCTTGTGCTCCCGCTTCAGAGGCACCTGAACCGTTTGGTAGTAGCCCGTTTCGTCCTCCACCTCCACATTGATCCGCCGCTCCCGGTTTTCGACGATCACCAGATCCCCGCGATCGTTCACCGTTTCCTCACGGCCAATGGGCTCCTCGGTCACATAGGCATCCACAATCTGCCCCTCCCAAAAACCCCAGTAGGGATATTTGCGGAAGCGGCGATTTTTGAGACTCGCCCAATAGATCGGAGCCCAAAACCAGTACAGGCCCGCCCCAAACCCCAGCATAAAGGCGAACGGCGCGAAGGATTCCCCCAACGCCAGCCCCACCAGCCAGCACACCACCACCGCCACGGCGGAAATGGACAGGCGGCGCAGGAAATCCGGCACCTTGCCCCAAATGTGGGCGTATTGCGGATAGGTGGCGATCGCGGGGACCAGGCGATCCACCACGGCGGCATTGAGGGGAATCAGCATGGGGTCAGCCACTGAAGGATCAGCTTACGGATCGACGGGACGGGATTGATAGGACGGGATCGATCGACGGGGGGCGATCGCCCTAGAGCAGCTTTTCTAGGCCATAGACCAACGACTTGAGATCCATCACCTTTCGCACCGCCAGCAGCACTCCGGGCATATAGCAGGCGCGATCGCTCGTATCGTGCCGCAGGGTATAGATCTGTCCCGGCGCGCCAAAAATCACCTCCTGGTGGGCGATCAATCCCGGCAGGCGCACGCTGTGGATCCGCACGTCATCCCCCATCACCGATCCCCGCGCACCGGGCAGGTGCTCCTTTTCCTCCACCTGGGGCACGTTGAAGGTTTTGCCATAGCCCGAGAGCAGTTGCGCCGTTTGGATCGCTGTGCCGCTGGGGGCGTCCGCCTTTTGGTTGTGGTGCAGTTCAATAATTTCCACATGGTCGAAATATTGCGACGCCCGCACGGCCGCCTGCTGCAACAGGACCATGCCAATGGAAAAGTTGGGGATAATCGCGCAGCCGGTGCTGGCCTTGTCGGCGAATTCCGCTAGCTCTTGGATTTGCCCCTCACTGAGCCCCGTTGTGCCCACCACGGGCCGGATGCCGTAGGCGATCGCGGCGCGCACATTGTCATAGACACAGCTCGGGTGGGTAAAATCCACCATCACCCCCAGCCGCCGCTCCTGACCCGCCATCGCCAGGACCGATTCCATTTCCCGCAGGATCGGCACCTCTAGGGGGCCGCAGCCCGCCACCTCCCCCGCATCTTGCCCCTGGAGGGCTGGATTCGTGTCGATCGCCCCCACCAGATTGAGGTCCGCCGCCGCCGCGATCGCCTTGATCACCTCGCGGCCCATCTTGCCAGCGGCCCCATTCACCACGACGGGAATCGGTAGATCCTCTCCCATAGCCCCTTGCCAATGTCTACAGCTAACGTTGTTGATTGCTTTTTTAGGATGACATGGGTCTGGCCCCGGCGGCGGCAATTGATGGCTCTGCCCCCCCGCGCACTTCGGCGGCGTCGCCCCCGGTTAAGAATCGGTTGGGAATTGTTAGCTATAGTTAGAGCCATGGTTGGAGCCATCGCTGGCGTGATTGCCGTCGCGACGCGATCGCCGCCCATCTGCGCCCCTGACGCCTCCACCAACCGCCCCCTCGGTCAGTCTTTTTCGGTGCATTGCCCCCAATCCCCTCGTCCTGACGCCCCACCGCCCCGGCCCAGCAGGATTAGCCCGCAACTTAGCGACCATCGTGCAGCCCTTCCCCCGCCCTTCAGAACCGGTTTCCGAGCGATCGCGCGATCGTGAATCCGCCGCGATCGCCACCGCCGCCAGCCCCGCCTCGCTGCAAGTGCTGATCGTGGACGATCGCGAAGATTCCGTGCGCATTTTGGGGCGCTGCCTGCGGCAAATCGGCTACCGGGTCCGCTTCGCCCGCACCGGCGTCGAATGCCTCACCCAGGCCCAGGCGGGGGACATCAACCTCATTTTGCTCGACATCAACCTGCCCGATACGGATGGGTTTGCCGTCTGCCGCCTCCTCAAGGGCAACCCCGAAACGGATACCATTCCCATCATTTTCATCAGCGCCTCCAACAGCAGCGATGATCGCGTCCGCGCCTTTGAAGTGGGGGGCGAAGACTATCTTCCCAAACCCTTTTGCCTTGAAGAGGTGAAGGTGCGCATCGGCCATCACCTCAAAATCCTGGCGGCCCAAAAACTCCTGCAAGAAACCAACCGCAAACTAGAGGCGGAAATTGCCGAGCGGCGACGCACCGAAGCGATTCTCAAGGAACAAAGTCGCTACCTCCAAACGGTGCTGGATAATGTGCCCCAACAAATTTTTTGGAAGGATGCCAATCTCCGATTCCTCGGCTGCAACCGTAACTGGGCACGGCAGGCAAAAATTGGCGATCCCCAATCCATTATCGGCAAAAGCGATTTTGAATTGCTTGAGGATGCGGAGCGGGCCGCCGCCTTCCGGGCGGAAGATGAAAAGGTTTTGGCATCCAATCAAATGCAAGCGACCCTCATTCACCAGCCCGCCCGCCCCGGCGACGATGGGGACTGCTGGCTCGATGTGCGTCGCATTCCGTTCCATGATGATGCGGGCCATGTGATTGGCATTTTGGGCGTTTTAGAGGACGTGACCGAGCGGCGGCGGGCGGAGGAAAAGCTGCGGGCGGCGGAGGAGAAATATCGCAGTATTTTTGAAAATGCGGCGGAGGGAATTTTCCAGGCCAGCCGCGATGGGCGCTTCCTGAGCATGAATCCCACCATGGCGCGGCTGCTGGGGTTTGGGTCGCCGGAGGAGGCGATCGCCACGCTCCAGGACGTGGATCGGCAACTGTATGTCCAACCCAAGCGCCGCCATGAATTAATGGCCTATCTGGAGCAATACGAAGACATTTCCGATTTTCAGTCGGAGGTCTATCGCCGGGACGGTACCCGCATTTGGGTGTCGGAAAATGTGCGCAATGTGCGGGATAAGGATGGCAATTTTCTTTATCTAGAGGGCACGGTTCAGGATGTGACCGAGCGCAAACTCATTGAAACCCAGCTCTATGAGCAGCGTAAAAAGTCGGAGCGGCTGCTGCTCAATATCCTGCCCCAGCGCATCGCCCAGCGCCTCAAGCAGCAGCGCACGACGGCGGCGGAAAATTTTGATGCGGTGACGGTGTTGTTTGCCGATATTGTGGGCTTTACGGAACTGGCATCACGGGTACCGGCGACGGATCTGGTGCGGACCCTTAATGAGATTTTTTCGGCCTTTGATCGTTTGACGGAACGGCATAAGGTGGAAAAGATTAAAACCATTGGGGATGCCTATATGGCGGTGGCCGGTGTGCCGAGTCCCATGCAAAATCACGGGGATGCGATCGCGTGCTTGGCCCTGGATATGCTGTCTACGATTGAGGGATTTTGCAGTGATGAGGGGGTGCCGTTTCAGTTGAGAATTGGCATCCATACGGGGCCAGTGGTGGCGGGGGTGATTGGCCTGCGGAAATTTATCTATGACCTGTGGGGGGATACGGTGAATATCGCCAGCCGCATGGAATCCCAGGGGGAGCCGGGGCGCATTCAGGTGACGGAAAATGTGTGTGAATTGTTGGGCGATCGCTTTGAATTTGAGCCCCGTGGGTTGTGTTCTGTGAAAGGGCGCGGGGAGATGTTGACCTATTGGCTTGTGGGGCGCAGCCACGAAACGCCGACGCTGGAGTTGGATCGCCCCCGATGATGAATTGCCCAAGGCCCGATCGCTCGCCCCCTGAAGGCCAACCCTCTGATCATTCGACCCCCTACGGCTGGATGGATCACGCCCTGACCACGATCCATCGGGCGGATTGGCATCGCCAGGTGCGGCCCCTGACGGGGTTGCCGGGGCCGGTGGTGAAGGCGGCGGGGCGATCGCTGCTGAATTTTGCCAGTAATGACTATCTGGGGTTGGCGGGCCATCCGGCGACGATCGCGGCGGCCCAGGCGGCTACGGCCCGATGGGGCACCGGCAGCACCGGCTCGCGGCTGGTAACTGGCGAGCGGCCCCTCCATCGGCAGCTAGAACGGGTGATCGCGCGGCTCAAGGGCACCGACGATGCGATCGTGTTCAGTTCCGGCTATTTGGCGAATCTCGGGGCGATCGCGGCGTTGGTGGGGCCTCGGGATCTGATCCTGGGCGATCGCTACAACCACGCGAGCCTGTTGGGGGGCATCCGCCTGAGCGGTGCAACGGCCCTCACCTATGACCACTGTTCCATGGATCATTTAGCTAAACTGCTGGCCGCCCACCGCGATCGCCACCGCCGCTGTTTGATCGTCACGGACACGGTTTTTAGTATGGATGGGGATGTGTGCCCCCTGCCGGAGCTGCTGGATTTGGCGGACAATTGGGGCGCTATGGTGCTGGTGGACGAGGCCCACGGCACGGGGGTTCTGGGCGATCGCGGGGCCGGGGCCGTGGACCAGTTGGGCTGCTCGGGGCGATCGCTCCTCCAGATGGGCACCCTCAGCAAGGCCCTGGGCAGTTTGGGGGGCTATGTGGCCGGATCGGCGGCGGCGATTGATTTTTTGCGGAACCGGGCCAGCACCTGGATCTACACCACCGGCCTGTCTCCGGCGGATACGGCGGCGGCCCTGGCGGCGATCGCGATCGTGCGGCGGGATCCCCAACGGCGGCAACAGCTCTGGCGCAATGTCGAAACGGTGGCGGCGGGCCTCGGGGCGATCGCGGCGAAATTTAGCCCCCAGGTGCGCCTGTTGCCCAGCGACTCCCCGATCCTCTGTCTTCAGGTACCCACGGCGGCGATCGTCGTGAAATTGGGCCAAACCCTTGAAAAATCCGGCTTTTTGGTGGGGGCAATCCGACCGCCGACCGTGCCCACCAGCCGCCTACGCATCACCGTCCGCGCGGACCATGACCTGGATCAATGTCAGGAATTGATTGACGCGATCGCGATCGCCCTAGCCGACACCTTGGCCGCGCCCTAATACCTCACGTCCCTCAGCCCACAGATTCCGGCTCCGCGATCGCCCCCGCCCCCTCCGGCTCCGGCGTTTGGCCCCCGCGCGGCGTCACCGTCCAGCGGTAATCAATGGGCAAATGCTGCTCCTGACAGGCCGCCTCCAGGTGTTTTTGCAGGGCAAAGGCCCGCCGTAGGGTCGCCGTCAACTCCTGAAGCGATCGCTGCTCCGGCGAACCGGGCGGAATGGTGGCGGTGGTTTCCCGCTCAAGCACCTGGAGGATAATTTCGTAATGGATGTGAGACGGTAGAGCAACGGGGTCCATTAGTAAGAACGGTCCACAAGGGCGTAAAGGCACAGGGCAAGGCGATCGCGCGATCGCCCCAAAAGCCAATGGTGTTCAGGGTGGTCGCCATCGGAAACAGCGCCGGAGCGGCGGACGGCCACTGCCCCATATCCTACACCGCCCGCCGTCCCTGGGGGAAAAGCCCCCGCGATCGCGCCCCCGACCGATCCCACAATCCGGAGGCTAGACTCAAGGCTGAAGCCCTCCCCAAGGTCACAGGCGCTGCCATTGCCCGTCCAGTCTGAAAATCGCCCCCGGCCAGGGGATACCATGCAGGAGACACCATGCGGGAAAAACCCATGCTATTCGGCTCCCTCGGCACCCTCAGCGCGATCGCCACCGTCGGGCTTGGTCTCCTGGATCCGGCCCTCCATCTGATCTTGGCCCCCACGGGTCTGGTGGAGAAGGGGCTCACCTGGGTGGCAGATCTGGGCTGGTGGGGGGCGCTTGCCTTTGCGGCTCTTTATGTGATTGCGACGATCGCCTTTTTACCGGGCTCCGTCCTAACCCTGGGGGCGGGGGTGTTGTTTGGGCCGCTCTGGGGATCGGTTTTAGTCTTCTGTAGCGCCACGACGGGGGCGATCGCGGCCTTTAGCATCGGGCGATATTGGGTGCGGGACTGGGTGATGCGCAGGCTGGCGCAGGGCAATGCCAATTTTGTGGCCCTGGACCGCGCCGTAGCCCAGGATGGCTTCAAAATCGTGCTGCTCACGCGCCTGTCGCCCCTCTTTCCCTTCAATGCCCTCAACTATCTCTATGGCCTGACGGGGGTGCGCCTGCGGGACTACGCGATCGCGTCCGTGGGGATGCTGCCGGGGACGGTAATGTATGTCTATCTGGGGGCCTCCTTTAAGTCCCTGGCGGAGGTGTTTGCGGGGGGCGATCGCGCGAAAACTCCCCAGGAATGGGCGCTGTTTATCCTGGGGCTCGGGGCCACGGTGGCGGTGACGGTGGTGATCACCCGCATCGCCCGCCGCGCCCTGCGCACGTCCATTGACCTCGGGGAGGGGTAGGCCATGGCAACGGTGAATGGGGAGTTTGAGGGAATTTTTGAAGACGGCGATCGCGCCCTGGAATTGGCGGTGCGGCCCCCGGATTGGGTGAATCCCGTGGCGGGCGATCGCTATGACCTGATTGCCATTGGCGGCGGTACGGCGGGCCTGGTGGCGGCGGCGGGGGCGGCGGGCCTGGGGCTGGGGTTGCGGGTGGCGTTGATCGAGCGCGATCGCCTGGGGGGCGACTGTTTGAATGTGGGCTGTGTGCCCTCGAAGGCCCTGATCCGGTCAGCGCGGGTGGTGGGGGATTTGCGACGGGGCGCGGGGCTCGGGGTGACGGCGGATGGCGTCGCGGTGGATTTTGAACGGGTGATGGGGCGGCTGCGGGCGGTGCGCGGGGCGATCGCTCCCCATGATTCGGCCCAACGGTTCACCGCACTGGGGGTCGATGTATTTTTCGGGGAGGCGCAGTTTGTGGGGCGCGACGCGATCGCGGTGGGCGGCCAAACCCTCCGGTTCAAGAAAGCCGTCATCGCCACCGGGGGCCGCGCTGCCCGCCCCGAGATTGATGGCCTAGAAGCCGTCGGCTACCACACCAACGCAACCATTTTTGAGATCCGCGATCGCCCCGATCGCCTTGCGGTCATTGGTGGCGGCCCCATCGGCTGCGAACTGGCCCAGACGTTTCAGCGGCTCGGTTCCCAGGTGACCCTTTTTCAGCGAGCCTCACAACTGCTACCAAAGGAAGAGGCCGCCGCCGCCGCGATCGTCCAGACCGCGCTCCAGGAGGATGGGGTGAACCTTCTCCTCGAAACCCAGCCCCACCGGGCCGAGATCACCGCCACGGGCGAAAAATTGCTCCATTACCGCCGCGCCGATGGGACCGACGCCGCGATCGCGGTGGACGCCATTTTATTAGCTGCCGGACGGGTACCCAATGTGGAGGGGCTGAACCTGGGGGCCGCAGGCGTGGACCATGACCCCAGCGGCGTCCGGGTCAACGACTTCCTCCAGACCAGCAATCCCAAGATTTTTGCGGCGGGCGACATCTGCATGGCCTGGAAATTCACCCACGCGGCGGACGCGGCGGCCCGCATTGTTCTCAAAAATGCCCTATTTGCTCCCCTGGGTTTGGGGCGATCGCGCCTATCCAGCCTCACAATTCCCTGGGTCACGTTCACGGATCCCGAAGTGGCGCGGGTGGGCCTGTCAGAAACCGAAGCCCAGGCCCAGGGCCGCGCGATCGGCGTGATCACCATTAATTTGGCGGACGTGGACCGCGCCCGCACGGACGGCGAAACGGACGGTTTTCTCAAAATTATCCATGCTGCCGGGGGCGATCGCATCCTCGGAGCTACCCTCGTTTCACGCCACGCAGGCGAAACCATCTCGGAACTGACCACCGCGATCGTTGGGGGCATCGGCCTGGGGCAACTCGCCAGCGTGATCCATCCCTACCCCACCCAAGCGGACTGCATCAAAAAAGCCGCCGATGCCTACCGCCGCACGTTACTAAAACCCCGCACCCGCACCCTATTGCGCTGGCTCAGCCGCCTGAGTTAGGGGGCCAGATCGGTCCTAAACACTGGCGAATTTTCTAATCTTGGGCCGCGCGATCGTCACAACCCCGTGAACTTGCTCAACCTTGAGATGTCGGAACTCTCTCGACAGAGTGAGATCTAACTGTGAAGTTTTGCGGCGGCAAATCCCCCTAAGCTCTCACCTATAACTTCTGTACCGTCCGCACCAACGCAGTGTTGGGCCGCTGGGTAATCACCTCAAATAGCGTCAGAAGGCTAACGTAGGCAGCAATGCTACTTATTGTCTGTCGATTTATTGTCATCTTCCCCGTATCAAAGTTATATGGGGTCGCTAATTGCTATTTTTTCCAAAAATCTTCGGTGTATTCGTCTCGAACATGGCTTGTCTCAGGAAGAACTGGCTCATCGAGCAGGGCTACATCGAACTTATGTTGGTGCGGTTGAAAGAGGCGAGCGTAACATCAGTATTGGCAATATTGAAAAACTAGCGTTGGCTCTTGGTGTCGATCCTGCTACTTTACTTCAGGCAAACGATAATAATGAGTAGCGCGGAAATTTCTCCGAAGATTGTCGAACAACGTTTTCTGGACATTCTTAAATCCCACATTCAAGGATGGGAAGCAAAGATCCAGAGCGACTTCAGTGCTCAAAATTACCAACGAGAGCTTCAAAAACTTAAAGCTGATCCTGTCTACTCGAAGTTTTCTCTTGATTGTCCCGAATACGTGCTTGTTCGTTTGATTGGACGTATGAGTATTAGTGTTGGGAGGCGTTTAGGGGAAATTTATGACAAGCTTCCCCGTCTTGTCGCAGCAGCCCGGTTTAACATAACTCCAGAACAGATTGCGGAAAAGTTCGGCGGATTAGAATTGGATATCGGATTGAGGTTTTCCTCAGTGTCTCCCAATGATGAAAATCATGTTCGTGCAACCCTGAAGAAATTTGGTTTTTCTGATTCAGGAATTAATGGTGCAGGCATTGAAATAAGATACAACTTTAATCCAAACGACAGTGCTCGATTGAGAAAAGATGTTTCTATGGTTGGGCATCTCCAGGAAGCTAATTTGTTTCCTGTATATTTAATTTACAGCGCAATTAGCCCAAGAGATGATGCAATTTCTCGTCTCACTCGCGCTGGATGGTATTTTCTACAAGGGGAACAGGCTTCACAATTTACTTCAGAACTCTTCGGCATTGACTTCTTGAAGTTCATGGATGAACCTAAGGTGAAAGAAGAAATTCATAACGAAGTTCAAAGAGTGATGAAAAGTATATTCACGTCGGAAGCCTTCCAAAACATCGAAATATAAGTAGACAGTTATTTTGATGCATATACAATAGACTCAAAAAGCTCTTTGCCACTGTTACGCTTTCTGAATCGATGAACTGAATTGATTTTATAACCCAATTTTAAGCGGTCTAGTATCTCAGCAAGAATCACATCAGTTTCAATATAAATCCCCTTAAGCCATGAGTTTCCAACAACATAAGCAATACGGAGATTTGGAGAGCTGATGCGCTCTAGCTCGATTAGATGTGACGTTAAGCGGTTGAAATAATGGAGAGCATAATTTGCCATCAGATCGTCCTGCTCACGTATCGCAGAAATGGTAGAACCAACAACTTCTTCTACTGCCTTATTAAGTGGAGAAAATCTTCCTTTCGATAATTCAGAGGTTGCAGTCCCCCAAGTTCCTCCTATCGTCTTTTTATCAATTGAAGATGCCTCTTTAGCAGCTGAGATAAAATCTAACATATAGAGATGTGGCCTAGTATTCCAAACGTAGCTATATCGGTTTGGATAGGGAGGTGAAGTTATAACACAATCAACTTTCTTGCGCAGATTAATGTTAGACAAATTAGTTGAATTTTGAAGCAGAGCTTTGGAACTCCCAAGGTTAGGCAATCTCTGAACGTTACACAAGTCCTTAATCATTTGTTGGGCGTGCTTAGAAAAAATCTCAGCTACGTCAATTTCATCTCTATCGCGATTTATGAAATGAAGCTGTAACCGTCCAAGAGTCACATTTGTCAAATCAGGAACTAGAACCCCAGCAAATGCTAGTCGAAAGAAATCATGCTCGTGTTGGTCTTTGATTATTTTGTGAAAGCATTGCTTTAAGACAAGCAAATCTCTTAGTATATCTGGTCGCCACCATCGTGTCGGATTATGTATAGAAGGAATTTTATAGCCAAATTCTTCTAAAGTTTCAAAAGAAACCTTTTCACGCAAATTGCAGAATTCTTCAAGAATCTTTGACAGATGTAGTTGCAAAGACTCTGTATCAAGATTCCAGTTCAGAGAAGTACGATTTACAAAGTGCAAAAATGGATTAATTTCAAACCCTAAAGAATTAAAACCTTCTAGAGTTAATTCAATAGCTGTTGTTCCTGCTCCAGAGAAAGGATCAAGGATGTAGTCTCCGATCTCTGCATTCAGTTTATTGAGCATCTCGCGAACTAGATCAGGAGCGAAGCTAGGAGTGAACCTAAACCATCTGTGAATATGAACGGATAGTCCTGCTAGAAATGTAGACTTAGAAACATGAATAGGATCGTACTTTACTAGCTCATGAGTCCTGCTAGACTGATTCTTGGCATCTAAATTTAAGGAGAGTTGGCTGGCTGACGACATTTCGCTTATGCATGATGACTATAAGTACCCCAGGCTATCATGTCGAGCTGTAGGATGAAAAGCCATCACGCTCAGAAGTTTTTCTAGGTCATCCTCAAAGGGGATGTTGCGTGTTTTTTAAACGCATAGTGGATTTGCTTACCGATAACCTCTCAAGCTGCCCAACTGTTTATTTAGACCGCATATGCAAGAAAACTCCTTGAGCAAAGTGTTATCGAGCAGTTACAGTCCAACTCCAGTATAAAGGGCACTATCCCGCAACTTCGAGATAATGCCCACACCTAGGAAACCTTTACCGCAACGATCGCGGTAGAAGCCCCATAACCTTTAACCCAGCAGCGCGATCGCCCGTTGGACCATCGCCTCCGCCGTCAGCCCATTGAGACCCATCAACTGACCCGCCGTCGCCGTCGTTTCACCGCGTTTCCAGGCGAACACATCCCGAGGGGCCGTCGATCGCAGCATCACCGGCTCCAGCATCCCGCTCGTGCCGCCCGTCACCCCCAGCAGCGCATCACCGCCGAAGAATTGGGCAAAGGTAGCGTCATCGATGAAGTGGCGATCGCCCTCGGAACACAGATCCGCCGCCACATCCGTCGAACGATAGAGCCGACGCGGGCTAATCACCGCCACAATCCGCGAACCGATGCCCTGGGCCGCCAACGCATCCGCCGCCGCCAGCACCGGTGTGAGCGTCATATCGCCAATCACCGCAAACACCACCGTGCGATCGCCAGGGGTTTCCCGCAGCACAAAAGCCCCATCCCGCAACCCTTGGCGCGTCTGCTCGAACGTGGACACAATCGGCAGCGGCGACTTGCTCACGGTAATCGTAATGCCCTTATTGACTTGAGTGAGCGCCCACTCGTAGCACACCTGCGTACTGTTGGCATCGCAGGGGAACAGGGGGAACACATTGCCATTGCGCATCATCGCCGCAAAATAGTTTTCGATTTCGGGCCGCTGGTGGGTCCAGCCGTTGCGCCCCTGCTCCAAGGCCCCCGCCGTAAACAAACACACGGTGGCCGGGGTGGGGCGGCGCAGTTCCGCCATGGCCTGGGTCACGGTTTGCCAGATGGGCAGACCATTGATGGCAAAGGATTCGTAGGAACACCAGAGCGATCGCGCCCCGAATAGCGCCTGACCCACCGCCAAACCGGCGCAGGCATCCTCACTTAGGGGCTCATAGACCTGGCCATCCGGCTGCTGGAAATAGGTTTCATCGGCGGTGGGGTGGACGATTTTGAGGCCCACATTGATATTGTTGATGCCCGACGCCGCGTTACCGTCCGCATTGGTGACCACGAAATCCGGATCCGCCTGACCCACCTGCACCACCAAATCCCCCATGGCGGTGGTGGACACTTTTTTGTCCTGTAGCTCAAATTCCACCAGGTTTAGAGTGCCCAAGTCCGGCAGGGGGCGCACCTGTTCCGTCACGGCCACCTGGGCACCGGGGCCGCCGCCCGCCCGCGCAAAGTTATCCCGCACCAGTTGCCATGCCTCCGGCGCGATCGCCCGCTCCTTCAGGGCCGCCACAATGTAATCCCGTTCCAGATTGTCGCCGGGATAGAGGTTGTGAGATTGAGCCCCGCGCTTGTGGACCCCCGCCCCCTTGAGTTGCTTGACGATCAGCACCGTGAGCGTCCCCCCCAGGGCCAGCTTGGCGGCGCGATCGGTGGCCTCCAGGATCGCTTGGGTGAAGGCGAGGCGGCCCTCCCAGGAGAAGCGGGTGCTGTCCACGTAATCCCCCGGCTGGTCTGCGTCATCAAAGGCTTTGGCATCCACCAAAATCACTTCTTCAAAGCCATTGCCGCGCCAGTAGGCTTCCATGGCCCCGTTGGAGTAGGTGGAGACCATGCTGTGGTGCTCCTGGCTGTAGCCGTTCCAGATCAGGATCGGCAGGAAATTGGTGGTTTGGGGATAGGCCGTATGGAAATGGCCGAAACTGCTGGTGATGTAGGGTTCCCCGAGGCCGCCGTCGCCGATCGTGACGGGGAAGAGCTTGCCGGGGTAGAGTTTTGCGCCCGCCATGGCGAAGTGTTGCCCCTGGCCGAGGGGACCGGCGGGAGCCAGCAAACCGGGGATTTGGCCCGACAGGTGCCCCAGCAAACCATGGGTTTCCCGGAAGCGATCGCGCAGGTGCTGGACCGTTTCAATGCCCATGGCTTCGAGCGATCGGTCCAAAAAGGCGTAACTGTAGTACCCCGGCGCATGGTGCCCCACCTCCGTAGTCATGTTTTTGTGGCCCAGCATGATCAGGGCGGCGATCGCGTCGGCGCTGCTGGCGAAACCGCCGGGATGGCCCGATTCCTTGCTGGCGGTCATCTGCAACGTGAGATAGCGCAGGGCATCGGCGGCCAATAGGGTCTGGAACACGGCGGCGCGATCGGTTGGGGCCGCGATCGCCCCCGTGGCCGCATCCACCGCTGGCGCAGCCCCCAGGGAATCGAACTGGGGCAGCGCTGGCCCAAAATACTGAATACCGTCGCAGAAGGCCGGAATGGTGGCGGGAGCGGGGGAGGTTGCGGTCATGGACAGGTACCTGATGGGTCGATTCCGTTGACTGTATAGCAAGTCTTGACCGGTTATTTTACAACCTCTGTGTTGCTAAAACCCTCCGCCGGGGCCTTGCGACCCAGACTTGATGGCCGATTCATGGCCGATTCATGGTCGAAATATTGTGCCCCTGGGCGGATCGGCGGCCCGTCGGCGGATGGCTCCAATCCAGGGGGCGCGGCGGTTCAGGGGGTGGTGGGCTAGCGATCGCCGCGATCGCGAGGAGCAGGGATCCTAGGGGCGCTTTTGTGTTATGGATATGGGATATTTGCAGATTTTATATGTCCGCTTCATTTTGCCGCGATCGCGCCCCCCTTGTGCCCAGCATTTAGGGATAATCACTAGTGAGCTTCTGCGGCCCCGCGCCCGTGCCCATGAACCGCAAACATCTGATTCTGCGCCACATTAATCCCCAGGATCCCGGCCTAGAAATTGGTCCGAGCCATAATCCCATCGCCCCAAAGCGGGAGGGATTTAATGTGCAAATCATCGATCACCTCAGCCGCGAAGCCCTGGTGGACAAATACCGCGCCCATGGCCTCAATACCGACAAGATTGAACCGGTGGACTTCATCTGGAATGGCGAAAGCTACCCCGATCTCGTGGGGCGTCACCACTGCTATCGCTGGATTATTGCCTCCCATGTGATTGAGCATACGCCGGACCTCATTCGCTTTTTAAATGACTGCGCCATGCTGCTCCAGGAGGACGGCATTCTTTCCCTCGCGATTCCCGATAAGCGGTGCTGTTTTGATTATTACCGGCCCATTACGGGGCTTGGGAAGATTATTGACGCCCATCTCCAGCGCTGCCAAATTCATACCCCCGGCACCGTTGCGGAATATTATTTAAATGTGGTGTCCCAGGGGGACGCAATCGCCTGGGATCATCCCATCAACGCACATCCACTCCAGGCCAATCACACCTTTGAAGAGGCCAGTTCCTATTGGCGAACGGTACTCTCAGAAAAAATTTATTTAGACCTCCATTCCTGGTGTTTTGTTCCCCATTCCTTTCGGCTCATGGTTCAGGATCTCTATGATCTCGGCCTGATTCAGCTCCAGGAAGTGGACTTTCATCCAACCGAAGGCTGCGAATTTTTCATGACCCTCGGGCGGCGGCGATCCGGAGCTACAAAATCTCGGCAGGAGCTATTAGAAGCGATGCAGGCAGAGCTGCGGGAAGCGGTCTAGTATTAAAGCCGAAACCAATGCCGCCCCTAGACCATCCCCTGGCTAAGGGGGGACTGGCTGAGTCGGATCCCTTGCCCCAAATGCCGCGTCGCCGCCGGTGGCCCTGCCGTCCTGGCGATCGCCCCCAATCCCATCGATCCCCTTCCCCATGCCACAATCTCGCCCCCGCCCTCCCCTGCGTTTCCCCACCACCCCTGGCGATCGCGGTCCCTGGCCGATCCGGACCAGCCTCTTGGCCCTGCTGCTCACCGTCGCCCCCCCCAGCCTCGCCCAGGGGGCGATCGCCCCCCCCAAGGGCCACACCGCCGCCAAAGCCCCCACGGTCAGCGAGATCCGCCAGATGGGGACAGGCCACGGGGGTACGGACTCCCCAAAATTCTCGCCCCCGCCGCTGGCCCCCCAGGGCAAACAGGCCAGCGATGAGGCCGTCAATGTGCGGGTTTATGAACAGGCGGCCCCGGCGGTGGTCTCGATTCGGACCCAAACGGCCACCGGCAGCGGCACGATCCTCACCCCCGACGGCCTCGTGCTCACCAATGCCCACGTCATCGATGGGGCCAGCGGCACCGTCACCGTCATCCTGGCGGACGGCCAACAGGTGACCGCCGACATTGTGGGCTATGCCGATCGCGGCGTGGATCTGGCCGTCGTGCGGATTCGCAATGGCCGGAACCTGCCCACCGTGAAGATTGCACCGACCGAATCCGTTCGGGTGGGCCAGCGGGCCTTCGTCATTGGCAACCCCTTTGGCCGTTTCCAGGGCACCTTCACCACCGGCATCGTCAGCCGCATCGATCGCGATCGCGGCATCATCCAAACCGACGCCGCCATCAATCCGGGCAACTCCGGCGGCCCCATGCTCAACAGCCAAGGGGAACTGATCGGCGTCAACACCTCCATCTTCACCAGCGGGCGCGACGGCGGCAATATCGGCATCGGCTTCGCCATCTCCACCGATCGCGTCCAAACTTTTCTGGCAGCCGTCAACACGGGCCGCGCCGCCGCCGCCCCACCGATCGCCCCGACCCTCCCCCTGCCCCTCGATGGCCGCACCCTCGCCGGACGCCTGGAGGATGGCGATCGCACCCTCGCCTCCGACGACAGCTACTTCGACGCCTACACCTTCGACGCCCAGGCGGGCCAAGGCATCACCATCGACCTCAGCAGCAGCGACTTCGACGCCTTCCTCATCCTGCTGGACCCCAACGGCGAGCAGATCCAGGACGATGACGGCGGCGGCGGCACCAACGCCCGCCTAAGTCTCACCTTACCCAGCACGGGCCGCTACACCCTGATGGCGAACTCCTACGAACCGGATGAAACCGGCAGCTATCAACTGCGCGCCCAGCTCAGCGGAGCCAGCCCCCGCCCCAGCCCCGGCCCCTCAACGCCCCCGACTCGTCCCCCCGCCCCCAGCGGCACCCTCCTTCAGGTCCAGGGGCAACTCAATGACCAATCCCAGGTGCTTGAAACCGACGGCAGCCTATTCAATGAACATATTTTTGAAGGGCAAGCGGGCCAGACCGTCACCATTTCCCTCACCAGTAATGATTTTGATACGTTCCTAATTTTGATGGATGCCAACGGCGACGGCCTCGATGCCAATGATGACTTCAGCGAAGGCAACACCAATTCCCAAATTGTGATTACCCTGCCCCAAACGGGAACCTATCGCATTGTGGTCAATGCCTACGATCGCACGGGCCGGGGCAACTATGTCCTCACCGTACGCTAGGGTGTGCGGCCTCGCCATCCTAGTGTCTCCAGAGGAGATTTAGATTGCAAAAATTGCCCTGCCCTAAGGCCCTCTCAATCCTAAAGATACGGGGCCTAGGTTCCTTGGGCCGCCGGAGACTAAAGCTTAGATCAGATCAATTGATGCCTTTTTTCTCAGCCCATTGGGCAGGAATCCATGCGGGTTTCAAGGGTTTCCCTGTCGGTCCTAGGGTTGACAATTTAAAGGAGCCCTGAGAAGACAAAACGTCTCCTCTACAAATCTCCCCTTAGCCCCGTGGGCCACCGAAACTAAACCTTAGATCAGGCGCAAAGGGTCACCTTTCAACCGTCTCCCCAGACCGTTCCGTGGATCCAATTCAGCCTTCCCCAACCGCCTTCAGGGGAATCTCTTGCGATTAGGTTCCTGGCCTTTTTAAAAAAGCTAAGTCAAGATAAGACCATCCCCATTGGCTCCGCCAGCGGCTTCCATCGGCAATCTCAACTGATGCGCCAGGATCATGGCTGATCGCCCCGGTCGCCCCCTGGGTTTCGTGAACTTGCCCCCTGTCCCCCTTCACCCTTGACACACCCCTATGGTTCAGGCGATCGGATCTGCCCTCGTGGCAGCCTTGACCCATTCACAGCCCACCCCAGCAGGGCACAATCGTTTGCGTACGCGCATCCTGATTCCCCTCGTCGCGACGATTTTGCTACTCCAGGGGCTACTGATCTGGGCCGTGGGTCAACAGCGCGATCGCAACCTCGACAACATTCGGCGCAATACCCAGGAACAAATTTCTAAACTGCTAGCGGAATCCCTCGCGGTGCGGATTCAGATCATGAAGGTGGCCCTGGATGGAATCGCGCAGAATCCGGTCCTCATCAGTCGAATGCAGGGACAGGATCTAGGGAGCATTGAGGCAATCACCAGACCCCTCTTTGAGACCCTAAAAACGGAGCAGGATATTACCCATTTCTATGTCTATCGTCGCGATCGCGTCACCCTCCTGCGGCTCCATAGTAATGTGCGCGGCGACCTGAACAATCGTGCCAGTATCATCAATGCTGAAGCCACGGGTCAGCTTGCCGCTGGCATCGAGCAGGGAAAAAGTGGCGGCACCGTTCTGCGGGCCGTGCTGCCTTGGTTCATTGGGGATAGGGCCACCGGGCGACGAACTCTGGGCTACCTAGAATTGGGGATTGAATTTGAGGCTTTGCTCGAGGATCTGGCCGAGGTCATGGGGCTAAGCCTCGTGGTGGCGGTGGACAAAAATCAACTGGATCGGTCCCTTTGGGAAGATAAAATCAACGCCAATTCCCCTGGCCAAACGGCCCCGTGGGATCAGCTCAATCACTTAGTCATCACAAACAACACCCTCGGTCCCCTATCCTCTGAGATTAAGGAATTGCTCGATCATCGGGTCGGTGAAAAGGGGGAAAGTTCGATCCAATATCGCCAGGGGGATCAACATTTTCAAGCGGTCCTGTTGCCTTTTAACGATATTGATGGGGATCCCTTGGGCTATGTCACCGCGATCGCGGAGGTCACCGCCTTTGTGGAGCCCGCTGATCGGGCCATCCACCAATCGCTGGCGCTATCTAGCGGCGTGGTAGCCCTGTTGATTTTGTTCTTCTACGTGTTCCTTGGAAAAATTGAGGCGCAGCTTCTGCGATCGCAGCAACAAACCCTAGAGGCCCAGCGCGATCTGGAACTCAAGAACCAAGCCCTAAGCGCCTCGGAACTGGCCGTCAAACAGGCCAATCAAGTGCTAGAGCGGCGGGTCGAAGAGCGCACCGCTGCCCTACAGGCGGCCAGTCAGCAGGCGGAGCGGGCTAACCGGGCCAAGAGTCAATTTTTGGCCAACATGAGCCACGAACTGCGCACCCCCCTCAATGGCATCCTTGGCTATGCCCAGGTTCTGCAACGATCGCCCGACATCAGCTCCGGCGATCGCGATCGCGTCAACACCATTTTCCAGTGCGGTTCCTATCTCCTCAACCTCATCAATGATGTCCTAGACATCTCCAAAATTGAAGCGGACAAAATGGAGCTAAAAATAGCCCCGTTCCATCTACCGGCCATGCTCCACAGCATCGTTGAAATCTGCCGTGTCCGCAGCGACATCAAGCAAATTTCCTTCTCCGCCAACTTTGCCCCAGAACTGCCCACCGGCGTACGCGGCGACGAAAAACGCATCCGCCAGGTGCTGATTAATCTCCTGGGCAACGCCATTAAATTTACCGAGCAGGGGAGCGTAACCCTCAATGTGGGATTTGCCAGCACCCAGCGCCTCCGGTTTGAAGTGCGAGATACGGGGATTGGCATGGCCCCAGATCAGGTGCAGCAGATTTTTTTACCCTTCGAGCAGGCCAGTAACTATCGCCACAGTGAAGAGGGCACGGGCCTAGGCTTAGCCATCAGCCAAAAATTTGTGGAAATGATGGGCAGCACCATCCAAGTCCAGAGTGAATTGGGGGTTGGCAGCGTATTCTACTTTGACCTTGAGTTACCCATTGAGGCGGACTGGGCCGCCACATCGCGGGTGGATTACCGGGGCCAAATTGTGGGAATTCGCCGCCGCGATCGTCCCCCCATCACCCCCAGCACTGGCCTAGAAATTGCCCCCAAAACCGCCCCCACACTCCTAACATCATCCCAGGCCATTGATGCATCCACGGCGGATGATTCCCATGCCAGCAGCCCTCAGGAACTGCCTGAATACCCCATGCTTCTTGTGGTGGACGACAAGGCCGCCAACCGTAATGTTTTGGTGGAACTATTGGAGCCCCTTGGTTTTCGGATCGTCACCGCCAGCGACGGGGAAGAGGGACTGGCCCAGGCAATTGCCCTAAAGCCAGACCTACTCATCCTCGATCTACTCATGCCAAAACTCGATGGATTTCAGGTCATGCAGCGGGTACGGGCGACCGACGCGATCGCCCAAATTCCCATCATTGCCACCTCCGCCAGCGTCTTTGAACAGGATCAGTACCAGAGCTTTGAGGCCGGGGGCAACGAGTTTTTACCCAAACCAATTCAGGCGGGGGAACTCTTCAAACTCCTCGAAAAACACCTCAACCTAGAGTGGATTTACCAGGACAATGAATCCTCTTCCCACGGCATTTCCCCCCCCAAGGCCAGCTTCAAAATCCCCGAAGTCGCCTTCCTTCAAGAGCTAGAGGAACTGGCACTCCAGGGCAATATGCGCGCCATCCTCCAGGCCCTAGACACTCTCGAACAGCAAGATCCCGACTGGCAAGGGTTCATTCAGCCCCTGCGGAAGTGGGCAAAGACGTTTCAGGATGAAGCGATTCTTAGCTTCCTTCAGCAGGTGACCTAGGGTATTGTTTTAGTTGAGGTTTTCTAATTCTTAGAGCTCGATAGAACTAGAACGCTAAAAAACAGAAAAATTCGTTGAAATCTCTCATTTTCATCACAGGCATTTTGCGGATCCATGACGAGAATTACTGGAATTAATCCTCAACTTTAAAAAATCCGCATAGAAATCCTTGGCCGTTTCCCTAGCATTGATCAAGTCGTTCATTTCAATTGACTGGAATTTCCTAGACCATGGTATTTTCGCCCCCTGAGCAAAGCACAATTCTGGCGGTGGATGACAATCCGGCAAACCTGGGTCTCCTGAGCGATTTCCTCTATGGTGCTGGCTTCGAGGTGCTCACCGCCCGCTCCGGCGCGATCGCGATCGCCCGAGCCCAGCGCACCCTACCGGATCTAATTTTGCTAGACGTGATGATGCCAGAAATGGACGGATTTGAAGTCTGCAAACAGCTCAAGGAAGATCCCACCACCGCCCCCATTCCAGTCATTTTCATGACCGCCCTAGCGGATGTCAGTAATAAAAGCAAAGGCTTTGAATTAGGGGCCGTAGACTACATCACCAAACCCTTCCATCAGGAAGAAGTGCTCGTGCGCATCCAGCTCCATTTGCGGCTCTATCATCTCACCCGACAGGTGCAGTCCCAAAATGAAGTCCTAGAACAGCGGGTCCAGGAACGCACCCAAGCCCTAGAATCCGCCCTCAAAACCCTCCGCGCCACCCAAGTGCAGCTTATCCAAGGCGAGAAAATGTCCAGCCTGGGAAAGCTCGTATCGGGCATTGCCCATGAGATTAATAATCCCGTCAACTTCATCTACGGCAATCTGATCCACATCCAGGAATATGTGGATCACTTGCTGTCGGGCCTCAGCCTATACCAAACCGTTGCGCCACCCCTCACCCCTAGCCAAGTTCAGCAGCTTGAGGATCTGGATTTGGACTTCATTCAGGAGGATTTACCCAAGCTGGTGCAGTCCATGCAGGTGGGGGCCGATCGCATTCGACAGATCGTTCTAGGGCTACGCAATTTTGCCCGCACCGACGAATCCCAGATCAAGGAAGTGAATCTCAATGATGGCCTAGAGAGCACCCTAATGCTCCTGCAAAGTCGTCTGAAATCGAGCTCAAAACGCCCTGAAATTTCGGTTGTCAAGCGCTACGGGGAGTTGTTGCTTTTTGGGGTTTATCCCGGCCCCCTCAATCAGGTTTGGATGAATCTTTTGGGCAATGCCATTGATGCCTTAGAGGACTGGTCGGCGATGGAACCCGAGGCCCCTTTAACCATTGAAATTGAAACCCGAATGACGGCAACGGGGGTGGAGGTCTCGATTATGGATAATGGCCCTGGGATTGCTCCGGCGGTGCAGGCGCAAATGTTTGACCCGTTTTTCACCACCAAATCAGTTGAGCGGGGGACGGGCCTAGGGCTATCCATTAGCCAACAAATTGTTGCGGACTTGCATCGGGGGACACTGGCCTATGAAGGGGTTTCGCCCCACGGCAGCCGATTCGTTATCCATTTACCTAGGCTGGAGGCGGCTGGGGGCTAAGGATTGCAGCCTGAACATTCCTGAAAATTAAAGATTCAGGCTTTTAAAAACTGGAAATCCGGTCGGCGGCGGCGAGGATCACCAGGGCGTTATCCAAGACCCGTTTCCCCTAGCCAAAGATGCTGCCAAAAAAGGCGATCGCGTCCTTAAGCGCTGCGATGAACGTATCAATTTCCTCGCGGGTGTTGTAGAAATACAGGCTAGCGCGGGCGGTGGATTGGGCCTTGATTTGGCGATGGAGGGGCTGGGTGCAGTGGTGACCGGCGCGGATGGCGATGCCTGCTTGATCCAGGATGGTGGACAGGTCGTGGGGGTGGACTTCTCCGGCGGTGAAGGAGGCCAAGGCCGCGCGACCTCGCCCCTGGGAGTCGGGTTGGGGGCCATAGACGCGCACTTCGGGGATTTCCCCCAGGCGGGCGAATAGGTAGGCGGTCAGGTCCGCTTCGTAGGCGTGGATGGTGTCCATGCCGATCGCATTGAGGTAGTCCACCGCTGCACCGAGGGCGATCGCCTCGCCGATCGCGGGGGTACCGGCCTCAAATTTGTGGGGCAGATCCGCATAGGTAGCGTGGTCGAGAAACACATCGGCAATCATTTCCCCACCCCCCAAAAAGGGCGGCATGGACCGCAGCAGATCGAGCTTGCCGTAAAGAAAACCGATGCCCGTGGGGCCGCACATTTTATGGCCCGACGCCACGAGCCAATCGCAGTCCATGGCCTGCACATCCAAGGGCATGTGGGGCGCACTTTGGCAGGCATCAATTAAGACCTTTGCGCCGAATTTCCGCGCGATCGCCACAATCGCCGCCACCGGATTTTCGCAGCCCAAGGTGTTAGATACGTGGGCAATAGACACCAGTTTGGTGCGATCGCCCACGAGGCTTTCATAGTGGTTCAGATCAAAACTTTCCGTGGCGTCCAGTTCCACGAATTTTAGAATTGCCCCCGTCCGCTGGGCCACGAACTGCCAGGGGATCAAATTACTGTGGTGCTCCATCACCGACAGCACAATTTCATCCCCCGGTTGCAGGGTGTTGAGGCCCCAACTGTAGGCCACTAAATTAATCGCTTCGCTGGCGTTGCGGGTGTAGACAATTTCCTGGTGGGAGGCCGCATTAACGAACTTGGCCAGCTTCTCCCGCGCCCCCTCATAGGCGTCCGTCGCCAGACCGCTGAGGGTGTGGACCCCCCGGTGGACATTGGAGTTGTAGCGCTCGTAATAGTCCCGCAGGGTATCGATGACCGCCTGGGGTTTCTGGGAGGTGGCGGCGTTGTCGAGGTAGACCAACGGATGATCGTGGATGCTCTGGTGCAGGATCGGGAAATCCTGGCGGACTTTTAGGGCCAAGGGCTTGTCGGTGGCGAGGGTCATGGTTGGGGGAAGGGGTGGGCGATCGCGGGGCAGGGGCTGGTTTTTAGGGCTTAGGGTCTGTCATTTAATGCGTTTAAATTAATGCTTTTAAATAATGACCTTTCAACCTGATTCTAGAGTCATGAAACCGGTGGGAATTAAACCGTGGGAGCAAGGGGCTTAAGCCCCTTGTCTTTGGGTACTGGAACCTGTTAGTTGGAGCTTGGTGGGGACAGGTCCTAAAACTCCAGTTCGCAGGCCAAACATCGGGCCAACTGGTGGCGCAGACTGGCGGCGGGCAGTTGGGCCAGAATTTCGCCGCCGAAGCCATCAAGGAGCAGACGGCGGGCGCTGGTGCTGTCGAGGCCCCGGCTGCGCAGGTAGAAAATTTCGTCATCCTCTAGCTGGCTGACGGTGGCCCCGTGGGTGCATTTCACGTCGTCGGCGATGATCTCAAGCTGGGGTTTTGTATCGACCCGCGCCTGGGACGAGAGCAGCAGATTGCGGTTGAGCTGGGCGGCGTCCGTGTGCTGGGCCTGCTGGCCGACAAGGACGCGGCCATTGAAGACCGTGCGGCCCCGGCCAGCGGCGATACATTTGTGAAGTTGATCGGCCACCCCGTGGGGATGCTGGAGGTTCAGATCGCTGTGGAGGTCGGCGACTTGCGTGCCAGCGGCCACCGTGAGGCCCTGGAGGCGGGTTTCGGTGCCCGGTCCCCCCTGGGTGATGTCGAGGTTGTGGCGGGCGATCGCGGCTCCGGTGCTGATGGTGGTCAGGCCGTAGTAGCTATCGCGGCCCTGGAAAACGGCGGTTTTGCCGATGTGGAAGGCGTTGGCGGCCTCCCGCTGGGTGCGGCTGTGGCTGATGCGGGCGTTGTCCGCGATCGCGATTTCCGTGACCCCATTGGTGAAATAGGGCTCCGTGGCAGCGCTGCCACTGCCCTGGCACCAACTGTTTTGGGCCACGGCATAGTCTTCGATCAAGGTGCAGGCGCTCCCCTCCTCGGCCACCACCAGCACCCGAGGCTGAATCAGGACGGGCGTTGGGCCAGGGACCGCCAGAAAGAGGAGATGGATGGGCGTTTCAATGATCGCACCGCGCGCCACCCGCACCACGGCCCCATCGGCGATCGCGGCGGTATTGAGGGCCGCAAACGGTTCCGAGCCATTTTGGACTTTGCCTAAATGCGCCCCGAAGGCCGCTTCACTCAAATCCGCCGTGGCGAGCCGCTCCACCGTGACGCCCACAGGCACCGCCGACAGATCCGACAGAATCTCACAAAAGTTGCCATTGACGAACACCAGCCGCGCCGCCGGACATTCCGCCAAGGCGATCGCGTCCCGATCCGCACTGCTCAGCAGGTCCGCCGCGATCGCCCCCGTCGGCCCAAACTCGAAGGCCATCATCGACGCCAGGTTCGTGAAGCGCCACGCCTCATCCCGCGTCGAAGGCCATGCCAGCTCCTGGGCGATCGCGATCGCCGCCGTCCGCAACTGCACCAATAAACTCGAATCCGCAGCCCGGTTCGCCGCGATCGTCCGTTCCAGCAACTCCCGCAGGTAGACCGTGTAACGATCCGCCCCCAGGGCCACCTCCTCCACATCCGTCCCCCGCAGGGCGATCGCCGCCGCCCCCTGTCCGTCACCCGCGATCGTCATCACCTAAACCCCCACCGCCGCCGGTTCCAGTTCATCCACCCAGTCATAGCCCTTCGCCTCAAGCTCCAGGGCCAACTCCTTGCCGCCCGTCTTAATCAATCGGCCATCGCGCATCACATGGACATAATCCGGCACGATGTAATCCAGCAGCCGCTGATAGTGGGTAATCGCCAGCATCGCATTGCCCTCGTGGGACAACTGATTCACCCCATTCGCCACCACCCGCAGGGCATCAATATCCAGACCCGAATCCGTCTCATCCAAAATGCCGAGCACCGGATCCAAAAGCGCCATCTGCAAAATGTCATTGCGCTTCTTTTCACCGCCCGAAAACCCTTGGTTCACGCTGCGGGTCAAGAAGGACGGATCCATCTGCACCACCGCCAACTTTTCCTGGATTACCTCTTCAAAATCAAAGGCATCCAACTCCTCCAACCCCTGGTGCTTGCGGCGGGCATTGTAGGCCGCCCGCATGAAGTCCACATTGCTCACCCCAGGAATTTCCACCGGGTATTGGAACGCCAGAAACAGACCCGATCGCGCCCGCTCCTCCGCCTCCAACTCCAGCAAATCTTGCCCCTGGAACAGCACTTTTCCGCTCGTCACCGCATAGGCCGGATGGCCCGCCAACACCTTCGAGAGGGTGCTCTTACCGGAGCCATTGCGCCCCATAATGGCGTGGATTTCCCCCGCCTTAATCTCCAAATTGAAGCCCTTCAAAATGGGCTGCCCGTCCACCTCCGCCGACAGGTTTTGGATCGATAAAATCGTCGCTGCGTTCTCAACAATCATGGGGCTTGCGTACTCGTGATGGAATGCCTAATCAAGGGGTATTAATCGACTCAATGGACTGAATGGGGCAAGGGGCTTAAGCCCCTTAGCTAACCCTGGCTCCGAATCTGTTTTTGCCTTTGCCTAGGGACTGGATTGGGCCGCTGATCCTAAAAAGAAACTCTGGCCTAGCCCACCGAACCCTCCAGCTTCAGGCTCAAGAGGCGATCGGCCTCCACCGCAAACTCCATCGGCAATTGATTGAAGACATCCTTACAGAAGCCCGCAATCATCATCGACACCGCATCCTCAGCGGAAATGCCGCGCTGGGCCAAATAGAAAAGCTGATCTTCGCCAATCTTTGACGTGGATGCCTCATGCTCCACCTTGGCCCCTTCGTTCTGCACCTGAATGTACGGGAACGTGTTGGCCATGGCGCGATCGCCGATGAGCATCGAATCACATTGGGAATAGTTGCGCGCGCCGGTCGCCTTCGGGCCAATTTTCACCAACCCCCGGTAGCTATTGCGCGATCGCCCCGCCGAAATCCCCTTAGAAATGATCGTGCTGCGGGTGTTTTTACCCACATGGACCATCTTCGTACCCGTGTCCGCCTGCTGACAGTGGTTCGTCAGGGCCACCGAATAGAATTCCCCAACGGAATGATCGCCCACAAGGACACAACTGGGATATTTCCAAGTAATCGACGACCCCGTTTCCACCTGGGTCCAGGAAATCTTGGAATGGGCACCGGCACACAAACCGCGCTTCGTCACGAAGTTATAAATGCCGCCCTTGCCGTTCTCATCCCCCGCATACCAGTTCTGGACCGTGGAATATTTGATGTCCGCATTGTCGAGGGCCACCAACTCCACCACCGCCGCGTGCAGTTGATTGGTGTCATACATCGGCGCGGTGCAGCCTTCCAGATAGCTCACCGACGCCCCCTCTTCCGCAATGATGAGCGTCCGTTCAAACTGCCCCGAATCCCCATTGTTAATGCGGAAATAGGTAGACAGTTCCATGGGGCACTTCACCCCCTTCGGCACGAACACAAAAGACCCATCACTAAACACCGCCGAATTCAGGGCCGCGTAGTAGTTATCCCCCGGCGGCACCACGGAACCGATGTACTTTTGCACCAGGTCCGGATACTCCTTGAGGGCCTCAGAAATGGAGCAGAAAATGACGCCACTTTCCGCCAGCTTTTCCCGGAAGGTGGTCGCCACGGAAACGCTGTCAAAAATGGCATCCACGGCCACATTCGCAAGTCGCTTCTGCTCCGTTAGGGGGATACCCAGCTTCTCAAAGGTTTCCAGAAGCGTCGGGTCCACCTCCTCGAGGCTTTGCTTTTTCTGCTGCTGCTTCGGGGCGGAATAGTAGACGATTTTCTGATAGTCAATGGGGGGATAGTTGACCGCCGGCCACACCGGTTCCGTCATTTTCAGCCAGTGGCGATAGGCCCGCAGGCGGAAGTCCAGCATGAATTCCGGCTCGCCCTTTTTGGCGGAGATGATCCGCACGGTGTCTTCGCTGAGGCCGGGGGGCAGCGAGTCCGCTTCAATGTCGGTTTTGAAACCGTATTTGTAGGGCTGGTTGACGAGGGTTTTGACAGAGGCGCTCATGGCGGGGGTGCGGCGGGGGGTTTAGGACGGGTGGGGCGAGGGACGGGGAAGGGGGGAGCGAACGGGGCGATCGCGCGGTGGCCATTGGGGGCCATCTAGGCACAGGGACTAGGGACACCGCAACCGTCACGGATCCCCTAGGGGGCGTTGCCCTAACCGCCCGTCACACTGCGAATTTCATCGAAGCTGATGTCCTGGCGATCGCTGCGGAATTCGTTATCCTCCGTCAGGAACAACATGCAGTGGCACTCATGGCGCTCGCGCATGGGCACACAGGGACAATTCCAAAAGGCTGAGGCCACCTCCGCCTCCTTATCTTCATAGTGGCGGCAGGGGCACAGGGGCGACCCCAGGTCATCCTTATGCTTCGCCAAGCCTTCGATCACGACGGCCGTAACCCCCGGATCCACACAGAAGTAGGTACCGGTGCGCTTCGCGTAGGTTTCCGCGAATTTGCGCATGGCTTCTAAACTCTTGTCCGTGGCTTGGGTTTGGGAATTATCCATTCTGCGGGTTGCCTGTCTAGTTTGTATAATGTCTAGGACTAGCTAAAACAACCGTACTGTTGCTTTTCGTCTCTTTAGAGTACTTTAGCAACGGTGAGGTTGTCAAAGTTGCAAGCGGTCAATGTTTCGTCGCAGGGCGTGGGCGATCGCCAAGGCCCCAAGCGACCCTTAGCATCGTATCTTGCTTGCCGAACGCCGTTAAGCCCTCAGTGTGATTCCCCGGTGTGATGATGCCCCTCCAGCAGGCTTCGACGAAGTACGATATTTTGCGCCTTTTGATGAAGGAAGGGGAGGCGACGGCCCAGCTTTTGGCGCGGGTGTTGGGCATTAGTCCCCAGGCGACGCGCCGCCATTTAAAGGATCTGGAGGCGGAGGGGTTGATTGCCCTGGAGGTGGTGCGGGGGGGGATGGGGCGGCCCCAGCATCGCTACCGGTTGAGTACGGCGGGGCGATCGCAGTTTCCTGACAGCTATGACGACTTTGCCCTGGAGTTGCTCGATACGCTGGTCGAGCAGGTGGGCCATGAGGGGGTGTCGTCGATTCTGCGGGCCCAGTGGGTGCGGCGGGGGCTGGAGTATCGCCAGCGCATTGGGGAGGGGCCGGTGCAGGAGCGGGTGGCGCGGCTGGTGGAGCTGCGGCGGGCGGAGGGGTATATGGCGGAGTGGGCGGCGATCGCACCGGAGGCGACGGAGAGCGATCGCCCTGGGGTGGAGCACATTATGCTGACGGAGCACAATTGCGCCATTTCGACGGTGGCGGAGTCGTTCCCGAAGGTGTGTGACCATGAGTTGGAGATGCTCGCGATCGCCCTGGCGGACTGCACGGTGGAGCGCACCCACTGGATTGTGGAGGGGGAACACCGCTGTGGCTATGTGATCTGCGAGATGGACCCGGAGGATGAGGGGGAAGGGCTTTGATGGGGATTGAATTCTTCAGTAATCTAATGGTTTCTGGATTGGATGGCTGTGGAGCCGTGGCCCTGTGAAGCTGGAGCTGGGAGCCAACCGGCCCTTGGGCCTTCTGGACCCTGATGTTGATGCCCTTGCCTAGGCTGGAGTGATGGAAGATCCTAAGACGCTGGAATTTTTGACGCCGGAGGAGATGGCCCAGGTGGATGGGGCGCTGCTGTCGTCGCCGGAGAAGTTTTTGACGCGCATTACCCTATCGTCCCTGAAGCTGTTGGGCTACATCGCCCAGGAGGAGGGGGTGGCGATCGCGGATTTGACGACGGCGCAGGTGGTGGCCTGGTTCGAGCGGGATGCCAAACGCAAGCGCGAGGCGGGGATTCAGGAAACGGTTTTGAAGTGGGATGTTTAGGTTAATGGCTGGGATTCTGTTGGGGCATCTGGGGATGGCGATGGATGGGGCGGCGATCGCGGCGATGGGGGATTTTTCCCGAGCCCACTGTTTGGCGATTTGTGCGTTTCTGGTGCCGGCCAATGTGCTGACGACGGTGGCGATGCTGGCGATGCGGATCCAGGGGCGGCCCTGGGGCGATCGCCTACCGGTGGCGCTGCTGGCGGTGCTGTTTGCGGCGGTGATGGTGTTCCATGTGGGCACCTGGTTTGCGGTGGGGGTGGTGATGGCTCCGACCTACATTTTGCTGACCCTGGGGCTGGTGTGCCTGTGGATCAATGGGCGGGCGCTCCTGGTGACGGCGCGATCGCGTTCAGAGATCTCCGCCGCGATCGGTTCCTAGGAAGCCGCTAGGGGGAGATATAGCCTATGGGTCTATGTCCTTCGATGTGGACTACAGAAACTTGAAGCTAAGCCGCCACTAAGGTTTAGCCAGACTTCAGTGAATAATGGTTCTCACCCTAGATTTATTCTGACGACTTTTTCCGAAGCCTGAAATCTGGTTGCAGAGTGGGACGTTTATAGTAGGCATAGCATGAGCCCAACGTCCCAGGTTTGCTATGTCCCGCTCCCGGCAGCTAGAGCGTCTTGTGAAAATTGACGCAGCCATACGCAGTGGTCAGCGTCACACGGCGGATAGCTTGGCAGCTCTGTGTGAGGTCAGTGTCCGAACGCTTCAGAGTGATCTGACCTTTATGCGCGATCGCTTCGACGCGCCCCTAGAATTCAGAAAAAGTTGGGGTTGGCGATATGCCGATGACCAGTGGTCACTGCCGAGTTTACCCCTGAGCCAAGGGGAAGTGTTTGCCCTCACGCTGGGGGCACAAATGCTGGAGTCCTACTCCGGCAGTATCTACCACGCTCCCCTCCAAACAGCCATTGAGCGCTTGGCGGATCGCCTACCGGAGTCATTGCAGGCTAGTTTGCAGTCCCTTGTGCAGGAGCGAATTCGTTTTCGTGCGGGTGGTCACATCCAGATTAATTCTGAAATCTGGACCCAATTATTAGACGCGATCACGCGATCGCAATCCATCTGGATCCGCTACTTCTCGCCGCAAAGCGGCCATTCAGAGCGCAGGGTAGATCCCTACACGCTGGATATTTATCGTGCCAGCAACCCCTATCTCTGGGGATTTTGCCATCGCCGAGAAAAGGTCTTATCCTTCCGCATTGATCGGATCCAAGCGCTGCAAATTTTAGAGATTCCATTTCAGCGGGATCCTAATTTTAACCTCGAACAAATCCTGCGGGATAGCTTCCAATATGAAGTGGGAGGACGACCCGTAGATGTTGTGATTGATTTTGATGCCAAAACTGCGCCCTATATTGCGGAACGTCAATGGCACCATACCCAATTCATTAAAACTCATGGGGACGGTTCCATTACCCTCAGTTTTACGGCCACTGGATTAAATGATATTAAGCGATGGATTTTGGGCTATGGGCGAGGTGCGATCGCGCGCGAGCCACCAGAATTAGTCAAAATGTTACGCCAAGAAATTGAGACAATGGCTCGGCAAAATGAAAATGGAGAATTTGAATAAACCATGGAAACACTGCCAAATTACATTGAATTGCAATTTCAGCTTCGCGGAAAAACCCTCCCCGCTGATCATGGTTATTCCCTCTATTCCGCCCTCAAGACAACAGTTCTAGGGGGAGATTCATTCCCGCCGGAGGTCTTACTCTGTACGGTGCCGGGGAACTGCGATCATCAGGGCATGATCTTGCTGTCTCCGCGATCGCGCCTTCGATTACGTTGTCCAGCAGATCAAGTGCAGCAGTGGTATCGGCAATTGCAAAATACTGTTCTTGATGTACGCGGCCACCTTATACGTTTAATTCAGCCGCGCATGACCCTGCCACAACCAAGTTCAATTCTGCGATCGCGTCTGGTCACCTTCAAGCTCAAAGCCTGGTCCCATCAAGACGCACCCATCTATTTTCTGCAATCGTGCCAGAAGGTTTTGGCGGATCTAAATATTCCAGGCCAGGTTTACATTGACAGTAATGATGCAGGTGATCTGGCGCTCCGGGCTTTGCAGGTTCACCACAAAAACATTCTCGGGTATGGCATTGGCATCGAAGGACTGAGTGATGAAGATTCGATTCGCCTTCAATGCCTTGGTATGGGCGGACGCAAACATTTTGGATGCGGCTGGTTTTATCCTATCCATTCAGGGCAACGAGATGATGAAAGCACTCCCTAGGCTTGAACCGAATTACCTATTAGCCAAATCCTACGATACGGCATATCCCTGTGGATCTGATCGCCTCGTGGGTCATACGGCCAATGTGATGCGGGCGATGACGCTCTTGATTGATCTTTTGGCGAATCATCTGACGACAACATTTGATCTGGGTGGGGATCTAGAATCTTTCAAAAAAACGGCCCGGTTGGCGGCCTATCTCCATGACTGGGGCAAGGCTAACGATCATTTTCAAGGGGTGGTGCGCTGCAAGCTGCGATCGCAGAATCCTCGCCCCACCCCCCAGCGAGATGTGACGAAGCATCCCCAGCTTGTGCGCCATGAGATTTTATCGATGCTGCTGGCGTGGGAGTTCCGGGATTGGTTGAGCCAAGCTGATGGGGACTGGTTTATGGCCCTGATCGCCAGTGGTGGACATCATGGCAAACTCGGAGGCCGTCAAGGGCGGAGAAATGATGAACTGGGCGACATTCGCAAGGACTGTGGCGATGCAGAATTGGTGACCTATTTACAGCACCCTGATTTTAAGCGTGTGCTGCGCTTAGGTATCCGCCAATTGGGCTTCCCGATGCGTTTTCCCAAGGGACTTAAGGTGGATTCGATTTGGTCTATTCAGCGAATTAAAAATGTACAAAGGGCTATTTTCAAGCACAGCGGAGAATGGCAACCCCACCCAATCCGTTTGGCTGTCCTAAAATCTCTTTTGATTGCGGCGGATACTCTGGGTTCTGCCATTGCGAGAACTCCCGATCAACACCCTCAATTGAAGCTAGATCGATGGGTAAAGGCGGCCCTGAGCTCCACGCTGACCAATGAGGATCTTGATCGCGTTCTCCAGAACAAGCTGGGGGCAGGTAAACCTTATGGTTTCCAAGAGGCTATGGGAAAAGCAGGGCAGCGCGTTACCCTAGTGCAGGCCGGATGTGGAACGGGCAAAACCGTAGGTGCTTATCTGTGGGCTAAGCGCCATGCGATCGCGCGCAAACTATTTTTTGGCTATCCCACTATGGGGACCAGTACGGAAGGATTTAGGGGTTATGTACAGGGGGAAGTTAATGCAATCTTGCAGCATTCCAAAGCGGCGGCGGATCTGGAATTGACTGCTACGGGTGAAGAAACTGAGATCAGTGAGGGCAGCACTCAAAATGAGGCCGCTATAAAGCTGGCGTCCTTTGAAATCTGGGAATCGAAGTTCATTATTTGTACGGTGGATACGGTTCTGGGGTTGCTCCAATGTCATCGTCGCCCCCTCTATTGTTTTCCGGCGATCGCGTCGGCGGCCTTTGTATTTGACGAGGTGCATAGCTATGATCGAGTGCTTTTTGGGGCGCTGCTGCGTTTTTTACAAACCGTCAAGGCTCCTGTCCTGCTGATGTCGGCTTCCTTCACGCCGAACCAGATCCAGCAAATTGAGGCGGCGGTGGGGGAATCGCTCGAAATCATTGCAGGGGATGCGGAGCGGGAGATGTTGCCACGCTATCGATTTTGTTATGAACCTGAGCATGATTGGGAAGCGTTGATCTGGGGGCGCGTCGAGAGCGAATTAACCGCCGGTGGCAAGGTGCTGTGGGTTTGCAATCAGGTGTCCACCGCGATCACGGCCTATGAAAAAGCAATAAAACAGGGTTTTAAACCACTGCTGTACCACAGTCGATTTCGGTACTGCGATCGCAAGCAACGCCACGAGGAAACGGTGAACGCCTTCAAGGGCAACAATACGGGGCCGGTCCTGGCGATCGCGACCCAGGTGGCGGAAATGTCCTTGGATTTATCCGCAACGCTCCTCATTTCACAGATTGCCGATCCGGCGGCCCTCGTGCAGCGCTTGGGGCGGCTCAATCGAGGTAATGCCTACTGCGGACGGCCCCTGGATGCCTATTTTTACGACGATCCCTCAGACAAGCCCTACGATCACGGCCAACTGGAACGGGGCCAGCAGCTTGTGAGAGCCTTTGGCAGCCCCGTTTCCCAGGCGGACCTGGCCCACTGGCTAGAAAACCACCCGGTCCCCCTCCAGCTCGAAACTGACTCCATCTGGCTCGACGGCCACTGGCGTACCTACCCCGGCTCTCTGCGGGACGAGAGCGCCACCGTCACCGTTCTGCTGGAGCAGGATATGCCCCTGCTGAAACAGCAGCCGAAGCTAGTACACCACTACACCGTGCCCATCCTGGGGAGCAATCGCATCCAGGGCTGGGACCGTTTTCGGCATTACCCCATCGCTCCCTCGGATCAAATTGCCTACGATTCCGCGATCGGCGCTCGCCCTTACGCCAAGGTCCAAGTTCAAGACTAGGCACAATCCCCATGGCAACTTTCACACTCTCCCTCCATAACCCCAACACCTTGCTCCCCCACCGGGCTGGCATTGCGGGCAGTGCGATCGCCCTTGATGCCCTCGATCACGCCACGGCCCCAATCCATTGGTCCATTACCGATGACGCCGTTACCCTGGGCTGGGAGGATTCTATTAGCGATCGCGACGCCCTCACCTGGCTGATGAGCCAGACCTATCAAATCCGGGACGGCTGCATTCACATGCCCGCCCTACGTCTAGATCGTCAAGGACGCCACATCGTTACCCAAGGGCTTCTTTGTACCCTGCTGCAACACAGCAAACAGCGATCGCTCGCCAGTGAAAGCCAGCTTCTCCACTTTCCCCTTGAGGACGACAAACCGGAAGCCGCGATTGACTTTCGTCCCGTCTTAGGTTGCTACTACACGGGCAATTTCAAGGATGCCTTTAATAGCAAAGAGCAATTTAAATCGGCCATTACCATCAAGGGGCATCATTTGCCAGGATTAGTTGAATGTTTTGTCAATGGAGCCTATCAAGAATCTCCAGAAAACTTCTTGGCGCTCCTCTTTATGCCCCTCGCCTGTAGCTACTACAAATTACCCCGGCAGCGCTCAGCCCTCGTCATCCCAGAAATTTCTAACCTAACCGCTTGGCTCCGGCGACGAAAACAACTGACGGCCATTAGCTATAAACACTTCCAGGCCAGTGGCGCAGGGGAAGCGGGGTTGCGCTTTTTACTCTGGGCTCAGGTCGATGAGGATCTGTATAGGAGCGGTCTTGACTATTGCGAGGTCTATCAACTGGGTAAACAGCAGTGGGATGGCAATCAAAGCTATTTGAAGCAGAAGGTTTATCGCATTTATCCCCAAGAAACGATGATGCGACTCTATTCCAAGGCAGAAATTTTATTTGGATCTAGGGTTCGTGAGATTCAGGATAAAGACGGAAAAATGAAATCATGGCTAACCACATCGGAGGTTCTGGCATGGATGACGGATAATCTCATCGATAATCGTCCCTGGCACTGTGGTTTTTTTGAATTTCATAAGACCCATCCCCTGTACCCTAATGATCGAAAAGGATTAGTCACCATGGCACAGACTGAACTGACGGATCGCGATCGCGTCATCTTCGAGGCCGTTCAGGGAGCCTTTAGCACCTTCCTGCATGGGCAGATCAAACAGGCCAATGCCCAGCATAGAAGCTTTGAATATGGGCAGGCGTATAAAAAAGTGTTCTATCGCTTGAAGCGACCTAGCACACAGCAGCAATTTGCCACGGCCCTCGTGGAATTTCTCAGCGGTAACCCCAGCAATGCAGCACGCGGTAAGGGACTTGCGATCGCAGCTCAACTCCATTCTCAATCTGATTGGAAGCAGGTGCGGGATTTGGCGCTCCTCGCGATCGCGACCTACCAAGGTAAATCGAAGGAGGAACAGGAGTTGATAGACCATGAAGCTGAAATCAGCGCTGTCTAGTCTTTTTCATTGAGATTTCCGTTATCTCTTGTCCACCTATTCTTAACTGTGACCAGCCATGTCAATTCATCTGTTCGCCACCATTGTTACCCCCACCGCCGTTGCCGCCAATAATCGCGGTGAAGGGGACGGTAGCACCCTTGCGACGCTGCAAACCATTACGCGCGGCAATGACCAATACACTACCGTAAGTGCCGATGCGATCCGTTGGGGGCTGCGGGACTATTTTCAGCAGCATGTCCCTGAAATAGTGAATCGCACTTTCGACCCCGATGGAGATCTCTACCATTTGAAGGACGAGAAATGTAGCGCTGAAAAATTCATTGATGATGATCTATTTGGCTATATGGATGCCAAGCGGGACAAGGACAACAACAATGCTACGGTGAAGCGTCGTGGGGCGGTCGAGGTGTGTCGCGCCGTGAGTCTAGATCCCTATTGGGGAGATGTGGCCTTTGGCTCGAAGGGCGGTGCCAAGGGCAAGACTTCGATTCACCAAACCCAGATGCATTTGACGGCCTATCAATACACGGTTGCCCTAACTCCTGAGACGCTGAAATACCGCGATCGCGCGGGCCTTCTGCTCGATGCTCTCGTGGGAATTCGCCATGTGGGGGGGAATCATTCGCGGTTTTTGTATGAATTTCGTCCCGAATCGATTGTTCTGCGAGTGACAACAGATCCAAGCCCATGGATTATGGGTTGCTTTGAACGGGTGGGCGACGGCGTGGGCTGTCAAGAATTGGAGCGCTTAATTCGTTCGGGAGATGTAGCGGCGGATGAATTATTTGTGGGTGGAAAGATTGTGAAAACGCCCTATGGAGATAATCTAAACGGGCTAGGGATTGCGGTGTTTGATGGGGTCAAGGCAGCGAAGGAGGCGGCCAAGAAAAAATTGGTGAAGTTGGGCATTTTGGAGGTGATCGCGTCATGATTGATCGATCTGATGACTTGAATGGCCCGAATAGCTCGAATGAAATCGGCCTGTATATCCACTGCCCCTGCACTAGCTTTCCCCGCAGTTTTGCGCGGGATTACCGAGAAACTTATCTTTATCCGCCCCCTTCGACGGTCTACGGATTTTTGTTGTCCTGGGTGGGTGAGGTGAATTTGCAGACACACCTGGGGGTAAAGCTAGCCATTGGTTTGGCGAGTGATCCGCCGCCGATTTCGCGCATTCTTCGCAAGCAGCGCAACCATAAATATGGCAAAAAGCATCAGGGTACCTATCCGTCTTCCCAGTTTTCCAAGCCTAATTTTCAGGAGATTTTGACGGATTTACAGGTGATGGTACGTTTGGATTCTTCGGGGGAGTCGGCGGCGGTGACGTTGGCCGATCGCGTGGCGGTAGCCCTGTCTTCTCCGGCGCAAATTTCGCGCTTTGGTGGCCTGAGTTTGGGGGAGTCTTGGGCACTGGTGAATGGAGTACGGCGCGATCGCGAGACGGATGGGCCGGTGCGCTGGCTACTGACGGATGATCGCGGTTTAATTGCCCTGCCGGTGTGGATTGATCGCACGACGACGCGCGGCACGTTCCGACGGTTTACGCTGGCGGAGGCGGGGGCTGGGTTTGATGATCGCGCCTGGGTGGCGATCGCTGCGCCAGCGGCCCCATCTATCCCGAAGAAAACCCGCGCCAAAAAATATCGCTGAGGTGCTTGAAGACTTTCCGAAGCGTTGTGGAGCAACACGCGAAAGTTAATGAACCTAATTGAGAATGATGGCTAATTTGAGACCTAAAGGGCACAATGGCGGAGGTGCGCGAGCGTTCGGCTCTCGGCCCTTGCCCTGTCAAGGTTCTAGCCGCCGCTCTGATCAACCTCTGATCGCCGTAAGGCGTTGAGCACGATAAGTTCATGAAGGCCATCAATTCCTGCAAGACCTGATGATCAACCTCTGATCGCCGTAAGGCGTTGAGCACACCGTCGGCAACGACCTCGCCCACACCGGCCACGATCGCCGATCGACCTCTGATCGCCGTAAGGCGTTGAGCACTCCGAAATCCCCGGCGTCGCAATGCGAATTAACCCCTGATTGACCTCTGATCGCCGTAAGGCGTTGAGCACCACCCCCGTTCTCCGGGCAACAGCCGGAACCGAGTCCGATCAACCTCTGATCGCCGTAAGGCGTTGAGCACAACAAAATTGAGAGATCCCCACGGTACAACAGCTTCCGATCAACCTCTGATCGCCGTAAGGCGTTGAGCACAATGAAGGGTTGAAGTATTCGCCACGGCTCTATGACCGATCAACCTCTGATCACCGTAAGGCGTTGAGCACTATTGGGAGGATTATGGCCGGGATGGAAACATTAACCGATCAACCTCTGATCGCCGTAAGGCGTTGAGCACCCGGGGGTAACGGAGCTATTCCTGCCGGATCTCCCCTCACCGATCAACCTCATGATCGCCGTAAGGCGTTGAGCACGTTGCAATCCCGGATCTTCCCCATGATGCCCTACCTCTGATCGACCGCTGATCGCCGTAAGGCGTTGAGCACTTCGAGGCGGGCGAGTCTCCTGCGGATGTGTTGCTCTGATCGACCTCTGATCGCCGTAAGGCGTTGAGCACAGCCAGGGCAAGCGACAACGCCAAGCCCGCAAGCGACTCCGATCAACCTCTGATCGCCGTAAGGCGTTGAGCACTGTTCCGCCACTTCGCCCGCCTCCCCATTGAGTCCGGCGATCGACCTCTGATCGCCGTAAGGCGTTGAGCACTGCCTCTGGCCGCTGTCTGCGATCGCGATCTCGAAGCGATCGACCTCTGATCGCCGTAAGGCGTTGAGCACATATTAAACCGGTTGCCTTGGGGATCTTTTCGGAGCGATCGACCTCTGATCGCCGTAAGGCGTTGAGCACATCACGCCCTTTTTGTATTCAGAGCGCAGGTAGGAGCGATCGACCTCTGATCGCCGTAAGGCGTTGAGCACGTCGCCACTGGGTAAAGTTGCCAAATGGCGAAAATGTGTGATCGACCTCTCTGATCGCCGTAAGGCGTTGAGCACGCCCTACCGGGTGAAATCGATCACCGAATTTTGCGAGCGATCGACCTCTGATCGCCGTAAGGCGTTGAGCACGGCATCGTCCAGCACGCCAACTCGCTCGCCCAGCGCGCGATCGACCTCTGATCGCCGTAAGGCGTTGAGCACGCAACGAGCCTAGCCCTTGATCCAGTAGTAGCAGTGCGATCGACCTCTGATCGCCGTAAGGCGTTGAGCACCGTTTTGCCGCAACCAGCCCCGCGATCGCACACACGTGATCGACCTCTGATCGCCGTAAGGCGTTGAGCATTCAGCCAGCCCAATTTTTGCTCTCACCATCACCCAGCCAGCGGCAGCAAGGGGCTTGAGCCCCTTGTCTAACGCAAGTTTTAGACCGCCGGAAACCCTAGCGCTGGATGAACTTACCCACCCGCTGGCGCACCTGGGCCACAATTTCCTGGAGCGGCGCGGCAATGCCGGGGGCCGGTTTTTCCGCCAGTTTGATCGCCTCGTCGGGGAAGTCCTTGAGGCGATAGCCGTACTCAAACCCGAGGGTCTGCTTCTTCAGGCGCGGGAACAGGCGGAAGGCCCCCTTCTGCAGCTCCTCCTCATTGGCATAGATGGCCGCATTGATCTGATCGCTGCGCTTCACCGCGATCGCGCCCACCGGCAACCACGCATTACTGCCCCGCACCCGCAGATAGATTTCATACTCCGGCAGCCCCTTGGCCTTCATCTCATCAAGCTGCTGGGCCGCCGCCGCCCGCCGATCAGAGACCTTAGACACCTTCTTGGGGGATTTGGGGGGACCGAAACCTTTACTTGCAGTCATGGCACTCCTAGGGATAGGGGGGAAATGGGCAAATCTGCGGGGCGGTCCCGGATTGCGGCCCGGTCATCCCCCCAGCCTTTGAATCCTAGGGCGATTGCTTGAACGCGTGCAAGCCAGCCAGATTTTCCGCCTGCTCCTGAAACTGGGCCGAGAGGGTGGCGCAGACCAGATCGCACAGGGCGAAAATCGACGGGTTGGCAATTTCGTAGTAGGCATTAGTGCCCTGGGGAGTCCGCCGCACCAGCCCCGCCCGGGCCATCAGCTTGAGGTGTTTGGACACGTTCGCCTGCCCAAGGCCGGAGCTTTCCATGATTTCCGTCACGTTTTTGGGGCCGCCCTTGAGGGTACATAGGATCTTGAGGCGGCTCGGCTCCGAGAGCAGCTTAAAAAAATCCGCGATCGCGGCGAGGGCTCCCTCCGACAACACCCCCTCATGGGGATTGAAGGGATTCACAAATGGGCTCGGGTTAACCATGGGCGCAGGAAAAACATATCAAAGAATAGGTCAAGACGGGGAAAGCCAGGTGTGAAGCGGTGCGAGGGTATACGGGAGAGATCTAAGGCGGAATGGGTGGGTGATTTTGCTGAATCTCGGTCAAATCTGGCGGGATTCAGGGGGATTTTAGGGCTCAGTTGGCCCTTCCACAGGGTAGCCGATACGGGGGGAGCCATTGATCTTGGAAAGGGTGTCGTTGGGGTAGGCGCGGGTCAATGCCATAAAGGCGGGGCTGGGATCTTGCGATCGCGTGCGGTCAGGATCGCTCCAGGAGAAGGGGCCTTCCTGTTCGGTGGCGAGCCAGAGGAACCGTTTGGCGCGGGTGAGGGCGACATAGAGTAGGCGGTATTCCTCGGCAAGTTTGAGGCCGTTGGCGTGGTCCCAGGCGATCGCGGAATCCGTCAGGGGGGTGCGATCGCGATCGCCGTGGAGGTGGCTGCGGAGCTGGGCGCGGCTGGTTTCCGCTAGGCCGTGGGGACCGAGGAAGTGGCGCTGGTTGGGGACATAGGGGGCACCGGGCAGGACCGCCGCCTGCAAAAAGGGGATGAAGACCGCATCCCAGTCGAGGCCCTTGGCCTTGTGCATGGTGAGGATGGTCAGTTGGCCAACGCGGGTGGCGGGGCTGTCGTCGCTGGCTTCCGCTTCGACGGGCTCAAAACTTTCTTGGTAAACCACTTCCGCCAGGTGGGGCAGGAGGCGATCGCGGCGATCGCTCCCGGCGGCCCGCTGGCTGAGCAGGTCAATGAGTTTATCGGCGGTGGCCAGTTCGTTGGCGTCGTAGCCCAGGCTGGCGGCCAGGTAGGACAGGAGGGAGTAGGGGGGCAACACTAAACTGGCGTCGAGCCACTGGCGGCAAAGGCGCTGGGCATCGGTGGCGATCGCGGGGGCCTCATCAAGGGGGCCGGGGTAGAGAAAAATTTCCGGGCGGCTGGCGAGGCGATCGAGATCCTGGGGGGAAATTTGCTCGCGATCGCGCAGGATTTTCAGGGCACCCTTGAGGCGATCGGGGGAGTGGGGCCGATCAATAAATTGCAGCAGGGCCAGCAGGTCACTGGGCACCTGGGTTTGGCGATCGCGCGCCCCCAGTTCGTAGAGGTTGAGGCGATCGCCCCACTGGTCCGCCAGGTTTTTTGCCACCCACCGCCCCTGGTCATTGGTCCGCACGAGGACGGCGGCGCTGGTGCGGGGATCCCGCTCGAATAGGGCCGCTGCCAATTTGCCTAGCCGCGCGATCGACTCCTGGATCGTCCCAAAATCCTCCAGGCGCAACCCCGACCCCAGGGGCGATGGATTGGCGTCCGGCTGCGGATCGCCGGGATCCACGGGGCGGATCGTTTGGGGTTCAAAGGGGGGGCGATCGCCCGTCGATGGACCGGTGTGGATATGGTTCACCCAGGTGAGCAGATGGTTCGCCACCGCCATCAGCCGGGGACTGCTGCGCCCGGAACAGTCCATCAGCGCCAGCCGCCCGATGGCCCGACAGCGATCGCAGAACCGCCGAAAAAAGATCGGATCCGCTGGCGTGAAGGTGGAATTAATCGCCTGGTTCGGATCCCCCACCCGCACCAGGTTGAGCGCCTCAAAAGGGACCTCTAGGGAACTGCCCGGAGGGGCCGCCAACTGTTCGAGCAATTGATTTTGCAAGGGGGAGGAATCCTGGGCCTCGTCTTCAAAAATCGCGAAAATTCGCCCCTGCCACAGGTGCCGCACGTCCTCCGCCTGCAAAGCGGCCAATGCGCCCAAAATCATGTCGTCATAGTCCATCAGCCCCCGCGATCGCAGCACCCGTTCATAGGCCCCGTAGAGGCCCGCCGCCACCGTCAGCCCCAGATTTCCTAGGGATGGCACCGGTTCCAGGTCTGCTAAATCGAGGGTTTGATCAAGGGTTTGGGCCGTTGGGCGCGATCGCCCCGCATCCGCCGCCAGATCCTGCAAATCCGCCACCGTCAGGCCCGAGCTTTTCGCCTCCCGCACCACCGACTGCACCAGGTCCGGCAGCACCTCCGTCCGCAGGACCGACTGTCGCCGCAGCCGTTCCGCCTCTTCCCCATCGAAGCCGACCCCCGCCACCAGCGCCCCGTACAGATCGGGATTTTGGTCAATCCATTGGTCGATCACCTCGGTCATCAGCCGATGCTGGCGCGTGGGGGCCGCCAGGGTCAGGGTTTCCGGCAGGTCCGCGCGATCGCGGTGGCGGCTGGCGATCTGAAAGGCCAACCCATGGAGCGTCTGCACCGCAAACCCACCCCCCGCCACCCCGAGCGATCGCAAGGCCTCACGCACCTTCGCCCGCAGATTCGCCGCCGCCGATCGCGTGAACGTCACCAGCAACAGTTGCCGCTGGCTGTGGAGGCCAAACCGCGCGATCGCCAGCGCCGCCGCCCGCGCCATCCCCGTCGATTTCCCCGCACCGGGCACCGCCGACACCGCCAGCGGCCCGCCGGTCCAGTCCGCCATCTCCCGCTGACCGGGCCGCAGGGTATTGCGCAGGGCCACCCAGGCCGCCTTGCGCTCGGTTGGCCAGTCCTGCTGTGCCAGCCATCCTAGGGCCGGATCGTCATCCCAAGGGGAGCGGGAAGAAGAACTGGAAAGGGGGGGGACCATAGCCGCCGCGATCACCCCTAGCGCCGTCGGGATTCGAGTTTGCCGTAGACCGCCTTCAGATCCACATCATGGGCCGCCAAAGCCACCAGGACGTGGTAGAACAAATCCGCCACTTCCCCGGCAATTTCATCGGCCTGATCGTCCTTGAAGGCCATCACCACCTCCGCCGTTTCTTCCCCCACCTTTTTGAGGATTTTGTTGTCGCCCCCGGCCAACAATTGGCAGGTGTAGGAGTTGGGGCTGGGGTTGTCCCGGCGATCGCAAATCACCTCAAACACTTGCGACAACATATCCCCAGGGGGCGGCGAAATTTTTCCGTCAATCTGATGGAAACAACTGCGCTGGCCCGTGTGGCAGGCCACATCCCCCACCTGTTCAATGGTTAACAAAATGGCATCACTATCGCAGTCGTAGCGGATGCCCTTGACCCGTTGCAGATGGCCCGAGGTGGCCCCCTTGTGCCAGAGTTCCTGTCGCGATCGGCTCCAGTACCAAGCATCGCCCGTGGCTAGGGTTTTTTCGATCGCGTCGCGGTTCATCCAGGCCAGCATCAGGACCGTCCCATCCAGGTAATCCTGGGTGATCGCGGGCACCAATCCCTGATCATTAAACCGCACTTCATCCAGGGGAATTGCCCCCGCGAGGGCTCCGTTGGCCGTGTCGATTATTTCGGTCATATGGTTTTGGAATAGGCCATGAAAGGGTCGATTCAGGGTTAATTTCCTATCGGTTCAAAATGGCTTTGGCGAAGGCGGGCCGTGCCATGATGCGCTGGAGATAGGCCGCGATCGCGGGGTAGTCCGTGAACTCGATTTTGAGCATGAAGGGGATATAAAACAGCATCGAGCCAACCGCCACATCGGCCACGGTGAACCCATCCCCGGCGATATAATCTTGGCGCTCTAGCAGGGCATTGAGGGGGGCCATCAGGCGCGGGAATTGCTTTTCGCGGCTCGCCTCCACAAACACCCCCGGCCCGAGGGTCGCATTGGCAAAGATCACCCACTGGGCCGCGATCGCGCGCTCCTCGGCGGACTTGGGCGGGCCATATTTTTCATCCACATAGAGCAAAATCGCCCCCGATTCCCACAGGCGATAGCCCTCATCCGTCGCGATCGCGGGCACCTTACCAAAGGGATTAATGGCCGTAAACGGCTCCTGGAGATGTTCCCCCGCCTGCATATCCAGCATGACGAATTCATAGTCCGTCACGCCCAACTCCTCGAGGTACCAATGGACAATCGAAGCGCGGGTCCGGGCACCCCCATAGAGTTTCATGGTCATGGCGATCGCCTCCTCAAATACGTTTAGACACCGGAAGGGGCCGTCGTGGGCATCCCTCGCCCGTCAACCATTAAACACCGCCGTCGGGGCACCCTGGCAGGGCGGGTATGATGGGCAACGTGCCCCTTGCTGTCCCTGCGGCCCATGACGCGCATCTACCGCCCCGAAGATTCGACCGCTGCCCCCCCGTCCGCCCTGGCCCCCGAGGTCGATCGCCGCTATACGATCGCCGCGATCGGTGATGTCCATGACCAGTGGAGCGAGGACGACAACCGCGCCCTGGAGGCCCTGGGGGTGGAGCTAGCCCTATTTGTGGGGGATTTTGGCAATGAGGCGGTGCCGATCGTGCGGGCGATCGCGGCGTTGGCGGTGCCCAAGGCGGTGATTTTGGGGAACCACGATGCTTGGTATAGCGCCTCCCCCTGGGGCCAAAAACGCTGTCCCTATGATCGCCGCCTCGAAGACCGGGTGCAGCAGCAGTTGGATCTGTTGGGCGCTGACCATGTGGGCTATGGCAGCAAGGCCGTGCCGCGTCTGGGCCTGTCGGTGGTGGGGGGGCGGCCCTTCAGTTGGGGGGGCGATGACTGGAAAAATCCGGACTTTTACCGCGATCGCTACGGCATTCATAATTTTGCCGAGTCGGGCGATCGCATCACCGCCGCCGCGATCGCCGCCCCCCATCCGCACCTGATCTTTTTGGCCCACAATGGCCCCTTTGGCCTCGGCGCAGAACCGGAGGATCCCTGTGGCCGCGACTGGCAGCCGCGCGGCGGTGACTTTGGCGACCCGGACCTAGCGGCGGCGATCAAAACGGCCCGCGATCGCGATCGCCAGGTTTCCCTCGTGGTCTTTGGCCACATGCACCACCGCCTGCGCCACCGGAGCGATCGCCTGCGGCAAATCATCCAGCGCGACGCCGCCGGGACCATCTACCTCAACGCCGCCTGCGTGCCGCGCCACCAAATCCTCCAGGGCATCCCCGCCCACCAGTTCATCACCGTCACCTACTGCGATCGCCAGATCGACGCGATTGATCAAGTCTGGGTGGACCGCTCCGGCCAACCCCTCGAAACTCGCCCCCTCTATCGAGCCGCCGCGATCGCCCCCTAATTTCCTTCCAACTGCCGCTTCAGGGCCTGCAATTGCGCCCAGCGATCGTCCACCGCCTCGGTCTCCGTCCCGTCATCGTCCGCCGCCGCAGGCCCGTCCTCATCCGCCGCCGGAGCCACCTCAATGCCCCCACAGTCCGGCGAACAGAGCTTCTGCATCGGCAGCGCCAAACACATCTGTTCGTAGAGCCACTCCGTCGGGTGAAAATCCCCATCCGGCGGCAGCTCCTCCTCCAAATCCTCCAGGGACAGTTCATCCTCCGGCGTCGAGAGCGCCGCGATCGCCGGTTCCCGCAGCCAAATGAACTCCTGCGTATCCACCGTCAGACGATGGTTATATTGCCCCAAACAGCGATCGCACGTCAGGGTCACAATCCCCTCCGCCTGGGCCTCCACCTCCAGAAACCGGCCCCGATGGCGCACCCGCACCGTCCCGCGCACCGGCGTCAGGGTTTCTAGACCCTCCAAAAAATCCTTAAACTCCCACCCCAGCACCGACCCCGGAGCCTTGAGGATATGGGGAATATGAACCGAATCCATCGCGCGTCCCTCCCAACGTCACCATCAACCAACCGTCAGCCACCAGCCCCCAACCATCTCCCCAAAAAAAGGGCAAAGGGCCAGCCGCGCCACCGCGATCGCCCCTCGCCCCCCTGGGAAATCAACCTAGAGCAACCGAGCGCCCTATTTCTTCTTCTTCGGCGGCGTCGTCGGTTTCGCCGACTTCATCGGTTTCGCCTTACCCGTCGGCTCGAAGGGCAACGAACCGCGCCCCCCCGCCGTCGAAGCCACCGTCGTCGCCTTCACATCAATCCCCTGGGCATCCGCCAGCTTCTGCAAATTCTCCGGCAGCGGCTCCCGCGACAGGATAAACGCCTGCAACGTCTGGAACACGTTCGCCGTCACCATATACATCAGCACCCCGGCAGGCAGCGGGAAAAACAAAAACATCCCCGAGAAAATCACCGGCGTCAGCTTACTCACCATCGCCTGCTGGGGATTCGCATCGCCCCCCTGGCCCGAGATGAGCTGGCTCACATAGAGGCTAACCCCAAAGAACAGGATCATCCCCACAATGTCCCAGTGGATCCCCTCCTCATCAAAGGCCCCCACGCGGCCCAGGGCGCTGATGAACAGGAAGCCATTATTCGCCGCCAGACCGTGGATCGTCCCCTGCAGGGTCACCTCCCCCGGTTGCAGCGCCTCCAGGGAACCGTCCTCGTTCACCTGCACCCGCTCGGCCCCCTTCGTCACCGTCCATTTCGGCGTCAGGGCGCTGGCGGTTTCGTATTCACCAGCGAGGGCCGTCAGGGGTTTGCCGTCCTGGCTTTGGAATTCAATCTGGGTTTTCTCCCCCACCCCGAGGCGCGTACCACCGGGCAGCAGGGCCACCACGGGATAGTGGATGCCATCGGACACGTAGATATTTTTAGGCGGCGTCGCGAAGGCTTCCGGCACCACCCGCTCCATCTGCTCTTGGGGCAGGATTTGCAGGTTCACCGTATAGGGCACATCGGCAAACGGCGACCCCCGCAACGTGGCAAACAGGGCAAAGAGCACCGGCATTTGCACCAGTACGGGGAAGCAGCCGGCCAGGGGATTGCCAAATTCCTTATAGATTTGGCTCATTTCCTCCTGCATTTTCGCCGGTTCATCCTTGTAGCGCTCCTGGATTTCCTTCATGCGCTTTTGCATGATCGGCTGGGTGATGCGCATTCGCCGCATGTTCCGCAACGATCCGGCGCTGAGGGGATAGAGGGCGAAGCGAATGACCAGGGTCAGCGCGATGATGGCTAGGCCATAGCTCGGTACGATCCCGTAGAACAGGTCCAGGATCGGGAGCATGATGTTGTTCGAGAGAAACCCAATTCCAAAGTCCATGCGCGTTTAGTCGGTCTGACTCGCTCGATTCAAAGGGATATCGTATCGGTTTGCGGTGGGGCCGTGCAGTGTTGCGGCGGTAGAGATTGCCGAATGGCGATCGCGGGGTACCCCCGGAGGGCCATCTTAAGGGAACGCCACCATTCAGATAGGGGTTCTAAAATCCCTAGGCGTTGCCGACGCTGCCGCTGGCTTGGCGGGCGACGGGGGTGATCCGCTCAGAGATGTACTCGTAGGTTTGGCGATAGTTGGGCATGGCGCGCAGTTCGAGGCGGCTGCCGTCTTTGAGGGTGACGACCATATCGCCCCATAGGCCCAGGCCGCGCGGTACGGTGACAATTTTGGTGATTTCGGAGTAGATCACGTCGGAGCGATCGCGCCCGAGCCAGCCGCCAATGACGGTGATGCGCCGGTTGGTGAGCCGAAACCGCAGCCACAAGGCCCGGGCGATCGCGCCGAAGGTCAGGGGCAAACAAATCACCGTGAAACCCAGCAAGATATTGACGATGAGGTCGCCAATGTGGGGGCCACCTTCGTAATAAACCTCTTCTTTAATAGCCATTGTTAGGAAGGAGTCGCAGTTCTTTTAGGAGTTGGTCCAATTCTTGCAGAATTTGCCCATGGCTGCACGGGCCAGCGTTGGGGTTAACGGCGACGATCACGGCAAAACCGGGGGCAAGGATGGCGCTCCGTTCGATCAAAATCCCTTGGATTTGTCGCCGCAGGCGGTTGCGAACCACGGCCCGTTTGTCGAATTTTTTGCTGATGACAATGGCGACCCGGCTCGGGGGCGGCGGGGGCAGCGGCGCAAAGTCCGCTGGAGTTCCCTTCGGACGCGGGGCAGATACGGCGGCGGTGGCTAGGGCAATCAGGGTGAGGCGAGGCCCCCGGACCCGGCGACCGTGGCGATAAATTTTGGGGAAGAGGGCGCGATCGCGCAGACGATGCCGTTGGGGCAGGGCCATGGGAACAGAATCAATCGAAGGCTGGCGGCAGGGCAACGGACGCGGACTGTGGGCGTGCGGGGCGCTACCGCCAATCCCTTCGGCATGGGAGCAAGGGTGGGCGCGCCTAGACGGCCAAGCGGGCGCGGCCCTTGCTGCGGCGGGACCGGATAACCCGGCGGCCCGTGGCGGTACGCATCCGCACGCGAAAACCGGAGACGCGCTTACGTTTGCGGCTGGTGCCTTCGAGGGTGCGTTTGGTCATGGGAATTACCTCAGGGTTTGAGTGCTTAGAGGGTGGCTCTGGGGGACTGGGGCGATGGGTGCTGACCAGGCCCGCCAAGGGGTTGATGATCCGGGGGATCTGCTGATGGCCTGTGAAGGTTACAGGGACCGATCGCGCTTCGCAAGCGGGGCGATCGCCCGGACTTTTTCAGGCACAATGGCGCGACTTTCGATGATATCACGCCCCCTGCGGGGATCTGGCTTTTGATGGTGACGCGGCAGGATTCCTCGGATCTGCCATCAATTCACGACCACCGCCACCCCCGATGCCAACACGAAACCAACCAACCCGTAGGGGCGGGGTTTTCCCGCCCAGCCCCCTCCAGCATCCTGGGGCCTGTGGGTCTTGTGGTCTGCGGGGCCATTTTGGAAAGGGGGAAGGAAGATGGGGCAAGTGTGCAGTGATAAGGCCCAAGAAGGGAAAGGGATAACGATATGGCAATGGCGGACACGGGGGCGAATCCGGTGCCGATCGCGGTGATCGGGGCGGGGCGCTGGGGGTCGCATCTGGTGCGGATTTTTCTGGACCATCCGGGGGCAACCCTGGTGGCGGTGGCCGATGGCGATCGCGATCGCTGGGACGATCTGGCGGCGCGGTTTGGGGACCATCCGGCCTGGGGGGCGGTGCGCTACGTGGCCGATGGGTTCGAGGCATTGGCGATCGCGGGTCTAGGGGCCGTGGCGATCGCAACCCCCGCCAGCGGCCACTATGACCTGGTGACAGCGGCCCTGGAACGGGGGCTCCATGTGTTCGTCGAAAAACCCCTCACCCTGGATGGGGATCAGTGCGATCGCCTCGGCACCCTGGCCCAGCAGCAGGGGCGGCATCTATTTGTGGACCATACCTACCTGTTCCATCCGGCGGTGGAGGCGGGGGCCGCTTGGCTGCGATCGCGCGATCGCGAAACCGGCCTGGGCACCTTCCACTACGGCTACGGCGCGCGGGTTCACCTGGGGCCAGTGCGATCGGATGTGGACGTGCTGTGGGATTTAGCCATTCACGACATCGCCATCTTCAACCACTGGCTTAATGACACGCCGATCGCGGTGCGGGCCTGGGGACAAACCTGGCTACAGAAGGGCACCGGCACGGAAAACCTAGATAAATCCAGCCCAGATCGCCCGGATCCAGCGGCGGGCCTCGCGGACTTGACTTGGGTGCAACTGCGCTACGGCAGCGGCGTCACGGCCACGGTTCACCTGTGCTGGAACAACCCCGACAAGCAGCGCCGCCTTGCCCTCAGTGGCGATCGCGGCACCCTGATTTTTGATGAACTCAGCGCCAGCGCCCCCCTCACCGTCAGCCAGGGCACCCTGGAACAAAGGGGCGATCGCTTTCTTCCCAACAATGAAGGCGAGCGGGTGATCCCCACCGAACCGGGCCAGTCCCTCAGCCGCGCCTGCGATCGCTTCCTGGCGGATTTGCAGAGCGGCACCACGGACCCGAGGGCCAGTGCCCACACCGCCGCCACCCTCGTCAGGATCCTGGCGGCCACCTCGCGATCGCTGGGCCAGGATGGGCAGATTCAGTCCATTCCCTAGGCGATCCCCCAGGCGATCGCCCCCAGAAGATCACCCCCAGAACTGCCCCCCGCGATCACATTGCCCACCGGCCCCTTCGGTGGGACACTGAAAGGCGTCTTTTGTTAAGAAACCGCAAAGGATCGCCCCGATTCACCCATTTCCGGACGGCCCCGGTCGCCCCTAGCCCATGGCGCGTGGCCCCGCCGCGATCGCCCGTCCCCCTCGGAGCCCTGTTTTACCTCCCCTGCCATGCGAATCCTGTTTTTGCACCCCAACTTCCCCGCCCAGTTTCGCCACCTGGCCACGGCCCTGGGCCGCGATCCCAATAACCAGGTGATTTTCGGGACCAAAAACGAAAACCCCGAATGGCGCATCCAGGGGGTGAAGAAGGTGCTCTTCAAACCCAGCCGCGATGTCAATGCGGGCACCCACCACTACGTCCGCACCCTCGAAAGCGCCGTCCTCCAGGGGCAGGCCATGTACCGGGTCGCCGATGGCCTGCGCAGTTCCGGCTTCATTCCCGATGTGATCTACGGCCACTCCGGCTGGGGCTCGACCCTGTTCATGAAGGACGTGTTCCCCGAGGCGACGCTCCTGGGCTATTTCGAGTGGTTTTATAAGTCGCGCGGGGCCGATGCGGACTTTGATCCGACTGACCCCCTGACGCCGGACGATTTGGCCCGGATTCGCATCAAAAATGCGCCGATTTTGACGGATTTGTATAGCTGCGATCGCGGCCTGTGCCCCACCGCTTGGCAGCGCGCCCAATTCCCCGCCGAATTCCAAACCAAGCTCCACGTCCACCACGACGGCGTAGATACGGACTTTTTCGTGCCTAAACCGTCGCGGCTGGTGCTGCCGGATCTGGACCTGTCCCACGTGGACGAACTGGTGACCTATGTGGGGCGCGGCATGGAGCCCTATCGCGGATTCCCGGAACTGATTGAATCGATCGCCTACATCCAAGAGCGCCGCCCCAACTGCCACGTGGTCATCGTCGGGTCCGAGCGGGTCTGCTACGGCAAGCCCCTGCCCGACGGCCAAACCTACAAACAGTTGATGCTCGACAAAATTCCCCTGGATCTGTCGCGGGTGCATTTCGTCGGCTCCCTGCCCTATGTCCACTACCTCCAGGTGTTGCAGGCATCCCAGGCCCACATTTACCTGACGCGGCCCTTTGTCCTGTCCTGGTCCTGCATCGAGGCCATGGCCACGGGCTGCCTGGTGATCGGGTCCGCCACGCCGCCGGTGGAGGAGGTGATCCGCGATGGGGAAAATGGCCTGCTGGTGGATTTCTTCGCGCCGAAGCAGATTGCCGATCGCGTCGATGAGGTTTTCAATCATCGCGATCGCCACGCCCAACTGCGCCGCAACGCCCGCCAAACGGTCCTCGATCGCTACGCCCTCTCGAAGATGGTGCCGCGCCACCTGCAATTCATCCAGGACGCCGCCAACGGCAATCTCCCGCCGATCCACCTCACCCCTGCCAGCACGCTCCTCGATGATCCGTCGAGCGCCCCGGCCCAGCCCGCCCTGGTTTAGGGCCAGGGCCTTTGGCCCCCTCTACCCTGCCCCGTTGCTCCCCCTAGCCGTTTCGCCCCAAGCATCGAGACCCTTGCCCCGCCATGGATGCCGCCGCCGCCCAGTCCGCCTCGACCCTCCAGCAGATCGCCCGTTTGGTCCAAGGCCAACGCTATGGGGAGGCTGAAACCCTCTGTCAGCAATTCCTCCAGCAGCAGCCAGAAAACCCGGAGGCCCTGCACTGGATGGGCGCGATCGCCTATGCCACGGGCAACTACAACCGGGCCTTGAACTTCACGGGCGAGGCGCTCATGCGTCAGCCGGACAATGTGGCCTTCCTGAATACTGCGGGCCTGATCTGCAAGGCCGTGGGCATGTTGGAGGCGGGGCTACGGCACTACCGCAAGGCGCGGCAACTGCAACCGCGCGCGACGGAGGTGCTGAAAAATTTCCAGGATTTGGTGGCCTGGGCGGAGTACGTTTTCGAGGAAAATGCCCAGCGCTACGTCAATGAGGGCAGCCCCGTGGATGCGGCGCGGGTCCACCTGGAAATGGGCGACCTCTGGCGGGAGGTGGATTATTTGGCCAACGCGGAACACCACTACCGCCGCGCGATCGCCCTGCGGCCCACCCCCCTCGGGATCACGGCACCAGCGGATCCGCCACCGCCGCCGATCCCCGAAGGCACCCCCGCCCACGCCGCCCCGGCCACCTGGCGCACCACCCTGGCGACGGGGCGCGATCCGGACCTGCTCTCGACCATCAACCATCCGGTCTTTGGCACGTTGCTGGAGCGGCAGGCGGAAATCATGGCCCACCGGGGCAATCCGGCGGGGGCCATGGCCCTGTGTGAGGAGGCCCTGCGCCTCAATCCCCAAATGCCCGAGGGCCATAAACTGCTCGGCAATTTGCGCCTGAGCCAGGGGGATGCCCAGGGGGCGGCCAATGCCTATGTGTCAGCCATTCAGCTCAAGCCGGATTTCGTGGAGGCGATCGCGAATCTAGCCGGGGCATTTTTCAAGAAGCAGCAGTTTAATGAGGCGATCGAGTGGTATCAAAAGGCCCTGGCGATCAATCCGAACAGCGCCCCCATCCTTTGGAATTTGGGCAATGCCTTCGAGGGGGCGGGCAAGGTTCCCGAGGCGGTCCAAGCCTGGAGCCAGTCGGCCAATATTGATCCCCACCATGCCGGTCCCGGCGGCTGCCACAAGCTCGCCAGTATCCTCAATGGCCTCGATCGCAAGAACGAAGGATTTTCCTGGTATGAGCGGGCGATCGCCCTCGATCCGAACTATTTGCCCTCCCATTGGGATGGCTGCGAAATCCTCAATTTCTCCACCAACCACGCCGCCGCCCGCCAGTGGGCCGCCCGCTTCCGGGATGTGACCACCGGCCCAATCAACATTCTGGCGTCGATGATGTACGTCAAGGTGTTTTGTAACCAGGGGGACGGCAAGCTGGCGCGGGAGCAGTTTGACCGCATTGAGCCGGAGCTGCTGGCCAATGTCGAAAACTTTGACCTGAGCGATACGATCAAGCTCTACGTCAATACCCTCTTTGATTTGCCCCACATCCGCGACGATGTGGCCGCCAATACGGTCCTGGTCAATCGCATCGCGGAGCATTATCGCCGCCAGATTTTGCAGGTGTTCGAGCAGCAGCGCCAGGGCAACCCGGAGGTGTTTCCGACTTTGCGCGATCGCACCTATCCCTGGCCGGCGCGATCGCGTGATCGGCCCCTGCGGCTCGGGTTCATGTCCCGCCACTACCGCCGCCACTCCGTCGGTTGGTGCAGCGCCGACATCATGGCCGAACTGAAAAAAATTACGCCCCACCTGTTTTTCTACGTCACGGGCGACCTGACGGACGACGATCGCACCCCCTACTTCACCCGCGTTGCCGAACAGTTTTACCGCCCCGGCACCCCGGAATTTCCCGCCCTCAACCATGTCAACCTGATCCGGCGCATCGAGGCGGACCAGCTCGACGTGCTCATCGACCTCGATTCCGTCACGATCCTCAACCATGTGGAGGTGATGCTCCACCGGCCCGCCCCCGTCTGCGTCACCTGGCTGGGCTACGATGCCCCCCACGTCTGCCCCGACAACTACAACCTGGTGGACTGGCACACCCATCCCGCCGGGGTCGATCGCCACTACGTCGAACAGTTGGTGCGTTTGCCCCACTCCTTCGCCGCGATCGCGGGCCTAGAATCACGCCACACCAGCCGCAAACTGCAACGGCAACTGCAACGGCTCGACGAGGATCAGGTCTGTTTCCTGTGCGTCGCCACGGGCCAAAAGGCCAGCCCAGAAATGCTCGCCGCCCAGGTCCATATCCTCAAGCACGTCCCCAACAGCATCCTCTTCTTCAAATGCCGCGTCGGCGATATGGAAGGGATCGTGGGGCTGTACCAAGAAGAATGCCGCCGCCAGGGGGTCAATCCGCACCGGATCCGCCTGCTGCCCCGCACCGCCCGCGAGGAGGAGCACCGCACTGCCTACCTGATTTCCGATGTGCTGCTGGACTCGTACCCCTACAGCGGCGCAACCCACAACCTCGAAGCCCTGTGGTTCAACCTCCCCATTGTGACCCGCATCGGTGAGCAATCCTTCTCGCGTCTGGGCTATTCCCTCATGCGGGCGGCGGGCCTGGACAATGAAGGCTGCACCTGGTCCTGGGAGGAATATATCGATTGGGGCGTGCGGCTCGGGCGCGATCGCGACCTGCGGATGGCCTATCGCCAAAAGCTGGAGGCGGGCAAAAATCCCGATCGCCTCGCGCCCCTGTGGAATCCGAAACAGTTCGCCGCCGACATGTATCGCATCCTAGAGGACCTGCGCAGCAAGGCGGAATTTCGGGGGATTTAGCGCAAAACCTAGCCCAAAGCTGACCTAAACCTGGCCCCCTTGACCCCCCGGATCCGGCGATGCTAGGTTACGAAATGCGTTACAAACTGTAATGTGACGGCCCACGGCCCCTGTTGTCCTTTCGTTCCCTGGAGTTGTCCCTTGGCTGAGGTTGCGTCCCCGATGGGCACCGCGTTGGTGACGGGCAGTGGGATTCGGGTGGGCCGCGCGATCGCCCTGGAGCTGGCCCGGATGGGATACGCGATCGCCCTGCACTACAACCGATCCGCCGCCGCAGCGGAGGTCACCCGGCAGGAGATTTTGGAGCTGGGGGTGACCTGCGAGCTGTTCCCCTTTGATCTGAGCGGGGAGCCGGATGCGGGGGCGCTGGTGGATCAGGTGGTGGCGCAAGGGCCAGAGCGGCTGCCGGAGTTGCGGGTGTTGGTGAATAGCGCCTCCACCTACGATGCGGCGACGATCGCCCAGACCACGCCCGAACTTTTAGAAAAGCAATTTAAGGTCAATTTCCAAGCGCCGTTTTTCCTGATCCGTCGCTTTGCCGAAGTCTGCGATCGCGGCTGCGTGGTGAATATTATTGACAACAAAATTGCGTTCAATCAATATCCCTTTGCGGCCTATTTATTGGCGAAAAAATCCCTGGCAGAGTTAACAAAATTGGCGGCCCTAGAGTTTGCGCCGCGCCTGCGAGTGAATGGCATTGCGCCGGGGATGGTGCTGCCCATTGAATCGCGATCGCCAGAATTTTTGGCCTGGTTAACGGAGGGGGTGCCCCTGAAGCGATCGGGCAATTTGGAGGATCTGGCCCAGGCGCTGCGGTTTTTGATCGAGAGCGATTTTGTGACCGGCCAAATCCTGACCCTAGATGGCGGCGAAGCGATCGCCACGGAAGGCCGCAATGCGCCGAGTTTTGAGGCCCAGCGGTCCTCGAAGTCCCCCACAGGTCCAGCGTAGGAGATCCCATGCACCAGGCGATCGTTGCGGTCGGCTCCAACTTTGAAGCGGAAGCCAATTTTCAGCGGGCGGAGGCTATTCTGACGGCGGATGGTTACTTTCGCGGCAAGGGCGAAAACATCACTACAGAACCGGTGAATTATGTGGACTGCGGTGCGTTTTTGAATGGGGCATTTTGGTTAGAAACGGACCTAGATTTTGAGGCATTCAAGGCTTATCTAAAATCCATTGAGCAGCGGTTGGGGCGGGTGAAGGGGCGCAAGGGCCACGGGCCGCAGCCGATGGATCTCGACATTGTTGTGTGGGATGGGGCGATCGTCCGCGATGAGTTTTATACCCAGGACTACACTCGCCGACCGGTCGAGGACGCGATCGCGCGGTTCGGCATTCCCTGCCAGATTCCCTAGGGCCACGACTTCCCATCACCTCCAGAAGGTTATCCATTGATCCCTCGCTTAAGGCATTCTAAACTTAGGGGCTAACGCTCACCTGCCCTAAAGCTGGGGTATTCTACGTGGCCTCACCCATTGCCCTTTTCGTCACCTCCCTTTCGATTTCCCTCGGCCTTGCACCCGCGCCGCCCTTCATTAAATCCTTCTCCAATTCCGCCCCCCTTGAATTGGCGCAACAGCGTCCCGGTGCTGAGGTGCAGAGTTGCGAACTGGCGGGCACATCCCAGAACGCCGTCCTAAGAGGAACCGTCAGCAACCGCAGCGATCAGCCCCTTGCTAGTGTTACGGTGCGCTATCAAATCATTGCGGGTCGCCCCTCTGAAGCGTGGGGAGGACGGGTCGCTCGCGAGGTCTTTGATCGCAGCAGTCGTCGCGTGCAGGGCAATTCACTAGCCCCATTTCAGAATGGACCATTTAGCACTAACCCCAAGAATTTTGGGCCAGATAATCTTGAGGGAGAAATTCTGGAGGTGGTCTGGGTCAATCGGGATGGTAGCCGAGGGATCCGTCGCTACGATCCGCCGATGCGTTGCTTCTTCTAAGGCGTTCCCCTCAACAACGCGGTCGCTTGGGCGGCCCTCGCCGTTCACCAAACTTCAGGGATATCATCGGCGGGAACCATAGGAAGACACCAAAGCGCCCCTAGACCCGTGATCGCCCCTCCCAGCGGCACAGCACCGGGCGAAACCGCGATCGTGCCGTAGACTATCTGGAACGTTAGGCAGCGCCGTCGCCTCCCGTTCCCGTTCAAGGTTAAAAAGGATTATCCCGTCCATGACCGAAGCCTTCGAGTTGTTTTCGTCCCTGAGCACCTCGTCCGAGCCCATTACGGACCTGCGCCGTCAGCCCATTGGCGTCTTCGACAGCGGCGTGGGCGGCCTGACCGTCCTGCGGGAACTGTATCGCCAACTGCCCCAGGAATCGCTGCTTTATCTGGCGGATACGGCGCGGCTGCCCTATGGCACCAAATCCCCCGAGGAAATCATCCAGTTCTCCCGGGAGATCCTGACCTGGATGGTGCAGCAGCAGGTGAAGATGGTGGTCTTTGCGTGCAATACGTCGTCCGCGATCGCGCTGGATGTGGTGCGCTCAGAATTTGAGGTGCCGGTGCTGGGGCTGATTTTGCCAGCGGTGAAGGCGGCCCTGCGGGAGGGCAAACGTATCGGTACGATCGCCACGATCCCCACCGCCCAGAGCCACGCCTACCGCCAAGCGGCGGCGGAAATGGACCCCACGGCCCGCCTATGGGAAGTGGGCTGCCCGGAATTTGTGCCCATTGTCGAGGGCGATCGCATCGACGCCCCGGAAACCGTCGAAATTGCCCGGTCCTACCTCAATCCCCTCCTTGATCGCCAGATCGATACCCTGATCTACGGCTGCACCCACTATCCCCACCTGGCCTCGGTGATCGAGCCGCTGCTGCCGCCGGGGGTGCGCTGCATTGATCCGGCGGTCCATGTGGTCGAAGCCGCCGCCAAGGAATTGGGCATCCTCAACCTGCGCAATAGCTATCCGCCGTTGCCCACCCGGTTCTGCGTCACGGGCGATCGCCACGCCTTCGAGGAGCGCGCCGCCCGCTGGCTCGGTTGCCAACCCCAGGTAGAGCGGGTCGTGCTGCCGGAATTTGACCGCACCCCCGCCTAGAACAACCACCACCATCACCGTAGGGGTTGGGTCTCCCAACCCAGCCCCCACCGATCACTCCAAACCAAGCCCAACCGATTACCCCAACCCAGCCCCCACCGATCACCCCAATCCCGTGCAACCTCAGAAAGATCAAGGGTTCCAGGGGCGTGGCAAGACCGGGCGGGGAAACCCCGCCCCTACGGTGAATCGGCTGGGCGTGCGAAATGTGGCGGCGCGCCCTAGGACAAATTCGCCACCAAAATCGGGTCCGGATCCTGGAACAGCGGCGTACTGAGGTAGCGCTCCCCAAAGCTGGGCTGAATGGCCACAATCAGCTTTCCGGCATTTTCAGGACGCTTACCCAACTGCACGGCGGCCCAGATGGCGGCACCGCTGGAGATGCCCGACAGCAGCCCCTCCTCCCGCGCCAGACGACGGCCAAAGGCGATCGCATCCCCATCCGCCACCGTCAGCACCTCATCAATCACCGCGCGATCAAGCACCTCCGGCACAAACCCCGCCCCAATGCCCTGGATTTTGTGCGGCCCCGGAGCCCCCCCCGACAGCACCGGACTATTGGCCGGCTCCACCGCCACGGTCCACAGGCTCGGCTTGCGCTGCTTGAGCACCTGGGCAACCCCCGTCAGGGTGCCCCCCGTCCCGACGCCCGCCACAAAGATATCCACCCGCCCCTCCGTATCGTCCCAAATCTCCCGGGCCGTGGTTGCCCGGTGGATTTCCGGGTTCGCCGGGTTGCGGAACTGCTGCAACATATAGGCATTGGGCAAGGAATCGACAATTTCCTGGGCGCGGCGCACGCAGCCCCCCATGCCCTCGATCCCCGGCGTCAGTTCCAACTGCGCCCCATAGGCCCGCAGCATGGCCCGCCGCTCGGAGCTCATGGTTTCCGGCATGGTCAGGATCAATTGATAGCCCCGCGCCGCCGCCGTCATGGCTAGGGCGATGCCCGTATTGCCGCTGGTGGGTTCGACGAGGATGGTCTTGCCGGGGGCGATGATGCCGGCCGCCTCCGCCGCGATCACCATATGGGCTCCGATGCGATCCTTCACGGACGCGGAGGGGTTCATGCTTTCGAGTTTGAAGGCGATTTCCGCAACGCAGCCCTCCGCCTGGGGAATGCGGTTGAGGCGGACCAAGGGGGTGTTGCCGATCAAGTCCGTGATGCTATTTGCGATGGGCATGGCGCGCTTGTGTCGTATGGATAGATAGAAATGTCGGGATGGGACTGTTGGGCGAGGAGGGTCTGGATGGGCCTTTCACTGGGGCCTTTCGCTGGGGCCTTGGACTGAAGGCTGCGATCGCCGCTGCCCTGGGGATACCCTAACCTCGGGGGCCACCTCAGATGTAATACATCAAATCGGCCTGCCGACAGGCATTGCAGCGATCGACCAAATCCTGGAGGGTCTGGCGTTCGAGGACCGTACACATGGCCGTTTCCGCCTCCTGCCAAATCTCGCGCATGACGGACCGTTCAGCGGTTTGCTGGCCGGTGCGATCGTCCTGCGAGGAACCGACTTCGCCCCCTTCGAGGCAGTGGAAAACGTCCAGTAGGCTCACCTGCCACGGATCCTGCGCCAGGACATAGCCCCCCTTGGCCCCCCGCTGGCTGCGGACGAGGCCGCCCCGCCGGAGGGTGGCGAGAAGCTGTTCGAGGTAGCGATCGGGAATATGCTGCTGGGCGGCAATCTGACGGATTTGCAGGGGTTCTGCGTCCTGATAACAGCCCGCTAGCTCGATGAGGGCTAGGCAGGCATATTCCATCTTTGAAGACAGTTCCACGAGATTTGGGGGGAGAGGGGCAGCAGGATCGCCCGCTCGCCGGGGCGATCGCCTGGACCGGTCGGCGTGGGGCAATGGGTTGGTCCCAGTATACTCCGGTATACTCCGGTTTTCCGGTGGGGTTTGTCGGGTTTTAGAGGGATGCGGGAAAAAGGGCTGGGGATCGGGGGCGATCGCCCTAGGTTTCATCAGGGGCGCAGCAGTTGGCCAACGGTGGCGAAGAGGGGGGGCAAGATGATCAGGCAACCGATCGCGACGGCGCTGAGGCCATTGACGAGGACGGCGGCGGCGGCGCAATCCTTAGCGATTTTGGCGAGCTCGTGGTAGGTCTTGCCGATGCTGAGATCCACGACGGATTCGATCGCGGTGTTGACCAGTTCTAGGCCCAGCATGAGGGCAATGAGCAGCACCAGCACGGCCAGATTGGTGGCGGACAGGTGCAGCCACACGGCGAGGGCCAGGACGAAGACCCCCACGGCCACATGGATCCGAAAGTTGCGCTGGCTCAGGAAGGTGTACCACAGGCCATCGCTGGCGTAGCGGAAGCTGGTGAAGAGATCGGGAGCGACCTTCCAGGCGAGACGGCGGTTGGGATTTTTGGGGGAATCGCTCATGGACGGGGGGCCTTAGGCGATCGCCAGGGCGTCGATGGGGTGGCCGCTGGCGCGCAGGAGTTGCCGCTGGCGATCGAGCATCCGTTGCAGTTGGGCATCGTCGGGGTGATCCCAGCCCGCCAGGTGCAGCAGGCCGTGGGTGGCGAGCCATGCGACTTCCAGATCGAGGGGATGGCCGCGATCGCGGGCTTGGCGCTCGGCGGTTTCGAGGGAGATCACCACATCCCCCAGTTCCAGCGGTTCGTCGGGATCGAGGAAGGGGGGCAGGCCGCCATCGAGCAGGGCAAAGGCGAGGACATCGGTGGGGCGATCAATCTGGCGGTACTGCTGATTGAATTGATGGATTTCGGCGTCGTCCACCAGGATCAAGCTGGCGCTGGCGCTGGGTTTGGCCGCGATCACGAGGGGTTCACCGGCGGCGCTGATCTCGATCAGGGTTAACCCATCCCACCACCGCTGAAACCACGTCTCCCAGGTCTCGGGGGCGATCGCCAGGGGGACAGCGGTCGGGTGCTGCTCAACGTAGAGCGAAAAGGGGGCGGGGGAGTCCACGGGGCAAAACCAGGGCAGGATCAACGCAAAATTAACGCGAAATCAGCGCAAAACCAGATCAGCGGGTGAGGTAGGCCAAGCCAATCAGCAGGCCCAGCAGCCCCGCGACGGTGAGGCCAAAGTGCTGGAGGGATTTTCCGCCCTTGCGGACCATGTTGCGCATGGCGAGTTTGACGTAGCTGGGGGGCGCTTCGGGGCGATCGCCGGAGGTGGGGGGGACAGGTTCAGTCACGGGGAGCTTTCCGAGGTTGAGGGGACCATGGGGGTCAGATCGATTGTCAACATGTTAAAGGATTGCCCGCCTTTGTAGACTGGAAAGCGCTTCGGGCGATCGCGCCGCCGCCCGCCGCCCTGCTGTTCTATCCCCGTGGGGGGCATTTTGCCGTGTTTTTGAGTGTCGTGATTCCGACCTATAACCGTCTCCCCATTCTGGAGAAGTGTCTGCGGGCGCTGGAGCGGCAGTCCCTGCGGCCCGATGGGGCGATCGCGGGCTATGAGGTCATTGTGGTGGATGATGGCTCGACGGATGGGACGGTGGGATGGCTGGGCGATCGCGCGGCGGAGTTTCCCCATGTGCGCCTGTTCGAGCGGGATCATCAGGGACCGGCGGCGGCGCGGAATTTTGGGGTGGCCCAGGCGATCGGCGACACGATCATTTTTATTGACAGCGATTTGGTGGTGACGGCGGCGTTTTTGCAGGCCCACGCGGACGCCCTGACCCAAGCCTATGGCCGGTTGGGGGGCGATCGCGCCTTTACCTATGGCCGCGTGGTGAACACCTGCAATTTTGAAAATCCCACGGCGGAACCGTTCAAAATCACGGATCTCTCGCGGGCCTATTTCGCGACGGGCAATGTGGCGATCGCGAAGCACTGGCTGCTGGAGGTGGGGCTGTTTGATACGCAATTTCAGCTTTACGGCTGGGAGGATCTGGAGCTGGGGGTGCGTCTGAAGCGGCAAAATCTGACCCTGATTCCCTGCCCCGCCGCGATCGGCTACCACTGGCATCCGCCCTTTAGCCTCGCGCAGATTCCCCACCTAATCCGCCAGGAGGAGGAGCGGGGCCGCATGGGCATTGTGTTCTATCGCAAACATCCCACCTGGTCCGTGCGGCTGATGATCCAGATGACGTGGCTCCATCGGATCCTGTGGGGCGGGCTGACGTTGGGGGGGCGGCTCAATGAGCGGACCCTTGCGCCGGTGTTGCAGTGGCTGATTGACCGCGATCGCCCCCAACTGGCCCTGGAGGTGGCGCGGATTTTCCTGAATTGGTACAACGTGCAGGCGGTCTATCAAGCGCGCCAAAGCCTTTCCAGTTAATCCAGATCCGGTCCTGGGGCCGTTATGGGGCTGCCCTTGCGATAGGCTAAATACCCGTAGCCCGCGATCGCCGGTGCCCTGGTCCGCCCTCATTTGCCCTGTTGCCATGACCCAATCTTTGCTCTCGGCCCGTGGCCTCTCGAAAAGTTTTGGCGGTTTGCGGGCCGTCAACGGTGCCGCCATTGAGGTAAACGCTGGCAGTATCACCGGCCTGATCGGTCCCAATGGGGCGGGGAAGACCACGTTTTTTAATTTGCTGTCGAACGCGATCGCGCCGGACGCGGGGGAAGTGTGGTTTGACGGCCAGCCGATCCAGGGGTTGCCGCCCCACCACATCGCGCGGCGCGGCATGGTGCGGACCTTTCAGGTGGCGCGGGTGCTGTCGCGGCTGTCGGTGCTGGAAAATATGATGCTCGCGGCCCAGGATCAGGCGGGCGAAAAGTTTTGGCAGGTGTGGTTCCAGGCGGCCCAAATCCGTCAGCAGCAGCGAGATCTACGCGATCGCGCGATCGAAACCCTGGCAGCCGTTGGCCTAGAGCGCATGGCCGATGAATATGCCGGAGCCCTCTCGGGGGGCCAGCGAAAACTGCTGGAACTGGCCCGCACCCTCATGACCAATCCCAAGCTGGTGCTGCTCGATGAACCCGCCGCCGGCGTCAACCCCGCCCTGATTGACCAAATCTGCGATCGCCTGCGGGCCTGGAACCGCGACGGCCTCACTTTTCTGATCGTTGAACACAATATGGACGTGATCATGTCCCTGTGCGATCGCGTGTGGGTTCTGGCGGAAGGGCGCAACCTCGCCAACGGCACCCCCGAAGAAATCCAGACGGATCCCCGCGTCCTCGAAGCCTACCTCGGCACCACCGAAGCCGCCTAAGCGCCCCAGTCAGCATTCAGTCCGTATCCAGTTCCTTCCCCCTGGCCCCACCGTGACCGCATCCACCCCCGCCCCGAACCTCGACGCCCGCAACGACAGCGACTGGCAGCTCCTTAAACGGCTGATCCCCTACGCCCGCCGCAGTAGCAAACTCCTGCTCCTGTCCCTGGTGCTGCTGCTGCCCCTGGCCGTGGGCAACGCCCTGCAACCGATTTTGGTGGGTCAGGCCATTTCCCTGATCCGCAACGAAGCCACCGCCTTCGACTGGCTGCAAGCGATGCCCCTGCAACAGGGCCTCAACACCGTCGCGTGGCTGCTGCTGGTGACGGTGGTGGTGCGCCTGACTTTGGCGGGGGTGCAGGGCTATTTTGTGCAGGAGGTGGGCCAGCGGATCACGGCGGACATTCGCAATGATCTGTTTGACCACGTGACTTCCCTGGCGATGCGCTTTTTTGATCGCACCCCCGTGGGCAAGATGATCACGCGGCTCACGAGCGATGTGGATGCCCTGGGGGAGATTTTTTCCACCGGCGCGATCGGCATTATTAGTGATGTGCTGTCCATCGGGATTCTTGTGGCGATCGCGTTCGCCCGCCAGTGGCAATTGGCCCTGTTGCTCCTAGGATTGCTCGTGCCGATCGCGGCGCTGATTGTGTATTTTCAGCATCGATTTCGGATCGCAAACTATCGGGCGCGCGAAAAACTCTCCGACCTCAACGCCATGTTGCAGGAGAATTTAACCGGCACCAATGTGGTCCAACTATTTCGGCGGGAACAGTACAACAGCGACCTGTTTCGTCGGGTGAATCAGCAGTACATCACCGCCGTCGATCAAACCATTTTTTATGATTCCGCCGTCTCCGCGACGCTGGAATGGGTGGCCCTCGTGGCGATCGCGGCGGTCCTGTGGTTAGGGGGTCAATTGGTGGTCAAAGAAACCATCGCCTTCGGCACCCTGGCGGAATTTATTTTGTTTGCCCAGCGTTTATTTGAACCCCTGCGCCAATTTGCCGACAAATTCACGGCCATCCAAGCGGGCCTCACGGCGGTCGAGCGCATTAGCGGCATCCTCAATGAACCGATCGAAATCCGTGACCCCGATCGCGGCGACGGACCGCTGCAACCCGCGATCGCGGCGGCCCGGGGCGAAATCCGCTTCGAGCATGTGTCCCTCGCCTACAAACCGGGGGAATACGCCATCCGCGACCTCAATTTCACCATCCATCCCGGCCAAAAGGTCGCCCTCGTTGGCCCCACCGGCGCAGGCAAAACCTCCATTGTTCGCCTCCTGTGCCGCCTCTATGAAGCCACCGAAGGGCGCATCCTCCTCGACGGCATCGACGTGCGCGACATGGCCCAGGGGGAACTGCGGCGGCATCTGGGCACCATCTTGCAGGACGGTTTTGTGTTCGCAGGGGACGTGAAGAGCAACATCGCCCTCGGGGAAACCTACGACCTCGCCACCCTCAAGGCCGCCGCCGATCGCACCAATGTCCTGCCGTTTATTGAAGGGCTCCCGGACGGTTTTGATACGCCCCTGCGGGAACGGGGCACCAACCTTTCGACGGGCCAGAAACAGCTATTGGCCTTTGCGCGGGTGGCCGTGCGCGACCCATCCGTCCTGATTTTGGATGAAGCTACCGCCAACCTAGATGTGGGTACCGAAGCCCTGGTGCAAGACGCCCTGGATCGGCTCCTGCGTGATCGCACCGCCATCATCATCGCCCACCGCCTCTCCACCATCCGCAGCGCCGATCGCATCATCGCCCTCAAGCAAGGCCAAATCGTCGAAGACGGCTCCCACGACGCGCTCCTACAAAACAACGGCCTCTACGCCAGCCTCTACCGCCTACAGATGCTCGGCTCCTAGGGCCTGTCGTCACATCCTCCCACCCTCCCCAAGGCAAGGAACTCAAGCCCTTTCCCCCAAAGGATTGTGTGCAGGGCGCGGGGAGAATTCCGGCTGAAATTGACGACCAGACCGAAGTCCTTTCCTCAGGATTCAAGCGCAAGTCAGAGTCTAAAAAGTGCCCCGTAGGCACCCTCTAGATAGTTCCTCACATTAGCCTTTGAAGGGAATTCATCATTCTTCAACGGTTGGACTTTCAATTGGCATGATTGTTTTTTCCGAGTGGCGATCGCGGGTCATCGGAAACCTAGAGCTATAGTCTATTATGGGGCCGCCCCAGTAGCCGTCGTGAGGAGATGACCACCGGGGTGGTTCAGCTTGCAGTAGGACAGGATTGAGTTGCTATGGTCTTGGTGAATCCGGCGGGGTTGTTTGCTTTTTCGGAGGCGGCGACGGTTTTCAAGGGCCATGAAAAAAGTGAGGCGGCCACGTTCCTCAATCGCTTCTTTGCGGCCTTTGGCTACCAGGACGCGATCGCGGCGGGGGCAGTTTTTGAGGAGCCGATCGCGAAGGGCAGCGCCAAGGGGAACACGGGGTTTGCGGATCTGGTGTGGCGATCGAGCCAAAAGCCACCGAGACCGGGGGTGCTCTTCGAGATGAAAACGCGCGGCGAGAATTTAGAAAAACATCGCCGCCAAGCCTTTGCCTACTGGGAGCGGCTCGTGCCGAACCGCCCGCGCTATGTGGTCCTATGCAATTTCGATGAATTTTGGATCTACGATTTCGATACGCAAATCGATGAGCCGGTGGATCGCATTGGTTTGGCGCAGCTAGGCCAGCGGGCAAGTGCGTTCACGTTCATGGTGCCCGGTGATGCGCGGCCTGTTTTTAATAACAATCAACAGGAAATTACGATCCTAGCCGCCCGCCGCATGGGGGAATTCTATGGGGATTTGGTGAAGCGTCTGGGTCGGAAATTCAATGATATTGAGCCATTGCAGGTGCAGCGATTTGTGCTGCAATGTGTTCTGGCAATGTTTGCGGAGGACCGGGGGCTGTTGCCCAATGACATCTTCACACAATGTGTCATTGATTGTCTTGAAGGAGAAAGTTCTTCTGATCTGATTGGCGGTCTATTCCTTCGCATGAATCAGCGCGGCAAAACGAGAGAGGGACGTTTCAAGGGGGTCGATTATTTTAATGGAGGTCTATTTTCAGAAGTTCTTGAATTTAATCTAGAAACAACGGAACTAGAAATTCTGCGAGAGACGGCAAGGCAAGATTGGAACAAGATTCGTCCAGCAATTTTTGGCAATATTTTTGAAGGAACAGCAGATTCAAAAGAGCGACACGCCTATGGCATTCACTTCACATCAGAAATTGATATCCTAAAAATTGTCAGACCGACAATCTCGCAGGATTGGGAAGAGCGCATTGAATCCGCAAAATCCCTAAATGAACTTGAACAGTTAAGGCAAGCGCTGAGTCAATATCGCGTTCTAGACCCGGCTTGTGGCTCTGGAAACTTCTTATATGTCGCTTACCAAGAGATGAAGGATTTAGAAAAAATTATCCTTGATCGAATTGCGGAATATGGTCAACAGGAAACACCGAATTCAGATCAGACTTCCATCAGTTTGGTAACTCCGGCCCAATTTTTTGGAATTGACATGAATCCCTTCGCAATTCAGTTAGCACAGGTAACCCTGACCATTGCGCGTAAGGTGGCAATTGATCGACTGAATCTAGATGAATCGGCTCTACCCTTGGATACATTAGATCAGAACATTGTCAGAAAAAATGCGCTTCTCAATCCTTGGCCCGCTGCGGATGTCATCATTGGCAATCCACCATTTTTGGGTGGGAAGCATATGCGTCTGAATTTGGGTGATCGGTACGTCAATAAAATCTTTTTTCGCTTTCCAGAGGTGAAAGACTCTGTTGACTATTGTGCCTATTGGTTTCGGCTAGCCCACAATCATTTACCGGATGGTGCTCGTGCAGGACTGGTGGCAACAAATTCAATCGCCCAGGGTAAAAGCCGCATTGCTTCCTTGGACTATATCAGTCGCAATGGCGGTGTAATTCATGATGCCGTTTCGACGCAACCCTGGTCCGGTGAAGCTAATGTCCATGTAAGTATTGTCAACTGGATTAAAAATCCCAGTCAGCCTCCCAAAAAACTTGTCCTGGATGAGCAAGTTGTTGAATCGATCAACACAACGCTCAAGTCAACATTAGATGTGACTATTGCAGAGCGCCTAAATGCAAATTTAAACTGGTGTTTTCAGGGTGTCATCCCCATTGGTCGAGGCTTTGTCGTTTCTGAAGAACAGGTTGAGGATTGGATTGCAAAAAATCCTAAAAATGCAGAGGTTCTAAAGTTATTCTCGATGGGATCAAACCTAGCTAAAAATCTCTACGGAAAACCAGAGAGATGGATTATTGATTTCAATGATCTCAGTTTGGATGAAGCCAGTCAGTACTCCGAACCATTCAATCATGTCAAGAAGAACGTTAAACCTGTTCGCGATCTAAATCGCCGTGATGTTACTCGTCAAAATTGGTGGAAGTATGGCGAAAAAAGACCGGCAATGAGAAAAGCTCTAGAGCCTCTCTCGTTCTACATTGCAGTTCCTGAAGTCTCGAAGTGGTCTACTTTTATCATCTGCGACAGGAATTGGTTGCCGGGAAATAAAGTCAAGGCAGTTGCCTCGGATGATTTATACGTTCTGGGGATTCTGCTGGCTTCTGTCCATCGGTCCTGGATTGATGTTCAGAAGTCAACCCTAAAGGCAGACACGGCCTATACCCATAACACCTGTTTTGAAACCTTTCCATTTCCCCAAAAGCCGAGCAAAAAGGTCATTGCGGATATTCGTCAAATCACCCAAGAACTCCATGATTACCGCACCCGAATCATGGACCAAAACCAGTGGGGCATCACAAAACTCTATAACGAATTTTTCCATGAGCCCGCCAGCGGCCTCGCCAAACTGCACAAAAAACTCGATAGGGCAGCCCTCAAAGCCTATGGGTTTGCGGCAGATGACGACATCCTCGAAAAACTTTTGACGCTCAACCTAGAACTCGCTGAACAGGAACAACAGGGCACAGCCATCATCGGCCCCTGGGCACCCGATCGCCCCCCCAGCCACCAGCAGGCCACACCCTAGGCGATCGCGATCGCCCTCGCTACGCCGTCAGCAAAACAGGAATATTGACCAATCCCGGCTTCATCCATTGTTTCTTGGAGGCATTGAGCAACTCAATTGATACAGGCTCCCCATCTTCACCATAGCTAACTATAATCCCCCCTGGTTCAGCGATCGAATCCATTGGAGGCAAATCCCTTAGGAGCAAAAGCAAAATATCAGCCTCAGGATCATAGCGAATCTGCATGATTATCCCCTCTCCAGTAACGCTTGACTTGGCTCGTCCAATATATGGTAATCAATCGTCGTTGATCTATATCATCAACGAAAGGCACCCGCAAAAGGCCCTCTTTATATCGAGATTGGGCAATCTCAACGGGTGGATCATCAGGGACAATTTGTTCAGGAGATTTTGCTACAACTTCAACTTCGCCGCGCGTGATTCCTTTGCGCTGCTCCCACTGCTGTTGTCGTTCCGCAGCATGTTTAGTCCAAAACAATTCCATGGATTACATCAAGACCCGTGATGAAAGATTGAAAATCCAAAAACCAAGCATATTGCCATCAATCAAATGAAATAATTCTTCATGGGTTGTCGCGGCATAACCTCATGTTCTCAAACTTACTCCCATGCTCGCATGTTCCGCCCTAGCGCGCCCGGAGCCGGTGATCAGCGCCCCCGCGATCACGTCCCCTCGGCCACAGATTTGATATGCGCCCATCCTTTGGGGTCTAATAGCAGATGCTTTTGAACGCGCCCCCGTCCCCCTCTCCCCCACGGCCGCCCCGATGATTGCCCTAGATTTTGAACGCTTCAGCGCCCTCGCCAAACGGGGCAATTTCGTCCCGGTCTATCAGGAACTCATCGCGGACCTCGACACCCCCGTGTCCGCCTGGTACCGCACCTGTGCCGGTCGGCCCTACAGTTTTTTGCTGGAGTCCGTGGAGGGGGGCGAAACCGTTGGTCGCTATAGCCTTCTGGGGTGTGACCCCCTCTGGGTGCTCGAGGCGCGCGGCGATCGCGTGACCCAGCGCTACCGGGACGGGCGGGTGGAGGAGTTCACCGGCAACCCCTTCGAGATTTTGCAAACCTGCCTCGCCGCCGTTGAGCCGGTCCAACTGCCGGAGTTGCCCCCTGGCATCGGTGGCCTCTTTGGCTACTGGGGCTATGAATTGATCCGCTGGATCGAGCCGCGCGTGCCGGTCTATGGCCCCGAGGAGGGGGAAAGCGCCGCCAGTGAAGGGGAACCGCTGCCCGATGGGGTGTGGATGCAGGTGGACAGTTTGCTGGTGTTTGACCAGGTGAAGCGCTGCATCTGGGCGATCGCCTACGGTGACCTGCGCGGCACGGATCCGGAAACCGCCTACCGCCAAGCCTGCGATCGCGTCTCGGCCCTGGTGGAAGGACTGCGGCAACCCCCGACGGCCCCGGTGCGATCGCTCCAATGGTCCAAAGCCACCGCCACCGGTCAGCAGCCGGAATTGGCCTACCGCAGCAACACGGGCAAGGACCGCTTTTGTGAGAACGTGCGCCGCGCCCAGGACCACATCAAGGCGGGCGATATTTTCCAGGTGGTCCTGTCCCAGCGGCTCACGGCCCCGTTTAATGGCGAGCCATTTGAGCTATACCGCGTCCTGCGGGCCATCAATCCGTCCCCCTACATGGCCTTTTTCCAGTTCGATCACTGGCAGTTGGTGGGCTCTAGCCCGGAGGTGATGGTCAAATCGGAGCGGATCGAGGGCGATCGCCTCCGCGCGATCGTGCGGCCCATCGCAGGCACCCGCCCCAGGGGCAAAACCGCCGCCGAAGATGCGGCCTACGCCGAGGATCTGCTGGCGGATCCGAAGGAAATCGCCGAACACGTCATGCTCGTGGACCTGGGGCGCAACGACCTGGGGCGGGTCTGCACCAATGGCACCGTCCGGGCCGATGAGTTGATGACCATTGAGCGCTATTCCCACGTGATGCACATCGTCAGCAATGTGCAGGGGGAATTGGCTCCGGATAAGAACGCTTGGGATTTATTGATGGCCTGTTTCCCGGCGGGGACCGTCAGCGGTGCGCCGAAGATCCGCGCGATGGAAATCATCCACGCCCTGGAGCCCGATCGCCGGGGGCCATACTCCGGTGCCTATGGGTTTTACGATTTTGAGGGGCAGCTCAATACGGCCATCACCATCCGCAGCGCGATCGTCCGGGAGGGGGCCGACGGCCAGCGCACGGTATCGGTGCAGGCGGGGGCGGGTCTGGTGGCGGACTCGGTGCCGGAGAGTGAATATCAAGAAACCCTGAATAAGGCGCGGGGTATGCTGGAGGCGATTCGGATTTTGCAGGACTGCTAGGGCGTGTCATCTGCCGCCGCCGTGGGGGTTGCGTTTCTCCAGCCGAATGGACGCGATCGCCCCAAAATCCCCACAGAATCCCCACAAAATCGCCACAGCCCTTTCGAGTATCTCAGGGATCCCGGGGGCGGGCGGGGAAACCCCGCCCCTACGGCGGTTGAGGGGGGCTGGTCCTTAATTCTCTGAATCGCTGTTGCCGTAAATCAGGTTGCCCATGTCTGCTGAGATTGCCGATGGTTCCGAGGCCATGCCGTCCCTGGGGGAGTTGCCCTTTTTGCCCTATATCGACGGGGAGGGGCTGCTGCCAGCGGTGACGGAGGGGACGATTGGGATCTATGCGATTTTTGATGCCGATCGCGCCCTGCAATACGTGGGCTATTCCCGCAATACGGCGGCGAGTTTGGCCCAGCATTTGGTGCGCCAGGGCGATCGCTGCCACTGGCTGAAGTTCCACCCGATCGCCCGCCCCAGCCGCAGCATCCTAGAGGCGATCCGCGATCGCTGGATTGCCGACCAGGGCAGCCCCCCACCGGGCAACGGCCCCGACGCGGACGCCTGGGAAAAACCCATCAACGCCGCGATCGCCTTCAATGACGCCGAACGGGCCGCGATCGCCAACGCCGACACGGAAGCCGCCCGCGCCAAAGCCATCAAACAGGCCACCCGCCGCATCGAAGCGATGATCCTCGAACCCCTCACCCAGCGCGGCGTCACCATCCCCCTGCGTTTCAACCCCAAACTCAAAGAGCGCGGCCTTCTGGATCTGTAGGGGTTGGGTCTCCCAACCCTCCCCCCCGCGATCGCCCCAAACCCGCTCAACCTTGCGATAGGGATTGCAGGGGCAGTGCAAGGCAGGGCAGAGAGACCCTCCCCCCCGCGATCGCCCCAATTCTTAACCCAACCTTGACGCGATCCTTGAATTGATCTTGAGCGAACGGCGATCCCCCCAGAAATTGGCCACACTGAAGGGAAACGCCCCCGGACGGCGGACGAGCAGCAACCCTTGACACGTCCATCCCCCCATCGATTCCACCGGCCGGCAACCCCTAGGGCGGATGCAATATCAGGAGAAACCGATGGCTCAGAGCTTACTCGACCAACTGCGCGCCATGACGATCGTCGTCGCTGACACGGGCGACATCCAGGCGATCGAAGCCTTCACCCCCCGCGACGCCACCACCAACCCTTCCCTGATCACGGCGGCGGCCCAAATGCCGCAATATCAAGACATCGTAGACCGCACCCTCATGGAAGCCCGCGCCGAAAAGGGCTTCGATGCGCCAGCGGAAACGGTGGCCTCCCTGGCGTTCCAGCGGTTGGCGGTGGCCTTCGGTAAAAAAATCCTAGAAATTATCCCCGGCCGCGTGTCCACCGAAGTGGATGCCCGCCTGTCCTTCGACACGGACGCCACCGTCAGCACCGCCCATTACCTGATCTCGGAATACGAAAAGGCGGGCATTTCCCGCGATCGCATCCTGATCAAAATCGCCGCCACCTGGGAGGGCATCCGCGCCGCCGAACTGCTCGAACGCGAGGGCATCCACTGCAACCTCACCCTACTTTTTGGCCTGCACCAGGCGATCGCCTGCGCCGAAGCGGGGGTGACTCTGATTTCTCCGTTCGTCGGGCGGATCTTGGACTGGTACAAAAAATCCACCGGGCGCGACCACTACCCCGCCCCCGAGGATCCCGGCGTCCTGTCCGTCACGGAAATCTACAACTACTACAAAAAATTTGGCTACAGCACCGAAGTGATGGGGGCCAGCTTCCGCAACATTGGCGAAATTACGGAACTGGCGGGCTGCGACCTGCTCACCATTTCCCCGGCCCTACTCCAGGAATTGGCGGAAACGGAGGCGGATCTGCCCCGCAAATTGGATCCGGCCACGGCGGCCACCCTGGAGATCGAGCGGATTGCCATGGATAAGGACACCTTTGATCGGATGCACGCCGCCGATCCCATGGCCTCCCAAAAGCTGGCGGAGGGCATTGAGGGTTTTTCTAAAGCCCTGGTGTCATTGGAAACCCTGCTGAAAAACCGTCTGGCGCGCCTCGAGGGGGAGGAAACCCTGAGCCACGCGGCGGACGATATTTTCCATGTCTATGACCTGGATGGGGATGGGTTCATTACGCGGGAGGAGTGGGCCGGTAGCGATGCGGTGTTCGATGCCCTGGATGTGAACCGCGATGGCAAGATTACGCCCCAGGAGATGGCGGCGGGCCTCGGGGCGGCGTACCATCACCACGATTTGGTGGCGGCGGGCTAGGACTGGCTGGCTGGGTTGGTGGGGGCTGGGCGGGAAAACCCCGCCCCTACGGTGGGTCGGGCGGTTGATCGGGCGATGGGTCGGGCGATCGCGGGTCCCCTGTGCCAGTAACGATGGCGGGCGATCGCGGTGGCCGTGGCCGAGGATTCGGGGCTAGGGTCGAGGTGATCGAGCAATCGAGTCCGGTTCCTGCCCTGAGGTGCTTGTCCTATGGCTACCCGTCCCCCGTCGGCTTCGTCGTCGCCCCTGCCCCTGCCCGCTCCGGAGGTGTCCCCCGCGATCGCGCCCGCATCCCTGGGGCCTGTGGCGGTGCAGCGGCGGGTTCCCCCCTGGCGGTTCTGGATCCCGCTGCTGTTGCAGGTCACCTTTGTACTGTTGGTGCCCGCGCGATCGGCCTATACCTACTTCACGGGCCAGACGGTGGTGCTCCAGACGGTGCCCGTGGATCCCTACAATCTCCTGACGGGCTACTCCCAAACCCTGAATTACACCATCTCCAACCTGTCGGACCTCAAGGAAGTGGAGGGCTGGGGGGCGGTCAATGCCCTCGATGATCCCAGCCGCTACAACGACGATGACCAAACCAAGGCGGTGTACGTGACCCTAGAGGCTCCGGCGGGCGATCGCCCCCGCGAACCCTGGCAACCCGTCGCGATCGCCACCGCCGCCCCCGAAGATTTGGCCCCCAACCAGGTGGTCATCCGGGGCCATCGCTACGGCGGCCAGATCCGGTATGGCCTAGAAACCTACTATATGCCCGAGGATCAGCGCGAGGACCTCAACCGCCGCATCAGTGAGGTGCAGCGACGCCCCATGCCCGTCCCCGGCACCAATGGCACCAACGACGCCAATAACGGCCAGGGCGATCGCCGCCAAGCCTTCGTGGTGGAAGCGCGGGTGGGCTCCGATGGCACCGCCGTACCGGAGCGCCTGTGGATCGACGGCCAAGCCTATCGGTTCTAGCGCGGTCCAGACGGATCCCGCCCGACCCAACCCCCGCCCCCGCCTCGATCAAGGGCTAACCCACCGCGAATCGACGGTAAACCAAGGATCTTGGGGGTGCTCACCCCCCAGGGCGGCGATCGCCCCGGCCCCACCCCAGGAAACCGAACGCCACACCTTTATAAATGCTTCTTATAATCAGGGGAGGACGCTCTCAGGATCGCCTATCGAATTAGGCAGAACAACCTAGGGGCAAGGTCCGTTGATCGTCGGGCCGATGGGGATAGGGGTGAGGCAGCGATCGCCCGGTACTGGGCATCCAGAATCCCCCAATGGCAGGCCCTGGAATCGAGTGATGGTCTCGCTATTGTTCTGAAGGATATCAGTGCTATGGAATCCCGTCGTCGCTGGCATTTACCGGTTTTATTTGGCCTGGGGGTGGCGGCCTGTATCACCCTCACGCTGGTGGGAGGCTTCGCCAGCGGCTTGGTGACCGGCGGCGCGGCTCCTTTGGGCTTGGCGGAGGGCAGTGAGATCACGGCGGTGGCGATGTGGCCCATCTCGGCCCCGGCGATCGCGGCGGGCGGTTTGGTGCTGGGGGCCGGCATGACCGGGGGCTGGGCCGTGCGCCGCCAGCGGAATCTCCAGCGGCAGCTTGAACGGCTCGAGGAACAGTTGCAGCAGGCCCGCGCCCAGGTCCGTAGCCTAGAGCGCGATTGTGAGGCCCTGGCGGCGGATGGGGAACGGCTCGATAGTTCCCTGGCGGACGCGATCGCCCAGCGGGACCGCACCCGTCAGGAGGCCCTGGAGCGGCAGGGGGCCTTGGAGGCGCAGCTTGTTCAGGTGCAGCGGCGGCTGGCGGAAACCAGCACCACCCACAGCGATGACCTCAAGGCGATCGAGGCGGATGTGGCCAAAACCTGGGATGAGAACGATCGCCTCCGACAGCAGGTGATGGAGCTAGAGCAGCGCAATGGTGATCTGGAGTTGGAACTGGCGTCGGCCCTCGAAAATTTAGAGGAGGTCTGGCGGCATGGCCCGGACGCTGCGCCGGAGGCGGCGATCGCGGACGGCGGCGCGGACCCGGATGGGGTGGATCAATACGGCTCGGTGACCGAGGCGATCGCGGCGGCGGATCAGGACTTTGGCGACATTCTCACCATTTGGGATTCGGCTAGGGAGTCGGCGGCGCGATCGCAATTTGGCCGCCCCACGGATGTGTATCTTGCCCTGGCGGCGATCGCCCAAATCGGTCGGGATTATTTTGCCGCCAGCGATCGCGGGGAAGCCATGGGGGCGTGGCGCGACGCCTTCCGGCAATATGGCATTGACTTCAAACCCACCGAACACCAGGTCACCCGCAGCATGTACGGCAGCGATCGCGACTTCCGCCACCAGGGCCGCAAGCAGCGGATGCTCAAACACATCACCCTCGGGCGCAACAACACGGTCCACACCCTGCAAATTTATTTCGACGTGGATCGCGATCGCCGCCGCATCGACATCGGCTACTGCGGCAAACACCTGCGCTGCTATAGCTGGGCCAGCTAAATCTCCCATCGCCACGGCCCAAACCGAACCAATCCGCCCCTTTTTCGCCCCACCCAGCCCCCCGTCCCCTATGCTGGGCTCGGTATTTTGCAACAGTCTTGAGAAAAAGGGGGTCGGCTCCCATGCCACCTGAGCCGCCTGAACCGCGATCCGTCAACCACCTGCCTGGAATGATCGAGCCGTCGGCCCTCCACATCGAGGGGCTCACCTTTGGCTATCGGCGCGATCGCCCCCTCTTTGACCACCTCTCCCTGAGCATTGGGCCGGGGGAGCGGGTCGGCCTCATTGGCCCCAACGGCACCGGCAAAACCACCCTATTTCTGCTGATCTGCGGCCTGCTGACGGCGGCGGGCGGCACCATCAAAGTGTTGGGAAACCCCATCAAGCCGGGGCAATTTAACCCCGATGTGGGCCTCGTGTTCCAGGATCCCGACGATCAACTGTTTTGCCCCACCGTCGAGGCGGATGTGGCCTTTGGCCCCGAGGAAATGGGCCTGACGGCGGCGGCGGTGCGCGATCGCGTGGGGGCAGCGGTGGCCGCCACGGGCATTGGCGACCTGCTCGATCGCGCCCCCCATCAACTGTCCGGCGGCCAAAAACGCATGGTGGCGATCGCGGGGGTCCTGGCCTGCCAACCGCGCCTGATGCTCTACGACGAACCAAGCGCCAACCTCGATGCGATCGCCCGCCGCCGCCTAATCGACTTTTTGCACCAATCCCCCGCCACCGCCCTGATCTCCTCCCACGACCTGGATCTGTTGCGCCAAACCTGCGATCGCGCCATCGTCATCCACCGGGGCCACCTCCTCGCCGACGGCCCCCCCGATGCGGTCCTGGGCGATCGCGCCGTCCAGGATGCCTGCGGCCTCGATCCAAAAACCCCTTAATCTAAACGTTTTAAATTTTTGTAACGGACCCCGCGATTGAGCACTCCGCGATCGCCCCCCGCGATCGTCGCGCCCCAAAACCGCCCCAACCCCTTACGCCCCAAGCCCTTGGGGTAATTTTTTCATGGACGGCAATAAAACTTAACCTATAGCAATCCAGGGGATCAATCAGAAAGTTAAATCACGGGATCTTCACAATGCTTAATAAATTCAATACACTCGTAGGCGGGTGGATGAGTAATTATCCCTAGTGACCTGCGGACGCCCCCCACTCCCGCCCGATCGCCTTCAGACCTGGTGCAAAGCATCAGACCTTGGTAATGGAAACAGCCTTCCCCTGGTTAACAATTTTGACCCTGCTGCCCCTGGTGGCGGCCCTGCCCATTCCCCTGCTGCCCGATCAAGACGGCAAAACCGTCCGCTGGTATGCCCTCGGGGTGGGTTTGGTGGAATTCGCCCTGCTGGCCTGGACCTGTTTGACCCAATATGACGGCCATGAGTCCGGCTTTCAGTTGGTGGAGTCCTACCCCTGGATTCCCCAGATTGGTCTGAACTGGTCCCTGGGGATGGACGGCATTTCTATGCCCCTGGTGATGCTCACGGGGTTGGTGACGACCCTCGCGATCGCGGCGGCCTGGAACGTCACCAAGCGTCCGCGCCTGTTTTTCTTCCTGATCCTGGCGATGTATAGCGCCCAGGTGGGTGTATTCCTCGCCAAGGATCTGCTCCTGTTCTTCTTCATGTGGGAACTGGAGTTGGTGCCGGTGTATTTGCTCATCGCCATCTGGGGCGGAGCCAAGCGCCGCTACGCCGCGACGAAGTTTATCCTCTATACCGCCCTCGGATCCCTCTTCATCCTGGTGGCGGCGTTGGCGATGGCCTTCTACGGCAACCACTACACGTTCGACATGGACGAGCTGGCCATGAAGAACTTCCCCCTGGCGTTGGAGTTGCTGCTGTATGCGGGCTTCGCGATCGCCTTTGCCGTGAAGCTGCCCGTGTTCCCGTTCCACACCTGGCTGCCGGACGCCCACGGGGAATCGCCGACGCCGGTGTCCATGCTGCTGGCGGGCATTTTGCTCAAAATGGCGGGCTATGGGCTGATCCGCATGAACATCGAAATGCTGCCCAACGCCCACATCTACTTCGCGCCGATCCTGGCGATTCTGGGGGTCGTCAACATTGTTTACGGTGCCCTCAATGCCTTTGCCCAACGGAACCTGAAGCGCCGCATTGCCTACTCGTCCATTTCCCACATGGGGTTTGTGCTGTTGGGGATTGCTGCCTTTACGGATCTGGGCATTAGCGGCGCGGTGCTGCAAATGGTGTCCCACGGGCTGATTGCGGCGGCGATGTTCTTCCTGGTGGGGGTGACCTACGATCGCACCCACACCCTGGCGATGGACGACATGGGCGGTTTGGCGCAGCAGATGCCCCGCACGTTTGCCCTGTTCGTGGCGGCGTCGATGGCGTCGCTGGCCCTGCCGGGGATGAGTGGTTTTGTGGGTGAGCTGACGGTGTTCCTGGGCTTTTCGAGCAGCGATGTCTACAGCCCCGCCTTCCGGGCCACGGTGACGGTGCTGGCGGCGGCGGGGGTGGTCCTGTCGGCGGTGTATCTGCTGTCGATGCTGCGGGAGATTTTCTACGGGGCGCAGAGCGAGAAGCTGGCCGGTGTGGAATGGTCTGACCTGAAACCTCGGGAGTTGGTGATTTCCCTCTGTTTGCTGGCTCCGATTGTGGCGATCGGCGTGTATCCGAAGCTGGCGACCCAAGCCTATGACACCAAGGTGGTGGAGGTGGCGACGCGGGTGCGCAATAACTTCCCGGTGGTGGCCCGTACGCAGAATTCCCGCTTCTATGCGGCGGTGCTGAATGCGCCGAAGCTGGCGGATGCGACGGCGACGGGGGCTGCGGCGGAGGTGGCGATCGATTAGGGATTGGCCAGGGGGGGGATGCTTGGGGGACGCGATAGCGGGTTCCCATCCTCCATCCCCCTTAAAGCTTCAAGTGTCGAGTTTCTCTGTTTCCTAAGGCTGGGCCTGACTCCTTTGACGAGTCGGGCTTTTTTGTGGGGGATTGTATGGTTGGATGGATGGGCTACAGCGGTACCTGACTGGATATGAGGCCATGACTTCCCTAGACTCTCCCGCGATCGCGGTGACCCTAAAACTCTTTGCCGCCTACCAGGAAGCCTATGGGGTCGAGGAAATGCGGTGGCAGTTCCCGGCAGGGGCCACGGTGGCGGCGGTGCTCGATCGCGCGATCGCGGAAAAACCCCAGCTAGCCCGGTGGCGATCGCTCACCCGCTTCGGCATCAACCTCCAATTCGTGCCCCCAGACACCCCCCTCAACGACGGCGACGAAGTGGTCCTAATTCCCCCCGTCAGCGGCGGTTGAGGATTGGCTGGCGATTCACTCTAAAATCAATAATTAACGGTAGGGTGCGTTCGGTACCGCTCAGATCAACGCGATCGCGCATTCATCCCGAACGCACCGCCCCAATCAACGCGATCGCCAGTTCACCCATGCCGAACCAGCACATCGAGCAAAGCATCGGTGGATGATATCCAAAGGGGTCTGTGGTCCATTGATTTTTGATAATTATTGAATTGCCCCCAGGGGATATTGAAAAAGCTTCAAGGTTTTTAAGGGCAATATTTCTGGAGGCGGCGGGTCGCCTCATGGCAATTGAGGGGCACCCCAAACAGATAGCCCTGACCGTATTGGCAGCCCAGGGAAACCAGCGCCTGCGCCTGCTCCTCCGTTTCAATGCCCTCCGCCACCACCGCCAGATCGAGATCCCGCGCCAGGGCCGTCACCGTCCGCACAATGTTGTAGTTCTTCGGATCGTGGGTGATATTTTCCACAAACACCCGATCCAGCTTCAGGGTCGTCACCGGCAACTGTTGCAGATAGCTCAAGGACGAGTAGCCCGTCCCAAAATCATCGATCGCCACCTCAATGCCGCGATCGCGCACCGCCTGCAACCGCGCGATCGTCAGTTGCGTATCCTCCACCAAAATACTCTCCGTCACCTCCAGCTTCAGCAGCGACGCGGGCGTCCCCGTACTGCTGAGCACCCGATCAATCTCATCGAGCAAATTCTCCTGCTGAAGCTGCACCGCCGACAGGTTCACATTCACCATCACCGGCACATGGGGGAAGCACGCCGCCCAGGCCGTCGCCTGCTGGCAGGCCCGCTCCAGCACCCACAGGCCCAGCGGCACAATCGACCCCGTGCGCTCCGCCAAGGGAATAAACTCCGCCGGCGAAATCACCCCCAACTGGGGATGGTTCCACCGCACCAGCACCTCAAACCCAACGAGCTGGCGATCGGGCAGGCTCACGATCGGTTGATAGAGCAAATGCAACTGCTGACGGCGGATCGCGCGGCGCAGTTCATTTTCCAGCTCCAGACGGTAGGCGGCGCTCTCCTGCATTTCCCCATCGAAGATCAGGGTTTGGCCCCGTCCCCGCCGCTGGGCATAGAGCATGGCGGTGCAGGCGGCCTGCCAACAGCCGTCCGGGGAGGTGATGCTGCCGTCGCCCCAATAAATGCCGATGGTGGTGGCGGCGGACAGGGACAGCCCCTCGACGCTCTGGGGGAATTCCATGGATTCGTGGATCAAGGCGGCCCGTTCGGTCACCTCGGCCATGTCCTGAACGTGGGGCAGCAGCATGGCGAATTCGTGGCTGTCCACCCGGGCGAGGGTGTCCCCTTCGGTGGTGCAGGAGGTGAGTCGTCGGGCGATCGCCTGGAGCCAGCGATCGCCGAGCCGGTAACCAAAGGCATAGCGCAAGGCCCGCAGGGACTCCAGTTCCAGGGTCAAAATGGCGAAACGGTAGCTGGGATCCTGCTGCTGGCGATTGAGGCAGGCGCGGATGCGCTCCAGCAGCAGGGCCTCATTGGGCAGGCCGGTGAGGGTGTCGTGGAATGCCTGGTGCCTCAGGACGTCAATTAAACGGGCGACCCAGCGGCCCAGCTCCTCGAGGGACTGGCCAAGGGTTTGCAGTTCGGCGATGCGGCTTTCGCTGACATCAAAATCGGGTTGGAAGGCGATGGGGCGATCGACCTGGGCCTGCCGCAGGATGGTGGCGGTGGCGTGGTTCAGTTTGCGCAGGGGCACCACCAGCCAGCGATGGAGTTGGAAGGCGGCGATCGCCGCGAGCCCCAGCAGCACCCCACCAACGCCAAACCCCACCCCGATCGCCCCCGCCGACAGGATCGACACGGATTCAAGGGCCTGGGGTTCTAGCCTCCGGTTGGGGTCAGCCACCGTGAGGGAGCCGGACGCGGCCATCCCAAAATCCGCGCCCAAGGCATGGCCAACCCCGGCCCCCGGCCGAGTCCCCCGATCCGTCCCCAGGTCCAGATCCAGATCCACCTGGACCCCAAGGGTCGCCTCAGGGGCGATCGCCGCCATCGACGCCGACACCCCGCCCCCCGCCCCCCCACAGATCAGCTTGCCATCCCCCGGAGCCAGGGCGATCACCGGACAGGCCGCCATCCACTCCAGGGCCAGCACCAGCGTCAGGGACAGTCCCCCCCCCACCAGCACCACCGCCCCCGCCATCCACGTCAGCAGGGGCAACGATCGCGGCTCCGGCCCCCGACGGGGCGCATGGGTCGGCGACATGGGCGCGATCGCACTGAGTAACGATAGGCACCCGTGGGGCGATCGTCCCCGCATCTGTAGCGCCAGGGCCAACGGCATCACCGCCCCCCCCCCTCGCCGCCGCTCCAACGACCCCGAGCCGCGATCGCCCGAAATCCCCACCGGGGACTCCGCCACCTCAGCGCGAAAAATGGGTTGCGGTTGATTCACCTTTTCCACGGCCACGTCGTACCCATTTCCGTAAGGGCAGAAAAGACAAGGTACCCGACCAATAGGAAAATCCCCAGCAAGAACGGCAGAAGATCATCGGGCACACTCATGTCCTCAAAGGTCTAAGGCTTGTTTAAATGGGCTTGAATAATGATTGTTTATGGGTTGCTTAAGCCATGGCTAACTTCCCCTAAAACGGCCACAGCCTGCCTTGAAAGCCTGCAATCCCATCGGGCTTAGCTTCAGAAAACCAGAGCATTGGCGGCGGGTCAAGCTACCGATTCCGCACTCCCCCGGCGAGCTCCCCATCCCAGGGATTGATGGGTGCCGTGGGGCCGTGGTCCTAGTCACCACAACGGGCCGTGAACCGGGTCACGGACAAATTTGCGCGGACTGGCCGAACGACGACGACATACACCCCCAATGGGGTCCATGGTAGCGCGATTGGCCCCCCGTATCTGCAATCAGCGGCACAGCTTTTTGTGTTTTTTTCTACTTCCAGCTCCGTAAATCCCCTGCGGTGGGAGGGGATAGGGGGCAAGGGCTAGGGCGATCGCGGCGACCGTGGCATCTCCGTAAGTTGACCTCAAGCTAGGTATCAAGGCTTACCTGCCCACTCCAGCTATCCTGGGGAATGAAGGCGCGATCGCTCGGCAGGGGAGCCACCGGTTCCGAGAGGGCAAACTGACCCGCGAGCAGCCGCTGTTTGAGATCCAGGGCCACCTGTTCCGAAAGATACAGGCTCGTCAGGGGGGCCGTGCGCACCGGGCGGCCATCCACCTCGATGCGGCCCGACTTGAGCTGGGCATAGGTCACCAGGCAAAACACCGGGCGCACCCGCCTCGGAATCGAGAAATCCATCACCGGCGCAACGATGTCCTCATCCGCCACGGCGCAGGCTTCGATCACCGCCTCATCCAGCACCGGCAACGGCACCCCCACCCCCAGCATCAGCGACGGGCCATAGTTGCGGAAGTAGCAGCCGCGCACCCAGCGGGGATCCATTTGTTTGGCATCGCCGATGAGGGCCACGGTGGCGGCGGGGCCAACGGGGGTGCCATTGGGCAGGCGGCGCTGGAGGGGGAAATGCTGGGTGCCTTCCCAGGCCACATAGCCCACGCTGCCGCCGAGGAGGATGCGGCTGCCGATGCCAATCAGGCGCAGGTGGGGATCATTGAGCAGGGGGGAGAGGGCACCACCGCTGGCGTAGACGGCGTTGCCGAAGTTGGGCTGGAGGGGGCCGAGGTAGGTGTAGAGGGGGCGATCGCCGCCATTGATCCCCACGATGAAGTTTTGGTAGAGGTTGCGGGGATTGAACAGATAAAACTGGTTGATGGATTCCTTGGTGATGGTGGTTTCAAAGGTGGTGCGGGGGTAGCAGTCGGTGCCCTGGCCCGTGGCCCGCAGGTGGACGGGGCGACCGGCGATGAGGTCTTCGATGACGTGGCCGCCGCCGCGCTCCTGGGTGTCTTCGGCGGGGCTGTCCGTGTCGTCCCGTTCGGCCATTTGCCCTGCGCCGAGGTAGAGGTCTACGGCTCCGCCTCCGGCATAGGCGGGGACGCCATCGAGCCAGCAGCGCCGCAGTTTGATCGGCGGATCCGTATGGCCCAGGTTGAGGGTGGCTCCGGAGGATTCCATCGGCTCAAAGGTGCCCGTGGCGATCGCGTCCACCTCCTGGGCCGTTTGGGGGATGCCGACTTCGCGGATGCGGGCCTTGACCTCCCGCAGGGTGAGGACGGTGCCCTGGCCGCGCTGGAGTTTGTCGTTGATTTCTGCAATTGAGCGCACGATCGCGTTGCTCCCTCAAGTATTTCCCTGGGCCGTGGGGGGACTGCGGTCCCAGGGCCGATTAGGTCCAGTCATCCTCGGCCTGCCGCAGGGCCTGCCAGGCGGCGAACCGGCGCTGGAAATCCTCCGTACCCGGTTGCAGAGATTTCCAGGCGTCGAGGCTGATGAGCAACCCCCACCCGAGCAGGACGATCAGGGACCAGCTTGGCCGATCGGAGGCAACCCAATCCATCAGGATCAAAAAGCCGCTGACGATCGCCCCTTTACCCAGCCGCAGCCTAATCCGTTGCGTTTCGGCGGCCATGAATAGGGCGAGATCGCCGCGATCGCCCTGGCGCATTTGCCAAACCTGTTCCGCCGCCGCCAAATCCTCCGCCGTAATGCCCAGCTCTAGGGCCATCTCCAGCAGTTGCGATCGCGAATAGTCATCCAACCCATCGCCCCGTTTCGCCAGGGCCAGTTGCAAAATCTCCTGCACATCCTCCTGGCGATAGGTGCGCGCTGCCCCATCACCCCCCCCCGCCATCAGCGCCGATTGGTTCCCATCCCGCTCCTCAGCCATCCCATCCCCCCGCGATCGCCCTCAAACCCACACCAAACCACCCAACCCCAGAACCACCGGCCCCGTACCCCTATTGTGACCCGTCCGGTGCCCCCCCCGGCGGTCCATCCGCCCCATCCGGCGCAGGGCAGCCCGAATCCTCCGCCACCCCCCCAGACAAGCCCCCAGCAGCCTCCCCATGGGGCACCGGCGGCAGCGCCGACGAATCCGCCACCAACGGCACCACCGCCGCATGGTGGGCCGCCACCGCCCCCCCCCGAAACCGCAAACGCGGCCCCACGGTCCAGCGATCCAAAATATCCTCCACCAGCACCGCCTGGATCCAGACCTGGGCCATCACCGTCAACGGCAGCGCCAGGAACAGCCCCGCAAACCCAAAAATCGTCGCAAAAAACACCTGGGCAATCAGCGTCAGGGCCGGCAGCAGGGACACCTGCCGCGCCATCACCCACGGCGTCAGCAGCGCACTTTCGAGCTGCTGAATGATGAAATAGAGCAGCAGCACCGCCCCACATTTCCACGGCGCATCAATCAACGCCACCAGCAGGGGGGGCAGCAGGCTCAAAATTGGCCCCAGATTGGGAATGAAATTGAGGAGGCCCGCCACCATCGCGTGGGCCAGGGCCAAATCCACCTGAAGAATCGTCAGCCCCAGCCAGCTACAGAAGGCGATGATCACCATATTCAGCAGCATCCCCAACAGCCAGCCATTGAGGGATTCGGAGCAGCGCTTGAGGATGACCCGCACCCGCCGCCGATAGAACGCGGGAAAAACCGTGACAAAGGCATCTTCGTAGGGCTGGGGATCCACCAACACCATCAGGGTGATGATCACGATCAGGACCATGTTCAGCAGGCCGCTGAGGGTGCTGGTGAAGAAGGCGAAGCTGCTGCGGAAGAGCCGTTCGATCGCGGGCTGGATCTGTTGGGTGATGGAGGCGGCGTCGAGTTCCGGCAACTGGCGCAACTGTTCCCCGAGGGGCTGGGCGGCGAGGCGATCCACCCAGAGGTTGAGGCGATCAATGCCCGTGGGGACCCGTTCGATCAGGGTGCTGAACTGGTCGATGAAGGGGGGAATGACGATGGAGAAGAAGAGGATGCCCGTGGCGGCAAGGATCAACAGGGCCAGGGCGATCGCACCGCCGCGTTTGAGGTTGAGGCGAGTTTGCAGGGCGATCGCCAGGGAGTTGATGGCATTGGCAAGGACGACCGCCGCCAGCACCAGAAGCACCAGATTACGGATTGACCAGAGGATGGCCAACGCTGCCATCAGTACCGCGAGTCCGAGCCAACGGCCAAGGGTCATGGGGTGCTCCTTTCCCGATGGGGAATGGTCGGTGGGGCACCGTCCGTTATAGCAGGTCGAGGGGGGGGACCGCTCCCAGGGGGCTTAGGGCTGACGGGTGGGGGGCTGGCCGGGGGCTCGGTGGGCGCGATCGCGCTGGATCAACACCATTGCCACGATCGCGGGGGGGCCAAGGACGAGGGCAAGGGCGATCGCCGTGGAGGGGGCGGGGGTGTCGATCCATTGGCCAAGGGCCGCGATCGCCAGGGAAATGGCCGCCGAGGCCAGCAAAATTTTGAGAAGGGGGGGACCAAATTGGGCCATGGATCTTGCTCGCAATATTCAAAACACCCTAGGGCGCAAAAATTTCAAAATCAATCCCCTCATCCTCCGGCTGCACCTCCAGGGTGAGGGAGCCTTGGGGCCGTTCCGCGCGGGTATTGAGGAGGGTGCCCCTGGGCAATTTCCAGGTTTTGGTGACCGGTTCCACACTTTCGCTATGGAGCGTGGCCTCCTCATCGCCAAAGGTGAGGGCATCAATGCGGGTGGCATGGCCCGCAAATTGGCTGATGGGGTAGCCGGAATCGCGCTCCCACACGGCGATCGCCCCGGTCTGATCCCCCACCGCCAGCCAGGGTTGATGGGGACTAAAGGCCAGGGCGCTGACCCCGTGGGGGCCGGTGGCGGCGGCATAGCGCACCGTCCGGGCCGCCAAATCCCACAGGCGCACTTTGCCATCGAGGGCGGCAGTGGCTAGATAGGTGCCGTCGGCGCTGACGGCGATCGCATCGACCCCCTTGCTTGGATCCTGCAAGGTGGCGATCGCGCGGCCCCCCTCCAGATCCCAGACCGTCACCAGCCCCCCATAGGTCCCACTGGCCAGATAGCCCACGGGCACGCGATCGCTCGCCGCACTGAAGGCCAACACCCGCACCGACCCCGCCGGACAGGGCAGCGATCGCCACAGCCGCCCCGTCCCCCGCACCAAAGGCTGCGCCGACGGCATCCCCACCCCCCCAAAGGGCGACGGAGAAAATTCCCGCAGCCGCCGCACCTCCACCCGCCACACCCGCAGCCGCCCATCATTGCAGCTACAGGCCATCAGCCGCCCATCGGCGCTATAGGTCAAGGGCTCCACATGCTGGGCGCTGGCGACGAGCCGCTGGAGCCCCCCCACGGTCCCCACGGTCCCCACGGTCTCTAGGCTCTGGAGATAGGCCGCCAAGCCGCCGCCGTACAGCAGGCGATCGGCCCGCACGGTGTTGCCATCGATGCCGCTGCCCCCCGCGCGATCGCCCAACCCCAGCACCAGCGGCACAAACCCCGCCACAATCCACTCCGTCGGCAAAGCCTCATCCCGCGCCAAGCACACGGCCACGGACGCCCCCGCCGCCAGGGCCGCATCCATCGACCAGGCCAACTCCCCCACCGGACAATCCGCCCGCCGCTCCACCGGGCAGGGCCAGAGGCGATCGATCCGCACCGACGGCGGCAGAATGGCCCGCAGGGTTTCCTGGAGCGCATCGCCGCCGCTGGACATGGGCGCCCGCAGCCGTTCGCAGTGGCAATGGGGCACGCCGCCGCCGCTGAGGTGCTGGGGGCTGGCCTGCCAACGGCGTAAAAAATCCTGCTGCTGAAATTCAAGGGGACTGGTCCAGTCCATGGCGGTCCTAGGGGAAAGGGGAGGAGACAGGGGGGTGGGGGCAATTCCCCAAGTGGTACGGGGGCTCAGGGGGCGATCGCACGGAAATTCAAGGGAATTGGCAGGGGGCGATCGTGCCAATCAACGGGGTTCACCGGGGGCGAGGGACACCACCGATGGATTCCCGATACAACCAGACCCATCAGGAGCGCCCGCCGGGTGCCGACCAATTTGTTTGGAAGGGTCATCGCCATGAACGTTACCACTACGACCGCTGTCACTGCCCTGCTGATTGGCTGCCAAACCGCTGCCCTGACGGCCCTGGCGGGGACGGACTCCAGCCGCAGTGCCCTGGCCTTGGAGCGGGCGGGGACGATCGCCTCGGTCCAGGCGGTGGTGGCAGGTCCCCAGGGCGATCGCGGGGGGCCTGATCACACCGTCAGCGCGGGCCGTCGCTAGGGGTTGGCGTCGCCGCTCGGTTGCGGATCAGCGGATCAATGGATGCCCTGGGGATGCCCTAGGATTGCCTAAACCGCGATCGCGCCATCGTTTCCACGGCCAGGGTGCCCATGAAGAGGCCAAAGGAGGCCAGGGCGATCGCCGCACCGGAGGGCAGATCCAGATAAAAACTGCCATAGAGCCCCAAAATTGCCGCCAGCAGGCCAAAAAGCCCCCCCAGAACCATCATCCAATGGAGTTCCCGCACGAGCAAGGATGCCGTCAGGGCGGGGCCGATGGTGAGGGCCACCGCCAGGACCACGCCGACGAGCTTCAGGGCCAGGATAATCGCCACCGTTAGGCCCGCCATGAGGCCATAGTGCAGCATTCGCACGGGCAGCCCCGCCGCCTCTGCGCCGATGGGGTCAAAGGTATAGAACAAAAGTTCTTTGTAGTGTAGGGCGATCGCCCCGAGGAGCACCGCCGCCGCGATCGCCGCGTGGCCAATGTCGCTTGGCTGCACGCTGAGCAAATCGCCAAATAAAAACCCCTCCAGGTCAATGGGCACCCGCCACAGGGAAATTAAGGTCATGCCCAGGGCAAAGAAGGTGGCGAACATCAGGGTCATGGCGGAGTCGGCCCGGATGCGTCCCTGCTCTTGGATCCAGGCAATCGCGGCGGTGCTGCCCACCCCGGACACGAACGCCCCCACGGACAGGTCAATGCCCAGCACATGGGCGATCGCCAGCCCCGGAATGACCGCATGGGCGATCGCGTCGCCGATCAGCGAAATCCTCAGCACCAGCGGAAAGCAGCCCACCACCGGGCACAAAATGCCGATGATCGCCCCCACCGCCAGGGCATGGCGAAAAAAATCATAGGCCAACGGATCCGTCAGCCCCCCCATTAGCCCCCCCATCAGCCCCGCCGCGATCGCCATCGAACCCCCTCGCCCAACCCTACAGCCCAACCCTAAACAAAAAAAATCGACCGTCCCCGAAGGAGCGATCGAACCTCAATATCGACGTTGCAGAGAGCCAGACATCTCCGCTGGAACGATGGGCAAGATCCGAACCGATCGCGGGCGATCGAGACCTCAAGACCTCGAAGTCCTAGACCTCGAAGGTCTCCTTGCCGCTGAACTTCACCGTAGCGGGCTGCGGATTTTCGCCAATGCGACGATCCTTCGAGCCCACCGCCTCGCGGCCCGCGTTCACCTTTTCAGGGAACGTGCCATCCGCCGGGTGGATGTAGTCCGCCGAACCATCGGGCAGCACCCGATAAACCTTGTAATCTTCAATCCGGGGCTTGAACTTGCTGCGAAGCTGCTTGCCCAGGGCAATGCACTGCTCCTTGCGGGCCAAGAACAGCAGGTTCGCACCCGCATTCATGACCGCCGCGCCACCGGTCGGCATTTCAAAAACTTGCTCTTTCTTGCTGGTCCAGGTGATGGCGTACTTTTCTTCCACGTCTGCCTTGCTCAGCAGACCGCCGGTGCTGCCACCGAACTTGGGGGTTGCCCCCGTCAGTTCGCTGACGCTGGTGGCGATCGCCGGTGCAGCCGCTTCCGTTGCTTCTGCCACTTCAGGGGTCGGGTTTTCTGACATCGGATCTTCTCTCGATAGTCTCTAAAAAGTCATTCTTACGAATTTATTGGGAATCGTAGCACCGCCCCGCCGGTGGTCTGTAGGATTGGCGATCGAACTGTTACAGTTCTTTATTTGCTAGGGAGTGGGGAAATTTGACCGATTGGACTGCCTATGCTAGGGACGCGATCGCGCGGGTCCATTCTCGAGGATGATGGGGGTGGATCGGTGGATCTAGGGTGTATATGCAATCGTCTTCAGTAGTCTGGGGCCATGGACATTTTGATCGTTGAGGACAATGACGGCATTGCCAAGATGCTGCTGGATTGTCTGGAGCCGGAGGGGTTTAGCTGTCGGGTGTGTGGCGATGGGCACGAGGCGATCGCGCAATTTGAGGCCCAGCCGCCGGATGTGATCATTTTGGATTGGATGCTGCCGGGACTCGATGGGCTGGAGGTGTGTGCCCGCATCCGCCGCAATCCGGGGGAGAAGGATCCCTACATTTTGATGCTGACGGCCCGGGGGGAGGAGATCGATCGCGTGATCGGCCTTTCGACGGGGGCGGATGATTATCTCGTCAAACCCTTTAGCCCGAAGGAGTTGGTGGCGCGGATCCGGGCTTTGCTGCGCCGCAGTTTGCGCCACGGGGGCACGGCGGAGGGGGGCGATCGCGACGGGCCACCGCCGACCTATGCCACGGCCCATTTCAGCCTCGATCTTGACCGCCGCATTGCCCGTCGCCACCTGGGCGATCGCCCGCCGGAGGATCTGGATTTGACGGCGTTGGAATTTAATTTATTGGCCACCTTTTTGAGCTATCCGGGCCGGGTCTGGAGCCGCGCCCAACTGATCGATAAGCTCTGGGGGGATGATTTCTTTGGCGATGAGCGGGTGGTGGATACCCACGTGGCGCGCCTGCGCAAAAAGGTGGAACCCCAGCCGGGACAGCCCCGATTCATTAAGACCGCGATCGGCGTGGGCTACAAATTTGAGGACGATCGCCTTGATGCTTGATTCTGTCCCGTAATCAGCCATCGTAGGGGTGGGGTTTCCCCGCCCAGTCCCCGCGATCCCTGACATCCCCAAGCTTGAACGGGTCTGGGGCGATCGCGCTAGAGTCGAAACCCAACCCGCGATCGGCCCCGGCCCATGAAGCCCAAAAACCGCCTCCACAGCCACCTGCGCAAGCTCGACCTCCACACCTACCTTTTCATCTCCCACCTCATCACCCTCTTTGTGGGCATCGGAGCCACCGTCGCCCTGGGCTTCATCAACTCGCCCCGCATGTTCGTCGTCAAACTTGAGGAATTGGAAGGCAACGGTTTTCGCCTGCGCTACGCCCGCACCCAACTGATCCGCGCCTTCGATCTGGTGTGGAAACGGAGCACCTTCTGGTCCGTCGTGGCCGGTACCACCGCCGCCGGAGCCGCCAGCTACTGGGCCTCGCGCCGCCTGGTGCGTCCCCTCAAGCGCATGGAACGGGTCACCACGGCCTTTGCCAGCGGCGATCTGGGGGCACGCATGGCCGCCAGCGATGTGCCGGAATTTAATCAATTGGGCTGTAGTTTCAACCGCATGGCCGTCCACCTCGAAGGGGTCGAGCAGCGGCGGCGGGAACTGGTGACGGATCTGACCCACGAGCTGCGATCTCCCCTGACCGTCGTGCGGGGCTACCTGGAGGAACTGGCCGAGGAGCGCATCGAACCAACCCCCGAACTCTATGGGCGCATGATCCGCGAAGCGCGGCGGCTCGAACGGCTGGTCAACGACACCCAGGAACTCTCGAAGGCGGAGGCGGGCTACCTGCCAATCCATTTCCAGACGCTGGATCTGCGGCCCTTGCTAGAGCGCACCATTGAGCGGTTCGCCGATCAGATTTTTGATGAGACGCCGGTCCTGAAACTGGATTGTCCGGCCATATTGCCGCTGGTGCGGGCGGATATCGATCGCGTCGAGCAGATCCTGGTGAACTTGATGGGCAATGCCCTGCGCCACACCCCCAGCGGTGAAATTGTCCTGTCCGCCACCCCCGAGGGCGATCGCGGGCGCGGCTGGCTGTGGATTGCCGTGCGGGACACGGGGGAAGGCATCGCCCCGGAGGATTTGCCCCATGTGTTTGAGCGGTTCTGGCGCGGCGATCGCGCGCGGCACCAGTCCCCCGGCCAAAAATCCCTCGGGGCGGGCATTGGCCTCGCCATCTCCCGGCGGCTGGTGGAATTGCAGGGGGGCAAAATCTTCGCCACCAGCACCATCGGCAAGGGCAGCACCTTTCGCTTCAGTCTGCCCCTGGCCTGATCGATCCGGCGGGGCCTGGGGACGGGGCAAAAATCGACCCCCCGCGATCGCGGTGCCCCCATTAATCGGTACTATCCCCGTTGAAGCACCGCCGCATCGGCCCCCACCCCAGCGCGATCGCGTTCCGCCATGCACCCCATGAAGCCGCCCCACCTCTACCTACCCGCCGACCTCGAACCCTTCCGAGCACGCATCGAGGCCACCGTCACCCCCTGCATCAACATCACCGCCACCGACCCCCTACCCGCCACCGCCGACCCCACCCGCAGCCGCTTCGGCGGCACCCCCTACTGGCCCGCCCACCGGCCCTATCCCCAACACCCCCAGGGCAACTGGCTGTGGCTGCTGGCCCAGATCGACTTCGCCGAGGTGCCGCCCCTCCAGCACTTCCCCGATCGCGGCCTCCTGCAATTTTTCATCGCCGACAACGACCTCTGGGGCATGGATATGGACCACCCCTTCAACCAGGACGGCTTCCGGGTGGTCTACCACCACGAAACCGACGTGCAGCGCCACCCCTCCCTGACGGACTTTTCCTTCCTGGGCCGCCCTAGTTTTGACCTCCCCTTTGAAAGCGCCCGCGCGCTGGAATTCATCCCCGATCGCCAGCCGATCGCCAACGACGATTACCGCTTTGCCGATCGCCTCCCCGAAATCTGGGAATCCGATGACCTCTGCGATCTCTACGGCGACGTGCTCGGGGCCACGGGCCATCGGCTGGGGGGCTATCCCTTCTTCACCCAGACGGATCCGCGCGCGGTGGATCCCGAAAATCGCGCCGATGTGCTGGAACTGCTCTTTCAGATGGATTCGGACGAGGACGCGGGCATCCTCTGGGGCGATGTGGGCGTGTGCAATTTCTTCATTGACCCGGAGGCCCTCCAGCGGCTCGATTTCAGCAATGTGCTCTACAACTGGGATTGCAGCTAGGCCGCTGATGTGATGGGTCTGTCCGGCGCGATCGCGGGGGCAGGGGTTGGGGCGATCGCGGGGGGCAGGGTTGGGTTTTGGGATTGGTTTTTTGGGGATTTGCGGCCTAGGCGTTGGTGTCGCTGGGGAGGGCCTCCGGGGGCCGCTGGAGGGACGTGACCGACGGCGGAATCGGCTCGAAGGGATCTGAAGGCAGTTCCGTGCGCCGTCCCCAGGCCGCCCGCAAGGCTTGCCACACCAACGTCGCGATCGCGATCAGGGCCAAGGTCACAAAGCTGGTGGCCAGGATCCGCACCCAGCGCAGGGGATCAATCTCCCGCCGTCCGGTGGTGAACACGATCGCACCGGGGGGGCGGCTCGCGGTGACGATGCCCTGCTCACTGGCCCGCAGGCGCGCGCGGGAATATTTCAGGCTGACGTGACCCTGGGGGGCCAAACTGTGGTTCGGGTAGCGGGTCACCAGGGTCGTGAAGGCCGCGATCGCCTTACCAAATTCCTGGCGATTGGCATACATGCGCCCGCAGGTGAACAGCAGCGGCGGCAGATCCGGCTCCGAGGCCCGCACCAACTGCTGACCGATCGCGCGATCGAGCTGCAAACAGGTGATGGGATTCACTAAACTCCCGGCGGAGGCGTTGCCAAAGGCGCTGCGGACGGCGGTTTCAATCTCCCGATTAAAGGCCGTCACCGTCTGCCCGAGGCCCGTGTCATTGAGGGTGCTATTGAGGCGCAGATATTCCGCCAGGGTCCAGTTCCATTGCTTCGAGGTGCGATACTGCCGCGCGGTCAGCAGGGTTTCGCAGAGGGCGCGGCGGGTGCGGGCTCCCGAGGCGGTGCCGTTGAGATCAATGGGCAGGTTCCGCTCAATGACCCGATCAAAGGCCGCGATCGCGCGATCGCAGTTACCCGCCTCCAGGGCCGCCACCCCCTGTTCATAGTCCTGCCGCTGTTGCCAGGTGGGAATGATCGCCCCCACCCCCGCCAGGATAATGGTGAGCCCCACAAACCCCACGCCAAGAATGCCACGCCCCACGGTCCTTGTCTCCAGATCATGCGCTGCCATCGCCATTGTTAACGCCGAACTCCGGTTTTACAACGTTAACTTTTGCCCTAGCGGGGGATGGCGACGGGGGGCCGCACGCGATCGCGATAGTCCCGCCAGTGCGATCGCGCTAGACCGGGCAGGGTGATGGCGTCGGTGGGGGTGCCGTCGATCCACTGGGCGATCGCTTCGGCGTTGGCGAGGCCGCTGGTGAGGCCCCAGGAGCCGGTGCCGACGATCGCGTAACCGTTGCCACAGAACGGTCCAAGGGCCGCCATGCCGCTGGCGTAGACGGGCCGCGAACCGCCCCAGGGTTGCAGGGGGGCGAGGGCGTCCGGGGGCGCGATCGCCGGATCAATGGCCGGATCAATCAACTGGGCCATCAGGTCGGGGAAGACGGCGCGGGCAAATTGGATCTGGGTGGCGATCGCCCAGCGGCTGCCGGGATGGTTCAGGTCGGCGGGGTCGCGATCGCCGGGGTAGAATTTCAGGCCACCGATGCGAATTTCCCAGCGTCCTGCGGCGGGGCCAACGGCGCGCGGATCAAACCGTTCCACACAGCGCGGATCGAGGCAGGCGGGATCAAACCGGGCCAGATCGAGGCGATCGCCCCAGGTCCGGTCGATCAGTTCCGTGCGCTGGAGGGCCGGATCGTCCGGGCGGAAACGGCGGAAATCATAGGAATCCAGGAAGTCGAAATAGGCATCGTCGGGCAAAAAGACGCTGCTGATCACCAACGGGCCGAGGCCGTCATCCTTCCAGGAGCGCCGACAGAAGGGGATGCCCAACCGCGCGATCGCCCCCGACACCGGCAGGGTAATGGAGGTGCCCGCCAGGGGAAACAGGGGTTCCGCCAGCGCGCCACAGGCCGACAGCAGCGGATCAATGCCCGTGGCGAACACGTAGGCATCGGACGGGCCGCCCCACACCTGCCCCCGCGATCGCCAGTCCCCCTCGATCGCCGCGATCGCGTCCCCCCGCCACCGGAGCGATCGCACCGTTGCCCCCGTTTGCACCGTCACGGCCCCCTCCGCCACCAGGGCCGCCGCCAACTCCTCCACCAGCCGCGCCCCGTGGATCGCGCCTCCCGGCTGCACGGAAATGCCCCCGGCAAATGTCCCCAAATGGGCCGCCAAACTCGGTTCCATCCGGGCCGCGATCGCCGCCGGGACCGTTGATCCCCCCATCGCGCCGCCGGGACAGGAATTGTCTAGCGGGGCCACCGCATCGAGGGCCGCCGCCACCGCCTGGGCTTCCCCTTCAGCGCGTTCTAGGCCGCGATCGCCCCCATAGAGCCGCAGCTTGGGATGGAGTTGCAACCCCGTCCGGGCCGCCAACAGGGGCCGCGCCGCCGCAAACCGCCGCCACAGGTGCAAACTCGTTACCCCAAACCGCAGCAGGGCGCGATCGCGGGCCGCCACCGCCGCCGGATCCGTCAACCGCTGCCGCGATCGCGCCGCAAAATCCGCCATCTGCCCCCGTTCCGCCGCCGTCGCCCGAAAGCCGGGGTAGCCATAGCCCCCCGCCGCCACCGATCGCCCCAACGCCGCCGCCACCTGCTCCGCCGACAGGCCCGCCGCGATCGTCCCCTCCGTCACCGTCAGGCTTCGGCCATTGCCCTGGGTGAGCCCCGCCGCCAACGTCTCCGCCCGCTCCAGGATCACCACCTGATCGCGGGACCGCCGCGCGATCGCCGCCGCCGCCAGCACCCCCGCCACGCCGCCCCCCACCACATAGACCGTCCGAGGAATCGCCCCGGAGCGATCGTCACCCTTGCCCATCGCTACCCCATGCCTCCCATGCCACGATTTAATTCAAAATTACTTAATCGCCAATTAATCATAAATTCATTAATCCCCAAAACCGACCCCGCAGGAAATCCCCAGGGGGAGATGCGATCGCCGCCCACCGCGTCTCCTCCCCCACCGATCAAGCCAGCCAGCTCGACCATTGTAAAAATCCCCCCGAAGTTTTCCCGAACGGCAGCGAACCAGGCATGATGGAGCTAAGGCCCCCAGATGGCCGTTGGACCACCGTTGGCTTGCCGTTGGCCCCGTGATCCCGTCCGTGTGGGCGATCGCCGGGGATACACAACCGGCCACCCCCCCCAACCCCAGGGCGGGCGCGATCGCAGGGGAAAACCCCAGGAGAACCCGATGAACCGCTATAGCAACCGACTCATCGAACTCAACCTATCGGGCATTGGCCTGTGGCTAGGGCTGCTGTTGGTGGTGGCCGCCGCCGGTTCCCTGGGGCTCGGCTGGCTGCTGAACTGGATTGCGGCGCTGCTGCTGCTGGTGGTGCTCGGGCCGGTGGTGGCGGTGCTGGGGCTGATCTGGTGGGCCAAGCGCAAACTCGTTGAAGCCCCCTGTCCCGTGTGCGGCTTTGGCATGACGGGCTTTGAGGGCATGGACTGCAACTGTCTCCAGTGTGGAGAACCCCTGGCGGTGCGCGATCGCCAGTTCCAGCGGCGTACGCCTCCGGGCACGGTGGATGTGGCGGTGGTGGAGGTGTCGCCCGGTGGAACGAATCAACTGTCGTCGGGCCTGGGCGATCGCGGATCCTAACCCCCTAAAATCCCCTCTAGTGCGTCGGCTGGTAGGGCAGCGAAGAGTGGTGCAGATTAATCAACACCTGCCCGCGATCGCCCTTGAAATAGCCAAAGGTATAGTCCACCGCCACCTCCTCTTGGGTTTGGGCATCGGTGAAGTAGTAGCGGCCCATGGCGATCGCGGAATCCCCATCCGTCACAATCCCCGCATTTTCAAAACGCACCCGGCTCCAGGGTTGAAGGGCAAAGCCGTGATCTTCGGGCACCGAGCCCCCCACGAAGTAGGAAACAGCCTCCGCCTCCGTCCCACGGAAGGGCAGCGCCGCCGCCCGGGTGGGTTTGAACAGCACCGGCCCCTCGTCATAGCCATAGAGGTCATCCACCGTCTGGGCCGCCAGGGCGCGATAGTCCCCCCCGCTGCCGTAGGCCGCACCGATCGCCGCGATCGCATCCCCCCAGCGCCGTTGGGCCGCCATCACCTCCTCGGTCGTGGGGGCATCCCCCGCCAGGGCCGCCATCGGCACCGCCAGCCCCCCCAGCCACAGCCCCAGGGCCAGCATTCCTAGGGAGCCATATTTTCCTAGAATGCTTTGAATTTGCCGAACCGTCGAAACATCACTAGCCATGGGGACTCCACTGGACGGAATGGGGGTGAGAGGGAGATGTTTGTCGTTTTTTCTGAAGCCGGTGAGGCAAGGGGCTGAATCCCCTTCTCTTGCGGGCTCTGGGGAAATTTAACAACACTCCCTAGGGCGGCCTGAAGCGGGCTAAAGCTTGCCGACTTTCGCCGTCCTCTACTGGGCCATATTGGCAGGCGCACCGGCCCCGATGGACAGGGCATTGACGGGCAGGATTAGGCGCATGGCGGTGCCTTTTCCGGGCTCCGATTCGCACTCGATGCGGCCCCGGTGGCGCTCCACGACGGTGCTGTGGCACAGGGCCAACCCCATGCCGGTGCCCTTGCCCGGTTTTTTGGTGGTGAAGAAGGGCTCGAAGGCGCGATCGCGGGTGGCCGCATCCATGCCGATGCCCGTATCGGTGATGGTGATTTCCACCAGGGCATCATCCAGGGCCGCCGTGTGGATGCGGATCATCGGCCCCGGCACCACCGCCGGAATCACCCCGGCATATTCATCGAAGAGGGCATTGATGGCGTCGATCGCGTTGGTCAGCAGATTCGCAAAGACCTGGTTGAGGGCGCTGGGGTAGCACTGGACCCGAGGCAGGGGGCCGTAGTCGCGATGGATGGTGATTTGCGGGCGATCGCCGCGCCCCTTGAGGCGGTGCTGGATCAAAATCACCGTGGCATCGAGCTTGGCGTTGAGATCTACCGCCTTGAAGTCCGATTCCCCCGGTCGGGCGAATTCCTGGAGGGTTTCCGCCACCTGCTGGATGCGCTCGGCCCCGGCCTGGAGGGAGTCAAACAGTTTGGGCAAATCCGTCTCAGCGAAGTCAAAGTCAAAGTCCGCGAGGCGATCGGCTAGCTCGGGGTCCACCTCTGGAACTGGGGCCACGCGATCGCGGCTCAGTTTCGCAATATCTAGCAAATCCTCCAGATATTCCCGCGCCGGCCGCAGGTTACCCGCGATGAAATTCACGGAATTATTCATGGTGTGGATCGCCCCCGCCGCCAGCAGCCCCAGGCTCGACAGCTTCTCGGACTGGATCGCCCGCACCTGCGCCTGTTTGAGCACCTCCATAGCGCGCTCGAGCTCCGCCGTCCGTTCCACCACCTTGGCTTCGAGGCGCTGGTTGGCCTGATCGAGGGCACGGGTGAGGGTGCTAATGCGCAGTTGGGTCCGCACCCGCGCCAGCACCTCCTCCTGTTGGAATGGTTTGGTAATGTAGTCCACCGCCCCCAGTTCAAAGCCCCGCACCTTGTCCGCCGTGTCCGCCAGGGCGGTCATGAAAATTACGGGGATGGCGCGGGTGGCGGGGTTGGCCTTGAGTTGGCGGCAGGTTTCAAAGCCGTCGAGCTCCGGCATCATCACATCGAGCAGGATCAAGGCCGGTTCCGCAAAGGCGACGCGATCGAGGGCGATGCGACCGGAGCGGGCCACCCGCACTTCGTAGCCCGCCGTGTCCAAAAGGTCGGAGAGAACACCCAGGTTGGTTGGGTTGTCGTCCACCACCAGGACCGCTGCCCCGTCGCTGGGGTCGGGGCTGGCGATCGCGGGGGTGGGGTTGAACTGCGGAACGTTAGCCATAGGGGAGGTCATTCTGGAAAACTGCACGGTTGCCGCTGGGGGCGAAGGCGCGGGGTCAAATCTCACGGGTTTGAAGGGGGCTGCCATCGCGATGCCCTACCCCATAATGTTCCCCATTTTCCCAAGGGTCGAGCCATCGCATCCCATAGGTGATCGAACTTGCGGGGGCGATCGCGCCGAAGGGCCTCGGGATCTTGATCGATCTCAGGATCTAACCAACCGTGGGGGGCGCTTCCAGGGCTAGGGCGTCGGCCGGGGAACCCTGAGACGATTCGCCGTCGGACGGTGCGCCATGGATCAAGCTGAGGAGTTCCGCATCGCGAAATTCCTGGGCCAGGTGGCTGACGGTATCGCAAAAGGGCATGTATTGGGGATCTTGGCTGGCGAGGGTTGTGGCCCAGCGGGCGATCGCCTTGAAGTTGCCCCGATGGACCAGGTCTTCTAGGTCATGGAGGGTGTCGCGGGGGGGAATAATCAAGGCTTCGGCGGGGGCGGCGTCCGCGATCGCGGGGCTCGGTTTTCCATCGCCATTGCCATCCCCTTCGTAGATCCACTCCAGCTTGAGATAGGTTTCCAGCTTGTCAATCAGTTCATCCGCCTGGACCGGCTTGGGCAAGAAATCATCGCTGCCCGCCTGCTCACTTTGGTCACGATCCTGGTCGAAGACGCTGGCGGAGGAGGCAATGATCGGGCGATCGCCGAAACAAGGGAGCGATCGCAACTGGCGAATGGCCTCAAACCCATCCATCACCGGCATCAGCAGATCCGTAATCACCAGATCAAGCTGGGTTTCCTGCGCCCGCTGGACCCCCTCGCTCCCATCCGCCGCCTCGATCACCCGGAAACCCAGGGGCGTCAGCAACTCCTTGACCACGGCGCGGTTTTCCCACTTGTCATCAATCACCAGCAGGGTCCGCTGCGGCCCCCGGATGCCCACGATGCGCCCCTGGGTGGTGACCCGCCCCGCCGATCGCCATTCCAAAGCCTCCGGCAGGGGAATTTCAAACCAAAAGGTGCTGCCGGTGCCCAGTTCGCTCTCGACGCGGATTTCGCTGCCCATCAGTTCCACAATCCGCTGGCTGATGGCGAGGCCCAGGCCAGTTCCCTCCGTTTGGCGGCGGGTGGGGCCGGTCTGTTCAAAGGGTCGAAAGACCAGATCCAGCGCCTCCTGTTCAATGCCGATGCCCGTGTCGCGCACCTCGAACCGCACCAGATCCCCCGACACCCCCACCACGCTGAAGGTGACGCCGCCGCGATCGGTGAATTTAATGGCATTGCCCAACAGGTTCAGGAGCACCTGCCGCAGGCGCTTTTCGTCCGCCTGCGCCCCCTCGGGCAGATCGTCGCTGATGCGCACATTGAAGGCGATGCCCTTGAGGTCGGCGCGGATGCGGCAGATTTCCGTGACGCTCTGCAAAAAGGCCCGCAGGTGAAACTCCGTCGGATAGAGTTCCATTTTCTGCGCTTCGATCTTCGACAGGTCCAGCACGTCGTTGATCAGGGTCAACAGGTGGTTGCCGCACTGGTAGATCACGTCCACCTTGCTGCGGTATTCCGTGTCCAGACCGGGCGATCGCTGCAAAATCTGGGCATAGCCAATGACCCCATTGAGGGGGGTGCGCAGTTCGTGGCTCATGTTGGCCAAAAATTCACTCTTGGCCCGGTTGGCCGCCGCCGCCGCCTCTGCCGCCTCCGCCAGGGCCAGTTCGCTCGCCTTGCGTTCGGTGATGTCGCTGAGGATGCCGTAGAACACCGTGTCGCCGCTGTCGGTGCGGCAGGGGGTGGAGGCCCCTTGCCACCAGCGCACCTGGCCGTTGAGGTGGATGATGCGCCCCTCGTAGGTCCAGTCGTCCAGGTTGGCGAGGACGCCTTCGACGGAGGCCACATAGGCGTCGAGGTCGTCGGGGTGGAGGCGCTCGATGAAGCGGTTGAAGTCCGCCATGATCGCTTCCCCCGTGACGCCGGTCAGGGCAAAGATGCCGTCGCTCATGTAGTCCACCTGCCAGCGATCGCCGCGCTGGGAAAATTGGAACATGGCACCGGGCATGTGGCGGGCGATGCTGCGGAACCGCTGATCCCGCTGGGCAAGGTCGGCGGTGCGGGCTTCGATTTTTTGTTCGAGCTCTTCGTTGGCCCTGAGCAGTTGCCCCTGGGCCGCCTGCCGCTCGATGATCACGGACGACAGCACCAGGGTGGTCACCGCGATCGCGCCGATAAACGTTTGCAGCAGCAGCAGCGACTCATTGAGGCTGCCCCGGTTGAAGGAACTGGTGCCGCGAATGGCCCCCAGGGTTGCCAGGGCCGTCACCACAAAAATGGCGCGGGACACCCCCCGAGGCCCGAACCGGAATGCGGACCACATCAGCAGGGGCACCAGCAAATATTCGATGGGATAGGCCGCCCCAAAGGCCACATAATCCACGATCGCCAGGGTCAGCCCCCACAGGCCCACCTCAATGCGCGATCGCCAAAACCCCTGACCGCTACAGCCACTGCGGCTCCCCACCACAAACGGCTGATTCCAGGTCAAAATCAGCGGGGCCACCACCAACATGCCCATCACATCCCCGAGCCAGAAGGTGAGCCAATTGGTCAAGGCATCCCCCACCGCCAAAAAGCCAAACAGGGCCATGGCCGCCGTGCCAAACGTTGGGGCGATCGCACAGGCCACCACCACCACCGCCACAAACCGCAGCACATCCACCGACCGCCCAAAGGGATGGGGCGATCGCGCCCACCGCAGCACCCCATAGCCCGCCGCCAACGCCTGGAGCGCCGACCCGAGGGCAATGCCCGCCCCCGTCCCCAAGGACGGCCCCACGGCCCCCCCATTGTCCAAAAACGGCCAACTCGCCGCCACCACCTGCCCCAGAAAGACCCCGATCGCCGTCCACGGCCCCCCCAGCAGCACCAAACTCAAGGCAATACCCGACGGCGGATACACCGGCGACACAAACCCCGGCGGAATCGCCAGATATTGACTCAGCCGAGCAATGACCAGGTACAGCAGCGCGATCGCCACCACCACCACCGGACGCGGCAACCCGCGCAACGCGCGCAACGGACGAAACAACGCCATAAAACCCACAGAAATTCAGAAAATTCCTAGCGACGCCGAAGGATGCCCCCTAGAACGGCAACACTGGGTACTGACGCGCCAAAGCAGGCAGCAGCAGCGTAATGAAGTAGTAGACCAGCGGAGCCGTGAAGATATAGCTATCCGCCCGATCTAGCATACCCCCATGGCCCGGAATCAACTGCCCCGAATCCTTCATTCCCGCATCCCGCTTCATCAGGGACTCGATCAAATCCCCCAGCAAACTCGCCACCCCAATGGTCACCCCCAGCACCAGGCCCACCACCGGCCACAGGGGCCATTGCAGCGCCCAGGCCCCAAAGGTGGCCGTCAGCACACTGCCGGTAATGCCAAAGACTGATCCCTCCACGGTTTTCTTAGGACTAATGCCCGATAGCTTCGTGCGGCCGATCCATTTGCCCATCACATAGGCCCCAATGTCCGCCGCCCAAATGCAGGCAAAACACAAAATCGTCGCCGTGAGCCCCTCGGGCCAAGCGCGCGGATCCCAGCCGCTGGGCCAGTAGCCATTGAGGGGCAAGCTGGCCGCCGTCCAGTCCTCCGCCGCCAGCCCCGCCCCCACCCGCAGCCGCACCCAATAGCTGGGCAGATAGCCGCAGTAGAACAGGCCCATCACCGAGGCGGACAGATCCGCGATCGAGGCCAATTTCCGTTGGAACAGGAGATAGAAACACACCAGCGTGCCCGCCAGGGGGACGATCGCATCCGCCACCTTCGGATCCAGGGCCGCCGTCACCACCAATGCCGCACTGGCGATCGTCACGGTCTTCACCGCCGGTTTCATGCCCTTGGCCCGCGTCATCTGGAAATATTCCCCCAACGCCAGGATCACCAGGGCAACAAAAGCCGCCGTGAAATACCAGCCCCCCAGGACGATCGCCCCGAGGGCCAGGGGAATGCCCACCAAACTGCTGACAATGCGGGCCCAGGGCAATTCCGCAAACCAGGTGGACCAGGAAAAGGGCGTGGGGGCGGTCGGGGTTTTAGCCATCGTAGGGGACTCGGCTCGACTCGGTGGATGGGGGAGCGGGGGAAGCGGCGCAGCCCTTGGCCACCGGGGTCGCCATGGGTACAGCTATTAATTGGGGGTTAAAGGGGGGTTGCGCTTCCCTTAAGGGCTCTAGAGAGCATCATAGGGCAGCGGACCGGTTCCCTCCACGGGTTTAGGGCGCTGGAGTGGTGGGGGTGACGGGGGATCCTAGGGGGATTTTTCGCCGCTGAGGATGAAGGCGGGGGCGACGGGGGCAAAAATTTGGTGGCTGCCGCGCTTTTCTAGGCGGTTGCCGGTGGACTGGACCACTTCGATGTGGCGGGCATGGTGGGTGGCGAGCCGTTCGGAACTGACGTAGAGGGCGTCGAGGGTGTTGGCGATGATGACGATGCGTCCGCCGCCGTCGAGGAGTTCCCAGGCGCGGTCGATGGTGGCGGCCAGGTCTTTGCCCCCTTCGATGCAGATGCGATCGGGGGGGGCGGGCAGGCGATCAAGGCATTCGGGGGCGCTGCCTTCGTGGATTTCTACGTTCTTGACCCGGAAGCGATCGCAGTTGGCCTGGATCAGGGCCACCACATCGGGATCGCGCTCGACGGCGATGATGCGGCCATGGGGGCAGATCAGGCCGGTTTCGACGGGGATGGTGCCGGTGCCTGCGCCGATGTCCCAGAGGACGGAGGTGCTTTCGAGGCGCAGTTGCGAGAGGATCGCCAGCCTAGTTTCGCGCTGGGTCATGGGGATGCCGGGGAGCCGCTCGAAGAGGCTGTCGGTGATGCCGGGGGTGACGTAGGGCCAGGGGTGGGGGGTGGTGTGGGCGGCGGCGGTGGGCACGGGATGCGTGGGGCGAGGGGTGGGTGGAGTTGTGGTGGGCTGTAGTTTTGGTTGTAGCGCGATCGCGGGGGGCGGTGCTTAGGGAATCACAACTTTTAAGGTTTCTAGGGTGGGATCCTGGGCTCCGACGATTTCGCCGCCCTGGCTGAGGATGTGGCGCAGGTGGGCGATCGCGGGGGCGTCGATCCGTTCGCCGGGGACGATCGCGGGGATGCCGGGGGGATAGGGGCAGAGGGTTTCGGCGGCGATGCGTCCGATGGCCCGGTTGGCGGGGACGGTTTCGGTGGGGCCGAAGGTGGCGGCGCGGGGGGTGAGGGGGGCGTCAGGCGTTTGAAAGGGGGGAATTTCTGGCGGCGGGAGGGGTTGGCGCGATCGCTCGACGGCCAAGTCCGTGAGGGTGTCGATGAGGCGATCGGCGGCGGCGCGATCGCTCCAGGGGGTGATCACGAGGGAAATGGCGTAGGGATCCGAGAGTTCGATGGCGATCGCGGCCTGCCCATTAAGCCAATCGTCCACGTCATAGCCGCTCCAGCCCCAGGGGCCGGTGGCCAAGGTCAGCCGGGTCGGGTCCGTATCCATGACGCCGTTCCAACTGGGGGCGATCGCCCGATCCAGCAACATCACAGTCGGAATTTTGGCCCGGAGGCGATCGCGGATTTCTACGCCCAACCCCAGGGCATCGGCCCAGCGATCGCGCCCGTGCTGTTCCAGATCCGCCCGCGCCCCGTCCAGCGACCCCATCAGCAGATAGCTCGGGCTGCTGGACTGGAGCAATCCCAACGCTTGATGGAGGCGATCGCCCAGGGCCGGATTGTTTGCCGCTTTGCCCAAATGCAGCAGGGCCGATTGGGTCAGGGCACCGGCGGTTTTGTGGAGCGAATGGATCACCACATCGGCCCCGGCGGCCAGGGCGGGCGTGGGCAGGTCCGGATGGGCGATCCAGTGGCTCCCATGGGCCTCATCCACAATCAGGGGAATGCCCCGCGATCGCGTCAGATCCGCAATTTCCGCGATGGGTGCCACCGTGCCGTAGTAGGTGGGTGATACCACTAAAACCCCCTTGAGATCCGGATGGGCCGCGATCGCCTTCGCCACCGTCGCCGGAGCAATCCCCGCCCCAAACCCCCAACCGGGCGCGATCGTCGGTTCGAGCCACACGGGCCGCGCCCCCGACCAGATCAACCCTGCGATCGCACTGCGGTGGGCATTTCGGGCAATGGCAATCTTTTCCCCATCCCGCGCGATCGCCGCGATCGCCCCCATCACCCCCCCCGTCGCCCCCGCCACCGAAAACCAGGTCCGCGCCGCCCCAAAGTACGCCGCCGCCCGCTCCTGCGCCTCGGCAATGCAGCCCGCCGGAGCCGCCAAATTATCTAGCCCCGCCAGCTCCGTCAGATCCGCCTGGAACACGCGATCGCCCCACAGCCGCCGCAGCCCCTCCGGCCCCACCCCCTGGTGCCCCGGCACGCAAAATCTTCCCCGAGGTCGCTTCACCCACCCCGCGATCGCCCCCACCAACGGCCCCATTGATAGCCCATCCATCCCATCACCCCCCATGGATTTTGCTCCCCCGCGATCGGGGCAGCGCCCCCACCCATCGCCCCAAAACTCCAGCGCAAATCCAGCGAAATTCCGGGTTATTGTAGGTAGGTTTAGGGGCCAAGGCCAGCCCAACCCAGCCGCCCCAAACCGCCGTAGCTAGGAATGCAGCAAGGACACAGAACGAGCATGGTACAAGAACGCGTACTTCCCGCCGTCCCCACCACGCGCGCCACCGTCACGCGCGAAGAGGGGCTGATGCTCTACGAGGACATGACCCTCGGGCGTCTATTTGAAGACAAGTGCGCCGAAATGTACTATCGGGGCAAAATGTTTGGCTTCGTCCACCTCTACAACGGCCAAGAGGCGGTTTCCACCGGCATCATCCGCGCCATGCGCCGGGACGAAGACTTTGTTTCCAGCACCTACCGCGACCACGTCCACGCCCTCAGCGCCGGGGTGCCCGCCAAGGAAGTGATGGCGGAACTGTTCGGCAAGGCCACCGGTTGCAGCAAAGGGCGCGGCGGCTCCATGCACCTCTTCTCTGCGCCCCACAATCTCCTCGGGGGCTATGCCTTCGTGGCGGAAGGGATCCCCGTCGCCACGGGCGTCGCCTTCCAGACCAAGTACCGCCGGGAGGCCATGAACGATCCGAACGCCGATCAGGTGACCGCCTGCTTCTTCGGCGATGGGGCCGCCAATAACGGCCAGTTCTTTGAATGCCTGAACATGGCCGCCCTCTGGAAACTGCCGATCCTGTTTGTGATCGAAAACAACAAGTGGGCGATCGGCATGGCCCACGAGCGCGCCACCTCCGTCCCCGAGATTTATAAGAAAGGCCCCGCCTTCGGGATGCCCGGTGTCGAGGTGGACGGCATGGACGTGCTGGCGGTGCGGGGGGTTGCCCAGGAGGCGATCGCCCGGGCGCGGGCCGGTGAAGGGCCGACGGTGATCGAAGCGCTGACCTACCGGTTCCGGGGCCACTCCCTCGCGGATCCTGACGAGCTGCGATCGCCCGACGAGAAGAGCGTGTGGCAGGTGCGCGACCCCATCACCAAGCTGGGGGATCACCTAATCGAGAACAGCCTCGCCACCGCCGAGGAACTCAAGGACATCCAAAAGCGCATCCAGGAGGAGGTCAATGAAGCGGTGACCTTCGCCCTAGAAAGCCCGGAACCGGACGCCAGCGAACTGACGAAATACATCTTCGCTGAGGACGAATAGGTTCGCCGCGATCGCCCCCCTCCCCGAGCCTGACCTCGCCCCCCACAAAACACCATGGTTTTCAGCCACCTACCCCCCGACTGGCAACTGCCCGAGTCCCGCGCCACGGACGAATCCCTCTTCTGGAATCGCCGTCGCCTGCTGAAAACCCTGGTGGGGGCAGGCATCGGGGCGGCCGTCAGCCCCCTGCTCCAAAGCTGCCAGCGGCAAGATGGGGCGATCGCGATCGCGCCGTCATCCCCCGCCGCACCGCCCCCGCCGACGAACCTCCAAGCGCCCTTTCTAGGGGTCGAACGCAATAGGGCCTTTGCGGATCCGGGGCGATCGCTCACGGAAAAACGCATCGCCAACAGCTACAACAACTTCTACGAATTCGGCGGCACGAAGGACATCGCCCAGCGGGCCCAGCGCCTCCCCACGGATCCCTGGACCGTCGAAGTGGGCGGCCTCGTCAAAAATCCCCGCACCTACGATCGCGACGATCTCTACAAAACCTTTCCGATCGAAGAGCGCATCTACCGGTTCCGCTGCGTGGAAGCCTGGGCCATGGTGGTGCCCTGGCTCGGTTTCCCCATGCACAAGCTCATCGCCGCCGCCGATCCGCTCCCTTCAGCCAAATTCGTGCGATTTACGTCCTATTACGACAAGGACGTGACCATGGGGCCGGGATGGTCCCTCGGACGGCTCCCCTGGCCCTATACCGAGGGGCTACGGCTTGATGAAATGGCCAATGAACTGGCCTTCTTTGCCCTGGGGGTCTATGGGGAACCCCTGCCGAAGCAGCATGGGGCACCGATCCGCGCGGTGTTGCCCTGGAAATATGGCTTTAAGGGGGCAAAATCCATCGTGAAGGTGGAATTTTTGGACAACCAACCGGCAACATTCTGGAATACGCTGGCGGCCAATGAATACGGCTTCGAGGCGAATGTGGAACCGGAGGTGCCCCACCCCCGCTGGTCCCAGGCGACGGAGCGGCTCATGGGGCCGGGTCCGGCGATCGCTTGGCAACGGGTGCCGACGCTGCCCTACAACGGCTACGGCGACTATGTGGCGGGCCTATACGGAGTCTAGGCGCTGCCCTTGGGGATTTCAGGGATCACGGGAACGGGCAGGGTCAGGCGGGAACGGGCGGGAAAACCCCGCCCCTACGGTTGGTCGGATGGGGTAGGGAAATCAGGGGGGCTTGGGCCAAGGACAGTGGGGGCCAAATTCCTGCTGAAATTGTTCGATCGCCCAGGTGAGGGGTTTGGCGGCCCGGTGGGCGGCGGCGAGGAGATAGGTTTGGTAGGCGCGCTGATCGGCGGCGGTGGGGCGATCGCCAAAGGTGGACCCCAGGTACCAGCGGCGATCGGGCACGCGACCCGTTTGGCGGAAAAAGGCGCGATCGGCCACGATGGGTCCGAGGCCGCGATCGTAGGCTTGGCGGCGAAAGTGGGCGAAGAGGGGTTTTAGGAGCGCTTCGTCATCGATGGTCAGCCAGTCCTGGTCGGTGATGACGCTGGACCAGTCGGCGACGGCGGCGGGGAGGGCTTCTAACCGGGCCGCGCCGCATTCGGGGCAGCGCCATGCGGGGCCGGGTACCCAGACGTGGCAGGCGCGGCAGGGGGCAAAGGTCAGTTCGCGATCGCGATCGGGCAGCACGGGGGGAGTTGGGGGGTCAGGGCAGTCCACATCCTATCAATCCAGACCAATTCGGGGCGGTTTAGCGATCGCGGGTTGCCAGGAGTACGCCGGTGCCAATGGCGATCGCACCGATGCCCGTGGCGGCGCTGGGCACTTCCTTGAGCCATAGCCACGCCAGAAGACTCGCCCCCACCGGTTCAAAGAGGATCGCCAGGGCCACCAAATCCGGGGCCAGCCAGCGCATGGACCAGTTCAAGCTGGTGTGGCCGATTACCTGGGGCACCACGGCCATGGCCACAAGCCAGCCATAGACGGCGGGGGGCTGGCCGGTCAGGGGGACTCCCCCCAGGATCGGCAGGGGGATCAGGGCGATCGCGGCGGTTCCATAGGCGATCGCGGCGTAGCCCTGAATCGATAACCCCGCCCCCTGCGCCCGTTGGCCGAGGATGAGATACCCGCTGGCGGCGATCGCCCCCACCAGGGCCAGACTGTTACCCAGAAGCGGTTGGGACGCGATCGCGCTTTCCGTTGCATCGCCGGAACCGAGGGCCAAGATCGCGCTTCCTGCCAGGGCCACGGCAATTCCTAGGCCGGTTTTTACTGACGGTCGCCCCTGGCCGAGGAGCCACTGGATCAGGGCAATCCAAATGGGATTGGTGGTCACCAGCACCGTCGAAGCGGCAACGGTGGTGTAGGCCAAGGAGGTCATCCAGCAGCCAAAGTGCAGGGCCAGCAGTAGCCCCGCCGCGATCGCGAAGCCGTAGGCCAGGGGGTGGGTCCGTCCGCGCGATCGCCCCAACTCTACCCACGCTGGCCCCAACAGCAGCGCCGCAAACAGGAGCCGCCCCGCCGCCAGGGCCACCGCAAACGGCCCATCAAACCGATCCGCCGCCCCCATAGCAAAGCGGGTGAGGACGCCAGCGGTCGAAACCGCCAACACCCCCACCGCCACCGTCAACAGCAGGGCGATCGCCGGGGGGCGACCTCCAGAGGTTAATCGCGCCAAAGCTAAACGGGCGAACCCGCCGGGAAGGCCAGGGCCAGCAGCACCAGGGCCACCGCCACCAGATAGAACGACGCCACCACCCGCAGCTCCGACCAGCCCGACAGCTCAAAATGGTGGTGCAGCGGAGCCATGCGGAACAGGCGCTTGCCCTTGCCATCCGGGCCTTTCGTGGCCTTGTAGTAGCTCACCTGCAAAACCACCGACAGGGTTTCCGCCGTGAACAGGCCGCCAATTAAAATCAAGCTCCACACGGAGCCGGACATGAGCCCCACCGCCGCCAGGGCTGCCCCCAACGCCAGGGAACCCGTATCCCCCATGAACACCCGCGCAGGATTGCGGTTATAGGCCAAAAAGCCCAGGCAGCCCCCCGCGATCGCGGCGCAGAACATGCCCAACTCCGGCGAATTCGGGGCCACAATCACCCCCATGCCCAGAAAGGCGATCGCGGCGGTACCCCCGGCCAGACCATCGAGGCCATCGGTCAAATTCGTGGCATTGCTGCCCCCCACGATCGCAAACCCCGCAAAGGGCCAGAAGGCAACCCCCAAGGGCAGCGACAGACCCAGCGGCAGGGCGATCGTCGTCGCGATCGCACCCCGGCTCAGGGCCAGCCACACGCAAAACGCCGACCCCAACGCCACCTGCAACAGCAGCTTCATGCGCGGTGAAATGCCCTTATTCGAGCGGCGGCGCAGCACCTGCCAGTCATCCACCCAGCCGATCGCCCCATAGCCCAAGGTCAACAGCGACACGGCCCCCAGATCCAGCCAGCTCTGGCTCGAAAACCCACAGGCACAGCTCACCGCCAGGGCGATCGCCACCGCCGTCGGTATAAAAAAGACCCCCCCCATCGTCGGCGTTCCCGCCTTACTGAGATGGGATTGGGGGCCATCTTCCCGGATAAATTGACCCGTCTTCAGTCGCCGCAGCAGGGGCACCGCCCAGGCACCCACCGCCGCCGTCGCCGCCATCGTCAGCACCAGGGGCACCGTCAGGGACGTCAATCCATAGGGCGCGCGGCCCGCCGTCTGATCCAGGGCCACCGCCGCCGCCGTCGCTCCGGTCGTCAGCAACCAAAACAGTTGGCGACCCGTCAATGGAAAAGAGGGGTTTGTTGAAAACTTTGCATCCACAACTCAACGCTCGCTCAGTTCACTCCACACACACTCGATCCACGGGGCCAGGGGCGGACCGACCGGAGCCTAAAACAACTGTTTGGGGTAGTTTCAGGGCGGCTCGGTAAATCCTAAAGCCCGTGATGATCGTTACATCCGCGATCGCGTCCCCTAAACCCTGAAGCTTGTTAAATCTTCAAAGAACCGGAGTCGAAAACCTAGGGCGATCCCTTTGGGGGCGGAACGCGGCGATCGCGGCACCTCTTCACCGGCAATTAAAACATGCTTCGCCCAATATGACGATGCGATCGCGCGGGAATTGGCGATCGCACCGTAACCTAGGGCAGTTTTGCAGGTGGCCCTAGCCTGGGCGGGGTGGGGGGAGACTCCCCTAGGGCCTTAGTCGTCCAGTTCCTCTTCTTCCTCTTCATAGGTGGTATCTTCGCCCACCAGCATGTCGGCGATTTCCTCGTCCCGCTCCAGGAAATCCAGTTCCTTATCATCGCGATCGCGCAGGCGACCGGTGGACTCTAGCCACGCCAAAATCGACGCATTTTCATGGCTAGGGATCAGGGGGGCGCGGCTGCGGCGGGGGGATTCTTGAAGGGCGGGGTTATGTTTCATAGGGCCTGCGTGGGGCGATCGGACGGGCTGGCCGCAATTTTGGGCCAAACCTTAGTCTTGCGATAGGGGAGCGGCCCTGTCAAGATCAAAGCCAATTCCCTACCCATCCCCCCGGTTCTAAATCAGTCCTATGCTCAGTCAATCGGATCTGCTGACAATGATCGCGCCGACGAGGCTGGGTAACCGCGCCACGGCTTCGGAAAAGGCGGAAATCCTCACCGCGATCGCGAAGCTCGAAGATCGCAACCCCACTCCCCGGCCCACGGAGGCGGCGGAGCTACTCAATGGCAATTGGCGACTGCGCTACACCACCAGCGGCGAGTTGCTGGGGCTCGATCGCCCGCCGTTGATCCGCCTGGGGGAGATTTATCAATGTCTGCGGGTGGGGGCGGGCCGGGTCTATAACGTGGCGCTGGTGAATGATCGCACGCCCCTGGTGGGTAAGGCGCTGGGGGGCCTGGTGAGTGTGGCGGCGAATTTTGAGGTGGTGTCGCCCCGGCGGGTGCAGGTGCGGTTCCAGCGGCTGGTGATTGGCCTGCAAACCTGGGTGGGCTATGGGGACGGGCCGGAGGGGCTCGATCGCTGGCTTGATCGCCTCGAAGATCCCCGCCGGTTCCCCGCGATCGATGCCAAGCTCAATCCCGAGGGGCAGCAGGGCTGGCTGGATGTGACCTATCTGGATGAAAATCTGCGGATCGGGCGCGGCAATGGGGGCAGTGTATTTGTCCTGACGCGGGTCTAGGGAAATCCTGGAGCACCCGTCAATCGTCCGTCGCGATCGCGGTTTGGATACTCGCCAGGATGGGGGTGTGGGCGTGGTTCGCCTTGCCGAAACGGTTTAGGGCTCGCTGGGCGAGGCGGTTGGGCAGCAGGGCCGTGGCGATCGCCTTCCAGAGGGCGGGCAGCCAGCGATCGGGGCGGCGGCGCAGGGCCGGGTCGTAGCGCAGGGCCTGGAACAGGTAGCGGAAGGCCGGGGGAATGGCCCGCCGACGGATGGCCCCGCTGAAGGTTTGGAAAAATAGGTATTCATATAGATTGGCGAGGCTGCGGCGTTTGAGGTTTTGTAACTCGGCGGGGGCGCGCTCAAAGGCCCGTTCCAGGGTGGCGCGCGATCCCCGCTCCAGGGCGGCGATATTCACCGAGGCGCTGTAGGCCGCGAGGCGATACTGCACCTGGGGGACGGGGATCGCAACGAAGGGGTGGCGATCGCTAATGCGCAGCCACAGATCCCAATCCTCCGAGGGGCGCAGGGCCGGGTCAAAACCGCCCACCTCCGCCAGGACCGATCGCCGGATCAGGGGGGTGGAGCCATTGTCTAAAAAATTTTGTAGGAGCAGGGCGGGGCGGGCGTCGCCGTTGATGCTGACGCAGCTACCGGGGCGGACCCAGCGGCCGTGGGCATCGACGCAATCGCTCCAGCTATAGGCCAATCCCGCCGTGGGCAGGGCATCGAGGGCGTACACCTGGGCTTCTAATTTGTCGGGGCTCCAGCAGTCGTCCGCATCCAGGAACGCAACATACTCCCCCTGGGCAAGCTCGATGCCGCGATTGCGGGCGCGGGCCTGGCCGCCGTTGTCCTGTCGATGCACCCGCAGGCGGGTTTCGTGCCGTTCCGCAATCCACGCCGCGATCGCGGGGCCGGTGCCGTCGGTGGAGCCGTCATCAATAATGATCGCCTCGAAATCTTGGAAGGTTTGGGCCGCGAGGCTGTCGAGGGTGGCCGCGATCGTGGCGGTGGCGTTGTAGGCGGGGATGATGACGGAGACGCGGGGCATGGGGATCAAGGAATTTCCGCAGAGATCAACGGGGATTAGCAGACATTAGCGGAAATCTAGGGCTGGGTTTCAATGGTCCAGAGCAGGAGATCCTCGGCATTTTTGAGGCGATCGCGGCCCAGCCAGCCGCCGCTCAACCGATGGGGCACCAGGATCAACAGGGCGAGTTTGGTCAGCAGGGCGATGGTACGCGATCGCCAGGGCCGCCGCCACAAATTCCGATCCCGCCGTAAAACTTGGTGAAAATATCGCAGGGCCGTGAGGGTTCGCCGCCGCGATCGCGGGCCATCCAGCGCCTCAAAGGCCAGAATGCGGTAGCGATTGGTCACACTCCGCCGCTTTAGAACCTCGCGATCGCCCTCAGGCATCGGCCCCGCCAGCGTGGAACCATCCCCGAGCCGCGCGATCGCCCGGTCAATGATCCCCATACTCTGGCGCTCCATTTTCCAGACATTCGCCGACGCCGAACCGGGCCGCTGACGGTAGAGCACCTGGGGCGCAGGCACCACTGCGTAGGCAAACCGCGCCGACAGCCGCAGCCACAAATCCCAATCCTCCCCGTGGGTCAGGGTTTCATCAAACCCCCCCACCGCCTCAAACGCCGATCGCGTCACCAGCACATTCGAGCCGCTTTCGATGGTGTCAATCAACGTCAGCTTCCGCTGGAGCGCCCCCACCCCGAGGCTGTAGCCCCCGCGCCGCACCCGCATGAGCCCGTCCCCGTCCACGCAATCGACCCAGCTATAGGCCACCGCCGCACCGGGCCGCGATCGCAAAATCCGCACCTGGGCTTCGAGCTTATCCGCCGTCCACAGGTCATCCGCATCAATGAAGCTGAGGTAAGTCCCCCGCGATCGCGCCGCCCCGAAATTCCGCGCCGCCGACACCCCCCCATTGGCGATGGAGATCACCGTGATCCGCCCATCCCCCGTGGACTCCGCGATCGCCCGCACCGCCGCCGCCGTCCCATCCGTCGAGCCATCGTCAATGACAATTAGCTCCCAGTCCAGCAGGGTTTGCGATCGCACCGACGCGATCGTCTCGCCAATGGTGGCCGCCCCGTTATAGGCCGGAATAATGACGGAAACTAGCGGCGTTTGGTCGGTTTCTGGGGAGGTTTCTGGGGGCATGACTTAACCCTACCCTCCCATTAGCTCACATTCAGCATCGGCACCGCGCTCAAAATGCCCCGCCAGTCCGCCGCGATCGCCCCATTAATCTCCTGCACCATCGGCAAACTATCCACCGTCATCGCCGCACACAGCAGCATCAGGTAAAAAATCGAATATTTGAATAGCGACCGGGCGCGATCGCGATCGTCGGGAGCCTTGAGGAGCAGCCACGCCTTCACCAAAAACAGCCCCCCCAAATACAGGGCCGCCACCAGATACAGCACCCCCGACGCCGCCAGGGGATAGGTCAGCATCAGGGTCAGGGGAATCAGCGCCACCGAATACCACCAAATCTGCCGCGCCGTCTCCTCACTGCCCTTAATCACCGGCAGCATCGGCACCCCCACATTCTCGTAGTCATCCCGAATCAGCAGGGCCAGCGCCCAGAAATGGGGCGGCGTCCAGATGGCAATAATCCAAAACAGCAGCCACGCCTCAGCGCTCAAACCGCCCGTCACCGCCGCCCAGCCCACCAACGGCGGAATCGCCCCCGCCGCGCCGCCAATGACGATATTTTGCACACTGTGGCGCTTGAGCCAGTGGGTATACACCAGCACATACACCACGATCCCCGCCATCGCCAGCAGCGCCGCCAGCAGGTTCGCCACCGTCGCCAACAGGCCAAAGGCGATCGCCGCCAACGTCACCGCATAGATCAACCCATCCCGAGGCCGGATCCGCCCCGACGGAATGGGCCGCGTGCGGGTGCGCTCCATGATCAGGTCAATGTCGCGATCGTAGAGGCAATTAATGGCATTCGCCGACGCCGCCGACAGGGCACCCCCCGCCAGCGTCCCGAGGAACAGCCCCAGGTGTACCCGGCCATGGCCCGCCACCCACATGGCCGCCGCCGTCGTGATCAGCAGCAGGATGATGATGCGCGGTTTCGCCAACTGGTAGTAGCTCCGGCAAACCTGCCAGAGGTTGTCATGGTGACGGCGATCGCCGCTCCAGCCATTGGCGCGTGCAAGGTTCTGCATGGGTTCTCAAACTCTCCATCGTTCAAGTCTTGGGGGGACCGTTTCACCTAACGGTTTCGTATCCGAGGGGCGCGGGGCCGTTTTGGGGCAGTAGATTTAAGGTTTGGCGTCGTTTGGCACAGGATTGGCGAGCTTGACCTAGGTTAATGGAGGCGGCTGAAGTTAGGGGGTGACCATCGCCACAAAATCCCAAATATCCTCAAAATCCAAAGAAATTACCAGAAAAAGTTGGATTGTGGATGGGGGAACATTCTTCAGGGAATCGGTCTGGATTTAGGGGGTTGGATCCGCGATCGCGGCGTGCTGATTGCCCGTTTGACCGTCGCGGCAGGCCAGAACCGTAAACACCACCAGGGATCCGAGGAGGGCCGCCCCCACCGCCTGGTGGAGAACCGTGAGGGGTTCAATTTGCAGGTGCAGACGGAACGTGCCGTAGCCCACCAGCAGTTGCAGCCCCAGGAGCCCCGCGATCGCCCAGCGCAGCCGCCGCAGCCAGGGATGGAGGGCCGGAGTCCGCCACGCGCGGCCCAGCAGCGTCGCCGGCAGCACCACGGCGGGCACAATCCCCAGCAGGTGGCCATGGACCGTCCCACACAGTTGCGCCAGATCCAGACATTGGTGCAACGCCCAGCGGGAACCGACCAGCCCCCCCGCAATGCTCTGGCCGTAGATCGCGATCGCGGACGCCCCCCCCAGCCACCGCAACGCCCCCGCCGACCCCATCCCCCGGTGGGGCAGCAGCGCCGTCCCCAGGGTCAAGAGCGTGCAGAAAAACAGCAGCGCCATCCCCAAATGGGCCGTCACAATGTCAAACCGCAGCAGCTCCGTCACCGTCAGCGCCCCCAACGCCGCCTGGGCCACAATCAGCACCAACGCCAGCACCGTCACCGGCGGCACCCACCGGGGGAGCGATCGCCGCGCCCCCAACGCCATCACCACCATCCCCAGCGTGCCCAGGCCCAACAGGCCCGCATCGAGCCGATGGAACCACTCCAGAAACACCTGAAGGTTCATCTGGGTCCAGGGGAGCGCCTGCCCGTAGCACAGGGGCCAGTCCGGGCAAGCGAGGCCCGCATTCGCCACCCGCGTCGCACTGCCGACGGCCATGAGCAGCCACGTCCCGAAGGCCAGCCGAAAGGCCAGCCAACGGATGCGATCGCGCGCCGCCGTCGGATCGGGCTGGGTCGCCGCCGCGCGCCGTAGACGGGCCAAGGGATTGCGAAACTGCTGGAAGGTGGTCTCTGCCATATGCCAATGCCAAGGGGTTGGGAATGGAGTCGGGGGGGGCGGGGCAAGGGGGCCGGTCGGGCCGTGGGATGGGGCCAGCGGGGGCCATCACGGGTCGCCGTTTGCCGTCACCATAACGTATTGTTTTTGGGGACGCGATCGCCCCCTCGCGATTCCGTAACGTTCTGTGATGGGTGGGGCACAGGTCTTCATCAAATTTCTCCGCCGGATCGGGATGCAGGGCTAAAAATGGTTGCACCCTCAGGCTTTGGGCTATTTTTAGGGAACCCCTAGGCAATCCTACTCACCGTACCCCAGGGGCTGGAATGGGACCGTGGCGATCGCCACCAACCGCGATCGCGCCGCCCAAAATCCCCCCGGTGGCCCGATCAACGCCGATCAAAACTTAATAAAGATTTTGCTCCCGGCCCGTCGGTCCCCCAGATCCCTGTTTTAACTTGGTAGGGGAACAGGCCCAGGGGTCACCCGTGATACACCCCCTCCCCTGGGGCGTGGGCCACAATCACAGGGCTGCCCCGAGGCGGCGCTCCTGGCCGTGACGCCCCCCAAGGCCCCCACGCCGCGCTACCGCCGCCGGACCTGTTCCGTTATGGCGTTTTATGGCCCCTTAATTCCGTCCATTTCCCTCAATTTCCCTTGATCCCTAGTTTTTCGACCCTTGAGTTCGAGTGAGCCGTGAAAATTCCCAACACGATCCTGGCCATGCTCGGCGGCATCGGGCTGACGCTCTTTAGCCTTTGGTTCGGCCAGCACAACCACCTGTTGCCCGTACCCGCCACCGCCGATGCTGCCCTAGTTGATGGGCTCTTTAATACGATGTTGACCGTTTCGGTGGGGCTGTTCCTGCTGGTGCAGGGGCTGCTGATCTATGCGGTCATTGTGTTTCGCCAGCGTCCCGGCGATGAGACGGATGGTCCCCCCATTCGCGGCAATATCCCCCTGGAGGTGCTGTGGACGTCGATCCCCGCCGCGATCGTCCTGGCGATTTCCATCTATAGCTATGAGGTCTATAACGCCATGGGCGGCCTGGATCCGATGGCGGCGGGCGGCACGGCGATCGCGCACCATCATCACCACGGCGGCGCGGCGATCGCGGCCCCCCTCGATGGCATGGCCCCGGACATGGGCAACGGCCGTCAGGTGGCCTACGGCGTCGGCGCGGATCCCGACAGCATGGGCAAGGGGCCGGATGTGACGATCGATGTGACGGGCCTGCAATATGCGTGGCTCTTCAACTACGCCAATGACGGCATCATGTCGGGCGATCTCCATGTGCCCGTGGACCAGGATGTGCAGTTGAATATCGTGGCCCAGGATGTGCTCCACGCCTTCTGGATTCCGCAGTTTCGCCTGAAGCAGGATGCGATCCCCGGCCAGATGACCCAGCTTCGCTTCAAGCCCACGGTGACGGGGCATTACCCGATCGTCTGTGCGGAACTGTGCGGCTCCTACCACGGGGCCATGCGGGCGGAGGTGGTGGTGGATTCCCCCGAGGACTATGCCGCCTGGAAAACTAGCATGGTGGCGGCGGCGGGGTTAGATCAGTCCGCGATCGCGGCGGCCATCCCCACTAAGCAACTGAGCGACGCGGACTACCTGGCCCCCTACGGCGCAGAACTGGGCATTGATCCCGGCGCGATCGCCCAACTCCAGCCCTAGAGCCATCCCAAACGCACCCCTCATCCGCACCCTCGGCAGAACGCTTTTTAGCGACCTCGCCCCAGAGAAAGGTTTAGTCAAGAACGGTTCCCAACCCCATCCATGGCACAAGCAGAACTATCCACCGCCCCAGCCCCCGACATCGGGCTACCGGAAACCACCCCCTGGTGGAAATATTTCACCTTCAGCACCGACCACAAGGTCATTGGCATCCAATACCTGGTCACCAGCTTCATCTTCTATATGATCGGCGGAGCCCTCGCCACCGCCGTGCGCCTGGAGCTGGCCACCCCCGAGGTGGATTTCGTCAGCCGTGAACTCTACAACCAACTGTTCACGATCCACGCCACGATCATGATCTTCCTGTGGATCGTCCCCGCAGGCACCGGCGCGTTGGGGAATTATTTGATCCCCCTGCTGATCGGCGCGCAGGACATGGCATTCCCGAAACTCAATGCCCTGGCCTTTTGGATGATTCCCCCCGGTGGCCTGCTGCTGATCATGAGCTTCTTCACCGGCACCGGGGCCGCCGCGTCCGGCTGGACCTCCTACCCGCCCCTGAGTTTGGTCAACGGCAAGGCGGGGGAATTTATCTGGATCCTGAGTGTTCTTATTTTGGGCACCTCGTCGATCCTGGGGGCCGTGAACTTCTTCACAACAATCCTGAAGATGCGCGCCCCGTCCATCAAGATCAACACCATGCCCCTGTTTTGCTGGGCGATGCTGGCGGCGTCCATTTTGATTTTGCTGTCCACGCCGGTGTTGGCGGGGGCGTTGATTTTGCTGTCCTTTGACCTGATGGCGGGCACCAATTTCTTCAACCCCGCCGGTGGGGGCGATCCGGTGGTGTACCAGCATATGTTCTGGTTCTATTCCCACCCGGCGGTTTACATCATGATCCTGCCGGTGTTTGGCACGATCTCGGAAATTTTGCCGGTCCATGCCCGTAAGCCGATTTTTGGCTACAAGGCGATCGCCTATTCCAGCATGGCGATTAGCTTTTTGGGCTTAATTGTTTGGGCGCACCACATGTTCACCAGCGGCACCCCGGCGTGGCTGCGGATGTTTTTCATGGTGGCGACGATGGTGATCGCCGTGCCGACGGGGATCAAAATCTTTGGCTGGTTGGCGACGGTTTGGGGGGGCAAGATTCGCCTCAATTCGCCGATGCTCTTTGCCCTAGGTTTCATTTCCATGTTTGTGGTGGGGGGCCTGAGCGGGGTGATGGTGGCGTCGGTGCCCTTTGATATCCATGTCCATGACACCTATTTCATCGTGGCCCATTTGCACTATGTGCTGTTTGGGGGATCGGTGTTTGGGCTATATGCGTCGATCTACCACTGGTTCCCGAAAATGACGGGGCGGATGCTCAATGAAACCTGGGGCAAGATTCATTTTGTCTTGACGTTTGTGGGCTTCAACCTGTGCTTTTTGCCCATGCACTACCTGGGCCTGATGGGGATGCCGCGCCGGGTGGCGGAATATGATCCGCAGTTCGCGACGATTAATGCCATTTGCAGCATTGGGTCGTACATTCTGGCGGTGTCTACGATTCCGTTCCTAGTGAATGCGATCTATAGCTGGCGATCGGGGCCGATCGCGGGGCCGAACCCGTGGAATGCCCTGACGCTGGAATGGACCGTGGCGTCGCCGCCGCCGGAGCACAATTTTGATGGGGTGCCGGTGCCGAAAACTGGCCCCTATGACTATGGCTTTGTGAAGCAGGGCGATCGCCGGCGCAAGATCTCGGACCTGAAGGCGTCGGATATTCTTGGCGGCGCATAAATTCGAGTTTCGCGCCTCCCATCCCCGATTGCCGTAGGGGCGGGGTCTCCCCGCCCAGCCCCCAGGACACCCCCCGCCCCGTCTCCCCGCCCAGTCCCCAGGGCACCCCCCCGCCCCGTCTCCCCGCCCAGCCCCACAGTTCCTGATAGTCCCAGGGTTGAATGGGTTGGGGGTGATCGGTGGGGCGAGGGTTGGGAGACCTAACCCCTACGGCGACGGAAATGACGATATCTCCTAAGCCTTTTGTTTCTGAAACGGACCCAAACTGAAGAAGTCTTGAACGGGTCGCAATCTGTCCCCGATGTATCTAGGATTTCACCATTCCCATGCAAGGTTCTACGGTCAATAGCACCACCGCGATCGGTGTCGAGCAGGGCCACGGCCACGGTGGCCACAGTGCCCATCCGGACCATCGGCTGTTCGGCATTTTTGTCTTCCTAGTGGCGGAGGCAATGATTTTTCTGGGCCTGTTTGCGGCCTATCTCACGTTCCGGGCGGTTGCGCCGGAATGGCCCCCCGTGGGTACGCCGAAACTAGAATTGCTGCTGCCGGGAGTCAATACGCTGATCCTGATTTCCAGCAGTTTTGTGGTCCACCGGGCCGATGAGGCGATCAAAAAAGATGACGTGAAGGGAATGCGCCTTTGGTTTGCCATTACGGCGGCCATGGGGGCGGTGTTTTTGGTGGGGCAACTCTATGAGTATTTCCACCTGGAATTTGGCCTGACGGATAATCTTTTTGCCAGTACGTTCTATGTGCTAACGGGGTTCCACGGGCTCCATGTGGCCTTTGGGCTGATGCTGATGCTGGCGGTGCTGTGGCGATCGCGGCGGGAGGGGCATTATTCGAGCCAATCCCACTTCGGCATTGAGGCGGCGGAACTGTATTGGCACTTTGTGGATGTGATCTGGATTATTTTGTTTGTGCTGCTGTATTTGCTTTAGAAACGCACCTTCAGAGTCGCCCATTCACTAGGGTTATGTTGTTTGGAGCAAGGGGCTTTTTTCGTCCCTTGTTTTGCTTTTTGGGGGTCTATGGGGATGCGATCGCGCGGCGGACCTCGCGGCGGTTCATGCCCGGTCGGATGCGCGGATCGTAGAGCAGGCGGATGATGGCGCGATCGCGGTCCGTGTAGGTTTGAGTGGCGGTCCAGCCTTGATAGAAGGTGCTGGCGGGGTCGCGCCAACTGTCGTTCATCAGGCCGAGGGATTGGGTGAGTTCTTCGCGGATCAGGTGCGATCGCTCCGCTTGCGTGATGCCGTCCGTGGCGATGAGGATGCGCGATCGCGTGATTTCCGAGCGATTATTCCACCACACGTAGAAAAATCCCCGATTCCCTTCGACATAGTTGGGTTCAATGCGGCGGAATTCGGCGGTGGGGACAAAATGGATCGCGACATTGGAATTTTGGCGCTCTAGGCGGATCCGCCGGGGGGCGATGAGGCCACTGAGGTCGGCGATGGTGCGCTCTAGGGTTTCGAGATCCCCTTGGGTGGGGCGTCCGGCGATCGCGATGCGCAGATCCGTGGCCCATTTGCGGATGACCTGGAGGCTGCGATCGCGGGAAAATTCCCCCCCAAAGGCGATCGCCTCAAACTCTTGCAGGGTGGCGGCGTCGGGTCTCCAGGGGGCCGTTGGGGGAGGCGTACCCTGGGCGACCTGCGGGGACGGATTCTGGAAGGGGAGGGGCAGGCCCAAGGCATCTGAGCGATCGCGCGATCGCCCCCCACCCCCCGGCCCGCTGCCCACCGCCACCCAGGACTGCCAGAGGACCGCCGCCAGGGCGATCGCGCCACCGAGTCTTCTCACATTACGCACCAAAATGACGCAAAGGGTAATGGAAATTACGCACCAAAATAGCTGGGGGCATTGCCCGATTTCCACTTGATATTGCAGCCGATGCTCGGGATTTGCGGCTCGGGTACCGGTTCCCCCGCCACCGTCGCGGCGATCGCGGCCCGCAGATCCTGCCCCGTCACCGGTTTGCCATTCCCCGGTCGGCTATCGTCCAACTGGCCGCGATAGGTCAGGCGGCGATCGCCATCAAACAGGAAAAAGTCCGGCGTACAGGCGGCGGTGTAGGCTTTCGCGATCGCCTGGGTTTCGTCATAGCACAGGGGAAACGTAAATCCCTGGGCGACGGCCATGGCCCGCAGCCCCTCCGGCCCGTCCGTGGGATGGGTGGCCGCATCGTTGGCGCTGATGGCCACGATCGCCACGCGATCGCCCCAGTCCCGCCCGAGATCCGCCAGGGCCGTCTGCACATGCTTCACATAGGGGCAATGCTCACAAATAAACATCACCAACAGCGGGCGGGGGCTCGCGGCGGGCACCAGGACATCCAGGGAAATCCGCTGGCCCGACACCACCTCCGGCAGGTCAAAGTCCGGCGCGATCGTCCCCAGGGGCAGCATCGTAGAGGGGGTTAAAACCATGGGTCTAAGGGCGATTGTTTCGTTAACGGGTCAACTCGTCCAAGGTATCTCGAAATGTCCGTGCCGTTGAATTCCTGCGCTTCTACATCTTTAGAAATTGCATTTTTGACCTGATGTTGTTGAAATCGCGCGATCGCGCCCCCACCGCCTCGCAATCCAGGAATATTTATGCAAAATTCAATAATTAATAAATCACCGGTAGGGTGCGTTCGGTAACTTTTAGCCCAACGCGATCGCGTCCTTTCTCCGAACGCACCGACACCTGTGGAGATCACTGATCAACCTCGCCAATGAATAGAATCAACCTGTATCACCGGGATCCTAGGCTAGGATAGGCGATCGCGTCGATTGGGACTGGGGCGGTGCGTTCGGGATAGAAGGGCGATCGCATTAAGCTGAATAGGACCGAACGCACCCTACCGTTAATTTTTGATTTTGACAGAGGCGGAACGGAGCTTTTGAGGAATTTTTTTATGGTTGCGATCGCGCATCATCCGTAGAAGCCGCCGGATCCACAAACGGTTCATAGCGGCCCCCCAACCCCTCCACGATCGCGCGGGTATTGGCCACCATCATCGTCACATAGGTTTCCGCGCCGCTGCCCGGAGCCCCCACGGAATCCGCATAGAGCTCTTGATCCGCCAGTTGCACCCCCGCCTCCGCCGCCACGGTTTTCAGCAGCGCCGGATTGACGGTGGTTTCCGCAAAAATCGTGGGAATCCGGGCCGCCCGAATCGCCGAGGCCAGGGCCTCCACCGTGCGGGCGCTGGGCTGCTCCTCGGTGCTGATGCCAATGAGCGTCCCGGCGACGGGGATCCCGTAGGCATTGGCATAGTACTGAAAAGCATCGTGGGAGGTCACCAGCCGCCGCTGGCCCTCGGGAATGGTGGCAATTTGGGCGCTAATCCACCGGTGGAGCGCCTCCAGGGTTTTTATTAAATTCGCCCCCTGGGCGTCCACGCGATCGCCCAGGGCCGGAAACTGCTCCGCGATCGCCCCCTCTAGCCGCTCCACCATGGCGATCGCATTGCGGGCATCCCCCCACACATGGGGATCCGGCACCGTCGCCCCGTTATAGTCCGTCGAGAGGGGAGCCGCCGCCTCCGCGATCGCCACCTGGGGCACCGTCGCCCCCGCCGCGCGCATCAGGCGAATCAACTGGGGTTCGAGATTGTAGCCGTTATAAACAATCAAATCCGCCTCCTCCAGGGCGCGGCTGTCCTGGGGTACCGGCTCATAAATATGAGGGTCATCCCCCGGCTTCAGCAGGCCAATCACCCGCGCCTGATCCCCCACCAACTCCGTCGTCAAATCCGCCAGGATCGTACTGGTGGCCACGATCGCCGGTCGCCCATCATTCGCCCCCCCAGATTCAGACTCCTCCGCCCCCCCACAGGCCCCCAACCCCAGCCCCAGCCCAACCCCCAGCCCCACACTGAGGACGCACCGCCACCCCCAGCGCCAGTTCATCAGGTCCACGGCCATTAAGAAATGTTTCGGTGCCATCGGTCCATTCCTCGTCTTTTCAGAATTCATTCATAATTGATTTCATAATCCTTTCATATTTTCGTCAAGTTGCTAGGAAGCGGCGGGGGTAAGGCCATGGTCCAGGGAAGCGCGATCGCGGTGCGGGGGTTGCGGGCGCGGTATCGATCCGTGGAGGCCCTGCGGGATATTTCCGTCACCCTGTCACCGGGGCGGCTCACGGCGATCATTGGCCCCAACGGCGCGGGCAAGAGCACGTTCATGAAGGCGATGCTGGGGTTGATTCCCACGGAGGCGGGCACGGTGATTTATGGCGATCGCCCGTTGATCGAGTGTCGCGATCGCGTGGCCTATGTCCCCCAGCGATCGCAGGTGGATTTGACCTATCCGGCGACGGTGGCGGAGGTGGTGCTGATGGGGCGCACCCGGCAGACGGGCTGGTTTCGGGGCTTTTCGGCCACCAGTCGCCAGCGGGTCCGGACGGCCCTGGAGCGGGTGGAGCTTTGGGATCTGCGCGATCGCCCCATCGGTGCCCTGTCCGGCGGCCAGCAGCAGCGGGCATTTTTGGCGCGATCGCTGGCCCAGGGGGCGGAGGTGTTCTTTTTTGATGAGCCCTTGGTGGGGGTGGATCGGCGGACGGAGGCGATCGTTTTAGATGTGTTTCAGGAGTTGGCGGCGGCGGGCCACACGGTGGTGGTGGTCAACCATGATTTGGGGGATGTGATGGCCCGGTTTGATGAGGTGGTGCTGCTGAACCGGGAGCTGATCGCGGCGGGGCATCGGCGGTTTGTGCTCAATGATGAGCTGCTGTCGCGGGCCTATGGCGGTCGGGTGGACTTTTTCCAGGGGGCGGCCTAGGGATGGCGGAGGTGGTGTTGGCGCTGGATTGGGGGAGCGGGCTTGATGCCCTGATCGAACCGCTGCAATTGGCGTTCATGCGGCGATCGCTCCTGGTGGCGGTGATGGTTGGGGTGCTGTGCGCCGTGGTGGGGTGCTATCTGCTGGTGCAGCGGATGGCCCTGCTGGGGGATGCCATTAGCCATTCGGTGCTGGCGGGGGTGGCGATCGCCTTTGGCCTGGGCTGGAATTTGGCGGTGGGGGCGTTTGTGGCGGGGCTGCTGAGTGCGGGCTTGATTGACTGGATCCGCACGCGATCGCCCATTAAGGAAGATGCGGCCATGGGCATTGTCCTATCGGGCTTTTTTGCCCTGGGCATTGCCCTGATTACGGCGATTCAAAAATCCAACAAGATCGATCTGAATCATTTTTTATTCGGCAATTTGCTGGCGGTCACCCCCGAGGATGTGCGCGATACGGCGATCGCGGCGGCGGTGGTTTTGGTGGCCGTTGCCCTGTTCTATAAGGAACTGCATTTTTATACGTTTGATCGCCTGGGGGCGGAGGCGTCGGGGTTGCCGGTCCATGTGCTGGATCTGGGGCTGACGGCGGCGATCGCCCTCACCATCGTCGCCAGTATGAAGGCGGTGGGGGTGGTGCTGGTGCTGTCGATGCTGATTGCGCCCCCGGCGGCGGCCTATCTCTTGGCAACTCGGCTGCACCACATGATGGCGATCGCGTCGATCCTGGGGCTGGTGTCCAGCGTGACGGGGTTGTTTTTGAGCTATAGCTACAATCTGCCGTCGGGTCCGGCGATCGTTCTGGTGGCGTCGGTGCTCTTTGGGCTGGCGCTGCTGTTGAGTCCGCGCCATGGGGTGTTGACCCAGCCGCGCCACGTCGGTTCACGTCCCCCATCGCCCCTGTGGCGGGAGTTGCGATCGCTGTTCCGCCGCTGAGTTTTTTTAGGGAATTATTGGGGCGCGGGGGCCGGGGCCGCCGACGTTTTGGCCGAATTCGCCGCCGCCGCCTGTTCCTTCAGGATTAAGTCCGCCGCCCGTAGGGCATCTTCGATGGGAATCGCAAACCCCACACCGGGCACATCGGCGCGGATGGCGGTGCTGATGCCGATGGCGCGCCCGCGATCGTTCAGGAGTGGCCCGCCGGAGTTGCCCGGATTGATGGCCGCGTCGGTCTGAATAAATTCCACCGCCCGATGCCCAAGGCCCACCCAGTCCGCCCGACGGCGCGGCGCACTGACGACGCCCACGGTCACGGAGCGATCAAGCCCCAGGGGATGGCCGATGGCGATCGCCCATTGCCCCGCCACCAGGCGATCGGACCGGCCCAGGGCTAACGGTTGCAGCGGTGGATCCTCAGCTTCGCGCTTGATCCGCAGGACGGCCACATCCGCCGCCCCCTTGCGCCCGACGATTTGCGCCGATCGCGATCGCCCATCCGCCAGGGTCACCATCACCGTCGCCGCATCGGTCAAGACGTGGGCATTGGTCAAGATCAACCCCTCGCGATCAAGCACCACGCCGCTGCCGGTGCCCAGCCGTTCCCCCGCCGTGGCCGATCGCGGATCCACCCCCCGGCCAAAGGTTTCAATGCGGACGATCGCCGGGAGGGCCTGCGCCGCCGCCCGCACCACAAAGTTTTCCCCCTGGGGGACGGTCCCTTCATCCAGTTGCGTCTCCGGCGGGGCCGCGATCGCGTCCTCCAGATCCGGCCGCACCTCCGTTTGATGCACCACCGGCAGCGCCATGGGCAGCGATCGCCCCTCCAGCACCAGCCGCGCCCCCAGGCCCACCGCACCGCCGAGGACCAAAACGGCGATATAGAACGCTAAATCCTTCGTTGGTACGTCCGCCCGAGCCATGGGCCAACTCTCCCTTCCAATGGTTAATCCCTACGATTCCCAATCCAGCCATCCCTACGCGCTTCCTCCCGGCGGTGCAGTTCGACCGGATCAATCGACCCCCAATTCCCTTTTTTCGTTAAGACTATGGTTCCCAATGTAGCGAGAATTTAACGCCGGGGTGGGCGCGATCGCGGAATCCTGACCCCGTACAGTGCCAAGGCGGATCCGTATGAAGGCCGACTAGGGCAAGGCTACCGAGCATCTCACCCATGATCTTCCTGATTTGCCCTCGATCTTGGGGTTGGTTGGGCGCGATCGTATCCAGGAAGTCAACCACAGCACCTTGAGGAGAGCCCCGCCGCCTAGAGTTGACAGCAAAAGTGCTGTATCGAAAATATTAGGGATAGGCTCCTTTGCCCCTACCGGTTCAGTAGCGGATGTAGTAGGGTTGAGGGGGCATCAGAAGTCGCACATCTATAGTATTAGCACCCCAAAAGTATTAGTACCCCAAAAGCCTTAGGGACTGCGCTCCTTCAAACACGGCACTTGCGGCACCAAGTTTCTAAAAAAGAATGTTATTCCACATTTGCAACTAGCCTTCACAGCGCTAGGGTTAGCCGCCGTGGGAATATCCCTCCAGGGCACGTACTTCATAATTTGAATTCGCAACATTCAGGTCATCAGACATCATGAAACTCTGTTGGTATAAGTTGCCCAATGGTGAACGAAACTTCGGAGACGACCTTAATCCCTGGCTTTGGGAAAAACTCATGCCCGGAATTTTGGATGATGACAATCGCGTAGCCTTTGTTGGAATTGGCAGCCTCCTCAATGATGGCTTGGCCTATCGCACTCGTTATGCAACAAAAAGAGTGATTTTTGGTACAGGCGTAGGCTACGGGAAAGGAAAGCTAAAACTTGATGAATCCTACAAAATTTATTGCGTAAGAGGTCCGCTGTCTGCCAAATCTTTGGGATTAGAAGATGAAGCGGCCGTGACCGATGGGGCAGCTCTTATACGCAGGGCATTTTCTACAGCGCCCCAGCAGAAGAAATATCAATTCTCCTACATGCCACACTATGAATTGGCAGGGGAAGGTTGGATCCGCGCATGTGAAGCAATTGGTTTCGGCTACATCGATCCTCGGTGGACCGTTGAGCGCGTATTAGACGCAATGGGCCAGACAGAGGTTTTGCTAGCGGAAGCCATGCATGGGGCAATAGTAGCCGACGCACTCCGGATTCCTTGGATTCCTATAGTTACAAACAACACAATCCTTTCCTTCAAATGGCAGGATTGGTGTTCATCAATTGGCGTCGAATATCGTCCAGTCCACATTGATCGATTGCATCATCCCAAGAGCAAAACAGATGTTCTAACCCCAGTGCGCCGCATTCGTGACAAGGTTAGACAGAATAGGGCCAGCGTGACCTTGAAGAAGGTTGCGACAGATCAGTCCCCTTCCCTAAGCAGCGATTCACACATAGAATCCTTGACGATCCAGCTTGAGGAAAGACTTCAGCGCTTTAAGTTGGATGTTGAGCGTGGCTTGTTCCTCGTTTAGATTTGAAACAAAAGAACATTTGAGCGGCCAGTTAACGTAATTTTTGCTGTAAAAAGGCACCTAGCCACCTCATCAGAACACATGGAGAGTTAATCATAGTGAGCAACTGGTGTTTTGGTACTTTAGCCGTTGGCAAAAGATATCGTCAGCATGCAATTAATCTGGTGCAAGATGCCCAATTGTATGCGCCTAACATTCCCATCATCGTCTTAACCGATAAGCCCGAAGATTTTGTAGGGTATCCCGCTGTTCAGGCAATCAAGCATCGACTTCAAAGCGTAAAGGGCTACCATGACAAGCGTTTTGTGATTCAAGCCGCGTTGCTTCATTTTGACACCTGTCTCTTCATAGACTCGGATGTTCGGATTCTTGGTCAAGTTCCAGAGCAGTTGTCATGGGAGCCAGGAATCACCGCCAGGGCCGGGTGCAACATATTGAAGCACAATTCAAGAAAAAATCAGCGGCGAATCCTTCCACTGCTTGAGCATGTTTCAAATAAACTAGATATTGATCTTGAAAAGACCTATTGGCTCCATGAATTCATGTTTGCCGTTACGAGGCAAGGGGGTGTTGAGCTAGAGTTCCTAAAACTTTGGCAAACAATTTCCTATTTCTTCGAGATGCAAAGTTTTTACGGTGGAGAAGGAAACACGATTGGACTAGCATCCTCAAAGACAGGCTTTAATATGCGACTTGATTCAAAAGATCGATTTCCAGTTTTTAAAGACAATATTGAGAAATTTAAAATCAAGAATAATCAATCTAGCTTTGATGATAAAAAAGAATTTTTTGAAGCCCACGAAAAAATTGAATTTCCAAAACGCTCCTTCAGAAAAAAGGTGACTGACAAATTAACAAAACATGCGGTGTTCGCCTATCGAATTGTTAGGTTAAAGTTTGTTGCTCGAAAGGATGCCAATTTGCAGCGCTTGCTGTGAGGTTTTACGCCCTGGATTGTTGCTGACGGGTAAAGCTAAACTAGGGCAGAGGTAATGTAACGCTTGAGTTGGGGCGATCGCGCAATGATCGCCCTGTGCGATACCAAAGCTTGTGAGGGATTAGCTTAACTCACCCTCAATGGTGGTGTCGGTCAGCCGCGATCGCGTCCAGCAGCCCAGGAATGATCCATCAACATCACTAAAACAATCACCGAAGAACATAGCTGACAACGACCCAAATCACCTGACGAGCAACCAGCCTCGTAGAAATAGGAGATCTGAGCCCCTGCGCTTCCCCCATCGTCAGCGGCAAAAACCGATCAACTTAGACATTTCAGACATCCTCTGACACTTCACACCGCGCCAATCGACCTAGCTACGGTGTCGCTCCAGCAAAATTGCCACCAGAGCTTTCGCCGTCTCCAATTGATTCGGATCATTCGACTGCGCCACCCAAGCCGCCAAATCATTCAGCGACCCATTAACCAGGTGAGCAAACCCCTCCGCATTGATTGTGCATAAATCTCCCTCGGCAACGGCAACCTGAATAGCCTCATGGAGCAAAGCAAAACCATATTGATCTATTTCAGTCAAATCATCTGCCGCCAGGACGGCTGGAGCCTCAATAAAAACCAAACGCCGCAGTTCATCTTGATGGGCAACCTCCAGAAACGCTTGACAGCCAACGACCAACCGCTGCCAATTCGTATCTAAGGGCTCAACCTTAGCTTGAATATAGTCCGTAATCTCGCCATAGGCTTCAACGATAACCGCCTTAAAAACGCCAAGCTTATCGTTGAACTGATGGTACAAGGCCCCCCGAGTAATCCCTAACTCACTGATGATTTCTTCAGTGCCCGTAGCGGCATACCCCTTGGTGGCAAATAGGTAACGCGCCCGATCCAGAATCGCACGGCGAGTGCGCCGGGTCTGCTCCGCCTTCGTCAATTTGATCGGCATGATCAATCACTCAATTTTAACATTCATACTGCACGTATCTTGACGGGGCTGGACCGGCCCGCTACGATAAGATACATGCAGCCTGCATCTTATCGTGAAAAATCCCCCAAAGGAGTTCTATGTTGGCTACCCTGAGCACCCGCAAGGCGATCGCCGCCGATATCCCTTTCCTCGTCCAAATCGAGTATGAGGCGTCTTTACCCCCCTCCAACCACTGCTTTTGGGAGGATTTGCTGGAGGGGACTGGAACGACCGCCCTGCAATTCATCGAGGCGGAGTTGAAGTCAGATGCTTCCAATTGGGGCGGCGTTGGGGATTTTCTGATCTTGGAGGCCGAAGGAAAGCCCGTTGCCGCCGCCGCAGGCTACGTGCCCGATCCGGAAAACTACTGCCCGCTGCGCCTATCCCACCTAGGGGCGATCGCCCAGGAGTTAGGTTGGTCCGCCGAAACCGTGGGCGTTTTTCGCGATCGCTATATGACGTTGTGGGGAGGAGATTTGCAACCCTTTTTCCTCACACCCCAGGCAACTTGGATCATCGAAAATGTGGCGGTATTGCCAGGGGCGAGGGGGCGGGGCTTTGGCAAGGTGCTGCTGCGGGCTCTGCTAGAGGAGGGGCGATCGCGGCGGCATGAATTTGCTGGCATTACGGTGATCAACGGCAATGATGTTGCTCGTCATGCCTATGAATCCGTTGGATTTAAGCCCTATCAAACGTTTTATGCTGACTATTTCTTGGAGCAATTCAATATCGACTTTCCGGGGGTGACCAAGCTTGGCCTGCGCCTCAATTAGTACGGGAGACCAGCCATGTCCTTTAAAACGATTCTGGTTGCAGGGGCAAGTCGTGGCATTGGACTTGCGGTTGCAGAACATTTGATAGGCCGATGCGATCGCCTGTTGACGGTCTCTCGCACCGCTGCTCCGGTGGGTGAATGGGTGCAGGCAGATTTAGCTAACCTGGCGGGCATAGAAACGGTGGTCAATGCGATCGGGGATAACACTTTAGATGCGTTGCTATATATGGGTGGAACCTGGGAAACCCACGCATTTACCCCTCAGTATCGCTTTGAAACCTGCTCTGATGGGGACATCATGCGCGTCATTGCCGTTAATCTGGTGGCCCCCATTCGGTTAGTCAAGGCGCTACTGCCTGCCCTGCGGCGATCGGATCATCCCAAAATTATTTTTATGGGGGCACTTTCCGGTCGAGATAACTTCCCAGGAAGGGAGGTTGCCAACAGTGCATCGAAGTTTGGACTGCGGGGGGTGGTCCATGCCCTACGGGAGGAGTTGCGATCGCAGCAGATCGGGATCACGGTGATTAATGCTGGCAATGTTGGCACTCCAGAAGTTTTGGCAGATCTCGCAGCAGCCAATCTAACGGGGGATGAAGCCATTCCTCTTAGGGATCTTCTGGCCATCATTGACTGCATTCTTTCCCTGTCTCGATTGACCTGTATTAAGGAGGTTGATGTACCTGCGATGTTAGGCCGAGGTGCTTAAAAAGGTAATTGTTTTATGGGGCTGACCAATGGACCGTTGCGGGCATGGTGATCGCTTGGATCCGTTGTCAGTTGTCGCCAAATGACGCTGTTTGGTGTATCGGCTAGGGTTTTGTCTATTGACTGGCCTCGGGGCGGTGATGGGCTGGTGGTCGCTGAGTTGCCCTAGCCGGTTGTTGCTAAAGTGGTGGCTACGATGACCCCGAGCCGACCCGCCAACCCCGCGATCGCCCCATGGACACGCCCCACTTCCCCGAAGCCCAGCACCCGATCGTCGCCTCCTTGGCCGCCCGCAGCGATCTGGAGTTGTTGGATCTGTTCCAGCGATATCCCGACTCGGGCCGCTATTTTGTCGCGCTCTTTTGCCGCTACAGCCCCATCGTCTATACCCTCGCGCGCCACGCCACCCTGTCGCCGGTCCAGACGGACTACCTCTTCGCCAAAACCTGGCAGCGCATTTTTCGGGAACTGACGATCCTGAATCTGCGCCTCGCCCAGGAAAACCTCGGAGGCAGCGCCAACCTAGAGGAATTCACGCTGCAAAATTGGCTGATCAATATCACGGCGGTGTGCGTGAACCAGGCGGAATTGCCGTCGGTCGAGTCGATCCACTATTCCCTCTCGAACGCATCGCCGCCGTTGTGGTGCTATCTGGAAAATGCCCTCGATCGCCAGGAACCGATGACGCGGCTGATGACGATCATGGCCCAAACCCTGCACTGGAGCGAACCGCGCATTGCGGCCTATCTGCAAGCGGAGGGGGAAACCATTTCGCCAGCGGGGGTGCGGGCGCGGCTGCGGCAGGGCTACCGGGCCATCCAAGAATCGTTGCCGCCGGATATTCGGGCGATCTATCTCGGGGAACCGCTGGCGACGGCGGACGCGATCGCGGCGGCGGACTTATCTAGCATCGGCGTGGATTAAGTTAGTCCATCATTGCGATCGCCCCGACGTTTGCAAGAACCGAGCGATGCGATCAACCGCCACCTGAAGCCCCGTCGGATCCTGGACCAGGGCAAAGCGCACATAGCCCTCCCCGGACGGACCAAAGCCAAAGCCCGGAGCAACGGCCACCCCCGTGGCGGCCACCAGTTGGGTACAAAAATCCACCGATCGCGTCGTCCAGGGCTCCGGCAGCTTGGCCCACACAAACATCGTCGCCTTGGGGGTCGGCACGGCCCAGCCGATCGCGGCCATGGCTTGAATGAAAGCATCCCGGCGTTCTTGAAAAATCGCGAGCCGTTCATGGCGGCTGTCCTGGGGACCGGTCAGGGCCGCGATCGCCCCCCGCAGCACCCCCGCATATTGATTAAAATCCACCACCGCCTTAATTTGGCGCAGCACCTGGATCAGCTCCCGGTTGCCGATCGCGTAGCCAATGCGGAAGCCCCCCATATTAAAAGCCTTCGAGAGGGTAAAAAATTCGATCGAGCGGCGTTTATCGCGATCCACCTGGAAAATGGACGGCTGCTCGCCCCCCTCGAACACCATGCCGTCATAGGCGAAATCGTGGACTAAAACGAGATCGTGGCGATCGCAAAAGGCCAGCGCCCGCTCAAAAAACGCCACATTCGCCGTCGCCGTCGTGGGATTGTGGGGATAGTTCAGCACCATCAGCCGCGATCGCGCCGCCACTTCTGGCGGAATTTCATCAAAATCCGGCAAAAACCCCTTTTCCGCCCGCAGGGCCATGGGATAGGGCTCACCCCCCGCCAGATACACGCCGCCGTAGTGGGACGGGTAGCCCGGATCCTGCAACAGGGCCACATCCCCCGGATTCAGGATCGCCAACGGCAGATGGGCCGTACCCTCCTGGGAACCGATGAGGGCCAGCACCTCCGTTTCCGGATCCACCGGCACCCCAAAGGTCGCCATATAGCGCGCCGCCACCGCCTGCCGGAACGCCTGGGTATTGCGGAACAGTTGATAGCCATGGGTGCTCGAATCCCCCAGGGACGCCGCGATCGCCTCAAGCACCGGCTCCGGCGTCGGCAAATCCACCGACCCCAAGGACAGGTCAATAATCTCTAGGCCCGCCGCGATCGCCGCCGCCTTCGCCCGATCCATCTCCGCAAACACATTGAACTGAAGGGGTCGAATCCGGTCCGCAAATCTCATAGGGCACAGGCACCGATCACAGAAGCCACTCACAAAAAGACAAATTTAATCGATTAACCGTAGGGGCGGGGTTTCCCCGCCCAGCCCCCGCGATCCCTGCCATGCCCGAAATTGAAGAGGTTTGCGGCGATCGCGTGGGCGAGGGTTAGAAAACATTAACCCCATAGCCCCGTGGTAATCCCTTGGGCGAGGGTTGGGAGACATAAATCCGACAGCCTTGTGGTGATCGGTTGGGCGAGGGTTGGGAAACCCAACCCCTACGGTGGTGGAATTGACGACAGGTTCTAGACCGCTGCACCCAAATGGGGAGCCAAAAACGCCGCCAACTTCTCGCGGGTGATCGCCCCCTCACTGCGGTCAATCAACTCCCCATTGCGGTGCAGCAGCAGGGCCGGAACCCCCTCCACCTGGCAGCGCTTCACGCTCTCCGGGTTCGGGTCCACCTCCAGCTTCACCACCTTGAGCCCCTCAGCATAGGCCGACGCCGCCCACTCGATACTCGGCCCCATCAGCCGACAGGGACCGCACCACTGGGCCCAAAAATAGGCCAGCACCGTCCCCTCCGCCTGCAACACCTCACGCTCGAAATCCGCATCGCGGATCGTCAACACCTGACCCATAAACCTCACACTCCCACTAAACAACTCATGGACCGGCAGGGGGCGATCGCGGGATCCCAAGACCCCAGATGGCCTAGGATATCGCCCCAACCGCCCTCCGTGGAACCACCCGGCCCCAATCCGGACCCACCGGCCAGACTGTCAGACTATTCCCCCAACTGCCGCCGCAGGGCATCCAATTCCGCATCCACCGCCGCATCCTTACTCGCGGGCGTCGTCGCCGCCGCCCCTTCCCCCGCAGGCAGCGCCCCCGCCGCCGGAGCCGCACCGCCCAACATACTGGCCTTCATCGCCGCCAGTTCATCATCCACATCGCTCCCGGACTCGAGGGCCGCGAACTGGTTTTCGAGGTTCACCCCCCCCAGCTCCGCCGCCGCCTGCGATCGCGCCTCCATCTCCAGCACCTTCTCCTCCATGCGCTCAAAGGCCGCCATGGCACTGCCCGTATTCATCGAGCTAATGGTGCTCTGCAACTGCTCATTGGCCTTCGCCGCCGACGCGCGCGCCTTGAGCATATCCTTCTTGGTCTTGGCCTCAGAAATCTTCCCTTCCAGGGCCATCAAATTGCGCTTGAGCCCATCGACCATGGCCGTCTGCTGATCCAGTTGCCCCTTCAGGCTCGTGGCCGTTTCCGCCTGCACCTTCTTGCGGCTGAGGGCTTCCCGGGCCAGATTCTCATCCCCCTTTTGCAGGGCAAGCTGCGCCCGCTGGACCCACTTATCCGCCTCCGTCTGGGCCTGGTTATATTGCTGCTGCATCCGGTTCTGGGCCGCGATCGCCTTTGCCACCGCCTGACGCATTTGCACCAGATCCTCCTGCATATCGATGATCGACTGCTCGAGGATTTTTTCCGGGTCTTCCGCCTTGCTCACCATGTCATTGACGTTGGCGCGCACAAGCCGACTCACGCGATCAAACAGTCCCATGGCTGGATTCTCCTAACTACTGAAGTCGATTGAGCGGTTGATTGAATGTCGATGCGACCAAAGGGCTCGGGATTCGAGGATCCTAACGATTCCCTGACCGCTACGGCCAGGAGGAGGGGGATCGGGCTAGGGGACCTAAGGCCCCAGGGGGGGACGTCGGTTCGAGGTGCGCGCCGCCTTCAGGTTCGCCAGCTCCGCATCAACGCTGGTGAGTCCTTCGAGGGCGGCAAATTGCCCCTCAATGGGATCGCTGCCCAAGGCCCCGACACTGGAACGGGCCTCGAGATCGAGCACCTTGGCCTCTAGCCGTTCAAAGGCACGGCCCGCCGCAGACCCCCCCGTGCGATCGAGCAGTTCATTCATCCGTTGGGATGCCGCCGCCGATCGCGCCCGCGCCACGTACAGATCCCGCTTAGCCCGAGCTTCGAGGAACTTTTGTTCCAGATCGCGCAGGGTCTGGCGCAACTGCTCGACGGTTTGGGTTTGGCCATTGAGCTGGCCCCCCAGGGCGAGGGCGCTCTGGTGGAACGGTTGCCGACGGGTGAGGGCGTCGCGGGCGGCCCCGTCTTCGCCGCGATCCACGGCCAGTTGGGCCTGCCGGTACCAGTCGGCGGCGGTTTGTTGGGCCGCTGCATACTGGCGTTCGGTGCGCTTCTGGATGGCGATCGCCTGGGCAACGGCCTGACGCACCTGGGTGAGTTCCCGTTGCAGACTCTGGAGGGTGGCCTCCAAAACCTTTTCCGGGTCTTCCGCCTGGGTGATGAGGCTGTTGACATTCGCCCGAACGAGGCGACCGATGCGATCGAGTAATCCCACCGTCTGTCTCCCTTCAATTCCCTTCCCTAAACCGTATCCTAACCGATGGCTTATGGGGTCTGGGCCTTGGGATGATAGATCTCGACGGGGATACCGGCGTCGAGGAGCCGACGGGCAACCTGTTCGGCGCGATCGCGGGTGTCGAGGGCTCCGAACTGGATGCGGCTGCCGGCGGGGAATTGGCGGGTGTAGGCGTCGGGGACGTATTTGCGGGCGGCGTCGAGGGTGATGCGATCGCTCGGGGTGGCGACGACGTAGTAGTAGCGGGTGCCGTCGGCGGGGATGGGGATGATCGCCCCGAGGGCAAGTTTAGGGCTAGGGCTGGTCTGGGGTTTGGGGCTCGCCTTGGGGGTGGCTCCGGCGGTGGGGGAAGCGGTTGGGCTTGGGCTGGCGGTGGCGGCCCCCACGACGGGAATTTCGGGCACCTGGGGCAGGGTTTGGGGGCCTAGGGCGGTGGTGCCGGGGCTGGCGAGGGGTTCGGGGCTGGGGGAGGGGGGGGCCGGTTCCGCGAGGGTGCTCAGGGTCTGGAGGTTGAGGTCCACAAATTCCCGCTGGGCCAGGTTGGTGGGCAGGCCGGTCACTTCGGCGGGGGCGCTGGGGCTGGGGGCGGGGCCTTCCGCGATCGCGCTTTCGTCGAGGTTGAGGGTGTTGCCGAGCCGTTCCCAGAGGCCCGCGAGGCGCAAATGTTCGTCACTGGCGGGGTAGTTGCTGTAGTAGGTCCAGACGGTGCCGGACAGGGTCAGCAGGATGGTGGCGACGCCGATGGTGCTGAAGGGGCCACCCCGCCGCGATCGCCGCCGATTGCGCCGCCGCTGTTGCGCCGTTCCCCGCAGGTCGCCGGAGCGATCGTAGGCATCGGCCCCATAGGCCCCGGCGAAATAGGCTTGATCGGAATCCCCGAGGGGATCATCCGCCAGGGGATCGAGGGTGTCTTCCTCTTCCCGCAAGGCCCGCTGGAGGGGTGCCTCGGGCGATCGCGCCGCCAAAAGATTCGCCGCCGTGGTGACACCTGCTCTAGTGGGGGGAGGCGGGGGGCTGTCGGGGGTTTCGGGGCCGGTCAGGGGGAGTCGCCCCGGTCCCGGTGGCTGCACCAGGGTCAAGGCGGCGCGCAACTCCTCCTGATCCCCCTGGGGGGATAGCCTCGCAAGGGCCTGATCCGCCGCGCGATCGAGTTCCGGCGATCGCAGCCCTAAAATCGCCGTATCCAAGCCCGCCGGTTGGGCCGCTGGCAGGGCCGCCGCCGAGGGTTTTCCCGCTTGCAAGGGCAGGGGCACCGCCTCCGGTTCGCCAGTGCCCGAGAGCCGCACCAAAAACCGCCGCACAATGCCCCCCTTCTGGGGCCGCGATCGCCGGTAGCGGGCCAGCTCCGCCTCTAGGTTCACCTCCAAACAATCCAAAGCTGCCTGGAGCTTGGGGTGGAGCACCTGGGGATCAACACTGGCTCGGCTGGCGGCACTGCGGCGGGGACGGGTGGGCATGGCGATGTAGGGTTCCTCGTGCCCGCACGGGGGCAAATGGCAGGCGCGGGCGTTGGGTAAGTTTCAATCCCGTTTCAATCCCTTAGGAGGGTTGGGGGGTGGCCGGGAGCGGCGGCGGCGCAACAATGGGGTTAGGCCGGGGAAGCGGTCCAGGGCGCGGGTCCACATAACCCGCCTGGAGCCAGTTCACCGCGCGCCTGATCTGCGCCTGATCCGCAACTGAACTGATTTACCAGTCGATTGTACACGGGGCTTTGCGAGACGCTAGGGGGGGGATGGGGCGATCGCGATCGCGGCGGGCCAGTCTAGGGTATTAGCGCGGGTATTAGCGGGGCATTGGAGAGGAACGACCCAGGACACTTGCCATGAAACTTGAGCCCCTGAAGGGACCCCTTGCCGGGGTGATGAATCGGCCCGAATGGCAACGGCAGCAGCAGTTTGAGGAACTGTGTCGCCGCTGGCCGTCCCTGGTGGGGGCGGCGGTGGCCCAACGGACGCGGCCGACGGGGGTGCGTCAGGGGATTTTGCAGGTGGCGGTGGCCCATGGCACCTGGGCGCAAACCTTGACCTATGAACGGCGGCGGATTTTAAAGAAAGTTCAAGAGGCCCTGCCGTCGCCGCTGGTGCAGGGGCTGCAAGAGATTCAGTTCAGTACGGCCCGCTGGCATGGCTCGGATGGGGCGATCGCCCCGCCGCCCACCCCATCCCCGCCAGAAACCCCAACGCCGCGCCCCTTTGAATCACATCCGGCGGCCCCGCGATCGCAACCAACCCGCCCAAAAGACCCCAATACGCCACGCCCATCCGCCGGGGAAGCCTTTGCCCGCTGGGCCGCTCGACGGCAGGCGCGATCGCAGCAATTCCCCCCCTGCCCCCGCTGCCGGTGCCCCACCCCACCCCTCGAATTAGACCGTTGGGGCATTTGCGGGGCCTGTATGCGCCAGGAATGGGCCGCCGCCGGATCCGCCCTGGGCACCCCGACGGGGCCGATTGGCGAGGCGGTCGATCGCGCGGGAGGAACCGGCACTTTCGGGCTATAGTGCGAAGCCATACGCTTTTCAAGCTTTGCAGCAGGTTTTGAGGTGTCGTCCGTGGCCCGTCCCCCGTCCTTCCGTGCCCTCATTGGCGATCGCGGCCCCATTCTGATCGTCCTGCTCGGGGCCGGAGCCCTGTCGAGCACCACGGGCGGTGTGGTGGATCCCATCTTTCCGGAAATTGTGGAATCCCTCGCCATTGATCCCCGCTGGGTGGGGGTGGTGGCCAGTATCCACATTTTGATGACGGCCTTGGCGGGGCCGGTGATGGGGCTGCTGGCCGATCGCCTGGGGAAGCGGCCCATTTTGCTGACGTGTTTGGTGGCCTATGGGGTGTTTGGGCTGGCGGGGGGTCTGGCGACTTCGGTCCCTGCCCTGGTGGCCAGCCGCGCCCTGGTGGGCACCGCCAGCGGTGGTTTGGCGGCGGCGAGCATTGGCTGGGTGTCGGCCCTCTATGACGGTCAGGCGCGGACGATCGCCCTGGGCTATACGGCCAGTGCCCTGGCGACGGCGAGTGTCTTTTTTCCGCTCCTGAGTGGGGCGCTGGGGGGCCAGGATTGGCGCTGGTCCTTTGGGCTCTATGGGTTGGCCCTGCCGATGGCGGCGATCGCGAGCTGGCTGCTGCGCCATGACCGGGGGGGCGATCGGGCCAATTTGGGCCAACTGTCTACCCTGCGGCGCACCCTGGGGCAGGTGCCAATCCAGGTGGCCTGTGGCGGTTTGGGGCTGGCGTCGGCCTTTTTTGCGGTGGTGATTATCTATGGGCCGCTGCACTTCAAGGCCGCGATCGGCGCGACGCCCCTGCTCAATGGGGAAATTCTGGCGGCGCGGGCGGTGGGGGCGGCCCTGATGTCGGCCTTTGGGGCGAGTCGGCTGGCGCGGTGGCTGGGGACCAATCGGGCGATCGCGCTGGGGTTGGGGGCCATGGGGCTGGCCCTGGGCACGATTCCCCTGTTTGTGGACGAACGGCTGATTTTGGTCGATGCCCTGCTGTTTGGGGTGGGCTTTGGGGCCGTCATGCCGAATTTGTACGATTGGCTCTCCCAGATGGCCCCGGTCAGTACGCGATCCACCATCCTGGCCCTGGGCAACGGCTGCGCGGCCCTGGGGCATTTTCTGTCGCCGCTGCTGCTGGGGCCGATCTGGAAATACCAGGGGACGGCGGTGTTCTATGTGGCGGCGATCGCGGCGGTGGCGGTGGGGGGTGCGGCCCTGGGGTGCGATCGCTGGGCGGCGGAACAGTTGGCCCAGCGCATCGAAGAGGGCATGGGCGATCAACCCTAGGGCCACCGCCCCGAACTCATCGAGCTTGTTACTGGTTAATCCATCGAGTTAATCCACCGAGAAGGACCGCACAACGCGATTCAGCAGATCCCCCGCCTTGGCCCAGCGGCGCTCCGGCGTCGAGACATTGAACGTGAACAACTTGCCCCGGCTCACGGCCACACTGGCGAGGTTATGGCGGCGCTGACCGGGCAGTTGCACCTCATATTCGAGCAGGTAATAGGTTTTGCCATTGGCCTCGCGCGCTTCCGCGTTCACCAACTCCGCCACCCGGCCCGACTCGGGGGGCGCGATCGCGGTTTTCGAGAGCTTGTAGCCCACCTCCGACGGCGTGCCCAAACTTTCGAGGGTCTGGCCATCCGGCACCGGATTGACCACCACGCTGACATTCTCCGTCTCCTCGATCAGGTCATGGAACACCACCGTCGGGCCGCTGGCCACCTTCACCTGCACCCACCCCACCGGATAGAGGAATTTAAAGCCACCGAGGGCATCAACATAGGGCGTGAGGGCATTGCCCGTGGTGCCACAACCCTGAAGGGTCAAGGCCAACACCAACGTGCAGGCGATCGCGGCGACAGATTTCCAAAGTCCTCGTTGCATGGGTTTTTCAGGGGATGGGGTTAGGGAATAGTCCTGGTCTCCGTAGCCATTGTTGCATCTGGGCCGCCCCCCATTGGCCCCCCAGCGGCGATCAATCCATCCAACCCATCACCCTAGTGCCGTCACTTAAACAACACCAAAGACACCCCCCTCAGCAAAATCAAGCTCAAGCTCAAACTCAACCGGCTCAAACCCTAGGCACGGATTCCCCCGCCACAAGCGGCAAATCCACCCAAAACTCACTGCCCCAGCCCACCTCCGACTGAACCGTCAGACAGCCCCCGTGCTTTTCCTCCACAATCTGACGAGAAATCGCCAACCCCAACCCCGTCCCCTTACCAACCTCCTTCGTCGTAAACAAATGATCAAAAATCCTTCCCTTCACCGCCTCCGTCATCCCATCCCCATTATCACGAATCCGAATCCGCACGAATTCCCCCTCCACCGCCGTCCGAATCTCAATCCGTTGGGGACGATCCAATAAGTCTTGGAAGGTATGTCTCTGGGCCACCTCGTCCAGAATATCGATGGCATTGGCCAAAATATTCATAAACACCTGATTAATCTGGCCCGGAAAACAGGAAACGGGCGGCAGATCTCCATAGTCTCGAACCACCTCAATGGCGGGCCGCGCTTCATTGGCCTTCAGGCGATATTTGAGGATCAGCAGCGTACTATCAATCCCCTCATGCAGATCCACCTCCACCTTGTGGTCCGTGCTGTCCGCCCTAGAAAAGGTGCGCAGACTCGTGCTAATGGAGCGAATTCGCTCCGTTGCATTCCCCATCGACTCCAGCAGCTTATCCATATCCTCGGTCAAATAGTCCAGATCAATGGCCTCTGCGCTGTCTTGAATGGCCTCGACCGGATTGGGATAATGTTGCTGATAGAGGGAAAGGTGGTTCAGCAAATCCTGCACATAGCCCTTGAGGTGATCCAGGCTGCCGTTCAGAAAGCCGATGGGATTATTGATTTCATGGGCGACCCCCGCCACCAAATTCCCTAGGGATGCCATCTTTTCACTTTGCACCATTTGCAGTTGCGATCGCTCAAGCTGTTGGGCATAGGTTTGGGACTGCTGATACAGTCGAGCATTCTCTAGGGAAATGGCCGCCTGGGCACAGAGAAGATTGAGGAGTTCAATGCGATCGCCCGTAAAAGATCCTGCCGCGACGTGATTTTCTAGATATAAAATTGCCACCAATTTGCCCTGGTTCAGAATTGGCGTACACAGAACACTCTTGGGCTGTTGCCGCATAATATGGACATCCATGGCCAGGGTGGGATGCTTCAGGGCATCGATCACCACCACCGGCTCCCGATTGCGCTTCACCGCATTGATGAGGAACATCGGCACTGGCGCAGCCTTCGATAGGGCGATGGATTCCACCTGGATGGGCTTCTCTAGGGTTGCGATCGCCTCTAGAAACCACTGATCTCCGTGGGGCATCAGCAGAACTCCCGTATCCGCCCCGGCATTTTCCAGCACCGTATGCAGCAGCGCTGCTAGTAATTTATCCAGTTGAATTTCCCGGGACAGCACTTGGGTTCCCTTCAGCACCGTCGCCAAATCCAAGGCATTGGAAATAACGGTGCCGCTCGAGGTGGGCATCTCAGGGCTAGATCCCGACGAAACCACCGACGGCGAGTCAACAAATACCGTATCCGTTATTGAGAGGAAAAGGGTTTGATGTTGCAGAATTGACGTGAGCAGTTGGGGATAGCGCTTCTCTAGATCCTGAACCTTGGCCTTGGCTCCCCAGTGGGAATATCCATAGTAGGCATCTTGCATATAGCCCGCCGCAATTTTGGCCTTGCCCCACCCTAGATAGAATCGGGCCGCCAGTTCATTGGCCAAGGCTTCCTCCTGAATGAAACCGTGGGCCTTCGCATCCGCGATCGCGCGGTCATAGTAATCAATAGCCTCCGCCCGACAATTCAGGATTCGATGGTACTCCGCCTCCACCAATTGCCAACGGTGCCGATGGTTAGCGGGCACATACTGGGCCCAACCCTTCAGCATCTCCCGCTGGGCCGCAATGCGTTCTAGGGCCGATGGCTGCTGCTCGGACGGCAGGGTTGGATAGCGCCTAAGCTGAATCAATACATCGTAGAAAACGCCAACCGCCATGAAGAACGCACTGGCTCCCCCCTTGATGTAGTCCTCCGCATCGATGAGCGACTGCACCGCCAATTTATCTTGATCGAAGAGATAGCAGAGGAACGCCTGATTCATATAAAAATGGCAGAGACTAACCCCGTCGCCATTAGTCTTCAGTCTCGGGATTGATTGCTCAGCATCAAAAACATGGCCCTGTAAACGGTAGGGAATTTTCCCTTGCCCCATCAAATTGAGAACCATTTGAAGATGAATTTCATGGGCATCTAAGGTGGCCGTCTGGTTCACCTTTTCTATGACCTGGCGATAGGTCTGCATCTCTTCAGACAGCCCCTGGAGTTCTCGCCCCATCCAATATTGATAGCTGCTAGCGACATAGAGATTCAGTCCCACACATTCCCAATCGCCAACCTCCAGTCCACTGCAATAGCCCTCCAAAAGTAGGGGAATGCAGTTTTGCAGGGGCTCCTTCCAATGGCGAATCAGGGCATTGACCACGAAGTAAGCCCTGCTTTTGAAGGGGGTGGCCTGGAATTTTTCCAGGAGCCTGAGGGCAAGCTGGGCAAATTCATAGCTTGCATCGATTTTCCCCAGAGCACCAATCAGAAGCACCCCATAATCCGCATAGGAAAAAACGGAGATGGGGCAATTGCCATATTGGATGGAGAGCTCCACCTGTTTACAGATCAGCAGGGGCATTAATGCCGGAGCCGCCATATAGGCCGAGGGCACAATCTTCGTTAGGATTTGCATGGCGGCCAGGAGCCGTGGATCCTGCATAGATGGCAGATCAAACAGTTCCATGGGGGCGCAATCCTGCCATGCCCGAAGGGACTGATCGAGGGCCGTCTGGATATCCTCAGGAGTTGGCTGGATGGGTAATTCCAGGTCTAATAGCTTCAGAACTTCTAGGCCCAGGGCGATCGCGTCCAGGAGTTTTCCCTCGGCCCGCAAGGCCATGATGCGGGTCTCATAGACCTTGATGCGATCGAGGAGGGTTGTGGCATTTTGCAGAACGATTTCGCCCCAGGCTTTGAGATGTTCATTCTGGGTCGTTAGATAGGCCGCATCAAGGCGATGGTGATGCAGTTTAATCGTGAGATCGTAGTGCTCGATCCAGGAATTTTCCGGCAGCAGTTCCAGGGCCTGGTCGAGGTATTGAAGCGTTGCATCATAGGCACTCGATGCGGTGGCTTTTTGGGCGGCCATTAGGTTCCACCGGGCTAAATCGAGACGCTCCCCTGCATCGGTAATGAGGGAAACCCCCAGGTTGAGGTGTCCCACAATGTCAAAAATTCGTTCCTCTCGGTGGGGGCCGGAGAAATGATTGAGTAATAACTGGCCAATTTTGTAGTGGAGGGCGGCCCTTTGCTCGTCTGGAATGAGAGAGTAGGCGGCCTGCTGAATGCGATCGTGTAGAAATCGGTAGGTGAGGTTGACGGAATTTTCTAAATCGGGGGGCTGTGGCCCTTGGAAAAACTTATAGACTTGACTGGTGGCCAGGATTAATCCAGTCTGTAGGGCCTGCCACAGGGCGATCGCGATGGGGGCGGAGGGCTGTTCAGAAATAACGGCCAGGGTGGCCAGATCAAATTGATTGCCGACGCAGGCGGCCAGTTTGAGGGCTTGCTGGGTTTCTTCGGAAAGTTTGCGCAATTGCAGCGCCATAAATTCAACGACATCATCGGTGATGGCGAGGGCATTTACCTGGGCAATGTCGCATTCCCAATGGCGATGGCTGCGGTTGAAGCGAATATGCTGTTCTTCATATAGGGCTTTCAGAAATTGGGTTGTAAAGAAGGGATTGCCTTGGGTTTTACGGTTGATTAATTCCGCTAGCGGGGTGGCCAATGCCGTCCCACAATTTAAGGTGTCGGCCACCAGGGCATTGACGTCCGTGAAGGCGAGGGGGGCTAGGGTGATGGTATTGACGGCGATCGCGTCTGTCTTTTTGAGATCCTCGACGGTGAGGATGAGCGGATGGGTGGACGAAACTTCATTATCACGATAGGCCCCCAGGACGAGCAGGCAATTGCAATTGCCCATGAGCAGCTTGAGGAGCTGAAGGGAAGCCAGATCGGCCCATTGCAAATCGTCGAGGAATAGGACTAGGGGATGTTCGGTGGTGGCGAAGACGGCGATGAATCTTTGAAAGAGGAGATTGAAGCGATTTTGGGCGGCATTGTCCGACAGTTCAACGGCGTCATCCTGCTGGCCGATGATGGCTTCCAACTCGGGGATTACTTCGATGAGGATTTGGCCATTCTTGCCTACGGCCCCAAGGATTTTTTCCCGCCATTGCGCAAGGCATAAATCAGACTCGCAGAGTAGCTGCCCCATCAGATCCCGCAGGGCCTGAACGAAGGCAAATAGGGGAATATTGCGATTGAATTGGTCGAATTTTCCCTTGATAAAGTAGCCGCGCTGGCGGGTGATGGGCTTGTGGACTTCGTTGACAACGGCGGTTTTGCCGATGCCTGAGAATCCGGCCACAAGCATTAATTCTGATGCACCGCTGGCGACGCGATCAAAGGCTGCGAGAAGGGTTTCAATTTCCGCTTCGCGGCCATAGAGTTTCTCGGGGATGAGGAAGCGATCGCTCAAATCCCTCTGCCCCAGTTCAAAGGTTTCGATTGTTGCCGTCTGGGACCAGGCCGTGAGGCACCGCTGCAAATCGTGCCTGAGTCCTAGGGCGCTGTGATAGCGATCCTCAGCATTTTTGGCCATTAGTTTATGGACAATGGCTGACACCATGCTGGGAATTTCAGGATTAATTTGATCGACGGGGGGCGGCATCTTAGCCATGTGGGCATGGATCAGTTCGAGGGGATCCTCCGAGGGGAATGGCAATTGCCCCGTCAACAGTTGATAGAGGCTCACGCCAAGGGCATAAAAGTCCGTGCGATAGTCAATGCCGCGATTCATCCGCCCGGTTTGTTCGGGGGCGAGATAGGCTAGGGTTCCCTCTAGGATGTTTGGGTTTTGGAGTTCTTGGGTTTCCTTGGGTAATAGGGAGGCGATACTGAGGTCGATGAGCTTAACTTGTTTGGTCTCAGGATGAATTAGAATATTGGCGGGCTTGAGATCCTTATGAATAATTCGGTGCTGGCTGAGTTCGTGGAGAATATCCGCCAGTTGTAGGGAAATTTCTAAAATTTCCGTTAGGGAGAGGGGCTGTTGTTGATGATATTTCCCGAGGGAAATGCCGCCCCAATCTTCCATGACCAACGCGTAGCCGTTGCCGACGGATTCTAGGCCGATGGGTTTGACGACGCCGGTGAGGGTTAGGTTCTTGGTGATGGTGTATTGGTTGCGAAATTGGACCAATTCGCTAAAGCTAGGGCACTCCCGCCGCAGAATTTTGATGACAACCGGCCGCTGGCTTGCGAGATTAAGGGCTCGATAGACTGCGGTTCGTGAGCCTAGATACAGTTGCTCGACGATCGCGTATCCAGCGATGGGGGGGGTAGCAAGGGACGGGGATTGGGCTGGAGAGATCATGGGGAAAGGCACGGCGATCGTGGTCCTAGCATTTCAGCTTCGGCGGCGCGGCGGAAATTGCCGAAGGAAATCTCAAGATATATCCTAATGAGAAGATTGGTTACATAGGTATATTTTGTTGTATATTTTGTTGCCCGTGGTCAAAAGTTCAGCGGCGGGTGGCGATGGTTGAGTTGGGTTGCTGCTAATTGCCACCGGTCCTGGGAATGGTTTCATGGGGGCTTTTGGGGGATTGGGGGAGCGATTTGGGATGAAATGCCGCCGTTGGGCCGTGGGTTTTTGTGTGGTTGTGCCTATGGTTTTTGGAGGGAAATTGAGGGCTGCGGAGGGGGGCAATCCCTGGGCTGCGGGAGGAAATGGGAGGGGGTTTGGTGGGATCTGGGGTTGAAATTGGGGGGATTTTGAGGGGGTTCCCCTGAAGGATTGGGGCTGAGAGGGGATCAAGAGAGGAGGCTATGTCTACGGCTTCTGCGTTTTGAGAGATGCCTTGGTTTCTGGGGTTTGGCCGGGACGGAACCCCCTTGGGGGATGATGGGCTTGGGGTTTTGGAGGTTAGGGCTTGGTGGGGCGGCGGTGGGCGTTGTGGCGGGGCGGGCGGGCGATGGGGGGACGATCGCGCTGGAGCCGGACGGTTGCGGGGGGGGCGCTGCTGCTGGGGCTGGGGTGGCCGTTGCTGCGGCCCTGGAGCGCTGGGTTTGATGGGGATTATTTGCGGCGGGTGGAGCGGCGATCGCCGGGGCCGTGGCCGAGTTTGACGGGTAGCAATTGGCTCGATCGCGCGACCTATCAAACGGTGGAACGGGCTTTAAGTGATCGGTTACCCTTTCGCGGGGCGGCGATTCAGTTGAAGGCGCAGTTGGAGCTGCTGGGGCGCGATCGCTTCGAGCAGGTGGATGTGGGGCGCGATCGCTGGCTGTATTACCGCCTGAGCTATGGGCTGGTGGAAACGGCGGATAGCGATCGCTACACCATCGCGCGGGTGGATCGGGCGATCGCGCGGCTGGATCGCTTTCTCACTTGGCAAAGGCGACATCATCCAGGGGTGACGGTGCGGCTGGCGATCGTGCCCAGTAAGCACGCCATCTATCCCGAATATCTGTCGCCGTTGGCCCGTCGGGATTTGGCCCGCACTGGGGCAGCCCGCGATCGCCTCTACCGGGCCGTGGGCGATCGCGCCGCCTCCGATCCACGGGTATTGGATTTGTGGTCCGTGTACCGCGCCGGTAAGCTCACCAGCCCCGATCGCCTCTTTTTGCCCCTCGATACCCACCATTCGAGCCGGGGGGCGCATCTGCTCATCCATACCCTTTTCCAGAGTTTGGATCCCGCGATCGCGGCGGACACTCAGATCACCCCCATCCCCAACATCAGTGACAGTGGCGGCGATCTGCGATTTATGCTGGGCATCCGTAAACGCTTCACCCCCTGGCAGGTCCTGCCCGACACCCGCGATCGCGTCTTTCAGCTCACCCGCACCGGCATCCATTCCCAAGGCATTTGGATCAACGGCGATCGCTACCCCAACGGCCAGGTCGCCCGCGATCGCGGCATCCTCGACAGTCAATATGTCCCCGCGATCGTCCGCCACCGCAGCAGCGGCCCCCCCCTCCTAGCTGGCCGCACCCTGATCCTGCGCGACTCCTTCCTCGACCCCAGCACCTGGGACAGCCTCACCCAAGCCTTCAGCGAAACCCATCTCCACCACACCCAGCCGCCCCACTCGCCCCCCCTCGATCGCGCCTTTGTTGAGTACGATCAAATCATTCTCCAGGTCGCCGAACGCCACGCCCTGCGACTCCTCGAACGGCTGCCCACGGATCCTTGAAAATCCCGCCGCCCGACCAAAGCACCGTGACAGTTGTCTGCTGTTATAGTCCAATGGTCCCTAACCGGCCCCCCAACGGCCACGCCCCTTTCCCCAACCACCTCGGACCTCGACCCGCGATCGCCCCATGCAGCCCACCGACCCCAACAAATTCACCGACAAAGCCTGGGAAGCCATCGTCAACTCCCAGGACGTCGCCCGCCGCATGAGGCAACAGAACCTGGAGGTCGAACACGTCATCCTCGCCCTACTGGATCTCAGCGACATCGCCGCCGACATCCTCAAACGCTCCGGCATCGCCGCCGAAGACCTGGCTCAACAACTGGAAGCCTTCGGCGATCGCCAAACCAAAGTCAACCAAATCGAGCAACTGTACCTGGGCCGCAGCCTCGACCTGCTGCTCGATCGCGCCGACGCCGCCCGCCAATCCTGGGACGACGACTACATCTCCGTCGAACACCTCCTGGTGGGCTTCGCCGAGGATGATCGCATCGGTCGCCGCGCCCTCAAGCAATACAACCTCGACCCCCAAGACCTCGAAACCGCCATCAAAGCCGTCCGGGGCAGCCAAAAGGTCACGGACCAAACCCCCGAATCCCGCTACGAAGCCCTCGAAAAATACGGCATTGACCTAACGGAGCGGGCCGCCGACGGCAAACTCGATCCCGTCATCGGTCGCGATGAAGAAATCCGCCGCACCATCCAAGTGCTGTCGCGCCGCAGCAAAAATAACCCCGTCCTCATCGGCGAACCGGGCGTGGGCAAAACCGCCGTCGTTGAAGGGCTCGCCCAGCGCATCATCAACGGCGACGTGCCCGAATCCCTCAAGGGGCGGCGGCTCATTTCCCTGGACATGGGCAGTCTGATCGCTGGGGCCAAGTTCCGGGGGGAATTTGAAGAGCGCCTCCGGGCCGTCCTGCGGGAGGTCACCCACTCGGAAGGGTCCGTGGTCCTGTTCATTGACGAGCTGCATACGATCATCGGCACCGGCTCCGGCCAGGGCAGCGCCATGGATGCGGGCAATCTATTAAAACCAATGCTGGCGCGGGGGGAATTGCGCTGCATTGGGGCGACGACCTTTGATGAATATCGCCTGCATTTAGAAAAGGATCCGGCCCTGGAGCGGCGTTTCCAGCAGGTGCTGATCCGCGAGCCGTCCGTGGAGGATACGGTGTCGATCCTGCGGGGCCTCAAGGAACGCTATGAGGTTCACCACGGCGTCAAGATCCTGGATGCGGCCCTGGTGTCCGCCGCGAAGCTCGCCCAGCGCTACATTACCGATCGCTGCCTGCCGGACAAGGCGATCGACGTGGTGGACGAGGCGGCGGCCCAACTGAAGATGGAGATTACGTCCAAACCGGCGGAGTTGGAGACGATCGATCGCCGCCTGCGCCAGTTGGAAATGGAGCGCCTGTCGTTGCAGGAGGATGAGTCGGCGGTGTCGCGCGATCGCCTGGGGCGCATCGAGGCAGAAATCCGGGATTTGCAGGTGCGCCACGACGCCCTCGACGGCCAATGGCGCGGCGAAAAGGACATTCTTGATGCGATCAACGGCCTCAAGGAACAGGAAAGCCAACTGCAAAAGCAAATCGACCAGGCGGAGCGGGACTATGACCTGAACCTGGCGGCCCAGTTGAAGTACGGCAAATTGGAGGAAATCGCCCAGGAGCGGGAGGCCAAGGAGGCGCAACTGCGGGCAATCCAGGCGCAACTGGCCGCGCCCCTACTGCGGGAACAGGTCACCGAGGCGGACATTGCCGAAGTGGTGGCGAAATGGACCGGCGTGCCCGTGAATCGGCTGATGGAGTCGGAGCGGCAAAAGCTATTAAAACTGGAGTCCTATCTCCATGAGCGGGTGATCGGCCAAAGTGAGGCGGTGGCGACGGTGGCGGCGGCGATCCGGCGGGCGCGGGCGGGCATGAAGGATCCGAGCCGTCCCATTGGGTCGTTCCTATTCCTGGGGCCAACGGGGGTCGGAAAAACGGAACTGGCCCGCGCGATCGCGGAATTGCTCTTCGACAGTGAGGACGCCATGGTGCGCCTAGACATGTCGGAGTATATGGAAAAGCAAAATATCCTGCGGCTGATCGGCGCGCCTCCGGGCTATGTGGGCTACGAGTCCGGCGGCCAACTGACGGATGCGGTGCGTCGCCATCCCTATTCCGTCGTGCTGTTTGACGAGGTGGAAAAGGCCCACCCGGACGTGTTCAATGTGCTGTTGCAGGTGCTCGATGACGGGCGGCTGACGGACGGCCAGGGCCATGTGGTGGACTTTAGTAACACGATCGTCGTGATGACGAGCAACATCGGCAGCCAGTACATCCTGGAATATGCCGGGGATGACGCCCGCTACGGGGAAATGAACGATCGCGTCATGGGCGCGCTGAGGCAGCATTTCCGGCCCGAGTTTTTGAACCGTTTGGATGACACGATCGTCTTCCATCCGCTGACGAAGCTGGAGCTGCGGGAGATTGTGTCGATTCAGATGGCGCGGCTGGAGCGGCTGTTGGCGGATCAGTCCATCGAGATTGAACTGTCGATGGGGGCGAAAAACTACATCGCCGAGGTGGGCTACGATCCGGTCTATGGGGCGCGGCCCCTGAAGCGGGCGATCCAGCGGGAAATCGAAAATCCCCTCGCTACGAAAATTCTGGAAAACGAATTTGGCCCCGGCGATCGCATCGGCGTGGATGTGGAGGCGGCGGGCGATCGCAGCGGCCTGACCTTTGTGAAACGCCCTGGGACACCGGCCAGCGCGATCGCGGAATCCATCCCCGACCCGACTCCCGAACCGACCCCAGATCCTGAGCCGGAGCCCGAGCCTGCGCTAGACACCGCGATCGCGCCCGAGCCGGAAGAAGTGAGCCAGGGTACAGAGGCGATCGCCGTCGCCGTCGAAGTGGAAGTGGTCCCCATGGAGATGGACGGGATCCCGACCCTCACCCCCAACCCCCAGGACGACGACGACGACGAGCAAATCCCCAACACCTTCGTCGCCGATCGCCTGCCCCTGGTGGATTTGGGGGACGATTTTGACGAAGACGAGGACGACTTTGACCACGATGGGGGTTTTGATGGCCCAACCGGGAACCCTAGCGGTAGCCCCGCGATCGCCCCGGACACCACCGAACCCCCAGCCGCCACGGACACCACGGACGATGACGACTGGGGTGATGACGACTGGGGCGATCTAGACGACGATGAAGATAGCGACGGCAATCCCTTACCCACCCGCCGCATGTCGGATCCGATCTACACCTCCTCCTTCAAAATGCCCGATTAGTCCAGCACCCATGGACCAACCCCAAGGGGGATTTTTCCGTACCTCGCGCTCCGACCGTTAATCCCCCGCCCGTGTGGTCTTTAGAGTCCCCTCCTGTCCATGGCCCATCTCATCCGTGCCCTGTTCCCCGGTGATCAGCAATTTTGGCGGCGCTTCAAGGACCGCGATCGCGCCGCCTTTGACCTGAGCCGTCGGGCCAAGTACCGCTGGCTCGCGATCGTCATTGCCCTCTCGACCCTGCCCGCCCTCCTCCAGGCGATCGGCGTCAATTTCAGCACCCGCCAAACGGACTTCTCCGTCGCCGACTTCCCCCACTTCACCGGCGACGATCTCGCCAACCATCTCCACCAACTGTTGCGGGGCAGCTTTGTCCATAGCCTGCTGGAATGGTCCGCCTGCGGCACCGCCATGTTTACGGCCCTGCTGGCGGTGCTGTATTTCCAACTCAACCGCGATGTGGTCACCCCTATCCTGGGCATTGCCCTGTTCTACGCCGGGTGCATGGATGCGTTCCACACCCTCGCCGCCGATCGCATCATCGCCAATGTGGGGGACGCGATTGATCTGATTCCCTTCTCCTGGAGCATTGCCCGCCTGTTCACCGCCGCGCTGCTGTTGATGGGCTGTGGTCTGCTGCTGGGGCGACGGGGCAAACGCTGGCGCAGCAGTACGGAATTGCTGCTGTTGATGGTCCTCGGCTGCGGCGCGATCGCCTATGGCACCATCCTCTACTGCACCCAAAGCCCCCACCTGCCCCAGACCATGTACCCCGGTGCCCTGATTGTGCGCCCGTGGGATGTGCTGCCGCTGATCCTGTTTGCGGTGGGCGGCTTGCTGGTGTTTCCGCGCCTGCACCGCGATCGCCCCACCTACTTTTCCTGGGCCTTGTGGATTGGCACCATTCCCCAGATGGCCACCCAACTGCATATGGTTTTTGGGTCATCGGCCCTATTTGACAGCGATTTCAACGTGGCCCATTTCCTCAAGGTGGTGGCCTATGGGGTGCCGTTGGCGGGCATCTGCGCCAGCTATCTGCAAATTAATGACGATCGCAACCGCGCCTTCGACCATTTAGAAGCGGCCCGCCGGGAAACGGAAGAGCAGGCCATTCACCTGAGTGAACTCAACGAAACCCTCGCCCAGGAAGCGGTGCAGCGGGAGGCGGCCCAGGCGGCCCTAGAGGAGCGGCACCGGGCGCTGCACGAGTCGGAGCGGCGGCTGCACCAAAAAACCACGGAACTCGAACAAACCCTCAACCGCCTGCGGGACACCCAAAGCCAGCTCATCCACACGGAAAAAATGTCGAGCCTGGGGCGGCTGGTGGGGGGCCTCGCCCATGAGATCAATAATCCGGTGAACTTCATCCACGGCAATCTGGTCCATGCCCAGTCCCATGCCCAGGATCTGCTCACCGCGATCGCGGCCTACCGATCGCGCATCCCCGACCCCGACCCCGAACTCCTCGCCCTAGAGGAAGAGCTGGACCTGGCCTTCATTGAACAGGATTTTCTAAAACTGCTCGACTCCATGGGCGAAGGCAGCCGCCGCATCCGCCAATTGGTCCTGGCCCTGCGCACCTTTTCGCGGCTTGATGAGGCGGATCTCAAGGTCATCGATCTGCACGAGGGTCTCGACAGCATCCTCACCCTCCTCGATCACCGCATCCGCACCCCCCTCTACCGCCAGCACAATAGCGCCCTGCCCCCCGTGGCGATCTATCGGTGCTATGGCCCACTGCCGCCGGTGGAATGCTGGGCGAGCCAAATTAATCAGGTGTTGATGGATCTGCTGATCAATGGCCTCGATGCGATCGAGGCGGCCATGCCCGCCCGGATTGCGGCCCTGGAGGGATCCGCCTGCCCGATTCCGTCCATTACGATCGCCACGGCCCACTGCCAGGGAGCCGATGGGGGCGATCGCGTCCGCATCAGCATCCACGACACGGGAACGGGCATTGAAGCATCCGTGGGCGATCGCCTATTTGACCCCTTCTTCACCACCAAACCCATTGGCTCGGGGGCGGGGCTGGGCCTGTCGGTGGCCGATCGCGTCGTGGCCCAGCACGGCGGCAAATTGACCTACACCTCCACCGTGGGCGAAGGCACCCATTTCCACCTGGAGCTGCCCCTGCGGCCCCAGCCGCCCTCAGCCAGCGCCACCCGTTAGTGGTCACCGCCGCCCCTGGACTACCCTGGAACAAAGCGCGGCGCTCCAGGGGGTGCAGTGGGCCATGGCACGAGTCCGACAGCAGGAACCCATCAAACGGCTCGGTTGGATCCGGTGGATCCCCGGCCTGCAACGGGTCATTGACTGGATTATTTGGCAGGCTCCCCAGGAGGAGCGCGATCACCTGCGGGCGGACCTATTTGCGGAATCCTGCCTGAGTTTGAACTATGTGGTCCTGGCGGTGTGCGCCTGCGCGATCGCCACCTTTGGCCTACTGACCAATAGCGCCGCCGTGATCATTGGGGCGATGGTGGTGGCCCCGCTGATGTTGCCCCTGCGGGGGGCGGCCTTCGGGGCAATTCAAGGGGATTTTCCGCTCCTGCGCCACAGTTTGCTGGCCCTGGCGGTGGGGACGGGGGCGTCGGTGGCCCTGGCGATGGGGCTACAAATGGTGGTCAGTTTGCCCGAGTCCGCCTTTGGGGTGGAAATCCTCAACCGCACCCAGCCGACGTTGATTGATCTGGGCATCGCGATCGCGGCGGGATTCGTCAGTGCCTTTGCCAAGGTGCGGCCCCGGTTATCAGACGTGCTGGCGGGCACCGCGATCGCCGTGGCCCTGATGCCCCCCCTGTGCGTCACCGGCATCTATCTAGCGGTGGGGAATTTCGGCGCGAGTCGGGGGGCCTTTTTGCTCTACACCACCAACCTGCTGGGCATCACCCTCGCCTGCACCCTGGTGTTCGCCGCCAATGGATTCCACGTCAGTTTCCGCCGCACGGGCCGCACCCTCCTGGTGGGCAGCGTCCTGACCGTGCTGGTGGCGGTGCCCCTGTTCCGGAGTTTTGCGGGGCTGATCGTCCAGGCGCGGCTGCGGGAGAATCTGCGGCAGGTGCTAGAGCGAGAAACCGTCACCGTGGGCCAGCAGGTGCAGCTTCGGCAAATGCGGGTGAATTGGAATGTGCTGCCCCATCGGGTGATTTTGGATGTGGATGCCCGGGAGGCGGTGACGCCGGAGCAGGTGGCGGCGGTTGAAACGTTTGTGCAGCGGCGCTTGGGCTGGGCGGCCCGGAAGTTTGCCCTGGAGTTTCAGGTGAACCAATACCGGAAGGTGGTGGCCCCACCGGTGACGGGGGCGGGGGAACAGTTGGGGCTGGTGGCAAAGCGGATGGCCCTGGGGCAGTTGATCCGCCGGACGTTTGAGGTGGCCAATCGCCCCGCGATCGCAACGCTGCAACTGGAGGAGATGGCGGTGGACTGGCAGCGATCGCCCGTGGCGGTGGAGTTGATGCTGACCTCGGCGGGGCCATTGCCCGAGGCGGCGGCGCGATCGCTGGCGACGGGGCTCGAACAGAGGATTCAGGGGGCCATGGGCCTAGAGACGCGGGTGCGCCTGCGGACAACGGTGGTATCGGCCTTGGCCCCAGCGGCGGATCTGGAGCAGGGAACGACGATGGAGGAACCGGGGGCGGGGCCATTCCCCACGACGATGCCGTCTCCGGGCGATCGCCCCTAGGGTGCCACGGGGGGCGGGCCGGTGCCGATCGCGCGATTGGCCATCCCCCTGCCCGGTGCGCCCCGTGAGGGTTTGCCCCCTGGGGCCATCGGTGGCGGGCCATTGGGGATTTTTATCCTTGGGGGTCCAGGGGCTAGGGGGGCAGCCACCCGATCAAACTGGCGCGGGGGCGGCGATCGCGATCGCGTCAGGGATTATCCCTAGATCAACACCCGCAGCAGCAAACCACCCAACCGAAACTGAATTGGAGCATCTCCCATGGCTATCAGGGCTCACCGTTTTCAACCGTTCCGTCAGCCGCGATCGCGGGCAATCTTCGCCGCCGGAGTTTGTGCATTGCTGATGGCCTGCGGTGGCCCCACTCCGGACAATGGCCCAGGCACCGACGCCGCCAATGGCCCCACGGCGGACCCGAGCAGCGTCGCCACCGGTCGCCCCCAGGCCGCAATGCTGCCCGTGACTAACCCCGCCGACGGCTGGGAAATTTCCACCGATGGCGTCGGCCCCGTCCGGGCGGGCATGACCCTGGGCCAGGTGAAGCAAACCCTGGGGGATGGCTATCAGTTTCAAGATATTCCCAATTTCATGTCGGACTTCGGCGCGATCGCGGTGACCCAGGGCGGGGAGCCGGAACTGTATTTGGTGTACTTTTCCGCTGAGCCGATCCGCGATCGCGATCGCGTGCCCTTCCTGATGACCGACCAGCCCCACCACCGCACCGCCGCCGGGGTCCACGCGGGCATGACCATCGCCGACGCCGCCCAGCGCTACGGCCGCGCCACCTTGAATTACAACCTCGACAACGAGGGCTACGAATATGTGCAATTTGAAAACGCCCCGGCGGATCTGACCTTCCGCACCGACGGCTCGCCGGGGAATTATGCGGGTCTCTATGGCTCCGAAACCGCCAGCGAAGGCAGCACGGACCGCTATCGCCCCGATGCCATGATCCAGTTCATTTGGGTGGATGCCTACCGTCGCACCCTAGGCAGCGGCACGCCGACAGCGCCCCAAACCGATGGGGCCAGCGGATCGAGTGAAGCCTATCGCACCGCCGATCGCGCCTTGAACGAAACCTATCAGCGGGTGATGGGGGCCTTGGGGGGCGATCGCCCGGAGGAACTGCGGACGGCCCAGCGGGCTTGGATTGTGCTGCGCGATCGCCAATGTGACCTGACGGCGGCGGCGGCGGGCGATCGCGACGGCTGCCTGACGGCGTTGACGCGCCAACGGACGGCGGAACTGGAAGGTTTTTTGAAAGGCGATCCAAGTGATGAGGTGACCCCCACCCCGCGCCTCGGCACCGTGGTCCTGTCCGGTCAGCCCATCAACTGCGACGATCCCCAAAGTACGCCCGAAATCAACGGTTGCGCCGCCTATGCCGCCGATCGCGACGCCGATCGCACCGCCGCCCTGGTCCAGGAGGTGCGATCGCAGCGGCCCCAGCTCCAAGCGGCCCTCGATGACGCGGATCGGGCATGGCAGGCGTTTCGGGATGCCCACTGTGAAATGGCGACGGCCCCCAATCGCGGCGGCACCGGCTTTCTGGCCTTCCTGAGCAGTTGCCAAGGGGCGATCGCGCGGCAGCAGTACCAGGCGATCGCCTCCCTCAAACCGTAGGGTCTGGCCCTAATGCAGGAAATGGCGCGTCCCGGTCAGGAGCATCACCAACCCCAGTTCATCCGCCGCCGCGATCGAGTCCTTATCCCGCAGGCTGCCCCCCGGTTGGACGATCGCCTCGATGCCCGCCGCCGCCGCCGTCCGCACGGAGTCATCAAAGGGGAAGAAGCCATCGCTCGCCAGGACCGCCCCCCGCGCCGCGTCGCCCGCCTGCTCTAGGGCAATTTTGGCGGACCCGACCCGGTTCATCTGCCCCGCCCCGACGCCCAGGGTGGCCAGGTTCTTGGTCACCACGATCGCGTTGGATTTCACATTACGCACCACCCGCCACGCGAAGGCCAATTCCGCCAACTGATCCGGCGTGGGCTGCTTCTGGGTCACCACCTGCCAGGTGGACGGATCCGTGGCGCGGCTGTCGGCCTCTTGCAGCAGAAACCCGCCCGCGATCGCCTTGACCGTTTGGCGCGGCCCCGCCAGCAGATCCGGCAGGACGAGAACGCGCAAATTCCCCTTCTTCTGGAGCAGATTTTTCGCCTCCTCATCGCAGCCCGGAGCCACGACACATTCCAAAAACGTTTCCGTCAGGGCCGCCGCCGTGGGGCCATCGATCGCGCGGTTCAGGGCCACAATGCCCCCAAAGGCGGACACGGAATCCGCCGCCAATGCCTTACGGTAGGCGGCTTCGAGGGTCGGGGTGGTCGGATCCGCCAGGGCCACGCCGCAGGGGTTGGTGTGCTTGAGGATCGCCGCCGCCGGGAGGCCGCTCGGATCCGCAAAATCCGCGATGATTTGCCGCGCCGCCTCCAGATCCACCAGGTTGTTGTAGCTCAGTTCCTTACCCTGCAACTGTTGCGCGGCGGCCCAACCGCTGGCGATCGCGCCGGTCTGGTACCACGCGGCGGCCTGGTGGGGATTTTCGCCGTAGCGCAGGCTCTGGAACTGGGTGCCCGCGATCGCGAAATTCGTCGGCGTCGCGGTCGTTGCCCCTGTTTCTGAATCAGCATTCTCCGTCAGATAGGACGCGATCGCGCAATCATAGGCTGCCGTATGCCAGAACGCCTCTTGAGCCCGCGATCGCCGGAACGCCAGGGAAACCTCCCCCCCCTCCAGGGCCGCCAAATAGTCCCCATACCGCGCCGGATTGCACAGGACCGTCACGCGATCGTGGTTCTTCGCCGCCGCCCGAATCATCGCCGGACCGCCAATGTCAATCTGCTCAATCGCCTCCGGCAAGGTCACCCCCTCCCGCGCGATCGTCTGCTCGAAGGGATATAAATTAACCACCACCAGATCCAAAAAGCGGATCCCCTGGGCGTCCAGATCCGCCGCATCCTGGGCCACGGATCCCCGCGCCAGAATGCCCCCATGGATCTTCGGGTGGAGCGTCTTCACCCGTCCCCCCAGGATTTCCGGCGAGCCCGTATAGTCCGACACTTTCTGCACCGGCAACCCCGCCTCCGCCAGGGCCTTCGCCGTGCCGCCGCTGCTGACAATTTCAAACTCGAACCGTTCAATCAACTGGCGGGCGAACTCAACGAGGCCCGTCTTATCAGAAACACTCAGCAGTGCGAACCGTGCCATGTAGGTTTGGATGGATCTAGGATGAGGAGTAACGCGTGTATTCTACCCAGGATCTGCCCCGTGGCTTTAGAGGCAATTTCGGTCCCCCCGGCGTCCGGTAAACCACCCCAAGGGGCCATTGTGGCGCTCCACGGTTGGGGCGCTAATGCCAATGATCTGTCTTTCCTGGCGGCGGTGCTGGGGTTGACGGAGCTTCAGTTCTATGCCCTCGATGCGCCCCATGCCCATCCCCACGTTCCAGGGGGCCGCATGTGGTACGACCTGGAGCGGGAGGATTATTGGGGCCTAGATGAGAGCCGCGACCAGGTGCAGCGGTGGCTGAAGAAGCTGGAAAACAGGGGGCCGGTGGGGCTCGATCGCGTGTTCCTCTGCGGGTTTTCCCAGGGGGGGGCGATGGCGCTGGATGTGGGGACGGAGCTGCCGGTGGCGGGGGTTGCGTCCCTCAGTGGCTATCTCCATCGGCCCCTGACGCGATCGCTCGAAGCTGCTGCCCCAATTTTTATGGCCCACGGTCGTCGGGATTTGGTGGTGCCGCCCCATTTGGCATCCCAGGCGCGGCAGGCGATTTGCGATCGCGGCGGGCGGCTGCACTACGAAGAGTTTGATATGGGCCACGAGATCTGTATCCGCGAGATTGATGCCCTGCGGATGTTTATTCAACAGGTGTTCCAGGGGGTGTTGCCAGCCCCCTGCGCGGATGTGTAGCGCGGATTTTTGGTGCGGTCACGGCGGGGAAGGGGGGGCCGGGTGAAAGGCGAAGTTGATCGCGCTGACCTGCCACTGGCGATCGCGGTGGAGGATGCGAATGGTGCGGATGAATTCGCGGAAATAAAACCGCCGTTCCGTTTCCGATAGATCGTGCCAAAAGCGCGGCAGGACGATCGCCCCCGCCAAATCCGTGAGGGAACCGGGGGGCAGGCGCGATCGCTCGGCCTGGAGGGCGGCAATTTCGGTGCGCAGGTGGGCTGAGCGGAGGCGGGCACTGTCGCGATCGAAGATGCCCTGGGCTTCGAGGTCGGGCAGTTGCGCTAATAAATTTTCCTTGGCGGCGATCGCATCGGCCAGATGAGCCGCGATCGCCCTGGGGTCCGGTGCCGCGCCGGGGGGGCCAATGGCCACGGGCAAGTCCCCGCAGATCCGCGCGATCGCCAGGGTCAAAATCCGGTCATAGGGGGCCGCTGGGCAGGGCCGTTCCCCGCGATCGCGATCGCCGCAGGCGGTGGGCCGCAGGTAGAGGTAATGGCCTTTCCCCTGGCGGGTGTTGGTGGCGCTGATGGTCATGGGGCAGCCGCAGCGATCGCACCGCACCAGACCGGCCAGCGATCGCGGGGCACTGGCGGCGCGGGGGCCAAGGGGTTGGTTGCGCCGCAGGAGGCGATCGATCTGGGCGGCATCGCCGGGGCTGATGATGGCCGGGTGGGCATTGGGGACGCGATCGCCGGTTTTGTAGACCAATTCGCCCCGATAGACCGGACTGGTGAGCCAGCGACGGCCCGTGGCGACGGCAACGGTTTGCCCATGGCGATCGCGGATGTGGCGCACGGCCCCGCGCAGGGATCCATACAGCAAAAAATGTTCCACCAAGTCCCGCACAATCACCGCCGCCGCGCGATCAAGGACATAGCGCCCGCGCCCACGCCGATAGCCAAAGGGTGCCCGCCCCGGTGGGGGTCGCCCCTCCAGCCGCGCGATCGCGTGGCCCCGCCCGATCTGCCGCGATCGCCCCTCCCGCTGCACCTCCTCCCATTGCCCGAGGGGATCCGTGGCCGCCGAGGCGATCGCCACCACCTCAATCCCCAGGGCCGTCAATTGATTCAACCGTTGGGATAGGGCGATCGCCGTTTCCCCCAAATCGCTCCAGCGCCGCACCAGCACCCGCGCCGTCGGCCATTGCTGGGCCTGGGTGATGAGTTCCTCGAAGGCCGCGCGATCGCCCCAATCCCAATAGACCGCCGCCACCTCGGTGCCCCAATCGACGGAGGCGGGCGCATCGGACGACCCATCCAGCACCGGATCGCCATAGCCATAGGCCACCACCCGCCCCGATCGCGATCGCCCCATTCCCTAGTCCGCAGCCGCCTGACTAAATTCCAAAAGGTTACCGTCCGGATCCGCCACAAAAATCGCCGCCCGCCCCGAGGCACTGCGCTGCACGGCACAGCCCGCCCGGATCAGCCGCGCCTCCAGGGCCGCCAAGTCTTCCGTTTCAAAGGCCAGGTGAGGGTTGCGGCCCCAGCGATCGCCATCCGGACGCGGCACCGTCACCTGGGGCTGAACGATCAGATGGATCTGAAACCCATCCCCTGCCCCATACCACGCCCCCGGAAACGAAAAGGGCCGCTCCGCCACCTCCGGCAGCCCCAGCACCTCGCCATAGAACCGGCGCGATCGCGCCAAGTCCGTCACATTCAATGCCCCATGGCGCGATCGCAGCCCCGTCATCGTTTCCCTACCCCTAACTCAATCAAGTGAGATTTTTGTCTCCTCAAGCGCCCGCCGCCGCCGCCGCCCTTTGCTGGGCCGATCCCTGGGTGCCCAGTTGGATCAATTCAATCTTGTAGCCATCGGGATCTTCGACGAAGGCAATCACCGTCGAGCCATGCTTCATCGGCCCCGGTTCCCGCGTCACCTTGCCCCCCCGCGCCGCGATCGCCTCGCAGGTGCCATAGATATCGTCCACCCCCAGGGCGATGTGGCCGTAGCCGTTGCCCAGGTCGTAGGATTCGGTGCCCCAGTTATGGGTCAGTTCGATCACCGCCGTGTCCGCCTCGTCGCCGTAGCCCACAAACGCCAGGGTAAATTCACCGCTGGGGTAGTCCTTGCGGCGCAGGAGCTTCATGCCCAATACGTCGCAGTAGAACGCCAGCGATCGCTCTAGATCGCCCACCCGCAACATCGTATGCAGTAACCGCACAGGCTCTTCTCTCCATCAAAATCCAGACCATCCCTAGCATAGCGAGGGAGTTTCCCGCCCGACCGGCCAGGGGGCAGTGACCGGCACCGCTCATGGGGCAGGGGAGGGCGGGGCGGCCAGACAGGCGGCGCTGAGCAGTTGCCAGGTGGGGGCGGCGATCGCGGTGCAGCGGTCCCGTTGGGTCATCAGCCAGGGAATGCCGCCCTGTTCTAGAAAAGCTTGGGCTTCGGCGGCGGCGGGCTGGAATTGGCGGCGGAAACCATCGTCAAGGTAGGTTGGCTCAAAGGCGTTGAGATCCAGAAGCCAATAGTCTGCGCCGCTGGTTTGCAAAAAGTTGAGGACGATCGCGCGATCGCTGGCGTACTGGGCGGCGATCGTTGCCCTAGCGCGGCGCTGGATTTCCTGATAGTAGCCCTGGTGGTAGGGGATGGCATATTCCGGCGCGAAGTAGACCGATCGCGCGGCGAAGGGGGGAATATTGTCGGCCACTTTTGATAGGGAAACCGTTAGGGTATCCTTCGGTTGCTGTTGCAAAAATTCGTAGAGATTGGCGTCTTTGCCAATGCCGTAGCCCGTGAGGGGAAAACCAGAAACCGTGAGGGGATAAGCCAAGAGCACCACCAGCAGGAGAACGGCGCTGGCCTGCCGCAGGGGATGATGACTATTGAGGTCGCGATCGCCCCACAGCTTTTCTAGCACCAGGGTCAGGCCAACTCCGGCGGCCAGGGCGATCGCAATGCGGAAACTGTGGCCCGTGTAGCGGCTGGGTAAATGTAGGGAAAATAGGGTGGCGTGGGCGAGGCCATAGAGGCCAATGGATCCGACGATTAATTGAACAACGGTGCGGCTAATGGCGGGATTGAGGGGATGGTTTAAGGGGTCACCCTTGCGCCGCCAAAGTATTAGAAATGGCAGACCTAAACCGAAAATCAGGGTCACGGGGGTCAGGAGCGATCGCGGGAATAGATTGGTACGTTTGCCGAAGAACCAATAGTCCAAAAAGTCTTGATCGAACACGCTGGCCCGCCCGCCACCGCGAAATTCCGCCATGGTGCGAGCCACATCGGCACTGATGGTGGGGCCAAATTTCCAGGTCCCGGCCAGGTAGGGGACCAAAATCGCGATCGCGCCCCCCAGCCCCAGGCCAAACCATAGCCATGCCCGCCGATCGCCGTTGAACCCCAAACGCCACCGCCCCCATCGCAAATCAACGCGCAAACAATCGAGGGCCAAAACCGCGATCGCGATCGCCGCATAGGGGGGCGACATCCAAGCCAGCAGCGCCACCATCCCCAGGGCAACGGGGAGCGATCGCACCCCATAGGCTTCCAGAAAACCCAGCAGCAGCGGATACACCCAGGCCCGGGGAGCCGACGACGACAGATCATCCTTCATCCACAGGCTCTGGGACAGCAGCACCGACGCCGCCAACGCCGCGATCGGCACCGGCCACCACCGCCACGCCAGCCGCCACGACAACCCCGCCACCAGAATCCCCAAAAACAGGGGCACAATTTTCTGGAGCACCAGCGGATCAATCCCCACCTGGGCCGCGAGCCAAAAGGGCAGGGCATAAACATCCGGCGTCACATTGGCCAGATATTCCGCCGTCCAGTCATTTTGAAACAGCTCCGGATCCAGAAAGCGGCGCATCCAAAAGCCATACTGCCGCGCATCGTCCTGGATCACATAGGCCCCCGAAAACGCTTCCCCCAGGGCCAAACCGCCACAGACGGCCCCGTAGGCGATCGCCATTGCAGCGGACAGTTTTTTGTAGCGCGCATCGAAGCACAGCCGCCTCAGCCGTTCAGCCGCCAGGATCCAGGGTTGCGCCATAGGGGAATTGGGCCGGGTTTCCGAAACCGTGGGAAATAGCCCTTCAATAATCGGTGATAATCAACCGGGTTATGGCCCCACCCCCCCTATCTACCTCACCCCCAGGAGCGCGATCGCCATGGAATGCGTCATCGGAATCGATCTCGGCGGCACCGCCATCAAATTGGCCCAGTTCGCCCAGGATGGCAGTTTATTAAATTCCCTGGAGGTACCCACGCCCCAGCCCGCCACCCCCAAGGCGGTCATCAAGGCGATCGCGGAGGCCGTCCGTCAGCTAGATCCCCAGGGCCGCGCGATCGCGATCGGCATCGGCACCCCCGGCCCCGTGGACGCCAGCGGACGGATTGCGCGGGTGGCGATCAATCTAGCGGGCTGGGAAAACGTACCCCTGGCCGACGAGTTGGAAGGACGCCTGAAGCGCCCCGTGGTCCTGGCGAACGATGCCAACTGCGCGGGCCTTGGGGAAGCGTGGATGGGGGCGGGGCGGCGCTTCCGCAATTTTTTGCTGGTCACCCTGGGCACCGGCGTCGGCGGCGCGGTGATCCTCGATGGCAACCTATTTGTGGGGCCGCGCGGCACGGGGGGCGAACTGGGGTTAATTACCCTCGATCCGAAGGGGCACCCCTGCAATAGCGGCAATGACGGTTCCCTGGAGCAGCATGTGTCGGTCCAGGCGATCCGCCGCCGCACGGGCCTCGAACCCCACGAACTGGCGGCCAACGCGCGATCAGGTGATCCGGAGGCGATCGCCTTTTGGACCACCTACGGCCAGGAGTTGGGGGCGGGGCTGGCGAGTTTGATCTATGTCCTGACGCCCGAGGCGATCGCGATCGGCGGCGGCATCAGCGCCAGTGCGGACCTCTTTTTCCCGGCCCTGATGGCGGAACTGGAACGGCGGGTGCTGCCGTCGAGCCGCGAAGGGCTAGAGATTTTGGTGGCGGAACTGGGCAACCAGGCCGGATGCGTGGGGGCCGCCCGCCTCGCCTGGAACCGCGTCCGGGGGGCCGATCTGTCGGATCGTTCTGCGGACAATGCGCCCACCCCAGCCGCCACCCTGGATACGGAGACCATCGTCCCCGGCGATCGCTGGAGCGATTAGACCTGTTGCATCGATCGCGGCTTGCACTGGTCGCAGCCCTCACCCTAAATCCCTCTCCCAGGACAGGCGAGGGACTTCTTTTCCTAGTTACCCCGACTGGGGATGGGGGACTCCGGCGGATCCATGGCAGGGCTCGATTAGGCCAACCCCGCCCCGTGCGTTCCGTCATCATGAAGAAACCGCCCGCTATAATGACCCCGACCCCAGAATCGCTGCCCTTCACGCCAAGGCTCTTCACTTAAATCCACTCCGCGCCCCCCAACCGCCCTGAGGTTAGCCCCGTCCCCGTGGCTCGCCGATCGCCCCTGCCCCCATGAATGCTGGACCGCGCCCCAACCTAAACCCCAACGTCCCCCGGGCCGATCGCGCCGATGCGGACCTGTGGGCAGCGCTGGAGGCCGGTGAAATGGGTGCCTTGGCCGCCATCTACGATCGCTACGCCAGCCTGGTCTACAGCATTGCCCTCAAGGCCACCCAAAATACCCAGGACGCGGAGGATCTGACCCAGACCATCTTCCTGCGGCTCACCGGCAGCGGCTACGATCCCCGACGGGGTTCCCTCAAAACCTTTCTGGCGATCCTGACGCGATCGCGCAGTATGGATTGGGTGCGATCGCGGCAACGGCGGGAGCGCCACTGGCAAGCGGTCCACTGGCCCACCGCCACAACGGACCCGCCCATGGAGGCGATCGACCAGGACCAGCGGGCGCGGGCGGTGCGGGACGCCCTGGGGCAACTGTCGGAAAATCAGCAGCGGGTGTTGCACCTGGCCTACCGGGAAGGGCTCAGCCAAAGCGCGATCGCCCAGCGGCTGGAGGTGCCCCTCGGGACGGTGAAGGCATGGGCAAGGCGGGGCTTGGTGCAGCTACGGCGCAATCTTGGGGCTCGGATCGGGGAGGAATCGTGAGATGAGTCAGCCTATTCCTTCAAAGTCATTGACGGATGAATTGGAACTGCTCGTGGCGGGCTATGTGCTCAATGACCTCAGCCCGGAGGAGGCCGATCGCCTCGCGGCCCTGGCCACGCCGACGCAACTGGAAACCCTGGTGCGGGAGATGGAGCAGGGCCTAGGGCTGGCCTATGATCCGCCCCTGGTGGAACCGTCGCCCCGGCTGCGATCGGCGATCCTGGGGGGGGTGGAAGGTCGCGAAAATCGGGTGGAGGCGATCGCGGCCCCAATGCCGACTGCGCCATCCCTACCGAACTGGGTGCGGGCGGTCGGGGCGATCGCGGCGGTGCTCATTGCGGCCCTGGGGACGGGGAACTGGTTCCTGTGGCGATCGCTCCAAATGCAGCAGGCCCAGAACCGCCCGAACGGAATGCCCCTGGTGATCACCCTCGAACCCACCGCCGCCCTGACCGCCCCCGCCACCGTGGTGTTTAACGCCAATCCCGCCACCCTCGAAGCCACCCTCACGGTGAGCCAATTGCCCCCCCTCGATCGCGGCAAGGTCTATGTGCTCTGGACCGTGGTGGCCCCCGATGCCCCGGTTACGACGGATGCCAAGGGGGCAATCCTCACACAAATCCTAGAAGATCCGACAGGCCAGGAGCGATCGCAGCGGCGCACCTTCCGCCTGCCCCCCGTCTTTGAAAATCCCGAGCTGGTGGAGGCGATCGCCATCACGATCGAAGACGCGGACGCCCCCCAACGCCACGACGCCGCCCCCATCCTCATCCAACAGCTTTAGGGAAGATGGCCTACGCCCAAATCAATAATTAACAACCCAAATCAATCAATGGTAGGGTGCGTTCGACACCGTCCAACTCAACGCGATCTCGTCTCCATACCGAACGCACCGACCCACACCAAATCAACGCGATCGCCCACGCTGGCCCAGGTGTCCGGTGACGCGCCAAGGGGGCGGTGCGTTCGCATTAGCCGCATCCCGATGAACATGAACCGTGGCGAACGCACCCTACCGGTGATTTATTAATGGTTGAATTGGATTTATTTTTTCCTATTCCCCTTGGGGTGCTGCCCCTTGGGGTGCTGCCCCTTGGGGCTCTGCCCCCTTGAGGATCAGGATTTTTTGGATCGTTTCCTCCACCGCGCGATCGGGCGTCGATGCACCGGACGTGATGCCCACGGTGATCGGCCCCGCCGGGAGCCAATTTTCCGTTTGGGTTAGGTCGCCGTGGAGGGGTTTGTGTTCAATCACCAGGCCATCGAGGATGCGATCGGCGCTGTCGATGTGGTAGGAGGGAATGCTCCGCTCGACGGCAATTTCCTGGAGATGGGTAGTGTTGGAAGAGTTGTAGCCACCGATGACCACCATCAAATCTAAATCCCGTTCCACCAGGTCAAACATGGCATCCTGCCGCTCCTGGGTGGCGTCACAGATGGTATTAAAACTCATGAAGTGATCGTTGATGCAATCGGGGCCATATTTTTGCATCAGGGTCCGCTCAAATAGCCGGCCAATTTCCTCCGTTTCCCCCTTCAGCATGGTGGTTTGATTGGCGACACCGACCCGGATCAAATCGCGATCAGGATCAAAGCCCGGTGAGCAGGCGCGGCGGAATTTGGTGAGGAATTCCTCGCGATCGCCCCCCTTCAGAATGTAGTCACAGACATAGCGCGCCTCCGCCAAATCCAGCACCACCAAATAGGTGCCCGCAAAGGAAATGGTCGCCACGGTTTCTTCGTGCTTATATTTACCGTGGACAATGGACGTGAATTCACTTTTCTTGTGCTTTTCGACGCTATTCCATACCTTTGACACCCACGGACAGGTGGTGTCCACAATGGTGCAGCCGCGATCGCGCAGGAGCTGCATCTCCTGAACACTCGCCCCAAAGGCCGGTAGGATCACAACCTCCCCCGGCGCGATCGCGGAAAAATCCTTCACCCCATCCGTCACCGGTACAAACTGCACCTCCATATCCCGCAGATTTTGGTTCACCGACGGATTATGGATAATTTCATTGGTGATCCAAATGCGGCGATCAGGAAAATGCTCCCGCGCCTCATAGGCCATCGCCACCGCCCGCTCAACGCCCCAGCAAAAGCCAAACGCCTCCGCCAGATGGATCGTCACCTCGCCAGCGGTCAAGGTGTAATTATTTTGGCGCAGGGTTTGGATAAGGTTGCTGTTATAAAACTGCCCCATTTCTTCCGCCACTTCCTTCGTACGGCCAAAGCCCCGGCGGAAGTATTGATCTGAACTGTTGAGCGATCGCCGGAATGCCTTCGTATCTAGCGGTGAATCCGACGGAGCCCCCTGGGCCACCCCATCGGCAGCGCCCGCGAGATCAGCCGCAGCATCCACAAATTCCGTACCCGTGGCGGAGGTTTCCATCGAATCCAAGCTCCCGTAGTAATGACAGCGTGAGGGCGGCGCAGCAAGTCCGTATTTTAACAGGGCATCCCGCGCCCCCCATCGACCCCGGCCCCCTGGCACTGACGCCGTGGAACCATCGTAAAATTTGTCCGTTGTTGCAGCATCGGCGATCGCCCGCCGATGGGGAACGTTTCTGGGAATGCCTAAGCCGCTCGCCGGTCGCAAAATCGACCCCACGCCCATCTCCGGCCACCTCAAGGTGACCGATCTCGTCGATCGCTACTTCACGGCCTACAACTCCGCCCGCCTGCGGGAAATCTGCCAGCTCCTGAGCCAGCGGGTCTTCCAGCCCGGAGTCACCGTCGGCATGAGCCTGTCGGGGGCCATGACGCCCGCCGGGTTTGGCGTCTCGGTCCTGGGGCCGCTCATGCGCGCAGGATTTATTGACTATCTCATCGCCACGGGGGCCAATCTCTACCACGATTTGCACTACGGCCTAGGGATGGATCTGTTTTCCAGCAGCCCCTTTCTCGACGATGTGGAACTGCGGAAAAATGACACCATCCGCATCTACGACATCATTTTTGACTACGACGTTTTGCTCGATACGGATTCGTTTATCCGCCGCGTCATCCAAACGGAACCGTTCCAAAAAACCATGGGCACGGCGGAATTTCATCACCTGCTGGGCCAGTGCATTTATGAGGTAGAAAAGCAGCGCGGCGCAGAACACCATTGCCTATTGGCGACGGCCTACGAGTGCGGCGTGCCGGTGTTTACGTCCTCGCCGGGGGACAGTTCCATTGGCATGAATGTGGCCGCCGTGGCCCTGGAAGGATCGAAGCTGGTAATTGATCCGTCCATTGATGTGAATGATACCGCCGCGATCGCGTATTTTGCGCGAGAGGAGGACAACGGGAAGAGTGCAGCCATTATGATCGGCGGCGGCAGTCCCAAGAATTTTCTATTGCAAACCCAGCCGCAAATCCATGAGGTTTTGAAGCTGGAAGAACGGGGCCACGATTATTTTGTTCAGGTGACCGATGCGCGGCCCGATACGGGGGGTCTTTCCGGGGCGGTGCCCAGCGAGGCGGTGAGTTGGGGCAAGGTGGACCCGGATGCCCTAGCCGATACGATCGTTTGCTACACGGACAGTACGATCGCCCTGCCGGTCCTGGGGGCCTATGCCCTGGAACGCTGTGAACCGCGCCCCCTCAAGCGCCTCTACGATCACCGGGAGGCTCGCTATGGGGAGTTGCGATCGCTCTATCTGGCGGCCAATTCGGACAACGGTTAGGGGCGATCATCGATTGATCTGATGATGATCTAATGGGCTGAAATCCATCAACCAGCGGTAGGGTGCGTTCGATACCGTTCAACTCAACGGGACCCTGTATCTATTCCGAACGCACCGACCCAACCCAAATCAGCGCGATCGCCCATGCTAGTCCAGAATTTTGGTGATATCCATCGGCAATATTGATCGGTTATATCCAAAGGGAGCGGTGCGTTCGCATTAACGACATCCCGGTGAACATTATGCGTGGCGAACGCACCCTACCATTAATTTTTGATTTGAGAATCAGCCCCTTGCGTCACTATTTTTCACCTTACTGTTGAATTATTGAATATAAATGGCGTCGCGATCAATTCGGCGTTTTAGATAGGGATTCATTCGAGGACGGTAGCGAATTAGGTCAATTGATCGCTGGAAAATCTGTTCAAGATCGGCTTTGATGTCTACCATCGTGAACAAATCGGGCACGGTCAATTCTAGAACGATATCAATATCGCTTTCGGGTGTGGCTTCGTTACGGGCAACGGATCCAAAAATGCCGATGCGGGTTACGCCATATTTCTGGTGCAGATCGGGGGCTAGCTGTCGCAGGGTGGCAAGGGTGCGATCGCGGTCAGGCGGCGATGGTTGATTTAGGAAGCCGTTCATTGCTCTAGATGCCAGAAGCCATAGACACATGAAGAAAATATTGCTTCAAATTAGCCAGTGTAAGATTAGATGCTAGCTGCAAGTTCTCAGTATCTATGCCATAGTAGCGGCGAGCTGTTGCAGCAGCTTGAATCTCTTCAATGATTGGTTGTCGAAGCTTAGGATCAAACATAAACATCACGGCATCTCGAATCGATGCTGTCGGCATTTTTTGAGTCCATGACTGATATAAGATCATTTCCGCTGGCATTACCTGAGCATCATCTTCCTCAATCTCTTCGACCGATTGGGATGTCGTCATACCCTCCCCAATTTCCAAAAGTTCATCTTCTGAAAGTCTTGAGATCCAGTCGGCGTGATCAATCCATGAGTCAATTATCTCCAGATCTGCATTGTGGATTCGCATCAGCTCAGGAACTAGAAACTCAGTTTCTTCAACGGTTGCCAAGTTGAGCAAGTCATTGGCGGACTGAGCAATGCGCGATCGCAACTGAGACAGACGGTCAACCACCGCCTTATACTGGCCGCGAAGTTGAAAGGTCAGCACCAAGGCTTGTTCAATAGCCCAGCAGCATTCTAGGCGGCGCAAACGGGCGGCGGCGGATAAATCTGAAAGTAGCTGCGGATTTCGATAGTCTGCCAAGGCATTCGAGAGCATTGACTCTGCATTAGCAAGTGTCTGATTCCGGATCGTCAAATCATCACAAGCCAGCGCCGTTTGAATTAATTGATTGGCTTCGAGAAATTTTCCATAGGCCCGAACTAAAATCACGCGGTGCTGCTCAAATTTCACATCTTGAGCTACATTCTGAATCTGATCCCTGATTTCTCGTCCCTGATTACCAATCAATCTTTCCAGATCAAGAAAGCCTTCTTTCATCTCCATACCGAGTTGCTGCACCTCCTTTCGTAGCTGCATAGTTTGCCACAGGTTCGCAGCCGAAAGGGCAACTCCAGTAACAACACCCACACCTAAGATGGCTTGACTAGCTTGCAAAATTCCAACACTATTTTGCAAGCCAAAAACTGCTGATTTGACAACATTGATTTCAGAATAGGTTTTTTGAAAACCCTGATGTATTTGAGCTGACTGGGCGGCCAAAGCACCCCCTGTCAAAGCTTGGCCTACTTTGAGAACACCCAGTTCAAAATAAGTATTTTGAAAGCCTTGATGCACCTGAGCCGATTGGACAGCACCAACAACCAAGCTCGTTACGACTTGCATCGGAGCCAGCAGGGGAGAAGCACCAGCAGAGGTAGCCATACCAATCGCATGACCAACAAACCGTTTAGTTACTGCATCACGAGCTAGCCCAATAAGACGACCGGTCGCCTGACTCTTGACCACCTCATAAGCCCCTGATGCGAGCCCTGCCTGTATCAACGCCGGAAAAACAAACGACATCACCATTGCAGCAACCAGCCTTATCCAGAATGAGTGGTTAAGTTTTCTTTCGCTTTGTCAAGGACTTTATGGCTTTGTCGATCTTGGCAAAGTGATTTTTTTGAGAGCTTTCGATATACTGTAGCAAAGGTTAGTCCTGAAGGGCTAGTCAATCCAGTGTTCGATTGAAAGAGCGCAATATGAGTAAGCAATCAGTTGTTGATCGCGATACGCTAGGTTTGATTGCTAGCCTTACCGGACAGCCAGAGCCTGATCAGTCGGTCCCACGATCCATTGTCTTTACCAGCGCACTCACAGCTATCCTGTTGGGGACAATTCTGGCGGACTCCGCTGTAGCCCTGGAAGAAAAACAGCGGCTCCGTGACACGATTCAGCGCCTCACTGGAGACTGTTCTAGCACACAGGAATTTGCTAAGGCGATTTTTCAGGGAATCAAGAATCAGCAGAGCTACAAAAAACTACAGCATCTCGTTTGCTTGGTTCAGCCCCTCGCGATCGCGGAAAGACTATTGCTGATTGCGTTTGGCTATGAGATGGCGGCCGCAGACGGATCGATGGATGATCGCGAGGCAAGATATCTAGAACGGGTGGGGCAAGAAATTGGCTTAAAGCCTGAGTGGATCAATGTTTTGAAGGCAGCTTTTTGTAATATATCCGATCCTGATCTCGATCCTCAGACTAAAGAACAAGTTTCTCAATTGCTTGATCCATCGCGTTTTCAAGGTCTTGAGCTATCCTTGATTGATGCTGCAACCTATATTCATGATCGAATTTATACCAATGTGTCACTAGAGACGAAAACTGTAGCTGGGCGTCACGACCCTCAAAATAACATCCAATATCAAGGATTTATTGCCTTTCAATCTGCCCGTACTGAATTGCTCAATATTCTGGAGCAAATTCAGGAAATTGTTGTGGAATTCATTGATAAATCTTTTCTGAACACTCAACTTCTTGAAGACTTGACAAGAATTCACGACGATCTAAAAGGCTCTGAATTTCGGATCGCCATCGTCGGAGAATTTAGCAAAGGAAAATCAACGCTGCTCAATGCTTTATTGGGAGAGCCGATTCAGCCCGTACGCGCAATTCCTTGTAGTGGCGCAATTTCCATGATTCGTCATGCTGATCCAGCAGAGATCACTTGCTACTACACGGATGGACGTGAGGAACTACTTTTGCCTGACGAGTACCAAGAGCGTGTATCGATTCCTCGGAGTGAAGCCAGGGGAGATAACCTCGGTAATGCATTGCTAGAGGCTTCGCAAATTGAGAAGGTGGTCTTTGGTAGTCCGCATCTCAACCTTTGTCAGCAAGGCGTCGTCATTATTGACTCGCCAGGATTAAATGAACATCCGAAACGAACGGAGATTACACAAAAAATTCTCGAAAAAATTGACGCAGCTATTGTGCTAAGCCATGCACAAAATCTTTTGTCTCAATCTGAATTTCAGATTTTAGAGGATCTGCGAAAGCAACTTAATCTTGGCGATGAAAGTCGTCCTGCAGAATCTTTATTCTTTATTGTCAACTTTATGGATCTATTGGAGGATGAGGCAGATCGAGAGGATGCAAAAGAACGAGCGGAGAAGAAGCTACTGAAACCCTTTGATGGTAAGGGTCCGATTTTGGCATCTCCTGATCGGCTCCACTATTTATCTGCCGGCAAGGCGCTCAAGGCCATTCAACGCAATAGCAACGATGAATATTTGCAGAGTCTAGAGAATTTTGTCACGACCCTAGAGAATTTTTTGACACGGGAAAGCGGATCTATCCGACTCAATGCTGCGCAGGCTAGGGCAGAGAGATTTTATGACATGATCTTGAGCGAGATTGACAGTCTTCATAATTCTCTATCCGGTGAAATCTTCTCAATTCAAGATGAGGTCAAGCAACAATTTTTAGAGGAGGTTGGAGATATTGGCGGTCGCTTAGCGCTGTTTAAAGAGCAGGTAAAGCAACAATGCAAGGCAACAGTTGATCAATATCGTATTAGTGTCGAGAGATGGGAGACAGGTCTTGCGGAACGACTTAAGATCGCTTCATCCCATTGGACTGATCGACATAGTTCACTGTGGGAGAGGGATCAGAAAATTAAGGACTATATCAGCCAGTTAGAATCTGATTTTTCTAAGGATCTGGAACGGTGGTGCGAGGAAACATTGATTCCAGAGATTATGGATCCAGCCCTTGGTGAAATTGAGCAGGCTTCTCAAAAAATCATGCAAGAAATGGATAAGGGTTTAGCTCGACTAGGAGAGGAGGTTCTATCCCCAAAAGCGAGACAGGTGTTTTGTTTGAACGACCTAGGCATCTCAGATATTGACCGTGAGATGGGAGCTTGGGGCGTAGGGGGAGCCGTTGGTATGGGTGCTGGAGTCTTGATTGCGGGGGCTGTTGGCGCAGCGGTTTTGATTCCGGGTATCGCGATCGCGCCAATTGTGGCGGCTGTCGTTGGTTTGGTTGGCGGTGGCGGGCTACTCGGCAGTGGTTTCGGTGTTTTGAGTAAGCTTGATGAAGGGATTCGAGAAGCGGTTTTTAAGGAGGGATTGATTAGTATTTCGAGGGAAGTCCCAAACTTGATTCAACAACTTGAGAATGCTATTCGTGGACGATTTGAGGATAAAATTACCGCAATTAGTAAGAGAAGTGAGTACTACATTCTCAAGCTCAATCTGGAGCTAAAGCGCAATCAAAAAATTGCGGATGCAAGTGTCGCTGAACGGCAGGCAGACTTGGCATGGCTAGAGTCGCAAAAAGATCAGTTGATTGAACTGCGAGTCGCCTTGGCTGGCTTATCCCATAAGCTTGCAAGTTAGTCGCTTTAGTCCCTGCTGGGCAGTTCCCCTTGCGGCACCTCAAACACCTGCTGCCACTGCTCGGGCGACAGTTTGTAGCTGGTATTGTTCGGCTGACGGATCACCGGCAGGTCTTTATAGGATTGGCTCCTCCTTACAGGTGGTTTTTAGGAGAGGACGATCGCCCAACCGCCAAACGAAACAGATTCACCCCTTGGGGACATCCGTCTTATAACCAAATCAATAATTAATGGTAGGGTGCGTTCGGTCCTGTTGAATTCTCGCCGTAACTTTGCCCTTCCGAACGCACCGTCCCCTGTCCGAATCTAATCTGAAGCAAAATCTTGATCGCATCAATTCAAATGGGATCGGTGCGTTCGGGAAAAATGCGCGATCGCGTTGGGCTGGGCGATACCGAACGCACCCTACCGGTAGTTGATTGATTATTGAATTGTCTATAACCTTCGTGCGATCTAGCCAAGGGGCCTGGTCTAGCTTCTCCGTTCGGGCTGTCGCTGGGGTTGCGATCGCCGCGATCGCAACAGTTTATTAAGAAAAATTTGCAATCCATCCCTTGGGCCAGAGGATGGGGGCGCTAGAATTAGCCCCATCTCAAACCGTCTATCCCCCGGCGACCATCGCATCCAGGGACTCGCCCAAGGTGTATTCAACATGACTCTCTCGTCCGTCAGTGACCCAAAACCCAGCCCCACTCCTGAGCAACTTTCGCAAGTGGGCCGTTGGCTGGAGGAATATGGGGAAATTGCCACCATCCTGCCGGTGCTAGCGGGGCTCCTGGTGACCACCCAACTGCGCCTGCGGGGGGGCACGGCCCTCCTGGTGAACCTCACGATCGCGGCCATCACCCGCCAAACCATCATTCAACTCAAAAAACACGGAGCCCCCCCGAGCCCGCCCCGCCTGGTGGAGGTGGCCCCCGCCCCCGCGCCGCCCGAGGAGGACTACATGATCGTCCATTCCGTACCGGGGCGAATCCGCCTGCGGATCCCTCGCCTCCAGGAGGATCCCCCCTTCGCAAAGCGCCTCGAAAAATTGCTCCAGGAGCAGGACATCGTTCTGGGGGTGCGGGTGAACCGGGCGGCGCGATCAATCGCCATCCGCTACGACGAAGGCCACCTCAGTGAGCTGGAATTGGGGATGCGCCTGCTGGATCTGCTGGCCCAGGCGGAAGGGGCGGCGGCCCATGGTTGAAATTTTGCACCAAATCCCCGGACGGGTACGGGTGCGGGTGCCGCATCTGCGGGGCAATGCCCAGCTCGGTCTGCGACTGGAGGCGGCCCTGGGGGCCATGCCGGAAATTCTGGCGGTGCGGGTCAATGGCGCGGCGGAATCCTTGACCCTGCGCTATCGGCCCTCCCAGGGGGCGGCGGTTCTGGCCCGGTTGGCGGACCTGTGGGCGGGGTTGGACGGATCTCCCGAGTCGCTTCGGGCCGGAGGGTTGGCGATCGCGGCCCCAGCGCTGGTGAAGGAATCGGGCGATCGCGACCACCACGGCCACGACGATCATGATCACGATCAGGATCACGACAACCCCTGGGTCAGCCTCCAGCGCCCCCTCCTGGCCGTAGCCCTAGCCGCCACCAGCCAATGGTCCCCGCTGCGCTGGCTGCGGCCCCTGGCGGGGCTCACCGTAGTGAGCTTGGTGCTGCCCATTGCCCAGCGAGCGGTGCGGAGCCTGTGGTATGACCATCGCCTGTCGATCGATAGCCTCGACTTTCTGGCCATTAGCCTGAGCGCGAGCCAGGGCAATTTGCTGACGCCGGCCCTGGTGATTACCCTCCACGAACTGGGGGATACGATCCGCAACCAAACGGCGCGCTCAACGGCGGTGCGATCGGCTAGCCTGACGGATGCCCTGGGCCATTTTGCCTGGATTAAGACCGGGGAAACGGGGGATGTCCTCACCCAGGTGCCGAGCGATCAGGTGCCCGTCGGGGCGATCGTGGTGGTCCACCCCGGTGAACAAATTCCGGTGGATGGCACGGTCCTCGATGGCGAAGCGACGGTGGATCAGCAGGGGCTCACGGGGGAGGCGATGCCCATCGTGGCGCGATCGCGGGATTACGTATTTGCGGCAACCCTGGTGCGATCGGGCCAACTGACCCTGCGGGCGGAGCGGGTGGGGGATCAAACCCGGGCGGGGGCGGGGCTGCAACTGCTCCAGGACGCGCCGGTTTACGACACCCGCATGGCGAATTACACGGAAAAGGTGGCCGATCGCGTCATTCTGCCCCTGCTGCTGCTGGCGGGGGCGGTGCTGCTGGTGACCCGCGATCCCGCCCGGGCCGCCGCGATCCTCACCTTAGATCTGGTGACCGGGGTGCGGGTCTCGATTCCCACCGCCTTCCTCGGTGCCCTCAACCACACCACCCGCCACGGTTTGCTCGTGCGCAGTGGCCGCACCCTGGAGCAGTTGGCGGAAATTGACACGATTTTGTTTGATAAGACCGGCACCCTCACGGAGGGGCACATTGAACTGGTGGCGATTACGCCGGTGCGGGCGGATCTGAGCGCGGATCAACTGCTGCTGTGGGCGGCCACGGCGGAACAGCGTCTCACCCATCCGGTGGCGGATGCGATCGCCCAGGCGGCCCAGGCGCGGGGGTTGGTGCCCCTGGAGCGGGGGGATTGGGACTATGCGGTGGGCTATGGGGTGACGGCCCAGGTGGCGGGCCATCGGGTCCAGGTGGGCAGCGAGCGCTTCCTGCGGCAGGCCCAGGTCCAGTGGCCGGAGACTCCGCTGGATCTGGCGGCGGATTTGGCCCACCTTTATGTGGCCTTTGATGGGGAGTTGGTGGGCACCTTGAGCTATGCGGATCCCCTGCGGCCCGACAGTGGGCGGCTGCTGCAATTGCTCCAGGACACGTTCCAGTTGGATGTGTACCTGCTGACGGGGGATACGCCGGAGCGGGCGGCGCGGGTGGCGGATGCCCTGGGGATTGCGCCGGAACGGGTCTATGCGGAGGCATTCCCGGACCAGAAGGCCAAGATTGTCCAAAATTTGCGGCGATCGGGGCGGACGGTGGCCTTTGTGGGGGATGGGCTCAATGATTCCGTGGCGCTGGCCTATGCGGATGTGTCGATTTCCTTTGAGCGGGGGGCGGAGGTGGCGCGGGAAACGGCGGAGGTGGTGCTGATGGACAATGATCTGCTGGAGCTGCTGGAGGCGATCGCGATCGCCCGGGAAACCCGCGATTTGATTGAGCAGAATATTGCCCTGGTGGTGTTGCCGAATCTGATTGCCCTGGGGTTTGCCAGTACGACGGGCCTGAGTCCGCTGCTGGCGACGTTGATCCACAATGGCTCCGCGATCGCGGCGGGCCTCAACAGTCTGCGGCCCCTGGTGACCCACGGATTTGCCCCCAATTCGGTGATTGATGGGGATTAGGGTCTGTCATCAAACGCCCTAGGACGACCAGGGGGCGATCGCGGTTTGGGTGGAGCCTATTGCGAATAAGTTTTCATTAAGCCCGTGGACTGGGATGAAAGGCGCGCGGGGGCGGCGATCGCGGCGATCGGCCGAAACTTATTGCGAGAAGGTTGCATCAAATCCAGAAGAGCTTGCTACAATCGGACCCAAAGCGATCGCGCAGCGGCCTTGACCGGGGTTCATTTTTTCGGCGAAACCCTTGGATTTTCGGGCCAATCACTCGCTAGGGCGATCGCGCGGGGGCACCGCTGCCCTTCGTCTAATCGCAAGTTTCTGCAATCAATAACCTCCCCTTAACCGATTTAAGTCCCATCTAGTCCCTCCGAGTGATTGCCATGGCCCTCGTTCACCTAGACAAAACCGTCGTCACGTTCCATTTCAAGGAAATCCTCGAGGACGGTTCCCTCAGCAATCCCCTGACGCTGTTGGGGTTTGGGGCGTTGCTCCTCGGCCCTAAGCTTCTGGAACCGTCGGCCCCGGTGCAGTCGCCCTATCGTCCCGGCATTGGCTTGACGGAGTGGGTGAAGCAGCGCCAAACCTTTGCCCAGCGGTCTGGGGCGGCACCGGCGCGGGCTTTGGCGAATGCTCCCCAGGAGGCGGGGCGGCTGGTGGCCTAGGGGTGCCCTGGCTAGTTGGCCCCATGGCTTTGCCGACGAGGGATTTGCTTCCCTTGCCCCTGCCGTTTTGCTAAGAAAACCTGTTCGTGTTTCCCTGGGATGCCGATCGCCCTCGCTGCGATCGCGCCATGCCAGGGATTTTTGTCGAATTTTTTTGCCGCATCAGCCCGACGACGGACCGCAAGTTTGGGCCGCAAGTTTGGGGGGCTACCGGATGTTTGCCCCTTGCCCTGGCGGTAGCCCCCCGATGGCGTGGGGATGGGGGTGAGGGCGGTTGGGGCGGCGGACCTACCTAGGCGGTGGGTTCCCCTTCGGAGGGGGCTGGGGCCGCTGGGACGGTGCTGATGGCGCTGCTGGCGACGCCGTTGGGGGTGCCGCTGGCGGCGCTGGCGGCGGCGTTATTGTGGACCTCGGCCCGCGCTTCGGCGGCAATGTCAGCGAGGACTTCGGTGGTTTCCGCCACTGCAATCTTCGCCCGTTCATAGAGCGCAACGCTGGTTTTGACCGTGGCCTTCAGGGCGGGCTTCAGCAGGGGCAAAACGACGGGCGTGAGGGCGATCGCCGCTGCCCCAATCACTAATACTTTGGCATTGGGGTGGGCGGCCAGGGTTGCGACCCGGCTCCTCAGGCTAACAGGGGTGTGGGCATGTTGTAGAAGCATGGGGGGTTCTCCTTCCTTAGGGTCTCTATTGCGGCGCTCCGTGGGGAGATTGGCCAGTACGGCTCCTGAAGGGAGGTACTAATCGCTGATAGATTGAATAGAGATGATCTGTGTTTATTTTACTCCCTTTTTCATGGTCTGATTCTTGGCAAGATCCTTTGAGAAAGGGTTATTGAAAAAGTCTGTTGATAGGCTTGTATTTTATCTGATTCTGATGAGATATCTAAGCCATATGTTTCAGTCCCTGCCCTGGGCTTGGATGTCGATGGGGGCGGGGCTTCGGCTCCTTGTTTTCTGGACTGGGACGTAATAAAAGCGGGAAGGTCTTTCCTTCTTCGACCTTTTCTGGGTGAAGCAGTTGGGGCGATCGCGCGGCAATTCGCCGGTTGTTCAAGGAAACGGGGCGTTGGCGATCGCGATCCCAGCAGTTCAGGAATTAGCCATTGAATTTCTTCAAAGGAAAGGTTGCTGCAAAGGCGACAGAATGCCAAGCAGAGTTTACGTGGTTTTTAGGAGATCGTAAAATTAGGTTGTTTGAACTGGCATCTGCCTTGGATGACTTTTTCCATATGCCAGAACGCTGGCCTTTTTAGTTGCTTTCCGACGGATTCCTTTGCAGCAGCTCGAACACCCGCTGCCACTGCTCGGGCGACAGTTTGTAATTGGTATTGTTCGGCTGACGGATCACCGGCAAATCTTTTAGGAGCGGATCCCCCTTGCAGATGGTTTTTAGGAGGGGGCGATCGCCCAGCTTGCGGGTGAAACGGATCCGCACCTTGGGGGTCTCTGCCTTGACCTTCGTGCGATCTAGCCAGTAGGCCCGGTCCAACTCCTCCGATCGCGTCGCCGCTGCCGTGAGAATTTCCGCGATCGCCACCACCCCCGCCGCCGCCCCCGCCCGCCAGATCAGCACCCCATCCCCCGGAGCCACGAACTGGCCATAGCGCCGCATGGGCCAATACATTTCCGTGAAATCCGCGATCGCATCATCCAAGCGGTAGTACTTCGGATTGCCCTGGAATAGCCAATAGGCCATCGGTCACCTCCTCCTCATCCGCATCCCATCGGCCCCCATTGTCCCCCACGCGATCGCCCCCTAGGGCACCGGCACCGCCACCCACTCGTAATACTCCAGTTGACTTTCCGCACAGCACTGGCAGCCCGAACACCTGTCGGGACAAGGGAGCCGACGGATTCGCCCCTTCCGGGTGAGCCGATCCAGCATCGGCCTGAGGGCCAAGGGATCCATCCGGAAATGTTGGGCCAAATCCGCCAGCGACACCGTGCCGCGCACCGCGATATAGCTTTGGAGAACGCCTAGCATCGGATCCCTACCCCTCTTCCGGTAACAACGCCTGCCGCCGCGATCGCCGTTGGGGCCGCAGATATCGCAGCGCCGCCACCGTACCCACCGCGATCGCCGCCAAAATCCCCATCCAAGTGAGGGACGCCACCGGATGTTCCCCAAAGGTCATCGCCTGGTAGTACAGCACCGCACTCCAGTAGCCCAAGCCCGTCGTCCAGAGCCCCACAAACGCCGTCCAGCCACGGTTCGTCTCCCGGTAAACCGCCCCCATCGCCGCCGCACAGGGGAAATACATCAAAATGAACAAGAGATAGGCAAACGCCCCCGCCCGCCCATCAAACCGCAGGGCCATCTGCCCAAAGGTCGTATGGGTCACCTCCTGCTCCTGGGCCGCCGTCGCCACATCGTCCACATCCCCAACGGACAGCCCCAGCGGATCCAGCAGCGTCCCCGACAGGGCCGCCAAATTGGTCGGAATCGTCCCAAAGGCCGCCTTCACCCGCTCACCGAAATTAAACGCCCCGTCGCCGCTGTCCACCCCCGCCGCGATCGCCTCATCCCGCGCCAACTGACCGTAGAGGGCATCGAGGGTTCCCACCACCGCCTCCTTCGCAAACACCCCCGTAAAAATCCCCACCGTCGCGGGCCAATTCTCCTCAGCAATCCCCATCGGCGCAAAAACCGGCACCACCCGGCGACCCATGGCACTGAGGATAGAATTTTCGCTATTTTCATGGCCGATCGAACCATCCAGCCCCGTGCTATTGAGCACACTGAGCACCATCACCATCACCACAATCACCTTCCCGGCGCGCCACAGGAACCCCTTGAGCCGTTCCCAGGTGCGCAGCACAATCCCCTTCAGGGTCGGCAGGTGGTAGGTCGGCAGCTCCATCACAAAGGGGGACGCCTCCCCGCGCAGGAGGGTGTATTTCATAATCAGCCCCGTCACGATCGCCATGCCCATGCCAATGAGGTAGAGCAAAAAGACCAGATTTTGGCCCGCCTCCGGGAAGAACGCCGCCGCAAAGAGGGCATAGACCGGCAAACGCGCCCCGCAGGACATGAACGGGTTCATCAAAATGGTCAAAATGCGATCGCGCCGATTGTCCAGGGTGCGCGTCGCCATGATCGCCGGCACATTGCAGCCAAACCCCACCAACATCGGCACAAAGGACTTACCGGGCAGGCCCACAAACCGCATAAAGCGATCCATCACAAAGGCCGCCCGAGCCATATAGCCGCTGTCTTCCAACAGGGCCATAAATAGGAATAGACAGGCAATGACAGGAATGAACGTGGCCACGGTTTGAATGCCGCCGCCCATGCCATTGGCAAGGATTACCCGGAGCAGACTGGGCGTCCCGATGCCATCGAGAAACTGACCCAATCCCTCCACAAAAATCGCCCCCGCCAGAATATCGAAAAAGTCGATAAAGGCGCTGCCCATATTAATTGAAAACATGAACAGGAGATACATCACCCCCAAAAAGATCGGAATGCCCAGCCACCGGTTCATCACCACCTGGTCGATGCGATCGGATTGGGTGACGGTCACCTCCCGGGGGCGGGTGGCCATGGCGCTGGCGAGGCGGTGGGCATAGCTATAGCGACTGTCCGCCACCAAAATATCCAAATCCTCCCCCAGCACCTGATGGATGCGGCGGCGATGCTCCACCACCTGACGCATCAGTTCCGGCGCGATCGCGGGGCCGTGGGCATCGTCATACTGCAATAGCTTCAGGGCCGTCCACCGGTGGCGCGGCGTGGGGGGCTGGTCCAGGGCGATCGCCGGAATCAACGCCGCGATCGCCCCCTCCACCACCGGCGGATAGCCCACCTGTCCCTGGGGCAACACCAGATCCGCCAACGCCCCCTGAATCACCCCCTTGAGCCCCTCAATCCCCTGCCCCCGCGACGCCACCAACGGCACCACCGGACAGCCCAACCGTTCCGCCAACCGCTCCGGATGAAGCACCGCCCCCTGTTTTTCCGCCACATCCATCATGTTGAGCACCACCACCAACGGCAGGCCCATTTCAAGGAGCTGGGTCGTCAGATACAAATTGCGCTCCAAATTGGACGCATCAATAATATCCACCACCACCTGGGCCGATCCCGTCAGTAAATAATCCCGAGCAATGCTTTCATCTAAACTCCCCTCATCCTCCATTTCCAAACTATAAATACCGGGCAAATCCACCACCGTAATGGTCTGGCCCTCCTGGCGATATCGACCTTCCTTATAGTCAACCGTCACCCCCGGCCAGTTGCCAACCTGTTGATTCGCCCCCGTGAGGGCATTGAACAGGGTGGTTTTGCCGCAGTTAGGGTTACCAATGAGGGTAATGGTTGCTGAAGCAGTTGTGGTTGAAGTCATGGCAGTAGACAATCGCTCAACAAATGAAAGCAAGGTCAGGACATCAAGGTCAGAAAATCAAGGTAAGAAAATCGAAAAAAGCCATTAGAATTCTCTGTCAGAAGATGTCTGAGCGGTCAAAATTATTCTGTTTTGACTCGTGTTATTTCGCCTTCAGCTCTGGAAATCTCTTAAGAAGAAGGCGATTTGAAGACACCGATAATCTGACAATGAAGGCAATCCCAAGAGAAAGATGATTCAGAGGGAAAAGAGTTAAATATCCTCCCCCACCCCAGTGAAATTTCAGCCCAGGGCACAGCCAGAAGGGGACGATTTAGACGTCCCTCAAGGTTCAAGGTTTTAAGTTTTCCTAGGCTCAAGCCCATGGTTTGGGGCTAAAGCGGGAGATTCCAAGGCGCTTTTTAAACTCACCCATCGGGGATGAATTAAACGGTGACCAGGGATGGATCGCCCCGTAGCCCCCGCCCGCCCACGGCCCCGACCTATTCCGTCGCCACAATCCGGAGTAGCGCCGCCTCCCCCTTGCGCAGACTGAGCTTGTAGCCCCGCACCAGCAGTTCCAGGGGATCCCCCAAGGGGGCTTTGCGGGTCAGGGTGAAGGGCGTGCCGGGGGTGAGGCCCATGGACAGCAGCTTTTCTCGATAGGCCCGCTGGCCCTTTTCGTACCCCACAATGCGGCCCGATTGCCCCACCGCCAGGGTGCTCAGTTGCAGGGACGGCCCGTCGTCGGGGCTCGGCAGGGAAGGAACGGTCGGCTCCATAGATTCCATGGCCTGTACTCCAGGGGGGCTCGAAGGGGTAGATGAGTGCGGCGGCGGCGGCGGTGTGGGGCTCACCAGGACACGGTGGGCCATGCCAGCCCCCAGGCCCAACCGGCAGCCCTGAAAGCCGACGACCACGGAACCGCTCTCGGTACGGCTGACGATCGCGATTTCGCAGCCCGGATTAAGGCCCATATCCCTCAGGCGACGGGTCAGGGTGGCCCCCCCTTGGATCTGCACAATCCACAGGCGATCGCCCACCTGGGCCATGGCAAGGGGCAAACGGGGACCAGACCGGAGCGATCGCGGCGCGATCGCCGGATCCACCGCAGGGGCATGGCCCCCCTCCACGGACCCACCAACAAACGTCATGGCTGGCCCCTCTAGGGTTCTAGAGGCATTGGGGAGAGCAGGATGACTGTCATGAAAGTCCATAGCAATTCCAGGGGAAAGGAACTCACTGAACGGCAAGCAATTGGGAACGCTCACCATCATCAAAATCGCAAGGCTTTCACCTGGATCGTCCCCGAGGACGCCCTAAGCCATAACCCGCGAGAGTTTAAAGGGATTGAAGATTAGACGGCCTTGCAAAACAACTCCAAAGTTTCTCAATAGGGGACTGCCGCTTTTTCTCTCATTCGTCTCCCAATTCTCCATATCCCAGGAATACCTAATGAGAATCTTTAGCATTAATTAACTTGGGGACAACCCTGGGGGCAGGGCAGGGCGATCGCGGGGGGCATTCCTAGGGCACCGGAGCAGGAACCGGGAAAGAATCGGGGGTGAACACCCAGATCCGGGGGTCCACCACCCCTTAGGGATTGCAGCGCCCTATTCCGCCGAGGCAGCCCTAGGGGGGCTTTGTTTTGCGATAATCCCATCAGGACTAGGCCATGGGGCCGCTAGACAATCCCCAAATGGCCCAGTTAAGAGTAGGAAGCCATCTGCGCACACTTTTTCAGATGAGGACGACGATCGCATGGGTCAACAGGATCGCCTAGCCGATGGGGCGGGGGCTGGCTACCAGGAGGGCCGGTCGTCGGAGGAGGTGTTGCAATCGTTCACCCAGGACTTGCGCCAGCTCCAGCACGAATTATTGGTGCAACTGACGCGGGATGTGGAGCGGCTGGGGGTCGAGAAGGCTCGTCTCGCCATTGATATTGATCGCCTGCGGGTGCATCGCCAGCGACTCCAGGCGCGCCAGGGTCAGGTTGCGCCGCGATCGATGGATCCGGCGGTGCAGCAGTGGGCGCAGCAGTGGGCGAAGCAGTTGGCTAGCCACATGGGGTCCTATCTCCAGGGGACGCTGGATCGGCGGTTTGATGAGCTGGAGCAGCGGCTGTTTGAGGCGGGCCAAAATCCGGTGGGGCCACCGCTGCCGTCGTCGGAGGCCCTGGCCCTGAGTGAGAATACGGATCGGCTGGTGGCGTCGCTGGATGGGACGCTGCAACGGCTTTTTTCGGGGCTGCAACGGGATTTGGGGAGCTATGAGAGTGATCTGGCCCGCCGGGTGATGCGGATGCGATCGCTCCAGCAGCAGGGGGATGCGCTTTTGGATGTGATTGCCCAGCGCTTTGATCGGCAGTTGGCGGGCGATCGCGGCGGATCGGTGCCGGAGTTGGCGGAGGGGATGGGGCGCGATCGTCCCCCGTTGCCCGCGTCCGGGGGGGTGGGAATGGCGGCGGCGGGGCCGGTGTCAGATCCTCCGACTCCAATCCCGGTGGGGGGCTGGTCGGATTCCGGTGCGGATTCGGCAACGGTTGACGGTTCTGGGGATGCGATCGCGGCGGGGGCTCCGGGCTATGGCGGCGATCTAGTGCCCACGGCGGCTCCGGAAAAACCCTCTTGGCTGCTGGCGGGGCTGCTGGCGGTCTTGGCCGCGATCGCCACGGGGGCCATTAATGCGGCCCTGAAACTGCTGCTGAAGGGGCCGGAGCCGGATCTTTTCCTCGGCTCGGTGACGGTCCCCGGTGTGTTGACGCCCACGTTGGGCAATGTGCTGCTGGTGCTGACCCTGCGGCTGGCGGTGGTGACGGCGTTCTTCCCGGTGGTGATGACCTGGCTACAGCCGAGCATTTGGGCGCAGTTGCGTGATTTTTGGCAGCGGGGCGATCGCGAGCAGTGGCTGCCGCCGATTGTGGCGGGTTTTTGCCTATTCCTGTCCCAAACGGCCCTGTATATGGCCCTGGGCTGGCTGCCGACGGGGGTGGCGATCGCCCTCTTTTTCATCTATCCGGTGATTACGTTGGCGGCATCGGGGCCGCTGTTTGGCGATCGCCTCTCGCCGGTGAAGCTGCTGGCCATGGCGGCGATCGCGGCGGGGTTGGCCTGCGTTGCGCCGTTGCAAACCCTCACCAGTGGCGGTCCGATCCTGGCAGGGACCGTCTGGGCGATCGTCGCGGGGCTCACCTTCGCGGGCTATGCTCTCCTGTCGCGCATCGGGAGCGATCGCGGTTCCCCGGCGGCCAGCACCCTGATCTCCTTTGCCGCCGCCTTTGGATTCGCCAGTTTGAGTTTGATTGTCCGCCCGGTGGACATCGCCACCCTAGAGGTGGATCCAAGCCAGTGGAATTGGCTGCTGATCGCCTGCGTGGGCCTGGGTTTCGCCGCGATCGGTAATATTGCCCTGAGCGATCGCGCCGTCCGGTATGGCAGCGGAGCCCTCGCCGCCCTGGCCAGCGCCGCCGCCCCGATCGTCACCGCCGCCGTCGGCACCCTCGTGATCCAGGAAACCTACGGCCTGGTGCAACTGGTGGGAGTCGCCCTCGTAAGTTTGGGGGCCATTTTCCTGAGCCTAGAGCGCAGTTTCGAGCCGGAGGACGGCAGCGGCGAAGACGATCGCCCCATCACCTTCTAAAAGCCATCCCCAAACCCCCAACCCCCGTAGGGGCGGGGTTTCCCCGCCCAGCCCCACCGATCCCCTACCGCCCTGTTCCAACCCATCCCGCCCCCGCGATCCCCCTGCCGAGGTTGAACGGTTTTTGTCGTGGATCAGTTGGGGCAGGGTTATTTGTGGTGATCGGTTGGGGCAGGGTTGGGAGACCGGTGATTTGTGGCGATCGGCTGGGACAGGGGTGTTTGTTGTTCGTGGCGATCGGTTGGGGCAGGGTTGGGAGACCCAACCCCTACGGGGACGGCGGGGAAATTTGACGCCATGGCCTAGGCCCGCAGATCTGCCCACAGGTTGCCGTAGCGATCGCGGGCCACCGGATCCAGCGGTTCAATGAACTCAGAGCGGGCCAACGTTTCCGCCGTCGGCCGCAGCGATCGCCGGGTCGCCGTCGTATCCGGAGCCGTTGCGATCGCCCCATCGAGATCCTGAAGCGCCAACCCCAGCCCCACCTCCGCCAACTGGCGCGACACCGGCGCATCCCAGCCAAACTCAATCCAATCCAGAGCCGCCGCCGACTCCGCCGCCCCCGCCGGACGCACCCACAGATCCGCCCACAGGGCCGTGCCCCCCACCGGCACCACCGCCGCCAGCGATCGATGGCGCTCCAGGGCCGGCAGCACCTCATGGGACCAGCCCATCGCCGCCCACGCATCCCCCAACAGCAGCGGTTGCAGATAATCGCGATCGCCATAGAGCAACCCCTGCGATCGCAGCTTTCGCAACCGATCGCCAAACCCCGCGATCATCATCGGATCCGCCGCGTTATAGCTCCCCCCCAACCCCTTCGCGATCGCCCCGAGCACCTCCCGAGGTTGATTCAGCAGCATCACCCGCCCCGCCAACTGCGGCCGCCACAAATCCCCCCAATCCGTCAGCGGCCCCCCCATCCGGTCCACGCGATCGCGCCGATACACCAGCACCGTCGTCCCCCAGCGGTAGGGAGCCCCCCACACCCGCCCCGCCGCATCATCCAACGGCACCGGCCGCCCAGAGCGATCGCGCCACACCAGCCGCCGCCACCGCTCCCCGAGCGATCGCCACCCCGACCGGTCCGCCAGCCCCAACGGCCCCACCAGCCCCCGCGCGATCGCCGCCTCCAGCCACCCATCCCCCACCATCGTCAACGCCACCGACGAACGCACCGCCCCCGCAGCGGCCCCATCCGCCCGCGCCGCCTGCCCCGGCCCCGGCCCCCACCGCTCCAACTCCCGAAACAACCCCTCCAACTGCATCACCGGCCGCACCCGCACCGCACCGCCCCCCCGCCGCTGAAACTGCCCCGGCAACTGCGGCGGCACCGTCCCCGCCAGCGCCGAAATCTCCAGGGCCAGCCCCGCCGACCCACCGCCACAGCCCCCCAAACCAACCCCAACCCCAGCCCCCAACATCACCCCCCCAAGCCCCCGCAACACCCGCCGCCGCGACAGCCCCCGCGATCGCCCCCGCGACCCCGCCATTGCAGATCTTGCATCGGGCTCAGGTGAATAAAAATCCATATCCCACTCAAAAATCAACAAACCCAGCCAAATATCCCGCGATCACCCAGCCCCCAAGGCCAGCGATCGCAACAGATCAACACAATATTAGCTTCATTACGTAAAGATAAATTTAGCTTTGTGAATTCAAGTCAAAAAATACAGGTTGTTTTTAGAAACATCATTCCCATCCCCTGAAACACAGGATAAGAAAAGATTGCAGCTTGGTAAATAGTTAAATGATTTGGCATTTGCATGGAACTTCCCAGCCCCTTCACTAGGATGAAGACAGGTGAAACCCTCGTACTCGCGTCAGCGCCTAGATGCAAATGGAGCAACCCTAAATGGAACCGCTACAGGAACAAGTCTTTATTCTCAATCGCAAGCTAGATACCCTACATCAAGCGATCGAAACCCTAAAGGAGCACCTATCAGGAAACTCAGCCGACAGCGGCCTAGATGGCAGCGTCAACGGTCGCCTCAGCAAGGCCATGGCGCAAGTCCAGCACCGTTCCCGTAGCCTAGATGAGCGCATTATTGGAGACTCCTCCGGTGACTACAAAGACATTCTGATTGACGATAACTATTCAGAGTCTAGTCACCAGAACTTCGAGAAGGAGCTAACCCCAGAAATTCAAATTCAGCGGTTGATGGCCCAACTCACGGCGGCCTATAACCGCATCGCAGATCTAGAGGAGCAGTTGCTCTCGCGGCGCATCCAGTGACGGGGACGATCGCGGGGGCTGTAGGGGGTCTGGAACGGGGGCGATCGCGGGGGCCAAAGGGCTGGAATCTAGCCGCAATTTAGGGCATTTGCGGGGGCTAGAAGGGGCGATCGCTTGGACATGGGCCGGTTGGGCAAGGTTTAGCGGGGCCGGGGCCAGGATCAGTTGGGCGGCGGCGGCGGCGGTGGGGGGACACGGGGCCGATCGCGGACCAAGGCCCAGGGAAATGGGGGCCAGAATTTGACCGGAACCCTTGGGGAAGGGGAGGCGGTGGTGGGCGCGGAGCGTTGCCCTAGGATTTGGCGGGCGGCGTGTGGAGCAGGGTTTCGATCGCGGCGAGGATGCCGTCACTGTCCCACCCGCCATAGAGGCTCGCGGCGATCGCGCAGCCCCCGGCCCCAACCCCCTCTTTCACAAAACCCGCCTCGTAGGCCCGCAGGGCTGGCAGGGACGCGCCGCTAAAATTCAGTTCACTGGCCAGGAGGCAGGGGGCGTCGTCTTCCTCGGTGAGCAGGGCCGCAAGCCGTTGGGCACTGGCGCTGGGATCATCGATGACCCACCGGGTGGTGCCGATCGCGATCGCCTCCGGGTGCCAGGGGCGCTGTTCCCGCTGGGCGATCGCCCGGGCCAGGGCATAGACCGCCAGCATTTGGGTCCCCCCCGCCAACAGCACCCCCCCATGGCGACTGGCGGCCAGGGCGATCGCGGCGGCGGCGGCCTGCATGGGATCCCCGAGGGCGGCGATCGCGTCGCGGGGCGGGGCCGGAATTTTTAGGGCAGATCGGGCGAGCCCCTGGGCCACGAGGGCAGCCTTTTGGCCGTGGTTGCACTGGGGATGGCTGCTATTGACTAACCCATCGGCGGCATAGCCCAAAGCCCGCAGCACCCCGAGGGCCGTCGTGGTGCCCCCCACCACACATTCCCCCACAATCACATAGCCCCTCGGCCCCGCCTGCCGCCCCAGGCGATCGCCCCATTCCAACCCGGCGGCCACCAACTGATCCACCGCCGCGCGATCGAGGGCCTGCCCCGTACTCAGGCATCGGGCGGTCTGGGCACCCGCCAGGGCGATCGCGGGCACCGGCAGCGGCTCCGGCAACCCCGCATCCATCAAACAGGTGGGAATATCCAACGCCGTCACGATCGCCCGACTGATGGCCGCCGGAGACACCCCCGCATCAAGGGGCGGCAGGGGGTAGCGCGGTCGCACCTGGGGGCCAGCAATCAAAAACTCCCCATCCGCCAGGGCCGTGTGGCGGCGATCGTCCGGCGACGCCCCAGCGGCAGAAATACCGGGCAGCAGGGCCGTTTCCGTAAACCCCAGCACGCAGGCAAAATAGGGCCGCTGCCCCCGATGGCGCGCCAGCCACCGATCGCCGCGATCGCCCCCATGGACCACCCGAATCAACCGTTCTAGGGGAAACCCAGGCCCCATCGGCCCCATCGCCGCCTCACCCCGCCTCATGGCCCATCCAGATCATCATCCCCTTGGCCCGCCGCCGAACCCCGGCGATCGCCCCCATCGAGCCCATCCTCCAGATCCAAAATCACCCGCATCCAGCGCGGCGGCATCGGAATCGCCGTCCCCAAGCGATCCAGCAGCACCCACGACACCAGATGCACCGCCGTCAAATACACCAAATTATTCACAACAATCATCACCGCCGCCACCGCCTGCACCGCCGTCAAATTCGGGCGCAGCAGCAGCCCCAACTTCACGAAAACCCAATCCAGCAGCCCCGCAATCTGCGTCGTCACATAGACCCACAGGTCATCCCCCAACAGCAGCGACACCAGCCACAGGCGAAAGAAAATGCCAAAGGCCCCCAAAATCGTCCCCAGGGCGATCGACCAGCGCCACGGTGCCCCCCGCCGCCACAGCCACCCCAGCAGCACCCCCATCAGCCCATAGGGCATCACATACAGCACACTGCGGGTTGGCCCCATCAGCACCGACAGCAGCAGCCCCGACACCACCGCCGCCAACCAGGCCGCCCGCTGATTCCAGCGCAAATACACCAGGGCGATCGGCACCGGGAAAAAGACCCGCAGCACCGGCCCTAGGGGAAAGTAATAGTTCACCAGCCACATCAAACTGGCGGCGCTCGCCAAAAAGGCCGTCTCCACCAGCGCCAAAGGGGCCGTCGTTGCCGTCGGGGGCGGCTGGAGCGATCGCGGCGATCGCGCCGACGGGTGGGGGGATCGATCAGCGGACATAGGGGCAAAGGGAGGGGGGAACACCCATGGGCAACGGCAGCGGCCTAGGCCAAAACGCAACGCAACAGCCAAGGCACTCTAACAAACAATACCCAGCGGTGACCTCGGACCCTAGCAAATCATGCGCTCTAGGGCATTGGCATCGGGGATGCGCAGCACCTCGTTTTCGCGGGAAATGAGCCCCTTCTTCTCCAGCTTCGTCAGCACCCGCGTCACCGTCTCCCGGGCCAAGCCACTCAAGCTACTCAACTCCCGATGGGGCAAGTTGGGGATTTCAATGCCGCGATCGCTACTGCGGCCCTGGCCCTCCGCCAAAAACAGCAAAATATCCGCCACCCGCGACACACTGTCCGACTCCCGCAGGCGCAGCCGCCGGTTCACCTGCCGCAGCCGCCGCCCCATCAACTGGGCCAAATGGATCCCCGCCTGGGGCTCCGTCTCGATCAAATTCAAAAAATCCTGGGCCGGAATACTGCCAATGGTCGTCGGGGCCAGGGTGATCACATCCGTCGAGCGGGGCACCTCATCGAGGGCCGCCATCTCGCCAAAAATCTCCCCCTTCCCGAGGATATTGAGGGTCACCTCTTTGCCATCCAGGTTGTAGGTGCGAATCTTGGCCCAGCCATCCAGGATGAAATAGACCGAGCCACCCCAGTCGTTTTCCAACAGGATGACCTGATTCGCCGGATGGGTACGGGTGACCACATGGGCTGTGGCCATCTCGATCGCCGCAGGGGGCAAATCATGGAAAAACGGTGCCGCACTTGCCAGCAAGTCAGCATCCGATTGGGAGTCGCGGGAGCTAGAACGATCTTCCATTCAATGGTCGTATCACCCACTTCACAGAATACTCGATCGCGCAGGTGCCAACGCGGCAGCCCGTGGCCCATGGCCCGAGGACTGGGTTGAGCCCTGGGGAGCTTGAGCCCGAGGAATCATCCTGGGGTTCAGGCGCGCCGTGGACCGCTGCACTCTACGCCTATTGACCTTACACCGCCGCGCGATGTTTTAGGGGGCCATCGGACCAAAGGGGGGCCAAGGGATGGCTGCGGGGGCTGAGTGCGGGAAAATACGCAGGATGGGGCGGGCCAAAGGTTTATTGATAAATGTTGCTGAGGGCGCGCGATCGCGAGCGCCCGCCCAGAAATGAAGTTGTATGATTGGACAAAACTCATGGGCTGAAACGCCCACCGGTTCAATCTTGGCGGCGATCGCCGGCCCGGATCATCCCTCCTTAAATTTTCGGTCCCCCCGCGCCGTCAGCCGGTCTGCCCAGGATCAGCCCCGCCGACCGGGCCTGTCGCCGTGGGGTATATAGGATTGGACCGAATTTTTGATTGATGCCTTGTTTCCACACCGGTTCGCAGGACCAGTGCCTAGGGTTAGCGCCCAGGACCAGTTCCCAGGACCAGTTCCTCAGACGATTAATTAGCCGGGGTTCCTGACCGTGACGCTCGACCGAAACACTCAGCTTCAGGCACTGCTTGCGGAGATTGATGCGGTTCTCCTCGCGGAGGATGGCGATCGCGGTGGTGCGGCGCGCCCATTGCTCGAACAGGTGCGCTCGACCCTAGAGGGTTGGGTGCAATCGGATCTCACGGCGATCGCGGCGGACCGGCCCGAGTTCTGTCAGGCCCTGTTGGGGGCGGTGGAGCAGGAGGTGCAGGATCTGCGCGATCGCACCTTGACGCCGATGGAGTCGGAACTGGGGGAACTGCGCCAGCAGCAGCAGGCCCTGGCCCGGGAAATTTCGACCCTAGAGCAGCAGCGGCAATATTACCAATCCCTCGCCCAGCAGCAGGCTAACCAGGAGCAACTGATCGGCGACTTTTTGGGGCAGTTGCGCGAACGGCTCGAGGCCAGCGTGACGGAACAGGTGCTGCAAATGCTGGCGGCGGTGGAACCCCGCGATCGCGGCAACACCCTCGATGCCCAGCAGCTAGAGGCATTGCAGAGCCGATCCGATACGGTCTTGACCCAGTTGCAGGGCACCCTCGACACGATCTTCAAGGCCCTGCAAGCGAATGCCCAGCGCTATGAGGCGGCCCTCAATGCCTCCCTTGAGCGGATCCATGTGCTGGGGCAAGAGAGCGAAGCCATCCTAGAGCATTGGCTCAACCGCCTCGCCGCCACCCTCGATGATGAGGCATTCCCCGAGGAGTATGGGGACCGCTACGCGATCGCGGGGAACACCACCAGCGCAACGCCCCTGCCCTATCCCGGCGTGGAGGTGCCCCCGGATCCGGCCACGGTGAGCGACGACGACAACCCCTTCCAACTGGGGGATCTGGACCTGAGCGACCTGTCCTACGGCGCTCCGGCGGCCACCGCTGGCCCAGGGGCAACGACCGGCCCCGTGGCGGCCCCCCCGGCGGCGGCGGATGATCTCGACTTCAGTCGGCTGTCGGCGGCGGCCCCGGCGGCGGATCCGGAGACCGTGGGGTCCGAGGAGGACGCGACGGTTATTCAGCATATCGATCCCAACTGGGAGCCTGCGGCCCTGCCGGATCCGGCGGAACTGTTCCCCCCCACGGCCCCGGCGGCGGATCCCCTGTCCCAGGAGGAGGTGCGCGATTGGGATGCCCTGGATGGTCCTGGGGCGGCGATCGCGGCGGAATTGCCGGACGAGGCCCCAGCCCTGCCGGACATGGCGAGCTTCGAGGCGAACCTGGATGCGGAATTTGCCGATACGGACCTGAGCGGATTCGAGCCGCCGGATTTGGACGCGATCGCGGCGGATCCCCCCAGCGACATATTCGATGCGGTGGCCCAGGGGCGTGAGATCGAGATTCCGGAGCCGATCAGCGGCCCGCCGACCCTGTTGCAGGGGGGCGAGATGGGGCCATTGACGGTGTTGCAGGATGATGATCTCGACATTGCCGTACCGGACTTTGAAATTGGCGAAGTGCCGGTCCCAGAGGCGGCGACCTGGGATGATCCGACGGCGGGGGCGATCGCGGATCCGCTGATGGCGGCGGACGACTCGGCACCGCTGGGGGGCCAAGGGGCTGACGATCTTGGGCTCGGGGCGCTGGAGGAGGATGCTTCAGCGGAGGACGAGGCCCTTGATGGGATGCCGGAATTTGAAGGGGATCTGGACCTCGATCCGAGGGCGATCGCCCAGGCCGAAAGCATGGCGGAATCGGAATGGAGTGCGTCGGCTCCGGCCTTTGGTTTGCCCCTGGGCATGGGCAGTGATGATGAGCCCACCGTGGGAACCCTCGCCGATGGGGTGACGTTCTCCCGGGATGATCGGGCGGCGGATGAGGCCGCGATCGCGGCGTCCCTAGCGGGGCTGATCGGCAGTGAAGGATTGACCCTGGAGCCCGATGGGGCCACGGCGGCGGACGCGGAATTTGGGGAAACGTTTGGGGAAGACCTCGACGCGGCCCCCGCAGCGGAAACCGCCGAGTTTGAAGCGGTTGAGGCGGACTACGGTGGCCCTGCGACCCCAGGGGCGGCGGATGACGGGGCGGACGACTGGGGGCTGGGGGCTCTGGATGGGGGCTCAGATACGGATGATCTCACCGCCGATGGTTTGGACCCGGATGGGCTGGAAACCGATGATCTGGGAATCCATGATCTGGCCTCAGATGGGTTTGGCGCTGACGATCTTGATCTGAATGATCTGGGCTCAGGGGATCTAGATTCCGATGAGTTGATGACCGATGATCCGGCCCTTAACGACCTGGATTCGGACGGTTTAGAAACCGATGATCTGGGGATTGATGATCTGGATTCCGGTGAATTTGGAGCCGATGATCTGGGCCTAGATGACCTGGATTCGGATGATCTGGATTCGGATGAGTTGATGACGGATGATCTGACCATTGGCGACCTGGATTCGAATGAGCCGGTGGCGGATGATTTTGACATCAACGCTCCCGGTTCGGAGGGGCTTGAAGCGGATGATTTGGGCCTGGATGACCTGGATTCCGGTGAGATTGAAACGGATGATCTAGCCATCAATGACCTGGATTCGGATGCATTGGTGACGGATGATTTTGATATCAACGCCCCTGGTTCGGAGGAGCTTGAAACGGGTGATCTGGGCCTGGATGACCTGGATTCCGGTGGGATTGAAGCGGATGACCTAGCCATTGATGACCTGGCCATTAATGACCTGGATTCGGATGAATTTGCGACTGATGAGTCGGCCATGGCGGATCTGGATTCAGACGGGTTCGCAACGGAGGATCTCGATCTAGATGAATTGGCGGCGGAGGCCCCAGGTCCGGAAAGGCTAGAAATGGACGAAATCGCCACCGGAATGATGGACGAAGAGGAATTCTTCGGCATCGATGCTGGCGGATCTGAGGAGGTCGCGGCGGATGATTTCGGTACGGAGGATCTAGGCGGTCTTGATGAGGGGATGGTGGTCCCGCCCCCCAGCGAGGGCTTGACGGATCTCACGGACGAGAGCCTCATCCCCGAGGAACCGGCCCTGGCGATGGATTTCAGCGCGATCGCGCCCCTCGATCAAGAGGCCCTGACCCTGGACGATGAGGAGCTCAAGGAAATTGATCTGGATCCCGTCGTCCCGGCGATCGCCCCTGAACCAACCCTGGTGACCCTAGAGGGCCAACCGCTGCGGGAGGCGGAGGCCCTGGAAATGTCCCTAGATGATCAGGGATCGGCAGGGCTGGAGTTTCAGGATCTAGGCGGCGGGGACGCGATCGCGGCGGTGGCCGATGATGACTTGATCGCGGGTGGCCCGTACGGCGATGACCTGGGTGACTTGGGCACCGATGACCTGGACACTGACGAATTCGGCGACTTGGGCACCGATGACCTGGGTGACCTGGGTACTAATGACCTGGATGACCTGGGCGCGGATGACCTGGAGATGGGGGATCTGGACCTCGATCTGATGGGGGGCGCGGACGATTCGGCGGAACCCGTGGACGAGTGGGACTTGGGGGATGGGGCGTCCCCCGAGGGTGACGGGGCTCCCCTGGAGGATGATCTGGACCTGAACCTTGACCCTGGCCCAGAGGAGGCGATCGCCGCCCCCGAAGCCATGGCCGAAGATCTGACCGCAGACTTAGCCGAAGGTTTGGACCTGTCCAATCTGGAGGAGGGGGCCGCGATCGCAGATTTCAGCACGGGCGATGGGGACGAGGCGATCGATGGGGCCAGCGACATCCCCGCCGGTCCTCTTGATCTGGACATAGATCTGGATCTGGACACGGCGAGCGATCTGGATCCTGAAACCCCTGGGGAGGACGCGATCGCGGATGAGCTCTCCTGGGATGGGGATGACCTCAGCGCGATCGGCGAAGCGGACCTGCGGGAACTGCCCATCAATCAGGATTCCGACGCCCTCGACGAGTGGAATGACAACCTCGAAACCCGCAGCCTAGGGGGCGGTGAATCCTTCATTTTCAAAGGGGAAGACAACACGGACTTTGAGGAAAGTGAGGCCCTCAATGAGCTAGTGGCCGCAGAGCTCGATGCGGTTCGGGGGCTGGGTCTAGAGGCCCAGGAGCTTGAGCAGGAATTGATGGAGGCGGAAGCCCAGGACACGGCCTTTGATCTGGATGCGGGCACGATCTTGCCGGACTTTGGGGAGCCGACCCTTGGGGATGAGCCCGAGAACCTGAGTGAGGATTTCACGGCGGACCTGCCGGAGGGCTTGACCGATGGCCTGACGGATGACTTCACGGCGGATCTGCCAGATGACTTGGCGGATGGCCTGTCCCCTGACCTGACGGATGACCTGTCCCTTGACCTGACGGATGACTTGTCTCCTGACCTAACGGCAGATTTGGCCGATGATCTGGCGGACGATCTGGGCGGCGACTTCACCGATGACTTGCCGGATGGGTCGCTGGAGGCGGATGCCCTCGACAGCATTGCGGCCCTCAATGATTTGGCGGATCCCGATGGGGAATTGGGCCTGTCGGAACCGGAGGATGCCCTGACCGAGGCGATGGGGGATTTGGGGGATTCTCCTGCGGAGCCCTTGGATATGGGCTGGGAGGCGGCGGCGATCGCGGATTTGCCGGACGAGCAGACCGGGGATCTGGGGGATTTAACCGACGGCCTCACCGAGGATCTGGCGGCCCTCGGGGGGGATGATGCGGACCTGGATCTCGACTTTGAGACGGGGACCACAGCCGACGCAGCCCCCGACGCGATCGCGGACTTTGATGACCTGGGGGATCTGGGCGACGAGTTGGCCAGCGCCCTCGGCCACGATGTTGAAGGGTTAGAAATCTCCGAAACGGTGGACCAAGAACCCTTGCCCCTAGAGAGTTTGGGGGATTTGGGTGGCCCTGAATCCGCCGCGATCGCCACGGACGAAGGGGAGCGCTTCCCCGAATTTGATGTGGAATTGGGGGACACCTCCGAGGTGCAGCCCCCCCTCGGGGAGCCGATGCCGACCCCGGATGCCATGGTGGAAGACGCGATCGCCCCGGATTCCCTCTGGGGAGAGGAGGAGGACAGCCTGCCGGAATTGGATTTCGATCCCGTTTCGGAAGTGAGCGCCCCGTCCCCCCTGGCGGCCCCGGACCTGGAGGGATTTGACGGCCTAGACGATCTAGGCGGGGATTTGGAAGCGGGGGCCGAGGCCGCTGAAACCATCACCTCCCTCGATGAGGCCCTCGGTCTGGGGGCGGCGGCGGCGGAGGAAGGGGGCAACCTCACCGATGCGGAACTGGCGGCCTTCAGTGCCCTGGAGGCTTTGGACGCTGGAGATTCCGGCGCGGACCCGTTCGATGCGGCCCTCCTGGAGGCGCTGGTGGACTTTGATGAACCGGAGGCGTCGCCAGTGACGGCCATTGACCCGGAACTGGATGCCTTCCTGCGCGATGCGATCGAGGGGGATGTGGATGAGGTTGAGAAAAAAAAAGAATAGGATTTGCGGTGGCTGAGCCGTTGCCGGAGCCGGTGGATCTGACCGTTTCCCCCTGGGATGAGGGGGCGATCGCCGGGGCCGACGGGGAGGATCGCGATGGGGACCGTTGGCACCTGGGGATTGATCTGGGGACAACGGGCCTGACGATGGTCCTGCGCGATCGCGGGAACAGCCGCACCTATCCCCTCCATTGGCGATCGCCCGACGGACAGCAACTCGAGGATCGGCTACCGGCGGTGGCATGGCTGCGGCGGGACCAGGGGGCCGCGCGATCGCTCGCCGATCCCCAGGTGCGGCGGGGCCTGTTGGAACCGTTGCCGGTTGGGTTTGAAGCCCTCGACCGGGCCGCGATCGCCGCGCGCACCGCCCCAAATCTAGACCTCAGAACCGCCCATGGCCCAGAACAGCCGGGACTGCTCTTGGAAAATTTCGTCCCGGATCTCCAGGACGCCCTCCCCTGGACCCTGCCGGGAACGGCGGATCTAGAGCCCCGGATCTGGCCCCCGGCAGCCTGTCCCCCGAACGAATCCATCGCCTTCCAGTGGCTGGTGCGGGCGGCGGCGGCCCTGCTGGCGACCCCCTTTGCGGATCCCGGTCCGGGGCGCTGGACCGTTGGGGCCACGGATCTGGACACCACCACCCTGGCCGCCGCCCTGCGGACCCTGGCCACGGTGACCTTCACGGAGCCCGTGGGGGCCACGGCGGCCTATCGATTCAACCTGCGGGAGGCGGCGATCGCGGCGGGGCTGGTCACCCAACCGGCGCAGGTGGCCTTTGTGGCGGAACCCCTAGCGGCCCTGGCGGGTTGGCTCGGGGACCATCCATCGGACGAGGCGATCGCCCAGGGGGCCATCCTGTCGGTGCGGGTGGGGGCCAGCGGTGGCGGCTTTGCCCTGGCGTCCGGGCGGCTGCCGGAACGGGTGATTTTGCACGGCTTTGCCAGTGGCGGCCACGCCATGACCGACGATGCCCTCTATCAACTGCTGTGCCCCACGGCGGGCGATCGCGCTGCCCTCGGCCTAATCGAGCCCCAACCGGACCAGGACGACGACCCCCTCCCCACCCCCGCCCAGGACGATCGCCCCCAACGGCGACGGTTGCGCCAGCGGCTCAGGCGATCGCCCGACGGACGCACCCTCCTGGGCCTAGCCGAACGGCTCAAGGGTCAACTGCAAGCCATCGAAAACCTAGAAGTGGGCCTCGCCCTGGGCGATCGCACCTGGCGCATTTCCCCCCAAATCTGGCAGGAACAGGTCATGGGGCCGTGGCTAGAGCGGTTCAACCACGAACTCAATCAACTGCTCGGTCGCGGCGGCATTGCCCCCGAGCGGGTGGACCGGGTGCTGTGCAGTGGCGGCGTCGGCTCCATGGTGCCCGTGGTGCGGTGGCTGCGCCAAAAATTCCCCTGGGCGGAACTCATCGCCGAAGCGCCCGCCCTCGTGCCGGATGCCGCTGTCCGCACCGCCGCCGGTGCCGCCCGCTGGGCCGAGTTGCCCCCCGCCCTCGTGCCCGCCCCCCAGCCCTACGATGACTATTTCCTGTTCGGAGAACTGCTGCGGGCGGTGCCGGAAACGCCGATCGCGATCGCGGACCTCTGGCGACAGTTGGACGAACGGGGCATCAATACCCGAGGGGGCGGCGATCGCCTCTATGCCCTGCTCCGGGGCGACCTTCCCCAGGGCCTCATCCCCACCCCCACCGACGGTAGCGCCGTGATCCCCGCCTCCCGCGATCGCCCCGACTATGCCCAACTGCGCAACCATTACCCCTTCCAATACAACCCAGACACCAATACCTACTGGCGCGATCGCGAGGCCAGCTTCCATTGGCAGCGCTACCTCAGCTCCCTCTGGGCCAGGGGCCACCAGGGCATGGTCGAGCCAATCGCCGACTGCCCCGACCCCCTCGCGATCGGCTAGGGCATGGGGCAGCCTAGGCCATCAACTGAACCCTCATGTCACTTTCGTGTGATTTTGAAGGCCCTAATATTCGGGGCCGCCTCGTCCCCTTGATCGCTAACGGACCAGTTTTTGGCATCCGTGGACAGGCCAGTTCCCGCCACGGCAGCTCGCCCGCCCGCCCTTCCAAACGCGCCCTGGGGTGAATCACCCAATAAAATCCCGTATTTTTGCCAAAATCTGGAATAGCCCCCCCCAAGGGCCATCGCCGCCGCCGGAGCGCGATTGCTTGAGGATTCGCGATGAAACTAGGATGGGGGGATGAAAGCGACGATTTAAGCCTTTCCAGCGCCCTTGAAACTGCTAGTTATCGATGACGATCGCGCCCTTGGGGCCTTGCTGCTGCATTTGCTGCGCCAGCGTCGCTATGCCGTGGATTTGGCAGCGACGGCGGGGGAAGGGTTTGCCCTGGCCCTGGAGCAGCACTACAACGCCATCCTGCTGGATGTGATGCTGCCGGATGCCGATGGCATTGATCTCTGTCGTCGGTTGCGGGAGGAGCGGTGCCGCAGTCCAATCTTGCTGCTGACGGCGCGATCGGCGGATGTGGTGGCGGGGCTGGATGCGGGGGCCGATGACTATGTGCGAAAACCCTTTGATCCGGGAGTGTTGCTGGCGCGGATTCGGGCGCTGCTGCGGCGATCGCCCCTGGCGGTCGTGGGGGGCAACCAGTTGGAATGGGGGCCGCTGCGGCTTGATCGGCTATCGGTGCGCGTCACGGTCCATGGGGTGCCCGTGCAGCTTGCGCCCCAGCAGTATCGATTGCTGGAATTGTTTTTGAGCCATCCCCAGCGGATTTTTAGCCGCTCCGCGATTTTGGACTTGCTCTGGCCGACGGGGCGATCGCCCGGTTGCGGCACGGTGACCAATGGCATCAAGGATTTGCGGCAGGCCCTCAGGCGGGCGGGGCTCCAGGGGGATCCGATCGAAACCGTGCGGGGCATGGGCTACCGGTTGCGGGTGCGTCTGGAGGCCGCCGATGAGGTGGCGGTGACCTTTGGCGGCGAGGCGGGGGCGGCCCTGGGGGAAGGGTTCGGGGCGGGGGAGGAGGTTGCCGGTGATTCCGAGGGGCCAGCGGTGCCCCCATTCCCCAGGCCGGGGCGGGAGGGCTCAGCCCAGGCATCCCTGCAACGGGCGATCGCGGAATTGGGGGTGGACTACGGCCCGGAGGTGGCGGCCCTGCAGCGGCTCGCCCAGGCCCTAGAGTCGGAACGGCCCCCCACCGCCGCAACCGATGCCCTGCTGGCGGCGGCCCTGGCGGCGGCCCATCAACTGCGGGGGGGGCTCGGCACCCTGGGCAATGAACCGGGCTCCATCCTGGCGGGCAACCTAGAAACCCTGCTGGCGGCGGCCCAGGGGCGGGCGATCGCGGTGCCCACGGTTCCACTGCGGCGGCTGTTGAAGGCCCTGGGGCAAACCCTGGCGGCGGATGCGGCGGTGCCCGGTGCCCCGGACCCGGTGGGTGCGATGGAGCCGTTGCCCCCCCCGGCGACGCCGGACGCCCCCCTCGATCGCCCCCTGGTGCTGTTCACGGAGGACGATGCCCTGTTCAAGGCCCTGGCGGCGGCGGCCCAAAGCCTGGGGTGTCGGCTGCGGCGGCGATCGCTCCAGGCTCCCGTGCCCGCCCAGATGGCCCCTGCCCCCCCCGTGGCGGCCCTGGTGGACTTTGGGGCGGGGGTGGGCGATCGCGCCGGCCTGTGGCGGTTGGCGGAGGTGCGATCGCGCGGGTTGCGGCTGCCCACGATCGCCCTCATTGACGCCGCCGCCATGGACATCCCCCAGCGGGTGGCGATCCTGCGGCGGGGGGCCGATCGCTTCCTCGATCGCCAGGGGGATCCCCACGGCCCCATCCAAACGGCCCTAGCCATCGCCCAGGAACACCGGTCCACACGCCCCCCCACCGTCGCCCTCGTCGATGGCAACCCCCACCGCGCCCAGGCGATCGCCACCGCCCTGCGCCCCTATCTCCCCCAGCCAGCCCGCCACTACCCCACCGCGATCGCCCTCTGGACCGACCGCGATCGCACCCCCCTCGACATCCTCCTCATCCATTGGCAACTGCCAGACCTCAGCGGCCTCACCCTCGGGCAACTGATCCACCAAACTCCCCCCCGCCCCCCCCTGTTGATTCTTGTCATCGACCCGGACACTACCCCCACAATAGAATCAGCGGCATTCCAGGCGGGCTTCGACGACGTATTACCCTATCCCGTCGCCCCCCAAACCCTGCGATCGCGCACCCTCCTGCGCCTGCCCCCCGGAAGCCGCGCCCCCCTATCGCCGCCGCCGCCGCCGCCGCCGCACTCCCCTTCCCATGACCAAACGCATCCTGCTGGTTGATGACGAAGCCCGCATCCGTAGCATCATTCGCCTCTCCCTAGAACACCTGTGCGGCTGGGAAGTCATTGAGGCGGAGTGCGGCGCGATCGGCCTGCAAGCGGCCCATCAGGTGCAGCCCGATGCCATTTTGCTCGACATGTCCATGCCGGATCTCGATGGCATGGCGTTTTTAGAACGGCTTCAGGATGACCCCCAAACCGCCATCATCCCAACGGTGTTCCTCACGGCCAAGGTGCCCACGGCGGATGAGATCACCTGGGCGGGGCGGCAGCGGCCGGCCAATTTGCGCGGAACCCTGACAAAACCCTTCGATCCGCTGCTGCTGGGGCAACAGGTGGCGGCCTTGCTGGGCTGGGCGATCGCGCCGCCCGACCCATCGAGGTGACCGGAGCCGTTAAAAATATTTCGTAAAGATCCAGAAATCTTATCTTCCCCTTATGTTGGGGATCTATGGTGGCAATGGTCGCTTCTGCCGCCCTGATTGGGGAATCGTGGGTGGGCAGGAACGGCAAACGAGCTGCTTTGGCCGTGCTTGCCACCGGATGAGGGGATCCATGGGGGGCACAGACGGTTATGGGAGGCCCACGGGGCCGTGGGGGCATCCCCATGGCGGGGCCTTAGAGATCTGTGGCGAGCTAGACCGACAAGCCCTAGAGCAACCCATCGTTTGCAGTGTGGCCGATGGCTGCACCTCTCCCCATGACTGACTCCCTTATGGGCATGGAAATCCGTGGCACCTATGATTTGTCCCTTGTGCTGGCGTCCTTTGCGATCGCGGTGGTGGCGTCCTATGTGGCCCTAGATTTGTCGCGGCGGATCCGCTGGGCGAAGACGGGAGCGTGGCGCTGGCGGTGGCGGCTGGGGGGTGCGGTGGCCATGGGGCTGGGCATTTGGTCGATGCATTTTCTGGGGATGTTGGCCCTGCGGCTGCCGGTGGTGGTGGCCTATCAGGGGATGACGACGGTGGTGTCGCTGCTCTGCGCGATCGCGGCGTCGTTGGTGGCCCTGGGGGTGATGGGGCGCGATTCGACCTATGGCACCCAAATCCTTGGGGCGCTGGTGATGGGGGCGGGCATTGCGGGGATGCACTACCTGGGCATGGCGGCGATGGAGATGCCCCTGGAGATGGCCTATGACCCCGTTTGGGTGGCCGTGTCGATCGCCATTGCCGTGGGGGCGTCCTTCGGGGCGATCGCCCTGGCGGCGGGCCTGCGGGACCGGACAGAGGATTGGGGCACCCTGGCGCGATCGCTCCTCAGTGCGGTGGTGATGGCCCTGGCCATTTGCGGGATGCACTACACGGGCATGAAGGCGGCCCAGTTTATGGCGATCGCCACCAGCCCCGAAATCATTCCCCATGCGGTCCTAGGATCCGACACCGCCGCGATCGGCCCCTCGGTCCAGTCCTCCTGGCTGGCGGGGGCCATCATCCTGGCGACGCTCACGGTGTCCGTCGGGGCGCTGCTGGTGTCCATGTTCGATCGCCAGCGCCTGCGGGTGCAGTACCTCTACGCCAGTGAGCAACAGTTCCGGCAACTGGTGAACCGGCTGCCCGTGGGGGTGCTGCTGCTGGGCAGCGACGGGCGCATCGTGCTCAACAATCCCGTTGCCGCCCAACTGCTGGGGGCCACGGATCCGGATTTGGCGGGTTCCATCCTGGGGGAGGTGGCGGATTTGTGGGATTCCCATGGGCTGCGGGTGCCGAGCGAGCTTCTGCCGGGACGGCGGGCCTTGGCGACGGGCCATGCCGTGGCGGGGCAGATCCTCGGGTGCGGCGATCGCCAGCAGCCCCGTTGGCTCCTGATGGATGCGGAACCGGTGGTGGGGGATGGGCCAGGGCAGCCGGTGGAGCGGGTGGTGTGTTCCCTGGTGGACATCAGCGCCCGTCGGGAGGCGGAGCTTGCCCTGGAGGAAACGGCGGAACGGGAGCGGGCGATCGGCCAAGTGATTCATCAAATGCGTCAAACCCTCGATCTCAAAACCATTTTTGACACCACCACTTCCGAACTGCTGCATATCCTCCAGGGCGATCGCGTTCTGGTCTATCGGTTCAATGGCGACTGGAGCGGCTGCATCGTCTCCGAAGCCCTACAGGAGCCCTACTGCAAAACCGTTGGCAACCCGAACCTGGAGGCGGTCCTGGTGAACTACCCCGAGTGCAAGGGGCGCGACTTCAGCGGCGATGGCACCCTGATCCAGGATGTTTATCTCCAGACCACCCAGGGAGGGTCCTACCGCCGTCCCCAGGACTATCGGGCGGTGACGGATATCTATGACGCGGGCTTTGACCCGTGCTATGTGGCGTTTCTGGAGGCGATCCAGGCGCGGTCCTATGTGATTGTGCCGATCTTTTGCCGCGATCGCCTCTGGGGACTCCTGGCGGCCTATCAAAATTCCGGCCCCCGGGACTGGCGCACCACGGAAATCCATACCCTCGGGCGCATTGCGGAACAGCTCGGGGCCGCGATCCAGCAAGCGGAATTGCTGGCCACCACCCGACAGCAGACGGTAGAACTGCGGCAGGCCAAGGAGTCGGCGGAGGCGGCCAACCAGGCCAAGAGCGAATTTTTGGCCAGCATGAGCCACGAGCTGAGAACGCCCCTCAATGCCATCTTGGGCTTTACGCAACTGATGAGCCGCGATCGCGGCCTAACCCATCGCCAGCGGGAGCAAATTAGCATCGTCAACCGCAGCGGCGAACACCTGCTCAACCTGATCGGCGGCATTCTAGACCTGTCCAAAATCGAAGCGGGGCGGGTGGAACTGGAGCCGGAACCCTGCGATCTCTACGCCCTGTTGAATACCCTCCAGGACATGTTCCAGGGGCAAGCGCGCACCCAGGGCCTCACCCTCCAGTTCGAGCGATCGGAAACCCTGCCCCAGTGGGTGCGGATTGATGGGGGCAAATTGCGGCAAATTTTGGTGAATTTACTCGGAAACGCCATCAAATTCACCGAAACGGGCCTGGTGAGCCTGCGGGCCTCCATCGCCACCACCGAGCCCCTGCGGCTGGAGTTTGAGGTGCGGGATACGGGACCGGGCATTGCCCCGGAGGAGCGCCACCGCCTGTTTGTGCCGTTCCAGCAAACCAGTGTGGGCAAGAGTTCCGGCAGGGGATCGGGGCTGGGCCTGTCCCTGTCGCGGCGGCTGGCGCGGTTGATGGGGGGCGATATTCTTGTCGAGAGTACCCTGGGGCGCGGCAGTGCGTTCACGGTGTTGATCGAGGCCCAGGCGATCGCCCTGGGGGGGGAACTGGGCCAGGACGACCCTAGCGAACGGTTTGCCGCGACGGATTTGGATTTGACCGAGCCCTGTCGCCTTGCGCCCCCGTGTCGTCCCTGTCGGGTGCTGGTGGTGGACGATCGCGCCGAGAGCCGGATTCTGCTGCGCCAGTTGCTCGAAAAGGTGGGCTTTGAGGTGGAGGAGGCCCAGACGGGTCTTGAGGCGATCGCCCAATGGCAGCGGTGGCACCCCCACGGCATTTTGATGGACATGCGGATGCCGGAGCTGGACGGCCACGGGGCCACCGAGCGGATTATGGCGCTCCAGGAACGGCGGTGGCAGGAATGGCAGGCGGCGGCGATCGCCCCCGAGCCCCATGGCCCCCTGGTTTCGATGCCCCCCCCGGAAACTGTGATCATTGCCCTGACGGCCAGCGCCCTAGAGGAGGACCGCGATCGCATCCTCGCGGCGGGCTGTCGGGACTGCCTCCGCAAGCCGGTGCAGCTCCATCAGCTCCTGGCCCTGCTGCAAAAACATTTGCAGGTGACCTACCTGCCCGAGGAGGGAGCCCCCCCGGCCCTGCACCCATCCCTGGGGTCGCCGCCGCGCGATCGCCTGGGGGCCGCCCCGGCCGGTGACGCGGCCCTGCTGACGGATCTGGAAATGCAGGATCTGCTGATGGTTTTCCCCCGCCAGTGGTGCGCTGACTTTTGCGCCGCCGCCGCCCGGGGCAGCGATATGGATGCCCTGGCCCTGCTGGATCAATGCCCCGAAGGGACGGATCCGAGGCTCCTGGCCCTGCTCTATGACTGGATTGATAATCTTCAGTTTGCCCGCGCGATCGCGGCGATGAATTATGTCCTGGTCCAGTCCAACGGCCCGCCCCTCAGCTTCCCTTAGAGCCACGGACACCGGACGCTTTTTTCTAATCCAATTCCCCCCATTGATCATCCCTTTTCTACCCCTTTAGCCATGAATTATCCTGCGGCCCTATTCCCCACCAATCACCCGATTTTTCCCCCTTTCAAGGATTCCCCCAGGGCGGTTTATTCCCCCTTGAACCTAACGCTGGAGCCCAATGCGGATCCCCCGGACGCCCCAGCGACCGATCGCAATGCTGGCCCCAACCGTGATGTGAATCCTGCCATGAATGCTGTTGCTGGTCCCCAGAGCTTTTCGCCCACCCCAGACCATCCTTGGCGCGGCAATATTTTGATTGTGGATGACACCCTCGACAATATTCGGCTGCTGTCGTCGCTGCTGGTGGACTATGGCTATCGGGTGCGCAAGGCGATCAATTCGGACATGGCGCTGCTGGCGGTGGAGCGGGAACAGCCGGATGTGATTTTGCTCGATATTAATATGCCGGGGCGCAATGGCTATGACACCTGTCAACTGCTCAAGCAAAATGGGGAAACGCGATTGATTCCGGTGATTTTTTTGAGTGCGTTGGATGATGCCCTCGATAAGGTGCGGGCGTTTCAGGTGGGCGGGGCGGATTACATTACAAAACCGTTCCATCTTGAGGAGGTGCTGGCGCGCATTGAAAATCAACTGGAGTTGCAGCGATCGCGGCGGGTGATCGAGCAGCAAAATCACCGCTTGCAGGAGGCCCTTGAGGCGCTCCAGCGCAGCCAGCTTGAGCAGTTGCGGCGGGCGCAATTGGTGGGGATGGGCCAGTTGGCGGCGGGGGTGGCCCAGGAGATGAATAATCCCATGAGCTTCGTTCGCTGCAATGTGGGGCCGGCGATGCGGTATGTGGAACAGTTGCTGGCCCTGGTGGAGGCGTATCAGCGGGCGCTCCCGGATCCGCCGCTGGCGGTGGCGGACTGCCTGGAGGCGGTGGATCTGGAGTTTGTGCGGGAGGATTTTCCGCGTTTGCTGCGGGCGATGCAGCATGGGGCCGATCGCATCCAGGGGGTGACGACGGCGCTGGGGGTGTTTTCCCAGTTGGATGAGTCGGAGCGGCGGCTTTGGGATCTCGATGGGGCGATCGAGAGTGCGGTGCTGCTGCTGGCCCAGAAATTGCGGGGGGATGGTCGCCGTGCGGCGATCGCGGTGGAGCGGGGGGGGGATGATCTGCCGAAGATTTCCTGCTATGGGGGCCAGTTGACGTGGGTGCTGATCGATTGGCTGCGGCAGGCGATCGCGGCGATTGATCGGGCCGTTGAGATGCGGCGGCTGGGGGGCGCGCCGATGATTGCCATTGAGACGGCCCTCGATCGCGATGACCAGGGCAACGGCTGGGTGCGCATCACGATTCGGGACAATGGCTGCGGTTTGGAATCGTGCGATCGCCCGTACCATTACGATTCGCGGCACCCGGAAATGACGGACGATCCGGCCCTCAATCTGCACCTGGCGGCGAGCCATCAGGTGGTGGTGGGCAACCACGGGGGGGTCCTGCGGCTGGAGTTTGTGCCGGGGGTGGGGTCGGTGTTTGAGATGACGGTGGCGGCGCAGGTTGATGGGGTAGGCGGGGCACGGTTGTGAAACGGGGGCGATCGCGGCATGGGGGATGGGGACGCTTCGGGGCGCTGATCCGGGGCGGGGGGCGGGGCTTCCTTGGGGTGGTGGCCGTGGGTTTGGCCGTGGTTTTGGCTTTGGCTTTGGTTTTGGCCCTGGGGGGTGGGGGGATGCCGTCGGCGATCGCGGCGAGTCCCTGCGGCGTGGGCGATCGCGCCCCGGTGCTGACCCTGACGGCGACGGAGCAGGAATCGGTCTACGCCAGCGGCCATCTGGAGATGCTGCGGGATCCCCAGGAACGGCTGACCTTTGAAGATGTAATCGCGATCGCGGCGGCGGCCCCCCCCACTCCCGGCATGACGGAGGAATTTCGCTTTGAACGCAACTGCCAAACGGTCCCCAACCTGGGGTTTGTATCAGGGGCCGTGTGGGTGCGGCTGCCCCTGGCCCGGACGGCGGACGATCCAGCCCCCTGGCAACTGCTGCTGGACGACGCCCGCATTGGATTTTTAGAGGCCTATCTCCCCACCGCCACGGGGGCCTACCGCCGGGTGGAAACGGGCCGGATGCGCCCCTTTGCGACCCGCGAAATTGCCCATCGCACCTTTCTGTTTCGGCTCGATCTGCCGCCCGGAGGCCGTCAGGATGTGTTTTTCCGCCTGTCGGGGCCGTCCGCCCTCACCTTTCCCATTGGACTGTGGCGGATGGATGCCTTTGCGATCGCCAAGGCCCAGGACTATGCCTTTCGGGCTCTCCTGCTGGGGATTTTGCTCTCGATCGCGGTCTATAACCTGTTTTTGTTCATTGCCCTGCGCGATCGCGGCTACCTGTTCTATGCCCTCTCGTCCCTGGGCTACCTGATCAATCGCTCCTCCTTCGACGGCCTCGGCCACCAATTCCTGTGGTTCGCCGGGACAGACACCTACGGCATTGTCCTGGGCATCATCGTCTCGTCGGGCGGCTACATGCTCTTTGCCGAAGACTTCTTTGACCGGCGCGATCGCTGGCTGCACTGGATCGGGTGGGGGCTGAAGGCATCGTTCCTGCTGAATGTGGCCCTGATTCCCTTCAATCTCCAGGGTGCCCATCAAATGGTGACCCTCCTGGTGAGCCCCATGAACACCTGGATTGTGGTGGGCAGCGCCCTGGCCGCATGGCGGGGCTATCGACCGGCGCGGGTGCTGTTGGTGGCGTCTCTGCTGCCCAATGCCATTTCCTTCGTTGCCGTGGCGGGCATCTTTGGCATTACCCCCTTTGGCTGGCTGGTGACCCAGGGGCCGTTTGTGACGGTGGTGGTGATGACCTGGCTGCTGTCCTTTGCCCTGGCGGAGCGCATTCGTCAGATGGATCTCGATCGCCTGGAGGCGGAACGCCAAGCCCTGGCCATGACCCGCGCCAATGAGCAGCTCATCATCGAACAGAACCGCGTGCTTGAAGCCAAGGTGGCCGAGCGCACCCAAGTCCTTGAGCAAACCCAGGAGTCCCTGCGGGAGGCGCGCGATCGCGCGGAGGCCGCCAACCGGGCCAAGAGCGAATTTTTGGCCAACATGAGCCACGAACTGCGATCGCCCCTCAATGCCATCTTGGGCTTCGTGCGGCTGCTGGAGGCGAGCCCCGCCATGGCCGAAACCCACCGGGAGGATCTGCGCATTGTGGACCGCAGCGGTGAACGGCTGTTGGCGTCGATTAATCGGGTTTTGGATCTGTCCAAAATCGAAGCGGGCCGCCTCACCCTCAGCCGTCGCCCCTTTGATCTGCGGCAACTGCTGCGGGAAACGGTGGATTTGTTCTCGCTCCAGGCCCGCGAAAAGGGCTTAACGTTGGCCCTGGAGTGCGATGAACCGGTGCCCGTCTGGGTGATGGGCGATGATCTGCGCCTGCAACAGGTGCTCACCAATTTGCTCAGCAATGGGGTGAAGTTCACCGATCGCGGGGAAGTGGCCCTGATCGTCCGCGCGATCGCCCCCCCCCAAACCGCCCAGCCCGAGCCCCAGCCCAGCCCAGCCCCCCTCACCCTTCTCCAGTTCACCGTCCGCGACACGGGCATTGGCATCGAACCGGTGGAGCGCGATCGCCTCTTTGAACCTTTCCTACAGACCCGCAGCGGGGAGCGATCGCGGCAGGGCACGGGCTTGGGCCTATCGATCGCCCGGAGTTTTGTGCAGTTGATGGGGGGCGATCTGACGGTCCAGAGCACCCCCGGCCAGGGCAGCAGCTTTAGTTTTGCGGTGTCCCTAGAGGTGGCCGCCCCCCCCAGCAACCGCTCCGAATCACAGACACGACCGGTGGGCCTGCGGTCCGGCCAGCGCACCTACCGCATTTTGGTGGCGGACGACGATGCGGACAATCGCCGCCTGCTGGTGCGCCTCCTGCGGCCCCTGGGCTTTGAAGTCCTTGAGGCGGCGGACGGGGTTGAGGCGGTGGAGCAGTGCGATCGCCAGGGGCCAGACCTGCCCTTGGATCTGATCTTTATGGACATGCGGATGCCGCGCCTCGATGGCCTGACCGCCACGATCACCATCAAGCAACGGCTGGGCGATCGCGCCCCCAAGATCATCGCCTTCACCGCCAGCGCCTTCGACCAGGAGCGATCGCGGATTTTGGCCGCCGGGTGCGACGACTTCATCCGCAAACCGGGGCGCGAGGCAGTCATCCTCCAGGCCATCCAACGCCTTCTGGGGGTGGAATTCGAGATGGGGCCAGGGACCGACGAACCGTCCCCCCAGACCGACCTGACCCCCCCCGAGGTGATCCAGCGGCTGGCGCTGCTGCCGGAGCCGGTGCGCACGGCCCTCGCCACCGCCCTACTGAAGGGCAATCCCACCACCATCGCCGCCGCGATCGCCGCGATCGCCCCCCTTGATCGCCCCCTCAGCCAGCAACTAGCCCACCAGGCCGACGGCCTCGAATATGCCCAACTGATGGAACAGGTGGACCAGGCCCACCCCCCCGAGCCCACCGATCGCCCCACCCCCAAGCCCTAAGCCTTCTCCCCCGCCCCCGCCGCACCCCCTTCCAATGCTGCAACCCTTTTCCCCCGCCGCCCTCGCGCCGCCGTCGCCCCTGCCCATGGTTCCCATCCTCACCTTCCCGGAAAGCACGGTTTTGATTGTGGATGACACCCCCGCCGATGCGCGGCTGCTGATGACGGCCCTAGAACCCCTCGGCTGCCAGATGCGCCTGTCCCAGACGGGGGCGCTGGCCCTGCGATCCATTGAAACCCAGTTGCCCACGGCGATTTTGCTCGATGTGCGCCTGCCGGACAGCAATGGCTATGACCTCTGTGAACGGCTCAAGGCCAATCCGCGATCGCACCCCGTCCCCGTCATTTTCACCAGCGCCCTGAGCGACACCTTTGATAAGGTCCGCGCCTTCGACGTGGGCGGTGTGGACTACATCGTCAAACCCTTCCATCCGGCGGAGGTGCTGGCGCGGGTGCGGCTGCATCTGACCGAGCATCAGCTTCGTCGCCAGCTTGAGGCCCAAAACCAGGAATTGCGCCAGCAGCAGGAACGGTGGCAGTTGGCGATCGCGGGGACCGGCGACGGCATTGTGGACTGGAACCGGGCGGCGGGCACGGTCTTCGTGTCGGATCACCTCAAGCGCATGTTGGGCTACGGCCCCGACACCTGGCCCCCCCTGGCCACCCACTGGGGCGATCTGCTGCATCCGGACGATCGCGATCGCACCGCCGACACCCTGCGGGACTATTTCGGCCAGCGCATCACCGACTACCGCTTGGAACTGCGGCTGCGCTGCGCGGACGGGAGCTACCGTTGGATGCTGGCCCGGGGGCGCGCCCTGTGGAATGGCGACCCGTGGCCCCTGCGGATGGTGGGCTCCTTCCAGGACATCAGTGAACGCAAGGAAATCGAGGACATGAAGGCGGAATTTGTGTCCCTGGTGAGCCACGAGCTGCGCACCCCCCTGACGGGCATCCAGGGAGCCCTCAAACTCTTGGCCTCCGGAGCCTTTGACCGGCAGCCCGATCGCGTGCGGGAACTGCTAGAAATTGCCCAGGCGGACAGCGATCGCCTCATGCGCCTGATCGAAGACATCTTGCACCTGGAGCGTCTGGAATCGGGGGCCTATCCCCTGGACCTGCGCCCCTGTCCCCTGGCGGAGGCGATCGCCCAGGCGGTGCGCACCGTTTCCCCCCTGGCGGAGGCCGTCCGCATCACCATCGACACGGCCCCGACCGCCGCGATCGCCTTCGCCGACCACGACGCGGTGGTGCAAATCCTCACGAACCTGCTGGGCAACGCCATCAAATTTTCGCCCCCCGCCACGGCCATCGACCTCCAGGTGAGTGCCCAGGGCGACGGCTGGCTGGTGCTGTCCGTGCGCGATCGCGGGCGCGGCATCCCCCCCCAATACCTCACCAGCATCTTCGATCGCTTCTGGCAGGTGGATGTCTCCGACTCGCGCCAGAAGGGCGGCACCGGCCTGGGGCTCGCCATCTGCCAACAGCTCGTGCAGCGCCACGGGGGCCACCTCTGGGCCGAAAGCACCCCCGGCCAGGGCAGCACCTTCCACTTCACCCTCGCCGCGATCGCCTGTCCCCTCACCGAGCATCGCCCCCCGCCCCAGGGCGCGCCCCCCCTGCCCTAGGCACCCGCCATCCCCTCCTCTCCACGCCGCTAATCCGCCCCCTCGCCCCCATGCTGACCCCGCTGATCATCGCCGTTATCCCTGATCTGTCCCTGATGATGACGGGCGAGAACCTCATCATCGCCAGTTGCTACGCCGCGATCGGCAGCGGCATCGCCACCGGCATTTGGCGCAACCGAGCCAACGGCATCAACCCCGTCATCGTCACCGTCGCCCTCATTTTCTATAGCTGCTCCCTCGGCCACGGGATGCACGGCATCGGCATGATGGGCCTACCGAATGCCCTCCTGTGGCAGGTGCTCGCGGACCTGATTACCGTGTTCGTTGCCGTCCGCTTCCTCACCTACTACGAAAGCTTTGATGTGCTCGCCCGCATCAGCCAAATTCTGGCGGAAAAAAGCCAGCTTGAGTCCGATAAACTTTCCCTCGAAGAGGCGATCGCCACCCTCAAACGCACCCAAGCGCAACTCATTCAAGCGGAAAAAATGTCTAGCCTTGGGGAATTAGTTGCCGGGGTCGCCCACGAAATTAATAACCCCGTCACCTTCATCCATTCCAACGTCACCTACGTCGAGGAATATAGCAAAAGCCTGCTCCACCTCGTCCAAGCCTACCAAACCCACATCCCCGATCCGCCCGCTCCGATCGCCGAAATTATTGATGAGATTGATCTGGACTTTATGCAGGATGATCTGCTGAAAGTTCTCGGTTCCATGAAGGTGGGCACCGATCGCATCCGCCAGATCGTCCTCTCCCTCCGCAATTTCTCACGGATGGATGAAGCGGAATGTAAGGTTGTGGATATCCATGGGGGCATTGACAGCACCCTGTTGATCCTACAGCACCGCCTCAAGAGCATAGAAACTGGAAAGGCGATCCAAGTGATTAAGGTGTATGGGGATCTGCCGCCGGTTGAGTGCTATGCCGGTCAACTCAATCAGGTGTTTATGAATATCCTGGCGAATGCGATTGATGCGATTGAAGAGCGCCATAAACAGTCTCCGTCGCCGGAGGCAAATTGCATCACCATTAAAACCGGTTTACTAGGGAGCGATTGGGTCAAAATTGCCATTTCGGATAATGGCGTCGGCATGGATGAGGCGGTGCGTCAGCGCATTTTTGATCCCTTTTTCACCACCAAATCCGTTGGCAAGGGGACGGGCATGGGAATGCCCATTAGCTATCAAATTGTCACGGAAAAGCATGGTGGCTGCCTAGAGTGCATCTCCAGCCCAGCCCAGGGGACTGAGTTCGTGATCCATATTCCCCTGCGGCAAAATCTGTTGGATAGCAAAATTAAGCGTGCCCTCAAGCTGCGCCGTCAGTCCTGAGGTTCCGGTGCCTGAGTTGGTGGATCGCGCGATCGCGGGGGGGCTGGGGGCGGTGCTCTACTCACGAGATTTCTTGCTCCGTAGGAAGGCCCGATCAACGGAATAACAGCAGCCCGCACCTCGCCACGGAACCGAAAAAATCCATTACCGTTGTGACAGTTGCCCAAACGTCAACCAACCCCAATAGGGCCATGACCCAATCACTTGTCAGCACAGGCCAGATCGATCAGCCGCTAGAGATTACGTTTGATCGTTGGCAGCCCGGAACCTGGGAAGATTTCACCGCGATCGCGGAAGAGGCTGAGAACGATGGCCGCAATAACTTGCACGCTTATTATCAAGATGGCTGGATGCGATTTGAAATGACGCCCCTCGGTCCTGAACACGCTCGACAAAACTTTGTTCCACTGAATACCGCCAATCTTTACGCTAGCTTTCGGAATCTATCGCTGCGCTGCTATATCAATCCATCCATGCGGAAACGTGGTGAGAAGGAATCACAGCCGGACTTGGCTTTCTACATTGGTCGAGATCTCAAGGATTTACCCACCGGCAATGCACCGATTGACCTGGATGCCTTTGATCCGCCGTCTTTGGTGGTAGAAGTGGGGGCCAGCAGCTTTGCCGATGATATTGGGATGAAACGGCTACTCTATGAGCGAATCGGCGTGGGGGAATATTGGGTTGTGAATGTCGAAGCGCGCTCAGTAATTGGTTTCGCGATCGCGGATGGCGGCAGTCGAGCGATTCAAACATCCCAGGTCCTACCCGGCCTAGAGCTATCAATTATCACCGAAGCGCTACAGCGACTCGATCGCGAAGATGATGGGCAAATCACCCGCTGGCTAATCCATCAATTCCAAGGCAACTGAAAGGGAACTCACGGATCGCGATCGCGGAAAGCATTTGATCAGGCGGCCATCGATCCCCCTCGCCTCGGGCCTGCATCGGCAAAGATTCGCGCCCCCTCGCCCCGATTCCCCAGCCCCCAGGGCCACCGCCATAGTCGAACCGGGCGATCGCAAGCAATAATGAAAGACGCCTTAATATTTCGTTACTCCTAGCCCTAATCGATCGCGATCGCCATGCCCAGAGACCTACGCGGATTCATCAGCCAACTCGAAGCGCGGGGTCAACTGCGCCGGATCAGTGCCCCCGTGGACCCGGATCTGGAGGTGGCTGAAATCGCCAATCGCCTCCTGCAATGTGGCGGCCCCGCCCTGCTCTTTGAAAATGTCAAGGGGGCGATGATGCCCCTCGCCGTCAACCTCCTGGGCACCGTCGAGCGCACCTGCTGGTCCATGAACATGGAGCGGCCCGAGGAGTTGGAAGACCTGGGCAAAAAGCTGGCCCTGTTGCAGCAGCCCAAGCCGCCGAAGAAAATTTCCCAGGCGATCGAGTTCGGCAAAATCCTCTTCGATGTCCTGCGCGCCAAGCCCGATCGCGACCTGTTCCCCCCCTGCCACCAGGTGATCCTCAAGGGGGACGACGTGAATCTCAACACCATCCCCACCATCCGCCCCTATCCCGGCGACGCGGGGCGCATCATCACCCTGGGACTGGTGATTACCAAGGATTGTGAGACGGGCATTCCCAATGTGGGGGTCTATCGCCTCCAGATCCAGAGCGATCGCACGGCCACAGTCCATTGGCTGTCGGTGCGGGGGGGGGCGCGGCACCTGCGGAAGGCGGCGGAACGGGGCCAAAAACTAGAGGTCGCGATCGCCCTGGGCGTGGATCCTTTGATCCTGATGGCCGCCGCCACACCGATCCCCGTGGACCTGTCGGAATGGCTGTTTGCGGGGCTCTATGGCAAATCCGGCGTCCATTTGGCCAAGTGCAAAACCCTGGATTTAGAAGTGCCCGCCGACTCGGAAATCGTCCTGGAGGGCACGATCACCCCCGGCGAAATGCTCCCCGACGGCCCCTGCGGCGATCACATGGGCTACTACGGCGATGTGGAAGATTCCCCGCTGATCCGCTTCCACTGCATGACCCACCGCCGCGATCCGATTTATCTGACCACCTTCAGCGGTCGCCCCCCCAAGGAGGAGGCCATGATGGCGATCGCCCTGAACCGGATCTATACGCCGATTTTGCGGACCCAGGTGCCGGAAATCGTCGATTTCTTCCTGCCCATGGAGGCCCTGAGCTATAAGGCAGCGATCATTTCCATCGACAAAGCCTATCCCGGCCAAGCCCGCCGCGCCGCCCTCGCCTTTTGGAGCGCCCTGCCCCAGTTCACCTATACGAAATTTGTGATTGTGGTGGACAAGACCATTAATATTCGCGATCCGCGTCAGGTGGTGTGGGCCATTTCCTCGAAGGTGGACCCGACGCGGGATGTGTTCATCCTGCCGGATACGCCCTTTGATAGCCTCGATTTCGCCAGTGTGAAGCTGGGCATGGGGGGGCGCATGGGCATTGACGCCACCACCAAAACCTATCCCGAGACCGATCGCGAGTGGGGGCGGCCTTTGGAGTCGGATCCGGCGATCGCGGCCCAGGTATCGCAGCGGTGGGCGGAATTTGGGTTGGCGGATATCCAGCTCGATGAGGTGGATCCGAACAAATTTGGCTACGAAATGCCCCCCGTCTAGGAGGAATCGCGAGGGATCGCGGGGGGCTGGGCGGGGAAACCCCGCCCCTACGGGGTTTGGGCGGATTGGGCGCTAGGCTTCTTCCTTCGGCGGGGCGGCCACACTGCGGATTTCGGAACAGAAGGACGCGATCGCGGGCTGTCCATCCACCGCCACGGTACTGGTGCGGAAGCGCAGATTGGGCATGGCGTACCAAACCCGCTCCTCGATCGCGCCGGTTTCCGTGGGAATGGTCAGGGTGAGGGCACCGTCATCGCCGATCGCGTAGGCCCCCGGTCGATTGGCCGCGCCCGTACTCGCCAGCACCGTCCCGGATTTGCCATCCTCCGAGCGCAGGGCCACGATCGCCGCACTGCCAAATTCCTTCTTCGTCGAGGCCGCGATCGTCGCCTCCCAGCGCAATTTAATGCCCCCCAGCACCTCCGTCGCATCCACCCGGAAGCGATCGCACAGGGCCTTGGTTTCCGGCGCGGCGGCATCAATGGCATCCACAAACAGCTCCGCCTTGCCCACACTGGACTTCAGCGCTTGCAGATCGTGGCCCGTGCGCTGGGAAAACCATTTCCCAACACTGGTTTCAAAAAATTCGGTAATGCTCTCCATGGCTGCGGCAAAAAAGATTTTTTCAGGGATTTTTCAACGGGACATCGGGATCATCGACTGGGGGAATCAGCCGTCTGGCAGGACTCGCGGCCCCCACCCTCAATGCCTCCCCCAGGCCAGGAGAGGGACTTCACTTCATAGCGCCCCTTCGCCAGTCTTGGGAGAAGGGGTTGGGGGATGAGGGGCTTCGGCTGATAGTTGCAGAACGCGATCGCGCCCCGACCGTCCCTGATTATCCCGCCATCTGGACCCTCCCCCGCCGAAATTCCCTAGGCCGTAGCCCCAGAGGCCCCATCCAGCGTCGCTTCCAGGGCCGCGTCCGCCTCCTCTAGCCGCGCGATCGCCAACGACGCCGCCAACGACACCTGGGGATGGGCATCCTTTTGCAGATAGCGCAGGGCCGGCAGGGTCTTCTCCGTCGGCAAATTCCCCAGCGCCTCCGCCAGCCGCTGGCGCACCAGCCAATCCTCCGACTGCACAAACTTCAGCATGGCCTCCACCGCCTCCGTGGCCCCCACTTCCCCCAGGGCCGCGATCGCCCCCTGCTGCAAAATCGCCTCATCACTCTTCAGGGCCTCTTGCAGCACCTCCTTCGCGCGCGGATCGCCAATATTGCCCAGGGACACCGCCGCACTGAAGCGCACCAGCCACTCCCCATCCTCATAGAAAAGCTGGGTCAACGGCTCGATCGCCCGAGGATCGCGCAGATAGCCCATCGCCCCCGCCGCATTGGCCCGAATGCCATAGTCATCGTCCGCCAACAGCTCCATCAGCAGGCCAAAGCACTCCGACGTTTGCTTCAACCCCAGGGCAAACACCGCCATGGTCCGCACCTGCAAATTCTCATCCGCCAACACTTTCTTGATCAGCGGCACCGCATCCTCCGGCTCCACATCCCGCAGGGCCGTCAGGGCCAGCAGGCGATCGCGCGACTGGTCACTCTCAAGCTGGGTGGCAATGGACTCAAGGCTGGGGTGGGACATGCGAAAAAGGGCATCGGGCCATGGGGTACAGGGCGAATTATAACAATTTCGTTACATCCCTCTCAGGTGCGGATTGCCGATGGCCCCCGGCCCTAGTTCCCGGCCCCAGCGCTAGGACGCCTTGGCCCGAAACCGCCCCCAATGTTCCGACCCCGCCCGCGCCGGTACCGATTCCTCCGTGGCCGTCAGTTCCAGAATGTCGAAGTGGGGCTCAAAGAGCGATCGCAACCCCTCCGGACAACTGCCAAAGGGCGGCCCGCCGGGGCGATCATGGGTGAAAAAGACCCCCAGAAATTCCCCGTCCTCCCGCAGGAGCGATCGCGCAATTTTCACATAATCCAGCCGCCGCTCCGGCGCGATCGCACAAAAGCACGTATGCTCCACCACATAATCAAACTGCCCCAGCAGACCCGCATCGAGGGCAAATAAATCCTGCTGAAAAAACTCCGCCTCCAGGCGCACCATGGCCGCCCGCTGCCGCGCCGCCGCCACTGCCGACGGGGCAAAATCAATCCCCACCACGTCAAATCCACTGGCCGCCAACCACAGGGCATCGTGGCCCCGCCCGCAGCCCAGCACGATCGCCCGACCCGGCGGCGGCGCATCCGGTCGGCTCAGGTGGCCCGTCAGCACCGGCGACGGTTCCCCCAAATCCCAGCGGGCTTCCCCGGTTTGGTAGCGCCCCTCCCAAAAACCAGGGTGGTTCGGATCCGGCCCGCAGGGGGCGACAGGGGCAACAGGGACGGCGGTAGTCACATGGCGATCGGTCACGGCGGTAGCGCCCAGGGCGCAGAGAGATGGATGGCAGGGGTTTAGGCGGCACAACGCGCGATCGGGGCTTTGCCCCTACCCATCGCGCCGACCCCCTCTCCCTACCTTAGCCCCGCGATCGCGTTTTGTTGGGGGGTCAGACCCCTCACCCCAAAATCAAGCCATCGCCCAGGGCAAAATTCCCCCGGATCCCCCGCAAAATCCCCCAAATTTCCCCAGCGCGACCCTAAAGAACCCCCTTAGAACTGGGAATCGTGCTGGCCCGACGCGGATCAATCTCGATCGCCCCCCGCACCGCCCGGGCAAACGCCTTAAAGGTTGCCTCAATGATGTGGTGGGAATTGATGCCATCGAGTTGGCGAATGTGCAGCGTCAACTGGGCATGGTTCACGATCGCCACAAAAAATTCCCGCACCAACTGGGTATCATAGGTACCCACCCGCTCCGTCGGAATCTGTAAGCCATAGCTCAGGTGGGGCCGCCCCGAAAAATCCAGAGCCACCTGCACCAGCGCCTCATCCAGCGGAGCCATGAACTGCCCAAACCGATGGATGCCCTTGCGATCGCCCAGGGCCTGCAACAGCGCCTGCCCCAGCACAATCCCCACATCCTCATTGGTGTGGTGGTCATCAATCTCCCAGTCCCCCTTCGCCCGCACCTCCAGATCAATCAGCCCGTGGGACGAAATCTGGTGCAGCATATGGTTCAAAAACGGAATCCCCGTATCCGCCATGCACTGGCCCGTGCCATCTAGATTTAGCTTCACATAAACATCCGTCTCACCGGTCTTGCGGCTCACCTCCGCCGTCCGCGCGATCGCGGCACCAGATCCAACCACAACGGGACGCTCAACGGGACGCTCAGTCGTTTGCATGGCACTCTCGGGGACTATCTTCTCCCCATCAACAATAAATCCAACTCGCAAATCCAACCCAAGCCGCGATCGCGCCCCTAGCGAATCCGACTCACCGCATAATCCGCCAAATCCGCCAGCGCCTGCTTCGACTCCGACTCCGGCAAAAAGTCCAGATTCTTCACCGCCCGCGCCGCATGATCCTGCGCCAGGATCCGGGAGCGATCAATCCCATCACTCTCGCGCACCAAAGCCAGGGCCATCTCCAGATCCCCCTCCTCCGCAAACTCCCGCTCAATCAGCGGCTCCAACTGCGGCGACGACTCCAGCGCATACAACACCGGAGCCGTCAGGTGGCCCCCCTGCAAATCCGATCCCGCCGGTTTCCCCAGCACCTCCGTGGACCCCGTGAAATCCAAAATGTCATCGGCAATCTGGAACGCCAGCCCCAGCTCCCGCCCGTAGTTATACAGAAAAGCCGTCTGCTCATCACTCAGGCCACTGAGCACCCCCGTCGCCTTGGCGCTGTTGGCAATCAGCGACGCGGTTTTGTAATAGCTCTTTTGCAGATAGGCTTCCATGGACATGGACGAATCAAACCGATTAAGCCCCTGGTAGATCTCCCCCTCCGCCAGGTTCATGATCACCTCCGACAGCAGCTTCACCACCGCCAGATTGTCCAGATTCGCCAAATACCAAGAGGACTGGGCAAACAGAAAATCCCCCGCCAGCACGGCAATGCGATTATTGAAGCGGCTGTGGACCGTGGGCACGCCGCGCCGCACGTCCGACTCATCAATCACATCATCGTGGACCAGGCTGGCGGTGTGGATCATTTCCGTGATTTCCGCGAGCCGGTGGTGGCGGGGGGTGATTTCGCCATTGGCCATCGTCGCCCGCGACAGCAGCAGGACGATCGCGGGGCGCACCCGCTTACCGCCCGCCCCAAAGAGGTGTTCCGCCGCCGCGTACAAAATCGGATGGCGTGCCCCGACCAGCTTTTTCAAGCCTTCGGCCATGGCATGGAGATCAGCTTCAACCGGGTGGAACAGGGAAGTCGTTGAGGTCATGGATCTGCCTTTCGGGGCACGCAGGTTACGAAATTTTACAGTTTCTATCCCTATTTTAAGCTAAGCCTGGGCTTCGGTCGCTAGATGGACTGAATTTGAGTTTGTCAAGGGGAGGGCGGGTTGCGATCGCGGTGAATGGTGCGCAGAGAGTCGAAGGATAAGGGGTTGGCCCCAAGATTGAGTTTTGTAAATTCCGATCAAATTTGTCCCCCACAGGGGGAAAGGGCGATGCTATTCTAAGGGTACGGGGTTTTTAAAACTTCATGCGTGTTGGATTCATTAGAATCGGACACCTCAACTGAATAGCTGTGCCCCATCAATATCAATGGCCTTTGGCGGTTGAGTTGTGGTCGCAAGCATGTCCTGGGGGCGACAGGTAGGCTGAGGCTAAAGTTTCTTTGGCTGTAGCGCTGCCTAGGTTCTGAAGTTTCAGGACTTGGGTTTGTTAAGGAAAAGCCTGTTGCTGGTGCTCCAATGCCGGTGTTTTCGGGTCTGGGCCCGGAGCGCGAGATTACGGTGTTGTGGGTTTGTGTCTTCAAAATTCGGTTGGTTTCCGATGCCCTGGGCTGAGGGGTTGGGCTGGCTGCCGTGAGGGCGGTGGGCTGGGCTGGTTTGGCTGGGGGGTGGTCGGGGGCTCCGATGGGGCTGGGGGTCGCGATCGCGCGATCGCTCGGTTCTGTTTCGGCCTGCGGTGGGTCCGGTGTCGCGGTGGCATCCGGGGCGATCGCGGTTTGGGGGGTGGGTTTGGAGCCTGTCCCGGTGGTGGGGTGCGGAGGTGAGGTAACCCTAGGTCTCTCGCGTCGGGTATAGGGGCGAGATGAAGGCGCAGTGCGGTGGTGATGGCGATGGGCGAACTGTATTGGAAGGCGGTGTCGGTGGTGGTTTATTTGCCGTGGGAGGCGACGATGGGATTGGCGTTGCGGTGGGATGTGGCCCTGACGATTGTGGCGTCGGCGGGGCTGTATTTGGGGATGGTGTATTTGCTGTTGGGGGTGTTGCAGGGGCGCGATCGCGTCCGGCGATCGGGCATGACTTTGGTGGAGCTCGAGGAGGATCGGCGATCGCCCCTGGGGCCGCTGGAGGATGAGGCGGCCTGAGGGGTCAACCTAAGCAGGGCAAGCCTCAGCATGGGAAGGGGGAGGGGAGTTTAGCGATCGCCGCGATCGCCGCCCCCTTCACCCCCGAGGGAAATGGAGCCGAGGAGCGCTTCTTCGAGGTGCATCCGCTGCTCCATTTGTCTTAGGAAATAGCCCGTCATCATGGCGGAGGCCAGCAGGCCGGCGAGGTTCTCGCGATCGGTCACGATTTGCACATTAAAACTTTCCGTCGGCAGGGCTCCCACGAGACCCTGGACATTTTGGGAGACGATTTGCTTCACGTCGGGGGGCACGGATTTGGCGACCTGCGAAAGCACGTCGGGGGACTGGCGCTGGAGATATTGCAGCAACTGATTGATGCGGTCTTCCTCGCACTCAGCATTCCAAAAGTCTGCGCTGTCGGGATTAAAGGCCATGGTCTGGGAGTTGAAACGTCCGGGGGTCAATCAAGTCTCGCGGCTGGGGCGGGATTGGGGGTGAGTGGGTTTCTTTTCGATTGTCGCATTTTAGCCGGGGGACGCGATCGCGTAGCGCCGGTCAGCGGGGCCGGGGCGGGCAAGCAAACGCATTAAAATAAGCCCCTAGGGCCGGTGGAGCCCTTGCCAGCCCTTGCCATTGACGGAGGCTATCCCTATCGAAACGATCTACGGAGACACCAAAGGTCTCAAACCCAGTCAGGTGAAGCAGTTGCGCCGCATCTACCATGAGCGGTTACCGGCGGACTGCATCGTGACGCCGGAATTTGCCCAGCGGTTGGCGGCGGCGAGTACGGATCTCAATCAACCCCTGTGTGCCTATGTGAACCGGCGCGGCCAGGTGATTCGGGTGGGGGTGGGGTCGCCGCGCCAGACCCAGATTCCGCTGGTGGAGTTGCCGCGCTATGGGGCGGAGCGCCTGTGCGGGATTCGCTGCATTGCGACGGATCTGCGGGAGGCGGATGAGCAGCCGACGATGGCGTCTTTGACGGCGTTGGCCCTGCAACGGCTCGATGCGCTGGTGATGCTGCACCTGACGGGGACGGGCAAGACCAAGCGCGGGGGCGGGGCGACGGGCTATGTGGCGTCGGCGCGCATTGCCCAGGTGGTGCCCCTGGGGCCGATCGCGGCGTCTGGTGATTCCAGTGATTCGACGGTGGCGATCGCGGTCAATGCGGCGGCGGGGGCGTTGGTGCCGGTGGAGTCTCCGGCGATCGCGGCTCCCGTGGCGGCGGATCCGGAGGTGTCGCCGGTGCCGGGAACGGCGGTGGGGGCGTCCCTGTCGTTGGCGGAGATCGAGGAACTGGATTTTATTGAATTCGTTGGGGATCTGGAGGCGGATCTCGAACGGGCGATCGCGGCGCAACCGGGGGAAGGGGATGGCGATCGCGTGTTGCTGGTGGGCATCCAGACCGGCCCGGTGGACGATCGCGCCTTTGAAGAGCGCCTGACGGAACTGCGGCGGCTGGTGGAAACGGCGGGCGGCGAGGCGATCGACACCATGGTGCAGAAGCGATCGCGCCTCCATCCCCAAACCGCGATCGGCGAAGGCAAGGTGGACGAAATCGCCCTGCAAGCCCAGACCATCGGCGCGAATTTGATTGCCTTTGACCGCGACCTCTCCCCCGCCCAGGTGCGAAACCTAGAGCAGCGCATCGGCGTGCGGGTGGTCGATCGCACGGAAGTCATCCTCGACATCTTTGCCCAGCGCGCCCAGTCCGGCGAAGGGAAAGTGCAGGTGGAATTGGCCCAGCTTGAGTACCAAATGCCCCGGCTCGTGGGGCGCGGTCAGGCCATGTCCCGCCTCGGGGGCGGCATCGGTACCCGTGGCCCCGGTGAAACCAAACTGGAAACGGAGCGCCGCTTGATCCAAAAGCGCATCGCCCGACTCCAGCGGGAGGTGACCGAGTTGCAGGCCCACCGCAGCCGCCTGCGCCAAAAGCGCCAGAACCGTGATGTGCCCGTCGCCGCGATCGTCGGCTACACCAACGCGGGCAAATCCACCCTGCTCAACCACCTCACCAGCGCCGAGGTCTATGCGGCGGATCAGCTCTTCGCCACCCTCGACCCCACCACCCGCCGCCTCACCATCTATCCCCCCGACGGCGGCACCCCCCAACAGCTCCTGCTGACGGACACGGTGGGATTTATTCAGGAGCTGCCGCCGCCCCTCGTCGATGCCTTCCGGGCCACGTTGGAGGAGGTCACCGAAGCGGATGTGCTCATTCATTTGGTGGACCTGTCCCACCCATCCTGGGGGCGACACATCGCCACGGTGGAGGGAATTTTGGGGGAAATGCCCACGGTGCCCGGTCCGTCGCTGCTGGTGTTTAACAAGATTGATGCGGCCCCCAGCGATATTCTGGAACAGGCCCGCCAAACGTTTCCCCACGCGGCGTTTATCTCGGCCCGCGATCGCCTGGGGTTCGACACCTTCCGGCAGCGGCTCTGTCAATTGGTGGATGCGGCGGGATTGGCCTAGGCCCCCGCGATCGCCCCGAATCTCGATTCCCATTTTCTTTTTCTTTTCCAATTCTTTGCGACCTAACGTCCCATGCTCGATAGCGCCGATCTGAAACGTCATCTGGAATTAGCCACTGATCGCCTGGGCAAAGCTCAGGACTGCCTTTGACCTGCCTGCACTGCGGGCCAAAATCCACGATTTAGAAAACCTCGCCGCCCAGCCGGACTTTTGGGACGATCAGGCGATCGCCCAGAAAACCCTCCAGGAACTCAACGACGCCAAGGGTGCCCTCGACCAACTCGCCACCTGGCAGGGCGCGATCGACGAAGCCGCCGCCGCCCTGGAACTGCTGGCGGTGGAACCGGACGATGCCCTCCTAGAAGAAGCAAAAATCACCCTAGAAACCCTCGGGAAGGAACTGGACACCTGGGAGTTGCAGCAGTTGCTCTCGGGGCCGTACGACGCCAACGGGGCCGTGGTGACCATCAACGCCGGAGCCGGGGGCACCGATGCCCAGGACTGGGCGGATATGCTCCTGCGGATGTACAGCCGCTGGGCCGAAGCTCAGGGCTATCGGGTGCAGTTGGCGGAACTGTCCGAGGGGGATGAGGCGGGCATCAAGTCCGCCACCCTGGAGATTCTGGGCCGCTATGCCTATGGCTACCTCAAGTCGGAAAAGGGCACCCATCGCCTGGTGCGGATTTCGCCGTTCAATGCCAATGGCAAGCGCCAAACCAGCTTTGCGGGGGTGGAGGTGATGCCGGTGCTGGACCATTCGGTGGAGCTGGATATTCCCGATAAGGATCTGGAAATTACCACGTCGCGATCGGGCGGCAAGGGCGGCCAGAACGTGAACAAGGTGGAAACGGCGGTGCGGGTGGTCCACCTGCCGACGGGGCTGGCGGTGCGCTGTACCCAGGAGCGATCGCAGCTCCAGAACAAGGAAAAGGCCCTGGCGCTGCTGAAGGCGCGGCTGCTGGTGATTGCCCAGGAGCAAAAGGCGCAAGCGATCGCGGAAATCCGAGGGGATATGGTCGAGGCGGCCTGGGGCAACCAAATCCGCAACTATGTCTTTCATCCCTACCAGTTGGTGAAGGATCTGCGGACAGAGGTGGAGACCACGGCGATCGAATCGGTGATGAATGGGGATCTAGACCTGTTCATCCAAACCCACCTGCGCCAAACCAGTCAGGCGCTCCAGGGGGCGGCGGTCTAGGATGCTCTCCGGCGGCTCTCAAGCTGAAGCAATTCCAGGGGGCCGGGAGGCTAGAAAATCCTACCGGGGCGATCGCCCCAGCAGCTTGTCCAGGAGGTTAATGATGGTGTCCGGGTCCACGGGCTTATTGAGGTAGGCACTGGCCCCGGCCACCAGACAGCGCACGCGATCGTAGGGGCGGGTGCAGGCGGTCAGAACCACCACGGGCACATGGTCCAGACGGGGCAGTTGGCGCAGGGTGCGGCAGAGCTCTGAGCCATCCACATCCGGCATGGACAGGTCCACCAAAAATAAATCAATGCGGTTGCGGGCCGCGAGGCTCAGGGCATCGATCGCGTTATCCGCCGTCAGCAGTTGGTAGCGATCGCCCAGAATGTGCCGCAGGACACTCAGGGTAACGGGGCAGTCATCCACCGCCAGGATAGTCGCCGGGGCGTCGGGGTCAGGGGGCGGCGCTGGCGCTGGCGCTGGATGGGACGCAAGCTGGTTTCCATACATGCCGTGATCCATGGGGATGAACAAAGTCGCGGGGCCTTCCCCTGATCCTAGTTGTAACATTTGGGCAACCCGGACGGCGGTGCTGGGCGATCGCGGGGTCGCAGGATCCTGACGGGGGCCGGGGCGATCGGTCCGCCGGGGGGATCGTGCTATACCTATTGCCTAGTTCTGTGCCCCCCTTGCCCCTGTTCTTTCGCGTCTCCCTTCACGTCCCCCTTCACCCCCCCTCGGATGGCTAGCTCCAACTCTTCCTTCGAGTCTTCCCCCAGTGCGCCGTTGCCCCAGGCTACGGTGGAGCGCCGCAGTCGCAGGCGGTGGCTGGCCCTGAGGCGGTTGGGGGCCTGGACGGTGGAGGTGGCGATCGTGGCGGCGAGTGTGGGGGTGCCCCTGGCCCTGGGCCACTATGCCACGGGGCGCTATGACCAGCGGCTGGTGCCCCTCAATCCGGTGCTGCAAAAGGTGGAGGAGGCGATCGCGCGGACGTTGGCGATTCCGTCCTACCAGCGGCCCTTGGCGGTGGCTCCCCTGACGAATTTATTTTGGTCCGTGGCCCTGGTGGCTCCGATCGCGGTGGGAGGGGCGCAGCTTTATCTGTTGGCGGTGACGGGGCAAACGACGCCGAAACGGTGGTTTGGGGTGCAGGTGACCAGCCGCACGGGGCGATCGCCGGGGCTGGTGCGTTTGGTGCTGCGCGAAGGGGTGGGCCGCTGGGGGTTGCCGTCGATCCTGGCCTATGGCATTTGGCTGGGGGCGGGGGCGTTCCCCGATGCCCAGATTTTGTTTGGTTTAGTGGGGCTGCTGGTGGCGGTCGATAGCGCGTCGGGCCGGTTTAGTAGCCAGGGCCGCACGTTCCACGATCGCCTCGCGGGCACCTATGTGATTGACGCCCACACCACGATCATGGTTGGCCGCGATCGCGGCGATGGGCGCGACTGGCTGGAGGCGGCGATGGCCTGGGGGCGGCTGATGCGGCGGGCCATGGTGGGGGCGGCTCCCGCTCCGGCGGCCAGTGGTGAGATGCCCCCCGCGAACCCCAGTGCCAAGGGCCTCACGGTGTCCTACCAGACCGATTGGCTGTGGTATTGGATGCGGCGCAATCCGGGGGCGGCGATCGTCACGGCGGCGGCCCTGGGCACCACCCTGGTGTTGGGTACGTTTGTGGCGACGCAGATCTATATCCAAAAGCAGAACAATTTGCGAGCCTTTGAGGCCCAGTCCAAGCAGCAGCTCTTGGAACTGGTGAACCGCTATGGCCGCACGGCCCCCGATGAACGGCGCGGCGCAATCTTGGCCCTGGGGTCCGTCCGCGATCGCAACCCGGAACTGTCCCTCCTGGCGAATTTCCTCGGCCAAGAGGATGATCCGGCCCTCTTAGAATCGATCCAACAGGCCCTATCGAGCGCTGGCCTTGAGGCATTGCCCTATCTGCAACAGCTCAACCGTGCCCTGCGGGCGGACCTGGATGCCTTTAGCCAAGGGAGCGATCGCCAGGCCCGTAACCGCGTCGCCCTCAGACTCCGGGCCAGCCAGCGGGCGATCGCCAAAATCCTGCGCCTGGATGGGGCCGCCGCCACGGGCACCCTGGATCTCAGCCGCATCCACCTGGGGGAAACCCGCGAAGGGCCGGCGCAATTTAGCCTCGTCCTCGATCTGGCGGACCTGTCCGGCTTCAACCTGCGCAGCGCCATCCTGATGGGGGCCAGCTTCAAGGGCACCCAATTCCACACGGCGGGGCCGGACGGGCGGCTGGGCACCTTTGACGATCGCGTGGCGGACCTGAGCGGCGCGGAACTGAAGGGGGCCAACCTCAGCAATGCCAAACTCTCGGCGACGGCCCTGGTGCGCACCAGCCTCGTGCGGGCGATCGCCAACCGCACCAACTTCAGCGGCGCGAAGGTCGTCGGGGCCAACCTCAGCGGCATCCAGGCGATCGCGGCCACCTGGGACGGCGCGGACCTCAGCGGAGCCAGCGTCACCGGCGGCGATTTGAGTAACGGCACCTTCGATCGCGCCATCCTCCACGGCCTCAAGGGCAGCAAAACCACCGCGATCGCCGCCCGGTTCAATGACGCGGACCTCACCCAGGCCGTCTGGCGCGGCAGTGACCTCTCGGCGACGGACTTTAATCGCGCGGATCTAACCCAGGCGGATCTGGCGGCCTCCAACCTCTCGGAAAGCAATTTGCAAGGGGCCATCCTCAGCCGCGCCAACCTGGCGGGGGCCAACCTCACCCAGGCGGATTTGCGGGGGGCCAGACTCGATGGGGCCGATTTTAAGGATGCGCTCCTGGTGCCCGCCAGTTCCCAGGGGGACAGCAGTTTTGTCGATGCCCCCGCCAGTGATGGGGAGTCCGCGATCGTCCGGGGCGTTGATTTTAGCCAGGTCAAAAACCTCAGCCCCCGCAACCTGAGCTATGTCTGCGCCCAGGGGGGCATCCATCCCCAATGCGGCCCCTAAGTCGCCCCCCAGCCATTGACGCCCCATTCCTGCCAGAGAACCCTGACACGGGCGCGATCGCGGCTAGCCCAGAGGGGGTTGAGGCCGCTAGACTAGAGTACCGTCTGATACAGTTTTTAACGGCCTTGTCCCCCTTGAGGCCATCCCAGCGTATTCTTTTATATCCTCAGTTCTGAATTTTTCACCTCTGACCTCTGGCCCCACCGCCGGTTGCCCTTCGGCGACGCCAGACCCGCCCCGTTCCCCCGCTGACCCGATTTCGCCTGAGCCCATTTCGTTCCTGTTGAGGTAAGACCCGTGCGATCGCGCAATGCCAAAACCGATCCGTCCATCGTGCCCGTGACCCGTCGCACGGGTTCCTACGCCCTCATTGATAGCCTGCGTCGCCATGGGGTGACGGACATTTTTGGCTATCCGGGGGGGGCCATCCTGCCGATCTACGACGAGCTCTACCGGGCCGAGGCCGAGGGGGGCATTCGCCACTTCCTGGTGCGCCACGAGCAGGGGGCCGCCCACGCCGCCGATGGCTACGCCCGGGCGACGGGCCGCGTGGGGGTGTGCTTTGGCACCTCGGGGCCGGGGGCAACGAACCTGGTGACGGGCATCGCCACGGCCCATATGGATTCGATTCCCCTGGTGGTGATCACGGGTCAGGTGCCCCGCGCCGCGATCGGCACCGATGCGTTCCAGGAAACGGACATTTGGGGCATCACGTTGCCGGTGGTGAAGCATTCCTACGTGGTGCGCGACCCGGCGGACATGGCGCGGATTGTGGCGGAGGCGTTTTATATCGCCTCGACGGGCCGACCGGGGCCGGTGTTGATCGATGTGCCTAAGGATGTGGGCCTTGAGGAATTTGACTATGTGCCCGTGGAGCCCATGTCGGTGAAGCTGACGGGCTATAAGCCGACGGTGAAGGGCAATCCGCGCCAGTTGGCCCAGGCGATCGCCCTGATCCGTGAAAGCCGTAAGCCGTTGCTCTATGTGGGCGGCGGCGCGATCGCGGCGGGAGCCCACGCGGAAATCGCCCAGTTGGCGGACCTGTTCCAAATTCCCGTCACCACCACCTTGATGGGCAAGGGCATCTACGATGAGCGGCACCCGTTAGCGCTCGGGATGCTGGGGATGCACGGCACCGCCTACGCCAACTTCGCCGTGACCGAGTGTGATTTGCTCATTGCCGTGGGGGCGCGGTTTGACGATCGCGTCACCGGCAAACTGGACGAATTCGCCGCCCGCGCCAAGGTGATCCACATCGACATCGACCCGGCGGAGGTGGGCAAAAACCGCGTGCCCGAGGTGCCGATCGTCGGCGATGTGAGGCGCGTATTGCAGGACATGATGGCCCGCATCAGCGAAATGCACCTGGTGGCCGATCGCGGTCAGACGGCGGATTGGCTGGCGCAGATCAACCGCTGGAAGGGGGATTATCCCCTGACGGTGCCGATCTATCCCGACCAGATCTCACCACAGGAGGTGATCGCGGCGTTGGGCGAGGCGGCTCCGGATGCCTACTTCACCACCGATGTGGGGCAGCATCAAATGTGGGCGGCCCAGTTCCTGAAAAATGGCCCGCGCCAGTGGATTTCGAGCGCCGGTCTGGGGACGATGGGCTTCGGGATGCCGGCGGCCCTGGGTGCCCAGGTGGCCCTGCCGGATCAGCAGGTGATCTGCATTGCCGGGGATGCGAGTTTCCAGATGAATTTGCAGGAACTGGCGACCCTGAACCAGTACGGCATCAAGGTGAAGACGGTCATTGTCAATAATGGCTGGCAGGGGATGGTGCGCCAGTGGCAGGAGGCGTTCTACGGGGAGCGCTATTCGTCGTCCAATATGGAATTGGGGATGCCGGATTTCCTGAAGCTGGCGGAGGCGTTCGGCGTGAAGGGGCTGCTGGTGCGCGATCGCGCGGAGTTGGCCGGGGCGATCGCGGAGATGCTGGCCTTCGATGGGCCGGTGCTGCTGGATGTGCATGTGAAGCGGGACGAAAACTGCTACCCGATGGTGGCTCCGGGCAAGAGCAATGCCCAGATGATGGGCCTGCCGGAGGTGAAGCGCGCGGCGGAAGAGGGGCCGACTTCCCTGACCTGCGGATCCTGCGGCCATGAGACGGCGGCGGATCATCGCTTCTGTCCGGCCTGCGGCGCTAAGCTCTAGGGCTGTCTGGCTGATTTGACGGCTGGAACCGTTAGATAGAAGACGGTTCTCGATTCTGGAGGCAAGGGGCTGAAGCCCCTTGTCTTAATTTTTGGCTGATTTCAAGGGGTGGATCTAGGCGATCGCGGCTTCGGTGGAATCTTCCTGGAATTTTTTCTGTGGCTGGCCTTGGACGGGGGCGATCGCATCGAACCATTCCAAGGTGCGGTTCCAGGCCCACCAGGGGTCGCGATCGCCCGACTGCCGCTGGCATTTCTCACTGCTGATGTAGCCCACATGGCCGCCGCGATCGGTCAGCACCAGGTCAATATTGGGGTTTTGGGCACTGGCGTCGCGCAATTCGGCCACCAGGGCGCGGGCGAAGAGGGGGTCATCGGCGGCATAGAAAATCAGCGTGGGCCGTTGCAGCCGTGGGATCAGGGGCAGGGCGCTGCTGGCGCTGTAGTAGGCTTCGACGCTCTCGAAACCGAGCCGCCCGATCACCAATTCCCGATCAAAGCCCCAAATGCTGTCGGCCCGCGCGATCGCGCCCGGATCGATCTCGTTGGGGAAATTGCGATGGAGCCGTTCCGCCAGGTGCTGAAGTTGGCGGGTGATTTTCTGCTCGATGTACCGGCCCATGGGCGTTTGCACCAGTTCCCGCAGCGATCGCTCCGAATCCAAACTTGGGCACACCACCGCACCGCCCGCAATATCGTCCGGGGCCAAGCGATCGCCCAACTCCGGTGCCCAAGCCGCGATCGTATCCGCCGCCTCGATCCCCCACAGGGCCAACTGCCCCCCGAGGGAATAGCCCGCAAACCAGAATGGGGCCGGATATCCTAACTCCTTAGCGGCGGCGGCAATTCTCACAAAATCGCGCCCCTCAAACAGCCCATCCGACGTGAGCGTGGGCGACAGGTCCGCCGTTTTGCCATGGGCGCGCCAGTCAAACAAAATCACCCCATAGCCCGCGCCGTAGCCCTTGCGCCCCAGGATTTTGAGGAACCATTGGTTGTCCAGTTCGCCCACAATGCCGTAGGTGGCGATGATCGTGCCCCGTGGGTTCGGCGGCAGGGCGCACCAGCTATGGATGGGCACGTCATTTTCCCCCCGCCACACGCGATCGCGGTAGGGCGGTGCGGGCAGGTGCATCAAGTCTTCCCAGATGTGCAGCCCTCGGAAGGCAGCATAGGCGGTCATCACCAGGCCATTGGCGAGGTAGAACGGGGGGGCGTAGGGGGGAAACTTCACGGCGGCGCGATCGCGAGGGGAGCGCCTACCATCTTGCCACGGCTGATTGGGGATGGCCGCGATCGCGTTTCCCGATTGTGTGTCTGGTCTTTGGCGGATTTACTGCCGATCACGCCGTGACAAACCTAGGAGACGGCATAACCCGTGTACTGGCGAATTTCCGGTGCATGAAATGCCAGCACAATGTGATCCTTTGGAATTCCAAGCTCCACTAGTTCTTCGGTAATACCGCCCTCGATACCATCATAATGGATCCAGACTTTTTGGTTGCGGATTTCGGCATGGACAAGGCATCCATGGATACGGTGCTGGCTTTCCCATCCCTCATGCATCAGTAGAAAATGATTGCGATCTTGGCTGATGACCAGATAGGTTGAAATTTCCCCATAACGATAGGGCAATTCCGCATAGGCCCTGAGAATCTGTTCCAGAAAAGTTCGCCACTGATCGAGGATTGCTGGGGACTTTAGATTGAGGATTTCCATGTAACAATAGCCTCCAATTGAGGATCAAAAATCATTAATCGGAATCCTGGTTCTTCTAGCAAAAGTTGACCGATTGGCTCTTGAAAAATATTGCTAAAGGTTTCTTGAGTAATGGCGAGATAAAGGGTTCGATCTGGGTCTCGTTTGGCGAGGGCGCGGGAATAGATGAAAAATTGCCCCCAGGCGTTTTCTAGATCGCGAATGGGTGAAGGGCTGAGAAAACTCTTGATTTCAATGGCGATTTTCTCAGAGCCCCGCTCTGCGGCAATGACACGTTCGGCCCCTAGGTCTACGAAGACGGATCTGATGCCAAGCTTGAGGATCAGTGGATCGTCGGTGATTGTCCAGCCGTCCTTGAGCAGGGCGTTGCAGACGGTTGGGTGGTAGAGGTCTTTGGCGGGCATGGTTCCTATTTTAGGCGATCGCCCCTGGGGGTCTTGCCGGGTGGGTGAGGGGCTCAGGGCAGATCGGGGGTGATCCATGTCGTTGGGATTATCCAGCAGCGAAGTCGGTCATGCGGCGACGATAGGGTGACTGAAAACCCAGAACAATATCGCTTTTGGGTACACCGAGGGCAAGTAATTCTGTGGCGATGCCGAGTTCGGTGCCGTCCCGTTCAATCCAAATTTTGCCGCTCTGGATCGTGATGTAAATAATGCAACCAAAAACGCGCTTGGAACCATCCCAGCCAATATGTAACAGTTGGTAGCGATCGCGCTCCGTATCAAAAATCAGTTGCAGGTCAGTTTCACCTCGGCTGAGTCCTTTGATGTCATGCCGTTTCATCACATCCTGGATGATTTCGCGATAGTTCATTCTTTCCACAGCACAATCTCCTGGTTATCTAAATCAATGATGATTAGCTTGATGCTGTATTCCGCCAGAGAATCTTGGATGAATGTCTTAATAAAAAATTCTTGATAAATATCCTGGGAAATCGCGAGATATAGGATACGTTCAGGGTTGGTACGTTTCAGAGCCAAGCGATAGTTCAGGAACTGTCCTAGGGCCAGATGATAAGCAGATAGATCGGAGTTACTCGGGAAAGATTTTATTTCAACCGCGATGGTTTGACCTGACTTGCTTGCTCCTAGAATACGCTCAGATCCCGAGTCAATGCTGAGGCGAACATCATCGACCAAAATATATAGCGGATCATCGGTGATCGTCCAGCCCTCCTTGAGGAGGGCTTGGCAAACAGCATAACTACGGTCGATATATTTTTCTGGGAATAGGATAGCGAGTCGTACTATTCTTGATAGTGAATCAACATACTTTTCGATATCTTGCTTCGTCTGTTCGGAATTTAACTCTATAGGTTTATGACTGCACTCCTTTAAGATGCGATATGATCTTTTGTGTCCGATTTCATTTCTTAAACAAGTGTAGATTGTTTCAATTTTTCCGGCACAGACTCTCTTACGCTTGTTTAGTTTTGGTCGATGAGTTTTCTTTACTGTTGATAATTTTTTGTCAGGGATGTCTTGAACGATTTTCTCGATTAATTCATCAACCTCAGGCTGTTCATCTTTTGTTTCTTCTTCTTTCTTTCCATACGAATTTATTTGAAGCAGGAGATTGTAAAGCAGCATATAGCGAGCAATCGGGTCTTCGCACTGAAGACAAAAATTATATTCTTTGCAAAGAGCTTTCATTCCTGTATCGATTGTCGTAAACTGGCTTGCCTGTAGGAACGAAAGATCACCAAGTTTTTGTGACAATGGTCCTCTGCTCCAAGTTTGGAGAACTGAACCATCTGTCGTTCCACTTACATGATTAGAAAAACCAGTCAAGTCATGATCTAATGGCGAGACAGTTGCAGGTCGATCAGCTTTTAATGTCGAAAATGTTTGCAAAACAATGCAAGAGAATATCCATTCTTTATAATCCATAAACCATTTTTTTGCTGATGTAATGTCAGAGTCAAGGAAACGAGTCTCAAGTTCCAGAATAAACTCACGATCCTGTCCTTCAAGAAGTTTGACTTTCAGTAGGGACTCTTTGACTTTTCGGTCAGGATCATGTTTTAGATCTTCTTGATCAATTGTCAACTCTTCTCCATTAATACTTGGCTCATAAGCAGGGCAGATAACCTTGTATGATGCTGAGCCCTGGAATAAGTTATTCGTCATGATTCTTTTCTTCAACGACTCTTCCTTACTGAAGGTCATGCTAGGTGGGTTGACGTATCCTTACCTACCTATCCTAGTCATCTTATCAGGCTACAGGTTGGCCCCAATATTGCCTGCTCGCTACGATCGCGGCGGCCCCCCAAGAAAACCCGTCCAGGACAACGATCGCGGTAATCTAGCAAAATTCCCCGCAGCAGCCTCACCCATGACCCGCGATCGCACCGTTCCCGTATGACCATTGCCGATCTATATTTGCTAGGGGACGCGATCGCGGAAATTTGGAAGCAATTTTAGTTCTTGAGTCTTAGATCATTTTTTGAAAAATTTAAAACTGTTCCCATATGAAATCCTGTCCAGTGATTTTCGGGAATATTAGCCTCTTGCAGAACATGCGCATCAAAATCCTGAGTTGCGTCAAAGACAGATGGCATATTAATAATAGAACCCAAGTGAGAAGGGATATCTTTCTTGCCAAATTTACGAACATGGTCGTATTGTCCAAATCGTTTTTGACGCTCCTCACCACTTAAATCTTGAAAGCATTCATCATATTTTCCAGCCATGAATGGAATGATACAAATATGACGACCGTCCTCCTTCAGCATTCGATGTAGATGAAAGAGGGTATAGGCAATATTGCAAGGAGTGTGCTCTAACACGTGGGAGTGCAGGATCAGATCATATTCACAGGACGGCCAATCATCCAGATTACATAGATCAATATGGACACACGAATCTGCAAATAGATATCGTTTTGGATCTAGATCTGCGGCAATATAATTTCCGTTTTCTATGCGCTTTGAAAATGCAATATAAATTCCCTTTTCTGGTGCTATATGCAACACCTTGGCATCTTTTTTTAAAGGCAGATTTTGAAGGTACATCCATAGAAGTCGCGTTCTTTCTAGCGATCCACAGCCCGTGCATTTGACGTTCTTCCGTGAATTCATATCCGTAAATTCTTCACTGCCGCAGAGGTTACATTGCATGGCGTTTATTTTTTGGCTGTGGTTTGAGGAGGGCGCACACCCTTGCGGGATAATTTTCCTGGGTGAGATGTTCTAACGCATGGTTTTTCCCATTTGGCGATTTTAGTCAGCCAACCTGTACCTGCGGAACAGTATCCCTTTCCAGTTATCGCAAGGTTGGCAGCAGACCGCAACCGGGAACAGCCTAGGACAGGGGCTGCGATAGATGCTGATCCCGCAGCCGAATCAGGATAGGGCGGCGGCCAAGTTCATGAAGCTCTACTCCTGATCGCATCGATCGCGCCTCCCCCCAAGAACCCCGTCCAAGACAACGATCGCGGTAATCTAGCAAAATTCCCCGCAGCAGCCTCACCCATGACCCGCGATCGCGACAGCCACCCCACCCAAAGCCGCAAAGCCGACCACCTGCGCGCCTGCCTCGAAGACGACGTCACCTTTCGGCGGCAGACCACCGGCCTAGAGCACTACCACTTCCGCCACTGCGCCCTCCCCGATCGCGCCCTCGATCACCTCGAACTCGGCACCACGTTTCTAGATAAACCCTTGCGAGCCCCGCTGCTGATCTCATCGATGACCGGCGGCACCGACCTGGCGCGACAGCTCAACGAACGCCTCGCCGCCGCCGCCCAACACTACGGCCTCGCCATGGGGGTCGGATCCCAGCGGGTCGCCATCGAACAGCCCACCGTCGCCGACTCTTTCACCCTGCGGCGAGTCGCCCCCGATGCCCTTCTGCTGGCGAATCTGGGGGCCGTGCAGTTGAACTATGGCTACGGCCTCGACCAGGCCCAGCGGGCGGTGGATCAACTGGAGGCGGATGGCCTGATCCTCCACCTCAACCCCCTCCAGGAAGCGGTCCAAACGCGCGGCGATCGCGACTTTAGCGGCCTGCTGCCCAAAATCGAAGCCCTGTGCGATCGCCTACCCGTGCCCGTCATCGCCAAGGAAGTGGGCAACGGCATCTCCGCCGCGATCGCCCAGCGCCTCTGGGATGTGGGCGTCACGGCGATCGACGTGGCCGGGGCCGGGGGCACCTCCTGGGCCAAGGTGGAAAGCGTGCGGGCTACGGATCCCATGCAGCGGCGGCTCGGCCAAACCTTTGGAGAATGGGGCATCCCGACGGCGGCGGCCCTGGTGGACATCCGCAAAAATCTGCCGAAGGTGCCCCTGATCGCCTCCGGTGGCATCCGCAATGGCCTAGAGGCGGCGAAGGCGATCGCCCTGGGGGCGGATTTAGTTGGGTTAGCGCTGCCGTTTTTGCAGGCGGCCCACGACTCGGAGGACGCCCTCGCCTTCGAGATTGAAGCGCTGATGGCGGAACTGCGGACGGTTTTATTTTGCACCGACTGCGCCGACTGGGCCGCCCTGCGATCGCCGGGGGTGCTGTTCCGGGATTGATCTGGGGCGGGGGAATGAATCCGCCGCAGGAACGCCCCGATGGACCGATAGGATAGAGATTGGCAACGGCACCGATGGCCCAACGGGCGCGACCGTTCAGCGCACCCCTGGAGTAGGGCATTTGAGCATGGCATTCACGCGGCGCGATTTTCTACGACGGACGACGATGACGGCGGCGGGCCTTGCCCTCGGGTTTGGGGCGGGTCAGCGGTGGGGCGATCGCTATGGGGCGCTGCTGGCGGCTCCGGTGCGGCGGCGGGCGGCGGTGCTGGTGGGCATCAATCGCTACGGGCCTGCGGTGGGGGGCCGTGATTTACCCTGGCCGGCCCTGGGGGGCTGCGCGGCGGATGTGGCCCTGCAACGGGATCTATTGATCAGCCGGTTTGGCTTTGATCCGGGGGCGATCGCGGTGCTGCTGGATGACCAGGCCACCGGTCGCGCCATTGATGGGGCGATCGCGGCGGTGACGGCGGGCTTTGGCCCGGAGGATCTGTTTATTCTCCATTTCAGCGGCTATGGCGGTCAGGCCCTGGTGCCGCCGATGGGGGATGCCCCCGGCCAGCGGGTGCGGGTGCTGGTGCCCGCCGATGGGGCCAGTGGCGGCGATCTGCCGGAGGTGCTGCTGCTCAAGCGCTGCCAGGGCTTGCCGACCCAGCAGGTGGCGATCACGATTGATGCCAGCGATGGGGATCTGGGGGGGCCGCTCCAGGGGGCGATGAATAATGGGGTGCTGCGGGTGCGATCGCGCCCCGGCCAAACCGCCGGTCGCCTCAGTGCCAGTACGTTGGAGCAGTGGCAGGCCCTCGATCGCAGCGGAGCCAATGGCGTCGAGGGGGATATGGATCTGGCCCTGGCGGGATTTGGTGGCCTGCTGATGCGGGCGAGCGCTCCGATGACCCCGGCCCTGGAGCTGCACTGGGCCGCCGGATGGGCGGGGGCGTTCACGCGATCGCTCGTCCAGCACCTGTGGCAATCGACCCCGGCGACGGCCCAATGGATTGATCTCGCCCAGAGCCACCGCACGGTGGAAACCTGGATCGGTGGCCCCCAAACGCCCCAGGCCCTCAGCGCCAAGTCCCTCCGGCCCTCGAAAAATGGCGGTGCATTTCTGTTGGGGGATGCCACATTGCGCGATCGCCCCGACCTCGCGATCGCCCCGGCGGACGGCTTCATCGGTCAACTGGACGGCGACGGAGCCCTGCTGCGGCTTGGGGGACTGCCGGCGGCGGTTTTTGAAGCGGCGGCGGCCCAAAGTGTCTATCAAGCGCTCCCCGCCGCCCCGCCCACGGATGCCGCGATCGCCGCCGCTCCGCTTTTCCTACAGGGCCGCGATCGTCAGGGTTGGCAGATCCTCGCCCGCCCCACCAGCGCCACCGCCGCGATCGCCCCCGGCACCGCCGTGCAGGAATGGGTGCGCATTTTGCCCAAACAAACGGATCTGGCCGTGGCCCTCGATCCGGCCCTGGAGCGCATTGAACGCATTGACGCCATCAGCGCCCTGTCTGCCCACGCCCGCATCACGCCCATCAATCCCGGCGATCGCCTCCCGGATGTTTGGTTCACCCGCCTCACAAAATCTGACGATCCGGCCCTGGGCGATCGCTACGGCCTCCTGAGCCTCGGGGGCGAGGTGCTGACCCACACCCTGGGCGATCCCGGTGAAGCGGTCAAACCGGCCGTGCAGCGCCTGATCCCCGCCCTGGAATCTCACCTAGCCCAGAAGCATCTGCGGTTAATTGAAAACCAAGGATCTTCGCAATTGCCCGTGCGCGTCACCCTCGAAGGGGGCGATCGCCTCGCCAGCCGCCCCGCCATTGCCCTAGGGAGCCGCACCGCCCCCCGGCCCAATCTGCGCGCCGATGCGCCCCCCACCGTTGCCGTCAGCAGCAGCAAGGGCCAAAGTTCCCTCACAACGATCCGCCTCGCCGCCGGAAAGCCCGTGCAATATCGCATTGACAATGGGGGCGATCGGCCAATCTGGGCGGCGCTGATCGGGTTCAATGGCCGGGGCAATGGCTTTGCGTTCTATACCCCTGAGCCGTTCCAGGTGGCCCCTGGGGGGAGCGAGCTGCTGGCCGGTGGGGGGGGCTGGATTCCTGCCAATGGACCGGATTTGATTCAGACCTATGTCATTTGCACGGCGGCCCCTTGCGATCGCCTCCAGGAGCAGTTGGACGCTAGCCGCCGGGAGCAGAATCTTGGGGTTGCGGTGGCCGGGATCGCGGATCCCTTGGCCGTCAGCCGCGCCCTCTGGCAGGATTTGCATCGCCTCAGCCAAGCTAAAACTAAGCCCTTCACCCTACCCAATGATACCTACGGTTTCCAGGTGGAAGAGTGGGCGGCCTTTGAGGTGAGCTATCGCCTGGTCTAGGGGTTCATTTCAATGGCGAAGGGATGGCGCGATCGGCTTGGATCTTGGGCTGCGGCTGCGGTCGTGCAGCACTGGGTCAAACGGGGAAATTTTGGTGATTGGCCAGCGATCGCATCCGCCTCACATCTTGATTAGTTGGGTTTTGGGCGATCGGGGAGGCTGACATGGTTAACCTCCAAAATCAGGGCGAAGGGTAAATCACTCGGGCAGTATTGAGGATGTTTTGGCGGCGTAACCAGTTGTCGCTGCGCTCAATTGCAGCTTTTACCAACAAGTCAACGGGACGGCCGAATAGGGCTTCGAGTTCATCGCGGATTTGTAGGGTTTCCGTGAGTCCCCGCTGGGCGGTGGGGACAAAGCTGACTAAAACATCGATGTCGCTGTCGGGGCGAAAGTCGTCGCGCAACACTGAGTCAAATAGGGCAAATTCGGTGATCTGCCAGCGATCGCACAATTCAGCAATTCGCTTGATTGGAATTTCGATTTGGCTCATGATGTTCACTTCGTCCAGAACCACGATGTGCTTATCATTTTAGGTAAAGGCTATAAGGTCGATTTCTATTCATAAGGAAGTAGTGAACATTGAACACCTTACTAATTCTTTAGTAAAGAGTTTAGGTGGCCATATTTGAGTTACTTCATTTTCTGCAAGTAATCCTTGATCTTCAACTTTAGATCTTGTGAAATTGGATATGACTCAATTTCCCGCTCAATATCGGCTTTGGATTTGCCTTTTTCCCGCAGCTCTTCTACAGTTGCTTTGAAGATCGCTTCAAAACCATAGTTTGATAAGCCTTGCGAAATCAATCCAAGCACTCCTAATAATGCAATGCCACCGAGCATCCCAAACGGCCCTCCCAGCATTGCCAAGGCTGTGGTTAGCGCGGCTGCGCCTGCCCAACCTGTGACCGCCATCGCAACTAGAAGCACTAGGCCAGGAACACCCAGGGCCGCGATTTTATCCACAATTTGATCCATAAGCCTCTGCCTCTGTTAGGTAATAAATTGAATTTCATAAAATATAACTCAGGAGAATGAACGGCCGATCGCACCTCGGCCGCACACCCCCCTGTGACTATGACCGATCGCCCTTATTCAAACCCCTCGACCGGCGCAAAGCCTTGGCGCTGAACGTTTTCCGTCACCACACGCGGATCCAGGAATTGCAACAGATAGTCCGGGCCGCCCGCCTTCGAGCCAACCCCCGAGAGCTTGAACCCGCCGAACGGTTGCCGCGCCACGATCGCCCCCGTAATGTTCCGGTTGATATATAAGTTACCCACCTCGAACTCCCGGGCCGCCCGATCGATGTGCGACGGCGTGCGGGAATAAAGCCCCCCCGTCAGCGCAAATTGCGTCCCGTTCGCGATCGCCAAAGCCTGATCGAAATCCGCCGCCTTGATTACCGCCAGCACCGGCCCAAAGATCTCCTCCTGGGCGATCGCCGCCGTCGGGGGCACATCGCGAAACACTGTCGGCCCCACAAAATAGCCACCCTCGGGGGCCGGCAGCTCGATCGCCAGGGTCGATTCCGCCTTGCCCTTGGCGATGTAGTCGCGGATCCGAGCCTGGGACGTGCCATCAATCACCGGCCCCACCTTGACGCTCGGATCATCCGCCGGGCCGATGTTTAGGGACTTGACCGCCTCCACCAGCCGCTCCACAAACGCCTCGTAAATCGGTGCCAGCACGATCACCCGGGAGCAAGCCGAACACTTTTGGCCACTGTAGCCAAAGGCCGAATCCACCACGCCCTGCACCGCCTGATCCAAGTCGGCGCTCTCATCCACAACGATCGCATTTTTGCCGCCCATCTCTGCGATCACCCGCTTCAGGTGCTTCTGACCCGGTTGCAAAATCGCCGCGTTCGCATAGATCCAGCAGCCCACTTCCTGGGAGCCGGTGAAGACGATCGTGTGGATGTCCGGGTGCTTGACCATGTGCGCCCCCGCCGTCGAGCCGCGCGCCGGGACGTATTGCAGCACGCCATCGGGAATGCCCGCTTCCACCAGAATTTCGATGAATTTGGCGGCAATCACCGACGAGGTTTCAGCGGGCTTCAGGATCGTGCAATTGCCCGTCACCAGCGAAGCCACGGTCATGCCCACGGGAATCGCCAAGGGGAAATTCCAGGGCGAAATCACCAACGTGATCCCCTTCGGCTGGTAGTGATAGCGGTTGGTTTCGCCCGGATAGTCGTAGGCCACGCCCGCCTCCAGCCGCTCCATTTCGTCGGCATAGTAGCGGCAAAAGTCGATCGCCTCGGACACTTCGGGATCGGCTTGGCGCAAGGCTTTGCCCACTTCCAAGCACACCCAAGCGGACAACTCCGCCCGCCGCGCTTCCATCAGGTCGGCCGCCTTGCGCAGGATCGCCGCCCGTTCCTTGGCCGGTGTGGCTTTCCAGGCCGGGAAGGCCGCCTTGGCCGCCGCGATCGCCTCGTCGGCCTGGTCAATGCTGGCGAGACCCACCTTGCCGATCAGCTCCTGGGGCTTCGAGGGATTTTCCGAGGCGATCGTTTCGCTGGTTTCCACCCGCCGACCGGCAATCAGCGGCCGGTAAAGCTGCCCCAACTGCGATCGCACCTGGGCGATCGCCGCCAGGGCCGGATCCCGCAACGCTTGCCGCGAATAGTCCGTATCGGGCGCATTGTCAAAGGGAACCGCCGTTTCATAGGCCGCATCATTCGGTTGCGGCGCGGCGGCCAGTTCGTTCAGCTCCCGTTCGCCGAGACTGCTTTGGCGCAAAAACGACGAATTGGCCGTGTTCTCCAGCAGCCGCCGAATCAGATACGCCATGCCGGGGATCAAGTCGCCGTAGGGGCAATAGACCCGCACCCGATAGCCCTTGTCCGCCAGGGTTTTGCCCAGTTTGTCCGCCATGCCGTAGAGCACTTGCAGCTCAAAGGCCCGCCGGGGTGCGCCCACCTTTTCCGCCACCGCGATCGCCTTCGCGGCCGATCGGGCATTGTGGGTTCCCAGCGCCGCATACAAGTGAGCATGGCTCTCCAACAGCAGTTGGGTCATCGCCTCGTAGTTCGCATCCGTCGCCGCCTTGTCGTTAAACACCGGCTGGGGCCAATCCTTCTGCACCGATTGGATCGTTTCCTGATCCCAATAGGCTCCCTTCACCAGCCGCACAGTCACGGGCGTGCCGCGCTCCTTCGCCCAGGCCACCACGCCCTGCAAATCGGCGTAGGAATCGCGCAAATAGGCTTGCAGCGTCAGGCCAATGTCCGTGCGATCGCGAAACTCCGGCTCCATCAACACCGCTTTCAACGCCGCCAACGTCGCATCCTTATATTTGTATTGCTCCATGTCGAAGTGCACCGCCGCGCCCAATTCCTTGGCCCGCCGCAGCAACACCCGCGCCCGATCGGCCGTTTTCGCCTGGGATCCCGCCACATCCAGCGGGTCAAACTGGGAATAGAACGCCGTCAGCTTCACGGACACTTGCACCTTGGGCAGGGGCTGACCGTCCGCCTCATCAATTTGGGCGATCGCGGGCCAGCGCTGAGCCGCCGTCGCCAACTGCTCCATCAAATCCAGGTAGCGATCGAGATACTGTTGCGCCTCCACCTCCGTGATCACCGCCTCGCCGAGCAGATCGACGGTGAAGGCCATTTTGTCCTTGCGCAGCCGCTCGATTGTCCGAATCGCCTGCTCGATCGTCTCGCCGGAAATGTACTTCTGCGCCAGCGTCTTCACTGCCGTACTCACGGTCGTGGCCGCCACCTGACCGGGCATCGATCGCGGGTCAGAAAAATTCAGCAAGTTCTTCAGCAGATCGGGCAGTTCTACCTCTTCCGTGGTCAGGTATTCCCGCAGGTGGGCCGCAATTTCAGGGTTCGATTGCAACGCAGGCAGGCAGTCGATGAACCGAAACAATTGCACCTTCAAGCCGGGATTGCTCATAGTCCAATCCATCAGCTTGTCATCGAGCTTCATCTGGTCGCGCATTTGGGCCAGGAAGCCTTTTTTGGTTTGGGTCGCCTGGATTAATTCCCGGGCGATCGACTGGGTGCGGTCTTCGTAGGGATTGGGGACAGTTGCAACCACGGTGGGCGAGCCTCTCAAAGCGTTCCGGTGCTTATCTTCCATTCTAGGGAGCTTCGAGGACGGTGCTTCAGATGACAGCAGGAATGGGAAGCGCGATCGCGCCCGCGTCCTGGGCCAAGATTCAGGCCCTGTTGCGTTCCGTGGTGGGTTTTAGGGTTTTATGGGTTAGAAATTCGCGAAAAAAACATTGCCCTAGTCAGGGTTTTGGGGCAAAAATTTAACCAAGCGAATGCCCGTTTCCTGATAGCCCCGACGCTGATAGAAATGGTGGGCTTCCCGGCGATGGGTACCGCTGTTGATGATGATTGAAATGACGCCGCGCTCCATCAGCCAGCCCTCAGCCGCCGCCACCAGGGCGGAACCAATGCCTTGGCCGCGATGGGCTTCATCCACCACGATCGTAAAAATTCGTCCGTAGGAGCCATTGCGCTCGTAGTAATGGCCCAGCCCAGCCCCGATCATGCCAATGACGGCCCCCTGAATTTCAGCGAGGAGGGTTATTTGCTTGGGCTCTTGGAGGATTGGCGTTAATCGGGCCTGCATGTCTTCCGTTGAGGTGGGATAGCCGAGCTGGACCATCAAGGCCGCGATCGCGCCCGCGTCCTCCAGGGTGGCCGTTCTGATGCCAAAGGGTTGATGAGGATTCAGATCTTGCATGGCAGCCATCAACCATCCTTCACTTAAACCTTAAGGTCGGCACAATCGGCGATCGCGGCCCCACAGCCCCCTAGGCCATCCATCGCACCCGAACCAAGCTTTACACAAAGCAATGCAGCGATCGCTATCCCGCGATCGCTGCACTCAGCCCATGGGGCAACCCCCTTAGCCGTGTTTTACCAGAGGCCACGCACCGGAGCCACAAACTCCTGCTGCATCGGCGTCGGAGCCATGAACGGGCGCGACTCAACGGTCACATCCGTGCATTGGCGGCCCATGCTCACCGGCGTCGCCCGACCCACAAACTGAGCGCACACCGCCGTCCCAGACGCATTCAGCGCCAGCACACCGGGCTCACCGTTGATGTAGGCTTCATTGCCCGTCAGGTCGCGGATCAGCACCGGCTTCGACGCCATGCACTCACGCACCTCATCGGCCCAAGCACTAAAGCGAGAATTGCAAATGCCCCGGTTGATTTCCACATCATCGAGGGTAATGCGATTATCGCCATTGCAATCGCCAAACTGGTGAATGCTGTAGCGATCCGTGATCACGGTCTTCGTCGTGATGCTGCTGTCGCGCTTCACCGACAGATCAATCGGAAACTCAAAGCTACGGCGCAGGGCGGCCCCGGTCGGATCGGTCACCACCCGCAGGCGATCGCCATCGTAGACGGTCCCATAGATCACCTCTTCCGCGAGGCTTTGCTCGTGGTAATCCACCATGAGGTAGGGATCTAGGGACGGCTCGGCGGTAGCCGCCAAGGGCAGGCTGGCAGCAATGGCGGACATCGCGCCCCAAAACACTTTCGACTTCATAGAGACTCTCAACCTAGATAGTTACGACTCAACAACGGACTGGTGTTGGTGTGGGTTCTCTCCGGTTTATAACCGCTAGGCGGTGACCCCAGAGAAAGTGGTGATGGTGCGGAGCTTGTCAGTACTTTAGCAAATCAAGGCTGTGGAGTCTTGCGATGGTTCGGGGCGGTCGGGGGTGTCCTCGGGGGGACGGGTGTGGGCGATCGCGGCGATCGCGGGGGCACTAGCGGTTCAAGGGAGCACGCCGGGGGCCATGCCAGGGGCGCGATCGCACCGGCCTAGGCCGTTTGGGCATCGCCATTGCGGGCCTGGGACGCCAGGGTCAGAATCTGGAACCAGCGCTTTTGTAATTGCTTCGGCGTGCAGCCCAGGTGCTTCGCGATCGCCCCATCGGCCATACGATTTTGCTTCAGGGTCAAGATTTCCTGCTGTTGGGGCGTCAAGCTCGCCACAAACGCCCCCCAGCCCTCCCGAGACAGGCCCAGGTGCGTATCCAGATCCGCCCCCAGCCACAGGTGGACCAGTTCCCAATTATGGATCCGTGCAAAACGCTCCACATGGTACTTGAATCGCTGCTGGAGATAATCCCGCTGGCGGGCCGTCAGCCCCAGCATCGCGTCAATTTCCGGCGCAGAGAGATCCTGAAGCCGCAGCACAAAGTAATCAATGCAATCCTGCTGGCTCTGCCCCTCTAGATAGGCAATCAGTTCCGTGACGATGCGATCGCGCAGGACCGCATCCGCCGGATCCACCGCATCCGCCACCATCTGTTCCCGCACCTGCTGCATGGCGCTAGAGCGCGCTTGGCTTTCCCCCTCCTCGGTTTTGGGAGCCTGAACCGCCATTTCAATATCCACCGCCAACTCCGGCGGCATCCGGCGCGAGAAGCTCTTGGCCCGCAGCACGATCAACTGCTGATTGCGGCAACCGGGCAGGGAAATGCGGCGCTTGGCGTACTGCTCCACGAAGGCCAGATATTCCGCCAATTCAAAGCGGGTGCGGGGTTGGTAGTCCCCTTGCAGGTTATTTTCGCGGCGGAAGGCCCGCAGGGCTTCGATATAGAACGCCTGCATGAAATCTTCGATCAGCGTGTAGCGCCCCTGGAACGTCAGGGCCTGATTCGCCGGGGTGATGTGGCGATAGATCATGGCGCTGAGGGTTCCGTGGAGTTCCGTCCGGCCCCGCTGGGAGCCCCGCTGGAAGTAGTGAATATACTTCTGGAGCCGGTGCCGCGCGAGGGACAGTTGCCAGGATTCGATGCAGCCGGAGGTTTGGATGCGATCGCTCTTGCTGCACACGCGCTCGACCTCATCAACGGTGCGGCCGAGGACGCGGCGGGCGGCGGCGGGACGGCTGCCAAGGGTGGCTTCGAGTTCCCCAAGCAGTTGTTCGAGGCGGGCGGTGCGCGGGCAGGGGGAGGGGGGCAGGCTATTGCTAGGGGTCGGGGTGGGGGCGGCGGGGCGGGCGATCGCGGTGGGCGGGGCGGGGGCAAGTTGGATGTTCACGGGTTAGTTCCTCCGGGGATGCACCGTAGGGATTGGGTGGGGCCTACGGGTCTGACTGGGCGGCGCTGGGCGTTTTGCCTTGCGGTCCTTGCGCTTGCTCTTGCTTTGGTTTCACTGTAGGGATTGCCCTTGGGGTGGGCCTCCGGGTTTGTGGCACTCCTTCAAAAGGTTGATTTTGGGGGGATTCGGCGCGGGGGGCCAGAGGCGTGGCTGCCATGGCCTAGGGGGCCGATCGCGTTACGGCATAAGGGCTAGGGGATCCGGACGGTGGTCCAAAATCAAGCCGCGCGATCGCGGGGGGCGGGGGACAGTCCGCCATGCGAACACTCCTAGGTTCCCGAGGCGGTTTCAGGCCATGGCGATCGCGGACCGGCCCAGTGGCGATCCGGGTCGCCCCTGCCGGGGGGGGTAGGGAACTAGGATGACGTTGCTAAGCTCTTCAGGGGGTGGGGGCTGGGAATCCGGATCTTGGGCCAGATCGGTGGGGCGATCGCGGCGGGGATGGATGCAAGGTCGCTGGATGGGGCGCGATGAGTGAGGACTGTGCCCCGATGAGTGGGGGCTGTGCCCTGATCGCGGCGGCGGCAAACTTTTTTGGCGGGAGCCCTTGACAATGGGGGGTGGGCCTATGTATCTTAAATTTCGCGCAAGTCGCTAATCCTCAGTAGCTCAGTGGTAGAGCGGTCGACTGTTAATCGATTGGTCGCTGGTTCGAATCCGGCCTGGGGAGTTTAATCGGTTCAACTTAACCGGCTCCACTTAATCAATAGGAAAGGCGCTGGGTCTGAGACATTGATCAGATCCAGCGCCTTTTGGTTTTCTAGATGGCCCTAGCCGCCCCTTAATCGCCAGTGGAGCCCCACCATCGCGATCGCCAGGGGCAGCATCAGCACCGGCACCATCCCCAGACCGAGGCCGTTGGCAGCCCAGCCCACCGCCGTCGGAATCAGAGCCGCCCCGACACTCGCCGCACTGGTGGCAAACCCCACCGCCGCAGGCACCAGCGCCGCCGGTACACGCTGGGGAATCAGCCAAATAATCGTCGGGAAAATCGCCGCCAGGGCAAAGCCAATCAGTGGCAAACTCACCAGCGCCCCGATCCGCGCATCGGGCCATTGCCACCAGGCCAGCAGCCCCGCCAGCAACAGCCCCAGGGAAAAACTGAGCACCCGCAAAGCTCCGAGCGATCGCAGCCCATAGCCCAGCAAAAAGCGCCCCGCCGTCAGCCCCAGCCAATAGGCACTCACCCCATAGCCCGCCAGGGTTGGCGGCGTAGACCGGGCCATCACCTGCACGCCATAGGCCCAATGGCTAAAGGACGCCTCAAGGCCCACATAAATCAACAAAAACGCCCCAAAAAGCAGCACCACCGGTCGCCGCAACGCCTGCCCCAGCACCGTCGCCGCCGGAGCCCCCGGATCCGCAGGGCGCTTCAGCAGCGGCCCATAGCGGCCCACCACCGCCGCCAGCACCGCCACCACCAACAGCCCCGTCAGCCCCGCCAGCACCCCATAGACCTGCCGCCAGTTCAGCCCCAGGGCCAGGAGCGTCGTGGCGATCGCCGGACCCGCAACCGCCCCAAGGCCATAAAACCCGTGCAGCGCCCCCAATAAATGGGCCGTGCGCTCCTCCTGCACCAGGGCCGTATTAATCCCCGCATCAATCAACCCAATGCCCAGCCCCATCAGCGGCCCCGCCAGCACCATCAGTGGCCAAACCGGCGACAGGCCATAGATCAACAGGGCTCCGGTCAACAAACTCGCCGCCACCAGCAGCGATCGCCCCAGGCCCAACCGCGCCGTCACAAGACTACTGGTGAGGGCGGCGGTGATATAGCCACCCACTTGGCTCAGAAACAACAGGGTCACCGTCCCCGGCGTCAGGCCATAGGCCGTCAGAATCGACGGCAGCAAAATCCCCAAACCCGCCTCAGCAATCCCGATCGCAATGAAGGCATAGAAGGAAATCGCCACACCAATCCACAGGGGCGGCGGGGATGGCTCAGCTCCAAACCCCAACCCCCGACGGCCCTTGGCCCCCCAGATCCTCGCCCCAATTCTCAGCCCCCGCGCCGCTGACGATCGCCGGACACGCCCTCCGTCCCCCGCATCACTCCCCGAGGCTAAAGGCGCAGCAGGGGAACCGCGATCGCGATCCAGTTGCGTCAACGCGATCGCCAACAGCAGCAGCCCAATCGCCACCACCCGCACCGGCCGAAGCGGCTGCGGCTCCAGACCAAACCAGCCCCCCCGATCAATCACCAGCGACAGCACCATTTGGCTACAGACCACCGCCAGCGTCGTCGTCGTCAGCCCCAGCCGCGCCACCGCCAGCGTATTCACCGTCACATACATCGCCCCCAATGCCCCACCCCCAAAGGCCCACCACGGCACCTGGCCCAGCCCCTCAAAAGACTGCGGCCCAAAAATCCCCAACAGCAGCAGCAGCGTCAGCATCAGAAAACCCACAGAAAAATTGACCGCCGCCGCCGCCACCGGCGATCGCAACACCCGCCGCAGCCCCGCATTCGCCGCCGCCCCCACCGACAAAAAACCACCCCCCGACCCCGACCCCAGCATCGCCATCAATAAATCCATCACCCCTTACCTCCCCTGCATCAACAAAAACAGCGAAACCACCAACAGCCCCAGGGCCACCCGACGATAGGGCGTCAGCCGATGCCGGGGCACATCCAGCCAGCCATAGTGATCCGTCACCACCCCCACGATCGCCTGCCCACCCACCACCAGCCCCAGGGTCATCGTTGTCCCCAGCACCGGCACAAAATAGGCACTCGAAATGATGTACCAAGACCCCAAGACCCCCCCCAACCAACTCCAGCGGGGAGCCCGCCCCAGCCCAGACCAGTCCGGCCGCCCAAACCTGCCGCTCAGCAGCAGCAGCCACAGCACAGCCGCCCCCGTTAAATAGGACAAAGCCGCCGCAAGGGGCACCGAACCGAGCGATCGCCCCAACTGGGCATTCATATTGGCCTGAATCGGCAACAGAGCCCCGCTACCCAGGGCCAGCGCCAGCAACAGTTCCACAGGACAGCGCGCAGCCATCCCCCGCAACCGGGACCAAGAAAGGGAAACCATCGAGCCATTGCCTCAAAAACACTGCAAAAACCCTCGAAAATAGTCAGACGGAACGGCGGCCCCAGGAACCTAACCCCCTAAAGCCCCGCGCCCTCAACGCTGTCTATTCCATCTCTTCAAAATTATCTCTACATCAAGATACTTGACCTAAAGCTATACGTCAAGAATCTCGATATTGAGATAAAATAACGCCATGATGCCTGATCGAATCGACCATATTCTTGAGCAATGGCAGCGGGAGTTGCCCTCTGTGGATGTTTCGCCCCTTGCGGTGGTTGGCCGGGTGCTGCGCATTGCCCGCCTGTTGGAAAAGCACCGGGAAGCGTTGCTGGCGGGCTATGGCCTGAGCGTGTGGTCCTTTGATGTGCTCGCGACCTTGCGCCGCCAGGGGCCGCCCTATCGGCTCAAGCCGACGGATTTGTATGGGTTGCTGATGCTGTCGTCGGGGGCGATGACGAATCGGATTGATCGCCTCGAACAGGAGGGGTTGGTGGTGCGGCGGAGGGATGCGGGCGATCGCCGCAGTGTGATTGTGGAGCTGACGCCGAAGGGGATTGGGCTAGCGGAAACGGTGATGCCGGTTTTGTTTGAACGGGAGCGGGATCTGTTGGCGCGGTTTGCCCAGGGGGAGGAGCTTACGGCGATCGCACCGCTCCTGCGGCGTTTTTTGCTGTCCCTGGAGGAATCGATCTAGGGAAAGATGGGGCTCTCCGGCCATGGGGATGCTTCGGGGAGTAGCTGGGGCCGCTGCGCGATCGCGCCCCGCCGCCCACCCAATTGCAGTGTTAGGGTAGATTTGCCGCGACCATAATTGTCACCATGATCGCCATTCCAAACTACATCAATCCTGACGAATACCTGATCATTGAGCGCGATAGCCCCACCCGCCACGAGTACCGTCGCGGCCTCGTCTACGCGATGGCAGGCGGCAGCGATGCCCACTCACAGATTGCAATCAAGCTACTGGGCCTGATTGATCGTCATTTAGAAAATACGCCGTGCCGTGTTTATAACGAAGTCAAGGTTAACTACAAACATGAGTTTTACTACTATCCTGACGCCTTCGTGACCTGCGACGATCGCGATCGCGCCGATCGCTACATCAAACGCCACCCAAAATTAATCGCCGAAGTCTTATCCCAAAGCGCGCGGGCCTTTGATCTGGGCCAAAAGTTCGAGGATTATCAGCAGATCCCGGACCTAGAGGAATACGTCCTCATCGATCAGGATCAGCTCTGGGTGGAATGTCGCCGCCGCCAACCCGATGGCACTTGGACATCGGTGGTCTATGGAGCGGGCGATCGCGTCACCCTCCAAAGCCTTGATCTAACCTTCCCCCTCGAAAATCTCTATCAAGGGGTGGATTAGGCGATTAGATTCAGGCGCGATCGCCACACACCATACCCTCTAGGCACAGGTCCATAAATTTACACTTCTTAATTCTCACAAGATTTTTTCAATTTTTTACTATCCTGGCCGATTGAGTATACAGTTAATAAATAAGCTTAATTTCTCAATCATTATCATTTTTCATGCGCGCTTCACGTCAATCAAACAAAAAATACTTGATGCTGCTGTTGCCCATAACTTTAGTCGGGTTATTGATCCATGTTGGATTCTGGATGAACTCTTCTGATTCATTGAGAGGACAGGACATCTACTATGTTTGGGTTGAAGGAAGAAGAATTATCACTGGAGAAAATCCCTATGCCAGAATTCTGGCAGGTGACATGAGAATCAATGATAAATATGCAACTTATTTTCCCTTGTCATATCTTTTGTCTTCATTTGTTCAAATACTTGGGTTTTCAGACTTTAACACTTGGCTAAATATATGGAGACCCACATCCTTTGTTTTCCATGTCGGAATAATTTCCCTGATTTTGAGATATTTTAGCAAGCGAAAACTATGGATACTTGGATTTGTATGTTCCATGATCGTTTTATTGAGTCGATGGAGCATCTATGTAATACGCGTTCATCATCTGGAATTTGCGGCAATATTTTTCTTGTTATTATCTCTAATTTCTTGGCGAGAGAAAAGAATAACTTCTTTGCTGATGTTTAGCTTCTCCTTGGGAATTAAGCATATTGCAATTTTTTGTTGCCAATTTATCTCATAGATCTTTGGAAGAATGCAGAAAAAACGAAGCAAGCAAAAAGCGCGCTTTGGGGATTTCTAATTATTTTTAGCATTCCCATGCTGACATCGTTGCCATTTTTAATTTGGAATGCTGAAGGCTTTTTTAAGTCCATTGTATTTTCGGCGACGCGGCTGCCGAGCTTGCATATACAGGGCGCACCCTCCATTGACATGATTCTTTCGACAAGACTGACTTGGTTAACAGGTGTAATAGCAAAGTTGCCCATGGTACTTCTCATGACAATGACCTATCTGAGTTTCATGAAAGAAGAAACCAAAATATTTACGGCTTCTGCAATGACGATGATGATATTTTTATATTTTAATTCAGTGCTTTTCTTACAATATTTTCTCTGGCCTCTGTGTCTTATTCCATTCGCCCTGATTGAATCCGTGCCTACTTTTCCCAAAAGACTGCAGAAAAGATAAAGGTTATTTTATGTCATCATGCCCTCTGTCCTAGGGACAGAGGAGTTAGTGATCCCCTTTACATTGGGTCTTTAAATCTATGGCCGACATAGAATGGTGTGAAGGGGGCCTCAATAACCTTTCTAAACGTCAGAGGTGAACGTCTTGATTCTCATTCTTATCAGTCCTTAAAAAAATGCATTGATCTTGAAGAGATAACTTAATTCACGGCCCACTACGCGGTAGAGCGGCATGGGTTCCGTCAGGATGGTCACATAGACCTGTTCACCGGGCCGTAAGCTGTTATCGGGATTATCAATCGTTGCGAAATACAGGAGCTGGCTTTTTTGCTGGGTTTCATCCTGCTGCATGACCGACGCATCTTCCTGGAGAATAACAGTTTGCTTGAGTTGATCGGACTGGACAGGTCTAATCTGTGCCGCCATGCCTTTTCTCACCACGTCCCGATCCGCTTGATCGATTCTGATGAGTACCTTCAACTGTCCGCCGTCGATGATTTCAAATAATAAATCCTTCGGATCAACCTTGGCATTTAGCTTGGTGACTAAATCGGTAGATGAATGTACCCGCCCAGCGATTTTTGCATAGATCACGCGGTTGTCTTCAATTTTCTGGAGTACTTGGTTCATCTCCTGGCGATAGCGACCAATTAATGACTGGGCAAGGGCAACCGATTCTTCGCTGGCGGACTTCTCCACGATCGCGGCGTCTAGGGCTGCCCGCACCTGTTGAAATTCCCCCTTTCGATCCACGCTTTGATCCCCCAGAGATCGACGTGCGAGATCTTCCTTTGCCCTAACTCCAGCAATCCTGCTTTCCAACTCTTTAATCTGATTTTGATAGAGCTCTAAGTCTCGCTCGTGGCGTGCAAGCTCTGCATTTTTAGCATTCAAAAAGTGGTTAGAAATTCCCCCTTCTTCTGCAAGAGGTTTATAGTCCTCGATTTCTGAGCGTATATCTGTTGCCATTTTCTGGGTAGCTTGTGCTTGCCCCTGGAAAGTAGCCTGCTTCGCTCGTAATTCCTGGCGTTCTGCTTCATAGACCGCCATGTCTGGGGATTGGTTACGGTTGGCCCGGTCCTGCGATCGCATGGCCTGTTGCCCCACCAACAGCAACTGCGCCTGGAGTTCGCTCACCCGCCCTTGGATTGCTTGGGACCGCGATCGCGCCTCCTGAAGCGCCACTTTCTGCCTTTCGATTTCTAGGGCAAGGTTGTTCGCCTCCTTCTCTAATTCCGGGAACTTAAATTCAACCAAGCGATCACCCATCTCAACCCTCTTATTCGAGGAGACAATTTCTTTAATAATGCCCACCTCCGGCGCATAGATCGACTCACGGGATGTCTGCGTTTCGGGCAATCGGAGTTCGCCAGGAGGATTCACGGGAGGTGATACCGGGATATGGGCGATCGCCACGACTCCACACACCGCAAACACCCCTACACCCCACCGTCGCCAATGGCTTTGCCCCGCGATCGCCCCCCCCTTCGGTGGTTTTACCACCGGAGCCGCAGTCGCCGGAGTACCACCATCATCCGCCGCCGGAGCCGGTGGAGCCAAGGGAGCCCCCGTCTGCGGAGGAGAACTATCGGCAGGGGCGGTCGCATTTTTGCGCAGGGCTGGCCCCTGCCGCAGGGCAGCCCTCTGGCTCGGAGGAACAGCCTTCAGGGGAGATGCAGAACCCGTTGCAGGGCGCTCTGGGGGGTGAGATTGGGGAGCAGTCATGGTCATTATCCGTAGTAGTAGCGCACCGGAAAATCAGGGGCCATGGGTGATCAAACGCGAATCCACCGGCAAGATCGCAATCAATTCCACGGCAGGAATGACTGGAAAAACTATTGGGAATCGGGGTAGAGATAGTAAATGAGCCATACCAGTAGCGCCATTGCAAAAACCACTGGAATATGGGCCAAACTCCAGTGGAGAATTAGTAACGCAATGGTGCCCATAACAAGCAGGGAATAGGCCAAGGAAAACGGGGCATAGACCGCTAGGGTGAGGCGCTGGTTGGGCAGACAGGGCTCAGGCTTACCGGTCAACCAAGCCCCATAGAGTTTGAAAGATTGGGCGCGTAAATTTCTAATGCCCGTTAGGGCGCTCAGAAGGTAGTAGCCGTCATAACTCATCAGGGGATTAAAGTTAATCAAAAGGGTGAAGGTGGCCGCCCCCATCAATAGACAACTCGTCACATGGAGCCAACTCCCCCCCGCTGTTCCGCACCATAGCCAAAAGGCCAAAACCGCGATCGCAGCCTGCACCACAATACCCGCCCCAAACACTACGGCCCTTTGATGGCGAGGCAAGGGGTTCGCATCGCTCACATCCGTGTAGGCGATCGGGATCAGCAGCATGAACAGCAGCCCAATTGTTGGCACCGTGCCCCCGTAGGTTTTGAGGGCTAGGGCATGGCCAAACTCGTGGACACTGACCACCAAAGCCACCAGCAACGCAAAGGGTAACAGGAGGGAACCGCCCCACACCTGCCACAAAACTTGCACTTCATTAAAAATCACGGGGGACTGATCCAACATCACCACTAACGACCCCACCAGGGCAGCGGTCAAGGTCGGGCCAAACCAGGGCGATCGCATCCACAAAAACCAGCGGCAGTAGCGATTCAGCAGCGGATCCGGATTAAATAGCGGTCGGCGAAAGGACATCAAACGCATCGGCGTCCATTTGCCCCGAGTCCGCTGGGGCCGAGCCACATCCACCAACATTTCTGCATCCGCAAGGTTGGCATAGAGATCTTGAAAATCCCGCAAATCAAACCCATATGCCGCCGCCAAATCCGCTGGTGATCGATAGCCCACCCGCTCAAGGGGCTGCCGCCAAATCTTGGCAATTTCTAGCCACTCCTGATTTTCAGGATTTGTGAGCAGCCACTTCTCATCGCAATCGGGATCAGGCGTCCACAGCAAGGAGGGCTTGAGGGCTCCAGGGGGCCTCTCCCCTTGGGGTGAACGTCCCTGCAATTCCTCAGGGGGCGACCCATCGCCAGTCCCATCATCATCCATTTGCAGTACCCCCTCCTGAATCAGCCGCTCCACCAGCCGCAGCACCCAATCCTTCGGCACATCCCCAAGTGTTCGTTCACAGTGGCGCTGGATCTGCCCCAGGGTGAAGGTCCCCGAGAAACGTTTCAGGGTCTCGGCCTCCCTTGCGGACAACAGCACAAACTGCTGAGGACCCGCGATCGCCCACAGGACATGGGTTTTCCCCGATGGACAAGGCTGACGACGCGGGCGGATCTTCCAATAGGCCCCAAGGTCAGGACAAAGCCAATCAGCACTGGGAGCTGGTCCCCTAAGGCTCACACATTCAGTGTGGGTCTCTAGTGATCGAGAATGTTGTAGATGTTGCATGCCATCACCCTGGGATACGCGACCTAGGCTGGAGCCTAAACGGTTATCCTTCCGAGACCCAGAAGGCTAACTGAATTGGTCTGCTCATGGGATCACTTAATTGCAAAATCCCAAAAAATTGTGACCAGCACAGGCCCAAAGAGACTGCTCAACGGTCTCTGCGCTCAATTTCGACACACCGGCAGAAGAAGACAACATAAACGATAGATCTATACTCCCCTTAAAATCAAACACTTCACGCAAACTTCATAAAGCAACGGCTCCGTAATGAAGTCTTTGAAAAGGTTGCGAAATTAACTTGGGTCGCCTAGGATCTCTAACCAGATGACTAACTGATCACTCATCCTAGGTGAGCAACTGTTCGGTTGCATTATAGGCATTCGGGCGCATCCTCTACCCCCATCAGGGCCATGGCATCTCAACCCACCTCCCGGTCTGGCAAACATCAAAACCCTTGGCACTGGCAGCGCTTGGAGCGCCTCAATACCCCAAGCCCGATCCTGCCCTTGGCGGATGATTTGGAGGATGTGGCCGGTGAGCCCTTGGCTCCGGTGGAGTTGCCCTTGGAGGCTGAAAGCCCTCTCCTGCCAGAGTTTGAGGCGGAGCCCGATGGCTTGGATGGGGCAGATACCCCTAACTTGGCGGAGGCGGAGCTGGAGGAGGGCGCGCCGCCGGACCTGGAAAGCGGGGATGGCGTTGACCCGACGGAAGGGACCGATCCCGTAGGGGAGCCCCCGGCAACGGACCTGGAAGCTGAGTTAGACGCTGACCTTGATGAACCCCTTGTCCTTGGCGAAGACGACTTGGAGGACGAGGTCATCGAGTTCGTTTATGCGGCGGATGAGACGGCGGAGGTGGAATCCCCCGTGGATGGGGCGACGGATGCGGATGGGGTTGATGTGATCGCCGATACCTCCACTGACTTGGCCGACGGGAGCAGCCTAGACGGGGAAGATCTATCCCTGGATACGGAGTCTGGCCCAGTGCCCGAAACTGACGCGGAGGGCGACGGCACAGACCCAGATGCTGATGAACTGGACGCGATCGCAACGGATTTGACCGACGAACCGCCCGTGGGTGAGGGGGATTCGGAGGAGACGGAAGGGGCTTTGGTCGATGAATCCCTAACCGATGACGGGGAAGAGGAGGATTCAATCATTCCGCCGCTCGACTTGCTGGACCCCGAAACGCCGTTCAGTTCGGGGATCTTCACGGTGGGCGAGTCCGGCCTAGTGGTCCTTGACGTGCTCTGGGATGGGGGTGCCTACGAGGGGGAAGCGGGCATCTTTAGCCTTCGCGACCTGGAAGTCTATGAGCCCGGTTCAGCGGAATTCATTGAAGAGGCGGTGCGGCGCGTTCTGAGTGATTCGGCCCTGGGACACATCTTCTGGGATGACACCACCGAGGCGGCGCGGTTTGACGGGGTGATGGGCGGTGGCCGTGACCATAACGGTGGCGTTTATGGCGGCTTGAAAGTCTTTGAAATGGAGGCGGGGGATACGTTTGGGGTTGTCATGATCCCGAATTCCACCTTTGCCTATGTCTTTGACAATCCTGGGGCAGAGGGTGCGGCGCGTCCCCTGTTTTCGATGGTGACGGCGAATCCGAACGAGAGCTTCCAGATGGGGCAAATCGCGGATGTGACCGGTGATGGCAGTGTCTTTGCGTTTGAAGATAAGCGGCTGGACCGGGGGAGCGATCGCGACTACAACGACTTCATCTTCCAGGTGCGCGGCGCAACCGGTGAAGCGGTGCTGATGGATGAGGTGATTGCACGCGGGAAAGATTGGCGCGGCACGGCGGCAGGTCAACTGTTGCTGTCCTATGCTCAGCAGTCCCTAGAATCTCCTACATCCGGAACACCTTCTCCTGGGGAGCAGCATCAACCAGATATGTCTGATGCAGTCTCTTTACCTGAGCCTGAAGCGTCCCTGATTCCTCCTATTCCTGAGACTTCTTCTAACGATGAGTCACTGTCCGATTTAGTTGGTGAGATTACACCTAAGTCTGAATGGAGTTTCCCTGACCATATCCCAACTTACACAGAAATTCAATTTGAGTTTACATCAGAAAGTCAGCCCGTCATTGGGATTATCAGCACGGGATTTTCAGGTCAAAATCCTGACATTAATTTTGAGAATATTATTTGGGGTAAAGACTATATTGATGATGATTCCGATCCAACATCAATGTTCGGAGAAACCCGACAGCAAGGTACTCATACACTGGGCATAATTGCAGCACAGCCAGATAATGGAATTGGTATCAACGGAATTAATCCTGCTGCCCCAATTTACGTCACACGGGCAATGGGAAGTGAAGCATGGACAGAGGCGTTAATTGATGCAGTTGATCACATTAAAGTTTCGGGTCAGACTAACGGGATTATTAGTCTAAACTTTGACCTAAGCCAGGAAAATCCCGATGGTACGACTACAGTTCGGCGTGAATTGACTACCAGAGAGCGAGCATCCGTCAGGTATGCCCAAGAGAACGGTGTGATCTTGGTGACGGGAGTCAGCAGCGACGGTGCTGTCACATCTGCGCTCGGTCAGGCACTACAGGAGTTCGACAACATCATAACAGTTGCCGCATTAGAAAGTGTTGATCGGCTAACAGTATCCTTTGATCTTGACGCATTCCTTTCTGGATATAACAACCCCGGTGATGGACCAATGGTTGTAGCCAGTGGTGGAACATCTCAAAATCCAGTTTTGTCCACTATGGGTGACGGTTTAGGTGTGATGTCAGGGTCATCAGTAGCTGCGGCCCGTGTAACAGGAGTCGTATCTCAGATTTGGGCAGCAAATCCCGCGCTAAGCTACCGCCAAGTAATGGATATCCTCCAGGAAACAGCAACGGATCTAGGTACGTCAGGCTGGGACTTGCAGACTGGGGCAGGGCTTGTAAACTTGGTTGCGGCAGTCAATCTTGCAAAGGCAACTCAACCTAAGTCTGGGTTACCTTTACCTTCAGAATCATATAACGGTATTCAGGGACCACTAAAGCTTCCCCCTAGCGTTGAGATTTCCCTGCGTCGCGCTGAAAACCTCGATCTCTATGACCCGGTAGATCTTGCGTCAGCCCGACAGTGGGTCGTCAATATCAAGACAGGTGAAAAAGCTGAAGAGATCGCCCGACTATTCAATGCGAGACTGATGGGGAGAACAAGATATATTGAAGGAACTTATGTCTTTGAATTCCCCGATAGCCTAACACCTCAGGAAGTGCAAGAGACTCTGCAGGCTTCAGGAAAATTTGGCTTTGTCTACCCGCTCATTCCTCAACAGCAACAAAGTCGATTCATTCCTAACGACCCCCTCTTCCTACAGCAGTGGCACCTCAGGAATCAGGGGCAAAACGGGGGAAGGATAGGAGAAGATAGCAACCTGACTGGAGCTTGGTCTCAAGGTGTGACTGGTCAACGAGTGGTAATCGGTATCGTTGATGATGGTCTACAGCATACTCACCCCGATCTAGCACAAAATTATCGCTCCGACCTAAGCCGTGACTTTAATGAGGCATTGCCAGGGGGATGGGGAACCTATGACCACGATCCACAACCAAACAGTGGGATGGATGGTCACGGTACTGCCGTGGCAGGGGTAGCTGCTGCGAGAGGCAACAATAATATCGGTGGAACTGGTGCAGCACCAAATGCTCAGCTAGCCGGCTTACGTCTAACAGCAAGTGCAAGTACAGACATGATGGAAGCTGATGCGCTTTCCTACCTGAACAATAGCATCCATATCTATAACAATAGCTGGGGGCCATTGGATGACGGCAGAACAAAGAAAGCCCCTAATCCTTTGACAGCAATGGCCTTACATCTTGGAGCAACTACAGGACGAAACGGACTAGGTAATATCTACGTTTGGGCAGGAGGTAACGGTAAAGAGGCAGGCGATAACGTTAACTATGATGGCTACGCTAATTCGCGTTATACCATTGCTGTTGCTGCTATTGATGAGAATGGGAAACAGTCACACTACAGCGAGCCCGGTGCAGCCCTGCTGATTTCTGCACATTCGAGTGGATCCAATTCTGGGATCTTAACAACCGATATATTGGGAAGCAGTGGTTACAGCGGAAGCGATTACACAGACAGTTTCGGTGGTACTTCTTCATCGGCACCATTAGTTTCTGGAATAATCGCCTTAATGTTAGAAGCTAACCCTAGTCTGACTTGGCGTGATGTTCAGAAAATTTTAATTGATACTGCCAGAAAGAATGATCCAGAAGACAGTGGTTGGAGGCTAAATGGTGGTGGTTACTGGGTTAATCATAAGTATGGATTTGGAGCTGTCGATGCTAGTGCAGCCGTTGCACTGGCTAAGTCCTGGCAACCTCTTGGGACTGAAGTGGCTCTGACCTCGGGCCTTACTGCGATTAATGCAGAAATCCCTGACAACGATGGGAGAAATAGGTTCTCATCTGTAGGATTTACGGAGGATATTACGGTTGAAACTGTTGAAGTGGTGGTGAACATACAACATTTCCGCCGAGGAGATTTGGATATTCGATTAGTTTCTCCTGAGGGTACGGTATCAGTCCTAGCAGAACGTCATGGTGACATGGGAGACCACTATGACAACTGGGTATTTAGTTCGACTCGGCATTGGGGCGAGTCTTCTAAAGGGCAATGGAGACTGCAGGTCACTGATCGCAGAACAGGAGAGGTTGGCTTTTGGGATTCCTGGCAGCTTAACCTCTACGGAAGCAAGCCAACGGTCAATATTTCGGCAACCATACCAAAGACTGCCGAAGGAGAGGGTAATGGAGAATTTACTGTTACCCGAACTGGAAGCACTAGCCACCCCTTGAGTATCAACTATGAATTTCGCGATGGAATCCACTGGTCAGCACCAGCGGCAACCAGCGGCAAAGATTTTGTGGGTCTTCCTGGCCAGATCACAATTCCTGCTGGAAGCTCATCGATTAAAGTTCCTATCGTTCCGATTGATGATGATGAGCCTGAGTGGACGGAGACAGTTAACCTCAGATTGACGAGTGCCAATGGATATGAGGTTGGCTCAGCCAGTATGGCAACAGTCAGCATCTTTGATAATGAGTTACCTAGGATCCAACTACTAACAGAATGGGAGGCTGGTGGTCCTGCAACAGTTGAACGTCCCTGGCATACAGCTAACTACATCTCTGAGGCAGGTAATACGGGACGATATATGTTTCGGCGTCTTGGAGATGTAAGAAGCAACATGGTCGTCAACTACACAATGAGTGGTACGGCAACTAGCGGCGTAGACTACGAATATCTGCCTGGATCTATCACAATTAGGGCTGGCGATTTTGATCGTTCGATCATAATCAAGGCTATCGATGATGACGAGATAGAAGGCGAAGAGACAGCAATCTTAACTATTGATCCAAGCCTAACTTATAACGTCTTGCCAGGTTGGGGTAGCCATCCAACTGTGATTTGGGATAATGACGATAAACCATCTGTGAGCATTGCCGCAATCACCCCCACAATCTCTGAGTATGGAGAAATTGGTAAGTTTAGGTTCACTCGCACTGGCGATACTAGCCAGCCCCTAACCGTTCATTTTTGGGAACGGGAATGGTGGCTACGGGCTATTCCTGGCAAAGACTATGAACACATTCCGGGGACGGTCACCACAGGAACGGCTAACCATATCGATGGGAGTGTAGTTATTCCTGCTGGTGACTCCTCAGTAGACATTGACATTATTCCGATTGATGACAATGAGGTAGAGCCCACAGAGCTAGTTCGTCTCTTGCTTCGGTCTAGCCCTGACTATGCAATTGTGGGTGACGGTGTGGGGATTATGAATATTCTCGACAACGACACACCTAAGGTTGACTGGCAGCGTCAGTTGGGCACATCGGGCTACGATTATTCGGAGGCTGTCACACTCGATAGTTCTGGCAATATCTATATTGCCGGTCGTACATCGGGTAACTTATCCGAAATTAACCTGGGTTCCTATGACGCATGGGTGGCGAAGTATAACTCTAGTGGTTCTGAGCTTTGGAGACGTCAGCTAGGGACATCAGGATATGATGCTGCTAACGGCGTTGTGACTGATAAGGACGGCAATCTTTACGTTGCTGGTTGGACTGATGGATCTATTGACGGGGGTGGTGCGGTTCGCTCTTCTTGGCTAGCCAAATACGGCAGCGATGGTGCTCTCATTTGGCATAAGACAGTGCGTGGTCGCCCAGATACTGTAGGCAATTTGTCAGACTATGGCATCTCTAATGGTTCTTTAGCTATTGACAGCAACGGCAGTCTTTATCTGACGGGAGTCACCCACGGAAGTCTGGAGAGTACCCATAAGGGTGACGGGGACGCCTGGATTGCGAGATATGATGACAATGGCAATCAACAGTGGGTTCGCCAGATCGGTACACCACAACGGGATGAGGCCAGGGGTGTCGCCGTTGACTCCAGCGGATTTGTCTATATCACTGGATATACCCGAGGAAATCTTGACGGGCTATCCCAAGGTGATTCAGACGCTTGGATCGCCAAATATGATCCTCAGGGTCTACTGATCTGGAAGCGACAGTTGGGAACCCAGGCTGAAGATGTTTCCAATGGAATTTCCATTGACGTTAATGGCAATGTTTATATCGCAGGCTACACCCGTAGCCTAATAGGCGATCCCTTTATAGGCAATCCGCATGAGTTGGGCGATTCCAGGCTCCGTTGGGCTGCTGCTCACAGGGACCAATCTGAATTGGGCGGTGTATATCATGGTAATGCAGATGCTTGGGTTGCTCAATATGACAGTAATGGCAACTTGAAGTGGAAACGACAGATCGGTACTTCGCAGTATGACGCCGCATCTGCTGTGGCATCTGACAGGTTTGGCAACGTTTACATTACCGGTCAAACGCAGGGTAAGGTAGGAGCGTCCCGTTCTGGGGGCGATGATGTTTGGGTTGCCAAGTACAATGTCAATGGAGCCATACAGTGGGTTCAGCAACTTGGAACCTCTAACAATGATTTGGCAAATGGAATTGTAGTCAGCGGAACCGGTCTTTACATTACAGGTCACACCTCTGGTAGTCTGTCTGGAATGAATCAAGGAGGAGATGATGCTTGGTTAATTAGGATGGCTTAGCAATTTAAATCCTGCTCAACTCCCTAATTGTATTGAAAGGCAATGTGGTTAAAGTGTCGATCTCAGCCTCTTTACGCAGGCGAGTGACGATTCATACATCTTGCCGTTCTGAAGACTGCTGCTTGACTGTCAGCATCGAACTTAATAAATTCAATGAATTCACCATCCTCAGGTTCGTTGACTAACAAGTTTATTTACCTTAGAATGCTGGAACATACAGCAAGGTTTTACATCATGTCCTCTACCCACTCCGAAACCAATTCCCTTTCTTCAAAGCTTGGTGCTCTCGCTACGAGTATTCTGATTGGATCGATCATTTCACTCGCCACTCACTTGCCTGCATACGCGGATCCTGCAAATGGCATTGGGTACGCCGACGATATCGATTTCGGGGACGAGGAGGAAGACGATGGTGGGCTGTTCGACATTGAGGAAACGATTGAAACAGTGGAGGATAAGGATAGCCTATTTGCCCAATTTGCTGCCAGTAAAAACTGGTCTGGATGCGCCAATACTCGAGTTGGCAATACCTACAGGAATATTTTCGGAATTCGAGCTTTCGGGTACTTTCAGGAAATTTCTCACTGCTGGCGCGGAGGCACTGTCACATCTGCAAGACTGGTAAACCGATGGGCTGAAATATATTCATACCCACTGGTCAACTTCAATGGTCATATCGGTCAATGGAAAAGCAACAACACTTTTTGGACACAAGGCAGTTTTTCTGCTTGCTTAGGTTGGCGGGGAGTTGGTTGCTTCATGAATTACACACCAATCGTGAGGATGTGGCCAACAGGCTTCGGGCGAGTGGGCTATGGATATCGAGCAATTGGTTCACCTGTGGATGAAGATCTAGTTAAGGAAAACTGGGATGGAATTTTCCTGGCTGATGACTTGGATGAAGTCACAAAAAAAGAGTTTCATGCACTTGTCCAAAATCAAAATTATACAACTCGATCTACCCCCGACTCATCGCCGCTGATTGGACTGAGCTTGGTGGGCTTGTCCTTGTTTAGTTTTAAGAAACTCCGCTCCTTGTAAAGTCTCGCTATCTGAGTGGCGACATGATCCCCGGCGGCATTGGCGGAACCGCGTCCAATCCGCGATCAGGATCGCAACCGCCCGATCGCCCCGTTTCCACGCCTGAGCCGTCGCTGTTGTTGGTTAGCCTCGCGATCGCGGGACTACTGGTGCGATCACGACGGAGCCAAGCCACCCATTGATAGTCAGCCCAAGCGCGATCGCGCCCCGCCGCCCACCCAATTGCGGTGTTAGGGTAGATTTGCCGCGACCATAATTGCCACCATGATCGCCGTTCCCCATTACATCAGCCCTTCGGACTATTTAGAGCTAGAGCGCGACAGTCAACGCCGCCACGAGTACCGTTATGGCCTGGTATACGCCATGGCGGGCGGTACGGATAATCATGATCGAATTGCGCTCAACCTACTGACTGACCTGAAGTTGCATCTTGGTAACACGAGTTGCCGCTTTCACTCAGGCAATGTCAAGGTCAATTACAAGGACGAGTTTTACTATTACCCTGATGCCTTCGTGACCTGCGACGATCGCGACAAGCAAGATCGCCTCGTCAAACGCTATCCCAAACTAATCGTTGAAGTGCTTTCTAAAAGTACGCGGGTGTTTGATCTGGGGCAAAAATTTGAGGATTATCAACAGATCCCGGACCTAGAGGAATACGTCCTCATCGATCAGGATCAGCTCTGGGTGGAATGTCGCCGCCGTCAGCCCGATGGTGCTTGGACATCGGTGGTTTATGGAGCGGGCGATCGCGTCACCCTCCACAGCATTGATCTAACTTTCCCCCTCGAAAATCTCTATCAAGGGGTGGACTAGGCCAGGGCGACATAGACCCACCCACGAGCGATCGCCCTAGGGCCGATAGAGCCACAGGGGCGCACCATTGCTCTCTAGCTCGAAGCTCACCGTATTGAGAATCCCCTCCACCTGACTGCCCACCAACTTAGCCAGGGGAGACTTGCGATCGCCTAACGTCTCACAGGTCGTTTTCTCTGGATCCAGGCCCGCCAACTCCGCCACCCAACGGCGGGCATCCTCCTCGCTACCCAGGCGATCGACCAGGCCCAACTCCAGCGCATGCGCCCCCGTGAACACGCGCCCATCGGCAAACCGGCGCACGGCCTCCGGTTCCAGGTTGCGGGCGGCAGCGACGGCGTTCACAAACTGGCTGTAGCTGCTGTCGATGAGGGACTGCAAAATCTGGCGCTCCTCGTCGGACAGTTCCCGGTCAAAGGCCAAAATGTCCTTGTAGGGGCCGGATTTAATGACCTTGAAGGAAACGCCCACGCGATCGAGCAGCTTTTCGAGATTGTTGCCCCGCAGGATCACGCCGATGCTGCCGGTGACCGTGCCCGGATTGCTGACGATGTGCTGGGCTCCCATAGCGATGTAGACGCCGCCGGAGGCGGAAATATTGCCGAAGCTGGCGACGATTTTGACGCCGTTGCGCCCCAGTTCCTGGAGGGCATCGTGGATTTCCTGGGAGTCGCCAACGGTGCCGCCGGGACTGTCAATCCGCAGCAGCAGGGCGGGGAATTTGCGCTCCTTAACAGTTTTGAGGGCCTTGAGGACCTCCTTGCGGGTGCTCCCCGCGATCGCGCCGGTCACCTCGATGCGGGCGATTTGCTTTCGGGCACTTTTCTTGAACGGCCAAATCATGGTCAGGCTCTGGGGAGATGGGGAATTGGAACGATCCGGGTTATGGCCCGCTGGCGGCTTGCCATTATAGCGAGTTTGCCCCAGGGGCGTTTGCCCAGACGCCGCACCACCTCCGGCACCGGCCGCACGGAAGGGGGCGATCGCAAGGGGGTACAATGACCACTTGACCCATATGCACCACCGTTCCACACGGCATCCGAAATCCGATGGCAGAAACGCTTTTCTTCAACGCCCTGCGCGCGGCAACCGATGAGGAAATGGCCCGCGACCCTAGCGTCCTCGTGATGGGCGAAGATGTGGGTCATTACGGCGGCTCCTACAAAGTCACCAAGGATCTTTATAAGAAGTACGGCGATCTGCGGCTGCTGGACACGCCGATCGCGGAGAACAGCTTCACGGGGATGGCCGTCGGGGCGGCGATGACCGGCCTGCGGCCCATTGTCGAGGGCATGAACATGGGCTTTTTGCTCCTGGCCTTCAACCAAATTTCCAATAACGCCGGGATGCTGCGCTACACCTCCGGCGGCAACTACAAAATTCCCATGGTGATCCGGGGGCCGGGGGGCGTGGGTCGGCAGTTGGGGGCGGAGCATTCCCAGCGCCTCGAAGCCTATTTCCAGGCGGTGCCGGGGCTCAAGATCGTCACCTGCTCGACGCCCTACAACGCGAAGGGGCTCCTAAAATCGGCGATCCGCGACGATAATCCGGTCCTCTTCTTCGAGCATGTGCTGCTCTACAACCTCAAGGAGGATCTGCCGGACGAGGAATATCTGCTGCCGTTGGATAAGGCGGAAATGGTGCGATCGGGCAGCGACATCACGATCGTCACCTATTCCCGGATGCGCCACCACGTCATGCAGGCGGTCAAAACCCTCGAAAAAGAAGGCTATGACCCGGAGGTGATTGACCTGATTTCCCTTAAGCCGCTGGATATGGCGACTGTGGGCGCGTCGGTGCGCAAGACCCATCGGGTGCTGATTGTGGAAGAGTGCATGAAGACGGGGGGCATTGCGGCGGAGTTGACGGCGCAGATCATTGAGCAGTGTTTCGATGATCTCGATGCGCCGCCGGTGCGTTTGTCGTCCCAGGATATTCCGACGCCCTACAACGGGACGCTGGAGAATCTGACGATTGTGCAGCCGCCCCAGATTGTGGAGGCGGTGAAGCGGTTGATGAATCATCAACTCTAGCGATCGCGCAATGCCCGTGCCGCTGCCCTTGTCCGAATGCCCAAACGGGAGATGGATAGGCCAGTGCCCAGCGCCTTTCGGTTAATGACTGGTTCATGATTGGTTCGTGATCGCCGCGCGATTTCCTGGAGCTATGCAAAAACAGCGATTCACCCTCGGTGCGATTGTGATCCTGGCGATCGCCGCGATCGCGGTCCTGGTCAACCTGGATCTAAAACTCGGCCTCGACCTGCGGGGCGGTTCGCAGTTGACCCTTCAGGTGCAGCCCACCGCCGAAATTCAGCAAATCACCCCCGACGATCTCCTGGCCGTGCGGCGGGTGATCGAAAACCGCATCAACGGTTTGGGGGTTTCCGAGGCGGTGGTGCAGACCGTCGGCAGTGATGGCCTCTCGGTGCAGCTACCGGGCGTTAATGATCCGGAACAGGCGGAGCGGGTTTTAGGCAACACGGCGCGGCTGGAGTTTCGCGCCCAGGCTCCCCAATCGGAAGAGGCGTTTGATCGGGCCTTCGTGGAGCAGCGGGCCATCCGAGGGGCGCTGGAAACGGCACGGGCCGCCAACAATACTGAAGACATCGCCAAATATCAGGGGCAGTTGGACGAAAATAACCGCCTGTTTGATACCCTTTTCGCGCCGCCGGAACTGACGGGTCAGGATGTCCAGGACGCCTACGCGGAACCGGCGGGGGGTACCTCCTGGGTGGTGGTGATCCGCTTTAAGAGCGAGGGGGCGGACAAATTCGCCAATTTGACGAAGAGCATCGCCGGGACAGGGCGGAACCTGGGGATTTTCCTCGATAGCGATTTGCTGACGGCCCCGAGGGTGGATGTGCAGTACGCCCAGCTCGGCATCACCGGCGGCAGTACTCAGATTGAAGGGGGCTTTACGCTGGAGACGGCCCAGGATTTGGCGATTCAGCTTAAGGGGGGTGCGCTGCCTCTGCCGGTGGAGCTGGTGGAAACCCGCACGGTGGGGGCGACGTTGGGCCGTGAGAGTGTCCAGTCGAGCCTCTATGCGGGCATCGGGGGGCTGGTGCTGGTGCTGATTTTTATGGTGGCCTATTACCGGCTTCCGGGGGCGATCGCGGACATTGCCCTGGTGGTGTATTCCCTGCTGGTGTTTGCGATTTTTGCCCTGGTGCCCGTGACCCTGACTTTGCCGGGGATTGCGGGATTTATCCTCAGTGTGGGCATGGCGGTGGATGCCAATGTGCTGATTTTTGAGCGCACCCGGGAGGAGTTGCGGGCCGGGAAGACCCTGTATCGGTCCGTCGAGTCGGGCTTTTACCGGGCCTTCAGCAGCATCCTCGATGGCAACCTGACGACGCTGATTTCCTGTGTGGTGCTGTTCTGGCTGGGGACGGGTTTAGTGAAGGGGTTTGCCCTGACCCTGGCGATCGGGGTGGGGGTGAGTATGTTCACGTCCTTGACCCTGAGCCGGACGCTGCTGCTGCTGTCGCTGAGCGTGCCGAGCCTGCGCCGCCCTGAGCTATTTTGTCCGAATTTGCCCACCACCCGCCCTGCAACGAGGTAAGCCACCGATGAAGTTGAACATTGTTGAAAAAAGTCGCCTGTGGTGGGGCCTGTCCCTGGGGGTGATTTTGGTGGGGCTGCTGGCCTCGGGGATTTGCTTTGCCCAGACCGGTGCGCCCCTGCGGCTGGGGCTGGATTTCACCGGGGGGACGCGGTTGCAGTTGGAGTTGGACTGTCGGCCCGAGGCGCTGGCGACCCAGGGCGATCGCTGCGATCGCCCCATTGATCTCGGGGATGTGGAGGCGGTGCTGGCGGAGCAGGGTTTAGGGAACAGTGCCACCCAGTTGCTGGACCGGGATCCCCTCAAGCAGGATCGGCAGGTGATTTCGATCCGCTCGAAGGATTTGCAGGTGGATCAGCGAACGGAGCTGGTGACGGCTTTGGCGCAGCGGGTGGGGGCGTTTAACCCGACGGCGACCCAGATTGATACGGTGGGGCCGGTGCTGGGGCAGCAGATCCTGTCGTCGGGGGTGCTGGCGATGGTGCTGGCCCTGGCGGGGATTGTGGTGTATTTGAGTCTGCGCTTCCAGTTTGACTATGCGATTTTCGCGATCGTGGCGCTGCTGCACGATGTGCTGGTGACGACGGGGGCGTTTGCCCTGTTGGGCTGGCTGGGGGGGGTGGAGGTGGATACCCTCTTTGTGGTGGCGCTGCTGACGATTATTGGTTTTTCGGTGAATGACACGGTGGTGATCTACGATCGCGTGCGCGAAAACCTGAAGCAGTCGCCGGAGGCGGGCATCGCTGAGACGGTGGATGCGGCGGTGAATCAGACGTTGGCGCGATCGATCAATACGACGGTGACGACGCTGCTGGCGGTGGTGGCGATTTTCCTGTTTGGGGGGGCGACGCTGCGCTATTTTTCCCTGGCGCTGATTATTGGGTTTGTGGCGGGGTCCTATTCGAGCATTTTTGTGGCGAGTACGCTGCTGGCCTGGTGGCGATCGCGGCCTAGTTACCGTCCCCCTGCGCCGCCGGTGGTGCGGGAATCATCGGAGGTTTGAGGGGGGCCGCCGTGGCTCAAGAGCGCCGTCCCCTGCGTCATGAGGATCCGGAACTGCTGCGGCAGATGCGGCGGCTGTACTATTTGCGATTGCGGATCCGCTGGGGGGCGATCGCCCTGGTGTGGCTGCTGTTGGTGCCGCCGAGTTTGTGGTCCCTGCGGGGGGTGTTGGGCCGGTGGGGCGATTATTTCGGGTGGGCGGCGTTGCGCTATGCGATCGTGCATCATCGTCTTGAGGCGATCGCCCTATCTTTTTGCATTGCCCTGGTGGTGGCGACCCTGTTGCGCCACAGTTGGCATATGTTGAAGGGGCTTTCGGCGCGGGAGTTGGAGCACCTGCGGCAGGATCTGGCGGCCATTCGCGATCGCGGCCCTGGCCATCCCCTCTGGCGGTGGGTGATGGTTGAAGATGAGCCGCGATCGGCTGCGGCAAACACGGCTAAAGGGCCTAAAGCAGATGATAATCCTGAGGCGTTTCAAGAGAACGATCAATCATGACCATTATTTTGGCGGTGCTGGTGATTGTGGTTATCGCTCTTCTGTTTTTGATGACTTAGTTTTTGGTGGCCTGGGGATCGAAGCGTTGGAATTAGGTCTCTATGGAAACAGCAAACCCTAAAATTCTCAAGATTAGTTTGAACGAAGATTACCTAGTCCTAGAGTTAGAGGATGGGCGAATTCTATCGGTTCCGCTCGCCTGGTATCCCCGCCTAGTTCATGGCACAGAACCAGAGCGCCAAAATTTTCAAATCAGCGGCGCAGGTTTTGGGATTCACTGGCCAGACCTCGATGAGGACATTGGCGTTGCGGGCCTATTGCTCGGCAAAAAGTCATCCGAAAGTCCAGAATCGTTGCAACGGTGGCTGGCGACGCGATCGGCTACGGTGGTGTAGCTGGAGGTTGTCGGACCCTGAGGCATTGATTTAGGGTGTTGCCAGCCCTGGTTTTCCCCATGTCCTCGAACGCTTCTACGATGCCGCCGCGCGATCGCGCTCCTCTCCTCGATGGGCGCTATCGTCTGGTGAAGGTACTGGGGCGCGGCGGCACGGGGATCACCTACGGGGCGCGGGATTTGGCGGACGGAGGGCGACCGGTTGCCATTAAGGTGCTGTCCCTGCGGGGGATGTCGGATTGGACGGCCCTGGAATTGTTTGAGCGGGAGATGCGCGTCCTGGCAACCCTGAACCATCCGGCCATTCCGCGCCACCTGCGTTCATTTCAGATCGATCGCCCCCGCGATCGCCTCCTAGCGCTGGTGCAGGAGGTGGCGGTGGGTCAGTCCTTAGCGCAGCTACTCCGCAAGGGCTGGCGACCCAATGAGGCGGAGGTCACCGCGATCGCGCGGCAGGTGCTTGAGGTGCTGTCCTATCTGCATCGGTTCAATCCCCCCGTGATCCACCGGGATATCAAACCGCAGAACCTCATTTATCGACCGGATGGGCACATTTTTTTGATTGACTTCGGGGCCGTACAGCAGGTCTATCGCCGCACGGTCCTGGGGCGCAATACGTTCGTGGGCACCCTGGGCTATATGCCGCCGGAGCAATTTCGGGGCCTCGCCGTGGGGGCGTCGGATCTCTATGCCCTGGGGGTGACCCTGGTGCATTTGCTGACGGCCACCGCCCCGGAGGAGTTGCCGGAGGAGCGCCTCAAACTCCAGTTCCGCTCGGCGGCGATCGCGTCGGAACCCTTTGCCCAGTGGCTCGATGGCCTGATTGAACCGGCCTTGGAACATCGCACCCAGTCCGCCAGCGGTGCCCTACGGCAGTTGAAGCACCTCACATCCCCATCTCCCCCAAAAAATCAGTCCGATCACAACCGCCTCCCCCGCCCCCCCCGGACGGCCTATCCCCAACCGGCGGGCTCCAAGGCGCGTCTCGTGCGGACCGATCGCCAACTCTGGCTGACCGTGCCCTACCGCCTCCCATGGCTCAACTGGCCCGTGGGAACCCTGGCGCTGCTGCTGGCCCTGGGGTTCTGGATAGGGGGCCATTATTTCCTCGCGTGGGCGATCGCAACCTCCACCGCCATGGCCCTGGGCGCGGCGATCGCGAGCTGCTGGTGGGGCCAATGCCAACTCCAGATTGATGCCCAGCAGTACCAATTGCTCTGGTCCGTGGGCGGCATCCGCTGGCGCGATCGCGGCGATCGCCGTCACCTTCAGATCACCCAACAGCCGGAACACCTCTCCCCCCTCCTGCTGATGGATCTACTGATGGTCCGCACCCCCCTCCTCCTGGGGGACTACCGCCGCAGCCATGCCCTCGGCCACAATCTCACGGAAATCGAACGGCAGTGGCTCTGGGCCGAACTCACCGACTTTTTGCAAACCCTCCGCAACTCCGCCCCGCCGCCGCCCCCCTAAAACCTAAACAAAACCAAGATAAAACCGAACAAAATCCACCCACGGCAAAACCAAAATAAAAATAGTAGAAGCCGTTTCTAGTAACTCTTCCTAGCTCGAATCTCCCTTCAGCCATGGCCACCAAAAAGCAATTCACCAGCCTCGACGACGCGATCGCTAACGCCCCCACCCCCGTCCTCGTGGATTTTTATGCCACCTGGTGCGGCCCGCGCCAAATGATGGCGGGCATCCTCGAACAGGTGGGCGCAGACCTGCGCGGGCGTTTGCAAATCCTCAAAATCGACAGCGATCGCTACCCCAACCTCGCCAGCACCCACCACGTCCAGGCCCTGCCCACCCTGATCCTCTTCAAAAACGGCCAGCCCGTCGATCGCCTCGAAGGGGTCTTGCCCCGCGATCGCCTCATCGCCTGGATCAAACCCCACCTCTAGCCGCGATCGCCCCCGGCCCCCACCCCCCTAAAATGTTGAGACGAGACCACCCCAAGCACTGGTAAAACCAACCGCCGTGAGTACCGAGCAAACCGCCAAATCCTACAAAGACACCGTAAACCTGCCCCAAACCCCCTTCGAGATGCGGGCCAACGCCATCACGCGGGAACCCGAAATTCAGCAATATTGGGCGGAGCAGCGCATCTACGAAACCCTGGCGGAAAGCAACCCGGGCGAACCATTCACGCTCCACGACGGCCCCCCCTACGCCAACGGCACGCTCCACATGGGGCACGCCCTCAACAAAATCCTCAAGGACATCATCAACCGCCACCAGCTCCTCCAGGGGCGCAAGGTCCGCTACATCCCCGGCTGGGACTGCCACGGCCTGCCCATTGAACTCAAAGTCCTCCAGGCCCTCAAAAAGGACGAGCGCGCTGAACTCACCCCCAGCACCCTGCGCCAAAAGGCCAAGGTCTACGCCCTCGACCAGGTGGACCAGCAGCGCACCAGTTTCAAGCGTTTCGGCATCTGGGGGGATTGGGACGAGCCCTACCTCACCCTGACGCCGGAATACGAGGCGGCGCAACTGGATGTGTTCGGGGATATGTTCCTCAAGGGCTACATCTATCGCGGTCTCAAGCCGGTCCACTGGAGCCCCAGTTCCCAGACGGCCCTGGCGGAGGCGGAGCTGGAATATCCCGAAGGTCACATTTCCCAGTCAATCTACGCGGCCTTTGAAATTACGGCCCTCAGCGACGGGCTCAAGGGCACCCTGGGGGACTATCTCGGGGACCTGGGGGTGGCGATCTGGACCACGACCCCCTGGACGATTCCGGGGAATTTGGCGGTGGCGGTCAATGGCCTGCTGGACTACGCGGTGGTGGAGTTGGGGCAACCGGATCACCTCAATCACTTGAAATTCAAATATGTGATTGTGGCGAAGGATTTGGCGGGTCAACTGGCGGAAACCCTGGGCACCAGCGCGATCGTTCAGGCGGAGTTCAAGGGGGCGGCCCTGGAAGGTTGCCGCTATCGCCACAGTTTGTTTGACCGGGAATCGCCGGTGGTTTTGGGGGGCGATTACATCACCACGGAGTCGGGGACGGGACTGGTGCATACGGCTCCGGGCCACGGCCAAGAGGACTTTATTACGGGGCAAAAATACGGCCTGCCGATCCTGTCGCCGGTGGACGATCGCGGGAATCTCACGGCGGAGGCGGGTCCGTTTGCGGGGTTGAATGTCCTAAAAGATGCCAATGATGCGATTATTGCGGCCTTAAAAGAAGCGGGATCGCTGTTGAAAGAAGAGCCCTACGGCCATAAATATCCCTACGATTGGCGCACGAAGAAACCGACGATTTTCCGGGCGACGGAGCAGTGGTTTGCGTCGGTGGATGGGTTCCGGGCGGCGGCGATGGACGCGATCGCGGCGGTGCAGTGGATCCCGGCGGCGGGGCGCAATCGCATTGAATCGATGGTGGGGGAACGATCCGATTGGTGCATTTCCCGCCAGCGATCGTGGGGGGTGCCGATTCCGGCTTTTTATGATGAGGAAACCGGCGACGTTTTGATGAATGAAGCGACCCTAAAACGGGTGCGGAATTTGGTGGCGGAGCGCGGTTCTGATGTGTGGTGGGAACTCGATGTGGCGGAACTGTTGCCGGAGGAATACCGCAACAATGGCCGCACCTACCGCAAGGGGACGGACACGATGGATGTGTGGTTTGACTCCGGTTCCTCGTGGAATTCGGTGGCGCGCCGTCTGGATTTGGGCTATCCGGTGGATCTGTATTTGGAAGGATCAGATCAGCACCGGGGCTGGTTCCAATCGAGTTTGCTCACCAGTGTGGCAACCCACGGCCACGCGCCCTATAAAACGGTGTTGACCCATGGGTTTGCCCTGGATGAACAGGGGCGGAAAATGAGTAAATCCCTGGGCAATATTATTGACCCGATGGTGGTGGTCAATGGGGGCAAAAACCAGAAGCAGGAACCTCCCTACGGGGCGGATGTGCTGCGGCTGTGGGCGTCGTCGGTGGACTATTCATCGGATGTGCCCATTGGTAAAACGATCCTCAAGCAGATGGGGGATGTGTACCGCAAGATTCGCAATACGGCGCGGTTTTTGCTGGGTAATTTGCATGATTTTGATCCGCAGCGGGATGCGATCGCCTATGACCAACTTCCGGAGCTAGATCGCTACATGCTGCACCGGATCACGGAGGTATTTGAGGAGATTTCCCGAGCGTTTGACACGTTCCAATTCTTCAAGTTTTTCCAGACGGTGCAGAATTTCTGCGCGGTGGATCTATCCAATTTCTATCTGGATATTGCCAAGGATCGGCTCTATATCAGTGGGCCGGATGGGTTCCGCCGCCGCAGTTGTCAGACGGTGTTGGCGATCGCGGTAGAAAATCTCGCCAAGGCGATCGCGCCGGTCCTGTGCCACATGGCGGAGGATATTTGGCAGGCGCTGCCCTACGAAACGGGCCATGCGTCCGTGTTTCAGGCGGGCTGGGTGCAGATTCCTGACGCTTGGCGCGATGGGGAACTGGGCGATCGCTGGCAGCAGATCCGTCAGCTTCGCGCGGAGGTGAACCGGGTTTTGGAGGCGGCGCGCAATGATAAGGCGATCGGCTCTAGTTTGGAGGCGAAGCTATTAATTCAGGTGGCGGATCCGGCCCTGGCAGAAACGCTACTCCAATTCAATCCGCCGGTGGAGTTAGCTTCTCAATCCCAGGGCCATAATGGGGTGGATGAATTGCGCTATTTCTTCCTCACCTCCCAGGTGGAATGGGTAGAAGATCGCGATCACATCGCCGCCCTGAAATATGCCAGTGTGACGGACGCGATCGCGGTGGGTGTCATGGATGCGGCGGGCCACAAGTGCGATCGCTGCTGGAATTACTCGGAAACCGTGGGCCAATCGGAGGCGGATCCGACCATTTGCGATCGCTGCGTTTCCGCCCTAGCAGGCCAATTCTGATCCGTCATCGTAAGGGCGGGGTTTCCCCGCCCAGCCCCCGCGATCACGTCAAAGCCTACAAATCTACAGGCCCAAATCCACCGCCACCCGATGGGCGCAGGCAAACCCCGAAAAGGCCACCGCATTGAGGCCCTGGCCCGGAAACGTGCTGTCCCCCACGCAGTAGAGACCGGGCACCGCCGTCCGATTAAACGGCATCCCCAACAGGCCCAACAATTTGCGGCGGGGAATGGGGCCATAGGTGCCATCTTCACGGCCCAAAAAGCGCCGATGGGTGCGCGGGCTGCCCACTTCTTTGTACTCAATAAAGTCCGTCAGGTTGGGGGCGATCGCGCCGAGGCGACCAATCAATTCCGCCGCCAGCCGTTCCTTTTTCTCTGCATAGGCGCTCGGTGAAAGCCCCTGCCAATCCTCAATCCAGGCGGGGGTAAACACATGCAAAATGTGGCGATTTTCCGGCGCGAGGGATGGATCCAATAGCGTGGGGATTGACACAAAAATCGTGCCGTAGGCGTCCTCCAATTTCGCCCAATCCTCCAGCAAAATGTGGTGACACTCCGTGCCCGGTGCCAGGGCCTCCGCACGCACCCCCAGATGTAAACTCAGGAAACTCGGCGATTTTTTATAGCGACTTTGCCAGCGCTTTTCCGAGGGCGGCAGGGGCGTTTTTTTCAACAGACCATTAAACGTATCCCAGCGGGTGGCATTGGAAATAATCCGCTTGGCCCGCAGCTCCTCCCCCGAGGCCAAACGCACGCCCACGGCCCGTTTCCCTTCGGTGATGACCTCCGTGACCCGCGCGCCGTAGCGGATTTCGCCACCGTATTTTTCTAATCCCGCCACCAGTTTTTGTGAAATTTGACCGACACCACCCTTGGGATAGTTAATGCCGCCGTAGTGGCGATCGCTAAAGACCATGCCCCCATTAATCGCCGGGGTCAGATCCGCAGGCACCACGGACCAGCAATAGCATTCCATGTCAATGAATTTAAGTAATTCCGGATCATGGATATGGCGGCGGGCAATTTCCCCCACATTCTGCGGCAAATATTTAACGAGGCCGAGGCAAGCACCCGGATTTTGGAAAAAGACTCGCATCAAATAGCGGGGCTCTTCCAAAGACAGCAATTCCATGGAATTGAGGCAATTGAAAATGTCCCAACATTCCCCATAGAAACCGCGAATACCCCGGGCCTCGTGGGGGAAGCGATCGCTCAATTCCTGCACAAATGCCTCATAATCCCGATGCACCTTCAGATCGAGATTGTTGGGCAAATGGTAGTGGATTTGCACCGGATCCGGCACCGTTTCCATGGTTTGATCCACCGCCGCCAGCGCCCGCGTCAGGAGGTTAGTTGTGCCCTCGGAGCCGAAGCCAAAAATCATCGACGCCCCCACATCAAAGCGGTAGCCCTCCCGGTCAAAATAGCCCGCACTGCCGCCGGGGATGAGATAGCGCTCCAGGACCAACACCTTGGCCCCCTTGGCCGCCAGTTGGGTGGCCGTCACCAGCGCCCCCATGCCTGAACCGATCGCGATCGCGTCCCACACCATCACCGCTGCTCCTGTTGCCCTGGTTACCCTTCAATACTTGCGCGTCAACCCTTGCGCTGCCGTGGCTTTCGGGCCAAATGCTCAGCCCATCCAAACCTCAATGAGTCTATCGCCAAAGGGCGATCGCCCCGCCCCCCGCGATCGCGCCCCCAGATCCAGAGCAACACACCTATTAAAAATAGATTTCAATAAATTCCCCAAACTCCCCAGTCCCAACACCGCCCAACCCAGCCCCTACTGCCAAATATCCAGGGCGCGCCACCCCCGACCCATCCGGCAAAATCCCTGAAAACACCGACTAATTCCCAAAAAAATGGGGCCAGCCCGCCGCCCCCAAAGGAACCACCGACCAGCCCTACCCGCCAATACTAGAGAGAAGAGTTATGACAGAACTATAGACTTATTGATAAAGACTGTCAACTACCTTCAGAAAAATTCCCTAAACCCCAGCCCCGACCGGCGGATCCTCCCTTGGCCCCAGCGATCGCGGCCCTCCCCATTTCCCTTTGCCCCTGCGGGGGTATGATGGGCGGGATCTATCACAGAGCAGCAAGCGTTTCGGGCCATGGCTCCCCAACTTCGGGTCTACGTACCGCCCCATCCCCTCATTCGCCACTGGCTAGGCGTCGCGCGGGATGCCCAAACCCCCTCGACCCTCTTTCGCAGCGCCATGGCGGAACTGGGGCGCTGGTTGACCTATGAGGCCATCCGCGAGTGGTTGCCCACCGAAGCGGCGGAAATCGAGACGCCCCTGGCCCCCTGCCCCGCCGAATTCATTGATCCCGAGGTGCCGATCGCCGTGGTGCCGGTGTTGCGGGCGGGTTTGGCGCTGATGGAGGGGATGCTGCCGGTGTTGCCCCTGGCGTCGGTCTATCACCTGGGGCTGGTGCGCGATGAGGAAACCCTAGAGGTGTCGTGCTATCTCAACCGCCTGCCGGAGCAGTTCGCCCCCGGCACCCTGGTGATGATCCCCGAACCGATGCTGGCGACCGGGGGCAGCATTATGGCGACCATGGCCCAGTTGACCGGGCGGGGCGTCACGCCGGAGCAGGTGCGGATTGTGTCGGTGGTGGCGGCGGCCCCGGCCCTCCAGCGGCTCAATGATGCCTACCCCGGCCTGGTGATCTATACGGCTACGATTGATGAGGGGCTGAATGGGCAGGGCTACATCGTGCCCGGTCTGGGGGATGCGGGCGATCGCGCCTTTGGCACCGTTGGGTAGGATCATCCATAGGATGCTCGCGTCAGATTTTTAAGGGCGCGTCAGATTTTTAAGGAAGGGGTAGCGATGGCTAATCGGGATGGATTTACGGGTGGCTTTCTCCTCGGTACGTTGCTGGGCAGTGCGATCGGGGCGGCGCTGGGGGTGACCCTGGCGAGTCGGTATGGGGGCCGGTTGGGCGATCGCGAGGATCTCCAGGATCCGGAGGATATTCTGGAAACGGACCGGCCGGAGTTGCCCCAGGATCCGCGCTCGGAGGCGCGCATTGAGCAGGCTCGCCAGGGGCTAGAGGACAAGATTGCTCAATTGAATGAAACCATTGACGATGTGCGCCGCCAATTGAGCAGCCACAATGGGCGCGGCCAGGGGTCGTCGCCGTCGCCCCTGTCCCCCAGTGGGATTGATCCCTAGGGAGGGCTGGGGTTGGGGGAGCCGCGATCGCGACGGAGCCACCGGCCGAGGGGCCATTTCCCTTCAGTTTTCCTCCGGATCAAGGGTGGGGAAACCGTCCTCGGGCGATCGCGGCCCCTTGTTAAACTAGGCAGCATCGCCCGCGAGGGTTATTCGGTATCCCCAACCACCGCCGTTGCGATGTCATCCCGTCTCAATCTTCAGGACTTAAGTTAAGCGAGAGCGTAAAGGATCTTCCGATGCAAACTTCGATCGCGCTGCTGGCCGGTACCATTGCCCAATTCCTCCAGATCTATCTGGTGATTATCATCATTCGGATTCTGTTGAGTTGGTTCCCGAATATCAATTGGTTTGATCCGCCCTTTTCGATTGTTAGCCAGTTGACCGATCCGTACCTGAACCTGTTCCGATCGGTGATCCCGCCGTTGGGGGGCTTGGACCTGTCGCCCATGCTGGCGATTTTGGTGTTGCAGGTGCTCTCCAGCGCGATCGCGCCGTTGGCCATGGGGATCGGCAGCGGGTTCTAGGGGGCTCCCGACCGGCCAGAATTCAAGGCTGAATTGAAGTCGTTGAAGTCGTTAAAAAGCATGGGGTGGGCAAAGCTGTCCATCCCATTTTTTGTGGTCTTTTAGGGCCTTTTGTGGCTTTTTTTTGGCCGATTGGTTGATGACCCTGCGGGGCTGAACCATTGGCCGGAACCACCTCAGAAGCGCGCCACGACGCGATCGCCCCAAAAAATCCCGATCGCGATCCCCAGGAACAGGGAAAAATCCGCCACCAGCAGCAGCGGCGGAATGATTTGGCCCGCCAGCCATAGGCCCACCAGGGTCAGAAACGCCACCGACCACAGGCTCCCCAACCGCTGACGCACCGACGGGTAGAGCCGCTGGGCCAGATAGAGCGCCAAAATCCCCACCCCGCTGCCCACCAGCACCGCCAGCAGCGGCCCAAAATTCGCCAAAAATTGCAGGGCCACCCTCACCCCCGCCACCTGCTGCGCCAGCCACAGGATGCAGCGATCGCCCACCACCGCCAGCACCGTCGTCAGGGCCGCCACCGGCACAATATCGGCCCAGGGCAGGGACTGAATCGCACGAATTGGATCACTCATGGGGGCGCTTGGGAATGGGGGCAGGGGGAGACTGGGGAACTCGCCAGGGGCGCGGGTGGCCGGACAGGAAGGGGGATTGATCCCTAGGCCGAAGGGGCGATCGCCTCCTCCCGCCGATGGCTCACCCGAATCACCGTATGGACATTGCCACGGGGTTGAAAATCTCCCACGATGTCAATTTCCAGCGGTTCCGCCGCCGCGATGAAATCATCCAAAATCTGATTCACCGACTCCTCATGGGAGATGTAGCGATCGCGGTAGCTATTGATATAGAGCTTAATGGCCTTGAGTTCCACCACCTTTTCATTAGGCACATAGACAATTTTAATGGTCGCGAAATCGGGATAGCCCGAAAAGGGACATTTGCAGGTAAATTCCGGCAGGGTGATATCAATGTGATAGCGTCGCCCCGGCCTCGGGTTGGGAAAGGTGGTGGTTAATTTCCCCTCCGCGATCGCCCGCTCCCCATACTTCACCGGTGGCGCGGCCGACGGCTCTAGGCCCGTTTCAGCGTATTCCTCAAGCCCATTTTCCAGTGGCATCGTGGCTCCATCCATGGCCATTTTGGCCCGAGTTGATGACAGATTCGTGGCGGCGTAGGGCGCGGCACTGGCCGACACAACCGATCGCCGTCCCCTAGGTTGGGCGGTCACCGGAGGCTACGGCATCCCCCGCGCCGCCAAAGCGTTCCTAGTCTAAGGCAAACTCCAAAGGAACGATCCAGCCCATCCGCCACCGTTGGCCCTGCACCCGATTGATCGACTTCGGATAAGATTCAAGGAATTCTGCTCTCGCGATCGCCCAGCCCTTAGACCAGCCCAACGACCATGCGCGACGAAACCGCCAGTCCCTTCGACAGCGTACCGCCCTCTCCCCCACGGGGTGCTGCGTCCGTGCCGATCGCGGTGTACTACCAGCTTGCGGAGGAACTGCGGGGCCTCAAGGCGCAGCTCGCGGCGGCCACGGAGCACAATGCGGCCCTGGCGGCCCAGAATCAGCAGCTTCGGGAGCAATTGGAGGGGCTGGTGGCGGCGGCTATGCAGGTTAAAACCCAAGCGCCCCAGACGGCGACGGTTCCCCCGGTGGCCCCGGCGATCGCCTCACCCCAGCCCAAAACTCCGGCCCCCAGCGCGATCGCACCGCCCCTTCCCGAACGCCCCTTGCCCCTGCCCGCGACCGGGGGAGGCCCCTTGGGTAGCGTTGCCCCCCTGAACCTGACGCCGGACAGCACCCCCTTTGGCGGCAAGCCGGAGCTTCAGGATTTAGCGGACTGGAACGCCCTGCCCGCCTTCGATGAACCCCGCTTTTCTGAGCAGCCCGTGAATCCGTTCCCCGATGGCCCGAGCGATCGCGCCAAGGCCCCCGCCGGTAACTGGTGGACCGTGGTGGCGATCGCCGCGATCGGAGCCATGGCCTTTGGGGTGAGCTTCGCGATCGTGCGGCCCCTCACCCAAGGCCAGCGCTAGGCCCCAACCGCTCTAGCCCCTAAACCCATCCTTCCACCGACCTAGGCCCGCGCGATCGCCAAGCTGCCCGCGCAAAACTCCTAGGAACTAAATCCCACGGTCCGCGTCTTTTCGCCCAACACCCGCGATCGCCCCACCCCGCCTCAGCCCCCACGGCGATCCACCGCCCCAAAACACGCACCAATCCCGAACACAACCCTGACCCCGCACCGCAACCCGCGTAAAACCCATCACCGAGCCCCTTGAAGCCCCGCCGCCGCCTCAGGCCAAATCAGCACCCCTCCCTTCAACCCCTTCAGCCAGACCTTTTCTCATACCAATTACTTCCCCCGTCCCTCGCCCCCCAAGCATTCACAACCAAACCTTCACCCGTGAACCAGCCCAGGGCATAGATCACCTCCACGCCCAACCGTTCACCATGGCCACCCTGCATCCGGCCAAAACCTCCTAGACCCGCAACAAACAGGCCCTCAAAACCACAGAAACATTTCGATTTTTTTCAACTTAAAAGAAAATCATCCCATCCACCCATCGCCAATCACTGCATCGCCAGCAGTTACAGAGGCCGCAGCAAAACCCTTCATCAAAACACATTGCGGCCAGACAGAAGCAGTCGCCCACATCAATCGACCTGCAAAGCTCCGTGCTGCAATTCAACCCTACCTATTCCATACCAAAATTCCCGTGCGACGTCGCCTTTCATCGCCAGGTTCCCCCTTGCGCTTAAATTTTTAATGAAGGAAAACATCTCTTCCATTCCATAAAGAAATCGAAAAAGCCATCATCCATCTCCGGATTTTTTGGTGACCCCAGGAAAGGATAGTCAGAGCAGAAAAACGCGATGCCCTTGATGTCTTTTAAGCACTAGCTCGACAGATATCAAATTCATTCGATCACCCTTCCCCTGCTCCATACAGTCAATCCACCTCCGCACAACCATCACCGAAACAATCGGAGAGCCCCATGGCTAATATCAACGGCACCAACCTTCCCGACGTACTGCCCCTCACCGAAACGCCAGAATCCCTTGCGATCCTCGCAGGCAACGATCTCATCATCACCCTCGACGGCAACGACATCGTTCGGGCCTTCACCGGCGACGACACCGTCAATGGCGGCATGGATAACGATCGCCTCTTCGGCAACGCAGGCAACGACATCCTCAACGGCGAACAGGGGGACGACGAACTCCAGGGCGGCCAAGACCAAGACGTCCTCAACGGCAACGACGGCAGCGACTTCCTCTTCGGGAACCGGGGCGTTGACACCATCCGGGGCGGCATTGGCAACGACGAACTCTACGGCGGCAAAGAAAACGACTTCCTCTACGGGGAAGAGGGCGACGACGTCCTAGCGGGCGATGTGGGCGCAGACGTGCTCAATGGCGGCCTCGGCAATGACACCTTTGTGATTGGCCGCCGCAGTGACCTGTTCGCCAACCAAGTGGGCGCAATTTCCACCGGTGGCGCGACGGTCCTGGATGCGGACACCATCGAAGACTTTGGCCAGTTCGGCACGGACACCTTCCGGCTGATTGGCGGCCTGAAATTCTCTGAACTCTCGATCACCGACGGATCCGGCCAGTTCTTCAACGACGCCATCATCCAAGACGGTCGGACGGGGCAGGTTTTGGCCATTGTCAAAGGGGTCAGCGCCAACCGCCTCCTGAACAGCCCCCAACTTTTCCAAGAGGACGGCACTCAAATCGGCGTCACGCCCCCCCAGGGAGCCCTCCAATTCGGTCAGGCATCCTACCAAGGCATCGAGGGGCAGAGCGTCACCGTCAAGGTGGTTCGCGATGTCAATAATTCCCAAAATACCGTTTCCGTTGACGTGGGCGTCCTCGGGGGCAGCGCCACCGCCGGGGCCGACTACCAAACCTTCAACCAAACCCTGAACTTCGCCGCCGGGCAAATTGAGCAAACCTTCACGGTGAACCTGCTCAACGATACGGTGGTCGATAGCGGCGAAACGATTCGGCTGCTGCTGTCGAAACCGACGGGCGGGGCCGTGTTGGGCCAGCAGGATTCTTCGATTCTGACGATCCTCGATGTGGGTGCCACCGGCGGCGGCGGTAATGGCGGTACGGGAACGTCCACGTACCAATTCGGTGGTGCGACCTTTACGGCAACAGAGGCGGCGACCACGGTCCAAGCGGCCATCACCATCAGCCGCACGGGCGATACGACCCAAGCGGGGTCCGTGTCCTTCGCCACGAGTGATGGGACCGCAACCGCCGGAGCGGACTACACGGCGACGAACCAGGTGGTGTCCTTCGCGGCGGGCGAAACGGTGAAGACCGTGAACGTGCCGGTGCTGACGGACGCGATCGCGGAGGCGACGGCGGAGACGGTGAACCTGACCCTGACCAGTCCGACGGGGGGAACGCTGGGCACCCAAGCAACGGCGACCTTGAGCATTAACGATCAGGGCACCACCACTACGCCACCGGGAACGCTGCCGCCGGGCAGCACCGCCGTGGGCAATACGTTGCAGTTCAACAACGATCCGAACGCGATTCCCGTGCAAGACGCGCTGGTGAGCACGTTCCCGAACGGGATCAATGGGGGCGGCGGCGACGATCAGTTCACCTTTAGCAACACGATTCCGGCAACGATGCGCGGCGAAGGGGGCAGTGATACCTTCTTCCCGGATGCGACGACGGCTCCGACTGCGCCCGTGTCGATCGATGCGGGGGATGGCAACGACGTGATCACGGGTAGCCCGATCGCGGGCGACAAGCTCATCGGCGGTCCTGGCGATGACATCATCACGGCCGGTGCGGGCGGTGGCGCGACCGTGGCTGGGGGTGCGGGGCGCGATACGCTCGTGCCGGGTGGTGCTGGCGATACGTTTGCGTTCCAGCGCGCTGATGCGACGACGAGTCCGTTTACGGCGGACATCATTGGCAATGCGACGACGCCCTTCACGTCGGGGACAGACAAGATCGGTCTCGGGCCGGACATTGCCACGCTGGCCCTGGCACAACAGGTGCAGGACTTTACGGGGGATGGGACGCCGGATCTGGCCCTGTTCTTCAACGATGGCGGTTCTCTGAAGTACCTGGCCGTTCTGAATGGGGTTGCGGCTCCGCTGCCGGCGACGGACTTCGTGAACGTGCCGAGTTCGACGTTTACGGTCTAGGGCGAGTGACGGTCTCGCGATCGCAAGAGACACGCGATCGCACCGTCTCCCAAGCCTCCTGGAGAGCCCGCAAGCGATCGCCCGTGCGGTAAACCTGCCCCATGGACGGATCAGAGCCTTTACAAAACCGGTGCAGATCCAGGCGATCGAGGCGGCGGATCACCGGCTCCGCGATCGCCACCAGCCACACCTGCCGCTGATTCGCGATCGCATCTTGAACAATCGACTCAATCGCCAGCGCCGCCGTCACCCCCACCGTCGGCACCTCGCTCAGATCCAGCACCAGCGCGTGGTACGTCTTCACAAACGCCATGCGCCGGGAAATACTCTTCGCCGCCCCAAAACTCATCGGCCCCCCCAACTTCAGCAGCAAAATATTCCCCTTCGCCTCGGTCAAAATCCCCTGCTCCGCCCCACTCAGGTTATGGCCCTCCGTCGGCCCCGTAATCGCCTGGATACTCTCGCTTTGCACATCCGTTAGGCGCTTAATCGTCAAAATATTGGCCACAAACGCCCCCACCAACACCGCCGTAATCAAATCCACAAACACCGTCAGCAGCAGCACCAAATACATCAGCCCCGTCCCCCGCAGCGACAGACGCGGCGATCGCTTAATAAACCCCCAATCGAGAATATCGATCCCCACCTTCAGCAAAATCCCCGCCAGCACCGCCGTCGGAATCGGAGCCGTCAGCGGCCCCGCCCCCAGCACCACCGCCAGCAACACCAGGGCATGGACCATCCCCGACAGGGACGTCTTACCCCCCGCCTGCACATTCACCACCGTCCGCATCGTCGCCCCCGCACCGGGCAGCCCCCCACACAGGCCCGACAGAAAGTTGCCAATGCCCTGGCCGATCAGCTCCTTATCGGAATCATGCTGGGTGCGGGAAATGTTGTCTGCCACCAAGGAAGTCAGCAGGGAATCGATCGCCCCCAACACCGCCAGCATGAGGCTATAGCGCAACATATCCGCCAGGTCCGGCACCGAAAACGTCGGCCAGCGCAAACTGGGCAGGGTCTGGGGAATCGCCCCAATGCGATCGAGGGGCGCATCCCCAAACAGCAGCACCGAAATCCCCGTCACCGTCACCAACCCCAGCAGCGGCGCAGGCAGCATACGGTTCACCTTCGGGGGCACCGCAAAAATCACCGCCAGGGTCAACAGGCCCAGGCCCACGGCCACCCAGTTGGGTTCCCGCAGATACTCGGGCAAATGTTGCAGGGTAGCCACCACCCCCCCCGCCGCCCCATGGCCCAGCAGCGGCGGCAGTTGCAGGATGATGATGATCACCCCAATGCCCGACATGAACCCCGAAATCACCGTGTAGGGCAGCAGGGTAATGTACTGCCCCAGGCGCAGCATCCCCAACAGCACCTGCAACGCGCCGCTGAGCATCACGACGGTGAAGGCCATGGCGAGGCCCGTGTCCGGGTGGCGGGCCGTCAGGGTGGCGATGACGCTGGTGACCACGACGGTCATGGGGCCGGTGGGTCCGGAAATTTGGGTGGGGGTACCGCCGAACAGGGCGGCCAAAAAGCCGACGATGATGGCTCCGTAGAGGCCCGCGCTGGCCCCGGCTCCCGAGGAAACTCCAAAGGCGAGGGCGAGGGGCAGGGCAATGATCGCGGCGGTCAGGCCCCCAAATAGGTCACCGCGCCAGTGGCGAAGGGTGAGGCGATTGGCAAAAACCCCAAAGGGGATGGCGAACTGGACTGGAGCCATGGAAGAAACGTCCTTGTGGTGACATGGATAGATCGCGCTGGGAATGAAGTCATTACAAAAAAATTGCAAAAAAATTACAAAAATGAGATTTCGCTTCCTGAACCTGCCCTGGCTCCGGAAGGGGGATGATGCTTTAGGGCCGTTCGAGGGCCAATGTTGAGGGGAAAGGGAGGCGAGGCGAGGTGATGGTGACGGTTTATCTGGAGCCCTGGCAGGTGGCGCTGATGGGTCAGGCGGCGGAGCGATCGCGCGATCGCGAATGCTGCGGTCTGCTGTTGGGTACCCGATGGGGGGGGGCAGATCCTTCTGGCGATAATCGCGTCGTTCGGGTGCGGGCCGTGGAGCCGATGGAAAATATTTGGGATCAGGGGGGGGCGGCGGTTCTGGATGGCCATCAACCGGTCGGGGATCAAGGTGATGGGGTCCTAACTTTTGGGGATCGCTCCCCTGGAGAATCCAGTTCAGCGGCCCATGGTTCGGCGGATCGCTATGCCATTGATCCGGCCCAGATGTTGGCGGCGGCGCGGGCGGCGCGCGATCGCGGTTGGGCGATCGTGGGGATTTATCATTCCCATCCCAATGGGGTGGCGGTGCCATCGGAGTGCGATCGCCAATGGGCCTGGGAGGAGTATGTCTACGCGATTGTGGCCGTGACCGACGGACGGGCCACGGACCTGAAATTTTGGCAATTGGACGAGCAGCGGCGGTTTCAGCCCCTGATGGTGAAGGGGGACGGGGCGCTTTAGGGGGCAGTGTTGAGGGGGCAGTGTTGAGGGGGGGCCGGGGCGATCGCGGCCCTACCAGCCCCAGGATCCGGGAACGCCCTTGAACGGCCCCACCACATCCGGCGTCACCCAACCGCCATAGAATCCGCCCGGTTGCGGTTCCGCGCGATCGTCGCCCACATAGCAAGCGTCCATCAGGCTCGGGTAGAAGGCCACATAGCCCGCGATCGCGGCGAAGGATGCGGTCGGCTCCAGATAGACCCAAGCCCCGTCGATCGCCTCGCGATCGTCCACCATCACGGTGTAGTAGCGCGCTTGGCCCTTCCATTCGCAGAACGACGCCCGCAGGGTGGGCAGCAGATAGCGCATCTGCACATCCTCCGGCGGCAGGTAGTAGGACGGCGGATGGCTCGTTTCCAACACCCGATAGGCGCGATCGCTCTGGGCCAGCACGACCCCATTGAACTCAACGCGCACGGGCTTGGGGCTCAATTCCAAACGGGGGGGACGGGGATAGTCCCAAACGGATTCCTGACCAGGGCCGGGGGGAATGGGGGGGGGCAGCACGGGAACAGTAGGGTAGAAGGTCAACGGGATTTTAGGATCGAGATGATAGGGTAGCGCGTTTGGCCATAAGAGGGGGTGATCCCCGCCGGATTCTGCGCCGATGCCCACCCCTGATCCCGAAACTTTAAAACCCGTCCGCCACCGTCGCCGATCCCCGTTGATAGGCTAGGGGTTCTGGGGGCGATCGCGGCTGCACCGGCCACTGAGCCCTGATCGCCCCCCGATCGCGCCCCCTTGATGATCTAGGAACGACCTAGGGTTGATGCCATGTTGAACCGCTCCGATCGCCGCCTTTGGATCTACGACACCACCTTGAGGGATGGGGCGCAGGCGGAGGGCATTTCCTTTTCGGTGGATGACAAGCTGCAAATTGCCCACCGCTTGGATGAGTTGGGGGTGCCGTTCATTGAGGCGGGCTGGCCGGGGGCGAATCCGAAGGATGGGGAACTGTTTGCGAAATTGCGCGATCGCCCCCTGAAGCAGGCCCAGGCGGTGGCGTTTTGTGCGACGCGGCGACCGGGGCGATCGGCGGCGACGGAACCGCTGCTGGCGGAGTTGCTGGCGGCCCAGACCCGGTGGGTGGCGATTTTTGGTAAATCCTGGGATTTGCAGGTGACGGCGGGCCTGCAAACCACATTGGAGGAAAATCTCGCCGCGATCGCGGATACGGTGGCCCATCTGCGGCAGCGCGATCGCCAGGTGCTCTACGACGCGGAACATTGGTTTGATGGCTACCGCGCTAACCCGGACTACGCGATCGCAACCCTGGATGCGGCGCGGCGGGCGGGGGCAGATTGGCTGGTGCTGTGCGACACCAATGGCGGCCTGCTACCTCGGGAAATTGCGGAAATCGTGGCGGCGGTGCGCGATCGCCTCGGGCCAGATATTTCCCTCGGTATCCACACCCATAACGACTCGGGCACCGCCGTCGCCAACGCGATCGCCGCGATCGAAGCGGGGGCCACCATGGTCCAGGGCACCATCGGCGGCTATGGGGAACGGTGCGGCAACGCCAACCTCTGCACCCTCATCCCCAACCTGCAACTGAAGCTGGGCTACGACTGCATCCCCCCCGACAAGCTCGCCCACCTGACCGCCACCAGCCGCACCATCAGCGAACTGGCGAACCTGGCCCCGGACCCGCGCGCCCCCTACGTCGGGCGATCGGCCTTCGCCCACAAGGGGGGCATCCACGTCAGCGCCGTCCTCCGCAACTCCGCCACCTATGAACACATCGCCCCGGAGGCGGTCGGTAACCAGCGGCGCATCGTCGTGTCGGATCAGTCGGGTTTGAGTAACGTGCTGGAAAAGGCCCGCAGTTTCGGCATTGAGCTGGATAAAAACGATCCCGCCGCCCGCAGTATTTTGCAGCGCCTCAAGGATCTCGAGCGCGATGGCTACCAGTTCGAGGCGGCGGAGGCCAGTGTGGAACTGCTGATGCGGGAGGTGCTGGGCCAGCGGCCCCACTATTTCCTGGTGCAGGGCTGTCAGATCCACTACGACCTGGGGCGCAATGTCTACGCCAATGATTCCATGGCGGCGGTGAAGGTGATGGTGAACCAGTGCCCCTGTCTGGAGGCGGCGGAGGGCAATGGGCCGGTGGCGGCGATGGATGCGGCCCTGCGGCGATCGCTGGTGCAGTTTTATCCAACTTTGGCGGCCTTTCACCTCACGGACTATAAGGTGCGGATTCTCGATGGACAGGCGGGCACATCAGCAAAAACGCGGGTGCTGGTGGAGTCGAGCGATGGCGATCGCCGCTGGAGCACCGTTGGGGTTTCGACGAATATTTTGGAGGCGTCCTACCGGGCGTTGGTGGAGGGGTTGGAATATGGCTTAATGCTCCATGGGGTGCCGCCGGCCAGGATGTCGGTGCTGCCCGCGATCGCGGTGGAGTTGGGCTAGGGCTGAGGACATTGACGATTTTTCCGAATTTCCCAAACGCTTCAACGGTTTCAGCGGCCTCAAAGTCCGATATCAAAGCCTTGGGTGGTCAATGGTGCGCCCTGGATCCGCTGGATGGGGCGTGGCGATCGCGGCTCCAGGAACTTCAAAACACCTACGAAGCGGCGGGGGAGTTTGAAAAGGCGGCCCGGACGGCGGCGATCTCCCTGCGCTGGCGGCCCGATGGCCTGGAGCAACTGGAGCGCCTGCGGACCCTGGCCCAAAAATGCCCGGACATTCAACGGCTGGCGGATCCGTTAGCGATCGCGGTGGCGCTGGCATTGGTGACGGGGCGCGATCGCCACCCCGTGTGGCCGTTGGCGTTGGCTTATCTGGCGGCGGATCGGGCGGACTGGTCCACGGCGATCGCGCACTTTGAACTGGCTCAGACCTGGGCGGCGGGGGATCCCCTGGCGGGGGCGATCGCGGAACCCCTGGCGATCGCGCGGCTCAGTGGAGGACGGCACCACTACGGCCTGGGGAATTACGACGAAGCCTTTGGATTGTTTTTGCAAGCTTTGCGCGATCGCCCGACGGATCCAGATACGAAGGCGGCGGTTTTTGGGGGCGCGATCGCGGCGGGCGGGGGCGATCGCGGCTACCGGGCCATTTTGGGCCTCAAACTGCTAACCAAACTCCATCCCCAGGAACCCGACTACCACTGGAATCTGGCCCTGCACCTGTTGCGCAACGGCGATCTGATCGGCGGCTTTCAGGAATACGAATGGCGGCTGCAATTTGAGCAATTCCAGCGGGACTTTTTGCCCTATCCCGCCGAAACCCGCTGGGATGGCCGCACGGACCTGCGCCACGGCACCCTGCTCGTCACCCAGGAACAGGGCCTCGGGGACACGATCCAGTTCGTGCGCTATCTCCCCGCGATCGCCCCTCGGGTGGGACGGTTGATCTTCGCCTGCGTGCCCAGCCAGGTGCGCCTCTTTGCCCAGAGCCCCGCGATCGCGTCCGTCGCCGATGTGGTTCCCCTCGCCCTCGACATTCCCCATGATCGCCACATTCCCCTCATCAGCCTGCCCCACCACCTCGGCGCGGCCCTGACCCCCTGCCCCGGCCCGATGCCCTACCTGCGATCGCCAACCCCCCTGCCCCTGCCCGACGGCCCCCCCGTGCCCCTAAAAATCGGCATCGTTTGGAGCACGGGCCGCGACGCACCGGGCCACCACAACACCCACCGCCAGCGCAGTTGCCCCCTCGATCATTTCCTCACCCTGGCCGATCGCCCCGACCTGGGCCTCTATTCCCTACAGGTGGGGGCCGAAGACGGGGCCGAATTCCGCCAGCGCACCGCCCACCATCCCCGCTGCCACGACCTGGCCCCCCACATCCACGACTTCGCCGACACCGCCGCCGCGATCGCGTCCCTGGACCTGATCCTCACCGTCGATACCGCCACCGCCCACCTGGCCGGCGCCCTCGGAAAACCCGTCTGGATCCTGCTGCCCACCGATGCGGACTGGCGATGGCTCCGCGATCGCCCCGACAGCATTTGGTATCCCAGCGCCCGCCTCTTCCGCCAAACAATCCCCGGCGACTGGTCCACCGTCTGGCAAGCCATCCACCAAAGCCTCAATCAATGCCTCAATGGGCCAAATTTCCGTGAGATCCTGCGGTACCGAGGTAGCATTTTTAACTCGACCCCCCAGCCCGATGATGGCGTCCCCTAATGGGCGATCGCGATGTGATCCCGCTGGATGGGCGTACTGGCCTCTTCGAGCGATCGCACCCGCAGTTTCGGCTCATAGACATGAACCTGATAGACCTTTTGGTGGGTCAAATCCAGGGCCGAAAGCCAGCCACTGCGCGGGTGGTACGCCCCCGTATCAATATCAATCCAGCCCTCCCCGCGCGCCACATTCCCCGGAATCACCCCCGGCATGGTGAACGTGATCGTGTGGCCCGTCACGATGGTTTTGTCCGCGAAATAGGGGCGTTCAATCGCGTGGAACGGCTCACGAATCCAGCAAAAATCCTGGGCCGTCTGGGCCTCCAGGGGCAGTTGGGGATTGACCCCCGCATGGACGATCCAATAGTCCCCCCAGTCCGCGTAGAGGGGCAGTTGATAGATCCAGTCAATGTGACTTTGGGGAATGCCCGCCTCCCCGAAAAAGTCCTGATAGCTCGCTAACGTGGCCTGCCCGCCGCTGAAGAGCCACCCATGCAGGGCCGCTTGGCTCAGGTGCCCGTCGCTAAAAATGTCCAGCAGCATCTTTTCGTGGTTCCCCAGCAGGCATTCATAGGGGCTATTCATCACGAAATCCACCACATGGGCGCTCTTGGGGCCGCGATCGATCAAATCCCCCACAAAACAGATGCGATCGTCTGCCCCCGGCGCGATCGCCCCCAGCAGTTGCATCAGGCCATCGTATTGGCCGTGGACATCGCCAATGACGATTTTGCGGGGCGACGAGGACGTTAAGGTCATAGGTTTGGAGCGCGACGGTGGAGATGCAGACACTCAAGCGAAGGCCCGAGGCGGAGTGCGCCAGGTGGGGCGAGGAGGAGAAATGATACCCCTCGGTTCGACGCGATCGCTTCCTCCTATGATGGCTCAGTTGCGGGCAAAATCCCAGATTTGGCGCGAAGGTTTATTCGCATTTTCACGGAGATGAATCGGGGATTTCAGGGGCGATCGCCGGGGGCCGCGCGATCGCCCTGGCCGGGGTATGGGTCAAACCCTGTGGGGGCAACGGCCTGAGTCTTGGCCCAAATCTTGACCTGCACCTTCCCCCTACTGGCTCAAGGCGCGCAAAAATCCCTGGAGTTGCCCCAAAAATCCCTGCCGTTTGGGTCCAGCACTGCCGCTGGCGTCGCCGCGATCGCCCCCCATGGCCCGAAAAATGATTTCATCGAGCACCTCCCCGGCGGGCCGCTGGGGCACCTGATCCACCAGGCGATAGCCCCCCTCGGCGGCCCCGTCCTCAAGCCACACCTCCCACGGTTCCGGATAGGCGCGCCGCACGGCCCCCCCCTCGATGGGCCGCAGGGAATAGACCGTTTCGATGGTGCTCAAAAACCGCTCCCGCAACTGCCGCCCCGCGTAGCCGATGCCGATGGTGGCGATGTCCTCCATGCGCGAGTTGAGGAACACCACCGGGCGATCGCCCGCCTCTTGACAGAGGGTTTCCACCTGGTTCACTTCGACCGACGACGCTTCCACAAACAGAAAAATCTCATCCTCCGCCGCAATTTTGCCCGCCGTGGGGGTGCGGCCAGATCCCACATCCCCCAACGTGATCGGCAAATCCCCCCAATCCCGCCGCGCCAGCGCCGCCGCCCCCGCATCCGGGAAAAACACCTTCAGGCGATCGCCGCGATCGCAAAACAACTGCAAAAACTCCCGCGCCACCGGCATCACCTTCAACTCCGGCAGGGCAATCTCCACCGCCACCCGCCCCAGACCAGCCCCAAGGGCCGCCTCCGTTGCGCTACGGGCCTGGGCGATCGCATCGGACAAATCCTGGGGAATGGCGCGGCTAGACATGGTGATGGGAAGAGGTAAAAACGCTAGGGAAATGGAGAACGCTCGCGGGCTGAAATTAGACCATTAAAACGGCCGAGGAAACCCTTCAGGAACGCCGAAAACCGAGGGAAGTGTAAAAATTCGTTAAGCTATCCCTAAGGCTGCCCCCCTAAACGGTCACCCAGGGCCAAACCGCCCCGGCGGCGTCCTTGAAACCGTAGTCCAACCTACCCCGCTGGCGGCCACCTGAACCGTCCCTGGCCAATTATTTCCATGAGCCCCACCACCCTCAATCTGGTTGCCGCTGGCGTCTTTTTGACCACCCTGATGATCCTCGGTGGCCCAGCCCTCGACCTGTCTCCCCTGGTGCCCAGTGCCCTCACCGTGGCGGTTTTGGCCCTGGCGACGGGCGATCGCTTCCTCTGGAACGGCCAGGGGGGCACGCTGCTGGTGGACTGGTTCGCCAACCGGTCCGCAGCCCATCGCGAGCGGGTGCTGCACCACGAGGCGGGCCATTTTCTGGTGGCGGAACTGCTGGGGGTGCCCGTGACGGCCTATAGCCTCTGCGCCTGGGAAGCGTTCCAGCAGGGCCAAACCGCTCGGGGCGGCGTGCAGTTCGATGAAACCCAGGTGCAGGCGCAGCTCAGCCAGGGGCAGCTTTCGGCCCAGCTCTTCAGCCACTACTCCACCATTTGGATGGCGGGGATCGCCGCCGAAACCCTGTGCTTTGGCCGCGCGGAAGGGGGCGGGGACGATCGCCAACTGCTGCTCAATGCGGTGGCGCAACTGCGGCGGGCCAATCCCCAGGGGGTGCCCCCCTTCGCGGTGCAGCAAAATATCGCCCTCCAGCGGGCCAGAACCCTCCTGGAACAGCAGGCCCCAGCCTATCGCGCCCTGGTGGAAGCCATGCGGGCAGGCCAGTCACCGGACCAGTGCCGCACCGCGATCGCCCAGGCCACCGGGGCAGTTGAGCCGGAACCCCTCCAACGGTAGCGAGGGGCCACACCCCCCAGCAGGCATCCCCCATTCCCCAGCGGCCAGCGATCGCCTACCACTGGATCGCAGCTAATAGGTACCGGTCCCACGGCTGCGATCGGGGCTACCGCGATCGGGCGGCTGGGCAGGTTCAGCCAAGGCGCGATCGCCCTCCCCCAGATCCAAGTGATCATGCTGGGCCGCGCGATGATCCCCCATCCGCACCACCCCATCCCCCATGGCCGCCACCCGGCCCCCCAACAGGAACCAACCAATCAGCGAGAGACCTGACACCTTCAGTAAAAAAATCTTCATGGTCCAAGACGTGACAGTCGTCAACCGCAATAGAAATGAATTGATTCCAGGACCATAGACGGCGGCCAAGGCCATTGATCCACAGAAGCCCCAAGGGAACAGGAACGGGCAATAAAGTATACGACTCTGAACTCACTAGGGGTCAATTGGCCCTGGAACGGTGGCCTATGACCCATCAACTTCACATTTGAAGCTAAAGCAATTCAACCCGTAGCTATCCTTGCTGATGGCCTGTATCCTACCATGTCCCTATGGCCTTGGCCGAATTTAAGCATTGATTTCAATTAAATCCCGACAATTCTTAATACTTATTTAATTTGTGTTCCCTAATGTTTTCCCCCAAGGGCGTCCCCGCGATCGCGGCTGATGGGCCTTGGTTCCCTCTGATATCCCCTTTCCCCCGCGGCGCACGGCGCACGGATTGCCCCCAGAGCCACCCCCAGGAGCCCGCCGCCCCGCCACCGGTGTGCCAAGATGGGCGTTGTTATTTATCACACCTCACCCGCCGCCACCGTAGGGCCATCATCCGAGCCATCGGCAGCGGCGAGGGAACCCACCCCCAGTCTTCACGGTCATCATCTCCAGGGGCCAAAATCCCCCAAAAACCTTCCTGGCCTTGCGGGCGATCGCCCAGCAATCGTTCCAGGTCGGCATTTCAGTCAAAATTGCGCAATTCTGCGGCGAGGCGCTATAACGACCCTCGAACCCAACCGCAGTTTTGCCCGCCGACTGACGAGTATCAAAACTGCATTCACCTCAAGAGATAAGGAGTATTAGGTGCATGGCTTCGACCGATTACCGTTCTGATGTCCGTTCTGATGTCCGTTCCTTCGGTTCTTCGGGGAGCATCCGCCTGGCCCGTCGCATGGCGGCCCTGCTCTCTGGGGCGGGGGTGATGGTCGCCCTGGCGGCCCCCGGTGCCCAAGCCCTCGAAACCATCGTGCTCAAACTGCCGGCCATTGGTGATGTGGAAATCACCCTAGATGAGTTGCAAACCTTTGCCGCCACGGGGCAGGCCAGCGGCGACTTTGGCGAGCTGCTCGATGATCCGGCGGTTAGCAGCGAGCTGTCCCGGGATGAGATGCGCGCCATCCTCAATGCGGAGTTTGGCATTGGTTCCCTTGCGGCCCGCGCCGTGCCTGAGGTGGTGGACACCTGCCCCGGTCAGTTGGTGCTGGGGACCGTCAGCCAGGTGATCTACGCTGGCAATCTCAAGGGGGATTCGACCGCCATGCGGGCGGCCATCACCAGCACGGCGGCGGCGGCGTCCCAGGGCAGAATCACGGCTTTGGATGTGCTTGGGGATTTCCAGCCCGACATCCTGACGATCGATGTGGCGGAGGCCATGACGATCTTCAATCGCCTGAAGGCCCGCGTGGATCCTCTGGTTGATCGCGTGGGGAATCTGACGGTGCGGGAACTGACGACCATGGACAATGCGCGCCTGCGGGAGCTGATGGCGGCGGCCAATGTGACCGATGCGGATGTCCGGAAGTTGGAGGCGGCGATCCAAGCCTTTGGCACGATCGAGGCGGGCTCCGATCTCGATAAGCTGTTCAGCCAAATCAATCTGCAACAGCTTCTGCAGAAGGCCCTGGCGGGGAATTTTGCGGGCATCCTCGGTGACCTGGGGGCCGTGGATCTGAGCGGGATTGATTTTGACCAGTATGAGGCGCGGGTGAGCGGCCTGATGGTGGCCCTGATGGAGGTGCTGGAACTGCCGGTGAACCGGGGGCCTGCCTGCACGGCGCTGTCGCGCTAATGGGGTAGGGTTACGGCCCTGGGGTGGGGGGGCGATCGCGTCTTCCCCGCCGGGGCCGCCGGTGATGGGGAGCTTGCCGTGGGTGCTGTAGCGGCCCATGGGTTGACCTGCCGTTTCCGCGTCTGTCTTTCCGCTATTTTTTGAGGACGAGAGGAGTGAGGGCGATCGCCATGCGTAAATCTGTGAACCAATCCTGTCAACGTCGCTGGGGCGATCGCCTCAAGGGTTTCGCGATCGCCCTGGTGGGGGCCAGCACCTTGGCCGTGGCCGGAGCCAGCAGCGCCAGTGCCCTCGAACGGGTGGAGGTGCGCTACGGTCCCCTGGGGGTGAGTACGTCCCTGGAGGACCTGCAAGCCTTTGCGGCGGGGGAAGAAACCTCCAGCAGTTTCCGCGCCGTTCTGCGGATGATGGATAACTATGGCGGCATTTCCGGCGACACCTTCCGCACGCTCTTGACCCAGGAGGTGAACCTGGGGATGTTGGGCATTGACTCGAAGGTGATGTATGGCTTTGTGGGGCGGCGGGTCCTAGAGCGCGTTGCTAATTTGATCTATCCGCCCAATGATCGCGGCAATATGTTTGCCCTGCGGGGAGCGCTGGCCCTGGCCCTGGCGGATGACGGCAAGCTGTCGGCCCTGGAGGTGCTCGAACACTACGGCCCCCACACCATGCGGATTGATGCCGCCGGGATCCAGGGCAGCATTGAGGAGTTTAAGGAGCTACTGGATCAGCTTTAGGAACCAGTGGGGGGCGATCGCGCCGCCAGCAACGAGGGGCGGGGCCACCGTGGGGGGATGGGGAGACGCTAGAATGGCTCGACGGCTTGCGATCGCCCCCTCGCCCCTCGCGTACTGGCTGGTAGTTATCCCATGCAATCCCTCGATCGCCCTGGGCAGGATTTTCCGACCCCTGCAACGACCGTTACGGCGTCCCAAAGCGGCCCGAATGGCCCCGGTTTTGATGTCCAAGCGCCGCCGGATCCGTCCCTGATTGATGCCTGCGTCCACTGTGGTTTTTGCCTGTCCACCTGCCCGAGCTACCGGGTTTTGGGCACGGAGATGGATTCGCCCCGGGGACGGATCTATTTGATGGATGCCATCAACCAGGGACACGCGCCCCTGGCGACGGTGACCAGCCAGCATTTTGATTCGTGTTTGGGCTGTTTGGCCTGCACGACCACCTGCCCGTCGGGGGTGCGCTACGATCGCCTGCTCAGCCAGACCCGGCCCCAGGTGGAGCGCAATGTGCCGCGATCGCCCCTGGATAAAGCCTTTCGGACGCTGCTGTTTCAGATTTTTCCCTACCCCAACCGGCTGCGGCTGCTGATGCCGGGGCTGATGCTCTACCAGCGATCGGGCCTGCGGGATTTGGTGCGCCGGACGGGGTTGCTCAATAAAATCCCTCGGCTGGCGGCGATGGAGTCGATCCTGCCGACGGTGCCCACGGATGCCCTGCTCGATACGGTGCCTGCGGTGACCCCGGCCCAGGGCTATCGGCGTTTTCGGGTGGGCATGTTTTTGGGCTGCGTGCAGCGGCTGATGTTTGGCCGGGTGAACCGGGCCACGGCGCGGCTGCTGTCGGCCAATGGCTGCGAGGTGGTGGTGCCCCAAACCCAGGGCTGCTGCGGGGCGCTGCCGGCCCACCAGGGGCAGGAGGATCAAGCCCAGGCGATCGCGCGGGCGACGATTGACGCCTTTGATGGACAGGATCTGGACTACTACATCATCAATGCGGCGGGCTGCGGCCATACCCTCAAGGAATATGGCGACATCCTCAAGGATGATCCGGCCTACCGCGATCGCGCGATCGCCTTCGCCGCCAAGGTGCGCGATGTCCATGAATTTCTGGCGGAGGTGGGCCTCAAGGCTCCCCTGCAACCGCTGATGGAGGAGGGGGATCTCGCGATCGTCTACCAAGACGCCTGCCACCTGCTGCACGGCCAAAAAATCGCCAACGCGCCGCGCCAACTGCTGCGCCAAATCCCCGGCGTCACCCTGCGGGAACCGATCGATGCGGCCCTCTGCTGCGGCAGTGCGGGGGTCTATAACCTGCTGCAACCGGAAGTGGCCGAAGAACTGGGCCGCCAAAAGGTGGAAAACCTGACGGCCACGGGGGCGGAGCTGATCGCCTCGCCGAACCCCGGATGCAGCCTACAGATCCAAAAGCACCTGGAGATACAGGGCAAGGCCACGGCGGTGATGCACCCGGTGGAACTGCTGGACTACGCCACCCGAGGCATCAAGCTCACCCGCCAACCCTAGGGTTCCCTAGTCGCGGTAGTCGTCGTAGTCCGATCGCGCCTTGCGGGGAATGGTCAGGGGCGGCAGGCGATCGCGGTGGTGGAGCGATCGCGGCGGCAGGGCAAGGGGCGCTTCCTGGATCGGCACCGGCGATCGCGCCGAACGGTCCTGCCTACGCGGGTCGCTGTGGGTCCACCATATAGATCCCCGCCGCCGCCCCCACCACCGCCAAACCAAACACACTCAGGCCCGCCTGCCCCTGGACACCGCCGAGGGCCGCATCCACCGCCCCAACAATCAGCAAAAAACTCGCCACCGGTTCCTGACGGAAAGCGGACTTTAGAAAACGATTCATGATCCAATTCATGGCCGTGGCAGGGGTAGGGTGACTGCGGCAAATTTTTAGCCCGAAGGGGGCGATCGCGCAAGGAGCATCCGGGTGATTTCGCCCCTGGACTCGCGGCCCCCATTGCCCTATCCCCACCTTAACAACTTCCCGCCGGAGGGGAGCCCTACAGCAGGCCCAGCCAGGACAAAAGCCCCTGACCCGTCGAAAATTCGATCGCCAAAGCCACCACAAAACCCACCATGGCGGCCCGACCGTTCAGCCGCTCAGCATAGTTATTAAACCCAAACTTCGGCTCCTCCAGGTTCGGCACCACGGCGGGCGAAGGCGTTTGCTGGTCTGCCATTGCTCTAATCTCCTGTTGGGGTCTGCTCTTTACATTCCTTAATACTTTAGCGCAGGTTCCGGCGCGATCGCGCGGCGGCGGCGGCGGTGATTAATCCGATTAATCTAGGAGCAGGTGGGATTTAAGGAGTGCTGAAGCGATGGACATTGGCGTGCCTCGGGAGATCAAGGATCAGGAATTCCGCGTTGGTCTGACGCCTGCGAGTGTCCGGGCCTTGGGCGATCGCGGCCACCGCGTTTATGTGGAAACCGGGGCGGGGATCGGGGCGGGTTTTGCGGACGAAGACTATGCACGGGCGGGGGCGGCGATCGCGGACTCCGCCGCCGAGGTGTGGCAGCAGCCGTTGGTGGTGAAGGTCAAGGAACCGTTGCCCCAGGAATATGGCCTGCTGCGATCAGATGGGCTGTTGTTCACCTACCTCCACCTGGCCGCCGATCGCGGCTTGACGGAGGCCCTGATGGCGTCGGGCATTGGGGCGATCGCCTACGAAACGGTGCAGTTAGCCCATGGGCAGTTGCCGCTGCTGGCTCCGATGAGCGCGATCGCGGGGCGGCTGGCGGTGCAGTTTGGGGCGCACTATCTCGAAGCGCAGCAGGGGGGCCGGGGCGTACTGCTGGGGGGCGTCCCTGGGGTGCCGCCCGGTCGGGTGACGGTCCTCGGCGGCGGCGTGGTGGGCACCGAGGCGGCGCGGATGGCCATCGGCCTGGGGGCGCAGGTGCGCATCATTGATATCAATGTCGATCGCCTCAATGAACTGGAAAATCTCTTTGGGGCGCGGGTGGAGTTGCTCTATAGCAGCGCGGCGACCCTGGAGGCGATCGTCCCGGAAACGGATTTATTGATCGGGGCGGTGCTGGTGCCGGGGAAACGGCCCCCCTGTTTGGTGCCGCGATCGCTGGTGGCCCAGATGCGCGCCGGGTCCGTGATTGTCGATGTGGCCGTCGATCAGGGGGGCTGCATTGAAACGGTGCGGCCCACCTCCCACAGTGAACCGACCTATCGGGAGGCGGGGGTGATCCACTGCGGCGTGCCGAATATGCCGGGGGCGGTGCCCTGGACGGCGACCCAGGCCCTCAACCACCGCACCTTGCCCTATGTGCTGGCCCTGGCGGACAAGGGCATGGCGGCCCTCGATCATGATCCGGCCCTGCGGGGGGGGCTGAATGTGGCGGACCATCGGCTGGTGCATCCGGCGGTGCAGCAGGAGTTTCCGGATTTGGCAACTTGAATGAATAGCGGGGCAAGGGGATGGGCATGATGGGGAGACTGAACCGGGCGATCGCGGCGGTGCTGCTGCTGTTGGTGCGGGGCTATCGGCGGCTGATTTCGCCCCTGACGCCCCCGAGCTGTCGCTTTTTTCCCACCTGCTCGACCTATGCCCTCACGGCGATCGAGCGGTTTGGCCCCTGGCATGGGTCACGCCTCGCGATCGCGCGGATCCTGCGCTGTCAGCCGCTGCATCCGGGGGGCTATGATCCGGTGCCGGAAACCCTGGGCGCGCCAACGGTTGATGCGGCGGCGGCCCTGAAGCGGCGATCGTTTTCCAGTGATGGCTTGGTGGGGCGACCGTCGCCGTTGGATCCCCCCAGTGCCCCCGGCGATCGCGACGCCCGAACATCTTCCACCCCGGCCCCTAGCCCCCCCGATGACCCGCCCTCGGATCCGCAGGGGCCTATGGAATGACGGACCTTAGCCCCTGACCCCATCCTGGCGACATTCGCGGTGCCACAAGGGTTTCAGTCCAAACTAGACTTCGCCCTCGGGACAAGATTGGGCACAATTAAAGGGGGCAAAGCCTCTGGCCGACAGCCGCGCCGCCGCTCCGAGCGCTGGGCCAAACCTTGGGCCAAACCCTGACCGACAGCAACCAGAGCGCCAAGTTCAACCCCTTGCATCCCCCTAGACCGGGTTCTCCGCGATCGCCCATGAGTGTTTCCCCCTTGACCCCTGCGACCGTTCCCCTGCGGGAGGCGGCCATTGATCTGGACCATTGGTACGTGGTGGCCAGCAGCCCCGAGTTGACCGATCGCCCGCTGGCGGTGGAATTGTGGGGCCATGAAATTGTGCTGTACCGCGATCGCGGCGGGCGGGCGATCGCTCTGGAAGATCGATGCCCCCACCGGTTCGTCAAACTCTCGGACGGCCAGGTGCAGGGCGATCGCCTCGAATGCGTCTACCACGGCTGGCAATTTGCGGCGGATGGCACCTGCGCGGAAGTGCCCTATCTCGCCGCCAACCAAAAACTGCCCCCCTGCCGCATTCCCACCTACCCCGTGCGGGAACAGGACGGCTTCATTTGGCTCTATCCCGGCGAGGTACCGCGCGATCGCCCCCTGCCGGAACCGATGGCCCTGCCGGAATGGGAGCATTTAAATTACATCGCCAGCGTCGCCCCCATCGACTGCCGGGGCCATTTTTCCTTCCTGATCGAAAACCTCATGGACATGCACCACGGGCGGCTCCATGAGGATTACCAAGCCTGGTCCGCCGCCAAGCTCGATCGCCTCGAAGCCCATGGCGATCGCGTCAATGCCCACTACACCGCCCAGAGCCACTACCGCATCGATCAAATTTGGTCCGTCGCCCAGCTTTTCATCCCCGCCCTGCGGCAGCCCCACCCGGAACCGCTCACCGTCAGCTACCGCTACCCCCACTGGGCCTCCAGTCTGGGCGAAGAATTCCGCATCTATTGCCTCTTTTGCCCCGTCAGCCGCGATCGCACCCGCGCCTACCTGGTCCATTTCACCTCCCTCGAAGCCTTCGATAACCTGCACAAATTGCCGATTCCCTTCCGACGATTCATCAAAAATTCCCTGTTTAATTGCGCTAAGGGAATGCTCGATGGCCTCGTGCGGCAGGATGTGCTGATGATCGAACAGGAGCAAGTGGCCTATCGGGACAATCCCCGGCGGCGCGGCCCCGAACTCAACCCCACCCTGGCGGCGGTGCAGCGGCTCATCCGCGATCGCGCCCCCCGGCCCAACCCCTCCCCATGAGCTACTGCCTAAACCCCCGCTGCACCGAACGCCAGAACACCGACGATGCCCAGGTGTGCCAGGGCTGCGGTGAATCCTTGCTCCTGCGCGGCCACTATCGGGTGCTGCGGCCCCTGGGGCGGGGGGGCTTCGGGCGGACCTTCCTGGCGGTGGATCGCGATCGCCTCGACACCCCCTGCGCCATCAAGCAATTTTCGCCCCGCGCCAAGACCCGCCCCGCCCTGCGCAAATCCATTCAGCTTTTCACCCAGGAGGCCCTGCGCCTGCGGGATTTGGGGGAACATCCGCAAATCCCGTCCCTGCTGGGCTATTTCGAGGAAGGGGGACGACTGTACCTGGTTCAGGAATTTGTGGCGGGGCCGAATGTCCAGCAGGAATTCCAGCGGCAGGGCACCTTTTCCGAGGCGCAGGTGGTGGGCATGTTGCGGGATCTGCTGCCGGTGTTGCAGTACATCCACGACAACCGCGTGATCCATCGGGATCTCAAGCCGGACAATATCATCCGCCGCAAGCGGGATGGGCGCTACATTCCCATCGATTTTGGGGTGGCGAAACAGCTCCAAACGGGCAGCAGCGGCAGTGACCAGCCGGGGACGCGCATCGGCACGGAGGGCTACGCGCCGGTGGAGCAAATCCGCCATGGGCAGGCGTTCCCGGCCAGTGATTTGTATAGCGTGGGGGCGATTTGTGTGTTTCTGCTGTCGGGGGTGCATCCGGATGAGCTCTATAACCCCCTGACGGGGAAGTGGCCGTGGCGGGAGCAGTTGGCCCAGTGGGAGGGGGCGATCGCGGAGCCAGAGGATTCTACGGGGCATCCCGCCAGCGAATGGGAGCAAATCATGCCGATCCAGCACCGGGTGAGTGAGGGGTTTGGGCAGATTTTGGATCGGCTGTTGGTGCAGGCGGTGGGCGATCGCTACCAGTCGGCGGATGCGGTGTTGGCGGATCTCGACCGGCTCTATTCCCCGACGCCGGATGCACTCCACTCATCGCCCTATCTCCAGCCGGTGCGGGTGCTGGGGGAGGCGGAGCGGGCGCGGCGCAAGAATTTTCCGGTGCCGTTGGCCCATTTTTCAGGCTCGGAGGAGGGGCCGGGAAAGGGCGCTTAGGGGGCAAAGTGCTGGAAGGTGGCTTTGCCGGACAGGGGCCGATCGCGGTGGCGGCCGGTGGAGTCGGTGAGGGTGATGGGGCGATCGCGGCGTTCATTGTCGCGTTCAAGGACGGTGCCGATGCGGGCGGCGGTGGGGCCAAGCTGGCTAATGAGGGCATCGGCGATCGCGGGGGGCAGGGCCAGCACCAGTTCAAAATCCTCGCCGCCATAGAGGGTCCAATCGAGGGCGATGTCTTCCCCCAAATGGTCCGCGAGGCCGGGGGGCATGGGCAGGGCGGCGCGATCGATCACCATACTGACGCGGCTTTCACGGCTGATCTGCCAGAGGGCATCGGCGAGGCCGTCGCTGCTGTCCATGGCGCACCAGGGGCGATCGCGCTGGGCAGTCAGGGGGGCGATCGCGGCGATCGCATCGAGCCGGGGGCGCGGATACTGGTGGGCCTCAATCCAGGAGTTTTGTAGGGCCGTGGGCACGGTGGCGAACCGCTCCGGCTCCAGCAACACGGCCAAACCGGCCCTAGAGGCTCCGTGGATCCCCGTCACGACGATCGCATCTCCCGGCTGGGCGGCATTGCGGCGCAGGGCGCGATCGCGCGACACCCGCCCCAGGGCCGTAATCGAAACGGTTTTGACGGGCGATCGGCACAGGTCTCCCCCCGCGATCGCGCCACCGTAGCGCCCCAGACAGGCGGCCATGCCTTCGTAGAGGTCCACCGCCCAGGCCACGGACGTGTCCCCCGGCAGGGCCAGGGCAACGGTAATCGCCACGGGATCCGCCCCCATGGCCGCCAAATCCGACAAATTCGCCGCCACGGCCCGCCAACCGACCGATCTCGCGGGGGTGGTGCGATCGCTGAAATGCACCCCGTCCACTAACAAATCCGTCGTCACGGCCCAGTCGCGATCGCCCGCCGCCGGCAGCAGCGCCCCATCATCGCCGATCAACTCCGCCGCGCAGAAGCCCCGCAGCCGCGCTAATAAACCCCATTCCCCGATCTGGTCAATCCGCTCTGGCTCCATGGCTGCCCCCCGATGGCAATGGCCGCGATCGCGCGGTCCCCGGCGGCGACACAATAAACCAGAACCCGCCCCCAAACAATCTCCTCCTGTCTTCCCATGCCCTTGAGTTTCATGGATCAACTCGCGTCCCCGCCCAACCGCTGGATTCCCCTGATCGTGTTGCCCTTAGCGGCGGTACTTGATTGGCGCATCGGCGATCCGTGGACCTGGCCCCATCCGGTGCAGGGAATTGGGGCGGCCATTAATTTTTATGTGAGGTTATGTCTGGGGCCAGGGCGTGATCGCCGCCGATCGCCCGCCGTGGAATTGGCCCTTGGGGTGGGGCTATTGATTTTAGCCTTGGGATTGAGTGGGGCGATCGCTGGCCTGTGGGTTTGGCTCTGGCGATCGCTCCATCCGTGGCTGGGGATCGTGGCGGAGGCGATCGCGATCGCGGCGGGCTTTGCGGGGCGCAGCTTGCGGGATGCGGCCATGGACGTGCTGGCCCCCCTCACCGCACCGGAAAAGGACGTGGCCATGGCGCGATCGCACCTATCCCGCTACGTGGGCCGCGACACCGCTCACCTAGATGAAACCGAAATCCTGCGGGCGATCGCCGAAACCGTCGCCGAAAACAGCGTCGATGGTGTCCTCGCCCCCCTGTTCTGGACCCTGATCGGAGCCGCCATTTGGCCCGTCGGCGGCGGTGCGATCGCCCTATGGATCTACAAAGCCGCCAGCACCCTCGATTCCACCGTGGGCTATCGCCGCGCCCCGTACCTCTACCTGGGCCGCGCCAGTGCCCGCACGGAAGATGTCCTCACCTGGGTGCCCTGTCGCCTGTCCGTCGCCGCGATCGCCCTTCTGTCTGGTCAGCCGCGCGAGGTGATTACCCTGTGTCGCCGCGACGCGATCGCCGACCCGAGCCCCAACTCCGGCTGGAGTGAATGCGCCTACGCCGCCGCCTTGGGCATCCAACTGGGGGGCGACAACTACTACGGCGGTCAACTCATCCCAAAACCGCGCCTGGGGGAGGCCACGCGATCGCCCAGTGCCGCCGTCATCCTCGAAGCGCTGGCCCTCACGCGATCAGCCTTTTTATCAGGATTGGGGCTCGGTCTCCTGGGATTGGCTGGACGCTGCGCGATCGCCGTGGGCACCCCCTGGGGATAGGCCAATTGATTTGAGTTTGACTGGGATTTAATTGGGATTCCCTTCAAACTTCTTGACAGTTCTCAATGGAATCACCCCGCCATATTAAAAATCCAAACATAATCGCCAGGACCACCCTAAGCCTGCCTAAGCTAAAGACAAGCGCCGGACTGGAAGCCATTTTCAATCATTCCGTCCCATCGATTTATTCTTGCCATTCATACCCGCCCCCAGTCCCCAAGCGCCATTCCCATACCCGATTCAGAGGTCGCCATTATGTACGCCATGCCCCGTTCTCGCCCCGTTATTCCCCTCCCTTGGTTGGTCATCGCCCTGACGGCCCTGGGCCTATGGTTGGGGGCCTGTTTGCTGCTGGATCTGGCGATTTTGCCGTCCTTTTATTGGACCGGCATGATGGCCACGGCGGACTTTCCCCAGGTGGGGGCCAGCATTTTTGGCCTCTTTAACCGCATGGAAATGGTGATGGGTTCCCTGGTGCTGGTGTCGCTGCTGGCGGCAACCTATGGGGGCTGGCTGCGGGGGGGCGTGGCCCGAACCTGCGGCGCGCTGGCGATGGTGATGCTGGCGGTGGCGGCGTTGGAAACCTATGTGCTGACGCCGGACATGGTGGCCCTGAGCGCCCAGTTGGTGTGGCCCACGCCGATGGAAGCGGTGCCGGTGACGATGGACCGGATGCACGGCCTGTATTTTGCCCTCGATGGCCTGAAGGTGCTGGCGGGGATGCTGCTGCTGGGGCTGGGCTACCGCAGCTATGGCCCGCGATCGCTCCCCCAAGGCTAGTTGAGGATGAAGTGAGTTGAGGGATAGGGGGTGTCAAGCCCCCTTTTTTATTGGCTTTTTTCTGGATTTTTACAAGGGCTTGGTGGGACATTCGGTACCGTTCAATCCAACGCGATCGCGCCTCCACCCCGAACGCACCGACAACCCAAGATCCGCGCGATCGCGCCCAAACTCATCCCACCAATTGAGCGATCATGGCATTAGCCTGGGCGGCGTAGCTACCGCCAAAGAGATTAAAGTGATTGAGAATGTGATAAAGGTTATAGAGAATTTTGCGCCGTTCGTAGCCCGCGTCTAGGGGCCATTGATCGCGGTAGCCGTCATAGAACGCCGCCGGGAAGCCGCCAAACAGTTCAGTCATGGCCAGGTCCGCCTCGCGATCGCCCCAGTAGGGGGCCGGGTCAAAGATGACGGGGCTGCCGTCGGCCGCGATCGCCCCGTTGCCGCTCCACAAATCCCCATGGATCAGGGACGGACGCACGGGATGATCCGCTAACAGATCCGCGATCAATTCCAGGAGGCGATCGCCCAGGGGAAACGCCGCCCCCCGCCGCCGCGCCAAATTGAGCTGATGGCCGATGCGGTGGACGCGCCAAAATTCCGCCCAGTCGTCACACCAGGGATTCGGTTGGGGCGTTGCGCCGATGGTGTTGTCCCGTCGCCAGCCAAACCGGGACTGCGATCGCCCCGCGCCATCGAAATGCTTGACACTGCCCAGGGGATCCCCCGCGATCGCCGCCGACGGTTGCCATTGGTGCAGTTGAGCGAGCCGTTGCCCAAAGGTGTACCAGGCCGCGCGATCGCCCCGCCCCTCCAGATCCAGCCACTCCAGCACCAGATAGGAAGCCCCCGCCGCCGTGCCCCAGCAGATGGGCCGTGGAACGCGCACCGCCCCCGCCGCCGCCAAATCCTGAAGCCCGAGCGCCTCAGCGGCAAACATCTCCCCCTGCTGCGCCCCGTTGAGCTTCACGAAATAGGCGCGATCGCCCCGACTCAGGCCATAGGCTTGGTTAATGCAGCCGCCCCCCAGGGCTCGCCGGGTCCACCCTTCAACGTCATCCCCCGTGGTGGCCGCAATTTGCGCCGCAATCTCGGTCCAGACCATCGGTGTCCACCCCCATTACGCCAGATTGACTCCACCGCTGATGGTACCGGACCCCCGGCCTAGCCCCCCCTAGGACACCTCGCGAATTGGGGAAACGCGATCGCGCGCCCCCGGCGATCGCCCCTGGATAGTTGGCGATCGGTGGCCCGCCCCCGGATGGCCCGCCGCCCCAGGGGGGGATGTTTCCAGGTGGGCCAACAGCGCACTGACAGGCGGGGGCAAATGGTCAAAGTAGCGCTCCACCCGGCGGCGGCCCCCCTGCAAACAGGCATCGATCGAGCCATAGCAGGTACCGTCGGAATCCGCCGCATCCCAGGACTCTGGATCAATGATCGCAAAACTATACTCATCCCCCGGCAGCCGCAGGGGCACAATCAACAGCCCGCGATAGGTCACCGCCTCCGCAAGGAGGATGCGATCATTCCCCCCCAGCGCACCAGGGACACCGCCAGCGCCCGTCCGCCCGTACCCATGCACCGCAAAGGGCCGAGGTCTCAATCCTTTAACACTCATCTTATCACTTATGCCACGGCGGCATTCGCCATTAATCGAGGAACTGGAGACCCCACAACTAACCACGGACCCCCTAACCCCGCAGCCCCCCGCCTTCTAAAACCCCCCCTCCAAAACATAGATGCCAAGACGCCACACCCCCGCGCGATCGTCCCGTTCCCCCACCCCCCAGGCCACCGTCGGTTCCCCCATCCGCCTGGGAATCCCCGCAAGGACGCCACCCCCCCCAGACAAGGGCTAAAACGTGCCCCTCAGGGATAGATTGGGGGCTCTTCCCCAGGGCAATTAGGGGATGGTCGCTCCCCGTCTCCCAGGGTAACAAGGGACTCAGGTCGAGGCAATTCCTACGCTTCAACCTCGACCCCGGAAGATAGCCGAACAGCGCCCCCGGCCCCCTAGACTGCGATCGCGGCGGGGAAAGAATCTTCAGCCCCTTGTTTTCGGGGTTCTAGGGAATTTGACGACATGCCCTAGGGCAAATTTGAGCTTCAGCCATCTCCTCAGGATGCACCATGGGTGTCATCGACGATTTTTCCACGGAACACCACATAGTTATAGATATTGTAAGACAACACCACAGGGATCAGAAACCCAATGAAGGTCAACATAAACACCAGTGAACTGGGGGCCGCCGCCGCCTCATAGATCGTCACGCTAGGCGGAATAATATTCGGAAAAATGACAAACCCTAAACCAATAAAAGACAGACAAAAAATCAAGAAGGTGTAAATCAAAGGCGTCACCTCCTCCTGGCGCTTCAGGCTACGCAGCAGCAGCCCCACCAACAGCAACCCCAGCACCGGAATGAGGCCAAAAATGTAGATCAGCGGCGTCGTGAAGAGCTGAGCCCTGGCCTGATCAGACAAAAACGGCGTACTGACCGTGATGAACAGGGCACCGATCAGCGTTGTCCAGGTCGCGATCGTTGCGGTCCTGTAGTGGGTTTTCTGGAGTTCCCCAGAGGTTTTTAAAATTAAATAGGTCGAGCCAATCAGCACATAGCCCTGCACCAAAGTCAGGGCCACCAGGGTGGAGCGCCAGGTCAACCAGTCCCAGATTCCCCCAGAGAAATGACCCGCCGCATCCACTTGAATTCCCTCAAACACACTCCCTAATGAGAATCCCTGCCCCAGGGCCGCCAAAAAGCTGCCAACCCCGAACAGAACATTCCACACTAATTTATTGTCCGCATTTTCTCGAAATTCAAAGGACACGGCCCTAAAAATCAAGCCCACAACCATCACCACCGCAGGCAAGTACAGCGCGTTTAGGATCGTGGCATAGGCCAGGGGAAATGCACCAAACAGCGACCCTCCCATCAGAATTAGCCAGGTTTCATTGGCATCCCAAACGTTGCCTAGACTGGTCATCAAAATACTGCGGCGCTCTTCGCTGGATGCCGTTAGGGAGAGGATACCAACCCCCAAATCAAAACCATCAAGCAGCACATACAGAAAGAGAAATAGTCCTAGAATACAGAACCAAACCTGCGGCAGAAATTGCTGTAGCGGCTGTAAGGGCTCCATGGCAAACGTCTCTGGTTATCCCTATTGTTGAGCTTCGGCTGGACGCTGATCAGGCCCATGTTGAGCGGGCTCTAGGCCCATGGCGGTCTGACTGCTGGTTCGCGGCGCAGGCAGTTCAAGGTTAGGCCCCTTGCGAACGATGCGGCTACCGAAATATAGGGCCATCACGAAAAAGACGGAATACATCGACGTTAGGCCCACTAGGGAAAAGAGCACTTCCCCGGCGGGTAGGTTCGATGCGGACTCTAGGGTTCTCAACTCTCCATAGACAATCCAAGGTTGCCTACCCACGCAGCGCACAATCCAGCCCGTTTCTACGGCGATGTAGCCCAGGGGGGCTGCAAAAATCCAGGCTCCCATTAGCCATTTTTGTTGACCAATGGTGGCTGCAGAAAGCTGGCCGCGCAGCCACTGGATGGTGGTTATGAACATCAGTGCCGCGAGGAAAAGACCGATCGCGACCATGATGCGGAAGGAGTAGTAAATTAGGCCCACCATATGGGGTCGATTCTTCGGTTCCCATGCTTTTAGGCCCTGGATTGGTTGGTCGAGTTTGGGTTTTAGTTCCAGTAGATAGCTCAGGGCTCCAGGAATTTTGACTTCCCAGGTATTTCGCTCTGCTCGATCGTTCGGTAAGGCCACTAGGCTCCAGTCAGCGGGTTGACCGGCGGGTACCGTGTCCCATTGGGCTTCCATGGCGGCTAGCTTGGCCGGTTGGTAGTGGTAAACCTGTTCAGCACTGAGGTGGCCAATGAAAATTTGTAGGGGCGCGATCGCGATCGCTAGGGCCAGTACCACCTTCAGCGATCGTGCAAAGAATGCCGTATGGCGCTGATTGATGATGTACCAGGCGCTGATCCCACCAATGACAAACAGGGAGGTTTCTAGGGTCGCGAAGAACATATGAAGAAAACTCTTCACCATGAATGGATTCGCGATCGCTTGGAAATAATCCTGGACCACAAACTTACCGTTCACAAATTCTCCACCGGCCGGAGTTTGCAGCCAAGAGTTTGCGGATAAGATCCAAAACGTTGACAGATTGGCCCCAAACGCAACCAAAATTGTAGAAATCCAGTGAACCCAAGGGGGAACCCGATCCCAGCCAAATAGCATAATGCCGAGGAAACTGGCCTCTAGCATAAATGCCATCGTGCCTTCAAACCCTAAAACCGTCCCAAAAAAGTCTCCGACCGACTCGGAAAATGGTGCCCAGTTTAGGCCAAACTGAAACGCCATCGGCAGGCCAGAAGCCACCCCAATTCCGAAGTTGAGTACGTATAGCTTTGACCAGAATCGAGCATGGCGATAGTAGTCGAGATCCTGGGTTTTTAACCACAGTCCTTCAATAATAACCAGATAAATGGCCATGCCCGTGGTCAAAACGGGCCAAAGCATATGAAAAATCGCCGTTAGCGCAAACTGTAGCCGCGATAACGCCACCGTATCTGAAAGAAGGTTTAGCATATCCAAGTTTTGAGATGACGTTACCCGATGTCACAAATATCCCAATCTTCGTAACATCAAAATTCCGAGCGGGGCAAGTGACCCATTGTCAAATTCACCAAAATTAAAGGTTTGTTTTAAGATCTGGCTATCATGTCTAAAGGGCCTGGAGATTCTTGGGACCATTGATGTCAAGCATTGGCCCAAGGAAGGTTCATGGCAAACATTTTGTGGCTAAATTGGTGAATTTTCAGGATGAAATTTGTGTGATTTGATTGATTGATGATTTGAGGTTTTTGTCTTGAATTGCTTGAATTTTGATGAGATCAAACGATGTTAAATATAGATCTAAATTCTCTGAGCTGGAAAATCGTTTGGCCGCTGGAAGGGGAGGATAAAAATGGTCCTTCTATTCCTGGCCTAGGATTGCATCTCGGTGGGGTTAAGGGCGCTACGGCTGCTTTTCGGTACACTATTCCCTAAGGGGGGCATGGGCCGCCGTTGCTTTGGCTGGGGTCGAAGTGTGCTGAAGGCGGAGGGGCGATCGCGGTATTCCAGGTCTGTTGTTTGACCCTTGATCTTCGGTGGCCTATGGATCGAATTTATACGACTGAGGAGTTGGTGGAGATTTTGGCCCGGGAGCGATCGGCTTGTATGCGGGGCCAGCGGCTGGCGCTCCATGCGTCGGCGTCGGATAATCCCCATTTGGATCGGGTGCTGCCGAGTGATGGGCTGCAAAAGTTTCGGGCCTATCAGCAGTTCCGCGACACGATCCATCAGTACCAGCGCGATCGCGGGGTGTCGGGGCTGGTGTGGGGGTCGGTGACCCTGGGGGACGAAACCCTGCAATTTCCCATGATCCATGACCAGTTGCTGGCCCTGCCCCAGGATTTGGCGGTGCTGCGGGGCCATCTGCCGGTGGTGCTGGGCTTTTGGCGGCGATCGGTGGCGGCGATGGATTGGTATTGGGGCGGCGCGACGGGGCGGCAGTTTAGTCCGGTGGCTCCGGCGGAGGTGGCGCGCATGGCCGATCGCAGCCACTGGGCGACGATCCAAAAGCATGAACGGTCGGATTTTTTGGAGGTGGTGCTGCAACTGGGCTGGGGGAATCCGACCCTGGCGCGCGATCGCCACGGCTGGCCGGAGTCGGGCTGTGAATATATCCACGCGGTGAAGGCGGGGCAACGACCGATCGCATGAGGGATGCAGGGATGAATGGGCTAGGCGGTTTCTAGGTCCGCGATCGCGCGATCGATCCACTCGCAGCCCTGGGGCACCGTTTCCACCCGGCAGAGGCGATCGCGCAACTCCGCCGCCCCCTCGAACCCCGTGGCGTACCAGGCCAAATGTTTGCGCGCTTGGCGGATACCGCGATCGCCCTTGTAGTCGTAGAGCATTTGCAGATGTTCCTTGGCGCAGCGCAATTTTTCAGCCGCCGACGGGGCCGGACGGCGATCGCCCGTCTTCAAAAAATGGTCAATCTCCCCCACCAGAAACGGGTAGCCCAGCGTCCCCCGGGAACACATCACCCCATCGGCCCCCGTTTCCGCCAGACAGCGCACCGCCGACTCCACCGACACAATGTCCCCATTGGCGATGACCGGAATCGTCAGGATTTCCTTCACCCGCCGGATCCAGTCCCACCGGGCCGTGCCGCCATAGCCCTGGAGCCGCGTGCGCCCGTGGACCGTCAGCATCGCCGCCCCCGCCCCCTCCAGCCGCTGGGCCAGATCCAGAATCGTAATTTCGTCATCATCCCAGCCGATGCGGGTTTTGACGGTCACCGGCACCGCCACCGCCGCCACCACCGCCTCGACGATCGCCACCGCCATGGCCGGATCCCGCAGGAGCGACGAGCCCCCGCCGTTTTTCGTGATTTTATTGACCGGGCAGCCCATATTGATGTCGATGGTCATGGCCCCCTCCGCCACCGCCCGCCGCGCCGCCTCCCCCAAAAAATCCGGGCGGCAGTCAAACAGTTGAATGCTGATGGGCTGCTCCGCCGGATCCACATCCATGGTGTTGGGCAGCGCCTTCGCCTGACACAGACCCGTCGCCTGCACCATTTCCGTATACATCATCGACGCGGGGGCGTAGCGCCGCACCAGCCGCCGAAACACCAGATCCGTCACACCGGACAACGGGGCCTGCAAGACGCGGCTGCCGAGGGAGATCGCCCCAATCTTTAGGGGACCGGCCAGACGCGATCGCACCGCCGCCCCCTGGGCCAACCATGCGGAATCCTGGCGATCCCCCGCGATCGCCCCATCCCTCACCGCAACAGCCCCAGAACCCACGGCTACAGAACCCACGGACATGGGCCATCCCCTTCCAAAACGTCCTAAAACCCGTCAACGCCCCAAGGGCCAATGGATTCCAACCTTAGCAAGTTTTTCGCCCCCGGTTGGCCCAAAAGTAGCCGCCGCCGCGATCGCCCCGCCCCCGCTAAAATCGCAAGCGACCCATCACCCAGCGCCCGCCATCCCCATGCTTTCCCCCCTGCTCCTGTCCCTGCTGTTCATCGGCCTCATCGCAGGCATCGCCAGCGGCATGTTCGGCATCGGCGGCGGCGCGATCATGGTCCCCGCCATGGTCCTGTGGCTCGGCCTCGACCAAAAACTCGCCACCGGCACCTCCCTCGCCGCCCAGGTCCTGCCCATCGGCCTCCTCGGCGCGATCGTCTACTACCGCAACGGCAACCTCAACCTGAACTACGCACTGCTCATCGTCATCGGCCTCGTGGTGGGCAACTTCTTCGGAGCCCTCTTCGCCAACCAGCCCTACGTCAGCGCCGACCTCATGAAGCGCCTCTACGGCATTTTCCTCATCGCCATCGGCCTGCGCTACCTCTGGAGCCGCTAGCCTCCGGTCTTCCCGCGATCGCACCCCCCCGCCCCCAACGTTGAAATCCCAACATTCCCCGCATTTATAACTAGCCAATCCTCCATGAATACCATGCAAAAACCGGCAAAGTCAGACGCAAAAAAGACAGAACTCAACTATTAAAAATATGGTCCCCCTAGTACCCCAAGCCAAAACCTGCTAGCGGAATCGCGGCGATCGCAAAATCAAGACCCCAACTCTCCATCAAGCGCAACCACCGGAGAACAATCTTCACCTAACAAGACAAAGCGCAACAAAATCGAGGGCGGAAATTGGTCCCAACACTGCGAAAAGCAAACCAATGTAAACTTTGCCCATGGTTTGCGTGATCCCCCGATCCCTTAGCTAGGGCCAATTTCGGCCCGTGGCCCCGGTCCCCGCCCCGCCCCCCAGCCTAGGATGTTTAGCCCTTTCAAAACTATGCCATGGAAGCATTTTAGCCTAGGAAAAGATGGCAAAAGCACCATAGTACGGACCATTTCCCCTGATCCCCAGCCGGTTTTTTTCCATCAAAGGCCAGTGCCGACGGCGATCTCCATCTCCATTTATGAATCAAAACAAAAAACAATATAAACTTCCACTTTTATTCGGGATCGCTATTTTCCCGGTCAATAGGGCATTTTGCGCCGTTCTGCGCCCCAGGGGGGAGTGGTGATAATTGGATCAAGTTCCTTCATGCTCGAACGTGATTGGTCGAGAATCGCCATGACGACATCCGAGTTTAAAATCTCATCCTGCAAGAGCTGCCGACATTATTGTCCCGAAGGGCGTCGCGGTGGCCAATGTGCCCAATTCGGAACCCTGGTCCATGCAGGTTGGAAGGCTTGCCCCTTGGCAATGCCCGCGTTTGCACCGTCCTGGGAAACCCTGGAACGCTTTACAACGGTTGGGGTGCCCGCCGCCGCTGTTCCTGCCGCTGTTCCTGCCGCCGCTGTGCCGACGGTTGGGGTGCCCGCCGTCCCCGTGTCCGTTGAGGTGGCCGCGATCGCGGAATCTAGCCCCATGGCCCAGCGGGTGGTCAAGGTGGTCAAGGAGACCGTGGCGGTGGAACGCTCCCTTGCGGTTCCCAGTGGCGCTCGCTAGGGCATCGATGTCAAGCGCGATGGCTCAATAATGGCCCAAAGGCGGCTGAGGGGGAACCAGCGGTCACCCCAGGCCAGGTCCAACTCCAGGTCCAAGCTCGGTCATTCTCAGCCATTCGCCGCAGTGCTTTCTGCCCTAACCTAGCGTTGCTGATGCCTATCCCGGTTGCGGGTTAGCGCCGTTGTGCCCTTCCCGTTCTACCCCAGATTTTTTGCCCTAGGTTGTTGCCGCCCGTGGCGATCGCGGTTTCATCTGTGGCCCCGATGGTGGTGATGAGGGGCTGCGGTCTAGGGAATGGTCAGGTTTTTTCGCGATCGCGCCCCGGCGGCCCGTTCTCGACCACGGCTCAGGGACGCCACGGGTATTGTCGGAAGTCGGGCGATCGCTTATCCAAAAATGCCTGTTTGCCTTCGCTGCCCTCTTCGGTCATGTAGTAGAGCATGGTGGCGTTGCCGGCCAGTTCCTGGAGGCCCGCTTGGCCGTCGCAGTCGGCGTTGAAGGCGGCCTTGAGGCAGCGGATGGCGATGGGGCTTTTGCCTAGGATTTCGCGGCCCCAGCGGATCCCCTCGGCTTCCAGTTCTTCGACGGGGACGATGGTGTTAACTAAACCCATGTCCAGGGCCTGCTGGGCGTCGTATTGGCGGCAGAGGTACCAGATTTCGCGGGCTTTCTTTTGGCCGACGATGCGGGCGAGGTAGCTGGCCCCGAAGCCGCCGTCGAAGCTGCCCACCTTGGGGCCGGTCTGGCCAAAGATGGCGTTGTCCGCCGCGATCGTCAGGTCGCACAGCAGATGCAGGACGTGGCCGCCGCCGATCGCGTAGCCCGCCACCAGGGCGATCGTCACCTTAGGAATCGAGCGAATCAGCCGCTGCAAATCCAGAACATTCAGGCGCGGCACCCCCGCCTCATCCACATAGCCCGCCTGACCGCGCACGCTCTGGTCGCCGCCCGCGCAAAAGGCATATTTACCGTCCGTGTGGGGGCCGACGCCGGTGAAGAGGATGACGCCGATCGCCGGATCCTCGCGGGCATCGCAGAAGGCGTCATAGAGTTCAACGACGGTTTTGGGGCGGAAGGCGTTGCGCTTGTGGGGCCGGTTGATGGCGATTTTGGCAAGGCCGTCCCCCTTGAAGTACTGGATGTCTTCGTAGTCGCGAACGGATTGCCAAAGGAGATCCATGGGGTGGTTGCGGAGGGCGAGGGATGGAACGGGGGCGATCGCGGGGGTGCCTAGTGGGAGCCGCGATAGATGCGATCGGCCTGATCCTCGGGGAGCCAATCGCAGGCGGTGGCCACCTGGTGGGGCAGGCGGAAGGCGGGGGTGGGCTGGTTCCAGGTTTGCTCGGGGCTGACGTATTCCTGCTTGATGGGGTCGTAGGCGTAGACTTCGCCCGTTTCAAATTCGTAGACCCAGGCGTGCAGCCGCAATGATCCCTGGTTCAGCCGCGATCGCACGATCGGGTAGGTGCGCAGGTTGTCGATTTGGGTGAGGACATTTTCCGCCACGGCGATTTCCGCCAGTTCGTCCTTGCTGCAAGCGGTGTAGTTATCCAGCACCACGCGGCGGGTGGCTTCGGCGTGGTTGAGCCAGTGGCACACCAGGGGCATGGATTCCTGGAGTTCCTTGAGTTTGAAGAGGCCCTTCATGGCTCCGCAGTGGGAATGGCCGCACACGATCACGTCACTGACCCCCAGGGCCGCGATCGCGTATTCAATGGTTGCGCCCTCGCCGCCGTTGGCCGCGCCGTAGGGGGGGACGATGTTGCCCGCGTTGCGCAGCACAAAAATTTCCCCCGGTTCCGCCTGCACAATCAGGTTCGGGTCCACCCGAGAATCGGAGCAGGCGATGAAGAGAACCCTGGGCTTTTGGCCGTGGGCGAGCTGGGCGAAGAGATCCTGGTGGCTGCTGAAGTATTGGCTCTGGAACTGGCGCAGGCCCTTGATGAGCTTTTTCATGGCCGATCGCGACGGGGGTTGATGGGTGCGGATCCGGGCGATGGGGCCGGGACCGGTTTCGATTGTCCCATTGATCGCGATCGCGGCGATCGCCGCGATCGCGGGGGATTCCATTAGGGCCGGTCTAGGTCAGGTCCAGATCGTCCATGGGGATGTGCATGGTGCCCTCGCCGATCAAGACGGCGGCCCCGCGTACGTGGATGGCACTAACTTGACCGGCGGTTTTGTCGATCGCGACGTGCAGTTCGCTGGGGCGGTGGATTTCCTGGCCCTGCTCGACGATCCATTGAATTGGCCCATCGGTTTGGGGGTGGCGATCGCCCAGGTATCCCCCCAAGACCGTGGCGGCGGACCCGGTGGCCGGATCTTCAGCGATGCCGAGGGCGGGGGCAAACATGCGGACGCGCCAGCGATCGCGCTCGGCGGCCTGGGCATCAATGGATCCTTCGGCGGGGGCGATCGCATAGACCGACGGAGCCCAGGTGTTGGCAAGGTGCTGCTCCCAGGCGGCGCGGTTGAACTGGATGTTGGCGATCGCTTCGGCATCCACCAGGGGCGCGATCGCAAAGGGCAACCCGCAGGACACCCCCAACGGCTCAAAGCCAGAGTCCGAGGGCGCGATCGCCCCCTCCGGCAGGCCCAGAATCGCCGCCAGGGCCGCGAGATCGACCGGCAGTGGCTGCACCTCCGGCAACTGGGCCGCCGCCAACTCCCCATCGATGGGCTGCCCCTGGCGATTGAACCGCACCTGCACCGGCACCGGCCCCACCCCCTCCTCAAAAAAGACCGTCGCCCGCCGATCCGCCCCCCCATGGAACTTGCCGATATTCGCCAGCACCCAAGCCGTCCCCACCGTCGGGTGGCCCGCAAAGGGAATTTCCCCCGTGGGCGTAAAAATCCGCAGGCGATAGTCCCCCCGTGGCGTGCAGGGCAGTTGCACAAAGGCCGTTTCCGATAGGTTCATCTCCCGCGCAATTTGCAGCATTTGGCGATCGCCCAGGCCGTCCGCTTCGGGAAATACCGCCAGGGGATTGCCGCCGAACGGGCGATCGGTAAACACATCGACCGTGACATAGGAAAAGGGTTTGCGTTCCATAGGGGCTCAGGGACTAAAAATTGGCGGCAACGGTGGCTGAGGGACTGGCGGCGGTGCAGAGGGCCGCGATCGCGTCGCCGACCCGCCGCCCATAGGTCACCCCATCCAGGAACGGGGGATTGGCCCCCATGGCCCGCCGGATGCGATCGCCCAGGGCCAGTCGCCTTGAGTGATCATTCGCCAGCGCCGTTGCCAATTGAACGTACTCCGCGCGATCGCGGGCGATCAACTCCGGCAGCCCCAGGGAATCGAGGAGCGCCGCCGCCATGCCTTCGCGGAAACTTGGCCCGGTTTTCACCACCGGCGGCAGGCCAACGGTCAGCGGATCCACCGTGGAATTCACCCCCGCGAAGGGGAACGAATCGAGATAAATATCCGCCAGCTTCAGGCATTCTCGAATGTCCGCGATCGCCGGGAGCGGGGCCAACAGCACCAGCCGCTGGGCCGCCAAACCGCGCGCCGCCATGGCCCGCCGGAAATTCCGCAGGAACGGCTGCGCCGGATAATCACGACCCCAGTTGGGATTGAACGGATAGAGCAACAGAACCGAATTCGGCACCGCCGCCAAAATATCAAGCCAGGTATCCCGCAGTTCCGGCACCAACTTATTAAAATTCGCGCCGGATGCAAAAATGACCGTCCCCGGATCCGTCACGCCCCAACTGGCTCGGCTCGGCGCGATCGTCGCGGGCACCGGATGGGCGTCGTAGTTGAAACAGTGGGCGGGGCCGTCGATACAAATCAATTTTTCGCAGTAGTGGGCCTGGGGATCCGGCGATCGCTCCGTCAGCCGCCCGGATAGGTAATAGTCCACATTGGGCATCCCCGTGGTCACCGGGGCCGAATTGCCCATGATCTGCACCCGCGCCAGCCGCTGCACCGCCAGGACCGTAACCACATTCGTGACCATGGTGACGTTGGTGCCAATGACGATCGCGTCGAGGTCATCTTGGCGGATGCGGGCCACCTGTTGGGGAATGCCCGACGGCAGGGCAACAAACTGATCCGCGTGGCGGGCGCAGTATTGCTCTAGGGGGTGGCCGTTGGCCTGGACGGCGTAGAGGAAGATTTCAAAGCGATCGCGGTCCAGGGCCTCGAACACCGGCAATGTCGAAAAGGTTTCCGTTTGGGGATTGAAATGATCCTTGAGGATGCCGATGCGCAGCTTGCGCCGGTGGGGATTGCGGGGGCCAAAGCGGTAGTCCGGCGTGCAGCCGCTCCGTTCGAGCACCCGCCGCAGGATGGCCGCCCGCTGCTGATAGACGGTTTTGTCCTGGCGATCACTGAAGTAGAGGGGCGTATAAATGCCGCGATAGGCGAGGTGTTCCTCGATCGCTTGGATCTGCGGGGCGGGGGGCTGGGGCGCGATCGCGGCGGCTTGGCTGATCTGGTAAACGAGGGCGGTCCAGCGGATGAGGTGCTGGTGGTAGCGATCGGCGTCGCCCGGATCTTGGAAATAGAACGGGGCCTCGAACAGGAATTGCACGAAGGCGTCCAGGAGCCAGGGCACCACGGCGAGGCGATCGCCAGCCAGAGACAAAGGCAGTTGGTGGGGATGGCAGTAGAGCATGGCCGCCAGGAGCGATCGCACGGCGGCGGGCTGCTCAAAGGAGCCAACCAGGTGGGGATGGAGGGATTTGATGAAGGCGCGATCGCGATCGTCGGCCCCCTCATAGCGCAGGTTGGAGCCTTGGATCGCCCGGTGGGCCTGCCCCAGGGGGCCGCGCCACAGGGATTCCAGGGCCTCATCGGCGCTCTGGATCCAAATCTGGGCCACGCGATCGCGCGATCGCTTCAGAGCTACTAAAATCTCCTCCCGTTCCGGCGCATCCCGGTATTGGGCCACGGCGGCGAGGGCCTCCTGGGCGATCGCGGCGATCTCACCGGCATTGAAGCGAGGAACCGTTAGGGGCGCTGGCTCCGGGTCCCCATCACTGGCGCTGCCCTGGCTCCGGCCCTGATCCTGGATCTCCATCAGGCAATCCACCAACGCATCGCGCACCGGCTGCCCATGGGCACAGCGCAACCCCTGGCGAATTTGGGCGATCGCGGCCCGGTGACGCCCCTGTTGCCGGAGCGATCGCGCCGTGGTCAGGGCGTAGTTGCCGTAATAATCCCGCGCCGCCGCCGTCACCGTCGGGGCGATCGTCGCCGGTAGATAGGACCCCATCAGGGCGATCGCGGTGGCACTGTCCGCAATATTCGCCCCCGTCTCCGTCAAGCGGGCCGACTCGGAACTGTCATGGCGACGGAATGCCGCCAGGGGTTGCGGCTCGTACCAAACCCCATGGCGCGCGGCAATGCGCACCCACATTTCCCAGTCCGCCGCCGACTTCGCCCGCAGGTCAAAGCCCCCCAGATTTTCATAAACCGATCGCCGCACCACAATCGCCGGGAACTGCACCCGCTGCGATCGCCCGATGGTCGCCACCCAATTCTCCAAAACCCCCGCCGTGGGCCGCTCCAGCTCCGACTGGTACACCACCGAGCCCGCCCCATCCACGTGGTAGTGGCGACAGAACGCAGCCCCCACCGACGCCGCCTCGGGCCGTTGCAGCGCCCCCTGGAGCGCCTGATAAAAACCGGGCAGCACAAAATCGTCCTGGTGCAGCAGGTGAACCCACTGGCCCCGGGCGACGGAAATGGCGTAATTCCAGTTTTCCAGCAGGCCCAAGTTGCGGTCATTGCGCCGGAACCGCACGCGATCGCCCCCCGCCGCCCGAGCGATCGCCGCCACATCCACCGCCGTCGAGGCATCATCAACCACCTCGATTTCCGCCGAAGCCCCCGCCGGGAGCGCCGCCAACACACTCTGGATCGCCTGGGTCAACTGCGCCGGCTTGGGATTGTAGGTGGGAATCAAAATCGACCAGAAGGGCGCGATCGCGGCCCCCCCCGATGCAGACGCGGCGGACGGCATCGGCGTAGTAGCAGCCATCTGGCCCCCCATCCGCGCCACCAACTGTTCCAAAGACGCCCGCACCGACGGCGCAAAGGATGACCCATAGGGCGACGCCAGGGCCTTTTGATAAAACCGCAGGGCATCCGCCGTCAATTGATCCTGCCGGAGATTTTGCTGGGATGCCTGCTGGCCGTGGACCCGCCACCGGGCCAGGGAGCGATTCACAAAACCCACTTTTCCAGAGGCCGCCAGCCGCCACCACAAATCCAGATCCGTCAACTGCTGCAGGGCCGGATCAAAGCCCCCCACCTCCTGGAGGGCCGATCGCCGGATCAGCACCGCCGTCGGTTCCCCAAACTTATTAATTGCCCCCGTCAAAAGCTGGGGATCCGCCAGGAGCGATCGCCCCGACTGCACCGCCGCCAGGGACGACCAACCGCGCCACACCGCCGCCGCCGATCGCGCGATCGCCAGGGAATCCGCATCCGCCGCCGTCCCCGCGTCAATCTGCACCTCCCGTGGCGCAAACACCAGATTAATGGCCCCATCCTGCTCCGCCAGGGCCACCATTGCCTCCACGCAGTCCGGGGCCAGCCAATCATCCTGGTGCAGGAATTTAATGTATTGCCCCGACGCCAGCTCCAGACAGCGGTTCCAGTTCTCCACCATGCCCACCCGCGATCGCGCCGCCACCGACAGCCGCGCCGGATAGGCCGAGCAGTACGCCTCCAGGATTTCTAGGGTGCGATCGCTCGACCCATCATCACAAACGATCACCTCAATGTGTTCATAGGTCTGGGCCAGGGCACTGTCGAGGGCCGCCGCAATGTGCTTGTCGCCGTTGTAGGTGGGGATGCAAATGCTCACCAGGGGCTTCTGGGGGGCCACCGGGGGCAACTCCGCCGCCAAACTCACATCCTCATAATCCACCCGATCTTCCATCACAAACTGCGACAGCCAGGGATTGAAGCACGGGTCCGACTTCAGGGCATCCCCCCAGCGATCGCGCATCCGGGCCACCGCCGCCCCGTGCAACTGGTGCCGCTGCGCCTCCGTCAAAGTCACCCGCCAGGACCCCAACTCCAGATGGCGGATTTTCACAAAAGGTAGGTAGACGTGGCGCAACCCGCGATCGCGCAGCTTCAGACAAAGATCCACATCGCCATAGTGGACCGGCAGCCCCTCATCGAAGCCCCCCACCGCCTCAAACACCTCCCGGCGGCACATCAAACAGGCCCCACTGACGGCGGACACATTATTCATCAGATCGATATGGAGCAAATCCCGCGCCGGAACCCACTGGCCCCCCATGCCGCGATAGGGACGCCCCGCCACCGGCCCCATCCCCAGCACCAGACCCACATGCTGCAAATTCCCGTCGGCGTAGCGGATCATGCCCCCCACCGCACCGATCGCGGGCCGCTGGGCCTGCTCCACCAGGGCGGCGATCCAATCCTCCGACTCCCCCGCCGCGTCACTGTGGAGGAACAATAAATAGTCGCCCTTTGCCGCCGCCGCCCCCAGATTATTCAACCGTGAGAGATTGAACGGCCCGTCGCCCGCCGCCACCACCCGCAGGCGATCGCCCATGCGCTGCTGCCACTGCTGAACGGTCCGCTGGGTGACCCCATTGGTGGTGCCATGGTCCACCAACACCACCTCACAATCCTCCTGGTGGCGCTGGAGCAGCACGGAACCGAGGCAGCGGTCCAGCTCCGGGCCGTCATCCCGGATGGGGATAATCACGCTCACTTTCCCCGGACGGAAGCGGGCATAACGCACCCCATAATGCCCCGGACGATTGGCGTACTTAAACATTTGCCCCGGCTCCCCCCGCCGGACGATCGCATCGCTCAAGGCCCGGAACGCCGCCTCATAGGCATAGGGTTTCGCCTCCGTTGAGCCCGCCGCCGACTCCTGATGGATCCGCCAGTGGTAGAGCATCTTGGGAATGTGGAAGACGCGATCGGTCCGCTCCGTGAACCGCAGCACCAGATCATAGTCCTGGCTGCCCTCATAGCCCGCCCGAAACCCTTTGATTTCCTCCAGAATTGAGCGCCGGAACGTACTGAAATGGCAGGTATACATCCGGGACATGAACGACTCGGGGCACCAGGCGGGCTTCCAGTGGGGATCCCAAAACTTGCCGTTCTCGTCAACCTTGTCCTCGTCCGTATAGATCATGTCCGCCTCCGGGTGGGCGTTCAGCAGCGCCACCACCTCATAGAGGGCGTCCGGGGTGATCACATCATCATGATCCAGCAGCGAGACAAATTCCCCCGTCGCGATCGCCAGGGCCGAGTTCGAGGCATGGACGATATGGCCATTTTCCGACCGAAACACCAGCTTGATGCGGCGATCGCGGGCCGCATACTCCTCCAGCACCCGCCGCACATGGGGCTTTGGGGAGCAATCATCCGCGATGCATAATTCCCAGTTGCCATAGACCTGGGCCAGGACCGAATCCAGCGCCGCCCGCAGATAGGGCTCCGGCGTGTTGTAGACCGGCACCACAATGCTGATCTTTGGTTGATAGGGCAGCTTCCCCCCCCGCAACTCCATCGCCATACGCTCAAGGTCGGCCGCCGTCGCCTGGTTCGCCGTGAACCACGCCTGGTAGGTATGGGGAAGCTGTTTGGTCATGGGAGTCCGTCTATGGCTAGGTGGCCCTAAGCTACCACGCGATAGGCCACCCAAAAGCCGTTACCCACCTTGCTATCCGGGTCTTCAACCCCCACCAGTTGCCAGGGCAGTTGGGGCAGATCGTCCCAGCCATCGATCAGCCGCTGCACGAAATTGCGGAAGGTGATGGAGGTGAATTTCCAATAGTGGTCCTTAAAAATACTGCCCGGTGGCGAGGTGTCCGGAGTCCACCGCTCCCGATGGGCGCGCACGAGGCGATCGTAGGGGGACAGGGGCCGTTTATCTTCCACCAGGGCGTCGGGCTGGGGCACGATCGCGATGACATAGCCCCCCGGTTTAATGACTCGCTGCCATTCCACGAAGGCGGAAATGGGGTCGGGGATATGCTCGATCACATGGCTCGACAGGACAAAATCTAGACTGCGATCGGCCACGGGAATCTGGGCCGCATGGCCATACAGATCAATTTTGATCGGCTCTTCCCCCTGCTTCACCTGATTTTCGTGATAGATGTCGTAGTTCCATTCGGGGGCCACATTCAGGGCATTGACGCCGAAGGGATTGTGGGAGGCGGCCCCCAGTTCGACGCCGGAGAGACCATCAAGTAATTGTAGGGTCGGCTGGTGAAAGGGGAATTTCATGGGGAATTTTAGAAATTCACTTGGGTTAAATGAATGCTTGGCTTAGGCAATCTTTAATCTTCGGTCTGTTGCCAGCCGATTTTTTGCCAGAAGGGGGGCGTTTTTTTGACTTTCTCGATCGCGACGATGCTGTCATAGAAATGGATGGATTTGGCACTCTGGGCGATCGCGTCCGGCTCCTGGTAGGGCGATCGCTGGTGCCAGTAATGCAGGGAATCCACCCAGTTTTTGCTGTACTCCAGAAAGGTGTCGCCACCGCGATCGCTGCCCCCATAGGCGGACCAATAGGAGGTGTGGCAGTCTTCGCACAGGTAAACGCCCCCGTCCTTGATGTGGGGATAGAGCACCTCGAAGGTGGCGATCTGCTGCTCCATGGTGTGGCCCCCATCGTCAATCAAGATGTCCATGGGGGGCAATTGTTCCAGCAGGGATTTGAGGAAGGCGCGATCGCCCTGATCGCCAATGATGATTTTCGTATTGCCCTGGGCGAACTGTTGGCAGGCCGGATCGACATCAATGCCATAAATGATGGCTTCCTCGCCAAAGTAATGCCGCCACAGGCCCAGGCTGCCCCCCTTGAAAACGCCGATTTCCACTAGGGTAATGGGCTGACCTCGAAACCGCTGAAAGTGGGATTCATAGACATCAAAATAATGAATCCACTTATTGATCAGGGGACGCAGTTGATTGCTCTGGAAGTAGCGCCAGAGATCGCCGTTTTGCTGATGGCCCTGCCCTTGGCTGTAGAAAAATGCCCCAAAATATTCGTACTGCTTGTCCTGGCAGATGTCGCTGGCGCTGGGGTTATCCCACAGGTCGCGCTTGAGGCGATAGAAAAAACTGCCCAGTTGATAGAACAGTTGCCCGAGGGGAGGGCGATCGCGGTTGAAGCTCTCAATGATTTGCCCCAACTGGGCGATCGCATCGGTCAGGCCGTGGTCCTTGAGAAAGCGAATATCCCGATCCAACAGCGTTTGAATCGTTTCGGGGGTCGTGATTTGATGGAGCATCTAAATTATGTAGATCAGTGGCCTAATAGCCGTCCTCGTATTCGGGCTGGCGCTGGCGGGTCTTTTCAGGAATGTTGAGTTTGGGCGCTTGGTATTGGGGCGCTTCTTCGTCGGCCCAGGCGTCCGCCTCTACGTCTTCGTAGGTTTCTTCGTAGTCATACTCCTCCTGACGCCGATCGCCGTAGTAGGGCTCCTCATAGGCGGCTTCCTGGCGGCGCGATCGCCCGTAGGCCGGATCCGCTTCGGTCCATTCATCCTCATCCCAGGCTTCATTGCCACCGTAGGCGCGATCGCGGGTGGCCGTTTCCTGGCGCAGGCCCGTGCCCAACTGATTACCCGGCGCGGCGCTGGGGGTGAAATACAAATCCTCATCCTCCCGTTCCCAGGGGGGGCTGGTGATGCCGAGCCGCTCCAAAACACCGACAGATAGCTGAATGAGGCGGCTCTCGGCCCCCTCGAACACAATCAGGCGATCGGGGCCGCTGCTGACCACCTCATCAATGCCCAGTTCGTAGGTGCTGATGGCCTGGTCAGGGATCTGCGGCAGGGCGATCGAGGCAATGATGATCGACGTGACGCGGCCATCTTCCACATCAAACTTGAAGCCACGCACCTTACCGAGCAGTTCGCCGGTTTCGGTGATCACTTCGCTGCCGATGAGGGTGCTGTAGAGTTCCGTGTCGATCGCGTCCTCGATCGCGCGGTCATCTTCCACCAGGATCACATCGCCGATTTGGCTGATGCTATCGAGGGCCATGAAGCGGGGCAGGGCAGACACGGCGAGGATACTGTCCTTGACACCAAAGCCAATGACTTCCCGGCGATCAATATCAACCCACAGTTGGCTGACGATGCCCAGGCGCTTGCCGGTGTTGCGCGTGACGATCATCGTACCGAGCAGGTCAGAGCGTTGGCGGATAGATTCAGGGGTCATTGAATTGAGGGTGGGGAATTCCGAGGCGATCGGGGGCGAGCGTGGGCGGGTCGGTGGCGATCCGGGGGGTGCCGTTGGCTATTTAACCCTAAGGGGCGCGGTCTGATCCGTTCAGTGGGTTCCGTAAACCATCTTCGGTAATTAACTAAATCATACCGAAGGGGATTTGGGGTTAGAGGGCGATGCCTAAAACCTGGGTGTGGGCTCCGCGCGCTTGGGTGACGCCGATGACGCGATCGGCGGACTCGATGGTGGGTCGCCGCAGGCTGACGACGATGAATTGGGCTTCCTGGGCCTGTTGCCTGACCATCTTAGCGAGCCGTTCGACGTTGGCCCCGTCGAGGAACATGTCCACTTCGTCGAAGGCGTAGAAGGGGGAGGGGCGGTAGCGCTGGAGGGCGAAGATGAAGCTGAGGGCGGTGAGGGATTTTTCGCCGCCGGACATGGAGGCGAGGCGGCGCACGGGTTTGCCCTTGGGGTGGGCGATGAGGTTGAGGCCGCTGTTGAGGGGGTCTTCGGGGTCGTCGAGGTGGAGGCGGCCATCGCCTTGGGAGAGTTCGGCGAAGATGGTGCGGAAGTTGCGATCAACGGCTTCGTAGGCTTCGTAGAAGGCTTGTTGGCGCAGGGTGGTGAAGTTTTCGACGCGCAGAAGTAGTTCGGTGCGTTCTTCTTCGAGGGTGGCGAGTTTGGCGCTGAGGTCGTTGAGCCGTTCCTGGACGCGGTTGTATTCGTCGAGGGCGAGCATGTTGACGGGTTCGAGGGCGCTGATGCGCTGCTGGAGCGATCGCGTTTCGCTCTGGAGTTGGTCGAGGTAGGCGGGGAGTGTGTCGGCGGTGAGGGTGGTGGGGAGTTCGGGGAGGGGGTCGGGCAGTTGGGTTTGCTGTTCGGTGAGGCGATCGCGGAGGGTTTGCAGTTGGGTGTGGCGGGTGGCCTGCTGGGCTTGGCGGGTTTGCTGCTGGAATTGCTGTTTTTGCTGGCGCTGCTGCTGCTGGTCGCGCTGGAGTTCGAGGCGATCGCGCTGGGCTTTGCGTTCGCTGAGGGTGGTTTCGAGGGCGGCGATTTGATCTTGCAGTTGGACGATCGCTTGGCGCAGTTGGGTTTGGTCCTGGTCGAGGGTTTGGAGGGTGGTGTGGCGATCCTGGCGATCGCGATCGGCGCGGGTGAGTTGCTCTTGCAGTTGGCGATCGCGGTCCTGCAATTTTTCCCGCTCGGTGTGGAGGTCCGTGAGGGCCTGTTCGGCGGTTTGTAGGGCAGTGCGGGCATGGTCGAGGGCGGTTTCGCGATCGCGCTGCTGGGCCTGTAAGGTTTGCCATTCGCTGTGGTCGTGGGCGGCTTCCAGTTGGGCGAGGTCGGCGAGGAGGCGATCGCGCTGCTGTTCGAGGGGGGGGATGGTCTGCCCAAGCTGGGTGAGGCGATCGCGGCAGGTGGTCAGGTCCGCGCTGAGGCGATCGCGCTGGCCGTTGAGGCGTTCGATCTGGCGATCGGTGGTGATGAGCAGGGTTTCGAGCTGTTCCACCTGCCGCTGGGCGTCCCGATGCTGCGATCGCAGGGCGTCGAGGGCTTGGCTATGGCGCTGGCGATCGAGTTTGGCCTGGGCGATCGCGCCGTCGCAGCGCCCGAGGATGCGATCGAGTTCTGACAGGCGGCTTTGGTGCTCCCGCAGGGCGGGGTGGTCATCCGTGGGGCCGGTGGCGCTACCAAAATGCAGGCCGACGCGCGATCGCTGGAGACTGCCGCCGGTCATGGCTCCGCTGGTTTCGAGCAATTCCCCATCCAGGGTGACGATGCGGTGTTTACCCAGGTGGGGGCGGGCCTGGTCAAGGGTTTCAAAGATGACCGTCGCGCCGAAAACGTACTCAAAAATGTTGCGGTAGCGATCGTCAAATTCAATCAAGTTGGTGGCGTAATCGATCCAGCCGTCGGGGGTGCCGCCCCGCTGCAAAGCCGCCCGGAGACCGTTGGGGCCATTGGGGCCGTTGCCACGGATTTTGTTGAGGGGCAGTAATGTCACCCGGCCCGCCCGTTCTCGCTTCAGGAGGGCGATCGCGGCGGCGGCCACGCTGTCATCTTCCACCACGAGGTAGCCCAACCGGCCCCCGGCGGCCACCTCCAGGGCGATTTGGTAGGGCGCATCCACCCGGCCCAGTTCCGCCACGAGGCCACACAGACCCGACAGGCCGCTGCTGAGGAGGACTTGCACCGCGTGGGTGCCCTGGGTTTCCCGCTGGGCTTGCAGTTGGGCTTCGAGTTTGTCCAGTTGCCGCTGCCGTTGGCGCTGTTCCTCCAGGAGCCGATCGCGGGTTTGTTCCTGCAATTGCAATTCCTGTTCGGCGGTGGCGATCGCCTGGGCTAGGGTAACCACCTGGGCTTCGAGGGGGGCTAAGCGCGATCGCGCCTGGTCCAGTTGGCTGACTTTTTCCGCGCGGTCAGTTTCGAGGGCCGTTAATTGATCCACCGTTTCCGCCAATTGGGCCGCCCACTGCTGCTCCCGCTCCTGAAGCTGGGTTTGCTCAGCGCGGGCCGGTTCCAACTGCCCCTGCAAGTCATCAATCTGGTGGCGCAATTGCCCCTGTTGCTCCAGAAAAGCCTGGGACGCCCCCGCGATCGCCGCCGTCGCCTGCCGTGCGGTTTCGAGATTCGCCTGGGCCTGATCGCGAGTTTGACGGGCCGCCGCGATCGCATCATTAAAATCCGGTTCTTGCGCCGCCAACCGTTTGCGGGTTTGGGCCAACTCCCGCCGGGACGCTTCGATCGCCGCGCGATCGCGCAGGGCCTGCCGATCCGCCTCCTGGAGTTCCTGGAGCCGCTTGAGCCGCTGCTCTAGGGTGGCCTGCTGTTTCGCCAACTCCGCCTGAAGGGCCAACTGCTCCGTTTCCCCCAGGGCCTTCACCGTGCGGTTGAGGTCATCGAGCTGGGCAATGGTTTCCGCCAGGGTTGCCTCCCCCGCCGCGATCGCCGCCGCCAGCGCCGCCAGCGCCTCCTCCTCCTGGGCAATTTCCGCCTCCAGGGCGATCGCCTGGGCCGACTCCACCCGCCAGCGGGCCACCTGTTCCAGGATTAATTTTTCCTGAAGCTGCCCCTTCAATGCCTGATATTTGAGAGCCTTGGCGCGATCGCGATCCAGCCGCTCCCCCTGGGCCTTCAGCTCCTGCTCCACGATGTGGCAGCGATCCTCGTGCTCCTTCACCTCCTCGAGGGTGTGGCGCGCCTTCTCGATCTTGCGGTCAAAATTCGCCACCCCCGCCAGCTCATCAATAATCTGCCGCCGCTCCCGAGGGTGCATCGAAATAATCCCCGTCACATCCCCCTGGAGCACCACGTTGTAGCCCTCCGGGTAGATGCGCAGGCGGTTCAACTGCTGATGCAATTCCGTCAACGTACAGGGGCGATCGTCCAGGTAATAGTTCGACGTATAGGTACCCTGGGGCGTCACCCGCAGCCGCCGCGTCACCCGCAACTCCTCCTGGGGCCGTCCCTCGTCATCGAGCACCACCGGCAAAGCCCCCAAATCCGCCTCCGACAGGCCCGACGCCGATCCCTCTTCCCCCTCTGGAGTGTCTGGGGTTGACCGCGCGATCGCCGCCCCAAAGGCCCGCGCCTCCGCCGTCAGATCAAACGTGACCGTCACCGTCGCCTCCACCGTCGATCGCCGGGAGGATTTTCCAGCAGCAGCCCCCGCCGCCGCCCCCACCGACGACTGATTCACCAGATCCGGCAGGCGATCGGCCCGCATCCCCTTCGACGACGACAGCCCCAGGGCAAACAGCAGCGCATCGAGGATATTGGACTTGCCCGAGCCATTCGGCCCCGAAATCGCCGTAAATCCCGGCAACAGCGGCACCGCCACCGTCCCCCCAAAGGACTTGAAATTGGAAATCTCAACCCGCTTAACGAACAAGCCCCCGTACCCTCCACCGCGCCCGAGCCACCGCCGCGATCGCCATCATCCCACCCCCCTAGCCCACCCGCCACCGCGCGATCGCCCCCTGACGATGGGCCACCCATTGCGCGTATCCTATAAAGGGTAATAGGGAAATGTTCCTGATATCGTCTTGATATCCTTAGGGGCATGGATAGCGCACGAGAGCCCCCGCTAAAATTGCTATCGTTATGGAAAAGCTTGCAGCCGAGATCGATGGGATTCGAGAACAATTGAAACCTTCACGACGTCCGCCAAAACCCAAAATGTTGGTTGTTGACGACGAACCCGACAACCTCGATCTGCTCTATCGCACCTTCCGGCGCGACTTCAACGTCCTGAAGGCGGACAGCGGCGCAGCGGCCCTCGATATCCTCCGCAGCGAAGGGGAAGTGGCCGTGATCATTTCGGACCAGCGGATGCCGGAAATGAAGGGCACCGAGTTCCTCAGCAAGACGGTCCCCGATTTCCCCGATACGGTGCGCATCATCCTGACGGGCTTCACGGACGTGGAGGATCTCGTCGATGCCATCAACTCGGGCCAGGTGTACAAGTACATCACCAAACCCTGGGATCCCGATGAGCTGAAGGGGGTGGTGCAGTACGCCGCCGACAGCTACGACACCCTCAAGCAGCGCAACCAGGAGCTTGAGCGTGCCCAGGCCCAGAATGAATTGATGGGGGCGATCCTCCAGGCGGCCCAATCGACGGGCGATCGCGCGGGGCTGCTGCCGGAGTTGGCGAAGGCATTTTCCCTGCGCTTCGAGACGGATGTCTGTTTGCTGGTGCCGGTGGCCGAGGGGGCCTTGGGCTCTGAGCTGGGGGGCTTCCGGCGGGATGGGGGCACACCGGAGTCGTGGCTCGATCGCGACCCGTTGACCCAGCAAGTCCTTGCCAATGGCAAAATCCAGGCCCGCGCTAACCTGGCCAATGATCCGGAGTTGGCGGCGGCGGAGTGCTACGGGGCGGCGGGCGTGAAGGCCCATGCGGTGATTCCGGCCCTGTTCCGCGATCGCGTGGTGGCCCTGCTGTCGTTGCAGTGGCACAACCCCACGGAAATTACCGAGAGCGAACTGACCCAGATGTACCTGGCGGCCCAGCAGGTGGGCTTGATCCTGGCGGCCTAGGGGCTTTGGGACAATTGTGGGGCGATCGCGGGGGCCGTGGATCGTTGGGCCGGTTCTTTGCGTTTGTTAACGAAAATGTCGATCACTCGATCGCGATCGCGGCAGAACGGTAGTCTAGACGGGCACAAAACCAAGCCCAGTGGGCAGACCGGCCCGCGCGAATGATCGCCATGACCGCAAACGCATCCCCCAACCCCCCCAGCCAGCGCACCATTCGCATCGGTTCGCGCAAGAGCCAACTCGCGCTCATCCAAACCCACTGGGTCCAGGGGGAATTGCAACGGCAGTTTCCCAACCACACCTTCGAGGTCTGCACCCTCGAAACCCAGGGGGACAAGGTTTTAGATGTGGCCCTGTCGAAAATTGGCGACAAGGGGCTGTTCACCCGCGAACTGGAGGACGGGATGCGGGACGGCACCTTTGATTTCGCCGTCCATTCCCTCAAGGATCTGCCCACGAATCTGCCGGAGGGGTTGATCCTCGGCTGCGTCACCGAGCGGGAAAATCCGGCGGATGCGGTGGTGTTCCACGCGAAATATAAGGGCCAAACCCTGGCGGATCTGCCGGAGGGGGCCGTGGTGGGCACCTCGTCCCTGCGGCGGCTGGCCCAACTGCGCCACCATTACCCGCACCTGACCTTTAAGGACATTCGCGGCAACGTCAATACCCGCCTGCGGAAGCTGGACGATGGGGAATACGACGCGACGATTTTGGCGGTGGCGGGCCTGACGCGGATGGATTTTACTGACCGCATCGACCAAATCCTCGCGCCGGAAATTTCGCTCCATGCGGTGGGTCAGGGGGCGCTGGGCATTGAGTGCCGGGACAATGATCCGGAAATTCTTGAAATTTTGAATGTTCTGTCCCACGGGCCGACCCGCGATCGCTGCTTGGCGGAGCGGGCGTTCCTGCGGGATTTGGAGGGGGGCTGCCAGGTGCCTATCGGGGTCAATACGGTCATCGACGGCGATACCCTCACCCTGACGGGGATGGTGGCGAGTCTGGATGGGCAGCAACTTATTAAAGATGTGGTCAGCGGCCCGACGGCGACGGCGGAAGCGTTGGGGATCGAGTTGGCCGGCAAGCTGCGATCGCAGGGGGCTCAGGAAATCCTCGATGTGATCAATGCGGAACTGCGGAGCTAGGTCTCGCCGTTTCTCACACTGATCTAAACGTTGGTCTGAATTTGGGCGCGATCGCGGAACCGTTGCATTGGGGAACCGCGATCGCGTCTTGTTGTTGGTTGAAATGGATGGTTGACCGTGGCGATCACGGCCTAGATCGTTGTCTTTAATCGTCGCAAAATCTGGACAACTGTTCCCAATTCATCATCCGGTGGCAGCAGGGAAAAAAGACCCGAAATACCGTAGATTTTTTGCAAACGATCCAGTTTAATAAAGCGAAATTCACTGCCGTTGGTCAGTAGGCCAAAGATGATCACCCCTTCTCCGGCCAATAGGTAGGCTAGGGCTTGGGGCAACGCTTTTTGTAGGGAAAGGCTACTGCTTTTGGATTCGATCACCAGTAGCCAAAGGGATTGGTGCAAAACCAGAAGATCCAAGCGGCCCCGATACAGGCGATCGCCCTCCTCCGCCACCAACTCCACCGACCGTTCATCCGCGATCGCGAATTCCGGCTCATAGAACCCTGCCAAATCTAAAAGGGGCGACACCACGGCCATTTTGACTAGATTTTCGGACACGGCCCCACGATCTAGCAACGCTTCGTAGTAGCGCACCACCCGCGCGATCGCGGCCCGATCCAACTCCCCAAGGGGCTCAAACTCTCCCCGCCACTCCTGGAAAAAATCGGGGTCGCGCGATCGCGTGAGGCCAAAATCCGCCGACAATTCCGCCAAGGTTACCGCTTCTGAAATGGGGATGACTGCCATGGTGCCCGATTTCCCGAGGTTGATGGGTTCTCAATGGAGCGCGATCGCGGGACCGTTCCACCTCCAATCTAAACCTCAAATGGGAGGGGTCGGAAAACCGCGATCGCGCCTTGCTATTCAGCAACCTTTCGCCACCGTCGGGGAATTGTTCAAGCCCTACAGCAGCCCTTCCAGCACCAGCCGCAGATCGCGACTTTCCGCCACCCGCACCAGCAACACATCATCGCGCCCCGCATCCTCTAGGCGCTGTTTCCAATAGCTAATGCTGTCGGCCTTCTGCATCCACGCTTCGACCGCCGTGCGCCGCAGCCGCTCCCAATCCCAGCCCCGTTTCGGCGCGATCGGCTCCACCGCCCGCAACGCCGCATCGAGGGTGCAGTGGAGCGCGCCCACATATTCCACCGCCAAATCATTGGCCCCCTTTGGCTGAGAACTTTGCAGATCAAAGAGATAGAGCAACGGGGAAACGCCGAGAATTTCAAAGGTATAGTCCATGGAAACGATGCCTAAGAAAGGGGATAAAGAATTTAAAAGCGCAATAGAAACGGAGTCATTAACAGGGGCGCGATCAGGTTTTAATCACCCATGCGCCATCAAACTTCAGCAGCTTGGAATAAGTGATTTAAGCTCCTTGCCATGGAAGATTTACCCAGTCAATTCAAGACTTTTCTTGAGGGATAGCCGTGGAAAATTTGGGAATAATAACCATGGCTGGATGGCTTTAGGGTTAGCACTCTCTGGGGAAGAGTGCTAACAGGATGGTCGATTTTTGTGGACCGGCTGAGGGAGGGTCAGGACTCTAGAAAGCATCTTTTTTTGTAATAGCAGATCGACCGGGGGCTAATGGTAAAGGGATTTACAGTTGCGGGGGAGACCGTTACGAACGGATACAATTTTTAACCATTGCAACGGTTCGCAGGTGACCGGGGCCGTGGGGGTGTGATGGGGACGGAATCGGTGATGGTGGGGGCGATCGCGGCGCTGGCGGCGGCGGCCTGCTGGGCGATCGCGACGGTGCTCTATGAACGGCTGGGGCGATCGCTGCCACCGCTGGTGCTCAATGGGGCCAAGGGTTGTGTGGCGATCGCGGCGATCGCGGGGGCCATGGCACTGCTGGGGCAACCGTGGTCCGTGGACGGGCGGGCGATCGCGCTGCTGGGGCTCAGCGGATTTTTAGGCATCGCCGTGGGGGATACGGCCTACTTTCTGGCCCTCAACCGGCTGGGGGCGCGGCGGGTGCTGCTGTTTGAACTGCTGGTGCCGATCCTGGTGACGATCGCGGGCTCGCTGCTGTTGGGGGAGCGGCTGCCGTTGCCGGTGTGGGCGGGCATTGGCGTCACCGTGGGGGGCGTGGGCTGGACCCTGGCGGAGCAAACTGAGGCGGGGAAAATCGGGGCAGATTGGGGGCGATCGCACCCCCTCGATTCCTGGGGCATGGGGTGGGCGGTGGTGGCCGCGATCGCCCAGGTGGCGGGGGCGCTCCTGGCCCGGACGGCCCTGGCGGAAACGGTGGTGTTGCCGTTGCACAGTACCCTGGTGCGGCTGGTGGCGGGAACTGTGCCGGTGCTGCTGTGGCTCGCGATCGCCCGGTGGACCGCCCAGCCCCGCAGGCGAACCTACCGTAAACCGTTAACCTCTAGAACTCGATGGCGCACTTGGGGAGCGATCGCCCTAGCGGCCCTGACCGGCACCTTCGGCGGCATTTGGCTCCAGCAAACGGCCTTCAAATATGCCCCCGTCGGCGTGGCCCAAACCCTGATCGCCACCAGCCCCATTTTTGTGTTGCCCGTGGTGGCGCTCCTGGGCGATCGCCTCAGTTGGCGCGCCAGCATTGGGGCCTGTGTAGCAACGGCGGGCGTGGCGATCGTGGCCCTTTCCCTCGTCTGAATTTTTGCCCTGCGGCCCTTTCCCCCACCGTAGGGGCAAGGTTTCCTCGCCCAGCCCCCACCAGCCAGCCCCATCCCCGCTAGCACAGGGGAGCACCGCCGCACAGGTTCGGATTTCTCAACCGCCGCGATCGCCCACGAGACGGGCCATCAGGGCACAATGGAACCAGGCAAATTTTTGCAGACTAACCCTTGAGTATTTTGGGCGCGATCAGTTGGGCACCCCCACGGACCCGCGATCGTCCCCACCACAGGAGCGGACGAAATGGCAAACACCAGCAACTTTCGCAAAGCCATGGCCGAAGCGCGTCAGAACGCCCTCGTCGGCCCCAATGTCATCCCCAACGCCCTGCCCTACGTCGGCGGCGGCCTGGTGTTGACGGCGGTTGGCACCTACGGCGGCCTGAACCTGCTGGCCACCAATCCGGGGCTGTTCATGACCAGCTTCTGGGTGGCCCTGATTGCGGAAATCGCCCTCTTTTTCATTGGCAGCAACATCGCCGAAAAGGCCAACAACGCCACGGCCCTGCCCCTGCTGGCCACCTACAGCCTGCTGTCGGGCTACACCCTGACGGGTCTCGTGTTCCAGGCCCTCGGCACGTCGGGGGTGGGCATTGGCGGCATTGGCTTTGCGGCCCTCGCCTGCGGCCTTACGTTCATCGCCGCGCGGCCCATTGCTAACCGCCTGTCGGAAGAGGATGGCCTCGCCCTGACCCAAACCTTCAGCCTGGGCCTGATTGGTCTGTTGGTCGTCATTGGCATCCAGTTGCTGCTGGGGCTGTTTGGCATCCACACGCCCACCCTGTTTGAATTGGCCATTTCTGGCTTTGGGGTGGTGCTGTTCATGGGTAGCGCGGTGGTGGACTTTTTCATCCTGCCGCGCACCTATAACGATCGCCAGTACCTGTCGGCGGCCCTGTCGATGTATTTGACGTACATCAACCTGTTCATTTTCCTGCTGCGGTTTTTGATTGCCCTCAATAGCCGTGACTAATGCGGCCTAGGGAATTGGGGGGGATCGAGGGCGCGATCGCGCGCGGCCCCTCCCATCAACCTCATCAGCAATTCCCATCGATAGATTGAGGTCCAAGGCGGGCCTCTTTTTTTGTGGCGTTGGGCCGGTTTGGTGGCGGAACCGTTGGGGCTCGGGCCAAAAAAATTCCCCCCAGGCAACGGCCCCGCCGCAAAGAATCTTCAATATCCGACACAATGGGGAGCATCCCTATTCATCCAACTGGCCCGGAGTGTTTCCGCCTCCCATGATTCAAGCGTCCCAACCCGCATCTCCCACCTCTCCCGCTGTCCCCCAGGGCGATCGCCTGGTGACCGAGCCGGTGAAGCTCAATTCCCCTGCGCCGTTGCCCACGCCGGGGGGCCGCCCCTTTGCCCAGCGGCACATTGGCCCGGATGGGGCGGAGGTGGCGCAAATGCTGGCGACGCTGGGGGTGACGGATCTGGAGGCGCTGATCGATCGCGTGGTGCCGTCGGCGATTCGACTCGATCGCGCCCTTCAACTCGATCCCCCCAAAACGGAGGCGGAGGCTTTGGCGGCCCTCAAGGCGATCGCGCAGCAGAATCAACTGTGGCGATCGCACATCGGCATGGGCTACTACAACTGCATCGTGCCGCCGGTGGTGCAGCGCAATATTTTGGAAAATCCGGGCTGGTACACGGCCTACACCCCCTATCAGGCGGAAATTGCCCAGGGGCGCTTGGAAATGCTCCTGAATTTTCAGACCCTGGTGACGGAACTGACGGGGCTCGAACTTGCCAATGCGTCCCTGCTCGATGAGGGGACGGCGGCGGCGGAGGCCATGGCGATGGCGCGGGGCCTGTGCAAGGTGAAGGGGGCCAATCGCTTTTGGGTGGATTCGGGCTGCCATCCGCAGACGATCGAGGTGCTCAAAACCCGCGCGCTGCCGTTGGGCATTGAGGTGGCGATCGCGGATTGGCAGACGTTTGATTTTGAGGTGACGTCCGGGGAAGGGGCGGCCTTTGGCATTTGTTTGCAATATCCCACCACGACGGGGGCGATCGCGGACTACGCCGAGGTGGTGGAGCGCGCCCACCGGGCCGGGGCGCTGGTGATCGTGGCGACGGATCTGCTGGCCCTGACCCTGCTGACGCCGCCCGGAGAGTGGGGGGCTGACATCGCGATCGGCAGTGCCCAACGGTTCGGCGTGCCCCTGGGCTACGGCGGTCCCCACGCGGCGTTCTTTGCCACCCGCGAAGCCTACAAGCGCCAAATTCCGGGGCGGATCGTCGGCCAGTCGCGGGATGTCAATGGGGATCCGGCCCTGCGGCTGGCCCTGCAAACCCGCGAGCAGCACATCCGCCGCGACAAGGCCACGAGCAATATCTGCACGGCCCAGGTGCTGTTGGCGGTGATGGCGGCGGCCTATGCCATTTACCACGGCCCCGACGGGCTCCGGGCGATCGCGGTGCGGGTGCGATCGCTCACCCTGGCCCTGGCGACGGCCCTCGAACGGCTGGGCTATCAGGTCGATCGCGCGATCACCTTCGACACCATCCGCATCCGGCCCACCGAAGCGGCCCCCCACCAAACCCAGCTCGCCATCCGCACGGCCCTAGAGGCCAAAACCCTGGACCTGCGCTACTTCGCCGACGGATCCGTGGGCATCAGCCTCGATGAAACCACCACGGCGGACCATTGGGCGGAACTGGTGGCCGCCTTTGCGGACTCGAAGCAGTTGCTCTGGACCGCCGATGATCTGGCCAAGGAGTGCGATCGCCCCTACGACGCCCCGATCGCCCGCACCAGCGACTTTTTGACCCAGCCGATCTTCCGGGCGCACCGGTCAGAAACCGCCCTCATGCGCTATCTCCATCGCCTCGAAGCCAAGGATCTGGCCCTCAATACGTCCATGATTCCCCTGGGCTCCTGCACGATGAAGCTGAATGCGGCGGCGGAAATGATGCCCGTCACCTGGCCGGAATTTGGCAGCATTCACCCCTACGCCCCCCGCGATCGCGCCCGGGGCTACCAGATCCTGTTCGAGCAACTGGAGCGGGATTTGGCCGAAATCACCGGCTTTGCCGCCATCTCCCTCCAGCCCAACGCCGGTTCCCAGGGGGAATATGCCGGGTTGCTCACCATTCAGCAGTACCACAAGGCTCGCGGCGAAGGGCACCGCCACATTTGCCTGATTCCCACCTCCGCCCATGGCACCAACCCCGCCAGCGCCGTCATGGCCGGCATGAAGGTGGTGCCCATCCAGTGTGACGATCGCGGCAACATCGACCTAGAGGATCTGACGGCCAAAGCCCAGCAGCACGCGGACCACCTGGCGGCCCTGATGGTCACCTACCCGTCCACCCACGGCGTCTTTGAAACGGGCATCAAGGACATCTGCGCGATCGTCCACCGCTGCGGCGGCCAGGTTTATATGGATGGGGCCAACACCAACGCCCTGGTGGGCCTGTGCCGTCCCGGCGACTTTGGGGCGGACGTGTGCCACCTCAATCTCCACAAAACCTTCTGCATTCCCCACGGGGGCGGCGGTCCCGGCATGGGGCCAATCGGCGTGGCGACCCATCTGGTGCCCTTTTTGCCCAAGACCGACCTGGGCACCACGGAGCAGCCCCATCCGGTGGGCTTCGTGTCGGCGGCCCCCTGGGGTAGCGCCAGCATCCTGCCCATTTCCTGGATGTACATCAAAATGATGGGGGCCGAGGGGCTCACCCAAGCGACCAAAATCGCCATCCTCAATGCCAATTACGTGGCGGCCCGGGTCGATCGCGCCTTCCCGGTGCTCTATCGCGGCGAGTCGGGGGATGTGGCCCACGAGTGCATTATCGATTTGCGTTTAGTCAAACGGTCCGCCGCGATCGAGGTGGAGGATGTGGCCAAGCGGCTGATGGACTATGGCTTCCATGCGCCCACGGTGTCCTGGCCGGTCCTGGGGACGATGATGATCGAGCCGACGGAAAGTGAATCCAAGGAGGAGCTGGATCGCTTCTGCGCGGCCCTGATCGCCATCCGGGAGGAGATCGCCGCGATCGAACGGGGGGAGATGCCCACCGATGACAATCCCCTGAAACATGCGCCCCACCCGGCGGCGATCCTGCTGGGCGATCGCTGGGAGCGGCCCTATTCCCGCGAGGTGGCGGCCTATCCGGCCCCCTGGACCCGGGAGCACAAATTCTGGCCCGCCGTGGGACGGATCGATAACGCCTGGGGCGATCGCCACCTGGTTTGCTCCTGCGCGCCCATGGAAGCCTACGAAGACTAAACGAGCCCAGCCCCACCCGTGGTTTCCGTCCCGCCGTGCCCCCATATTTTCCAGGGTTGAACGGGATTGGGGCGATCGCGGGGGGCCGGGTTGGGAGACCCAACCCCTACGGTGACCCAAGGGAGAATTAATAAGCTAAGCCTTGGGATGGAATCAGAAAATCAACCTGAACTTATCTTTTCCCCACCCCCGCCAACCGCTATCCTGGTTTTTAAGAAAATCTAAAACAATATTAAGTTTTGCTTCGGCAAACCGTTGCTTTAGCGAATCCTGCTGGGGTCGGTCCGGCTTGCGGTTGTTTTGCTGGAGCGGGCTAGGGCCACGGCACGCCAGGGCTAACGCGATTTTTGTAGCGATCGCCTGGTCGTCTAGGCGGCGGTCCATGGCACCCCTGAACAATCCTCAAATGGAGGTGAGAAATCCTGATGGAACAAATCTTTGAGGTGGCGCTCCAGTGGGTCTGGATTGTGCCGTTGTACACCTTGGTGGCGGGGGTTTTGGCCCTGCTGTGGTCGCCGGGAGCGATCGAAAAAACGGGGCCGCGTCCGTCGGGCTACCTGAGCCTGCTGGCAACTTTGCTGGCCTTTAGCCACAGTGTGTTGGCCCTGGTGGCCCTGTGGGATCAGCCGGTGCGCCATTTATCCATTACCTGGTTCCAGGCGGCGGGGGTCCATGTGACGCTGGATCTAACGGCGTCCGCGATCGCCGTGGCGGCCATGGCCGTGATTACGGGTACCAATGCCCTGGCCCAGGTCTTCGCGATCGGCTACCTGGAAATGGACTGGGGCTGGGCGCGATTTTTCTCCCTGCTGGGGCTGTTCGAGGCGGGCACCTGCGTGCTGATGCTTTGCGATTCGGCCTTTTTCAGCTATGTGCTTCTAGAGCTGCTGACCCTGGCGACCTATCTACTGGTTGGATTTTGGTTTGCCCAGCCGCTGGTGGTCACCGGGGCGCGGGATGCGTTCTTGACCAAGCGGGTGGGGGATTTGGCCCTGCTGCTGGGGATTATTGCCCTGCTGCCCGTGGCGGGGACGTGGAATTTTGAGGAGCTGGCCCTGTGGGCGACCACGGCGGATTTGACCCCCTGGGCGGCGACGCTGCTGGGGCTGGCCCTGGTGGCGGGTCCGGCGGGGAAATGTGCCCAACTGCCGCTGCACCTGTGGCTGGATGAGGCCATGGAGGCACCGCTCCCGGCGACGATTTTGCGGAATGCGGTGGTGGTCCAGGCGGGGGCTTGGGTTTTAGTTAAGTTGCAGCCGGTGATTAATCTGTCGCCGATCGCGGTGACGGTGGAGGCGTCCATTGGCATTGCGACGGCGGTGGGCTGCGCCGCGATCGCGATCGCCCAGGTGGATGTGAAGCGGGTGCTGTCGTATCTGACCAGTAGCGCCATGGGCATTGCCTTTGTGCAGATTGCCACGGGCCAGGGAACCACTGCGTTGGCGGGCCTGTTCGCCTTTGGCATGGCCATGGGGCTGCTGGTGATGGCGTCGGGCAGCGTTGTTTGGAACTGCATCACCCAGGATCTGCGCCAGATGGGGGGCCTGTGGGGTCGCCGTCCGGTGCCGGGTCTGGGCTTTGCCGTCGGGGCCGCTGGGGTGATCGCCCTGCCGCCGCTGGGGGGATTTTGGACCACGTTTGCGGCGGTGGATCACCTGTGGCCGTCGGAGGCGGGGTTGGCGATCGCGCTGCTGGTGGCGGATGCGCTGGCGGCGATCGCGTTGGCCCGCGCCCTGGGGTTGATGTTCTTTGGCCAGATCAAACCGATGACCGAGCGCGCCCCGGAGGTGAGCTGGACCATGACCCTGCCCACGGCGATCGCGCTGGGGTTTGTGCTCCATGTGCCGCTGCTGCTGGGCCTGACGGATTGGTTCGCGGAAACGTGGGCGGCGGCGTTGGCCCATTGGCCAGTGGCGATCGCCGTGGTGGTCAGTTCATTGGCGGGCCTCGCGATCGGCGGGATTGGCTACTGGGGCGCGCAGCCGAAGCCGCTCTTGGCCGGTCTGGGTGCGCCGGTGCGGGACTTTTTCGCTCGGGATTTTTATACGCCGGACCTCTACCGCCTGACGGTGGTCAATGGGGTCGGTGCCCTGGGCCGCGCCCTGGCCTGGTTTGACCGGTTCATCATCGACGGCATTGCCAATGCCATGGGGGCTGCGGCCCTGATGGGGGGCCAGGGGCTGCGCTACAACACGTCCGGGCGCGCCCAGTTCTATGCCCTGTCGATCCTGTCGAGTTTGCTGCTGTTTGGGGTGTTGGTGGGCTGGCCCGTGGTGGCCGAGAGCCCCCTGGCCCTGAATTTTTCCTTCTAGCTAGATCGATCCTTCATGTTTCTAGAGTCCTAGCCTTCAGGTCCAGCGATGTTTTCTAGCCTCACCATTGTCATTCCCATCCTCGGGGCGATCGCGATCGCCCTGTGGCCCAACCTATCGAGCCAAACGGCCCGCCGCCTTGCCCTGACCTTCGCCAGCGCCGTCGCCGCAATTGTTCTGGCGATGGCAACGCAATTCGACCCCGCCGCGATCGCCCCCCAGTGGTCCACCGCGATCGATTGGCTGCCCAAACTGGGGTTGACCTACAGCGTCGGCGTTGATGGCCTATCCCTGCCGGTGCTGGGGTTGAGCGCCCTGGTGCTGTGGGTGGCCCTGTGGGCGAGCCCGAGCCAAAATCTCCATCGGCCTCGCCTGTACTATGCCCTGCTGCTGCTGGCGGGGGCCGGTTTGAATGGCGCATTTTTGGCCCAGAATTTGCTCCTGTTCATCCTGTTCTATGAACTGGAATTGATTCCTTTTTATCTGCTCATTGCCATCTGGGGCAGCCCCGATCGCAAGGGCTATGCGGCCACCAAATTTTTGATTTTCACGGCCCTGTCCGGCTCCTTTGTTTTGGTGTCGTTCCTGTGTGCCACCTGGCTTTCGGGGGCGGAGAATTTTGATCGCGCGGGCCTTGATTTTAGCCATCTGCCCCTGACGGCCCAGTTGATTTGTTTGGGCCTGTTGCTGTTGGGATTTGGCATTAAATTACCCCTGATTCCCCTCCATAGCTGGCAGCCGGATACCTATGCGGAAGCGTCGCCCCCCGTGTCGATTTTGCTGAGCGGTGCGGCGGCGAAATTGGGGGCCTTTGGCCTGATTCGCTACGGTTTGGGGGCGTTCCCCGATGCCTGGGCCGCGATCGCGCCCGGTCTCGCGCTCGTCGGTGCCTTGGGGGCCTTGTATGGATCCTTCAATGCCCTGGCCCAGCGGGATCTCAAGCGGACGATCGCCTACAGTTCCATCGGCCATATGGGCTATTTCATCGTTGCCCTGGCAGCACTGACGCCCCTGTCCCTATTGGGGGCCTCGCTGCAAATGGTGGCCCACGGTTTGATTGCGGCGCTGCTGTTTTACCTGGCGGGCACCATTGAATCGGTCACCGGTTCGCGCGATCGCGACGCCCTCAGCGGCCTGATGCACCCCATGCGCGGCCTGCCCGCCACCAGTTCCCTGTTTGTGCTGGCGGCCATGGCGAGTGCGGGAATCCCCGGTTTGGTGGGCTTCACGGCGGAATTCGCCATTATTCAAGGGGCCTTCAGCGTCTATCCCGTCATGGCGTCGTTGTGCGTCGTCGCGTCCGGTCTGACGGCGGTTTACTTTGCGATCGCCATCAACCGCACCTGCTTCGGCAAGCTCGACGAAACCCCCGTGCCCTACCCCACGGTGCCCTGGCTGCAACAGGTGCCCGCCCTGGTGCTGACGGTGATGATCTTTGCCTTTGGCATTTGGCCCGCTGGCCTGGTGCGCTGGAGCGAGCCGATCACCGCTGGCTATGCCGCCGCCGCCGCCCCGACGGTGCCCCCGGAAACCGCGATCGCCACATTGGCCCCCGCCACCGAAGCACCCACTTTGCCTTAGCAAAACCCCTGAAATGCTGCCCTTTCACCACCGGTTGTCGTGATGGGTGAAGTTTAGAGCAGCCTTGCATTGAGAGCCCTTTTTTAAGGTTGGGTAGGGCCAGTTCAATCCCCAACCCTACCCCCCTTTCTAGCTTTTTAGGAGCCGTAGAGATGACCGCCGCCAATCTACAATTGCCCCCCTCCACCCACCCCTTCGCTGAGATTATCCATCGCCTCGAAGCGGGCGGTGCCATGCTGCCGGACACCCCCGAAAACCTGATGCAAATTATCTGCATCTATAAGGCGTATGCGGTGCCGATGGATTTCTATTGGCGCGATTTGCTGTACATCGCTGAGCGGGAATTTTTAAATCCGCTGCCCTTCTTTAAATATTTCCTGCCGGACGAATATTTAGATCGCCAAAATAGCTACGCGGGCGATCAATCGGAACTGCGGGTGTGGCGCGGCGGCGGCGATGCCCATCCGGAACTGCGCGCCTTTATGAAACGGGGTGAAACCGGTTCCCTGCCGCGTTTGCTTCACCACCTCTGGCACGATCGCATCAACATGGAATTCGCCGAAGCCTGTATGCGGGCGATGCTGTGGCACCGGGGCATGGGGGGCGGCTTTGACCCGTATTTGGACACGGATGAATATCGCCAAAATTGCGATCGCGCCATCTGGGCCTACTTCAAGGGCAATCCGGCCATGCTGGGTTTATATAAACTCTATCCGGAAGCGTTCTATGAGCAGTGCCGCCAACTGTCCTACTACAGCAACCTGGGGCTGTTTTGGGAAGTGATGGCTCCGGTCTTCTTTGAAATGTATGACCAGTACAAGGACGGCACGATCGCCAGTGTGCCCGATGCCATGAATTTCCTGTTCAATGGCATTTTCGCCGTCGCCAGTCGCCCTATTTACCATGAGGTGAAAATTGGCGATGAGGTGTTTGAATTGGTGCCGCGATCGAAGGGATTTAACTGGCTCAGCGATGCGGCCCTGCCCTACGTGGAAGCGGTGTTCTATCGCACCAACCCGTTCCGGGGCACCAAATCCTACAATGCCCAGGCGGATCAAATTCCCCACGAGCAGGCGGATTTCCACTACGGCATTCTCTACGCGGATCCGTTGCCCATCGGTTCTGCGGGCATTCCGCCGACGCTGCTGATGCAGGATATGCTGCACTTTTTGCCGGATGAATTGCGCGCCTACTATGACGGCTATGGCCGCCGCGATCGCGACCTGCTGGTGCAGATTGGCATTACGTTCCAGCGATCGATGTATTGCGTCACCTCGGCGGTGATTCAAGCCCTGCGGCAGGCAACTTGCTATCCCCTCGATGACCCGGATCCGGAGCACCGCCTCAAGAATCGCCAATTCTTTGAGCAGCAGCTCGATCGCTTCCGCCGTCCCGAGGCGCGGCTGCTGCACATCCAGAGCCTGGACTACCGCTAGGGTCGGTTCGGGGGTGCCGTCAAATGGCCCTACAACCCCATGATCGCGTTCTCCCAAAAGATCCACCTGTAGGGGCGGGGTTTTCCCGCCCAGCCCCCGCGATCACTGACATGCCCAGGGCCAGGGTCGAGCGGGCTTGGGGTGATCGGTGGGGCTAGGGTTGGGAGACCCAACCCCTACGGTTGGTTGGTTTTCTGGGCGAGGTCACCGAGGAATCGCCCCACCAGATAGAGGGAACCGCACAGGACCACGAGGGCCTGGAGTTCTGGATCTTGGGTGGTGTGGGGGGGCGGGGTGAAGGCGGCGGAGATCGCCCCGTCGAGGTCATCAAAGGTCTGGCAGTCGCGCAGTTCGGGGCAGATTTCTAGGGCGATCGCGGCGAGTTCCTTTGGATCCATGCCCGCGTGGTCGGGAATCGGCACCAGGTAGAGGCGATCGTCCGGGCGCAGGAGGCTTTCAAACAGGCCGCGATAGTCCTTGGTGGCCATGACGCCCATCACCCAGGCGGTTTCCCCCCGCATGAGGCCATCGACATGGAGCCGCAGGGCATCGGCGGCATCGCGGTTGTGGGCTCCGTCCACCAGCAGCAGACGATTGCGCCAGGTGACCCACTGCATCCGTCCGGGCCAGGTCACCTGGGCCATACCCGTTTGGATGGCGGCGGTGTCGATGCGGTCAAACCCTTGGGCTTGCAGTTGCTGGACCATGGCGATCGCCACGGCGGAATTTTGGCGCTGCACCTGGCCGGTCAGGGCGAGGGGATAGGCCACCTCCGACGCCTCCACCCAATCCATCCAGGTACCCACGGTGGCATCCCGGGGCGGATCAATGGGCACCGCCGGGACCGCTTCGATCACCGGGCAGGGCAGGGCCGCCGCGCGATCGCGCACCACCTTCCGGGCCGCCGGGGGCAGTGGGCCGATGACCGTGGGCACCTGGGCCTTCATGATGCCCGCCTTTTCCGTGGCGATCGCCGCGATCGAATCCCCCAACACCTGCCAATGGTCCCGGGAAATGGACACGATCGCCGTCACCAGCGGGCGATCGCACACATTCGTCGCATCCAGCCGCCCCCCCAGCCCCACCTCCATCACCGCCAGATCCACCCCCTGACGGGCGAAGTGCAGCCACGCCACCGCCGTCACCAGTTCAAACTGGGTCGGGAACAGGGCTTCATCCTCCTGCGCCAGGGCCTCACTGGCCGCCAGCACCTCTTCCAAAAGCTCTAAAAAAACCGTCGGCGCGATCGCGGCCCCATCAATACAAATGCGCTCCGTCCAGGACACCAGATGAGGAGACGTGTAGCGCCCCGTGCGATAGCCCGCCGCCGACGCGATCGCCGCGATCGCCGCGCAGGTGGATCCCTTGCCATTCGTACCCGCCACATGGGCGATCGGCACCTGCCCCTGGGGATTGCCCAGCGCCGCCAGCAGCCGTTCCATGCGATCGAGCCCCAGATCCACCCGGGCCGGTCGCAGGGCCGCCAACCGCTCCGTCAGCCGTTGCTCCGCCGTCCGTTGCCCCTGATCCTGCGCCAAATCCGCCATATCGTCCCCCGTTCCCGTGCCACGGATGCCTATTCCTGTCGCCCTGTCCATCGTTCCAACTGTCCCAACGGCAAACGGCTGGGCCGCACCAACGCAACCCAGCCGCCCTAGACCGCCGCGCGATCGCGTAGCGGTCCCGAAACCCTATCCCGCAACCCTAGTTATTGCCGAGTTGGCGGCGGATCTGCTCGATCGCAGCGGAAGCAATATTAAACGCAGCCCAGCTTGCGGCCAGGATCACCGGCCCGAGGACCGCAACAATGCGCCAATCAAAATCCATATCGCTCTTCTCCTGAATCGAAGCTTCTCAAAATTAGCAGGCTAAGGGATCTCGGGGATAACCAAACAAACGAGCATCACCCCCGATGGACGCGGGGGCCACGGTGAGCGTCCCTGCGTTGAAACCGTCATCCTTCCTATTTTCCTGCAATTGGTCCGGTTTGGGATCGTGAATTTTGCCCCGATCCCCTGCGCGATCGCGCGCTGCCTAGGCAAACCCCGGATCCGTCCCCGTCCCCCCATGGCATCGGGCGAGCTGCACATACTTGGCCGCGTGGGCGATCGCCTCCTCGATGGCCGTCTCCGGCAACTCCCGCACCACCTTGGCAGGCACCCCCAGCACCAGCGATCGCGGCGGCACATCCTTCGTCACCACCGCCCCCGCCCCAATCACACTGCCCGCCCCCACCCGCACCCCATTGAGCACGATCGCCCCCATCCCCACAATGCAGCCCCGCCCAATCTGGGCCGAATGGATCACCGCCCGGTGGCCCACCGTCACATCCGCCGCCAACACCGTCGGCTCCCCCGCATCCCCATGGAGCACCGCCCCGTCTTGGATATTCACGCGATCGCCCAGGACAATCTCCGACACATCCCCCCGCACCACCGCCCCATACCAAATGCTCACCTCCGCCCCCACGCTGACGCGCCCCATCACCGTCGCCGTCGGAGCCACAAACGCCGCATTCGACACATCCGGCGCAGGCCACGGCCCCACCGCGATCGCCCCCCCAGTCTCCGACTCATCCACCAACTCATCCACCAGATCGCCGAGCAACTGCCCCACCAACATCCCCACCAAATCCACACCCATCACCATGGCTATCCCTCCACCTAAAACCCAATTTTCATCGCCCACCGCCGCGATCAGGGCAAAGCCCTCACCCGTCGCCCCGCCTAGCCCCCCAAAGCCCCCCCGTTATAATGAGACCAACCGAAATCCAGATGGTCAAACCCCGGCCCCCGCCGCCTCCCCCGCCACGACCATCCCCCGCGCGCCGGATCGCCCCTAGGGTTAACTGAACCGTCTTAACCATGCTCAATCCAGCCCTACAGTATCCAATCTTCGGCCCCGAGATCGAGTGCCCCCACTGCCACCAAAAAATCGCCGCCCTCACCCTCACCGACACCTACCTCTGCCAGCGCCACGGAGCCTTTGAAGCCAACCCCGACACCGGCGAACTGGTCCACCTCCAGTCCAGCCGCCAATGGCGACAGTGGGAAGGGGAATGGTACCGCCAGCACACCCACCCGGACGGCATCCGCTTTGAAATCCATGAGGCCCTCGATCGCCTCTACACCGAAGGCTACCGGGCCACGCGCATCATCGTCGCCCGCCGCTACCAAGCCCTCCTGCGCACCTACCTCGAACGCAGCACCCCCCACGGCCCCCACGCGGACCCGACACCCGCCGCCTCCCCGCCGCGCCTGTATGGCCTGCCGGTGGAGTTTGGCCCCTCGCCGGACGAGGATCCCCGCTGGAAAACCATCAATTTCACCCTCGATAAGGAACCGGGCGTGCCCATCCGCTATCCCTACTTTCGCCTCTTTGAATAGCTTGGTTGGACTGGTCGCTGCCCCACCGCATTCAATAATCAATAGGCCGCCGGTAGGGTGCGTTCGCCCCGGTTGATTTTCACTGAAAGGGTGCCCATGCGAACGCACCGCCCCCTTTGAATGGCATCGATCAATCTATGTTACCGATCCATATCACCGGAATTCTGGGTTGGTCTTGGCGATCGCGTTGATCCGGGATGGCCGGTGCGTTCGGGGTAGATACGCGATCGCGTTGATTTGGCCGCTACCGAACGCACCCTACCATTAATTATTGATTTGATTTGCCCCTAAGCCCGCCAAGCAATCCGCTGCGCCCTTGCCCCATGCACCACGTTTCGATCCGCACCGCCAATATCCACCGATCCTTGCCCTTCTACGAAACCCTGGGCTATCGGGTGACGGAGCGGTTCACGGCGGGCATGACCCTGGCCTGTTGGATGGAGGGCTTTGGGGGGCGGCTGGAATTAATTGAAGTGCCCCAGCCGGTCCATTGCCCGGACCCGTTCGGGGATGAGGGCTATGTGGGCTACTACCACCTATCCCTAGATGTGTCGCCGGAGCGGTTGGGCAAGGCTTCGGGCTTGGGGGATTGGCTGACGGACCTGGGCGATCGCCTCCAGGCCGCCGATGCGGGACCGCTGAAGATTTTGCTGAGCCCCCGGCAGCAGGCGATCGGCGCGACAATTTATGAGGTGGCCTTCATCGCCGATCGCGACGGCCTGCCCATTGAACTGCTGCGGGAGCTGGGCACCAACCCTAACCTGCGCGATGATGCCCCCTAGGCCCCGCGCCACCGGGGCGGCCCCCCCAGCGCCCGAGCCGGAAGTTTCAGGGGGGAATGTGGTCTAGATTACGCAGATCTATCTACAATCGTCGTACGATATATGCCGCCCTCAGGACCGGTCTTTAGTCGCGCGTAACCCAAGCGAAACAAGCGACTGACGCCACCGCGCCATGGACTGTCATCGGACCGCCTGCGCGATCAGTCTGCACGGGCAACCCTCCGGCCCCGTCGGAGCGATGGCGGCGGCGACCCCGCGCCGATTACCCTAGGCCGTTGCTCCCCCGCGATCGCGGGCCATTGCCATCGTGCCCCCGCCGCCCCCCCGATGTCCTCGGGGATATCGCGTAAACGTCCCGGCCAGTTGCCCTAACCCGTCTCCGTGCCCCATACTCTTAGATCCACTAGATCCGCAAGCTGCTGCTAAGGCCGCCTGTTCCTGGGTCAGAAGCCCCGACGTTTCCCCCAGTCCCCCCGCGCTGCCCCGGCACTGCCTGTGTTTCTGTGCCCCCTGACGGCCACGAACCCATCCGATCCATCGCCCTTGGCACCCCGGTGCCCCCTTGCCTATGGCCCCGCATGAATCCCCGAAAGGGGCGGTAGTTCTTTTTACCTTTTGGGTAGCCGACTACCAATTGTCCTAGGTTATCAACCCTCTGGCAATAGCTCCCCTGGGGACCGTGCCCGCCTGATAGCCGCCCGTTGGCCTGATGCTGACGGTTCTAGACCCGACACCGTAAAGATCTGAAACCACCATGAGCGATCGCACGAATCGAGCAAACGTTTTTCCGATGGCCGGCCAGCCGATGGCAATCGGGGCTGGGTTCTCGGAGGCTATTCCCGATAATCCCCTGCCGCCGATGCCGGACCAGGGGCCTCGCTACCTGACGGAGGAGCGCGACGCTTGTGGGGTGGGGTTCATTGCCCATCGTCGGGCCGAGGCGAGCCATGACCTGGTTAAAAAGGCGACGATCGCCCTGGGGTGCATGGAGCATCGGGGCGGGTGCAGTGCCGATCGCGATTCGGGCGATGGGGCGGGGATCATGACGGCGATTCCCTGGGCGCTGCTGCAAACCTGGGGGGCGGCGCAGGGGATTGAGGTTGTCCCGGCGCGATCGGCCCTGGCGATGGTGTTTTTGCCCCAGGATGAGGCCCAGGCGGCGGCGGCGCGATCGGCCTTTGGGCAAGCCTGCGCGGACAATGATCTGAAGCTCCTGGGCTGGCGGGTGGTGCCAACGGATCCGTCGGTGCTGGGGGAGCAGGCCCTCGAAAATCTGCCCCGCATTGAGCAGGCGATCCTGGAGTCCGTGGGGGATGAGCCCCTGGTGGGGGATGGGCTCGATCGCCGACTCTACCGGGTGCGGCGGCGCATCGGCAATGCGGTGGTGGCGGCCCTGGGCCACGATCCGGACAAGGTGCCGTCCCAGTCCCTGGGCTTCTACATTTGCTCCATGTCCACCTACACGGTGGTCTACAAGGGCATGGTGCGATCGGTGGTGTTGCCCCAGTTCTATCAGGATCTGACCAACCCGGCCTACGTCAGCCCCTTTGCCCTCTACCACCGCCGTTTCAGCACCAACACCATGCCCCGCTGGCCCCTGGCCCAGCCCATGCGCCTGTTGGGCCACAATGGCGAAATTAATACCCTGCTGGGGAATCTGAACTGGATGCTGGCGCGCCAGTCGGATCTGGCCCATCCGGTGTGGACGGAGGCCCAGTTGGCGGACCTCAAGCCGGTGGTGAGCTACGAAAATAGCGATTCGGCGAACCTGGATAATTCCCTGGAACTGCTGGTGCGATCGGGCCGCAGTCTGCTGGAGGCGGTGACGACCCTGGTGCCGGAAGCCTATGAGAACCAGCCGGATCTGAAGGATCACCCGGAAATTGTGGACTATTACAACTACAACCGGGGCATTCAGGAGTCGTGGGATGGTCCGGCGCTGCTGGCCTTTAGCGATGGCAAGATCGTGGGGGCGACGCTCGATCGCAACGGTCTGCGGCCCGCCCGCTATTGCATCACGAAGGATGATTATTTAATCGTGGGGTCCGAGGCGGGGACGGTGCCCGTGGATGAGGCCGCGATTATTGAGAAGGGGCGGCTGGGGCCGGGTCAGGCGATCGCCCTGGATCTGGTGAACCACGAGATTTTGAAAAATTGGGATCTCAAGGAGCGGGTGGCCCGCCAGCATCCCTACGGCGAATGGCTGCGGGATCATCAGAAGGTGCTGGAGCCCCAGGGTTTTCCGGCCCAGCCGCAGTTGGGGGCTCCGGCCCTGCTGCAACGGCAGACGGCCTTTGGCTATACGGCGGAAGATGTGGAGATGGTCATTGCCGACATGGCCAGCGGCGGTAAGGAGGCCACGTTCTGCATGGGGGATGACATTCCCCTGGCGGTGCTTTCGACGAAGCCGCACTTGCTCTATGACTATTTCAAGCAGCGCTTTGCCCAGGTGACCAATCCGCCGATTGATCCCCTGCGGGAGAAGCTGGTGATGTCGCTGGAGATGCACCTGGGCCGTCGCCATAATCTGTTGCAGATTGGGCCGGAGGGGGCGCGTTTACTCAAACTGGCGTCGCCGGTGCTCAATGATGGGGAGTTGGCCTGGATCCAAGGGTCGGGCTTTGGGGTGACGACCCTTTCGACCCTGTACAGTTTGGCGGATGGGCCGGCGGGCCTGAAACCGGCGATCGCGGCCCTGTGCGATCGCGCGGCGGCGGCGGTGAAAGACGGTGCTGAAATCCTGATCCTGAGCGATCGCGAGGGGGACATTTCCGCCGAAACCACCTATATTCCCCCCCTGGCGGCGGTGGGAGCGGTTCACCATCACCTGATCCGCCACGGCCTGCGCATGAAGGTGTCCCTGGTGGTGGACACGGCCCAATGCTGGAGCACGCACCATTTCGCCTGCCTGGTGGGCTATGGGGCCAGCGCCGTGTGTCCCTATCTGGCGTTGGAATCGGCCCGCCACTGGTGGGGGGATGCCCGGATCCAAAAGCTGATGGAGCAGGGCAAATTGCCCGCCGTCACCATCGAGCAGGCCCAGGACAATTACCGCAGTGCCGTTGAGGCGGGTTTACTCAAAATCCTGTCGAAGATGGGGATCTCACTGCTGGCGAGCTACCACGGGGCGCAGATCTTCGAGGCGATCGGCATTGGCCGCGAACTGCTCGATACGTCGTTTGTGGGCACCACGTCCCGCATTGGGGGCATCGGCCTGGCGGATCTGGCGCGGGAAACCTCGTCGTTCCATGCGGCGGCGTTCCCGGAACTGACGGCGACGCGCCTGGAAAACATGGGCTTCGTCCAGTACCGCAAGGGGGGCGAATATCACATGAATTCCCCCGAAATGGCGAAGGCGCTCCACAAGGCCGTCAGCGGCTTCGAGTCCCAGACGGCGACGGGGGCCTGGAAGGGGGATGACCTGCCCCAGGATGCCTACAACCATTACGACGTGTACAAAAAGTACCTCCAAGGGCGCACCCCCACGGCCCTGCGGGATCTGCTGGAGTTCAAGAGCGATCGCGCCCCCATTTCCATTGATGAGGTGGAGTCGATCGAGGAAATTTGTAAGCGGTTCTGCACGGGGGGCATGTCCCTCGGTGCCCTCTCGCCCGAGGCCCATGAGACCCTCGCGATCGCCATGAACCGCATCGGGGGGCGATCGAACTCCGGGGAAGGGGGCGAGGATCCCAAGCGCTATCAGCCGATCGCGGATGTGGACGCCAACGGCATTTCCCCCACGTTCCCCTACCTGCGCGGTCTACGTAACGGCGATACCGCCAGTTCTGCCATTAAACAGGTGGCCTCGGGGCGCTTTGGCGTGACGCCGGAGTACCTCATGAGCGCGGACCAGATTGAAATTAAGGTGGCGCAGGGGGCAAAACCGGGCGAAGGGGGCCAGCTTCCCGGCAAGAAGGTGAGCGCCTACATTGCCATGCTGCGCCGCTCGAAGCCCGGAGTGACGCTGATTTCGCCGCCGCCCCACCACGACATCTATTCGATTGAGGATCTAGCCCAGTTGATCTTTGATCTGCACCAGATCAATCCCAAGGCGAAGGTGTCCGTGAAGCTGGTGGCGGAAATCGGCATCGGCACGATCGCGGCGGGGGTCGCCAAGGCCAATGCGGATGTGATCCAAATTTCCGGCCACGACGGCGGCACCGGTGCCTCGCCCCTGAGCTCGATTAAGCACGCGGGCAGCCCGTGGGAATTGGGCCTAGCGGAAGTTCATCGCATCCTGATGGAGAACAAACTCCGCGATCGCGCCATTCTGCGGGTCGATGGGGGCTTCAAAACCGGCTGGGATGTGCTGATGGGTGCCCTGATGGGGGGTGAGGAGTACGGCTTCGGCACGATCGCCATGATCGCCGAGGGCTGCATCATGGCCCGCGTTTGCCACACCAATGCCTGCCCCGTCGGCGTCGCCACCCAACAGGAGCGCCTGCGGGAGCGGTTCCCCGGTATCCCTGAACGGGTGGTGAATTTCTTCTACTTCGTGGCCCAGGAGGTGCGATCGCTCCTGGCCCACCTGGGCTACCGCAGCCTTGGGGAAATCATTGGGCGGGCGGATCTGCTGGCGGTGCGGTCGGATGTGGCCCTCACCAAGACCCAGGCCATTGACCTGTCGGTATTGACGGATCTGCCCGATACCCGCAGCGATCGCACCTGGCTCAACCACGAGGCCCGCCCCCACAGCAACGGCGTGGTGCTCGACAATGCCCTCCTGGCGGACGATGCCCTCCAAACCGCCATCCGTAACCAGGGCAGCCTCCGCAAGGCCACGGCGATCGTCAATACCGATCGCTCCGTCGGCGCGCGCATCGCCGGTCGCATCGCCCAGCTCTACGGCAACAACGGCTTCGAGGGGCAAATCCACCTGCAATTCACCGGCAGTGCGGGCCAAAGCTTCGGGGCCTTCAACGTCCTGGGCATGACCCTAGACCTGCACGGCGAGGCCAATGACTACGTGGGCAAGGGCATGAACGGCGGCGAAATCATCATCCGGCCCCCCGCGATCGCCACCTTCGATCCGGCGGACAACGCCATCCTGGGCAACACCTGCCTGTATGGGGCCACCGGCGGCACCCTCTATGCCAACGGGCGGGCCGGGGAACGGTTCGCCGTCCGCAACTCGAAGGGCCAAGCGGTCATTGAAGGGGCGGGCGACCACTGCTGCGAATACATGACCGGCGGCACGATCGTGGTCCTGGGCAGCGTGGGCCGCAACGTGGGGGCGGGCATGACCGGCGGTCTGGCCTACTTCCTGGATGAGGACGGCAGTTTTACGGAAAAGGTGAACCCGGAAATCATCAAGGTCCAGCGGGTCTGCACCCCGGCGGGCGAGGAGCAACTGAAATCACTCCTAGAAGCCCACGCGGAGAAGACCGGTAGTCCGAAGGCCAAGGCGCTTCTGGCGGACTGGGCCAATGCGCTGCCCAAGTTCTGGCAGGCGGTGCCCCCGTCGGAGGCGGATTCTCCCGAGGCGAACCCGAATGCGTCCTCGGAGCCGAAGGTGGCGCTCCAGGTCTAGGGCGGTTTTGGGTAATCCGGCCTAGGGTCTAAAAAAGTGGGGCGACGATCGCGCGATCGTCGCCCTTTTCGTTGAGCCCCAGACTGGACCACAGACTGGGCCACGGATTGAGCCACGGATTGGTTGAGCTAGGGGCCGCTCAGAATCCCGACCGGCGTCGCCTCAAACCGTACCATGGGCAATGGAAGCGGCCAGGTCGCGGCCATTTTTACGGATTATGATCCACACAGATCTCGCCCCTAGGACGTATTGCCCATGAATCGCGGCTTTTACATCACGGCCAACGATCGCTTCACGGACTATGCGATCGCCCTCCTCGAAAGCATCCGCGCCACGGATCCCGACACGCCGGTGATGCTCATCCCCTATGACGATCACTATCAGCAGGTGGCGAAAATCCTGGGCGATCGCTTTGGGGTGTTGATCTATGAGGATTTGGAGTTCATTGATCGCCTATCGCGACAGTTACAAACCATCTTCGGGGACGAGTTTTTTGCGCGCCCGAATCAATTTCGTAAGCAAGCCTGCTGGTTTGGCCCCTTCGAGCGATTTCTCTACATTGACACGGATATTGTCGTTTTCGAGAAAATCGCCAACTTCATGGATGCCCTGGATGAGGTTGATTTTATTTGCTGCGACTATCAACATGCGGGCGGTATCAAAAATGTGTTTAGTCCGGCGGTTCTCGACTTAAATGTTTTCTCGGAGGAGGAGCTGAAGGGGATTTTTAATGGGGGGCTTTGGGGTTCAAAAAAAGGACTGATGACCGAGGCAGATTTATATACGGCCTTTGGGGAATGCGCGGCCCATCCGGAGTATTTTGACTTTTCCCAGAAAACCTCGGATCAGCCGATCATGAACTACGCCATCCTCAAAAAATTTCCTAATCGGCGCAATTTGGTGCAGGGGCCGGACAAGGGGGCGGGCAGTTGGGCGGGCAGCGGTCATTTTGAATGGCGGGGCGATCGCCTCTTCGATCCTCGGGCGGACAAACCTGTGCCCTATCTCCACTGGGCGGGTATCAAAATCCAACCCGGTTGCCCCTACTGGGATATTTGGGAGCATTATCGCTATCTCCAGGAGCCAAAACCGGCGCGATCGCCCCTGGCCCCGCCGAAATCTGCCCCCCTACGTCAGATGCTCCGGCGACTGTTTAAGGGATAGGGAAACGGGATCCATCGAATTTTGCCATGGCGAGTCAATTGAGTGTCGGTACCCTGGTGGCCCTGTTTGGCGCGATCGCGGCCTTGGCGGCGGTGCCCAGTTTGAGCGTACTGACCGTTTCGGCCCGATCCGCTAGCCTTGGCTTTTGGCATGGGGCTTTAACGGCCCTTGGCATTGTCATTGGGGATTTAATTTTCATTGCCCTTGCCGTTTGGGGGTTAGCCTTTTTTGCGGAACAATTTAGCCCCCTGTTTATGTTGATTAAAAGCTTTGGGGGGCTTTATCTCCTCTGGCTGGCCGTCCAACTCTGGCGAGCGGTTCCCATTAGCAATCAAGCGGAAAACAGCGATCAATATTCCTGGGCATCGAGTCTTTTCATGGGCCTATCGATTACCCTCGGGGATCAAAAAGCAATTCTGTTTTATTTCGGTTTTTTTCCCGCTTTTTTGGACCTCTCCGCCCTCACCGTCCCAGATTGGGTGATGGTCATGGCGATCGCGGCGATCGCGGTGGGTAGCGTCAAACTCGCCTATGCCTACCTGGCCGATCGGGCACGATCGCGGATTCGCCCCCAATTCCATCGTCTGATCAACCGCATCGCTGCCACGGCCATGGTGATCGTTGGATTGATCTTGCTCACCACAACCCTTGGAGAACTCCTAGGCGATCGCTGAGCTGAGCAAAGCCATGCCTCAACATCCCTAAACCCTTCCCCGTCGCAGCGAAAAAAAAGCCCCCGCGATCGCGGAGGCCCCTGTCTAAAGCCATCGGGTGTCTAACGTCCGAGGCCACTGTCCTTTGTGTTCGAGAAACTGATGCTTGAGAAAATCGAGTCCGAAAAAATTCCCGCGAAGATCAACCTTCAAGGGGCCTGATCATCAACCGACGCAGCCACCCCTAGGGCTCAGGGCCGTCGAATTCAGCGGCATCCGTAGGGCTTCCATTCCCCACCGATGCCACCGAATTGGGCCATTCACTAAGCCTTGGGCAACTGGGCGCTCGCAAACTCATCCATGCCGTAGGCCGGACGGCGCTCCGCAAAATCTACCTTCGTCCCGGTCACGCTCTCCGCCAGGGACTCGAAGGAATCGGAGCTCCAGTTCCGCTCATGGATCGGCTTGGTTTGCTCACCCCGGAAATAAGCCTGGGTACCGAGGACGGCCGCCGCGACCCAACCGATGACGAAAAGGGCGATGACAAGTGCCATGGAATCCTCCGTGCAAATCCTTGTGTCTTCTTGTAAACAAATGTAACACATTGTTGCGGATGTCGCCCAGGTCATGCTGTACGGTTCTCCCCCCTTCCGGAGCGGTTAACCGGCGATCGCGCCCCTGGGGCTCCTATCCTAGGGAGATGGCAAACCGTAGCGGGGCGTCGGCCAGCGTCAGCGATCGGCACCAGCGACAGGATTAGCAAGGATTCATTTAAGGATTGGCAGCAGGACATGAACGGATTTTCTGGTGGATCGCCCAACCCCTTTGGCGACAAAAACACCCCACCGGGCCTCAATGATCCGGCGGGGCAGGGATTGCAGTCGGAGTTTGCCAAGACCTACGGCACCGGCATCGAAGCGCCCAGGGCCGTGAGTCCCGCCATGAAGCGGCGGATGCAGCAGGTGTTTTTGATTGTGTTGGCGGCGGGTTTGGTGGTGGGTGTTGCGGTGGCGTCCGTGGCGGTCATTGCCATCCAGAAGGCGGGCCTGCTTGATGTGCCTACCTATCGCCCCACCCAGTCCCAGCCCGCTTCGCCTTAGGGTTGGTCCTAGTCCTTGCCGTAGCCCTCGCCGTAAACTTCGCAGACGTTTTTATCCGTTTCGTAGAGGCGGATTTTGTATAGCTCAACCCCCAGCGATCGCAGCGGTTCCGCCAGGCGATCGCGGGCATAGAGGGCAATATTTTCCGCCGTCGGCACCACCATCGCGAAGTGGGGCACATCGGCATTGAGAAAACTGTGGTCCAGCTCCTCCACCAGCACCTCATTCACCAGCCGCTCAAAGGCAACCAGTTCCGCCACCATGCCCGTGCGCGGATCAATGGGGCCACGCACCGTCACCGCCAATTTATAGTTATGGCCGTGGCCGCTGGGCCGTGCGCACTTGCCATAGATCGCGTAATTTTCCTCCAGGCTCAGTCCCGGCATCGACAGGCGATGGGCCGCACAGAACTGGGTTTCAATCGTCAACAGCGCATCCATACCCTCTCCCCCATAGTCCGCCCATACCGTCGGACGCCACTGCACCCGTACCCGCACTAAATCCAGCGATCGCGCCAACCGTCTCCAGATTGCCCAGGCCAACGACTCCGGAGCCGGCAACATCGTCTCAAATTCCGGCCACACATCATTTAGATACGCCCCATCCAGCGGCCCGAGCACCTCCCGCGCGATCGCCCCTTTGACCACCGTCGAAAGATTCACCACCATCCCGTAGGCATCCACCGGCCCCGCCACCGTCACCCATAGGCCCACCGTGGCCCCCGGCGATCGCGCCGCCGCCCCAAATCGCACCCCATTTTGCACCCCATCCAACTCCGGCAGCCGGTGGCAATAGCTCACCGCAAACTCCGCATAGCGCGAAACCGCCACCCGCGCCGCCCCACCCCTAGCCATTAAACATCCCCAGACTTCTCCTGAACCCCACGCACAATCCGCGATAGCTCACTCTTCTCATTCACCGTCACCCGCGTCGGCGACCCACTAATAATCCGCTCATACTGGCGGAACGAATCGCGAATTTCCGGCCCATTGCGACTAATCGTATATTCCCGAATGCCCTTATCGTGCTCCGAGCCCCGCATCTTAAACACATTAATCGCCCGACACATCTCCCCGCGAATTTCCACATACTGCAACATCAAAATCGTGTCCGTAATCGTAGAAATGTGGGAATCCGTAATCGAATGGGACCCCATAAACTGGTCCGTCGTATTCGTAAAGAACCCCGTAATCTCCTCCTGCTTCGCGTAGCCCGTCACCCCAATCACAAACTGCCGAAAGGCATTATTACTCACCCCCCGCGCCATCGCCGACAGGGAATCAATCGCAATCCGAGACGGCTTAAATTCCGCAATCTCAGATTTAATAATCTGCAAATGATCCTCCAGCCCCGCCGACTCCGGATAGGCACACAAAATCTTCAGCAGTCCCCGCCGCTCCAAATCCTCAAAATCAATCCCCCAAGAGTAGGCATTCCGCGAAAGCTGCGCCCGCGACTCCTCATAGGCAAACAGAATCGCGCGATCGCCGTTCTTGCACGCATCCTCAATGAACTTACTCACCAGGAGCGTTTTTCCGGTACCCGTCGCCCCCGTCGCCAGAATAATTGAATCCTTAAAGAATCCCCCACCGCACATGCGATCGAGGGTCTCCACCCCCGACGACACCCGCGCATTCGACGATCGCTGGGTCAAGCGCATCGCCCCCAGCGGAAAAATACTAATTCCCTGATTCGTCATCGTAAACGGGTACTCCCCCTTCATGTGGGTCGTCCCCCGCAGCTTCAGAATCTCTAGGGTTCTGCGTCGTCTTTCCCCCTCCAAAACGTTCCGCATAATCGCCACATTATCCGAAACAAACTCCTCCACCCCAAACCGCGCCACGGGGCCATATTCCAGCTCCCGCTCCGTGGTCATCACCGTCGTCACCCCCACCTGTTTCAGGCGCGCCACTAGGCGGAAAATCTCCCGCCGCACCACCGACGCCGCATCGTACTGCTGAAACACCGCCGTAATCGAATCAATCGAAACCCGCTTCGCCTTGTATTTACGGATCGCATACTGGATCCGTTCAATCAACGCCGACAGGTCAAAACTGCCAACAATTTCCTGTCCCTCCGGATCCGGCGACGCATCTAAAACAAACAACTTTCCTGCATCAATTAAACTTTGCAGATCCCAACCGAAACTCTGGGCATTTTTGATAATATCCGCCGGGGATTCCTCGAAGGTCACAAAAATTCCCGGCTCATCAAAATACATGATGCCGTTATAAAGAAACTGGGTCGCAAACAGGGTTTTGCCAGTCCCCGAAGTGCCGCTGACCAGGGTTGCACGGCCCACGGGCAAACCACCGTGGCTGATGTCGTCAAACCCTTCGATCATGGTCCGAATCTTCTGGACGCCCATCAGCTTACGATCGCCGTTGGAAGGTAGACTTTCAGATTGAGCCATGATGAGTGTTAAAACCTAAACCGAAGGAGCTAAATAACTACAACCAATGCAAGAACAATCAATGGTTAGGGTAGTGGAAATTTGGATCGACTGATCGGGGGGAAGGATCGATCCGGGGGAGATTGGGGGGCATTGTGGCGAATCGATGGGGCAGGGCAGCCGATACCACAGGGTTATCCATCTCCACCGATGCCATGGCCTGAATTAGGGGACATCTAGATACTTAAGACTTAATTTAAACATCTAAATGATCGCATCATCCTCCGAAAGTTCTTCATAGAGGAGATCGAGGCCAATGAGCACCCGTTCTCGATCCGAGAGATCGCCAATGATCTTACGAACCGGCGGCGGCAGAATCTTCGCGAGGGTGGGCGTCGCCAAAATCTTATCCTCCTCCGCCAACTGGGGGTTTTTGAGCACGTCAATGACCTTCAGGGCATAAACGCCCTGAAATTCCTCCTCCAGAATATTTTTCAGGGTTTTCAGTGCCCGCACGGAGTTGGGCGTGTTACCTGCCACATAAAGCTTAAGGACATAGGTTTTTTTCAGGAGGCTCATGGCAAAAACACGGGAAATGGCTAGGGGGGCCGCTGTCACCTTTCTGATTACGAAGGGGCAATAGGCTAGGGGGGATTGAACGGAAACGGAAATGGACGGGGCAAGGGCGATTAATCAACAGAAGGGGGACAAGGGCATCGGCAACTGGCGTCGATCGCTGGGGGAAACTGACCTGGGCTCGCGGTTGGGTTGCGGTTCATCGAGCCGTTGATCCGTGAACCGGGGGCGGGGCTCAGGGGCGGAGGTTGAGATGCCTTGGGGGGTTCGATCATCGTGGAGGTTGACATGGCCGCTGACCCTATGGCTTGACCGGAGAACTGATGGTCCGCTGGGGTGCGATCGCCCCCCATTGCTGTGTAGATCCTACGCTTCCCGAGGGATGGAACGACGATACATTTCGCAGAGGTGGGCGATCACGTCAATGAGCGTGAGGCGGTAGTCCAGCAGGATTTCTTCGCTGCGCCCTTCCAGTTTAAGCTGCTTAGAAAAATCCTCCATCAAAGACATATGAATTTCAACGATTTGGGCCACAGAAATATCAGCAAAAAATGCCTTATCCACCAGGTTATCAATCTGTTGATTTAGGGTAGATTCCTGCGAAAAATATACTAGAACAATTTCCCGGTAATCTTCCTTAAGCCGCGATAAAAATTCCCGCTGTTCGTCTGGGGGGAGGTAACGAAGAAAGTTTTTGGCTTCGCGTTTGTAGTACACGCCGAGATACCCCAACCGGGCGCGTAATTTTTCGGACAGGCGGTGCTGCTGCTGGAGCAGCGGTTCAGCGGGGAGGGGGGCGATGGAACGCTGGGGGGAGGGGGGAGGGGGGGTGCTGGTGGTGGCGGAGGCGTCGGTGCCATGGTCGGCCAGGTCATCGGAGGACTGGGGCTGAAGCTGGAGGAAGTTGGCGATCGCGAGGTCGATGGCGCTGGAGGATTTGGCGAGGGCGGAGGTGGGGATGATCAGTTCCGCCGCGTGGTATTGGGGGAGATCGTCGCGGCGGCTAGGGCTGTCGGGCTCCCGCAGGAGGACGGCGGGCAGGAGGATGGAGCGATCGCGCAGGGCATCAAGCAGGGCAGGCAGGGCGGCGGTTTCCTCCAGAATCAGACAATCGAGATCCCGCTTGCGATCGCCCAAAAAATCCAGGAATTCCGCCGGAGATTGGAGCCAATGCAGCGTGAAACGGGAAGCATCAAATTGCTCCTCCAGAAGCTGTAGCCGGTGGTCCGACGGCACAAAGGCGGCAATGACAAGATGAGGTCGCAAGGGAACGGGAGCGCGAGGGGATAGGTCCGTCAAACCTCAAGATACCTCAAGAGTTTGGGGAGCGATACCTTTCATTTTTTAACAATCTTTTAAGGTGGCGACCATGGCTGCGATCGCGCTTCCCGAGGAACAGCCACCCCCACCCGTGCCGAAGCGATCGCCACCCCACCGAGCCGAACCACCGATCAAGGAAGATCAGGGCAAGCAAGATCAGGTCTCCGCGATCGCGCCACGGCCCCCAGAACTTTTCACCCTTCAGCAACGGGCCGAAAAGCTTCTAGGGTTAGGGGGACAGGCATCAGCGCAAGGTTTCTATGGTCCCTGCGAAGGACCTTCCCGATGCGTTTACGTTGTTCAAAACTGGGGCGGTAGGGTTCGAACCTACGAATGGCGGGACCAAAACCCGCTGCCTTACCACTTGGCCACGCCCCATCGGCTTGCTCAAGGCTTAAACATACTATTGGTCCGTCCAGAGGGTTGTCAAGGGCTTCCGGGAAAATTTCTGAAAAATTTCTGGAGAGGGCGGCCCCGGCCCTGGACGCGGCGATCGCCCACCCCGCCCCACCCGCGCGATCGCGCCTAGGCCCTTGGCTTCAGGTGGTTCGGCAGGGCCATGGGAATCCGGATCAAAAACTCCGTCCCCCCCTCGGGCACCGAATGGCACTCCAGCGCCCCCCCGTGCTTATCCACCACAATCTGGTAGCAAATCGACAGCCCCAGCCCCGTGCCCTTGCCCACCGGCTTCGTCGTGAAAAATGGATCAAACAGGTGGGAGCGGACCTCCTCCGTAATACCCACCCCATCATCGCGGATGCGAATGCAGGCCGTGGGCACCCCATCGAGGGGATTGCTCAACAGCCGCTCATCGTCCTCCGGCGCGATCGCCTCAAGCTGCGTCGTCGTAATCGTGATGTGGCCCGGTCGATCCAGCACCTCCAGGGCATCGATCGCATTGCCAATAATATTCATAAAGACCTGGTTCAACTGCCCCGCATAGCACTCCACCGGCAGCAGATCGCCATAGCACTTCGTCACCTCGACCCCGAGGAAATGCCCCGACGGCTTCAGGCGGCTTTGCAGGATCAGCAGCGTACTATCGATGCCCTCATGGATATCCACCTGCTTAATGGCCGCCTCATCCAAACGCGAAAAATTCCGCAGGGACATCACAATTTGGCGGATGCGTTCCGTGCCCATCTCCATGGAATGGATCAGCTTGGGCATATCTTCAATCAAAAAGTCGAGATCAATGGAACGGCAAAGGGTCGCGATTTTGGGATGGGGCTCCGGGTAGCATTCCTGATAGAGGCCAATGAGCTGAAGGGTGTCCTGGGCGTAGCCCCGCAGGTGATCCAGGTTGCCGTAGATGAAGCTGACGGGATTATTGATTTCGTGGGCAACGCCGGCCACCATTTGCCCGAGGCTCGACATTTTTTCGTTTTGGACCAGTTGCGCTTCGGCCTTTTTGAGGTTGTCGAGGGTTTCGCTGAGGCGCTTGGCCTGGGATTGGGCCGCGAGGGCGGTGGCGCGGGCTTGGGCATAGAGTTCCGCCTGGTCAATCGCGATCGCGAGGCGATCCACCGCCGCCTGCAATAATTCAATTTCCGTTTCCTTCCACTGGCGTGGCCGCTGCCGATTGCTACAGGCGATCGCCCCATACTGCCCCGATCGCGTCTTCAGGGGCACCACCAACTGGGACGCAATGCCCGCCGTCCGCAAAATCGGCATCAGCGCCGCCCCCGGCATGGCGGCCAACGGCGATCGGCTCGTCTTTTCCGGAAACGCCGCCGCCGCCTCCCCCGCCCCATAGCCACAGGGCACGCCGCCCCCCCCATAGGTCACCCCATGGACATCGCTCTCCTCCCCCGTGGCGCTGTTGTGGATCGCGATCGGCGCAAGATCGAGGATCAATCGGGCCAGGGATGTGGTGTAGTTCGGCAGGCGATCGAGGGACAGATCCGGCAACCCCTCCCGGCTCGCGTAGTGGGACGTGGTGGCATTGGGCTCCTCTCCCACCGGCAAATACCACAGGAAATAGCAGTCATCAATGCGAAAGAGGGAGCGGATTTCCGTGACCGCCGTCTGCAAAATCGTGTCGAGATCCAGGGAATTATGGATTTGCCCCGACAGTTGCAGCATCAATTTTTCGCGCCGCCGGAGCAATTCTTCCCGAGCCTGAAATCGATCAAACACCACGGCGATACTGTTGGCGGCCCATTCCAACATGTGGCTGCTGGTGTCCCCCAGGGGGTGATGGGAAAGGACGATCGCGGTGCCAATGGGGCGATCGTTCACCACCATGGGATAGCGCCCCAACGACGCGAACCCTTCCCCCTGGCACCAGGACAGCAGCTCCGGCGGCAACCACAGGGACGACGGCTCCACCCCATCGGGGGGCAGGTTGGCCGTGCAGGCCCGCAGGGGCAAGGGGTCGGGGGATGGTTCTGCCGTTTCCGAGGGGGGCGGGTCGGGCGGCAGGGTATAGGTGCCTGGTGGCCCCTCATCCACAAGCCAATGGGTGGGTTCGGGGGCCGTGGCGTCCGCCTGCGGTGGCCCGTCTGGGGGCGGGGGCGTCCCGTCGCTGGCCGTTGCCCCAGGGGCGGTGGCGGCGGCAAGCGTGAGATGAATGGGCCGCTGAAAGTCCGCTCCAGCGATCGCGGGGGGCGGTGGCGCAGACGGCCCCTGGAACTCCAAAGCCTTCGCCTCATGATCCAGCAGCCAAATCCAGAGGCGATCAATCCCCAAATGGGCCTCCATCGCCTGACCGCACCGGGCGATCGTCCCCTTGAGGGTTTGCCCCTGGGCCAGGGCAATGCCCAAATCCGTCCCAAAGGCCGACAGCCCCGCCAACTCCACCAGCATCCCCTGGGCCCGCTGGCGCACCGCCCGCAGCAGGGAGGGATAGAGGGGGCGATCGCGCGGCCCCAACGCCTTTTGCAGCAAACTTTCACTCTGGCGGGCCAGCCGTTCCGCCCGGTGGTTCTGGCAGCGCAACTGGTCTAGGTACACGCGATCGCGCTGCCAATCAAACAGCAGCCCCACCTGCCCCCGCAACCGCTCCAGCGATCGCAAAATCCGCTCATCCAGCGGCGGCGGCCCCAGATTCACCAGCACCGCCCCCCCCACCAACAGCCCCCGCCCATCAAAAATGGGAGCCCCCCACACAAACCCCAGCCGCGCCGCCTGAAGCGCCAGCGCCAGCGCCGCCAAACTCGGTTCCTCCTCCACCGCCACCACCGTTCGGCTCGCCCCCAGGGCACTGGCCCACAACGTCAAATGGCGCGCCAACGCCGTCGGCAACCCCACCACCGCCCAGGGGCCAGCCATCTCCTCCTCCGCGATCGCCCCCGTCGCATCCGCCTTCCTCAGGGCGATCGCCCCCCCCGTCGTCCCCGCCACATCCCGAAACGTTTCCAGCAAATCCTGTAGCGCAACTTCCATGGGCGTCGGGGTCGCAGCAACCGTTGAAGAATTAGAATCCCAAGCCATCGTCCGGGCAGTGCCATCCGGGGGCGGCAAATCCCGTTGAACGATCCGAGGTGGAACCGATCGCGACTTCATTGATTCGTCAACCTCTTTCGGAACGCCGCAGGCACAAGGCCCATCAGGACGGAGCTAGCTGGGGTAGAGCAGTGGGCGATTCAACCTAACGATCGGCAGCCTCCCCCCAGCCATGGCCCCAAGGGCGCACCCGCAACTGGGCCAGCACCCCCCTTCGGGCATCCCGACACCGCAGCGGAGGAAGCCATCATCTGGGCTGAAATCCACCTCAACGGACCCCAAGGTTCAGACCACCAAGCCCCAACCACACCGACCGCCCAGTCCCAGGGGAGGGAGGATCGCAATTCCTGCCCCGATGCTAACAGAAATCTAAAAGGCGGCCCCCCCGTAATGCGGTCGGTAACGATGTGGCAGAGCCACCGGAAAAACGATCTATCGTAGAACGTGAGGGTAGTGCCCTCGCCACCGGCTAATCCCGTGGCTCCGTACCTCGCCGCTGCGTGCCCTGACGGCGGCCCCAAGCCCCCCGAATGCCCAACGGATCAGCGCATCAGCCCTGGGAGTTGACTGGCCCTAGGAATGGTTCCCTAAAAATCACACGCGCAAGTCACCGGGCGATCGCGCCCCCCCGTCGCCTCGGATCGCACCCCGCCAGCATCAGCGCAAACGTGTCGGCTCTGAGAGGAATGCAACTGCAATGGCTCAACCTACGATCTTAGCGGTAGACGATAGCCCCATTGTCCATCAACTCGTCCGTCGCACCCTGGGCGACACCTATCGAGTCCTGGTGGCCAATAATGCCACCGATGCCCTCTCCATCGTTTACCAAGAGGATATTTCCCTGGTGCTGCTGGACGTGTCCATGCCCGACATTGATGGCCTAGAACTCTGTCGGACGGTGCGGAGTCTGCCGCAGTTCAAGGCCCTGCCCATTGTCATGTTGACGGGGCGCAATGGCGCGTTTGATCGGGTCCAGGGGCGGCTGGCGGGCGCTTCGGAATATTTAACGAAACCCTTTGAGGCGGATGTGCTGCGGCAGACCATTAGCCGCTTGCTGGGGGCTTCGGTGCCTTGCCCTTCGGGGGGGGCTGAGCCCTAGGTTGGACGATCGCGGGGGGCGATCGCGGTTCACAGAATGGATCTCCGGCAGCCCTGGGGCGGCGGCAATTTTGAAGGGGCCAAGACTTGATTTTTTGAAAATCCGCCCTACGTTGTTGGTGAGGAAGCTGGGGGCGCGATCGGCCCAGGGGGCAGCGGATGAACAACCACGAAACGGACCAAGCTCCAGGAAAACTGGGAGGAACCGTCAAGGGCATAGGTCGAGAAGCCATGAACTGGGGGCGACTGATCCAGTCCAGATCGCCACTTCCCCAGCTCGTTCCTAATCCCTAGGGGGTCATCTCACCGGGCTCGGAGGGGGCGTCCGATGGCGCGGTGCCCCGCCCTTCCCCAGGAACCGTTTCCGCTTCCCCCGGCAGGAACAGGTAGCGCTGGTTCGGCGACAGGCGGCCCGTGGTTTCCCGCATGGTGTTGACCCCGTTGGCCGGATCAAAGTGGGTGCGGAACTCCGTTTGGAGGGCATCGACGCGGCTTTCGAGGCCCGACACCTCCGACTCGAGCTGCTGGAGGGCACCGTCGCGGCTCAGGTAGAACGGCACCAGGCGACAGAGCCCGCTGGTGGCTGCCAAAATCGCGATCGCGTTGACCCCCAACTTCGCCCCCAACTCCAAGGCCCGCTGCCGATAGGGATGGCTCCGGGCACCGGGTTGCGCCGCGCGGCGGTGGGCCGGGGCCGATCCACCACGGCGGGGCTGACGACGGGGCGATCGCTCCGGGGGCGGATACTGGGAGGGGGACGGTAGGGCATTCATGCGGATCGGGGATTGCGGAAGGCGCTGCCGCGAAGGGTGCTAGCGAAAGAAATCAACGGGAACGGGCCAAAAACCTCGAACTTCGAGCCCCAACTCCAAGCCTCAGCCACTCGGTGGACACCCATCCCTTCCGGGGACAGGGGGGTAAAACCGGACGGGGCAACGGTCCCTAGGGCACCTCCACCCTCGCGGCCCCCCTGGGGAATGCTTCCGTGTGGTGCGGCTGGGCGCTACGGTGAATCTCTACGGGGCGTCCCCAACTCGATCCGCCCAAATGCTAACAGTTGCAGCGGCGAAGATCGCAAGGGTTGAGGCGAAAAATCCCCAAAAAATCTTCAATTTAAAGGCTTAGATCGAGGGGGTGGGGCCGTGGGGCACCTTCCGCCTCTGGTTTTTTTCGCGGATTCCCTAACCGGATCGTGCCTTTTTCCGTTGCCGCTGGCCCCCATGGGAAGGGTGCTGATCCCCCTGCACCAATCCCCAGTAATGGCACAGGGCCGGGGGGTAGACGCTCTCCAACGCAATTGCGCGATCGCGGCCTATCACCCCAGCCCTGCGGTAAAAATGAGTTCGTCGTCGGATTGATCGCTAGGATCGCGTTATTTGTAAAGGGCCGTCGAAAGACGATAGGCTAGGACCGCCGGCACCAGGGCCAGCAACAGGGCTACGTAGATTTGCGTATCCGAGATACCCATAGCTTCCAGAACTCCAGGTTTTTTATCAATCGCAGTCCCCACTACTTTCAGCCAGACCGCCAGTTTCGTGAATGGGTTTGTTACAAGGCGTAACAGAGCGGTAGGCTGATAGGAATACTTCGTCAATTACGTTGGGGAAGGCGGCGATCGCGTCCCAGGATGCCATGCTAGACCAGTTTCTTGATTTTTCGCCCAGTTTTGGGGTTGATACGGCGCTGCTGCTGATTGTGCTGGTGGCACTGGAGGCGGTGCTGTCGGCGGATAATGCCATCGCCCTGGCGGCGATCGCCCAGGGGTTGCCGGACAAGGAACTCCAGCGCAAGGCATTGAATCTGGGGCTGGTGGCGGCCTTTGTCCTGCGCATTTCGCTGATTTTGGTGGCGACGTGGGTGATTCGGTTCTGGCAGTTTGAAATGCTGGGGGCGATTTATCTGCTGTGGCTGGTGGGGCGCTATTTCTTCTCGGGTGAGGGGGAGGATGGTACGCCGGGGGGCCGGTTCCATTTTGATGGGCTGTGGCAGGCGGTGCCGACGATCGCCATTACGGATCTGGCGTTTTCCCTCGATAGTGTGACCACGGCGATCGCCATTTCCGATGAAACCTGGCTGGTGCTGACGGGGGGCACCCTGGGGGTGATTACCCTGCGGTTCATGGCGGGGCTGTTCATCCGCTGGCTTGAGGAATATGAGCGGCTGGAGGCGGCGGGCTATGTGACGGTGGGCTTGGTGGGGATGCGGCTGATGATTCGCTCCCTGGAACTGGCCTTTGGGACGGATCTGTGGGTGCCGCCGGACTGGTTCATGATTACCTGCATTGGGGTGATTTTTGCCTGGGGTTTTTCGGTGCGGCTGCCGAAGGTGGAGGCGGATGGGGCGGTCGAGGGGCCTGAGGCGGGCGCGTCCCCGAAGGCTCGACCGGAGACGGAGGGCGATCGCGGGGCTCCCGTGGTGGATCTGGCGGCGGGCGTCGCGAGTAAGGATCCCTAGGGCAAGGATCCTTGGGGTGATGCGATCGCGGTTCAATCGCGGTTTCATCGGTGGGGGACCAGGGGTTTAAACCCCTGGTTTCGGGGCCTAGAGGGGATGGGTACCCTAGGCGATCGCGCTGGCGATTCCGGACCATTGGACCGTTTTGGTGCCATCGCGGCGATAGGAAAAGAAGCGATCGGGCTCGCTGTGGGTGCAGTGGGGGGCGACGGCGATGCGATCGCGGTCAATCCCCAGGCGCTTCAGTTGCAGCACATTCACCCGCCGCACGTCCAGGCGACATTTCCCCGGCTCCGGATCCGGCAAAATCGGCGGTTCTGCCAGGGCGATCGCCACCTCTAGATCTAGATCCAGCGCCGCCAGGGTTTGGGCCGCTACGGGTTCATCCACCTGGTAGCGATCGCCGCTGATGGCCGGTCCGAGGGCCACCACCACATCCTCGATCTGGCTGCCCAGTTCTTGAAAGCGGGCGATCGCCTTGGGCACCACCGCCGCCGCCGTGCCGCGCCATCCCGCATGGACCGCCGCCACCCGCCCGGTCCGGCGATCGCCAATCAGCGCCGGGGTGCAGTCCGCCGTACAGACCCAAGCCACCTGGGCCGCCCCGTCGGCGATCGTGCCATCCGCCTGGGGATAGGTAGACTGCTCCGACGCCCCGGTGGATGCCTCCGTCTGCACCGCCCCCCCGTGGATTTCCCCCGACCGCAGCACGCGATCGCCATGGACCTGTTTCACCCGCAGGGGCCGCGCCCCCGGAGCCAGCAGGGCCGTCAGTTCCTCCGGCGATCGCGGCGAAAACTCCCGCGTAAAAAAGCCATGGGACCAGCCCTCCAGCAGATCGCACGTCAGGTAGGACAACCCCTGCCACCGCCGCCATTGCCACTGCCCCATCCTTGATTCAGCCACCGCTTTAACCCTCGATTCAGTCACCACAGTTTCCATGCTCCATTGCGGCCGTTCCCCCGATCCTCCCCCACCGCCCCCGGCGCGATCGCCCAGCCCCAGCGCCCCCTAGCCCCCCACCCCCAGCCCCTAAACGCGCCCCAGAAGCGGAAATCGAGCCTTAGTCTACACTGGGGTAGAATCTAACCGCAGTTTGGGCAGCCCGCCACACCAGACCCCTCCCCCCGAGTGTCCCCCCTGGTGCCCGCGCGATCGCCTGTCTGCCCTACCCTAGCGCCCGAGGGTCACGCCCCCCAGCCCATGGCCGTCCTATCGATTGGTCAACTGCTTGATCGACGCTATCGCATTGTCGAAGTGCTCACCTCCGGGGCCTTCGGCCAAACCTACGTGGCCGCCGATATGCGTCGTCCGGGCTATCCCCAGTGCATTGTGCGCCAGTTCTCCTTCCCCAGCCGCAATCCCAAGGCGTTGCAGGTGGTGCAACTGCTCTTCAAAAAGAAGGCGGAAACCCTAGAAAAACTGGGCACCCATGAGCGAATTCCCCAGCTTTTGGCCTGTTTTGAGGAGGAGGGGCAGCTTTATTTCGTGGAGGAATATATCCTCGGCCATCCCCTGGCCCAGGAGCTGCTCCCCGGCCAGAAGCTGTCGGACGAATATGTGATCCGCCTGCTCCAGGATCTGCTGGAGGTGCTGGATTTCATCCATAAGAATGGGGTGATCCACCGCAATATTTGCCCCGATAACCTGATCCGCCGCCAGGGGGATGGGCGACTGGTGCCGATTAATTTTGGCCTGGTGCAGGAAATTGCTAATCCGTCGGCCCGGGCCCAGAGCGCGACGCCGCCGAGCCAAGCGCCGGAGGTGTTGGCCTATATGGCTCCGGAGCAGCTCCAGGGGAATCCGCTCTATAACAGTGATTTGTATTCGGTGGGGACGATCTGTGTGCAGGCCCTGACGGGGTTTAAGGCGAGCCAGTTGCCGCGCCATGGGGAGGCCAATGGCAGTAAGCCGCCGAGTCCCCAGTGGCGCAGGGATGCGGATGCGGTGGAGCCGTCGTTGGCGGATTTTATTGATCGGTTGATCTGTCCGTTTTTTGACCAGCGCTACCAGTCGGCGGCGGAGGCTCTTCAGGATTTGCGGACGCTCTATGGCTTGGGCAGTGGGGTGGGTTCGGGGGCGGGTTTGAGTGGGGCGGGGCGCTATGGGCGGGGGCTGTCGGCCCAGAAGAATGGGGCGGGGGCGGGTAAGTTGGCGAAGACGGAGGAGGGCGATCGCGAGGGGTGGCGATCGCGGTGGATGGAGCGGGCTCGGGCGGCATGGCGCGATGATCGGCGGCGGGTGCTGATCGGGGGGGCGGTGGCGATCGCGGGGGTGGCGATCGTAGTGCTGGCGGCGCGGCCCCTGCGGATCCAGTGGCATTTGCACCAGGGGACGGCGGCCCTGGAGGCGGGGAATTATCAGGGGGCGATGGCGGCGTTCCAGGCGGCGGCGGCGATTGATGGGGGCAATCCGGAGGTGCTCTATCGGCGCGGGGTTGCCTATATTGATGCGGGGGATTTTGAGGCGGCGATCGCGGATTTGGATCGGGCGATTCGGGCGCGGCCTGACCGGGCTCCGGCCTATTTCCAGCGGGGCAATGCGCGCTATTACTTGGGGGATTTGGATGGGGCGCTGGCGGACTACAGCGAGGCCCTCAAGCGGGATAGTTCCCTGGCGTCGGTGTATCTCAACCGGGGCAATGTGAAGGCGGATACGGGGGATGATGCGGGGGCGATCGCGGACTATGACCGGGCGATCGCGGCGGCGAAGTCCAGTGATCCGGCCCTGGCGGCGGCCTACCTCAACCGCAGCCTGTCCCATTCCAACCTCGATCAGCAGCAGCAGGCCATTGATGATGCCACCAAGGCGATCGAGCTCAATCCGAGCTATGCCATGGCCTACCAAAATCGCGCATTGGCCCATCGACGGCTCGAAAATTTCCAGGCGGCGATCGCGGATCTCAATGTGGCGATTCAGCTAGAGCCGGACGACCCGGATCCCTACTACAATCGCGGCCTGTCCCGCTACGACCTGGGGGAAATCCAGGGCACGATCGAGGATTTTAATCGGGCGATCGAACTGCGCCCCAACCATGCGCTGGTCTATTACGATCGCGGCGTTGCCCGGTTGGCCCTGCGCGATCGCAGCGGAGCCCTCCTGGACTTCAAACAATCCGCCAAACTCTGCCTCGATCAGGGCCGCCTCGGCTGCTACCGCGATGCCCAGTACCAAATCCAGCAGCTCGAAGCCGGCCGCACCCCCGTCCGTCCCCAGCTCCTCGACGATCGCATCCGCCAAGCGGAAGGGGACGAGCCGGACGAGGAGGACAGCACAACCGACCCCGGCGAGGACAGCCCCAGCGGCGACGATCCCAACAGCGACGGCGACCCCAACGGCAACCCCAACAGCGATCCCAACGGCAACTAATCCCCTAGCCCAGCGAACCCCGACCGTCCCAGACCACCACTCCGGGCGACAAGATGGCGGATGGTACAGGACAATAGGCGTATAGATCGGGCATTTGGATCGAGCCCCTGAACGAGTGTCCCGCGCGATCGCACCGCCATTGCCCCGGCCAACCCTCCCCCCCGTGGCCCCGCGACCCCCTCAGTACCCCTAACAACTCTCCATAACCCTCGCGTGATTGGGCAACTTTTAGACAAGCGCTATCGCATCCTGCAAGTGTTGGGTGCGGGGGCCTTCGGCAAAACCTACCTCGCAGCGGACCTCCGGCGACCGGGCTATCCCCAGTGCGTCGTCAAACAACTGCGGCTGTTGCGCCCCAACCCCACGGCGGTGAAAAATGCCCATCGCCTCTTCCAGCGGGAGGCGGAAATGCTGCAAAAGCTCGGCTCCCATCCGCAAATTCCCCGGCTGTTGGCCTACTTCGAGCAGGAAAAGCAGTTTTACCTCGTCAAGGAATTCACCCCCGGCCATCCCCTCTCGAAGGAAATGCCAGCGGGGGAAAAGCTGCCGGAGGAACGGGTCGCCAGTGTCATCACCGAAATCCTAGAGGTGCTGGTGTTTGTCCATGGGCACCAGGTGATCCACCGCGACATCAAACCGGCGAACCTGATCCGCCGCAGCTCCGACGGCAAGCTGGTGCTGATTGACTTTGGGTCCGTCAAGGAAATTGTGCAGCAGGAGGAGGGGGCCGCCGCTGCCCGGACGATCGCGGCGGGCACGCCATCCTATATGCCCATTGAGCAGTTTTATGGCACCCCTCGCCTCAATAGCGACATTTATGCGGTGGGGACGATCGCCATCCAGGCATTGGCGGGGCTCTCGTCGGAGGAGCTTCAGAAACTGCGGGGCACCAGCAAAGACGGGGGCATGGGCAAGCTGGAGTGGCGGCATTTGGTGTCGGTGAGCAATGAGCTGGCGGCGATCCTTGATCGCATGGTCCACCATGACTACACCCAGCGCTACCAGACGGCGGAGGAGGTGTTAGTTGATCTTTATGAATTGCTAGAGGTGCCCCTGGAGGGGACGATTTTGGCGGGGACCGATGCGGCCTCGAATGTGGCGGAACGTAAGGCGATCGCGGCGCGGCCCTGGTATCAGCATCGGCGGGTGCAGGCGGGGGGGGCGCTGGTGGCCCTGGCGATCGCCCTGGGGGGCCTGTGGCAGGTGGGGTTACCGCAGCGGCTGATGGCGAAGCGCTACTTTGATCGGGCGGCCCAGGTGGTGGTGCCGGAGACGATCGTGGCGACCGGTAGCCCCCTGCCGCCGGGAACGCTCAATAGCAAGAGCCGCCGCCTGTTGCCCAACCGTTTCGAGGGCGATCGCCGGGTGGGGCCGAACTTTGCCCAGGCGGTGGCGGACTATAGCCAAGCGCTGAAGTGGCGTGACCATGGGCGCACCTATTTCCACCGGGGGGTGGCCCACTATGTCCAGGGGGACTGGAACCGGGCCTTGGCGGATTTTAATCAAGCCCTGCGGCGGGGGCAGCAGGGGGCGGATTTGCAGTTTTACCTGGGCAGTACCCGCCACCGGTTGGGCGATCGCCAGAGTGCGCGATCAAGCTATGGGGCGGCCCTGAGCAAAAATCCTCGCCTCGCGACGGCCTACTGGGGACGCGGGCGGCTGTCGTTGGAGGAGGGGAAGTACGCGGAGGCGATCGCGGATTTTGATCAGGCCATCAAGATCCAGAAAAATTGGGCCGCTGTCCACCGCGATCGCGCCCAGGCCCAGTACGCCCTGGGGAATTTTGACGCGGCGATCGCCGATGCCACCACTGCCCTCACCCTCGATGCCAAGGACAGCGGGGCCTATCAAATCCGGGGGCAGGCCCGGTTCCGTAAGCAGGATTTGCCCGGTGCCCTGGCGGACCTCAATGCCGCGATTGGCCTAGCCCCCAATGCCCCGGATCCGTACTACCACCGGGCGATCGTCCGCAGCGCCCTCAATGAACTCCAGGGCACCCTTGAGGATCTCAATGAGGCGATCCGCCGCGACGCCTCCTACGCCCTGGCCTATTTGCAGCGGGGGGCGCTCCAGGACGGCCTCGGCAACCCCACGGCGGCGACGGATGATTTTCGGCAGGCGGCGAAGCTGTGCCTCGAACAGGGGCGGCGCACCTGCTATCAACAGGCCCAGGAGCGCCTCGCCCGCCTGGATTCGCCCCCTGAGGAGCCCTAGTCGCCGCCGCCGCTGTCTTCCCTTGCATTGGGGCGCGATCGCCGCCAAGATATAGGGCGATTCCGTGGAATTTGCCGCGATTTGCCGCGTACCCATTCACCCTAGATCACCCGTTTTTAGCGGGGGAGTTTGCCCGATGCGCCTGTCCCAAATGCTGTTTGTCACCCTGCGCGAAGATCCGGCGGAAGCGACGATCATTAGCCATAAATTGCTGCTGCGGGGGGGCTATATCCGACAGATTGGCAGCGGCATCTATGCCTATCTTCCCCTGATGTGGCGAGTGCTCAAAAAAGTCTCCCAAATTGTGCGCGAGGAGATGGATGCAACGGGGGCGCTGGAATGTTTGCTGCCCCAACTGCAACCGGCGGAACTGTGGCAGGAGTCGGGCCGCTGGGATGTGTATAAGGCCGAAGGGATTGCCTTTACCCTGCGCGATCGCCAGGATCGAGAAGCGATCCTTGGCCCCACCCATGAGGAGGTGATCACCGCGATCGCGCGGGAGTTGATTCGCTCCTATCGCCAATTGCCCGTTAATTTGTATCAAATTCAAACGAAATTCCGCGACGAAATTCGCCCCCGGTTTGGCCTCCTGCGGGGTCGGGAATTTATTATGAAGGATGCCTACTCCTTCCACAGTTCCCCCGAATCCCTCAAGGAAACCTACGATGCGATGGATCGGGCCTACCGCAATATTTTGAGCCGCTGCGGTTTGGCCTTTCGACCCGTCCAGGCGGACTCCGGCGCGATCGGGGGCAGCGCTTCCCAGGAATTTATGATCCTGGCGGAAACGGGGGAAGACGAAATTTTATACACCGAAGATGGGCAATACGCCGCCAATGTAGAAAAGGCCGTTTCCCTGCCCCCCGATGCGGTGCCGTCGCCGTTTGAAACCTTTGAAACCCTAGAAACACCGGGTACGACGACGATCGCCACCCTCTGCGATGCCCTGAAATGCGATCCCACCCAAACGGTCAAAAATGTCCTCTACGGCTGTGTCTTTGATACGGGATTGGTGGTGCCGGTGCTGGTGTCGATCCGGGGCGATCGCGATGTCAATGACGTGAAGCTATTTAATGAATTGAGCCGTCGGGCGGTACACTACGGCGCAACCAAGGTATTGGCCCTGGAGGTGCCCGATGAAACTAAACTGAAACAGTGGGCCGCTGAATCGATTCCCGTGGGCTATTTGGGACCAGATTTGGCGGATTCCTGCCTGAAAAAACAGGCTAATTTTGAAGCAAAATTCCTGCGGCTGGCGGATCCGACGGCGGCGGAATTGACGAATTTTGTCACGGGTGCAAATCGGCCCAATTACCACAGTGTCGGCGTGAATTGGGGAGCTAAATCTCCAACAATTTCCTGCCCCGACGTGGTGGATTTGCAGTCGGCCATGGCGGGCGATCGCGCCATCCATGACGCCACCCAAACCCTAGAAACCGCCCGAGGCATTGAAGCGGGCCACATCTTCCAATTGGGCTTGAAATATTCCCAAGCCATGCAGGCCAATTTCACCGACGAAGCCGGTCAAGATCAGCCCCTTTGGATGGGATGCTACGGCGTTGGCGTCTCGCGCATTGCCCAGGCCGCCGTCGAGCAGGCCCACGACAAAAACGGCATCATTTGGCCGATCGCGATCGCGCCTTACCACGCCATCATCACGGTGCCCAACATCAAGGCCGATGACCAAATGGCGATCGCCACGGACCTCTATAACGCCTTGAACGCGGCGGGGATCGAAACCCTCCTGGACGATCGCCCGGAGCGGGCCGGTGTGAAATTTAAGGACGCGGATTTGATTGGCATCCCCTTCCGCATTGTCACGGGCCGCGCGATCGCCGACGGCAAGGTAGAAGTGGTGACCCGCGCCACAGGCGAAACCCAGGAGATGGCGATCGCCGACGTGGTGCCCTGGATCCAAGGGCAAGTGAACCAGGCACTCCAGGGGTAAAGGTTTCACGGGATTCCGGAGGGCGGGCATTTTACCCGCCCCAGTCACGGTTGAGTCATCCAATCTTCAGGAATCTCGTCACTATCTGCCAATAGAAAATCGCCATAGACCCACACCCGAGAATCGTCATAAAGCTGACTGAGGATAGCCCTTTTAGCACCCCTTTTATCCCAAGGTTGAAGATCCGAATCCAGTTCGCAAAAGCCGACCCAATCATCCCCATTCTGTTGCCGTAAGGTTTCAGATTGAACGAGGACAGCCGCCAAAATCGCCAAGTCATAGGGGTTGAGGAAAAGGTCCATGTCTCCAATTAAAACCTGACGCTCTAGCATAGGTTCCGACAGGGGAAAAATACTGAGCCCTGGATGCGAGGCCAAATCATCTAACCGTTCTGAAACCCTCGTCAGTTCATGGGTAACCAGTCCATCAAACTGGTCAAAAACTCGAAAGGCAGCAGCCTTATCTTCAGGGGCAATACGGCCCTCATCACTGGCCCATCGGATGAACTTACGAAACTCATCTGAGCTTGCCTTGGGGGCAAACCTCCGAGGTACGGTTTTTCGCGCTTCCATCAGGCAGATAGCGGGCACCCAAAGCTGAAATTCGCCCGCATCGGCCCGTTCTAGTAACTGAATCGCCTGGGAATTCTGCAAATGGGCTGGCGCAACGACATCCACAACCCAGTTGGTTTCTACGAAAATAATCCTAGGATTCAACGGATCACTCGCCTCCACCGGGGGCCAGCAGCCCGAACTTCCCCTAGCCGTAAAAGGTTAATGATCCTTCCGTTGAAAAGTGCCTTTAGATCGTCGGGCAAAAATTCTAGGTTTGGAGCTTGTTTGATCTGTTCAAGCCACTGCTGAACCCGTGATTCAAACTCTAAATCGCTCTGCCCTTGCCATTGCCCATCTGCGGCGGGTAAGAGGTACTTCGGGAGGGCCGCTTCACCCACGATTGCGATCGATTCACCCCCGGCCTTTTCTAGGAAATCCCGCAGTATAGTCATGTGCTCACCGATCACGACCAGCCCGGTTGAGCAGCCCATGGAGGCCATCAAATGCGTCAGTTGTTCGATGGCATTTTGGCGATGGGGGAGATGATCGTCGAGGTGGACCCCAACGACCATTAAGTATTCCCCATCAGGACTCATGACAACGATATCTGGATGGGATGTGTGCATGGTCTCAGGATGAAAAAGCCGAGATCCGGGTTAGATCATGGGCGGGTCTAAAGCACCCGGAGGATACTGTCCACCTTGCGGATGCAGGCGTCCTGCTCGATCGCGGCGATCGCAGCCTGGAAATCCCCCTGGCGGACCGTGTGGGTGACGACGACCACTTGAGCTTCGTCGCCCTTCACCTCCGTTTGCACCAGGGATTCGAGACTGACGCCGCGATCGCCGAAGCAGGTGCCAATGCGGCCAATCACACCGGGCATGTCCTGGGTAAGGAACCGCACAAAAAAGCGGCTGTGGAGATCTTCCGCCGGGGCGATCGGGAAGAAATCATGGTGGCTGCACGACAGGAGCGGATGGAGCGGGGCGGCCCCGTCGCGATCGCGGCCCTGCATACTGCCCGCCACGTTGAGAATGTCCGACACCACGGCGCTGGCGGTGGGACCGGCTCCGGCTCCGGGGCCGAAAAACATCACCTGGCCGATCGGTTCCCCTTCCACAAAAATCGCGTTGTAGGCCCCGTCCACCCGCGCGAGGGGATGGCCCAGGGGCACCAGGGTGGGATGGACCCGCAGGGAAAGGGCGTCCTGGCCGTCGGTTCCGGGCTGCCGCGCCGCGATCGCCAGTAATTTAATGACAAAGCCCAGTTTTTGCGCATAGGCGATGTCCGTGGCGCTCACCTGGCGGATGCCTTCACAGACCACCTGTTCTCGATTCACCCGGCCCCCGAAGGCGAGGGAGGCCAGAATGGCGATTTTGTCCGCCGCATCGAGGCCGTCCACGTCGGCGGTGGGGTCCGCTTCCGCATAGCCTAGGGCTTGGGCATCGGCAAGGACCGCTGCAAAATCGGCCCCTTCGGCGGCCATGCGGCTGAGGATGTAGTTGGTGGTGCCGTTGACGATCCCCAGCAGGGCATTGAGGCGATCGCCCCCGAGGGATTGTTTGAGGGGTTGAACGATGGGGATGCCACCCCCCACCGCCGCTTCGAGCATGATGTACACGCCCTTGGCCTTGGCGGCGTCAAAGAGTTCTGGGCCGAACCGCGCGATCGCGGCCTTGTTCGCCGTCACCACATGTTTGCCGTGGGCGATCGCCTGGAGCATGAGCGATCGCGCCGGTTCTAGGCCGCCGATCACCTCGACGACGATATCCACATCGGGATCCGTGACAATCCCTTCGAGATCCGTGGTCAGGAGCGCTTCGGGCACGTCCACCGAGCGGGGTTTGTCGAGCGATCGCACCCCCACGCGATGGAGTTTCACGTCCTGCAGAAGGGGGCTCCGGCCCTTCGCATCCAACAGGATCTGCGCGACTCCGCCACCAACGGTCCCAAGACCTAGCAATCCGACTTTAAACGCCACGGCTCCACAGGTAGATAAAGGGTTTACGGTCGCTTCCTATTGTGTCATCTGGGGGGCGCTTGATGGGCGATTTGTCTGCGGGGGCCGCCGCGATCGCGTGGGCTACACTCGACTCAGGTAGCGTTGGTGGCCGTCGGCGTGGCGAATCAAGATTTTCAGATCACCCAGATCAAGCACGAGTTTGATCCATCGCAGCCCCTGGAGCCTGGGGATCCGGCCTATGTGGACTGTACGGCGGTGCGGGGAGACGATGACATCACGATGGATCTGGGTCGCACAATTTCCCAGGCCCAGAAGAAAACCTGTCAGATCTATTCGGGCCATCGCGGTGGCGGCAAGTCTACGGAGCTGAAGAAGCTGAAGTTGTGGCTAGAGGAGCAAGGCTTCTTTGTGGTCTATTTCGCCGCTGCGACGGATGATGCGGGGGATCTGAACCTACGGGATACGGAATATAGCGATATTTTATTGGCCTGTGCCCGCAATCTTTTGGATGGCTTTAAGGACTTGAAGGGGTTCGATTCCAAGCCTTTAGGACAATGGTTAATGCGCTCCCTTGAAGATTTAAAGTCTCTGCTTTTGGCGGACATTAAAATTGAGGACTTGAGGACAAATGTAGAATTGCAACTGAGTCAGTTTTTGAAGCTGACGACGGCAGTGCGACTGGAACCTCAAAAGCGCGATCAGGTGCGAAAGCTGTTGCGTGATCGGATAGACAGTTTGGAATTGGTTCTGAATCAATTAATTGAAGACGCGCGCAAAAGGCTACCGGACGGAAAGCAGGACTTAGTCGTTATTGCGGATAACCTGGATCGCATTCTGCCGATTGAGCGGGCCGATGGGCGCACGAACCATGATGAAATTTTTCTGGATCGGGCCGATTCGTTGAAGGCGCTCAATTGCCATACGATTTATACGGCTCCGGTGTCGTTTGTATTTTCGGCCAGTGCGTCCCGGCTGCGGGATGAGTATGACGGGGTGGAGCGGTTGCCGATGGTGGCGATCGCGGATCAGGCCCATCAACTACGGGCGGATGGCTACGGAAAACTGCGGGATGTGTTGGCCCGTCGGGTGGCGAAGGCGGATCCCAAAAAATCCCTGGTGCCGGATATTTTTGAGGAAGAAAGGGCAGTGGAGCGGCTCTGTTTGGCGAGTGGCGGCCACATGCGGGAGCTGATGCGTTTGGTGCAGGAGGCGCTCAAGCGGGTGGATGTGTTGCCGATTGACATGAAAACGGTGCAGCGGGCGATCGCGGAGGCGCGGGAAACCTATCTGGATGCAATTCGGTTTGAGGATTGGGAGGCGTTGATGGCGGTGGAGCAAACGCGGGACAGCCGCAATGAATGTGAAGATCGCTGTCGTAATTTGCTCTTTCGACTCTGCGTTTTGGAATATCGCGAATGGGATGAGGAGGCGGAGGACAAAATCACCTGGGCAGCGGTGCATCCCCTAATCCGCAGTTCTAAGGAATTTAAGCAGCGGTGGGCGGCTTTTCAAGGATCCAACTCGCCGGAGCAAGGGGCTTAAGCTCTTTGTCTAAATAATCGATTTGGGCGTGTTTTTTGTGTTGATCGCTGAATGAGGAACGGGTAATGAATTGGGAGGATGAGGAGGATTTACCGCCGGAAACTGCGGAGGAAATCTATGCAAATCTCCGTCGATCGCTCCAACGACAGACGGGGTTTGAGCTGCATTTTGTGGTGTGCGATCGCGCCAAGGAAACTGAGCTATTTGAGCGGTTGCGGCGGGATATTCCTGATAAGCGGTTTGCCCAATTGACCCTAGATCGCAAGGCGACGACGCTGGTGGATCGGGTGAAGGATCTGGCAGAATCGGCAGAATTTGATGTGCTGTTTGTGCGGGATCTGGAGGAGGCGCTGCTGGACTATGAGGATACGAAGCGGCAGGCGGGCTGGAGCGATGTGCAGATTTATGAGGTGGATTGGGGTGGAGTGCCGCCAATTCTGCAACATCTGAACTGGGCGCGGGAGACACTGCGCGATCGCTTTCCCTGTGCATTTGTGTTTTGCTGTCGCCCCACGACGATTCAATATCTCAGTGAGCGGGCGGGGGATTTTTTTGATTGGCGTTTGGGCATCTATCGATTTCCGCTAGGGCCATCGGAGGTGGATCGTAACTTAGATCTGCTGACCAGTTTCTTAGAAGACAAGGGTTATAGCAATGTAACAGAAGCAGACTGTATAGGTAAGCTCCTAGAACTGCAAGATCTGATTCGCGTAGCGAGTGATTCTAAGCAATTAAGTCGATTGTATCTAGAGATAGGAAAACTCAAGATATTTAAGGGAAAATACGGATCATCAATCATAAATCTTACTCAATCTCTAAGCTTTAATTTCAGCAATGATTTGGCTGCTTTTTGGAAAGGCTATGCGCTTGAGCAACTTAAACGCCACGAAGAAGCACTTAAAAGCTATGAGCAAGTACTTCAGCTTGAATCTACATTTCACGTGGCAGCTTGGATACAACGAGGTGACGTGCTTTTGAAACTTGGACATCCTGATCAAGCGATCATAAGCTATGAGCGTGTCCTCGAATTTCAGCCCGATCAATATAAAACTCTGCATAACCTTGGCGTTGCCCTGGGGAGTATCGGATGTTATGAAAAAGCGATCATGACATTCTATCAAGTCCTCCAACTCAAACCTCGCTACCCCTTGGCCTGGTACTGCCAAGCTCGATGTTATAGCTTTCAAGAAAATATGAATCGTGCCCTAGAAAGCTTGCAGCAGGCTATTGAACTTGATCCCGACTGGCGAGAGGACGCCAAAGTTGATCGCGCCTTTGACCCCATCCGCCAAGATCCCCGTTTCCAGGCGCTAATCCAGGGTTAACTCATACGGGGCGGTGCGTTCGCATTAGCAACGGTGCGGTGAAATGAAACCTTTGCGAACGGCACCCTACCGATTTTGCTATCGATCAATCTTTCACAAGAGAAGATTCATGCAATGGATCGAACCGAACGCATCGACCACTATCGGCAACTGATCGAAAATCTGATGACGGACTATTGCCAATGGGCTAACGAAGCCCAGGGCAGCGAACAGGTACCCGTCACCCTCGAACATTTGGTTATTTTTGACCGATCGCGCGATCACTACCTCTGGATCGAACTCGGGTGGCAAGGCAAACGGCGCATTGATCGCACGGTTCTGTATGTACGAATCCATCACCAAAAAATTTGGATCGAAATCGACCAAACCCCCAAAGGATTCGCCACGGATCTTTTGGAGGCTGGTCTGACGCCCGATGAAATTGTCCTCGCGTTCTATTCCCCCGAAAAACGCGCCTTGACGGAATTCGCGATCGCCTAATCCTGACAATCGCCCCGCGATCGCGCCCCTACTTCTCCGCCTTGAGTTGATCGATGCGCTTTTGGGTATTGGCAAACTCAGGATCGAGTTCCAGCGCCTTCTCATAGGCCGCCATCGCCTCCTCCTTCTTCTTCAGCCCCCGCAGGGCATCCCCCTTCGCCAGCCACGCCGACACATTATCCGCCTCTAGCTCCAGGGCCGCATCGGCGGACTTAACCGCATCGTCATAGCGCTTAAGTTGAGTGAGGGCCGTCGCGCGGCGGGCCAGGGCGCGGCCGTTGGCGGGCTGAAGCTCGATCACCCGATCCAGCGCCTTGAGGGCATCCTGGGGCTTTTTGAGCTGCATCAGGGTTTCGCCGCGTCGGGTCAGGTAATCCCCATCGTCCGGCTTGAGCTTGAGGGCGCGGTCAATACTCTTCAGGGCTTCGGCGTGCTGCCCCTTCTGGCCCTGGAGGCGGGCAGCCTGGGCCCAGGCGCGATCAAGGCTAGGGCGCACCTTGGTTGCCTCTTGGTAGGCGGCCAGGGCTTCGTCCGGGCGTTCGAGGCGCTCTAGGACTGTGCCTTTGCGCACCAGGACAGACGCGCTCTTGGGATCCGCCGCCAGGGCTGCATCGGCGGTGGTCAGGGCCTCCTCGTAGCGCCCCAGCTCCATCAAGGCCCGGAGTTTATCCCAGAGGGCGTCCTTGTCCTTGGGGTTGACCGCGAGGGCTTCATCCGCCCCTTTGACGATGCCTTCGGCGGTGGCCCGTTCTTCGGCGCTCAGTTGCGGTGCGCCGGGGGGTGTTTCGCCGCCACCGAGGCCAGGGATGGCGCTACAACTGGCGATCGCGATCGCGATCGCGCCACCGGCCACCAAACGGGTACAAAGGGCGCGCAGGGTCAGGGAGTAAGTCATGGGGTTTGATCGACTTGATCTACAGTCAATGCAAGGGAGGGCTTTTAGGAAAATATTCCCGAGATGGGGAGGGCCAACCGCAGGGTTAGCAATTATTGAAGGATTGGTTGGGGCGATGGGGGCTATGACGACTCTAGCGAATGGGGGAGGGCGCTGATGGGGGCCGCGCCGCTGGTGAGTGTGGTGATTCCAACCTATAACGCGGGGGGGCGCTTGGCGGCGGCGATCGCGAGTGTGCGCGCCCAAACCCTGACGGCGTGGGAAATCATCGTGGTGGATGATGGCTCGACGGATGGGACGGCGGCCTACCTGGAGACGCTGCGGGGGCCGTTGGGCGATCGCCTGCGGATTGTGCAACAGGCCAATGGCGGCTCGGCGGCGGCGCGGAATCGGGGGATTGAGTTGGCGCGATCGCCGATGATTGCGTTCCTGGATGCGGACGATCGCTACCTGGGCACGACGGGGTTGGGCGATCGCCTGGAGCAACTGGACCGCGATCGCGACCTTGGCGGCGTCCAGGGGGGCTGGATCTGCGAGGACGAGGCCACGGGCCAACAGACCACCGTCCGGCCCTGGGAAGTCGCACCAGAACTCGATCTAGAGGCGTGGCTGCGCTGGAAGCCCGTGCGGCTGGGAGCGCTGCTGTTGCGGAAATCTTGGCTAGAGGCGGTGGGGGGCTTTGATGAAACCCTGCGCCAATCCCATGACGTGGATCTGGTGCTGCGTCTGGAGATCGCGGGCTGTCGGGTGGCGTGGCTGCAAGCGCCGGTGGTGGCCTATCGCCTCCATGGGGACAACACGACGAAAAATAGCGCCGTCCAGGCCGCCTGCGTGGACCAATGGCTCAAAAAATTCTTTGCCCGCCCGGACCTGCCGCCCCCCATCCAAAAACTCCAGCGGGAAATTTTCTATGACACCTATCTCTGGCTGGCGTGGCATCACCTGCGCTGCGATCGCCCGGAGCTGATGGCCCAGGAATTGCGCAAAACCATCCCCTACGCCCCCTATCTGACGGTGGAACTGCCGGGGGAGTGGGCCAGCCGCCTCGAAGCCCTCGCCGCCGCCGATGGATGCCCCTTCGATCTAGATGCCCTCCTGGCCCAGCAATCCTGGCAGCGGCTCATGGTCGAGATCCTCTGGGGCGATCGCGGCCCGTAGACCGTCCAATCTTTTTTTCTAGCGCGTCGCAAGCTGGAGGAATTTGTCATAGACCTGGGCGATCGCGTTCACCCGACGCGCCTGGTCCGCATAGACACAATCCCACTGGGTCGCCGCCCGCCCCTCCCGCGCACAAATGCCCAACAGGCCACTGGCGCGGTTGGTGCCCTTTTCCACATTCAGGCGATCGTTTTCATCCAGATAGAACGATGCCGTGCGCGCCCAGGCATAGGCCGTCGGCCCATAGAGACCGCCCCGCTTCGCGATCGCGAGGGCATGGGGGAACCAGCGGGAATGGATCGGGCTCGCCTGGTTATACAAATCCGCCGCATTTAACAACGCCGGCAGATCCGCATAGGGATCAATCCCCGCCGAATTGAGATCCGTCAACAGGGTCGGCAGGCGATCGCGCAGGCGGTCGACACACATCTTTTCCGCCAGGGCAATATTGCCGCGACTGCGCCCCTGGTCACTGCACGGGCCGTAGTTCGTCACCCGCTCGCCCCAGGACAAATTCCCCGGATCCGTATGGCCGTAGTAGTTGCCCGTGGGCTGCACAAACAGGGAGCCGTTCTGGATGAGCATCGTATAGTTGCCCTCCGCCATGCCCACGGCCACCACCCCGAGGGACGTGGGGCTTTGGTAAAGCTGGCCATAGATGCGCAGGCTCTGGCGCAGGTCAAATTTCTGGCTCTGGCCCGGTGCGTTCGCCATCCAGAAGGATTTTTCCTGTTCCGGGTTGGCGGGGGGCGGCGGCACCGAGGGACGGGCCGGTGTACGGGTGGCCGGTTTGTTGGTATTGGCGTTGGGAGCCGGGGATTGGGGGGCGGCAGCGCGATCGCGGTTTTCCGTCCCCCCACCATTGAGCAAACTGGATTGGAGGGACGTGCCCGGTACCGTGTCGGGGGATTCGCTGGGGTTAGCGCCGCTGGGGTTAGCCCCGCTGGGGCTGTTGCCCATGGGATTAAAGCCTTCCACCGGCAACGGGTTGAGCCCCTTCTCCGACAGGGACTGCTGCTCGCTGGTGTCCACCGGGGCCAAGAATCCGACGGTGCCCGTGGCGATCGCCCCGAAGAGCACCGCCCGTAGCCAAATGCCCGGTCGCAGCAGCCGCGATCGCGCCGCCGCCCGGATCGAGTCCGTCGAAATCACCGCCTCAACGGACGCCGCCGGAGGAGGTGCGGAATCAACCTTGCGGAGTTTAGCGGGGGACTGGAACATAGGGCTTCAGGAACGACTCGGGTACATGACACGGACGATGACGATGGCGCGGCGAAGGGGGCAAGGGTGAAGGGGTCTAGGGCGCGATCGCATCCCCATCCCGGCCAGGGGAAGCGCCCCGGCGATAGGCCCGCATGGCCGCCTGGGTTCCTTGCCAACGACCCTGATTCTCGTCTAGGGTAGCAACTCCCTGAAAGCATTGATCCGCTAGGGCCGTTGCCGGTAGCTCGATCCCCTGGGCCGCGAGGGTTTCCTGCACCAGCCGCAAGTCCTTGAGCATATGGGCGATCGCGAAACCGGGCGCGTAATCCTCCGCCACGATCTTTGGCCCCAAATTCGCCAAGGCCCAGGATCCCGCCGCCCCGGTGCTGCACACGTCCACCACCAGATTCGGATCCAAGTCCACCGCCTCGGCCAACGCGATCGCCTCGCACAGGGCCAGCATGTGCCCCGCCGCCAGCACCTGATTGCACAGTTTCACCGCCTGCCCGCTCCCCACGGGGCCACAGTGGCGGATGGTTTTGCCGATCGCACTGAACCAGCCCCGGCAGGTTTCAAAATCCGCCGCATCGCCCCCCACCATCACGGTCAAGGTGCCATTGCGCGCACCGATGTCGCCGCCGGAGATGGGCGCATCTAAAAATTTCAAGCCGCGATCGCCCAGCCGCCGCCCCAGATCCCGCGCCGCCATTGGCCCGATCGTACTGGTATCGATCACGATCGCCCCCGATCGTGCCGCCTCCGCCACCCCCCCCGGCCCCAGCAGCACCGCCTCCACATCCGGCACATCCCCCAAACACGTAAAAATCACCGCCGCCTCCGCCACCGCCGCCGCGATCGACGGGCACGCCACCACCCCCGCCCCAAAGGCCGCCACCGCCGAAGGGCGATCGCCCGTCCGGTTCCAGCCGCGCACCGTCGCCCCACTGCGGGCCAAATTCGTCGCCATCGGCCCCCCCATCACCCCCAACCCCAAAAAGGCAATGGGCACGGCAGTTTCAAAGGCATCCAGGGTAGACAGGGGAGAAAACGGCATGGGTGTTTTAAAAAATCAAAAAATCAGTAGAACCGAAGGAAACAAACCCGCAGGGATTGGATTTCCCCGCCCAGCCCCCCGCGATCGGGGCAAAGCCCCCACCCATCGCCCCCTACGCTTGGGTCAACAGTTTCAGGGCGATCGCCTCAAAAATCTCATCCACATGGATCCCGGATTTGGCGGACGTGAGATAGGTGGCAAAGGCGCGGCGATACTGCTGCGGATCCAGGAGACTTTTCGCCTCTCGGGCCGGATCCGCCACCAAATCCGCCTTATTGAGCGCCAATGCCACCGCCCCCTGGGCATTGACCGAATGGAACAGATCAATGTGGTCCCCCACCCCACGCACGGTTTCCGGGCGGGTCAGGTCACTGACGATGATCACCCCCTTGGCCCCCTGGAGGTAGCTCGGGGCGACGCCCTTGAATTTGCTGCGCCCTTCCAGATCCCAGATCAGAAGCTGAATATTGCGGCCTGGGAGGGGATTGCTGGGGTGTTCCGCCACCTCCACCTGACGGCGGGAGATTTTTACGCCCACGGTGGACAGGTAGCGATCGCTGAATTGACGATCCACGAAGCGCCGGATCAGACTGGTTTTTCCCACACCAAAATCGCCCACTAAGCAAATTTTCTGGGAAATGTCGGTCATGTCGAGAAACCACTCTAGGGGGTTAGGGAAATCGACGCCGGGAGGGGGCCGATTGCTATTGTCCGCTTTTAGGGGAACGGGCGCTCAGGGGGAACGGTTTCAAATCGTACACAGCGGCGGGTCCACTGGGGGTCGCTGGCGCTGACCTGGGGCGGATCGGCGCTGGTGCCCGATGCTGCCAGCCGTTGGGGGGCGATGCCTTCGGCAATGAGGGCGGCCCGGACCCGTTCGGCGCGATCGCGGGCGAGCCCATCGCCGCCATTGGGTTCATCGGCGGGGCTGTGGCCAATGATCCGCAACCGGGCGGCGGGATTGGCGACGAGGAACCGACGGACGGGATCAATTTTGTAGCGGGTGTCGATCGCCACCGGCTGCGGACTGCCCACGCCGAAATAGAGGCGAGTTTCCGTACCGGGGCGCACCACCCGCAGGCGATTTTCTAAATTCCCGACGCCGGGGATCCGGGCATAGGCCCGCTCGAAGGTCTGTAGATCCTTGCCCTGGAGGGTTTGCCCATCGAGGACCACCACGCCGATCGCGGCGGAGTCGGCGGCACTGGGGTTGATTTGGTAGCGGGCCTGGATGCGGGTACCCGGTTGTTCATTAAAAATCGCCGTCAAGCGGGCCACCTCCGCCGCCGCCGCCACGGGATCCGGCGGTTGCCGCACGGCCTGGATGCGGTTCACCACCCGCCGATCGCCATCCGCCGCCGCGATCGCCGCCGCCGCCACATCAAAGGCCAAGGTTTTCAAGCGCTCCTGGGGCACCCGACCGGTCACCGCGATCGCGCCCCCCTCGAACCTAGCCCCCAGGTTATAAATCGCCAGTTCCGGGCGATCGGCCAACGCCCCCCGCGCCGCCGTCAGCAGGGCCGATCGCCGCTGGGCCTGCCACCCCCCCCACAGCGTACTCAGCATCACCACCGCCGCCGCCCCCCCCAGCAGCGCCACCAGCAGCCAGGGCGGTCCAGGGGGCTTTTTAGCCTTGCTGGCCATTTCATTGCAGGAATCCACCAAATTCTGAAGGCTTTGTTGAATAATCGGGGGCAGGGCCGCGCGATCGCCATTGAACGCCTCCATCTCCCGCCCGTAGTACAGCACCAGCCGCTGGAGCGTCCGCCGCAGTTGATCAATGGCCGCCTTGGGCAGATCCCCCCGCGTAATCGTCGCCAGGTAGCAATAGCCCGTCATTTCCACCAAAATCCGCGACTCGCCATACTCAATCTCATTGAGATCCGACACGGCGGCATCGGGCTCGGCAATGCAGTCGCGCACAAAACTGCCGATCGCCGTGAGCATCCCCGCAAACATTTCCGACTCCAGCAGGTGCCCATCTTCGCGCTGCACCTCCACCATCACCAGGCCGCTGGATTTGTGGATCAGCAACGCCGCCATCACCTCAAAATCAATGGACTCCCGCAGGATCAATTCCGCCTCGGACACCCCCTGGACCCGGGCGCGGATTTTGCGGCCAATGCCTTCGGCGGTCAGGGCGGTGGAGACCTTTTCGTTGATGGTGCGCACCACCTCGCGCATGTATTTGCGGATGGTGTTGCCAATGACGGGGTAGAGGGCGTCCACCATGGAATCGCGCTCTAGCTCGATTTGGCGCTTGATGGAGCGGCCCATTTCCGGGGCGAGGGTGTCGATGATGGCTTCGCGATCGAGCTCGATTTGCAGGCGGATGGCGTCGGCGACTTCTGGGGCGAGGGCCTTGGCGATGGTTTGGGGCGAGTCGGCGATGCATCGTTCGATCGCGGCGGGGACAATTTCCGCCAGGGCGCGGCTCATGGCGCGGCGGTCCTCGCGCGATCGCTGGTAGATCAGCTCATCAATCAGCGGCGTCAGGGACTGGCACATTTCGTCCCTGGAGGAGCGGATTTTTTCGTGGATGACGCGATCGATCAAGGGGGCCAGCCAATTGATGACGGCCTTGGGGTCGTAGTAATGGTGTTCGAGTTCCTGCTGCTTTTCCCGAAGCTGTTCGAGGCGCGCGTCAATGGTGGCGGTGCGATCGCCCAGGAGCAGTTCCTGGAGCACCTGCAAACCGGCGTCGGTGGCCTCATCAATCGCGCTGTCCGCCGCCGCAGGGGTTTCCTCGGGCGCTGCTGCGGGCCGATCCTGGGGAGCCGTTTCTGGGCGCTGCTCCGGGGCTGAGGTCGCGATCGCCCACTGCCGCCGCGATCGCCAGCCCTTAAACCCCCGCCGTTCCTGATCATCCGTCGCCACCGCGCCGCCCCCTTGACCTAGGCATTGATGCCCTGCCCAGAACCCATGCACCCCCAACTGTTTCTAGAAATACCCAGCCATTCCTAGAAATTCAGCAATTTCGCCAATTCCTCCGCCTTGCCGTCCTCCTCCTGGCCCACGGCCCCGAGTTTCGGCACCAAATCTTCGCCCCGCGCCTGCATGGACACCTGGAACAGCAATTCCGCCATGTCCTTGCGGTTCATCTTGAAACTGGCGAGGGTATTGAAATGCTGCTCTAGGGCATCAAAAAGCTCCTGGCGCAGATCCCGCACGCTGCCCTGGAGACCGGCCCGCAGTTCCAGCAGGTTGCGATCGAGCTCCTGGGTGCGCTGCTCTAGGGTTTCGTCCACCTTGGCAAGCACCTCCTGGAGCTGGAGACTGGCGCGATCGGCGGCGGTGCGCAGTTCTTCTAGGGACGTGCGCACTTGCCCCTGGGTGCTTTGCACCTGGCCGTCCAGGTGGGTCAGGGCGCTTTCGAGTTCCTTTTCAAAGGCCGTTTCCAGGTCCACCAGCTCCTGTTGGAAGTCCTGTTGCAGGAGCTTCAGTTCCCCTTCCAGTTGTTCAAACTGCCGTTCATAGGTCCGCAGTTGGGGGCCAAAGAGGATTTCACGGACCCGATCAACGCTACCGAGCCGATCGCGCAGGTCTTTGGAATACATGGTGCGGCACTTCCCTCAATAATCCAATAATCAACGCATTGGGGCGATCGCGGTCACGCTAGCCCACCGTTCGGGGTTCCCAGGGGCCACCGGCAAGCGATGGTGGGAGCATCCTAGCATCTTGGTTCCCTGGGCCGCCGATGGGCCGTGGTGGGTCTTGGGAACCGGTGCGGATGCGCGCCACGGCTGCCTCTGGGGCTAGGGCGATCGCGGGCCGGAGCGTTCCTCGATCAGGTACAGCAGCGTGAAGGTCAGCAGCAGCCGCTCCCCCAGCAGTTCTAGGAAGGATTCACTGGGCCAGAGGTGGGCCTTGCCGTCGTTGGTCCCTTCGATGCGCAGGACGCCGACGACTTGCCCGCGATCGCACAGGGGAATGCAGTGCGATCGCCGGGGGGCGGTGGTGTCTCGATCGCCCGAGCAGCAGGCCGGAGCCGCCCCGTCCCCTTCAGGGGGGATGCCGCCCTCCGGCGATCGCCCCGCTCTGGCCCCCGTCAAAATCCAGCAATCCTCCGGCCCCCAGGTGCTGTCCCCCTCCCCCCAGGTGAGATGGAGCGATCGCCCCCCCAACTCCACCAACGGACCAATCCACAGGGCTCCATGGCCCAGGATCGGCTCCAGCATCGCAGGCACCAGGGCCTCAAATTCCGCCACCGATGCCAAATTCCGCAGCAGGGCGCTAATGGCCAAGAGCTGCGATCGCTCCCCCTCCCGCTGTTCGAGGGCCAGCACCCAATTTTCCAGATCCGCCTTGGCCGATTGGGTCGCCTGCTCCGATGCCTTAATGGCCGTCACATCCCGCGCCACCCACACCGCCGTGTCATCGGTCATCGGCGCAATATTCGCCACAAAGGCCAGCAGTTCCCCCTCCACCTCCAGGGCATATTCAAACTGCACCGGCCGCCCCAGGGCCAGGGCCTCGCGCACCGGCGTCAGCCACGGACTGGTGGCCCCATCGGCTACAAAACTGGCGATCGTTTGGCTCACCACCTCCGCCTCGCGGCCATCTTCCCCCAGGGCCGGACGGGTGGGCACCAGATCCAGGCGATCGCCCCGGGCATCGAGGATCAGCACCACATCCGGCAACGCCTCAAGGGTAGAGCGCATGGTTTCCGCCGAGGTCCGCAGTTGGATATGGCTCAGGCGCTGCTGATTGAGAATCGGCACCAGCCCCGCCGCCAGGGCAAAGGCCGCATCCGCCAGGGTGACGATCGCCACCGGCTGCCCCTGGGGATCCACCACCAACAGCCGCTCCACCTGGCGATCGGCCATGATCAGCAGCAATGTACTCGGATCATCAAGCTCCTCCAGGGCGATCGTCTCCGGCGGCGTCAGGGGCAGCGAGTCCACCGGCTGATTTTCCCAGCCCAGATCCCCCACCACCGCCAGCACATCCGTCGCCGTCACCAGCCCCACGGGCCGACCGCCATCACTGCGATCTTGGATCAACACACAGCCCCCTAGCCCCTCGCCCACGGGCTGCCGCAGGTGGCGCGCAATTTCCCCCAGGGGACAGCGGCGCGAAGCCCTCGGGAGGGGTCGCCCTAGGATTTGTGCCCGATCAAATCCGAGTTCCACCTTCACGTCTCCCTCCGACCGACGAGGAAATAGGTTGTCATGGTGCCTTTACCTTTGACTGCGATTTCGCCGCGCCGCTCGAATCGGTACTCTCCCCCCCGGAGCCGTTGGTAGGTGGCATCACTGACCTGGATGCGGCCCACCATGCCATGGGATTCCATGCGGCTGGCGACGTTGACCGTATCCCCCCAAAGATCGTAGGCGAATTTCTTCAGGCCGATGACCCCGGCGACGACGGGGCCGGTGTGGATGCCGACGCGAATGTTAAATTCCAACTGGCGCTGGGCGTTGAACTGGGCGATCGCGGTTTGCATATCGAGGGCCATGGCGGCGATCGCTTCGGCGTGGTCGCTGCGCCGCTCGGGTAGGCCACCGACGACCATGTAGGCATCGCCGATGGTTTTGATCTTTTCGAGGCCGTAGCGTTCGCTCAGGCGATCAAAGCTGGAAAAAATTTGGTTCAGGGCCTCCACTAGGGCGATGGGGGACAGGCGGGCGGCGATTTCCGTGAAGCCCACCAGGTCGGCAAACATGACGGTGACTTCTGCGAAGCTTTCGGCGATCGTACTGGCAAAGGGGCCAATGTGGACCTCGGCCTGTTTGAGGCGATCGGCGATGGAAACGGGCAGGATGCTCAGGAGCAGTTGTTCCGTTTGCCGTTGGCTTTCCTTGAGGGCGGCTTCCGCTTCGCGCCGTTTGATAAATTGCCCGAGCTGGTTGCCGATCGCGGCGGCGGTGCGCCACAGGTCGTCATCGTCGGGGCGGGGATCTTGGCCGTAGAACAGGGCGATCGCCAGCCGTTCTTCGCCGTACAAAATCGGGAAACCAAAGGCGCTGTGGAGATCATGGCGCTGGGCGGCCGCCGCGATCTCATCCCCCGAACGGTCCCCGAGTTGTTCCAGGTTGCAGGGCTGACCCATGGTCCAGATATGGCCCGGTAGATCCACCGCGCGATCGGCCCTGGGGCGAGGCATCTGGGTCGCCCAGGCCGCCGCCCGATGGCGGGGCGCAAACCAGGCATGTTGCCACACCAACTGATCCGACCCGTCGGGGGCCGGTACCCAAAGCTGGGCCAACTGCCAATCCAAGCCGTAGGCAATGGTTTGTAGAATGCGCGGGACCGCCGCGTCGAAATCGTCGTGGGTCGAGAGGATGCGGGCGATGTTGTACTCCACCTCCATGCGGGCGCGGGCGAGGCGGCGCTGGGTGGCATCCCGAAACACATAGATGTATTCCACCTGGTCATCGGGGGCTCCCTCGGGGCGGATGGTGGCGCAGGAGAAGGCGGCGACGATTTTGCCCCCGCTGCGGGTGCGGCAGACGATTTCCACGTCGCGGCTGCCTTCGTCCTGGCGATCTTGCAGCAGTTGCAGGACGGCGGGGGCGAGGTTCACGTCCACCAGGATGGTTTGCAGGGCTTTGCCCAACAGGTCGCGATCGCTGTCATAGCCCAGGAGGGTGCAGGCGGCGGCGTTGACGGTGGTGATGGTGCCGTGGCTATCGACGACGATGAGGCCGTCGGCCATGGTGCTGACGATGTTGGTGATGTATTTTTCGGAGGTTTCGAGCCGCGACAGCAGCAGGCCCATTTCGTTGGCGCTCTGGACCAGGTGCTGCTGGGCTTGGCACTGTTCGGTCACGTCCTCCAGAAACAGGATGGCGATGCCGTCGGGATCAGGGGCAAGATCGCTGGTGGGATCCCGGTCGGGGTTGCGATCGCCGTTGCCGTCGTCGTCCTTGGGGGCTTGGGCATCGTGGTCGAGGCGGTCGTGGGGTTTGGGGCGATCGCCAATGATTTGTAGATCGAAATAGAGGCGCGGGTGGCCGTTTTCGTCGTAGCGGCCAATGCCCTGGAGGGGGTAGGTGGCGCTTTGGGTGGCGATCGCCTCCTTCAGGAGATCTTCAAGGCCATAGAGTTCCGGGAAGCCGAGGCGCACATCTTCCCCCAGGGCCACGTAACTGGGCGATTCCGCAAAGCGAGCGGCCTGATCCGATAGCCCCCGAATGATCGCGGCCCCATCCACCCGCACGTATTCCACGCGGCGGGCGGTGAGGAATTTTTGCATCAATGGATCCATGGGCAGCTCCGATCAAGGGAAGCGGGGGGCGGATTTGACCGGGCAGACGGCAGGGGTGGGGCACGGGCCGAAACCGTGGCGGGTGGCACGCGGGGACCGCAACTATCTTACAGAAATCGCTAGGGGTTTTTGGCAGAATCTCCGGGTGGAAGCCTTCCCCATGGGGCGCGGGGTGAGGGAATTGGCGATCGCGCAACTGCGCCGCATCGGGCGATCGCATGGAATACTCAAGGATTAGGATAAATATCCCCCAGGGGCCGCCCCAGGGCCTCGGCGGCGCGATCGCGACCGTACCTCCCATCGCGCCCCCGGTTCGCTTCAGGTCCCGCTTAGGTTGTGGGTGGCTTGGCCCGGATCAGCCCTTGGTTTTTGGAGCGGGATGATATGCCCCATTACCCTGATCCCCGGTTCCCGTGGCCCGTTGCTGGGGCTGCGATGCCGCCCGATGGGGTCCTGAATTTTTGATTAACCTTTTTTTATTGACCCCTTGCATTGCCCCTTGGTTTAATCGTTGGCCCCTACCCCCCTGTCCCCCTGCCCTGTGGAAGTTCGTCTGCAAAAAGTTTTGGCCCAAGCGGGCATCGCCTCCCGTCGCAAGGCGGAAACGTTGATCACGGCGGGCCGTGTCCTGGTTAATGGAAAGGTGGCCACCCTGGGCGATCGCGTGGATCCCGCCAAGGCGCGCATCACCCTCGATGGCAACCCCGTGGCGGCCCCCCGGACGGCGGCAACCGAGGGCCGGCGATCGCACCTATACCTGCTGATGCACAAGCCCACGGACGTGCTGTGCTCCTGCCAGGACGATCGCGGCCGCCGAACGGTGCTCGATCTGCTGCCGGAGGACTTGGCGATCGGCACCGGCCTGCATCCGGTGGGGCGGCTCGATCGCAACTCCAGCGGCGCATTGATTCTGACCAATGACGGGGATCTGACCTATCAACTGACCCATCCGCGCCACCATCTGCCCAAAACCTACCGCGTCTGGGTCGAAGGTCTGCCCGATGAGGACACCCTCGATCGCTGGCGGGCGGGCGGCCTGGTGGTTGAAGGGCGACCCGTGGCCCCCGCTCCGGTGACCCTGTGCCGGATTGAGCGCGATCGCGTGGAGCTAGAAATCGTCCTGCGGGAGGGGCGCAATCGCCAAATTCGCCGCATTGGGGAACTGCTCGGCCACCCGGTCCTCAAACTCCACCGCACCGCGATCGGCTCGATCGATCTACGGCGAAGGGGCCGCCACGGAGCCCTCCAGCGGGGCCAGTATCGCCCCTTGACCCACCAGGAGGTTAGTTCCCTTCACCGGCAAATCGGCTTAATATCGTCAAAGCATTTCAACCCCCACCCCCAGCATGAGTGACGGTACGCTCCAGCACGAGGGCCTGCGGGCCGAGCGATTGGCCGAGATCGGCGATCGCCTACGCCAGCGACGAGAAGCCCTCGGGCTTTCCCTTGATGCGGTCTGTGCGCGCACCAAGATTCAGCGGCGGCTGCTCCAGGCCCTAGAAACGGCGAATGTGGCGATTTTGCCGGAGCCGGTCTATGTGCGGGGGTTCATTCGCCAATATGCGGATGCCCTGGAACTGGACGGTACGGAACTGTCGATGGCCTATCCCCTCGAAAATGTGGGGCCGTCCCGGGCGTCCTGGGGGGCGATCGTGCCGGCCCCTCGGGTGCGGCCGTTGCATCTCTATGGCTTGTATATCGTGCTGCTGGTGCTGTCGGTGGTGGGCCTGTCGGTGCTGATCCAGCGCTCCAATTCCTGGGGGCCTGCGGCGCGATCGCCGGTGCCCACGGCCGCAGTGCCGACGCCGCCGGAATCTCCGACGCCCCCAACGCCAGCGCCGACGGTTTCCCCGAGCCCCGCCGCGATCGCGACGCCCACCCCGTCCCCGAGCCCCACGCCGGAAGCATCACCCGAGCCATCCCCAGAAGCTTCCCCAACCCCAACGCCTTCGCCGGAAGCATCCCCCAGTCCTAGCGCTAGTCCCACCGCCGCCAGTTCGCCCGCCGCGTCCCCAACCCCGGCAGTGGCGGCCAGCCCCGCCCCTGCAAGCCCCGCCCCGACCGCCAACAGCAATAGCAATAGCAACAATGCCGCCGCTCGCCCCGCTGGCAGCGTGGCCGTGGCCCGGGCCGTGACCCCCCTGCTGACCTTCCCCACCCGGGCGGCCTTTGATCCCCAGGGCATCCGCGTGGAAATGGTGGCCCGGGATCAGTCCTGGGTGCGGGTGGTGGTGGATGGCAAGGTGGAATTTGAAGGGGTGCTCAAGGCCGGTATGGAACAGGGCTGGAGCGCGAAGGAGTCCCTGGTGGTGCGATCGGGCAATGCGGGGGGCATCGTCCTGTCCCACAACGGGGCGGAGCCGAAACCCATGGGCGAACCGGGCACGATCCAAGAGCAGGAATTTAGGGCCGCGATCGCGAACTAGACCGCCCCGACCCCCAGGAACTCCCGCCAATCCATCGGCCTAGGGATCCCCGTGGGATCCGCCATGGGGTTGGGGGGGCCAAGGGATAGGTTTTTTTTCATGCCCTAGCCCGTTCCCTTGTTCCTGAGATATCGGGGATCATGGGATCTGTTTCCCGCCCGCGTCCCCGACTCCGACAGATGGGACCTACAGCAGACGGGGAATCAGAAAACCGCCGAGACTGCGGACAAAGTTCAAGATCGTGATACCGATGCCATTGCCGCCACGGCGGGGGCGATCGCGTTCCTGACTCGCCTCTAGGTAGGCATCAAGCTGGGTTTGAAACGCCTCCGCCTGCTCCGCCCCCTGGGGATCGTTGCGCTGGGCAAAGAGGGTTGATGCCCGTTGGCTGTCCGCTGCGGCCCCCTCATAGTCCGCCAGATTGGCCCGCGCCACCGCCCGGTTGAGGTAGGCTTCGGCGAAGGTGCCATCCTGGGCGATCGCCGCGTCATAGTGGGCAGCGGCCCCGGCGAAATTGCCCCGCTCCGCCTCCGCAACGCCCCAGTTGAAGCGATCGCGGGCGCTCACCCAGGCCGTCGGCACCCCCACCGCCCCGCGCAGATTGGCCTGATCCACCTGGGCACCGACCACGGTCACCCCATAGAGAATGGCATCTTGAAAATTCGCGCCCCCAAGCAAGGCCCCATCTAGAAAAGCCCCCTGCAAATCCGCCCCGTGGAGCGTTGCCCCCCGCAGGTCCGCCCCCCGCAGGTCCGCCTCCGCAAGGGTCGCCTGACTCAGGTTCGCCCCCCGCAGGTCCGCCCCCCGCAGGTCCGCCCCTATCAGGTTCGCATACACCAAACTGCTGCCCCGCAGATTGCAGCCCGGACAGACGCGATCGCGCAGCAGCCGCTCGGTTTGGTCCCCCTGTGGATAGGTCTGCTGCTGGATTGGCGGATTGGTCTGGGGAACCCCGCTGCCCCCAAAGGCCATCCCCCTGTGCCCCGGCATCAACACCCCCAGGGTCGCTGCGATCGCCCCGAGGCCCGTCACCATCCGTACCCGCTGCCCTACCATCCTTCGCAACCTCAGCCGTCGGCTGATCATCAACGCCCCCATCCTAAAACCCACCCCGTCCCCGCCGCCGCCGCCGCACACAGTTCCGCGATCGTCCGCCCCAAATCATGGCCCCCTAGACCTCTCAAGGAAACGCAACAATTATTAACCTAATGGACAACTTTGGGTGATTAAAACAACTAAATCGATTCCAAACTTCATAGAAGGGAACAGATTCCCCGCTCTTAGCCCCCAGAAGCGCCTATATTCCGGAAATACCCCTTAAAATGTGGCAGCAAAAGCTTCGCTACAACAGGGTTTGAGCGCCACAGCTCCCCCAAGTTTGGTAGCGAAGAACCGAACCAGTTTCCCGTATTTTCTGGGAGGACGTAATGAATAAAGGCGAGCTCGTCGATAAGGTAGCTGAAAAGGCCCAGGTGACCAAAAAACAGGCGGATTTGGTCCTCTCGGCGGCCCTCGATTCCATTGTGGACGCCGTTTCCGCTGGCGATAAGGTAACCCTGGTGGGGTTTGGGTCCTTTGAAAGCCGCGAGCGGAAGGCCCGGGAGGGTCGCAACCCGAAAACGGGCGACAAGATGCAAATTCCTGCCACGCGGGTGCCGGCTTTTTCGGCGGGCAAGTTGTTTAAGGATAAGGTTGCGCCCGAGGCTTGATTCCCCCATGGGAGCGGGGGCTGAGGGGGCGGTTCATCCGCTGGTGGGGGCGGGGAGGGTTAGCTTCCTTGCCCCTCTTTCCCTGGGATGGCGATGGGCGGGCGATTATGTGCAATGGCCGCTGGGGTGCCGCTGCGGGGCAGCGGGGGTTGGGGGCCTTTCGGCGTTCCCTTTTTGGTTGTTCGTTGGGTTGGTGTTGTTTAGATCACGGCCATGGGTTTGAACCTTGATCGCGCGTCGGTGTTGGGCTTGCCGGTTCACCTGTGTGCGGATTATGTGGGCTGGCTGCTGGATTGTTTGGCTCTGGGGCGCGGGGCGACGGTGGCGACGCTGAATGCGGAGATGGCGATCGCGGCGGAGCGGGATGCCCAGTTGCGATCGGCGCTGCTGGGGGCGGATTTGATTGTGCCGGATGGGGCGGGGGTGGTGCTCTATCTCCGGGCGCGGGGGCGGCGGATCAAGCGGATGCCGGGGATTGAGCTGGCGGAGGGGCTGCTGGAGCGAGCGGCGGGCCGGGGGGATTGGCCGGTGGTGTTTTTTGGGGGCAAGCCTGGGGTGGCGGAGACTGCGGCCCAGCGGTGGCGATCGCGCTGCCCGAACCTGGCCATTTCCCTGGTGCAGCACGGCTATGTGAATGATCAGGAGTTGAAGGATTTTGAGGAGGCGATCGCGGCCCAGCGCCCTCGGATTATTTTGGTGGCGTTGGGGGTGCCGCGCCAGGAATATTGGATTGCCCAGGTGCGCGATCGCTGCCCCGAGGCCATTTGGATTGGCGTGGGGGGCAGTTTTGACATCTGGGCGGGCACAAAGGAGCGAGCCCCTGCTTGGTTTTGTGACCACCATTTAGAGTGGCTGTACCGGCTGTACCAGGAACCCTGGCGCTGGCGGCGAATGCTGGCCTTGCCCTACTTTGTATGGCGAGCCCTGCTCGATTGGCTGCGGCCCGCCCCCATTCGCTAAGGCGATTCGCCACAACAATTCGTTAAAACAATGGGGGACGAGTTCATTCAATTTCCACGGGTCCGGCGGTGCCTTGACCCCTACCCCTGCGATCCCTATGGTACCTTCCCCAATTTCTCCGATGGAACATGAGTCATTTCCCCGGTGCCTTGCCCTGGATTTTGATGGGGTTTTATGTGACGGAATGCGGGAATATTTCCAGACCGCGTGGCGGGTCTATTGTCAGGTGTGGTTGGGCCATGAAATCCCGACCCCCGCGACCCTAGAGCCCACCTTCGCGCGGTTGCGTCCGGTCATTGAAACGGGCTGGGAGATGGCGGTGCTGTTGCGGGTGTTGCTGCTGGGCACTTCGGAGGAGAGCATTGGCCGCGACTGGCCCACCCTGCGCGATCGCCAGGTGGCCTCCGATGGCCTTGATCCTAAGGAGTTGGCCGCCCTGACCGATGGGCTCCGGGATGATTGGATTGCCGATGATTTTGAGGAATGGCTGGGGCTCCATGATTTTTTCCCCGGCGCGATCGCGCGGCTGCAACAGATTCTAGATAGCCCCCTGCCTTGCCATATTGTTACCACGAAAGAGGAACGCTTTGTGAGAAAACTGCTCGCCCGTGAAGGGATCCTCTTCCCGGCGGGGCAGGTCTTTGGTAAGGGGGTTCAGCGCCCCAAGGCCGATACCCTGCGGCTGTTGGCCCCCACCGACGATGGGCGGGGCCTGTGGTTCGTGGAGGATATGCTCAGTACACTCCACAAGGTGAAAAAGCGCCCGGATCTCCAAGGGGTTGAGCTATTTCTGGCGGACTGGGGCTACAACCGCCCTGAGGATCGGCGGGTGGCCATGGCCGATGGCGATCGCCTCCACTGCCTGTCCCTCGATCAGTTCTGTGGCCCCTTCAGCCGGTGGCGATCGCGGCGGGATTCATCATGCTAAAACTCCCCCGAGATCGCCCGTCAAAATGCGAGAACAACCATCAGGAACCGCCCCCCTGCTGGCGCTCCCGAGCCATAAACATTTCCACGAAATTAGTATAAACATCCCCCTCCAAAAACTCCGGCGCACTCAGCACCCGCTGATGGAATCCTAGGGTTGTCGTCACCCCCGTGATCGCACATTCCCGCAAAGCCCGCTGCATCCGCTGGATCGCCATCTCCCGCGTTGGAGCCCACACAATTAACTTGCCAATCAGGGAATCGTAATAGGGCGGAATTTCATAGTCCGGATACACGTGGGAATCCATCCGCACCCCCGGTCCACCGGGCGGCAAATAGGCCACAATGCGCCCCGGTTGCGGTCGGAAATTATGGTCCGGATCCTCCGCATTGATGCGGCATTCAATCGCGTGGCCCCGCAACACCACCTCCTCTTGGGTATAGCCGAGGGGTTCCCCTTGGGCGATGCGGATTTGTTCCGCGATCAGATCCAAACCGCAGATGGCCTCCGTGACGGGATGCTCCACCTGAATGCGGGTATTCATTTCCATGAAATAAAAATGTTCCCCCGCCCCATCCACCAAAAATTCAACGGTGCCCGCGCCCACATAGCCAATGGATTTCGCCGCCGCCACCGCCGCCGCGCCCATTTTCTGCCGCAATTGGGGGGTCAAAATGGGGCTGGGGGCTTCCTCTAAAAGCTTTTGGTGACGCCGTTGAATCGAGCAATCCCGCTCCCCGAGGTGGACCACATTGCCGTGGCTGTCGGCGAGGATTTGGAATTCAATGTGGCGCGGTTTTTCGATGAACTTCTCCATATATAGGCCGGGATTTCCGAAGGCCGCTTCCGCTTCCCCCTGGGCCGCTTGGAAAAGTTTCGGTAAATCCGCCGCCTGTTTCACCAGACGCATCCCGCGCCCGCCGCCGCCCGCCGTGGCTTTGATCATGACGGGGTAGCCGATTTCTTCGGCCATGGCGAGGGCGTCCCGTTCATCCTTGAGGAGCCCTTTGCTGCCGGGGATGGTGGGCACGCCCGCCGCTTGCATGGTGGCCTTGGCGGTGGATTTGTCGCCCATGGCGAGGATGGATTCGGCGCTGGGGCCGATGAAGGCGATCTGGTGGTCGTTGCAGATTTCGACGAAGCGGGCGTTTTCCGCCAGGAAGCCGTAGCCGGGGTGGATCGCCGTGGCGTTGCGGGTGAGGGCGGCGGCGATGATGTTGGGGATGTTGAGGTAGCTCTTGCTGCTGGCGGCTCCGCCGATGCAGACGGCTTCGTCGGCGAGCTGGACGTGCAGGGCCTGACGGTCAACGCTGGAGTGGACGGCGACGGTGGCGATGCCCATTTCTTCGCAGGTGCGAATGATTCGCAGGGCGATTTCTCCTCGATTGGCGATCAGGATTTTAGAGAAGCGCATGGGGTTCGACTCTGCAAGGGATGGGGCTGCCTCTGGAGATCGGCGGGGCTAGGGCGCGATCGCGCAGCAAGTGCGGTGATTGATCCTACCATTTGCCGCGATCGCCCTGAACTGGCCGGTGGGGGCGGGGGCGACGGGATCAAAGGATGGGGTAGGGAAGGCCGCGATCGCGTAGGCATTAACCATCAGTTAACCAATCGGGGCGCACTGGTAAGCGTTACTAACAATACAGAACAATCTTGCATTTCCTTGTCAGTTAGGCACAACTGGAAATCACCTAAAGGGAGTCATGGTAGGATCAGGCCGCCCGCAGCTATTTTCTCCCATTCAACAACAGCAACCTCAAAAAGCTCTTCAAGTTGAATTAACCCATGGCAATTAATTTTAGTGGCATCTACTCTGAAGATTTTAATACCCTGGCGATCTCTGGAACAGGCTTACCGTGGGTCAATAACAATACTCTAGCAGGCTGGTCACTTTTCAATAAAGACTCGAATCCATTGACAAGCTATCTTGCCGGAACAGGTAGTTCAAATACAGGATCATTTTATAGTTTTGGCGTAGCTGGATCGACGGATCGAGCCTTAGGCGGATTGGGATCAGGAGGATCTTACTTTGGAACTGCTCCTGATCAAACGATCGCGGGCTATATCGCCGTAGCGGCAAAGAATGTCACAGGCTCAACTCTAGATCGTCTAACACTTACCTTTGACGGAGAACAATGGCGAAACGGCGGCAACACTACACCCCAAGACATGGTTTTGGAATATGGCTTAGGCACTTCATTTTCTGCTGTTTCTAGTTGGATACGACCCAACGGAAACTTTAATTGGACTTCGCCAGTAGCTACAGCAACAGCCGGGGCGGTGAACGGAAATTCAGATGGAAATAGGCCAAATCGGAGTGGAACGCTAACGGGCCTAAACTGGGCCAATGACGAGACCCTATGGATTCGTTGGATTGAGCTAAATGACGACGTCAATGATCACGGCCTAGCGATTGATAATTTCCGCATGGCGGCTCCGGGGGTGATCATCACGGAGTCGGGGGGAACTACCCAGGTGACGGAGGGGGGCGCAACGGATAACTACACGGTGGTCCTGCGCACGCCGCCGACTAATAATGTGGTCATTACCCTCAATTTGGGGACGCAGGTTACGGTCAATCAAACCACCTTGACGTTCACCAATAGCAATTGGAATGTGCCGCAAACGGTGACGGTGACGGCGGTGGATGATGTCGCGGTTGAGGGAAACCATCTGGGGACAATCACCCACACTGTGGCGAGCGGCGACGTGGCCTATGGCGGTTTGGCGGTGCCGTCGGTGACGGTCAGCATTGCAGACAACGATTCGGCGGCGGCGGTGGCCATATCGAGCCCCCAATCAACTGCTCAATCTGTGGTAGAACTGCGTCCGGCGATCGCGGTGACGGATGCGGCGGGTGGGGCGATCGCGGATGGCACCCCAGATTTTTTGACCTTCAGCGCGATCGCGGGGGAGACCGCCGAACAAATTCTGACGATTCGCAATGGCGGCAATGGCCCCCTACGGTTCTTTGATCTCACATTGCCGGACGGATTCAATCTAGGGGCGGCTCTGCCCCCAGGGCTTGCGCCGGGGGAAACGGCACGGCTGCCCCTGCGGTTTACGGCGACGGCACCGGGCACGGTTTCGGGGGTTTTTCAGCTACGGACGAATGACCCGGCCATTGACCTGTTCAATTTTCCCCTGCTGGGGACGGTGGAGGCCGCGATCGCGCCACCCCACGACTGTGACGCCCTGATCCCTCCCGCACCGGATCTCGATTTTGTGACACCACCGCGATCGCCCCGCCTCACCCTCAAGGGCGGTGATGGTGACGACACCTTCAAGGGCACCGACGGCGAGGATGTACTCAGTGGTGGTGGCGGCAACGATCAAATTTTCGGCGGCCTCGGGGACGATCTGATCCTGGGGGCACCGACGGCGCAGGCTTCTGGCGATTTGGACCGGGACGAACTCTATGGCGGCGAAGGGGGCGATCGCCTCGGCGGCGGCGGCGGCGATGACCTAATTCATAGCGGCCAAGGGGAGGATTTTGCCCACGGCGGCCAGGGGGATGATGAACTGTGGGGCGATCGCGGGGACGATTGGCTCAGCGGCGATCTGGGCAATGACACCCTTTATGGCGGCACAAATGATCCGAGTCTCCCCGACCTCACGGGACACGATACGCTCCTGGGGGGCAACGGCAACGACTGGCTCTTTGGCCATCAGGGGGACGATGTGCTGGTCGGCGGCGATGGCAATGACACGCTCCACGGCGGCCAAGATGACGATCTGCTCCTCGGCGGCGAGGGGGACGATTGGCTCTTTGGGGACTGGGGGAACGATACCCTGTGCGGTGGGGCCGGGGCAGATTATTTTGCTCTGGGGGGCGATCGCGATGGCACGGTTACGGTCTTGGATTTTGAAGCGGGGCGCGATCGCCTAGTCCTGCCAACGGGTCTCAGTTTTAACGCGCTTTCTCGGACGGTTAGCGATGGCGTTCTAAACCTCAGTAATGGTTCAGAATTGCTCGCTAAACTTGCAAATATTGCCCCCAATCAACTAACGGCGGCTGATGTTATAGCATCCCCACTCTAACCTTCCATAAATCAATTGCGTACAATCGAATCAAGTTCCACCCATATCTCAATTTCTGGAGGCGACTTCCATGGCAATGACGATCGCGGACTTGCAATCGATCCAGGCCCACATGGCTGATCGCGGCCAAGCCTGTCAAGTTGAGCTACGAGAGGGAGCCGTCCTCGTTATGGGGCCTTCAGATATTGTTTCAAGCCTGATTGGCGCGCGGCTTTGCTACTTTCTGCAACTGTGGATTAATCCACGCCGATTGGGTATGGTGTTTGATTCCAGCGGCGGGTTTATTTTGCCTAACAGCGATTTGACCGCTCCAGATGTGGCCTATGTCTCGCGATCGCGGATGCCCCGCAGCGGGCGCTATTTCGCTGAAGTGGTTCCCAACTTGGTCGTAGAAATCAAATCCCAAAGTGATCGCGTCGCCAAACTACGCGAAAAACTCGCCATGTATTTGGAGCAAGGGGCCGAAGTTGCTCTATTAGTCGATCCCGATCAAGAAATTGTAGAAATCTATCGGCCCGATGGTTCCATTCAAATCCTAGGAAATGGGGAGGTCATGCAATTGCCGGATCTGCTGCCCGGTTGGGAATTCGCGATCGCGGAGTTATGGCCCCCCATTTTTGACGAGGATTCCGATACTGCTGATGATGAAATCTAACCCCCTGAAACCGCCGCAGGCATCAAAGGACTGGTGCGCGCCGTGAATCCCGCCTGTTGTAATGCCGTCGCCGTGGCGATCGCGTCGCGTACCCGAAACTGCGGCCCAAAGCGCACCACCTCCCGACGGCCCCCATCTCCCGCCACCACGGCAATGACCGGGGTTTTCGCATTCTCCCCCGCCTGACTTAATAGCAACTCCTTCAATCGATAGCATTCCTGGGAGTCACGGGCCACAAGCATAGGCACTTCCACCTGAAGCAATTGCAGCCGTTCAATGGGTTCCGCATCCTCAATAATGAACTGGACGGAATCATCGCGGCGCTCCACTTTTCCCCACACCATTAACTGTCGATCCTGCTCAATATATTCACCAATGCGGGCATAGCTTTTCGGGAACACAACCCCCTCCGCCTGTCCCGTCAAATCCTCCACCTGCACAATCGCCATGCGATCGCCCTTTTTGGTGACCACGGGTTTGACGTGAACCATCATTACGATCGCGCTCACGGTCACTCGACCATCGCCCACCTCGACCAATTCATTGATGCTGAGGGGAGCTAGCAAACGCGCCGATCGCTGGATGGCTTTTAGGGGATGATCGGACACATAAAACCCCAGCAATTCCTTTTCTAAATTCAGCCGTTCCTGTTGGGGATAATCCTCGACGGTCGGCCCCTTGGGCACCAATTCAAAGCTGGGGGACGTTTCCACAACGGTCGTCTCGCTGCCCCCCAATCCCATATCAAAGAGGTTGCCTTGGCCGCTGGCGCGATCCTTAGCACGCCCATGGGCCCATTCTAAAACAGGCCCCAAATCCTCCATGGATTGGTGGCGATTGTTTTGCAGTCGATCCATGGCCCCACATTGGATGAGTGCTTCCAAGGCGCGGCGGTTCACGGCTTTTAGGTCCACGCGATCGCACAAATCCGCCAAGGATTCAAAAGGCCCATCCGCCTCCCGCGCCGCCACAATTTGTTCAATGGCCCCAAGGCCCAAATTCCGCACGGCCCCCAACCCAAAGAGAATTTTGCCGCGCCCATCGGCCCCGCCGGGAAGGGGCGTAAAATCAACCCCCGAACGGTTCACATCCGGCGGCTCCACATCAATGCCCATCTTCAGGGCGCTGGCAATATAGTTTTGTACCTTGTCGCGATCGCCGCTGTTGGCCGTCAGCAGCGCCGCCATATATTCGACGGGATAATTGGCCTTGAGATAGGCGGTTTGATAGGTCACATAGCCATAGGCCGCCGAATGGGATTTATTGAAACAATAGGCTGCAAATTTGAGCATTTGCTCGAACAATTGGGCCGCCAATTTACTAGGAATGCCGTTGCGGGCCGCCCCATCCTTGAAAATTTCCTGCTGCTTTTCCATCTCCGAGGTTTTCTTTTTACCCATGGCGCGGCGCAGCAGATCCGCTTCCCCGAGGCTATAGCCCGCCAAATCCTGGGCAATTTTCATGATCTGTTCCTGGAAGACCATGACGCCATAGGTTTCCTGGAGAATGGGTTCAAGCAGTTCATGATCAAAGGTGATAATCTCTCGACCATGTTTTCGATTGATAAATAGGGGAATCAGACCTGCATCCAACGGCCCCGGTCGATAGAGGGCTAAGATTGAAGAAATGTCGGAGAGGGAAGAGGGCTTGAGGTCGCGTACCACCTGTCTCATGCCAGATGATTCTAGCTGAAAGACCCCCTCTAGATCACCGCTCGCCAAAAGTTTGTAGGCGTTGACATCATCTTCGGGGATGTCATCAGGATCGACGGAAATACCCTGGGTATCCTTCAGCAGATCCACGGTTTTTTGGATCATTGTCAGGTTTTTGAGCCCCAGAAAGTCCATTTTCAAGAGGCCGACGGATTCAATATCCTCCATGAAATATTGGGTAATGACGGAGCCGTCGTTATTGCGCTGGAGGGGCACAATTTCATCGAGGGGATCGGCGGAAATGACCACGCCCGCCGCATGGACCCCAAAGGTTTTGTTGGTGCCTTCGATTCGCATGGCCATATCGAGCCAGCGGCGGTAGGTCATGCCGGGGGGCGCGTCGGGAATTTGGCTATCTTTGTCGTACTTTTCCTTAAATTCCGGTGCGGGGGTTTCGTCGGAAATCATCACCTTCAGCTTGGCAGGTTTGCCGCGCGAAATGGGGATGAGTTTGGCCATGCGATCGGATTCGCCGTAGGGAATATCTAGCACTCGGGCCGTATCCTTGAGGACGGCCTTGGAGGTCATGCGGTTGAAGGTGATGATCTGGGCGACGCGATCGCTGCCATATTTTTCGGTGACGTATTCGATTACCTTGTCGCGCTTTTCAATGCAAAAATCCGTATCCACGTCCGGCATGGATTTCCGTTCGGGATTGAGGAATCGCTCGAACAGTAGGCCATGGTGAACCGGGTCAATGTTAGTGATACCCATGCAGTAGGCCACGAGGGAACCAGCGGCGCTGCCGCGACCGGGGCCGACGGGAATGTTATTATCGCGGGCATATTTGATATAGTCCCAAACCACGAGGAAATAGGCCGCAAATCCCATCCGTTGCAGCATTTCAATCTCGTAGACGAGGCGTTCCGCGTAGTCCGGTTTGGTTTGATAAATGGTTTCGCGATCGCGGAGTTTCAGACGATCGCACAGGCCCTGCCACGCCACGGATTCCACGTAGGTATCGGGGGTATGGCCCTGGGGCACGGGGAAATCGGGAATGCGGGGCTGGCCGAGGATGTCGTAATCCTCCGTCACCTTTTCGGCCACTTTCACGGTGTTGGCGATCGCGGTTTGAATAATCTCCTGGGGCAGATGATCCTGGAACAAATCCGCCATTTCCGCCGCCGACTTTAGATATTCCGTACCGCTATAGCGCAGACGCTTATCTTCCGTAATGGACTTGCCCGTTTGGATACACAAAAGGGCATCATGGGCCTCCACATCATTACAGGAAATGAAATGGGAATCATTGGTGGCAATCAGATCAATGTTTAGCCTTTCCGCCAGCCGCGCAATTTCCACATTGACCACCCGATCTTCTGGCGATCCGTGGTCTTGAATTTCTAAATAAAAATCATCGCCAAATCGTTCCTGGTACCACAAAGCCACCCGCTCCGCCACCTCCAAACGGCCCGCCAAAATTGCCTGGGGAATTTCGCCCCCGAGGCAGGCGCTGGTGACAATTAACCCCTCGCGGTACTGCTCTAGGAGTTCTTTATTGATACAGGGGCGCGCGAAAATGCCGCTGCCGCGCATCCCTTCCAGGTGAGAAACGGTGGTGAGTTTAACGAGATTTTTATAGCCCTGCTTATTTTTCGCCAGCACAACCTGGTGATACTTCGGCAGGCGGCGCTTATCGCTCAGATCCCCATTGATGATGTACATTTCGTTGCCGATGATCGGCTTAATGCCGCGCCCCTTGCAGACCTTCAGCATCTCAATTGCGCCGTACATCACCCCGTGATCCGTCAGGGCGATCGCGGGCATTCCCAACTCCAGGGCGCGATCGATCAGGGCGGGCAGTTGACTGGCCCCATCGAGGAGGCTGTAGTCGCTGTGGATGTGGAGGCCGACAAAGGACATGGGAATACACGGGAAATGGGGCACAGGGGACGATCGCCCAGGGCAGACGATCGCCCCTTGATCAAGAGTCTACCGGCCCAAGTCAAGGGGGAGATCCCCCAGGGCCAAAGTCAAGATCGCCGCGATCGCACGGACAAATCCGCTATGCTTTTCGGGTTGCCGCTGCCCCGCCCAAGCCATGGCCCTCCTGAGCAAAGAAACCCTCTTCGCCCTCTCCCTGTTCCCCTACCTGGGCTTCCTGTGGTTCGCCACGCGATCGCGCCTGTTGCCAAAACTCTCACTGGTGGGGTTTTACATGACCCTGGTTTTTGTGGCCGTCACCATCCCCGCCGGCCTCTACGCCAAACTGCACTACGGTGAGGAACTGGCCAACGTCGATTGGCTCCACGGCAGCGCCGAAATCTTTTTGAGCCTCGCAAATATCCTCGTGGTCCTAGGGTTTTATGGGGCCGTGAAGCGCCTCACCCCCGCCGAAGCCGCCCCCCAGGATCCAAAACCCTGATCCCCCGACCCCCCTGGGGCCATCCGGCAGGCCGCCGACCCACCGCCCCCACCAGGAAAATCCCGGAAAAAATCCAGGAAATTATCCCCATGCCCCCAGGAGATCCGCCTGCCCCCGATAGAATCTTGGGTAAAGAGACTAGTAAAGACGCTCGGGAGCGATTCGGCAACCCGTCCCAGGGACTGAAACTTTACCCTTGTATTGGTATTAGGGAAGGTGAGCGCCCCCGCCGCTGCCCTACCCAGTCGAAACTCTGCTGCACCGCTCCAGGATGATTGCGCCGATGGTCGAGGCTAATCTAACTTCCCCGGATCTTGAGGATGGGCGGCTGGCCCAATGGCTGGCCCGTGCCCTGGATTGGCCCGTGGATCGGCTACAGGTGCGCCTCCATGGGGCTCACCTCCATGTGCTGTGCGAGGGAACGCCCTGCCCTCTGGCGGCGGATCTGGAGGCGCGGACGCTGCTGGCCCTGGCCCATGACGGGGGCTGGCTGGCCCTGACGGGGGAGCGGACCATTACCCATGTGTTGCTCTATGGCCGGACGGGGGGGGCGGCGACGCCGGACTGGACGCGATCGCTCACCGTACCGACCGTTTCCGGGGGCCATGCGGGGTCAGCGGCCCTGGGGGTCTCGGAGCCATCTCCCCCCGCGCCAGGGCGATCAAGATCAACGGCGGCGGCCCGCTCCAGGGCAGGGGAGGCCGCCTGCACCGTTGCCCCCCAGACCGGGAGCAGGGGCAAAACCACCCCCGGCGATCGCCCCCTTCAAGTTACCCACCGGCCCACCAGCGGCGTTTGGGACAAGCTCGCCCGCCGCACGGCCCAGGGCTTGGGGGAATTTCTGCATGGGGTGGGCATTCCGGCGCGGGTGACGGTCAAAATTGCCCCCCTGGAGCGCCACCGCAGCGCCCATCTGCCTACGGATACGGTGATTGTGGGCCATCGGCTCTGGGCCATCTGCCAAACGCCGACGCCGGTGGATTGGGCTCCCCATGGGGAAGCGCTGGCGCGGCTGCTGCGATCGCTGGACCTCTCCGGGTTTCGGGACGGGTTGATCATTGGCCAAAGCGACGGGCGCAGTGAGCCGGACTGGCTGGGGCGGGTGAATCTGGCCGATCGCGATCGCCTCCTGCGCCACTGGGCCAGATGGGGGGATGTGCAGGCCCTGACGCGGCTGTTTGATCGGGAATTGGAAACCCTGAGCCTGCCGGTGGCGGCGGTGCTGAAGGAGGCGACGCTCCATGTATTCTGTCGGCGGCGGGGGGAGGAGCCCCTCGAACAGGCGGCCATCACCGCCCGGTTGGCCCCGCTGATTCGGTCCATTGCGCCCCAGGGGATCCATTCCCTGATCCTGTACGGCTACGACGAGGCGGATGCCCTGCCCGCCCAGGCCCAGTTGCTCGATCGCAAGGCCATGCCGCCCCAGGGGCCGCTGTGGGTGGATTGGATTGATTTGCCTGCGATTGTGCGATCGGGTTTGGCGGAGTCGGCCCTGGATCTGGCGCGCCAGGGCGATCGCGCGGCGTTGACCTTTTTGCTGGAGCGGCGGATCAATCCGGACCTGGAAACCTGGCTGGCGACCGGGGGCATTCGGGTGCAGCTTTGTCGGCGCGGCGATTTGCTCCACATCATGGAGGACGCCCCCCACTGCCCCGATCGCGAGGCCACCGCCAGTGCGATCGCCACCCTGGTGCAGCAGCTTCAGATCCCCGGTCTGGCGGGGGTGCGGGTGTACGGTCGCCCCGCCGGCCAGAAGCAGCCCCAGTGGCAGTACGGCCAAAACTTCGTCACCCGCCACCATCCCGCCCCGGAGCCGGTGGAGCCCGGGGAAACGCCGGAATTTGGCACGACGGATCCCGGTAGCCTCACCACGGTGCGGCAGGCGAAGGGGCCGATTGTCCACAGTTTGGTGTCGCCCCAAGGGGGATCCTGGTGGGCGGACCTGCCGGAGCGGTGCTATCGGACGGCGCGATCACTGTTGATTGATACGGGCATTTTTGCGCCGCGCCTCGATGCGATCGACCTGACGGAGAGTACGGAGGAGGGGGATGAGGCCCTGGCGGATCTGGAATTGGCGGCTCCGCCCACGGTCCAGGGCATTGCGGCGGCGGGGCTGCTGGGGCTGATGCTGACGGCGGGGATCGATTGGAGCCTCGGGGGGGGCAGTTGGGCCGCCGTGGGTCTGGCCGCCCGTCCCCAGGAAAGCGCGATCGCCCAGCGCCCAGGAACCAAGCCAGAGCGCCCGGAATTTCCGTCCTTCAACAGCCCCCAATTTGATCAGCAATTGGCCCTCTATCAGCAATATGTGCTGACCCAGGGGGTGCCGGATGTGCTGGTGGTGGGCAGTTCCCGCGCCCTGCGGGGCATTGATCCGAGCCAACTGGCCCAACGGCTCCAGGAGCGGGGCCATGGGAAGCTCAAGATTTTTAATTTGGGGATCAATGGGGCCACCGCCCGGGTGGTGGAGGTGCTGCTGGCGCAGGTGTTGCCGCCGGAGCAGCTTCCTAAGTTGATCCTCTGGGCCGATGGGGTGCGGGCGTTCAATGAGGGGCGCACCGATGCGACCTATCAGGCCATGGCGGCGTCTCCGGCCTACCGGCTGATGCGGCAGGGGCGCTTCCCCCAACCGATTGGTCCGGGCGATCGCGCGATCGTTGCGGCGACGGAGGCCAGCGGGGAACCGATCCCAGGGCCGGAGCAGGACACGGGGACCGATGCAGAGGCCGGGGCGATCGCGGCGGCGGACAACCCAGACAACCCCGACGACCCACCCCCCCTCACCTCCAGCCGCGAGGTGCCGGAGGCCATCCAGGGCACCCGGTTGGGGGTGTGGCTGTCCCAGTTGCCCACCCCGTCGGATCTCGATGTGCAACTGCAACTGCCCCTGGGCCAAATTTCTAGCGCCTACCAGCAGCGCGATCGCCTCAAGGGGGATCTCCACGCCCAGCTCCAGGCCCTCGGGCGCGCCGGTCGCCCCAGCCCCAAGGTCACGGCGGAAGAAGCCCTCAAACCGATCCTGCCCGCGATCGCGGCGGGGGCCAGACGTCGCCTCGGGGGAGCCCCAGCGGTCACCGCCGGTCGCGCCGATGGCATCCTCAAGGAAGACGGCTTCTTGCCCCTGTCCGTCAAGTTCAACCCCCAGGACTACTACCGCACCCATGCCCGGGTCTCGGGGGAATTTGACAGTGACTACCGGGGCTTTGGCCTCGGGGGCAGCCAGGGGCGATCGCTCGACCGCATCCTCAACCTCGCCCAGCGCCAGGGATCCCAGGTGGTTTTTGTGAATGCTCCCCTAACCGGCCATTACCTCGACGAGGCCCGCCGCGATCGCGACCTTGAATTTGTCACCTTCATGGAGCAGCAGCAGCCCCTCCTATTCATCGACATGGCCCGCCTCTGGGTCGATCGCGTCGATCGCTTCTCCGACCCAAGCCACCTCAACCGCTACGGCGCAGATGCCTTCGTCGAGGCGATCGCCACCAGCAGCGCCATCCCCTGGCCCAAGGCCACCGCCCCCCTCTCCGGTCCCTAGCCCCGCCGGGCCGTAAAGCTAGAATCAGACCACCGTCCCCCGCCCCCCGCCCTCTGCCCACCGCCGCCCTGACGCCCCCGCGCGATCGCGCCCCCCGCCACCCCATGCATCCGTCCGGCACCGGTAGTTTCCTCGCCACCCTCACCCAACCCGACCGCGTGGGTATGCTCGCCCGCCGGTTCAAGGATCTGCCCGTCGCCGAATTCGTCTGCCTGCTGGACTTCATCACCGCCGAATTCCAGCAATGCCTCAGCGCCTTTGATCTGGTCAACAACGCCGCCCTCGAACAAATCCTCGAACAGATCCTCGACGCCCTCACCTTCAAAATTGGCCTGATCCTGCGGGCGGAACAGACCACCATCTTCCTAGTCGATCACGACAAAAACGAACTCTGGGCGCGGCTGCCGGACGGCGACGATCGCCACCGGGAACGGCGCATCCCCCTCCAGAGCGGCATCACCGGCCTCGCCGCCACCACTAACCAAATCGTCAACGCCACCGACGCCCCCAACCACCCCCACTTCCACCCGGACTACGACACCTACGGCCCCGTCGCCCCGCGCAATCTGCTCTGTTGCCCCGTCCGCAGCAGCAACGGCGGCCTCAATGGGGGCTTAAGCGGCATCAATGGCGGCAACGGTGCGAATGGGGGCAACGGAGGCCAGGTCGTCGCCGTGGTGCAACTGCTCAACCGCATCGATGCCCCCGCCTTCGATCGCCAGGACGAGGCCCGGTTCCAGGAGTTTGCCACCTCCATCGGCATCATCCTCGAAAGCAGCCAGTCCTTCTATGCCGTCGCCCGCAACCAGCGCGGCGTGGCGGCCCTGCTCAAGGCCATGACCTGCTTTTCCCAGAGTCTGGACCTCGATCGCACCCTCCAGGCGGTTATGGACGAGGCGCGGGATCTGATGCAGGCGGAGGCCAGCAATCTCTTTTTGCTTGATCGCGAAACCGGCACCCTCCAGGCCACCTTCGGGGGCGATCGCGCCGCCAGCGCCATTCCCCTCGGGCGGGGCATCGCGGGGCGGGTCGCCACGGACGGCATCGCCATCAACACCAGCGACGCGGAATCCCACCCCTACTTCGACCCCGCCGTGGATGCCGCCCCCACGGGCCACACCCGCGCCTTGCTGTGTATGCCCATCTTCAATCCGGAGGGGGCGCTCATCGGCGTCAGTCAACTGGTGAATCGGCAGCAGGGCAGTTTTACGGCCTCCGATGAAGCCTTCATGCGCGCCCTCAATACCCAGGCGGGCATCGCCTTGGAAAATGCGCGCCTCTTTGAAACGGTCCTGATCGAGCAGCAGTACCAAAAGGACATCCTGCGGAGCCTGTCCAATGCGGTGATTTCCACGGACATGGAGGGGTCGATCGTCACGGTCAATGAGGCGGCCCTGGAGATGCTGGGCTGTCGGGGCGATCGCGATCGCTGGCAGCAGTACCTGTTGGGGCGGCCCGTCTGGGAGATTGTGCCCATTGATCTGTTGCGGATGCGGCTCCAGGACAGCCTCAACACCGGCGCGCGGCATTTTGTGCCGGAACAGACCCTGCGGGTGGCCCTCTATCGCCCCCACGGCACCGATCCTAACGGCCCCACGGTGCCCACCCTCCGGGACGGCGATCGCCACTACCCCTGGGATCGGCCCGACGGCGCACCCCTGCCGGAAAGCGCCCTTGAGTTTGTCGAACACAGTTTCAATCTCAGCGTCACCCCCCTCACGAACCCCGAGGGGCAAGCCAGGGGCGGTTTGGTGGTGCTCGAAGACATCAGCCGCGAAAAGCGCATGAAGGCGGCCCTCTATCGCTACATGACCCCCGGCGTGGCGGAACGGGCGCTGCAAATGGGCGAAGCGGCCCTGGGCAGCGGTGAACGGCGGGATGTGACGGTGCTGTTTTCCGACATTCGCGGCTACACGGGCCTCGCGGAACAGTTGGGGCCGTCGGAGGTGGTGGCGCTCCTGAATGCCTACTTTGAAACCATGGTGGAGGCGGTGTTCAACTGGAATGGCACCCTGGATAAATTCATTGGCGATGCCCTGATGGCGGTGTTTGGCGCGCCGCTGCCCCTGGAAGATAGCCACGCCTTTGCGGCGGTGTGTTCGGCCCTGGAGATGCGCGATCGCCTCAAGGCATTTAATGAGCAGTCCAGTCGGCGGCAGTATCCCCCGATCGCCATTGGCATTGGCATCTGTTCCGGCGATGCGATCGTGGGCAATATTGGCTCCCAGCGGCGGATGGAATACACCACCATCGGCGATACGGTCAATGTGAGTGCGCGCCTAGAAAGCCTCACCAAGGACTATGGCTGTAGCCCCATTGTGAGCGAATCTACCTATAATGACTGCCGCGATCGCGTGTGGGGCCGCGAGTTGGATCGCCTGCGGGTCAAGGGCAAAAGCAAACCCGTCCGCATCTATGAAATCCTCGATCTCAAGGAAAAGGGCCTGGGCGATCGCGATCGCCGATTCCTCGACTCCTACGAAAAGGGCCGCCAAGCCTACAACAAATTTCACTTCCAACAGGCCCTCATCCACTTCGCCGCCGCCCAAAGCCTGCGCCCCAAGGATCCGGCCACCCGCCTCTACATCCAGCGCTCCACCACCTACCTCGACTGCCCGCCGCCGGAATATTGGGAAGACCTCCTAGAAAACAGCGACGTTCAATAGCCTTTGAACGCCCTAGGGCAACTCCACCGACGTGGGCTTAGCAATATGGGGCAGCCCCCAGCCCAGCTTCTCCCGCAGCAGGCGGAAAAATTCCGGCGACTGGAGCCGAATGAACTTCGCCCCATAGGGTGCCCGACTCAGGCGCACGCGATCGTCCGGCAGGATATAAGATCCCGCATTGCCATCCACCACCATCACAATCGGATTCGGCGTCGCCGAAAACACCGTCACCGGCTCCGCATCGGAAAACACCAGGGCCCGCGACGCCAGGGAATGGGGGCAAATGGGCACCAACTGCAACACGGGCACATCCGGCGTCACCACCGGCCCACCGGACGACAGGGCATAGGCCGTCGAACCCGTCGGCGTCGCCACAATGATGCCATCGGCAGCAATATCCACCGTCGCGTGGCGGCCAATGGTCACCTCGAAATGGCACATGCCCGTCAGGGGTTCCCGGTGCATCACCATTTCGTTCAGGCACAGGGCTTCCCAGAGGGGTTCCCCATCGCGAAACACCCGCACGGCCACGGTGGATCGCTCCTCCACCTCGTAGCGCCCCTCCAGCACCTGGGCCACGGCGGCATCCAGTTGGCTGAGGTAGACCTCCGTCAAAAAGCCCATGTGGCCCGTATTCACCGCCAGCACCGGCACCCCCAGCGGGGCCACCTGCCGGAAGGCGGACAGGACCGTTCCGTCGCCCCCGAGGACGATGATGAATTCCAGGCGCTCATCAAAACCCGGTGGCACCAGCCCATCGATGGCCACAAAACAGCGCGGCCCCTCCAGGGGAGAGCAGCCTAAAATGCCGCCCCAGCCGGTGGCGAGGATTGCCTGACGGCCCGCCGCTTCCAGTTGGCCCACCAACTGTTCCGCCACACGACAGGCGACGGGTTTGGCTTCGTTATAAATAATCCCGACGGTTCTAGGCAGGCTGGTGGCCACAGGCGACGTTCGAGGGGTGGAGGGGTAGGGGATGGGGGGACGATCGCGATCGCGCGGGAAGCTTGAAGGGATTGGCAACCCGGAACCAATCCTATCCCAGAGCGAGATCGGCGCGATCGCGATCGCCTAGAAGCGCAAGTTTTTTTTACCCTTCTTTTGTTTGGCCGCGATCGTCTGTTCGTAGTCCAGCTCCCGCAGTTTTTTCAGGATGCGGTTGAAATATTCCTCGAGGTAGCTCTCGACCGTATCGAGCTCATTCGGATCAATGCCAAAGACGCGGTAGGTTTCGGCCATGTCCGCCGTCAGGGGTTTGCCGCTCACCATAATTTCGGCGAAGGCGAGGCGATCGGCCAGACTCAGGCCCCAGCGGAACCAGCGGGCGGACTTGCGCACAAACCGCAGCAGCCCCGTGGGCATCCGGGTCACCTTAGCTTCGCGGCCCGAGAGACGCTCGCACAGGCGCACAATTTCGTCGGCGCTCCAGGCCCGCTTCCCGGCCAGGGGAAACACCTTCCCTTCGGTTTCCGGCACCGCCAGGGCACGCACGGCAAACCGGGCGATGTCCTGGGTGTTCATGTAGGCGACGGGGGAGTTGGTGTCGGGCACCCACACCACTTGATTTTCGAGGATGGGGATGGCGTACTGGCCGATGAGCCCCTGCAAGAAGCCGCAGGGCCGCAGGACGGTGTAGGCCATGCCCACCTGGGCCAGGTACTGTTCGGTGCTGTATTTGATGTCCATGAGGGGGACATCGCGGTAACGGTCCGCATCCAGGAAGGAAAAGAACACGTAGCGCTCGACGCCGGCGGCCTTGGCGGCTTGGATCAGGTTGATCTTGCCCTGCCAGTCCACATCGCGGATGCCGAGGGAGTCGGTGGCGCGGGCGGTGGCGGCGTCGATGATGGCGGTGACTTCGCCATCGGCAAAGGCGGCCTTGAGGGTTTCCGCCTCGCAGAGGTCTGCCCCGATGAGTTCTGCACCCCATTCCCGCAGGAACGATGCTCGGCTGTAGCTGCGTACCAAACACCGCACCTGATGTCCCTCATCCAGGGCGCGACGGGTCACTTGTCTTCCCAAGGTGCCAGTTGCACCGACAACCAGAATGCTCATGAGGGACTCGTTACCATTTGTTAACTTTTCCTAAGATGTTATCAGAAAGGGTTGGGGCTTCTGGGGATTTTATGGGGTTTGGTGCAATTTTCCTGGGGTCTTTGGCTGGGATCGGTGGGGGGACGGGGCGATCGCGTGGGGGCCGATCATGGCAAATCCCCGAGGACACCCGGTGCGGGACCGGGGCGATCGGGGATTTTTAGCGAACGTTGCTTGAACGGTGGCTGGAAGGCTGGAACCGTCAGCGTGGCCCTAGGGGCGTGACCCTTCGATTTTGAGCAGCAGGAACCCTGCCCCCAGGCCGATCAGGATCAAAATCATGGTCAGAAAGGCGGTGCTGAAGATTTCGCTAGCCATGGTGTTAGATGAATTTGCTAAGGGGGATGGGGCTGGGCGGGCGGATCCTCCGACTGCTCGAAGGGCTCACCGGGTCCGGCAAGCTAGGGCTCCGAGGCCGCGATCGCGCCGCGCCGTAAAGTGATTGTCATTTTAACAGCATCTTCCGGGGCGATCGCCGTCAATCCTGGCCCCGGTTCTGTCCCTCGGCCTAGGCTCCGGAACTGGTGACCAGCACCTCGCCCTTGAGCATCCGCTGGGCCGCATCCAGGAGCGCTTCCTCCAGATAGGGTTTTGTGAAATAGCCCCGCGCCCCCAACTGCACGGCCATCTGCCGGTGGCGATCGGCCCCCCGGGAGGTGAGCATGGCCACGGGCAGGTGGCTGAGGCTTTCCTCCTTCTGGAGCCGCGACAGGAACTCCAGCCCGTCCATGCGCGGCATTTCAATGTCGCAGAACACCAGATCGCAGGGCAGCCCCGATCGCAGTTTTTCCCACGCCTCCTGACCATCGCGGGCCTGATCCACCTGGTAGCCAGACTTGAGGAACGTCATCTTCAGCAGTTCGCGCACCGTAATCGAATCGTCCACGATCAGTACCAGCGGCTCGTGCTTCTCCTCCGGCTGGGTCCGCACCAGATCGCTGTCCCGTTCCCACTGGCCGCCGCTGGCGTCGCGACGGATCCGCCCTTTGGCTAGATCAATCAACTCCAGCACATCCGCGATCGGCATCACCCGCCCATCGCCCAGCACCGTCATCCCGGCGATGCCCACCGGCTTACTGACCGGCCCCTCCGTCTGCTTAATCACGATCTCCTGGTCGCCGAGCACCTGCTCCACTTCGATCGCGATATATTCCCCCGCACTGCGCAGCACCACCACCGCCACGGTGTCATCGTCGCTCGTGCCGCCATAGACATTGCTGCGGCCAATGTGGCGGTTATATTTCAGCAGATCCGGCAGCGGGTGGAACGACAACATGCGATCGCGCCAGGGAAACACCAGCGTCCCATCGCGCCCCGTCTGGATCGCCTCGCGGGTCGTGTCGATCATGTCCTCGACCCCATCCATCGGGAAGGCGATCATGGCATGTTCGCTAATGCAGCGCAGGGCTTTACAAATGCTCAGGTTCTGGGGCAGGCGGATCGTAAAGGTCGTGCCCTTACCCACCGTGGAATCCGTTGCGATCGTCCCGCGCAGTTCCTGGATATTGCGGCGCACCACATCCATCCCCACGCCGCGCCCGCCAAACTGATCCGCCTTATCCTTCGTGCTGAAGCCCGGTTGGAACAGCAGATCGTAGACCTCCTGGCGGGTCATCTTCGCCGCCTGGGCCGCCGTGATCACCCCCTTCTCCACGGCCTTCTGCTTCACGCGCTCGATGTCGATGCCCGCCCCATCATCGGAGATGGAAATGACCGTCTGGTTGCCCTGGTAGAAGGCGCGGATCGTCAGGGTACCCGTCGGGGCCTTATTGGCGGCCGTCCGCTGCTCCGGCGGCTCGATGCCATGGACGATCGCGTTATTGACCAGGTGGGTGATCGGATCGTAGAGCTGCTGGGACAGGAGGTTGTCGATCATGGTGTCCTTCCCTTCGATCACCAGATCCACCTCTTTGCCATATTCCGACGACACCTGGCGCACGGCCCTCGGCAGGCGGTCCGCCGTCACCGCAAAGGACACCATGCGGGATTTGGTGAGGCCCTCTTGGATTTGGGTGGTCACCTGGCGCAGGTTGCGCACCAGTTGATCCGCTTCTTCCACCACGAAGTCGATGTCCGACGCGGATTCCCGCACCCGCACAATCAATTCAATAATTTCCTGGGACTGGGTATGGAACGGGGTGAAGCGATCCAATTCCAGTTCCCCGAGGCCCATGCGGGTCCCGGCGCTGGTGTCGTCGTCCCCGAGGGCCGGGAAGCCGATGCCGGTGCCGTGGCTGGGGGCGCTGCCGCCGCGACGGCTCGACAGCAGGGACAGTTCCAGGAGCGATCGCTCGTAGAGATCCTGCATCCGCTGGCCCACATCCCCCAACTGCTGCACCCGCAACATGAGGCTATCGAGGGAGGTGCGCAGGCGCTCCTGGCTTTGTTCGAGGCTGTTGCGGTTGACCACCATTTCCCCCACCAGGTTGTTGAGGGAGTCCAGGTTGCGGACGGGCACCTTGATGGTTTGGTCGCGGCGGCTCTTGCGGGGAATGGGGGCGGCGGATGCGGTGTCGGGGGCCGCGATCGCGCTGGGGAATGGGGTCGCGGCGGCGGGGTTGACCGAGGGGGGCGTCCCATCCTCCACGCCAAAATCCAACTCATCGCTGCTGTTGTCGAGGAAATCCTCCAGTTCCGCAAAGAGTTTGGTGTCGGTCCCCAGGGAAGAGGTGGTGCGGCCTCCCCCCATGCCGGTGGTGCGCTCCCCGAGGGCATCGTCCGCCTCCCCGGTGCCCATCAGGAGTTCCTCTAGGCCGGAAAAGCCGCTGCTGTCGAAGGCTTCGGTGCCCGCCTCCGCCAGGGCATCATCCAAAAGATCGTCGAGGCCGTCAAAGAGGGGGCCGCCGTCTTCCTCCGGGAGGCTGGCGTCGGGGCCGACCAAATCGAGCTCGCTGGCGAAGTCGATCCCCAATTCCGCCGCCAGGTCCGGGGCCGCTGCGGCATTGGAATCGGTACCGAAGTCGGCACCAAAATCGTCGCTAAAGTCATCCCCCAGATCCTGCAGAACGCCGTCGAGGTCGCCCCCTTGGCCCCAGTCGATCGCGCCGTCCGCCGCCGCTGGATCGACGGGGAAGCCGCTGAGATCCATGACCGCTTCCGCCTCCCCCGCGATCGCCGGCCCCTCCAGGGGGGCACCGGTGGGGGAGCTCAGATCATCATCGAACAGGTCCGCGAGCCCATCGGCCAGGGCCGCGTCTAGATCATCATCGTCATCCCGCTGCTGAACGCTCGCCCCATTGAGATCCACCAGATTGGAGGCATCCAGATCCGAGGTCTTCAAAATATCATCGAGCTTTTCCACCAGGCTGGCCTGGGACGGGCTTTCGAGCAGATCGTCTAGCTCATCCCCCGCCGCCAGGAATGGATCGAGGCCGTCATCCTCCGTGTCAGAAAATTCTTCGCCGCGATCGTCCCCGAGCCAGTCGCTGAGGCCCGCCTCACTGAGGCCAGCTTCACTGAAGCCCGCCTCACTGAAGTCCTCTTCGCCGAAGTCCACCGCCCCGAAGTCGTCCCCGTCCGGGCTGGATTCTTCGGTGTCGTCGTCGCCCCAGAGGGCATTGAGCTCGTCGGTTTCGTCCAGGATGATGCTGCTGGGGGTGCCGCCGGTGCCCGCATCCGCCAACAGGTCATCGAGGGCGGCGTCCTCCGTGTCCTCTTCCCCCACGAGGGCGCTCAGGTCCATGCCGTTGTCCTGGTCGAGGTCCGGCGCACCGAAGGGATCGTCGTCGAAGGGGCCTTCCTCGAAGCTGAGGCCGCCGTCGCTGGCCAGGTCTAGATCGAGGGTGCCGTCGCTGAATTCATCCAGGTTGAAGTCCCCTTCCAGGTCGTCGTCGAGGCCATCGAGGAAGGCGTCTGATGGGGCGGCGGTGGACGATGGGGACAGATCCTCCAGGTCTGCGTCGGTGCCGGTGTCGTCGCCGTCGAGGAGGTCGCTGAAGTCGCCGAAGTCTTCGCTCGGTAGGCCGTCGGCGGGGCTGTTTTGAAAAGCTTCGAGGGCCGCGATCGCCTGATCGCCCCGGCTGCGATCTTCGGATCCGCCGCTGGCCCCGTCGGGGATGGTGTTGGTGGGCCTTGGGGGGGCGAGGTCGTCCCCGGTTTCCCCTGGCCCTAGGTCTAGATCCTCCACCGCCAGATCCGCCGCCGCCAGCAGGGCGTCGAGGTCGTCGGCGGCCCCCGTTTCTGCCCCCTCGGGGGAGGCGATCGCGAAGGCATCTGCCTCCAGATCCAGATCCGCCCCCAGGGTCCCCAGGTCCATCCCCGCGATCGCTTCTCCAGGAGCCTCCACCCCGGGCGAAACGGTCATGGACTCGAAGGCTTCAAAGAAGCTATCCATGGTTTCTGGATCCTTCGGCAGGGCCGCCTCTAGATCCTGCAAGCTCAGGGGTTGGTCCGAGCTGTCCACGCCGGCCAGCAGATCCTCGACGCCCGTGTCCAGATCGCTGGGGGTGGGGGTGGTGGTTTCACTGCCCAGATTGAGCAAATCCTCAAAGGCGTCATCAAAGGTGAGGTCGTCCTCGGCCTTGTCCCCTGGGGAGGCGTCCGCCGCGATCGCCCCGCCGTCCTGGGATGGAGCCCCCGCCGCCGCAGGACTCGCCGCCGCCGCGATCGCCGCCCGATCCACCAAATCATCAATGGAATCGAGGTCATCAAAATCTAAGGGGCCAACCTCGTGGTCCGCCGAGTGGTTCCCCCCCTGGAAGGGCTCATTCTCCTCATCGAAAAACAGCAGATCGGACCAGTCATTGTCCCCCTCCGTGGCGTCCATCTCCGAGGGGGTATCAAAAATGCCCGATTCGCTAGCTTCGCTGATCAGCGACTGCTCCAGGTCGGACATTTCGCTCTCGAACAGGTCCGCCAAGTCCTTGAGCTCACCGGCTCCAATCTCGGGGCCGTTGGTGATCTCGCCGCGCACCGACGACGGGCGGGTATCGGCCAGGGACAGGCTGAAGTCCTCCAGGTCATCGATGCCCGTCGGGACGCTGCTGGCGTCGGAGAACAGGTCGTCGAGGTTCATCGAATCGTCGCTGTCCGAATCTGACTCGACCTCAAGGGCATCCAGGCTGCCGCCGCGATCGCCCCCCCGATCCCCGTCCAGTTGCATCAGGCTAGAGAGTTCATCGTCCAGCTCGGCGCTCAGGTCCAAATCGTCGAATTCCGTCTGGGGCAGCAGCGATCGCAAATCCTGGCCAATGGCGATCGCCGCGCCGCGCCCCTGCACCACCAAATCCTGCGCCGCCTTAATATCCCGGATCAGCACCGGGGCCAAATCCCGATAGGAATTGCTCGGATCAATGGTGGCCTGCTTCGCCGCATCCAATAACTCACACCAGTTGGCCACCCCATAGGTCTCCCCCAGCACCCGCAGGTTTTGGCAAATCTGGTGGAGCTGCTGGCGGCGATCGAGGGTATCCGACTGTTTAAACAAATCCAGCATGGCCCGCAACTGCTGGGGCACCTCCCGCTGGAAGGCGCTGGCGGGGTCGTTGGTGTCGCGCCCCGTCGCCAGGGTGACCTGGGGGACCGGATGGTGCAGCAGCGTCGGATTTTCGGGACAGCCGGACACCCCCATGGCCAGATCCAGCCGCTCCTTGAGGGCCTGGAAGGTGGGTTCCGCCTCCCGCAGGATGCGATCGCCAATCTCATCCGTCAGGCCAAAGGAACTTTGCAGGTGATCGAGCAGCTCCACCAGGGTGTCAAAGGCCCGCAAAAATAGCGATTCCAGATCGCGATCGACCTGGATCGGATTTTCCTTGAGCACCTTGAAGTGATCCTCGAGCCGGTGGGACGCCTGCTGAATGCTCGTCAGCCCCAGCATCGCCGCCCCCCCCTTCACCGAGTGGGCCGCCCGGAACAGTTCCGCCATCATTTCCGGATCATTGATGGTGGACTGCAAGCTGAGCAATCCGTGCTCCAGGGTATTGAGGTGGTCCTTGGCTTCGTCGATGAAGTACCCAAGGATGCGCTGCTGCTGGTCACCCTGCATGGATGCGGCCTCCAAACCTAGCGAGTCTTGAATCGAAGGGTGCAGGGATGGGGCCTTGGTAGCTCGCCCTGGGGAACATCAACCATGACGCGCCTCCAGGGTGATCGCGGTGCCCGACCGCTGGCCTGCCCTTGACGGTTTCTATTGTTCCTAATGTACTCGATCACCCTAAATTGGCGAGGGCTGCGCTGGCCCCGACGGGGGATGCCGCGATCGCAACGGCCCCCAGAACCGGCGCAGTGCCCTAGAACCTAGACCCCCAGGGCTGGAATACCCAAACCTGGAATACCCAGATCTGAAATGCCTAGGACTTGGATTCCACTCGGAAGCGCTCCACGGAATTGAGCAGATTTCGGGCAACCCCCACCAGACTTTGCAGGGAGCCGGACACCCGCTGGGCCTCCTGGGAGGTATCCTGGGCGGTCTTTTCGACCGATCGCACCACCTGGGCCACCGATCGCGAGGTCTCCGTCTGCTCCACCGTGTCGGCGGTGATTGATCGCACCAGCACATCGATACGGTTCGACACTTGAATGATGTCGTCGAGCGATCGCTTCGCCTGTTCCGCCAAGCGCGTCCCCGCCAACACCTGCTGGGTCCCATCCTCCATCGCCTGCATCACCGACTGGGTTTCCCCCTGGATCTGCATCACGATCTTTTCGATCTCCTTGGATGCCTTCGCCGCCCGGTCCGCTAGCTGACGCACCTCATCCGCCACGATCGCGAAGCCCTTGCCCGCCTCGCCCGCCCGGGCCGCCTCAATACTCGCGTTCAGGGCCAGCAGGTTCGTCCGGGACGCGATCGTCGAAATCAACGCCACAATCTTAGAAATCTCCTGGGACGACTCCGCCAGCCGCTTCACCTTGCGCGTCGTTTCCGCCACCGTCTCGCGGATCTGCAAAATCCCCGCCACGGTCCGTTCCACCGCCTCACCCCCCTTGAGGGCCGTCGAAGACGCCGAGCGGGCCACCTCCTCAGCCTCCCGGGCACTTTCCGCCACCCGCTGAATCGAATCGGTCATCACCTGCACCGAATTCAGCGTCACCGCCAGCTCCTCCGCCTGCCGCAGGGCATCGGACGACAGGGCTCGGGCAAACGCCTCATTCTCCGACGACCCCTCATTCACCTTGCGGGCCGCCAGTTTCACCTGTTGCACAATCTCCCGCAGGTTTTGGATCGTCAGGTTGAACGAATCCGCCACGGCCCCGAGCACGTCCGCCGTCACCTCCGCCTGCACCGTCAGGTCACCGCGCGCGGCCCCCTCCACATCGTCCAGCAGGCGAATCACCTGCCGCTGCAAGTCCTCCCGGGCCTGCTCCTGTTCCTGGGCCTTGCGCTGGGCCTCGCTGGTGGTGCTCAGGACGATGCGCGTCATCTGGTTAAAGGCATTGGCCAAATCCCCAAATTCATCGTCGCTGTAGGCCGTGGCCGTCGCGTTGAGGTTCCCCTGGCACACCGCATCGAACTGCATCTGCAAGTCCGTGGTGCAGCGCTCAATTTGCCACGCGGTCCGCCGCCCGAGGAAGTAGACCACCCCGCCGGACAGCATCCCCGTCAGCAGGGAGGCGATCATACCCCCCTGGCGAATCTGGACAATCAGTCGGCTGTCGCTGCCCTGTTCCCTGGCATAGCTCATGCCGCCATAGGACACGATCGCCACGGCAACACAGGACACCAGCCCCGCCCCCACGGCCGTCAGCAGTTGCTTGGTGGCGAGGCGGGCGTTGTCAAAGGGCGCTAATAAACTGCCTTCGGCGGCCACACTGGGCTCGGCGGCGCGGCTTTCGGGCTGATCGAAGTTGAGCAGTTCATCGGAGTCGGTGGCGACGCCAATGTTAAAGACTTCGTTGTCATTGCTGACCAAATCCGCGAGGCCGGCCCCGCCCCCCATGGCCCCTTCGCCAATGGCAAAGCCGTCATCAACACTGGCGGCGGAGAAGTCGGCGGCGGCGTTGGTCAGGCTGAAGTCCGGCAGGCTTCCGAGGTCGTCGAATTCATCGAAGTCGTCCATGAAGTCGCTGCTGTCCGTCGAGGTGCCGTCGGCCATGGCGGAGGCGACGGAGCGATCGTCGTCTTCCAGGGAGAAGTTGAGGCTGGTGTCGGTGCCGTGGGGGGAGGACTCCTGGGGGGCGTCCGTGTCGATCAAGAAGGAGGCTTCGGGGCTGGGCAGTTCCCCGAAGGTGAAGGCGTCGTCATCGTCGTCGTCGGCCCGGTCTGCGCCGCTGCTGCTGAAGGCGGAAACGGCGGACTCGGCCACGCTGGCGGCGGGGCTGTTGGGCGATCGCGCGAGGGTGCTGGGGGCCATGAAGAGGGTTTCTTCGGGCTCGTCATCTCCCCCATGGGCGAAGGGGGGCGCTGTGGGGGTGGGGGCGGGGGCGGGGCGATCGCGGGGGGGCTCTTCGGTAAGGCTCAGGGACGGGGTGATCGTCGGCCCTGCGGTGTTGGAGGGCATGAAGAGGGTGCGATCGTCGTCGTCCGCATCGTCCCCAAAGTCCGGGAAGGGCGATCGCGGGGGGGGCACCAGGGCAGCATCGGCCCCCCCAAAGGGATCGGCGTCGGCGGCCGGAAAGGGAGAGTCCGCAGGGGCCAGGTCACCGTCGTCGTCACCGTCGCCGAAGACGCCAAAGCCATCCTCCCCCTGCGATCCATCGGAGGCTCCAGCGGCCCCCTCGTCCAGGTCATCCACCCCGAAGCTGTCCTCGCCAAAATCGGGCTCACCGAACCCATCCCCAAAGTCATCCCCAAAATCGGGCTCACCGAAGCCGTCCCCAAAATCATCCGTGCCGTTGGGGGAAGCCACCGCTGGCCCCTCGATCGCAAAGCTGTCGGCCCCAAAGGGATCGTCATCCTCTGCTTCCGGTTCTGCGGCCTCTAGGGGGATGCCCCCGGTGGCGAAGGGGTTGAGGGGCAAGGAGGCGTCGGACAGGTCCCCAAAGGGATCCGCCGCGTCCAGGTCCGGCGTTTCACTGGGCAGATCCGCAAAGGCATCCCCCACGTCCGATAGGTCCCCAAAGGGATCCCCGTCGCTGGGCTCCGCGATCGCCGCATCCATCCCAAAGGGATCCGCCGCGATCGCCCCATCCTCTAGGTCATCCCCCGCCGCGCCCCCAAAGGGATCCGCCGCGATCGCCTCGTCCGCGAACTCCTCCGCCCCAAAGGCCCCAAACTCATCCCCATCCCCGTCCATCCCCATCTCCATCAGGGGCGACGGCTCCACGGCCAGCCCATCTAGGGATTCATCCTCCCCATCCCCTAGGGCCTCAGCCCCCAGGCCAAACCCACTGGCCTCACTGAGCTCTAGATCCTCACCAAAATCGCCAAAACTGCCCAGGTTCCCCAGGCTCGGCTCGGCCGCTTCCCCAGGGGCCGCCCCATCGGCCGCCAGATCAAAGTCCCCCAGGTCCAGATCATCCCCCAGATCCTCATCCCCTAGGCTTTCCAGGGCCGCATCCGGCATCGGCGCACCCTCGCCCAAATCCGCCCCCAAATCAAAATCCATCGGATCTTCGAGGGATTCCACCGATCCCGTGGTCGAGGTGGCAAAGGGATCAACCCAGTCCGCCCCGTCCCCACCGCCGGTCGCCGCCTCCGGCGCGATCGCAAACGGATCCTCCGCCCCAAAGTCCGCGATCGCCTCCCCCGCCATCCCCTGGGATCCATCCGCAAACGGATCCGCCATCCAATCCTCCAGGGCCGCCCCGTCCGCCCCCGACGCCCCCAGATCCGCCGCGAACGGATCATCCGCCATCGCCGCAGCCCCCCCAGACGGCGACCCCGCGATCGCAAACGGATCCGTCTCATCCCCCAGGGCCGCCGCCACCGGCACCTCCTCCGTATCGAAATTGAAATCCCCCAAACTGCCCAAATCCGCCCCGGAATTCCCCGTCGGCTCAAAATCTAAATTGGCAAAATCCAGCCCCGTCGCCGTCCCATCCTCCTCCCGCTGAAACTCCGCCAGCGGCCCCTGATCAATCCCCTCAGCCATCTGCGACCCGGTCGAGAGGCCCGTCGTCTCATCGGAAAAATCTAAATCCAAATCCGCAAAATCCAGCGCCTGCCCCCCATCGCCCCCATCGTGGTAGCCATTGCTGCCCCCCACCGCCTCCAGGCCCGCCTTCGCATACTCCACAAACGTCGGATCCGCCGTCAGCTCCATCACCCGGTGGTACTCCCCCTGGGCCACCTCATACTGCTGCAACCCATAGGCATAGATATGGCCCCGCAGCAGCCGCGCACTCGGATCATCCGGATACACCTCAACGAGGCGATCAATCACCGTCGCCGCTTCCGCATAGTTCCCTTGGGTATATGCATCATTCGCCCGTTGATAGTCCTGGTTGTAATCCGTCATCTACCTTCTCCGGGAATGCAAGCCATACGTTAAGGAACCAGATTTAGCCGCCGTGCTGCCGGTCATCGCGGCCACCCCAGCGCTCAGAGCCAAGGATCGCCACATGATCCAGCAGACGCAGGGTCGATGCGGCAAGATCCTCTCCAAAGTGCCACTCCCCGCGCAAAAACGGTTTCATAGCCTCGAAGTCCGCCTCATCCCCCACCGCCTTGACCGCCTTGAGTTGCTCCACGTCCAGCCAATCCATTTTGGCAATTTTGGCCACCGCAAGCCCCAGCATCCGCTCTTGATCTTCGATCGCAATCACCGGTATATCCGCGCGATCGGTCGAAAGGGGAGCCACCTCCCCCAGAAACTGCCCCAGATCCGCCACCCAAATCACCTGCCCTCGGATATTCAAGGTACCCAACAGGAGCGGCGACACATTCGGCACCGGCGTAATGCGATCCGGCGACGGCTCCGTCACCTCGCGGATCGAAACCGCCGGCAGGGCCATCTCAATCCCCGACTGGAGGAAGAAACGCAGGTGCATCTCCCCTTCAGGGCTTTCGAGTTCCTGGAACTCAGGGGATTGATCAGTGCCCTGGCCGGTTAAAAAATCGGGACTGCCCACCATGGTGCCTTACTCCTGACCGTTATCCCCGCAGCAGTTGCTTGACCGTGCCCACCAATTCCTTGGGCTGGAACGGTTTGGATATGTAAGCATCGGCTCCCTGTTTCATGCCCCAGTAGCGGTCAAATTCTTCGCCCTTCGATGAGCACATCACCACGGGCACGTTCTGGGTTTTGGGATCGGACTTGAGCCGCCGACACACTTCATAGCCGTTCATGCGGGGCATCACGATGTCTAACACCACGAGATCGGGGCGCTGCTTTTCGAGACTTTCGAGGGCCTCGACGCCATCCCCAGCCATGCTGACGGTGAGCCCGCTTCCTTGCAGGAGTTCGGTGATCATCTCCCGCTGGGCCACGCTATCTTCGACGACGAGGACTACGCTCATGGTTGTGCCTAATCTGTATCCCAGTGCCCGTTACATGCCGGAAGCTAGTGGTAGCACCGACGTCGCTGGCCATTCGCCGCACACTACCTAATAAAGTACCCTTAATTTTCTGCCGTTGTCGCGCCCGTTTTTCTAAGTTCGGGGTGCGTGGGGTAACGGCTGGGCGGTGGGGGGCCGCTGGGGGGTTAGGGTAACTTGCCGGTCCAATGTAGCAGGTATGGGGGGGCTGGCGAACATTTAGATCCGATGGATCCGGTGGGGCTTGGGGGAGATTGGTGCGATCGCGGGGGGCGAGGCTAGGGGGAATGGTTTTAGGGGGCGGGGGGATGGGGGGCGGCGGGAACCGCTTCGCCCCTGGGATCGTGGGTGGCTTCGGGGTGGCCGGGGCCGATGTGTTTTTCCACGAGGGTTTTGAGTTCGCGCTTTTTGAAGGGTTTGGTGAGGTAGTCGGTGGCTCCGACGACGCGGGCTTTGACGCGATCAATGAAGCCGTCGCGGCCGGTGAGCATGACGATGGGGGTGCTGCGGAAGGTGCTGCACTGGCGCAGCATGGCGCAGAGTTCGTAGCCGTCGAGGACGGGCATGGTGATGTCGCACAGGATCAGGTCGGGGGGGGTGCCAAAGAGGGGGGGCAGGCTTTCGATGGGATCGGCGATCGCGATGACGCGGTAGCCAAATTGTTTGAGGGTTTGTTCGATCGCGTGGCGGACGGTGGCGCTGTCTTCGATGCAGGCGATCGTGGGGGCCTGGGGGTAGCCGTTGGGGCTGCGATCGCTCGGCAGATGGCCCGTGGGCGGATCCGCCAGTTGGATCAGCCCCTGCTGCACATAGGGCAAAATCGCCCGGGCCACCGTCAGCAGATCCCGGTTGCGGTTCCGGGCGATCTGGCGGATCGACGCGCGCCCCTCGGCCCACTCCGTCAGGGTGCGGAAGGTGGCCTCCGGCAGCAGTTCCCGCAGGCGACGGCGATCGGCCAAAATCGGGCACTGGTTCGGCGACTTCAGGTGGGGATAAAACTCCTTCCAGGCCCGCACCTGGGCGATCGCATCCGGCAGCAGATCCGACAAATTAAACGCCGTCAACTGGGGAGCCAAAGGCGGCCCCATCTCAAAGGAAAACGTCCCCTGGTGCAAACTCAGCAGATCAAACAAAATCTCGCGGATCGCCCCCCGCAGCAAACTGCGCCCCTGGGCAGGGGTCAACTCATTCCTTTCAATCAAGCGCCACAGGTGGGCATATTCCGGATCGTGGATCGCATCCCCCACGGGCCGATCCAGATCATCCTCCGGCAGGCGATGGCCATAGCGCCGCAGGTAATCGTCCAGGCGACGGGGCTGCTGTTCGGGGCTGGTGGCGTAGAGAATCTGCCCCTTATCAAAAAAGACAAACCAGGATTGGGATTGGCCGCCCGCGCGATCGCCCCCTAGGGCCATCCCCCCCAGTTCCATCGGCCGCTCCACCCCCTCCACCACCGCCTCGACAAACAACTCCCCCGTCCGCTGACCGAGTTCAATCAGTTGCAGAATGCTGCGAATATCAATCTCGCTAAGTTTGCCTTGCATGGGATCCGGCCACCGGCAGGCGGCACGAGGAAAAGGGGGAAACCACAGGCACCACAACCCGCAACCGCAGCCCAAAAACCACAGGCCGAAGCCACAGGCCAAGACCACAGCCCAAAACCCCAGCCCCAAAACACGATCCGAAACCCCAGCCGGGAACAGAAAACAGGAACCGAAACCGGGGACAATGGGAAAAGTACCCAGGCAACGGACGGCAACGGCGCGCGCCGGGGGCCAGCGGACGAGGGGAACCGCCCCAGAGCGCCTATATCCTAACCTGACTGATCCGCCAAGGCATCGGTCCATCGACCCCAATTCTCGAGGGCACCCGCAGGGGGCGAAGCGGGAAGGAATCGAGTAGACTCGGGGGGCGAAATTAAGTCACCATCGGGCCTAACGATTCCCAAGCCGTCCCTCGGGAACCCCCAGGGGAAGACAATCGGGGCTTGCACTTCGATATCGTAGAAAGTTAATAAGGCAAACAGAGACGAAAGGGGAAGGGCAGCGTGCTGTACTTAGCAGAAGTCGTCCAGAAACGCGGTCTGATGAGCAGTAAGGGCGAGCTGAAATTGCTGGCCTGTCAGAAGGGCGAGCAGTGGAATGCCGTTACCAATGAAGAACCGATCGTCACCGATGAGGTGAGCAACCATAAGGATGGGGCCCTCGTTTTTGTAGACCTCTTAGGCAGCGGTAGCGATCGCAAAATCAAGCGCATCCAAGAGGGGGCTCGCCAGGTGGTGTCCCTGCTGCAAACCTATTCCCGACAACAGGAAAAGTCGAAAAGCCAGGAGGAGGAGATCCAGCAATGGATGGAGTCCTTGACGTTCCAAAGCCAGGAGCTCAATCGGCGAGAGATGGAGCTAGAGGCGCGGCGGGAGCAGGTGGAGCAGCTTGAGCAGGAGCTTCAGCAGCTTGACGGCCAGCGCCAGGAAATCCAGACGGCGCGGGAGGCGGCGAACCGGCTACGGCAGGAGGTGGAGCAAAAAGGTCATGATCTAGAAAATGCCTGGGCGCAACTGCGATCGGAGCAGCAGCGCATTGAGCAGGAGCGCCAGCAGGTGGCGGCCCAGCAGCAGGCCCAGGCCCAGGTGTCGGCCCTCGATGCCCAGCAGGCGGCGCAGCTTCAGGGGTTGGTGGATCAGGTGGCCCAGGGGGCGATCGACCCGGCGGCGCTGCGGACGGCGGTGGAGACCTGTTTGCAGATCGTGGAGGCCCAGGAGGCGATCGCGGGGGGTCGTTGGCAGCAGTTGGACGGGGAGCGCAGCCATGCGGAGGAGCTGCGGGCCTGGTTAGGGGGGGAGCAGGGGGCGATCGCCCAGGAGTGGCAGCAGTGGCACGATCGCGAGGCGGAACTGGTGCAGGAAACCAGCGCCCTGAGGGCCCAGGAGGCGGTGATTGAGGTGGAGCGCGAGCAGATCGCCGCGATCGAGACCCAGATCGAGAGCCAGCAGTCCCTCCTCACCCTCCTAGAGCAGCTCAGCAGCGGCCAGGGGGCCACTCCCACCAAGGTGGATATCGAGGCCCTAGAGGCGATGGATCTCGGGGATCTTCAGGAGATGGTGGGCCACCTGAAGCAGGATTTGGATAAGGCGTCGCGGTTTGTGAGCGATCAGGAGGAGGAGCTCAGTCTCCAGCAGCAGACCCTCAGCGAGCTGGCGGAAAAGATCAGTCAAGCCAGTGAATATGACCGCATGGCCCTGGAGACGGAGCTGGCGGATGAGCGGGACCATTACCGGATGCTCAATGAGTCCCTGGTGGGCAGCCGCCGCAATCTCCAGGAGCGGGAGGAGGTGTTTAATGCCCATCAAATGGTGCTCAATAAGCGCCAGGGCCTGACGGTGACGGCTCCGGATGGGTCGGTGGATTTGTCCCCGGCGATCGCGCGGATCCAGGAGGCGATCGCCCATCTGGCGTCCCAGAAGGAAACCCTCAGTATCAATGTAGGGTCTCGCGAGGGGCAGCTTGGGGAGTTGCATGGGGAGCTATCGCGGCGGCGCAATGAACAGCAGGCGCTCCAGGATGCCCTCAAGGAGCGGGAGGTGGCCCTGCAGGAGCGCCACGGCCATTTGGCGGAAATCCAGGGCAAAATCACGGTTTGTGAGGAATCCCTGAGCCCGCTCCAGGAGCAGATTTCTGGCCTGCGGGAGCATCTGGAGGCGATCCTGGCCCATTTCACCCATGGGGAGGGGTTTGGGGACGCGATCGCGCAGATCCAGCAAATTATTGCCCAGTTGGCCCAGGCTCCCCAGTAGCGGGTTTGGAAAAATCCATGGCCCTCCGCTCGCCTTTGGGGTGGGGGGCGTTTAGGGCTGGCGGTTGGCCGCGCGGATGGTCTGCACAAAAAATTCTTCGAGGGAGGGGCGATCGCGATCCAGACGATCCAGGGTGGCCCCCAGGTCTCCCAGGGCTTCGGTTAGGGCGGCCACATCCCCCTCGAAGCGGCCATGCCAGCGGCCATGCTCAAATTCCAGAGCCGTCAGCCAGGGTTCTAGGGCCGTGCGATCGCCGCCGCTGCCCCGCACCCGATAGCCCCCCTGCCGTCCCAGCAGGTCATCGAGGGATCCCGCCCGCAACAGTTGCCCCCGGTGCAGAATCGCCACGCGATCGCAAATTTGCTCCACATCCGACAGGATATGGCTATTAAAAAAAATCGTCTTGCCCTGGTCCTTGAGGGTCGAAATAATCTCGCGAATTTGATGGCGACCGAGGGGATCGAGGCCCGACATCGGCTCATCTAAAAAAATCACGTCCGGATTGCCAATGAGGGCCTGGGCCATGCCCACCCGCTGCAACATGCCCTTGGAATATTGGCGCATCAGCTTATCCTTGGCCGCCGCCCGATCCAACTGCACCCAGTCGAGCAGTTCACCAATGCGCGTTTGGGCAGTTTTGGGCGGCAATTTATAGATCGCTGCCGCGAATTCAAGATATTCCCAGCCCGTTAAATGGTCGTAAAAATAGGCATTTTCCGGCAAATACCCCAGCCGCTGCTTCACGGTGCGATCGCCCAGGGGCCGCCCCAGCACCGTTCCGCCCCCGCCCGAAGGCCGCGCAATGCCCAGCAAAATTTTTAGGAGTGTCGTTTTGCCCGCCCCGTTCGGCCCCAGCAGCCCAAAGGTTTCTCCTTCCGCCACCTGGAGTGACACCCCCCGCAGGGACGGCACCAGTTGATTGAGCCAAAAGCCCGTTCGATACACCTTAGAAATGTCGCAGGCTTCCACCGCCAGCGATCGCCCGGCCCCGCGATCGGCGGTCAAACTTTGGGAGGCGGAATTCAAAGGAGAAGGCGTCATGGCTAATAGCTAATCCAGCATTAATTGCGACTATAGCGACCGCCGTACTGCACCCGCGTCCCCGCCCATTGCAACTTATCGCGCAGGGTGCGGTAGTAGGAGTAATCTTCCCGCAAAACGATGAATTTGGCATCACAATCGGCCATGCGCACATCCACCCGCTGACCGGGCCAGAGCGACGTGGCGACGACCCCATCCATCCACAGTTTGGTATTCAATTCATAGTCCCCCAGGGGCCAAATGCTGACGGTGGAGCGCGGCGGAATCACTACGGGTCGGCTCGATAGGCTCAGGGGGCAGATGGGCGTGATCACCAGGGCCTCCATGCCGGGGTGCAGAATGGGGCCGTTGGCGGAGACGGTGTAGCAGGTGGAGCCGGTGGGGGTGGCCACCAGCAGGCCGTCCCCGTGGTGTTGATCGACCACTTCCCCGTCCACTTCCACTTCTAAAACGGCGGTGGAGAGGCGATCGGCGGCGGCGGGTTTAACGCACATTTCATTGAGGGCTAAAAAGGCGTCCCCGGTGGGCTGCAAACTGCGGTGATTCGCTAAATTTCCTTCGATCGCGGCGCAGGCATCAATGGCTTCAAAGACGCGCGCTTCGAGCATCATCCGGCGCTGGACGGCGAAGCGATCGCCCGCAAGTCGTTGCCAAACCGTCGCGGTGTCCTCAAAGGATTCAAAGGGCTCGGTCAAAAAGCCCAAATGGCCGCCAATATTGACCGCCAAAATCGGAATGTCTTCGACCGCCAACTGCCGCGCCGCCGCCAATGCCGTGCCGTCCCCGCCGAGGGCGATCGCCAGGTCAATCTTGCGGGTGGACGAGGCCAGAAACACCGGATAGGGATTGTCCTTCGGGCCGCTCGGCCCCACCAGCACGTGGCAGCCCAGGGCCTCAAGCTCCCGCGCGCAGCGTTCCGCCCACTGTTTGCCCTGGGCATCCCCCGCCTTGAAGGCCACGATCGCCTGCCGCAGTTCCATGGTTCCTCTCCAAATGCAAGGCGGGCCGAGGGGATCATCATTGGTCTCCCCCGGCCCGCCCCATGGTTTCCATTGCTAATGGTGTTCCCGATGCCAGGACCAGGGGTCTACCATTTCAGCAGGTTGAACTGTTCCATATCGATCGTGTCCCGGTTGCGGTAAATCGACAGGACAATCGCCAGCCCCACCGCCGCTTCCGCCGCCGCGATCGTAATCACAAACACCGTAAACACCTGACCGCGCACCCCCGCCGGATCCAGGTAATTGGAAAAGGCCATCAAATTCAGATTGACCGCATTAAGCATCAGCTCGATCGACATCAACACGCGGATGGCATTTCGGCTCGTCACCAGGCCAAAAATACCGATACAGAACAGGGCCGCCGCAATGGTCAAAAAGTATTCGAGTTGCATGGCAAGGGGCAGAAGAAATTAGGCAGGGTTTCTAACGGGAAAAGGGGCAAACTCGGGGTTCACATTCACTGATCTAGCAAGGGGATTAATCCCCCTGTCTCAACCCTGAAATCCTTAGACCTAGGAATTCATGGGTCTTTCAGATCAAGGTTCGCCGCCGCTGGACAGGGACGCCTTCGGACGCTCCGGCAGCTTGAGTTCCAGATCATCAGACAGCCCCGTGGCGGAGTTGTCCATCAGCAGGTCGCGCCGCGCCAGGACGATCGCGCCGATCAGGGCCATCAACAGCAGCACCGACGCCACCTCGAACGGCAGCAGAAAATCACTGAACAGGTGTTGGGCGATCGCAACGATCGCCCCATCCCCCGCCGGTGTCGTCGTAGACAGCATCCACGGCGTCGTCAGCGCCACCGTCGTCAGCAGGCCAAACAACCCCGCACACACCAGCCCCGTCGTCGCCTGCCGCAGGGCCAGCCCCGGCACCTTCTCGAACGCCATTTGCTTATTGACCAGCATCACCCCGAACAGGATCAGCACATTCACCGCCCCGACGTAGACCAAAATCTGTGCCGCCGCGACAAAATCCGCATTCAGCAGCAGGTACAGCCCCGCCATGCCCGTGAACGTCAGCCCCAGCAAAAAGGCCGAATAGACCACACTCTGGGCCAGCACCACCCCCAGGGCCGACCCCAGCATCAGCGCCGTCAGCAGCCCAAAGGAAACCAGTTGTACACCTTCGCCTAAATTCACCGCCGTTTCTCCTCCCCAACACACATTGCCAACAAAGATGGACCGGCCTCTAGGCCGCCGCGATCGCGGCCCAACCCCCCCTAGGACTTAGGAATGGGGCTGCGCCCCCTCCAACTCCTCCAGGATTTCCTCCGGCCGACGGCCCGCCCGACGCTCGCCATCCGGCACCCCGTGGGGATCCATCTCCCCCTTCGGCAGGTAGGCCAACTCCCGCAGGGGCGTCACCATCGGATCATCCGTCACCTTATAGGGCATCCGACCGAGGGCCACACTGTCGAAATTGAGGTCGTGGCGATCGTAGCTCGCCAATTCATACTCCTCCGTCATCGACAGGCAATTGGTGGGGCAAAATTCCACGCAATTGCCGCAGAAAATGCACACCCCAAAATCAATGCTGTAGCTCTTCAGTTCCTTCTTCTTCGTCGCCTTATTAAAGTCATAATCCACCACCGGCAGATTAATCGGGCACACCCGCACACACACCTCGCAGGCGATGCACTTGTCGTACTCGAAGTGGATGCGACCGCGATAGCGCTCCGACGGGATCAGCTTTTCGTAGGGATACTGCACCGTTACCGGTCGGCGCTGCATGTGGTCAAAGGTGACCGACAGCCCCTGGCCGATATACTTAGCCGCCTGGACCGCCTCGCCAGCGTAGTCACCCACTTTCTTGAGGAATTTCAACATGGCCCTTGTCCTGTCGTTGTCCGCGTTACGTCGTTCGGTGTGTTGAGACTGCTTGAAGGGGGCGATGGGAGGGGGCGATCGCGCCGCCCCGTCGGTTGTTCCATGCTAGCGGGCTGCTAGCCGCCAAAGAACGCCGGGAACGTGATTTTGAGGCCCGCCGTCAGCAGCAGATTCGCCAACGCCACCGGCAGCAAAAACTTCCAGCCCAAATCCAGCAACTGGTCAATGCGCACCCGGGGCACCGTCCAGCGCAGCAGCACCGCCAAAAAGACCAGCAAATAGGTCTTGAACAGCACCGTCAAAATGCCCAGCGCCGCCGTGATGATCTGAAGCCAAGGGGTCGCCGGGTCGAGGCCCGCCAAGCCCGTCAGCCAATCGATCGAAATCGGAAACTCCCACCCCCCCAAATACAGCACCGCCACCAGCAGGGCCGACAGGGTGAGGTTGACGTAGGACCCCAGGTAGAACAGGGCAAAGCGCATCCCGGCATATTCCGTCTGGTAGCCCGCCACCAGCTCTTCCTCCGCCTCCGGCAGGTCAAAGGGCAGGCGCTCACATTCCGCCAGGGCGGCGATCCAAAAGATCAAGAAGCCCAACGGTTGCCGCCACAGGTTCCAGCCCAGAATGCCGTAGCCCGTCTGTTGGTTAACGATGTCCACCGTGCTCAGGGAGTTGGACATCATCACCACCGCCAGCACGGCGAGGGCGAGGGGAATTTCGTAGCTGATGGATTGGGCGGCGGCCCGCAGCCCCCCCAGGAGGGAATATTTATTGTTGGAGGAGTAGCCCGACATGAGCAGGCCGATGGGGGCGATGCTCGACAGGGCGATCCACAGGAAGATCCCCAACCCCAGGTTCGTGATGTTGAGGTTTTGGCCGAAGGGGACAATTAGATAGGACAGGAAGACGGGAATGACCACCAGGGCGGGGCCAATCGTGAAGAGCCACGGATCGGTGCTGGCGGGGATGATGTCTTCCTTGAAGAGGAGTTTGACCCCATCGGCCACCGGTTGCAGGGTACCAAGGGGACCGGCGAATTCGGGGCCAACGCGCTGCTGGGCGGCGGCGGAGATTTTCCGCTCTAGCCATACGACGACGAGGACGCCGATGGTTGCGCCGATCAGCATGAGCAGCAGGGGCAGGGGGATCCAGATGGCTTTGGCCACGCCTGGGGAGAGGCCCAGATCGATCAATGCCCGAATGAAGCTGCCTTGAAGGTCGATTCCGGATGTCATAGCGTCAGCCTGGGCGAGTCTTCAACGAGAGGGGAACAGGACGGGGTGGGCGATGGGGCGGTGGGCGGGCGCGATCGCCACGGGTGCCTCGATTCCGCCGCAGTCCGTGCCTAGTATATCGTTGGTTGGCCGCTAGAATGGGCGACGGGTGGGGCGCGATCGCGGCCTCGCTGATTCTGACTCCTGTGCTGTCCCATAAGCTCTCTAAATCGCTGCCGCTGCCATGACCGACCGTCCAATGTCTGCTGTCCAGGGTGCCGCTTCGTTTCGACCGCCGACTCCAGCGATCGCGGCGGCGGAGGGGATTGATCGTGAGGCGCTGCTGCTGGGGTTGCGGCGCAAGGAGGGCACCTGGGTGGATTGGGGCATGGCTTGCCAGCAGTTGCGGGCGGCGGGGATGGATCCCCAGGGCATTTTTGAGGCGACGGGCTTTGAGCCGATCCACCAAAATCAAATCGTGGTGGCGGCCCAGGTCTACCGCACGCTGCTAGAAGGGGAGGTGCCGGAGGGGATCCTGGGCCATTTCGAGCAGCGGGGCAGTGAGGTGCTCTACGAGTTGCGGGTGCTGTCGGGGCGCGATCGCTGTCTCGGGGCGATCGCGGCGGTGGATAAGGGCCTGGATCTCGACGAGGTGCGCGAGATGGCGAAGGCCGCCAAGGAATTTAGCTACATGAAAGTCCTGCCGGAGGATTTTGAGGATTCACCGGGGGATGCGACGGCCTATCAATACTGGCGGCTGGCGCGGCAAAAGTCGGACCTTCAGGAGCGATCGCGGCTGATTGCGCGGGGGTTGCGGTTTGTGGACTCGGCCACCGCCCGCCGCCGCATCGAACAACTGCTGACGGACTTTGCCGTGGTGCCCGCCAAACCGGTCCCGCGCCTGCCCAGCTTCCGGCTCGAATCCGCCGAAGATTTGCCCCGCATTCTGCCGGTGGTGGGCAAAATGCCCCTGATCACCGACGATTTCCGCGCGGTGCCCCTGATCGAGCCGGAGGGCACCTTTGAAATGGTGCGTTTTTCCGGCACGGGGGCCTGGGTGGCGGTGCCGAATTGGCAGGTGCTCATGAGCGCGGAGGATCCGGTGGGGGTGCTGTGCGACAGCGGCGATCTGCCCGATGCGGACCCGGATGTGCCCATCGAGGAAACCCTGCTGATCATTGACCGGGCCCAGCGCCAGTGGACGGAGGATAGCTACTTTGCCGTCGATCGCGAGGGGCACCTGGCCGTGGAGTGGTTCGAGGCCCCGACGGGGGTGACGCTGTTGGGGCGGGTGCTGGTGGTGCTGCGGCCCCATCGCATCTTTGACCAGAATTTCGCCCGCGAACTTTGGCAGGTGGACGAGTAGGACGGTGCGATCGCCATGGCTTACGGTCCTAGGGGACTAGGGGGACGGCGATCGCGTCAAAATAGCGCTCCACCAGCAAAATGGCGGCAATATCATCGAGGGGGCGGGGCGGTTCCCGCAATCCCTGGGGGATGAACCGCTGAAGGCCGTGGGGCGGATACATTTGCCAGTAGCGATCGCGGGCCAGCAGCGTCGTATTGTGTTCATCCACCAAAACGATCGTGGGGGATGGGGTCAGGTCAACCTCTAGGCGCTGCCGCCATGCCCTAGAGCTGGTGCGATCGCCCAGGACCAACGTCGTGCAGCCATAGGCCCGCAACCAGGCCGCCAGCACCGTAATCGCCCCCGACGCCGGCACCACCTCGTGGGACAGCACCCGGCGATCGCCCGTCACCGCCGCCACCCCGCACTTATCGCGGCCCGGATCAAACCCCAGGGTCACGCTCTCTGGCCCCATCTCCGGTCCCGCAACGGTCCCATGGCCGTAATCCTGTTTCACCCTTTCCATCTCCTTGGCCGCTGCCACCTGGATGCCCCATGGGGCGGTCAACCCATCCGGTCGGCCCCATCCCATGCGATTACTTCTTCGATTACTTCGAGGGGCGATCGCCGCGACCCGGTTGATTGCCATTAATCCCGAGCATTGCAGCATCGCCGAGGCCGCCCCCCTGGGCAACCCATCCCCCACAACCGATGACACCCCGTTCCTCGGACTTCCCTGGGCCTAGGCGGATCCGCCCCAGGATTCCCGTCCCCTTGATCCTACGGCGAAATCCGGGGGCGGCGATCGCCGCTCGGCGGTCCTGGGGGGTCAGAACCCGGTCGCGGATCGATCCCTGGGGGCGGGGCAAGATTATTGGGCGGCACCAGGGCGGGGGGATAGACTAGACGCCCGTCGCGCTCCACCACAAACGCCACCAGGATCGGCCCCGAGGTCGCGATCGCCTCCGCCGCCACCGCCCGCAACAGCACCGGCGATCGCTGGGTTTCCAGCCACAGGAGCAAATCCACCAACTCCTCCGCCCGCCGAAACTGGATCGCCGAAGTCACCACCCCCGCCTGCTGCCCCCGGAACTGCACCTGCGCCAACAGCAATTCCAGGCGATCGCGCAGGGCCGCGCGGCTGAGTCCGGGCTGCACCTGGCTGCTGGACAACACACTTCCCTGCTCAAACACCATCACATTTGGGTTCACTTCCAGGGTCACCAGCACCGGATCTTCCCCCAGCAGATAGTTCGCCACCGAGAGCACCCGCACGAAATATTCTCGCCCATCCTGAAATTGTTGCACCGCCGCCTGCACCGCCTGCCGGGTGAGGGTGATGGCTTGGCGCTCTTCCGTGCCCGGTCGCAGCCGTTCCCAGGCGACGCGGTTCGCTTCCCGCAGCAGTTGATCGAGGGCCGCCTCCGCCGCGCTCGGATCATTGACCCGCACCAGCCCCGCCGCCAGCACTTGCCCCCGCCGCAGGGCCACATTCCCGCCCCGCAGTTCTGAAAATTCCTGTTCTAGGTTGGCGACGGCGGTGTTGAGGAAGGCGAGTTGGTCTTGGGCATTGGCGAAGCGGCGGTTGGCGTCGCTCAGTCGCCCTTCGACGGCCCGTAGGCGGTTTTCGCGATCGGCGATTTGTGCGGCGCGTTCCTGGTTCTGGCGCGAGAGGGTGGCGGTTTGGTTGCTGAGGGCTTGGCGATCGCGATCGAGCTGCTCTAGCTGGCCCCGGAGCTGTTGCCGTTCGCTCTGGAGGTTTTGGATTTCCCCCTGGAGTGCCCGAGCGCGCCGGGAGACCTGGGCGACGCGATCGCGGGCCTGCCGAAACTGGGTTTGAATGCGGGCGAGTTCTTTTTGCGATCGATCCAGGCGCTGCTGGGTTTGCTGCTGGCGCGAGAGCGATCGCTGGAGGGAGCGATCAATATTATTCAATTCCCGTCGGGCGGTCCGCTGGGCCTGCTGGGCGCGCTCTAGGTCACTGCGGGCCTTGCCCAATCGCCCTTGGATTTGCTCGAGTTCTAAGGCCCCCGCCAGGAAGATCAACCCCAGCGTCGAGGCGGAAATGACGCTGCCGGTCACGATCGTCACCAGGGTGGCGGTTTTGCGGGGCCGCAGGTTGAACAGGCTCAGGCGGGCCTTGCCAATGCGCGTGCCCAAGCGATCGCCGATCGTCGCGATCGCCCCCCCCAGGACCAATGTTGCCAACAGAACCAGAAGATAGCCCAAGGTGATGGGAGGCAAAGGGCCGCCAATAGGTTGCCTTGGCAGCGGGCAACGCCGCACCGTGGCCAAGATGAAACGCTAGCGTAGAACGGGATCGCAGACGAAAGCAAGCTAGGGGTGGAGCCCGATCGCATTAACAGCACCCTGGCGGAGATGCGGATGGGGCCGGTGGATCGGGGGCAATCAGGATGGATCGAGGGGGCGATCGCCTTCACCGATCAATACAAATGCAGCCCAATAGTGTGGATTGGGATACTGTTCCCGCACTTTCAGTTGGGCCAGTCGTAGGGCGTCGGCGCGATCGCGTCCGGCCAACAGTTCCTCGTAGAACGCTTCCATGAGCATGGCCGTTTGCTCATCCGGCACCTTCCAGAGGCTCGCCACGACCGTTGGGGTGCCTGCCTTGGGGAAGGCGCGCCCGAGGCCGATGACCCCTTCGCCAATAACTTGACCCCGGTTGGTGTCGCAGGCGCTGAGGACGGCCAGTTCGGCGCTGAGGTTGCTGTCGAACACTTCCGAGAGGTCGAGTTTGCCGTCGTTTTGGCCGTCAGGACTGAGGGCAAGCTCAATTTGACAAGTGCCATGAATAAAAACAAGAACATTGTCCATCAATAGTAATCAGGCATCTGCGCCCAATCACGCATAGCAAGAAACCTCCAAACGTTGGATAGTATAAGATCGATAAATGCCAGAGCCTCGAATCTTTCCATATCTCGAGTCAGTCGAGTTCTATCATTGTTTTGAATGCTGTCATAGAAGTCTTCATATCCCCTATTTAAGAAGTGCTTATCTTCAATGATTCTTTCTAGAACAGAACAATGTATCTCGCTGATTTCTTCAAAGCCCATACTTTTGCTGAATGTATTTAGGGGCTTAATTCCTCTCTCGGTCCATACATATCTATATGGACTAGACAATACATAATAGCATTCGCCTTCTTGCAGAGACAACGCTACGATTGTCCTTCTAAATTTATCTGAACATCCTTTTCTTATGTATTGAAAAACTCTGCGAACCTGCCGTCCATGTTTCTCAGAAATCTCTCCGATATGCACACCAGACTCTACTCTGTCTCGATATCTACACTCCAGGTATTTCAGTGCTTCACCGTCATAGTCGATTTCCCGATTGGACTTCCCTGAATGCTTTGATGCTTTTTTGTGTTCTCTCTTGAGTTCCCTTGCAAAAATGCGAAACCCTTGCATGTCGCTCTCATAATTTATTTTGCCAAGAAAGTATCTTAAAATTTTTGACCTGATCTCAGTATCAGAAATTAGCCTGTTGCGAGAATTGGAAATATATTCTGAGGCCAAAGAGTAGGAAACCACCTTGATGGCTGCATCCATAGCCAATCTTGTGTCCAATGAATCTACATGAAACTTGTGTGCACGAGAATCTATTGGCTTAGCCTCGCCCATAAAATATGTCTTTACATAAAACTCAGGCCATCCCAAATAGTAAATGTAGTTGAGATTATTTCTATTTCTGGGACTGGCTTTAAAAGAAGAGTATAAAAATCTTAAAATTGCTTTCTCAAGGCGCTTATTACTCTGTCCCCTGTCAATTAAATCCTCAACTGTGTGCGAGGATGAGTCAGTAAACATCGGGAAAGTATTTCTGCTAGAACATTTAGAAGGGCTACCCTTCGGGTGAACGAACGAAGGACGTACCCAGTGGCCATTGCGACGAAACCCTCCTTTCAGCGTAAGTGTAGCTTTACATTCGGGACACTGAAATATTCTGCTGTAATCTGAATAATCAACATCATCGGCATTCACAAGATCTTTGTGAGAGTCATTGATGATCATGTATGCAATTTGCATATGTCTTCCCTATGCTTCCAGCTTTGATATATCTCTCGACCCATTATAGCCGGGACATAGCGATGATGACGTTCACATTATCTTCAATTGACTTCTAGATGGCTCAATCGCGCCCACCTCACCAATCGGCAGCACTAACAGCCCCACCGCGATCGCCCCGGCCCAACCCCTCATCTCAGCCCCCTGCCAAACCACATTTCGCCCACTATGGCACAGGGCACTCAACGCACAAATTCATCAAAAACGGCACCGCGATCGCGCACAACGCAGCCCATATCGCCATCTAGATCGCCCATCCTCGCGTCAGCGCAAATCCGTATCCTCATAAATCTCATCTAGCGCGATCGTCACCCCCACACTTTCTAAAAACACATCCTCCTCCAACTCAACCCGCCCCCAAATATCCCCCTCCCCACGCCGAAAAACCTCCACCATCGCCCGCTCCGTCGAAACCAAAACCACCTCCATCACGCTCGAAATGGTCCGATAATCCGCAAACTTCTCCGTGCGATCAAACCGCGCTGTACTCGGCGACAATACTTCAACAATTAGGCAAGGCTGGTTAATCGACTGACTTTCGAGTTGGCGATCGCCCGCCGCACAGGTCACCACCACATCCGGGTAATAGTACGAATTGCTCGCCTCCACCCGCACCTTCATCCCCTCCGCAAACACCCGACAGCCCGACCCCCGCAACCGCAACTTCAGCGCACTCGCCACATTCAGAATCGCCGTACTGTGCCGCTGAGTCCCGCCCGTCATCGCGAACACTTCACCGTCGCGATATTCGTGGCGAATCGGACTCGTCACCTCAGCCACCAGGTAATCTTCAGGGGTGATGTACAGCGGATCGGTTGCCAGCATGGTTCGGTGAAGAATAGTTGCCCTTCACTTCATCTTATCGGTGACACCCCTACACCGATGCGCCCCCGATCGCCGTCAAACCCTTTATCGCCCAATAGGGCACCGCGATCGCGCCGCTAGACTAAAAACAAACGCCGTCCGCCACCCCGATCATGATTGCCCAACGCGACTTCAACTTTCTCAGCCCCGAGAGCTACCTTGATCTCGAACAGCAAGCCACCGTCAAACACGAATACAGCGACGGCGAAATCTACGCCATGGCAGGTGCAAGCGCCACCCACATCCAAATCGTCGGCAACCTCTACGCCGCCCTACGCAACCACCTACGCGGCACCGGCTGCGACCTTCTCTTTTCGGATATCAAAGTTCGCATCGACGCCAAAAACTGTTTCTATTACCCCGATCTCATCGTCACCTGCGACGATCGCGATCGCGAAAACGACCACTACCGCCGCTTTCCAAAACTCATCGTCGAAGTCCTATCCGACAGCACCGAAGCCCGCGATCGCGGCGACAAATTCGAGGATTACAGCACCCTCGACAGCCTGCAAGAATACGTCCTCATCGCCCAGAAAAAAATGCGCGTCGAATGCTTCCGCCGCACCGATCGCAACCGCTGGACCCTCCAAACCTACGGCCCCGGCGATCGCATCCAATTCAGCAGCATCGACTGGACCGACGCGATCGAAACCATCTACGAAGACATCACCTTCGCAGCCCCCAGCAACCCAAACACCTGACCCAAACCGCGATCACCCTAGGTGAACTGATCGCTCAAACTCACCGGATTGTGGACCGTAATCTTCTTCTTATTAATCGAAATCATCTCGCGATCGCGCAAATCCCCCAGCAACCGCGTCACCGTCACCCGCGTAGACCCAATCGCCTCCGCGATCGCCTGGTGCGACAGCTTCAAATCCACCGTAATCCCATCCGGACTCGGCACCCCAAAATCCCGACACAAAATCAGCAAAAAACTCACCAGCCGCGACCCCATATCCCGGTGCGCCAGCGTCTCAATCATCATCTCCGTCTGCAAAATCCGTGACGACAGCCCCCGGAGCATCACCATCACCAGATCCGGCTCCTCCTTGAGCGCCTTCTCCACCTGGTCAATCGGCACCGACAGCAGCTCCACCGGCGTAAACGCCACCGCATGGTAGAACCGATCCGACCGATTCCCCGTCAGCAGCGACAGCACCCCAAACACCGTATTCTCCCGCAGGAGCGCCACCGTAATCTCCTCCCCCGCCTCATAGACCCGCGACAGCTTTACAGCGCCCTTGAGAAGAAAGTAAACTCGCTCTGCCGGATCCCCCGGAAAAAAAATCGTCTTGCCCCGTTCAAACGTCTCCACAATTGGCGGAAACCCACCGCCACTCAGTTGGCGGAACACGGTAGCGAGTGATTGTTCGGATGATACGGCCATGTACTTCAGCCTTTCCCCAGGCGAACGTTCCAAGACACCCGACCGAAAAGCCCGACGCAACCTAGGTCGTTGGCTCTTAGGCGCGATAAGGAGTACTCTGAAGAACCCTTGGCCGAGGTTTTGTAGCCAAAGTTACAAAACGATCTCCAGCCTGCGGAGCGAATGCAGATCGCCCCGTTCTCCCCTACGGTCTATTAGTACAGTTTATCGGTCCTTTTGCGCTCCATCGTTATGCTGAATTTAACCGGAAAGAAGGCATTAGTCACGGGCATCGCCAACAACCGCTCGATCGCGTGGGGCATTGCCCAGCAGCTCCACGCGGCGGGGGCAGAGTTGGGGGTGACGTATTTGCCGGACGATAAGGGCCGCTTTGAAAAAAAGGTGGGCGAGCTGGTGGAACCGCTCAATCCCTCGATTTTTGTCCCCTGCAATGTGCAAGACGATGCCCAAATCACCGAAGCCTTCGGGATGGTGGCAGAAAAATGGGGCAAGTTTGACATCCTGATCCACTGCCTCGCCTTCGCTGGAAAGGAAGAGTTGACCGGCGACTACAGCGCCACGAGCCGCGATGGGTTTGCGCGGGCGCTGGACATCAGTGCCTATTCCCTGACGCGCCTGTGTGCCGCCGCGAAGCCGTTATTTAACGAGGGCGGCAGTGTGGTGACCCTGAGCTATCTGGGGGCGGAGCGGGTGATTCCGAACTACAACGTGATGGGGGTGGCGAAGGCGGCCCTGGAGTGCAGCGTGCGCTATCTGGCGTCGGAGCTGGGGCCGGTGGGGGTGCGGGTGAATGCGATTTCCGCTGGGCCGATCCGGACGCTGGCGTCGTCGGCGGTGGGCGGCATTTTGGACATGATTCACCATGTGGAGGAGGTCGCGCCCCTGCGCCGGACGGTGACCCAGGTGGAGGTGGGCAATGCGACGGCGTTTTTGTGTAGCGATCTGTCGAGTGGGATCACGGGAGAAGTGATCCACGTGGATTCGGGCTACAGCATCATGGGCATGTAGGGCTTTATCACCCCGTTCCCCCAATCTTCCGTAGGGGCGGGGTTCCCCCGCCCAGCCCCCACCCGCAACCCCAGCCCCGCCCGCAATACCTGTTCCAAGGTTGAAGTTGAACAGGTTTGGAGCGATCGCGGGGGGCCGGGTTGGGAGACCCAACCCCTACGATGGATGGATGATAGACGCCGCCTCAAGCCCCTCATGTCTTTAATTTTGGGGATTTTTGGGGCGTTTTTGATGATGTCCTAGATGGGTCCGAGGAGGCGGTTGCTGGGGTCGTCGGGGCGATCGCTGCGGTAGAAGGTTTGGAAGGCGATCGCGAACTCCTCTCGACTGAGTTTGCCATCGTTGTCCTGATCGAGGGATTGAAACACTTCGCGGGCGTAGATGCTGTGGCAGCGCAGGCTCCAGGCCAGATCGCGCCACTGGGCTTGGCTGAGGTGGCCGGTGCGATCGCGGTCGAACCCATCGAAGAGCAGGCGAATGATCGGATCAATTTCCTGGTGATATTTCCGCTCGTCCTGGAGGACGCGATCGCAGTAGGTCAGCCAGCGGTGTAGATCCACCTGGCCGCCGCGATCGCCGGAATTTAATAACGTCCAGCGGTAGGCATATTGCTTGAGCAGGGCATTGTAGGGGCCGTCATGGGGACGCAGATGGCCCGCCGCCGCTAGGTTCTGGACAAATTGCTCAAAATCCTCCAGCCCCAAATAGCCCGAATTGTCGCGATCGTAAATCGTGAACAGTTTGATGAATTTGCGCGTTTGGAGGTGGCTTAGCATGGAACTCGGGGGGATCCGTCGCGGCGGCAGGGGCGCGCGATCGCGGTCATTTCAGCTTCCTTGAGCGTAGTCCGATCCCATGGCCCGCGTCAGCCTCACACCCAGCACCACCGCGATCGCGCCGCGATCGCCCCGCAAGGATTCACGCTAAAATTCTGGATCCCTCCCTCCACCAACCCCCATCACGCCAGAGGTTGCTAACCGTGAGCAAAGGCACATTATTCGATAAGGTCTGGGATCTGCACGCCGTTTCCACCCTGCCCTCGGGCCAGACCCAGCTTTTTGTGGGCCTGCATTTGGTCCATGAGGTCACCAGCCCCCAAGCCTTTGCCATGCTGCGCGAGCGCGGCCTCACGGTGCCCTTCCCCCAGCGGACGGTGGCGACGGTGGACCACATCGTGCCGACGGAAGATCAAGCGCGCCCCTTTGCCGATTCCCTGGCGGAGGAGATGATCTGCCACCTGGAGCGTAACTGCAAGGAATTTGGCATCCGCTTCTATAACCTGGGCTCCGGTAAACAGGGCATTGTCCACGTGATCGCGCCGGAGCAGGGCCTCACGCAGCCGGGGATGGTGGTGGCCTGCGGCGATAGCCACACCTCTACCCACGGGGCCTTCGGGGCGATCGCGTTCGGCATTGGCACCAGTCAAGTGCGGGATGTGCTGGCCTCCCAGACCCTCGCAATCGCGAAGCCGAAGGTGCGTCGGGTGGAGGTCAATGGCAACCTGCGCCCCGGCGTCTACGCCAAGGACGTGGTGCTACACATCATCCGCAAGCTGGGGGTCAAAGGCGGCGTGGGCTACGCCTATGAATACGCCGGGACCACCTTCGCGGCCATGTCCATGGAAGAGCGCATGACCGTGTGCAACATGAGCATCGAAGGGGGCGCGCGCTGCGGCTACGTCAACCCCGATGCCACCACGTTCGAGTACCTCAAGGGCCGGGAGTTTGCGCCCCAGGGGGCCGATTGGGATGCCGCGATCGCCTGGTGGCAGTCCCTCGCCAGTGATGCCGATGCGGCCTATGACGATGTAGTGGTGTTCGACGCGGCGGACATTGCGCCGACGGTGACCTGGGGCATTACGCCGGGACAGGGCATTGCCATTGATGAGCCGATTCCCACGCTGGCGGATCTGGAGGCGGGCGATCGCGCGATCGCCCAGGAAGCCTACGACTATATGCAATTCGCCCCCGGTCAGGCGATCGTGGGCACCAAGGTGGACGTGTGCTTCATCGGCAGTTGCACCAATGGCCGCCTCAGTGATCTGACCGAAGCGGCAAAAGTGGCCCAGGGGCGTCGCGTGGCCGAGGGCGTCAAGGCATTTGTGGTGCCGGGATCCGAGGCGGTGAAGCGGGAGGCGGAGGCCATCGGCCTGGATCGCATCTTTGCCGAAGCGGGGTTTGAGTGGCGCGAGGCGGGCTGCTCCATGTGTCTGGCCATGAACCCCGACAAGTTGCAGGGGAATCAGGTGAGCGCTTCGTCATCCAACCGCAATTTCAAGGGTCGCCAGGGATCCCCGTCGGGCCGCACCCTGCTCATGAGCCCCGCCATGGTGGCCGCCGCCGCGATCGCGGGCCAGGTAACCGATGTGCGCGAATTGATCAACGCCTAGGATCTTTAAATAACGCCTAGGATCGTTGGCCCGTGGGGGTTCGCCGTCCGCCCCCCGCCTCGGGCCGCCCCTGGTTGGGAAACGCCTCCAGCACCAGATCGCGGAAATGGGCAATGGGCGGCAATTCCAGGCGATCGCGCGTCGTCACCAGCACCACATCCCGCTCATTGGCCGCCTCCGCCAGGGGCAGCACCGCCAGGCGATCGTCCCCCCTAGCCTCGCTCAGGGCCGACTCCGGCAGCAGCGCCACGCAATTCCCCTGGCGGATCACCCCCCGGAACGCATCGAGGGTATTGAGTTCTAGCACCACGTTCAGGGGCAGCCCCTGGCTACTAAAGCGCTCCTGCACCAGCCGCTGCATCCCGTAGCCGTCTTTGAATAGCACCTGGGGATAGCGACTCAGATCCGCCCAGGTGACCGCCTCCTGTTGCGTTAGCGGATGATCCGCCGCCACCAGGACGCAAATGGGCTCGGAATAGAGAAAATCCACCACCATATCGGCGTTGGCGGTCAAAAACCGGTTATCCATGACGATCGCCACGTCCACCAGCCCATCGCGGAGCACCTTCAAGGAGCGATCGCTCCCGAGGGCCGTCACCCGCAATTGCACCTGGGGATAGGTTTGGATGAACCGCTGGAGGACACCGGGGAGGCGGTAGGCACAAACGGAATGGATCGCCGCGACGCACAGTTCCGGCTGCTTGCCCGCCCGCAGGGTGGCAATATCGTCTTCGACGGCCTTCCATTCCTGGCAAATGCGTCGGGCATGGGGCAGCAGCACTTCGCCGCCGAGGGTGAGTTTGGCGCGATCGTGGCGGCGCAGGAGCGACAGGCCCAACTGGGCTTCGAGGGATTGGATCTGGCGGCTGACGGTGGACTGGGTGACGCAGCATTGGCGGGCAGCCGCCTGGAAGCTGCCCGTGTCGGCTACCGCAAGGAAGGACTGGAGCTGCTCAATACGCATGTTCTGGGGGGCCGAGAGGCGACGCCGGAAGACACACGCGGCAAGATGGGTCTTACAGAACGAGGGGCCGAGCGATCGCTGGCACGCTGAGCTAGGACAATCTTGATGGGGGGTGGCTCGCGACGGGTTCGCGTCGGTGGGGGCGAAACGACTGGAATGACTGATCCTATTTTTAGCTTTTTTTAACGTTTTGCATATGACTGGGGGTTTTGTTTTTTGTTGAGGGATTCCGAAGGATTGTTGGGGTTTTGTTAAGTTTTTGAAGGGTGACGGACATTGGCGATGGATGGCGCGGGGGTGCGGCTGGGGGCGGTGGTGTTGGCGGGGGGGCGATCGCGGCGGATGGGGGTGGATAAGGCTCTGGTGCGCTGGCGGGGGCGATCGCTATTAGATCAGGTGTGTGCGGCGGCGGCGATCGCGGCGGATCCGGTGGCGGTGCTGACGCCGTGGCCGGAGCGCTATGGGGCCGATGTGGCGGGGCCGGTGGTGTGGTTGCGGGAACCGGTGGCGGCGGATGAAGGGCCGTCGGGGCCTTTGGCGGCGCTGGCGGTGGCCCTAGAAAGCTGGGAGGGGGCGGGGTTGGGGCCGGTGGATTGGGTGCTGCTGCTGGGGTGCGATTTGCCGCTGCTGTCGGGGGAGCGGTTGCGGGTTTGGCGATCGCGCCTCGATCAGTTAGATGCTTCGATCCTAGCGTGGGTGCCTCGGACGGGCGATCGCTGGGAGCCCCTGTGTGGGTTCTATCGACCGGCGGTGTTGCCGTCCCTGCGCGGGGCGATCGCGGCGGGGGTGCGATCATTTCAACCCTGGCTTTCGGCTCTGCCTGCGGAACCGTTGCCCCTGACGGAAGGCGATCGCGCCATGCTGCACAACTGCAACCGCCCCGAGGATCTGCCGGACGGCGCGACTTTACCCGAAATCTCCTAGGCTCGACCGGCTTACAAACCTTGCCGCATAAGCATTACAGCCGATGGGAGCAAGGGGCTTAAGCCCCTTGTCTGAAGGGCGAAAGGGATGAGGTACCCCTAGGGATCTTCCAAAATGGCGGCGGATAGTTTGCTGGTTTTGGCCTTGGGGGATTTGGGCGATCGCGATTTTGCCCCCTCCGAAGTCACCCCAATGCGATGGGCCGTGGCGGGGCCGTCCGGGTTGCCCTCGAACACCGGCACCGTGAAATGGAACCGGCTGCCGCAATCCTTGCCGTCCGATTCCGCCCAGATTGTGCCCCCCAGGCCGCGAATGATCTGCCGACAGATCGCTAGCCCCAGGCCCGTGCCCCCCACCGTCCGCCGTAGGGAACCTTCTTCTTGGTAAAACCGGTCAAACACCGCCTCTAGGCGCGTGGGCTCAATGCCGCGCCCCGTATCCGCTACGGTCACCTGCAACAGGCCCGACTCCCCCGCGATCGCGGCGACGGTCACGGTGCCCGTCGCCTCCGTAAATTTACAGGCATTGTCGAGTAATTTTGACAACACCTCCACGAGCCATTCCCCATCGGCGCGCACGGGGGGCAGGGCCGTCGGCAGGGCCAGTTCAATCTGGGGCAGGCGATCGGCGTTGGCGTGGGAGCGGATGCTGCTCAAGGCCAGTTCGATACATTCCTCCAGGGGCAGGGGCTCCAGATTCCATTCCACCCGGCCACTTTCCAGGCGCGAGAGGGTCAGGAAATCCTGCACCAAGCTGCGCATCCGTTCCGCGTCCGTGAGGGCCGTATCAATCATCACATCCCGCAGCTCCGGCGGCATGTCCGGCTCCAGGGCGAGGCTTTCGAGGCAGACGCGGATGGTGGACAGGGGCGTGCGCAGCTCGTGGCCGGTGATGGCGATCAGGTTACTGCGGGTGCGATCGAGGGCTTCGAGCTGTTCGTTGAGGTGTTCGAGGTCCGTATAGGCTTGGGCTTGCAGGAGGGCTCCCCCCAGTTGCAGGGCGATCGCTTCCACTAAATTCACCTCATCGGCGCTCCATTGGCGGGGCAGGGGGCCGCAGTGGTGCAGTTCGATCGCGGCGAGGAGCTTGTCGCGGTAGTAGACCGGGGCGATGAGCCAGGAGGACAACTGGTGGGTTTGGATCTGTTGCCGCAGCAGGTCGGGGCACTGGTCCGGGTCGGCGAAGCGGCGATCGTCGGCGGTGTCGATGCAGATGGCGGGGCCTTGGCGGGTGATGGCCTCCAGGAAGAGGGGATTGGTCATCAGGGGCCAGTCACCGCCCGCGACGGAGGGCACCGCTGCGCCGAGGTATTCGCAGTCGATCGCCGTGGCGGCGTCCCCGGCCTTGCAGCGGTAGACCAAACAGCGGCAGGCGCGCAGGGCTTGGCCGATATCCTGGGCGGCGGCGGCGAGGACGCGATCGGGATCGAGGGACTGGCGAATGCCGCCAACGATCGCGTTAATCAACCGTTCCTTCCGCTGCTGGACGGCGATATTGCGGTACGCCTTCATGAGTTTGTACTGGCCCGCTTGCAGGTAGGTCACCAGCCGCTGGGCAAACGGTTCCGGGTCCGCGTCATTAAAACTGCTTTCGAGGGCGCAGGGGAGGTTGGCGAGGTTGCGATCGAGCTTGGCGTCCAGTTCCGGGCGGTAGAGGCGGATTCTTTCTAGCAGCAGTTGGGCGGCGGTGCAGGTGACCTGGCGATCGAAGGTCCAGATCCCTTCAAATCTGCGGACGCGATCGTCTCCCACCAATGGCGTCGGGCGCACATCGCGATCGCGGTCGAGCCGTTCCGCGCAGATCAAACAGGCGGAGTAGCGATCGCCCAGGACGATTAAATGCCACTCCTGGGCCAGGGCATCCTCGGGATCAAAGGCAATGGTTTCGTAGGGGCCGGAGCCGCTCTTAAAATCCGTTTCCGGGGCCGCCAGGACAAACACGCGATCGGTCCGTTCCGCAATGCGCAGGTAGCGGCGGGCCTCCTGGCGATAGAACCGCTCCCGCTGGAAACTCGCGATGACGAGGGGGCGATCGCCCGTGCCCGCCAGCACCAGATCCTCCATGGCGTGGGACAGGGCCGTGAGGGATGCCTTGAAGTAGGTCTGCGATCGCAGGTGGGGGCGATCGCGCAGGAGGGCCTGGAGAATGGACTCGGAGCGACTCATTGGTGGGGGTTGCCGCTGGCGCAAGCCAGGTCAGTTCGACGCGGAGACAAAACTGGTGCCCGATCCCGAACGGGGCGGCGGAACCGGCTTCGGGGAGGATCCCCAACGGGATGGGCCGGGGAAGCGGTTAACCCATTGTGCCATCGCTGGCCCCTTCCTCCACAAACCGGCGGTAGGCGGCGACGAGGGCGCGGATGAGCCGTTGGTTTTCGGGATCGGTGCGCACGGCGAGGCGTAAATATTGGCTGCCCAATTCCGGAAAGCTCAGGCAGTCGCGCACCAGGAGGCGATCGCGGCGCAGCAGATCCCGTTGCAGCCACGGGCCGGGGATGGCGGATCGCACCAGGAGAAAATTGGCGGCGCTGGCGAAGGGTTTGAAGGTGTCTGGGGCGAGGTTACGCAGGGCCAGGGCGAGGCGATCGCGGCTGGGGGGGAGCCAATCCCAGGTTCGCTGCTGGAAAGAACGATCGGCCAGGGCGGCCACCCCGGCCAACGCGGCGAGGCTATTGACGCTCCAGGGATCGCGCCAGGAATTCCAGCGGCGCAGGCGATCGGGATGGGCGATCGCGTAGCCCAACCGCAGACCGGGCATACTGTAAAACTTCGTGAGCGATCGCACAATCACCAAATTGGGATAGCGCTCCAGGCGATCGACTAAACTCCAGCCCCGCTCGTCGGGCAAAAAGTCCATAAAGGCTTCGTCCACCACCACCAACGCCAGCCGCTTGAGCAGGGATTCGAGCACCGCCGCCGACCAGAGAAAACCGGTGGGATTGTGGGGATTATTGACGATCGCGCCGATTTTCGGGCCACCGGGCAGGGCCAGCCAGTCGCGATCGCCGCCCCCCACCAGCAGCCACGATTTCACCCGCGCCCCAAAGGCCCGCAAGGCGCGGCCATAGTCCCCAAAGGCGGGCACGGGCACATAGACCGCATCGAGGGCCGCCAAATCCCGCGCCGCCCAGGTGAGCAGTTCCGCCGCGCCGTTTCCGGGCATCACCCAGCTTGGATCAATGCCGTGGTGGTCCGCGATCGCGCGGCGCAATGCCCCATAGGTGGGGTCGGGGTAGGCCCGCAAAGCGTCCTGGGGATTCGCGATCGCGTCAAGGATCGATTGCGGCGGCCCGAGGGGATTAATACTGGCGGAAAAATCGACCAATTCCTCTGGGGGGCAGCCCGCGATCGTCGCCGCCCAAACTCGATTGCCCCCATGGACCGGCGGATCGAGGGCCTCGTCAAAGTGGCGGTGGGGATTGAGCACCAGCCCCCCAGCGTGATCGTCCGAAAATGCGCCAAATGCGCCAGCACTACTCGTAAATGGGGCCATCGCCTCAAAAACCGCCCTGAATGAATAAATGCACGGGAATGCACGGGAATCTACGGCCCATGATACGCCCTAGGATTTCTAGGATTTGCTGACCAGGGCCAGGGGCCGGGGGCGCGGGGCACGGCGCGATCGCCGCAGGCCCCCAAACCGTTCCGTCAGCCGTTGTATATCCGCCGCCGTGGGGGTGCGATCGCCGTAGCGCCAGCCGCAGTAGGCCCCGGTCACCTCCGTGAGGAATTGCGATCGCGCCATGCCCTCTGGCCCCGCCGCCGCCCGCGTTTGGCCGTAGGCGTGGGCATATTCCAGGGGCGTTTGCCAGGGCTGCCGGGGCACGTCGATCGCCAGCCAGTCCACCGTTTGCCGGTAGAGCGCCTCTAGGGGATGGAGTTTCCGTAGCGATCGCCGGTAGCGCCACCGCCGTCCCCAGCGCCAGAGCAGCAGCAGCCCCCAGGCAATCACCACCGCCAAAATCGCCCCCGCGATCGCCCCGAGCCAACTGCCCGTCACCACCGCCAACAGCCAGCCCAGAATCGCCCCCGCCGCCGCCGCGATCGCCGCGATCGCCCCATCGAGCCAACTACGCAGCGGAGCCGGTAACCAGCCCGCAATCCAGGCCCACAGCCGCTCCAGCGCCGCAAAGGTTTCATTATCCTCAATGGACGGCGGCACCAGCGGATGGCCCGGAATCGGGTCAAACCCATACCAGCCATAGTTGGGGAAATACACCTCCACGATCGCGTGGGCGTCCGTATTCTTCACCTCATAGAGCCCCGTGAACGGATTAAATTCACCCGGCGCAAAGCCCACCGCCAACCGCGCCGGAATCCCCCGCGATCGCAGCAGCAGGGCCAAGGCACTGGCGAAATGGTCTGGATAACCCCCCTGGCGATCGAAGAAAAACGCCTCCACCAGATCCTGCTCCGGGGCCAAGGGCATCACATCCGCGCGGATTTCATAGCCCTGCTTCACCGCCTGGGTGAGATATAAAACCTGCTCATAGATCGACTCGCGCGGGGTTTCCGTCCGCGCCAGCATCGACGTGGATAGGGCCGCTAGGCGATCGCGCAGGGCCGACGGCACCGCTAGATAATGCTCCCGGATCGAGCGGCCATAGTCCGTCCCCGCCTCCCGCAGCAGGGTCCGATTGCGGATGGGCACCTGGGAAATCACGGAATAGGTCAGCCCCTCATCGAGGATCCGGGGCGATCGCAGCGATCGCTCCGAATCCATCACCAGCTCCCGGGTCGGGAAATAGAGCTCTCGGGCATTGGCCATCGTCGGGATCAGATTCGGCAGGGTAGACACCACCGTATAGCTCTGGATCACCTCCCGCGTGCCCGCCGCCGCCTCCACCGGGGGCAGCAGGAATCGATAGGACCAGCTCGGGCGATCCAGATTGAGCAGATCCTCCTCCTCGTTGCGGGAAATTTCCCAGCCCTGGCCCGTGTATTGATCAAAGGCCAGCACCCGCCAAAAGCCCTTCGCCTGCGATCGCACCCGCAGGACCGTCTTGGGGATCAATTCCCCCACCAGATTTTGGTTCATGCGGCTGCTGAAGCCGTAGTAGAACGTGGTGTCCATCTGGTCACCGTTGCCGGTGCCGTCCCCCGCGCCGCTGCCGTCCTCGTCGTAGCCTGGATTTTCGATCGCCCCCACGTCCGCATCCGTGTCAAAGTCGCGATCAAGCAATCCCGGCGGAGCCGCCACGGGAAACGTCCGCAACTGATAACCCGGAAACCGAGGCAGCACGGCAAACACCGCCAACCCCAGGACCGTGATCGCCAGGATCAGCACCAAAAACTGTTTCGGGGCCAAGATAGTTTTCCAGGGCGATCGCGTCCCCTGCTTCCGCTCGCCCGCCCCCTGGGGAGAATTCCCAAGGCCCAACTGCGATCGATAGTCCAGCACCAGCATCGGCAGCGCGATCGCCAACGCCACCACCAGCAGCGGCGCAAAGGCCATGGTTTGGCTCAAGGTGGCCGCCACCCCCAGGAGGATTAGGCCAATGACCATCGAGTAGCCCAAATCCTTGCGGCGCGGCAGGTCAAAGCTATGCAACACCTGCAAATGCACCAGCAGTTCCGCCAGGGTGAGCCGCGTGTCCCCCAGCGATTCCAGCAGCCGCCCAAAAAATAACCCCAGGGCCACCAACATGCCGATGGAGATGGCGAACTGGGTTTCGAGGCTGCGGCGATGGCGCTGTTTCCAACTCCACCAGCCCCCCAAAAAGCTGCACGGGATGGCCCATAGGCTCGTTTGGGTGCCCGCCGCCACATCCGTCGCCGCGATCGCCACGGCCACCAGCACCTGCACCAACACCCGCAGGGCGATCGACTCCTCCGTTTGCAGAGGGGGCAGCGATCGCAGCAGGGTCTGAAACCGGTTGAGGGAACGGCTAACCATGGGTTGGGGAGAAGCTTGGGTCAAGTCCCCTAACCCTAGCAAGCTCGCGCGGTTCTGGGGGGCTTGCCCTAAAACCAGCCCCTAAATCCGGGCGCGAATGGGAAAGGAATAGTCGCCCCCCGGTTCCAACTGGTAATCCGTCGCCTCTAGAAATCGCCCCAACGGCTCCTGGATCAGCGCCCGCCCCAAGGACGGCTCCACCCGCAGGCGATCGCGGCGAAACTGCCACACAAAGCGCCATTGGAACGTCCCCGCCGTCACCTCCCCCGCCAGAATCCCCGCCTGAAGAGAACGCTCCATCACCCGCACATGGGCCATTGTCTGGGGAGCCCCGCTCACATCCAATCCTCCCGTCGCACCCAACGCACCCCTAGGCCACGGCCAGGGCGATCACATCAAAACCGTTCCAAAAAAGATCCGTCAAAAGCCGCCTAGAAACTGTTCAAAATCGCCCAAAACCGTTCAGAAATGATTCAAACAATCCTTAACCGCCCGTCCCCACCGGCTGCCCCGACGGTTGGGCTTGGCCTTGATTTTGGGCCTGGGGCTGGGTTGGACTTTGGGATTGAGCCGAAGTGTTTGGATCTTGCCCTGAGGTTTTTGGGGGCGCTGCGCCCTTCCCCTTGGCCGGAGCCTGGTTGACTGGGTCGCTCTCCTCACCCACATTTTGGTTGTTGTAAAGGCTCATGGCCTTACTCACCCCGTCGCGCAGGCCCAGCTCGATCGCGGCGATCGACAGCCGCAGCACCTTTTGCACCACCGGCTGTTCCTCCGGCGCAAACTTGCCCAGCACATGGGAAATGCTCTCCCCCGCGATCGCCCGAGGCCGCCCAATCCCTAGCCGCAGCCGGGGAAATTCCTGGGTGCCGAGGTGCGCGATCGTGGATTTGATGCCATTGTGGCCCCCCGCCGACCCCGACAGCCGCAGCCGCAGCCGCCCCAGGGGCAGATCCATATCGTCATAGATCGTCAGGACCGACTCCGGCGGCAACTTGTACCAGTCCAGCGCCGCCCGGATCGCCTGCCCCGACCGGTTCATATAGGTCAGCGGTTTCAGCAGCCGCACCTTGCCCGTCGGCGCGCGGCCCTCCCCCACCAGGGCATTGAACCGCTTATTGAGCACCAAAGGAATGCCCCAAACCCGCGCCAGCTCGTCGATCGCCTCAAAGCCAATATTGTGGCGGGTGCGATCGTACTTCGGCTCCGGATTGCCCAAGCCAACGATCAGTTGCGGGATCACCAACTCGGTGGGGGTGCTTGCTTTCGCCATGGATCTGGAAATGGATCGGGGAACGGATCGATGAAGCGCTAGGCACGGCGGAACAATGGCCCCGCGATCGCCCTAGGTGGTCGTTTCGCCGGGGGGCAGCGCCTCCGCCTCGATGGGACCGCGATCGCCCGAAGCCCCCGCAGTGGCCCCCTGCTCCGGAGTCCCCGTCAGGGCCGGTTTTTGCTCCAGGGTGGCCTGCATCGGCTCCGAAACCACCTTCTGGAGCTGCTCCGCCTCCCGCTTAAACTCCGTCTCGAACTCCTTCGACGCCTCCTGGAAACCGCGCAGGGCCTTGCCAAAACTGCGGCCAATCTCCGGCAGCTTCTTCGGCCCAAACACCAGCAGCGCCACGATGCCAATCAGGGCCATCTCCGGTAGGCCAATGCCGAATACGTTCATTTCAGCGGTCTCCTAGGATCACGACGGGAGGATCACAACGGGTCGAAACATGGGACAGGCGGCACCCGCGACGGCCCTGAACAAAAAATCCCGGCTTGACCGGGATGATCCGCATGGGTCACGGGGGACGCTGGGCGGCTAGACCCTGGCCCTACAGGCTGGTCCAGTCCACATTCACGCCCTCGATCAACAGGGACGAGTTATAAACTTGCAGGATAATAAGGAGGAAAACGAAAAACAGCCCCATAAACACGCCCATCAGCGGCGTCGTACCCCAACCGGGCGCAACTTTACCGTACTCGGCGTTGAGCGGCCGCAGGATGTCTCCGAGGCGAGTGCGTTGAGCCATGTGCTACCTACCGTTTTGATCTCTAAGGCAATTTTTAACCGTTTGTAATATTAATATCATAGGTAACAGCCACCTTAGCCGTCGAAATATATCGATACGTCCATGCCTGATAATCCTGGGATGACCATTGGGGTTGCCATTGCGGTGATCCTTGTTGCAATCACGGCCTATTCGATTTACTTGGCCTTTGGCCCGCCGGCGGCGGAGTTGGGGGATCCATTTGAGGATCATGAGGATTAGAACTTAGGGCCGCTGGCCGCCGATTGGGGGCGGGGCGGGCTTGCCGGTGCTTTTTGAAAAATGGGTCGCCCTGGGCGATCGCGGCGGACTGGGGAAACCTGGTCCGTTGTTTTTTGGGGGGTTGGGGGGTGCGGGGCGATCGTGCTAGGACGGGGGAATGGTGCGGCATGGTTTGGACGGGATTGTTAGAGACAGGTTTGGGATGGGCAGCGGCATATGGCAAGACGGCGATCGCGGGGGCAGTGGGCTGGGTTAGGGATCGGGTTGGCGATCGCGATTTTGGGATCGGGGGTGGATCTGGGGCCATCGGGGCTGGGGGTTGGGGTGGCGATCGCCCAGGACTCCCGTTTGGCGCAGGCGGATCAGGCGTTTGGGGCGGGGGACTATGAACGGGCGGCCCAAGCCTACGGCCAGTGGTTTGCGACGGCGCAGGGGACGGAGGATGGCTACGATCTGGCCCTGATCGAGTGGGGGCAGGCCCTGCTGAAGTTGGGGCGCTATGGGGAGGCCCTGCCGGTGCTCGATCGCGGTCTAGAACGGGGCGGTGGGGCTCCGGTGCTGGGGCGAAAGGGGCTGGCGCTGTTCCACCTGGGGCGCTACGGCGAGGCGATCGCGGCGGTCGATCAGGCGCTCCGGCAGTGGGAACAGTTGCGATCGGGTGAGCGGGAGGATCTAAACCGGGTGACGCTCCTGGAGCAGCAGGGCTATCTCTATCGGCTGCTGGTGCGATCGCTCCTGGCCGCTGGCCGCACCGATGAGGCGCTCGTGCAGGTGGAGCGGGGACGGGCGCGATCGCTGGTGGAACTGCTGACCCGCCACGCCACGGGCACGACCCTCGCAGAAGCCCCCCCGTCCCTCGATCGCCTCAAGGCCCTGGCGCGATCGCTCAATGCCACCCTGGTGAGCTATGGGCAGGTGGGGCGCGAGATCAAAATCCTTGGGGACGAGGCCGAAGATGACTCCCTCTGGGGCATTTGGGTGATCCAACCTCGGGGACAGGTGACCTTTCGACGGCTGGATCTGGGCGATCGCCCCGGCCCCGACGGCCAGCTCCCCTCCCTCATTCCCCTGGTGACCGCCGCGCGCCAGGAGGTCACCTTCCCCCTGCCCCAAGCCACCTACCCCGCCCTGCGCCAGCTTTACGATCGCCTGATCGCCCCCATTGAACCGCTCCTGCCGAGGGGGGAAACGCAGCCGGTGATCTTTGCCCTCCAGGGTGCCCTCTATCTCGCCCCCTGGGCCGCGTTGCAGGCTCCGGATGGCAGTTTTTTGATCGATCGCGCCCCCATCGCCACGGTGCCGTCCCTCCAGACCCTTGAGGCGGCGGTGGCCCTCCAGCGGCGTCCTTCGCGCGCGACGCAACCGGGCCTGGTGGTGGGCAATCCCGTCTCGATGCCCAGTCTGCCCACGGGGCCAAACCGCGCCCTAGAACCCCTTGCTCCCCTTGAGGGGGCGGAGGCGGAGGCCCAGGAGGTGGCGGCGATGCTGGGGGGGCGCGCGCTCCTGAATGAGGCGGCCACGAAGCGGGCGGTCCTGGCGGCGATGCCCAGCCAGCGGGTGCTGCATTTCGCCACCCATGGCCTGCTTGATCGCGATGAAGAGCTCAATGAATACGGCCTGCCGCGCAATGCAGAGGCTCCCACGGCGCGGGAGGGGGGTGTGCGGGTCACTCCGGGCGGCGTGATCATTGGTGACAATGTGCTGATCAATGGCACCCCGGCCCGGGTGGCCCTGGCCCAGGAGCGGGTGGTGCGGCCCCTGATGCCGGGGACGATCGCCCTGGCTCCGTCGGCGGGGGATGATGGGCTGCTGCGATCGCTGGAAATTGCGCGGGTGCCGCTGGCGGCGGAGTTGGCGGTCCTGAGTGCCTGCGATACGGGGCGGGGCCGCATCACCGGCGATGGGGTGGTGGGGGTGGCGCGATCGTTCATGGCGGCGGGGGTGCCCACGGTGATCGCGTCCCTGTGGCAGGTGCCGGATGAGGCTACGCGATCGCTCATGGTGGCGTTCTATCGCCATTGGCTGGCCGGGGCACCGAAGGCGACGGCCCTGCGGCGGGCGATGCTGGAAACCCGCCAAACCTATCCCCATCCGCGCTACTGGTCGGCGTTTTTGGTGGTGGGTACGCCGGAGTAGGGGGGAGATTCGGGGCGGAAGATGCGGGACGGGGAGACGCGGGGCGGGAGATTCGGGTGGGGGCTGGGCGGGAAAACCCACGGGCTTCAACTTAAGGAGAAGGAGCCCAAATCTCCTTGAGTTGAGCC
>JAKRSF010000007.1 GCA_022402445.1 Cyanobacteriota bacterium | reverse complement strand
GTTAATATTCAGTCGAAGGAGCGGTGATGCCTAGTCAGCTACACCGCTCTTTTGCATTGGGGGCTATTTTTTGTTTATGTGGGATTGGTATATTTAGGTGTTTCTCTGTGCTGGAGTTGTGTTTGGAAGTTGGGTGAGAGATGCGTTTAAAGATGATTTTGACGCCTAAGCGCCGATCGCGGCTTGAGCTTTTGGCCTCTTTGACCCGGAGGAATTTGGAGGCGAAGTATAAGGGATCTGTGTTGGGCAACCTGTGGCCGATTGTTCACCAGCTCGCACAGTTGGCAATTTATACCTATGTTTTTTCAGTTATTTTAAAGGTCAAGCTGAATTTGGAGGCGTTGCCCTCGGGCAATGTTTCTTTCGGATTGTGGCTTTATGCGGGCCTGCTGCCATGGACGGCGTTTTTGACGGGGTTGACCCAGGCTTCGGCGGCGGTAATTTCTAATCCTAATCTGGTTAAGAAAATTGTTTTTCCACTGAATTTGCTGCCGCTGGTGCCTATTTTGTCGGCCTTTGTGGAAGGTTTCCTGGGCTTTCTGCTGCTGCTGGTTTTGCTGGTGGTGGTGGCGGGGCAGTTGCATGGGACGGCGCTGTTGATGCCGTTGGTTTGGTTGCCACAGCTATTGCTGACGGCGGGATTGGGCTATTTGACGGCGGGGGTGACGGTTTTTATTCGGGATGTTCCCCAGACGCTGGTGGTGCTGGTCAATATTTGGTTTTATTTGACGCCGATTGTGTACCCGATTTCGGTGGTGCCGGAGCAGTGGCGGGGATGGGTGCTGTGGCTGAATCCCCTGGCGACGATTGTGGAACTGTACCGGGAGCTATTGATTGTGGGGCGGGTGCTCCATCCTTGGGAGTGGCTGGTGGCGTTGATCGCGTCGGCCATCATTTTTGTATTTGGGCGTTGGGTTTACGGGCGGCTGCGGCCAGGATTTGCGGACACGCTGTAGGAAGTGGTGAAGGGTTTTCTGTTAGGGTGGTTTCCAACTTTCGATGGTGCCGCCTTGGCGGGTGCTGTCTGGGGTTCGCCAAGTGGTTGTGAGGCCGTCGGGTTATGAATGATGTGGCGATCGCGTTGAACGGTGTCTCGAAGTGCTTCCAGCGCTATGAGCAGCCGGCGGATCGACTGAAGGACCTGCTGCTGCCGGGGCGATCGCGCTCCAACCCGTTCTGGGCGCTGCGGGACATTTCCCTGGAGGTGCCTCGGGGCCAAACGTTGGGCATCATTGGCCGCAACGGCTCGGGGAAGAGTACGCTGCTGCAAATCATTGTGGGCACGCTGATGCCCAGCCAGGGGGCCGTGCGGACCAATGGGCGCATTTCGGCGCTGCTGGAGTTGGGCAGCGGCTTTGATCCGGAATTTACCGGGCGTCAGAATATCTTTTTCAATGGGCAGATGCTGGGGCTCAGCCGCGCCGAATTGGAGGAGCGGTTTGATGAAATTGCGGCCTTTGCGGACATTGGCGAATTCCTAGAGCGGCCGGTTAAGACCTACTCCAGCGGCATGTTCGTGCGGCTGGCGTTTGCGGTGGCGATCCATACCCAGCCGGATATCCTCGTGGTGGATGAGGCCCTGTCCGTGGGGGATGAGGCGTTCCAGCGCAAGTGCTATGCCCGGATCCATGCCATTCGCGATGGGGGCGGCACGATTCTGTTCGTGTCCCACGGGGCTTCGACGGTGGTGGAACTGTGCGATCGCGCGGTCCTGCTCGACGGTGGCGAAATGCTCCTGGACGGCAACCCCAAGCTAGTGGTGGATAAATATCAGAAGCTGATCTACGCGCCGCCCGGTCGGGTGGAGGAACTGCGCGGAGAAATCCGTCGCCTCAACGGGGCGGAACCGGCGATGTTTTCCCATAAGGAATTGACAATCGTGGAAAGCATGGCCTCGGAGCCCATGCAGCCGGTGATGGCGCGCACCCCTTGGGTGAAGGGGGGGCCGAAGTTAACGCCGTCCTTTGATCCGGACCTGAAGCCGCCGACAATGACCACCTATGCGTCGCGCGGGGCCCAGCTTGCGGAGCCGCAGATTACGACGCTGAAGGGCAAGCCGGTGAACTGCTTGATTGGCCGCGAGGAGTACCTCTACACCTACACGGTGCGGTTTGAGCGGGAGGTGTCTCAGGTGCGCTTTGGCATGTTGATTAAGACCATCAGCGGCCTGGAGTTGGGGGGGGCGTCGTTGGAGGGGCGGCGGCTGGGGATTGACCGGGTGCCGGCGGGGACGGTGGCGAAGGTGAAGTTCCGGTTCAAGTGTTTACTCAATCCCGATGCCTATTTCCTGAATGCGGGGGTGTCGGGGACGGTGGATGGGGTGTTTGGCTATTTGGATCGCTGGATTGATGCGGCGATGTTTAAGGTGCAGGCGGAGGAGTTCACCTGGGCGAGTGGCATGGTGGATCTGATGGTGGACCCGGATGCGACGTTTTACGATGGGGTGGCGGATGGTCTGGTGATTGAGCAGGGGACTTCTTCCCTGGAGACGCGGTAGGGATGGCGGGGATGGGGTTGATGGGTGCGAGTCCAGTTGTGATTGTGGGGATGCACCGGTCGGGGACGTCCCTGACGGCGGCGTTCCTGGAGGCGCTGGGGGTGGATTTGGGGGGCAATTTGCTGGCGGCGGATTGCCACAATGCGAAGGGCTATTTCGAGGATGTGGATTTTCTGGAGTTCCAGCGGCAGCTTTTGCAGGGGCGATCGCGCTCGGATGATGGGGGCTGGCCGGATTGGGGCTGGACGGAGGGGGAGGGGCTGGATCTGACGGATCTGGAGGGGGAGTATGGGGCGGCGGCGCGGGGGTTGATTGAGGCGCGTCCGGGCGATCGCCTGTGGGGTTGGAAGGATCCGCGCACGTCGCTGCTGCTGGAGTTTTGGGATCGGCTGCTGCCGAATGCGGTGTATTTGATGGTGTATCGGCTGCCGTGGGATGTGGCGGATTCGGTGCTGCGGATTGGCCATCCGACGTTTGTGGAGCGGCCGGAGTATGGGCTGCGGGCGTGGCATTTTTATAATCGGCGGCTGCTGGATTTTTATGAACGGCGGCGCGATCGCTGTGTGCTGTTTAACGTGAATGGGCTGTTGGCGCAGCCGGAGCGGTTGGCGGATTTGGTGGAGTCGAAGCTGGGGCTGCGGGTGGCGGGCGATCGCCGGACGTTGGGTTCGGTGTTTGATCCGGCGCTGTTTGGCCAGTTGGGCTGGCGCGATCCGTTGCCCCAGGCGCTGCGGCAGGTGGCTCCGGCCTATTGGGGGCTGCTGGACGAGTTGGATCGGGCGGCGGATCTGCCGAGCGATCGCGAAGGGGTGCCTTTCCTGGAGGGGGTGGGGCCGTTGCCGTCCTATGGCGACCAAAATCCACCGGCGGAGCGATCGGTTTTGGCGCTGCATTATCGGACTTTGGCGACGAATCTGCGGCTGGGGGAACAGGTGCGATCGCTCGAGGCGGAGGTGGATCGGTTGCAGCAGTCTGAGGCGCGGCTGGCGAGTGCCCTGGCGACGGCGCGGCAGCAGTTGGTGGAGTTTCGGCGCAGTAAGGCGGGGCGGCTGTGGCGCATCTGGCAGCGGGTGAAGCGCCGCTAGGGCTGCTGGTACGGGGATTTGGCAAGATGCGATAGGATTTGGGGGCGATCGCCGGGTCCCTAAAATCGATCCTAAACTTGATGGGAAAAACTTCGCCAGCGAATCCGCAAATCAGTCGGAGCAAGGGGCTTAAGCATCTTGTCTCGGGCGCTAGAAACCTGTTGGATTATTTTCCCTAAACGACCCATTTTGTAACCCATTGAATTGACGCGCGTGCTGCCAGATTTTTTGATTATTGGTGTGCAAAAGGGGGGGACAACTTCCCTCTATCGCTATTTGCTTCAGCATCCCCAGGTGGCCCCGGCGGCGACGAAGGAGGTGCATTTTTTTGATTTACACTACGGGCAGGGGCTCGATTGGTATCGATCGCAATTTCCGGAACTGGGGGTGCGGCGGGGCGATCGCCCGGTGCTGACGGGGGAAGCGAGTCCCTATTATGTGTTTCATCCCCTGGCGGCCCAGCGGATCCAGGAGGCGATGCCAACGGCGAAATTGATTGTCCTGCTCCGCAATCCGGTCGATCGCGCCCTGTCCCACTATTTCCATGAGGTGCGCTGGGGGTTTGAGACCCTGGATCTAGAGGCGGCCTTGGCCTGCGAGGGCGATCGCTTGGCGGGGGAGGCGGAACGGATGCTCGATGATGGCAGCTACCAAAGTTTTAATTATCAGCACTATAGCTATCTCAAACGGGGCTGCTATGGGGAACAGTTGAAGGGGTGGCGATCGCGGTTTCCGGCTTCGCAAATCCTGGTGCTGTGCAGTGAGCAATTTTATGAAAATCCGGCGGCAACCCTAGATCGCGTGACGAGTTTTCTAGGGCTAGAACCTTTTGAGTTTGGCCCCTTTGAAGCCCATAATGCAGGAGATTATGCGCCGCCGGAACCGGGCCAGCGGATGCAATTGCAAGCCTATTTTCAGCCCCACAATGAACGGCTGTGGCGCTACCTGCGGCAGGAATGGCCCCACCTGGAGCGCAATGAATTTCAGTCGGGCACCTGCTGGGACGCGATCGCGCCCTAGGGCAATGGGTTGAGGGATCCACCGCTGAGGGGCCGGGAGAAAGCGGTACGCTAAAAGATCCTGCCCCCGCGATCGCAACGCCCTAGCCCTGAGGATGTGCTAAACCATGGCTTCAATGATGGCTTCAACGCAGTCCGTGACCGATTTGCGCCGCCCGAAAATCATTGTGATTGATGACGATCCCACCGGTTCCCAGACGGTCCATAGCTGTCTGCTGCTGATGCGTTGGGATGTGGACACCCTGCGGCTGGGGTTGCGGGATGAGGCACCGATTTTTTTCATTCTGGCGAATACGCGGGCGATGACGCCGGAGCAGGCTGATCGCACCACCCGAGAAGTGTGCCGCAACCTCAAGGTGGCCCTGGCGGCGGAGGCGATCGCGGATTTTCTGATTGTCAGCCGCTCCGACTCCACCCTGCGGGGCCACTATCCGGTCGAGACGGATGCGATCGCGGACGAGCTTGGCCCCTTTGACGCCCATTTCGCCATCCCGGCCTTTTTTGAAGGGGGCCGCATCACCCGCGACGGCGTGCATTACCTGCGGGTGGGCGATCGCGATGTGCCCGTCCACGAAACGGAATTTGCCAAGGATTCCGTCTTCGGCTACCGCCACAGTTTCCTTCCTGCCTACGTGGAGGAAAAAACCGGGGGCCGCATCCCCGCCGACGCCGTAGAACGGTTTAGCTTAGCGGATCTGCGATCGCCCGAGGGCCTCGCCCCGCGCCTGATGGCCCTGACGGAAAACCGCTGCGTCGCCGTCGATGGGGAAGTGCAAACGGACCTCGATGGATTCGCCCAGGCCGCGATCGCCGCCACCGCCCAGGGCAAACGGTTTTTGTTCCGAAGCGCCGCCAGTATTTTGACCTCCCTCGCCGCCCTGCCCCCCCAGCCCACCCCCCCCGAAGCCATGGCCCGCTTCGCCCGCAGCGATCGCCCCGGAGCCGTCCTGGTCGGTTCCCATGTCCGTAAAACCACGGAGCAACTAGAAGCCCTCTTAGAACTGCCCCAGGTCGCCGCGATCGAGGTGGCCGTCGAACGCCTGCGCCAGGGGGACAGTGCCGAAACCCTTTGTCAAGAAATCCTCACCACCGTCCGCGATCGCTGGAGCGCCGGCCAAACCCCCGTCATCTACACCAGCCGCGAAGAATTGCAGTTTGACAGCATCGAAAGCCGCCTCAGCTTCGGCGTCGCCGTCTCCGCCCTACTCATGGACATTTTGCGGGGCCTCCCCACCGACATCGCCTTCCTGATCAGCAAAGGCGGCATCACCTCCAACGACACCCTCAGCCAAGGGCTCGCCCTGCGATCGGCCCGCCTGTTGGGGCAAATCCTCCCCGGCGTCTCCGTCGTGCGCACCGACCCCGACCACGATCGCTACCCCCACCTGCCCGTCGTCCTCTTCCCCGGCAACGTCGGCGATCGCCAGGGCCTCGCCACCGCCACCGCCCGCCTCAGCGGTTGGCCATCCTAGGGCCAATTCCCCAAGGCTTGAAGCCCTTGGTCCCTTCGTTGAACCCCTGGATGGATGCCGCCCCCTAGCCCCCCTTCCCCCTTAGGAATCCCCAACCATCGAACCTATAATTTTCGTAAGGCATGGGGGAAGTTTGCCGATCATCACCGCCCACGGGGGAAGTTACCTTCTAGGTATTTTCAAGGGCAACGGCCCGGATTGGACCCACACCGCACCCGACCCAGATCCCGCCCTATCCTCACTCCCGCACCGTCGCCACCCGCCCCCCCCAATGGACCCAACCCATCCGCCTTACCACGCCAGGAGAGCAAGCCTGTGACCGGGGATTCGCGCAACGCACTGATCGGAAAAATTGTTGCGGCCTGCCAGGAGTGGCGCACCTCCCACACCGATCGCACCCACCTGGAGGCGGGGGTCACGGAATGGAACCACTGGCGCGCCTCCAACAGCACCGTCACGCCGGATCTGAGCGGCCTAGATCTGAGCGGCGCAGCGCTGTCCGGCGTGGACTTCAGCCGCACCAAGCTCATCCGCACGAACCTGAGCGGCACGGATCTCAGCGGCGCAAACCTGGCCGGGGCGGATCTGGGGCAGGCCAACCTCAGCGGCGCAAATTTGACCCAGGCGGATCTGACCGATGCGGATCTGATCTGGGCCAAGCTGGTGGAGACGAATTTTACCCAGGCGGATTTGACCCGGACCAAGTTGATTGAATGTGACTTGATTGGGGCAGTGCTGCTGCGGGCGACGCTGGTGGATGCCAAGCTCAGTCGGGCCAGCTTCATGGATTCGATCCTGCGGGAGGCGGATCTGAGTCGGGCCAAGATGGTGGGCGCTAATTTTAGTGAGGCGGATTTGCGCCGTGCCCGCCTGACGGGGGCGAGTGCGGTGGGGGCAGATTTTTTGGGGGCGGATTTGAGCGAGAGTTCCCTGGTGGGGGCGGATCTGAGTCGGGCGAGTTTGAATAATGCCCATCTGGTGCGGGCGAATTTGCAGCGGGCGAATTTGACCCAGGTGCAGGCGCGGGGGACGAAGTTTTCGGGGGCAAAGCTGACGGGGGCTTGCCTGAGTAGCTGGGAGATTGATGACAATACGCGCTTGAATGATGTGCGCTGTGGGTTTGTGTATTTGGGGTCGGGGGATCTCGATCGCTACCCGGAGGTGGGGCGCGAGTTTGGGGAGGGGGAGCTGGAGCAGTTGGTGCGCGAGAGTGTGCAGACGGTGGAACTGCTGCTGGATGGGGTGGATTGGGCGGCGCTGCGGTTGGCGTTGCAGAGGATTATGGGGCAGCGGCCGGAATTGCGGCTGGCGGTGCGATCGTTTGAGCGTAGCCAGTTGGGGAAGCTGGTGCTGCGGGTGGAGATGCGCAGTGCGATCGAGCGGCAGGTGCTGGCGTCGCTGCTGCATCGGGAATATTATCGGGCGGTTGAGGAGATGACCCAGTGGTACCGCCAGGAGCGGGGGTTGTCGGATGAGCAGATTGATGAGTATCGCTTGATGGGGATGGATCTGATGGCGATGGTGGATTGGATGGCGGAGCGATCGTTTGCTCCGGCGATCGCGGGGGGGGAGGGGGGCGCTCTGCTGCCGGAGTCTGGGGCTGGGGATGCGCTGGGGGCGGATGATCAGCGATCGATGGCGCAACGGCGCTCCTGAGGGGCTGCCTGGGTGAAGGCTTGGTGGAGGGCGGATGCAAAGGATTTTGTTGGTGGATGATGAGGTGGCGCTGACGCAGCCGTTGGGGGATCTGCTGCGGCGGGAGGGCTATGGGTTGGATGTGGTGGGGGATGGGCGTGCGGGGCAGCGGTTGGTGGAGGCGAATGCCTATGATTTGCTGATCTTGGATTGGATGCTGCCGGAGTTGAGTGGGCTGGAGCTGTGCCGCTGGCTGCGATCGCGGGGGGATGAGACGCCGGTGCTGTTTTTGACGGCGAAGGATACCCTCGATGACCGGGTGGGGGGGCTCGATGCGGGGGCGGATGATTATTTGGTGAAGCCGTTTGAACTGCGGGAGTTGCTGGCGCGGGTGCGGGCACTTTTGCGGCGATCGCTCACGTTAACGGCGGCGGCGGCGGCGGGCGATCGCCCGGAGGACCGCGATCAAGCCCCATCCCAACCGAAGCGGGAACCCCTGCGGTGGGAGGATCTGAGCCTGGAGAGCGAGAATCAACTGGCCCGCCGGGGCGATCGCGCGATCGACCTATCGGAGAAGGAAACGCAACTGCTGGACTATTTCCTGCGCCATCCGGAGCGGCTGCTGACCCATGGGGATCTGTCGCGGCACCTGTGGCCGGGGGACGATAAGCCCAGCAGCAACGCCCTCGCGGCCCAGATCCGGCTGCTGCGGCGCAAAATCGAAGCTCCGGGCGAGCAGCAACTGATCCATACGGTCTACGGAAAGGGCTATCGTTTGGGGGGCGGGCCGTCCTAGGGGTTTTTTGTCCTAGGGTGTTCTACGGGATTCGGTCCGCCGTTGCGGCCAGATCACCCATTGATAAGACGCAAGACGCGAGAGGATGGACCATGGCTAATGCTGCCAATGAACCCCCGGTCAATGAGAATGTCACCTTGGATCCGATTGCCCTAGATCCAACGGATTTGATTTTGATGGATCAACCGGAGGCGACGCCGCTGGAGGGCGATCGCGTGGTGAATGAGCGCTATGTGCTGCAAATGCGGGAGGAGGATTTCCGCGTGGCGAGCGCCGTGTCGTCGAAAACCTATGAATTTTTGAGCGCGGGGATGGATGAGGCGGCCATTTCCATTGAGGCACTGGAGGTGGTGGCGGACTACTTTGCCCTGTGGGAAGGTGAGGTGGAGCCCAGCGATCGCCCCGCCCAGTCGTTTCGGGATGCGCTGACGGAGGCCCAGGGGTATTTCGCCGCGATCGATGGGTTGGTGGAGGGGACGCACCACTAGGTATCACGGTTGGCGCGTGATGGGGCAAAGGCCGTGGGCGGCGAGGCGGGCGGTGCCGTAGGCGGCTTCGGTTTGGGGCGATCGCGTTACCGGTACCCCTAACCTTTGGGCGCGCAGGGCCGTTTGAATGGGGTTGTCGGCCCCGCCCCCGGCGCTCCTGACTTCCGTGAGTGGGTCGCCCCCGAGGGCCATGAGTTTGCCGTAGCCTTCCCCTTCGATGCGCGCGATCGCGGCCAAAACCCCGTAGAGGAAGGTGGCGCGATCGCGGGGGCGGGGTTCTAGGTTCGGGGGCAGGTGGGGATCATTGACGGGGAAGCGCTCTCCTGGTTTCAGGAGGGGATAGTAGGGCGCGATCGGCTCTGGGAGCGGCCCTGGGAGAGTTTTTGGGGATAGTTGCAAAAATTGCGCCGTGAGTTGGGCGGTTAGCTGGTCCAATTCATCCCCCGGAAAGAGGTGCCGCAGCACGGCCCCACCGGTGTTGGATGCGCCCCCGGCAAGCCACAGATCCGGGCCGAAGCGATGGCTATAGACCCCCGTGGCCTGATCCTGGAGGGGGCGGCGGCTCAGTAGTTTCAGGGCGAGGCTCGATCCGAGGGAGGTGACCGCTTGACCGGGGCGATCGCACCCTGCGGCTAAAAATGCGGCGATGCTGTCGGTGGTGCCCGCTTTGATGCGGCAGGTGGGGGATAGGTCGAGCGATCGCGCCAATTCCGGCAAAATTGGCCCCATGTCGTCGCCGGGGGCCATCACCTGGGGCAGGGCCGGGGCGAGATCGAGGCCCGCGAGCCAATCGGGATAGGCCAGGGCCACCGGGTCGTAGCCCAGCTTGAGGGCGTTGTGATAATCGCTGCGGCGGGGCTGCCCGTGGAGGATTCCGGCTAGCCAGTCCGCCTGGTGCAGGAGTTGGAGCCCTTCGGCAGGGTTGGGCCATGCGCCCCCGAGGCGGGTCTGACGCCACCACCAGGCCCTGGCAAAGGCGCTGCTGGCGCTGGCGGCGGGGGAACTGGCCGGGGCGATCGCCCGGATCTGGCCTAAAAATTCGCCGCCGCGATCGTCGTTATACAGAATCGGTTCATCGAGGGGCGTGCCGCCGCGATCGCACAACAGCAACGTGCCCGAGGTGCCATCGATCGCGATCGCCCCCACCGCCCGCCGCACGTCCAGATCGAGGGCCGTGATCGCCTCGAAGAGCAGCGATCGCCACGCCGTCGCCAGGGATGGCCCGCGATCGCCATCGAAGGACAGCCGCGCTATGCCCGCGATCGCCCCCGTGGTCGGCTCCACCGCGATCGCCCGGACGCCGGACGTGCCGAAATCAATGCCCAAACTCAAGCTTTTGGGCGTTTCATATATAACCATCGCGTTATTTGGCTTAAACCGTCGGATCAATGCCTAAAGCCCGCAGTTTTGCCGCGAGGGCTTCAGCCTTGGCTTCTGCTGCTGCTGCTTTAGCCTCCGCTTCGGCTGCCCGTTGAGCTTCGGCTTCGGCGCGCTGGGCCGCCGCTTCAATCTGTTCTTGGACATCGGCGAGCTTGGCCCGAAGTTCCTGGGGGGTCAGGAGGCGATCGCCCGTATCCAACCGTTCAAACAGCAGCAATGCCCCTTCCACCACGAGCCGCAAGCCCAAAACTTGACTAATGGCTTCGTCGGCGGGGATATCAACATAGCCCTCTTCTGCGAAGCGATAGCCCCTCAACTGCCCCTTGATCCATTCACCCTTGGGGTCAAAAAGCCAATATTCCTGTACCCCAAGCTGATGGTAAAGAACTTTTTTTCCCTGTAGGTCATTGCTTTTTGTGGAAGGGGAAGTGACCTCAAAAACAACTGCCGGTGGTTCTCCCTCTTCCCAGATTTTGTAGTGATCCCGTGGGCCGGGTTCTACATTGAAAATCACCATCACATCGGGTGCTGCGCGGAGATTGGGAAACCCTTCGCTGTAGTACAAAAACTGATTCGCGAGAACCGCCGCCCGTTGCCCGTTGAGGTATTGCAACAACACTTCGAGAATGCAGAAGATGGCGTAGAGATGCAGAAAACTTTCGGCCAAGGGTTCTCCGTCGGTGCTGGGATATTCAATGGAGCTGCGATCGCGCGGGGGCGGTGGTGAAATGGGCGGTGGCGGCGCGAGGGATTGAATTTGGGCAACCATGGCGAAAAAGTCCCGAGGAAACGATGGTTTTCGTTTAGTTTAAGGGCGAGGTTTCGGAAGGATTAGAGGGCAGATCCGGGGCCGCGATCGCGGGCGGCTGCTGTGAATTTGTAGCGTCAGATTGAATCGATGAACTGTCCTCTAGATCAATGGGGGCGGGGATCATTTCGCCGCGAAAGTCGAGGAATTGCACCAACAGCAGATAGGCAACCCCCAGCAGGAGCGAGATGGCTCCCGTGGCGATCGCGACGAGCTTAGAACGGGTCAGGGGCGTTTGGGCCATGGCGATGGGGCGTGGGAACGTCAGCTAGATAACTTCCCCTCCATTGTCCATGGGCGGACGGGTTCTGGCCTAGGGCGGGGTGGGATTGACGCGATCGCCCCCTTGCTCGTTAAAAATCGAGGTATTCGGAAAACGGATCGGATTGCCGAGGGTTTCCAAATGGCGCTGGAGGGCGATGAGGCGCGGTTCCGGGCGGGGCAGATCGTCCACCCAACTGGCGGGCGTTTCCCCCAGGGCAATCGCGCGATCGGCCACAACCCCGGCGGCGGCCCCGGCGGACCATTCAAAGGGATGAACCCGATAGGCGGCGGCGGCAATGTGGCTCGTGGCGATCGCCTTGCCGGTCACCAATAAATTGTCGAGATCGGGGGGAATCATCGCCCGCAGGGGAATCTGGAACGGGTAGGACTGGCCGTGGGCGCGGCGCTCTCCGGCCCGCTCGGGGGCCTGGTGATCCACCGCCGGATCCCCGTCCCGGCAGGGGTGAAAGTCGATGGGATAGTGGCCGATGCCCACGGTGTCGGGATAGGTAAAAGCGCGGCGGCGTTTGGGGATGGCGCTGGGGGCGGTGCCGTCAATCAGGGCGGGCAGCAGGGCCGTACCCGCTAAATTCAGCCGCAGTTGCCGAAAGTCGCGATCGCCCAGGAGTGGCCCATAGTCCTCTTCATTAAATTGCAGGCGCGACAGATCCACCTCACCGATCGCGAAGCCCTGGGGATAGCCCCAGCTTGGCCGCCCGATCAGCCGCCGCCCCTCGCGAATGTAGGGAAATTTCGAGAGGCCGTGGCCGGTGCCCATGGGGGAGTCGGGGCCGGTGAGGAGGCGGTTGTTGGGATTGGGGGTTTTGCTGGCGTCCCCCAGGAGGCGATCGCCGGTCCCCGCCACGATCCAATGGAAATAGCCCAGGGCCACTTCTTCCGCCTGGGCCAGGGCGCTCACCCGCAGGCCGCCGCGCCAGCCCCCTGCCTCAAGCTGTCCGGTGGCTTCGAGGCGATCGCGATCGTCGATCCACACCGTGGCGGGGGTGCCGGGGGCGTAATTATTGCCGCCGTGCCAGTTCTGGAGGGAAATGTCGCCCGGATGGACCGGGTGGTTTTGATCGCGGATGGGCGGCAGGGGTTCATCGGGGCGCGTGGCCCAAATGCGCCGGTACGTGAAGACATTGCCGTAGCCGAAATAGGGCTTGTCGTAGGTGTAGAGGGGGGCCAAACCGGCGTAGAAGGGCGGTTCCGGGTGGACCTGGGGTGTGGCCGTTGCCGCCATGGCGAAGGTGTAGGTGAGGGCTTGGGGGCAGGCGCGATCGCCCGTAACACTCGAAGCGGACGGATCCAGGGGCGATCGCGGGTCCACCCCCAACCGGTAGGGCAAATCCGCCAGGGCCAGCAATTCCCCCGTTTCCGTCGCTTCAATGACCATCCAGCGATCGCCCTTGGGCCGGAAGGTGACGATCGCCTTCTGGAGGCGGGGCGAATCCTGGGGACTATAAAGATCCTCGTAAACCGTCGAGAGGCGATCGCTGTGGATCGGACCCGTGCCGGGGGCGGGGCGCGATCGAATCCCCTGGACCGCCACCACCTCGCGGCCCTCGGGCGATCGCGTCAACCCCTTCGGCACCGTATGGGGGAACCAATGGAGTTGTCCGCCCCCCTGCCGCGCCGCGATCGCCAACAGCGCAATCAACTCCCGATGGCCATCAACCGGCAAAAAACAGGCCACGCTTACCCAACAATTGCCCGGATTCAGTCGCCCATAGCGCTGGCGTAGGCGATCGCGAAAAGCCCGATAGCCCTGGGGAAACGAATTATTTTGGCGCTGCACCGACGTTTCATCCAGCGCCGCCGTCCCCTGGCTCGACAACTGCCCCCCCACCCAATCCGTCAACTCCGTCAGGCACACGGTCCGCCCCGCCCGCAACCCCTCCTGGGCCGCCGCAGTGCCCGCCAAGCCGCCCCCCACAATCAAAATGTCGCAGCCCACCTCCCGCGCTTCCCAGGGGGCCACCGCGATCGCCCCATCCCCCGCGATCGCCCCAGTCGGCAGGGTCAACAGCCCCGCGATCGCCCCCAGCCCAGAACCCAAAACACCCCTCAAACCGCGATCGCCCCCCATCCTCTTCATCCCCAAACCCTCCCCAACACCGTACCGTTAGGTCCACAATCATGGGGTCCAAACCCGACCCCGCCCCAGGAGCTAGCCCCCCATGCACGCCCTCTCCGTCCCCACCTGGATGGTCCACGTCTCCAGCGTCATTGAATGGATCGCCGCCATCCTCCTAATCTGCCGCTACGGCCAACTCACCGGCAACCGCGCCTGGTACGGTTTCGCCTGGGCCATGCTGCCCGCCCTCGTCAGCGCCATGTGTGCTTGCACCTGGCACCTGTTCGACAACCCCCCCGCCCTCGATTGGCTCGTCACCCTCCAGGCCGCCACCACCGTCCTGGGCAACACCACCCTCTGCATCGCCGCCTGGGCACTCTGGAAAAGCCGCGCCGCGACCCCCAAAACCTAGCCCGGAACCTAAACTATTCCAGCAAAAAACATCACATCCGGATAGTTTTATCTCCCCAGGGGGCATTGTTATTCATGGAGTTTTTGGGGTGCCATCCCAATTCCTGTAAGCCTTGCCCTACAAAAGAAAATCGACAATCTGTCAACTTTTAAAGATCATCCCTAAGGTTCACGGAAGCTTTAATTAGCGATCGCAGAAACTTTTCCGACTCCAGCAAAGATCACCCTTAACGTAGAAGTTGAAGGTGCAGCCACGACACGTCTCAAACTTCGACCGCAGGATTTCTGGAGTCCCTACCATGCTGAAAGCCTTGACCCACCGCGCCCCCTTGACCGGCCTCGCGATCGCCCTATGCTCCGCGATCGCCACCACCGCTGCCCCCGCCCAGGCCGGCACCCTCTTCGGCGACTGGAACTATGTAATCGACTCCTTCACCGACGGCTCCGACGTCAGTGGCCGTGGGGGCAACGCCTACGAAATGTACGGCATGGCCTACAAGCAAGTGGGCGACGAAATCTTCTTTGCCGTCAACGCCAACACCAACCGCGATGGCAACGCCGCCTCCAGCGCCAAGGATGGCCACATCGGTTTTGGTGACCTGATGCTCTCCTTCGCCAACGGCAGCGCCTTCGGCATCAACTTCGCCAGCCTCAACGACTCCGGCAGCGACGACGGCCTCAAGATGGAAGTCAAAACCCCCATCTACAAGACCCGAAACATCAAGGTTCTAGATCGCGAAGAGCCGGTCTACAGCACCCGCACGGTGACCACCACCACCTATGACGCCAACGGCAGACCGACCCTCACCCGGACCCGCGAGCGCTACATCTCTAGCTACAAGAAAATCTACCGCACCGAGACCGAGACCTACATTTCCGGCTACAAGACCACCTACGAAAATCGCCCCGCCCAGTTGGAAAACGGCCTCTACTCCAACGTCACCACCAAGGACATGACGGCGGTGAACAATGGCTACGAGACCATGGCGCAATTTGTGGGCAGCGGCAGCAACGCCTACCGGAACTCCTTTGGGGATGTGGATCCGACGACCCTGAGCTACTACAACCAAAAGCGCAGCGCCCCGGCCAATATCGCCACGGGCACCTTCCAAGGGGGCGTGACCTTCTATGACGACATCCTGTCCCTGGGTCTCGACTTCAAGGGTGGTTTGGCGGCGAATGCGGCGGCGCGGGGCATCACGAACCTCAACAATCCGAACGCTACCCAAGCGAGCCTGGGCCTCAACGGTGTGAACACGGCGAAGTTGGGCACCCACACGACGGTGTTCAGCGTGAAGCGCACGGCGGACATGGTGGGGGATTTCACGGCGACGCTGCTGTTTGAGTGCATCAACGATGGGGTGGCCCTGATGGGAAGTGTGGCGACGCCGCCGCCGGTGGTTGAAGAGGCGAGCGTGCCGGAACCGGGTACGATTCTGGGCTTGGCGACGCTGGGCTTGGCGATGACGGGGGTGCGCCGCCGCCGCACGGTCTAGGCTCCGGTCCCCCATGGGGGGGATGCCTGAGGATCTAGCATCGGACGTTTTGGTGGCTTGCCGGGGGGTCAGGTTGATGCCGTGGGGTTCAATCTGGCCCCTTTCCCACGGGGGTGTTTTTCCTGGGGGGATAGGGGCGGCCACCGATGCGCTCTAGGGCGAGGATGGCCCATGGATCATTGGGCACCTGGTCGGGGACGAGGGGCGATCGCGGGGGCACCCACCTCCTGTTCCGAACCGTCCTACGGCGGAGCCCACCCCCCACGGAAAATCGCAGCGGAGGGTCTTGAAACTTCGCAGGTTTTCTTCAGCTTTCTTAAACTTTTTTGGACCCTAGGGGGCGTTTTTCAGGCGACAAGTTTAGACGAGTCGTCAAATATGAAGCTGCCATCAAGGGTTCACGAAACCTTTATGGAGTAATCACCCAAGCTTCTCGGTTGCCCATGAAGTTTGCCCATAGTCTGAATGTAGAAGGTGCAGCCATGACACGTCTGACCCACACTGCAAGATTTTTGGAGCTCCCGAAATGTTTACCAAACTAACCAACCGCGCACCGCTGACTGGCCTCGCGATCGCCCTATGCTCCGCGATCGCCACCACCGCCGCCCCCGCCCAGGCCGGCACCCTCTTCGGCGACTGGAACTATGTAATCGACTCCTTCACCGACGGCTCCGACGTCAGCGGCCGTGGGGGCAACGCCTACGAAATGTATGGCATGGCCTACAAGCAGGTGGGTGACGAAATTTTCTTTGCCGTCAACGCCAACACCAGCCGCCACGGCAACGCTGCCTCCACGGCTGGTGACGGTCACATCAACTTTGGGGATTTGATGCTGTCCTTTGCCAATGGCGGCACCTTCGGCATCAACTTCGCTAGCCTCAATGACTCTGGCGTCAACGATGGCAAAAAGGTCGGCGGCGCGGATCGTCCCCAGGCGTTGGCGAATGGTCTTTATTCCAACGTCACCACCAAGGACATGACGGCGGTGAACGACGGCTACTCCACCATGGCGAGCTTCGTGGGCAGCGGCAGCAACGCCTACGGCAACTCCTTTGGGGATGTGGATCCGACGACCCTGAGCTGGTACAACCAGAGCCGCAGCGCCCCGACCAACATCGCCACGGGCACCTTCCAAGGGGGCGTGACCTTCTATGACGACATCCTGTCCCTGGGTCTCGACTTCAAGGGTGGTTTGGCGGCGAATGCGGCGGCGCGGGGCATCACGAACCTCAACAATCCGAACGCTACCCAAGCGAGCCTGGGCCTCAACGGTGTGAACACGGCGAAGTTGGGCACCCACACGACGGTGTTCAGCGTGAAGCGCACGGCGGACATGGTGGGGGATTTCACGGCGACGCTGCTGTTTGAGTGCATCAACGATGGGGTGGCCCTGATGGGAAGTGTGGCGACGCCGCCGCCGGTGGTTGAAGAGGCGAGCGTGCCGGAACCGGGTACGATTCTGGGCTTGGCGACGCTGGGCTTGGCGATGACGGGGGTGCGCCGCCGCCGCACGGTCTAAGGTTAACGGCCTAGGTTGATGACCTAGGTTAATTGAGAGTAGGTTCGCGGTTTGATGATCTGAAGCCTTGCGGGCTGAGGTTGGGGAGCCGGGTTGATCCGATGGGGATCGATCCGGCTCCTTTGTGTTGGGGGTTTGAGGTTGGGTGGTTGTGGGGATTCGGAACGATGCAAATCCCTAGGGCTCCCTCGGGCGATCGCGGGTGAGCCCTCGGACCGTCGGAGTTGCTAGGGGGTGCCAAAGGCGCATGGAATACCTAAGAAACCATAAAAGCAAAAACGGGTACTTGAGTTCTGCCATAGGATCACTTCATTCAATCCCTTGGATACCTGTGGTGTCTTGGGGAGGGTCGGCGTCTGGGAGATGGCTAGGTTTCCTGGGCTTGTAACTGGCGGAGTCTGTGGCGAGGTTGAGCCCTGATGAGTAATTCCAGAAACGCGGTCCTAGAAATCACTGGGAAAGCGGCCAATAGCTATTACAGTTTTCTGTCCCCGGCGTTGATTGGGACGACGACCCTTCAGGTTCGCAAAGGTAGGGTCGTCGAGCGTACGCGGAAGATCATTGCGACGCGAAATTGCGAGATTCTTTTGTCTGAAATTGATTCTGTGGAAATTATTGAAGATGGCATATCTTGGCTGCTGGTGCTGGGGATTTTTACGGTTTTTCTCTATGGATTAGGGATTATTTTCTGGATTCTCTACTTTTTTCTGAAGTATCAATACCTCATTATTCACAGTGGCGGTAATGCCCAAGTGCTGTGTATTTCTGGGGCTGGGGGTATGGAGAGGGCTAAGACGTTTATGGAGGAGGTGTTGAGGCGCTCTGAGCAAACGAGACAGGGCTAAAGGGGTAGAGAAATAGAGAAATGGTTGAGGGAAGTTTTGGACTGTTCAGGGGCTGAAGCGCCTAGAAATGTTTGCCCTTGGAGAGGTCCATGACGCGATCAGGGGCGACGCGCCAGAGGGTGTCGAGCCGTTTGGCGGGAATGGAGAGGTAGAGGACGTGGCCCAGTTGGAGGCGCGCTTCTAACAAATCCCAGCCGTGGAGGGTGCCGTCGCTAGTTTCGAGGTAGAGGGGTACAAAATCCGCTTCGCGGGCCACATCTTGCACCTGCTGGCCGCAGAAGGGGTGGCGGGGGGTGATGAGGGTGCCCAGGGCGACCCAGAGGATGTCGGCGGTCATGCCGTTGCCGAGGATCCGCCCGCCGATCGCGGCGGCGGCGAAGGTGGGGGCGGCGAGATCAATGGGGCTGAGGACGGAATCGAACTCGAAGACTTGATGGACCATCAGGGCCGATCGCGGGTCTTCATTGCGGACGATGGTGGGCAGGTGGGGGGCGATCGCCCGGGCGCTCAGGGCAATTTCCAGGTTCATCATGTCATCGCTGGTGACGGCGAGCAGGGCGCTGGCGCGATGGACATTGGCCGCCTTGAGGGACACTTCCATGGTGGCGTCGGCCAGGATGACGGGGATATTGAGGGCCTGGGCGGTGGCGAGGAAGCGGTTATTGGAATCCCGCTCGATGACGACCACATCGCAGCCGCGATCGCGGAGCACCTGGGCAATGCGAATGCCGACGCCGCCGAGGCCGCAGATGGCGTAGTGGTGGCTTTGGGGCACGCGGGCCACGTTCCAGAACTGGCGAAAGCGGGTGCCCAAAACAAAATCATTGAGCAGGGCATAGCAAATGCCGATCAGGCCCGCGCCGATGATCATCATCACCGCCGTCAGCACCTTGATGGCATCCGGGGCCTGTTCCGCCACTTGCTCTTGGCCCCCCGCGCCGGTGATCATGCCCACGGAAAAGTAGAGGGCATCGACGGGGGAAATGTTGGCCCCCATGGATAGGTAGGTGGCGCAGGACAGGGCGATCGCCAGCAGCAGCAGGCCCAGTGCCACGGCGGCGGAGCGGCCATAGTGCTGGAACGGACGCCACCAGGCCACGGCACGGTTAAATCGCTGGCGCAGGGTGCGGTGGGTTTTGCGGACATTGGGTTGGGTGGCGACGATCAGGCGATCGCCCACCTCCAGGGTGCGGCCCCCCAACACGGCGGATACCAGGTCGGCGTCGGCGCGATCGCGGCCCGTGGCGGGCAAATAGTAAATCGAGAGGGTATTGAGGTCATCCCACAGATCCCGCAGGGGCCGCCCCCGCCACGGATGCCCCTCGTGGATCAGCTCCTCATGGATCGGCCAGGTGCGGTCAAACAGTTGCAACTGGCCGATCGCGCGGCTGCCCAGGGCCGCAAAGGCAAACACCGGAGCCGCCAGGGACGACACGCTCATGCTCACATGGGCCGACAGGGTGCGATCAAGCCGCCGCCCCAGATTGCTATTGAACAGGCGATTAATGATGCGAATTTTGGGATTGAGGATCTTCGCCTGCATCAAAATGGCGAGGTTTTCCGAATCCCGCGATCCGGCCAAGATCAGGGTTTGGGCCGTGCGGATGCCCGCCGCGATCAGCGTCGCCGTGGTTTGCGGATTGCCCACCAAAATGCGATCGCTATCCTCCGGGATGGGGCGATCGCTAATGCCCACCACCGCCGCCCCCTGTTGCCGCAACAGGCAGAAAATCCGATAGCCCGTCCGCCCGAGCCCTGAAATGATGATCTTCGGTTGCCCCACCGATCGCGGATCAAAACGCGGATCGAGGTGCGGATCTGTGGATGGGTTGGGTCGCGGTTCCATGGCGGCGGTGTTGGGCATGGCCCCTCCGATCGTGCATCTGCCTTCAATGGTTTCGCGCCTAGGGGGCGATCGCTGTAGTTGCCATCACAATGTGATGATCAACACAAACGGGCCGCCCCGCCAACCCGCAGGACGGATGGCGATCGCGGCACCAGTTCATTCAATTCCTTTCCTTCCAGTCCGTCAGGGGGGTGGGGCCACCGCTAGGGTTCCCTAAACCCCAACGCCGCTGGGGCAAGCCACCCCGAGACCCCCGAGGCCGCAGTAGCCATTGGGATTTTTCGCCAAATACTGCTGGTGATAATCCTCAGCGTAGTAGAACGGCGGTGCATCCAAAATTTCCGTGGTGATCTCCCCGTGGCCTGCCGCCTTCAGGGCTGCCTGGTAGCGATCGCGCGACGCCACCGCCGCCGCCCGCTGGGCCTCATCGTAGGTATAAATCCCCGAGCGGTATTGGGTGCCCACATCATTCCCCTGGCGCATCCCCTGGGTCGGGTTATGGGCCTCCCAGAACACCGCCAGCAGCGTCTCATAGGAAATCTGGGCCGGATCAAACACAACCAACACCACCTCATTGTGGCCCGTCATGCCCGAGCACACCTCCTGGTAGGTCGGATTGGGCGTAATCCCAGCGGCATAGCCCACGGAAGTACTAAAAACCCCCTCCTGCTGCCAGAAGCGCCGCTCCGCCCCCCAGAAACACCCCAGACCAAACATCGCCGTCTCTAGCCCCTCGGGGAACGGCCCCTTGAGGGGATTGCCGTTAACAAAATGACGATTGATGAACTGCATCTCCTCCTGGCGACCGGGCAGGGCTTCGCTGGGGGAGGGGAGGTTGAGCTTTTTACCGAGGCCAAAGAGAAACATAGGAAATGCGGTGGCGAGTGGTTGCGACGGTGAATGGTACGGTGCGGATAACGGCTCGTCGTTTCGTTTGCTTCTATCTTGTCGCTTCTATCTTAGGGGATGCCCTGGGGAATGGTTGGGGGCGCTCTCTGGGGGGGCCTTGGCCAGGTCGGGGGCCGCTTCGACGGACGGCATGGCCACGGGGGCGGCGGATGGCTGAGGACGAAATCCGGTGCGGAATCGGGCGGCGATCGCCTCGCGCTGGTTCACCAAATAAATGCTCAGGAGCGTCAGCAGCACCCCCGCCCCCTGGACCGAACTGAGGGTTTCCTGTAGGAACAGATTGCCGAAGATCAGGGCAAAAATCGGCGTCAGGAAGGTCAGGGCGCTGAGGCTGGTGAGGTTGCCCCTGGAGGCGAAGTAGAAAAAGACCCCATAGGACGCCGCACTCCCGAGGACCGTGGCATAGGCGATCGCGCCCCAGTCCGCCAACCCCAGCCGCTGCCATTGCTCCAACTCCGTCGCCGCCGAGAGGCCCAGGAGCGGCATTCCCCCCAGGATCATGTGCCAGCCCGTCGCCACGATCGGATCCACCTGGCGACTCAGGGGCCGCATCATCACGGTGCCGACGGCCATCGATAGAGCCGCCAACAGCATCCACCAGGCTCCGTTTGCCGCAATGCCACTCCAGAATTGGGCCAGGTGATCCAGGTCAAAACTCCAGCCATCGCCGCCCGAAACGAGATCGGCCAACCGCGATCGCCACTCCAGCAGCCCCCCCACCTGCAACCACCAGCCCTCCGGCAGCCCAACGAGAGCAATGCCACAAATCCCCAACGCCAGCCCCAGCCAGCCCACCGGCCCGATCAATTCCCCATAGAGCCAGCGGGCCATCAGCGCCACCGCCAGTGGCTGGGAATCAATCGTCACGGACCCGAGGCCCGCCGTGGTGCGCGTCAGCCCCTGGGCCAAAAACCCCTGAAACATCGCCCCATCCACCAGGGCAAAGGCCAGCACCCACCCCCACGCCCGCCAACTTCGGGGCTGGGGACGGCCCAACACCGCCGCGATCGCCAGCACCAGCAACCCCGCCGGCACAATCCGCAGCCCCCCCAAAAACAGGGGCTCCGTCCGGTCCAAAATCCCCTTCATAGCCACCATCGCCGTCCCCCACAGGAAAAACGGCGAAATCAGCAGCAGACGCCCGTAGAGGCCCGTCCCCTGGCCGAAACGATTTGATGGGGCGCTCGGGTCCATCGTTGGCTCCACGGTTAGCTTCTCCTGATCATGGGGGCTGGTCTAGGAACGGGTGGCAGGCTCCGGCCAGGGGCCGCGCGATCGCGCCGAACCCCCGCCATGAATTAAAAACCCTTAGTCCCATTTCCTTAAAGAAAGTTTACACAATCTCGACCCTGCCCCTGTCGTTCCCGCTACCGGTCCCCCGCGATCGGCCCGCGATCGGCCCCCACCCCCCTTCCCCTCCCAGTCCCTTTGCTAAACTGACACCAGACCCGCTTTAAGTTTCGTGAACCAAAGTTTAATAAAACTCAGGTTCATCCACCGCCATCCTCCAGGAGTCGCGCCCATGTCATCCACCCTGCTGCTGTCGAAGGAACTGCCCACCTTGAGCTATGCCCCCACCGGCACCCGTTTCGACGAAAGCTGGCGGGCACCCCTCTCGACCCTGCTGGGCCTTGGGCGCGCCGCCGGGGCCGACTTCGTAGAATTTTTCCTAGAGCGCGACAACTACATCAGTTGCCTCGCCGAGGACGAAGCCATCACCAGCCTGTCGCCGCGCCTGTCCACCGGGGCCGGGGTGCGCCTGTTCCTCGGCAAGCAGGACTGCTACGTCAGCACCAATGACCTGTCCTTCAGCGGCCTCAAGGCATCCCTAGAAAAAGCCCTGTCGATCCTGGGCCTCAAACTCCCCGGCCCCGCCGCCTTCATCCCCGACATCAACCTCGAACCCCTGCGGGACTACGGTGCCCTGCGGAACAAGGATAGCTGGCTGGCCCAACTCAGTCCCATGCGCGAAATGGGGGATGTGCTCCTGGAGGCCAATGGGGCGCTTCAGCGCAAGGCCAGCCACATCCAGTCCCGGCGATCAGTCTACTTCCGCGACTGGCAGGAGGTGCTGGTGGCCGCCAGTGATGGGGTCTTTGCGCGGGATGTGCGCCTCACCCAATCCGTGGGCTCCAATCTGCTCTGTGCCGACGGGGCCAATCGGTCGTCCATCGGGAAGCGAGTGGGCAACACCGGCGGGCCGGACTTCCTGCGCACCTGGAGCTATGAAGACCTGGCCGACGAAATTTCCGAAGCGGCGGGCAAGATGCTCTATGCCGACTATGTGGAATCGGGTTCCTATCCGGTGGTGATGGCCAATGCCTTTGGCGGCGTGATTTTCCATGAGGCGTGCGGCCACCTGCTGGAGACGACGCAGATTGAGCGGGGCACGACGCCATTTATCGACAAAAAGGGCGAAAAGATCGCCCATGAGAACCTGACGGCGTGGGATGAGGGCCTGTCGGATGGGGCCTTTGGCACGCTGGATATGGACGATGAGGGGATGCCGGTGCAGCGGACCCTGCTGATTGAGAATGGCATTTTGAAGAATTTCATTTCCGATCGCGCGGGCAGTGTGCGGACGGGCCATCCCCGGACGGGCAGCGGGCGTCGCCAGAGCTATGGGTTTGCGGCGGCGTCGCGGATGCGGAACACCTACATTGCGTCCGGTGAGTACTCGACGGCGGATCTGTTTGGGTCCATTGAGCGGGGGATTTACTGCAAGAAGATGGGCGGCGGCAGCGTCGGGGCGACGGGCCAGTTTAATTTCGGGGTGGATGAGGCGTATTTGATTGAGAATGGCGAGCTCACCAAACCGCTGAAGGGGGCGACGCTGATCGGGGAGGCGACGGAGATTATGCAGCGCATTTCCATGTCGTCGAATGATCTGGAGTTGGCGGCGGGGTTCTGCGGTTCGGTCAGTGGCAGTGTCTATGTGACGGTGGGGCAGCCCCATATCAAGGTGGATTCGATTACGGTGGGGGGCCGCTAGGGCAGTGCCGGGGGAGCGTTAGGGAGATGTGTTGAAGGCGATCCGTAACGCTCCGTATCAAATAATTCAAGCAATTCAAAAACTGTCCCCCTGGTATGGGGGATGACGAGGCTACAAAAACCCCTGCTGATGATGGATCGGTGGGGGTTTTTCGTGGGGTGGGCCGGGGTGGCTGGGGGGCGGCGGCGGCGGATTCCGTTGATCCCTGTCCCGTTGACCGGTGTCTGAGATCCTAGGGGCTTGCGATCGCGATCGCTGTCGGGGGGCGGCGCGATCGATAGGATGAACATGAAATTGGCACAGTGTTTCCAAGCACAGCCATTGCCCTCCGATACAACCTATGAAACGGGCAATGGCTTGATCCCAAGGGCGAGGCCAATTCCCCCGGCGATCCCGCGATCGCGCACGACTTGGGGGGACAGGATATACTGTACACAAATCAAAACCCTGTGGCGTTGGGGTTGCATCGCGCGACGCTGCCAAGGGTTCCGCCTGGGACTGATCGACGGTTCAATCGCGCAAGTTTAAGAGGGAGGTAACGGACCATGGGCGCACAACGGCAAGCACGCTTGATCCGGTTCCTGCGGCGCGATCTGGCGATTCCGGAGGATTCGATTCAGATGGCGCTGGGGCAGGCGCAGTATCCGGCCCTGTTACCGATGGTGCTGTGGCAGTACGGATTGGTGACGTTGCAGCAGTTGGATCGGATTTTTGAATGGCTAGAGCGCAATGGTTCGGCGTTTGGGGATTACGAAGAGGTGGTTTAGGATCCGCTGTGAATTGACCTGCAATTCCTAGGGCCTTTTGGTGGGGCTGATGGGGGCAAGGGGCGTCAGCCCCTTATTTTGTTGGCCCTGGGTCGCTTTGACGATTTTCCCTGGGATGACGCCGGATGTGTCGGGCGATCGCCCAGATGATGGCGGCGATCGCGAGCCAGTAGGGAGTGTAGACCAGCAGCCACAGGAGGAGTTTGAGGAGTCCGACGGTGAGGCTGCCGAGGGAGTTGGAGGCTTGGCCCCAGGTGTCGAGGAGCTGGGCGGAAAGGGGGTTGGCGTCGCTGCCGCTGGCGATGCTCTGGCGCAGTTCAAGGGTGATTTGTGAGTAGGCGACGCGATCGCGCAGGGATTTGAGTTGGGCGTCGAGCACTTCGATTTCGGTGCGGGTGCGTTCCACCTGCTCGGTGACGGCGAGGACGTCTTTGATGGCCCCGGCGCGCTCCAGGATGGCGAGAAAACTTTGCTCTTTGCGGCGCAGGTTCCGTAGGCGGGCGTCGGCATCGACGATTTGATCGGTCACGTCTTCGGCGCTGATCTGGCGTTCGATGGGTCGCCCGAGGGCCGCGATGTCGTTGAGGGTGCCGTCGAGTTGCCCCTGGGGGACGCGCAGGATGAGATTGGCCTGCCGTTGGTTGTTGGGATCGGCGAGGTCCTGAAGGTCTAATAAGTCGCCGCCCTTGGCCCTGGCGATCGCCTGGACGGACCCGATCGCGGCGGCCACATCATCCACCCGCAGGGTCAGGCGGGCGGTGCGGATCAGCATGGGGGTGGGCCTGGGGGCGGCATTGGCGGGACCGGTGCCGCTGGCCGTCGTTGGTGGGGCGGGGGCCGATTGATCGGCGATCGCGGCGTTCTGGGGGGCTTGCTCCTTCATCATCGGGACGATGGCAGACTGCTGGGTGGTGCCGCACCCCGCGATCGCCGTGGATCCCAACAGGGCCAGCAGCGGTAGGGTCAGGATCTTCCGAGGGCGCGATCGCCCCGAATTCATCTCGCCCTGAGATTTTTGATTGACCGTTGCCTTCATCTTTCCCATTCCCCCATGGCGGCCCGCCGCGATCGCGAAGCCAAACATCAAAACCAATCAACTCAAACCCATTCACCCCACGGTTCTAGCCCACCGCCCCCACCCCTGCCCAACCTCCCGAACCACAGAAACCACCACAAAAACAGCGAAATGGGACCGCCCTACGACGATCCCATTTCAGCTAGACCTGTTTCAGTGAGACCTAATTACGGAGGGTCAACGGGCCAAAGACCCGTCACCAAACCAGGCCAAGTTCTACAGGCCAAGCCCTACTCGTAGAGCCACGCCGTCGCCACCGGACTCCAATCCGTCAATTCCCCTTCCTTAAACCACAGGCCCAGCTCCCGCTCCGCCGTTTCGATCGCGTCGGAGCCATGGATCAAGTTACGGCCCACGGTCACGCCAAAGTCGCCGCGAATCGTGCCCAGATCCGCCGCCGCCGGACTCGTGGCCCCAATAATTTTCCGGGCACCGGTCACCACACCGTCCCCTTCCCAAGCCATAGCCACCACCGGGCTAGAGGTGATGAAATCCACCAAACCGGGGAAAAAGGGCTTATCGCTCAAGGATGCGTAGTGCTGCTCCGCCAGCTCGCGGCTGACGTTCATAAACTTCATCCCCACCAGTTTGTAGCCCTTCGCTTCAAAGCGCTGGATGATGGTGCCGATCAACCCACGCTGGACGGCATCCGGCTTGATGGCAATAAATGTGCGTTCCACGACGGTCAAACTCCTAGAGGGTAACTCTGAAAAAAGTATCAGCAATACGGCACGCGGTGGGAGGATGGCTGAAAAGTCCAGTTCAGGGCATGGGGACCGCGATCGCGCGATCGCCGCTGGGGCATCCGCGATCCGTTCTCGGAACCGGGCCTAGGGTCCATTTTTTGGATGGGATCCTGGGTCAGCTCTTGGGGCAAATCTTGGGTCACAAACTCAAGCCAGAGGCCGGTAACGGAGTTTGGTACCATTGCGCTGAATTTTGGGTTCCACAGGTTTTTAGCAGGCAGGCGAAGGAAGAGTCATGGCATTAGCGATCGCGATCCTGGCGGCGGGTAAGGGCACTCGCATGAAGTCGGATCTGCCCAAGGTGTTGCATACCCTAGGCAGCAAAACCCTGGTGGAGCGGGTGCTCGAAAGTTTGGCGGGCATTCCGGTTGATCGCTGTTTCGTGATTGTGGGCCACCGGGCGGAGCTGGTGCGCGATCGCCTCGCCGGGGCCACGGTGGGATCCACTCCGGTGGAATTTGTCGATCAACTGGAGCAGTTGGGCACGGGCCACGCGGTGCAGCAACTGTTGCCCCATTTGGTCGGCTTCGAGGGGGATCTGCTGGTGCTCAATGGGGATGTGCCCCTGCTGCGGCCCATGACCTTGCAGGCAATGCTGGATCTACACCGGGCGGGGGATCAGGGGGCGACGATCCTCACGGCCTGCTTGGCGGATCCGACGGGCTATGGGCGGGTGTTTTGCAATGAGCGCATCAGTGGCGATCGCCTGATGGTGCAGGAAATCATTGAACATCGCGACTGTTCCGATGCCCAGCGCCAGCAGAAGCGCATCAATGCGGGGATCTATTGCTTCCGCTGGGGTGCCCTGGCGACGATGTTGCCGAACCTGCGGGCGGACAATGATCAGCAGGAATATTATTTGACCGATGCGATCAAGGCGTTGGCTCCGGCGGCGGCGATCGATGTGGCGGATGTGTCGGAGATTTGGGGCATTAACGATCGCGCCCAGCTCGCGGCGGCCTATGGGGTGTTGCAGGAGCGATCGAAGCGGCGGTGGATGCAGGCGGGGGTGACGATTATTGACCCCCACAGCGTGACGATCGACGACACGGTGGAGCTTGCGCCGGATGCGATCATTGAGCCGCAAACCCACCTGCGGGGCAAAACCAAGGTGGCGGCGGGGGCGCGCATCGGGCCGGGGACGCTGCTGGAAAATGCCCAGATTGGCGAAGGGGCGACGGTGATCTATTCGGTGGTGGCGGACAGTGCGGTGGGGGCGGGGGGCCGCGTGGGTCCCTATGCCCATCTGCGGGGGGGGACGGCCCTGGGCGATCGCTGCCGCATCGGTAATTTTGTGGAGTTGAAAAATGCCCAGCTCGGGGAGGCGACGAATGCGGCCCACCTGACCTATCTGGGGGATGCGACGGTCGGCGATCGCTGCAATTTCGGGGCGGGGACGATCACGGCCAACTATGACGGCTATCAAAAGCACCGGACGACGGTGGGCGATCGCGTCAAAACCGGCTCGAATAGCGTTCTGGTGGCTCCGATCGCGATCGGTGATGACGTGACCATCGGGGCCGGGTCCGTGGTGACCAAGGATGTGGCGGGGGATGCGCTGGTGGTGGCGCGATCGAAGCAGGTGGTCTATCCGGGCTGGCGACCGAAATATCTGCGCGACGCGGCGTCCTCCTAGGGCAAGACGGGGCTGGCGGGGTGAGGCTGGGCGGGGCTGGGCGGGGGAACCCCGCCCCTACGCGGTTGAGGTGGGGGGTCTAGCCGTCGTCCTAGTCCTTTTCTTCGATCGCCGCGATCGCCTCTAGGGGCGTCACCTCGCCATAGATCAACTGCAACAGCCCCGGCAGGTAAAGATCCAGCGTCTGCACCGCCGGATAGATCAGATTGCGGAGGAGGTTAGGGCCGAGGATTTCCCCCTCAAAATCGAGGCTGCTCTTGAAGCGCACCTCCCCATCCTCCATATCCATCTCAAAATTGCCCATGGGCAGGCCGTAGTTCGCGCGGGTGATGAATTCCGCCGCCGCCAGCCGTTTTTCCGGCGGCACCCGCACCGGCGAGATGGCATAGAAAATCACCTGCTCCATGTCCGGGCGCACCCGCGTATAGCACCGCAATTCCCCATTCTTACCGGAAAAGAAGGTGCGATAGGCCAGCCGATCGGTCACCCGGACCGGGTACCAGCCGTCCTCCTGCAAAAATTCCCCCAGGGCCACAAACCCCCGCAGGCCGTTGCCCGATTCCACCGCATCTGGGATTTTTTGGTCTTCCGAGCCGTCGTCCATGCCGTTCCCTGCATACTCCAGTCGTATCTTCTGGTCCTCATCCTGTTCTAACATTGCGCGATTTATTGCGTGATCGCGGCGGCCCCACCTTCACCCCCCCCATGGCTAGGCCATAAAACGAGAGCATGACCAAACTGATTATCCAAATCCCCTGCTACAACGAAGAGGCCACCCTCGGCATCACCCTGGCGGAACTGCCCCGCCGCCTCCCCGGCATTGATGAACTGGAATGGCTCGTGATTGATGACGGCAGCCGCGATCGCACCGCCGAAGTCGCCAAAGCCTGCGGGGTCGATCACATCGTCCGTCTGCCCTACAACCAAGGGCTCGCCAGGGCATTCATGGCCGGCCTCGACGCCTGCCTCCACGCCGGGGCCGACATCATTGTCAACACCGACGCCGACAACCAATACTGCGCCGCCGACATCCCCAAACTGATCCAGCCCATCCTCGATGGCGACGCGGAAATCGTCATCGGCGCGCGGCCCATCCAGGACATCCAGGACTTTTCCCCCGCCAAAAAACTCCTACAGGCCCTCGGCAGTTCCGTCGTGCGCCTCGCCAGCGGCACCACCATCCCCGACGCCCCCAGCGGTTTCCGGGCCATGACCCACCACGCGGCCCTCCGGCTCAATGTGTTTAATGAGTACACCTACACCCTAGAAACCATCATCCAGGCGGGCCAAAAGGGCCTGTCGATCACCTGGGTGCCCATCCGCACCAACGGCTACCTGCGGCCCTCGCGCCTGGTCAAGAGCATTCCGGCCTATGTGCGCCGCTCGATGTTTACGATCCTGCGGATTTTTATGGCCTATAAACCCCTGCGGTTTTTTCTGCTGCTGGGGTCGTTGCCCTTTGGCTGCGGGATGCTGCTGTCGGTGCGCTGGCTGCTGCTGTATTTCATGGGGACCGATCGCGCCCATGTGCCCAGTTTGATCCTGGCGGCGATTTTGCTGCTGGCGGGCATTCAGCTTTGGATCCTGGGGTTGGTGGGGGACATGATCGCCGTGAACCGGAAACTTCTGGAGGAAATCCAGCTACGGGCCCGCCGCGCCGATCTGGCCCGCAGTCGCTATCAACGGCTCCGCAGTACCCTGGCCCATCGCTCTGCGCCCCCTGCGGGGCCGGTGGCTGGCCGCGATCGCTAGGGCATCCATCCTAAAGATCAAAAACAAAAAGATTAAATAACGCTCGAAACCCAAGGCCAGCGGTCAACCTAGCAATCCGCAAAAAATCCGCCAGAAAACCCCGCCAAAAAGTTTGACAAACCGCGATCGCCGCGCTACTATGGTTTCCCGGGTTGGCAAGGGATTGCCGCACGCCCTGGGTCGCTAACTCAACGGTAGAGTATTCGGCTTTTAACCGACTAGTTCTGGGTTCGAATCCCAGGCGACCCATTTTTTCAAAGTCCTAGTTCCGTCATCGCCCCAAACGGTTATTCCTTGGGCCTTTGGGCGGGTTGACCGATGGGGTTTAGGTCCATCGTTTTGGCTGCTGACGGGGCGGGTAGGGCGCGATCGCGGCGCAAAATCTCTTAAGACAAAGGCGGAAATTGTCTTAAGATTGTGCCAAGGCATAGACTAACTGACCTATAAAGCCGTCCGTTTCGATCGATCCTAGATCCTAAACCTCAGGAGGAAATATCCTATGGCGCTAGTACCCATGCGGCTTCTGCTCGACCATGCGGCGGAGAATGGCTACGGCATTCCGGCCTTCAACGTCAACAACCTGGAGCAGATCCTGTCGATCATGCAGGCGGCGGACGAAACCGACAGCCCGGTGATCCTCCAGGCTTCCCGTGGTGCCCGGAGCTATGCCGGTGAAAACTTCCTGCGGCACCTGGTGCTGGCGGCGGTGGAAACCTACCCCCACATCCCCGTGGTGATGCACCAGGACCACGGCAACAGCCCCGCCACCTGCTATTCCGCCATCCGCAATGGTTTCACCAGCGTGATGATGGACGGCTCCCTGGAAGCTGATGCTAAAACCCCCGCTTCGTTCGAGTACAACGTGGCCGTGACCGCTGAGGTGGTCAAGGTGGCCCACTCGGTCGGCGCGAGCGTGGAAGGGGAACTGGGCTGCCTCGGTTCTCTGGAAACGGGCAAGGGTGAAGCGGAAGACGGCCACGGCTTTGAAGGGGCCTTGAGCAAGGATCAATTGCTGACGGATCCCGATGAGGCGGTGCAGTTCGTTGAGCAAACCCAGGTGGATGCCCTGGCCGTTGCGATCGGCACCAGCCACGGCGCATACAAGTTCACCCGCAAGCCCACGGGCGAAGTGCTGGCCATCAGCCGCATTGAAGAAATCCACAGCCGCCTGCCCAACACCCACCTGGTGATGCACGGGTCGTCCTCGGTGCCTCAAGAGTGGTTGGACATGATCAACCAGTACGGCGGCGCGATTCCGGAAACCTACGGGGTGCCGGTTGAGGAAATCCAAAAGGGCATCAAGAGCGGTGTCCGCAAGGTGAACATCGACACGGACAACCGTCTGGCGATCACGGCGGCAATCCGCGAAGCGGCGGCGAAGGATCCGAAGAACTTTGATCCGCGCCACTTCATGAAGCCGTCGATCAAGTACATGAAGCAGGTGTGCCTGGAGCGCTACCAGCAGTTCGGTACGGCGGGCAATGCGTCGAAGATCAAGCAAATTTCGCTCGATGAGTTCGCTCGTCTGTATGCGAATGGCTCTTTGGCGGCTTCGACCAAGACGACGGTTGCGGTCTAGGTTACCAAGATCGTTTGGGGCAGGGGGCTGAGGCCCTTTGTCTGAGTGGCTAAGGCGTCAACTGCATAGGCTACAAAAACCGGCCAACCTGCTCCTTCGGGATGGGGTGTGGCCGGTTTTGCTGTGATTGTTTTTGCTGGGGGGCGCGATCGCGGGCGACCCAAATCAGCCCATTGGATCAGCTAATCGGTGATTTTGCCGATTTTGCGACCGATCGCTTCGATCTGGGCGTAGTTTTCGTTCTTGGTTTCGATGAACTTCCCGGCGCTGAACAGGTCCAGGATTTCCTTGTGGTCGGGGTTGTCGGGGGAGAGCTTGAGGAGGGCGGCGCGCAGTTTTTCGGGGAAGTCGGCCCCAAATTCACTGGCGATCTGGGGATGGAGCACCCAGTGGTAGTCGTAGTAGGTGGGGGTGCGCCAGATGACGGTCACCTGGTCGTTGTTGACCTTGCCTTCGGCGCTGCGCTGTTCCCAGACTTTTTCGTTGAGGGCTCCGACTTGGTAGGCTCCGGCCTGGACCAGTTCGAGGGTTTTGTCGTGGTCACCGGAGAAGCCTGCGGGGCCTTGGAAGTCGGTGAGGGCGACGCCCCCTTGCTCTAGGAAATATTGGGGCATGAGCCGTCCGGAGGTGGAGGATTCGCTGCCGAAGGTGAAGGTTTTGCCCTTGAGTTGGGCGAGGTCGGTGATTTCGGTGAAGGGTGCGAGGCCGGCGCTGGGGTTGGCGATGAAGACGCTGCGGAAGTTTTCGTCCACGTCCCGCTGGGCGATCGCGGTGGCTCCGGGGGTTTGCAGGCGCGCTTGGACGCCGGTGAGGCCGCCGAACCAAACGAATTCGAGATCGCCCACCTGGAAGGCGGTGACGGCGGCGGCGTAGTCTACGACGGGTTTGTAGGCGACTTCGATGCCCAGTTCCGCTTCGAGGTAGGCGACGAGTTTTTCGTACTGGCGCTGGAGCCGTTCGGGATCCTGGTCGGGGATTGCGCCGAGGGTGAGGACTTGATCGCTGGCGGTGGCGTTGGCGGTGGTGCTGGTGGCTTCGGGGGAGGCGGCGCTATCGGGGGTGTTTTGGGTGCCCGGACTGGTGCAGGCGGTGAGGGCGATCGCGGCGAGGGCGATCGCAGCGAGGGGTTTGGCAAACATTTTGGTAAAAACTGCGGCCATTGATGGTTTCATCCGATGGGTTAAGTGAAGGTTAGCCGCCATATCCTACAGCACCGGGCGGGGTGGCAAGATGGTGGGGGTAATTTTGGGCAATGAGGAGTAAAGGACCTATGGGGGCTGCCCTGGGCGATCGCGCGGTGCCGGATGTCCCGCAGGTGTTTGAATGGCGCGGCTACCGCTGTACCTATGACCATTGGGTGGCCCCCAACTCGGCGGGGCGACCGGCGTTGGTGGCGATCCATCCGATTGGGGTGGGGCTGTCGCGGCGGTTTTGGGATCGTTTTGCGGCCCGCTGGCAATTGACGGGGGAGGGGGGGCCGCTGCTGGATCTCTATGCGCCGGATCTGCTGGGCTGTGGGGAAGCGTCGATGCCTCGGGCGCTCTGCGAACCGGCGGACTGGGGGGCGCAGTTGGCGGATTTTGTGGAGCAGGTGGTGGGGCGGCCCGCGATCGTGTTGGTGCAGGGGGCGCTGTTTCCGGTGGCGATTGAGTTGGCGGCGATCGCGCGATCGCGGGGGACTCCCCTCGCCGGTTTAGTTTTGGGGGGGCCGCCCGCCTGGAACACGATGGTGGAGGTGGCCCCGGTGTGGCGGCAGCGGCTCCTGTGGAATTTGCTGTTTGATGGGCCAGTGGGGGATTGGTTCTATCGCTACGCGCGCCGCCGGGAGTTCCTGAGGAATTTTTCCGTGAAGCAACTGTTCGCGACGGCGGAGGCGGTGGATGGGGAGTGGCTCGATACCCTCGATCGCGGGGCGGCGGACATGGCCAGCCGCTATGCGGTGTTTGCGTTCCTGAGCCAAGCCTGGAAGCGGGGCTACGGGGAGGCGATCGCCCAGCTAGAGGAACCGGTTTTGGCGCTGTTTGGCCGCACGGCGTCGAGCATCAGCCGCAGTGGCAAGGGGGAATCGCCCGAGGAGCGGCTCCGGCAATATCTCGATCATTTGCCCAATGGACGCGGGGCGATTATCGCGGGCCGCAATGTGTTGCCCTATGAAGCGCCGGATGATTTCCTGCGGGAAACTTTGGCCTTTGTCCGCGCGATCGCGCCCTAGTTCCCATGGCCCCAACTCCTCCCCAAAAACCAGGATCTTTTAGCTGCGATCGCGTGGTCCGATTCCGCGACACCGACGCCGCCGGTGTGGTGTATTTCGGGGCCGTCCTCGACTTTTGCCACGAAGCCTATGAGCGATCGCTCGCCGCAGCGGGCCTCGATCTACGCACCTTTTTCAGCGCCCAAGGGTATGGCGTCCCCATTGCCCAGGCGGAGGTGAAATTTTTGCGGCCTTTGTTTTGCGGCGATCGCCTCACGATTACCCTCACCCCCCAACAAACCGCCCCGAACCGCTTTGAAATTACCTACGATTTATTCCTGAGCGATCGCGGCGATCGCCCCGTCGGCCACGCCCGCACCTGCCACGTTTGTATCGATGCCGCCACGCGATCGCCCCTCGATTTCCCCCCAGAACTTCTCCATTGGCTCAACATGCTCCCCCCAGAAAATCAATAGAAAAACCAACTCAAAAACCAAAGGGCAAAATCCACCAACCAACTAGCAGAAACAAGGGGCTTAAGCCCCTTGCTGTAGCACTCAAAACTCCGACGAATAGCACAATAAATAAAAAGCAAAAAAATAGGCTGACCGGAACCAACCGGCCAGCCCGCAGGCTTAGGAACGCAGGGAAAATTACTTTTGGACCACCAGCTTCACGTTGGCATTTTGCAGACCCGAGCGCTGCACCTCCGCCAGAGTTTTATTCACCGCGTACTTCTGGTTGATCGAATTGATCAACTCCGTCTGATTGTGCTTCTTCGCAACGCCCCACAGATCGGCGATCAGATCATAGGTGCCATCCGCATTCTGCGACCAGCCCAGATCGTACTCCCCATCCAGGACCGCCACCAAGTCCGCCCGGATCCGCTGGCCGTTGTAGCCGCGCACATCCGTATTCGTCTTGGTCTGAATGCCCAGATCTTGCAGCGAGCTCTTCAGGATGGCAGCGTCAGTGATTTTGGTGCGAAGGGTGCTGAAGTGAGACATAGATCGTATCTCCGAGTTTTGTGCGAAATCGAGTGATCGACAAACAGTTGTTAGCAGTTAGCATCGGACGCTTTGAAGGACGCAGACGCGATCGCTTCAAAACCAGACAAAGCACCAGCAGTTAGCCATTGCTGGCCCGTTTTTCCTCCGGCTGGGAGACCGGAGAAACCTGTTACCACTCCTGGCGGATATATTCCGCCACGGAGGCCGCCGCCGGACGTGCGCGCTGGCGAGCCCAATCCCTCAGGGCTGTCACCTGCTCCGTCATCGTCCGCGACAGGGGCAGCGTCGATTTAATTGAAGCGATAATATCGAGCTGCGTAAACTCTCGATCCTGGGCAAATGCTTCATACATGGCCGCAATGATCGCCTGTTCAATCTCAGCGCCGGAAAATCCATCGGAGATTTTCGCAAGCTGATCGAGATCAAACCGGTCAATCTCTCGCCGCCGTTTATGAAGGTGGATCTTGAAAATTTCAGACCGTTCCTCTAGGTTGGGCAGGTCCACGAAAAAGATTTCGTCAAACCGTCCCTTCCGCAGAAATTCCCCCGGCAGCCGCTCGACGCGGTTGGCCGTTGCCATCACAAAAACCGGGGAAGTTTTTTCCTGTAACCAGGTCAAAAAGGTGCCAAAAATTCGGCTAGAGGTGCCGCCGTCGGAGTCGCCGGAACCGGCGCTGCCCCCAAAGGCTTTATCCAATTCATCAATGAACAGGATCGACGGGGCGATCGATTCGGCGGTTTTGAGGGCATTCCGCAAATTTTTCTCGGATTTACCCACCATGGACCCGTCATAAATTCGGCCCACATCCAGCCGCAGCAGGGGCAAACTCCACAGGCGCGACGTGGTTTTGGCAATCAGGGATTTACCGCAACCGGGTACCCCCAAAATCAGCATCCCCTTCGGTTGGGGAAGGCCGTAGCCCCGCGCCCGTTCCGTGAAGGCGTCTGAGCGCTGCTGAAGCCAATGCTTTAATTCCTCAAGCCCGCCGATATTTTCAAAGCTTTCATCCTCCTCCATATATTCGAGGATGCCGTTACGGCGGATGAGCTGTTTCTTTTCGGATAGGACAATTTCCACCTCCGATTCCGTTAGTTTGCCTGCGGTGACGTGGGCCTTGCGATAAACCTTTTCCGCTTCGTCGAGGGTGAGGCCCAGGGCGGCCTTGACCAGCTTTTCGCGGGCTTCGGCGCTGAGCTTGCGGCTGCCGGTGCGCTCTAGCTGACGATCTAGGGCGCGGTTGATTTCCGCCATCTGGGGTAGGGGGAAGTCAAGGACCACCACCTCTTTTTCCAGTTCGATGGGGATTTCCTGCACCGGCGACATCAGGACGATGGCCTTGTGGGTGCCCTTGAAGGTGGCGATCGCGTCGCGCAACCACCGCTTCACCCCAGGGGAATCAATGAACGGATGAAAATCCTTGAGGACATAAATTCCCGGCTCCTTCTGGCGAACAATCCACTCCAGGGCCGCCTCGGGGGAAATGGTATTGTGCTGGGTCGTCGTCCGGGCTTGGCCGTACTCCACCATCCCATGGGTCACCGTCCACACATAGAGGCGACGGGGTTGGGTCGTGTCCGCCTTGGCTAGCTGCGCGATCGCCTGCTCACTGCGCTCCTCCTCATAGGTCATGAGGTAGATCAGCGGATATTGGGCTTTGAGGAGAACACTGAGTTCTTCTTGCATGGCCGGTTGACCTACGCGAAACGACAGGGCGAGACGACGGGCAAGGGGCCGCGATCGGCGACGAAGCACAAGGGGGAATGCCCTAGCAGGGAATCAACGTACCCCCCTGGGATTCCGGGGAAGACGGGGACGGGGCCGTTAGGGTCGCCGCACGCTCGATCGCCAAGGCCCCATCATCCAAAATGCTCGGGTTTTGGTTGAGGGAAACCAGCTCCCCATCACAGATGGTGGACGGGCTCTGGCAGGCCGGACAGGCATAAACCCGGTGGGTTTGGCCATGGGGCGCTTCGTACTCATCCACCACATCCGAGTGGTTTAGATAAAACGACACCGCCCGCTCCACAAGGGAAGACATGGCTTCCGTTTCCACTGCGGCGCGAATCTTGAGCTGGCGGTGCAGGGGCTGCGGCAGATAGAGCGTGACCTTTTGCTTCTCTTGCATACGACTTACGAATGGGCTACCCGGGTATGGATGACAAGGTATCGGCTTTGCCCGAAGGCTGTCAAGCTGGCATGGCGTCATGACGGCATTTTTGTAATATTCCGTTACATTTGACGAGTAATGGAAGCGGTTGAATGGAGTTGTTTCCTAAGGAGGTTCCGATGGTGCTGGACGAACAGGCGAAGAAGACGATGCTGCGCAAGATTCCCCATGGTTTGTACATTTGCGGGGTGCGGGACCAGGCGGGGGAGGAGATGAATGGGTTTACGGCCAGTTGGGTGATGCAGGGGTCGTTTAAGCCGCCGCTGGTGATTAATTGCGTCAATCGCGAGTCGGTGTCCCACGCGATGATTGTGGAGAGTGGAGTGTTTGCGTTGAGTGTTTTGGAGGCGGGCCAGAAGGAGTTGGCGGCCCAGTTCTTTAAGCCTCGGCGGCGGGTGGGGAATAAGTTTGAGGAGGTGGAGTGCTATGAGGGGGCGGCGACGGGCTGTCCGATTGTGGCGGATTCCCTGGGCTATGTGGAGTGCAAGGTGACGGGTTCGGTGGAGCAGGGGGACCATACGGTGTTTGTGGGGGAGGTGATTGGGGCGGGGGTTCACCGGGAGGGGGAGCCGCTGACGTTGGAGAGTACGGGCTGGAATTACGGCGGTTAGGGGGCTGATGGGTTTGGCGATCGCGGGGGAGATCGAGGGGCTGGCGGGGTTTGAAGGGGTGGTGGCGGCGGTGCTGGGGCGACCGGTGCCGATGCTGGCGCGGCTGCTGTGGGAGCGGGGGTGGCGATCGCGGTGGGGGCCGTCGGGGTTGACGGGGGGCGATCGCGCGGCCCTGGAGGCGTTTCTGGTGCCGACGGCGGTGGTGCCTGCGGGGCCGGGGGCGTTTGGGGCGGAGATGGCTTGGGCGGTGGAGCGGCTGACGGTGGCGCGCGATCGCGGGGAGCGAGTGGCGATTTGGGGGGATTTTGATGCGGATGGGGTGACGGCGACGGCGGTGCTGTGGGAGGGGCTGGGGGCGTGGTTTGACCGGCCTTCGGGGCGGCTGCGCTATGTGATTCCTGATCGCCTGCGGGAGTCCCATGGGTTGACCGTGGCGGGGCTGGAGGAGTTGGCGGCGGCGGGGGTTTCCGTTGTGGTGACCTGCGATACGGGCTGCACGAATCTGCCGGAGCTGGAGCGGGCGCGGGAGCTGGGGCTGGCGGTGATTGTGACGGATCACCATGCCCTGTTGCCGGTGCGGCCGCCGGTGGTGGCGTTGATTAATCCGCGATCGCTCCCGGCGGATCATCCGGCGGCGACCCTTTCGGGGGTGGCGGTGGCCTATTTGCTGGTCCTGGCGCTCCATGGGGCTTGGGGATCGCCGGAGGAAGATGGGACGGGAAATGGGAATGGGGCGCGATCGCCGGAGGAGCTGCTGGATTTGGTGGCGATCGGTTTGATTGCGGATTTGGTGGAACTGCGGGGGGATGCGCGCCACTGGGCGGCGGTGGGCCTGAAGCGTTTGCAGGGGACGGATCGGCCGGGGGTGCGATCGCTGTTGGATGCCTGCAAGCGGACGGGCGATCGCCCTTCGGATGTGTCCTTTGGCTTGGGGCCGCGCATCAATGCGGTGAGCCGGGTGTATGGGGATGCGAGTTTTTGTGTGGAGTTGTTGACGACGCGCGATGGGGACCGGGCGCGGCAGTTGGCCCACCGGGCGGAGTTGGCGAACAGTCGGCGCAAGGGTTTGCAGCGGCAGGTGGCGGATCAGGTGCGATCGCGGCTGAAGCGGCTGGATCTGTCCACGACGCCGATTGTGGTGCTGGCGGAGGTGGGCTGGCCGGTGGGGGTGCTGGGGCTGGTGGCGGGGGAGGTGGCGCGGGAGTTTAATCGGCCCACGATTCTGCTGAGTGTGGAGGGGGATTGGGCGCGGGGCTCGGCGCGATCGGTGACGGGGATTGATTTTTATGAGCTGTTGGCGGCGGAGGGGCGTTGGCTGACGCGGTTTGGGGGCCATCCCCAGGCGGCGGGGCTGATGTTGCCGGCGGCGGATGTGGGGGAGTTTGCGATCGCGATCGCGCGGCGGTTTCGGGAACGGTTTGGGGAGGGGGATCCGGCGGGGATGGCCCTGCCGACGGCGGATTTGACGGTGACGGTGGCGGATCTGACGCCGGAATTGTTTAGGGAGTTGAAGTTAATTGAACCCTGCGGCATGGGTAATCCGGCCCCGCGTCTGCGGATTGATGACTGTTGGTTCGAGGGGGTGTACCACCGGAATTTGCGCGATCGCGCCGACCAAACGATTCGCTACATCTACACCCTGTTCCAACTGCGGGATGGGTCGGTGGAGGGGGGCGATCAGGGGGCGGTGCCCGGTCGGTGGTGGGGCCACTATGCCCAGGAGTTGCCGTCGGGGCGCTGTTCGGTCATCGGGGAGTTTGATTTTCGCTCCGAGGGCGGCCAGGGTACCTATGAGTTTCGGCTGCTGGCGATCGCGCCCCCCGGTGAGGATCCGAGGCCGGTGGCGGGCCTGACGGTGCTGGACTGGCGGCGCGATCGCGGTGACGTGGCCCCGGATCCGGCGGCTCAAAATCCCCTGATCCTCGATCACTGCCCCCAGGATTGGGATGAGTTGATCGCCGTGGCTCGACGGGCGCGCAATGGCGGCCAATCCCTGGCCCTGGCCTATGGCTGCGAGCCGCCGCCGGACGCGATCGCCACCTGGACCGAACTGATCGGCATTGCTAAATATCTGGCCCGCACGGGGAAAACCGTCGGGCGATCGCATCTGGCCGACCGTCTGGGGCTGGGCGATCGCCCCATGGCCCTGCTGCCCGCCGCGATCGCCGCCGCCGGATTTTTGGGGGAGTATCTCGATCCGGCCCCCGGCGAGCCCCCCACCAATCCCCGCCTGCGGATTTGCCAAACGGCTACCGAAACCAACGCCCCCGAAACCAACGCCCCTGAACCGGCCCCCGCGATCGCCCAATTCCTCGACGCCGTAGCCGAAACCCGCTTCCGCCAGCGCTTTTTCCTGCAAGCGCCCCTCGCCACCCTCACCCAGGGCATCAACCGCGCGATCGCGATTCAGCGGCCCAGCCCTCAGCCTGATCTTCAACGTTCCTCACAGTAGTTTCGTAGCTGGGCCTGGTGTTCACAGCGAAACCCCTCCCGACAGGCGTCATCGAGATCCACCGAACTCAGGGGATACACGCGATCGCAGGTCGGCGCGATCGCCCAGCCCACCAGCCCCCAGAACGCCCCCCGCCCCAGATCCAGCCCCGTTTTCCAGACCGCCTCCCGGTTCCCCGGCCTCCCCGTTTCCGCCACCGCATCGAGATCCACCCAAATCCCCGCCACCCCCAGCATCGTTCGCCCCAGCCACAGGGCACGCGGCAAGTGAGATTCCGACGTAATCAACCGCACCCGCCGCACCTTCCAGCGCCGCAGCAGGGGCAGGGCATAGGCAAAATTGCCAAACGTAGACCGGGCGCACTCTTCCAGCCATACGCGATCGCCCGCCACCGCCGCCCGTTCAAACAGCGCCCGAATGCACGGAGCCGCCGAGCCATGGGAAATCAAAATCGGCACCGACGGCTCCCGCATGGCCCAGGCCGTCGCTCGGATCTCCCGCTGGATGCTGCCCCCCAACACCAACTGCGCCCCCACCGGAGCCTCCGCCGCGATCGCCAGCCGCCCCCCCACCAACAGGGCCAACCCCAATACCGCCGCCCCCAAGATTCCCCACAGCCACCGCCGCGATCGCCGCGATCGCGATCGCCCAGTCCGTCTCAACCGCCGCCGCCCCATATTTGCGCCCCCACCAAATCCTTGCGCCTAGAATGGCAAACAAACCGTTGACTCGCCCTCCCCCGGCCACCCAACCCATCCCAGGCCACTCACCGCAAACACCCGCACAGGCACACCATGAGCAACAAATCCATCGTCGAACTGGTCAACGAACTGCCCACCAGCGGCATGACCATCACCGTCCTCAAATCCCTTGACTTCGTAGTCCCCGGCGAATGGCAAAACCTCGTCGGCTTTGAAGCCACCGTCAAGGCCGTCACGGGCGAAACGGACCCCGGCCTGATCCTGCAAATCACCGATCGCGCCATGGACCTCTACGCCGACGAATCCCAGGGCTACCAGCGGGCCATCTGGATGTATCAAACCGTCGATAAGGCCGCCAGCGCCCTCGGCACCGCCGCCATGGCCAACAAAATCGGTCAAGACGTGCCCTTCCTCAGCTTTTTGGACAAAATCACCCCCAAGCCGGAAAAGGCCCAGGCGATCGACCTGGCCCTCAAGGTGGTCGTGGAACTGCTGGCCTTCTGCCAAGTGAACGGCATCCCCGGCGACAGCATCGGCGACTTCCTCAAGGCCCTGGGGCAGTATGGCGGCGAAGCGAAAATGCGCATGGCGGCCCTGGTGTGCCTCGACGGCCTCGTGCCCCTTGGCCCCAACTTCATCAAAGGGGTGGGGGAAATCCTCAACAACGCCAGCCCCCAGGCCCTGGAGGAAAACCAAGCCTTTGGATCCCTGCGGAAATTTATCCCCGGTGGTGATCCGGCCTCAAAACTCGCCTTTGTGGGGCGCAGCTATGAAGCGGTGACCGGGTGGATGGGTGATTTGGTGGCGTCGCGGGGGCTGACGCCCCAGAACGTGGTCAAGAATCTCCAGGGGGCGATCGATATTGCCGATGACAAGCTGGATTATGTGGGGGCGTTTTTGGATATGACGACCAATTATTACTACCACACGGGGGTTCAGACTACGGCGAAACGGTTGATTGATCGGGCCTTTGCGGAGATCTAGGGCAGGGCTCTGGGGCGGAAAGTCGCGGCGATTTGGGGAACTCTGGGGAGGGCGATCGCGATCGCATCACCTGTCACCCAAACCCTAGATCAGCCCTTTGGGAACGTCAAAGCCAGTTCAAAGCTTAAGGGAAACGTGATCTTTAGATGGATCACCCTGGTCCCCTATCGCCGCAGCACACAATCAAGGTTAGTCTAGGGATGTCTCTTCGGGATAATTCCCTCACTAACTATGGCCTCTATAGCTTGGAAAACCCCCTGCGCTGCACTGGTGGGCGGTGCCGCTGCCCTGCTGAGCGCGGCCCTGCCCGCCTCGGCGGCTTCCTTCACGGTCACGGATATCACCGGCACCTGGACCGCGATCGACGGCAATTCCTTCTACTATTCCGGCATTGGCACCGACAGTATTCGCTGGGGTGAGGCCGCAACCCTGGCGGGCCAAAGTGGTTTTAACTTTGAGGCTGCCGATGACATCATTACCCCCAGTGACTCCTTTTTTGTGCTGGGGCAACTGACCCACCTCAATTTCCCGATCTGGGGAGGAACGGAGGCCGTGGGGGCGGATCTGGCCCTGGCGATGACGATCGATGGGGTGGTGCAGAATTTTGGCTACAGTTTCACGATTGATGAGACGAACAATACGGCGGGGGCCTGCCCTGGGTTTCAGATCAGCGGCGTTCCCTGCGATGACAAGATTGATTTCACGAGTCCCTTCAGTTCGGCGAGTTTCACGAAGGATAACTCGACCTATACGCTGGAGCTATTTGGCTTTAGCAGTACGATTGGTTCCCTAAATCCGGTGACTTCGTTTGTGACGGAGGAGTTGAAGGCGTCGTCGGCGTTCCTGGTGGGGCGGCTGGTGGTGGCTCCGAATCCGGGGGAGATTGTGGATCCGGGTCCGGAGCTAGATCCGCAGGAGGTGCCGGAGCCGATCGCGCCGGTGGCCCTTGCGTTGGTGGGTCTGGGGGGTCTGGGGCTTCGGGGCCGCCGCGATCGCTAGGGGACATTTTGTCGGGAGCGGGGGAGATCCTAGCGATCGCGCAGATGCACCAACAGCACCAGACCATCCGCGCGATCGCTGCTGCCCCGCACGCAGGACGCCGACAAATGCACCGGTAAACTCTGGCCATCGCGCCGCCGCAGCCGCACCGCGATCGGGGCGAGGGGATTTTGGGTGGCGGCGGTTTCCGTCAGGTAAGTGAGCACCTGTTTCAGGTCATTGGGATGGACCACCGCCGCCCAGTCTAGGCCCATCAGTTCAATGGGGTCATAGCGCAACAGCTCCGTCATGCGCTGGTTCATCTGCTGCCAACTGCCGTTGAGGTCCGCGTAGATGATGCCGATCGCGGGCTGCTCGAAGATGGCCAGCAGTCGGCGTTCATTTTCCTGGCGGGTGGCTTCGGCGCGGCGGCGATCGCGCAATTCCCCCTCAAGCTGGATATTCATGGTGCGCAGGGCCTCAAGCTGGGCCTTCAGACGCACCTCGGGACTCACGGTGATTTGGGTGTCGTCGCTATTGTCGCCCCCTGGGCCGCCCCCTGGACCGCCCCCTGGACCGCCCCCGGCAGATCCCTGGCCGGGATGGACCATTTCCCGGGCGGTGCCATAGAGCCGGTGGCCCCCTTCCCCCGCCACGAGCCGGAAGGAAAACCAGGGCCAGGTTTGCTGCTGGCTGCGGAGCCGCACTTCCACCTCCCCATGGGGCAGACCGTCGCGCACCTGCTGGAGCAGTTCCTGGAACCGGGGGCGATCGTTGCTGTGGATCAGCGCCTGGAGGGGGGTGCCCTGGATCCGAACGACCGGGTGGCCTAGGAGGGTGGCGATCGCGGGATTGACCTGTTGGATTTCGCCGCTGGCGTCGGTGATGAGGAGGAGATCGCGGCAGAGGGCAAAGAAATGGTCCCGTTCGAGGCAGGCCCGGTGGCGCTGGATGACCTGGGCGATCGCATGGGCCACCATCTGTAGGAAATAGTGGTCGTCCTCCGTGAAATGGCTCGGGGTTTGGCGGTAGACCCCCAGGACGCCGAGGGGGGTGCCGTCGTTGTCGAGGATGGGAGCCCCGAGGCCGCTGACGATGCGGCAGTTATGTAAAAGCGGTTCGCCCCCAAAGCGCCGCTCGATGCGCAGGTCTTCAAAGGCGATGGGGGTTTGGGCCTGGAGGACGTGGCCGGCGTGCGATCGCGTGGGGTCGCTGCTGACGGTGGCGTGACCCACGAGGGTGCTGGGCCAGCCGTGGCCCGCCCGCAGTTGCAGGAGGGGGCCGTTGGGCTGTCGCTCGAAGCTGGCCACATAATCAACCTCCAACACCCGCTGCACCAGATCCACCGCCTCGGCCAGGAGCTTCTGGGGATCGTTGGTGCGCAAGGCCCGGTGGTGGAGTTGCACGAGGGCCTGCTGCTGGCGGTGTTGGATTTCGAGGCGTTCGGCGTGGCGGCGGTGGCGCTCTAGCTCCCGTTCGAGGACTTCGTATTTTTCAAAGCCGTCGAGGACGTCGGCCACGTCGTCCGCCAGTTGATTGCCTAGGCTCTGGTCGGTGGGGGTCCAGCGATCGCGATCGTCCCCACGGCCCAGGATCAAAAATCCCCAGGGGTGGGTGCTGCTGACAAGGGGGATCCAGAGGGCGCTGCGGAAGCTGTAGCGATCGTAGAGGCTGAAGCAGTCCGCTGGCACGAGGTTGCGATCGCCGCGATCGCCGTCGCTGGGCCGGTTGGGGGTGTCGGCGGTGCGGGCGAGGGCCTCCTCAAGGGTGCATTCGGCGGTGCGATCGCCACTGCGCAGGATAATGGCGCGGCGTTCGAGGGCCAGGGCAAAGGTCCGCAAACCGTGGTCCGCCAGGGTGGCCGCGCCGATGGGGCCGCTGCTGGGGAAGGTGGCGGCGATCGAAAATCCCTGGCCCTGGCGATCAAACCGCAGGACGATCGCGCGATCGCAGCGCCACACAAAAGGAGCATTATCCGCCAGCAGCCCCAGGGCCGCCGTACTGAACTTGGCGTGGCGCAGGTCGTGGTTGAGGCGCGCCAACCGCTGCGATCGCTCCAGGTGCGCCTGCAACTGCTGCATCTCCTCGGGCACCGGACAGTCTCCCCCGGTCTGGGGCGTTTCCAGATAGCGCAGGCGGTTCTGGAGGGCCTGCACCGTACGGTACAGTTCCACCGGATCGAGGGCTTTTAATAAACTCGATTGGGTCACCAGCCCGGTCAAATAGCCCAGTTCATCCACCACCACCAGCCGCCGCACCCGCTTCTGCTGCATCCGCTGGTGGGCCGCCCAGAGGGAATCCTCCATCTTGAGGGTGAAGAGGGGGGCGCTCATGGCCATTTCGACGGGCATGTGATCGAGGGCGAGATCGAGGGCTTGGTATTGCACGATGTCGCTTTCGGTGATGATGCCCAACGGTTCGAGGCGATCGCGGCGCGATCGCGCGGCCCGCGCCACCACCAGGCAGCTAATGTGGGCCTCGGTCATCCGCTGGGCCGCCGTCAGGAGCGAGGCTTCCGGGTCAATGGTCAGCACCGCCAGGTTCACCACTTCCCCCACATGGCGCACCTTGAGCAGGTCCGACGGATCGAGCAGTTGCCGCAGGGCTGTCGCCGTCAGCAGGCCAATGGGGCGGCCGTCATCGTCGATGACCGGCAGGTGGCGGATGTGGTGATTTTGGAAGGCGGCGAGCACCTGAAAGATGCTGTCGAGGCGCGATCGCTTCACCGCCGTGGGGTTGTGGGTCATGGCGTCCGCCACGGGCAAGGTGGGGTCATAGGACCGCTGGGCACTCAGGCGCACGAGATCCCGCTCGGTGAAAATGCCGATGAGGCGATCGCCTTCGACCACCAGGGCGCAGCTTGAGCGGGCATATTGCCGCTGCCGTTCCGGGGGATCCCCCTCCCCCGAGGCGATCGCGGCGGATTCCTCCAGGGCGCAGACCCCCCGCAGGGCGCTCATGCGGGCCACCACAATGCTCAGGGGGGTGTCCGCCGCCACGCAGAGGGGATCGTAGATGATGGCCCGGTCGAGTTGTTCCGGCGGCAAGCGATCAAGGGCCATAGGTCACAGGGGGGAGAAAACGGCAACGGACAACGGGGCGGCGGACGGGGGCAATTGAGCTAAAACCCCGATGGGTTCAAGGGTTGGCCCGGTGGGAGCAAGGGGCTTTAGCCCCTTGTCTGTGCGGGTTGTGGGGGTTAGTCGGAACCGTTCGCTTTGGCTTTGGCTTGCTCTTGCTCCTTGGCTTCGATCGCCTCTAGGCGGCCCTTGAGGGTGCGGTTGTCCTGCTTGAGTTGGTCGAGTTCCTGGCGCAGTTGGGTGAAGTTCTGCTGGGGACCGACGTTTTTCTGGACCACGGCGATCGCCTCTTCGGCCATGCGGCGGATGCGGCCATCGGGGCTGCGCTGCATGAGGCTACCGAGGAGGGCGATCGCGCCGGTGGTTTTCATGGCGCGTAACCCCCAGATGGCGGCCATTTGGGTGAGGAAAAATTCCTCGCGGCTCAGGGCATCCAACCGGCGCAGAATCCGTTCAACGAGGACGGCTTCCTGGTGGATCGATACGGGACCGAGGGCGCGGATGGCCGCCAGCCGTGACCCTTGGGGCGTCCCTAGGGCGGTGTGGCCCAGGATCAATTCCGCCGCTTCGGGGCAGTCGTTCATCGCGCTTAGGCCACCGATCGCGCCGCTGCGGATCAGTTCATTCCAGCTTGGGCGCTGTTTGAGGGCGGTTTCCAGCAGGGCGATCGCCTTCTCGCGCTTGGGTTTGGGATAGGTGCCATGGCAGGCGGCTGCGATGGAGCCGATCGCCCGCAGGGCCGCCGCTTCGGTTTGGTAGCTGGCGTCGCCCTTTTTGGCGATCGGTTCAATGGCTTTGTAGGCTTCGGGGGTTTTGAGCCGCGCGATCGCGTTCACCGCCGCCGTCCGCACCTGGGCCTTGGGATCCTTGAGGGCCGCCGTGAGGGCATCGAGGACTTCCGCGATCGCCAGATCCGGCAGCAAACCCGCAATTTCAACGCGCACGCCCCAGAAGTCATCGTCCTTCAGAGCCGTCGCCAGGGCTCGGAATGCCTCCAGGGTGCCCTTCTTGGCGATCGCCTGGGCCGCAAAAATCCGCGCGATCGGGTCCGGATCCTGGGCAAGCTGCTGCTTCAGTTCCCCTAGGGGATAGTCCAGTTCCACCGTTTTGAGCGTGTGGTTGCCCGCATCGAAGCTGACGAAATCCGGCTTCTGGGCCAGGGGAATGTAGAACACATGCTCCTTTTCATTGATTTGCAGGGGCACGGTCTGGAAGCGCACCGGCGATCGCGTCGCCCCCGCCTCCGAGTTCATTTCCTTCCCTTTACCTTTCCCCTTGCCCTTCTTCGTGCCATTGGAGGCCGCCGCGTCCGCCGCCTCCACAAAACCAAAGGCCACGGGAATCTTGAGGTCAAAGAGGGTCTTGCGATCGCCGCTGTCCCCCTGGGTCTGCACCACGGTCAGTTTGGCGAGATTGTTTTCCCCATCCCAGCTATAGGAGACTTTGTAGTCAGGATGGCCGCCCCGGAACACATATTGATCGAACAGGAACGTCAAATTGCGCCCCGTGGCCCGCTCGATCGCCCGGAGCAGATCCACCGTCGCCACCGTTTGATGGGCGTGGGTTTTCACGAAATGTTGGATTGCCTTCCAGAACAGGTCATCCCCCAGTTCCGCCCACAGCATGTGATAGACACAGCCGCCCTTTTCGTAGGTGTGGCGATCGTAGAGTTCGATCGCCTCGCGGTAGACATGGGTGACGATGGGCCGGCGGTAGCGATCGCGATCCTCCGCCAGATAGGCCCGCATTTCCCCGAGGCGATAGTAGGCCGCCGCCTGCGGGCCATATTCCCGCTCGATCCACATCACCTCCGAGTAGGTCGCCATGCCCTCTTTGATCCAGGCGTGGGACCAGTGCTCAATCACCAGCAAATCCCCAAACCACTGGTGCGCCAGCTCATGGACCACTAATGACTCGAAAAAGCGGTTATCGATCGCGGCCCGCTCATCCACCACCGCGCGATCGGTCAGCAGCGTCATGGACGTGTTTTCCATACCGCCGAAAATAAAGTCCGCCACGCAGGCTTGGCCGTACTGGGGGAAGGGGTAGGGGTAGCCAAACTTTTCGCTGAGGAATTCCATCATCTCCGGCGTTTGGCCCATGGTGCGGCGGGCGTGGTCCGCGTGGGCAGCGTCCGTGTAGTACAGCACCGGTTTGCCGCGCCACTCGTCGCGCACCTCCACAAATTCCCCGACCGCCAGGGTCATCAAATAGCTCGGATGCACCTGCTCCTGTTTCCAATGGAACGTGGTGGCGGTTTTGCCGTGGGGTTGGGTGCTGATCAGGACGCCATTCGAGAGGGCCGTCATGCCCTTGGGGACACGCACGCGGATTTCCGAGGTGGCGAGCTGGCCGGGATAGTCAAAGCAGGGGAACCAGAAGCGGGAATCCTCATCTTCCCCCTGGGTCCAGGCTTGGAGGGGTTTGTCGGGGTCCGCTTCGCTGGGGCCAACAAAATACAGCCCGCGCCGGGGCCGTTCCAGGTGGTAGGTGATGACGATCGCGATCGCGCGGCCCGCGACGGTCGGTTCACCCAGGTGAATAAAAAGCTGTTCCCCATCGGTCTCAAAGTCCTGGGGCACGTCGGCGATCGTCACCGCTTCGATCGCCAAATCCACCGCGTCCAGGGTCAGCCGTTCGAGGCGATCGCGGATGGGATTGAGGGTAATGGTGCAGGTGCCCGCCAGCCGCTGCCGCTCGAAATCTAAGGCCACATCCAGGGCAATATGCTGCACCTGCCCAGGGCGATCGGGCACATAGTGGGGCTTGGCACCGGGCAACTCGAACGATCGCGTCGGGGCATCATCATCAACGGAAAAGTAGGAATAGCCAGACATGGGCAGCGCAATGAAGGGAACAGCAAAAGCAGAAACCCGCGCCCATCCTCCGAATCAAAGATCCGGCCAGAAAAACGGACCTTGGTAGAATGGCGGGGCCTGTTGGGCCTTTGATAAAACTTTACCGTTTTCCACCGGCGGCTTCCGTGCCGCAATTGATTCCCCGATTGATTTGCCGAATCCATTTCTGGAACTGACGTTGCACCTATGGCCGCTCCCGTTTCTGGCTCCGTTGCGATTCCCACCGTGCCGCTGCCCATTGCCCAGGGGGGCTCGGGGGGGGCGCTGCTCAATACGTTGATTAATGGTCTGTTGGCGATCGCGCCGTTGGCAAAAGTGTTTAAGGGTAAGGCGCGGCAAATGATGGTTGATCGCGCCGAAGCCATTGGGGTGCCCTGGCGGACGATGGCGACCCAGCTACAGGATCAAACGGAGGGCACGGGGGCGATCGCCGAGGCGCGATCGCGGCTAGAAAATCCAAACTTGACCTATCCGTCCTATTACCTCACCTCGTTCCACGCCTACGACGAGGGCAATCTGGGCTGGACGCCTGCGGTGGAGGTGGAGGCGGCGGCGCGATCGGTCCATGCCAAAATCTGGGGCGACACCCGCCTCGATGGGGATGACCAACTGCGCCGCAGCTACCACGATCTGGTGCGCGATTATTTGACGGCCCAGGGCATCGACCCGACGGCGATCCGCACGGCGGTGGATCTCGGCTGCGGGGTGGGAATGAGCACCTTTGCGCTCCAGGACACGTTCCCCGAGGCGCAATTAACCGGCGTGGATCTGTCGCCCCACTTCCTGGCGATCGCGGACTACAACACCCACCACAGCCCCATGAATCGCCACCAAACGCGCCCCCACTGGGTCCACGGGGCGGCGGAGGCGACGGGGTTGCCCACGGGCCAATTTGATTGGGTGTCCGTTTGTTTGGTGTTCCATGAGTTGCCCCAGACCGCCGCGATCGCGGTGTTGCAAGAGGCGCGGCGGCTGCTCAAACCGGGGGGCGTCCTGAGCATCATGGACATGAATCCCCAGTCCGGCGCAATCGCCAAAATGCCCCCCTTCGTGTTCACGCTGCTCAAGAGCACGGAGCCCTATCTGGACGAATATTTTTGTTTGGATTTGCCCAAAGCCTTTACCCTGGCGGGGTTTGAAACGCCGACGGTGCAGTTCAATACGCCGCGCCACCGGACGCTGATCGCCCGCACCGGGGCCGCCCATGGAAGCTAGGGGGCGCTTTCTGGGGCGATCGCGGCTGGCCACGGGGCTCTGGCTGGGGCTGGCGGTTGGTTTCGCGATCGCGTGCGGCTGGGCCTCGGTGACGGCGGCGCTGGCGGGAACTTACGTGGTCCAGGACGATGCGCGGCAGCACCTGTTTTGGATGCGGCGCTACCTGGATCCGGGCCTATTTCCGGGGGATCTGCTGGCGGACTATTTTCAATCGGTGGCTCCCTGGGGCTATCAACTGCTCTATTGGCTCCCGGCGCAGGTGGGCATCGATCCGCTGGTGGTGGGGGCGTGGATGCCTGCGCTGCTGGGGCTGATCACGACGGTGCTGGCCTTTCGGGTGGCGATCGCGATCGCGCCGGTGCCGTGGCTGGGGTTTCTGGCGGCGACGCAGCTCAATATCAGCCTGTGGATCCGCGATGATCTGGCGTCGGCCACCCCCCGCGCCTTTGTCTTTCCCCTATTTTTGGCCTTCCTCGATGGGGTGCTGCGATCGTCCTGGCCCCTGACCCTCGGGGCGATCGCCCTGTTGGGCCTGTTCTATCCGCAATATGTGCTGGTGGCGGTGGCGACCCTGACGGTGCGGGCGGCGATGTTGGCCTATGGGCGCTATCGAGGCGATGGACGGGGCGATCGCGCTCCCGAAAATCTGAAATCCCTGCGGCTGGCGTTGGCGGGGGTGGGCCTGGGGGTGATGACCCTGTGCCTTTACAAATCGCAGTCGTCCGCCTACGGCCCCGTGATCAGTGTCGAGCAGGCGCGATCGCTGCCGGAGTTTGTCAGCGGCGGGCGGGCGGTCTTTTTCCGGGACGATTGGGCGGCCTATTGGCTCATGAGTCACCGCAGTAGTCTGTTGCCCAAGGCGATTTTTACCCCCGTTACCCTGATTGCGGCGGTGGTCCTCCCCGCGATCGCGGCCACCCGGCGGCGCTGGTCGATTCTGGCGACGGCGGGACCGGGGCTGGCCCTGTTGGGGCAATGGATTTTAGGATCGCTGCTGTGTTTTGGCATGGCCCATCTGGTCCTGTTCCGGCTGCACCTGCCGGGGCGCTACACCCAATACGGCACCATGATCCTGATGCCGATCGCGGCGGCGTTGGTCTGGGGTGTTGGTGCGGAAATGCTGGGCCATCGGGCGGCGGGCAAGTGGCGGTGGGCGGCGCGATCGCTCCCGGTGCTCCTGGCGGCGGCGGTGCTGCTGTACCCCTTCAGTCTGGGCCGCTTCCCCAATGGGCAATATCTGGGGGGGCGCGCCCCGGCGGTCTATGAATTCTTGGCCGCCCTGCCGGAGGATGCGGTGATCGCGGGCATGTCCGATGAGCTGGACAATGTGCCCACCTTTGCCCGCCGCTCGGTCCTCAGCGCCCGGGAATACGGCATTCCTTACCATTGGGGCTATTACGCACAATTCCGCGATCGCGTCGCCGCCACCCTAGAAGCCCTCTACAGCCCAGATCTCGGGGCCGTGGCCGCCTTTCAGGAGCGCTATGGGGTGGATTTTTGGCTGCTGGACGCGGAAACCTTCACCTTGCCCTACCTGCGGGCGGAGGGATCGTGGATGCGCGAGAATCGCTGGTTTGCCCAATTTCAACCGGCCTTCGATCGCGCGATCGCCCACCTCCAAACGCCCCCCGGTCCGACCCTGGCGAACGCGATCGCGGCCCCCTGCATCGTCTTCCAGGGCTCCGGTTTCCAAGTCCTAGACGGAAGCTGCCTCACCCAACTCGCGGCGGCGGCCCCCCAGGGTCAACCCCCCTAGGGCCGTGGCGATGGTCTAGGCTAGTGCCCTGGCTGCGTCCGTTTCCCCCGACGTTTCCCTTGGCCTTTCCGTTGCTCCTCGTGCCGTCCGCAGGCGGCTGCTGCTATGGTTTCCCGCTTTGCGTCTCGGCTGGCGATCCCCATTTTGATTGTGCTGGTGGCGGTGGGGTCCACCCTGCGCCTGACCCATCTGGACGGAAAAGTGTTTTGGATCGATGAGGTCCACAGTGCCCTGCGGATTGCGGGCTATGGCAAGGAAGAGGTGACCCAAGCCTTGACCGATCGCGTTTCGGCCCCCCGTGCGCCGGATCTGCTGCGCCCGACGGATCTGTTGGCCTATTGGCAGCCCCGCCGCGATCGCGCCCCCCTTGGCGGTGTTGACGTGGTGGTGGCCCTGGCGACGGACAATCCCCAGCATCCACCGGCCTATTACCTGCTGGCGCGGGCGGTGCTGGCGGTGTGGCCGGATCCGATCGCGGCGGCCCGGTGGACGGCGGCGGCCCTGAGTTTGTTGGCCCTCCCGGCGATCGCGTGGCTGGCGTGGGAGCTGTTCCATTCGTTGCCGGTGGCGATCGTGGCGACGGGGTTGATGGCGGTGTCGCCGGTGCAGATTTTGTATGCCCAGGAGGCGCGGGAATATAGCCTGCTGACGGTGGCCGTGGCGGTGGCCAGTGCGCTGCTGCTGCGGGCGGTGCGGCTAGAGGGGCGGCGCAAGTGGCGCAGTGCGGTGGTGCCCTGGGGGCTCTATGGGCTGTCGGTGGCGGTGGGGCTGTATGTGCATCCGCTGTTTGCCTATGGGGTGCTGGCCCATGGGGTGTTTATGGTGTGGGTCAATGGCCTGCGCTGGACCCCGGCGATCGCGCAGTTTTTGGTGGCGATCGCGGCGGCGTTGGCGGCCTATGTGCCGTGGATTGTGGTGTATTTGCTCCATTTCGATGGCATGGGGTGGCTGTCGCGATCGCCCGAATGGGGATCGTTATTTCAGCGGTGGGCGCTGGTGCTGACGGTGCCGTTTATTGATTTGCAGCCGTTCTATGGCGATCGCCTGGTGGATGTGCAGACGGGCCGCGATGCGATCGCCCTGGGGTGGGGGGGCTGGCTGCTGGCGGTGGTGCCGACGGTGGTGCTGGTGGCCCTGAGCTTTTTTGGCCTGTGGGTCCGGGCGATCGGCGTGGCGCGGCCTTTTATTACTTGCCTGACCCTGGTGCCGTGGCTGTGTCTGTGGCTGCCGGATTTGGTGGATGGGGGCCAGCGGGCGACGGTGGCGCGGTTCCTGATGCCGGCCTATGTGGGGCTATATCTGCTGGTGGCGTTTGCGGTGGCCCATTGGCTGGCGGGCGATCGCCGCTATCTGTCGGGGACGTCGCTGCGGATTCAGCGGGGATTTTCGGTGCCCTGGGGGGGGCTGCTGGCCCTGGCGATCGCGATCGCGGGGCTGGGGACGGCGATCGCGGGCCATGGATCGGCCACCAGTTGGACGAAATACAGCAGCTACTATGAGCCGGAGGTGGCGGCGATCGTCCAGGAAGCTGAGCAACCCTTGATCCTGGCGGCGACGGATAAGGCGACGCGGCTCATGGGCCTGAGTGCGGAACTGCTGCGGTACCCGAGGGAGGGGCAAAAAACGGCCAATGCTCAGGCCAACTCCCAGGGAAATTCCCGGAAATCGCAAGGATCGGGCGATCGCGTGCGTTTTCTGCTGCTGGAAAAGCCCTACGTGCCGGAGCAGTTTCCGGAGGGGTTTGATCGCATTTTTCTCTATCAGCCCTATCGGGAGTTGATGGAGGGGTTGCAGGCCGCCGGTTGGCCCCTGGAGGTGCGCCACGGGCCGGGGCAGTTGGTGGAAGTGCTGCGGCGGGATGCCTAGGCCATGGCTAGTGATTTTTCTCCACAATCTGAGGAGCGCGATCGCGGCGATCGCCCCCGCAAGGGCTCGGATCAAATCCTATGGGCGTGGGTGCTAGATCCGCAGCCGCGTTTATGCACGGGGCCGGGGATCTTTTGGCTGGCCCTGACCCTGGCGAGTGGGCTCCTGTGGGCGGCGATCGCGGTGGGCCGATGGGGCAATGGTGAATTTGTCGTGCCGGACGATGGCCGCCAGCATTTGTTCTGGATGGCGCGCTATCTGGATCCGGGGCTGTTTCCGGGCGATCGCATCGCGGACTATTTCCAGTCGGTGGCCCCGCTGGGGTTTCGGACGCTCTATGGGGCGGCGGCGGGCCTGGGGATCGAGCCGCTGACGGTGGCCCGGTGGCTGCCGCTGGTGCTGGGGCCGGTGGCGACGGTCCTGTGTTTTGTGCTGAGTTTTGACCTATTTCCCGTTCCGGCGGCGGCATTCGGCGCGGCGATGCTGTTTGCCCAAAATCTCTGGATGCGGGACGACTTGGCCTCTGGGACGGCGCGGGCGTTCTTAAACCCCCTCTTTTTGCTGATTTTGATTGCCTATGGCCGTCGATCACGCTTTCTCATCGTTGGGGCGATCGCGCTGCTGGGCTGGTTCTATCCCCACTATGTGCTGGTGACCGCCGCGATCGCGGTCCTGGAAGCCATCGGCCATTTCTGGAATTTAAGGAAAACCGGCAAAATTCCCCAAATCTGGCACGATTTGAGCTTTAGCGTCTGGGTTTTGATTACTTGCACGGTGGTGCTGATTCCCTTTGCCCTAGACTCGTCCGCCTTTGGCCCCACGATCGATGCGGAGTTGGCGCGCACCCTGCCGGAATTTTTGCCCGATGGGCGATCGCGGTTTTTCTATGACGATTTCGGGCGCTTTTGGCTGTCGGGGGGCCGCAGTGGCATTCAAATTCCCCTGGAGCCGCCGCTGATGGTGTTGGGCCTGCTGCTGCCGCAATTCCTGTGGGGCCGCTGGCGCGATCGCCTGCCGATGGTGGCCCTGTGGCGATCGCGGGGGGGGCTGTTGTCGAAATTGGTGCTGGGGTGCTTCCTGTGTTTTGGGACGGCCCATGGGCTGCTGTTTCGGCTGCATTTGCCCAGTCGCTACACCCAGCACGGTCTGCGGATTGCGATCGCGATCGCGGCGGCGGCGGTTTTATTCACCCTGGCGACGGCGGCGGCGCAGCACCTAAAACGTTCAACCTGGCTGGGGCCTCGGGGGCGGGCCGCGATCGGCGCAACGTTAACCGCTGTCTTCATTCTGGGGCTGACCGTGGAGCCCCTCACCTCGTCAAAATTCCCCAAAACCAGCTACGTCACCGGCACCGCCCCGGAACTCTACCGCTTTTTGCAGGGGCAGCCGCCGGAAACGTTGATCGCGTCCCTGTCCGGTGAGGCCAATAACATTCCCACCTTCGCGCGGCGATCGGTTTTGGTGGGGGCCGAGGCGGCAATCCCTTACCACTGGGGCTATTACCGGGAATTTCGCGATCGCGTTCTCGCCCTGATCGAGGCCCAATACGCGCCGGATTTGCGGCCCGTGGCCCAGGTGATCCGCACCTATGGCGTGGATCTGTGGCTGCTCGATCGCGGCGGTCTGACGGCGGCCTACCTGGAGGCGGACGATTGGCTGCGGCAATATCAACCGGCCTTTGATGCGACGCGATCGCGGCTCGCGGCGGGGGAAATTCCGGCATTGGCCGCTTGGGTGGAACCGTGCCAGGTGTTTGCCAGCGATCGCCATGTGGTCCTGTCGGCCGCCTGTTTGCTCGCGGCGGCGGATCAGGCATCCTAGAGGAAATTAGCCAAAAAATCGGCGAAACAATCGATCACCCCCCGTCCCCAAACCCGCCCGTGCAACGCCTAGCCATTGATCCCGAGCAACTGACCGCCGACGGCGCGATCGCCCTGACCCCGGCCCAGGGGCGCTATCTCTATCGGGTGCTGCGGCTGCGGGGGGGCGATCGCTTTGTGGCGCTGCTGACGGTGCCCCGCGCCGATCAGGGCCAGTGGATTGCGGAATTGGAACCGGCCGATCGCGCGATCGCCCACCTGATCAGCCCCGCCCCGGCCCCGCGATCGCCCCTGCCGCCGATCGTGCTCCTGGCCGCCCCCCCCAAGGGCAACGCCTTCGATGAGGTGGTGCGGCAGGCGGTGGAACTGGGAACTGGGTGGATCGTGCCGGTCCTGAGCGATCGCGGCCTGGTGCAACCGAGCGACAACAAATTAGAACGGTGGCGGCGCATTGCCCTGGAGGCCACGGAACAGTGCGAACGGCCCGATTTACCCGTGATTGTGCCCCCCGTCCCGAGCGATCGCGTGGGGGATTGTCTAGCGGATTTGCCCTTTGGAAAGGATCGCCCCTGGTGCCGGTGGCTGTGCGTCGCGCGCGGTGGCCCGGACCATCTGCTGACGGTGGCCCTCGGGGCCGCGAAGGCTGAAACCAATCCTGAACATCCTCCCGCGATCGCGATCGCCATTGGACCGGAGGGGGGCTGGAGCGATCGCGAAAAGGACTGTTTTCAAACCAACTTCGGATTTGTGCCCGTTCATCTGGGCGATCGCATCCTGCGGGCCGCCACCGCCCCTTTAGTAGCGCTCAGCCTCGTGGCCGCCGCCTGGAGTTGTTCTGCCCCGTCCGCCCCGTCCGCCCCACCGCCGTCAGCCCCATGAACCCCAACCCCCCGGACCTCGATCGCATCGCCGCCGCCTTCCAGCGCAAGGAATATCGCAGTGCGGCCCGCTTACTAAATCCCCTGCTGAAGACCCATGGGGACGATCCGTGGGTGCAGCTCTATGCGGCGCGGCTCCATGAACTGTCCGGCAAGGGCCACATCGCCGAGCCGATCTATCGCACCCTGCTGCGCAATACCCAAAATCCCAACCCCAAAATCCTCAGCCAAGCGCGCCAGGGACTCCAGCGCCTCGAAAATCAGGAAAAACAGTCCCGCCAAGCGGCCCTCGAACAGGCCCGCGCTACGCCCCAAAACGCAAAACCCGGTCTTTTGGTCCTCGAACCCCTGGGCGATCGCGATCGCAAGGCCGCCGCGCAACAGGCCGCCCGCATTTTGAACCTGGATCCCTACAGCGCCCGGATGATCCTGCCCGCGCGCCATTGGCGGCTCTATCGCCTCGGGCCGTTGGGGGAATTGCAGGTCTATGGCGAAGAACTCAATCGCAGCGATGTCCCCTGTTTTACCCTGGCGATCGCGGCCCTCCACAGCCCGCAAGTGTTTCGGGTGCAATATTTGCGGGGCATCAAACCTGGCCCCACCGTGGTTTGCCAAAATGCCGATGGCCGCCTCGGGGCGATCGCCTTCCAATGGTCCGAAGTAGCCCAGCGGGTGAGCGGCCAGGTGCCCATTTTTGAATCCGTCGTCGATACGGACGCCCGTGGCAACCTGGTGCGCCGGGAAAATACCCAGGACTATGCCCTGCTGATGGATCTACACCTGCCGAAACGCAACACGATCCTGCGGTTCTGCGAAAGCAGCTACCAATTCGATCGCGGCGTCCAATTCTCCCCCGTGCCGTTCCTGGCGGAAAAAAGCACCCAACTGCGCCCCACCCGCCGCACCCACTGGAATGCGATCGTCGCCTACCTGGCCCAGCAGCTCCCCGACGCGCCCCACCTCAAGGATTTTGATGGCTTCGCCAGCAGCGCCCTCGATGAAACGGAATTACTCAGCAAAATAAAGCCCCACATCAATCTCTTCCGGCGGGAAGAAACCCTGTGGGACTCTGCGTTTCAGCTCTATAGCGCGATCGCCTTTGGCCGGTGGTCGCTCCAGATGCCTGGTTCCTAGGGGGTTCCCTAGCGCCCCACGGACCGGGCCATGTCCTTAAACATCGTCAGGCTCGGCCCCGGACGGCGGCGGCTCGCTCCGGCGGTGGGGATCAAATACTCCGGCGCAAACGTGGTCAGCACCGGGGCCGGTTTCGGGGCGGGCGGCGCGATCGCGGGGGCCACAGGCGCAGTCACCTCAGGGGCTTTTGCTTCAGGAGCCTTCGCTTCAGGGGCTTTCGGGGCCTTGGCCGCCTTCGGAGCCTTTGCGGGCTTGGGTTCCGGCTTGGGGGCTTCCGCCTTCGGGGGGGCGGGCGGATTGGGAGTCGAAGCCCCATCGCTAAAGTCGATGAAGTAGGCTTCCTTCTTCTGGCCGCCCAGCAAATTCTTAAGACCCATGGTGACGTTTCTCCAGCAAGCGTGAGGTGAATGGGGTGCGGGGATAGGGGCATCGATCGCCTGTCGGCGGGACTGACGGGGCAGCCGCGATCGCGACCCGGTGCGGATTTACGCGGGGCAACGAATCGACAAGTTTCTTAACGCTCCTCTCAGGAAGCATTGTAAAGACAAGTTTCCCGTTCCAATCCGTTGCCGCTGCTACCCTTCCCCATGGTGGCGGCGATCGCGGGGGCCAATGGCGATCACAAGCCGCCAAGCCAAAACGACGAAACCTTTAGCCCACAACCGTTCTGGCCGTCCAACGGAAAAATCCCCCAGGCCCAGGACCGGAGGGCGAGATAAGTTTAATTTTTGTTAAGCCAAGGCTGGGGTTATGGGGGCGTCGGCGCGATCGCCCTGAGGGAAAGGTTGAGAAAGGCTAAGGGCGGCCCTAGGGCATGGCCAGGGGCGGCTTGAGGGCATCGGCGCGGACATCGAGCCGTCGGGGGCTTGCGGTGGTCGGGGTTGCCGCGATTTCTAGGGTGGCGGCTCCGCGAGGGTTGTCCAGGCGATCACGGGAAGTGGGCTGGAGCGCGCTGGTCTCTTCCCCGGAGTCGGTAGTCCCTTCGCTGGCGTCCTCGCCGTTGGCGCTGCCCTCGGGGGTGGAAGTGCTGGCCCCTGGGCCGCTGTCCGGGGTCGAGTCTGGGTTCGGATCCGTTTCCGTATTGGCGTTATTCGCGTCCGGGTTGGTCTCCGTGGCCGCCCCCGGATCCGTCGGGCTATCCGTGGCGGTCTCCGTCTCCGGGTCTGGTTCCGGATTCGGGTCCGTGGCCGGTTCCACCAGTTGCCCCGCCTGCCAGCGGCCCGAGAGCGATCGCCCGTCGGCGTAGGTATAGGTGCCCTGGCCGTCAAACGTATTGTTAGAAAACTGCCCTTCGTAGCGATCGCCGCCAGCGGTCACATAAACCCCGCGCCCCTGGAACTGGCCGCCCACAAAATCCCCCTCATAGCGGTGGCCCTCGGCGGATTCAAACACGCCGCGCCCCTGGAAGACGCCCCGCCGCAGTTCCCCCTCGTAGTAGCCCCCCGCCCCGTAGGTGTAGCGGCCGGTGCCCGTGAGCTGGCCTGCGGCAAAGGAGCCATCGTAGCGATCGCCATTTTCAAAGACACAGCGGGTCCGCCCCGTGAAGGTCGCCGCCTCAATAATGTCCCGGCAGGACGCGGGGGCATCGATCGTGGCTGGCTGCTGCTTGGGACCGGCGGTGGTGTCCCCTGGGCCGTAGACCGCCGCGATCGCCCCCATCGGACTCCCTAGGGTCAGCACCAGCGCCAGGGGGGCCAGCAGCGGGGTTGCCCCCCTCGCCACCACCGTCGCCATCCGCTGCGATCGCGGGGCCGCCGCCAAACATGGTCGGTGCATCAACCCAGAGTTCAGTAGCATAGGGAAGTCGAAATGTAGGACGCCACATCGCGGGCCACCTGGGTACCACCGCCCTAGGCCAGCCTACGTTCAGACTACCATTGTGCCCCACGGCCATCGGGAACGCTTGGTCTTTGCCCCTGGAGGTTCAACCCCCTAAGGTATTAAAGATCCCCCCACGGTTGGCTGAGGAGGTCCGAGGTTTTCCCTGGGGCAATCTAGGATTAGCGCTACGGCCCCTGACTATCCCTGCCGCGCCCCCGAACTCCGGTGGCCGGGGGTCCAAGGCTAATCATGGGGATTTGCCCTTTGCCCACACCATGCAGTTCAGCATCGTCATCACCACCTATAACCGGCTGTCGTTGCTGAAGCGGGCGATCGCATCGGCCCTGGCCCAGACCCAGCCCTGTGAAGTGATTGTGGTGGATGACTGCTCCAGTGATGGCACGGAGGCTTACATGCGCCAGCTTCTGGAGACCCTGGGGCCGTCGGGCGATCGCCCCCTGCGCTACTACCGCAATCTCATCAATGCGGGCCATTCCGCCGCCGTGAACCGGGGGGTGGCGATCGCCAGCGGCGACTGGATCAAGCCCCTCGATGACGACGATTATCTCGCCCCGAACTGCATCGCCGTCATGGCCCGCGCGATCGCCGCCCACGAAGAGCACTTCCGGGGCCAGTTGCGCCCACCCCCCGCCCTGTGCTCCTGCCAAGCGGCCCAGGTCGATTCCCGGGGCGTCGAACTGAGCCGCACCGCCCGCCACGGCCCCGGCAAAGTGTTTTATATCCCCCAGGAGGACGTGCATTTCGGCATGTTGGTGGAGGTGGTGCCCTTCGGGACGCCCATCCAGGTGGCCTTCCGGCGCGAAGCCTTTCTCCAGTCCAACGGCTGGGACTCGTCCCTCGACACCAACTGCGACGACATCGATGCCTGGATCCGCATTGCCCGCTTTGGCGACGCCATCTTTATCAATCAATGCCTGGGCTACCGCACCGTTTGGGAGGGGGCTCTCAACCGCAAATTTCCCCTCCAGGAACGGTTTGACACGAACCGCTCGATCAAAAACAAAATCCATCGCTACGTGGGGATGCGCCATCGCCCCTTGACCCCCAGCGCCGAGACGATCGAGAGCTATCTGCGGCTCCATTGGGGCATTGTGGCGTTGCAGCAGCGGCGCTGGCGCGATGCCCTGACCTTGGCGGGGCGGGCGGTGCTGTCCCTGCGGGGGTGGCATTTGCTGTTGCGGGCGCGGGTGGGGCGGTGGCGCTATGGGTTGGGCTGGCGCTATCGCGATACGCGGGTGCGGTGGCAGCGCCATTATCGGGCGTGGCTGCGACGCAGTTCGCCGGATCGGCCGGGGCTGACGGGGCGCTACCTGCGCTGGCTACAGTTTCAGTTGCGGTTGCGCTTGAGTCGCCAGTTGCTGCGCCAGGGCTATCCCCGGTTGGCGTTGCAGGTGTTGGGGGTGGCGATCGTGGCTTGGGGGGTGGGGCTGCTGCTGGGGGGAGTGAGCCAGCCGCCGCCGTCCCTGTCGTCCCAGGTGTTGGTGTCCCGGAAACGGCGCTATTCGCCTCTGCTGTGCGATCGCGTGGTGGTGGTGCGGGGGGCGCAGGTGGCGGCGGTGGGACCGGCGGGGCGATCGCGTCCGTCCCTGTCCCGATGGCTGTACTGGGATTTGGCGAATACGGCGAGGCTCTATGAGCGGGTGGCGAGCGATCGCCGGCGGGATCTGCCGCGCCTGCGGGACTTTCGGGACTATATCCGCCTGCGCTGGGCCTGTTTAGCCCTGCGGCAGGGCCATCTCTGGGAGGCGCTGCGCCTGTCCTGGCGGGCGTGGGTGAACCTGGCGGCCTGGTGGTGGCTGCTGTCGGGGCGATCGCGGTGGCAGGCCCGACCCGGCGCTTCGACGGTGCGGCGGTTTGTGCTGCTGGACGCGGATGAGGATTTGGAGATTGAGGGGGCGGGGGATGGGCAGGGGGAGGCCAAAGGGGCAGCCTCAGGGGACGGGCCGGGGGAGATCGGGGGGGCGGTGGAGGGCGATCGCAGCGGGCACAGTGGGGGTCCATCCGAGTGCTAGCATGGGCAGGGACCGCATTGGGGTCGCAATACCGCACCACGTTGCCCGTCCACAACTTCCGTCATTGATTAACCTAGACCGACCCCCGTTCGACATAACCTATGGCAGATAAAGGATTTGGCTTTGGGCTTGGCAAAATGAAGCAGCTTGCCCAAGCCGTGCAGAAGGCTCAGCAGGTGCAAGAGGACGCCAAGCGCCTCCAGCAAGAGCTAGAGGAAATGACCATCGAAGGGCAGGCCGGCGGCGGCATGGTCAAGGTCACCATGAGCGGTAACCAGGAGCCGCGCGGGGTCGAGATTTCCGCAGAGGCCCTCAATGAGGGGGCGGATGTGCTGTCGGATCTGGTGCTGGCGGCCATGCAGGATGCCTACCGCAGCTCGACGGAAACCATGCGCGAGCGGATGGAGGCCCTGACGGCGGGTTTGCAACTGCCCGGTATGTAGGTAGAAATTTCCCCCAGCCATGGGGCGTGGGGGCAGACGGGGGGCGATCGCGCGGGGCTAGTGACTCAACGGCCTTGGGACGGTGGCCCCCTTTTGGTTGGCCTCATTTTGGGGATGCGGCCAGCGGTGTTGAAACCATAGCGGCTTGGGAGGCGGCGCGATCATGACCGATGGACGTGAGATCAATCACCCCGCAACTGGCGATCAGCCCTACAGGATCCTGTTCGTTTGCCTGGGCAATATCTGCCGATCGCCAGCGGCGGAAAATATCATGAATCACCTCTTGGCCGAGAGGGGGCTGACGGATCAGGTGACCTGTGATTCCGCTGGGACGGGGGGCTGGCATGAGGGAAATCCGCCCGATCGCCGGATGCAGGCGGCGGCGTTGGCGGAACTGAATCTGACCATGACCGGCTCTGCGCGCCCCTTGAGGGAGGAGGATTTGGAGGAATTTGATCTCATCCTGGCGATGGATCGAGAGAACTATTGGGATATCCTCAAGCGGGATCCCCAGCAGCGCTACCGGGACAAGGTGAAGATGATGTGTGATTATTGCCGCCACCACTCCACCCAGGAGGTGCCGGATCCGTACTATGGCGGGCCGGAGGGCTTTAGGACGGTGATTAATTTGCTGCTGGATGCCTGTGGGGGCTTGATTGAATCGCTCCAGGAGACGGGCGACATCAGGGCTTAGGGACTGTTGTCAACCTGCCTAAAACCTTTGCAGTGTCTTGAATACAGCCGATGGAAGCAAGGGGCTTAAGCCCCTTGTCTTGCGGGGGTTGGATGGGTTGATGGTTGGGGTGGGGCTGTCTGGCGTCGCTGCACGAGGGCGATCGCCCAGTCGAGGGCTGCTGCGAAACTGATGCCCCGGGCGATGCCTTGACCGGCGATGTCGAAGGCGGTGCCGTGGTCGGGGGAGGTGCGTACAAAGGGCAGGCCGACGGTGAGATTGACGGCGCGGTCAAAGGCCATGAGTTTGACGGGGATGAGCCCCTGATCGTGGTACAGGGCCAGGTAGGCGTCGGGGAGGTGGGCGATCGCGCGATCGCGATCCTTTGCCTCACCCATGTCTGAGTCATCCCCAAACCAGGCGCGACCGGCCCCAACCCAGAGGGTATCGGGCGGCACGAGGCCCACTAATTTGACCTGGGGGTGGCGATCGCGGCTGGCCCGGAGCCAGTCATCCATCCAATCGCGCTCCTCGTGGCCCAGTTTGCCGCCCTCGCCGCTGTGGGGATTCAGGCCCGCGATCGCGATGTGGGGAGCCGCCACGCCAAAGTCCGTCGCTAGGGTGTCGATGAGCAACTCTAACTTTTGATTCAAGAGGTCCGGCGTCAGGGTGGCGGGCACCGTCGCTAGGGGGATGTGGGTTGTGGCCAGGAGCGATCGCAAAATCCAGCCGGTGCGGGGCGATCGCGCGGCGAACATCATGCCAAACCGGTTTGCGCCCGCCCGTTGCGCTAAAACCTCCGTTTGGCCGGGGTAGTGGTGACCCGCCGCGTGCCACGCCGCCTTGGCAATGGGGGCCGTGACGATCGCATCGAAGCGCCCCGCCAGGGTTTCGGCGATCGCCCGGTCCAGCCACGCAAACCCCGCTGCGCCGGTTGTCCCATTGGGCTGCCCCCAGGCGATCGCCCCCCGATCCGCCACGGGCACATCCACGATCGGCCAGTCCGCCGGATTCGCCAAAGGAGCCGTCGTCACCCGCCGCAACTGGTCATATTGCCCCATCAGCAGCTCGCGATCGCCCACCAGCGCGATCGTCGCCCCCGCCCAAGGGCCATCCATCGCCAGGGCCTTGAGCACCACCTCCGTCCCGATGCCCGCCGGATCCCCCAGGGGAATCACCAGCCGAGGCGCACGCCCCGCATCCGTTTGTCCCATTTCCCCCCTTGCCCGCTCTGCCATGGTCGCCCCTCGCGATCGCCGTTTTTGCGTCAGGATTTCCCCGTAATTTCCCGCAATTGTCCCCGATTGTCGCATTACGATAGGGGCGAGATTTGGGGCCGCCCGCCGACCCCATCTCCGTAGCCCATTTTCCAGGAGAGCGATCGCGTGACCGTCCCGGCAGCCCCCAGCCTTGAGCCCATCACCGTCCGTCCCGTCGAAACCGATGGGGATCTAGATGCCTTCTTGAATCTACCGGCCCGCGTCTACCGGGGCGACGATCGCTGGGTGCCCCCCCTGCGCAGCCAAATCGCCAAGGAACTGGGGCCAGAAAATCCCTTCCGCACCTATGGCACCCTCCAGGCATTTGTGGCCTACCGGGACGAAGCAACGGGCAGCGAACCGGTGGGGCGCATCGTGGCGGCGGTGAACGATCGCCTGGTGGCCAAGGAAGATCGGGCCGTGGGCCTCTTTGGTTATTTCGAGTGCATTGATGATCTATTGGTGGCACGGGCGCTGTTGGATCACGCGATCGGCTGGCTCCGCGATCGCGGCATGGTCGCCCTGCGCGGCCCCATCGACCTGTCCACCCACATCCGCTGCCTCATGCTGGTGGACGGCTTCGAGGATGCCCCCTACATCATGATGCCCTACAACCCCCCGTACTATCCTCACCTAATGGAAAAGCTGGGGTTTGAAAAGGCCAAGGACGCCTACGCCTACACCATTCCCACGAATATCGTCGCCAATCCCATCTTCGAGCGCGCCCACCGGGTCGCCACCCGCTCCGGCGTCAGCTTCCGGCCCGTCAACCTCAAGGGGGACGCCTTCACGGAGGACGCCAAAGCCATCTATCGGCTCTTCACCCAAGCCTTCAAGGAAAATTACAGCTCCACCCCCCGAACGGAGGCGGATTTTTTAGAGGAGGCTAAGGATCTCCAGTCCATTGTTAATCCTGACTTTTTCCCGATCGCTGAAATTGATGGGGAAATGGTGGGTTTTTTGATGGCGCTGCCGGACTATAACATTGCCCTGCGGGCGGCCAATGGGCGACTGAATTTTTGGGGTATTCTCAAGTTTTTGTGGGCGCGGCGGAAGATCAATCGCGGGCGGGTTTTGGTGATCTGCTCCCTGCCGGAATATATTACGAAGCGCATTCCACTGGCGTTGATCTACATTGCCCTCAATAATGTCCAAAACATCAAAAATCCCTACCGGACGGCGGAGTTGGGCTATATCTATGAGGATAATTACCCGTCGCGAAAGCTGGTGGAGGCGATCGGTGGCACGATCACGAAAACCTATCGCATCTATGAACAGGAAATCTAATTAAAGACATGCATGGCTCTGTTTGATTTCTAAAGACAGAGCTCCTCTAATTAGACGCCATCAATCCTATCTCGTCTTTCTGATACATGAGGTAGGCTGCGTTGGTTAACCGTCCCTTCCCTGACAGGAAGGGATGGATAATTTCCTCCTTAAGATTGATTTGATCAAATAGACCTAAATTCTTGATCGCTTTTACGTCAATCCCAAAAATTTGTGTGGTTCCCAAGTAGACATCATGCAAATCTGGATTTTCATAGAGAAATTGGATAACTTCAGGGACGGCAACAAACTCAAAGCACAGATTTTCAATGAAGAAGCAAGGGATTCTAACTAAATGAAACTCCTCTTCTGATCTGCCGCACTCAGTTTCAAGATTTTTCCAGGCACTCCTGATGGCTGGCTGGTACTTTTTAAAGGCCGAGCCGTCGATGATTTTTAGATCATTCATATTGATGATAACGATGATGCACTGTAGATCCTCCTCTTCATAGCCGCCAAAGACTAGAGATCGAATTTGCGGATAAAGAAAATTTGATCGGTTGAGTGTCTTCAGAATTCGTTTTATTTCACTAAGTACTTTTGGATTTTTGGGCATCGACTTACGAACTCGACTGCCATTTAAGGAAGGCTTGAAAAGCTCTATGAAACGACGTTCTTGTTCATCGAGCAACGAACTTTCGACGGGAAGCCAATAAATTTTTCTCTGCTTTTTAATGTGGTGATAGGCAAGTTGTCGATAGCGATGATGGCCCTTGCCTGACCACCGGGATTTGATGTTGATGGCTTGGCCGACGTACCACACAATCCCATCAGCATCAGCAACGACATAAATGCCGGAGTATTCGGGCAGTAACTGACGATTGGCAAAATCAACGCTATCCCATCTTTGCCATGGCTGTGACGTAAGCGCCATATATCTCACCCATTATTCGGGGATTGCATTCTTTCTTAATGATATACCGAGCTCCAGTGTTTTTGTGGCAAAGGTGATGGCTATTGAAAATACGCCTGCTTAAATTTTCTGTTGGTTCAAGAATTTGCTTAAGTTAGATTAATTCAACCTTTTGCTGCAAACTAGAGGCGATGGCCCTATGCAGCTTGCGATCGCTGGTTCTCTACTCGCTCAATAACCATGGCAACTTCCAATACAACTAAGGATCAGGTTCATCCCCAGGAGGCGAGTGATGGGGCGATCGCGCGATCGCTCCTGACCGAAGCGCCAACGGATTATAACCTTGCGGAACTGGCCCGGTTGCGGGTGCGCTATCGCGGTTTTCCGGGGGCGCGGGTGATCCAGGCCAATCTTGATGCGGCCCTCGCGAATTGGGGGCTGACGGAGGCGGAACTCTTTGAAAAAACCCGCGCTATCCACGCGATCGGCAATCTCTATGAGGTGCGGGGCCGCAGTAAGCGCAATGAAGAAGATTGGAGCTAGACCCCGCGATCGTCATTCCAAAAGCCACGCAAAAATTGAATCAAGCGTCAGGCTGAGATCCCTGGCAAAGTCTGGAACTGGAACGACTTGATCGGGGCTATCAAAGACTTCGAGGGGCCGCATGGGTTGGTGGACAAAAATCGTTTTTTCGTCCGGGTCCACCAGCCAACCCATTTGTGTTCCGAAATTGAGACAGTGGAGAATATTTTTAGTGACCTTCGTCTGACTTTGATCCGGGGATAGGATTTCAATGGTCCAGTCCGGTGGAGTCAGAAATGTATTGGCAACTTCCCCGCTGGCATCCCGTGGAATCCGATCCCACATAAAAACCGATAGATCCGGGACGATGGAGCGGCCCCCAAAGGTGCAGCGCAGTTCTGAAAAGGCCCTGGCAACTTTTTGCGGTTTTAGGGTGGCGTTGATGGCGATCGCCAATTCCGTTTGCAGGGTGCTGTGCTTGCCTTGGGGCATCGGCTTTTGGATGATTTTTCCGCCTAGGTATTCGCTGGCCGGTTTGGTTTCTGGCCGCTGCAAAAATTCTTCGAGGCTAATGGATCGGCTGGGGGATTGAACCATGGGAAACCTCACGGGACGGCAAGATTGGCTAGGGAACCGTGACCGGTCTAGGGCGCTCTCCTCGGGCGATCGCGGCGGCTTGAATTTCAACGGCCTGGTGCTTCGCGATCGCAACCTGACGATCGAGCTCCTCCACCGACGACAGCAAATCCCCGAGCGTCGTAATAATCTTGCGGAGACTTTCGCGAAACTTTTCGTCCCCCGTCAAACTTTCCAGATCCGCCGTAATTTTCTCCACATTTTGCAGCACCGTCCGCGCCGAATCTAGGGTTTCCTGCAAATTCAAAATCATTGACGGATCACTCGCCGCCCCCGTCAACTGGCGCAAATTCCCGATCGCCGCTGCCGCATTATCCACCAGCGCATCCAGACTGGCTAGCACCCCACTTTCATTAATATTCCGCAGCAGGGGAGCCACCTCCTGAAACACCTCCCGCAGGCTATCGCTCGTGCGCGAAATACTGCCCAGGGTCGTCGTAATGGACGTGCGATTATTCACCAGCAAACCATTGAGCGTACTGAGGGTCGCCGCCGTTTGGTTCGATGCCCCGCGAATCGCCGCCGCCGTGGGCGCAATTTCACCACCAGACGATCGCGCGATCGCCCCCACCGTTTCCGACGTATTCGTCAGCGATCGCGCCGTCGCACTAAACACCCGCAACTCCCGCTCCAGCGATCGCGCCAAACTCGCCCCATTGCGACTCAGGCCCCGAATCTCCCGCGACGTCGCCTCCACACTGTCCAGCAGCCCATCCATCCGATCTTGGAACTCCGAAGCCGTCACCAGATCCGCCACCTTCACCATCGCCCGGATCAGCGACCCATAATTAATCGGCGGATTGCCCGCCACGCGATCGCCATCGCACAGCAGCACCCGCACCGCCGAACAGCCCTCATCCGTCGGCAGCGGCAGCCGCTCAATCCCCGAGATCGTCCCCTCCGGCACAATCGACAGCACCGCCTCCCCAATCAACCCCGTCTGGTCCACCTCCACCTCCACCTGCCTCGGGATGCGGAGACTCGCCGGCGAAATGCGCACCACCACCGCCACCAAATTCGATCCCGGCTCCAGCCGCTCGATACGCCCCACCGGCACCCCGCGATAGGTCACCACCGTCCCCACATCCAGCCCATCGGCGGACGGAAACTCCACCCGCACCCGATAGCTATCGCGCGTGAGGGCCACCCCCCGCAGCCACACCACCAGCGCCACCAACGCCGAAAGGCTGACCAACGCCAACAGCCCCACTGCCCCTTCCCGCATGGTTTGCGATCGCACGGTCAACCCCCATCACCCAGTCCAACAATTGCGCCTGTCTAGCCTGCCACGCGGATCGGCCCATCCACCGCACTGCTGAAAAATTGGCGCACATAGGGATTGTCCGTGCGGTCAATTTCCGTCACCGGCCCATCCCAGCGGATCTGCCCCCCATAAAGGAACACCACCCGATCCGCCGTCCGCCGAATCGTGCTGTCCTGGTGGGTCACCACCGCATAGGTCGAACAGTTATCCACCTGGCGGCTCAGATCCCGCATCAAATCTTCAACGATCGTCGACGCGATCGGATCCAAGCCCGCCGTCGGTTCATCGTAGAGCAGCAGTTCCGGGCGCGTATCGTCACTGGTGGGATTTTCGATGATGGCCCGCGCAAAACTCACCCGCTTGCGCATCCCCCCGGACAACTCCGCCGGATAGCGATCGCCCACCCCCGGCAACCCCACCCGCGCCAGCGCCCGCTCCACCAGGGGCAAAATCTCCGCCGCACTCAACGACGAATGTTGCAGCAGCGAAAACCCCACATTCTCCGCCACCGTCAACGAATCAAAAAGGGCCGCCTGCTGAAACACCAGCCGCAGATCCACCCCCTCCGGCTCCCGGGTGTCCCCCATGAGCCCCTGCCGCCGCTGGCCCGCCACATACACCTCCCCCGCATCGGGCTCCAGCAGGCCGCTGATGATCCGCATAATCGTCGATTTCCCCGTGCCCGACGGGCCAATGAAAGCGACGGCCTGGTTGGCATAGAGCTTGAGGTCAATGCCATCGAGCACCAATTTCGAGCCGAAGCGCTTGGTGACGCCCCGCAGTTCAATCAACGGCGTCGTGCAGGGGGGGCGATCGCGGTGGGGATGGCCCTGGTGGGACTCGTGGGGGCCGTGGCGATCGAGCGTCGCCGTCGTGACCCCGTGGGGATGGGCCATCGGCACCGCCGGTCGGGTGAAGGATTGGTCCGTTGCGTTGAGCATGGGGGTGAAACTCCTGGGGGTGGATCGGCTTGGGCCGCTGGGCGAGGGCGTGTGCATCCCTGGGCGATCTGGAATCATCCTGAAATCTAGCTCATGGGTCCGATGCTTCCCTGGGGATCAAGGGCCTGACGGCAAGGGGGCAGCCGGAACGCTGGCGGCGCGAACCGGGGGCGGCCGTAGCAGAGGGTTGAGGGAAATCCCGCCGAGGGGGTTGTATTCAATCACTGCTGGGCTCGCCAAGGGCTAGTGTGTGGGTTGATGGCTGGGTTGGTCGGTGGGTTGGTGGTGGGTTCCTTGCTTGAAATTCCTTAAATTCTAGGCGCGAACTGGGGAAGTGACATGGCAGCACGGGACGGCTGTTGGGGTGCCACAGGGCCGTGGTCCCTGGGGGGGGCATCGGTGGAAGTGGCTAACCGGGGGGCTCTTCTTGATCTTGCCTCAGGTGGGGGGGACTGTCCGGGGGCTGGGGGCGATCGCGCCCATTGGCAGTCCCAAAACCTACCCCAAGACCGCCGTAAAGGGTGGTTTCAAGGGCGGTTTCAGGGGCGATCGCGCCCGATCGCCCCAAGGACCTGTGGCATGCTGTAGCCTAGTCACTCCCCTAGCTCGCCTAGCCCTATCCCTTGGCCCTGATCAACGGCATCCGCTGGCGTACTGGATCGATGGACCCAAAGGCCACGGCTCCGGACTAGGGCAACCCCGCGACTGGATCAGCAACCGGGCCTGCGGTTGATCGAAACGGCGATTGTTCTTTAGAGTTGCCCCTAAGCACTGCCCACGCCTCCCCATCCTTCAATCGTCCCCTTGCCCCTGCTTAAATCCTTGAAGCACTATCCTTACCCGTCCCCCCTTGCTCGTATGGTGGCCCTGCGCCATCGGATGATGCGCCACCGCACCCCACGCCAGGTGAACCAGTGGTTTAAATGGCTGTCGCCCGGACTGTTCGTTAAACGGTGGCTGCTGGTGAGCGCGGGGGGGGTGCTGCTGCTGGGGCTGGGGGTGCTGATCTGGACGAAGCAGACGCCGGTTTTTTACGTGACCCAGGTGATGGGCTCCTTCGTCAGTGCGATCGCGGTGTGGCTGCCCCATTCCGTGTCGGGACCGGCGCTGGTGGCGGCGGGGCTGGCGTTGGTGTTTTGGGGCCAAACGCGGACGTTTGAGAGCATCACGGAAGTGCTGATGCCGGACCATGAGGAGGATTTGGTTGATCGCCTGCTGACCCACCGCCGCCTGAATCGGGGGCCGCGCATTGTGGCGATCGGGGGCGGGACGGGCCTATCGACTCTGCTGCGGGGCCTCAAAAATTACAGTTCCAATGTCACGGCGATCGTCACCGTGGCCGATGATGGGGGCTCGTCGGGGCGGCTGCGGCGGGAGATGGGGGTGCTGCCGCCGGGGGATATCCGCAACTGTCTGGCGGCCCTGTCGGCGGAGGAGCGGCTGATGACGGCGCTATTCCAATATCGCTTCGAGGTGGGGGATGGCTTGACGGGCCACAGTTTTGGCAACTTGTTCCTGTCGGCCATGACGGAGATTACGGGGGATTTTGAAGCCGCGATCGCGGCCAGTTCCCAGGTGTTGGCGATCCGAGGGTGTGTATTGCCCGCCACCCTCAGCGATGTGCGCCTGTGGGCGGAACTGGACGATGGCCGCCGCATTGAGGGCGAATCCAATATCCCTGAGGCGAAGGGCCGCATTGCCCGGGTCGGCTGCACGCCGGAAAATCCCCCGGCCCTGCCCAAGGCGGTCGAAGCGATCCGACGGGCGGACTACATCATCATTGGTCCGGGCAGTCTCTACACCAGCATCATCCCGAATCTCCTGGTGCCGGGGATTGCCGACGCGATCGCGGCCTCGATCGCCCCGTGCATCTATGTCTGCAACGTCATGAGCCAGCCGGGGGAAACGGACCACTACAGCGTCGGGGACCACATCGCCGCGATCGACCGGGCCTGTGGCCGGATTTTATTTGATACGGTCCTGGTTCAGAAGGATCCCCCCTCCCCCAGGGCCCTCGATCGCTACGCCCGCGAAGACTCCCACCCCGTCGCAGTTGATCGCGACATCATCGCCCGCCTCGGTCGCCGGGTGGTTTTAGCGAATGTCATCGACGAAGATCCCCAAACGGGCCTCGTGCGCCACCATTCCCACAAACTCGGGCGGATGCTTCTGCGCTGGTACGATCGCCTCCAGGAACTCCAGGAAGACCCCTAGGATGCGCCGCCCAAGTTCCTGAAATCCTCTGAAATTCCGTGAGACAAGGGGTTTCAGACCCTCGTTCCCCACCGGTTCGAGCCAGGGGGCCACCCGGATTCCAGCCCGATCAACACCAGCCCCTCAGGCCCCCAATACCCCCCCGAGGCATAGAACAATCGGGGCCAGTCTGCCATGGTGAACCCGTTCCGATGGCCCAGGGGCGGGGTTCATAAAATCTTAACTATTGACTTAATTATCAATAATGTTGAGAATGGCCCCTATCCTATTGAGATTTCTGGAAATCCCCAGGCCCGGTCCATGGATGCAGTGGGGCCGTGGGCCTTTGGGTTTCGGGATCTCAAGCTTTAGACAATCAACGCAGGGGTGGAGATGAGGAGATTGGATTGGATGGCGATGCAACGGATGGGAACGAATCGGGCGATCGCGTCGGCGGCCCTGGTGTCGGCGGCCCTGGCGGTGGGGGCGGCCCCCGCGATCGCGCAGGAGATGGAATTTTTGGCGATCGGCAGTGACGGGGGCGATGGCCTCGAACAGGTCACGTCCGTCTCGCAGCTATCGGACGTGCAGCCGACGGACTGGGCGTTTCAGGCGCTGCAATCGCTGGTGGAGCGCTACGGCTGCATCGCGGGCTACCCGGATGGCACCTTTCGCGGCAACCGCGCCCTCACCCGCTATGAGTTTGCGGCGGGGTTGAATGCCTGCCTCGCTAAGGTGGAGGAATTGATCAGTACGGCGTCGGCGGATCTGGCCACGAAGGCGGATTTGCAGACGTTGCAGCGGCTCCAGGAGGAATTCGCGGCGGAGTTGGCAACCCTGCGCGGGCGGGTCGATGCCCTCGAAGCGCGGGCGTCGGAACTGGAGGCGAACCAGTTTTCCACCACCACGAAGCTGGAGGGGAATGTCATTTTCAGTCTCCATGGGGGGACCCTGGAGGGGAGCGATCGCGAACAAATCGCCTTTGGGCAACGGACGCGGCTGCTGTTCAATACCAGCTTCTCCGGTGAGGATTTATTGGTCACCCGTTTGGAATCCAATACGGTCCAAAGCCCGTTGAGTGATGTGACGGGCCTCGGGGGCCTGAGCTACGGCGACGGGGAAGATACCAGCTTTGGCCTGACCTTTTTGGGCTACTCGTTCCCCCTAGGCGATCGCCTGAGTGCGATCGTGGGGGCGACGGGCCTCGATATCGATGACACCCACCCGGTCCACAACAATTTCCTCTATGGGGACGGGTCGGGCGCTTTGTCGGCCTTTGGCGATCGCAACCCAGTCCTGCGCCAGCCTGCGGATGCGGGGTTTGGCCTGATGTGGGATCTCAGCGATACGGTGAATGTGAATGTGGGCTATTACGCGGGCAATGCGGCGTCGCCGAACCTGGGTAATGGCCTGTTCAACGGCAGCTATAGCGCTAATGTGAGCGTGAACTACACCAGTTCCAGCGGTCGTCTGGGGGCCGGGTTGTTCTACTCCCATAGCTACTACTCCCGGAAGGATTTTGGCGGCGATGAGGAGATTGGCCTGATGGGGGGCGTGGGAACCTCGGCAACGCTGGATCCCTTTGGGGGCCGCTCGGTAATTAGCGATAACGTGGGTTTCCAGGCGAATTACCTGATTTCTGACCGTTTCGGCATCAATGGCTGGTTTGGCTATACCCACGCCCGCAACGCGAGCGATCGCGACCAGCACCTGGATGCGACGACCTGGGCGGTGGCGCTGACGTTCCCGGATCTGTTCAAGGAGGGCAGTTTTGGGGCGTTGATGGTGGGCCAGCCGCCTGCGGTGGTGGATGCGCGCGGGGCGCGGGAGGATGATGAGCGGCCCTTCCATGTGGAGGCGCTCTATCGCTTTGCCCTGAATGATAATGTGTCGATTACGCCGGGGGCGATCGCGGTGTTCAATGCCGAGGAGGATGAAACCGCCGTGATTGGTGTCCTGCGGACGGAGTTTGCCTTCTAGGGGGCATTGGACCTAGACCGAATCGGTATGGCTGAAGCACCGCGATCGCATCTCCCCCCGTCTCCTGTGGATCCCTTGATTGGCCTTGATCTTGTGGAGCTGCGGGCCGCCAAAATCCCGTGGGTGGGGGCGATCGCGGTGCATTATTGGTTCGTGGTGGTCCAGGGCGATCGGCGCGATCGCTGGGAAATCTGGCAGCGGCGCGGCGTGGGCGGTCGCCACTGGGGCCATCTACACCAAAATCTCATGGCCCCCACCAGCGGCGTCGGCAATGGGGGCAGTTGGTGCGAACGATCCTGGACCGGCGCGATCGCCAACCGCCTCGCCCAGGAACTCATCGCCAGCCCCACCACCTATCCCCACCGCGATCGGTACCGCTACTGGCCCGGTCCCAACAGCAACACCTATGCTCAGTGGATCCTCGATCGCGCCGCCGTCGATCACGACCTTGGACCCCGGGGCCTCGGGAAATCCCACCACCGCATTTTTCCATCCCCAACGCCATGGCAATGCTAGGGTCTGTCATCGAATGGCCTCAAAACCCTATTCCATCATGGCCGAGCCGATAGGGATAAGGGGCTTAAGTCCCTTGTATTAAGGGTTCTGGAGCGATTTAACAACACTCCCTACATTCCCCAGTCTCAGCAGTCACCCCTAAGGATCAAGGGAATCAAGGCGCGATCGCCGCTCCGGCTGATCCGGCGAAATTTCCGCAACATCAGAAGAACTAACGGAATCAGAGCGCGATCGCCGCTCCGACAGCTTCAGCAAAATCTCCCCATGAATCGCCTTCGTGATGGGATACTTAACCGCCAGAAACACCCCCACCATCAGCACCAGCGTCGGCAGCGGCCCCACAGAAATACGAATCGCCCACAGGGCCGAATCCGGCTGCACCGGCACCGGCATCCCCGGCTTCGACTCGATATAGCCTGCCCACTCGATCGCCTGACTCACCAGCCACAGGGACAGGGCAATGCCCAGCTTTTGCAGAAACACCATAAACGCGCAGAACATCCCCTCGCGCCGCTGGCCCGTATTGAGTTCATCGAGATCAATCGTGTCCGGCAGCATCGACCAGGGCACCAGATAGGCCGTCGCCACCCCACAGCCCGCCAACACCGCCAGGGCATACATCAGGCCCACCTGACCCGGTTGCAGCAGAAATAGCCCCGCTTGGGCCACCACCCACAGGCTGGCCCCCGCGAAAAATACCCCCTGTTTCCCCAGCCGCTCGCTCAGGCGACTCCACACAAACAGCATCACCAGCGCCGTCCCCTGGACCGCCAGGGCCATTTTGGGGAATTCCGCCTCCGGCAAGCCCATCCAGGACGTGACGAAATAGGGCAGAATCGACGCCGTAAGCTGCGCCGCCAGCCACGAACACAGATAAATCCCGATCACGAACAGAAACGGGCGGTTTTTCAGGGCCATCTTCACCTGGGCCGCCACCGGCTGGGACGGCTCCGTTTCCTGGCGCGCATCGAGGGACCGCTCCCCCACCATGCCCCGCCGGAACGTGCCCCAAATGCATAGATAGACCGGGATGATGGACAAAAGGCTACAAATGGCCCCCAGCAGCAGATAGCGCGTCATCGGATCCGCCACCTGGGCAAAGATCACCTGGGCCAGGATCAGCGACCCAATGCTGCCGCCGATGGAAAAGGCGAAGCGGTAGCTATTGAGGCGCGTGCGTTCGTTGTAGTCCTCCGTCAGTTGGGGGGCCAGGGCCGTATAGGGCAAATTCACCGCCGTATAGGCCAAGTTGAAGGCGACGGAAATGATCAGGTAATAGACAAACAGCGCCCAGTCATCCTGGAACGGTACCCACCACTGCAAAAAAAAGGCCACCCCCAGCGGCACGGCTCCGATCGCCATCCAGGGGTAGCGGCGGCCCCAGCGGGATTGGGTGCGATCGCTCATAACGCCGATGATCGGGTCGTTGATGGCATCGCTGATCTTGGCGATCGCCAGGATCCATCCCGCCAGACCGGGGGGTAGCCCCGCCACATTCGTCAGGAAAAATAGCAGGAAGAAGATCAGGACATTGGCCATGATGGCCGGCCCTAGATCCCCGGCCCCATAGGCCAACTTCTCCGTCGTCGAAAGGGGGCGATCGCCCATGGGGGTATTCACAGTTCGCTCAGCACTCCTGGGGCGCAAACGGCAAGGTCACGCCCTAGAGCCTAGCCCACTAGGGATAGAGATAGGTATAGCCGTTGAGGCTGCGCTCGTAGTTCTGGAGCAATAGCTGGGAATCCCGCAGGGTGATCTTCTGTTCCTGGATGGCCTGCTCGGTTTGCTGGCGCATCCGCTCGACGAGGGCCTCCGTGTCGTACTGCACGTAGCCCAGCACCTCCCGCATGGTGTCCCCTTTCACCACGTTTTCGATGCGGTAGCCCTGGGGCGTCAGGTGGATGTGGACCGTGTTGGTGTCGCCAAAGAGGTTGTGGAGGCTGCCCATGATTTCCTGGTAGGCCCCGTTGAGGAACATGCCGAGGAAGTAGGGTTTGTATTCGCGATCGCTGCCCGCCGGACACCGTTCGAGGGGGTGCAGCTCCAGCACATGCTTCACGTCCCGCAGGTCAATGAAGCGATCGATCTTGCCATCGCTATCGCAGGTGAGATCCGCGAGGATACAGCGCTCGGTGGGTTCCTCCTGGAGGCGGTGGATCGGCACAATCGGGAACATCTGGCCGATCGCCCAGGCATCGGGGGCGGACTGGAAGACGGACATGTTGGCGTAATAGATCGACGCCATGGCCTCTTCGATATCCCCCAAGTCATCGGGCACATAGGGCTGCTGACGGGCAATTTCGCGGATTTTGGTGCAGCAGGCCCAGTACAGCCGCTCGATGCGCGCCCGCTCCGCCAAGCGCAAATAGCCAAAGCCAAACAGGCTCAGCCCCTCATCGCGCCATTGGGTGGCGTCGTGGAACATTTCCTGGTAATTGGTCGGGGAGATGGAGCCGTAGCATTCGTACAGATCCCGGATGATTTGATGCTCGTCCGGCGTGGGGGGCGTGGGGAGATAGCAGGGGATTTGGCTGCTGCCTACCACGTCAAACACAAGCACCGACTGGTGGGACGCGATCGCGCGGCCGCTCTCACTCACCAGGGTGGGGACGGGAATATTGCGGGATGCGCAGGTTTCCTTGACGGCGGCGACGATATCGTCCGCGTAATTTTGCAGGGTGTAGTTGCTGGACGCATGGAAATTGGTCTTCGAGCCGTCGTAGTCGATCGCGAGGCCGCCGCCCACGTCCATGTATTGCAGGCCCGCCCCCATGCCGTGGAGTTCGCCATAAATTTGGCTCGCTTCGCGGATGGCGTCCTTGATGGTGCCGATCGACGAAATCTGGGAGCCGATGTGAAAATGCAGCAGTTGCAAACAATCGAGCATGTCGGCGGATCGTAGCTGCTCGACCACCTCGACCACTTCGGGAATGGTGAGGCCAAATTTGGCGCGATCTCCCGCCGAATCTCCCCAGCGGCCGACGCCCTTGGCATTGAGCTTGGCGCGCACCCCCAGAATGGGCCGAATCTTTAGCCGTTGGCTCGCCGCCAGCACCAGGCGCAATTCTTCCAACTGCTCCAGCACAATGATCGGCGTTTTGCCCAGGGGCCGCGACAGCATGGCCGTTTCGATATAGTCGCGATCCTTGTAGCCATTGCAGATCAGCAGCGCTCCGGGGGTGGTGAGCATCGCCAGGGCGATCGCCAACTCCGGCTTGGACCCCACTTCGAGGCCAAATTGATAGGGTTTGCCGAATTCGACTAAATCTTCGATCAAATGGCGCTGCTGGTTGCATTTGACCGGAAAGACGCCCCGATAGACCCCAGGGTACTTGTAGCGCGCGATCGCCTTACCAAACACCCCCGTGAGCCGCTCGATGCGATCGGCCAGGATATCCGTAAACCGAATCTGGAGCGGCAGGCCCAAATTCCGCTGCCGCAGGGCTTCCACCAGTTCGTAGAGGTTAATGGACCCGCCCCGCTCCGCCTTGGGGGACACGGTGATGTGGCCGTCGGCGGTGATGGCGAAATAGGGCTCGCCCCAGTCCTGAATGCGGTAGAGCCGTTCGCTGTCTTCGAGGGTCCAGGCGCGATTGCCTGCCGCCTCCAGTTGCTCATCGAGTTGGGCCGTCAGGCGCGGATCCTGCCAGCGGGGTTGCCGCCGTCCGCGTCCTTTTTTGGTGGCCTCCGGGCGATCTCCCCCCTCCGGTGCAGGCGGAGGCACCGCATCGGCGGCAGCGGCGTCCGGCGCGGGGTTCACATGTTCTGATCCTTGCCCTTCGGAAGACCCAGGTGCGGTGGCCGTGATCGATGCGTTGATGCCCATGGGTTGAACCTCCGAAAACGATGGCAAGGGGCAGTTGAAAGGTGCGGCCAAATGGCGCGGTGGAACGGGCTGAAGCTCAGCGGACAACGGCCCCCGATGGCACCGGGATGATTGCCGAAGTTCAATATATCGCATTCCTTCTGGAGCGCGATGGATTCCTTGTGGGCTCGGGCATTGGGCCATTTGCGACCCTTAAGCGCCGGTTATGAAATCCCTAAGAAGCCTGGGGGCTGTTGTGAGGGTGCCCAAATCCTTCGGGATAGGGATCTAGAGGGGGGGCGATCGCCCCTAGTCCGGGAGGGTGTAGCGATCGACGATGCGCTGGGCGTAGGGGGGGACGTGATCGGCGAGTTTTTCCGGGTGGTTGCGTTTGACGTAGAGGTAGTTGCGGGTGAAGTGGGAGTCGATGGAGAAGCGGGCGTATTCGAGTCCCTTGGGGCCGATCCGTTCGATGACGACGCCCATGAGTTTGGCGGCCCACATGGGCAGGGTGACGCCCTTGTCGTAGGCGGGGATGCTCTGCTGGACAGCGGCCTTGCGATCGCCCGAGGACATGACGGGCTGGGTTTCGAGCTGGTCGGCCACCATATCCATCAGTTCCTGGCCGCGATCGTTGCGCACCACGAGCCACTGCCAGCCGAAGGGCGCGCCCATGTAGCCGACGACCAAATCGGCGAGGGAGTTGACGTAATCAAAACAGCTCATGCAGGAGGGGGCGAACACGTCCTTGAGCTGGTTGGTTTTGAGGCCAAAGAAAGGGACTTGTTCTTCGGAGCCGTCCGAGTGTTTGAAGTGGACCCGGAAATCCTGCATGAACTCGTAATGCACCACGGTGTCGGGCGATCGCGAGGTGGTGTTGAGAAAATGCTGGAGCCCTTCGCGGGTGACGTTATCCACGCAGGGGGTGCCGAGCACATACAGCTTTTCGAGGCCCAGTTGCTTCTCGACGGCCCGCAGGGCTTGAATTTGGCAGCCGACGCCGATGACCAACAGTTTTTTGAGGCCCGACTGTTCCACCAGTTCCAACACCGACAGGTTGGGCGAGAGGGTGGGTTTATTGACTCGGGCGGCGAGGATTTCTTCCCGGTTGCGGGCGATGACAGGTTTGGGGGTGAAGCGATCCTCGTCCGTGTTCTGGACGCACACGACCCCTTCCACCTTGCCGCTTTCGAGCATGGCGATCGCGATGCTGCTGACGATGCCCGTCCACTGGGCCCCCGCGATCGGCTCCGTCTTGCGCGCCGCCGTCATGGACTGGTGAACGCCGAAGTAGAGATCATCCTCGGACTCTAGGTTTCGGCTGCGGCCGTGGGCTTCCTCCTCCAGGGTTGCCACCTGTTGATTGAGGAACGCGCAGGCATCCTTGACGTAGTGGACATAGTAGGTGTCGCACAGGCCACATTCGCTGCACAGTTCCTTGGCCGGACGGCGGCTGCCCGGTTTGAGGGCGCGGGCTTTGTGGTGGGGGGCGGCAGCGGAATTGGCGAGGGTCATGGGCTTAGGCGGGGTGCTCTGGAGCTAGGCGGAATTTTTATGGATTAGGGGGGCGAGGGGACGAGGGGGCGATCGCGGCGGGCCAGAAACTCAGCGGGGGACAACGCACAACCCATCAGGGTCAAACCCCATCAATAGGACATCAATACGGAATCAATACAGGCCACACACCCGCGATCGACCTTGGGCTATTGTTCCATAGCCCTTCCGGTCCCGGTGACGATCCGTGGCCCGGTCGCAAAATTCGTTAACATTTTTAAACTGACCTTCAAGGGGTTTTGGGCGCGCCACCCCCATTGGGCACTACCCTAGGGCACCTCCATTAGGTTCAGATCCGTCGTTTCGGAGACGGTTTGTGTCAAGTTAGAAGGAACTCTGGACTCATCGGGTCTCCGCGAGGCCCGTCGGTCAGCAACGTCAGTCAGGGGCGTCCCTTGTTTCACGGGGCCGCGATCGCGGGCCTTCACCTAGACCCCAGAAGCCCCCAGAAGCCTATTGTCGCCAGGGGTCTCCACCCTAGCGCGCCAACCCCGAGGCAAAGGGCACCGCATCCTCACCCTTGCCGCCTAGGGTTTGCCGTTAGCAAGTTCACCCCTTGCCGATCGCCGCAATGGACCATGGCCCCCCGTCCCCCTTGCCGCCGTCGGCGCAACTACGTTCATCGGGAGCGCAGCCGTGCTTGCTTCTTCTCGCCCATTGACCACCGAACTCCACCTTGCCCAGGCGGCCCCTGCGGCCCCCAGCAGCAGCCCCCCCAGCAACCCCTGGGTTCTGGGGACCGGCCTGATGGCCCTCGCGCTACTGGGCACAATTATTTACTTCCATCTCGAAAGGATCAAGATGGAAAAACGGCTGCGGATGGAAGAATTTCGCACCCGAGAATTGAAGAAGCGCCTAGATTTTGCCCTCAAAGATATCCACCGCATGGAAACCAATCCGGACCTGGTGGATTCTCGGGAATTTAACCTCGATTACCTGCGGATGCGGATGCAGGAAGAAACCTTCCATTTCGCGATCGTCAATCAGATCAAGATGAAGGTCAAAACCCTCGTATCCGTCGCCCTGCGGCCACCCCAGCAGCAGGTGGGCCTTCAGCAGTCCGCCGCCGATCGCAACCAGGCCCGCCAGGTGGATCACATCTTCGACGTGGAACATGAAACCCACGACGGCAAGAAGACCAATAAGCGGGTGCTCTTTCGCATTCAAATCCGCCTTGCTAAATTGCCAACCCAGCCCACCTCGAAAACCATTGAGGAAATCATTAAGTGCATGGAGCGCTACCTGAGCCTCGGGGATGATGAGGATGATCACTGGCAGCCGACCCTCCAGGGGCGTCTGGCGACCATGAGCTGGGATCAAAAGGCGAAACCGACGCCGCTGCTGGTGCTGGAGCAGTTGAAGGATGGCATGAATGTGACCATTCGCACCCGGCGGGCCGCCACGGCGGATCCGGCTCCACCGCCCCCCACTCGGTCGGTCACCGCTGCCCGCAAGGGAACCCAGACGGGGGGCCAAACCGGGACGCAGACGGGGGGCCAAACGGGGGCCAAAAAGGCGGCCCAGCAGCGCACCACCCGCGAGGCGACGGGGGGAACGGGCACCAAGTCGGCGAAAACGCGGCCCACCACCGGTAAGCCGCGTCCACGTCCCTAGGGATTGGTTATGGAGAGGGATTGATTAGGTCGAAAGCAAGGGAATGAACATTCCTAGAGTTTGGTGTGGCTGCCGTCACAGAAGGCCCCCCCTTGGGAGTGTTTGCACAGGCACAGGGCGACGGTTTTCTTTTCTTCGATGGTGACTTTGGTGGGGGCGAGGCCGGTGCCCTTGTGGGAGCCGTCGCAGAAGGTGCCGTTGGCGGATTTGCCGCAGGCGCACCACCAGTAGTCGCCCGGTTCGAGTTCGAGGACGGCGGGCTTTTGGGCAAAGACGATGGGGTCGCTCATGGGTTGAGTCCTTTTGGGGCTATGGGTTTATTGGGGGTGAACGGGGCGATCGCGGCGTCCTAGGTCATGAAAAATCCTAGGCAGCGAGATCAAAGAGCAGCAGGTTGGTGTCGCCGCTGTGGCTGAGGATGTCGAGGGCGATCGCATCGTCCCCATCGGTGGTGATCAGGGCCGCATCCCCGGCGGACAGTTCGAGGCCATTGAGATTGATCGCGCCGGTGGCGACCTGTAACCAACCGCTGCGACCGGGGGCGATCGCGTGGGTGACCGTTTGATCGGCGTCGATGAGGGCGGAGTAGATCGTGGCGTCCTGGTGGATCACGACGGAATCATCTTGGCCGTTGGGGGTCGCGATCGCGCGGAACCGATTCTGGCGATCTTCGAGGGGGAAGTGGCGCTGTTCGTAGCCCGGTTCGAGATCCATCTGACCGGGCAGCAGCCAAATTTGCAGTAAATGCACCGACTCCGTGGGCGACGGGTTGAACTCGCTGTGGAGGATGCCGGTCCCGGCGGTCATGCGCTGCACATCGCCCGGTCGCATGATCGAGCCGTTGCCCAGGCTGTCCTTGTGTTCTAGGGCTCCGTCGAGCACATAGGTCACGATTTCCATGTCCCGGTGGCCGTGGGTCCCGAAACCTTTGCCCGGTGCGATTTTGTCCTCATTGATCACCCGCAGGCTGCTGAAGCCCATGCGCGCGGGGTCGTAATAATTCCCGAAGGAAAAGCTGTGGCGGGAATCGAGCCAACCGAAATTTGCAGCGCCGCGATCGCGGCCATAGCGAACCTCAATCATTGAATCTCCTCCTCCTGGGGGGCGATCGCCGGGTGCCCCGAACCGTTGCCGCCGGGGCATGGGTCCATTGTGGAATAGGTGCCTAGGAAAAGACAATTGGCAAAAATTACCCCATATTGTTTCCAAAAATAGGGCTAATGCCGCGATCGCCCCGCCCTTCGCCCCGCCCCCACATTTCCTAAGGTCCATGGCGAAATTCCCCGCGATCGCGGCAATCGATTGCATCACAATATTGCGTTCCTTATCTAGTCATTAAAAAAGCATCACATCTCCCCCCGCCCCAAGACTTTCGTTAGAGGATGGAGAAGGGAAATTTGCGACGCGATCACGCTAAAAACGTTTCTCCGTAATGGTTCGAGGGGCCAATCCCTAGGCTTAAATAGGCTTTTCTTAACCTGGTATTTACGTTTCGCGATCGCGCCATCAACGACTCACCCAACTATTGCGAGAGCTTTGCAATTTCCAGGTTGTTTTTGTCCCCCATTGATCCATTTCAGCTTCGGCTGATGCCCCGACTTGCCCGCCTGATCCCCGCCCGTGAGGTTGCCTGCTATGACCGCTAAATCCTACGCAACCCTTGATGGCAACGAAGCCGTCGCCCGCGTTGCCTACGCCCTCAATGAAGTCATCGCCATTTATCCCATCACCCCCGCGTCCCCCATGGGCGAGTGGGCCGATGCCTGGGCCTCGGAGGGCCGTCCCAACCTGTGGGGATCGGTGCCGTCGGTGGTGGAAATGCAGAGCGAGGGGGGGGCCGCTGGGGCCGTCCATGGGGCCTTGCAGACGGGATCGCTGACGACCACGTTTACGGCGTCCCAGGGCCTGCTGTTGATGATCCCCAACCTGTACAAGATTGCGGGGGAACTCACGCCGATGGCCCTCCATGTGGCGGCGCGATCGCTGGCGGCCCAGGGGTTATCCATCTTCGGGGATCACAGTGATGTGATGGCGGCGCGGGGGACGGGGTTTGCCATGCTCTGTTCCGCGTCGGTGCAGGAGGCCCATGATTTTGCCCTCATTTCCCAGGCGGCGACGTTGGAAAGCCGGATCCCCTTCCTGCACTTTTTCGATGGGTTCCGCACGTCCCACGAGGTGCAAAAGATTGAACTGATCGGGCCGGAGGTGCTGCGATCGCTGATCCGTGATGAATGGGTGTTGGCCCACCGGAGCCGCGCCCTGACGCCCGATCGCCCGGTGTTGCGCGGCACGGCCCAGAACCCGGATGTCTATTTCCAAGCGCGCGAAAGCGTCAACCCGTTCTATGGGGCGCTCCCCGCGATCGTCCAGCGCACCATGGACGAGTTCGCCGCCCTGACCGGCCGCGCCTACCGCCTTTACGACTATTTCGGCGCACCGGAGGCCACCGATGTGGTGGTGCTGATGGGGTCCGGCTGCGAAACGGTCCATGAAACGGTGGACTATTTGACGGCCCAAGGATCCGCCGTCGGCGTCCTGAAGGTGCGGCTGTATCGTCCGCTGGATGCGGCGGCCCTGGTGGCGGCCCTGCCGAAGAGCGTGCGGCGGATCACGGTTCTCGATCGCACCAAGGAGCCCGGATCCGGCGGCGAGCCCCTCTACCTGGACGTGGTGGCGGCTCTCAGCGAAGCCTGGGAGGGGGACACCCTGCCGAAGGTGATCAACGGGCGCTATGGCCTGTCCTCGAAGGAATTTACGCCCGCGATGGTGAAGGCCATTTTTGAGAATCTGGCGAGCGATCGCCCGAAACGGCACTTCACGATCGGCATTGATGATGATGTGTCCCACACGTCGCTGCCGTGGGATGCGAGTTTTTCCACGGAGCCCGATTCCGTCGTGCGCGCCCTGTTCTATGGCCTCGGGGCCGATGGCACCGTCGGGGCCAACAAAAACAGCATCAAAATCATCGGCGAAGAAACCCCCAACTACGCCCAGGGGTATTTCGTCTATGACTCGAAGAAATCTGGGGCCATCACCGTTTCCCACCTGCGCTTTGGCCCCGATCGCATCCGGTCCACGTACCTGATCACCCAGGCCAACTTCATCGCCTGCCACCAGTGGCTGTTCATGGAGAAATTGGACCTGCTGGCGGCGGCGGCACCGGGGGCCGTGTTTCTGCTCAATAGCCCCTACGATCGCGAGGAAACCTGGGGTCAACTGCCGCGCGAGATCCAGGAGAGCATCATCCGCAAAAATATCCGCGTCTACGCCATCAATGGCTACCAGGTGGCCCGCGAGAACGGCATGGGCGGGCGCATCAATACGGTGATGCAGACCTGTTTCTTTGCCCTGGCCAATGTGCTGCCTAGGGATGAGGCGATCGCGGCCATCAAGACCGCCATCCAAAAAACCTACGGCAAGAAGGGGCAAGAAATCGTCGCCATGAACCTCAAGGCGGTGGACGCGACGTTGGATCACCTGTACGAGGTGCCCCTGGGTTTGGCCGACAGCCCCATCCGCCGTCAGCCCCCCGTGCCCGCCAACGCCCCGGCCTTCGTGCGGGAGGTGGAGGGGCCAATGCTCGTCCAGCAGGGGGAAAGCCTCAAGGTGAGCCAACTGCCCTGCGATGGCACCTACCCCACCGCCACGTCCCAGTGGGAAAAACGCAACGTGGCCCAGTCGATCCCCACCTGGGATCCGGACGTGTGCATCCAGTGCGGCAAGTGCGTCGCCGTGTGCCCCCACGCCACGATTCGCGGCAAGTCCTATGACGGGGCGGCCCTGGCGGAGGCTCCCCCCACCTTCAAGGCGACGGATACCCGCGATCGCGCCTTTGGGGGAGAAAAATTCACGATCCAGATTGCGCCGGAGGACTGCACGGGCTGCGGCATCTGCGTGGATGTGTGTCCGGCGAAGAACCGGGCCAACCCGTCCCTCAAGGCGTTGAACATGGAGGAACAGCTACCGCTGCGGGAGGCGGAGCGCCAGAATTGGGACTTTTTCCTGAAGGTGCCCAACCCCGATCGCCGCAGTCTCGATGTCACCCATATCCGTCAGCAGCAGTGGCAGCAGCCGTTGTTTGAATTCTCCGGGGCCTGCGGCGGCTGTGGCGAAACGCCCTACCTCAAAATGCTGTCGCAACTGTTTGGCGATCGCATGGTGATTGCCAACGCCACCGGTTGCTCGTCCATCTACGGCGGCAACTTGCCCACCACCCCCTGGAGCCAGGATGCCCACGGGCGCGGCCCCGCCTGGTCCAATAGCCTCTTTGAGGACAATGGTGAATTTGGCCTGGGCTTCCGGGTGTCGATTGATAAGCAGGCCCATTTTGCGGCGGAGTTGGTGGAGCGGCTGCGCGATCGCGTCGGCGACGACCTGGCAACGGCGCTGATCAATGCGGACCAGCGGGACGAGGCGGACATTTGGGAACAGCGCGATCGCGTCGCGGCCCTCAAGGGCAAACTCGCGGGCGCAACGGATCCCGACGCCCTGCAACTGCTCTCCCTGGCCGATTACCTGGTGAAAAAATCCGTCTGGATCATCGGCGGTGACGGCTGGGCCTATGACATCGGCTTCGGCGGCCTCGATCACGTCATCGCCAGTGGCCGCAATGTCAACATCCTCGTGATGGATACGGAGGTCTATTCCAACACCGGCGGCCAGTCCTCGAAGGCCACCCCCCGCGCCGCCGTCGCCAAGTTCGCAGCGGGCGGCAAACCGTCGGCCAAGAAGGATCTCGGCGCGATCGCCATGACCTACGGCAACGTTTATGTGGCCAGCGTCGCCCTCGGGGCCAAGGATGAGCACACCCTGCGGGTCTTCCTGGAGGCGGAAGCCTACGACGGCCCGTCCCTGATCATCGCCTACAGCCACTGCATCGCCCACGGCATCAACATGACCACGGCCATGCACCACCAGCAGGCGATCGTCGAAAGTGGCCGGTGGTTGCTCTACCGCTACAACCCCGACCTCGCCGCCCAGGGCCAAAATCCCCTGCATCTGGATTCGCGATCGCCCCGCAAAGGCGTCCAGGAATCGATGTATGCGGAAAACCGCTTCAAGATGCTCACCAAGACCAAGCCCGCCGATGCCAAGCGGCTCCTGGCGGAAGCCCAAAAGGACGTGGACAGCCGCTGGCAGCGCTATCAAGCCCTGGTGCAACTGCACGAACCGAAGCAGCCCCCCGCCCCGGAGGCCCCGCCCAACCCCGACCCCGAGGCATAGGCCGCAAACCCTTCCGCCGTCCCTTCACCCCCCTGGTTCCATGACTGACCTCACCACCACCTACCTGGGCCTGACCCTGCGATCGCCCATCATCCCGTCCGCCGCCGCCCCCCTTTCGGAGGATCTGGACAACATTCGCCGCCTAGAGGATGCCGGTGCCGGGGCGATCGTCCTGCACTCCCTCTTTGAGGAGCAACTCCTGCGGGAAAAATTTGAACTGCACCACCATTTGGAATACGGCACCGAAAGCTTCGCCGAATCCCTCTCCTATTTCCCCGAACCGGACGAGTACCACGTTGGCCCCGAACTGTACCTAGACCACATCCGCAGCACCAAGGCCGCGATCGCGGTGCCCGTCATCGCCAGCCTCAACGGATTTTCCGCAGGCGGCTGGGTGGAATACGCCCGCCTGATGGCCGAAGCCGGAGCCGACGCCCTGGAGTTGAACCTCTACCTCGTGCCCACGGACCCCGATCGCTCCGGCGCAGAGGTCGAGCAACTATTCATCGACACCCTGACCCAGGTGCGCCAGGAGGTCACCTGCCCGATCGCCGTGAAACTCAGCCCCTTCTTCAGCAGCCTGCCCCACATGGCCAAACGCCTCGCCGACGGGGGAGCCAACGGCCTGATCCTGTTCAACCGGTTCATGCAGCCGGACATCGATCCCGAAGTTCTGGAGGTGCATCCCCAGGCCCACCTGAGCGGCAAGGGGGATCTGCGGCTGCCGTTGCGCTGGCTGGCCCTGCTGCACGGGCGGGTGCCGGTGGACTTTGCCTCCAGCGGCGGCGTCCAGCGGGGGCGCGACATCGTGAAACTGCTCATGGCCGGAGCCAAGGCCACCCAGGTCTGTTCCGCCCTGCTGCGCCACGGCATTCCCTACCTGGGGGTTCTAGAGCAGGAGTTGTGCCACTGGATGGAGGAGCATGAATACGCCACGGTGCAGGAGATGCAGGGGATTTTGAGCCAGCGGTTCTGCCCCGATGCCAGTGCCTATGAGCGGGCGCAGTATGTGCGGGCGGTGTCGTCCTATGAACCGACGTTTGACCTGGAAACCCTGCGTTAGGGGGTGTGGGTGGGGCTGGGCGGGGAAACCCCGCCCCTACGAATACGAACGATCGGCTGGGGAGATGGGGGCTGGGGGCCGCGATCGCGGGGCACCATCGGCGTGCCATGGCGCAAAGGGGGAAAAACAAGCTAGAGTCTGCCCTACAATCGCCACAGAGATCGGCCCTTGGGTCGCCTCGCGATCGCCGAGATTCCCAATGTCAAGTTCATAATCTTGAGGCTATGGCCGAACACCGTTCAACGTCCGATGCCCCCACGATCGCGCCCTATGGCAGTTGGAAATCTCCGATTTCGTCCCAGTCCATCGTCTCCGGTACGGTGGGGTTGGGGTCCGCCTGCGTCGATGGGGCCGAACTGTACTGGAGCGAGGCGCGCCCTTCAGAGGGGGGCCGCACGGCCATTGTCCGCTGGACGGGGGAGGGGGATGCCACGGAGGAACTCCTGCCCATGCCCTATAACGCTCGCACCCGGGTCCATGAATATGGCGGTGGGGCGTGGTGTGTGGCGGAGGGCTGGCTCTATTTTGTCCATGATGCGGACCAGCGGCTCTATCGCTTGCCGACGGCGGGGGGCGATCCGCAGCCGATGACGCCGGCGGGCCAGGATTGGCGCTATGCGGATTTTGAACTGGATCGCGATCGCGATCGCCTCATCGCCGTCCGGGAGCGCCATGGGGTGCCCGATGCGCCGGAGGCCATGAATGATTTGGTGGCGATCGCCCTGGACGGTTCCCACACGGTGACGGAATTGCAGGGGGGCCACGACTTTTTCGCGACGCCGCGCCTGTCGCCGGACGGCCAAACCTTGGCGTGGCTGACCTGGGATCATCCCAATTTGCCCTGGGATGGGACGGAACTGTGGACCGCGCCGGTGGCCGCCGATGGCACCGTGGGGACGGCGCGGCGGGTGGCCGGTGGCCCCGATGAATCAATCTTTCAGCCCAGTTGGTCCCCCGATGGTGTGCTCTATTTCGTGAGCGATCGCACGGGCTGGTGGAATCTGTACCGGGAAAAGGACGGCGCGATCGAGCCCCTCTATCCCCTCGATGCGGAATTTGGCCTGCCCCAGTGGGTCTTTGGCATGAGCACCTACGGGTTCGCCAGCGCCACGCGGCTGATCTGCGCCTACACGCAAGAGGGGGTTTGGTCCCTGGCGGAGCTGAACCTCACCAGCGGTCGCCTTTCGCGCTTTGATTTGCCCTACACCGCCATTGAAGGGGTCACCGTTGCGGGCGATCGCGTCCTCTTCAAAGGGGGCTCGGCCCTACAGCCAACGGCCCTGGTGCAACTGGCCCTGGCGGAAAAGGATCATTCGGTCCTCAAATACAGCAGCGTTTTAGACCTCGATCGCGGCTACCTCTCGGAACCGAAATCCATTGAATTTCCGACGGGCAACGGCAAAACCGCCTTTGGTCTGCTGTATCTGCCCCAAAACCGCGACTACCAGGCCCCGGAGGGGGAAAAACCGCCCCTGAAGGTCAAAATCCACGGCGGCCCCACGGCCCAAACCTCCAGTTCCCTGAACCTGTCGATCCAATATTGGACCAGTCGCGGCTTTGCGGTCTTTGACATCAACTACGGCGGCAGCACGGGCTACGGGCGCGAATATCGCCAGCGGCTCGATGGCAACTGGGGCGTGGTGGATGTGGATGACTGTGCCCATGGGGCGCAATATTTGGTTGATCGCGGCCTGGTGGATGGCGATCGCCTGACCATTGCCGGGGGCAGTGCGGGAGGTTACACAACCCTGGCGGTGCTGGCGTTCCGGGATACGTTCAAGGCGGGGGCGAGCTACTACGGCGTCAGTGAGTTGGAGGCGTTGGCCCGCGATACCCACAAATTCGAGTCCCGCTACCTCGATCGCCTCATTGGCCCCTATCCAGAGCGGCGGGATATTTATGTGGCGCGATCGCCCCTAACGGCGGTGGATCAGTTGTCCTGTCCAGTGATCTTTTTCCAGGGGTTAGAGGACAAAATCGTGCCGCCCAACCAGGCGGAAATGATGGTGGAAGCCCTGCGGAAAAAGGGCATTCCCGTGGCCTATGTGCCCTTTGCGGGGGAACAGCACGGGTTCCGACAGGCGGCCAATGTGAAGCGCTCCTTGGATGGGGAATTTTATTTCTATGCTCGGGTGTTTGGCTTTGCCCCGGCGGATGAGATCGAGCCGATCGCGATCGACAACCTAGCCAGCTAGGCCAAGGGCGGGGGGCGCGGTCGGCCGGTCCCCCGCTGATTGATTCCCCTGCACAGTTCTACCGTCCCATGGGCCTTCTGAATCCCTTAAATTTTGCCTGCTATGTCTGGGCCGCCGCGATCGCGATCGGTGCCATGGCCGCCCCTGCCTTGGGGGTATCCAATCGGGCAGAATTGCCGCATTCTTCAGAGTCAGAGCCTTCCCATCGTTTGACGGCGGACCTGGGCCAATCCTTCCGAGAGTTGGGGGTGGAGGGCTCGATCATGATTTATGACGCCCAGCAAGAAAGGGGCATTAGCTATCAAAATTCCCCACGGTATCCTGACCGCAATTTCCAAGAATTTCCGGTTGCGTCCACCTTCAAAATCCTCAATTCCCTCATTGCCCTAGAAACGGGAATAGTGTCCAGTGATCTGGCGGTTTTGACCTGGGATGGCATTGAGCGGGAGATCCCGACCTGGAATCGAGATTTAAACCTACGGGAAGCGTTCAAAATTTCAGCGGTTTGGTTCTATCAAGTCCTCGCGCGGCGGCTGGGCCATGGCGCGATGAAACAGTGGATTGAGCGGGTTGGATATGGCAATCAGGACATTGGTACGCCAGCGGACATTGATCGCTTTTGGCTCAATGGTCAATTGAAAATTACGCCGGAGGCCCAGATCCAGTTTTTGCGGCGGCTCCATGGCAATGATCTGCCCTTTTCGGAGCGGACCCTGGCGATCGTCAAGGATATGATGATCAGTGAGCAAACGCCGGACTATACCATCCGCGCGAAAACGGGCTGGTATGGGTTTGGTCGTCCGGAGGTGCAGCAGATTGGCTGGTATGTGGGCTATGTGGAAACGCGGGATAATGTCTATTTCTTTGCGACGAATCTCGATATCCGCAGCGATCGCGCGAGTCTGGATGGGGCGGCCCGTCTGGAGGTGACCCGGCGCAGTCTGCAAGCCTTGGGGGCGTTCCCCGCGATCGCGCCGCCTTCCCAAACGCACCGATAATCCGGCGTCCTTGCGGTTGCGAATGCGCCCTACCGGGGATGTAAGTTAAAAGTTAGGGGGTTCGCCATGGTTGCTGATGTTATTAAACCCAATCAAGACCAGCTTTCAAGGATTTTTGATCGCGCCCTGGCGAATGAAGAGTTAACCCCAAATGACGCGATCGCCCTGCTAGAAACCCAGGATCCGGACGCGATCGCCCAGTTGCAAACCGTAGCGGATCAACTGCGGCGGCGGCAGGCGGGGGAGGTGGTGACCTATGTCGTCAATCGCAATATCAATTTCACCAATATTTGCGAGCAACATTGCAGTTTTTGCGCCTTTCGGCGAGATGCGAACCAGGACGGGGCCTATTGGCTCGATGAGACAACAATTCTGCAAAAAACCGCCGATGCCGTTGCCCAAGGAGCCACGGAAATTTGTATGCAGGGGGGCCTGAATCCGGAGGCCGCGATCGCGGGTCGATCCTTGCCCTACTACGTGCGTTTAGTCAAAGCCATCAAAAACGCCTTTCCAGACGTGCATCTCCACGCCTTTTCGCCCCAGGAAGTGGAATTTATCGCCCGTCGGGATGACCTCACCTTTGCAGAAGTGATCGCCGCCCTTCAGGAAGCCGGAGTGGGCTCCATGCCCGGAACCGCCGCCGAAGTGTTAGACGATCGCGTGCGCGCCATCCTGTGCCCCGAAAAAATCGACAGCGCCACCTGGCTCAACATCATCGAAACCGCCCACCGCCTCGGCCTGCCCACCACCAGCACCCTCCTGTCCGGCCACATTGAAACGGTGCCGCAGCAGGTGGCCCACCTGGACCAAATCCGGCAACTGCAACAGCGGGCGGCGGCGCGCGGCGATCGCGGCATCACCGAATTTATTTTGCTGCCCTTCGTCGGCCAATTCGCCCCCGCCCCCCTGCGCCGCCGGGTCGGGCGCGATCAGCCGGATTTGAAGGATGCCCTCAAACTCATGGCCGTCGCCCGCATTTACCTGGGCCAGTGGATCCAAAACCATCAGCCCAGTTGGGTCAAACTCAGCCTCGATGGGGCCGCCACCGCCCTCACCTGGGGCTGCAACGACCTCGGCGGCACCCTCATGGAAGAACACATCACCAGCATGGCCGGGGCGATCGGCGGCACCTGCCAAACCGTCGCCAGTCTCCAGGGGGCGATCGCGGCGATCGGCCGACCCCACGCCCAGCGGACCACCCTCTACGACCTGATGGCTTAGGGACTGTCGTCAATTGGGCTGAACCCCTTGCGGGACCGCACATCGCCTGCTGGGGGCAAGGGGCTTAGGGGCCGTCGTCAATTAGGCTGAAACCCTTGCGGCACCTTCCATCGGCTGGTAGGGGCAAGGGGCTTAGGGGCTGTCGTCAAAACAGTGCTGACAATTTGTAGAGTATAGATCCTAGCTCTTTGACTCCATATCTTCTCTGTGCCATGCAGCCGGACCGCTCTGTGCTCAACGATGAACAGTGGGAACGGATTCGTCCCCTACTGCCTGCCCACCGAGGACGGATCGGTGCGACAGGACGCAACCATCGCCTGTTCATTGAGGCGATTCTCTACCGCTATCGCACCGGTTGTCCCTGGCGAGACCTGCCGGAAAAGTTCGGCGACTTTCGAGTCGTCCACCGCCGCTTTAGCCGCTGGAGCCAAAAGGGCCTCTGGGAGAAGATTTTCAGGCTTTTAAGCCAAGATGCAGACCGAGAGTACGTGATGCTCGATACCACTCTCGTGCGAGCCCACCAGCACAGCGCCGGTGCGGCAAAAAAGGGGGAGTTCTGAGAAGAATGACGAGGCCATAGGGCGCAGTGCGGGAGGGCAGAGCACTAAACTCAGTACCCTTGGGGACGCCCTGGGCAATCCCCTGAAGTTCCATGTGACCGCTGGGAATCGTTGTGATTTAGAAGGAGCGGATGTGCTGCTGACGGACTTAGAGGCAGGTGCGTTGATAGCAGATCGGGCCTACGATGCGGACAAGCGTGTGCTGTTTCGGCTACGAGAGCAGAAGATCGAGGCGGTGATTCCGCCCCGTCGTCATCGTAGGGAGTTCCGAGAAGACGACCGTGAGCTATACAAGGCGCGCCATCTGGTGGAGAACTTCTTTCAGAAGCTGAAAGAGTATCGCGGTCTAGCGACACGATACGACAAGCGAGCCTCGCACTTCTTGAGTGCCGTCTACCTGTTCGCCATTGTCTTTTGGCTTAAATGACGACACCCCCTAAGCCCCTTGTTTCACCGGGATCTGGGACGATTTGACGACACGCCCTAGTAACTTTGCTTTAGGACTTTTTAGGAACTCGATCCCCATGGCGCTCCTGCTCGGCACCGATGTCGTCCACATCCCCAGGGTTTCCAAAGCTTTGGAGCGGTTCGGTGATCGCTTCCTCCAGCGGCTCTACACCCCCCAGGAACAGGCCGACTGCTGGCGCGATCGCCCCCCATCCAGCGCCCCGCCGCCCGAAGTGATCAAACGGCTCGCCGGACGCTGGGCCGCCAAGGAAGCGATCGTCAAAGCCCTGGGCACCGGCTGGACCGGCATGGGCTACACCGATATCGAAATCCGGCGATCGCCCCACGGAGCCCCCACCGTCCATCTCCACCGCGCCGCCCACCGCCGCTGGAGCGCCCTCTGCGGCGATCGCCCCGCCCCCTGGCAGCTCAGCATCAGCCACGACGGGGACTATGCCTTTGCCGTTGCGATCGCCCTCGCCACCGTCGCCCCCCGCGAGCCCCTTTTACCGGTTGAACCGAGTCCGATAGAATAGCCGTCTTACACCCTGGACACTTTACCCCCCAAGGACGGCCCTCCCGGCCCCCCAAAACGGCCCATCGCCAGGTGCCCCTCGCCCCCACGCCCAATCGTCAGGCCATCCCCACCGCGATCGCGCTACGGCCCCTAATCCCCCCAACGAGCCCCCGAATGAGCCTAGAAGCCTATCTCAACCACCCCACCTTCGGTTTACTGTTGATGGTCTGTACCCTGGAGGACCGGCGGGAACTGTTCACCACCCTCTATGCCCAGCGCCTCTTCTTCCTCGTGCGCCATCTGGACACCGGCCTAACCTTCGATCCCGTCACCCGGGGCGACGCCCGCAGCCTCGTCGAAAGCCGCATCCGACACCTGCGCCGCCAGGGCGATCGCGACAGTCTCGCTCGCCTCCAGGAAGTCTATCAACGCACCTTCCATTTCCATTAGATCGCCTAGATCGCCCGCCCAGCCAACCCATCCGGCCCCAGGATGTAGCCCGCGCCGCGCATCACCCCCCACCCCTAAGCCCACGCCCCCGGAGAGCCAAGCTCCAGGACGCGTCCGATCCGGTCCCCCCCGAGGATGTCTGCAAAGTTGGAACTTGTGCCCCCTTCCCCCATTGGCGATCGCCTCCGGGCCATCACCGCCAGCCTGCCCCCCCAGGTGCAACTGATCGCCATCAGCAAAAAAATTGATCCCAGCGCCATCCGCATCGCCTACCGCCACGGCCAGCGCCACTTCGGCGAAAGCCGCGTGCAGGAACTCGACCAAAAGCGTGCCGAACTGCGCGATCTGCCGGACATCACCTGGCACCTCATCGGCCATCTGCAAAGCAACAAAGCCCAGCGGGCCTTAGATTTATTTGACTGGATCCACTCCGTCGATAGCTTCAAGCTGGCCCAGCGCCTCGATCGCCTCGCCGAAGAACGCGATCGCCACCCCAAAATTTGCCTGCAAGTGAAACTACTCGACGATCCCGCCAAATTCGGCTGGACCATCGAAGAACTCTGGCAGGATCTGCCGCAACTGATCACCCTCAAACACCTGGACATTCGCGGCATCATGGCCATCCCGCCCCTGGGCCTGAGCGATGACGACCTGCGCACCTTCTTTGGCCGCGCCCGCCAACTGCGCGATCAAATCCGCGCCGTCCATGGGGATGCCCTGCCCCTGCCGGATTTGTCCCTGGGCATGTCGAATGATTACGCGATCGCCATTGAAGCCGGAGCCACCCTCATCCGCCTGGGCCGCACCCTCTTTGGCGATCGCACCCCCTAGGGGCAGGGTTTCCCCGGCCCTAGCCCCACCATTCCCGATCAGCCCAAGGTTGAAGGGGACAGAATGGACAACCCCCCCGAGACCCCGCGATCGCCACCCGGATCCGGTTTCAGTGGCACACCTTCGGAAAATACGGATATCCTGAGGCACGGGCGCATCTTCCCTAGGGTCAACCACCGGCCCAGTGGCCTCAACCGCAGGCCGTTGCTCCGGAAAAATAGAGTAAACTATTGACCGAAAATCTCGGGCATTGATCATTTCCATCAACGGACCCCCAGCGACGCCCCACCGCGTCCTTTGGAGTCATCCCCCTCGCCGCCAAGCCCCACCCCGCTGAGGCTAGGATCTTCACTCACCTCGCCATCGCTTCAGCGGGCAGCACCACCGAGTTCAGGACCGTTCGCCCCCTGATCCACGTCAACCCTATTTGATCGCACAGCAACGGAGAACCATCGTGAACGCAATCTTTTCTAAGCTGCGGGACTTTGTCGGCCTCGGTGACCCCTACGGGTACGATGAGGTGGACGGCAACGATTATGTCGATAGCGGTGACTATCAGGACATGTATCGGGAGGAGCGCAATCGCAACCAAGGGGCTGAAACCTTAGCGAATCGCCGCACCAGCCGCCCGGTTTCGGTGCCGTCGGCCACCGCAGCTTCCCTGGGGCAAGCGGCCGTGGCGGGGAGCCGCGCCCCTGAGTCACGCATGGGTTCTACGAGTAGTTCTACGATGAGCAATGTAATTGGTATGCCAGGTGCAGTGAACGGGATTTCGGAAGTGGTGGTCATGGAGCCGAAGTCCTTCGAGGAGATGCCCCAGGCCATTCAAGCCCTGCGTGAACGGAAGTCGGTGGTGCTGAATCTGACGATGATGGATCCGGATCAGGCCCAGCGATCGGTTGATTTCATTGCGGGGGGGACCTATGCCCTCGATGGTCACCAGGAGCGCATTGGGGAGAGCATTTTTCTATTCACGCCGAGCTGTGTGCAGGTGAGTACCCAGTCGGGGGTGGTGCGGGAGGTGCTGCAATCGCAACTGCGGGCAAATCCCCAAAGTGGGGCGGCCTGGGGGGCGGCGGAGCGGTTCCAGCAGACGATGGCCCAGTAGGGTGGTTTCCGGCGGTGCGATCGCGCGATCGCGATCGGCGGCCTGAATCTTGGGGCTAGATCTTAAGGATCTTAAATAAATAGGGCGCGGGGACGGTCTGGTTATTCGGATGTCCCCGCGTTGCTGTTGGGGTTGCTGGTGGGGCCGTGGGCGATCGCCCAGCGGGTTTGGCGCAGGATGCCGCGCAGCATGGCGAGGTCGCGATCGCTCGGTTGGGCGCGGGTGAGGAGTTTGCGGAAGGTTTGCATTCGGCTGGCGGCGGTGTGGGGATAGAGGTAGCCGATCGCCAGGAGCAGGTCTTCGAGGTCGCCATAGAAACTTTCGGTGGCTTCAAAGGGGGGCGGCGGCGCGAGTTCGTCTGCCATGGCTGCGGTTGACCCGTCTGACGTTGGTTCGTTTGGGGTTGTTACTAAGCTGGGCGGGGGGGCGATCGCGCGGCTGAAGAGTTCGTAGAAGCAAACGGTGGCGGCCTGGGCGAGATTCATAGACCCGTAGGCGTCGCTGGTGGGGATGCGGATCAGTTGGTGGGCTAGGGCGATTTCTGGATTTAATAGCCCCCGATCTTCGCGGCCAAAGATGAGGGCGACGGTCTGGCCGGTGGTGGCCTTTTGCCAAATCTGGGCCATGGCGATCGCGGGGGGGGCGATCGCGAGTTCATCGGTGGACACATCCCGCCCGACGGTGGCGACGATGTGCTGACAACCGCTGAGGGCATCGGTTAGGGTAGCGACCCGCTGGGCCTGAGCGAGCAGATCCCCCGCGTGGACGGCCATTTGCCGCGCCTGCCCCCCGACGGGATCGCACTGGGGATTGACGAGGACCAAACGGCTGAGGCCAAAGTTTTTCATGGCCCGCGCGATCGCGCCGATGTTCAGCGGGCCTGCCGGTTCCACCAGAACAATGCGGATCCGGTCGAGGGCTAGGGCTTCGGCGGGGCTGGGAACTTGGGGATCGGCCATGGGAGCGCGGCGGGGCGAGGGGAAAAAAACGGGCCGGCAAGGGCAACCCGCCGGTTTGCATCATAGGGCCAAAGGTTGGGTCAACGGCTGGGATCAGGCTTGGGCCAACGCTTGGGGAAGGGCGGGGAAGGTCAGACAAGGGCGAGCGATTTGCGACGGATCGCGCCAGATGCTTTCCTGAAGGGGCCGGGGGCTCCCCCGCGACGGTTCCGCACGTTCACCGAAAGCCCACCGAAAGCCCTATGACTTTTTCCCATCCCGTGCTTCAAGACTCTCCCAATTCCCTGGCGTGGGAGCGGTTCGGGGGGGTGATCGCCACGACGGAAAATGTATTAATCGTCCAGGATCTCGACGGGGTGTGCATGGGCCTGGTGCGCGATCCCCTCACCCGCACCCTGGATCCGGCCTACCTGCACGCGGCGCGATCGCTGGCGGGGCATTTTTATGTGCTGACCAATGGCGAACACACCGGACGGCGGGGCGTCAATGCGATCGCGGCGGCGGCCCTGGGGGAGGCGATGGCGCGGGAGGGGCTGTATCTGCCCGGTTTGGCGGCGGGGGGCGTCCAGTGGCAGGACCGCTGGGGGCAGATCGCCTACCCCGGCACGGATCCGGCGGAATTGGACTTTTTGGCGGCGGTGCCGGAGCGGCTGACGGCGATGCTGCGCGGTTTTTTTGCGCCGATTTTGGCCCAGCAGCCAGCGGTGATGACGCCGGAGACCCTGGAGGCTTGTGTGGCCGCCGGGGTGCTGGACAATGGGGCGTCCCCCACGGCCAACCTCAATGGGTTTTATGAGGCCCTCGGGCCGGAGCAGTTGGAGATTTATCGGCGGTTGCAGGGGGCGATCGCGGCCTTTTTGGAGCAACTGCTGGATGAGGCGGCGGCCCAGGGATTTTCGCAATCGTTTTTTGTTCACTATGCCCCCAACCTCGGGCGCGATCGGCGCGATCGCGAGCGGCTGTGGCTCGGGGAAGTGCGGGACGGCCAGGGCACCGCAGGCACCACCGATTTTCAATTCATGCTCACGGGGGCGGTCAAGGAGGCGGGGGTGTTGGATTTGCTCAACCGCTACTACCGCGATCGCACGGGCGTCGCCCCCCTCGGGGATCAGTTCAATGGCCGCAACGCCCCCCGCACCTTGGACGACCTCCTGAAGCTGGCGCGCGATCGCTTCGACCCGGCCCACTTCCCCCTGCTGATCGGCGTCGGCGATACGGTCACCAGCCTTTGGGATGAGACCAGCGATCCCCCCGTCATCCGGCGCGGCGGCAGCGATCGCAATTTTCTGACCCTGATCCAGCGGCTTGGCGAGGCCCTCGATCGCCCCACGATCATCGCCTACGTGGACAGCAGTGGCGGCGAAGTCAAAAACCGTCGCCCCGTCCTGCTCAATGAAACCCGCGATCGCGTCCTCAGCGGCCCCGGCGATCCCCGCGATGGTGACGATCCCCTGCGGCTGGATTTGATCTTCCCCGACGGCCACCGGCAATATGTCCACCACTTTTGCCAAGCCGCCCAGCACCGAATCGCCCACTTCGGCCCCAGGGTCTAGCCCCCCCAACGGCCTCCCCCAATCCCCGTGCTAGAACGGCCCTAAATTCCTGTCCATACAAATTTCCGTCAGCTTGACCTCTATCCCCCTATGGCCGACAAACTCGCGATCGCAGTCATCCACGGCATCGGCAAAACCGTCCCCGAATTCGCCGATCCCCGCCACGAAAACTACCTCAGTGGCCTGGTGCCCCCCCTGCGCCAAGCCTTCGCCAAACACCTCAACATCAGCCTCGAAGAAAGCGCCCATATCCTCGAATTCCAACCGCTCTACTGGGCTCCGGTGCTCCAAAAGCGCCAGGATATCCTCTTCAATCGGCTCGACATTGACGAAACCGTCAGCAGCAGCTTCGGCATGAGGGATTTTATTTTCCACGCCATGGCCGATGCGGTGGCCTATCAACCCCCCGTTGGCGGTGCCCACAGCAATCCCTCATCGATCTATTGCCAGATCCATGCAACCATCGCCGCCAGCCTCAGCGCCCTGGCGGATCGGGCGGGGACGGATGCGCCCCTGTGTTTCATCGGCCACAGCATGGGCAGCGCCGTCGCCAGTAACTACATTTGGGATTTGCAGGCGGGCCACGGACCGACCAACCGCCGCGACAATCCCCTCGAACGGGGCGACACGTTCCGATGCTTCTACACCTTCGGGAGCCAAATCCCCTTCTGGTCCCTGCGCTATGAGGATTTTGGCTCGCCGATCCAGGTGCCTGCGCCGGCGGTCCGCGATCGCGCCCCGAGTTGGGGGGGTGAATGGCTGAATTTTTACGATCGCGATGACCTGTTGGGCTACCCCATCGCCAAGATCTACGGCAGCGAAACCTACCGCATGGGCGATCGCGACTATCCCCGCCCCGCCATCCGCGATATCCCCGTCGATGTGGGCAATATGCTCACCAAATGGAACACCCTGTCCCACAATGCCTACTGGCGCGATGCGGTGGTCACCGACGCGATCGGCCAGTCCCTCGCCCGCCTCTGGAAAAATCGCTAGGGAACACCGCTAGGCCGAAAACTCGGGCACCAGCCGCCGCATCCGCTCCACGGTTCGGGCATTTTCCTCGGGGCTCCCGACGGTGATCCGCAACCCGCCGCCCGTGTGGCGAATTAAGGTGCCCTCCTGTTTCAGGCGCGCCGTCAGGGCCGCCATGGCCTCGTCCGGGGCCTCCGAGCGATCCGATCGCTGGAGCCGCCCATAGATGAAATTCGCCTGACTTTTCCAAATCCGCATCCCCGCGATCGCGGACAGTTCCTGCAACAGCCGCTGCCGTTCCTGGATCGTTTCGGAGATCACCCCCAGCAGATCCCGCCGACAGGCCAGGGCCACCTGGGCCGCCGCCTGACTGAAGGTGGGCAGGTTATAGGGCAGGCGCACCTTTTCGAGCACCGCGATCGTATCCGGATGGCCGATCGCGTAGCCCACCCGCGCTGCCGCCAGCCGAAACGCTTTAGAAAACGTCCGCAACACCACCCAATTGGGCCGCGCCGCCAACTCGCCCACCAGGGTCTGCTGGCTGAACTCGAAATAGGCTTCGTCAATCACCACCAAAATGTGCTTCGGCAGCCCCCGCAGCCAACTGAGTTCGTGGCTGGTGAGGGCATTGGCCGTGGGGGAGTTGGGATGGACCACCCACACCACCCGGATGGGCTGCTCCGCCGGGGCCGCGATCGCCCGACGGGCCGCCTCCACATCGATCTCAAACGTCTCCGGATTGCGCTCCACCGTCTCGACCCCAATACCGAGGGTCTGGGCCAAAATGCCGTACATCGAAAAGGTCGGCGTCGCCACCAAAATCCGTCCGCGATCGCCCAAACAGGTGGCAATCAGCAGCGAACGGATCAATTCATCGGACCCATTGCCCACGGAAATGCGCTCCGGCCCAATCGGCGGCACCGTCCCATTGGCCAACGCCGAGCAGGATTCGTTCACATAGGCCGCGATCGCCCCCTTGAGCGCCCCATGATCCCCCCCCGGATAGCGATTGCTCTCCATCTCGTCCTGAAACAGTTGGGCCAGCTTGCCCTTGAGCGCCCCCCCCAGATCGTAGGGACACTCATTCGTATCGAGCCGATCGAGCGGCCCCGCGATCGTCGGACCACCGGGGTGTGCTTGATAGGCCGCCAGTTCAGCAAGGTCAGGACGCAGGAAATCTAACATATCGCACTCAAATCCAGACACTTAAAGCTTAATGAAGGAACGGGCAATCGGCGAGGTAGCACAGACAAGGTAGAGCAGCAGCGGCCCAGACTAGGGCAGGTTCCCCAACCATGGCCCCAGGGAAACCGCGATCGCCCCCTAGAGGGGATTGAGATCGATGCGCACCTGCTGGGCCACCCGCTGGGCCTTGGCGCGCGCCTCCTCGACCGTCTCCCCCCTAGCCAGGGCCACCCCCATGCGCCGGAAGGGCCGGGTGCTGGGCTTGCCAAACAGCCGCACCGCCGTTTGCGGTTCCGCCAGGGCCGCCGTGAGTCCCCCATAGCGGATCGTTTCCGTGGCGGCGGACTGGCGATCGGCCAAGATCGCAGCGCTGGCGGCGGGGCCGTGGAGCTCAATGGACGGAATCGGCAGGCCCAACAGCGCCCGCAGATGCAGTTCAAATTCATCGAGCGGCTGGGAAATCAGGGTGACCATGCCCGTGTCGTGGGGGCGCGGAGACAGTTCCGAAAAAATCGCCTCCTTTTCGGTGATGAAAAATTCCACCCCGAAAATACCCGCCCCCCCCAGGGCATCGGTGACTTTTTGCGCGATCGCCTGGGCCTGTTCCAATAAATCCTCCCGCAGGGGGGCCGGTTGCCAGGATTCTTGGTAGTCCCCCCGCTCCTGGCGGTGGCCGATGGGGGCACAAAACAGCGTCGGGCCATGCCACTGGCGCACCGTCAGCAGCGTGATCTCAAACTGAAACTCAATCCATTCTTCGACAATGACCCGGGCCGTATCGCCGCGCCCCTGGTCCGTGGCATAGCGCCAGGCGGCGGCCACCTCCTCGGCGGTTTTGACGACCGACTGCCCCTTCCCGGAGGAGGACATGACGGGCTTGACCATGTTGGGAAACCCGATCGCGGCGGACGCAGCCTCCAATTCCCCCAAACTTTCGGCGTAGGCATAGCGGGCGGTGCGGATACCCAGATCCTGGCTGGCCAGATCCCGGATGCGATCGCGGTTCATGGTGTAGTGGGTGGCGGCGGCGGTGGGGATCACCGTGATGCCGCGCGCCTCGAACTCCGCCAGTTTCTCGGTGCGGATCGCCTCGATCTCGGGGACGATATAGTCCGGCTGATGCTGATGGATCACAGCCTCAAGGGCATCCCCATCGAGCATGGAGATTACCTCAGCGCGATCGGCCACCTGCATGGCGGGGGCGTCGGCGTAGCGATCGACCGCAATAACGTGATTTCCTAGGCGCTGGGCCGCGATCGCGAACTCCTTGCCCAGTTCGCCAGCCCCGAGCAAGACAATGGTTTTCGGTAGGGTCACAGATCCAGACATTCCAGGCGACTTGCCGCAGTGATGGACTCCCGAGGCGTTGCCGCCGCCGGTCGGGTCAGTTGAGATGGGGTCAAATTGTATTATCCACTGGATTTTTGATTCTCCACTGGATTATCCAACGGTTATGGATTCTGGCAAGGGGGACGATTGATGAGGGCTGTTAAATCGATTGATTAGGGATGGGGTGGGGGGGGATGGGGCTCGCTTCGATGACGAGGGTTTCGGCGCTGACGAAGCGATCGCGTCCGGCCAAGTCCCAATGTTGCTCAATGGAGCCGTAGCGCCCATCCCCCTTGAGGAGCTCCGCGATCGCGGCCCCCTGCCCAGCCATATGTTCCACCAGCCACAGGCCGCCGGGGCGCAGGTAGGTGGGGGCCTGCTGGATTAGATGACGAATGCAGTCGAGGCCATCGGGACCGCCATCGAGGGCCGCCGTCGGTTCGTGGTGGATCACCTCCGGCGCGAGGGTGGCCAGTTCCGCCGTGGGGATGTAGGGGGGATTGGACACCAGGGCCGTCACCCGACCGGCGAGGGACGCGAGGGGCTCACACCAGGATCCGCAGCGGAATTGGAGCCGATCGCCCGGAAAGTCGGGGGCGGGCAGCGGCGAGGGGCAGCGCGGCCCCTGGAGGGGAGTCGGGGTGGGAATGGGGGCGGGGCAATGGCTGTACCCCTGGGCGTTCATCCGGGCGATCGCCAGGGCCTTGGGGTCGCGATCGATGGCCCAGACCGTCGCTGCCGGAAACGCATCCGCCAGGGCGATCGCGATCGCGCCGCTGCCGGTGCCCAAATCCGCCCAGTGCTCGTCGGAGTCATCCAAAGCCCCCGCCGCCCATTTTTCCGTGCGCCACGCGATCGCCAAATCCACCATCAGTTCCGTTTCCGGGCGCGGGATCAGGACAGCGGGCGACACCTGCAACTCCAACTGCCGCCAGGTGACCCGCCCCGCCAGGTATTGCACCGGCACGCGATCGCCCAGCCGCCGCTGCCACTGCCGTTCGAGGGTTTCCAATGGCGCTTGCAGGGTCACCGTGGGGCGATCGGCCACCGTCCCCAGCCGCAGGGTCAGGCGATCAAGGTCGCTCCAGGCCAGCAAAAGCCAGTCCAGTTCCGCCACGGGCACCGCCGCCGCGATCGCCGCAGTCCGGGCCGCCCCATACCACCGCTCCACCTCCGCCCCGCTCACCTGCGCCGCCATGGGTCTAGGGCTCCTGCGCCGCTTCGAGGGCCGCGATCGCCGCCGCCGACGGCACAATTTCCACCTGGCGCAGCCAATCGTCCTCCCGCTCCACCAACTCCTTGAGCAGCTCCTCGAGGTTCAGCACCTCAATGCGGACGGTACCCCCCAACTCCGGCACCGCTGCCTGAAACGCTTCGACCGCATCGATCGCCATGTCCGCATCCATATAAAAGCGGATGAATTCCTCCCCCGCGTCATTTTCCGCCACGACATAGGTGCGATCGTCCTCCGGCCCCGCCGTCAGCAGAAACAGGGGCAACCCCCGCGCCCGCGCCGGATCCTGGCCGCTCCGTTCCAGGAGAATTCGCGCCGCCCGCAGGGCCGTCTCATCCGGCACCAGTTGCACCCGATAGGCCGCCCCATCCTGACGGCTCAGCAAAAACAGCCCCGCCAGCGACAGGGGGGAGGTCACCAGGGCTTCGTCGGGGGTGCCGGCGTCTTCCGCCCCGCGCACCTGCTCTAGGAAGGCGATCGCCTCGTCCGGATTGGCAAAGCCGCGCAGCACCGCCTGCTCGACCCCCTGGCGATCGGCCACCGCAATGGGCACCGGGTTGCCATCGCGATCGGTCACCACAAAAATCGGCACCGACTCTAGCTTCCGGTCAATTTCCTCCGGCGGCAGGGCGATCGCGCCGCCGACCCAGGACCCCATCGCCAGGGCCGCGATCGCCACGGACATCGCCGCCCCCGTCAGCCGCGATCGGGGCAAAGCCCCCACCCATCGCCAGGACCGCGCGATCGGCCCAGCACCAATCGCCCTAGCGCAATAGATTGGACGCACCACCGTTAGCCCCCGAATTGCCACCATTGCCATTGTTCGTATTGCTGCCACCGTTCCCAGGGGTTCCAGTGCCAGGGGCCGCATTGCCAGAGGCCGCCTCCCGTTGGATCGACTGGATAAATTCCAAAGACTCCCGGCTCGGGATCAGGCGGATGCGATTGACAAAATCATCCGTCGCCTGCCCCTCCTCCAGGATGCTCACCACGCGATCGAGGGTCGTCACCTTCACCTGGGCCTGCCCCGCCACATCCGGCTGCCGCTCGCGGTAGATATCCAGCATCCGGTCTAGATCCTCACGGCTAAAGAAGAACGGCACCACCGTCTGGCCGTTATCTTCCAACGTCAGGTAGTTGTCCTCAGAACTGCTGGTGGCGACGAAGAGGGGAATGCCCGGAAATTCGTTCACGGCCTCCCCCTGTTGTCGCAGCAGGGCCGTCGCGGAGGTCACCGCCTCTTCGATGGGGGCGTAGATCAGTTGCGGACGCTGGGCCTCATTCTCGTTGCGCTCTGCCCATTCGTAGAGGTCGCCGAGGGAGGACACCAGAATGGTCATGGAGGCGGTGGCTTCGGGGTTGCTTTCCCGCAGGTTGGTGAAGAAGCCCTGGACGTCGGTTGGATCGAAGAAGTTGAAGACGACGCCGGTTTCCGAGTTGGTGGGGGTGGCGATGTCCTCCGGGGGGGGCAGCACGAGGAAGCGACCGTCTTCGCGGATGACGGTGAAAATCGGGACGGCCCCGAGCCGCCGCACCACTTCTTCACGCTCTAGGGCGATCGCGGGTAGGGGGGCGATCGCGATCGCGCCCATCACCACACTCGCCAGGGCACCGGCCACCGTCTGCCATCGGAAAAACCTAGTCATTGAGCAATCCTCCTCGATCTCTATTGCTGTTCGGGAACGGTACCTGGGGGAAACTGACGCTCCCTGGAGCGGGGATGATGCGCTCCGATCCTGTCCAAAGATCATAAATCTTTACGTGGAAATCCGTTGACGTGCCCCTCAATCCCTCGCCCATGGGGTCGCCATTGGGGCGGCTGATGCCCCAAAGCCTTGCGGTTGTGGTGGCCTGTGGCGGTTTTTTTTGAGGGGTTTTTTAGGGGAATAAGGAGCGCCCCTGATCCCTTTTCCTAGGGGCGGCGATCGCCGTCGGGATGGGGGGTGGGGGGCGGCCAGTTTTCTAAGTGGCTCTAGGGGCTAGGGGCTAGGAATTTGGGGATTTGGGAGGCTCCCTGGGGCGCTTTTTGCCGCCGGTTGGGGCGTTCGTGCGATCGCGGCGGCCACCGGACCAAACCGCGAAGTGTCCCCCCCCAAGGCATCAGGAACGGGCACCTAAAAAAGCGGTTGAAGCTTTGATGAAGCCGTCCGGAAGCTTGCCTAATTTCTAAGAAGAACTCGGCAGCAAGACTAACGCTACGCCCGCGACGACCGACTTCGGAGAATTTAGTATGTTTCCCCTTTCTAAGCGCAAAGCCCAAAGCCTCTCCTCTGCCCTCGTGATCACCGGGGCGTCCCTGGGGTTGGCGGCCCCCGGCGCGATCGCGGCTCCCCAGGATGCGGCGATCGCCCTAGAGCAAGATGCCTTCAGTACGGAGATTCACCAGGACGTGATCAGTAACCAGGAGCCGCCCCGCCGGGGCGATGAGCGCCGCAGTTAGGGATTCGGTTCGGTCGCCGGGGGCGCGGGGGGCAGGGCCATGGGACGAGGATTCAGCCCCGCAGGGCTAGGCATGGGGCCATCGTCCCCTAGGCAGAAGCGGCGGCGGCTGTCCCTTGCTTCCCTGGAGGGAATCAGTGGAAGGAATCAATTGATTGAATAATGGGAGCAAGCGTTCTGACCTGCCTCCGGGCTGACGGTTTCCATGGCCTCCCCCGATTCTGAAATTTCGCGCCTCCATGATTTGATGCCCGCGTCGGGCCGCATGTGGATTCGCATCGTCCCCCAACCGGGTCTGGGGTGCGCGATCGCGAGTCCTTTTCCGTATCCATGGCAGCGCCAGCGGCAGCTCCAGATCAACTTTGACCTATGGCGACGGCTGCCCAGGCCCCAGCGGGATTTGCTGGCCCTGCGCCAGTGCGCGTGGGTGATGGGGGTGCGGTGGTTTGCCCCCAACTGGTACCAGGCGGCGGTGGCCCTCGGGTCGGTGACGGTTTTGGTGGAATTGGGTCAGGCAGATGCCCTGGGGGCGCTGGTGGCGGGGGGCCTGACGGGGGTGGCGGGGGCGCAGATCTGGCGCTTGAACCGGCGTCCGGAGCGGGAAATTGAGGCGGATCAAGACGCGATCGCGATCGCCCAGCGGCGGGGCTACGGCCAGCGGGAGGCGACGGAACAGTTGCTTGCGGCGATCGAGGCGGCGGCGGCGTTGGCGGGCCGTCCCCTAGATTTTGAAGAACTGCTGCGGTGCCAGCGGCTGCGATCGCGCCTTGGGGGCGTTGTCTCCCCCCATCCGCCAGTGCGCTAGGGTAGGAAATACCCTGCGGCGCGCTCCGGTGCAACCATGACGCCATGGATCCTAAAAATTACTCCGGGACGATCCTGGGGTGGGATGGCCCTGGCCACCGCGATCGCGGCGGTGGTGGGCGGTTGCCATTGGCCCCCCTCCCTGGGAACCGGGTCTACCCCCTCTCCGGCCCCGGTGCTCGAAACTGCCGCCACCGCGATCGCCCCTGACCCCAACCAGTGGATCACCGTCGCCGCCCCCGACCGCAGCTACGCGATCGCCTTTCCCCAGAGCCCCGCCTGGCGCACCGTCCCCTGGATCGAAGCCAAATATGAAGACGGCGAACGGTTCTACTTCGTCCGGAGCGACCTGCCCCAGCGTTCCCTGCCCGCCGCCGCGCCCGATCGCGTCCGGGCCTACCTCGAAGCCGCCATGCCCGGCGTGGCCCTGCTCTTTGGGGGCAGCCGCATCGACTATTCCGAACCCATCCAACTCGATCGCTACCCCGGCCAGCGGCTGATGTTTGAAAACGCCAGCGGCATTCAATTTGAAGCGCGGCTCTTCTTCGATCCCCAAACCCTGCGCCTGTTCGTCGTCGCCTTTGGCACCACCGCCCGCAACCTCGCCGTGCCCGAGGCGGAGCGCTTCTTCAACTCTTTCCAGATCCTGGATGACGCCCCCCGCAATGGCCCCCAGGCCCCCAATGGCCCCCGCTAGCGGCGCGATCGCCCCCCAATTCCCCTAAATCCGCCACTCCATCAGGCTATGGAACTGTATCTGATTCGCCACGGCATCGCCGCCCCCCGCGATGGCACCTACCCGGACGATCGCGATCGCCCCCTCACGGACCAGGGCCGCCAGAAAACCCACGCGATCGCCCAGCGCCTCAAAACCCTCCACTGGCACGTCGATCACCTGCGATCGAGCCCCCTCGTGCGGGCGTGGCAAACCGCCGAAATCTTCCTCGAAACCGGCCTGTGCCCCCAGATCGACGCCGACCCCACCCTCGCCCCCGACGGCAATCTACACGACTGGCTCGCCTGGTATGCCCAATGGCCCGACGCCCCCACCACCGAGCGCCTCGCGATCGTCGGCCACGAACCCAACCTCAGCGAGTGGACCGCCCAACTGATGGGGAATGCAGCCAAAGCAACAATCGCCCTAAAGAAAGCAGGTATTATTGGTTTGGCTTTACCTGAGGAGGGATCGCCCGTCGGTCGCAGTCAACTCTTCTGGTTGACGCCACCGCGATTATTCCTATAGCCGCACGCACCAGTCTCCTAATACTCCTATGGTTACGCAAACGGACAATCTGAACGTTCAAGCCACGGACGAATCCACCACCCCCAGAGCCCTCGTCTGTGACTTTCGTCCGGGTCTCGAAGGCGTTCCCGCTGTCCAGTCGAGCATCAGCTATGTGGACGGAAAGGCTGGCATTTTGGAATATCGCGGCATTCCCATTGAGGAATTGGCGACCCGCAGTACGTTCCTAGAAACGTCGTTTTTGCTGATTTGGGGCTATCTGCCAACGGAAGCAGAATTGGCTGAATTTCAGCATGATATTCAATTCCATCGTCGGCTCAAATTCCGCATTCGGGACATGATGAAATGCTTCCCGGAAAGTGGTCATCCGATGGATGCGCTCCAGGCGTCGGCGGCGGCGCTGGGGCTGTTTTACTCCCGGCGGGCGCTGCTGGATCCGAGCTACATTCGGGCGGCGGTGATTCGGCTGTTGGCGAAGATTCCGACGATGACGGCGGCGTTCCAAATGATCCGCAAGGGCAATGATCCGATCCAGCCTAGGGATGATTTGGACTATGCGGCGAATTTTTTGTACATGCTCAGTGAGCGGGAGCCGGATCCGCTGGCGGCGCGGGTGTTTGATACCTGCCTGACGCTCCATGCGGAGCATACGATCAATGCTTCGACGTTTTCGGCGCTGGTGACGGCTTCGACGATGACGGATCCCTATGCGGTGGTGGCGTCGGCGGTGGGGACGCTGGCGGGGCCGCTCCATGGGGGGGCCAATGAGGAGGTGATCGAGATGCTTGAGGCGATCGGCTCGGTGGAGGCGGTGGAGGGGTTTGTCGATCGCGCGATCGCCGAAAAATCTCGGATTATGGGTTTCGGGCACCGGGTGTATAAGGTGAAGGATCCGCGCGCGACGATTTTGCAGCAGTTGGCGGAGCAGTTGTTTGATAGCTTGGGGCACGATCGCCACTACGACATTGCCCTAGAGCTGGAGCGGGTGGTGGCCGATCGCCTGGGCCATAAGGGCATTTACCCGAATGTGGATTTCTATTCGGGGCTGGTGTATCGCCGGTTGGGCATTCCGACGGATCTGTTTACGCCGGTGTTCGCGATCGCGCGGGTGTCGGGTTGGCTGGCCCACTGGCGGGAGCAGTTGGCGGCGAACCGGATTTTCCGCCCGACCCAACTCTACGGCGGCGAGCATGGGGTCCACTATGTGCCGATCGATGAGCGGGGGCCGGTGCAGCTAGCGCCCTAGGGTTGGGAGATTTGGGCGTTTGGGGGGCGATCCATGGCACCCCCGACGCCCCTGGAAAGGTTTGCGGGATTTGCGATAGACTACTTCACGGCAGATTACTGCACGATGCTGGTGTAGCTCAGTTGGTAGAGCAACGCACTTGTAATGCGTGGGTCGCGGGTTCGATTCCTGTCACCAGCTTTTGTGGATCGTGACCGATCGCGGTTGATGGATGTTTGAGGATGTCCGGGGGCGCGATCTCCGCCGCCGTCGCCCTCCCGTGGTTCTACGCCATGGATAAGGGAAACGCACCGGCCCTTTTTTGTGAACCTTGCGGATGGGCCGATGCGTTGGGGGTGGAGGCGCGATCGCGCGCCCCCGATCATGCTGGCAACGGGCTAGCGATTAGTAGTGGTTGCCCACCTTGCGGTGGTGGACGGCGGTCATGCCGTTTTCCTTCGAGACGCGGCCCGTGTCAATGCTGCTGTAGACAATCCAGTGGTCCCCGGCGTCCATGCGGCTCATCACCTGACATTCCAGATAGGCGAGCGCGTCGGTGAGGATGGGGGAGCCGTTTTGGGCCGGTTGGGTGTTGATGCCCTCGAAGCGATCTTGGCCGGGGGCGAAGCGTTTTAGGAAGTGGCGCATCAGGTGGCTGTAGTTGCCCTCTTCGAGGATGTTGAGGACGAAGCGATCGCCCACCTGCATCAGGGATTCGATCGCGCGGTCCTTGGCAACGGCGATCGACACCCCCAACGGCTCGAAGCTGGCCTGGGCCACCCAGGAGGCCAACATGGCGCTGGACAAATTCCCCTTGCGGGCGGTGATGATATACAGGCCGCCGCTCAAGCGCCCCAGGGCCTTGTCGAGATCCTGGTCGAGGGATTTCATTTGCTTGACGGTTTCCTTGACCGTCAGGGCTTGGCCCAGGTCCGTGCCCGCCTCGTCGCACAGTTGATAGAGGGCTTCGGTGGGGCGATCGGTGACGCGAATAACCTTAAAGGCTTCCTTGAGGCCCAGGTCAATGAATTTGTTTTGCAGGGGATAGCTCGGTTCGTCGTTGCCGCCGAAGGATTCAAACACGCCGATGCGCTGTTTGGTTTTGGCCGCCGACAGGATGGTGCTGATGGCCGCGATCGCGGGGCCGTTGTCCTGGGCGGGGGTGCCAATGATGAGCGCTGCCGATCGCCCCACCAGTTCATTGACCTCCTGGGGATCAGCGGCATTGAGATCCATCATCTCCACCGCCACACTGGTTTTGGTGATGCCATGGGCGATCGCTTGGGCGAGGCGATCGCTATAGCCATAGTCCGACGAATAGAACACCGCCACCAGGGTTTCCGCCTTGGTTTTGGTTTCGCTCCAGGTGCGGTAGCGTCCCGTCAATTCCGTCACATTGTGGCGCAGGATCGGCCCATGGCCCACCGCGATCGTGTCGCAACCGGGCAGCGCCTCCATCCGCTTGAGCGCCCCGAGGACCGATCGCGCGTTCGGAGCCATCAAACATTCGTAATAGAAGCGATAGTCCGCCTCGATCGCCGCCAAATCCTCATCAAAGGTGGCATCGCTGCAATAGTGCATCCCAAAGGCATCGCAGGTGTAGAGAATGCGGGTGCCATGGTCATAGGTGAAAATCGTATCCGGCCAGTGGAGATTGGGGGCATTGATAAATTCAAGCTGGTGACCGCCCCCTAAATCCAGGGTCGAGCCGCTCTTGACGGCCATTTTCTCGTAGGGCTGGTGGATCAATTCATCCAGGAATTGCAGGGCCACCTTCGCCCCCACCACGGTCACCTGGGGCGCGATCGCCAGGAATTTTGCCACTAGGCCGCTGTGGTCCGGCTCCGTGTGGCTAATGACCAGATAATCAATGGTCGTCGGATCAATTAAACCCGTCAGGGCTTCAAAGTAGAGCGCTTCAAATTTGGCATGGGACGTGTCCACCAGGGCCACCTTTTCCCCCCGGATCAGATAGGAATTATAGGTGGTGCCATTTTGTAGGCCAAATTCAATGTCAAAGCGATCGCGATCCCAGTCCAACGATCGGATCGTGGTGGTGTTTGGGGCAATGTCAGCCGTCTGGATCGTCAACCGGGGCTGAACAACAATGCGGTCTTGGGTGGCGACCATCGGGCAAATCCTCCTATCACCTAGCGCTTGAAACGTCGATCGGTACCCTGTACCGATGGGGGGTTATGGATGCGTTGAAACCCCTAAAAAGTCGTTAAGTTGCTTCACGTTCCTTGACCTATTGTGACACGGGGATTGGCAATTGGCGATCGCGATCGCCCCGCCACCGTTTGCGATCGCCGGGGGGATCCATTGCCCTGGCTAATCGATCAATTGACAGGGGGGCCGCGCTGGGGGTCAATGCCATCGGGGGGCGATCGCGGTTTTGGCCCTGGCCCCTTGCCCTTTTTGATGGAGCCTGACCCTTGGACGCGGACACAAGCAATCTGGACTGGCTGTTGGGCTTGTTGGCCCTGGCGATCGCCCTGGGGGGACTGCTGATGCTCGCCAGCGGGGTCCGCAGTATGAATGATGACTAACTCGCGATGGGTTCAGGAAATCGTTTGGCCCTAGCCGTGGCCCCGGGACGCTTCCCCTAGGAATCGTTCATCCTCGGGGCTGGCCGCTGGCAGGCCGTTGCCGGGATCGGGATCCTGGGGGGGCAGGGTCACCCTCGGGGGATTGGCTCGCGCGATCGCTGGCCCGAGCACCCCCGCCGTATAGGTATTGCGGCCCCTCGCCTTCGAGCAGTACAGCAGCCGATCCGCCTCACTGAGCATGGCATCGAGGGTCGTATGCTGCGCCTGCGGCACCGCCACCACCCCCAAGCTAAGGGTCAGGTGCGGGGCCACGTGGGATCCCTCATGGGGCAGGGCCAGGGTATTGATGGCCGTCAGGAGCGATCGCGCCACCCGTTTTGCCCCTGCCAGGTCCGTTTCCGGCAGCAGAATCGCAAACTCTTCGCCCCCGTAGCGCGCCACCACATCGTGCGATCGCGTCACCCCCCGCTTCAGGGTTTGGGCCACCTGGAGCAAACACTCATCCCCGCCCCCGTGGCCGTAGGTGTCGTTATAGGCTTTGAACTCATCCACATCGCAGAGGATAAACGCGATCGGCAACTGCTCCCGCAGGGCGCGCCGCCACTCCTTTTCCAGGTGATGGTTGAGCGATCGCCGGTTTTGGATCTGGGTCAGCTCATCAATCGAAACCAGCCGCCGCAACTCCTCATTGGTGGCCTTCAGGGCTCGGTTGAGCTGCTGCAAATCCGCCGTCTGCCGATCAATGGTCGCCTGCATTTGGCGCATCACCTGATAGATTTCCGACGGATTAAGCAGCTCCAGCATCTGGGTTTGGGTCACCAATCCTGCCAAGGCCCCATTGCTTTTCACCAGCGGCAGACGGCGCACCTTGTGGCTCTGCATCTGCTGATGAATCACCCAGAGGGAATCATTGGGACTGGCGGTAATGATCGGCTGGCTCATGGCCGTCCGCACGGTGATCACTTCAAAATTCAGCTCCATTGATCGCAGCCGCACCATATCCCGCTCCGTCACCATGCCAATGGGCCGCTGGGACAGGTCATCCACCACCACCAAACAGCTCACCCGATGCAGCACCAGCTTGCGGGAAACCGTCAGGAGTGTTTCATGGGCGCTGCTTTTGATGACATTACTAATGGCCACTTCACTGGCGCGGATGTAGCGCAGCAGGTGCTCAGGGCGGATTTGGCTGCGGACGCTTTCGGGGGTGATGATGCCCACCAGTCTGCCGCGATCGCTGAGGACCGGAATGTGGCGGATGCGATGGCGCTTAAAAATCTGTGAAATCTGGAAAATATCCTTCACTTCACAGAGCTTTAGGGCGACAACGTCCTTGGACATCAAATCCTCAAGGGTGAATTCATCCAAGTTCAATTGATAGGACAGGAGGCGAACCACATCCCGCTCCGTGAAGATGCCGGCAACTTTTTCCCGGTTCAAAACGATGGTGCAACTGGCGGCGGCCCGATCCATCGCCCGCACGGCGGCGGCCACGGATTCATGGCCGGGTAAAACCAATGGGACAGGTTGAACGATGGGGGGTAAGGCGCTTTGCATGGGAAATTGAGCAGCGGAGAATGGATGGGATTGGAATGGAAAAGGTTGGCCGTGGAGCGCTCCCGTCTGGGGGATGGGAAGGGGAGATGGGGATGCGTTTAGGTGTGGGGGAATTGTCCTTCGGGGGCATTTCTGGGGGTGGCGCGATCGCGGGGCCGATGGACCTTTTGATGCCAGTTCATCCCATGGGGCCTTGGCCTTGAATCATGGGGCTAAAGGTACGGAATTTGAAGCCCTCCGCTGAGAAATTTAAGCCGAGGTTGGATCGGGGCGGGGGGCCGGGAGGTTTTAATATGCTTCCATGGGCAAAGGGTGATATTGATCGCGATCGCCCCGTGGGAGAGGCCCGAGCTGGGGTTTTGCCGCTGGTGTTTTTTCGGTGATGGTGATGACGAAGGCAAAGGCGAAGAAGGATTCTGCGGTGCGCGGTGCGGCCCTGGGGGAGGGGTCTTTGGGGGGGGCTGAAAGGGCGTTGGATCCACCGGTGAATCCCATGGCGGATCAGGCGACGGATCGGACGGCGACTGGAAAGGCGGCCCCGAAGGGGACTAAAAAGGCTGACCCAGATCCAGGGCGATCGCGTCCGTCGGCGGAGAAGGGCAAGGGTAAGGAGAAGGGCAAAGGCAAGGGCAAGGGGGCGGCGAAACCGAAGGGGAAGGGAACCTCTCGGGCCAAGGGGGAGGAGCCGGGGCCAGGGGAGGGGACGGATCGGGCGATCTCGGGGGGCGAGGTGGACCCGATCCGCATGTTGCATTTTTCAGATGTGCTGTGCGTTTGGGCCTATGTGGCGCAGATCCGTCTGGAGGAGTTGAAGACTAATTTTGGCGGTCGGGTGGCGATCGAGTATTACTTCACGTCCGTGTTTGGCGATGTTCACCGCAAGCTGGAGGCCCGCTGGCGCGATCGCGGCGGCATCGCGGCCTATGGCCAGCATGTGCAGGAGGTGGCGGCGCGGTTTCCCCATGTGGTGGTCCATCCGGAACTGTGGACTATCCGAACGCCGCGATCGTCCCTGGCCTGCCATCGATTCCTGCGGGCCGTGAAGCTGCTGGAGTTGGCGCAGCAGGTGGAACCGGGCAGCTTTGAGCGGGCCTGCTGGGAGTTGCGGCGCAGCTTTTTTGAGGAGGCCATTGATGTGTCAAAGCAGTCGTCCCAGTGGGCGCTCGCGGAAACCCTGGATCTACCCCGCGCGGCCCTGGAGGCCCGGTTCGAGAGTGGTGAAGCCTGCGCGGAACTGGCGCGGGATCTGGAACTGGCGAAGGACTATGGCATCACCGTCAGCCCGTCGCTGGTGTTTAACGAAGGTCGCCAGCGGCTCAATGGCAATGTGGGCTATCGGGTGATTGAGGCGAATATCCGTGAACTGCTGCACAATCCGCCGGGGGAGTTGTCCTGGTGCTAGGGCGATCGCGCTCGCCTAGGCAAGTCCAGGGCTGCGATCGCGAGCGATGGGGGCAGGTTGCAAATTGTCCCGGGAACGGCGCGATCGCCGGGGGAAACTGCTATGAACGAAGGGGTAGGCAACCCTGCGATTCCCCAAAATCCTAGGCTCCACCCGGCGTTGCCCTGCCCCCCGGTGGGCGGCGGGCAATTTCGACGCGACCCCAATCGCAATCAATCACGTGACATACCTCGAAGGACGGTGTGGGATGGCTTGGCTTCAACGGTTTCAGCAACAGTTTCAGGAATTTTCAGTGCCCCGACGAGTTCCCTACGGCCAGCGGCTGACGGGGTTGGCCCTGGCGATCGCCGCGATCGCAGCGGCCCCCGTCGCCCAGGCCCAAAGCATCCTAGAGGAAAGCGGCAGCCTTTCCCCCATGGAAGAGCGCTACACCTTCACGGGGGAGGCGGGCCAAGCGGTCACCATCCGCCTGCGCAGCGAAGAATTTGATCCGGTCCTGGTGCTGCTGGATCCGAGCGGCGCGGAACTGGCCACCAATGACGACGCGGAGCGCACCCTCAATTCCCGCATTGTGCATACCCTGCCCCGCAGCGGTACCTATACGATTCTGGCCCGGAGCTTCGGCAGCAACGGCGGCAGCTTCACGGTGTCGGTCAATCCGGCGACGGCCCTAGATGTCACCCTCTCCGAGGCGGAGGCGCTGCTCTTTGAGGGGAATACGGAGGGGGCGATCACTCAGCTCGATCGCGCGATCGCCGAAAATCCCGACAGCGGCCTGCTGCACTGGTACCGCGCCGATGCCTATCTGTACAGCAATTCGGGGGATATGACCGACAAGGACTATCGCCGCGTTCAGGAGATGGCCCTGGCGGACTATCGCCGCGCCCAGACCCTGTTCGAGGAGGCGGGCGACTCGGCGAATGCGTCCATCATGGCGGACATGATCAATAGCTTGAACCAGGCTGAAAATCCTGCTGAAAATCCTGACATGGCCCCATAGGCTTTAGGGGCTAGGGGCTGTTGGCGAATGGCCCCAAACCCTAAAACGCTCCTGTCGCCGTGGCTAATCCGGTGGGGGCTGGGGGCTGAAGTTCCCTGTTGCCGCCACCGGAGTCCCATCCCATGACAGGCCCTGGGGATGCGCTGATCGCGGTTCTGCCCCCCGAGAAACCGCGATCGCCCCCAAGCTCACCCTAAGGATCCGCCGCCGGAACGCAAACCACCACACAAAGGATTACAGGCTGGTCGAGAAATTCCCCCATAAAATCTCCCTATAAAACCTGTCCTTAAGGTGTTCTTATAAAAATTTCCTATAAAAAATTAAGCGATTCCCCGTCAATCAATCCCCAAAAAATAATCTTCAAAAAGAATATCGACATCGCGAACGAATCATAGACAAACGCCAGCGGATCTCAGACATGTCACAGACAGGCACTTGCGACAATTAGGGTAGGGCGGCACTCCACCGGCATGGGGCCGGTCGTCCGCTGGGCACATTAGTCCTACAGCGATCGCGGCGGTCAATCACGGGACCGAGGGTTATCGCATTGGGCGAAGGGGAGGCAATGGGGATGGGGCAAGGGATCACCAGGGAAAAGGCGACGACTCCGGCGGTGTCGCTGGTGGTGGTGGAGGCGGATGCGGCCCTGCGGCGGCAGTACTGCCGGGGATTGATGCCGTTGGTGCGGGGGCCGGTGCTGGAGCGATCGCCGGGGCCGGGGGTGTGGGCCTTGTGGCAGCACCATTGGCCGCCCCTGACGGTGGTGAGCGATCGCGCCTTGGCGACCTTGATTGTGGCGGCCCCGGTGGACCTGCCCCCGGCGGCGACCGATCGCCCCCGGCCCGTCCTGCTGGTGGTGGTGAATCCCTGTCCGGAGTTGGGATCCGATGTGCTGTGGCAGCGGCTCGGGACGCTGGATCAGTTTTTTACGGTGGAGATTGTGCCCGATCGCCTAGACACCCTGGCGACGGTGGCCCAGCGGGCGATCGCGCGATCGCGGCAACTCTGGGAGCGCGATCGCCTCGGGCAACAGCAGCAGTGGCTTCTGGAACTGATGCGGTTGCAGGGGGAATTTGTGGAGTTGGGCGATCGCCTCGGGGCCGTGGCCGACGCCATGGGCCGTTGGTTTGGCGGGGCGAGGGTGGTGTTCTATCCCGCCGTGGGGGCCGCGATCGCGCGATCGCCCCTCGGTCACCTCGATCACGACGCCTTCAGGGAACTCCGCGACCAGATTGCACCGCCGGAACCCCTGGGCAGCCTTCAGGTGGTGCGGGTGTCGGAGCCGGAGCGATCGCTCCCCCCATCCCCATTGCCCGTCCCGACAAGGCTAGGCCCAAGCCGCCAGCGCACCCTCCAGGGGTACTCCATCGCCAGCGAAGCCGCCCTGCCCCTGCGCCTTGCGGGCCGATCGCCCGACCTGTGGGGATTCGTGGCCATTCAGCACCAGCAGACCTATGGCTGGGATCCGTGCGATCGCGCCTTCGTGGAACAACTGGCCACCCCCCTCGCGATCGCCATCGAATCCGCCACCCCGCCTAACCCCAGCCACGGCCACGGCCCCACAACTCCCCCCGACGCCCCCCCCCAACCGAGTCCCCCCGATCCCAAAACCAGCGCCGCCCAACTGCGGAGCATCATCACCCACAGCCCCGTCATCCTCTACGCGATCGACCCCCAGGGCACCTTCACCCTCTCCGAAGGCATCAACCTCCATCGCCTGGGCCTCAGGGCCGGTGAAGCGGTGGGCCAGAACGTTTTCGACCTGTACCGGCACTACCCCGACGTGTGCCAGTACGTCCGCGAAGCCCTCGACGGCCACCGCACCCACTGGCAAACCCACATCGGCAGCGTCATCTACGACAACCGCGCCTTTCTCCTGCGCGACGACCGGGGCCATCCCGTCAGCCTCATCGGCATCGCCACCGACGTGACGGAACGCACCCTGGCCCAGCAGGCCCTGCAGGCCCTCAATGCGGACCTCGAACACCACATCCGCCAGCGCACCCAGGATGTGGAATTGAGCAACAGCCGCCTGCGCCAGTCGATCGCCACCAGCCGCCGCATTGAACAGACCCTCCAGCGCAAAACCGCCGAATTTAAGGCCATTTTGAATGCCCTGCCGGATGGGGTGCTGGTGGTGTCCCCCGATGGGCAGATTGTGCTGGCGAATCCCGCCTTTGAACGGCTGTTGGGGCACCGCTGGACGGACATTCTGGGGCAACCCCTGGAGGTGCTCGATCGCCTGGGGGGGACGCAACTGACGGCCCTGCTCTGTGGGGGCGGGACGATCTCGGTGGACTCGCTGCATCCGGGCGGCCCCGAACCGAAGCGCCTGATGATCCGCGACTGCAACGGCATCCCGATCCCCGTTGAAACCCGCTGCGCCACCGTCTGCGATCGCCACGGCAACCCCATTGGCACCGTCGGCATTTTGCGCGACATCCGCGAACGGCAGCGCACCGAAGCCGCCCTCCAGCGCAGTCAGGCCCGCTTCCGGCGGCTGGCGGCCAATATCCCTGGGGTGCTGCACCAGTTCCAGCGCAATGGCGATGGCACCTATACGATCAACTACGTCAGCAAACATTTTCAGGATCTCTGTGGCCGCCCGCCCGCTGAGGTCTACGCCAATTCCCTGCGCTGGGTTGAGGCGCTGCACCCGAGCGATCGCCGCTCCTTCTCCCATGCCCTGATCCGCTCCGCCAGACAGTTGAGCCCCCTGTCCTGGGAAGGGCGCTTGCAACTGCCCCAGGGGGAGGTGCGCTGGATCCAATGGATGGCCAAGCCCGAGGGGCAACCGGACGGCACGATTTTGTGGGATGGCCTGCTCATTGACATTAGCGATCGCAAGGCCACGGAAACGGAACTGGCCCAGCAGCGGGATCTGCGGGTGGCATTCTTTGAAGAATCCACCGACGCCCTCTTCCTCGTCGATCCGACCACCCACCGCACCCTGGACTGCAACCAACAGGCGATCGCCATGTTTGAGGCCAAGCGACCCGCCGATCTCAAGGGCTTTGTCGTCAACGACTTGCAGGTGACCCCCTTCTCCCCAGCGGAATTGGCGGACCTGCGCACCCGCCTCACGAGCGACGGCCTCTGGATCCGCGAGGTGGAATATCGCACCCTGCGGGGGCGGCACTTCTGGGGCAATTTGGCGATCCGCACCATCGCCGTGGCGGGCCATACCCTCAACCTGGTGCGGCTGACGGACATCAGCGATCGCAAAACCGTCGAATCCCAACTGCGGGCCGCCAACCATCAGCTCGAACTGGCGAACCAGGAGCTCGCCCGCGCCACCCGCCTGAAGGACGAATTCCTCGCCAACATGAGCCACGAACTGCGGACCCCCCTGAATGCGGTGATCGGCCTAGCGGAGGGGCTGTCGGCGGAGGTTTATGGGCCGTTGAATCCCCGCCAGCGCAAAACCCTGGGGACGATCCATCGCAGCGGCGGCCTGCTGCTGGCGCTGATCAATGACATCCTCGACCTGTCCAAAATCGAGGCGGGGAAACTGGATCTGGAGATGACCCAGATCAATGTCAAACGGTTGGTGGATGCCAGTTTGACCTTCGTGCGGCAGATGGCCATGGAGAAGCATGTGCAGTTGGAGTGCCATCTCAATCAGCCGGGGCCGCGTTTCTATGGCGATGAGCGGCGGCTGTGTCAGTTGCTGGTGAATTTGCTGAGCAATGCGGTGAAGTTCACCCCCGCCGGGGGCCACATTGTGCTCGAAACGGCCTATGGACCGCTGACGGGGGCGGCGATCGCGATCGCCACCCCAGGGCAAACCCAAGATCATTCAACCACCCATCTGGCGACCCATCTGGTGACCCATCTGCCGGACGGCCAGGGGGATGGGCCGGGGGGCGATCGCCTGGTCCTCGGCAAGGACTGCTCCCCTTCGGGGGATTGGCTGCGGTTTTCGGTGAGCGATACGGGCATTGGCATCGCGCCGGATCACCTGGACAAGCTGTTTGAGCCGTTTACGCAGATCGACAGCAGCCTGTCGCGCGCCCACAACGGCACGGGGCTGGGGTTGGCCCTGGTGCAGCGCATTGCCCAACTCCACGGGGGGGTGGTGACGGTGACGAGTGCCCTGGGGCGGGGCAGTTGCTTTAGTGTGTGGCTGCCGCCGACGGGGGGGCCTTCGGAGGAAGAGGGGGCTACGGCGGCGATCGCCCTTGGGGAGATGGGGACGAGTCCGACGCTCTGGGGGAAGCGGCGGGGCTGGAGGGTGGGGGGCTCGGGAACGGTGGCCCCGGCGGCGGCGGATCCGGGGGCGCTGTTGCCGGACGGGGAGCCCCTGTCTGGGGAGCCCTTGTCTGGGGAGGAGCTGTCCGGCGATCGCGCCCTGGCCGGGGGGGAAGGGTTGCGCCGCCCGCCGCGCATTTTGATTGCGGAGGACAATGAAACCAATATCCATGTCCTGCGGGATTATCTCCAGGCCCAGGGCTATCAGGTGCTGCTGGCGCGCAATGGCCTGGAGGCGGTGCGGCAGGCCCGTCGGCTGCGGCCCGATTTGATTTTGATGGATGTGCAAATGCCCCTGGTCGATGGCCTTGCGGCGACCCGGCGGCTCCGGGGGGATGCGCGTTTTGCGGATTTGCCGATTTTGGCCCTGACGGCCCATGCCATGGCGGGCGATCGCGAGCGATGTTTGGCGGCGGGCATGACGGACTATCTCTCGAAGCCGATCCAGTTTCCGCAACTGCGGGCGAAGATTGAGGATTATCTACACCGGTCGGTGGCCCTGGGCCGCTGCGATCGCCTGGACCAGGGGCCGCCGCCCTAGGGGCAACCTAAACTGTCGCGGGTGTCTACGCCGGTGGTGGGGTTGGTGCCGTCGGCGGTTTGGCAGAGGCGTTTGATTTCGTAGGCGTCGATGAGGGCGTCGGAAAAGTCTGCCCCGGTGACGATCGCGTTTTCAAAGGTGCTGCGGGTGAAGATGGTGCCAATGGCGATCGCGTCCGTCAGATCGGCCCCTTCGAGGATGGCGCGATCGGCGAGGGCTCCGGACAGGGTGGCCCCCCGCAGGTGGGTCCGCAGCAGCACGCCCTTGGTCAAGGTGGCATTGCTCAAATCCGCGCCGCTGAAATCCGCATCCCGCAGATCCGCCGCCACGAAGGAGGTGCCCACCAGGGTTTCTCCGGCAAAATCACGCCCCGTCAGGTCCGTGTTGTTGTAGTTGATCGATCCCACCTGGGCGATCGCGGGGCGGGCTAGCAACAAAATCCACAGGGCCGCGATCGCGATCGCCAACACCCATCGAGACAGCCGAACAGCCAAGGCCATAGGATCCTCTAGAGAAAACGTCTGAACCACAAAAATCAAAACATCATTAGGCGCTGAACATCCAAGGGCTGGCGGACAAACGGCATGGTTACAGCCTTTATCTAAAACAACTAGCACGCCATGTCGCAGATGCCATTAAGCAATTATAAGTGGGCAGTACCCACCCTATGGACTACTGTACTTAGTAAGTGAGGTGGGGGCTGTATCTTGCTTCGGACGCCTTTGAATATGTGTTGCGTTGGTGACATTTAAGTTGTCAAACCCTAGCGACTCATCCAACTCGCTGATAAAGCCTCTGCTTGCTGCAACACATTTTGAACAGCAGCAGCTCGGAGATCGGGAGGATAGCCATATTTTCGTAGAATGCGCTTGACGGTACTGCGGAGACGGGCGCGGGCACTTTCTCGATGTGCCCAATCCACGGTGATGTTCGATTTCAAACTAATTAGCAATTCGTGAGCGATCACTTTTAAGCTGTCATTACCCATGACTTCAACAGCGCTTTCATTCTCGGCTAGAGCATCGTAAAACGCAATTTCATCAGCAGAAAGTCCTTGCTCTTCGCCTCTTTGTCTCGCGACTCGAATATCTTTGGCAAGCTCGATCAGTTCTTGCAAGACTTCAACAGTGCTAATAGCATTGGTGTGATAACGCGAGATCGCCTGCTCCAATCGCTCCGAAAATTTTTTCTCTTCAGTAATGTTGGTGCGGCTGCGGGAATGAATCTCATCATTCAGCAATCGTTTGAGCGCTTCTAGGGCAAGATTTTTCTTCTCCATTTGCTGGACTTCCAGCAAGAAGTCATCGGAAAGAATAGAAATGTCGGGGGAAGATAGTCCTGCGGCACTGAGAATATCGACGATTTCAGTGGTGACAACCGCCTGATCGATAATTTGTTGGACGGCAAATTCTCGTTCTGCCGTGGACTTGCCAGGGGTGGTGGTGGATTTGACCAGGGCAGCGCGGATGGTTTGGAAGAAGCCAACCTCATCCCGAATTTGGCGAGCTTCGTCACTGGCGGCAGCCAGGGCAAAGGCTTTGGAGAGGGACAGGACCGCATCTTGATAGCGGCGGTGGGCTTGCTTTTTAGCGTTGTCGTCGGTTCCTTTCTGGGCGGCTTGGTGTTGTTGTTCGAGAATCCATTCGATCGCCTCAGCCATCACGACTAGCCGTTCTTGAGGTGTTCCAGCCAATCCACGCTGGTACTCAAAACCGTGAAACATGGCTCGAACGACATCATATTTTTCTAGCATCAAGGCGATCGCCTGGGCTTCGTCGATGCCTGCCTGTTGCTGGTCTTGGACGGAGTAGTCCCGTAGGGCTTCTTTAAGCCGCTGGGCAATGCCGATATAGTCTACGACTAAGCCAGCGGGTTTATCTCGAAAAACCCGATTCACCCGGGCGATCGCCTGCATCAGACAGTGGCCTTTCATGGGCTTATCCACATACATTGTGTGCAGATCGGGCGCATCAAATCCGGTGAGCCACATATCCCGCACAATCACCAGTTGTAGGGAATCATTGGGGTCTTTCAGACGTTTGGCTAACAGATCGCGGCGGGCTTTGTTGCCGATGTGGGGTTGCCATTCGAGGGGATCAGCGGCAGAACCCGTCATCACGATTTTGATGCGGCCAGCGTTGTCATCGGCAGAATGCCAATCGGGACGGAGCGCAATAATTTGGTCATAGAGTTTGACACAAATTGATCGACTCATGCAAACAATCATCGCCTTACCCGTCAGGGCCGCCACCCGATTTTCAAAGTGTTGAACTAAGTCCGCTGCAACCAGTTTGAGGCGAGATTCTGCACCGACTAGGGCTTGCACTGTTGCCCATTTTTGATTCAGTTTTGCCCGTTCTGATTGTTCTTCGTCCTCAAGAAGTTCTTCAATTTCTGCGTCAATTTGGGGCTTTTGATCTTCGGGCAGTTGAATGCGGGCGAGGCGGTTTTCGTAATAAATCGGTACGGTTGCGCCATCTTCCACGGCGCGGCTGATGTCGTAGATGTCGATGTAGTTGCCAAAAACAGCGGGGGTGTTGACATCACTGGTCTCGATCGGTGTGCCGGTAAAACCAATAAATGAGGCATTCGGGAGGGCATCGCGCAGATAGTTTGCGAAGCCATAGGCGATGTCGCCCGTGCTGCGATCGACCTTGGCTTTAAACCCGTATTGGCTGCGGTGGGCTTCGTCGGCGATCACGATAATGTTGCGGCGATCGCTCAACATTGGATAGGTGGTTTCGCCTGGGGTGGGGGCGAACTTTTGGATTGTGGTGAAGACAACACCCCCAGCGGCCCGATTCAGAATCGTTTGTAAATCTTCGCGGCTGTCGGCCTGTTGGGGTGTTTGGCGAATCAGGTGGCGGCACATCGAAAACGTGCCAAAGAGTTGATCATCTAGGTCGTTGCGATCGGTAATCACAACAATCGTGGGATTTTGTAACTCAGGATGGCGCACCAGTTGCCCCGTATAAAACGCCATCAGGAAGCTTTTGCCGGAGCCTTGGGTATGCCAAATCACGCCAGCTTTTTGGTTGCCTTGAATGGCGGAAACGGTGCTGGTGATCGCCTTTTTGACGGCGTGGAATTGGTGATAGCCAGCGATGATTTTCCGAATGCCGGAGCCGGAGTCGCTAAAAACTGTGAAGTTCTGAATGAGGTCTAGAAATCGTTGTTTTGCAAATACGCCCTCAATCAATACGGCCATTTCGGGTTGGCCTTTGGGGCTGGCTGTGCCGTCGGTCGCGCGCCAGGGCATAAAGCGTTCGAGGTCGGCGGTGAGGGAGCCGATGCGGGCGGTGAGGCCGTCGGTGGTGATTAGGACGGCGTTGGTGCGAAAAAGGGGGGAGATTTGGGCTTTGTAGGTTTGGAGTTGGTTGTGGGCGGCGGTGAGGGGGGCGGTGGAACTGCCAGGTTTTTTAATTTCGATCACGGCGATCGGTAGGCCATTAATAAAAACCACCACGTCAGGGCGGCGTTTGTGGCTGTTTTCAATGACGGTGAATTGGTTGAGGACTAACCAATCGTTATGGTCGGGGTTGGTGAAGTTGATCGCGTAGACTTTATTACCACGAATCGTGCCATCTTCGGCGTAAAACTCCACATCAATTCCTTCCACTAAGGCTTGATGGAGTCGCCGATTTTCTTCGATTAAATTGGGTTTTTCGGTGGCGATGATTTTTTTGAAGGCATCATCGCGGGCTTCGGCGGGAATGGTGGGGTTGAGGCGATCAATCGCTTCCCGGAGCCGTTGGGAAAGAATTGTGTCAGCGTAGGATTCCCGTTCGGGCTGGGAACCGTCAGGATTGGTAACGACACCAGCAAGATGAGCATAGCCGAGGTGTTGCAATTGCTCTAGGAGCATTTGTTCAATATCGGCTTCGGATAGATAACTCATGTCATTAGTTGCTCGATCAGCCCTTCTGGCTTAGACACATAGCAAATCTCGGAAAACTCAGCGAGTTGGCTAATGTGGCTACTACTCCATACATCCAAACTGTCGTCAAACAGAGCAATAAATCGCAAAGGTTCGGTGGTCAGTTGGTATTGATACAAATCAACCCAAGCGGCGACTGCATTGTTGACTTTGCTATTGGCTGCGCCCCGATTGCCGGTGCTCAACACTTCGACTAAGGCACTGCGGCGGGGATGTCGGGTGCGAAAGTCGATTTGCCAGGAACGGGTTGATCGCCCCACTAATTTGATGTCGCGCTCGTAGCGGATTTGATACTCATCTAGGAGTTCGGCAATTTCATCATTCAGGGTGCTCGCCAATCGCATTCTATTGAGTAACCACAGGTTGGACACGGCGATCGCGCCTTGAGCTAACCGAGTCAGGGCTTCTGCTAGGTCGTCCCGCACTCTGACCAAAAGCATCCCGTCATAAAGTTCGATGCCATAGGTGGTTTGAATGTCTTGAAGAAACCAGTCTTGTTTTTTAGATAGGGACTGCCTAAAGGTTTGCATATCCAACCAACGCAGGGTTTCGCCGAGGTCGGTGAGGGTTTGGGATTCTGGCGCGAGAAACAGATCGATCACGTCCCCATCGGGATAGAGGTAGGGGGTACGGATCCGCACAAAGCCGTTTACCTCGGAGCAGGTGTAGAGCTGCCCGATGGTATTCGCGATAATTTGGCAGGGTGCGGTGGTCATAGAAATAACCTGAGCTGCTGGGCGGGAGGGGGTGCCATAGTGCCATTATGGATGACTTTTGCCTCTTGGCAGAACTCATCCCAGACCCTTTCTGGCTGGGTAGCGGGGGCGGTGATATCTGGAGGAAGGTAGGCTTGTTTGTCCCGCAGGGGTTCATACCAGCGGTGCTTATGTTTTTCGCCGATGCGTTGGCCGTCGGGGTTGCGATGGTCTTTGCCTAGGTCGAGTCCGTAAATGCGCCCGGCGATGCGGTGGATGATGTGGTAGGACAGGGCAGCAATGATGGGGTTATAGCTGCCTTTGAGAAAGAGAGGATAGCCCGCTGGGCTGGTGATTTCTACCCGAAACCCTAACCAGGGCGATCACTCTTTTTTCCAAGCAATATCGCCTTCAATGGACTTATTGGGGTTATTGATCAATTCTTCAAATTCTTCTTGACTCAGCACTACAGCACCTCTTCGATCATTTTGTCGGCTGTGTTGACTCGGATTTCGCCGGACATGAGCTTGGGGAGGAGGCGATCGCGCAGGTCTGCCAAGGTGCGAGATTCGTCAACTTGCAACCTAATGTTTTCAAATAATGGGGCAATTACTTGATCCAAGGATTTATGAATATTTTCACCGCCAAAAGTAAATTTTATTCTCTTCAGATTCGATTGATTTAGCTTGGGTTGTACTGCACCCGTTACAAATGGAGAGACATCACACAAATCAAAGAATATTTTTAACTGTTCTACAGAAATATTCCTTCCCGTAATGACGTGTGCATGGTTGTTAACCCAAATTTTACCCCAAACATACTGAGTAAAAGGGCTGCCATCTTCTTTTTTTACTGATCCATCTTCACCGAGAAGTAATAATATTTTGTCAAACAAGTAATCATCAATATAATCCATAATACTTGTGGCTCCGTAGTATGGATACTCTCCGGGGCGTTTTTCTCTATCTCGCTTTGAAAGAGGAATTCGCTTATGATCAAGCAACTCAATAAAATCGCCTATTTCTCTTTCTCCCCACCCCTGCGGTAAGCCTGTCTCAGGGTCGATCGCGTCTGGGAACAGCGACCAGATATGCTCCGGCAGATAGGCAGCGCGTCCCAACATCTTGGCGCGGGTCGGGCCAAAGTCCACAAACCAATCCTTAAATATTGCCCTCGCCATTGCCTCCAGCGTTTCGTTCATCCGCCGATTCAGTTCGATTTTGTCGTCGAGGGAAGACAACAAATTGGATATTGATTGACGAATATATTCAGGCGGTAGAGGAATTGGAAGATTAGCTAAATCTCGAAGATTAAAAGTAGCTTGTACCGTAGTATTTGCATGATTCCAAATGAATTCTTGAGATGCTTGAGTACGAAGAACAAAATTAACCCATCGCTTATCAACATCACTTCTTAAGGGAACAAGACCGACTGCACGAGCTATATTCCATCCTTTAAGTTCATCAGGAACTACTGCACTCAAACCAATTGAGCCTACTAAGGTCACAATAAGTTCGCCACCTTGAAGTCTAGATCTACTATATTTTTCCTCTACTTCTTTAGATACTTTAAGATGATCTTGTAAGTCGATACGCCCATCTCGAAAATTATTTACGCGAATAATAGGTATCCCATCTGATACGGCAGACCCTGGTTGTACAATGCCATAACAAATTGACCTTTCAGGATCTATAAGTTCTCTAAGTGGAACAACAGCCCATTCACTCATTGATCGCCACCTCCGCCACCTTCTCCTGAATCAGCACTTTTTTTCTTACGAGTCGTTTTCCGCTTGGTCTCCGCCTCAATCTCCTTAATCTTGCCCACAACCTCGCAAAAATCCCGATCAACCGGCTCCGGTTCCGACAACCGCAACTGATGGAACCTTTCGTATTCCGCCTCTGCCTTTGCTTTCGCCAGTGTCGCCTTAATCTTGCCCGCATGGGTCAAAATTTCCCGATCCGATAACTTCAAAAAAGCATCTAACTTAGCAATCCAATCGCTCATATACATCGGTTTGCGATTCAGCGCCTGAAGCTCCGCAAACTCCAAATACGCCGTCACAATCCGATTCAACGCCTCCAACTCATCCTGACTTAAATAGTTTTTTGCAATCCCCACATCCCCCTTGCGAACCTTGCCATGGGGCGCAGTTTTCCAAGACGTTAAACCCATATTCGGCTGGCTGGCATCCGCTCGTTCCGCGATCACTTCCGCCGCCGTGTGGCCATGGGCCGCCCAGTGCATCTTATTTTGCACCGTTTTGAAAAATAGCTGCGATGTCTCAGCCTTGCCATCGTAATCAATACTCGTGGCGTAAATATCCAAAACCTTTAGATAAAACAGCCGCTCTGACGATCGGATATCCCGAATCCGCGCCAGCAACTCCTCAAAATAGTCATCCCCCAGCGTCCGCCCCGCCTTGATCCGCTCATCATCCATCGTGAACCCCTTCACCAGGAGTTCCCCCAAACGCGCGATCGCCCACTGCCGAAACACCGTCCCCCGCGCCGATCGCACCCGCATCCCCACCGCCAAAATCGCCTCAAGGCTGTAATGGTCGAGGTTTCGCTTGACTTGCCGTGTCCCTTCCGTTTGAACTATCCGGAATTTCCGGATAGTTGCTGACGAGTCCAGTTCACCTTCGCTATAGATGTTTATAAGATGCTCATTGATGGTCTTAACCGAGACTTGGTACAAGTCAGCCATCAGGCGTTGAGTCAGCCAGACCGTCTCCCCATCCAGCCGCACCTGTAAATTCAGCCCCCCATCCTCATAGATCAGGATTTGCCCCGCTGGCGGCTGTGGGGTCAAGCTTTCACCTGCACTAGAACTCATACCCTAGCCCCTCCAGGTTTTTACGGATAGCATCCTCCAACCGGGCCGACTCCTTAAACTGTTCCCCCAGTTTCGCCGTCAGTTCCGCCATCCGCTCCTCAAAGGGCACATCGTCCTCCTCAGCCGCCGCTGCCCCCACATACCGCCCCGGAGTCAGCACATAGCCATGTCCCCGAATCGCCTCTAAATCGGCGGACTTACAAAAACCCGGCACATCCTCATAGCCGCTCCCCTCCCGCCAGTGGTGGTAAGTATCAGCAATCTGCGCCACATCGCGATCGCTAAACTCCCGCCGCGTCCGGTCCACCATATAGCCCAGCTTGCGGGCATCAATAAACAGGACTTCACCCCGGCGATCCCTCAGCTTTTTATCGCGGGCGATGCCATTCGACTTATCCTTGGCCAAAAACCACAGACAAGCCGGAATCTGCGTGGAATAAAAGAGCTGCCCCGGCAAGGCAACCATGCAGTCGATCGCATCCCCCTCAATCATCGCCTTGCGGATCTCCCCCTCACCGCTCTGCTGCGACGACATCGACCCATTCGCCAACACCACCCCAGCAGTGCCAGTCGGAGCCAGATGGTGCCAGATATGCTGCAACCAGGCATAGTTCGCATTACCCGTGGGCGGAATCCCAAACCGCCAGCGCCCATCCTCCCGCAGTCGGTCCCCGCCCCAATCCGAAATATTAAAGGGCGGGTTCGCCAGAATGAAGTCGGCCCGCAAGTCCGGCAGCTCGTTCTTATGAAACGACCCCTCCGAATTCCAGCGAATATCCGAATCAATCCCCCGCACCGCCAGGTTCATCTTGCACAGTCGCCAGGTGGTGTAGTTGCTCTCCTGGCCGTAGATGGCAATATCGCCAACCCGCCCCGCGTGATCCTCCACAAACCGTTCCGACTGCACAAACATCCCCCCCGACCCACAGCAGGGGTCATAGACCCGCCCCTGGTAGGGTTGCAGCACTTCCACCAGCACCCGCACCACCGATCGCGGCGTATAAAACTCGCCCCCCCGCTTGCCCTCCGATCCGGCAAACTGGCCTAGGAAATACTCATACACCCGCCCCAATACATCCCTAGCGGTATCCCGCGCCTGTCCCAGTGCAATATTAGAAATCAGGTCGATCAACTCCCCCAGCATCACCGCATTCAAAGCTGGACGGGCGTATTCCTTCGGCAGCACCCCCTTGAGCGAGGCGTTTTCTTTTTCAATCGCCAGCATCGCCTCATCAATCAGCTTACCGATCGTCGGTTGCTTGGCGTTGGCTTGCAGGTGCGACCACCGTGCCGACTGGGGCACCCAAAACACATTCTCCGCCGCGTATTCATCGGGATCTTCCACCCCCTCCGGGTATTCCTCCTCCAGTTCCTGCCGCCTTGCCTCGAAGCGATCAGAAATATGTTTGAGAAAGATCAGCCCCAGGGCAACATGCTTGTAATCCGACGGCTCCATGTTGCCCCGGAGCTTATCCGCCGCCTTAAAAAGTTCAGACTCATAACCGAGGTTAGCGCCATTATTCGTCTGGGATGGAGAGTTTTTGGGCATAGGGAGGGGTACGTTGCGATTGTCTGGGGCACGTTGCGCGTTCGCGCCAGCGGCCCCTTAGGGCAACGTTTACCGACAAACCATTATGCCGAAGGTTGAGCGAGCGCCCTAACTAACCTTTGACTGTAGCAAGATAACAAGGGGTTTAAACCCCTTGTCCCAACCGGCGGAACCCTTGTCCCAGCCCCCCTTCTAGGAACAGCCCGGAGCCGACGACGCCACGGCCCGATCTAGATTTTCCGACAGGCTCAGGCTATGGGTCAGGCCCCCCAACCCGCCCCGGCACTGGAACGGCGCGCGATCGCCCCGGCGGGGGAAAAAGCCCGAATCCAGTTGCAGTTGCACCGTCCCATCCGTCCCCAAAGCCCACTGCTGGAGCACAGATCGCCCGCTGGCCCCATTCCCCTGGAGCGCCGTCACATAGGTGCCCGTTCGGGGAACACCCGTGGCCGGATCCAGCCGCAAAATCACCGTTGCCTCGGCACCGCTCCCCAGACCGTAGCGATTGAGCCAGCCCGAGGCCGTAAACCGCCGGAAATCTTCGCTCACCTCGCCAAAATCCCCCGCATCCGTAAAGGCTCCGTAGAAGCGATCGCCCCCATCCCACAGGAGCGCCACGCCGGTGCTGTCATCGCGGGTGAGTTCATAGTCATTGCGGCACCAGGTTTGGCGACCGCGATCGAACCGCGCCACGATCGGGTCAAAATTCTGCCGCTCCTTCACCTCATAGCCGATATAAAACGTCGTTTCCCCCGCCTGGAGACGGGCCGCATTGCGCGCCTGCAACTCCGATTCGGGCGTGGCACAGGTGAAGGGAACGCTGGCGGTGGCGACGATCGCCCCCCCCGGCCCCGACGGCCCATCCGGCAGCCGCGCCCGACAGAATCGGTAGGCATTGCCCGACTCGATGCAGATGAATTCCGCCAGCAGACGCGGATCAAAGAGGGGCGACACGGTACCCCGCGCCAGGGCGTCGCCACTGGGGGTCAGGCCCAGGCGACCCAGATCCGTGTCCAGGTTATTGCCGTCATAGGGCGTCGGGCGACGTTCGGGGCGCTGGGCATTGGGGGACAGGAAGGGGGTGCGATCGGGATCAAAAAAGCCCGGAATCCCTTCCGCCGTGCGCGGTGCCCCAGGGGTGCGGCTGGGGGTCCCGACGGGGAAGCCATTGCTGTCCCCATTGCCGTCGGTGGGGGGTCGCCCTTCGCCCCTGCGGTTGCCGTTGCTGGCCCCTGATCCCCCCGAGGCGCTGACGGCGGCGCTGCCCCCCGAGGCGATCGCCCCCGGTGCGCCGAAACTGAGGGCGCTGCTGCCAAAGATGCCGTTGCTGCCGCCGCCGCTGGCCGCCGCCATGGCTCCGCTGAAGGTGACATTGCCCCAGGCTCCGCATTCCCCGAGGACGGCGTTGGGATCGGATCCGTGGCGGCTCAGGCAGGCGAGGGCCGCTTGCATCCGTTCCGTGGCGCGGTAGGAGGTGGCGATCGCGGCTTGGGGGGCTGCGGTTTGGGCTCTTGCTGGCGGGGCGATCGCGGGGCGGGCCTGGGGTCTTGGGGGTGGGGCGGGAACCGTCGCGGGGGCGGCCATGGGGGGATTAGCCGGGGCCGGTAGGGGATCGCCCATTGCGCCGCCGCCGCCGCTGCATTGCTCTAGGGCGAGGTTATTGGGCTCTGCGCCGTAGCGCTGCAAACAGGCGAGGTATCGCTGCGATCGCGTGGTCGGTGCCGGATTGGCCGCCGTCCGTTCCCCCGCGATCGCCCCCACCAGCGCCACCGCGATCGCCCCGACCCCCACCCGCCAGAGGGTTGGCCAGCGGCCTAGCGATCGCAACAGCATCAACCCAAAAAAATCCATGGGGGCAACGGGGGAAACGGCATCAACGCATCAAAACCAGGGAAAACAGACCCGATTAAACCGGGTTCTATTCCCCCAAAAGTCTAGTCGCTTGCCCTAGGGCGTTGCAATTGCCCCCCATCGCCCTGAATCTTGGCCCTGAATCTTGGCCCCGCAGCTTGGCCCTAGGGCGTGGCCAAATCCGTACCCACCCGCACGGTGAGATCCGCCCCCAAATCCCCCACGGCGGCCACCACGAGGCGACCGGTGCCCAGCCGCCGCTGCACCGCTTCCCCCGCCGGGATGTTGCCGGTCTGCACGATGGTTTGGCTCTGGTGGAGCACCTCGGGCCAGTCCGCGATCGCGGTGACCTGCCGAAACCCCGCCTGCCGAAGCTGTTCAACGATCGCGGCGGCCCCGTCCGGCTGGCCCGATGCATTCTGGACCGCAATGCGCGTATTGGCCTGGAGGTAATTGGACTGGAGCACCAAACTGGTGGCGCTGCTGCGGAGGACACTGCCGCGCCGGTCGATGCCAAAAAAGTCCGCCATCAGCCGATCCACCGCCCCGCGATCGGCTAGCCATTGGCCCGCCGCCGGTTGCCCCGTTGGCCCAAAGGTACCCGGCAACATGGTCAGCCGCAGGCGATCGTCCTCCTGATGCAGCAAAAAGTTCGCCAGGGCCAGGACTTCCGATCGCTGCAAATCCGTGTCCACATATTGCTGCACGAGCTGGGCGATCTGGGGCAATTCCAGCATGACGGCGGGGCTGGCCATCCGCTGCCGCAGGGCCTGGAGCAGGAGCTGCTGTCGTTGCACCCGCCCCACGTCCCCGAGGCGATCGCTCCGGTAGCGGATGAATTGCTCGGCGCTGGCCCCATCTAGGGTTTGCCAACCGGGCTCCAGGGCGATCGCGAGGCGCTGGCTGTGGTCCGTGTAGGCCATGGCCTTGGGCACGAACAATTCCACCCCCCCCAGCAGATCAATGAATTCCCGGAAGGCGGCGTTGTGGAAGCGGGCGTAGCGATCGATCCGCACCTGGTTGAAGTTGAGGGCCAAGGTTTTTTTCAGCAGCGGCACGCCCCCGTGGACATTGGCATGGGCGATGCGCTGGCGACCGAGGTTGGGAATGTCCACCGCCGTGTCGCGCGGGATCGCTAGGATGCTGGTGGTTTCCTGGGCGGGATCAAACCGCATCAGCAGCACCGTGTCGTTGCGGCCCCCAAAGGGGTTGTCGGGGTTGGTGCTGCCATCGACCCCCATGACGAGTAGGTTCAACGGTTGCCGCAGGCGGTACTGAAACGATCGCTTGGTGCGCATTTCCGCCGCGAAGGATTGGACCCGGGTCAGGGGGTTGCGCTCTAGGGGGAGGAAGAGGGTCAAGGTGGCCCCAAAGGTGGCGGACATCAGGGCGAGGGCGACGATGCTCAGGGTCCAAAACCACCATTGGCTTGGTTCGCCGTCGAGTAGGTTGATCCTCGGGGCGATCGCGGTGTTCCGGTCGGGGGCGATCGCTTCGGGTAAATCCTCCTCTCCCGGATCAAAAGCTGGGTCCATTTCCGGGTCCATTTCCGGGTCCGTTTCCGGCGCGATGGCCATGGGGTCCCCATCCCACGGGGAGGCGATCGCCGTGGTCGAAGGGTCCGAGTTGCGATCGCCCCCGAGGCTCGATGGCCCCACAGGCACCTGCAGGGCGCGATCGCGGCGACGGAACGGAAACCAAACACACACCATAGGGGGACTCAACTCCCAACGCAAACGCCCAATACCAACACCGCTCCCGAAACGCCGCGATCGGGGCAAGGCCCCCACCCATCGCCAGAGCCCCGCCCCCACTACCCCGCCGCCGCCGCCAAAACCGCTGCTAAAACCTTACCGCGCCGTCCCAGGAATCAGGGCGCTATGGTGGATCGAGCAGTGCTAACCCCTAGCGCCCCACGTCCCATGCCCAAGAAAAAAGCCAAAGCCAAAGCGGCCAAAAAAAAGAAAAAACAAACCGTAAAACTCACCGCCGAAGCTAAAAAAGCCCTCAAACAGCAGCAAAAGGAACGCAAAAAAGCCACCGCCCAATTCATCCAGCGCGTCACCCCCCTCCTCGCAGTTGGCTCCGTCCTGGGCCTGATTATCGGCGTCGCCGTCGAACCCAAAATGGGCATCATGGCCCCCGCCGGCATCCTCGCCGTTTCCCTGTCCTATCTCTACCCCCGCCAAGCCCTCTGGTTCTTCTTCATCTACCTACCCTTTAGCGGCACCGTCACCTACGCCCTCGGGGGCAGCGCCATCCTCCAATTGGCCAAGGATGCCTTCTTCTTTCCCGCCTGGGCTGGCCTTGTGCAACTCCTCAAAAAGCAGCGGGGCAAAGCCAAAAAGGAATCCGTTTTTATCCCCGATAAATTTAAACCCATCCTGCCCTGGCTCCTCATTCTTACCATCTATTGCCTGCTGGTACTCTTCCTCATCAATGGGGGCCAGCAGCTTGACAAACCCTTCCCCTTCAAAGACGATAAATCTCCCTTTCTCCTGGGCGTATTGGGCTACAAGGTGTTCTTGGGCTACATTCCCCTCATTTTCTGCACCTATCACCTCATTCGCTCCTCGAAGGAATTGTTATTCACCACGCGGCTCCACACGGTCCTGGCAATCACCTGCGCCGCCCTGGGGTTTGTGCAATATCAAATGCTCTCCTCCGGCCGCTGCGAAGGGACCGATCACTTGGTGGGGGATGCCCTCTTTCGCGCCACCCTAGACGCCCGCTGCTTCGTGGGGGGATCCCTGGTTTGGAGCCCATCCCAAAATATGATTCGCCTGCCGGGTACCTTTGTGGCCCCGTGGCAGTGGGCTTGGTTTTTGATTGCCAATGCGTCCTTGACGTTCACGACGGCCTTTAATGATCCCTCCGCAAAGTGGCGCATTGTGGGCCTGATGGGGATGGCGGGGGTGTTTGTGAATGCGGTGATTTCTGGGCAGCGAATTGCCCTGGCCCTGGTGCCGGTGATTGTGATTATTTTGATGGTTTTGACGGGTCAAGTTACCAATTTAAAACGATTAATTCCCATTGGCGGCGGCTTGATTGTTGGGCTGGTAGTGGCCTGGGTTCTATTTCCTGACGTGATCCAAGGCCGGATTGATAGTTTCGTCAGTCGCTGGAATGCGGCCCCGGCGGATGATTTTATTGGTCACCAAATTGATTTCACCTGGAAGTCGGTGCGCAAGTCGCTGCTGATGATGGGCATGGGTATTGGCCGCGCGACGAATTCGGCCCGATTATTTGGGGATACGACGCTGGTGGAAACTTGGTTCCCGAAGGTGCTGTTTGAGGTGGGGGTCTGGGGGCTTCTTTTTTGGCTCTGTTTCGTGACGGCAATTACGGTGACGACTTTCCGGGCCTACCGTTCGGTGAAGGATAAAAACCTGCGGGGCATTGGGGCGAGCTATTGGGTGTTTATTCTCTTCATTAGCTATCAAACCTATTACTATCCCTTGGATGTGGATCCGGTGGCGGTTTATTACTGGTACATGATCGGGGTGGTGCTGAAGTTGCCGGTGGTGGCGGAGCAGGAGCGCCGGAAGTTGGAGGCGGAGCGGGCGGAGGAAGAGGCGGCCTATCAGGAGGCGCTGCAGAAACGGCAGGAGCGTCTGGGGGTGGAGGCTCCGGTGGCCTAGGGGCGCGATCGCGGCGGGCGGTCACCGGCTATGTTTTGGGGCAATTCCTGAAGGATTGGGGCGCTATTGCTTGGCGACGAGGGGGGTGCCAAAGGCGGTGGGAATCCCTAGGGTCCACTGTTTATCCTTGAAAAACAGCAGTTGATAAATTTGCAGGGTGCCGTAACGGAAGGAGGCTTCAAAGGATTGGAGATAGAGGTACCACATCCGCATGAAGCGCTCGTCATAGGTGGGGCCAAGGGCGGCGATCGCGTCGCGGTTGGCTACGAAATTTTCCTTCCAATGGCGGAGGGTTTCGGCGTAGTGGGGCTTGAGGTTTTCGCAGTCCGCGATCGTCAATTTGGCCTCGAGCATTTCCTTGGCCAATTCATGTAGTTGGGGGGCATAGCCACCGGGGAAAATGTATTTATCCACCCAGGGGCCGTTGCGTTCGGCGCTCTCGGTGACGATGGTGTGGAGGAGACCGGTGCCGTTGGGTTTGAGGAGATCGCGGGCCTGGGCCATGAAGTCGGCAAAACTGCCGCGCCCCACGTGTTCAAACATGCCGATACTAATAAATTTGTCGAACTGGCCTTTGAGTTCTCGATAGTCTTGGATTTTGATGGTGATGCGATCGCCGAGGCCCCGTTCTGCAATGCGATCGCGGGCGAGTTTGGCCTGTTCTTGGCTGAGGGTGATGCCGGTGCCGGAGACGCCATAATGTTCGGCGGCGTAGATCAACATGCCGCCCCAGCCACAGCCGATATCCACGAGGGTTTCACCGGGCCGGAGGGCGAGTTTTTGGCAGATCAGCTCATATTTCTGCCGCTGCATGGTTTCGAGGCTATCGCCGGGGGTTTGCTGATAGCCGCAGGAGTAGGTGAGGGTGGGATCGAGGAATAGCTGATAGAAATCATTGCCCAAATCGTAGTGGTATTGGACGTTTTTGTAGCTGTTTTTAATCGACGTGGGGACGGTGGCGAGGCGCTGGAGCAGGATTTTGGCGATGAGGGCGAGGGAGGGTTTGGCGCTGGCGTTGGCGTAGACGTTTTCGCGATAGAAAAGGCCGGTCAATTCGGAGAGGTTGTTGTTTTCTTCCTCCCACCAGCCGTCCATGTAGGCTTCACAGAATCCGAGGGGGCCAAAGCTGAGGATGCGATCGTAGGTTTTGGGGTTGAGTACCTTGAGGTGAAGGGCGGGCTGGAGTTCGGGGTTGCCAAATTGAAAGGTTTTGCCCTGGGGGTTGGTGACTCGGAGGTTGCCCCGCGCGATCGCGCCGAAAAGCTGATAGAGATAACGTTCGCCGCTGGAAAGTTGGCTTAGGTTCAACGGTTGGAGGGAGGTGTTGGAAGAAGCCATGGTTGACGGTGAAATGCTCTAGAGTAGTTAGGAAAGAGATTCAGGCTATGGAAAAAAACGATTTTTCAGGAACCGTAAAACACGTCATGGGATGGAGCGTCGGTGATTGAAATCAGGGGCTTTATCCTCTGATCCCAAGCGGTCGGGAACGATGTCATCAACGGACTGGGCGGGCGCATCAATGGGAATTGTCAAGGCGAAATGCCACCCATTTCTAATAAACGTTGCCAGTGAACTTCGCTGACAGGCACCACCGAAAGGCGCGAAATTTTGAGCAGGTCAAAGTCCTCAAAACTGCCCGTTTCCCCATGGTGGGCTTTGATGGCGGCGAGGCCCACCGGTTGAGGGAGCGATCGCCCGAGGCGCACATCCACCACGGTGCGTTTGGGGTCATCGAGGCGCGGGTCGGGGTAGGGCTCGCTGACCACCTCGACGATGCCCACCGCTTGGCGCTCCTTGCCCGTGTGGTAGAAGAGGGCGCGATCGCCGGGGCGCATCTGCCGCACATATTTCAGGGCCAGGTTGTTGCCGATGCCGTCCCAGACCGTTTGCCCATCGCGCTCCAGGTCCGACCAGGCATAGTTGCTCGGCTCCGTTTTCAGTAACCAAAAGGCCATGGGTTGCCGTTTCCCTCCCTGTGTATGGATGTTCCGGTGGACTCGGTGCCGGGGGCTAGTCCGCCACGGTGCAACCCAGAGATTAACCCATTGGCCGGGAATTCGTTGGAATCTGGGGCGGATCTGGACGGAATCTGGGGGGATTTGGCCCCTGCGGCGGCGCGATCGCCACGCAATGCCCATCTCGTTCCGCCAATCCGTAGCCTCCGTTAACGAGGGAGTAACCTTCCCTTGATATCCTGACTTCAACCGCGATCCCCACGCGATCGCGGGGCCTATCCCATTCAAAATCGCCCATGAACATTCATAAAATCGCGACCCAACCCTTTGAGGATCAAAAACCCGGCACCTCGGGCCTGCGGAAACAGGTGCCCGTGTTTCAAAAGCGCCACTATCTAGAAAATTTTATCCAATCGATTTTTGATAGCCTCGAAGGCTATGGCGGTGCCACGTTGGTGGTGGGGGGCGATGGACGCTACTACAACCGTCAGGCCATTCAAATTATTCTAAAAATGGCGGCGGCCAACGGATTTGGGCGGGTTTTGGTGGGCCAGGGGGGCATTTTATCGACCCCGGCCGTGTCGGCGATTATTCGTAAATATCAAGCCTTTGGGGGCATCATCCTTTCCGCTAGCCATAATCCTGGCGGTCCGGAGGGGGATTTCGGGGTGAAATATAACACGGGCAACGGTGGCCCCGCCCCCGAGAAAATTACCGATGCGATCTATGCGCGATCGCGGGAAATTGAGGTCTATCAAATCCTAGAGGCGGCGGATATTGACCTGGATCAATTGGGTTCTAGTAGCCTCGGGTCCATGGCCGTCGAGGTGATTGATTCCGTGGCGGACTATGCGGAATTAATGCAATCCCTGTTTGATTTTGATGCCATCCGTGACTACATCCGCTCGGGGTTTCGTCTGGCGGTGGATTCCATGCACGCCGTGACTGGCCCCTACGCGACGCAACTATTTGAAACCCTGTTGGGGGCTCCGGCGGGAACAGTTTTGAATGGTGTTCCCCTGGAGGATTTTGGCGGCGGCCACCCGGATCCAAACCTGGTCTATGCCCATGAATTGGTGGAGTTGCTATTTGGCGATCGCGCGCCGGATTTTGGGGCGGCCTCCGATGGGGATGGCGATCGCAATATGATTTTGGGCCATCATTTTTTTGTGACCCCCAGTGATAGTTTGGCGATTCTGGCGGCCAATGCGACATTAGTACCCGGCTACAGGGATGGGATTGCGGGGGTGGCGCGATCAATGCCCACCAGCGCCGCCGCCGATCGCGTGGCCGCCAAACTGGGGATTGATTGCTATGAAACGCCGACGGGCTGGAAATTCTTTGGCAATCTTTTGGATGTGGGCAAGGCGACCCTTTGCGGCGAAGAAAGTTTTGGCACTGGCTCGAACCATGTGCGCGAAAAAGATGGCCTTTGGGCGGTTTTATTCTGGCTGAATATTCTGGCGGTGCGGCAACAATCCGTGGAAGATATTGTGCGGGATCACTGGCGCACCTATGGCCGCAATTACTATTCTCGCCATGACTATGAGGGGGTCGAGAGCGATCGCGCCAATACCCTCGTAGGCAATCTCCGCGATCGCCTGGGCAGCCTCAAGGGACAAACCTTTGGGGCCTACACGGTGGACTATGCCGATGACTTCAGCTACACCGATCCCGTCGATGGCAGCATCAGCCAGAAGCAGGGCATTCGCATCGGCTTTACGGACGGATCTCGCATCGTTTTCCGCCTCTCTGGCACCGGTACCCAGGGGGCAACCCTGCGCCTCTATGTGGAGAGCTATGAACCGGATCCGAGCAAGCATGATATCGAAACCCAAACGGCCCTTGGGGATCTGATTCAGTTGGCGGATGAACTGGCCCAAATTAAAGCATTGACGGGCTTTGATCGTCCTACGGTGATCACCTAATGACGATTGGCTAGACTGTCTAGGATCGCCGCGATCGCGTCACGACTTTAAATTTTTTGTTGTTCCGAACGCACCGCAATGTTTAAGTAATTGCCGGTGCGTTCATTTTTGACTGATATTTTCCCCAAACTTGACAGGGACGATCCCAGCCTATCCATAGCATTTTGACGGCGGATCCTTAAGAACCTTTAAAATTCCAGCGCACCCACTTCAATCGGCGCTAAACAGGACATTCAACTCAAACTAATTTTTTTTCAATCCTTTGGGAGCAAGCCATGGCTAGTTCCGTCTTCCGCCGTACGGGTGGTCTTCATTTACTTCGTACCCTTTTGTGGGGGAGCGGCCTCGCGATCGCGCTCCTCACCCAAGCTAATCCCGCCGCCGCCAAAGTCATCACCCGCCAAGAGGGATCCATTCGGGCCACGGTTTCCTACGACGAAGAAAATGGCTGCCCCGACAACACGGCCCAGGTGGTCATTGAACGGGGCGATCGCACGGTTTTGACCCGAACCATTGAACCCGGTGCCTGTCGCCTGATGGGGTCTAGGGACGATGGCCTTAACATTCGTGATTTGGATGCGGATGGTGAGCCGGAAATCATCCTAGATTGGTACAGCGGCGGAGCCCACTGCTGCTTTTTTTCCCTGGTCTATCGCTACAATTCGGCCACTGATCGCTATGAAGATTCCCAGAAAAGTTGGGCACACACGGCCTATGAATTGAGGGATATGGAGGGCGATCGCGTGCCGGAGTTCTATTCCGCCAATAATAACTTTGCCTATCAGTTTGCCCCCTTTGCGGGATCCGCTATGCCGGTGCAAATTTGGCGATACGATCGCGGCCAGTTCCTAGATGTAACCCGCCAATATCCCAACGAAGTTTATAGCGATGCGTTTCGGTGGTGGCAAGCATTCCAGGGGCAGCAGCGCACCTGCGTGACCGGTGCCCAGGACGCCTGCGGCGAAGGATTTTTGGCGGCCTATGTGGCTACAAAAGCCCTGCTGAACCAGACGGAGGATGCCTGGACTCGGGTGCGGCAAGCCTACCGGGGCGACGGCTGCACCCTGGATGGTTGCCAAGGGCGTGAAGCCTTATTCCGGGAGATTCGCCAGTTCCTCTTGGCGGAGGGCTATCTCATCGAGCCACCCCAAAGGATGCCGAACTAATGGCCCAGAATCCTTCACCCATTGCGTCCCTAAACGGTGGCGGTTTGCTGTTGGCGATCGCGGATTTCCAGATAGATCAACAGGGCATTAATGTCCGCCGGATTGACGCCACCAATGCGCGACGCTTGACCCACCGTCAGGGGGCGCACCTTCGCCAACTTTTCCCGAGATTCCTTCGAGAGGGTTTCAATGGCCTGATAATCTAAATCCTCCGGCAGACGGCGATTTTCCTGCCGCGCGATCGCCTCGATCTGTCGCTGCTGCCGCTGAATATAGCCGGAATATTTAATTTCAATTTCGGCCCCCTCCGTTTCAGCGCGCTCTAGGGCCGGATTGCCTAGGCCAAATTCCGCCAATTGGCCATAGTGGAAACCGGGCCGCTTGAGCAATTCCGCCAGGGTAATGGACCCCTTAATGGGGCCGCCGGTGGCCGCCACGATCGCCGGAGCCGCCGGATCATTTTCCTTCACCCGGCAGGTTTGTAGCCGCTCCTGTTCCGCCGCAATGTTCGCCTGCTTAGTCTGGAATTGTTCCCAGCGGCGATCGTCAATTAGGCCAATTTCACGGCCCAAGGGCGTCAGGCGGCGATCGGCATTATCGGAGCGCAGCAGTAGCCGATATTCCGATCGCGAGGTCAACATCCGATAGGGTTCCCGCAACTCCTTCGTACACAAATCATCCAGGAGAGTTCCCACATAGCTACTTTCCCGAGGCAGCATAATTGGCGATTTTTCCTGGGCCAAACGGGCCGCATTGATCCCCGCCACGAGGCCCTGGGCCGCCGCCTCCTCATAGCCTGTGGTGCCATTAATTTGGCCCGCACAAAATAGCCCCGACACCCGTTTTGTCATCATGGTTGGATAGCATTGGGTCGCGGGCAAATAGTCATATTCCACCGCATAGGCGGGCCGCAACATCACGCAATCTTCGAGGCCAGGGAGCGATCGCAACAGGGCCAACTGCAACCGCTCCGGCAGCCCCGTCGAAAACCCTTGAATATATAATTCCGGCGTATCGCGCCCCTCCGGCTCAATAAAAATTTGGTGGGATTCCTTATCCGCAAACCGCACAATTTTGTCTTCAATACTCGGGCAATAGCGCGGCCCCTTGGCATCCACCCAACCGCCATAGACCGGCGACAGGTGCAAATTCTCCCGGATCAATCGATGGGTTTCCGCCGTCGTGCGCGTCAGGTGGCAGGGCATCTGCGATCGCTCCCGATGGACCGCCGGATCAAAGCTAAACCAGCGGGGCTCCTCATCTCCGGGCTGGGCCTCTAGGCGGCCAAAATCCACCGATCGCCGATCCACCCGCGCCGGGGTGCCGGTTTTCAGGCGATCGGTCTCGAAACCGAGTTTTTGCAGCGTCTCCGTCAGGCCGATCGCCGCAAACTCCCCCGCACGGCCCGCCGCCATGGAGCGATCGCCCACCCAGATCACGCCCCCCAGGAACGTCCCCGTCGTGAGCACCACCGCGCGGCAGCCAAAGGCCACCCCAAAATAGGTCTGCACCCCCGCCACCTCATCATTGGCCCCCAGGACCAAATCCGTCACCATCGCCTCACGGATGGACAAATTCGGCTGATTTTCGACGATTTGCTTCATCACCGCCGCATATTCCCGCTTGTCGGTCTGGGCGCGCAAGGCCCACACGGCGGGGCCTCGGGAGGCATTGAGGATGCGCCGCTGGAGATAGGTGCGGTCCGCCATTTTGCCAATTTCGCCGCCCAGGGCATCCACCTCGTGGACCAACTGGGATTTGGCGGGGCCACCGACGGCGGGATTGCAGGGCTGCCAAGCGATTTTGTCCAGGTTCAGGGTCAGCAGCAGGGTCTTGCAACCGAGGCGCGCCGCCGCCAGGGCCGCCTCACAGCCCGCATGGCCGGCCCCGACCACAATCACATCAAATTCATCCTGGAACGGTACGGCGTTGGGGGAAAGCATGGCGTCAAAGGGTGGCGGGGGGCGGGCTAGATTCTAGCTTAACGGGGAGAGCCCTTGGCAGACGCTCACGACCCGGCACTCCCAGAGGGCAACGGGCTCAGGTCCGATGCGGGCCAGTCCACCGATTCTAGGATCAGGCGATCGCCCGGTTGAATGCCCAGTTCCGCCGCGCGCCCCGCCGCCAGTTCCAGCACCAGATCCGTCGGCTGGAACGATTGGGGGCCGTAGGACGGACAGGGGGACGCCTCACAGGGGGGCACATTCGCTTCGATGTGATGCACCACCCCATCCCGCAGGAACACCATATCCAGGGGAATGAGGGTGTTTTTCATCCAGAAGGAAACGGGGCGCGGCGGCTCGAAAAAGAAGGCCATCCCGCGATCGCGCGCCAACTCCGTGCGGAACATGAGCCCCCGCGATCGCTGCTCCGCCGTGCGCGCCACCTCAAACCACACAATCTCATCCCCCACCTGTAGCCACGCCTCCAGGGGCAGCTCCTGGGCTAGGCCGGGGCTGGGCTGATCCTGGGGCGCTTGGGGAGCGTGGTGAAGGGCGATCGCGCCGGGGTTATCGCCGCCATTCGATCCGGGGACCAGGCCGTGACTGGGGCCGCCGCTCGATCCGCCAATCCCCGCGATCGCCGGGGCCACCCCCTGCCGCCCCCACAGCACCAGGATCACCAGGGCGATCGCCCCGCCCCCCACCCCCAGCCACGCCCATATCCCGCCCGTCCGTTGCCGCCGTACCATGGCCCATATCTCCCAGTCGCGTCCGGTGATCACCTCTGATCCGACGGTCCCAGCGGCCCTCAGGATCCCCGCCGTCCCGAAACGCCCTTAGGATCCCCCAGGCCCTAGCCCCGCCCTTGATCCCAATTCTGGCACCGTTACCGGTAAATATACGGAAAAGGTGGCCCCCGCTCCGGGCCGCGATCTCACCTGCACCGAGCCCCCATGCTCCTGCACGATGCGATAGACCAGCGACAGCCCCAGCCCCGTCCCCTTGCCCACCGGCTTGGTCGTAAAAAACGGGTCGAACAGCCGCCGCTGATTTTCCTCACTGATGCCCGGTCCGTTGTCACAGACCCGCACACAGACCTGTCCATTGCCCAGATCATGGGTCGAAATCTCCAGGGCCGGGGCCGCGATCGCCCCCTCCTCCAGGGCATCGAGGGCATTGGTCAGCAAATTCAAAAACACCTGATTCAGCTTCGCCGGATAGCACGTCAGCTTCGGCAGCTCCCCAAACCGCAGGGTCAGGGCGATCGCCCCCTGGATGCGATGGTTCAGCAGCAGCAGCGTACTATTGATCCCCTCATGGAGATCCACCGTTTTTAGATCCGCCTCATCCAGCCGCGAGAAATTCCGCAGGGACGCCACGATCGCCGCAATCCGCTGGCTCCCCACCTGCATCGAGCGCACCAACCGGGGCAAATCCTCGCGAATGTAGGGCAAATCCACCGCCGCCGCCTGCCAGGGGGGAGCCCCAGGGCGCAGGTGGTCCGGCAACTGCTCCCACCACGCCTGCTGCAAATCAATCACCGCCAGCAGCTCCTGGCCATATTGGGTCACATGCTCCAGATTGCCCTCAATGAACGTGACCGGATTATTGATCTCGTGGGCGATGCCCGCCACCATCACCCCCAGGGACGAGAGTTTTTCGCTCTGGAGCAGTTGGCTTTGGGTTTGCTGGAGATCCCGCAGGGCCGCCTTCAGTTCCGCCGTGCGTTCCTCGACGCGCCCCTCTAGGAGCGTATTGCTGTCGCGCAACTGCTGGCTGTAGTCCCCCATCCACTGGATCAATTGGTTGAGGGCGCGCCCCACCTGGGCCACCTCGTCCTGGCCCACCACCGGCACCCGTAGGCTAAAGTCCGACGCTTCGGTCACCTGGGCCGCCGCGATCGCCACCCGCTCGATGGGGGCCGCGATCGCCCGGGACACCGCGATCGCCCAGAGAATCGCCACCGCCAGCGCCGTCACCAGCGCCCCGAGGGTCAGGGCCGTGCGCACCCGCTGGGAGCGCTCCAGTTGCCCATAGGCCACTTCCTGTTCCCGCTCCACCTGTTGCAGCAGCAGGATCAGATCCTCCGAGAGATTGCTCCACTTCAGCCGCAGGTCGGCGGCGGTTTCGCCGGTGATCCATTGGAAGGTCCGTTGGCGCTTTTGATCTAGGGCCGCCTGGGATCCAATCCCCCGCTGGAGCAGGTCCATTTCCTGATTGAATCGTTCCATCACCTCGCGATAGCGCCGCTCCATGGTGAGGATGGTCGTTGCGATCGCCGGGGCCGCCCCCATAGCCTCCGGGCGCACGGTGGATGACGCCTCCGCCTGGGCCAGCGCCTCAACCCCCAGGGTCAGTTCATCGAGCACCCCATAGAGGCGCATCCGCTGGGTCCGAAAATCACCGATTTGATAGCGGAACCAGATGGGATCCCCCAGGGACTCCAGCAGTTGGCTAGGGTGGGACTGGAGTTTGAGGCTGGTGGTTTCGAGGCGGCTGAGCAACTCCTGCTGGCGATCAATGCGCAGCAAATTCCGTTCCGCCGCCCGCTGGTAGCGATCGCCCACCGCCATCCCCAGCAGCGGCCCCGCCACCGCGATCGCCAGGGCCGTCCCATAGCCGAGGCCAATTTTCCAGGCAATGCCCATTTGACCCAGGGGGGTCCGGCGATCGCCCCTGAAACGTAGCCTATGGCGCAGGAATTTCGTCAAGGTTGCCGTGGCTGTCGCGTAAAACACAATGCAATGCCGCTGAGGCTCCCCGCCACCAGGCCCGAGGGACAAACGGACCCTAGACCGGCCCCGGCGCACCTGGGGTGGACATGGAATAAACGGAAATGGCCACCGCCTACGGTATGGATGAATGATCGCCAGGGCCGCTGGCCGTCGCGATCGCCGCACCAACCCTCCCCCGAAGTGACCTGTTTCTGGGATACGGACCACCCCCTATCCCCTCAGGGGGGTACGTTTTAGGACCAGGATCTCCCCAAAATCCCTGAGCGGTCTTCCCATAACTCTAGCCGCAATTGCAGGGGGGTGCCCCTCAACGCAGCAGGGATTCTTGACCCACCAATTGATAGCCCTTGCGCACGGGGTCATAGTCGCCGTCCACCACACCGACCAAACTCGAGCCGAGGTATTTACGGTTGGCGGGAACGCTCACAATGGCGTCCATCAGCACCGTCTCATGGGCCAGCATGGCCTCCTTCAGGGTGGCGAGCCACTGGAGCGACAGGCCAGACCGGGCGACGAAGACATCGTTGGGTAGATCCGCCCCCTGGCCGATGATGGGGAATTCATCCTCCGCGATCGCGGCCTCCCGCATCCGCCGCCGTCGATTCTGGCTTGAATCCGCCCAGGCGTCCACCTCGCCCCCCGCGAGCGCCTGCACCTGTCGCCCATAGAGGGGAATGAGCCGCACATCCTTGAGCACATCGAGGCCATGGTCGCGCAGCAGGACCGCAGCCCCCAGGTGGGAGGCGGTGGTGCCCTCTTCGGTGATGGCGATCGCCTTGCCCTTCAGTTGCGCGATCGACCGTATGGGGCTGCCCTTGCGCACGGAAATCACCGTCCGAAAATCCGGGCGAGAAATGGCCAGGGTGGGGATCACCTGGGCCCTGGCCCGCAGCAGCACATATTCCGCAGGCCCCGCCAGGGCCAGATCCACCTGGCCATTCACCAATGCTGGGGTGGCGGCGGCAAACTGATCCACGGCCACGAGGGTGACGTGGGTGCCAATGGCGGCGGCGAGGGCATCCCGAAAGGGGCCATATTCCGCCTCTAGATCTGCCTGAACGGGCACATCGGTAATGGTCAGCCGCACGGGATTGGGCACGAGGCCATCGGCCCGCTGGCTCGGGGAGGGTTGCCCTGCCGCCGCCGCTGGGCCGCGATCGCCCCCCGGACCACAGCCCCCCAGCAGCAAACTGAGCAAAATGACGAAAAAGGCGATCGGGGTTCCCCGTTGGGGGAGGGCCACCGGGAGATCCACGGCTCCGCGCGATCGCGCCCAGGGGCCAGAACCCTCCACCAAACCACCGGGGCCACCTGACCCATCTGGGCCACCGAATCCCAAACCATCCCGTTGTTTCACCGGCGCTCCTCCTCCCCGTGGCAACAGCGCCCTGATCCTAGCGGGGGCCAAGGGCCGTGGGGGAAAAGTTTTCTAAACTTCGCCGCATCGCCACCCCTAGCCTTCCCGCAGCACATAGCCCACACCGCGCACGGTCTGAATCAGCCGCTTTTGGCCCTCATCCTCCAGTTTCAGCCGCAGATAGCGCACATACACTTCAATCACGTTGGATTCGCCCATGAAGTCATAGCCCCACACGTTTTCGAGGATTTGCTCCCGGGTGAGCACCTCGCGGGGGTTTTCCATCAGGAAGCGCAATAGCTCGAATTCTTTCATGGTGAGCGAGATGGTCTGGCCCCGGCGGACGGCGCAGCGGCGGTTGAGATCCAGGACCAAATCGGCAAAGCGCAGTTGGGGGGCGCTGGTGTCGCCCGGACGCAGGTAGATGTGGATCAGGTTGAGAAATGCGTCGGCTTGGTAGGGCTTGAGGATGTAGTCGTCGGCCCCGGCTTCGAGGCATTCCACCCGATCTTCGACGCTGTCGCGGGCGATGATCAGCAGCAGGGGCATCTGGGTGTGGCGCGATCGCAGGTGGTTGCACAGCCACAGGCCCGAGTCTCCCCCGGCTAGGAGGCGATCAACGATCGCGAGGGCATGGGAGGTTTCGCTGGCTTGGGCGAGGCCGCTGGCGGCATCCCGCGCGATCGCCACTTCATAGCCCGCCCCTTGTAGATCATTGGCCATGCGCTGGGCGAGCAGTTCATCGCTCTCGACGATCAAGATGGGGGCGTTCGGGTCGGTGGGGGGGAGTTCCATGGGGCTAGGGCCGTGCGGGGGAGATGGCAAAAACGGGGCTGCGATGGGCGATCGCCTGTCCATCTTCACATGCCCCCCGTTCGCCAGATCGCCGTCAGGGATGGAACTTCATACGGTTGTTTGAGTCCACGTATTGCCTGGGCCTATGAACTGCTGGAATTGCTGGTGCCCATAAATCCAGGGCGGAGAAATGGAGCCCTATGGTACGCAAGCGTCATCGCGCCCCACCTGAAGCGCCCCGAGGAGGGTTTTGGTGTAGACGCAACTGTAGTTTCCGTTGGCGGGCAGGCCCCGGATCTGGAAGGTCAAGCGGCGACCGTCCGCCTCTAGGTCAGCGCGCAGGTCCCTGGTGAGCCAGCCGTTGCCGTCATATTGCACGTAGTAATGGCCGCCAGTGGCCCAGAGGTTGCTTTCGCCCGCGACGATTTCGGTGCGATCGGTCTGTTCTCCCAAAAGGGGCTTCCAGGTGCCTCGGGGGCAGCCCTTTTCGCTGGCGGTGTTTTGCTGGACGGCATATTCCACGCCCGCGTTGCCGTTGTTGCGGAAGCAGGCGCTCCAGATGCCCTTGGTTTGGCGGGCGCGGGCCTGGGCTTGGCGTTTGATTTGGCTGGCGGTGTCCTGGGTGGTGCCGAGGGCTTGGCTGTTGACGAAACCGCTCCAGGTGGGGGCGGCGATCGCGGCGAGGATGCCCGCAAAGGCCATGACAACGAGCAGTTCCAGGAGGGTGAAGCCCTGGTCTGAGGTGGGATGGGGGGGGCGGTTGGTGGGCATCATGGGGAGTTTCTGCTCCGGCGATAGGACAAAAAAACCTCTTCGTCGATCTGTTGGACGGAGACGAGATCGAGGCGGCGGGCGGCGGCGAGGGGTAAACCGGGGCCGTCGGCGGCGGTGGGGGCGCGATCGCCACCGATCAGCAGGGGACACAGGGTCAGGTGCAGTTCATCGATCGCATCGAGCAGCAGCAGCGCACCGATGAGGCGACCCCCCCCGAGGACGGCGATCCGTTCTAGGCCCCGCTGCCGCAAGATCGACAGGGCACAGGTCCAATCTAGCCCTGCGGCGGTGGTGGGGATGGCGATCGCCTGGTCAAATTCGCGGCGATCGCGCCACCGATCAACCCCAGCCTCGTCCGTTAGCAGCCAACGGGGCACGGGCTGCTGAAAAAACGGCAGTGCCCCATCGAGATCCCCTTGGGTGGCGATGATCTGGACGGGCTGGGGCGGAAGGCCGCGATCGCGCCGGGATTGGATCTTAGCCGGATCGATCACCCGCATGGCGGTGCCCTCGGCCCTCAGGGTGGCTCCCCCCATGAGAACCCCATCGGCGGCGGCGACGTGGCTTTCGAGGGCGGCGCGATCGGCCCGTGAGCCAAACCGTCCCCGCGCACCGGTGCCATCGGCCAATTTGCCATCGAGACTGGTGGCCACCACGACGGTCAGATGGGGGCGATCGCGCGGCGCAACCCCAACCCCCAGGGGCGACGATGACGCGGATTCGACGGGGATGGCCATGGACATGGAATTTGAATGGGACGGAATTTGAATCAGTTGGACTCGTTGGACTTGCACTGGGGGGTGAAGGGGGCAAATTCCCGAGGCCGGATCACCTCAACCCTAGCTATGGACCGCGATCGCGGCGGCCTAGGTTCCCCAAGACAGCATCTCCCACCTTGAGTATTCCCAGGATCCAGCCGCCAGCGATCGACCCCCGCTCGGTAGGATAGAAACCGCCGCCACCGCCGTTCCATTCCCCACCCCGATTCCCATCCCCATTGCCACCATGAGTTATCTAATCGCCGTATTCACCGATCGCATCCAGGCCGAAGAGGGCTACACGGTCCTCGAAAAGGCGGGGTTTGAACTCAAGCGCCTCGCGATCGTGGGCAAGGGCTACAAAACCGCCGACGAATTTGGCCTACTCGATCCCCGCCAGCAGGCTTGGAACCAAATCCGCTTCATGTGGTTCTGGACGATTCCCTTTGGCTTCGCGGCGGGGGTGACCTTTAGCGTCATTTCTGGCCTAGAAACCTTTTCCCCCTGGGCCGGGGCCGTGGGTAATCACATCGTGGGCGGTCTGCTCGGCGCGATCGCGGGCGGCATGGGTGGTCTGTTTGTGGGGGGCGGCACGGGGCTGGTGGTGGGCAGCGGCGACGATTTGCCCTACCGCAACCGCCTCGGGGCGGGCATGTATTTGCTGGCGGTGCGGGACTGCGATCCGACGGAAATGCGCCGCGCGACGGAGCTGCTGCGCCCCCTCAATCCCGACAGTATGCAGGGCTACACGGAACCGGGGCGGGCCTAGGGGGTTGTCCTTGCAGGGTTTGGATCCATGAAGCAGTTCTATTCCACGGTGGTGATGCCGCGCCTGCTCGATCGCGTGATGGGGGGCGAGAGTTTTGCACAGCGGCGGCGATCGCTCCTGTCGGCGGCGGCGGGGGAGGTGTTGGAAATTGGCTTTGGGACGGGGCTAAATCTGCCGTTCTATGACCGCGATCGCGTGGCATCCCTGGCGGCGATCGATCCCAATGGGGGCATGAACCGTTTGGCCCGCCGTCGGTTGGCCGCTGCGCCCTTTCCGGTGGAGTTGCGGCCCTTGGGGGGGGAGGCGTTGCCCTATGGCGATCGCACCTTCGACTGCGTGGTGAGCACCTGGACCCTATGCAGCATCCGGGAGGTGGAAACGGCGATCGATGAGGTGTGGCGCGTCCTCAAACCGGGGGGCACGTTCCTGTTCATCGAGCATGGCCGGTCGCCCGATCCCGCGATCGCCCGGTGGCAGGACCGCCTCAACCCCATCCAAAAACGCATCGGCGACGGCTGCCACCTCAACCGCAATATCGCCGCGATCGTCCAAAAGCGTTTTCCAGACGCCGCGATCGCCGCCGCCTACGCCCCAGAATTCCCGAAAATCGGCGGCTATTTCTACGAAGGCCAAGCCCTCAAACCCCCAACCCCCTAAAACCCGCCAACGTACGGCACCGCCCGCACCCGCAGCAGCTCCCGCGATCGCGCCCTTCGCTTCAGTGTGTTACGCCGCCCATGCAAATTCCAGAGGCACCGTTTAGACTCAGTAGCGGGAGAAACGGCCCAGGATGAAGGGAATTTTGGCGGCGATCGCGCCACCGCAACCCTCCACCCCAGGGCGATCGCCCCGTCCGTTGCAACTGCCCCAACCCGGCGGCAAGGAGCTTGAGCCCGTGGATATCAAAATCATTCTGCCCGCCCTCACCGTGGTCTTCACCCTGGCCTGCCTGTTTTTCGGCACCAAGAACGGGTTCTATGACTCCGATGACTACCATGGCAACGGCTCCGCCCATTAGCATCGTCCCGGCGGCGCGATCGCGGGCTGGGGGTAAGCGTTAGTGAACGTCCAAGAGGGGAGAAGGCGACGGCCGTGAGCGACCTAGCTTGCTTGCCCTATAGCGTCGGCACGGCGGATGAGGGGGTGTGCCTGCTGATGCAGATCGGCCCCTACCGGCTGATGCTGGACTGCGGAATGCGCGACATTTCGCCCCTGCTGGTGTCCGGTGGGCGACCGGCGGATTTTGTCTTTTGCAGCCATGCCCACAGTGACCATGCGGCGGGGCTGCTGGCGTTGCGATCAGCCTTCCCGGAGGTGCCGATCTATGCCAGTGAGGTGACGGCGAAATTGCTGCCCCTGGCCTGGCGCGATCGCGTCCCGACCCCGACGGCCAGTTGGTTTCAGGGCATTCCCTGGCGGCAGGCGATCGCCCTGGCAGAGGGTTTGACGATCGAATTATTCCCGGCGGGCCATTTACCCGGCGCGGCGTTGGCGTTGATTGTGTACCGCGCCCCCAATGGCCGCACCTACCGGGTGGTCTACACGGGGGACTTTTTCCTGTCGGGGGAGCGGCTTGTGGATGGGCTGCCCCTGGCGGAGGTGCGATCGCTCCAGCCGGATGTGCTGATCCTCGAAGGGGGCTACGGCACCGCCCGCCATCCCCGCCGCCGCAACCAGGAAAATCAACTGGCGGAACGGATTCGCCACCTGCTCGGGGCGGGGCGATCGGTCCTGATGCCTTTGCCGATGCTGGGCCTGGGCCAGGAATTACTCATGCTCCTGCGCAGTCACCATTACTTCACCGGGCGCGATTTTACGATCTGGGTGGATGAGGCGATCGCGGCGGGGTGTGATGCCTATTTGGCGATCGTCGATGAACTGCCCAGTTCCGTCCAGAATTTCGCCCGCCACCAAAACCTGTTCTGGGATGAGCGGGTGCTGCCACGGGTGCGACGGCTCCACAGCAAACGGGATGGCCGCCCCGGCGATCGCCCCTGCCTTGTCCTGGCGGACTACACAAAACCCCTCGATCGCTACTTTGACCGGGGGGAATGGTCAATCCTGCTCTCGGACACCGGCCCCGAATCCCTCAACGATCGCGCCTTCGAGGTGGCCGTCCGCTGCGGCACCCCCCTAGAGTTCTACATGCTCTCGGAACATTGCGACGTCCTGGGCACCCTGCAACTGGTCCACAACCTGCGGCCCCAGCACGCCATTTTGGTCCACGGCGCGCGGGAGGATTTGGCGGACCTCGCGGGCATCGAAGAACTCAACAGCCGCTACCAGCTCCATTGCCCCAAGGACGGCAGCCGCCTGGAATTGCCCATCGGCGAAGTGTTCATCCAGCCCGCCGCCCCGGTCGATCGCTACGAAGGGGATTTGGTGAAAACCGCCGACGGCGTCACCCTCCACCTGCCCGAGGACATCATCCACAACAGCCGCTGGCAGGCCCTGGCGGAAACCGGCGCGATCGAGGTGCGCTGGCAGGGGAATGAACTGGCGATCCGGGGCCTGTCCCAGAAGGAATTAATCGAGCGGGAGGGGCGTCAGTGGGTGCCGCCCGGACTGAACTGCTGCCAAACCTGCCGCTATTACCGCAAGCGCCACTGCCGCAATCCCGAGTCGCCCCTGGCCCAACGGCAGGTGGATCCCACCGGCTGCTGTCCCCTCTTTCAGGTGAAACCGGGCGGCTAGGGGCATCCCATCCCCGCACCGGATCTCCTCTGCCCTGCCCCCAGGATCCTTGATATGCAAACGGTTGAGCGGTTTTGGGGCGATCGCGCGGGGGCGCTTTGGCAGACCCACCCCCTACGATTCGGTTTTTTTGCCGATGCTGCGGACCTTCATGATTTTGCCGAGCAGGTCAAACCAGAAGGGTGCCCCCATGGAAATGGCGACGCCGGTCACGATCCAGCCGAATACAACCCGGACGCGGATCCAGAGCCAGAGGGCAAAGCTGGGCTGTTGGCAGTCCGCCGGGGCGGCGGTTTCTGAGGCGGCGGGGGGGCAGTAGGGGGCGGGGTACAGTTGCTTTTGGAGGCGATCGCCCGTCCAGCCGATCGGTAGGCCCAGTTCATCGAGGAGGGGATCCACCTGGCGGCGCAGGGCATCCGCATCGAGGGGTTGGCCGGGGGCCGGGGGATTGTTGGTGACGGTTTGCTCGGCGGCGGAGACGATCGCCCCCCGCAGCACCCGATCGGCACTGAGGCTATGGATCATGTGGAACGTGTCGGCATTGACGGTGATCGCGATCGCGATGCCAATGAGCAGGGAAATGCCGCGCGCATTGCGACGATAGACCCCCGCCGCCCGCTCCTGGGCCCGGTTGTACCAGGCTTCCACCTCCATTTGGAAATCCATCAGATCGTTCTGCACCGCCGTGGTTTTGCGCCGCACCCGCTGGGCCAAACTCAGCAAACTGTCCTGGACGGAATTGGGCAACTTCGCGATCGCCCGTTCCAGGGTTTGGCGCGTCGGATCCTCAGGGGTTGCAAAGGCCGCCAGGGCGTTTAATAGCTCCTGGTAGGCTTCCCCCTTGGTCCGCAGGGCCGACAGCACCTCCTCGACGCTGGGCCGCAGGGACGCGGACAAAATCCCATACTCGCCCCCATCCTCAAACAGGTCGCCGCGCAGCACCTTGAGGTCTTCCACCTCGCCGTAGTCCGTGCGGCTTTCGATCACTTCAATGAAGCGGCCAAAGAGGGCATCCATTCGCCCGAGGGTGGCCGCCAGGGTGAATTTCTGCGCCTCGTAGTCCTCCACGATCAGGGTGAGCCGTTCTTCAAAGCGGGCGATGAATTGCGCGATCGCGGCCTGACCCAGGTGGGCGCTGAGGGATTTGTGGACACTGCCAAAAAGCTGCGCCTTGAAATGCTTGAGCCGCTTGGTACTCACTAAATGCACCAACTCCGGCAGGTGCAGCGTCGAGAGCAGGGCATCGGAAAAGGTGCTGCTGGGGATGTAGGACGGGCCGCTGGTGTTGTTGGAGCCAAAGGGCGATCGCCCCAGGGTGAACAGGCCCGCGATCGCGCGGAAGCTCTTCCGAAAAATCCCCGCCAGCAGTCCCCGCGCCTCGTAGTTGAGGGTGCTGACGATGGGATTTTCGTAGAGGCGATCGGCCAACTGGCGCACCTCAGCAATCTGTTGATCCACCCTTGGATCGGCCCCCACATCGCGATCGCCCCCCGCACCGCCCGCCAACAGTTGCTCAATCGTCCGCTTGAGGTGGACCGCCCGCCATTGCAGCAGCGTCGCCAGGATCTCCTGAAGTTCCGAAGCCAGCAAACTAAAAATCAGGTAGATGAACAGCAGGCCGATGGCGATATCAACAATGGGCGAAAGCTGCATGGGGACTGGCTCCTGGTGATTGACCGGCGCGCTCGGGGCGGGGCTCCGACCCAGGCCAAGTACAGGCAAAGTATAAGATACCCATAGGGGCGATCGCGGGTGGGGTCATCCCCGCCAAAGGCTTCTCCCCCATCGGTTGAAGGCTCCCCCAGGCCCGTCCAAACATTCCCGGCTCGGTAGATCCTCCGTCACCCCCCAGGTCTATGTCTGATCGTTCGCCGCGCCACGATGAACCGCAACTCCCGGCGGCGACCCCCGACCGAACCTGGTGGCGCGATCGCGCGTCGGGGCGTTGGCGGCGGCGATCGCACTGGATTGACGGGCGCTGGCTGGCGACGCTGCTGGCGATGGCCCTGCTGCTGTTTGGCCTGAACCTAGATCGGGTGCCCCTGCGGGATTGGGATGAGGGCATCGCCGCCCAGGTGGCGCGGGAAATGGTGGAGGCGTCGCCCCAGGATGAGCGCTGGATTTTTCCGACCCTCAATGGTCGCCCCTATTTCAATAAGCCGCCCCTGGTCCATTGGGCGATGGCGGCGAGCTATCGGGTTTTTGGGGTGCATGAAATGGCGGCGCGGCTGCCGGGAGCGCTCCTGACGGCCCTGTCGGTGCCGCTGGTCTATGCGATCGCGCGGGAGGCGTTTTGGCGGCGATCGCCCGCGGTCTGGTCCGCGCTGGTGTATTTGACCTGGCTGCCGGTGGTGCGCCATGGGCGGCTGGCGATGCTGGATGGGGCGATTTTGTGCTTTGCCACCGCCGTGGCGTTCTGTGCCCTCAAGGCGCGGCGGAATGTGCGCTGGGCGCTGGGGACGGGGCTGGCCCTGGGGGCGATCGCCATGACGAAGGGAATTTTGGTGCTGCCGTTCGCCGCGATCGTTCTGGGCTTTTGGCTGTGGGATACGCCCCGGCTGCTGCGATCGCCGTACCTGTGGCTGGGGCTGCTGTTGGGCCTGTTGCCGATTGGGGGGTGGTATGGGCTCCAGGCCCAGCAGTACGGCACCGAATTCCTCCAGGAAAACCTGTGGGTGCAGTCCTTTGGGCGGGTGGCGGCGGCGAAGAACGATCGCGGCGGCCCCCCCTGGTACTACGTTCTGGAACTGTTGAAATATGCGTGGCCGTGGCTGCTGTTTGTGCCGGGGGGGGCGGCCCTGGCGTGGCGCGATCGCCTGTGGCCCTGGGCGCGGCTGGCCCTGGTGTGGGTGGGGGTCTATGGCCTGACCATTTCCCTGATGGGCACGAAATTGCCCTGGTACATTTTGCCGCTCTATCCGCCGTTGGCCCTGCTGGCGGGGCGCTATCTGGCGGTGCTGTGGGAGGGCGATCGCGCCCTGGGCCTGTCGATTCGTCCCCGGCTGTCCCAGGTGCCTTTCCCGAAGGCGATCGCCGTGCTGCTGGCAACGATGAGTCTGGCGAGTTTGGGGGCGGGGATTTATTTTTCCGTCATGGACGTGGAAGCGGACTGGGCGGTGGTGACGGCCCTGGGGCTGGTGGGGGGCAGCTATGGGGTGGCGGCGTGGCTGTTTGGCCAGCGCGATAGCCAGTCGCTGCCGGTGCTGGCCTGGGGTACCTATGTTGCTTTGGCGGTGTTTATGGCGTCGGGCTACTGGGTGTGGGAGTTGGGGGAAAATTTTGCCGTGAAGCCGGTGGCGGCGCTCCTGCAAACGGCGGTGCCGCCGAAGACGACGGTCTATGGCCTCGGATCGGTGGGGCGACCTTCGCTGAATTTCTATTGCAATTGTGAGGTGGTGTCCCGAGGGCCGGAGGAGTTGCGGGAACTGTGGACCGCTTCGGCCATGGGGTTTGCCCTGGTGCCGGTGGGGCGGCTCGGGGAGGTGGATTTGGTGGAGGCCCAGGAGCTGGGGCGGGCGGAGGGGCTGGTGTTGCTGGGGCGCGATCGCGCGGAAACCCTCTCGCCGCCGGAGTCTGGGCCAGTGGCGGTCCAAAATGGCAATGAGGTGGCGCGGGAATTTTGACGCGCGTTTGCACAGGAGCCCCATGGAGCCGAAATCATGATTTCCCTCAAACGCTGGCAGTGGGTGGTGTTGGCGTTGCCGCCGATCGCGATCGCGGTGGCGTTGATCTCCATCGCGCTGGTGCAGTTGCACACCTGGGGCCTCAGTTGGATTTGGGCGATCGTGGCGGTGGTGTTGGTGGGCTGGCGCTGGCTGCTGGGCCGCTGGACCCGGCCCGTGGTGGCGTCTTTGGAGGCCGCGATCGCGGATCTGGATCTGCCAGAAACCTCTAGCGCGCCTAAAACATTCCCCCAAACCGCGCCGCCCCCCGCCGCCGAAGCGGAACGGCAAGCCCTCGCCCTGCTGGCCCAGGTGATTGAGGAGGCGCGGCAGGATGGCCCCCTCTGGGAAAATTGGGATCAGTTTTGGGGCCGCTGCACGACGTTGGTGGCGGGGGTGGCCCGGAGCTATCACCCGGAGGTGCCGGACCCGCTGCTGGAAATTTATGTGCCCCAAGCCTATGGCCTCCTGCGGGGGACGGTGGATGATTTGGACCGCTGGATGGCGCAACTGTCGCCGGTGCTGGGGCGGGTGACGGTGGGGCAAGCCTACCGGGCCTATGGGGTTTATCAACGGCTCGAACCGACGGCCCGCAAGCTGTTGCGCCTGTGGGGTTGGGGCCAATGGCTGCTCAATCCGGCGGCGGCGGCGGCGCGGTTCCTGAGTCAACCCCTGGGCGATCGCGCCAATCAGCAGCTCCTGGCGAATCTCAATCAACTGTTGCGGGAGGCGGCCCTACAAAATCTCTGCCGCCGCGCGATCGCCCTCTATGGCGGCTCGACCCTCCCGGCGGAGACGTTCCAGGTGGCTCCCCCAGTCCCGGCCCAATCCCAAACGGCGACGGTGCGATCGCTGCTGGAGCGGGCGGAACCGCCGGAACCGATCGCGCAACGGCCCGTGAATTTGCTGCTGATCGGGCGCACGGGGGCGGGCAAGAGCAGTTTAATTAATGGCCTGTTTGACGAAAATTTGGCGGAAACGGACGTGCTGCCCAGTACGGCGGCGGTGCGGCCCTACCGCTGGCGCGCCCCGACGGGGGAAACCCTAAATCTGTGGGATACGCCGGGATATGAACAGGTCGATCAGGGGGAATTCCGCGATCGCGTGTTGGCGGCGGCGATCGCGGCGGATCTGACGATTTTGGTGACCCCCGCGACGGATCCGGCCCTGGCGATGGATGGGGAGTTGCTCGATGGGGTGGCGCGCCTGCGGCGGGAGCAGGGGGAGGCGGACGGCCGCGCGATCGTGGTGGTTACCCAGGTCGATCGCCTGCGGCCCGTGCGGGAATGGCGGCCCCCCTATGGGTGGCGGACGGGCGATCGCCCGAAGGAGCAACATATCCGCGAGGCGGTGGCCTACCGTCAGAAGGTGCTGGGCGATCGCGCGGCGGTAGTGTTGCCAGTGGTGCTGCCGGATGGGGCGGGGCGCGAGGGTTGGGGGCTCGATGACCTGGCCGCCGCCCTGATGGATCACCTGGAACCGACGAAACAGGTGCGTTTGGCCCGTTTCTTTAACCGTTTGGACCGCCGCGCGATCGCCGCCGCCCGCATCATCGACAAATATGTGTTCCAGATGTCCACCACCCAGGGCCTCACGGCCATGCTCAAGAGCCCGGTCCTGCATTTTCTATCCATCATGACCACGGGCCAAGCGTCCCTGGCGGCGGTCCTGGCGGAGCAGATCCCCGTGGAGCAGTTGCCGGTGGTGATCGGTAAGCTGCAACTGGCCTATGAACTGTTTGACTTTCTGCGGGGCGATCGCCCGTCCGACCTCACCGCGATCGCCCAGGAACCCTCAAACACCGAAGCATCCGCAGAAACCGACGCGATCGACGGGATCAGCGGCGAAAAATCCCTCACCTTCGACCTAAAACGCCTCTGGCCGATCGTGACCACCGGGGGCCATCCCCCCGATCGCGACGCCCGCGCCCTGGGCTATGCCCTCCTGGAATATTGGCTAGAGGGCCTATCCATAGAGGAACTGCATCGCCGGTACCGCGATCGCCTCCAGGATGCCTAGCCCCTACTCCTCCGAGGCGATCGCCTGGACCACGCGATCGAGCGCCACGGAATGGGACGCCTTGAACAGCCAGCGATCGCCCGGTCGCAGCATTTCCTTGATCCGCGCCGTCAGGGCCTCGTGATCGTCAAAACATTCGCAGGGGATCCCCGCCGCCCCCGTCGCCATCTCCCGCGCCACCGGCTCATCCGCCATCACCAGTAGCCCATCGAGGGCCAACTCCCGCGCCCGCTGCCCCACCCGGTTGTGAAACTCCGCCGCGCGATCGCCCAACTCCTTCATCGTACCCAGGACCGCCAGCCGCCGCCCCCCCGGCGTTTCCGCCAACAGATCCAGGGCCGCCAGCATCGATTCGAGGCCCGCATTATAGGTCTCGTCGAGTAGCTCAATATCCTCCGGCAGCCGCACCCGCCGCGATCGCCCCTCCGGCAACGCGATCGCAATCCCCCCCTTCAACGGCTCCCAGGGCACCCCCACCACCTGCGCCACCGCCAGCGCCGCCAAAAAATTCAGGGCATGGTGCCGACCGGGCAACGGCAGCGGGAACCGCTCATTCCCCACCACGATCGCCCCATCCCCCGTCAAATCCCCCCGCAGATCGCCCCCCTTGAGGCCATAGGTCACCGTCTCGCCGGACCACACCTGGGCCGCCGTCGCCATCAGCCGCTCATCATCCCCATTGAGCACCGCGATCGCCCCCGGTGGCAGCTCCGCCAGCAGTTCACACTTCGCCTCCGCGATCGCCTGCTCCGACCCCAGCAAGCCAATATGGGCCGTCCCCACATTCGTAATCACCCCCACCGTCGGCACCGCCATCCGCGCTAGCTCCGCAATCTGGCCGCGCCCGCGCATCGCCATCTCCACCACCGCAAAATCATGGGAGCCGTCCAATTGCAGCAGCGTCTTCGGCACCCCAATCTCATTATTAAAATTGCCGAACGTCTTGTGGACCGCCCCCGCCGTCCCCAGCACCGCCGCCAAACATTCCTTCGTACTCGTCTTCCCCACCGACCCCGTAATCGCCACAATCGGGATCTCAAACCGCGATCGCCACGCCCGCCCCAGCCCCTGATAGGCCGCCAGCGCATCCTTCACCACCAACTGCGGCAACAGCGGTTTTTCGTGATCATCCAAAATCGGCCGCTCCACCAGGGCGATCGCCGCCCCGCGATCTCGCGCCGTCGCCACAAACCCGTGGCCGTCAAAATTCTCCCCCCGCAGGGCCACAAACGCCTCCCCCGCCCGCACCTGCCGCGAATCCGTCGTGATGCCCGCGATCGCGCGATCGCCCTCCCGCACCAGGGACCAGCCCAACGGCACCCCCCCTGTCACCCGAGCCAACTCCCCCCACCGCAACGGCGCGATCGCCCGACTCCCAGCCACCATCTCCAACCTCCTATCGGCCCTAACGCCCAACCAAACTCCAACCCTTCGCCCCAAAAATCATGGCAGAGAACGGCCCAGCCGCGTAGATCCCCCGCCCAAATCCGCCCCCAAAAACCAAGCACTCCCATGGTAGAATGGCGGTTCTGGGGTATAGCCATACGGCCCATCCCCCCAGGGCATCCCGCGCGCCGTTCAGCCCACCCACGACGGCCCCACGCCCGCCGAAGGAAGCTCGAACCGCCCAGCTATTAGTAGCCGACCTGTCCATCGTCTATCAACTGTTCAAGGAGTGAATTGCATGACCCAAGTGGTTTTGGGTGAAAACGAAGGGATTGAATCCGCCCTGCGTCGATTCAAGCGTCAGGTATCCAAGGCCGGCATTCTGGCCGACGTGAAGTATCGCCGCTACTACGAAACCCCCATCGAAAAGCGCAAGCGTAAGGCCGCCGCCGCCCGCCGCAAGCGCCGCTATCGTTAGGCCCTGCGCGCTTCAGGATTCCAAATCCTAGACACGGCATCCTTGCCACCCCATCACCCCCATGCCTTGACCGCATCTTTAGTCTTGGCCTGGGGGTGATTTTTTGGACCACAGCCCCGCCAAACCCATGCCAAACCCCCTGGGGCCATGGTCGATGGGCCGCCCGCCCTGGGGATACAGCCTTCAATCCGCAGGGCAGCCCCCCTACCCACCACCGGGGCAAACTGTTCCGCCAACCATCGGGCCAACCACAAAACCAATCCAAAAAAAGTAAGGGCCGCAGTTCTCAAGGATCAACCTGACCCCACTGCGGCCCATCAGAGCAGAAAACCTTCGTAAGCTAACCCAGTGCCCCTGGACTGAAACGCCCCCAGGGACAAATTGCGTGGCCTAGGGCAGCCACCATAACCGGACGGGGAGGGGGGAACTGGCCCCCCTTGCCCAATGGCTTAACCCTTGGCGGCGCGGCGCTTTTGGGCCACCACCAAACCGCCCACCGCCGCTAGACCCAGCAGGGCCGACGGTTCGGGAACCTTCGTCGGGGGCTCGACGATTTCCCCTTCAAAGCTGATCAGGTAGGTGCCGCTGTGGGAGACGCCATCATCCCCGGCGGTTTGGCCCGAACCGGTGGCCGAGGTGGAGTAGAAAATGCGCTCTTGGCCGTCGTAGATCACCTTCACCAGTTCGCTGGCCTGGAGGGGACCGAGGCCGCTGAGGATGCTGGAGAAGACGGCGCGCTGGGACGAAGGCAGGGCGGAGCTGTTGATGGCCGACAGCAGCCGGGTGCCGATGTTGTCGTGGCCCGCTAAACCGACGGTGATGGTGCCGGTGGTGTTGTCTTGGTTAACGAAGGAGAGGTTCGGATCGCTGAGGGCGGCCAGTTGATTGCCGACCACCAGCAGGTTGGCCGCTTGGTTGAGCAGGGCTCCGAGGGTCATGCCCCCTGCGGTGGGATAGACCGTGGCGAGGTTCAGGCCGTTGCCGGTGGCGACGCTGGCGAGCCAGGATTTGGTGAATTCTAGGCTCCAGTCGCTTTTCACGAGGCTGCGGAATTCGATCGCTTTGCCGCCGATGGTGCCGGTGAGGCTGGAGTAGCTGTTGAAGTCGAAGCTGCCGCTTTCGCTGTCGGCGGCCAGTTCGACGTTGCCGCCCGGTGCGAGGGCGCTGCCGACGAGGGCTCCGGTGAGGTCGCTGCAAACGGTGGTGGTGGTGCCGTCGGAGCAGTAGATCAGGACGTTGCCGGTGGTGCTCGGGCCGGTCAGGGAGCCTGCGATCGCGGGGGCGCTAGCGACGAAGCCCATGCCAGCGGCCATGGAGGCACTGAGGAGAAGTTTTTGGAGGAGTCCGGTCATGGTGGCGTGCTCTCAGATATCTTGCGGGTTTGCTTCGAGTGGGAGGAGGGGTCTTTACTGGCTCTGTTTCCCTGATTCTAGTGAGTGGGTCGGGGGAGATCCGTAAAGAATCGGCAAAGTTTGCGGGGGAGTTTTTAAAGATTCCGTGAATTGGGCGGGGCGGGCGATCATATTTTGAGATAGATTCTGGCGACGGGGTTTGGGGGTGGTTGGCCCCGGATGCCTGATGGAACCATTGAATCCTATGGGGGGTGGGGGTGGGGCGATCGCACCGGGTGATGGACGCGATCGCAGCGCCCCCAGGGGGAGATCCAGATCACAGGCGTGAGATTAGCCCAGGGTAAACAACCTTAGGGACAGGGCGATCGCGTCGGATCCGCTGGCGGCAAGAGGCGCTGCCAGGTCCGCAGATCCAGGCGGCCGGTGGGCTCTAGGCCAAGCTGCTGCTGAAATTGGCGCACCGCCTCCGCCAGCGCCCCATCGTAAAAATCCCCCGAAAACCCCTCCGCCCCCGACCCCTCAAACCCCAAAAATCGCAGCAGCGTCTGGGCCTGCCGCACCGCCGGACCGCGATCGCCCACATCCAATTCCACAAAATCCTGCCGCAACGGCAACGGAGCCGCCGGCCGACACCGCCCCTGGGCGATCGCCGGACCCCCCACCAGGGGCACCCCCCCCAGCAGCACCAGCGCCAGCCCCCACATCCCCCATCGCCCCCGCGATCGCCCCATCATTCCGCCAAAAACTCTTGAATATATTGATTCACCAGCGCAGGCCGCTCCTGCTGCACCCAATGGCCGCACTGGGGGATATAGCGCACCTGCAAATCCTGCACATACTGCTCCGTCCCGTAGGTCAACTCCTTGCCCAGGAACAGATCCTCCTCCCCCCAGATCAGCAGCGTCGGCATGGTCAGCAGCGGCCACGGACGGGCCAGAAAACCGCCCCCAAACAGCCCCCGGTAGTAGTTCAGCATCGCCGTGATCGCCCCCCCCTTCGCAGCGGCCGTGCGGTAGGCTGCAAGATCCGCCGGGGAGAACGCCTTTTTATCGACCGTACTATTGATCAAGGCCATTTCAATCGGGCGATAATCGCCCCATTGCAGCAGCCACTCCGGAATCCACGGCAGTTGGAAGAAGAAGATATACCAACTTTTGAGCAACTGTTGGGGGGTTCTCAACCCTTGCACCATTCGGGCCGGGTGGGGCAGGTTCAAGATGATCAAATTCTCGATCATCTGCGGATGGTCGGCGGCCACATGCCACGCGATCGCGCCGCCCCAGTCATGGCCCACCAGGGTGCAGCGGCTATAGCCCAGGGCTTTCACGACACCGACGGTATCCGCCACCAGGAGATCCATGCGATAGTCCGCCACGGCGGTAGGTTTGTCGCTGTCGTTATAGCCCCGCAGGTCCAGGGCCACCACCTTATGGCTCCGGGCCAGGGCCGGGATTTGATAGCGCCAGGAGTACCAGAATTCAGGGAAGCCGTGGAGCAACAGCAGCAACGGCCCCTCCCCTTGGGTGACATAGTGCAGCCGCACGCCGTTGGTGGTCACATGGCCGTGTTGCCAATGGGCGGAGTTTTGGGGGGGGGAGGAGAGGTGGGTCATGGGGTTACGGAGGCGGGGCGATCAGCGCTCGATACGGGGGTGATGGGGCACCCAGGGGCGATCGCGCGGGCGGGCCGGTGGTTCGATTCCCCCTAGGGGCCACCACGGAACCACGGGGCCGTTTGATGGGGTCTGCGATCGCGATACCTTTGACTGTTTAAGCATGGTATGGAGCACGGACTTGATGCAAGTGTCTTTATCGGAGCGCTTCCGGGGCCTGTGGCTGGGGGCCTATGGGGCGTTGGCGCTCCAGGGGGATGGGCGGGGCCGGTCCCAGGGGGCCTCGGTTGCGCTCGATGCCCTGCGGTGGGGGATGGGGATAGGGGGTGGCGGCGGCGTTTTGTCGGCATCACCCTTAGGCCCAGGGCCGCTGGATGGGGTGACCACTCCCATGATTGCCCTAGGGGCGGGGGTGGTGGCGGGGCTGGGGCACCATGATGAGTTGCAGGAGGGGGTGGCGGCGGGGCTGGAGCTGGCCCTGGTGCGATCGCTGGCGGCGTTGCCCCTGCTGTCCGATGGCGATCACGGGATGTTGCGCCCGTGGTTTGAGGCGATCGCCTGGGGGGTGGCGGGGGCGATCGCGCCGCATCCGCCCTATGAGCTATGGCTTAGGGCACTGCTGGCCCAGGGGGTGCGGCGCACCTGGGGCGAACCGGTGCAGTCGGCCCTGCGCGAGGCCCTGGGATCCCCCTTGCCCCTGGCCCCGGATCCGTTGGAGATGACGGACCATGCGGCCCCCGAGCCCGATCGCGATCGCGCCCTCGATCTGGAGGCTCCACGGCGGATTCTGGCGGCGACGTTCCAGGCGATCGCCCAGACCGGCGGCACCTGGACCTTGGCCGTGGAGGGGGCTGCCCGCACCGGTGGCTGGGGGGCGGCCCTGCTGACCGGCGCGATCGCGGGGGCCATCGGTGGAGCCCAGCGGATTGATCCGGACGCCCTCTTGGCCCTCGATGCCGCCGCCACCGCCCAGGCGATCGCCCAGGGGGAGCAGCACCTCAACCGTTGGGCAGGCCGCCTCGACGCGATCGCCCCGATGAACGGCTCCACGGCGGCCCCCTTCGCCGTCCTTGCCCCGAGCCCCCAAGTTTTTCGCCGCAGTTCCTAGGGCCTGAGACCATCCGCCCCACCGCCATTGATTTGCCCCCACCCCCAGGGCCGCCCCTAGACCCCAGTTCCAGCGATTCAATCCTCCCCTTACCCCGTTCTAAGCCGTTCAAATGGGAACGGTATGATATTAATCATGGGAAACTATACCGTTCGCCCGCCGACCGACCGCCCCCATCGCCCCCGCGATCGGTCCTCCGGGGCCCTATGGCCGCCGCCCCCAGGGGGGACCGGTTCCCCAGAGGCCCCCGCCGCCGCCCCTGAGATTTCCGCCTCTCCGGCCCGTGTTCCTAGGCGGTCTGCTGCCCCCGCTTCAGCGCAGACCCAGGTTGGTGCCTCGGCCCTGCCGATCGCGCCGCCCCCGTCCCCAGATGCTATGAAACCCCCCCAGTTCCTCCTTCAGCAGGTCCATCGCTGGCATTTTGGCCAGGGTCTGGCCGGACACCGGGGCCGCGATCGCCACCGATCGGAGGCCCGGTTCCCTTGGCTGGCGGCCCTCCAGCGCCTCTGGGGGCGGATGGGGCACCGCATGGAGCACCAGGTGGGCTATTGGCAGTCGTGCCTGTGTGCGGCCAGTCCGGGCCAGCCCATTTCTACCCAGCAGCGACGGCGCACCACGGCGCGCCAGTCCCATGCACGGATTTTGCTGGTGGTGGCGATCGCGGTCCTGACGGCGGCCATGAGCCACCCCTACCTCAACCAGCCCCTCTACGATGTGGGCACCGTGGCCCCCCAGGACATCCGCGCCCCCTATGACGCGACGGTGGTCGATCGCAAAACTACAGAATTACTCCAGAGCGATGCCCGCAAGGGGGTGACGCCGGTCCTGCGGGTGGATCCGGCGGTGAATCGGCAGATGCAGGATGATCTGGCGCGCCTGCTCGATCGCGGGACGGAACTGCGGCGGGTGGCGGGGCCGCTGCCGTTTATGGATACGGCCCTCCTCTCGACGGGGGTGCAGTCTTACTTGCGATCGGCCTCGCCGGAAACCTGGGCGGGGCTGCTGGAGCAGGTTTTGAATCCGTCGAATCCGGGGCTGGCGGTTGAGTCCCCCGAAGGCTTCGAGGGCCGTCGCTATGGGGTGGTCCTGCGGGAGTTGCGGGCCTACCGCGATCGCAACGGGGCTGGATTTGCGGCCCTGCGCGATCGCATCCTCGCCGCCCGACGGCGCTATGGGGCAGCCCTACGGGAAGCGGCCCCCCCCTCGATCCCCGCCGCCACTGCCACCACCGCTCCGGCCACCGCCGCCGAGCAAACCCCCTTCGCCACCTACCCGGCCCTGCTCTTTGATTTGGCCGATGACCAGTGGCAACAAACCCGCCTGGGCACCCAAAAGGCCCTGGAACGCTTGCTGATCCACGGCATCGCCCCCGGCGTGACGGAGGGGCTCCTGGGGCAGGCGATCCGCCTCCAGGTGGAATTACTGGTGCCGCCAGCGGGACGTCCCCTGGCAACGGATTTGCTCCAGAGCACCGTGCAGCGGCCCAACCTGGTGCCGGATCCGGCCCTGACGAGGGAGCGGGCGGAAAAGGCCGCCGAGGATGTGCCGCCGGTGCTGGTGTCGCGGCAGGCCAATGAGTTGGTGGTGCGGGCGGGTGAAAAGATTCTGCCCGGTCAGTTGGCCCTGTTGGACCATTACGATCTCAGCCGTCGGGGGGTCAATGGTCAGGGGCTGTTGCAGTTGGCGGGGGTGGTGACGATCGCGATCGCCCTGTTCGGCCTGATTGAACAGCGGCTCCATCGCGGGTTGCGGCGGCGGGACCATGTGCTGCTGCTGCTGCTGCTGGCGAGCACTCCCCTGCTGGCGAACCTGAGCGCATCGCTGCCCCTGGGCATGGGGGGAGCCCTGACTAATTTGCCAGCGGTGGGGCTGTTGGTGGGCAGTTTCTACGGCTCGGTGGTGGGGGCGCTCACCACGGTGCTGATGACGGCGGTGCTGCCCTTCGGCACGGTGGTGGAATGGAATTTTCTGCTGGCGAATGGGGCGGGGGGGCTGCTGGCGGCGCTGCTGGCGGGGCGGCTGCGATCGCGCGAGGAAATGGCCTTTTTGGGGCTGGCGGTGGGGCTCACCCAGGGGGCCGTCTACCTCGTCGTGAATCTCATTGACAGCGCGGCGGCGGGGTCCGTGTGGTCCACGGTGCTGGGGTCGGCGGCGCTCTATGGGGTGGCGGGTCTGGCCTGGTGTGTGGTGGCCCTGGGCCTGAGCCCGTACCTGGAGCATTTGTTTGACCTGGTGACGCCGATCCGTCTGGCGGAACTGTCAAACCCGAACCGGCCTTTATTGAAACGGCTGGCGGCGGAGGCTCCGGGTACGTTCCAGCACACGCTCTTTGTGGCGAGTTTGGCGGAGGCGGCGGCGCGGACCTTGGGCTGCAATGTGGAGCTGGTGCGGGCGGGGACGCTCTACCACGACATCGGTAAGCTGCACGATCCGGATAGCTTTATCGAGAATCAGATGGGCGGCCCCAATAAGCACGACACCATTGATGATCCCTGGCGCAGTGCGGCGATCATTAAACGCCACGTGACGGAGGGGCTGCTGATGGCGCGGCGCTACCGGTTGCCGAAGGCGATCCAGGCGTTTATTCCGGAGCACCAGGGGACGATGACGATCGCCTATTTCTATCACCAGGCGCTGGAGCGGCAGGGGGCGTCGGGGCGTGATCTGTCCCAGTCGCGCACCCAGGGCTGTCGGCTGGTGGAGGAGGAGGATTTCCGCTATCCGGGGCCGATTCCCCAGACCCGCGAGACGGGGATTGTGATGCTGGCGGATTCCTGTGAGGCAGCGTTGCGATCGCTCAAGGATGCCACCTACGACGAGGCCCTGTCGATGGTCACCAAAATTGTGCGGGCGCGGTGGCGCGATCGCCAGTTGGTGGATGCGGGCCTGAGTCGGGCGGATTTGAGCGCGATCGCGGAAATCTTCGTCCGGGTGTGGCAGCAGGTGAACCACCAGCGCATCGCCTACCCCAAGGGTGCCCTCGGGAAGTAGGCGTTTTTAGGCGTTTTAAGGTTGGGACGGGACTGGCGGGATTCGAACCCGCGACCTAGCGCTTAGGAGGCGCTTGCTCTATCCATCTGAGCCACAGCCCCAGGGCCACCGCTGGCGGTTGACCGGTACCAATTTAGCTCGAAATGGGCAGGGCTGGAATGAGCGCGGGATTGGGTTGGGGCTTGACCTCCCGAGGCTGAACGGGGTTGGGGTGATCGGTGGGGCGAGGGTTGGGAGACCCAACCCCTACGGGGACGGAATGGGTAGCCATGCCCTAGGTTCCGTACACCTGGCTGTAGTAGTCCTGGTAGGCGGGCGACAGGAGCGGCTTCCACCACGCCTCATTCTGGAGATACCAGGCCACCGTCTGCCGCAGCCCTTCCTCGACGGTGACCGACGGCTCCCAGCCCAGTTCCCGCTTGATTTTGCTGGCGTCGATCGCGTAGCGGCGGTCATGGCCCGGTCGATCGGCCACAAAGGTAATCAAGGATTCACTGGGGCTCTGGGGTAGGGTCACGCCGTACTGGAGCGCGAGTTCGTCCATCAGGCCACACAGGAGTTTGACGAGATCCAGGTTGCGGACCTCGTTATTGCCCCCCACGTTGTAGGTTTCTCCGGGCTGGCCCCGGTGGATGACCGTCTCGATCGCGGTGCAGTGGTCCCGCACATAGAGCCAGTCGCGCACGTTCTGGCCGTCGCCATAGACCGGCAGCGGTTTCCCCAGGAGGATGTTGATGCACATCAGGGGGATGAGCTTTTCCGGGAAGTGGTAGGGGCCGTAGTTATTGGAACAGTTGGTCGTGAGGACGGGCATCCCGTAGGTATGAAAATAGGCCCGCACCAGGTGGTCGCTGCCCGCTTTGGAGGCGGAATAGGGGCTGTTGGGGGCGTAGGGGGTGGTTTCCGTGAAGGCGGGGTCCGTTTCCCTGAGGCTGCCGTAGACCTCATCGGTGGATACATGCAGGAATCGGTAGCGATCGCGATCGCCCTCGGCGGCCTGCCAATGGTGCCGGAAGGCTTCTAGCAATGTAAACGTGCCCACCACATTGGTTTGCACAAAGGCGGCGGGGCCGAGGATCGAGCGATCAACGTGGGATTCGGCGGCGAAATGGGCGATCGTGTCGATTTGCTCGTCCCGCAGCAGTTGATCCACCAGGGCGCGATCGCCGATGTCCCCCTGAACAAACCGCAGGCGATCGCCCGCCTCCAGATCCGCCAATGTGGCCCGGTTCCCCGCATAGGTCAGGGCATCGAGGACCACCACGCGATCGGTGGGGTAGCGATCGCACCAATGGCGCACAAAATTCGAGCCAATAAAACCAGCACCGCCGGTAATCACCAAACGACGAGCGGCGCGATCGGAAGGGGCAAAGGTCATGGATTTGAACGGGTCACAACTAGAGAGAACGGGCGATCAAAAACGGGCAATAAACGGCGCGGTTGGTTAGGAAATTTGCGCCTGGTGGAGCCGCAGGAGGCGATCGAGGGCGTCGCGCATTTCCGCCACGGAAGTGGTCGCGGTGCCCACCTGACGCACCACCAAACTGGCCGCCAAATTCCCCAGCACCGCCGCCTCCCAGGGGCTGCCCCCCGCCGCCAGACAGAGGGTCAGGCCCGCCACCACCGTGTCCCCCGCACCGGTGACATCGTAGACCTCCGCCCGGTTGAAGGCGGGAATGTGGTCCACGGTGCCGTCGCGGCCAAAGAGACTCATGCCCTCATCCCCTCGGGTAATGAGGATCAGTTCGGCGGCGGTGAGCGCCAATAAATCCTGGCCCGCCCGGAGCAAGTCGGCGGCGGTTTCCACCCGGTAGCCCACGGCCCGCTCCGCCTCCGGGAGGTTGGGGGTAAACCAAGTGGCTCCCCGGTAGCGATCGAGGCCGTTCTGGGCATCGACGATGCAGGGGGTGCCGGTGAGGGCGGCGGCGATGGTTTCCGCCGTGAACGTGCCGTCCCCATAGTCGGAACACACCACGGCGTCGGCATCGGCGGCCCGCGATCGCACAAAGGCCGCCAACCGTTCCAGAATTTCCGCCTGGGGGGGATCGTCGGACTTGCGATCAATGCGCACGATCTGCTGGGTCACCGACTGGCGGGAATGGGCGGAAATGCGCGATTTCGTCACCGTGGGGCGATCGCCCTCCGCCACCAGCCCCGCCGTATCAATGTGGGCATTTTCAAAGAGCGATCGCAGGGCCGCCCCCTGGGCATCGGTCCCCACCAGCCCCGCCGCCGTCACCCGCGCCCCCAGTTTCGCCAGGTTATAGATCGCATTGGCCCCGCCACCGGGCACCTGCCGGGTGTGCTCATGGCGAATGATCGGCACCGGCGCTTCGCGGGAGATGCGCTCGACGTAGCAATTGACAAACTCATCGAGGGTCAAATCCCCCACCACCAGCACCCTCGCCCGCTCGAAGTGGTCCAGGTGGGCAACGAGGCGATCGGCGCAGGCCAGCAAACGGCGCGAAAAATCCGAGTCAGGGGGCATAGGGAACTAGCAAGGGAGGGGGTTGAACGGGCGCTTTAGCAAAAAATATAGAAGCATGGGGCGGTTGTCGGGGCCGCGATCGCGCAAGCTTAGGATAGACGGCTACGGGGTATGATAGGCAAGCCTTTGGGCAATCATTTCGCCAAGGGCCATCCCCGTTTGACCGTTGGAGAACCAGTCCCCGTGAAACGCCCCACCACGTTTGGCCGAGTGCCCCAACCGATGCAACTGCTGAGCCGCGCCCTGGTGGCCGGTGGTCTGGCCCTGGGGCTGAGCGCCTGCGGTGAGGCGAAGGTGGCCCAGTGCAATCGTTTGATCGAAACCCTTAATAAAAGTCAGGCGATCGGCCAGGAATACGCCAAAGCCAACACCAGCCAAAATCCGAGCGCGGAGGTGATGGAAAACCTGGCGACCCAGATGAAGGCCCTGGCGGCGGAGGTGGGGCAGGTGAAGCTTTCGGATACGCAGCTTCAGCAGTATCAAGGCCAGTTTGCCCAGGTGTACAACGATTTGGCTCGGGCGTCGGAGCGGTTGGCGGCGGCCCAGAAGCGGGTGGCGGACCTCGATCGGCGGCAGCGCAGTGAGGAGAGTCCGGCCAATAGTGAAGCAATTTTTAAGGAATCGAAGCAAATCGAGCAGGATATTAGCGACGCGACGAAGGTGACCGATGGGGTGGCCCAGCAGGAGCAGCAGTTGGTGCAGGATGTGAATGCCTATTGCACGGCTCCCTAGGGATTGATGGCGAAAAGGGCGGCAACGGCGGGACGGACGAACGGGGACCTGACGGGGCCGCTGCTGCCGATCGCCCAGGGGCAGTTGGAGGCGATGGAGCGGTGTGGCCGTTTGTTTCAGTATCGCTACCTGGAGCGGTGGGGGCAGGTGGTGGAGGGGGGCCAGCGCGATCGCATGGATTGGGGAAATCGGTTCCATCTGGTGGCGCAGCAGCATTTGTTGGGGATTGATGTGGGGCCGGTGCTGGCGACGGATCCGGAATTGGACCGGTGCTGGCGATCGCTGGTGGCGGCGGCTCCGGAGCTGTTGGGAGAAACGGCGACCCTGACGCGATCGAGTGAACATCGGCTGACGCGGGTGCGGGGGGCCTATCGCCTGACGGTGATCTACGATTTGCTGGCGCTCGGGGGGGGGCGCGCGGCGATTGTTGATTGGAAGACCTATCCGCAACCGGCGCGATCGGAGCATCTGGCGCGATCGTGGCAAACGCGGCTCTACCGTTGGATGCTGGCGGCGACGGGCTGGCCGCCGGAGGCGATCGCCATGACCTATTGGTTTGTGCGGGGGGCTGAACAACCCACGTCGGTGACGCTGCCCTACGATGGGGCGGCCTACGATCGCGATCGCGCGGACCTCGATCGCCTGCTGGGCCTGATTGATCAGGGGCGACGGGCGTTTTTGGGCGGTGAAAGTCTCCCCCAGGCGGATCGGACGGCGGCGGGATCTCCGTGCGATCGCTGTGGGTTTGCGGGGCGCTGCTGGGGGGAGGCGATCGCAACGCCGCTGCCCGATGTGTCAGAAATTTCTGAAGTGGAAATTTAGGGCGTTCCAGACCATTCCGCTAGGCGATCGGTTCAGCCGTCAGGCCAAATTCCCGGAGGGCGGGGCCGAAGTTGGCGTTTTCGTGGCTGGGGCGGCTGAGTTTAATTAGGGCAAACCGCTGGAGGTCGTCGAGCGATCGCCACTGGTCATCGGTCAGGGTCACGGCGAGGGCGGCGGCGCGATCGCGGATGGCGGGCGGTACGGCCTCGATCTGCCAGGGGAACGGTTCGTCAATGGGCAAATCCTTGGGGCGATCGCCCGTGCGCGCTTCCACTAAATCCTTGAGGCGATCACCATAGGCCGCCACCTCCGCCGCCGTACCGCAGGGCCATTCCAGAAGCGATCGCCGCTCCGGCAAAGTCAGGGCATTCCAGTGGACCAGCTTGAGCTTGACGCCGCACCGATCCAACCGAAACCGCACGGCCATGGGGATGCACCGAAGCGATTCAATAAATTCTTGCTCAAATTGAAAAATCACCGCGATCGCCCCTCCAATTCCCACAGCAGCGGCCCTAGGCCAGGTCATTCAATCATCCCAGCCCTCGCAAGACAAGGGGCTTAAGCCCCTTGCTACAGACGGTTTTACAGCACAAGAGTCACTTGTAAATCATCACTTATCACCCATTTTCTCGGGTCGCTCCACCCGCACCGCACACGCCTTCAACTCCGGCTGCAACGAATCGGGGCACACCGCCGGATGGGTCAGGGCATTGGCCTCGGCCCCGTCCGCCCACAAAAATCCCCAGTGCATCGGCGCAAACACCGTCCCCGGCGCGATCGCGGTGGTCACCCGCGCGGGAAATTGGGCCACCCCCCGGCGCGATCGCACCACCACCGGCTCCCCATCCACCAGGCCCAGGGGCAGCGCATCGGTCGGATGGATTTCGAGAAACGGCTCCGGGTACATTTTGCGGATCTTATCAATGCGCCCCGTGCGGGTTTGGGTGTGCCAGTGGCCGTACAGCCGCCCGATGGTCAACACCAGCGGATAGTCATCGTCCGGCGGCTCCGCTAGCCCCACCGTATCGCAGGCGGAAAAGCGCGCCCGCCCGCTCGGCGTATGGAATTGGCCCTTTTCATAGAGTCGCTTTGTGAGATTTTTGTGGTCCGGGCGATCGCGGGGACAAGGCCATTGCAGCGCCCCCTTCGCCAGCAGATCGTGATCCATTCCGGACATATCACAGGGGCGACCCGCCGTCAGTTGCACAAATTCCCGATGCACCGCCGCCGCATCCCCAAACTGAAACTGCGCCCCAAAGCCCAAACGCCGCCCCACCGCCGCAAAAATTTCCCAGTCCGCCCGCGCCTCCCCCGGTGGCTCCCGAAACGCCTGGGATAGGGTCACCACCCGCTCGGAATTGGTCATGGTGCCGCTTTTCTCACTCCACTGGGCGGCAGGCAGCAGCAGATGGGCATAGGCCGCCGTTTCCGTGGGGTAGTAGGCGTCTTGGTAGATCGTAAACGGGGACTTTTGTAAGGCCGCCTTGGTGCGGTTGAGATCCGGAAAACTCACCGCCGGATTGGTGGCCGCAATCCACAGCAGGCCCACCTCTCCCCTCTCCAGCCCTTCGATGATGCCCCAGGCGTCGCGGCCCTCCCGTGGCGAAATGCGACCGGTGGGCACCTGCCAAAACTGTTCCACCGCCGCGCGATCGGCGGCATTGCTGATGAGGCGATAACCGGGCAGGAGTTTGGCGAGGCCGCCCGCCTCCCGGCCCCCCATGGCATTGGGCTGCCCCGTCAGGGAAAAGGGACCGGCTCCGGCGCGGCCAATTTGCCCCGTCAGCAGGTGTAAATCGATGATACTGCGAACTTTTGCGGTGCCTTCGGCGGATTGGTTGATGCCCATGGACCAAATGGACAGAACACGCTCCGATTCGGCCCACCAGCGGGCGGCGGTTTCTAGATCGGCCCGGTCAATGCCACAGCGATCGGCCACGCGATCGGGGGTGTAGTCCTTCAAAAGGGTGAGATAGGCTTCAAATCCTTCCGTATGGTCAATAATAAAATCCTTCGCGATCGCGCCCCACTGCCACAATAAATGGGCGATGCCGTGGACGAGATCAATGTCGCTGCCAGGACGAATGGCTAGGTGCAAATCCGCCACTTCTGCGGTGGCCGTACGGCGGGGATCAGCGACGACTAATTTAACGCGATCGCCCTGGGCCTTGTGGTATTTGCGGAAGCGATTGAAGGCGATGGGATGGCAATCGGCGGTATTGGTGCCAATGGCAAATAAATAATCTGTTTGTTCGAGATCGTCATAGCAGGCGGGCGGTCCATCGGCCCCGAAACTGCGAATGTAACCCGACACCGCCGACGACATGCAAAGGCGGGAATTGGCATCAAAATTATTCGTACCTAAGCAGCCCTTAATGAGCTTTTGGGCCACATAATAATCCTCCGTCAAAAACTGCCCAGAGCCATACATGCAAATGCTGTCCGGCCCCTGGGTTACCAATAGCGCCCGGATGCGAGCCGCGATCGCGTCGAGGGCCTGATCCCAACTGATGCGCTGGAAGGGTTCCGTCAAGGACGATCGCATCATGGGATAGGTCAGGCGATCGCGCTCTAGGGACTCTAGAATCGTTGCCCCCTTCACACACACCAGGCCCTGGCTAGAGGGATGGTCGCGATCGCCCCGCACCCGCCGTTTATCCGCCGCCCCAAATATTTCCAGGCCACACCCAACACCACAATAGGGGCAGATGGTTTTCACCGAATCCATGGCTGATGCTGTTCTCGATCTTGAGGAGGGTTGTGGAATGGGTCTGTGAGTTTAGATGGCCATCAGTCCTGGAACTGAGACGTTTGAATTGATGGTTGCAATCAATTTCGTCAGGCTATTCCGTATCATCGTGGGCGTAGCGATTGTACAGGAAGTCGAGGGCCTGGTTACGCAATTCGTAATAGCGCGGATCCTCGAGCATTAGGGCGCGATCGCGGGGCCGTTGGAAGGGAATATCCACCACTTCGCCAATGGTGGCAGACGGGCCATTGGTCATCATCACCAGGCGATCGGCCAGGTAAAGGGCCTCATCAATATCGTGGGTAATCATCAGGGCCGTCACCTTATTTTCTCGCCAAATGGTGAGCAGTTCGTCCTGCAATTCCTCTCGCGTAATCGGATCCAAGGCCCCAAAGGGTTCATCCAAAATCAAAACCTTCGGACAAATGGCTAAGGCCCGCGCGATCGAAACCCGCTGTTTCATCCCCCCCGAAATTTCATCGGGGCGCTTATGGGCCGCTTCCGTCAGCCCCACCATTTCTAAATGTTGGTCTACGATTTCCCGATGTTCAGCCTTGGACTTTTCCCCATAGACGGTTTCCACCGCCAACAGCACATTTTCGTAAACACTCTTCCAGGGCAAGAGCGCATAGTTTTGAAACACCACCATGCGATCCGGTCCTGGCTCTTGAATGGTCTGGTTTTCAAGGCTGATTTGACCGGCCGTAGGCTCCAAAAAGCCCGCCACCATGTTCAAAAGGGTCGATTTACCGCAGCCGGAATGGCCGATTACGCAGATAAATTCCCCCTGATCCACCTGAAGATTGACATTCTCCAGTACGGGATAAACGCCGGTCGGGGTGGGGTAGCTTTTGGAGACCTGGTTAATGCTTAAAAACTTGGTGCCATCACCGGGATTGGCCATGGAAAAGTCGGCGGTGGGCGTGGAATTGGTGGGGCCAGACATGGAAGGATTGAGGAGCATGGTACAGGGCAGCCGTCGTGGGGAGGATGGGAAGACGGATGAAAAAAGAGGGGGGCGATCGCGGGCCTAACCAAAACCATGGGGCGACCATGGCCTAATTGATGGGGCCAAAACCCTGATGGATTGGGTTATGCAATCACCAGCAATCAAGGCCGCGATCGCGCCCTAGGCAACAGTCATCACCTAAGCCCCCTTCGGCAAACTAATCGAGCAGCTAAAGATTTCATCAATTCGCACCTCTTCAACGCGGGCATTGCGTTTAATCATGTGGCTGTTGAGGTAATCCAAGGGCACATCGGGATCAAACACCGTGCCATCAAAGAGGGTGAAGGGTTTGCGATCGCGGGCCGCCGTCGGTAAGCCCAACAGTCGCGCCGCCTCCAGGTATGGCCCCGAAGGATTGATCCGCTCCGTCACCTCGACCCAATTTTTCGGGAAGGGAATAATATCCCAGCGGGCCATTTCCGCCATCATCCAAAGGGATTGAACCCAATCGGGACTGGCGGATTTGTCCACAAAAAAGCGATTGAATTGATAGAGCGCCTCCGGTTCGCCGCCGAGGCCGCGATCGTAGGAACCGTAGAACCCAGGGGCCATCACCTCCGGCGCAAGGCCCACATAGTCTGGCTGCGAGAGCACCGCCAGGATCTCCTCACGGTTGCGGCGATCATCACAATACTCACAAGCCTCCAGCAGGGCCGCAATCAAGGCCACCAAGGTCTTGGGATGCTGCTGCGCCCAGGCTTCCGACACCCCCAGCACCTTTTCCACATGGTCGGGGAACAGATCCAAATCCGTGGCCATGACCACGCCGATGCCATCCTGCACCGCGCGGGAGTTCCAGGGCTCTCCGACACAGTAGCCATCGATATTGCCCGCCTTGAGGTTGGCCACCATTTGGGGCGGCGGCACGATCGCGAGGCTCAGATCCCAATCCGGGTCAATGCCGCCGGAGGCGAGCCAGTAGCGCAGGATGAGATTGTGCATGGAGCTGGGGTGAACCATGCCGAACGTATGGACCTTATCTGGATCCGCTTGGATATGTCCCTTAAAGGCCGTCAGATCCGTGATGCCCGCGTCGTACAGTTTGCGGCTCCAGGTGATGGCATTGCCATTGCGCGAGAGGACCATCGGCGCGATCGTGGCGGTGGGGGCAAAGTCGCTCGATCCCAAGGTCATGGCCAGGGGCATCCCCGCCACCATGGCGGCCCCATCGAGGCTGCCGTCCGCGACGCCCACGGAAATGGCCTTCCAACTGGGTTGACGGTGCAGGGTGACGCGATCGAGGCCGTGCTTCGCAAAGAACCCCTTCTCCTGGGCCATGATCAGCGGCGCGCAGTCCGTTAGGGGGATAAAGCCCAAATTGAGATTCACTTTTTCGAGGCCGTGGGCCGCGATCGCACCGCTGCTTTCCTGGGGAACCGCCACTTGGCCCTTGCGTTTCTTACTGCGCTTTTGCTGGTTGAGGAAGTACACCATTTCATTGCGCAGGGCGTAGTAGCTCGGGTGATTCACCACCTCCATGCGGTGCCGGGGGCGGGGAATATCCACCTTGAGCACCTGGCCGACGCGCGCCGATGGCCCCGTGGTCAGCATCACCACGCGATCACTCAGGAGCAGCGCCTCATCCACATCATGGGTGACCATAATGCAGGTGACTTGACTCTCCTCACAAATGCGCATCAACTGTTCCTGCAAGCCCCCCCTAGTGAGGGCATCGAGCGCCCCAAAGGGTTCATCCAGCAGCAGCACCCGAGGCCGAATCGCCAGCCCCCGCGCGATCGCCACCCGCTGCTTCATCCCCCCCGACAGTTGCCCCGGATACTTATCCGCCGCCGCCATCAGGCCCACCATTTCAATGTGGCGATCGACGATCGCGGTCCGCTCCCCCGGCGGCAACTCCTTGCAGACCGTATCCACCGCCAGGGCAATATTTTCGCGCACCGTTTTCCAGGGCAGCAGGGAATAGTTCTGGAAAATCACCATCCGATCCGGCCCCGGTTCATTCACCTGCCGCCCCTCCAGGACCACACCACCACTGCTGGGTTGATCGAGGCCCGCCACAATGTTGAGGAGCGTCGATTTTCCGCAGCCCGAATGGCCCAACAGCGTCACGAATTCCCCCTGTTCAATCTTCAGGGAAATATTTTCTAGGGCGATGTAGGTGCCGCCATCCGGCAGATCAAAAACGCGATCAACATGATCAACTTCTAAAAATGCTGACATGGCCTTGAGGGGGGTGCTAGGGGAGGCTAGGGGAGCAAGGAGGCTAAGGATCAAATGCCCACGGCGGATCAATCTAAATCCAACTCAATCGGGACCGATGCGGTAATGGGCCATACCCTAACCGGTTGAGGTGGGCATGGGCTGTCAAGCTGGGCACCATCACCGCCACCGGCGATCGGATAGGGGGCTGAGGGGCGATCGCCCACGGGAAGAAATAATCCCCCCCAATCCCCTTTTCCCATCCGCAGAATCGCCATAAGCCATTGATGGCATTACGGAAAAACGGATCCCTAACTAGGTGAAAGAAAACGTCCGAGGCGCGCCCGCTCGAATATCAAAACCATTGAGATAGGCCACCGGATCCTCCGGATTAAATTCCCGGCCATCAATGAAGAACGATCCAGGCTCCTTCATCATCCGTTCCCCCTTCGGATAGGAAATGCCCATGGCATCCGCCACCGCCCCATAGACCGTCACCGGATAGACCCGATCAATGATGGCATCCGCATCCGCCGGATATTCCTTGATGTCGGGCAACTGCCCCCAGCGAATCATTTGGGTGAGCAGCCAAACCCCATGGGATGCCCAGGGATAGTTGGCATTATTACTGGCCTTCATGTAATCCGTTTCCATGAAGTTGAATAGGTTGTAATCCGGAATCGGCTGGGTGCGATCTTGGCCGTCAAAACCACCGTAATTGTAGGTGCCCAACATGGATGCCTTGGCGTATTCCACCTTGGCATTGACGTAGGGACGCTGGGAAATGATTTCCACCACCTCCAGGCGATTGTCCATGACATCGCAATATTCACAGGCTTCAATCACCGCCGCCACCAGGGCCTTGGCGGTATTGGGATTGGCATCGAGCCAGGACTGCATCGTCGCCAGCACCTTTTCCGGATGCCCCTGCCAGACATCGCGATCTGCGGTCGCGGTGAAGCCCACCTGATCAAAGACTGCCCGCTGGTTCCAGGGCTCCCCAACGCAATAGCCATCCATCGTTCCCGCCTTCATGTTTTCCACCATTTGGGGCGGCGGAATCACAATGACCTTCATATCCGTTTCAGGATTGATCCCCATGGCTGATAGCCAATAGCGGGTGTTGTAATTGTGCATGGAGGAGGGGAACACCACCGCAAAAGTCGGCGGCTCCCCTTGGCTGGTGATGTACTTCCGGTAGGCGGCCCCAAACTCATCGAAACTGCCGTACTCGTACCAGGGGCGAATGCCCGCCTCCCAAGCCTTTTTCGAGAGGGTCATGGAGTTGCCATTGCGATCTAGCATCATGAGCGATCGCATGGGCGCTTTATCCGGCCCCAACTCCGAGAGCAAAGGCATCCCACAAACCGCATGGGACGCATCCAATCGCCCTTGAATTAGGCCATCACGAACCGTTGCCCAACTGGCCTCCTTGTTGATGGTGACATTGAGGCCATATTTCTCGAAAAAGCCCTTTTCCTTAGCAATGACCAGGGGAGCACAGTCCGTGAGGGGAATGATCCCAATGGTCAAATCCGTCTTTTCCAGGGTGCCAAAGTCCACCGCTGGACGCCCGAGGGGGGTGGCACCTTCGGTGGTTTCCGCCGTGGTGTCGGCGACATTCTGACCACCCCCGGAGTTGCAGGCGGCTACGGTGAAACCGGCGGCGGCGTAGGCGGAATACTTCAGGAATCTGCGACGATCTAGGGTCATGGCGATTGATTTAGTAACGGTAATGGGTCGGCGATGGAGGTGCTAATGGGGAAACAAGCAGGAATTTTAGGTCCGGGTGGAGGCCGCGATCGCCCTAGGTCTTCGAGCGTCCAACAATGAGCCGCTCAATGAATACAACCACCTGATCGAGCATCAGGCCCACCAGGCCAATGAGGACGAGGGAAAACAGCACCAGGCTCGTATCACCCGTGTTGTAAACATCCCAGACAAAAAATCCAATTCCCGCTCCGCCGGTCAACATTTCTGCAGCAACAATCACCAGCCACGCGGTCCCCAGGCTCAGGCGAAGGCCGGTGAAAATGTAGGGCAAGGTCGAAGGGAAAATGATTTCGGTGACCACTTTAAATTTGGGCATCTTCAGCACCCGCGCCACGTTCCAATAGTCCTTGGGAATGGCGTGGACCCCCAGGGCCGTGTTGATTAATGTGGACCACAGGGAGGTCACCACGATTACGAAAATCGCGGGTAGATCCTTACTTTCAAAGGTGGAAAAGATGACGATGCCCACCGGCAACCAGGCCAAGGGAGAGATGGGTTTACCAAGCTGCACCAGGGGCATGATGGCCTTGGCGGCCTTGCGGGAGGTGCCCACCCAAAACCCCAGGGGCACCGCGATCGCGGTGGCGATGAGAAACCCAGCCGCAACCCGCCCGAGACTAAAGAGGGTGAGCCAGAAGATGCCCATGTCCCCTTGGGTCGTGGAGAAGAAATTTTCCAGGTAGGGGATACTATCTTCAACGGTTTGCACCGGATCGGGCAGCTTACTGAGGTTGTTTTCGGTTAATTTGGCGAGGATGCTCCAAATGAAAAGAACCGCCAAAAACCCTAGGGCCGGGAAGATAATATTTTCTCCCCCTTTGCCAAGTATTTTCCCAAGGGAGCGGTGTATCCCGTTGGATTTCAAGGCGCTGGAAGGGGATTTGGGGGTTGCAGTGGTCATGGCTTGGCGAGGTGACGGCGATCAGGTCAAGGGGGGTGAGTTGGGCTATGAATCTGTTAGAAATTCGCCTGGGCTTGAATTCCTAAAGATTGTTCCAAATGCTTCCCAAAGGTAAAAGCTTGGAACCCATAGATCAACCCAATGGTGATCCATTGAATGCCTATATTTTGCCCTAGCATTACCGAATGTTTCGCTAATGGTAAAGCATCGGTAAAGTTGGGCTCATCCTAAAAAATGCCCCCTAAAGGTTTTGTACCCCCAGATACATTTTCTAAAGGTCCATGCGAAAGCTGCATGATGCCCATGCGTGGTCGATGGATCCCTGGGATAAATCGATTGGGTTTGGGCGAGTTGCGGCGATCGCGGGGGGCGGGATCCGTGGGGCGTTTGGGGGGACGGGCGATCGCCGCGATCGCGGGTAGTTGTGGTGGGGGAAAGGGCGCTGTTAACTTAGGGGCACAGGTGGATTGGGGAGGGTTTATGGGGATGGACGGTCAGGGTTGGCGGCATCAGCGGGATTTGCGCGGGAAACTGCGGAGCGCGATGGATTTCGGGGCGCGGAGGGCAACAGGGCGCGCCCTCTGGAGGCTCGGTGCCATGGCCCCAGGGGCGCTTGTGGGGGCGATCGCGTCAGGGGCGGTCATCAGCGCGATCGCCCCGGCCCTCGGCAGCGCCCCCCAGACGGCCCGGGAAGCCCTGGTGCAGCGGCGAGCCTGTGCCGGGTGCAACCTGCGGGGCAATGATCTGAGCGGCCTGAATTTGCAGGGGGCGAGTCTGCCGGGGGCTAACTTGAGCCATGCGGTGGTCACCTGGGCGGACCTGCGGGGGGCGGACCTGCGGGGGGCGGACCTGCGCTATGCCTACCTCTGGGGGGCGGACCTCACCGGGGCGCTGCTGGAGGGAACGCTCCTGTGCGGGGCAGTGATGCCCAATGGATCCACATCGTCCCTGGGCTGTAGCGCTTCGGCGGCCCCCATGGCTATACCCACGGCGGTCCCCAGGACCATGCCCACGGCGGCCCCCATGGCCATGCCCACGGCTCCGGCGGACGGCGATTCCCCCCCTCCGATGGCGCAGCCCATGGTTTCGGCGGACGGCGATCCCCCCCCTCCGATCGCGGCCCCGGCCACCGGCTTTGGCCCAGCCCCGCAACGGCCCTTGGCCCCGACAACCTTGGCCCTGAACCCCGACCAAGGGTTTGCGACGGTGCGCGATCGCCTCGCCCCCGGCGAACAGGACGTTTGGCAAGTGAATGCGCTCCCAGGACGGCTCAATGCCCTGGTGCTGTCTCCGGATCTGGGCGTGCGCCTCAGCGTGGTGACCCCCACCGGCGAAACCCGTGCCCGCTTCCGGCAGCGGCAGCTTTCCGTCGAAGTGCCCGCCCCCGGACGCTATGACCTGCGGGTGGATAACAGCGGCAGCCTAACGGATTATCAATTGGCGCTGACGTTTGATCCAGTTCTGGAGACGGCGGCGGCGATCGCGGCCCCAGCCTCCATCGGCCCCCGAGCCCTCTCGCTGGACCCCCTCACTCAAATGGGCATGGTGGAGACGGCGATCGCGGCGGGCGAGCGTCAGGAATGGCTCATGGACGGGCGGCGCGGTCGCGTCCAAATCCAACTGATCACCATGGACCCCAACCTGCGCCTGGATCTCCTGGGCCAAGACGGTCGCCACCTGGCCCGCCAAACCCGTCAGCAGGTGGTCCAACTGCCCCAGGACGGCCAATATCGCATCGTCATAGAGGCGGGCGAGGAGGCGAGCACCTACGAACTCCGGGTGCGGCGGCTGTAGCGAAGGGCGGGGGTGACCTCACCTTCACGCCCCAGTCACCCCACCCCCCCCAGCGGATTCCGCAGAGTATCGTTGGCCCGCCCCTCGCCTAGAGAAACCTAGGGGGCAACGGCATCCTTAAACTGCTTGCCAGCGGAGAAGGCGGGCACCTTGGTGGCCGGGATCTGGAGCTTTTTGCCCGTTTTGGGGTTGCGGCCTTCGCGGGCCTGGCGATCGCGCCGTTCAAACGTCCCAAAGCCCACCAGGGTCACCTTTTCGCCCTCGGCGACGGTCTCCATGATGATCTCGACGGCGGCACTGAGGATGGCGTCGGCTTCCTTTTTGGTGACATCGACCTTCTCGGCCACCTTGTCGATCAATTCGCCCTTATTCATGGAAACTCCTTGTGTTGCTTGTGTTGTAGGGTTTTCAGCGATTCTACCCTGACTCACTGGGGACGCAAGTAGGTTTGCGGAAAATTCATGGTTCTTCAAATCCAAGCGGGGTAAGCGATTGCAGCCCTTTGGGGGGATGGTTGCCGGGGGCGATCGCGGGGGATGGGGGCGGGGCGATCGCGGCCGCCAATTCCCTATAATGCTTTCTAGATAAGGATTTCAGGAATTCTGACGGATGGGCATCTCCCCCCTGACTGCGGCCTAATCCTGGGGGTGGGGGTAGGCGACCCTGGGGGGCTCCCGCGCGATCGCCGGGGGGCGCATGTTAGCATTGCCTGACCCAAGGGGCCAAACCCTTGACACAATTGAATTTTCGCCCTAAAGACCATGGGGATTCTTTACGTTTACGGCATTCCCACCTGCGGCACCTGCAAAAAGGCCCTGGCCTGGTTGGCGACGGAGGCTCCGGCGGGGCTGACCTACGAGTGGATCAATACCCGCGAACTGCCGCCCGATCGCGCCGCGATCGCCCAGTGGGTGGAGCAGTTGGGGTTTGGGCCGCTGCGCAATACGTCAGGGCAAGCCTACCGAGCGTTGGGGCCGGAGCGCCAAACCTGGGGGGCGGTGGAGTGGATCGAGGCGTTTGCGGCGGATGCGATGTTGCTGAAGCGTCCCCTATTCGTGCGCGGGGGTCGGGCGATCGCGGTGGGATTTCGGCCTAATGATGCGGCGTGGCGATCGCAGGTTTTGACGGAAGCGCCAGAAGACTAGGTTGAATGCGCAAAATCTAACATAAGCTAGAAAATCTTGGCCGCGATCGCGGTCTCCATCGGCCACGGGAGCCACGGCCAGCGAGGTGGGTTGCAATAATGGTTCACTTGAAGTGGCTGGACTGTAGGGACTTGGGGCATTCGTGAACCGATATGGCTGAGCAGCGGGGGTATGGGTACGACGGGGTGATTGTGGGATCCGGTGCCCTGGCCCTGGAGGCGGCCCTGCGGCTAGGTCCGCTGCGGCGGGTGGCGGTGGTGGCGGCGCGATCGCCGGAATCCGTGGTGGGGAGCGGTGCCCTGGGGTTGATGCGGGCGGCGGCGGCGCGGGGTGGGGCGGCCTGGGGAGCCCGGTGGGGCTGGGGGACGGGGCTGGCTGGGGTGATGCCGCCTTTGGAAATGCTTCAGGGGCGATCGCGGCTTTTGCATGGGCGGCAATTTTCCGTGGAGGATTGGGCGATCGCGGCGGCGGCGGGGGCTGATGTGGTCCTGTGGGACGGGGATATTTCACCTCGATTTGAGCGCGATCGCGGGGGGTGGCCGGTGCTGCGGGCGGGCGATCGCCGGTTCAAAGCTCGCCATTATCTATTGCTAGAGGAGGCTCCCTGGGCGGAACCGACCGTGCCGGGGGTTGAGGAGTTGCCCTGGACAACGCCCGAGGATCCGACCCAACGACTGCTGGGGGCTTCCGTTGCGCGCGATCGCCCGACCCGCTGGCTGGTGGTGGGGGGCACCCCCGAGGCGGTCACCCTGGCCCTGGCCCTGGCAAACCTGGGGGCAGCGGTGACCCTGGCGGTGGCGGGATCGGCCCTGATTCCCACCCTGGCGGACGAGCTGGAGCGGACCGCGCGATCGCTGCTGACGGCGGCGGGGGTGACGATCGCCCTCGATTCACCGGTGATCCACGGCCAGCGGATCCAGGGGCAGCCGTGGGTGCAGGTGGGGGCGATCGCCCTGGCGGTGGATGAGATCCTGTGGGCGACGGGCCGTCAGCCGCGCGATCGGTGGAATTTAGCGGCCCTGGGGGTCACCGTCGGCCCCGAGGGCATCGCCGCCGATCGCCACCTCCGCACCGCCCATCCGGCCCTGCGCTTGGCGGGATCTTTGCTGGGGGGTTGGGGCGATGAAACCGTGACCCAGGTGGAGTTGACCACCGCGATCGCGCCCCTGCTGGGTCAGCCGATTCCGCCGATGGACTATGGCCTGGTGCCGCAGATCCTCGCCACGGATCCCCCTCTCGCCCAGGTGGGCCATACCGTCGCCAGCGCCCGTCGCATTTGGGGCGATCGCATCCGCCTCCACCGCCAGGATCTCGGCCGTGCGGTCCAAAGCGCCGATCGCGATCGCGGCCTGGGCTGGCAACTGCTGATCTGCGGCCCCGGCGATCGCCTCCTGGGGGCCTGCGCCTTCGGGTCCGAGGCACCGGCTTGGATCCACGCGATCGCGATCGCCCTGGGGCAGGGGTTACGGCGGCAGGATCTTGATCGATTCCCCTGGATGCGGGCCGGAGCCCCCCCGCGATCGCCAGGGCAGAGGGCTGGTGTATCCTAAGGAATGATTTGATCGATTCCCATAAGACTTTAGAAAACAGAGGCCAGCACCCATGCAAGTCAATGATCTGGGCTTTATCGCCAGCATTCTCTTTGTCGCCGTCCCCGCCGCCTTTTTGCTGATTCTCTATATCCAAACGGCGAGCCGCGAAAGCAAGGGTTAAGGCTAAGCCTGACACGATTAGGCCCATTCCTGTGCGCTCTCCCGTAGGGGGCGTTCGACATGGTTAAAGTCCTGCGATCGCGCCCTTCTCCTAAACGCACCAACTCCGCCAAAAAACGCACCGACCTGTGAAGACCCCGCGATCGCGTTCCGACCAAAACGCATCGGCGATGGCTCCCTAGGGCGGTGCGTTTCCATTAGCGATGGGGCAGGAGAATGGAAGGTGCGCGATCGCCCCCTACCGATCCCGGCGGTCTGATTTTTTGGTGGGCTTTTGGGTTGATTTTTTGATCGGTTTTTGGCCCGATCGCCGGAAGGATTGGGGGCCGCTGGGGGCGATCGCGGCATTATAAAGCCGTTCATTGGCGGCGGCGGACTGGAACAGATCCACCATGGGATTGGGGTAATCCACCCCCAACTGAACCCCACAGCGGCGCTGCTCCTCCGCCGTCAGTTGCCACGGTTGATGGATTTTTGCGATCGGCACCCGCCCCAATTCCGGCAGCCAATATTTCACGTAGGAACCGTCGGGATCGTAGTCCTTGGACTGCTTGAAAATATTAAAAAATCGGAAGCCCCGCGCATCATTGCCCACTCCGGCGGTGTAGGTCCAATTGCCCCAGTTGCTGCATACGTCATAGTCAATCAATTGGGATTCAAACCACTCCGCCCCCATGCGCCAATCAATGCCCAGATTTTTGGTTAGAAAACTCGCCACATTTTGACGGCCCCGGTTGGACATAAATCCCGTCGCGGCCAGTTCGCGCATGTTGGCATCCACCAGGGGAAAGCCGGTTTTGCCCGCGCGCCATTGGTCAAATTGGGGCCAGGGTTGTTGCCAGGGCAGGTCGAGCCCCTGGAGACCGGCGGATTTGAAGAGGGCGTTGCCGTAGCGGGTGGCGACGAAGCGGAAATAGTCCCGCCACAGCAGTTCAAAAATCAGCCAGTACGTCGAGTCGTTCTGGACGCGATCGCGCTCATATCGCTGCACTTCGGCGTGGATACTTTTGGGAGAAAGGCACCCCAGGGCCAGCCAGGGGGAGAATTTAGAGGAATAGTCCGCGCCGAGCATCCCGTTGCGGGTTTGTTTGTAGCGCCGCAGGTGGTCGCCGCGCCAGAAGTAGTCCTGGAGCCGTTCCCAGCCTGCGCTCTCGCCGCCGGTGAAGGTCAAAACGCCCCGGGGATCCGCCGCGATCGCGTCCTCGCCGCCCAATTCCGCCCACAGATCCGGGTCGTAGAGGTCCGCCAACTTCGGCAGCGCCCCCACATCTAAATCCCCCGGAAGGGGCGGGAGCCGGTGGGGGGCATCGTGGGGGGGGTAGATTTTGGCGTCCTGCTCGACCCGCTTGCGGAATTGGGTGAACAGGTCCGGCAGGGCCGCGATCGCGAAGGGCAGATCGTCCGGGTGGTAGAGGGTGCTGCCCCAAAAGGCCGCCAATTCAATGCCGTCGTCAGCGAGGGCCGCCTCTAGGGCGCGATCGACGACCAATTCTTCGGCGGTGACCTCCTCGTGGTAGTGGACGGCGCTGGCCTTAACGTGCCGCACGATTGTGGGGATTTCTATTTCCGGTGCGCCGACCCGGATGACTAAATCTGCCCCGATCGCCCGCAGCGATCGCCGCAAATCCGCCACGCTTTCCAGCAGAAATTGCCCCCGGAAACGGCCCGTTTTCGCAAAGCCAAAGGAACTGCGCCCGAACTGGCGACGATCAAAGCAATAGACCGGAATGACCGAGGCCCCCCGCGCGATCGCTTCCACGAGGGGCTCATGGTCCCGCAGGCGCAGATCATTTCGGAACCAAACAACGGTGGTATAACTCACAAACTCATCTCCAGAACAGACTATTGCCATTCGCCTTCAAAGGAGGCTCGAATAGGCTGAGGTCACGGCTAGCGGGGTCTATATGATAAACAACTCCAGGCTAAAACCTCATCAGCCGTTCACGCTTCCAACGGCCCTTGAAAAGAAAAAATGCTAAAAATTTTCGGGCAAACATCAAGCCAAATGACATCACCGGCAAAATTTTGACGAGAGGTATTTTTTTTAAAAAAAACCTTGGCGTGTAAAAAAAATTGTTGGAGGCAGAATCTCCAGAGCCTGTCGTCAGAGCATTCTGACTACGATAAACACCTCTCAATCAGAATACTGTGGGGCAGTTGCGAAATGACATTCGTAATCCCTGGATCATATCGCACCCCATTGAAAACGCTTTACCAAAAGAGGTGGCCTCGCAATAGTGAATCACTCTGCAATTGCAATGTAATATTAGTATGTGTAGGATGGACTTACCCTACTCAATCGCTCCACGGGTACATCAGAGCCTTGACGTGATTATTCCCCTGCCTGGGAATTCTAGACAATATCAACCAGCTTTAGATCACCCTGATCGCCCAAGTCGATGAAACTAACTGACAATATCTCCTCCCACCCATTCCCTAGCCTCCCTGGCTATCACATCATCGAGCAACTGTATCTGGGATCTCGAACAGCAGTGTATCGAGCGATACAAACAGCGACCCAACGGCCAGTGGTGATCAAGGTGTTGCAGCGGAAATATCCCAGCTTTAGCGAGTTGGTGCAGTTCCGTAACCAGCACACGATTATGCGGTGCATTACCGACGAAAATGCACTCCCCATGCCTGGAATCGTTCAGCCCTTGAGCCTAGAACCCGTGGGGAATAGCTATGCATTAGTCATGGAAGATTGGGGAGGTGTCGCGCTAGAGCGATATCGGCAGCAGCAGTCATTGGAGTTGGCGGATGTTCTGAAAATAGCCCTACAAATAGCGGATATTCTGCATGGCCTAGATCAGCATCAAGTGGTCCATAAGGACATCAAGCCCGCCAATATTCTCATTCATCCCGAGACCAAGCAAATCAAGCTTATTGACTTTAGTATTGCCTCTCTATTGCCCAAGGAAACCCAGGATATTCAGAGTGCCCATGTCCTCGAAGGCACCTTGGCCTACCTGGCCCCCGAACAAACCGGGCGCATGAATCGGGGCATTGACTATCGGGCAGATTTTTATGCCCTCGGGGTAACGCTCTATCAACTGTTGACTGGCAAACTCCCATTTGAGTCGGATGATCCGCTGGAGCTGATCCATTGCCATATCGCTAAGATGCCCCTGCCCGCTGATAAGCGCAACCCTAAGATTCCTGGGATGGTGGGCGCGATCGTCAGCAAGCTCATGGCGAAAAATGCCGAAGATCGCTATCAAAGCGCCCTAGGACTCAAACATGATCTGAGTCAGTGCTTGACCCAGTGGCAGGAAACCGGCGCGATCGCCCCTTTTGATCTGGGGGAGCAGGACATAAGCGATCGCTTTCTAATTCCAGAGAAACTCTACGGACGAGAAAGGGAAGTTCAAACGCTGTTGCAGGCATTTGATCGGGTGGCGGACGGCAGTTCAGAACTCATGCTGGTTTCGGGTTTTTCAGGGATTGGGAAAACCGCAGTTGTGAATGAAGTTCATAAGCCCATCGTCCGCCAAAGGGGCTATTTCATCAAGGGCAAATTTGACCAATTCAATCGTAATGTTCCCCTATCGGCTTTTGTACAGGCCCTGCGGGATTTGATGGGGCAATTGCTCTCTGAGTCCGATGAGCAGCTCGCGCAGTGGCGAGCCAAAATCCTCGCATCTGTCAAAGATAATGGACAAATTTTGGTTGAGGTCATTCCAGAACTAGAGCAAATCATTGGCAAACAGCTCCCTGTTTCAGAACTGTCGGGCAGTGCAGCCCAGAATCGCTTTAATCGACTATTTCAAAAGTTTATCGAGGTATTTACCACCGCAGATCATCCCCTGGTGATTTTTCTGGATGACTTGCAGTGGTCTGATCCCGCTTCGCTTCAGCTACTCAAACTGTTGATGCATGATCAGAGCTATCTATTGATCTTAGGTGCCTATCGAGACAATGAGGTGTCGCCGGTCCATCCCTTTATCTCGACGGTGGAAGAGATCAAGCAAGCTCGCGCGATCGTCAATACAATTACCCTATCCCCGCTGGCATTCGAGGATACCAATCATCTGATTGCAGACACCTTGAATTGTTCAGTGGATTTGGCTCAACCCCTGACGAAGCTAATTGATGGTAAAACTCAAGGCAATCCTTTTTTTACTACCCAATTTCTCAAGGCTTTGCATGGGGAAGGGCAGATCAGTTTCAACAGCGATCGTCGCCACTGGGAATGCGATATTGTCCAGATCAATACACTACTTCTAACCGATGATGTGGTGGAATTTATGGCGGCGCAATTGCAGAAATTGCCGGATAAAACGCAACAGATACTCAGATTAGCCGCCTGCATTGGCAACCAGTTTGATTTGACGACTCTGGCGATCGTCTCAGAGCAACCACCCACCGAGGCTGCGACTGCCCTCTGGAAAGCCCTGCAGGAGGGGTTAATCTTACCCAGCAGTCAAATCTACAAGTTTTTTCAATCGGAAACGCCCGAACAAGCTAATGCAGAAAATCTAGCAAATCCTAAATATCGTTTTTTGCATGATCGTATTCAACAGGCCGCTTACTCTCTGATTCCTGACGATCAAAAAATTGCAACCCATTTCACAATAGGACGACTGCTTGAGCAAAATTCATCTGAGGAAGAACTTGAGGAGAAACTATTTGATATTGTCGGACATTTAAATTTAGGAATTGAATTAATTACTACGACCATTGATCGGCAAGCACTGGCTCAACTGAATTTGAAAGCGGGCGTGAAGGCAAGAAACGCCACGGCTTACGCCGCCGCCAGAGTTTATCTACAAAAAGGACTCGGGTTACTCGAACCAAATTGCTGGCAGCATGGGTATGAATTAGCTCTGAATCTGTATGTGCTGGCTGGAGAAGCTGCCTATTTAAATGGTGAACTTGATGAAATGGAAGAGCTGGCTGCAATAGTGCTGCGATCGGCTCAAACCATTAATGACAAAATCAAAATCTATGAAATTCAAATTGCAGCACAGGTCCTCCAAAGTAACGTACTAGAGGCGATCGCGATCGGCAGACATGTCCTAGGGGAACTGGGCATAGAACTCCCCACGGAAATTAACGAGGCGAAGATTGAGGAAACCCTGCAAACTCTTGCCGCGCAACTGGAGGGTACGCAAATTGAAGATCTGGTTGATATGCCAGCCATGGGTGATCCCACAGCTCAGGCAGCTCTAGAGATTATGGGAATGCTGTTTTCGCCAATCATCCAAGGAATGCCCGCGTTATTACCTTGGCTAAGCGCGATGATGGTGAGCTTGTCTCTCAAGTTCGGCAATACTGCGGCATCAATTACGGGGTATGGAATTCATGGAATGGTTCTGTGTGCTTTTTTGGAAGACCCTGTCGCAGGCTATGCCTTTGGTAAGTTAGCCATAGATTTGCTAGAGCGACTGGAAAAGTTTAATACCCAAAAGATTAGCGCCGTCGTCATGTGCCTCTTCGGCTGCTTCATTCAACATTCTAAAGAGCCATTGAAGGCCACCAATCCAATGTTGAAAGCCGCCTATAACGCTGGCATGGAAACTGGAGACTTCTTGCATGCGGGCTTTGCCCTGAGTGGTTCCAGCAGCAACAGATTCTTCAGTGGTGAGGAATTGCATGATTTGCTATCAGATTTGGTGGACTATAGTGTGGCCCTAGCTCAGGTTAAGCAATATTCTGCACAGGCATATCTAAATCTGGGAAAGCAAGCGGTAGAAAATTTAATTGAATTAGTCGATCAACCCCATCGCTTGATTGGCGATACCTACGATGAAACGCTGATGTTGCCTAAACATCAACAGGATAATGATCTGATCGCGATCGCCCAAGCTCATATCTACAAGCTTTTGCTGGCCTACCATTTTGGAAGTTATCCAGATGCACTCAATTCTATCGATCAAGCCAAGCCCTGTTTGATGGCCGTATCGGCGTCTATTTTCGTACCAGTCTTCCACTTCTATGCCGCTTTAACCTATCTGGCAATTTTCCCCAGTCAACCGGAGGTAGAGCAAAACAAAATTTTGCTTCAGGTCCAATCCCACAAGGCCATTCTGCGCCAGTGGTCGGACAATGCTCCAATGAACCACTTGCATAAATGGTATTTGGTTGAGGCAGAAGAGCATCGAGTTTTAGGCAAAAGAGTTGAAGCATCTGAGTGCTATGACAAGGCAATTTTCCTCAGCAAAAAAAATCAATTTCTGAATGAAGAAGCCCTTGCCAATGAACTTGCCGCTAGATTCTATCTGGATTGGGATAAATTGCGCCTGGCTGGCGAATATATGATCGATGCCTATTATGCCTACACCCGCTGGGGAGCCAAAGCTAAAGTTATTGATCTTGAAGATCGCTATCCTCAACTTTTGGCCCCGATTCTCCAGCAGGATCGTTCGCCCCTACTCACGAATGAAACCATTTTTGCCTTGAACAGTAGTACCTCTACAGGCTTAAGCACTTCGACGGGGCATATCTCAGATATTTTAGATTTCAAAGCAATTCTCAAGGCGTCTCAAGCGCTTTCTAGCGAAATCGAACTACAAAAACTGCTTTCAGCATTGCTGTCGATCATCATCGAGAATGCTGGAGGTAATAAATGCGTGCTGATGCTGGAACGAGATAATCGCATCCTAGTCAAGGGGATGATTGTTGAAGGTTCAGAGCCGATTGTATTACAGCGCATTCCTGTTGAGGAAAGTCAGAGTGTTCCCCTCAGCCTGATTTATAAGGTTAGGCGTAATCAGCAAACCGTTGTCATTATTGATGCGATCGCAGATCCAGCGCTCGTCAATGACCCATATGTTATTCGCTGTCAGCCTAAAAGTGTCCTGTGTAGTCCAATCTTGCATCAAGGAAAGCTGAAGGGCATTTTATATTTAGAGAATAATTTGGCGACGGGGGCATTTACGAATGATCGCGTCGAGCTGCTAAACAGTCTCTGCGCTCAAGCCGCAATTTCCCTCGAAAATGCCCGTCTCTATGAGCAGGCCCAAACCTATGTTCAACAGCTTGAGCAATCTCAACTGCAAATTGTGCAGAGTGAAAAAATGGCGTCCCTGGGCAATCTTGTGGCTGGCATTGCCCATGAAATCAATAATCCCATTGGTTTCCTCAAGGGTAGCATCAGCAATGCTAAGGAGTATGTGCAAGATTTACTGGAGCATCTTGCCCTTTATCAGCAGCATTACCCTAAGGATGTCGAGACGATTCAGGATAATGCCGAAGATATTGATCTGGAATTCTTGATCGAGGATTTACCGCAACTCCTGGAATCAATGGAGAATGCGACTGATCGCATTTCGAATATCAGCACCAGTCTGCGTACGTTCTCGCGGGCGGATACGGATCGCAAAATCAGCGCCAACCTACATGAGGGCATTGACAGCACATTGCTGATTCTTAAATATCGCCTCAAGGCCAGTGCTAGTCGTCCTGCCATTGAAATTCTGCAAAATTATGGAGAGATCCCGGAAGTGCTTTGCTTCCCTGGACAACTCAATCAAGTCTTTATCAATATTCTGGCCAATGCGATCGATGCTTTTGATGAAATGACACAGACCCAATCCTTTGAAGCAATCAAAGCCAGCTCGCCACAAATTGCCATCACTACAGCAACGGCTGAGGAACAGGTTGAGATTCGGATTGCTGATAATGGCAAAGGAATGCCGGAAGAGGTGCAGCAGAAGATCTTTGATCACCTATTCACCACCAAAGGTGTGGGCAAGGGTACGGGTCTAGGATTGGCGATCGCCCGTCAAATTGTCGAAGAAAAGCATGGTGGCAGCTTGCAGGTTTGGTCTGAATTGGATAAGGGTACCGAATTTTGTATCCGTCTACCGATTCTTGAAAATAGCGATTAGGGGAATCGTGTGACCTATCCCCAGGGCGCGATCAATAACTCGGAGGGAGGAATGGATAGGGACAGAGGCCAGGGGACGGGCGATCGCGCGATCGCACTGATGACGGATTTTGGCCTGCGTGATGGGTATGTGGGCGTCCTCAAGGGGGTGATGCTGACCCTTGCGCCGACGGCAACCTTGGTGGATTTGAGCCATGAAGTGCCCCGTCAAAATGTGCGGGCGGGGCGATTTTGCCTTGCCAATGCGGTGGATTATTTCCCGCCGGAGACGGTGTATTTGGCGGTGGTGGATCCGGGGGTGGGGGGCGATCGCCGTGCGGTGGCGGTGCGGTGCGATCGCGGTTGGCTGGTGGGGCCGGACAATGGCCTGTTTGGCGGCGTTCTGGAGCGGTACCCGGCGATCGCGGCGGTGGAATTGACGGAACCGGGCGCGTGGCGCACCCCGAACCCGAGTTCTACGTTCCATGGGCGCGACATCTTTGCCCCGGTGGCGGCCCGCTTGGCGATGGGTACGCCGCTGGAAACCCTGGGCCGCGCGATCGCCCCGGATAGCCTGCAAGATTTGCTCCCCTTAACTTTGACGGAACTGGCCGTGGACGGGAGCGCCGCGATCGCGGGTCAAATTCAGGGCCAGATTCAATACATTGACCACTTCGGCAACGGCATCACCAACATTCCCGGCGATCGCGTCCTGCACAAAACCTGGCGGGCCGTGGTGGGCGATCGCGCTATCAGCAGCGCCCGCACCTACGGCGACGTCCCCCTTGGCAGCCCCCTCGCCCTCATCGGTAGCCACGGCTGGGTCGAAATCGCCTGCAACGGCCACAGCGCCGCCGCGATCGTCCCCTTCACCTGGGCAGATCCCGTGACGGTCCTCCTGGGATAATGGACCGGCCTGATACGAAAACCATGCCCCCACAACCTCGGACGGTACCCCGTGCGCTTCGACCTTGTGACCCTCTTCCCGGAATTTTTCACCTCGCCCCTGACCACGGGCCTCATGGGTCGGGCGATCGCGCGGGGCATCGCCGAGGTCCACTGCACCAACCCCCGAGATTTCACCACCGACAAACACCGCAAAGTAGACGACGAACCCTACGGCGGCGGCGTGGGCATGGTCATGAAGCCAGAACCGATCGTCGCGGCCCTCAACTCCCTGCCCCCCTGCGATCGCAGCGAAACCATCTATTTTTCCCCCCAGGGCCAGCCCATGACCCAGGAACTGTTCCGGGAACTGGTGCGCGATCGCGATCGCCTCATCCTCCTGTGCGGCCACTACGAAGGGGTCGATGAACGGGTCATGGGCTGGGTGGATCGGGAAATTTCCCTCGGGGATTTTGTCCTCACCTGCGGCGAAATCCCGGCCCTGGCCCTGCTCAACGGCACCATCCGTCTCCTACCGGGCACCGTGGGCAAAACCGCCTCGATCGCGGCGGACAGTTTTGAAGACGGCCTCCTGGACTATCCCCACTACACCCGCCCCCCCGTCTTTGAAGGGCTCGAAGTGCCCCCCGTCCTGCTCTCGGGCAACCACCAGGCGATCGCCACCTGGCGACGGCAGCAGCAGCTTGACCGCACGCGATCGCGCCGCCCCGACCTCCTCGCCCGCCACGACCCATCCCCGACCGCCCCCCCGCCCGACGCCCAACCCTAACCCCCGACCTTGAGCCCATATTGAGTTTTGCGACGGATTGGCCACCCCCCTGGCGGTCCCGGATTTTTCGACTAAGATAAAAGTTAAGGGAAGGTTATCAAGTCCTTAAAGAAGCGCCTTGAGCCACCCACCCCAAACCCGCGATCGCGGACCCAGCCTGAAGTGAGATATTAGGGGGTTCATCATGAACGCTGCACGCAAGACCCAACCCGCCGCCGCCGCCGTCCAAACCGCCACCACCGCGACCCCGTGGCAGCCCCCGCGATCGGCCCAGGAACCGGAAATGGAATTGATTTGTCGCTGGGAACCCACCGGCCTCGACTACCCGAAAATGCAGGCCCGCTGGGTGTTGGTCCAAAAGGGTTAACCCTAGACCCCGACCCCCTCGAATCCTCAACCCTTGGTGGGGTGGGCAATGTCCATCCCCCGTTTTTTTTGAGCGTTAATCCATCCATCACCGTAGGGGCGGGGTTTTCCCCACTGGCTTCAACTTAAGGAAGTTAGGCTGTAGTCATCGAGCCTGGAAACCG
>JAKRSF010000006.1:212539-658962 GCA_022402445.1 Cyanobacteriota bacterium | reverse complement strand
TTTGGGCTCCTTCTCCTTAAGTTGAAGCCCGTGGGGGAAACCCCGCCCCTACGGGTTGGCCTGTCGCTGAAATAAATAAACGCCGTCTTGGGCGAAATTTAGGCGAAAGTCGGGCCGCTGGCTCAAGTCTGACCGCAGCAGTTCCACAAACTCAACGGTGCTGTTCCAGCCGGGATGGATCGTGTCCAGCAGGACGAAATCATACTCGTCCCACTGGGGGTAGCGCACGTAGCCGGTTTCGTTGCGATCGGCGATCGTTTGGCGGATCATCACCCGGTGGCTCAGGTGCGGGGCCAAGGTGGCGGAGGTCAATACACCGCCGGGGCTGCCGTCTTGCTGGATCTGGGCGATCGCGTGGCGGCTAGCGCTCCAGGTGTCCAGGTTCGTGAGATAAATCGAGCCAAAATAGCCAAATTTCGCCAGGGCCAAAAAGCCAAGGGCGGACCACAGGATCATTAACCGACCGCTGGCGAAGTGCGGTTGCAGCGTCCGCCGGAACCATTGGCCGATCGCGGTTTGGGGCCAGGGCCAGGGGTAGGGATGCTGGAGGTTGGCGATCGCGGCGGTGAGCAAAAACGGCAAGATCGGCAGGGAATATTGATGGACCAAATCCCGCTGCTCCCCCACCGTCGAGAGGCAGTTCAGGGCGATCGCCGGAGCCGCCGCCACCAACGGCCCGAGCCGTCCCGGCAGCAGCCACCACAGGAGCGGCCCGGTCAGCAGGGCCAGATAAATCAGCGTATCCACCGACAGCAGACGCCCCAGCACCAGATCGGGCCGCAGGAATAAATTAAAAAATGCCTCCGTGACCGAATCCCCCAGGTAGGCATAGCGCCCGATCGCGTCGTGGCCCTCGCCCCCATTGAACGCGGGAATCACCCCCTGGGTCACCGCCACAAACCAACCGCTCCCCAGGGCCAGGGCGATCGCGCCGCACCGCCGCCGCCCGTCAATCAACAGCAGCCACAGGCCCATGGCCCCGATGGTGATCGACAGGACCGCCTTACAACCCATCACATAAATCACCCCCAGGGTGAACCACCCCGCCCGCCCCGCCCGGGCCGCCCAGATGCACCCGAGCAGCGCCGCAATGCCCAGCACCTCGGGATGGAAATCAAACAAATTGACATTAAAGATCACCGGATAGAGCCCATAGGCGATCGCCATGGCCCACGCCTGCCCCCAGTCCAACCGGGCCTGCCGCGCGATCGCCCACACGGGCAACGCCCCCAGGGACAGACCCACCGCCTGGAGGGCAAATAGCCAATGGACATCGGGCCAGAGGGCATAGAACGGCGCAACCAAATAAAAGCTATAGGCCGCATGGTTGCCCATGTGGTGCATGTCCGACACGGTGGCATAGGGCGTCAACCCCTGGCCCATCAGGTAGGCCACCTGGTCATAGATCGCCAGGTCAAAGGCCGTCGATTGCAGCAAAAAATGGCGCACGCTGCTGGCAATGAACAACAGCACCGCCGCGATCGCCATCAGCCCCACCAGCGCCGGGGGAATATCCCGCGATCGCAGCGCCTGCAACCCCCAGCGCCCCCACCGGCCTAGGGATTGGCCCCATTTCTTCCAAACCTGACCCCGCTCCAAACCACCCATGCCTCAAATCCCGTGAATAATGCCAACGCAGCGTCGCCCCTGAGATCAATTCCCAGGGATCAATTGTAGGGGCGAGGTCTCCCCGCCCAGCCTCCATCGAGGATTTGATTTAGAGCGGTTGGGCTCCCTGTTGCTGGCGTCGCCGCTCTTCCTGCCGCTGCCGGAACTCCTCAAACACCGACGGCAACCGGGGCGGGAAACCGGGCCGCAGATTGAGCGGATCCATCGGCCCCGTGTCGCAGGGGCGCATCTGCATCGTGGTGAGGACCATGCGATCGATCGCGCTACGCAGGCCATCACCCCGCTGGCTCGGGTGGTTGGCGATGATGCTGAAGACCAGGGATCCGTAGAGGGGATGGGCCATATAGCCCGACAGGGCTCGCACGCCGCGCAGGGTACCGGTTTTGGCAAAGACGCGCCCCTGGGCCGGGGTTCCCCGGAAGCGGTTGACGAGGGTGCCGGAAACCCCAGAGGCGGGCAACGAGTCGCGGAAGAGGGCGCTGTTGCGATCGCGGCTCATGGCCCGCAGGAGAGAGATGGCGGCATTGGGCTGGACGGCATTCGATCGCGAGAGGCCGGATCCGTCGGCGAGCCGGTAGCCGCTGGCATCGACCCCGAGGGGCGTGAGGGTGCGCTGGATGGCGGGCTGACCACCGATGAGGCGAAAGAGGCGATCGGCCAGATCATTTTGGCTGCGTTGATTAATGGTGGTGACCCAGCTTGAGAGGCTGGAGTTTTGCACCTTGGTCTCCGGCGCATACATCTGTAGGGCGGCGGCGGTGACGAACAGTTTGGCGTTCGAGGCGGGGATGAGGCTTTGATTGGCCCCGACCTGGTGGAAAATTCGCCCGTCCTCGAGGGTTTCGATGCGGATGCCCCAGCGACCCCCCTGCGATCGCGCGATCGCGTTGAGGGCATTGCCGAGGTCATTGACGCAGGTGCCGCCCGTGGCCGCCTGGGCAATCCAGCGATCGCGCGGGGCCGCCCCGTTCAAGGAACCTGGACCGCCTAAACCGTTCAGATCCATGACGTTGACGATCTCAGCCGTTTCTGCCGTTTCCGTCGTCTCCGCCGTTTCCGCGAGTTCCGTCAATTCAGCCGTTTCAGGGGCCTCCGGGGCGATCACGTCCCCCTCCAGCGGCCCCTCCGCCTCCTCCAGATTGGCCCCGCCCCCATCCTCGGCGCTGACTTCCATCTCCGCCGGGGTGGCCGATGCTGCGGGCGCGATCGCCGGGGCCGCCGGATCGATGGATTGGGCCGCGATCGTCCCCCCAGGGGCGACCTCCGTAGCCGCCACAGCCCGCGCCCCGCCCCCCCACAGGGGCAGTCCAGCCGCCACCAGGGCCACCAGCACAGGATTAAACCGGCGGGACGATCGAATCATGAGGATTTTCCCTAAATACTTGACAACTGAGACTGAAGTATGACACTGGACGGGCCATGTCACCAGATCGATTCCCATTCCTTTGAACCGAAATCGCGCGGGCGGGGCCATTCGCTCACGGGGAGAACCCCGCAGCCACGGACGCGGACCAAACTCCCCCAACGGCCCCCCCAGGATTCCCGCCGACGCCCCCGCACGGATGCTAGGATATTCACCGCCTTGGAGCTATTGCAATAAATTCTCAAAGTTTCCCCTTCCCCAACGCCCTCCGGTGATTGGTGTCGCCGCGCGATCGCCAGCCCAGGGGCCAGGGAATCCGAGGGGCACGGGCACCAGCGGAACGCCACAGGGAGCAGAGTAAGACGGCCGTGACTTCACAGAAAGGATTTCCAGTTCCCCATCGGATCCGCCCCTGGCAACCGGGTTTGGCCCTGTGGGATTGGCTGGTGCTGGCGATCGCGGGGCCGGTGGCGCTGCCGTTGGGGGCCGTGGCCCTGTCCGCCTGGGTGGGATCCCTGGATGTGTGGCAACACCTGGGGGAAACGGTCCTGGGGCGCTATGTGTTCAACTCCTGCGTTCTGACGGTGGGGGTGATGGCGGGGACGGCCCTGATGGGGGCGGGGACGGCGTGGCTGACGGTGGCCTGCCGGTTTCCGGGGCGGCGCTGGTTTGAGTGGGCGCTGCTGCTGCCCATGGCGATTCCGGCCTATTTGCTGGCCTATGTCTATACGGATTTGCTGGATTTTTATGGGCCGGTGCAGCAAACCCTGCGATCGCTGACGGGCTGGGAGTTTGGGGACTATTGGTTTCCGCCGGTGCGATCGCTCCCCGGCGCGATCGCCATGCTGGCCCTGGTGCTGTATCCCTATGTGTACCTCCTGTGCCGCGTGGCGTTCCTAGAGCAGGCCGCCGCCACCCTGGAGGCCAGCCGCACCCTGGGGCGATCGCCCTGGCAGAGTTTTTGGCAGGTGGCCCTACCCCTGACCCGTCCGGCCCTGACGGCGGCGCTGGCCCTGGTGGCGATGGAGACCCTGAGCGATTTTGGGACGGTGCAGTACTTCGGGGTGGATACCTTTACGACGGGAATTTATCGCACCTGGTTCGGCATGGGCGATCGCGCGGCCTCGTCGCAACTGGCCCTGGTGCTGTTGGGGGGGGTGGCGGCCCTGATGCTGCTGGAGCGGCGATCGCGCGGTCGGGCGCAATATTACAGCCGTCCATCGTTCCAGGAACCCGCGGGCTATTCCCTGGGGGGGTGGCGGGCCGCCGCCGCTGTGATCGCCTGTGCCCTGCCCATTGCCCTGGGGTTCCTGGTGCCGGTGGCTTGCCTCATTAGCCTGACGATCCAAGAGCCACAAACCCTGACGGATGAACGATTTTGGAGCTTTGCGAACCACAGCGCCATCCTGTCCACCGTCGCCGCCGCGATCGCCGTCGTCCTGGCCCTGCTGCTGGCCTATGGGGTGCGGCTGCGGGGCAATTGGCGGGTGCGGCTCGGGCGGCAGATCGCCAGCCTCGGCTATGCCATCCCCGGTTCCGTCGTGGCCGTGGGGGTATCTGTTGCCCTCGGAGCCTTGGATCAACTCCTGAGCCGCCTGGGTCTCATTAGTGATGGGCTGCTGCTCAGTGGCACCGTCGCCGCCCTAGTGTTTGCCTACCTGGTGCGGTTCCTGGCCGTCGCGATCGGCACCGTCGTCGCCAGCCTCGACAAAATTGCCCCGAGCCTCGATGATGCCGCCCGCAGTTTAGGCAAAACGCCCCTCGCCACCCTCGCCCAGGTGCATATGCCGATCGCGGGGGGCGGCCTGCTGACGGCGGCGCTGCTGGTTTTTGTGGATGTGATGAAGGAGCTGCCCGCTACGCTGATCATGCGGCCCTTCAATTTCGATACCCTGGCGGTGCGGGTCTATAATCTGGCGTCCGATGAACGGCTCGCTGAAGCGGCGGGACCGGCCCTGGCGATCGCCGTGGTGGGGCTCGGGCCGGTCATTGTGTTGAGTTGGCAGATCGCGCGATCGCGCCGCCAGCGGCACCCCATCCCCTAGGGGCCAGGGCCAACGGGTGCATGTCAACGCCCGAGATCCATCTGCCCGTGGATGCGATCGACGCAGAGCTGGGTGAAGTCATCGAGTTCCTGGCGCGATGCCTTGGGCGGCGGCGGGGCCATGGGTTTACCGATGCGCACCGTCAGGGGGACGGGGCGGGGCCATTTGGAGCCCGGTTGAAAAATTTTGTCCGCGCCCCAAATGCTCACGGGCAGGACGGGAGCCTGGGTTTTGGAGGCGATGAGGGCGGCTCCAACTTTGGGGCTATGGATGCGCCCATCGGCGGTGCGGGTGCCGTCGAGAAATAGGCCCGTGGCCCAGCCTTCGTCCACCACGGTCAGGGCGGCGCGGAGGGCGGCGCGATCGGCACTGCCGCGCTTGACGGGATAGGCTCCGTAGTGGCGGATGGCGGGGCCGAGGAGGGGAATTTTAAACAGTTCTTCCTTGGCCATGAAGGCGACGGGGCGGCTGACGGCGGTGGCGACGAAGGGGGGATCGAAGTCGCTGGCGTGGTTGCTGACGACGAGGAGTTTTCCGGCCATGGGGACGTTTTCGAGCCCTTCGACGCGGCCCCGGAAGTAGAACTTGAAGAGGGGATAGACGATGAGGTTGCGCAGAAGGTAGTAGAGCAGCAGGCTGATGGCGGGTTCACGATCGCGCTGGGGCGTGGGGGCGGTGGGGGTGGCGGTGGACACGGGTGGGGTGGGGTTTGGGGGTTTTTGCTAGTGTACCGGGCGGCGCGATCGCGCGGATGCCCCGGAAATCAACGAAAAATTAGGCCGTGGGAGTATTTTGGGCGAAATAGTCGGCCACGAGCTGCACGATGCGTCCGGAGGCTTGGCCGTCGCCAAAGGGGTTGGTGGCCTGGGCCATGCGATCGTAGGCGGCTTGGTCCGTGAGCAGGTGGGCGGCTTCGCGGACGATGTCGGCGGTGTCGGTGCCCACGAGCTTGGCGGTGCCTGCGGCGATCGCCTCGGGCCGTTCGGTGGTGTCCCGCAGGACGAGGACGGGTTTGCCGAGGCTGGGGGCTTCTTCCTGGAGGCCGCCGGAGTCGCTCAGGAGCAGGTGGCACCGCTGCATGGCTCCGATCAGGTCGGCGTAGTCCAGGGGCTCGGTCAGAAAGACGCGATCGTGGTCCCCGAGGCGGGCGGTGAGGGGCTCGCGGACCGTTGGGTTACGGTGCAGGGGCAGGACGATCGCCAGGTCGTCAAATCGATCCAGCAGTTGTAGGAAGCTATCGGCGATCGCGTGGAGCGGTTCCCCCCAATTTTCGCGGCGGTGGACGGTGGAGAGGATAACCCGGTGGCCGGTCCAGTCGGGGGTGCGGCCATGGTTGCGGGTGCCCGCGATCGGCGCGATCTCGCAGGGGGGATTTGTGGCCGCCACCGTCAGCAGGGCGTCAATGACCGTGTTGCCCGTGTGGTGGACCTGGCCGATTACGTCCGCCTTTTGCAAATTCTCCACCGCCAGGGGGGTCGGGGCGAAATGGAGGGCGGTGATCTGGGAAATCAGTCGCCGGTTGGCCTCTTCCGGGAAGGGGCTGTAGAGGTTGTCGGTGCGCAGGCCCGCTTCCACATGGCCGACGGGGATTTGGCGATAGAAGGCGGCGATCGCGGCGGCAAAGGCGGTGGTGGTGTCCCCCTGGACGATCGCGAACTGGGGTTGCAGCTCATCAAAGACGGGGCCGAGGCCGCGCAAACTGTCGCAGGTGATGTCCGTGAGGGTTTGGCCCGGTTTCATGATCGCCAGGTCGCGATCAGCCCCTAGGCCAAAGAGGTCCATCACCTGGGCGACCATTTCCCGGTGCTGGCCCGTCAGGACCACCTGGGTTTCAAAGCGATCGTCCCGGCGGAAGGCGCGGATCACCGGGGCGAGTTTGATGGCTTCGGGGCGGGTGCCCAGGATGATGCAGACGCGGATGGCGGCCATGGTGCGGGACTCGTCAGGGATGAAATGGGTATGCGATCGCTCGTGGCCTATCCTACCGGGCGGGTGGACAAAATCCCGGTTGCCCTATGCCGATGGCCGCGATCGCGGGCCGGAAGGTTATCTAGGGAATGGCAACCATGCGAACCCGTTCCCGAATCAATCCAGTCTATTTAGTCCAAGCGAGGAGGGGTCTATGAAACGGTTCAGCGCGATCGCGGGGATGGTCAGCGGTTTGGTGGGCGGCGCGATTGGGATGTGGGCGATCGCGGCCCCCCCCGCCCTGGCGCAGTTTGAAGGGTTCCAGACCTATTGCTGGGGCACCCTATCCGCCGAAGAGGACGATGTACAAATTCACCTCAATGCCGGTCCCGGCGAGAATTTTCAAACCCTGAGCTATCACCCGGTGGGCGAAACCGTGTGGCTGTTGCGATCGTCCCTCGACGATGGCCTGCGCCAGGTGGAAACCATGACGGATCAGGCGGGCCTGACCTGGTACCGCGTGGCCTTTTCCGAAAGCGGCGAGGAGGGCTGGATCCGCAGTGACCTCCTGATTCCGGAATGCGCGGAAACGCTCGATCGCGTGCCCCTTCTACCCCCTAAAACCCCATGATTCCCGTCCTCCAACGCACCCTTGCCCTGGCGATCGCGATCGCCCCCTGGATCGCCAGCCCCATCGCCCGGGCAGCGGATCCCATCGCGGAACCAGTCCCAATCCCCCCACCCCTAACCCCCATCTGGGAGCCCATCACCTTCGAGCAGCGGCAGGATTTCATGGAGCGGATCCTCCGCAGTCCCATGGGCATCGGAGCCTACAACCAGCTCGCGATCGAAGGATTCATTAGCTACGACTGCTCCCAAACCTTCTACCAGGATCAGCGCACCGGCTTTCGGTTCCTCCTGCGGGTCAAATGCCCCACCCTGCGCGGCGTATCCCCCTTCGTGGGCTATGACGAAATCCATGTGGTGTTCGACGCCTTTGAAGGATCCATCAACGGCTTTGACTTGCACCGCTACGGCGAAGAAATCCCCGCCCCATACCTGCCCTCAGTGCTGCCCAGTTTCCCCCTTGGCCCCCTGCCATCTCGACCGGCACCCATCCCCCCGCCCCGGCTCGAACTGCCCCCAAACCGCCCCTGGGAAGAAATTCCCCCCAGCCGCTCCTTTGAACTGACTTTTCCGACCTTGCCGCCGCCGCCCGATCGCGAACCGGGTGAACCCCTCCAACCCATCCAACGCCGCCCGTTGCCCTAGCCGCGATCGCGGGGACGGTTTTCCGATCAGCCCCCTTGGGGTTGCCCCGACGGCCAACGCGCTATAAGAAAAATCTGGGGGAATTGGCGCGATCGCCCGGATCCCGTCCCCTCATTTCCCTGCGACATTTTGCGAGATCGACCATGAGTGCCTTGCCATCCCGCCGCCGCGATCGCCCCCCCGCGCGATCGTGGCTGACCCATGCCCTAGCCATCATCCTCGGGGCCATCCTCACCCTCGGCCTCGTGGCCCCATCCCAGGCCAGGGCCGCGATCGCCCCCGAGACGACCGAACTCCCCGACGCGATCGCCCCGGACACCGCGATCGCCCAGGCCGCCCCCCGCAGCAGCACCAGCTTCGTCGCCGCCGCCGTTGACCGCGTTGGCCCCGCCGTGGTTCGCATTGATACGGAGCGCACCATCACCCGGCGCGTCGATCCGTTCCCCTTCAATGACCCATTTTTTGAGCGGTTCTTCGGCGGCGATGACTTCATGCGGCGAATGCCCAGGGAACAGCAGCAGCGCCTGACGGGCCTCGGGTCCGGCTTCATCTATGACCGCGCGGGCCTCGTCCTCACCAACGCCCACGTGGTCGATCGCGCCGATCGCGTCACCGTCACCCTCAAGGACGGGCGGGAATTTGACGGCACCGTCCTGGGCACCGACACCGTAACGGATCTGGCGGTGGTCAAAATCGATGCGCGCGGCCAAACCCTCCCCGTTGCCCCCCTCGGCGACTCCGCCAATGTGCGCGTGGGGGACTGGGCGATCGCCGTTGGCAACCCCCTCGGCCTCGACAACACCGTGACCCTGGGCATCATCAGCACCCTCAACCGCTCCAGCGTCCAGGCGGGCATCCCCAGTAAGCGCCTCGACTTCATCCAAACGGACGCGGCCATCAATCCGGGCAACTCCGGCGGCCCCCTCCTGGACGAAACGGGCCGCGTCATTGGCATCAACACCGCCATCCGCGCCGACGCCATGGGCATTGGGTTCGCCATTCCCATCGATAAGGCCAAGGAAATCCAGGCCAGCCTCGCGCGGGGGGAAACGGTGCCCCATCCGTTTGTGGGTATCCAGATGCAGAACCTGACGCCGGAGTTGGCGCGCCAAAATAACCGCGATCCCAATTCCGCGATCGCCCTGCCGGAGGTGAATGGGATTTTGGTGATGAACGTTCTGCCCGATACGCCAGCGGTGGAGTCCGGCCTGCGGCGGGGGGATGTGATCGTGGCGATCGGCGGCAATCCGGTCACCCAGGCGGCCCAGCTCCAAACCATTGTGGAGAACAGCCGCGTGGGCCAGACCTTGCAATTCACCGTGCGCCGGGGCGATCGCACCTTGCAGCTATCGGTGCGGACGGCGCAAATGCGGGATGCACCGTAGGGGGTCATGCCCCAGCGGGGGCTTCAACCACCAATTGCACTCTCGAAAATCTTGTGCATTACTTGGGAAGAAGCCCTTGCATATAAAACACCTTGCCACCATGACCGAAATGGGGAACGCCGCTCACCCACCCCAGCCCCAAGACGGAGCCGACGGGCTACCGCCGGTGAGTGTGCCGATCGCGCCGTCCGATTCGGTCAAGGGGGCGGCTGGTCAAGGGTCGGGATTTTGGCGGGCGAATCTTCCCCAGCCGTCGGAGGTTGATCAGCCGGATCCGGATCTGGCTGCATCCAATCCATCCCCGACGGAGGCCCGCCGCGATCGCGCGGCCCTGTTTGAAACGCCGATGCCGCCGATGGCCCCGCCGCCGCCGCCGGATTTTGGCCGCCGCGATCGCCCCGCCCCTGCGCCGGGTCAGTCCTTTGCCCAGACCTTTGGGGAAAATGCCGGTGGGAGCGACGCGATCGCCCTGATGGCCGAGCGGGCCGCCTTGAAAAAGCGCATCACCCAGCTAGAGGAAGCCCTCGAAGAGTGCCGCGCCACCCTGGAGCTGCAACTGCTCCACGCCCAGGCCCAGGACGACCTCCTCACGCAGCAGGGGGAAGAAATGGAGGCCGCCAGCGCCACGGTGGAAGGGCTCCTGGGGGAATTGGAATCCCTGCGCGAGGAGGCAGAGGGGCAGCTAACGCGCCTCCAGGACGAAATCGACCAGCTTCAGCAGCGCAGTGAAATCGCCGAAGCGCGGGTGGCGGAACTGGAGCAACTGCTGGAGCAGCGGGAGCAGGACGGCCAACGCCAGGGCATTTTGACGGAAACCCTGTCGCGGCAGTTGGAGGCGTCCCAGGCGCGGGTGGCGCAGCTCGAGCGGGCCTGCGCCCTGTTGCAGCAGCGGAATTTGGAACGGGCGACTCAGTTGGCCCAGGCGGAACAGTTGGGGCAGGAGTTGCGATCGCGTCTCCACCGGCAGCAGCGCCAAACCCTCCAATTCCGCGCGGCCCTGGAGCAATGCCTGGATTTGCAGGGGCGGCAGCACATCCCTGACGTGGTGGCGGCGGATGAGCCGGATTCGGTCCTGGCGGAATTATTGGATCAAGGGGCGACCGATGGGGACGCAGCCTCCGGCGACCCAATTGCCCTAGAAACGACGGAGGTGTCGGGCGATCGCGGCGGCATCCATCCCTGGGCTCCGTTGGCGGCGGCTTCAGATCAGGATCTGCCCCAACAGGCGGACCCGGCGATCGCGCCCCTGGTGCGGGTGGAGCTGCCGTCCTTTGGCCACAGCGGTTCCCTGGTGCGGGATGGGGCCTTGAAGGCGGAGGAGATTTTGGCGCTGCTGGATTGGCAGTTGGATCGCCGCGATCATGGCGATGCGCCCCCCGCGAGTGCTGAGCCGACGGACGCTGTGGAGTCCCCGGTCCAGACGCCCGTGAACCGCGATCGCCCCAGGGGTGCCATCCGGGTGGGCCTGTGGGATGAGAACACCGAGGAGCCAAAGATTCAGCATAGCGAGCAGGGCGATCAACAAATCGCCGATGCCCTACCGCCCGTCGCCCAAATCCTCGAAGATGGGGCCGATCTCCTGGAACCAGCCGCGACGGAAAGCCCCCGCGATCGCCAACCCCTAAACCTGCCCGAGCCCCACGCGATCGCCGCCCCCGTTCCAGAACGCCGCGCCCCCGCCCCCATCCTCCCGTCCGATGTCGCGGGCCGTCGCCGTCGCCCCTCCCTCGCAGCGGTCGAACTCCCCCGGTTCTGCTAGGGGTCCACTCGATCATCGCCCTGGGCCGTGGCGGATTGGGGAACGGCAAAAATAGGCCACAAAAAACGGGACAAGGGGCTTTCTAAACGTTAAAATCCCCTGTCCCACCGAGAGCGACGATCCGGCTCCCAAAGGCTTTTTGCTATTGTCCCGTGGGGGGCGAATCCTTGCCCGCCAACCCCACGGGTTGCCCACTGCCCTAAACCGTTTCCGTCACCGGCTCCGGCTGCCCCTGGGGCTCGAACTGGAAGAGCGAATAGACCACATTGCGGCGCATATTCGTCATCATTTCCAGGAACAGTTCATAGCCTTCGCTCTTGTATTCCACCAGCGGATCCTTCTGGCCGTAGCCCCGCAGACCTACGGATTCGCGCAGGGCATCCATCTGCTGAAGGTGATCGCGCCAGAGGGTATCAATCTGCTGGAGGATGAAAAATCGCTCCGCTTGGCGCATCAATTGGGGCTGAATCCGCTCGATTTGGTCCTCCTTGAGATCGTAGGCAATGCGGACCTGTTCACAGAGGAATTGGCGAATTTCCGCCGGGTTCAGATCATCCAACTGCTGGGGCGTCAAATCCCGCAGCAATTTGACGAATTCCCGCACCTTGTCCACCATCTTGTCCAGGTTCCATTCATCCGGCGGCAGATCAGGGTTGATGTAGGCATCCACGATGTCATCCATCGTTTTTTCGGCGTATTCGATCGCCCGTTCCTTCAGATCACGCCCTTCCAAAACTCGCCGCCGTTCCGCATAGATGGCCCGCCGCTGGTTGTTCATCACCTCGTCATATTCAAAGACCTGTTTACGGATGTCGTAATAGTAGGTCTCGACTTTCTTCTGTGCCCCTTCGAGCGATCGCGTGAGCATTTTCGATTCGATGGGCATGTCCTCTTCAACGCGGAAGGCATTCATCAAACCGGCCACGCGATCGCCGCCGAAAATCCGCAGTAAATTATCCTGCAAACTCAGGAAAAAGCGCGTCGAACCGGGGTCACCTTGGCGGCCCGCCCGCCCGCGCAACTGGTTATCAATCCGGCGCGACTCGTGGCGTTCCGTACCGATGACGTGCAAACCACCCAGTTCAATCACGCGATCGTGCTCCCGCTCCGTGAAGGCTTCATACTCCTTCAGGATGGTCACATAGGCCGATCGCAACTGTTGAATCACCGGGTTATCCGTCGGCGCTTTCTCCGACGCGATCGCCACCATCTCCTCCGCCTCCAGTTCCGAGAGGGACTGCAAACCGCACTCTTTTACGGCAAAGGAAACGGCATCTTTGAGAAGGGTTTCCGCCTCGCTCGACAGTTCCGTCGGGAAAATATCCGGAGCCACCCGCCAGGTTTTCGCCTTCGTATTCGCCCCATCCCCAAAGCCCTTACCCTTGGGACGCGGCCCGGAAATGCTGGCCACCTGGGCAACGCCAAAACCATCGTCCTCCAGGCGCACAATCTGCGGCATGAAATATTCCCGCAATTTCAGACGGGCCATATATTCCGCATTACCGCCCAGGATAATGTCCGTCCCGCGACCGGCCATGTTCGTTGCGATCGTCACCGCGCCACTGCGCCCCGCCTGGGCCACAATCTCCGATTCCCGCTCCACGTTTTCCGGCTTCGCGTTGAGCAAATTGTGGGGAATCCCGCGATCAGCCAGCAGTTGCGACAGCAGCTCCGACTTTTCAACGCTCGTCGTCCCCACCAGGACCGGCCGCCCCAGCTTGTGCATTTGCTCGCAATCTTCCGCCACCGCCTGCCATTTTGCCGGTTCGGTTTTGTAGACCACATCGGAATAATTAATCCGCGCCTGGGGACGGTTCGTGGGAACGATCGTCACCTCTAGGCTATAGATCTTTTCAAATTCCGCCTCCTCCGTTTTGGCGGTGCCGGTCATGCCCGCCAATTTGGGATAGAGCAGGAAGAAATTCTGATAGGTAATGGAGGCCAACGTTTGGGTTTCATTTTGAATTTCCACCCCTTCCTTCGCTTCGATCGCCTGGTGCAGACCATCACTCCAGCGGCGACCGGGCATCACGCGGCCCGTGAACTCATCAACGATCACCACCTCATCATTACGGACGATGTAGTTCACGTCCTTAATGAACAGTTCCTTGGCCTTAATGGCATTGAACACGTAGTGGGCCCAGGGATCCTTCGGGTCAAAGAGATCCGTCACCCCCAGCATCTGTTCCGCCGCAATGAAGCCCTCATCGGACATGATCACATTGCGGGCCTTTTCGTCCACTTCATAGTGTTCGTCGGGGCTCATGCGGGCCGCCATTTCCGCCGCCGTCATGTATTTTTCCGTGGGCCGTTCCACCTGGCCGGAAATGATCAGGGGCGTGCGCGCTTCGTCAATGAGGACCGAATCCACCTCGTCAATGACGCAATAGTTAAAGGGGCGCTGCACCACCTCTTCGATCGAGGCGGCCATATTGTCGCGCAGATAGTCAAACCCCAGTTCGCTGTTGGTGGCGTAGGTGATGTCGCAGCTATAGTTTTTGCGGCGCTCTTCGGGGCTCATGCCCTGCTGGATCAGGCCGACGGACAGGCCCAGGAAGCGGTGGACCTGGCCCATCCATTCCGCGTCCCGGCGGGCGAGGTAGTCGTTGACGGTGACGACGTGGACCCCTTTGCCGCTGAGGGCGTTGAGGTAGGCGGGCAGGGTGGAGACGAGGGTTTTCCCTTCGCCGGTTTTCATTTCGGCGATTTGGCCGTTGTGGAGGACGATGCCCCCCAGGAGCTGCACGTCAAAGTGGCGCATCCCCAGGACGCGGCGGGCGGCTTCGCGCACCACGGCGAAGGCTTCGGGGAGGATGTCGTCGAGGAGGGTTTGTTCTTCTTCGTAGGTGCTGGCCTTGGCGAGCTGCTCTTGGAACTCGGCGGTTTTGGCGCGCAGTTGCTCGTCGGAGAGTTTTTCGATCTCCGGCTCCAGCAGGTTGATCTCGACCACGTCGGGTTGAAACCGCTTGAGCTTGCGCTTATTGGGGTCGCCCAGCAGAGCTTTTAGCATGGCCGTCTACGGATATAGGGATTGCGGAGGGTGGATTTTCGTTAACGGTTGTTAATCGTGCTCTCATCCTACCACCGGCGATCGCGGCGGTCCTAGGGCGGGTGGGGGGCGATCGCCGAACCGGTTGCCGAACCTAGTTTTCTGGGGTGGCTGGGGGGGCGGTTTGGGGCGATCGCGCGGGGGCGGCGCTCCAGAACTGGGGCCAGATCAGACCGGAGCGGGCTTGGTAGGCGGCAAATTCTGGGTAGCGGGCGAGGGATCGATCTTTTTTGAGCATGTTGGGCACGAAGACTAGGGCGAAGAACAGCCCCAGGATGGCGTAGGGGAGCCAGTGGCCGACCAGGAGGGCGAAGCTGAGGTAAATAAAAACTTCGCCGAGGTAGTTGGTGTTGCGGCAGTTGGCGAAGAAGCCTTCGTCAATGAGGCCGGGGCGGTATTTGAGGGTGAAGTATTTTTGGGCGTCGCTGCCGTAGTGCAGGAATACGCCGAAGATGTTGAGGGCGATCGCGGCGGCCAGGAGGGGTGCGGGGGGTTCATAGCCGCGACTGATCAGCAGAAAGGGAGCAATCCAGTAGAGGCCCAACAGAATGAAGGTAACCAGGGCCGTGGGGGGAGAGAGGCGCTCTTCCCATTGCTTATCGGGAAAGAGGCGATCTTTGAAAAGCCAGAGAATGCCGTAGGTGCCGTGGAGAGCAAGATACACCCAGGGGCCGATGGAAAAGTTTTGGTAGGCGATCATTAGACCCAAAACCACGATCGCGGTGATGCCCTTATGGAGATTGATGGCGTATTTGATGGGGATGCCCATGGTGGCTAGCGTCCGGTGGAATGGTGCATGGAACACCCTCGACGGTAGCGAATGGGCCGCGATCGCGGCAATGGTTGGGTCTAATGATCGAAGCGGTCTAGCCGAGGCTTAGATTTGGGTTGGCGTCGTAGCCGTCGCTGCTGGTGATGGGGCCGACCGCCTCGCGATCGCTATTGATACAGGCCGGTTTTTGGGCATATTGACAGACGCGACTCCACAATTTGGCGCGGGTTCCCGGCGGTCCATAGGAAAAATACACGCGATCGCCCGAAGCCGCCGCTTCAATGCGAACACCGCAGACGGGGCAGGTTTGTGCGGTCACTTGAGACATAGAAAATACCCATTATTCAAATGGCACACACCCATCAGCTTTTCGGATGAATGAGTGTTTTGGGTTGCGGTCACCATAGCGACCTCAATCTAGCTTTTTTGTATCTTTTCTTGCAGTTTAATGACTTTATCTCTCGCAAATATGCCCTGATCGCGCCTTCTTTCCCAATCCTGTGGACTCAAATGCTGGGTCGCTTCTGACATGGGCCGCTGAAATTGGGCGAGTTGCCGATCAAAGGCATTATCTGGATGCCGCAGGTATTCAACGGTTCTGACTGGCAAGAAAATTGAGGGTGCAAAATGACTGCAAATGTAGTCATAGGCACTGTCTTCGTAGCCTTTTTTGAACAGATCAACTTCGGGAAAGCCGCCGACAAATTCATGGAGTTCCCGGCGCACGGCGCGGTTTTGTACGAGGGTGTTTTCTAGGGCCGCGCGCCAGTCGGGGTGGACGGGATCACTGAAGGCGATCGCGGTTTTGACGGTGCCGGGGTAGCGATCGCCGATGCCAGGAATCGGTGAACTGGGGGCGGTTGCGGGGGAAATGTGGGGCGGCAGGGGAGCATTGAGGGCCGCAAATCCCACGAAAAAATGGGTCGGCGCGTAGCGATCATCGCTGTCGCAGAAGAAAATGGCCGCCCCCCTAGAGGCCCCCACGCCACTGTTGCGGGCGGCACCAGGACCCCGGTTGATGCTGTGACGCACGAGACCCCAACCGGCGCGATCGCGAATCCAGTCCACGATCGCCTCAAGGGTGCCATCGGTGGAGCCGTCATCGACGAGGATTGCTTCCCAGGTGACGCGATCGCGGTAGGGATAATGCTCGTCAAAGTAGGCGAGGGCTTGGGCGATCGAGGCCAGGGTTTCGAGGAAGACCTGCCGCCGCGCCGCCGTTTGTACCGCATGGTGGACGGGGATGACCACGGTGAACGAGTCCAGAACAGGGGGCAGGACGGGGCAGGAATCGAGGGTAATGACCATGGCAACGGATCAACGGCGGGCGGACCGGCGCGATCGTACCCCACGGCGGCCCATGGACCCAAACGCGATCGCACCCGGTCTGGCAAGCAGCGCTAGGATTGTGAAGCAGTTTTAAGCAGCGGCCGCGCCCCCACCCCTCGCCCATGCCGAAATCCGCTAAGCGTCAATCGCCCGCCCCCGCCAGCCCGCGCAACGTCATCCGCATTCGCGGGGCACGGCAGCACAACCTCCAGAACATTGACCTGGAGTTGCCGCGCAATCAGTTGATTGTGTTCACGGGGGTGTCGGGCTCCGGTAAATCGTCCCTGGCGTTTGACACGATTTTTGCGGAGGGCCAGCGCCGCTATGTGGAGTCCCTCAGTGCCTACGCGCGCCAGTTCCTCGGCCAGGTGGATAAGCCGGATGTGGACGCGATCGAGGGCCTCAGTCCGGCCATTTCCATTGACCAAAAGTCCACCAGCCATAACCCGCGCTCGACGGTGGGTACGGTGACGGAGATCTATGACTATCTCCGGCTGCTCTATGGCCGCGCGGGGGAGCCCCATTGTCCCCACTGCGATCGCGCGATCGCGCCCCAGTCCATCGATGAAATGTGCGATCGCATCCTGGCCCTGCCGGAACGCACGCGGTTTCAGATCCTTGCGCCGGTGGTGCGGGGCAAGCGGGGCACCCACAAAAAATTGCTGTCGAGCCTGGTGTCCGAAGGGTTTGCGCGGGTGCGGGTGAATGGGGAAATTCTGGAGCTGAGTGACAATATTGACCTGGCAAAAACCAAAAATCACGACATTGATATTGTTATTGATCGCCTGATTGTCAAACCGGATTTACAGGAGCGGCTGATCGATTCCCTCCAAACCTGCCTCAAGCATTCCGAAGGGGTTGCGGTCATCGATTTTGTAGTCGCCGAAGGGGAAACGGCACCGCCGCCCCTGGTGTTTTCCGAAAACTTTGCCTGCCCGGAACATGGGGCGGTGATGGAGGAACTGTCGCCGCGCATGTTTTCGTTCAACTCCCCCTATGGGGCTTGCCCAGATTGCCATGGTCTGGGTTTTTTACGCAAATTTTCGGCGGAGTTGGTGGTTCCCAATCCAGAACTACCGGTCTATGCCGCGATCGCCCCCTGGTCGGACAAGGACAGTAGTTACTATTTATCGCTCCTCCATAGTGTGGGTCAGGCGATCGGTTTTGAGATTCAAACCCGGTGGGACAAACTGACGGATGAACAGCGCCAGATTTTGCTTTACGGCACCGAAGAAGAAATCTGGATTGAAACGGATTCCCGCTTCCGGGACAGTCGCGGTTACCATCGCCGCTATGAGGGAGTTTTAGGAATCCTCGAACGGCAATATCGCGAAACCACGTCCGAGCAATATAAACAAAAGCTCGAACAATATCAGGTGGATTGCGCCTGCGAAACCTGCGGCGGCCAGCGCCTCAAACCGGAATCGTTGGCGGTGCGCCTTGGCCCCTATCGCATCACGGATCTGACCGGTGCCTCGATCGCGGACTGCCTCAATCGCGTGCGACAACTGACGGGGGACGATACCGCCCAAACTGAACCGAACAGAGAACCGAATGCAACACCGCTCCTGAGCGATCGCCAGCAGCAGATCGGCGACCTGGTTCTGCGGGAAATTAAATCGCGCCTGCAATTTCTGCTGGATGTGGGCCTCGATTATCTCACTTTAGATCGATCCGCCGCCACCCTCTCCGGCGGCGAAGCCCAGCGGATCCGCCTCGCCACCCAAATCGGCGCGGGACTGACCGGCGTGCTCTACGTCCTCGATGAGCCCAGTATCGGCCTCCACCAGCGGGATAACGATCGCCTCCTCGCCACCCTCACAAAACTGCGGGACTTGGGCAATACCCTCATCGTCGTGGAGCATGACGAGGACACCATCCGCGCCGCCGATCGCCTCGTGGACATCGGCCCCGGCGCAGGGATCCACGGGGGCCGCATCGTCGCCGAAGGGAGCCTCGAAGACCTCACCCGCAGCGCCGAATCGATTACGGGCGCGTACCTCTCCGGTCGCCTAGAGATCACCACCCCCGCCCAGCGTCGCCCCGGCACCGGTTCCACCCTCAAAATTCGCGGCGCGGCCCGCAACAACCTCCAAAATATTGACATCGACATCCCCCTCGGGCGGTTCGTCTGCGTCACGGGCGTGTCCGGCTCCGGCAAATCCACCCTCATCAACGAACTGCTCTACCCGGCCCTGCAACACCATTTCGGCCACAAAATCCCCTTCCCCAAGGAGCTAAGTGAGATTCAGGGACTCAACTTCATCGATAAGGCGATCGTCATTGACCAGTCCCCCATTGGCCGCACGCCGCGCTCCAACCCCGCCACCTACACCGGCGCATTCGACGTGATCCGCGATGCCTTCACCCAAACCATCGAAGCGAAGGCCCGGGGCTATAAGGCGGGGCGTTTTTCGTTCAATGTCAAAGGAGGACGCTGCGAAGCCTGCGGCGGCCAGGGGGTCAATGTCATTGAGATGAACTTTTTGCCGGACGTTTACGTTCAGTGCGATGTGTGCAAGGGGGCGCGCTACAACCGGGAAACGCTCCAGGTGAAATATCGCGGCCATTCGATCGCGGACGTGCTGGATATGACCGTGGCCGAGGCGGTGGGCGTCTTTGAAAACCTGCCCAAGGCGGCGACGCGGCTGCAAACCCTGGTGGATGTGGGTCTCGGTTATGTGAAATTAGGCCAGACGGCTCCGACCCTCTCCGGCGGCGAGGCCCAGCGGGTGAAGCTGGCGACGGAACTTTCGCGCCGCGCCACGGGCAAAACCCTTTATTTGATTGATGAACCCACCACGGGCCTGTCGTTCTACGACGTGCATAAATTGCTGGATGTGGTGCAGCGTCTGGTGGATCGGGGCAATACGGTGTTGGCGATCGAGCATAATCTCGACTTCATCCGCTGCGCCGACTGGGTGATTGATCTGGGGCCGGAGGGGGGCGATCGCGGGGGCCAGATCATCGCCACGGGCACCCCCGAAACCGTCGCCGCCTGCCCCAATTCCTACACGGGCCACTATCTGCGTCAGGTGCTCGCCCAGCATCCCCCCGCCACCGAAGCCGCGATCGCCTAGCCCGCCGAAGAGATCAAGATCGTAGCAGCCCCTTGCGATACTGCTTGCGGGTATACATCGCCGAATCGGCCCGGTGGAGCGTCTCCGCCAACGACTCCGGCGGCAAACGCACCGCATAGCCAATGGACGCCCCAATGCCGTGGTGCTCAAAGGTCACCTCCAGCCGCTCCACCAACTGCCGCACCGCCATCAGATCCGTCTCCACGCACAGCACCGCAAACTCATCCCCCCCCAGCCGCGCAATCACATCCGTCTGCCGCAGGGTCGCCGACAACTGGAGCGCCGCCGCCTGGATCAAGCGATCGCCCGCCCCGTGCCCCTCGCGATCGTTCACATCCTTGAGATTATCGAGATCCACATAAATCGCCGCCGCCACATTGCCATAGCGCCGACACCGCTCCTCCTCCGCCGCCAGCAGTTGCAGCCAGCCGCGCCGGTTATAGAGCCCCGTCATCGCATCGGTCTGCGACTCCAATTGCGCCCGGTCATACTCCCGCGCCAGCGCCTGGGCCGTCAGCTCCTGTTCGAGGACCGTCACCAGCAACCGCGCCATCAGATGTACAAACTCCAACTCCCGCTGGATTTCTGGCGGTTGGGGCAGCGGATCGATCGCGCAGAGCGTCCCAAAAAAACTGCCATCGGCCCGGTGGATCGGCACCCCAATATAGGCCCCAATGGTCAACCGCCCCATGATCGGCGCATGGCAATAGACCTCCACCTCCTGCACCGACGGAGCCATCTGGGGACCGAGCCCCGCCACCATCCGCGCACAGATCGAATCACCCCAGGGGAGCGCCTGTCCCCCTTGGATGCCGTAGCCATGGTCATGGGCCTGGAGCACAATCCAATCCTCCCCCTCCGTGCGGGCCACCATCCAAAGCTGAAACCCCAGCCGCTCATGCAACAGCGCCAACGCCATCTGGGCCGCCTCCTCAAAACTGGTGAACGGCCGCAGGGCCGGGGGCGGCTGGGGGGGCGACAGGGCCTCCGGGGGCGGACAGGCAGCCACCGCAGGAGGAGAGGAGGAGAGGGAGCGCTCGGGTGTCATGGGCTGGAGATGGACGCTAGACGCTAAGGTAAAGCCGTGGAACGCGGGGACTGGATATGGGGACATACCCTCTGGATTACCCGTGGGATCGCCGGTTATCCCCTCGGGACGGGGACCGCCCGGTTCGCTAGATCCAGCATGGCCTAGGGACAGGCCAACGATCCACGATGGCGCGGGGCGAACTCCCCGTGGGCTGGGGAAGATGGCCCCTGGCCCGATCCCTGGTGTGATCCGGACTGCCTAGTTCTACGGGCCATGTCTAGGGTTTCCGCAGGGGGGCCGTTAAGGGTCCATAAATTTTTTCGGAAAAACGGGATTTAAACCGTATTCACTGAGGCGACAATGGCGTTTTCCTATACTTTGCTCGGGGCCGCTGCCGCTCGGGTGCAGAGCTACTGTGATCTGGATGGGCAGGTGCCGGAACGGGGGGATCATTGGCAACAGTTTCGCTGGAACCGCCGGATGCGATCGCGGTTTGAACGGACGGGCGAGTGGGAGTTATTTGTGTCCGTGGCGATCGCGGCGACGGCAGCGGCCCATGAACAGTTGCGATCGCTCGAAGGTTGGCCCTAGGGAACAGAGCCGCCAGGAAACGATGCCCTACTTGGAGCCATCCCGAAAGCGGGTGAGGGCTCCATTGAACATGGTCAAAAATGCGCCCAATAGCAGCACGGATGCAAAGCCAATAAAAAGGCCATCGACCAAGAAACGCTCCAAAAATGAATTTGGTTCCATGGGATTTAGGGGCTAGTTAGGTTGGGGGCGGGATCGGCGAAGGGGAGTTGCCAAACGTCAACCAATTATTACATTTCTTAGGGAAGAATGCCGGTGAAAATTCTGCCGGATGGGGCCGTCGGTGGGGGGGTGCGATCGCGCGGCACATGATCAATCTCTGGTTTTTCCTGCGATCTAGGGCCACCCCAGGGCTGTCTCCGGCCCCCGCGACAGCTCCCCGGATCCCGTGGGATAGAGGTTTTGGGCTCCCCCGCGCGATCGCCCCGCAGGGCAACTTGCCCCGATCGCGTGGGCAGGGCAGGGGGGAGCGACACCGGGCGGCTCGTGGGAAAATTTCACAGATTGGCAACTATGAAGTGATCGTGAAACAAAAATAAATATTTCTTTGGTAGGGTGAAATTATCCGCCGAAATTCCCCTCAGGGCAGCGGATCCAATCCTCCCCTAACCCCGTTCTTTACCCTGGTTCCCATGGAGCTTTCTACCCTTTTACCCCTGTCCTTTGGCCTGTCCGCCGATGCGTTTGCGGTGGCCTTGGCGAGCAGTTTTTCAATTAAGTATGTGCGGTTGAATAAGGCCCTGAAGGTGGCGCTTTTTTTTGGGGGCTTTCAGGGGATGATGCCCCTTTTGGGGGGGCTGTTGGGGGTGGGTCTGCGGGGCGGGGCGGACCGGTGGGGGCTGCTGCTGCTGGTGAATCGCTGGCTGGCCTTTGGGATTTTGTGCGCGATCGGCGGCAAGATGCTGCGGGATGTGCTGGGTGGCGAAGGGGAGCCGGAGGGCTGCAATCCGGGTGATACGGCGGCATTGGGGTTGATGGCGATCGCGACGAGCCTGGATGCGTTGGCGGCGGGGGTGGGGATTGCGGCCACGGGCCAGGGGTTGGCGGCGGCGGCGACGGTGATTGGGGCGGTGACGTTTGGGGTGTGTTTGATGGCGATGCTGTTGGGGCGGCGCATCGGCTGCCGGTGGGTGCGGCCAGCGACGATCGCGGGGGGGCTGATCCTTGTGGCGATTGGCTTCAAAATTTTGCTCGATCCGATGGCGGCTAGCTAGGCGATCGGGGCGGGGCGGCCCAAGGGGCGGGGCAATCGGGAAGGGGTGATCGCGATCGCGATTTAGCACGATGACGATCAGGGGGCGGGGGGCGCGCGATCGCCGCATTCTCCGGCCTTCAGCAGCATTCTAGAGAAGTGGCACAGGGGCGCGAGCCTAGCCCAGCCCTACCCCTGAACCTAGGGGACGGTTCCATCGGCGTTGTCCCATGGCCCGCCGCCCCTGTCCCTTCCCATCGCGATCGCGCCCCCCTTCCATGGCTGAAGTTTTGATTTTCGGTTCCCTGATTCCCGCCGTCGCCGTCCATTACCTGCTGTGCCGCCTGTGGGGTTGCGACGATTTGTATCGACCCTAGGGACCGGCGCTCCCCCTCAGGTAAGACCATGATGGAAGGAGTCCTGCTCCATCTGCCCCCCGCGCCCTGCGATCCGCTGCCCCCGTGACCCGAGTTCCTCCCGTGGCTATCCGTTTCCCCCTCCCGTTGCCCCTGCCGCCGTTTATCCTGCGCCGCTGCGATCGCCCCCAGGGACGGCCCCCGCGATCGCGCCTGGGGATCTCCTTCGTGGCGATGGTCCTGTGCGGCATCCTGACCCTCTGGGGCGCGATCGTCCCCGCCGCCGCCGCCGAAAGCCTCAGTGACCTCCAGCACCTCTTCCGTAGCGCCGTCTGTGCCCGCTGCGACCTGAGCTATGCCAACCTCAGCGGCATCAATATTGACTACGCCGCCCTCACCGGCTCCTACCTGATCGGCACCCAGCTCGATGGGGCAAACCTACCCCACAGCCGCCTCGATCGCGCCTACCTAATCGGGGCCAATCTCAAAAATGCCACCCTCGATAGCGCCAGCCTCACGGAAGCGGACCTGAGCGGGGCTAACTTCAGCGGCAGCCATCTCCTCTCAGCGGATTTGCAAAAGGCCGTCGCGATCGGCGCAAATTTCCAAGGGGCGCTGCTGCAAACCAGCCAACTGCAAAACGCCGACCTGCGCGACAGCAGCCTCGCCCGCGCCGACCTGCGGGGCAGTAACCTCCAGGGCATCAATCTCACCTACGCCGACCTGCGGGACGCCAACCTCAACCAAACCAATCTGCAAAATGCGGACCTGCGATCGGCCAACCTCAGCGGCGCGAGCCTCGACGGGGCTAACCTCAAGGGGGCCAACCTCTGCGGCGCAATCCTGCCCGATGGGCACCCCTCCCAGCAGGGCTGTCGCTAGGGGGGAGATGGCCCGCCGCTGAAGTTTTTGCGGGAATCTCACTCAAGGTTCTGCGGCCCGTCATGGAGGGTCGGGCGGAACGACGCGATCGCGGCGGGCGGCTATGATGGCAGATCTGCGCTCCCGAGGATAGGAACCGTCGTGCTGCCGTCATTTCAGCCCGTTGTTTGGATTTTGGTATTGGGGCGGGTGCTGCTGCAACTGGGCACCGGCTTCGTGCTGTTCTATGCGGCAATTTATTTTGTCAATGAGGTGGGGGTGTCGGCGACGGCGATGGGGGTTGCCGTGGGGCTGGGCCAGGTGGCGGGCATCGGGGGCCGGATTCTCAGTGGATCGATGGCGGATTCGCCCCGGTGGGGTCGCCGCAAAACCCTGCTGCTGTCGGCGGCCTTTTCCGCGATCGCGGACATTTTTCTGTTTTCGGCCCAGGGTCTGCCCCTGCTGATTGTGGGCAATGCCTTGATGGGGTTGGGGATTGGGTTCTATTGGCCGGCCATGGAGGCGCTGGTGGCGGATGTGACCCCGGCGGACCACCGGCGCGATGCCTATGCCCTGACGCGCCTCTCGGATGCCCTGGGGCTGGGGATTGGGGTGGTGCTGGGGGGCATTGTGGTGGCCCAGACGGGGGGCTATCGCTGGCTGTTTGTGTTTGATGGGGTGTCGTTTGTGGTGTTTGGGGCGGTGCTGTATTTCGCGGTGAAGGAGCGGCCGGTGCCGCCAGCGCCGGAGGGTCAGGGACGGTTGGCGGGCTGGGGGCGGGCGATCGCGGATCCGGTTTTGCAGGTATTCGCGGTGGTCAATACGGCCTTCACGGTCTATATGTCGCAACTGGATTCGACGATGCCGCTCTATTTGCGCAATGTGGCGGGCAGTGCGGCCTATCCGATCGCGGAGCGGGAGATTAGTATCCTGTTCACCTGGCACATTGTGGTGGTGATTGTGACCCAACTGCCGGTGGCGCGGCTGCTGCGGCCCCTGAGCCATACCCAGGCCCTGACGCTGGCGAGTGGGCTATTTGCAGTGGGGTTTGTGGGCCTGTGGTGGACGGGCCAACCGCAAAATGCGCCGACTGCCATGGGCTGGGCGATCGCGGCGCTGGGGATTTTGTCGCTGGGCATGGCGACCTACACCCCGGCGGGGTCATCGTTGGTGGCGGATATTGCGCCGGAGTCGTTGCGGGGGACGTACCTGTCGATTAATTCCCTGTGCTGGGCGGTGGGCTACACGGTTGGGCCGCCGTTGGGGGGGCTGGCGCTGGATCAGTCGGATGGGACGGTGCGGGTCTATTGGCTGGGGCTGGCGGCGAGTACGCTGTTTGGGGTGGCGGTGTTGAGGCTGCTGTCGCGGCGGATGAAGCGGATGGCGGCGATGCGTTGATTTTTGGCGCTAACCCAAGACTCTAATTCAAGACACCGATCGCGGCTCCGTAGGCGTAGAGCAGGGCTTCGAGCGATCGCCCGGCGGAGTCGGCCCCGATGCCATAGCAGGCGCGTTTATGCCAGACGGCGGTGGGTAAATGGCCGATCGCCCCGTCGCTGGAGAACCACAGGTCTTCGTAGTCGAGCCACGCTTCCCCGTCGCGCCGCCAGCCGTTGCGATCGCAGAAGGTGCCATAGTCGCCGCCGCAGGTTTGCCACAGGTGCCATTGGGGCCACAGGCCATAGCGATCATCGCTCCAGTAGCGCCAGAGGTGGTCGATGGTCCGCAGATCCGTCGCGGGAATCCTGGCCCAATCTTCGAGGGACAGCCAGCCGCGATCGCCCCGCCCCGCCGCCAGCACCAAACAGCGCCGGGTTTCTTCATCGGCGGCTTTCCAGTGGCGTTGGCCCAAGGCGTCGTTGAGGGGCCGGTAGTCAATGGCCGCGTCGGAGGCCAGCGGATCGATCGGCAGGGTTTCTGAGGTGGGCTCTGGTTCAGGGGGCGGCGGGGCCGCTAAAGTGGTTGGCTCGGTTAATTGGGCGCTCAGGGCCGCGATCGCGTCGTAGGTCGCCTGATGCCACTGGCCCGACTCCGACCGCCACTCCTGAAGCTGCGCCTGAATTTGGGTCTGAATTTCTGCCGTCAGCCGCGCATCCCAATGGGCCTCGAAGCGCTCTAGGGTCTCCTGCACCTGCCGCTGGATGGTCTGGGCTGGGCCGCGATCGCGCCGCCCCGAACAGTACACCAACATCCCCAGCGCCCCGCAGGTCAGGCCACTCACAAACCACAAGGCGCTCAACTGTCCCATTGGATCCGCCACCGAGAGCCCCTGCCCAACCACGTTTAGGACAACAACCTAGGACGACGACGTACGCGCCTGCCGCCACACCTGCCAACTCGTATAGCTCAGCAGCCCCGTCGCCCCCAGGGCAAACGCACCACCGCTAGGAATCCCCGAAAACGCCAGCCCAATCGACCCCACCCACAGGGTCAGGGCATAGATAAACAGCACCGCCAGCCGATGGGACAGGCCCGCATTTAGTAAACGATGGTGCAAATGGCGCTTATCGGCCCGGAACGGCGACTGGCCATCCATCAAACGCCGCAGAATCACCGCCGACATATCCAGCAGCGGCACCGCCAAGATGATGTAGGGCAGCAGCACCGACGTGATCGCCGTCGTCTTCACCATGCCGATCGCGCCGACCCCCGCCAGGGTGAACCCCATGAAATAGGAGCCGCCGTCCCCCATGAAAATCTGGGCCGGATTGAAGTTGTAGCGCAAAAATCCCAGCGCCGCCCCCGCCAGCGCCGCCGCAATCAGCCCCGCCGCCGGTTGGCCCATGAAGATACAAACGAACAGCATCACCGATGCGGAAATGCCCGACACCCCCGCCGCCAGCCCATCGAGGCCATCGATCCAGTTGATGGCATTGACCATGCCCACCAGCCAGATCACCGTCACCGGCAGGCTCAGCAGGCCCAACTGCACCAGGCCAATCCCCGGCACCGTCAGAAAATCAATGCTCACCCCCACATGCCAGCACACCGTCGCGACGGCCACCTGCATCACCAGGCGCGAAAAGGGCGACAGGCCCAGCAGATCGTCCGTTAGGCCAATGGCGAAGAACGCTAATCCCCCCAGGGCAACGCCCCAGACGCCCCGTTCTTCCTGGAGGGGCAAAATGCCAAAGCCCCCGAGCCACCACACCAGCACCAGGGCCAGCACGGTGCCGCAGAAAATCGAGACGCCCCCCAGCCGCACCATGGGGCGATCGTGGACCTTGCGGCCACCGGGCAGATCGACGCGGCCACTCTTGAGGCCCACCGTCCGCACCATGGGGGTTGTCCACATGACCACGAGGGAGGCGGCCATGAAGGCGATGAGGTGATAGAGGTGTGGACCCATGGGGCTGACGTGACGGGGGAATTGTGAAGGAATTCGATCAAGAAGCTGTCAGCCAGAGTCTACTACATCTACCTGGGGACCGATCGCGGGGGCCAAGACCAACTTATGGGTATTTATTGGGTATTGGACGGGGGGCAGTCCTAAGGCTGCATCGCTGTGAGGATTTGGCGCAATACGTCGGTGGGGACGCGATCGCGGATTTCCACCTGGCCGATGGCGGTGGGGAGGATGAATTGCACTTGGCCGTCTTTGACTTTTTTATCGAGCTGCAAACTGTCGAGGATGTCCGCGATCGCCAGACCGGGCGGCAGGGCGACGGGGAGGGCGGTTTTTTCAATCAAGGCCCGCTGGCGCGCTTCACAACTCGGCTCCCACAGGTTCAGGGCGGTGGCGATCGCCCCGGCGGCCACCATGCCGATCGCGACGGCTTCCCCGTGGTTCACCGACCGGTAGCCCGTCAAACTTTCGACCGCGTGGGCGATGGTGTGGCCGTAGTTCAAAATCGCCCGCAGGCCCGCTTCCTTTTCGTCCTGGGCCACCACCTCCGCCTTGGCTTGGCAGGAGCATCTCAAAATGTCCTGCAACAGGGGGGCGATGTCCCCATAGCGATCGAGGCGGGGGGCCGCTTCTAGCTGTTCAAACAGGGCCGCATCCCAGATCACGCCGTATTTAATGACTTCCGCCATGCCGGCCCGCAGTTCCCGCACGGGCAGGGTTTTGAGGACCGTCGGATCGATCAGCACCCGTTTGGGCTGGTGGAATGCGCCGATGAGGTTTTTGCCGCGCGGGTGGTTGACGCCGGTTTTGCCCCCGATCGCGGCATCAACCATGGCTAGCAAAGAAGTGGGCACCTGGACGACGCCGATGCCCCGCAGCCAGGTGGCCGCCGCGAATCCGGCCATGTCGCCAATGACGCCGCCGCCGATCGCCACGATCGCGGAGCCCCGTTCCAGGCGATGGTCGAGGGCCGCGTCATGGATTTTTTGGATCGATCGCGGGGTTTTGTAGCGTTCCCCCGCCGGGAGGATGCACCGGGCCACGTCATAGCCCGCCGCCGTCAGGGAGGCGATCGCGCGATCGCCGTAGTGCTTAAAGATCAGCGGATTTGACACCACCAACAGCCGCCGGTTCTTCAGCCCCGCGCGATCGCGCAACTGTGGCCCCAGATCATCGAGCAGCCCCGCCGCGATCGCGATCTCATAGGGATTTTGGGGCAGGGCAACGGGAATCAGATCAGCAACCAGATCAGCCATGGGCACCGGGGAGAAATGATTGAGGAACAGCAGCAGGGCAGGGACGCGGCCCGTATTTTAGCGCGCAGCATGGCCCCCATCGCCGGGAGAATGATTGAATAGGGAGACAAGCTGGGCCTCAAAGCCCCTTTAACATTCACCCCTAACCATCCCCTACAGGAGTTGAACGCCCTATGATGACCACCTCTGGTGCCATTACCTACTTCGTTGCCCTCACCGCGATGCTGGCGCTGTCGGTGGTGATGCGCCTGATCCTGCGCGGCGTCAAGCTGATCTAGTCCGCCCAAACTCCGATCCGTTCCCCGTGCCCCCATCCGGCGGGGTGTGGGGAATTTTGGTCCTTTGCCCTTTCAAGCCATGGCTTCCGCTAATCCCTCTTCCCCTGCTGATCCGGCGATCGCCTCCCTCGACAGCCCAGATTTGGACTCAGAGTTGGACTACGGCGCGATCGATGCGGTCATCTTCGACATGGGCGGTGTGATCATTGATCTGGACTACGGCCAAACGATCGCGGCCCTCAGCGCCCTCAGTGGCCTTAGCGTTGGGGAGGTGGGCGATCGCTACGCCCAGCACCAGCAGGATCCCCTCTTTGACGATTTTGAAACGGGGCGGATTGACGCGATCGCGTTTCGATCTGGCCTGCGAGCGTTGCTGGACATGGCCCCAGCGGATCGGGGCGGTTGCAGCGACTCGGCCCTCGATGACGCCTGGAATGCCCTGATTTTGCATCTGCCGCCGGGACGCATTGACTGGCTACGCCGCCTCAGGGGCCAAAAGCGCACCTTTTTGCTATCCAACAACAACGAGATCCACCTCAGCCGCTGCGACGAGCTATTGCGCCAAGGGGCTGGCCCGGACGCCACCTGGGGGGATTTATTTGAACGGGTTTACCTGTCGCACCAATGCGGTGATCGCAAGCCCCACGGCAGCCTCTTCCAGCGGGTGATTGACGAGAATCAGCTCGATCCGGCCCGGACCCTATTTTTAGAAGACACGGCCCAGCATTTAGTCGGAGCGCGCTCCGTGGGCCTGCAAACCCGCCGCATCCATCCCGGCCTCGATATCCGCACCCTGCCGTTGATGGACCGCGAGCATTAGGACCTGTTCTCAATGCCGTTGATGTAGGGGTTGGGTTTCCCAACCCGAACCGGCGCGATCGCCACAACCCCGTTCAACCTTGGGCCTGTCAGCGATCGCGGGGCAAGGCGGGGAGGTTCGATCACCCATGGGATTGGGGCGGATGGGGCCGCGATCGGGGGATCAACGCACGCGATAGGTTCCCGAGGGGCGTGGGTTGCTAGGATGTTTCCCACGTCCTCCCCCGTTCCCGGTGCCCCTTGCCATGCTGGCCCAGCCGAATCCCACCCCAAACCGCCCGAAGGGTCCGAAGCCGTCGCTCCAACGCATTGCCGCCGCGCTGCAAACGGCGGGTTGGCTCGGATTTTGGGCGCAGTTTGCCCTGGGGCTGACGACGATCGTCCTGCTGCTGATTGCGATTCCGGGGGCGCTCTTTGGCGAAAATGCGTCCCAGGGGATTAGTTTTGCGATGCTCTGGGCGATCGCGGCGGTGGGGGTGGCGGGGTTCAGTACGTCCCTGTCGTTCCGCTATACGCGCATTGCCCGACGGCTGCTGGGGAAGGATCGGGGGGTGCCGCAGCCGCGCAAGGGGGATACGCTGCAATTGCTGAAGGTGGGGCTATATGTGGCCCTCGGGGGGATGGCGATCGCCCTGGTGGGGTCGGGGATTTCGATGCTGGTGCTGGTGGCGAAGGCGGTGTCGCAGCCGCCGGGGGCGACGATTTCTGATACGACGAAGATTGTGCGGCCGTTGGATGTGTTTGTGGCGTTGGCGAACCTGTCGGCGAGTGCGGCAAATTTTGTGGGGCTGCTGGTGTCCCTATGGTTGAGCGATCGCCTGGAGGGGCCAAGCAATAATGGGTGATCGACCGGTTGATCGTCGCGTTCCTTGAACCAATCATTGCCCCAAAAAATTACCGATAAAAAACGCACCGGACAGCTCAAAAGTTCTGCCGGTGCGTTCAATTTTTTGGCGTGTTGGAGTCGCGATCGCGATGTTGTGAGAAGAATTTACCCGAGGGCGTCCTTCAGTTGGGTTTTGGCCGCGTCAAGGGCTTCCGGTAGCTTCGACGCATCGCGGCCCCCGGCCTGGGCGAGGTTGGGCCGTCCGCCGCCGCCGCCGCCGCAGAGTTTGGCGATCGCCCCCACCAATTGCCCTGCCTTGAGGCCCTTGGCTACGGTGTCTTTCCCGAAGGCGGCCACTAAACTCACCTTGTCGGGTTCGGGGATGGAACCGAGAACGACCGCCGCGCGATCACCGAGTTTTTGGCAGAGTCGTTCGGCGGCGGTTTGGAGGGCCTTGGCGTCGGTGCTGCCCAGGTCCGCCACTAATACGTAAAACTCGCCCACCGCGATCGCTTCGCCCAGGAGGGTGTCGGATTTCGCGATCGCCAATTCCCCTTTCAGGGCGGCCAATTCCTTTTGGCTAGCCTTCAATTCTTCCTGGAGGGCAAAGACGCGATCAACCACCTCCTCCGGTTTGGCCTTGAAGCGATCGCCCAATTCCCGCACCACGCGATCGCGCACATTTAAATAGTCCAAAATCGCCGGACCGGACACCGCCTCGATGCGTCGAACGCCGGAGGAAATGCCCGTTTCCGAAATGATTTTGAATGCGCCAATTTCAGCGGTATTGCCCACATGGGTGCCGCCGCACAGTTCCATGGAAACGCCGGGAAAATCTACGACGCGCACCACATCACCGTACTTTTCACCAAACATTGCCGTCGCGCCCTTTTGCTTGGCCTGGGCGATCGGCATTTCCGCCACCTCTGCCCCGTGAGCTTCGGCGATCCAGCTATTAATTTGCCCCTCCACGGCGACCAACTCCTCCACCGTCAAGGCCCGAGGACTATTGAAGTCAAACCGCAAACGATCAAAGTCCACCAGGGAACCGGCCTGGGAAATATTCGGATCCACCAGCAGTTTTAGGGCCGCCTGCAACAAATGGGTGGCGCTGTGGTTGGCCTGCACCCGCCGCCGACAGGCCGCATCAATGCGCGCATTGACCGTTTCGCCAGCGGTTAGGGTGCCCCGTTCAATGCGGCCAAAATGCACAAAAAAGTCCGATTCCTTTTGCACATCGTTGATGCGAACCAGGGCCGTTTCCGTGCTGAGGTAGCCGCGATCGCCAATTTGCCCCCCCGATTCCGCATAGAAAGGCGTGCGATCTAGGACAATTTGCACCTCATCCCCTGCCGTGGCCGTGGTGACCGTTTGGCCCGCCACCAGGAGCGCCTCAAGGGTGCAGGAAAAAGCCTCCTGGGCGACGGTGGATTGATAGCCCAAAAATGTGGTTTTTTCCACCTGTTCCGCCAAAGCATCGAGGGATCCTTGGACCGTCAAATCAATGGTTTCATGGGCAGAACGGGCGCGCTCCCGCTGCTTTTCCATCTCCACTTCAAAGCCATCCACATCCACCGTGAGACCCTGCTCTTCGGCGATTTCCTGGGTCAATTCCAGGGGGAACCCATAGGTGTCATAGAGCGTAAAAGCATCGGCCCCAGAAATGGTTTTGGGCTTTTTGGCGAGGATATCCGCCAACAATTTCTCACCCCGTTCCAGGGTTTTTAGGAATTGCGCCTCTTCCCGTTCCAGTTCTGCTTGGATGTGGTCCGCGCGATCGCGCACCGTCGGATAGGCTTCCTCCGCCAACGCGATCGCCGTCGCCGCCACCGATTTAATGAACGCCCCTTCAATGCCCACCAAACGGCCATGGCGCACCACCCGCCGGATCAGCCGCCGCAGGACATAGCCACGCCCCAGGTTAGAGGCGGCCACCCCATCGGTAATCAAATGCGTCACCGCCCGCACATGGTCGCCAATCACCTTGAGGGAAATGCGGGTTTTTTCGTCCGCCTTGGCGTAGTCAATTCCCGCCAAATCCGCCGCCGTTTTAATGATCGGAAAAATCAAATCCGTTTCATAGTTATTCGGCACCCGTTGCAGGATTTGGGCCATCCGTTCTAGACCCATACCCGTGTCGATATTCTTCTTTTGCAGGGGCGTTAAATTGCCATCCGCGTCGCGATTGAGTTCCATAAAGACGAGGTTATAGAACTCAATGAAGCGGCTATCGTCCTCCAGATCAATGGCCTCGTCCCCCAATTCCGGATGGAAATCGTAATAGAGTTCCGAGCAGGGACCGCAGGGGCCGGTGGGACCGGAGGCCCAAAAGTTATCCGCCTCCCCCATCCGCAGAATGCGCTTTTCAGGGATGCCGATTTTGTCGCGCCAGATTTCAAAGGCTTCGTCGTCGCTTTCAAATACACTAACGGCGATGTTTTTCGGATCGAGGCCAAAACCCACCGTTTTATCGGTCGATAGTTTCCAGGCCCAGGCGATCGCTTCCGCCTTGAAATAGTCCCCGAAGCTGAAGTTGCCCAACATTTCAAAGAAGGTGTGGTGGCGCTGGGTGCGGCCCACGTTCTCGATGTCGTTGGTGCGAATACATTTTTGTGAGGTGGTCGCCCGAGGGGTTTCCGGCTGCCGCTGGCCCAGGAAAATCGGCTTGAAGGGCAACATCCCCGCGATCGTCAGCAGCACCGTCGGGTCTTCCGGCACCAGGGAGGCGCTGGGCAGGCGTTTGTGCCCTTGCTGCTCGAAGAAGGTGAGGAATTTTTCGCGAATGGCGGGACCGGACAGGCGGGCGGGGGACGACGACATAGGACGCTGCGACGATGACGCGATGGGGATGGGCGATATAAATCCAGTTTACGAGTTTAGCTTGGATGGGGTCCGGATCGTTGGGCGGCGGGATACGGCGGTGGGATGGGTTGGGGGCTGGTCTGCGGGGGGCGATCGCGGCGGCGGACGGCAATCCCTGGACGCAAGGGATAATCGGTGAGGCCGTTACGGCGAAGGAAAAGAAGACTGAGGTTCAAGATGAAACAGTTTCGATTGCGAGAAATGATGCCCAATGTCAGTCAGTTCTACACGCTGACGCGCGATCAAATTTCGACCTTGGGCACCCAGAGCATTTCCTACAAATTAGTTCATAGCCTTTTTCAATCCGCAGAAAATACATATAGAACTCTGGATTTTCATACGGATGAAGGATTATCTAGATTTAAAGAGTCAGGTCGATATCTGACGGCAGGCCAAGAACGTGATTTGGTCTGGCTGGTTTCCAACTGCATCTCAAATATTCAAACGATCACAATTCGAGAAATGGTTATGCAAGATGCGGGCATATCCGAGGCGGAACGAGCCGTATTGTTGATGACGATTCAAGGATTTCAAGATACCGTCCAAGCAACCATTCGCGCCCTAGGTCAACCGAAATGGATCGAGTAGGGAACTGTTAGGGAGCCGCGATCGCCCCCTAGCCCCCCCAGCCCATGATTGAATCAACCCTAGCCAACTTGAGAAATCCTGAAACCATGGCCCCCCCAACCGCCCCATCCACTGACGCACTGCCGATGATCCGCTTTCTTCAGGCCCCATCGAGCGATCGCTGGCTCGCCCAAGCCCTCAGCAACCTCGATGAAATCCTGCTCGATCATGCCCAATGTGAGCGCAAGGCGGCAGCGGTGGCCCTGCAACTGATGGCCCAGTATCCCAGCAAGCCGGATTTGGTGCAGGAACTGACGGCGATCGCCGTGGAAGAACTCGAACACTTTGCACAGGTCAACCGCTGGCTAGAGCGGCGGGGCGTCCCCCTGCGAGCACCGGCAGCCCCCCCCCTACGGCAGCGCCCTGCGATCGCAAATCCGGCGGCAGGAACCGGAGCGGCTCCTCGATAGCCTCCTGGTGGCCGGCCTCATCGAAGCACGCAGCCACGAACGGCTCGGCCTGTTGGGACAGCACTGCCCCGACCCGCAACTGGCCGCCTTCTATCGGGGGTTGATGGCCTCCGAAGCACGCCACTATGGCGTCTACTGGCTCCTGGCGGATCGGTACTACGATCGCACGATCGTCCAAACCCGCCTCGGGGAATTGGCCCGCATCGAGCACCAGATCCTTGACACCCTCCACCCCCATCCCCGCATCCACAGCTAGGGCTAGGGCTCCCTAGAACCCCCTAGGGCACCGCGATCGCCGCCCCGGCCCCCGCAAACGCCGCCGCCGACTCCGTAGCCCGCTGGCGCTGCTGCCAGGTCCGCACCAACTGGCGCGCATCCTCGATCCACTGCTCCGTATCCGTCCGGGCCGGACACCAGCGCCGGTGGTGGTAGAGCGTCACATGGAACCGCACCAGGTCCCGATGGAGCCGCCCCACGGACGCCTGGGCAAGCTGCACCGTCGAGGTCACCCCCGCGTGGAGCAGCAGACCGCAGTGGCGATCGCCCACACTGGGCACCCGCGCTAAATCCGCCAGCACCACCCACTTGTGGACATGGTGTTCATGGAGATGGAGGGTCTGGGCGATCATTCGCCGCGCCTCCACCGTCGCCCCCCGCTGGAGCAACTGTTGACTGTTGGTAATCGCCAGGGTTGCCAATCCCTCGCGATCGCTCTCCGTCAGACCGGGTAAGCGATCGAGGGACCAAAAACAGCTTTTCAAGGGCTTCCTCCTGGGGCAACAAAACCCCTAACCCACCGATGACTGAAGCGGCTGCACGGGGGAAGACACCGTTTGGGGTAATCCTCCTGCCACCGCCCTGCGCGCCAAGATGAAATCAATGGCCGCATCTAGATTGTCAACGATCGCGTCCGGTTGGTGGGCGGCGAGGCGATCGCGATTGCGAATGCCGCTGAGGACGCTAATGATCGGAATTCCGCCCGCCCGGGCCGCCGCAATATCCGCCTCCGTATCCCCCACCATCCAGGTGGCCGCCGCTGGAGATAACTCCCCAATCGCCCGCGCCATAAGCTTCGGCTTGTCTTCGACGTCCCTGGTTTTTACGTAGTCATCCGCCAAGCAATAGCGCCCCGCCGCCGGAAAAAAGCGTCCGAGATCGTGGCGATTGAAGGCATCGTCCAATTCCCGCACCCGACGCATGGTCATGACCACCAAATCCCACCCGAGGGCCTGGGCGCGCTCAAGGGCCGCCACCGCACCGGGCACCGGGCCATCGTGGACAAGGTAGGGCAGGGTATGGACCGTCTCGCGGCGCAGGCGGGCGAATTCCAGCGATCGCGCTTCATCGAGGCCCGAAAGCTGACCAATTTCCCGCTCGGGCACCTGAGCCCGCTTACAATCCCAAAATTCCGCCTTCGATAGCACCCGCAGGGGCGGGCCGTCCGGCGTACTCAAACGCTCTAAACAGTAGCGATAGACCCGGTAATAACGCTCGGAAACGTCCATGACGGGGCCGTCAAAATCGGTGATCAGTCGCAGCACGGTGGGGGTCGGCCAATCTTAAAAAAACTTCACCTGCCAGGATATCGGGTTTTCCGGGTGCGGGCCGGGGCGATCGCCCTGGGGGGCACCGAGAAACGGCCTAGAATCCCCTAGAACCGGGCCAGAAGTGTCCTGGGGGGCGGCACCGGGCACCGCGATTCGACCTACTCGGGATTGGCCTTCTGGTCCCGCTCCGGGGTGGCGGGGGCCGATGGGGCGATCGCCAGCCGCTGCCAGGTTTCTTGAAAGGCCCCATGGCCCTGCTCTAGCAGCATCGTCGCCGCCTGGGGTTCAAGGGCCGGCGCAAAGAAGTAGCCCTGGCCGTAGTCACAGCCCATGGCCTGCAATTGCTGGAGCTGTTGGGGGGTTTCGATGCCCTCGGCGACGGTTTTGAGGTTGAGGCTACGGGCGAGGTTGACGATGGTGCGGGCAATTTCGCGGCCGTCTTCCGAGGTGGCCATGCGTTTGACGAAGGAGCGATCGATCTTGAGCAGGTCCACCGGGAATTTGTGGAGGCGGCTCAGGGAGGAGTAGCCCGTGCCGAAGTCGTCGATGCTGGAACGGATGCCCATTTCCCGCAGTTGGCTCAGGATAGCGGCGGCGGATTTGTGCTGCTGGGCGATCGCGGTTTCCGTCACCTCTAGCCGCAGGTGGGTCGCCGCGATCGACGCATTCCGCACAATTTCCCCCACGCGATCGCCAAAATTGAGCCGTTCAAACTGCCGCCCCGACACATTCACCGCCACCGTCATCTCCGGCTGCAACACCCCCGCCATCCGCCAGGCGCGAATCTGCTGGCAGGCCGCCCGCAGCACCCACTCCCCCAGCTCCACAATCAGATCCGTCTCCTCCGCCACCGGCACAAATTCCGCTGGCGACACCGGCCCCCACTGGCTATGCTCCCAGCGCAGGAGCGCCTCGAAGCCCACCAGCCGCAGGTCCGCCAGGGCCACAATCGGCTGAAAATGTACATCGAGCCCCTGGCGGGCCATGGCCTGCCGCAAATCCGCCTCCAGGTTCAGTTGGGTGAGGGTGCGGTGGTGCATTGGCCCCTCGAAGACGCAGCAGCGCGCCCGTCCGCCATTTTTGGCCCGATACATGGCGATGTCCGCGTCCCGCATCATGGCCTCCCAGCTTTCGTAGGGGCGGCCCGTGTGGGGATTGTTGCTGAAGGCCACGCCGATACTGGCGCTGCTGTAGAAGTCGTGCTCATGGATCCGAAAGGGCTGTCGCAGGGTGGTTTGGATGCGCTCCGCGATCGCGATCGCCTCCGCCTCCTCCACCGCCAGTTCGAGCAGCACCGCAAACTCATCGCCCCCCAGCCGCGCCACCGTGTCATTGCAGCGCACACAGCCCTGGAGCCGCTGGGCAATCTGCACAATCAAATCGTCCCCCGCCTGGTGACCCAAACTGTCGTTGACCACCTTGAAGCGATCGAGGTCGATATACAGCAGGGCAAAAATTTCCCCCTCCACCACCCGCTGCAAGGCCCCCTGGAGTCGCGTCACAAATAGATTGCGGTTCGCCAACCCCGTCAACTGATCATAAAAGGCGCTGTAGGTGAGCTGCTCCTCCGCCTGCTTGCGGCCGCTGATGTCCTCCACGATCGCCAGGGTCCAGCTTTCCGCCCCGCGATCGCCATGGGAAACCAGGGAAACCGTCACGTTCACCCACTGCACCTTGCCATTTTTGCGGACAAAGCGTTTTTCAATGGAATAGGACGGGATTTGCCCCTTCCAAAGCTGTTCCGCTAGGGCGCGGTTGCGATCGCGATCCGCCGGATGGGTCAAGTCCAGAAACGTCATCGTCCGGACTTCCTCCGCGCTGTAGCCCACCAAACTACAGAACTTATTGTTCACCTGAATGTAGTGCCCCGAGCGGGTCAATTGGCCGATGCCCACCGCCGCCTGCTCGAACAGCGCCCGCAGCCGTTCCTCACTCGACCGCAGGGCGTCCTCCGTCTGGAAGCGCTCCGTCACATCATCCAAACTGCCCGCAATGCCGATGATGGCCCCTGCCGCATTCCGCTCCGGCTGGGCAAAAATCTCCACATGGCGCACCGCCCCACTGCTTTCCACAAACTGCAAGGTCCGCCGACACCAGGGCTTTGCCCCCGATAGCAGCTCCTGCATACAGATCATTGCCGTCTGCGTGTGGGACGGGTGTAGAAAATCCTTCACCGATCGCCCCAAACTGTCCGCCACCCGATAGCCCAGCAGCCGTTCCCAGGCGGGCGACAGGAACCGCCAGCGGCCCTGGCCATCCACCTGGAATACCACCTCCCGCAGCCGGTTCACCAGTTCGCGGTAGCGCTGCTCATTGCCCACTTCTAGGGATTCCTGGCCCCCGCGATCGCCCAGGGGCATCAGGGTCAGCAGAAAATAACTGGGCCGTCCCCGGCGATCGCCCACCAGGGCCAGATGGACCGCACAGGAAACCTCCCGCAATGGCGTCCCTGGCCTTGGCCCCTCCGGCTCCCCCTCGTCCCCCTGGGGCACCATCAACCGCTGCCGTAGGGGCTGATCGCGCTGCGCCGCCGCCTCTCCCGTCTGGGGATGCTCCGTCGGATCCTCACGTCCTAGGGCCTCCAACTGGGCCGAAAACAGCGCCCGACACCGGGCCTCAAAGGCCGTGCGATCGCCCGCCCCCAGCAGACTCACCCAGGGCTGCCCCACCAGCGATCGCGCCGCCACCCCCAGGGCGATCGCCGCCGCCCGATTCACCTCCAGCACCTGCCCCGCCAAATCCAGCGCCACCAGGCCCACCGCCGCCCCATCAAGCATCACCCCCGCCCCGGCCCCGCCCCCCAGGGCACCCCGCCGCCGCGCTCTACCCCCTATCGCCACCAGGAGGCCCAACCCCGCCCCAGCCCCCACCCCAAGGCCCACCCACGCCGCACACCGATCGCCCAGCTCCCGATCCGGCACCGCCGCCCCCCCCAACGGCCCCCGCGCAATCACCCCCTGCTTCAGCCCCATCACCAGGCCCAGGGACACCCCGAATAGGAGCATCCTCCGCCAAGGATTCTGTTGCCAAATGATGGATTTCATAGAACGCAATTCAACGAAAAAAAGGGAAAGGATGTAAAAATTGAGACTTGATTTTCCCGTCTAGATTCGGATCAATCAAATCGGATTCAAACGGGGAGAATCGGGCCACCTAGACCGCCAGGGTCGCCATCGCTGCCCCGCACTCCTCCCCAGACACAAAAATCCGCGATCGCCCGCCCAAACCGCGACGCCAAAAGCCTTTTCCAGACGAATTCGTCCATCCCTTTTCCCCTTCCCTGCCCCCACAGGACTGGCCCCATCACCCATTTGCCCCCGCTGAAGATATGCGCTCAACAATCGCGAAAATTACCGTTCCATAGACCAAAAAGTGCGATTTTGGGACGAGTCTTTGTAGAAAACATAAAAACAATACAAAACTACAAAGGCAGTCCAGTCTATTCTGGCATGTTTTAACACACGCTTGAGGATTTCCCCTGGGGGGTCCGGGGTCGATTGGCCCTGGTTTGGATGGGGGATCCGTCCGGGGCGGCGGGGCGCTTTCGGGGAATTTTTTGGGGGGCCGTTGAGGGGCCACAGACCTCCATCGAAGGGTGCCCAGGGCGATCGCCGGGGGTATGATGGGAGCCGAATGGACCCGATGCAGTAACCAACAGGCAAGAGGAGCGCCGTGCTCTGTCCGAAGGATCGCAAAACTGAGCTTGAAATGGGGCAATTGGCGGAAAACCTAGAGGGGTTCCACTGCGCCGATTGCCAGGGTACTTGGATTCCCGCTGAGCGCTATGAGCTGTGGCAGGCGGCCCAGGGGGAGATCATCCCCGATGCCCAGGCCCTGCCGGAGGTGCTGGAGGTGGATTTTGTGCAGTCCCCCTATGACACCCGTGCGGCCCTGTGTCCGGAATGTCAGCACTATTTGTCTAGGGCAAAGGTGGGGCTGGAGCCGTCGTTCTATGTGGAGCGCTGCAAGAACTGTGGGGGCATTTGGTGCGATCGCGGCGAATGGAATATTTTGACGCGGCTGGGCCTGAGCGCGACGATTGATCGGCTGTTCACCAGCAGTTGGCAGGAGCAGGTGCGTCAGCGGGAATTAAGTATTCAGGAGCGGCGCGCCCTGCGGGAAAAGGTGGGGGATGAGGTGGCGGAGACGGTGTTTGATCTGGCGGCGATCCTGGAGCAGCACCCGAATGGGGATTTTGCGGTGGCCTATTTGATGCGTCGGTTTTCGTCGGCGGGGCCAATTCAGCAGTCCGCACCGTAGGGGTTGGGTTTCCCAAAGCGCCCCAACCGATGATCACAACTCCGTTCAACCTGCTTGGGCCTATCCGCGATCGCGGGGACTGGGCGTTACGGGACGGGCTTTTTAGGGATCGCGGGGACTGGGCAGGGAAACCCCGCCCCTACGACGGCGGCTGGTTAGGGAAGGTGGAAAGGGCGGCGGTGATGCGTTCGACGGCGCGATCAACGGAAAAGTCTTCGAGTAAGTCGCGGTAGCGGTCAAATTGGCGCGGCAGGTTAATTAAATTCGCGAAGGCTTGGCCGGTGGCGATCGCGTCATTGACGGGCACGGTTTGGAAGTGGGGGAAGGGGGCAAAATCCCGATGGCAGCCCACCGCTTCGGTGACGATGCAGGGCAGCCCCGCCTGGAGCGCTTCGTTGGCCACTAATCCCCAGGTTTCGCCCGCCCGCTGGGACAACAGCGCCAGGGCGTCGGCGGCGAGGTAGTAGGGGGGCAGTTCCGTTTGATTTTTAAACCCTAGGAAGTGGATGGGCACGTCGGGCAGTTGGGCGGCGCGATCGCGCAGAACCCCCTCCAGTTGCCCCGCCCCGAGGAACAGGACCGCAAACCGTTGCCGCTGCTCGGGGGCTAAGGTGGCGATCGCGTCGAGGATCAGCCCTGGATTTTTCTTGGGGATGAGTTTGCCGCTGAAGAGGATGACCGTGCGATCGCGATCGAGGTTGAGTTCATTGCGCAGGCGATCGCGGCGGGTTTGTTTTTCCTCATCGAGGATGGCGGCGAAGCGATCGGGCACGCAATAGTAGGCGACGGCCACGCGATCGCGCCGGATGCCGTGGCGGATCAGATGCTCGCGGCTGTAGGATCCGATCGCCACCGCCGAATCGAACAGGCGATATAGCAGCCGATACAGCAGCGATCGCGCCATCCCCTTCCAACGGCTCCGGGGCACCGCCACATCATTCGTTTCTACCCGCAACGTGCAGGGAATCCCCCGCAGCCGCGCGCGAACCGTCGCCGCGATCGCCCCGCGATAGTTCAACGTATGGACGAGCACGCGATCGGGCCGCTCCGCCGCCAGAATTTCATCAAAACCCGGCGCATCCAAATCCCCAAACCCCGCCGGTTGCGCCGTTTGATTTTCATTGAGCACCACCGACCGATAGCCCGCCAGCAGCGGCTCATCCCAGGCAAAACTGGTGCCAAACTCGCGATCGCGGTAGCCCCGAATCGAAAAATCCGACAGGTACACCACCACGCAACTGCCCCCCGCCGCCGTCAACCGCTGGGCAATGCCCCGAAACACCGGCGCGTGGTACTGCACCGGATGGGAGGCCAAAATCAGTAGCTTATTCATCGGCTTTTGCATCGGCTTCATGGGCTTCCTTCGCATCCGCGCACCTTGTCCCCACACCCCAGCCCTAGGGTAGCCCCCCGCCTAGGGCCATCCGCCACCGCCCAAGGCCCAAAAGCCCCCTAAATTCCAGATATCCTACGAAAATTGACCCATCGCGGTCCCCACCTCTCCACCCCTTCCCACCGTCCACCCATGCCCTACAGCCTGCGCATCATTGACCTGCCCCCCACCGAACGGCCCAGGGAACGGCTCATGGAGCTTGGCCCCCAAAGCCTCTCGAATGCCGAACTGCTCGCCATCCTCCTCGGCACCGGCCAGGGGGCTGGTCAACTGTCCGCCGTCGGCCTCGGGCAACTGATTTTGCAGGTGATCGGTGGGCGCGATCGCGAACCCCTGGCCGCCCTGCGCGACGTGAGCCTCGCCGAACTCACCGCCATCCACGGGGTCGGCCCCGCCAAGGGCACCACCATCCTCGCCGCGATCGAACTTGGCAAGCGCATGGCCTGCGTCCGTCCCCTCGAAAAAACCACCATCGACAGCCCCGAACTCGCCGCCGCCGCCCTCAGCCAAACCCTGATGTGGTCACCCCAGGAGCGTTTCGCCGTCCTCATGCTCGACGTGAAACACCGCCTCCTCAATACCCAACTGATCTCCATCGGCACCGCCACCGAAACCCTCGCCCACCCCCGCGAAATTTTCCGCGAAACCATCCGCCAGGGGGCCACCCGCTGCATCGTGGCCCACAACCACCCCTCCGGCAGCGTCGAGCCCAGTGTCGAAGACCTCGATCTGACCCGCACCCTGCTGCAATGCGGCCAGTTGCTGGATCTGCCGGTGCTCGATCACCTCATCGTCGGCCAGGGCAACCACTACAGCCTGCGGCAAAATACGGGCCTCTGGGAAGAATATCCGCAGGGGGGTTGAGTTTTTTGGGCGACCTATGTATATTGGTATTCCGCAAGGGCGCGACGGCGCACCTGCCCAAGGGCGATTAGCACAGTGGTAGCGCACTTCCTTCACACGGAAGGGGTCACTGGTTCAAATCCAGTATCGCCCATACAAGACTAGGCCAAAGCTCAACTGATGGTGATTTGAGCCTCAATAACCTTAGGGCAGTCAGGGACGATGAATCCTTGGCTGCCCTTGGTTTTAGATCGTTCAGTTGATCCCTAGGTTAGGGGACTGGGGATGGCTCTGGTTTGGGCGATCGCGCGGGGCGATCAAACGTCGTACATGCGGGCTTCTGCCGCGTCGGGGTGGTCCTGGCAATATTGCTCGAAGGACGACAGGGCGCGCGATCGCTGGCGGGCTTTGGCGGTCATCAGTTCTTCAACCGCGTCCCAGGCCACGGCCACATCGCGAGCATCAATGCCGTGCATCATCGTCAGGCGGCGGGCATGTTCCCGGGCGGCCCGCAGTTCCGCCTCTAGGGAAAACTCCGGGGCAAGGACGCCTTGGGGGGTCGCCAGGGCAAGGGTGGGAACAACGGTCGTCGTGATGGCTGTCATGGCTCAACTCCTGGTGAACTCTCACCGATGGCTTCCTGAACCACCACTATTCTATTGATAATTCAGCAAAATATGCAAGGCGCATATAAATAAATATTGTTTATGAATTGTAGATGATTTTTAAGGGGGGTCGCCCGCGATCGCGGTTTGTGCTTGTCCATCTGCCCTGTTTCAGCCATGCCCAAAACCCCCAGTTTCCATCCAGGAAACCAGGGGCTTGGGTGAGATTATTCGGCCAATGTAATGGTGGGCAGGGAATGCGCGATCGCGGCTACCCTACTGGGCCGTGGCCAGATCCTTCTTCGCTGCTTCACTGTTGAGGAACTTTTCCAGCTCCGTCAACTGATCCGCATCCACCTTCGTCTGCATCGGGCAGAACTTCGGCCCACACATGGAGCAGAATTCTGCCGTTTTGTAGATGTCCGCCGGGAGCGTTTCGTCGTGGTATTCCCGCGCCCGCTCCGGATCTAGGGACAGGTCAAACTGCTTGTTCCAGTCGAAGTTATACCGCGCCGCCGAGAGTTCATCGTCGCGATCGCGGGCACCCGGCCGGTGGCGGGCAATATCCGCCGCATGGGCCGCGATTTTGTAGGCAATCAAGCCATTGCGCACATCCTCCGCATTCGGCAGCCCCAGATGCTCCTTCGGCGTCACGTAGCACAGCATCGCCGTCCCGTACCAGCCCGCCATCGCCGCACCGATCGCGCTCGTGATGTGGTCATAACCGGGCGCAATATCCGTCACCAGCGGCCCGAGGACATAGAACGGCGCTTCCGAGCACTCCTCCATCTGCTTTTTGACATTGAACTCGATCTGATCCATCGGCACATGGCCCGGACCTTCCACCATCACCTGCACATCATGCTCCCAGGCGCGGCGGGTCAACTGGCCCAGGGTCTTCAGTTCCGCCAACTGGGCCTCATCGGACGCATCGTGGGTGCAACCGGGCCGCAGGGAATCCCCCAAACTGAAGGACACATCGTACTTTTTGAAGATTTCGATGATGTCGTCAAAATGGGTATAGAGGGGATTCTGCTTGTGGTGGTGCAGCATCCAGCGGGCCAGGATCCCACCCCCGCGCGACACGATGCCCGTAATGCGGTTTTTCACCAGGGGCAAATGCTCGATCAAAATGCCCGCATGGATGGTCATGTAGTCCACCCCCTGCTGGGCATGTTTTTCGATGATGTGCAGGAAGTCTTCCGCCGTCAGCTTTTCGATGTTGCCGTGGACGCTTTCGAGGGCCTGGTAGATGGGCACGGTGCCGATGGGCACGGGGGACGCATTGATGATCGCCGTGCGGATTTCATCCAGGTTGCCGCCGCCGGTGGACAGGTCCATCACCGTGTCCGCGCCATATTTGACCGCCAGGTGCAGTTTTGCGATCTCCTCGTTGATGTCCGAGGAGTTGGGCGACGCGCCGATGTTGGCGTTCACCTTGCACTTGCTGGCGATGCCGATCGCCATGGGCTCTAGGTTTTCGTGGTTGATGTTGGCGGGGATGATCATCCGTCCCCGGGCCACCTCGTCTCGGATCAAGGTTTCCGGCAGGTTTTCCCGTCGGGCCACGTAGGCCATCTCTTCCGTGATCAATCCCTGGCGGGCGTAGTGCATCTGTGACACGTTCGCCTGACCGCACCGTTTCGCGACCCATTCGGTACGCAGCATAGTTCGATTCCTCAAGTAACAGCTTCCCTCCGCCGGTGTGAACCGGGTCAGGTTCTAAGGGTGCCTCTCAGCCTGAATCGCGATCGCCCTAGTCAGCTAGCCATCAAGGATTCAGACGCCCCTAGCTCCGCCAGCCGGGATCGCTGGCAACAAACCAAGATACTAGCACTGTTGTTGGGGGGCGGCGGGGGCGAGGTTCAAACCGTTCCGGGTGGGGGCGATCGCGGCGGGGATCCTGTTGCGTATCCATGAAGCCTTGCCAAAGATTTGCTAAGCCGTAGCTGGGGGTGGGCCGCCGATTGACGAAGGATCGCGAACTATCAAGTCAGACATTAGGTTGAACAATTGCGCTTCCGTTCCTATGGGATGATCTAGGGAATACGGACCCTGGGGTGCCATCGGGGGATACGCTTGTTGAGAGGATGTCTGGACAGTGCCCCTTAGGACCTGATCTCGTGATCTAGGATTAGACCTCGGTGGGGCGAAGGGCTCAAGGTTCCCAACGTTCCGATTGGCGAGGGATCAGGCCAAGGCCATGGCTACGGTGTCCACTGTTCAGACCTCCTCTAGGGACTACGGTTCAGACGGTTTCGAGTTCTATCGATTCCTGTCGGTTTGTTACGAGGTCGGCCTCGGGGTCTGAAGGGTCACCATTGCGATCGCCTGTGGGTCCATGATGCGTTCTTCTGAATGTCCGAAGTCGTCGAAATTGTGTCGCCCGGTGAGTCCGGTGCGATCGCGGCATCTCGCCAGTGCCACCCCTATTGCTGCTGGTTCTAGATCCATGGTGATTGATGCGCCGTCGTTGCCCGCTGACCCTGACCCCATGGGGCGATCGGGGGGGCAGTACTGCGAGTTGGCGATTACGCCCATTCCCGATCTGGAGGTGGTCCGTCAGGCGGCCCTTGATCGCTATGGCCTGGTGGGGACACTGCCGGAGACGGCCTTTGATGATCTCACGGCGATCGCGGCGGAACTCTGCGACGCCCCCAGTGCGTTCATCAGCCTGGTGTCGAACGATATCCAGTGGCTCAAGTCGGAGATTGGCATTGGCACCCAGGAATTGCCGCGATCGGGCAGCTTTTGCGGCCATACGATTTTGGATGCGGGACGGGTGCTGGTGGTGTCGGATACCCTGGTCGATCCGCGCTTTGCCTCTAGCCCCTTCGTGGTGGGGCCGCCCCATATTCGGTTCTATGCGGGTGCGCCCCTGGTGACGCCGGACGGCCAGGCGATCGGCTCCCTGTGCGTGATTGATCAGCAGCCCCGCACCCTGGAGCCGGAGCGCATTGCCAGTTTGCGGGCCTTGGCGCGGCAGGTGGTGGCCCAGATGGAACTGCGCCTGAAGGTGCAGGAAATGGATCAGGAAATTGGCCGCCGGGAGCGGGCGGAGGAATATCTCCAGCAGGAGCGGGATAAGTCGGAACGGCTGCTGGAAAATATGCTGCCCACGGTGATCGCCCAGCGCCTCAAGGAAAAACCCGGCCCGATCGCTGATCGCTTCGAGGCGGTGACGGTGCTGTTTGCGGATCTGGTGAATTTCACGGCCCTGGCGGAGCGGCTAGATCCGCAGTTGCTCGTTGCCCTGCTGGACGATTTATTTTGCCGGTTTGATCGCCTGGTGCAGGAGCGCCACCTCGAAAAGATTAAAACCATTGGCGATGCCTACATGGCGGCGGCGGGGCTGCCTACCCCCATGGGGATCCAGGAGGGGGCCGTGGCGATCGCGGATTTAGCCCTGGCGATGCAGCGGGTCACCACGGAATTTTCCGCCGACTTTTCCGCCAATTTTTCCGCCGACTTTTCCGCCACCTTCCCGAGGCTCCAGCGGCGGACCGGCGCGATTCATTCCCCCTTGAACCTCCAGTTGCGCATGGGCATTGAGACCGGCCCCGTCGTGGCGGGCACCATCGGCACCCTGCGCCATGCCTACGATCTCTGGGGCGATACGGTGAACATGGCGAGCCGTATGGAAACCCAGGGGCAAACGGGCAAGATTCAGCTTGGCCCCAATACCTACCGCCACCTGCGCGATCACTACAGTTGCTACCCCCGAGGCCGCATCGCCATCAAGGGCAAAGGGTTTGTGAGCACCTACTGGCTCGATGGCCCCCGGCGACTCTCCCGCCGCTAGGGATGGGGTGGGGCGCGATCGCCACCGGCCACGGCGCTAGTCCTCTGACCATTTCCACTAGACTAGGTTGATCGCCTAACGTTGACCGCCCCCCCATCCAGTTCCCCCCCTCAACTGCCCCCGTGAATCCCCTGGAAAAATCCGGCCCCGGCTTGGTCCCCACCTTTGCCTACTATTTCCTGTGCTGCGTCCTGATTGGTGTGCCCGTCGGGTCGCAGTTGCTCGGTAGTCCCTTTGATCCCCGTGCCTTTGCCTGGGGGGTGCCCCTGGCGGCGATTATCGGGGCGATCGGGGCCAAGGCCAACCACAGCAAAACCATTGAAATTACTACCAAAAAACCCCAGCGCCTGGAACAGGACCTCCAGCGGCTTCTGGAGGGGTGGCAGTTTACCCGAATGATCGCGGCGACGGAGGGCGATCGCGCCGAGGGGGCCGATGCCAATGGCCTGCCCAAGGGCACCATCGTTTACCAAAACACCTCCCGTTGGCGGTGGATGTCGGGTAAGGTATTCGTGAACATTCAAGGAAATCGCGTGGCGATCGCCAGTCGTGCGCGGCTCGTCGAACGGATCCAACACCATCTCTCGTGAGTGCCTCTTCAGTGCCACCCGTGGGGCCGACGCCCGTCCAGCCCGCCGCCGGTCGGGCCAGGGTAGGCGCGATCGTGCGGGCCGCAGAATCGGCGGATCTGGACGCCCTTGCGGACCTGCTGGCGAATTGCTTCCACGATCGCAGCGGCTGGTTTGGCTGGCTGCATCCGTTTTTCCGCATGGGCATTTACGAAGATTTGCGCATCCGCATTCGCCGCAGTCCCCAGGAGTATCGCTGCTGGGCCGCGATCGCGGGGCCACCCCTTCCCCCTACGGCGATCGCGGCGGCCGTGCCCAATGAGCTGGTGGGGACGGTGGAGCTGTCGGCGCGATCGTCCATGCCCCTCGGCTGGAACGGGGGCCGCTATCCCTACATTGCCAACCTGGCCGTGCGTCCGGATTGCCGCCGTCGGGGGGTGGCAAAACAACTGCTGGCGGCCTGCGAAACGACCGCCAGAGACTGGGGGTTTCAGGATATTTATCTGCATGTGCTCGACGACAACCACGCGGCGCGGCGGCTCTATGAACGGCTGGGCTATCGCTGCATCCCCGCGATCGCGCCCCCGTTGCCCTGGTCCTTTGGGCGGCCCCAACGGCTGTTCCTGCACAAGCGGTTGGCGTAAGGTACTGGCCCATGAAGGATTGGTCCCCCATGAGTGATCCCAGCCTCCAGGGCGATCCAGCCACGCTGGAGGCCATCGCCCACGGAGCCCTGAGCGTGGTCAACAGCCGCCGCCGCAATGGGGTGCTGTTGGTCAAACCCTACTATGCGGAATTTGCGGGGCCGGGGGCGGCGGTGGGGGGTGAGTTCGATCGCGACTGCCTCGCGGCGATTCCCATCGGTAATTTGCAGTTGCTGACGCCCCAGAACAGCACCGAGCGCCAGACGGCCTACCGCATCCGGCTGCAATGGCTCAAGCTCACCAGCCGCTTCACGGTGATTGATGCGCCAGCGGTGCGGAGCCGTCAAATTCTGGAGCAGTTCGAGCAATATTTCGAGCGGGACCAGGTGTATCAGGTCTCCCACGCGGCCCTGGCGATGGTGGTGGGGGTGTTCCCGCAGACCATGGCGGCGACCCGGGGCCGCCATGCTCTGAGTTTTATTAAGCCGCGCAATGGTTAATGGTTAAGGATGCGCCATCACGGGCACGGGCCGCCAGCCGCCCCATGGCCCCTAGCTGGGTAAGGTGACCTGGGTTTGCACTTGACCGGCGCGATCGCCGCGAACCGTGAGGGTGACGGTGGTGCCAGCGGGGGCGCTGATGAGCCACACCAGGCGGACGCGATCGTCGGTGGCGTCGTCATGGTCATAGTAGGGGGCGCTGGGCTGGTGCGATCGCCCCTTCAGGTGACCGACTTCCTGCTCCGGCTGGCCCGTCAGTAACGTCGCCTCGGGGGGCAGATCAATGCGGGCAATGCAGGGGCGCACGAGCCGTTGATCTAGGGCGCGGCGGGTGGTGGCGGTGGGGAGCCAGCCGGTATTTTGGACGGTCCAGGTGAGGCGGTAGGTGTTCGGGCCAAGGGGGTCGATCTGGGGCGGCGCGATCGCGGTCAGCTTGGGCAACAGCAGCGCCTGCCAGATCAGCCAGCGGGGGAACCGGGCCACCTCCGCTTCGAGTAAATCCGCCGGGGGATTGCGCCAGGTGTACAGCGAATCCCAACCCCCCAACTCCACCGGCCCCAACTGGGGATGATCGAACGGACGCCAGGGGCCGTAGCCGCGATCGCCCCCTTCTCCATTGCCCGTCCCATTGCCCGCGTCACACAAATGCTCATCCGCCCAGTGGAGAATCTGTAAATCCTCCTCCACCGGATGCTCATCAAGCCAATTTAGTAGCCGCTCCACCTTCACCCCCGCCGCCTCCGGCAGGTTCCAAAGCTCCACGGTCCAGGCCAAAATCCCCCGCGCTTCATAGGCCCAGTCGTCAAAGGCCCCCGTCATCACATGCTGGGGATGATCCAAATAGCCCTCATACACCGAAAAGGCCGGATAGCCCGTCAGGGCCGTCCCGCGATCGCCGATCGCCTTAAACAGTTGCCAATCCTCCGGCGGCAGATCCGTATCCGCCGCGTGGCTGTAGGGGCGCAGGAGCATCCGGCCAAAGGTATGGAACGACACGGCGGCGGCGATATTCGGGTGGCGATCGAAAAAGTCCACGATCGCCCGCACCTCCGGCTCCGAGGCAGGAAATGGCCCCGATCCCTGCTGTTCCCCCTCCGGACGCCACTGGGCCGGGAAGTTACGGTTGAGGTCTAGGCCCGCCTCCGGCCCCGGCATGGCCACGGTCACCCCGTCATAGTTGCGCACCTGCCCCTCGGGCAATAACCGGTAATAGGTGCCGCCCAGCTCCGTCGGCTCCCGGCGCACCATCAGCCGTGGATCCGCCTCGCACACTTTCCAGGCCCCATTGGGATCCGGCACGCGCATTTGGCGGATGCGGCCGTCCCCATCGAGATCCATCACCTCAAAATCACTCCCGGCCACGCGATCGCCAGGGTAGGGCCGAGTACTCGATCGCACAAAACGCGGCGAATCCGCCAGGGCCAACTCCGCCCCATCGGGATTGATCCGAGGACATAAATAAAAGGTGCAGCCATCCAGGGCGCGGGTGATCTCCGGATCGCTCCCGTAGCCCCGCACCAGGGCATCGAGGAAATACAGCACCGCCGTCGAGGCCGCCAACTCCGTCGCGTGGATATTGCCGTCAATCCATAGGGCGGGGCGATCGCGATCGCCCTGGCCCTCCCCCAGGGGAGCCGTCACCCGCACCAGGGGAATCTCGCGCCCCTCATAGCTGCGGCCTAGGGTATCAACGGTTACCAAATGGGGATAGGCCGTTCCGTAGCGCCGCAGCAGATCCCACAGTTCCCCGTAGCGATAGAGCCGATCAAACCGGGGGGGCAGCCCATCTAAATCCCCATCGGCGGCGCGGCTTTCAGGGCTATGGCTTCCAGGGCTATGGACTTCAGCACTGGGGGAAGGAGGACTGGAGGTAGACGGCGTGGACTCGACGGTGGGTTCGGCGGACGTTGCGGAATTGAGTAATGGCGACATGGGTCAATGCAGACTGAGCGATGACGATCCGAGTCGCACCCTAACGGTACGGGCATGGGGTGGCACCTGTGGGCCAGGGCTCCAAAGAACTCGACTGGGATTGCAAGCACGTCAATCCCGTCCATCGGATCCGGGCTGAGCCCCCCGTATGGCGATAGGGCAACTCTAACACCGGCCCTAGCCCCTGCGGTAGCTGACCCCCCAGGGCGATCGCGGCCCCAGGGAATGCCATACCCCCGTAGCGATCCGTGCTAACCGTCACCCCCCTCGGGCGATCGCGCGCCGCCAGCCCCGACCGCCCCCTTGGGGTGAGGCATCCCGCCCCCCGCCCGGACGCCCGGAGGTGCCCAAAGTAACCTACAGTAAAGCTCAGGATGTAAAGAAAAATTTACAGGTCCAAGACCGCCGAACGCCCTATGTTCGAGTACTTCACCGATCGCACCATCCAAGTCATCCTTCTGGCCCAGGAGGAGGCCCGCCGCCTCGGGCAGCGCCTGGTGGGCAGTGAGCAAATTTTGCTGGGCCTGGTGGGGGAGGGCAATAGCCACGGGGCTCGGCTGCTCCTGGAGGGGGGCCGGGGGGGGCTCGATCTCGATGCCTTCCGATCGCGGGTGGAGGCGATGGTGGGGCGCGGGTCGGGCTATGTGCCGCCGGAAATTCCTTTCACGCCGAAGGCGAAGCAGATCCTGGAGCGGGCTTTGACGGAGGCGCGCAATAACGATCAGCAGTACGTGACGCCGGAGCATTTGCTGCTGTCTTTGGTGCGCGATCGCGACAATGCGGCGGTGAAGATTTTGCAGGATTTGGGCTTTGATCCGACCCAACTGCGGGTGGAGCTGCTGCGCCATCTGGGGGAACAGGCGATCACGGCTCCGGCGGGGGGCAAGGGATCGGCGCGGACGGAGCGACCGGGCCAGAAGCGGGAGCAATCCAGTGTTTTGCAGGAATTTGGGACGGATTTGACGGCCCGCGCCCAGGCGGATCAGCTGGATCCGGTGGTGGGGCGATCGCGGGAGACGGAGCGGGTGGTGCAGATCCTGGGCCGCCGTACGAAGAATAATCCCATCTTGATCGGGGAGCCCGGTGTGGGCAAAACCGCGATCGCGGAGGGCCTCGCCCAGCGGATTGCCCTGGGGGATGTGCCGGAAAATCTGGCGAAGAAACGGGTGATCAGCCTCGATCTGGGCCTGCTGGTGGCGGGTACCCAATATCGCGGCGCATTTGAGGAACGGCTCACGGCGATCGTCGAAGAGGTGCGCGAGGCGGGCGACATCATCCTATTCATTGATGAGGTCCACACCCTCCTGGGGGCCGGGTCCATGCAGGGGGGCCTGACGGCGGCGAATTTGCTTAAACCGGCCCTGGCGCGGGGGGAATTGCAGTGCATCGGGGCCACCACCCTGGATGAATTCCGCCAGCACATCGAGCGGGATGCGGCCCTGGAGCGGCGCTTTCAGCCCGTGAAGGTGGGGGAACCGACGGCGGATGAGGCGGTGGAAATTTTGCTGGGCCTGCGGCCGACCTATGAGCAGTTCCACAAGGTCAAAATTGCCGATGCGGCCCTGGTGGCGGCGGTGCAGTTGTCGGAGCGCTACATTAGCGATCGCTTCTTGCCGGATAAGGCCATTGATTTAATTGATGAGGCCGGGTCGCGGGTTCACCTCAACCACGCCCAGCTTTCGCCCCAAATCCGCCAAATTAAGGCGACCCTGGCGACGGTGACGGCCCAGAAGGAGGCGGCGATCGATCAGGAAAATTTTGATTTGGCCGGTCAGTTGCGCGATCGCGAGCTGGCCCTCAAAAAGGAACTGCAAACCCTGCGGCAACCGGCTCCGGGGGCGGATTGTCCCCAGGTGGGCGTCGAGGATATCGCCCAGATTGTGAGCACCTGGACCGGGGTGCCCGTCACTAAACTGAGTGAGTCTGAGGCGGCCCTGTTGATGCATCTCGAAGACACCCTCCATGAGCGGCTCATTGGCCAGGAGGAGGCGGTGTCGGCGGTGGCGCGATCGCTGCGGCGGGCGCGATCGGGTTTGCGGGATGCGAACCGGCCCATTGCCAGTTTTGTGTTCCTGGGGCCGACGGGGGTGGGCAAGACGGAATTATCGAAAGCCCTGGCGTCCTACCTGTTTGGGGCCGATGACGCCATGATCCGCGTGGACATGTCGGAGTTTATGGAGGCCCACACGGTTTCTAAACTCATCGGTGCGCCCCCTGGATTTGTGGGCTACGAAGATGGCGGCACGCTGACGGAGGCGATCCGCCGTCGGCCCTATAGCGTGGTGCTGTTTGACGAAATTGAAAAGGCCCACCCGGACGTGTTCAACCTGCTCCTGCAACTGCTCGATGACGGGCGGCTGACGGATTCGCGCGGGCGGGTGGTGAGTTTCAAAAATGCCCTGGTGATCATGACCTCGAACCTGGGGGCGACGGCGATCGCGAAGGGGGGCGGCGGTCTGGGGTTCCATGTGGAGGCGGATGGGGATGGGGCCTACCGGCGGATGCGCGATCGCGTCCAGGAGGAGCTAAAAAATTTCTTCCGCCCGGAATTCCTCAACCGTTTGGACGAGATCGTTGTGTTTCGGCCCCTGACTCAGCCGGAGGTGCGCCGCATTGCCGATTTGATGGTGGTGCAGGTGGCCGAGCGGCTGGCGGAGCGGCAACTCACCTTGACCGTGAGCGATCGCGTCAAGGAGCGGCTGGCGATCGAGGGCTATGACCCAACGTTGGGCGCGCGGCCCCTGCGGCGCAAGGTAACGGAACTGCTAGAAGATGTGCTGGCGGAAGGGATTTTGGCGGGCCGTTTCCAAGAGGGGGAGACGATCGCCGTGGATCTCGACGACGATGGACAGGTGATCCTCCAGACGCGATCGCCCTTGGTGGCACCGGTCCCCGCGATCGCGTCCTAAGGGTTTTGTTGCTGCCAGCGATCGTCCCCTGCGCCCCCTGCCATGGTGCCCCCTTCGTCCCCTGAACCGCCGCCGGATCCATCCCCCGATTCCCCCTCCGATGCGCCCAAGGAGGATCCTCGGGGTCGGTGGGTGGAGCGCCTCGGTCGCTGGATCGGCGGCGCGATCGGCCAAACCCAAAGCCTGGGGCGATCGGCCCAGCAAGGGTTACAGAGCTGGCGCGAGGGGTTTGGGGCTACGCTCAATCTCGATGGCCTCAACCTTGATGCGATCAATCTGGATCCGCGCCAACTGGGTAAGGCCCTAGCGGATAGTTTTCGGGTGCGCGACGACCAGGTGGCGGAAATTTTGGCAGCGGTGCGGGCGGAATTACCCACCACCGAGGCGCTGCTGCTGGGCAAAACCCAGGCGGGCAAAAGTTCGATCGCGCGCGGCCTGACGGGGGGCTCGGCGGCCATGGTGGGCCAAGGGTTTCGGCCCCATACCCAGCACACCAGCCGCTATGCCTATCCCTCCGAAGCGCTGCCTTTACTGGTGTTTACCGACACGGTGGGCCTGGGGGATCTAGAGCGCGATCGCGGCGATCGCGACGCTCTGATCGAAGAGTTGGGGGCCACCTTTGTGAGTGAAGACGGCCAACGGCGGGCGGGCATTGCGATCGTCACCGTCAAGATCACTGACTTTGCCACCGATAGCCTGCGGCAGGTGGTCGAGGGCTTCCGGCAGCGGTTCCCCCAGGTGCCGATTTTGCTCGCCATCACCTGTCTCCACGAGGTCTATCCCCGCGATCGCGCCGACCATCCCCCCGAGCATCCCCCGGATCTAGAAACCGTCAGCCGCCCCGCCGAGGCGATCGCAGCCAATTTTGCGGGCCTGTGCGATCACACCGTGTGGATTGATTTCACCCTCGAAGAGGACGATTATCACCCGGTTTTCTATGGCCTAGAGGCGCTCCGGGATGCGATCGCGACGCTGCTGCCCGAAGCGGAAGCCCGCACCCTCCACCAACTGCTCGAAGGGGAAACGGGCGATCGCCTCGGTGACCTGTACCGCACCGCCGCCCGCCGCCAAATCCTGGCCTTCGCGATCGCCGCCGCCACCTTGGCCGCCGTGCCGTTGCCCTTTGCCACCATGCCCGTCCTCACCGCCGTCCAAGTGTCCCTGGTGGTGGCCCTGGGCAAGCTCTACGGCCAATCCTTATCTATCTCACAAGCGGGCGGTGTTCTCAGCGCGATCGCGGGGGGCTTCGTGGCCCAAACCCTTGGCCGTGAACTGATCAAAATTATTCCCGGCTTCGGCACCGCGATCGCCGCCACCTGGGCCGCCGCCTACACCTGGGCCTTAGGGGAAGGGGCCTGCGCCTATTTTGGGGATTTGCTGGGGGGCAAAAAGCCCGATCCCCAACGCATCCAAACCGTCATGGCCGAAGCCTTTGCCGAAGCCCAAGAGCGCTTCAAACACCGCGATCAAAAGCCATAGCTAGTAGGACATTAGACTAGGTGAGAATGAACAACCTTAAAAGGTTCGCATAATAGCTCAAGACTTGTAAATTCTGCCTTGACGTGAGAAAAATTACCCAATTCAATAGAGAAGCGCCCGCCCTTTCAAGTCAGAGTGACGAATAGCGTGGAAGATTTTAATTTTGCCTCCATTCTCAAAGAGTCTCTAGAGAAAGCAATGAAGGATCGAGGCCATATTAATATTCTGATTGCTGGGCGCACCGGCGTGGGTAAAAGTACACTCATCAATGCGATTTTCAGGGAAGTTTTGCGACGATCGGCCAGGGTCGCCCCGTCACCCAGGGAACAAGAGAAATCAGGAAAGGTGGAATTCCCTTGTCTATTTTTGATACCCGTGGCCTGGAGATGGCAGACTTCCCCGAGACATTAGACTCCCTAAAGTCTCTAATTCAAGAACGCTCAGTAAATATCGACCCAAATCAACATATTCATATCGCTTGGATTTGCATCTCGGAAGATTCTAGGCGCGTCGAGCCTGCGGAAGAAGAGCTTGTCAAAATGCTAGAGGATCGTCGCATACCCATCCTTGCTGTAATTACAAAATCACGAGCTGATAACGGATTTCGTGCTGAGGTTTTACGAATTCTGCCACTAGTGAGTAATGCAGTTAATGTTCGCGCGATCAAGGAAGAACTAGATGAAGGTATTATCCTTCCTCCCAAGGGATTAAAAGAGCTTGTCAGAGCGACGATGCAGATTGTGCCAAAAGGACTGGAGAATGCCTTTACGGCAGCACAAAAAGTAGATATTGAATCCAAAAAAAAACAGTCTCATATGATCGTCGGACTGGCGTCAGCTAGTGCCGCTGGAATAGCACTGGTGCCCATCCCATTAGCCGATGCAGCTCTCATCATGCCTATTCAAATCGGGATGCTGTCTAGCATTTCAGCGACATTTGGTTTGTCAATTGACCAGAGTTTTCTTAGCACGATCATCGGAAGTATTATCAGCGGCACAGGCGGTACACTCGCTGGACGCTTTATTGCAGCCAATTTATTCAAACTAATTCCCGGTGCAGGTTCTGCGATAGGGGGGACGATTCTAGCATCCACAGCAGCAGCCATTACGATTGCCATTGGTGAAGCGTATATTGCCGTCCTGGTCATGTTATTTGTCAAAAATGATGGCGAGTCGCCTGACTTGGAAGAGGTCGCCAAGGAGTTCAAGGCTAAATGCTTGCAAATCACTAGAGTTTCCTAGTCGATTTAATAAATATATTTGGAGTATCCTTATCTGCGATCACGACGGCTAAATCTGACAACAATATAGAGCCTTGATTGGTCAATTGAGATGAAAATTGCGACGATCAAGCTACCCATGGAAGAAATTGCAGAATTTAGCCACAAATGGCAGGTGATAGAGTTTGCCCTGTTTGGCTCCGTCCTACGCGATGACTTTCGGCCCGACAGCGACATTGACGTAATGGTGGAATTTCACCCAGACGCTCACCCCAGGTTTCGGACCCTAGATCAGATGGAAGCGGAACTTAAAATCATCTTTGGTCAAGAGATTGATCTAATCACCCGTCAGGGCATTGAAAATAGTCGCAATTACCTACGTCGCCAAGAAATCCTGTCATCTGTCCAGGTGATTTATGCAACGGGATCTTCAGTTTTTGCTTGATATGCTGTCATCCGCAGAGCGAATTTTGGCTTACACTGCCCAATCTTCACCCTAGCGACGCAAAACATACTATGCAAAACATAGTTGAACTGTGATGGATAGATGTTTTGCTGCTTGATTTTTAGGTCAGGGCAGGGGCGATCGCCCTAGGGATTAACCGCCGTTTGTCGCAGCCAGCCATTGAGGGTGAAGCGACTGTGCTCGAACTGCTGACTCGGGCAGGTCACGGGCAACACCTCATGCTTATAGCGACTTTCAAAGAAAATGATGCTGTTATTCTCCGGCACGATGTCCTCATAGACTTCGGACGGCAGGGTGGCGTCGCCCAAGGGATCGGTTTCGTAAATTCTTAGGGCACCGCCGCCGTAGGCTTTAGGTTCCTGATGAAAGTAATAGACATAGGTCAGAATTCGTGTGGCGGTTTCGGGACTGCCGGAATCATTGTGAATTTTGTAAAAGCAGCCGTCATTGTGAGCCGTTAGCTGCATTTCTACTTGGGAGACTAAAAAGGGCTCTAGCTTGAGGGATTGGGTAACTTGAGGGAGGTGCTTGAGGATGCGGCGGCGCAGTAGCTCAAATAGATCGGGGTAGAAGGTAGCATAGAGCACGCTGGAGCGACGATAGTCGGTGGCATTGGTGGTGGTGGATGAGCCGACGAAGCGATCGCGTTGATCAAGGGCGGTGGTGAGGGCGGTGTGGTGCTCGGTGGCGCTGAGGAAGTTGCGGATGAGGTGGTAGCGGACGGGCAGGATGGGGGGCGCGAAGCTGGGGAGGGCGTCGCCGCTGGGGCTGATGGCGTGGAGGTGGACCGGTTCGACAATCGCCCCTGGGTGCTGGTTTGGGTTCCCATCTTTGGCTTTGGGATGGTGGATCGGGTCGGGGCGATCGCGCTCCAGTTCGAGGTAGCGCATGGCCAGGGCGGCCCGTTCCGCTAGGGGGATGGCGGGGCTTTGCAGGGCTTCGGCGAGCACCTGTTCCGCCAGGGGACGCAGGGCCGGTTGGGGGGTGTGGGTATGGGGCGATCGCATGGCGGGGCGCTCCTAAAAAATCCGTGAAATTACTACAAGTTTATGTAAAATCAATCACCCATTAAATGGGGATGCGGGGGCGCATGAAACGCCGCGACGGTGGTTGGATCCGCTCCCAGGGATCGGGCGTGAGTTTGGGGGATTGGGCCGTTGCCCCCATTCTTAATCTAATAAACTGACGATCGCCCTGGATAGGGGACGGTCGGCATTGGGGCGCGGGTCTGGCGCGGGAGGGGCTGGCAATGGCGGATCGATCGCTGGATGTGTTGATTTTGTCGAATGGGCCGGGGGAGGTGACCACCTGGGTGCGGCCGGTGGTGCGGGCGTTGCGGGCGCGGCTGGGGGACGATCACGATCGCCTGCGGATTTCGGTGATTTTGTCTCCGTGCAGTAATGGGACGGGCCGCGAGGCGGCGATCGCGGCGGCCTATCCGGAGGTGGATCGGGTGCAGGGGGCGGAGGCGTTTTGGCCGTTTTTGCTCTGGGGGCGCACGGCGGCGGGCTGGGATTGGCGCGATCGCGGGGTGACGATTTTCCTGGGGGGTGATCAGTTTTTTGCCCTGGTGGCGGGGAAGCGGTTAGGCTACAAAATTCTTACCTATGCGGAATGGGAAGTACGATGGCTGCGCTGGATTGATCGGGCGGTGGTGACGGGGAAGCATGTGTTAGAAAATGCGCCGGAGGTTTTCCGCCCTAGGTGCGAAGTGGTGGGAGATTTGATGGTGGATGGCGGTGAGGGGGAGGGGGCTGCGCCGGTGCTTGCCCCAGGGGGGCCGTTGGTGGGGCTGCTGCCGGGATCGAAGCGGGCGAAGTTGATGCAGGGGGTGCCGCTGATGCTGGCGACGGCGGATCGGTTGCGGGGGGCGCGGCCTGATTTGCGGTTTGCGATTCCGGTGGCTCCAACCCTGACGCTGGCGGAGCTGGCGCGCTATGGGCAAGGGGACCACAATCCGGCGATCGCGTTGGTGGACGGGACGACGGCGACGCTGGTGGATGGGCAGGATCGGGATGGGGGGGGCGATCGCGCGGATTCCCTCGAACATTTGCCCTATCTGGAAACGCCGGCGGGGACGCGGGTATTTTTGTGGCCGCACCAGCCTGCTGCGCCGTTCTATCGGGCATGTGCGCTCTGTTTGACGACGGTGGGGGCAAATACGGCGGAATTGGGGGCGTTGGCGGTGCCTGCGATTGTTTTGCTGCCGATTCAGCAGTTGGATGCGATGCGGGCGTGGGATGGGATTCCGGGGCTGCTGGCGAATTTGCCCGGTGTGGGGGGACTGTTTGCGAAGGTGATTAATACGTTGGCCCTGCGGCGGTTGGGGCTGCTGGCGTGGCCGAACCTGTGGGCGGGGGAGATGGTGATGCCGGAGCTGGTGGGGCGGCTGACGCCGGAGGCGATCGCGGCGGCGGCCCTGGACCTCTTGGATCATCCCGAACAGTTGCGGGCCATGGGCGATCGCCTCCGGCAGGTGTGTGGCCCGTCGGGGGCGGCGGCTCGGATCGCTGCGATCGTCGAAGAGTTGGCGGAATCGGCGAGTTGAGTGACCGGGAGCCAGGGGCTGAAACCCTTTATCCGGTGAGTTTTTGGCCTATTTCGCTTCCATCCAGTTGGCTCCGGCGTGGAGATCGACGGCGAGGGGCACGGCCAATTCAACGGCGGCGGCCATGGTGTCGGTAATGGGCGATCGCACGGCGTCCCACTCGTCCGGCGGCACTTCTAAAATCAATTCGTCGTGGACCTGGAGGAGGAGCCGCGATCTATAGCTTTTCAGCACTTCTGCCAATTTGACCATGGCGATTTTAATAATGTCGGCGCTCGATCCTTGAATGGGCGCATTGGCGGCGGCCCGCAATAGCTGCGCATCATATTGACCTGGGGATTTGATGCGATCCAGGTCAATGCTGTCGGGATCTTTCCCCCGCAATTTTTGTAACGTCGCGTTGGTGAAATTAAAGTAGCGCCGCCGTCCGGTCAAGGTGGTGACATAGCCCTGGGCGATCGCCTGCCGCTGCACCTGCTGTAGATAGTCAAAGACTTGCGGGTAGCGATCGTTAAACCGCTGAATAAATCCCCGCGCTTCCGGCAGTGGTACCCCAGCTTCTCGGGCAAAGCGGGTGGCTCCCATCCCATAAATAATGCCGAAGTTAATAATTTTTCCGAGGCGGCGTTCATCGGAGGAAACCGTGTCCTTTTCTAGGAGCAGTTTTGCTGTGAGACCGTGGACATCTTCCCCCGTGCGGTAGGCTTCAATGAGGGTCGGTTCGCCACTCAAATGGGCCAGAATTCGCAGTTCAATTTGGGAATAGTCCGCTGAGGCTAAAAGCCATCCGTCTTCGGGCAAAAAGGCGCGGCGAATTTGGCGACTGAAGGCGGTGCGGATGGGGATATTTTGTAAGTTGGGATTTGAGGAAGACAGGCGACCGGTGGCGGTGACGGCCTGATTAAAATCCGTGTGGACGCGCCCGGTGGTGGGTTCCACGAGGGCGGGCAGGGCATCGACGTAGGTGGATTTGAGTTTGGCGAGGGTGCGATGTTCGACGATCGCGGCGACCACGGGATGATCATCGCGCAATTTTTCTAAGGTGGCGGCGTCGGTAGAGTAGCCGGTTTTAATTTTGCGGGACTTTTTGCGATCTAATCCTAGTCGCTCAAAGAGCAATTCACTGAGTTGTTTGGGCGACGCCAAATTAAAGGTTTCACCAGCGGCCTCATGGGCCTGTTTTTCCAGGTGATCGAGATCCCGCTCAAGCTGTTTGGAAAAATTGGCGAGATAGGCCGTATCAATGCGAATGCCGCGCCATTCCATCGCCGCGAGGACCGGTTCTAGGGGCAGTTCAATGGTTTGAAAGAGTTTATCTAGTTCAGGGAATTTAGTTAACTCTGCTCGCAGGGGCTCGACGAGTTTGAAGGCTCCGTAGGCGTCCATGCCGCAGTATTCGGCGACGGCTTCCATGGGCACGTCGGCGATGGTTTGACCCTTGGGTACTAGGTCGCTGTAGCTGGTGACCTGGAGGTGGAGATAGCGGAAACTCAGGTCCGTTTGGTTGTGGCTGCCGTCGGGATTGAGGACGTAGCTGGCGAGCATGGGATCGAAGACAACGCCCGCGAGATCAATGCCTGCGGCCCTGAAAATGGCGCGATCAAATTTGGCATTTTGCAATACTTTAGGGTGATCGGCGCTTTCGAGGATGGGGCGCAGCAGGTCAAGGGCGCGATCGCGGTCTAGGTTCGGGCCATTGTGGTGAGCGAGGGGCAAATAGGCGACGGTGGGGGCGATCGCGTCGGGGGGTTGATAACAGCAGCCGATGCCAACGATCGCAGCGACATGGGGATTGAGGGCCGTAGTTTCCGTGTCCCAGGCGACGGGGCGATCGCGATCGCGACATTGATCCAACGCGGCGATTAGGGTTTCCAGTTGGTCAAGGGTCGTGATGATCTCTAGATGAAAATCCTCGGGGGATTGGCGGTTCGCAATGTCTTGGTCCGTTTCTTCAGCGCTGAAAAAGTCCAGATCCCCATCAATCCTTGCGGAACTTTCCACCGCATCTCGGGCGGTTTCAGCCTTTGAGTTAGGGGACTTAGAGCCCGTTTCAGCCTTAGAAACTGTGCCGCCAAACTGTTCCTGAAGGCGATCAATCTGCCGTAGAAACTGCTGAAATTCCAGCTTTTGCAGCACCGGAGCCACGCGATCGCGATCAAACCCCGTCAACTGGCAGGCATCCCAATCCACCGAGATCGGCGTATCCCGCACAATGCGCGCCAAAAACTGCGAATGGTAGGCCGCCTCGCGATCGGCCTCCAATTTCTTGCGGACGGCGGGTTTTAGATCAAATAAATTGCCGTAGATTCCATCGAGGCTATCGTATTTTTGCAGCAGCTCAGCGGCGGTCTTTTCCCCTACCCCCTTCACGCCGGGAATATTGTCAGACTTGTCCCCACAAAGCGCCTTAAAATCTACCACCTGATCGGGCCGAACGCCCCACTTTTCCATCACCTGGGCGCTGCGATATTCCCCATAGCGAGACGACTTAAGATCGCGGCCCCCCAAATGCAGTATGCAAATTTGCCGCTCATCGTCCACCAACTGAAATAGGTCGCGATCGCCACTGAGGATTTTGACCCCATAGCCCCGCGCCGCCCCCTGTTCCGCCAGGGCCCCGATCGCGTCATCCGCCTCATAGCCAGGGACCATCACCAGCGGCAAATCCAGCGCCGCCAGCAGTTCCTGGAGCAGCTCCAGATCCGCAATGAAATCCACCGGCGTTTCCGCCCGCCCATCCTTATAGGTCGCATCCGCCTCGTGGCGAAAGGTCGGCTGCCGCAGGTCAAACGCCACCGCGATCGCCGCTGGCCGTTCCGCCGCGATCGTATCCAGCAGCGCCTTCGTAAAGCCATAGCAAGCACTCGTCGGCAGCCCCGTCGAAGTCCGCAGGCCCCCCTCGCGGCTGTTGGCAAAGGCATAGTAGGACCGGAACGCCAGGGAATGGCCATCCACCAGCAGCAGGGTCGGGCGATCGCCCTCGGGCTGGGCGGCGGCGGCGGCGGACTCGGGGACGGGCTTGGGGGCGGTCATGGGGTGCAGGGGGGAGGAGGGGGAAAAATCAGGTTTACTATCGTTGAAGGAAAGTGTAGCGGGCGACGGTTCCTAGACGCCTTTGGCCCTGGGCTCAACCGTTCCCATTGTCCCCCCCGCGATCGCGAGTGCCCTGCGAGATTGATCATGCCCCACCCCGCCGAACCCATCGCCCCCCGCCGATCGCCCCGCCCGTTCTGGGGGCACCCCTGGAGCCTTCGGTTTGGGATCATGGCCCTGATCGTCGCCGGATCCTGGGCGATCGCCGCCCCCCAGGCCGAGGGCAGAAACGGACCGGGCTGCGCCGCCGCCATTGCAGATCAAGGGCGACCCACCATCAACCAAGCCCACATTTTTTGCGGCCTATTCCGCCGAGGCAACCCCGTCGGTTTCCACTCGCGCCCCGGTGGCCGTAACCCCAGCACCGTCGCCCGATCGCGGATCACCCAATCCCCCGACGCCCGAGGCATTTATGGCATCGAATGGAGCCACGTGGAAAACCCCGATCGCCCCAAATTTTCCACCATGTTTCCCGATCGCTGCACCGCCAGCCAAGTGCTAACCTCCGTGCGCCACGCCGCCACCAACCCCAGCCGCTGCCCCGCCGGAGCCCCCTCCTGGGCCTGGTGCGGAGCCAACCAACCGGCCAACCTGACCGCCGCGATCGCCAACCGCTACTGCCGCAGCAACAACGGAGCCCCCTACACCATCGCCGGGGCCACCCTCAATGACGGCACCATCAACACCGCCTTCCCCCTGCGCTAGCCGCCCCGATTGTCCATCACCCCCCATCCTGTCCCCTGGGCGATCGCCTGGGGTTTATCGGCCCTCCCCCATGCACGATCCCCTCACCGACGCGGCCCGCCAGCGCCTCGATGCCTTCCTCGCCTTCGACATCCAGGACAGCCGCGAATGGGCCAGCGAACTGATTGCCATGGTCGAAGCGGTGCGCACCGGCCAGCGCGATCGCTGGGAACGCCTCGGCAATGTCTATCAACTGGACCTGACCCCCACCGCCGCCCACCTGATGGACCTGGTGGACGAGGAAAGCGCGATCGAAACCATCGACATCGACCTGTTCTACGACGCTTGCTATAGCTGGCTCCTGAACCTGGGGGGCGCGATCGCCACGACCCCAGACCCCGAAAGCCCCCCGCCGCCCGATCGCCCCTGAGGCCCCCTTCCCCCGGCCCCTCCCGTAGTGGGTGATCGCCCTAGCTGACAGGACGCCAGCGCAATAGTACGGTGTAGAGGCGCACGCCCAGAGAAACGCCATGGCTGAAGGTGCTAACCCCGCCGACCATTTTCCAGATCGCCTGAATCGCTACACCCCCCACGACGGCCCTCCCCTCGGCACCCCTGAGGCCCCGTCCGACCTCCTCCAAAGCCCCCTGCCCACTCTGCCCGCGTCCAGCCATGCCAAGCTCAAACGCGGCACCTTTCAGGTGCGGGAATCGGTCCTAGAGGAATTGGATCGCTATCATCTGGAACTCCAGCTTGCCCTTGGCAAGGCCAATGCCCCCTATAAGGAAGTGATGGTCGAGGCGGCCCTGGTGCTGTTCCTCGAGTCCGTGCGGGCGGAACCGGGCCAATGGCTCGATCTTCTCCAGGAGTGGCAGCGCCGCCGTAAGCAGGGCCACTAGGGCGATCGCCGCAAAATTTCTTGCGTGAAGGGGTACGGCGGCGACGACGACGGCTGGATGGGGCTGGGCCTTGCGATCGCCCCCAGGATTCGGGTCGCTGGGCTAATCGAGTGGAGAGGCGTGGGGTCACCCTTGGGGATCGGTTCTCCAGCGCCGGTGGCCCTGGGGATCACCGGATCAATCCCCCCAATGGCCTAGGGGGCTAGCTGGCCTGGGCGACGGCGACGGCCTCCGATACCCCCAGCTTCAACCGCGATTCCTGGAGCACCTGACCCCGCTCCGCCGCATATTGCAGGTCCATGATGGCGCGGAAGTCTTCGAGATCGTAGCCCGCTGCCATGAGGAGGCGGAGATGTTCCTCGGCGGTGGTGGATAAAAAGCCCGTGGCCAGGGCCTGGGCGACCAGGTTCCGGATGGCTGAAGTGTGGGTCCGCGATCGCGCCTGCTCTTTCTCAAACATAATTAACACCCTCAAGACAACTCTTTTTAGAAATTTTTAACTCTGACGACGGTTCCTCCCATTAGGTTCTGCCTTGGTGGCCCTGGGGCGGCGGTGGTGACCCCCTGCCCCAGTCGGTTTCTAGTTGGTCTTGTTGTGGCTGGTCTGGAGTTTCTGGCCTTTGGCCCCGGATCTCTGGTTTTTAGTACGCGGGGCGGGGGCGATCGGATGCCTCATCCCTCGGAATCCGATATTCGATGGCATGATGCAAGATTACAAATCTAATCTTGCGTTTTTGGCGGCTCCAGCGCCAGGAAATCGATCCATTGTCCCTAGGGGGTCATCACATCCAGGGGTCGGCCAGAAAATGCTCCTGGGGACACGCGGTCCTGTAGGGGGGAAGCGGCGTGGAAATCGTCAGCGATCGCGCCCTGCCACGGCCATGGGCGATATTCCTGTTATAGGAGCGTTATCAGTTTTAATTGTTGATCCGTTAGAGAAAGTTTATGGGTGGTCGCCTCGTTGTTCAGGTTAATGCTGCGAACCCTCGGGATTCATGGCGGGGCGGCTAGGGTTGGCGATCGCGGGGGCAGCCCCATGGCACCATGGAAGCGGACCCCAGGGTTGACCTTGGTGGGTTTTATTGGTTTACGGGAGACACAATCGCCGTGCAAGTCACGTTTTTGGGAACCAGTTCCGGCGTACCCACGCGATCGCGCAACGTCTCGGGCATCGTCCTGAAACTGCCCCAGCGGTCAGAGCTTTGGCTGCTCGACTGCGGCGAAGGCACCCAGCACCAGTTTTTGCGCAGCGACCTGCGCCCTAGCCAGATCACCCGCATTTTCATCACCCACATGCACGGGGACCATATTTTTGGGTTGATGGGCTTGCTGGCGAGCATTGGCCTAGCGGGGCAGCCCCACCCGATTGATCTCTATGGGCCGCCGCCGTTGGCGGATTACCTCAAAGCCTGCCAGCGCTATTCCCAAACGCGGTTTTCTTTTCCGATCACCGTCCATCCGGTCGAGCCTGGAGTGATTTTTGAGGACGAAGAATACCTCGTCACCTGCGCGCCCCTTGAGCATCGGGTACCGGCCTTTGGCTATCGCTTTGTTGAAAAGGATCGGCCGGGGCGCTTTGACCTCGATCGCGCGATCGCCGCTGGCATCCCCGCCGGTCCCCTCTATGGCCAACTCAAGCGGGGCGAAACCGTCACCCTCCCGGACGGCCAGCGGTTCAATGGTCAAGACTTTTGCGCGCCCCCCGAAACGGGCCGCAAGCTGGTCTACTGCACCGATACGGTCTACTGCGATCGCGCCGTCACCCTCGCAGCGGGGGCCGATGTCTTGATCCACGAAGCCACCTTCGCCCACCAGGATGCCCAACTGGCCTTTGATCGGCTCCATTCCACCTCCACCATGGCCGCCCAGACCGCCCTCGGGGCCGGGGTCGAAGCCTTGATCCTCACCCACTTCAGCCCCCGCTACGCACCGGGCAACGCGATCGAACTCAAGGACCTATTAGACGAAGCCCGCGCCATCTTCCCCAATACCCACATGGCCAAAGACTTCTGGTCCTACGAAATTCCCAGACGGCGATCGCCCCTCCCCAGCGCCAGTTCCGAAGCGCCCCAACCCACCCAAGGGACCAAAAAAGCCGCCAAAATCACCGAAAAATAGATAAACAGCACAGAAAAAACCAAGGGGGCAAGTTCCCTCGCCCCCCGCAACTTCTTTCCTTAACCTGGTAGTTCTGTAACGTAGTGGTCAGGTTTTTCGCGACCGGCCCTCCAGCCAGTCAGATTGGCGTAAAACCAAGCAAACTCGCTTTTGCCCTGGCGTTGTTGGCTGGCATTTATTGTAATTATTGTAAGAGACAAGGTCTATTTATTAGATTCCTTTCAATTGAGATTTTACATAAGAGCGGCTACTGTGTCTGACTGCCAGCAAGGACATCAGGTTTAGTACTCTGAAAAAGAATGTAAATTCGTCAATATCTTTTTTTGCACAGGCAATTAGAGGTTCATTTTTCAGCTTCACTTCTCCTTTTTTCAAAGCATCTTCATCATACTGTCCCCAGTTTACTTCAATACAAATCTGATCTCTTTGATACTTAATGGTGAATTGATTCCGTATCCCATTGAAAAAACCCTCAAGCTCGCTGTGGATTAATGTTTCCCTCTCCAAAATCGAGGTGAACGCAGAAATAAGATCGAAATAAACGTCAATGTCTTCAATGTGCGGAGCTTTATATTCATGCTCGATTTTATTCCTAATGGTGTTAAAGCGAGACAGAGAACGGGAACTGAAAATTCCAACTTTACTAAGAAATTCAAGCTTCTTGTCTATTCCTAGATTTTTCCCCCGAACCAGATCTAATAGATTGAATGTGTGAAGATAAGAATCCACCTGACAATCCAAAGCTCTTTTCAAATTGCCAATACAGTTGATGAGGTTAATATCTGCACCTCTATTTATCTCTTCTTTAGCATATTGCAAGTAATCCCGTGCATGAAGCTCAAAATCTGGCACTTCGTCAAATGGGAAACCAAAGGCTTCAAACTCCAGAGAATCAACATTCTCCAGGATAAAGGAACGGAGTCGTTCGGACTTTGTCAAATCATTCATGCTGTATTATCTTAGTCAGCTAACTACTTATTAGATCGCAATTGTCGGCTAACTACTTCAGTAGGGCGTTATTAAGCAGTTACGGTATAACTTCTCCCTAAAGGGTACTATGCCGCAACACCAGGATAACACTCCCGTCTATGGGACTTCTGCCGCAACGATCGCGGTGGCAGCACCATAATCTAGCCCAGCAGCGCGAGCACCCATTCGCCAACCCAAAACCCAAACAAAAAATAAGGGCGAGAATCCTCGCCCCAAATCCATTACCATACCGAAAATCCAGAAACGATCCCCCAGACCCCTAGGCCAAAAAGCCCGGTCCATTCTGGAAGCCGATCGCCGCATCGCGATCATCCGTATCCAGAATCACCGCCAGGATCGGCCCCGTCGCCCCCCCCTGGCGCACCACCGTATCGCGTGCGCCACCGCCCAGGCCCAGCAAATTGGAATAGTCCACACTCGAATCAAAGTGCAAATTCACCTGGGCATTCACCGACAGCACATCCACACCGGCCTGGAAATCCGCAATGATGTCCGCATTCCGGAGCGATGCAAACCCTTCCGCCACATTGATGCCAAAGATATCCGCCCCGTCGCCGCCGATCATCGTATCGGTGCCGAAATCCCCCGCCAGGTAGTCATTGTCCGCCCCGCCGATCAGCACATCGTTGCCCTCGCCGCCCCGCAGGATGTCGCTGCCCGCATCCCCCTGCAGAAAGTCATCCCCCACGTTCCCCGCAAGGATGTCGCTGCCGTTGCCGCTAACGATCAGGTCATTGCCCTGGCCGCCGAGCAGAAAGTCATTGCCGTCTACCCCCGCGAGGGTGTCATTGCTCCCGTTGCCGAAAACGATGTCGTCCCCGGCGGAGCCCTGCACAAAGTCATCCCCGGCGAGGGCGCGGGTGCCGAGGGGGCCGGCCTGACCCGGTAGCAGGGCGATGGAATCGTTGCCGTTGGTGAGATCGAGGTAGGCCATGGTTGATGATGGGAAATTGAAACAATGGATAGACAGATGGCAAGTGGGCGATCGCGATGGTTGCTCTAGGGAGTTCGCGATCGCGTCCCTCGCAAGCTTGAATGGGGATTGGGTCTAGCGGCGGCGGGCTTCGTTGCTGTCGGCCAGGGATTGCCGCACCCGCGAAAGGCTCCAGCCCTCCCGCAGGCGCTGTTGATAGGTCCGTAGGCCACTGGAGTCGGCGCTGCGGCCCAGCACTTCCCGGTAGACGCGATCGATGGCGTCGGCGGCTTCGCGGCTTTCGGCCAGATCCCGCCGCACCCGGAGGAGATCCCAACTGCCGTCGGCGACGCGATCGACGTAGGTATCTAGACCGCGACGATCCGGGTTGCGCCCGAGGACGTCTTGATAGAGCCGTTCAATGTCGCGGCTGATGCGCGATCGGCTGTTGGAGTTGTAATAGCGGCCGTTGTTGTAGCGGCTGTCGTAGCGATCATCGTAGCGATCGTCATAGCGGCGGTCGTAGTAGCGATCGTCATAACGCCGGTCATCGTAGCGGCGATCGTAGTAGCGATCATCATCGTCGTCATAGCGGCGATCGCGGCTGTTATTCGTGGTTCCGGCCCCGGCGTCGCGGCATACGGGGCGGTTATTTTCCCAGCGGCATTCCACCTGGGCTTGGGCTTGGCCTGCGGTGACCCCCAGGGTCAAGAGGGCGATCGCGATCGCTAAATAGGGCTTATGGGACGTCATAACGGCCTCCTGATCTACACACTTACAGACAGTACGCTCCACCGAAAGGGTCCATGGAAGGGCTCGCGGATGTCCTTCGCACCGGCGGGAGCCGTTCATCGACCCAGGGGGGCTCAATTCCTGGGCGCGGTTGGGTGGTGGTTACCGCGATCGCCGCCCCAGGCACCCCAATAGGACGAGATGGATTGGTTGCTAGGGAGAGCCGGAGCGGTCATCGGCCCCCGGCGATCGCCATGGGTCACGTTCACTCAACTCCCTCAGGTGGACCCGCCCCCGGCGATCGCGGGCATCGCGGATCCCGTCACGTCACAGGTGTCACTTTGAGTGTAGGCAAGGGAGCTGTGCCCCCCGGCGGCCATGGGACAGTTTAATAAATTGCCGCCCGTCGGGAACCAGGACAGAACGCCTTTCGCAATCGGCCTTGCGACCCCTCAACCCCTAAAAACTAAACACTTAGGTAATCCGCACCAACTGTGAAGCATCCGTAAAGCGGCTAATGCCCGGAAAGGTGAAGGCATCGGGGGGCACATTCACCACAAACCCCAAAATGCGATCGGGAGCCAGTTGAATCAAGGTGCCGGAAACGGGCGGCGGGGCGGGCGTCCCTTCGGGGGCACCGGGGGGCAGGCCCGCCGCATCGGTGAAGGGCACAAACTGGAGCTGGGCCAGGGTCACCCCATCGGTGAGGCCGATCAAGTCCCCATTAACATCAAAGTCCAAGATGCGATCCACGGCGCTGGGGTTGGCGATCGCCAGATCCGTCCGCAGGACAAACACATCGCGCCCCGAGCCCCCCGTGAGCACATCGCTGCCCACATCGCCAATGAGGGTATCATCCCCCTCGCCGCCAATGAGGGTATCGTTAGCGCGGCCCCCCCGCAGCAGATCATTGCCTGCGCCGCCATCGAGGAGGTCATTGCCGCGATTGCCAAACAGGGCGTCGTTGTCCCCTTCCCCCAACAGGGTATCGGCCCCCTGGCCACCGAAGAGGCGATCGCCCCCATCGCCGCCATAGGCCAGATCATTGCCCATATTTCCATTGAGCACGTCCAGATCCTGGGAGCCCAAAAGGGTGTCATCGCCGCCGAGGGCGCGCAACTGTTCGGTGCCACGGCCAATTGGCCCAACGAAAAAGCCCGGTGAGACCTGAAACCGCTCGGGGCGATCGCTCAGGTCAAAAAATCTGCCATTGAAGCCAGGGGTCATGGGTCGCTTTGGTGCATCGCTGCGATCGGGTTGGTTGCCGTTGGCCCACGGCGGGGGAATTTCGGGTGCCCTAGGGATGGCCCAAGGGATTGGCGGAGAGCCGCTGCTGCCGCTCGAACTGGCCCCGGATCCGCTCGATGCGCTGGCGATTGAGCCCCAGGTCCGATTCCCCCAGGCGGGAGGCGGAGCGCACTTGGATTTCGGAGGCGGCGCGATCGCGGTGGAATTCCACATCATCCACAAACCCCATCAAGGGCGTGGTGAATTCCGCATAGAGATAATCCTCCGTCGCCGTCACGAGGGTGACCCCTTCGCTGTCCTGCACCAGGGCGGTTAGGGTTTGCCATGCCTGGTCGGCGGCGGCCCCATCGGCGGCGTCATAGGTCAAGGGGGCGATCGCGTGGGAGAGATCCGTCGGGGCGGCGGTGGTGCTGACGCAGTTGGGGCTAGGGGGGCAGGCGCTCAATTGGCCATCGTGAACCCCCAGACTATTGGGCCGCTGACCGGCAAACAGGGGGCCAAAGAGGGAGGCCATCACCGCCGTCGAGGGTGAAGGGGCGGCACCGATGGGCGTGGCCCCGGCCCCCGCCACCAGCAAACTCCAGCACCCCACGGCGATCGCCACGAGCAGCCCCCCCCGTTGCCAGAGGCGACGACGCCCCGCCCCCCCGCGCCCGCGCCGCTGCTGGGGACATTGCTGGGGAAATTGCCTTGCCATGGGATTGCGCCTTTGGGGTGGGTGGAATGGTGGCCAGGGACAGCCGCACCCATTCTAGCGACCGTCCCGAACCCTTGGCCGCAGTGAGATCGGCGGCGTCCCCAGGGCCAATCCCCAGGGCCATGCCCCTAGAACTGGATCGGAATCGCGATCGCCGCCACCTGACTCGGCACCAAACCGGCCACAACGCCGAGCGATCGCAACTGGCCATTCTCAACGAAATTAATCGCCGTACTCTCGCGCACCTGCCCCCCCACATTCAACTGAATCGGGATCAGTTGCAGATCATTCACCGTCAGGCCCCCCGTCAGACCCAGGCGATCGTCCGCCACCGTCACATCCAGCAGCAGATCCGCCCCGATCGCCCCCGTCGTCGGATCCGGAGCCGCCGCCGCATCCCGCCGCAGCACGAACAAATCATTGCCCGCCCCCCCCGAAACCGTATCCTGGCCCAAATCCCCCACCAGGGTGTCATTGCCCTCGGCCCCCGCCAGGAAATCATTGCCCTGGCCGCCGCGCACCAGGTCATTGCCCGCGCCGCCATCGACCACATCATCGCCCAGGTTGCCATTGAGGTTGTCGTTGCCATCAAACCCCAGCAGCACATCACTCCCCTGGCCGCCCCAGAGGATATCCTCCCCCCCAAAGCCATAGAGGGTATCGTTGCCCAAGTTGCCAAAGACAAAATCCGTCGTCACGGTGCCAATCACCTGGTCATCGCCCCCCAGGGACCGCACCCCCGCCGGGAAATTGGTCAGCAGGTCCGGCGGCAACTGCCCCAGAAAGACAATGTCCTGCGCGTCGGTCAAATCGTAAAAGGGAAAATTCGGGCCAGCCATCTAACAATGCTCCTTCCTTATGAACTGCGGAACCGCGATCGCGGGGATGCGTCTTGGCAGTCCCGGGCGATCGCACCCCACCCCCCAGCCTAGCGGCACGGGCTAGGGATCCCTCAGCGACCCCCCCAGGCCATCCGGAATCCCCCGGCGATCGCCCCGCGAGCCACCATCGCCTCCCCCAGACGAACAGCCCCCCAAAAAGCTCCACCGCGATCGGCCCCCGCCCCAATCCTTAACAAACCACGACATCTCGGTAGGGAAATCGTAGTATATGGCAAGATAAACCCATCGGCCATCGTGCCCGTTCACCACAAGCATTTACAGGAGCCCATCTCCCATGTCCCTTCGACTTGGCGACACCGCCCCAGACTTCACCCAAGATTCCACCCACGGCCCCATCAACTTCCACGAATGGGCTGGCGATAGCTGGGTCGTGCTGTTCTCCCACCCGGCGGACTACACCCCCGTTTGCACCACCGAACTGGGCCGCGTCGCCCAACTCAAGGGGGAATTTGACAAGCGCAATGTCAAGCCCATCGCCCTGAGTGTCGATAACCTCGAAGACCACGCGGGCTGGTCGAAGGACATCGAAGACACCCAGCAAACCACCCTCAACTATCCGATCCTGGCGGATGTGGACAAGAAGGTGTCGGATCTCTACGACATGGTGCATCCGGCGGCCAACGCGAAGGTGACCGTGCGGACGGTGTTTGTGATTGATCCCCAGAAGAAAATCCGCCTCACCTTGACCTATCCCCCCAGCACCGGGCGCAATTTCGACGAGATTCTGCGGGTGATTGATTCCCTGCAACTGACGGACTATCACCAGGTGGCGACGCCCGCCGACTGGAAGGATGGGGATGATTGCGTGGTGGTGCCGTCGATTCCCACGGAGGAGGCCCGCGAGAAATTCCCGAAGGGGGTGACGGAAATTCGGCCCTATCTGCGGATGACGCCCCAGCCGAACAAGTAACTTCCCCTAGGGTACATTTGCTTCCCTAAGGTTCCCGCGATCGCGCCCTCCACCCCGAACGCACCGGCCCAACTCGACAGGGTACGGTGCGTTTGCCTTAGTAGCCCCGCTGCGGCGGCATGGGACGGTTGCGGCCCCACCAGCGCAGACCCCCCAGCACCCCCCCCAGGAACGCCAGCCCCGCCACCCCCATCAGGGGATTGCCCTGGAGACCATAGACCCAGGCCGGTACCGCCCCCGTGTATTGGATCAAATCCGCACTATTGGCCACCGTAATGGCGCACACCCACGCCCCATGGAGGCCCACCGGCACCCCCAACGACCCGCGCCGGGGGCGAAATCCACTGGTGCGGCCCTGGATCAACACCAGCCCCAGCAGCCACAGACCCGGAAACTGCGGCCAAGTCGCCAGGATAAATTCCGGCGGTTTAATAAAATGCAGCAGGGCGAAAAAGGCGCTGCTGTAGTGGGCCGCGCGCCGCCGCGAAAAGCTCATCTGGAATTCCGCCAGACACCAGCCCCGAAAGAAAATTTCCTCCAGGAAGGCGACCCCCGCCCCCACCACCAGGCCATTGAACCAATAGAACGCCCAGGGGCCGGGTTTAACGTCAAAGGTCAGCCACCCCAGGAGCGCCTCTAGGCCAAACAGCGCCCCCATGCTCGCGATCGCGATCGCCACCCCCAAGGCAATTTCCACCACCAGCGCCGGTCCCCACTGCCAGCCATAGGACCGCAGGGGCATCGCCAGCCGCCGCACCCCCCGCCCCCAGATCCAAATCGCCGTCAGGATCGCCGTATACAGGCTCGCGATCGCCGTCACATTCGTCGCCACCGCATCCCAGCCAAAGGTCACCCCCAACGGCACCACCGCCACGATCGCCACCGGCAGCCACAGGGCCAACGCCCCCAACAAAAAAAAACCGATCCGCCACGGGATCGGGCGGGTCGCCAGGTGCGGCATCCGCGCGATCGTAGCCGTCACCCAAGGCTGACCCATAAATCAATCGCAAGACAACAACAACAGATCCACCCCACCCCACCAAAATCCGCCCCAGGGACGGACCCCAGGGGCAGCCTATTCATCCGGCTCGATCGTACTCGTCAGGCCATGGTTTTTCAGGGTTTCGCAGTAGAACTCCGCATGTTCCTGCACACACACAATCACCAGCGCCAGCCCATTCATGTGGGCCTCCATCATGATGTCCACCGCCTGGGGCTGGGTCAGACTCGCCACCGTTTGCAGCAGCGTCTGCACCACATGCTCCATCGAATTGAAATCATCATTGTGCAGCAACACCCGATAGCGGGGCGCAGGTTTACGCACGCTGACCGTTTCGCGGCGTTCGATCGTTTCAACAGACACGCTCAAACTCCCTCTGGATCGTAAGGTTCGTTAGGTTTAGGGGTTGGCCGTGGGCCTGGTCAGCCCTAGGAAAACCGACCCGACCGGCCAAAAATCTAAAAAATGCGCTTGAGGAGGATACGCATGGGGCCGATGAACCCGACCCGGAGGCAGGGCAATCGATTGGATCTACCCTACCACCAAAGCCGTTTTCCGGGGGCGGTTCGGCTGGATTTTTGCGAGGGCTCCCTGACACATCCCCTTGCCCTTTGGGGCGGCCCTAGGACTGGGACCGGCGGCGGCGGCGGTGCATGGTCTGAAGGGTCACGATCGCGAACGTAATCGCCGTCAGGGGCAGCACAAACCACAGCATCGCCGAGTTGAACGCGGGCAACATATCATGGCCCGTCGCATTCAAAATCAAATAGGACGCATAGGCTCCGTAATAGGCGATGAACAAAAACCCTTCCCAGCGGCTGATTTCATTGCCACTGAAAAAGACCGGTAAACAGGCCACCGCCGTGGCGATCGCCACCGGCAGATCAAACCGCAGCACCGCACTAGACACCATCAAACCGCCGGGGGAAATGGTCGCCGACAGGCCCAGCACGCAGAGAATATTAAAAATATTGCTGCCGATCACATTGCCCACGGCAATATCCCGCTGGCCGCGCAAACTCGCCGTCACCGACGTGGCCAGCTCCGGCAACGACGTGCCCGCCGACACGATCGTCAAGCCCACAATTAATTCACTGACCCCCATCGCCCGGGCGATCGTCACCGCACTGTCCACCAGCAGTTGCGACCCCACCACCAGCAGGCCCAAACCCAGGGCAATCAACGCCCAATCCACCAGCCACGGGGCCGGAAGCCGCGCCTGCCAGCCCGTACGCTCTAGGTGATATTCCTCCGCCAGTTCATCATCTTCGCCGTCGCGGCCGCTTTTCATGCCCTGCACCACGGCAAACACCGTATAGGCAATGATGCCCGCCAGCAGCACCAGGCCATCGGTCCGCTGGAGCCGCCCATCGAGGGCAAACAGCAGCAGCAGAAAGGACACGCCAATGGTCAAGGGCACGTCAAGGCGAATAATCTGCCGCGCGACGGTCAGGGGCGCAATCACGGCGGAAAGGCCCAAAATCATCAGCACATTGAAGATATTGCTGCCGACGACATTGCCCACGGCAATATCCGCCTGACCCGCTAGGCTCGCTCCTGCACTCACGGCCAGCTCCGGGGCGCTGGTGCCAAAGGCCACCACGGTAAGCCCCACCACAAGGGTTGGAACCCCAACACTGGCGGCGAGGCGGGCGGCTCCCCGCACCAGGAACTCTGCACCGGCCACCAGCAGCACCAGGCCAATGGCCAAGCTGATCCACGTCATAATGGTCATCAATTCTTTACCGGTTCCTTTTGGGTCGTTTACGTCGTTTGTTGACAGGGCTAGGGGGCGACGGGCGATCCCGGCGATGCCCCTTTAAAACCCTATCGCAAGGGACCGTTGTCGTTGGTTTCAGGCCCGTTGGGATGGGGATTGGGGAGGGTGGCCGTGGAGCGCTGGAATGGGTTTTGGGTGCGGCCGTGGGAACCGGGCGATCGCGATCGCGTGGCGGCGCTGATTGGGTCGGTGCTGGCGGAGTTTGGCCTGCCCTGGGAGCCGGAGGGGGCCGATCGCGATGTGCTGGCGGTGGAGGAGTGCTACTGCGATCGCGGGGGAGAGTTCTGGGTGGTGGAGCGCGATCGCGGCGAGGGCGATCGGGAACTGGTGGGGACGGGGGGCTACTATCCCGTGGCGCGCGGCCCCAGGGCGGTGGAAATCCGCAAGATGTACTTTCTGCCGACGGTGCGCGGTCAGGGGCTCGGGCGGTGGCTGCTGACGCGGCTCGAAGGGGCGATCGCCCAGGGCGGCTTCGGGGAAATTTGGATCGAAACGGCGGAATCCATGACAGCGGCTCAGCACCTCTACGAACGCTGTGGCTATGTCCTGGCGACGGAGGCGGAACTGGAAACGGCCCGCTGCGATCGCGTCTACGTGAAGCGCATCAAGGGACAAGCTTAGTTAAATAATTAACCAAACAATCAATGTCCGGTAGGGTGCGTTCGGTACGGCTTAGGTCAACGCGATCGCCCACTGATTCCGAACGCGCCGACAACACCCAAATCAACGCGATCAAAATCCCGCGATCATCCCCCATCAGGAACATATCGACAATGCTGACAGGGGCCGATGCGTTCGGAATACAGGCATGATCCCGTAACGCGAAGGTTGCCGAACGCACCCCATCGGGATGGCAATACTTCGCAAAAAATCGCCCTATAAATTACTGAATCAATTAAAGAAAAGTCAAAAATATAAAAACTCAACAATTTGAGGTGACGATACTTGACTTGTTGGTTTTTCATAAATTCAACAATTCAAAAACTCCAAAGCTCAACAAGTCAGAACTTTGAAAATATAAAGAGTTGACAATCCAGAAAGTTTGACCTTAATCGACGGTGGCCGGTTCCAGGAGTTGGAGCGTCCCGCGATCGCCGTCCATCTCCACCGGCACCCCTAAAGGAAGTGAGAACTTGTCGGCAATGTGACCAATAGCGCTGCCAAACCAAATGGGGATATTAAGGGGCAAAAAATAGGTCTCTAGCAGATCATTCAGCGTGAGCGAGGGCTCCGGATCTGTGGCCGCCTCACCTTCACAGGCTTTTGCTGGACCGCAGCGGGTGCATTGGGCAAAAATCACCCCCCCTAAGCGCCCTAAAATACCCGCCAAAGCCAGTTGTGACAGGAGGCGATCAACCCGATACCAATCCTCCCCCACCTCTTCGAGGAACAAAATCGCCCCATCCCAGGCGGGCAGGTAATCCGAGCCGATCAGGGACACCAGCGTCGAGAGGTTGCCCCCCAGGAGCGGCCCCTGGGCACGGCCCCCCCGCAGGACCTGTAACGGCAAATTTGGCGGATTTTCAAACCGGGCGGCGCGGCCCTCCATGAGCACCGCCCGAAAGGATTGGTTAGAAAAATCGGTCCAACTGGAGGTGGCGACGGGGCCGTGGATGCCCACCAGGCCGGTGCGCTGGTGCAGGGCCAGCAGGAGGGCGGTGATGTCGCTGTAACCAATGAGGGGCTTGGGGTTGGCGGCGATCGCGTCGTAGTCCAGCAGGGGCAAAATGCGGTTGCAGCCCCAGCCGCCACGGGTACATAAAATCCCTTGCACCGTCGGATCCGTGAAGGCGCGGGTGAGATCCTCGGCGCGATCGTGATCGCGGCCCGCCAAATAGCCGTAGGTATCGAGGGCATGGGGGGCCAAACGCACCCGAAATCCCCAGGTTTTGAGCTGCGCGATCGCCCCCGCCAACGCCGACGCCGCCACCCGCCCCGCCGGACTCACGAGCAAAATCGTATCCCCCGGTCGTAAGCGTTTGAATTTGAGTAAAGGCCGAGGGGATAACGGTTCTGGGGTTTGGGCGATCGCGGCGCGCCTTCCGAACTTTGCACCAAATCCCGCCCCCAGACCGGCCCCCAGTCCCCCCAGCGCCCCCTGGAGCAACCGCCGCCGCGTCCCCAATGGATTAAAATTTCTCACAATCGTCCAAAACCGTCCCATTTCCAGGATTTTGCCCATGCTAGCCCGTGTTTGGAGCGCCGCCCTTGTGGGGATCAACCCCATCCAAGTGGGAACCGAGGTGGACGTGGCGGGGGGGTTACCCGGCATCGCGATCGTGGGTCTGCCGGACGCGGCGGTGCAGGAATCAAAGGAACGGGTGAAGGTGGCCCTGAAAAATGCCGGTTTTGCCTTCCCCATGCGGAAAATCGCCATTAATCTCACCCCAGCGGACCTCAGGAAGGAAGGACCGAGTTTTGACCTGCCGATCGCGATCGGGATCCTGGCCGCCTCGGAGCAGGTGAGCGCCGACCTGCTGGGGGATTTTTTGTTCTTGGGGGAGCTGTCCTTCGATGGAGCCCTGCGGCCCGTGGCAGGGGTGCTGCCCGTGGCGGTGGCGGCCCAGCGGTTCGGCATACGCGGGCTGATCGTCCCGGCGGCCAATGGGCGCGAAGCGTCGGTGGTGGAAGGGCTGGCGGTCTATGGCTTTGAGACCTTGGCGGAGGTGGTGGCGTTCCTCAATGACCCGGCCACGGCGACCCCGATCGCGGCGGCCCAGGCCAATCCCCAGGACCAGGACGCCAGCCCAGGGCTCGATCTACGGGACGTGAAGGGGCAACTGCACGCCCGCCGTGCCCTAGAAATTGCGGCGGCGGGGGGCCATAACCTGATTTTCGTGGGGCCACCGGGCAGCGGCAAAACCATGCTGGCGCGGCGATTGCCCGGTATTTTGCCGCCCCTGTCGTTCCCCGAGGCCCTCGAAGTCACCCAGGTCCATTCCGTCGCGGGCCTCCTGCGCGATCGCGGCAGCCTCGTCCACGTTCGCCCCTTCCGCAGTCCGCACCATTCCGCCTCCGGCGCAGCGTTGGTGGGGGGTGGCAGCTATCCGAGGCCCGGTGAAATTTCCCTGGCCCATCGGGGAGTTTTGTTCTTGGATGAACTCACGGAATTTAAGCGGGATGTTTTAGAGTTTTTGCGACAACCTTTAGAAGAGGGTCAAGTGACCATTTCTAGAGCCAGACAAACGGTCCAATTTCCGGCTCAGTTCACCTTAGTAGCCAGCACTAATCCTTGCCCTTGTGGCTACTACGGCGATCTCGTCCAGCCCTGCACCTGCTCGCCGCGCCAGCGGGAGAACTATTGGGCAAAACTGTCCGGTCCCCTGATGGATCGCATTGACTTACAGGTGGCCGTCAATCGCCTCAAGCCCGAGGAGATCATGGGGCAGACGGGGGGGGAGGCTTCGGCGGCGGTGCGCGATCGGGTGCAGCAGGCCCGCGATCGCGCCCAGGCCCGTTTCAACCGTGGATTAGACAACGCCCCCAGCAAATCCCCACAAACTAAGCCCCCCCAGTGCAACGCCGATCTGCAAAGCGCCCACCTCGCCCAGTGGTGTACCCTCGACGACGCCACGCGATCGCTCCTGGAAAACGCCATCCGCCGGTTGGGCCTGTCGGCACGGGGCACCGATCGCATCCTCAAGGTCGCCCGCACCATCGCCGATCTAGCCGGTGAAGACACGCTACAACTGCCCCATGTGGCCGAAGCGATCCAATACCGCACCATCGATCGGATGCAATAGGACGAAAATGGCGTTATCCAGCCCCGCATGGGGACGTGCGCCGCCGCGATCGCGCCCCCCGTCGAGCTCCTTTCACCAATTGCCCCATGGTCACCCTCCCCAACCCCACCAGCCCAGACACCCCCTGTCCCTACGATCGCGACCCCATTGATCGACCCGGCTCCATCCAACCCCACGGCCTCCTCTTCGTTCTCGACAGCCCCGACGCGATCATTCGGCAGGTCAGCGCCAACACCACCGCGATCGTCCAAGTCCCCCCCCAAGACCTCCTCGGCAAAAGCCTCATCCCCTGGCTCGGCGACCCCTTCCGGGCACTCCTGGGCCAAGCGATCGAGCGCGACTTTGAAGCCATCAACCCCCTCGAACTGCACTGGCACCCCGCCGAACCCAGCGCCGCCCCCATCCCCTTCACCGGCATCGCCCACCGCACCCCCCAGGGCCTCACCCTCCTCGAACTCGAACCCGCCACCCGGCGCGACCTAGACTTCAGCGACTTCTATCGCCTCTCCAAACCCGCCCTCAGCCGCATCCAGCGCACCCAAAACCTCGAAGATCTTTGCCAGGAACTCGCCCACCAGGTCCACCACATCACCGGCTTTGATCGCGTCATGGTCTACCGGTTCGACACGGACGACTCCGGCCTCGTCATCGCCGAAACCCGCCGCCCCGACCTCGAAAGCTTCCTGGGCCTGCACTACCCCGCCGCCGACGTCCCCGACACCGCCCGCCGCCTCTATGGCCTCAACCCCATCCGCACCATCATCAACGCCGTCTACGAGCCCGTTCCCATCCTGCGGCAATCCGTCTCCAAGGACGATTCTTCCGACACGCCAACCGCCCCAACCCTAGAACCCAGTGGCGACGCGATCGACCTCAGTTTCAGTGTGTTGCGGAGCGTTTCCCCCTGCCATTTGCAATATCTACAAAACATGGGCGTCACCGCCTCCATGTCCATTTCCCTCCTCAAGGATGGTCACCTTTGGGGCCTCATCGCCTGCCACCACTACACGCCGCGATTTGTGCCCTATGCCCTGCGAACCGTGTGCGAATTCCTCGGTCAAGTCGCCTCCATTGAATTGGGCAGCAAGGAGGAGCGGCAGCAATTGGCCTATCGCCATCGCCTCCAATCCCTCCAAAAGCAATTTGTAGATCGCATTGCCGAAGCTTCCTTCTTCTCAAACGCCCTCACCACGGATCCCAATGCCCTCCTCGAATTGGTTGGGGCGGGCGGCGTCATTTTAGTAGACGGCAATGCCATCACCAGCGCAGGCCAGGTGCCGCCCGAATCCTTCATTGATCCCCTGTTGGAATGGCTCACGGATCGCTTTGAAAATAATCGTTTTGCCACCGATTCCCTCCCGAGGCTCTATGAACCGGCCATGGCCCATAAGGATTGCGCCAGTGGCCTTTTGGCCCTCGCCATTTCCCGCATTCAGCGCTACTTTGTCCTGTGGTTTCGCCCGGAAAAACTCATGGCCGTTTCCTGGGCGGGCAATCCCCAGGAGGCGACCCAGGAGCAGATCGAGGCCGATGGTTCGGTGACGATGATGCCCCGGAATTCTTTTGCGGCATGGCAGGAAATTGTGCGCTATCAGTCGGCCCCGTGGCAGGCTTGCGAGTTGGATGGGGCGATTGAACTGCGCAGTGCGATCGTAAGCATTGCCCTGAAGCGGGCGGATGAGTTGAGTGAATTAAACCTGGAGCTTCAGCGCAGTAATAGCGAGCTGGATTCCTTTACCTACATTGCTTCCCATGATCTGCGGGAGCCGCTGCGGGGCATCCACAATTATTCCACGTTTCTATTGGAGGATTATGGAACGGTTCTGGATGCGGATGGGGTGGATAAATTGCAAACCCTGGTGCGATTGACCCAGCGGATGGATAGTCTCATTGAAACCCTGCTGCGGTTTTCGCGCCTGGGCCGTCAGGAATTAAACTGTGTGCCCGTGGATCTTAATCAGGCGATCGCGATCGCGACGGAGGTGTGTCAGTTGCATCGCCAGGGGGAGGCCATCACGATCCAGTGCGAGGGGAATTTACCGGCGGCCTGGGGCGATCGCATCCTCCTAGAGGAAGTCTTTACGAACCTGATTGGCAACGCCTTGAAATATAACGAAAGCACCCCCAAAACCGTCACCATTGGCCAAGTTCAGTCCCAGGCGATCGCCCCTGCCATCCCCATCAATCCAGATCTAGAATCAGAGCAGGCCGCACCCATCACCCTATTTGTTCGAGATAACGGCATCGGCATTCGGCCCCAGCACCTCGATTCCGTTTTTCGGATTTTCAAACGGCTGCATGGCCCCACCCGCTACGGCGGCGGCACCGGCGCAGGCTTGACGATCGTCAAAAAAATTATTGAACGCCACGGGGGCCACATCTGGATTGAATCGACCTATGGCGAAGGCAGCACCTTTTTCCTGACCTTGCCCACGGCCCCCGTGACCCATCCCACGCCCTAGGAACTGGGCGCAATCACGAGATCATTAGCAATTTTGGAGTCCATGATCCAATCCAGTATCCCCAATAGTTCAGAGGCGATTCGCCCCCCCACGGTGCTATTTATTGAAGATAGCGACGAGGATTTTTCTGCGTTCATGCGGCTGCTGGCTCCTATGGGGTTTAGCTATCATCTTCGGCACCTGTGGGATGGGGATGAGGCGTTGGATTATCTCTATGGACGCGGGGGCTATGGCGATCGCGATCAAAACCCCTTGCCATCCCTGGTGTTGCTGGATCTCAATTTGCCGGGACTCGATGGCCGTGAAGTGCTGCGCATCCTCAAGGAGGACATCAAACTGCGGCGCATTCCGATCACGATCCTCAGCACCTCATCGAATCCCAATGATGTGGATGATTGCTATCAGCTTGGGGCCAGCGGCTATCTGGTCAAGTCGATGAGATTAGATCGCCTGCGGCAGACCCTAGAAACCTATTTTCAGTATTGGCTGACCGTTGTCCGTTTACCTACCCTTCCTGAGAGCTGAAGGCAGGCCAGAAGGCAAAAACGCACCGGAAGCCGAAGGATGGGCCGGTGCGTTCAAGGGGTGTCTTTCAACAGGGTTTTTTAGGGTCAGGGTTGCGGGTTGTGGGGGGCGCGATCGCGCCCCGATCCCACCAGATTGATCGGACCTATCGAGTTTGAGCCTGCCCGGAAATGCGGCCCCCCACCAGATTATTGCCGATCGCGGTGAACGTCCCATTGGTGGCATTGTTCAGGTGGAACCGGCCATTATTGCTGAGGCGATTGTTGCCGGGATTTGCGGCGGTGCCCAGGTCCGGTTGGGCGCGCAGAATCGCCACAATGCCATCGCGGCTGTTGTTTTCGATGATATTGCCCCGCAGGATAGGGCTCGCGGAATCGGAAATCACAATGCCGTCATTGTTGTTGACGATGTGATTATTCAGCAGCAGCGGGGTGGCCGCACCGCCGATCGCGAGGCCAAAGCCCGTGGATTGGAACCAGCTATCGCGGATTTCGCCCCCGGAGGATCGGGTAATCGCCATGCCGTTGCCGCCGTTGTCCACAAAGAGGCAGTTGTGGATGGTGGGATTGCTGTTGCCGGTGACGAAGATGCCGTCCCGGTGGCTGCCCCGGAACACGCTGAAGCGGATGGTGGGATCGGCCCCTTCGATCCACAGGCCCGTGCCTCGGGTGTTGGGGTTGGTGACGGAGATGCCGCTCACGATCGCCTTGGGGTTAGCGATCGCGATCGCCACATTCTGGCCCGCAAACGTCCGGCTGAGGTAGTTGCCGCCGCCAACGATCTGGACCGATTGACCTTCGCTGGCCTCATCGCCGCGCAGGGTGACGCCGCTGGGGATGACGAGGGGGAACTGTTCACCCGTGCTGGCGTTGTAGGTGCCAGCCGCCAGTTGCACCGTGTCGCCCGGGCGGGCCTGACGCAGGGCGTGGGAGATGGTGCGGTAGGGGGCGGTTTGACTGGTGCCGATCGCGCCGTCGCTACCGGTGCTGGCGTTGACATAGAGGATGCGGGCGATCGCCGGGGCCGTGGGGGTGTTGTCCACCACGCGATCGCTCGGCAGGGGGGCGGGGGCGGGGGTGACGCGATCGCGGGCCTGCTGCTCTTGGCGCTGTTGTTCTTGCCGTTGCCGTTCCGCTTGGCGCTGTTGGTCCTGGCGCTGGCGTTCCGCTTGGCGCTGCTGTTCCTGTTGGGTTTGGCGCTGCTGCCGTTCCGCCTGCCGTTGTTCCTGTTGAATTTGGCGCTGTTGCCGTTCCGCCTGCCGCTGCTGTTCCTGCTGCTGGCGCTCCGCTTGGCGTTGCCGTTCCCGTTCCTGGCGATCGCGCTCCGCCTGCAAATCCCGCTGGCGGCGCTCCTGGGTGCGGGCATCGGGCTGGACCACCGCATCAACGGGGCTCCCGTCGCGATCGCGCACCTGCACCGGACGATTGGGGCGATTGGTCTGGTTCAAAATCAAATTGCGGGGGCCATAGCCTTCACTGGTGGCGGGGCCAGCCTCCTCCGCGATCACCGTCGTTTGGGTTTGGGCCAACGCCCCCAGGGCACCGAGACCCAGACCCGCCGGAGCCATCAGGCAAGTGGCCAACAGGGCGGACAGGCGGCGGATCGCAGCGGTGGCGGGGCGGCGGCGGTTGGCGGAAAAATCCTGGGTGGCGGTCATGGCTCTGGTCTCCCGATGGGCGGTGGTGCGTGGGGCGGGGCGTCAACCGGTGGTGTGTGGTTAGGACGGCTCCTCTGCTGTTGATGCCATTGTGGGGGACCGCCCAAAGGCCCATGGGACAGCGGTTTACACTCCCTCGATCGCCACATCGGCCCTATTCCACTTTCTCAGGTGGGTGGGGGGGGATTTTTCCGGTTTTTGCGGCCCTAGGCTTGAATTTGCGCGATCGCGAAGGCCAGGGCGAATCCGGACATCATCCCCATCACCAGCCAGTGCCACGGACCGACCGGGCGATCGTCACAGGGTCGCCGCTGGCCTGATCGCCGCTGGCCGTAGCCCCGCAGCCGCATGGCCTGATACACCCGCTGGGCGCGATCGTGACTGCGGATCAGCAACGTCCCCACCAGGGCCGCCAACCGGGTCAGCCGTCGGCGATCGAGCCGCCGCCACTGGAATCCCCGCAGGGTACTGGCCGCCACCATCCGCTGCCAACACGCCGCCACATCCGCCAAATAGCGATAGGACAACAGCAGCAAATCCGTCAGCACCGGCGACAGGCCCAGCCGCCGCAAGGCCCGCACCAGGTCAATCCAAGGGGTCGTTTCCACCAGCACCAGCGCCAGGGTCACCAAACTCAGGAAGCGCCCCAGGATCAGCAGGGCCGTGAAGGTCCCTTCTTGGTAAATCGTCAGGGGGCCGATCGCGGCGATCGCCGTCTGACCGGCCACCAACGGCAGCGCCGCCACCAACGCCACAATGAACCAGCCCGGAGCCACCACCCGCGATCGCCACAGCCCCCAGGGCAGCCCACTGACCCGATACAGCCCCACCGCCACCGCCAGGGCGATCGCCATCGCCGCGATCGATTGGGCCGTCGAAAAACTAAAGATCAGCGCCAGCAGCCCCACCAATTTCGGGCGCGGATGCCAGCGGTGCAGGGGCGATCGCGCGATCGGCCGTTCCGGCAAGGGATAGCCATGGGCCGGAGCGTGGGCATGGACCACAGGGGCAGAAGGGGAAATGGGACGAGCCATTCAGGGCAGCAGCTCAGGATGAAGGGGGGCTAGGACTCGGGCGGGGCATCCCCAGGGGGGCGCTGGGGGGGACGCTGGAGGCGCGGCGGCAACAGGGCCACCGGCCGCTGCCCCTGGGCCAGGAGTCGTTCGGAAACCCGGCGGACCCGTCGCCAGCTTTGCCGGAGCCACCGGGGGGCCAGCCAATACGGCCAAGGGGGTCGATCGCGCGATCGCAGCCGCTCCAGCCGTCGATATTGGCGATCGCTCTCTAGGGTTGCCCGCAGCCGTTCTATCTCCGCCCCCTGGCGATCGCGGATGAACGGCACCAAATAGTCATGGACCAATTGATAGTAGGGCTCCGTCTCCTCCGGCACCAGGAACGCCAGCCCCGACCCGACAAAAATATCCAAAATCAAGCTCAAGGTGGCGGGCTCCGGCTCCAGATCGAGCTGGTGCAATTCCTTCTCCAACTCCCGCCGGGTGCGCAGGGGCCGCAGGTTTTGCTCATTGGTCAGCAGATAAAGGCAAATGGCCGCGAGCCGTTCATGGGGCGGGCCACAGTCGGCAATGACCGCCGCCAGCGATCGCGCCACCAGGGTTTGTTTTGGGTGGCGGCCCAGTTGCCGATAGGCCGCCAGGGTGGTGATGCCATCGCTCTGGAGCTGTGCCCCCACCACCTGCAACTCGATGGGCCGCACCTCCCCCAATTCCGCCGCCAGATCCTCCACCAGGGCATCGATCAGGTCCGGCTCTAGGTAAAACTGCGATCGCGCCGTCAGATCAATCAACACCTGTCGGGCGCGATCGCGGCAGAAATCCCCCAGGGCATAGCGCACATCCCGCCGCAAAATATCCTCATCAATCGCCCCGAGGTCCGTCAGGCGATCGAGTTCCAATAGACAGTGGAGATAATCCTCCCGCAGGGCAAAGATCACCTTCACATCCGGCAGGGCCATGCAGCGGCCAATGAATTGGTAGAACGGCTGCCGCACCCGGCGATCGCGCCCCGTTTCCCCCTCGAAGAAAAATTCCTCCAACTGATCAAAAATCAGCACCGTCAAACAATTGCGCTGGCCGCTCACCCGCAGGGCCGCCGCGATCGCCTCGGGGGTCGGTTCAATGTCCCAGGTGCCCAAATTCGGCAACAGCGCCTGGGTTTCCCGAGCCAGCTTGCGGCTGAGATCCCGCGCCCAGTTGCCGTAGCGCCGCAGGGCCACCGGAATCACCGTCTTGCCATCCACCGTCAGCCGCGCCAACGCGGGCACCAGCCCCGCCCACAGGAGCGAACTTTTTCCTACGCCGGAGGCCCCGTGGATCACGATCAGCTTGTAGCGCGGCTGGGCCACCCGGCGCACCAACTCCCGCACATCCTCCTCCCGACCGGCGGCGATCGCCCCATCGCGATCGCGCGGCCCCAGATCCCAGGCTGGATTAATCGGACGCTTGAGGGGCCGCAGCCGCACCGCCCCCGTAAAAGGCCGAAACCCATATTCCGCCTCGATCGCCTGCCGCTCCTGCTTCACCTCATAGGCTTGGCGGTAGTCCCCCATGGCAAAGAGCAGCCGCCGCAGGGTTTCGAGAATGCGCACATAGAGCTCCGGCTCATATTCCGGATGGCCCGTCCCCCGCGCCCGGTTCAGGTCATCGATCGCCTCGGGAATGCGCCCAAGGCCCGTCAAGGCCCGCCCGCGCAGGTATAAATAAAATTCCTGGTGATAGAGCTGCAACTCCCGCTCGAACCGTTCCCAGCCGCTGGGGTGGCCGCTGCGGGGGGGGCGCACCCGGCCATAGAGGGCCAAGGCGCGATCGGTCAAGGTGAGGGCATCGTCCCAATGCTCCCGCGCCAGGGCCACCATCGCCAGGGAACCGCAATCGTAGGCGAGGCGGATCGGATCCCGGCGGTGCAGGGCCATGGCATGGCTGGCGACCCGCTCCAGTTCTTCCCAGGCTTTCTGGCGCTGGAGGACGGCGCACAGGCCGCTGACAAACCGGGCCGTGAGGTCTTCGCGATCGGCTGCCTTGAAACAGGCCAGGGCGCGATCGCAGCAGTAGCGGGCATGGCCATAGGCTTCGTCGTAGCGATCGCGCTGGCGCACCGCCACCCGCCGCCACCAGAGGTTTAGGTAAAACCAAACGCAGCCCTCGCGCACGCGATCGCCCGCCGAGCGGAACAGGGCCAAACTGCGTTCATAGTGGATCTTGGAGGTCTCCAGGGGCAGATCCGGGTTCTGGGCCAGGACAAATTCCACCCCCGCCTCCAATGCTGGTCCTAGGGGGCGCTGGCGATCGCGCAGTTCCTGACGGGCGGCGGCCACCTCGCGGCTGGCGGCCCCATCGGTCGCCAAAAACCGCCCCGCCCCAATCTCCAAAGCCCGCTCCATGGCCTGATCCACCCGCGTCGCCACCGCAGCGGCCAAATCCTCAGGATCCGCCTCGAAGCGCTTCGTGGTGCCATAGCTATAAAAATCCGGCGCAATCCGCACCAACGTCGCCAAGGCCCCATCGCTGAGCCACAGCACCACCGGCATGGAAATGCCCCGCTGGAACTCATTGCGCATCACATTAGCCGCCACGAGGGTGCCTTCCAAATCCTCCAGGCACGACAGGCCAAACACCACGGCAAAGGCGGGCGGCTCCGGGTGCTGGTCCGCCGCGATCGCCTGTTGTAGCCCATGGAACAGGGAAGGGCGATCGCCCGCCAGGGTCACCGAAATCCAGCGCAACGGCCCGCGATCGCCCGCCACCTGGGGCCACAGATCCGAGAGGGTTTGCAGCGCCCGCTCGATCGTAATGCCGTAATTGCAGCGGGCAAAAATCGGCACAAATTGACCCGACGATCGCGCGATCGTTCGGGCAATTTGGAGCGCCGCCTTCAGATTGGTGTCCGAGGGGGACGGGCGATCGGCAGGATCCGCAGAATCAACCATGGCCACCGAACAACCCTAGGCCCCCCGCCAAACGGCAATAGCCCCCGGCGCGATCGCCAGCCTCCCCGCGCCGCACCCCCCAGCACTAATTGCCATAATTCCACCGGGCCCGGTAACCCCGATTGTCCAAATGGGTAAACGTACTGCCATAGCCCAACCCACCGGGCCACCACGGATCCAGAATCTGCTGCACCGCCCGGGGCGACAGGCCACTCGCCACAAAATCTACCCCATGGCCCTGGATATGGGTGGAGAAGGTCGCCCCCCCCACGGCCCGATTGACCGCAGGCGGGCGGTACCAACTGGTGATGTGGATCGACCGATTCCCCAGGCGGTTGCGCACCTCCTCCATCCGCTCCGCCATGCGGATGATATTGCGCGAAATGGTGGCGCTTTCCGGTAGGCGGCTGCCCCCCTTGGTGGCCTCGGCCCAGGTGAAGTTGCCGTTGGGAATAATCGGATCATTGAGCCCCACGCTGCCGTAGCCCGCGATCGTGATCATGGGGCCACGGGGTTCGGGGGCCGGAGTCGGGGCCGGTGCCGGAGCCGGAGCCGAGGCAGCACTGAGCAGCCCATCCGCATCCAGGAAGGTCACATGCTCACTGAAGACGAACCACTGCAACCGGTTGTCAATCATTTGCTTGAAGGTCACGTCGTGGTGCTTGCCTTCGGTCCGCACCGCCGCGATCGGAAATTCGCCGGGGGAGATGGAGATTTTTTCCGAGTCCCCCAGATCCCCGGAGGCAACGGGCTTGATTTTGAAGACGGTGCTGACGTTCACCTTCAGGCGGGGCAGGGGTTCGGGCTTGCCGTCGTCCTTGGGGGCGGGATAGGGGGGGACGTTGACTACGCTGACGTGGCCCCGGAAAACGAACCATTCCTTGCGATCGTCAATGGGATCCACCAGGACGATTTTGAGGTGGCTATCGCCCACGTCTTCGATGGATTCAACGGCAAATTCACCGAGTTTGGCGTTAATTTTTTCGGCGCTGCTGAGTTCTGAGGCCAGGGCGAGGCGCGCCTTGAAGATGGTTTGGGCCTTGACCAGGAGGGTGGCGGTGGCGGCGGGGGCGGGGGCGGGGCTGCCGGGGGCGGGCTGGTCCGGGTAGCCCGGGGCGGGGGTGGAGGCCACGAGGGTGACGTGCTCCTGGAAGGCGAACCATTCCCGCCGGTCCTTGAGGGGTTGCTGGAGAACGACGCGGTAGTGGTTGCCCTCTAGGGTGGCTTCGGTGGCGGCGAGTTCCTGGGGGGCCATGGAGAGCCGTTCGGTGCCGCTGAGTAGGTAGGACTGGACGGGACGGGTTTTGAGGACGGTGGGCTGGGTGATTTTGAGGATTGGCATGGTTAAGGACGGGTAGATGCTAAGGGCTTTGGGGGGGTAAGGGGGTCTAAAAGGGGGGATTGAAGGGGGCTGGGCTGGCGATCGCGGCAATGCTCCACAATTCTAGTCCGATGTGTTTTCGAGGCAATGGGTCCTGGGGGGTGGCAATCGCGGCGGGCTAGACCGGGGGGCGATCGCCGCTGATAATGGGGGTCCGTCTGGGTTGGGTGTTCGTGTCGTTGGATGAGGGCCTGGGGCTCCTATGGTTGCCGATCGCGCTGAAGCTGTCCGGTCTTTGTTTGATCGCATTGCGCCGGTCTATGACGAGTTTAATGATCGCCTGAGTTTTGGCCTGCACCGCATCTGGAAGCGCATGGCGATCAATGGCTGTGGGGCGCGGCGGGGCGATCGCACGTTGGATCTGTGCTGTGGCAGTGGGGATTTGAGTTTGTTGCTGGCCCAGACGGTGGCGCGATCGCGGGCGGGCGATCGGGCGGGCTCGGTGACGGGGCTAGATTTTTCGGCCAATCTGCTGGCGGCGGCTCGGCGGCGGGCGGCGCGATCGCCCTGGGGGGACGCCATCACCTGGATCGAGGGGGACGTGCTGGATCTGCCCTTTGCCGACGGAACTTTTGACTGCGCCACCATGGGCTACGGCCTGCGCAATGTGGTGGATATTCCCCAGGCCCTGGCCCAGGTGCGGCGGGTGCTGCGGCCCGGTGGCTCCGTGGCGATTTTGGATATGCACCGCCCGGAGGGGCCATGGATGCGCCAGTTCCAGCGGTGGTATCTCGACGCGATCGTCGTGCCAGCGGCGGCGGACTGTGGCCTCACGGACGACTATGCCTACATTTGGCCGAGCCTAGAGCAGTTTCCCACCGGGCCGCAGCAGGTGGCCCTCGCGCGGGCGGCGGGGTTTGCGCGCGCCGTTCACTACCCGATCGCGGGCGGTATGATGGGACTATTGGTGGCGACAGTGGAGGGCGAAAAACCCTGATGGTACGGTAGTTTCAGCCGTCCGTGGACCCCGCGCGATCGCCGGGGACTGGTGATGATTTTGTGCCCATAGACGATGCGGTGGTGGCGGGAGTAGTGGCTGTGGTGGCGGACTGGTGGATCTATGCGGTGCCCCCCCTGGCCGGGGGCGCGATCGGCTATTTCACCAATGATCTGGCCATCAAAATGCTGTTTCGCCCCTACCGCCCCATCCACGTGAGCCAGTTCCGCCTGCCCTTCACGCCGGGATTGATTCCGCGCAACCAGGAACGCCTCGCCAAACGCATTTCTAATACGATCACCGAATCCCTCCTGACGCCCACGGAGCTCGAGCAAATTGCGCGGCGGCTCCTGGATCTCGATCGCGTCCAGGGAGCTATCCGCTGGCTGTTGGCCCTGACTTTAGAGCAAATGCAGGGCGATCGCCAATCGAAAACCGCCCATATTCTCGCGGGGGTTTTGCACGATTTAGTGGGGGAATCCTTGCCCCGTTTACTAAAAGTTTGGGCGCGCAGCGAAGATTTTTTAAAAGATCAACTGAATCGATTATTTGATCGGGTGCTTTTGGACTATCGCCTGACGCGATCGCAGGCCCGCCAAATTGCCCAATGGCTTCTCGATGGCATCTTTGCACCGAATCGCCTGCGCCTGGGATTAGTGGACTTTTTGACCGACGACAATATCCGCATCATTGACGACAGTTTCCGGGAACGCACCAGCGGCACCTATTGGGTCGTGGCAAATTTATTTGGTGTCCGCAATGCCCTCGTGCGCCTGCGGAGTTTTTGTGTGGATGAACCGGTGGCGGCCAATCAACAGTTTGCGGAGTTATTAGAGCAGTTGCAGGCCCGCGATCGCCTCTACAACTGGCTGCGGGATATTTCCCTACAAAAGCTGCCCACCTCCACCGTCCGTACCCTGCGGCGCGCCCTGCGGGAAAGCCTGCGGACCTATCTCCAAACGCGCGGCACTTCGGTACTCCAGGAGGTGAGCGCATCGGTGGATTGGGAACAGGTGGCAACTAATTTATTGGGGCGCATCCAAAGTTCCGTGGCGGTGCGCAATTCCCTCGATTCCGTGAGCTATGAGTTGGCCCTGGTGCTGGACCGCTACCTGGAGCGGGATTTAGAAAAAATTGTGGCGCGGGTGTTGCCCATCCTCGACCTCGATCGCGTCATTGTGGGCCGGGTGATGGCCACGAGTCCGGAAAACCTAGAGCGGGCGATCGAAGGGATTGTGAAAAGTGAATTGCAGGCGATCGTCAATTTGGGTGGCGTTTTGGGCCTCGCGATCGGCTTGATTCAATCGGTCACGTTACTTTTTCGATGATTCTTTGATGTCCCCTGTTCATGCGCGATCCTATGGGGGATCGTGGGGGCTGGGCGGGGAAACCCCGCCCCTACGGTTGATGTGAAATTGATTTGCAGCGATGGACGTTGTGGGCTAATTGCGTCCATGGGATGATAGCGTTCGGATCAAGGGCGATCTTAACCGAGCTAAAAATACCATGGCGACCTTAATTTTATATTCCCGGCCCGGATGCCATCTCTGCGAAGATTTGGAAGCAAAATTGCGCGCGATCGCGGCGGACTCCCTCCCCTTTGACCTAGAAATTCGCGACATTACCGAACGGGAAGCGTGGATGGAAGCCTATCAATTTGAAGTGCCCGTTTTGATGGTCAAGGCCACCGATGGCACCGGCGATCGCCCCCTGCCGCGCCCCGCCCCCCGCGCCGCCGCTGTTCAGATCGAACAGATGCTCCGCCCCGCCCTGGGCCGTAATTAGGGCAAATTGAGCAAGGGACACTGGCCCAACGACGGGCAAAACCCATGCTACAAACGCTCCAGACCCCCTTGATTGACAAACCCTGTTGAAAGGATGGACAGCACCATGGAACTACGGGATGCGATCGCGGCCCTCACGCCGTCGGTGACGCTGCCGGATGGGATCGAAACGCTGGATTTGGCGGTGCCCGTCAAGGGGTTGACCACCAATTCCCAAGCCTGTCAGCCCGGTGATGTGTTCATTGGGATGCCCGGTACGCGGGTGGATGGGGGCGATTTTTGGCAAAGTGCGATCGCGGCGGGGGCGATCACGGCGGTGGTGTCGGAGGCGGCGGCGCAGCGGGCGGCGGAAACCCTAGCCACCTGGCCGACGGATCAACCCAAACCGCTGGTGATCGGCGTGGCGGATGTGGTGGCCGCCTGCGGCGATCTGGCGGCGGCGTTCCATGGGCACCCGGCCCAGCGGCTGCAACTGGTGGGCGTGACGGGCACCAACGGCAAAACCACGACCACGCAACTGGTGGAATTTTTCCTGGCGGCGGGCGATCGCAAACCGGCCCTGCTGGGAACCTTGGTGGTGCGCTGGCCCGGATTCGAGGAAACGGCGGTCCACACCACCCCCTTCGCCGTGGAATTACAGGGGCAGTTGGCCGGAGCATTGGCCGCCGGGGCCGACAGCGCCGTGATGGAAGTGAGTTCCCACGCCCTCGATCAGCGGCGGGTGAAAAATTGCCCCTTCGAGGTGGCGGTGTTCACCAATCTCACCCAAGATCATTTGGACTACCACGGCACGATGGAGGCGTATTTTGCCGCCAAGGCTCAGCTTTTTAAGGATCCGTACCTGGCGGGGCGGGCGATCGTGAATGTCGATGATCCCTACGGGCAGCGGCTGGTGGCGGAGTTGCCGCGCGATCGCGTCTGGACCTACAGCGTGGCGGATGGGTCGGCGGATCTGCACCTGCGGGGGTTGACCTATGGCCTCGATGGGGTGTCCGGCGAACTGGTGACGCCAGCGGGATCTGCGCCGTTCCAGTCGCCGTTGGTGGGTCAATTTAATCTGCAAAATCTGCTGGCGGCGGTGGGGGCGGGCCTCCATTTGGGCGTACCCCTGGGGGCCATGGTGGCGGCGCTGCCCCAGTTTCCGGGGGTGCCGGGGCGGATGCAGCGGGTGACGGTGCCGGACGGGGCGCGATCGCAGGACATTAGTGTGATTGTGGACTATGCCCACACGCCGGACAGTTTAGAAAATGCCCTGCGGGCGGCGCGGCCCTTTGTGGAGCGGGAGTTGATCTGTGTGTTCGGCTGCGGGGGCGATCGCGATCGCACCAAACGGCCAATCATGGGGAAAATCGGGGCGGAATTGGCGGACTGGGCGATCGTCACCTCCGATAATCCCCGCACGGAGGATCCCCAGCGGATCCTCGATGATGTGGTGGCGGGCATCCCCGAAGGAATGCGGGTGCTGGTGGAGGGCGATCGCGCGGCGGCGATCCGGCTGGCGATCGCCCAGGCGCAAGCCGGTGACTGCGTGCTAATCGCCGGGAAGGGCCACGAGGATTATCAGATCCTAGGGACCGAAAAGATCCACTTTGACGATCGCGAACAGGCCGCCGCAGCCCTCACCGAACGGCTGACGGCCTAGGGATTCCGCAGGGGGGTGATGAGGTGTTCCACCAGGGCCACGCGATCGCCGAGGGCCGGTGACCCCTGGGCCTGCCGCCGGAGCCCCTGGATCCATTCCATGGCCGCCGCCGCGATCGCCCGCCCCCCCCACCCCTGCGCGGTCCACAGATCCAGGCCCATCCGCTGCCCCAGGCGCACGGCCACCAGCCGATCCACCCCATCCCAAAAATTCATCTCCCCAACGCGATCGCCCTCGGCCCCATCCACCGGTGCGGCGGGAAATGGGCGCGTCAAGATCCCCGTCGCCAGGGTCCAGCGGGCCGTTTTGAACTCCCCCAGGTAGAGCGCGATCGCCGCCACCTGCACCACCCAAGCGCTCCCCGCCGCCCCCAGATCCGCCGCCGCCGCTAGGGCCTCCTCCTCCCCCTGAAGCTGTTGCAGAAGTCTAGGTAGATCCGCGATCGCCGCGATCGCCTCGGGAGTTGCGCCATCGCACAGCACCCCATCCTGGAACCGCACCCAGGCAATCCCATGACCGGGGGGAAACGCGGGCCACGGCTCCGGGCGATCGGGAATGGCCAGCGCGCCGAAAGCATCCCCCAACCGCTCCCACAGATCCGGCAGCAGGGGCGATCGCGGCTGAAACCGTCGGGCCGTCAGGCGATCGTCCAGGCGATCGAGCAGCCCCAAAATTCCCTGGCCCCGATCCACCCACCGCCGATCCGCATCTGCCTCCGAGTGGGGATTGCCCGACGCCAGCCGCACCACCCAGCCCCCCACCACCGCGCGATCACCCGCCGGCACCGGAGGCAGGGCCGGTTTTTCCCAGGGGTACCAGCTCCAGCCATCCCACGGGCCAGGGATTTGGAGCCGCCGCAGCAGTTCCACCTTGGGCATACGGCCATAGCGCCGCTCCGGGTCAAAAATTTCCTGCGCATCGTAGCGGAAGGCAATCTGGGGCTCCTCCACCGGGGCGGGGATGAAGTGCGGATCGAGCAACTGATCATTACTGGCAAGGCGCGCCATGGGCACGATCGCGTACTGGCAGCCGTCCCCATCCGCCGTATCCACCTGGGCGATCGTCGCGCGGATCGCCCGCCACGCCGCCGTCGTCAGAAAACAGTTGCCATCCCAGGGGAGGATCCACCGCCCCCGCGATCGCCCCTCCCGAAGCGCCCCATTGCGGCCCCCGTTGTTGTGCATGACGTACTGGTTTTTGAAGTGATAGGCATGGTGAATCGCGAGATTTCGACTGAAGGGGGTGAGGGTGGAAAAAGCGCGGGATCTAAAAAAATTAGGCTCGGCAAATCCATCGAAACTAAAAGGTAGCGTGGCGTAGACTGCCTCATCAAAGGGCAAGTGGAGATAGGGCTGCCCATGGCGCTCCAGTTCCGCTAGGATGGCCGCCTCCAGGCCGTGATCGACGATGCGATTGACCACCCAGCGCTTTTCGCAGCCCTCTAGGGGCGGTTCATGGCGGAGGATGAAGCGCAAATTATTCAAGGTTTGACCCACCTGATGCCGTGGGGGTAGGTCATTGCCCAGGATGCGATAGAGCACAAATCCTAGGGGACGGTGGTGGGCCGTTGGGGCTTGACTTGGCGATGGGGCCAAGGGCCAGGGAAAGAGGGCGATCGCGGCGTCGATGTCCCTGATCCCGTCCTCCTGGGCTAGCCGCTGAAAGATTTCGACCCACTGGGCAATCGCGGGGGGGTGAGGACATGGGCAGGATTGGCGATCGCGCGCTCGGGCGAGGGTCTGGGCCGCTGCGATCGCGTGGCCCCCCTGGGCTTGTCCCCAGGCCAGGTGCAGATAGGGCAGGGCCATGGCCCCAGGGTTGGCCTCAGGGTTGACCTCGGGGTTGGCGGGGGGGATGGGGCCGGGTTGCGATCGCATCCAAACCGACTCAAATTCCAGCACCACCCCCGGATCCGCCAGGGGAGCCCGCACCGCCATCGGATCCGCCACCAGGGGCGATCGCCGCAACTGCCCCAGCCGCCCCCCATCCGCCACCAGCCGCTGCACCCCATCGGCAAGGGCGCTGGCCCCTCGGGATTCATCAAAGCCCCCCAGCCGCACCAGGGCCGATCGCGCTAGCCACACCGTCCCCCAGGGGCGATCGGGCCGCACGCCGATCCCCGGAGTCGCCCCCCAGGGGCCATCGTCCCGCCGAACCACGCGATCACCCGATCGCCAGGTCCAGTGGGTCAGGCAACCGTCCCAGGATGGATTCCCCAGGCTTTCCCCCATGCGCTCCAGGGTGTCCACCGTGGCGAGGCGATCACCAACCCCCAGCACCACCACCCAAGACCCGCGCGCGATCGCGATCGCCCGATTGAGATCGTAGGCACTGATGCCCCCCGCCCCCCCCGCCGAGGCCAGCGGCTCCAGCCACCGCACCCGCCCTTCGCCCCCGCGATCCGCCCAATCCTCCCCAACGCTCGAATCTTGGGGATCCCGAAAGGCGATCGCCTCCCAGGCCGTTAGGGTTTGTTGCCGGAGCCCCGCGATCGCCTCGCCAGCGGCCAGCGGATCCGCCATGCCCACAACCACACTAAAAACCGGTGATCGCGCTGATCGACCTGCCGAAACTGGAGCACGGGGGGAAACCGAGTGACTCATGAACAAGACGACTCCTGAAAAAGAGCGAGGTCGACGAAAAATTTGGGAAGATACCCCTAGGGCAAAGGTTAAAGACCACTCAGGGGAATCATTTCTAGACACTTCAGGGTGTTGTTGACGGTTGTGCTGGACCTCCAGCGGCCCCCAATATTCCTCCTGATCTGCCCGCTGAGGGGATATTTGATGATGTACCTTATCCAGACTTCCTCCCAGCAGTTAATCCAGTAATTCACACATCCCCCTAATCTGTCTCTTCACCGAGGGCGAGACTCTAGGCTCAAGGCGGCTAGCGCAGGCATTTCCATGGGGCAACCTTCCGGTGATCGCATGAATCGTATCAATCGTCCTCATAGCATTATAGGTTTGGGCCGTCGGTTTTCCCGGTGGCAGCGTCCGCTGGGTCGGCTGATGCAGCATTGGTGGTTCCGCTTGGCCAACCGTGCCCAGGCCCAGGGGCGGCTGGATCTGGCGATCGCCCGGTTCGAGCGCAGTTTGGTGAGCAGCCCTGGCCGATCGCCCCAGACGGCCTATATCCATCGGCGGTTGGCGGAACTTCACGGCCTGCGGCACGATTGGCCCGCCATGGTGGAGCAATGCCGCCGCTGGTGCGCCCTGGAACCCACCTGTGGGGCGGCCCCGGTGCAGCTTGCTTTGGCCCTCGTGCAGCAGGAACGGTGGGAGGCGGCGTTGGCGGCCTACGGGACGGCCCTGGCCCTGGGGGAACCGGTGGGGGGGGCGATCGCCCGGATCGGGGAGCAGATGATGGCGGCGCGGCGGTGGCACCGGGCGGCGGCGGCCTTTACCTTGGCCCTCCGGGGGGATCCGGGGGTCTATGGCTGGCATCGGGCAAGGATTATGGCCCACTTTGAGGCGGCGGACTGGCCCGAGGCGATCGCGGCGGCCCTAGCCCTGGCGGGGTCATCGTTACCCCTGGGGCAGCGGGCCGAGGGCTACTACTGGCTGGGGCGCATCGAAGCGGAACAGGGCAACTGGCACCGGGCGATCGCGGCGACCCGGTTGGCCCTGGCGGCGGGGCATCGATCGCCGTGGACCTGGATTAATCTGGCCCAGGCCCTCGCGAAGGTGGCCCAGGGGCCGGAGGCGGTGCGGGCCTATCGGCGGGCGATCGAATCGGAGGCGGGGCCGCAACTCCCCCAGCGGATTTACCAGGAGGCGATCGCGGCGGCGGAAACCCTTGGAGATTGGCCCGCCCTGGCCTGGTTGTGTCGCACCGCCCACGATCGCCTGCCGCCCGCGATCCGGTTTGAGCAGCCCCTCGCCAAGGCCCTAGAACGGCTGGGGGACACGACCGGGGCGATCGTGGCCTATCGCCGTGCCCTAGACCATCGGCCCAGCCCGTGGCTGTGGGCACAACTGGCCCGTCTGCTGATCCGCACGGGGGACGAGGACGGAGCCCAGAGCGCCTACGAAACCGCGATCGCGGCGGCGGACACCGCCAAGGAACCCTGGGCCAACGCAGATTTTTATGGCACCTGGGCCAACAACTGGGCGAAACGGCACCGGTGGGACCTGGCGATCGCGGCCCTCCAGCGGGCGATCGCGCAGCTCGAAGACGCAGCGAACAACCCCAAAACCGAACCCCAAAATCAAGCCCAGCGAGGCACCCTACTCCTGACCCTCAGCCAATGGCTCACCCGGCAAGGGGACACGGCGGGCGCGATCGCCGCCGCCACCGAAGCCGCCGCCCTCCTGCCCCAGGACACGGTGGCCAACCTCCGGGCCGCGAACCTCCTGGCAACCGCAGGCCGTTGGCGCGAGGCGGCCCCCCTCTACTGGCACCACGCCACGGGCACCACCCCCCTGACCCTGGAAACCTGGAATCTGGCGATCGCGGCCCTCATCAAAATCCAGCAACCGGCGGCGGCGATCGTCATCGCGCGGCAGGCCAGCCTCCAGCACCCCCAGGATCCCCCCTTGGCCCACCAACTGGGGCAACTGCTCACCCAACTCCAGCGCCCCACCGAAGCGATCGCGGCCTACCAACGGGCGATCGCCCACGCCCACGCCGCCCAACAGCCCCGCACCGCCGCCACCTGGCAACTCACCCTCGCGGAACTACACCTCACCCAGGGCCAGAGCGATCGCGCCGCCGAGCTCTATCAACAGGCCGCCGCCACCCTCGACGAACCGCTCCCCCTCATCCACTACCGCCACTGGGGCAAAGCCCTCGAACAGCAGCAGAACTGGGAAGCCGCCGCCGCCTGCTACCGCCAGGGCCTCGCCAAACTGCCCCCAAGCCGCCAAGGAGCCCACCTGGATTGGGAACTGGGGCGGGCACTCGATCACCTCAACCGGCCCGCCGAAGCCGCCGCAGCCTACCAGCGGGCGATCGCCCGGACCCCCCGCGTCCCCCCCTGGGTCTATCAAAACTGGACCCAAGCCCTCACCAAGGCCGGTGACCTCGACGGGGCGATCGCCGCCCTCCACCAAAGCCTCCAGCGCAATCCCCAAAACGGCTACCTCTGGGCGCAACTGGGCCATCTGCGCCTACACCAGGGGGATCAACCCGCCGCGATCGCCGCCCTCTGGCACGCCGTCGCCCTCGAACCCCACCACGCCACCGCCGCCGACACCCTGCTCCAACACCTGCCCAACGCCGACCCCGCCGCGATCGCGATCGCCCTACGGCAGCACCTCGCCGCCCTAGAACCCGACCCACCCCCCAACCCCTAAAAAAAGCTAAACCCCCTACCCCCTAGGCAACCGCTGCACCGCCTCCTGGAACGGGCGATAGCTATACTGCACCCCCAGCACCGCATCAATGGCCGCCCCATCGTAGGACGCCCCCAAAAACTCAAACAGCCCCCGCAAAACCTCCGTCTTGCCCGTCACATCCCCATAGCTAATTTGATAGCAGCGATCGCCATGGCTGCGCTGGAAATGGCGGAATAACTTTTGCAGCAAAATCACCTTGCGACGGTGAATATCCACCTTACGATTCAGGTGATCTTTGCCATTCCAAAAACTTACCGACAGACTATTGAGCACCTCCGCCTCATCGCGGGTATTGAAGATAAAACAACAGTCCGGAAAAATGCGCCCCAGAAAATTGAGATAATCACAAAACGCCTTCTGGCCGTCAATTGCATCGGCCTTCAGGAGTGAAATGTAGCGAATCTCCTTGAAGCCATAGCATTGAATCCGATCATCCCCCTCGCGATCGCCCAGAATCAGCGATCGCCCCAGGGCCGCCATTTGCCCCAGAATCACCTCCGAATCAATGGCGCTGCAACCAAACCAAGGGTGAGTTGGCGAATCCTTCGGCGCAAAACTCGTCGTCTTAACTAAACTTTGGTGGGCGCAATAGAGATGGTAGAAAAAATTATCATTCTCCCCGCGAATTAGCATCCCTTCAATGGAATTGAGCACCCCCATCAGCAGGGTTGAGCCACTGCGTCCATAGGTCACCACGATCGCGGATTTAAAATTCATAGGTCAGCGGCAATTCTGCGCGTCTCTTTAGCTCTCCAGGGGCGACGAACCGGCCAGGGGATTGGACAGCGGCCCCATCGCCACCCCCCGAGATCTAGACCCCAGACGGCGGCATGGGGATCCGGCCCACCGGGGCTGACGGATTGGTCCCAGATTCATCCTACTGAAGGGCCGCAGAGGGGCGCTAGGGCAACCGCGATCGCGTTGGCAACCCAGGTGGTATGGTAGAACATCAGCACTACTGCAATAGATTCTCAAAGACTCCAGGTCCGTCAGCCCCCGCCCCGCCACTCTCCTATCGCCATGATTCTCAATTTCCCCCAGCCGTCCCGCGATCGCCCCTGGTCCCTGGGGGTTGGCCCGTTGGCCGCGATCGCGATCGCGGCGATCTCCCTGACCGGCTGCCCCACGGGAGCCCCCCCCACGGCCAGCCAAGGGGAAGGGGACTGTCCCGGCTGTGACTTTGCCGGCCAGGATTTGAGTGGCAAAGTCTGGAGCGGCCTGAACCTGAACGGGGCCAATTTCAGCGGTGCCAACCTGGAAGGGGCCGATTTCAGCGAAGCCAAACTCGATGGCGCTAATTTCAAGGACGCCAATCTGCAAGGGGCCAACCTGGAGGCGGCGGGGCTCGGGCAAGCGATCCTCACGGGGGCCAACCTAGCGGGGGCAAAGCTCGGCCGCGCCTACCTGCGGGGGGCGAACCTGGATGGGGCGACGCTCCAGGGGGCAGATCTCAAGGACGCGGATCTGCTCAACGCCACGCCGACGGCCCTGAACCTGGGCGATGCGACGACGACGGGGGCAATTCTGCCGGACGGGAGCCAAGGTGAGTGAGGATTTTGGCGAGATCAAAGAAGCCCCCCAATGATCGTCCTGAGGAGCCCCTGAATATGGAGCCAGGGCCGCATCGGGTCACGGTTTCGGATGGGCAGCGAGCCCAGGATATGGATCCAGCGGCGGCGGAGGGGCCGGAAGGGGCTGATATTTTGGGCCTGGACCTCGCAATCGCCCCCACCGGAGAAGAATTGGGGAAAGCGCGACAGCCCTGGCGGCTCTGGTTGGTGAGTGGTGCCGCCGCGATCGCCGCCCATGGGGTGATCTTGGCCCTGCCCATGGCCACCCCCGAGGAAACCATCCAGCTCCCCCCCCCGGCCCCCAAGGCGGCGGTCATCCCCCTGACGGCCCTCCCGACGCCTACCCCAACGCCGCAAAAGTCCCCCCAACGAAAGGCGGAACCGGCCCCCACGCGATCGCCCCAGGCAAGGCCCTCCGCCGCCCCCAGCCGATCCACCGCAGCGCCGTCCCGAGCCGCCCAGAGACCCGCCGCCAGCCCTTCCCCCAAGCCAGCGCCCCCCGAAAATTCACAAAAACCAGATCCGTCACCGTCGCCCACCCCATCGGCCACCCCCTCACCTTCCCCATCGCCATCGCCCTCGCCAGGGTCCACACCCGACCCCAACGACCCCCTCGATCAGGGGCTTGATCTGACCCAAAATCCGCCCCCATCCCCCGAGCCGGACCCGGAGCCCGAACCTAAACCGGATCCCCAGGGATTGCCGAGCCTACCGGGCCTGCCGGTCAGTGAAGGGGGCTGCGGCGCGGGGGCCAGTTGCTACGGCCTGCCCGATAACTTTGGGGTCCACAGCATCACGGCCCAGCGGATCCAGGATGCCCTGGGAGGCCAGGTCATCGTGCGGGAAAACTCTGACCTCTACGATCGCACGGAACAGGCCCGCGAATTCATCCTGAGCCACGCGGATTCGGAGGAGGAAATTGGCTATTACTATGTCATTTCTACGCCGATCGCGGGACAGGTTGGAGCGGTGATGCTGGGCTCGCGCGATCGCCTCTCGACTCTTGAAGAAATTCGTCAAATGGCCCTCGGGCAAATGCCGACCGACGGCGAATAATAACGGTGAACAATAGGGCAAGCAACGACACCAAAAATAAAAAGCTTCCCCGTGGTGCGGAAAGTCTATAGAAAATTCAATAATTAATCAACCGCCGGTAGGGTGCGTTCGGTAATTTCTAATTCAACGCGATCGCCCCCTTTATCCGAACGCACCGACCCACCCCCAATCAACGCGATCGCCCATACCTGCCCAGGTTGCCGTTGGTCTATGCGGCGTGACATCCGTTGGCGATCCTGATTGGTCACCTCCGAAGAGGAGCGGTGCGTTCGGGAGAGCAGGGCGATCGCGTTGGGTGGAAGGGGACCGAACGCACCCTACCATTAATTTTTGATTTGAGAATAATCTAAACGGGTCCGGTGTGTTCGGGAAAAATGCGCGATCGCGTTGAGCTATACGGAACCGAACACACCCTACCGGTGGTTTATTATTGATTGAATTGACCGTGAAAATATAACTAAGAATAGAAAAAGTGGAGCCAGATGAAAAATGCCTAGCTCCACCGCATGAGGTGTGTTGATTTGGAGAGTGATGAAACGCAAGAATTGGCGATGGAAGCTACTTCCAGCCAGCGCGATCCGTCAACCGCAGCGCCCGCTCATTGTTGCCCCCGAAGATATTGGCATTGACCTCTGAACCCTTGAAGTTCCCAAAGCTGGCCAGGGTCGGATGGAGGGGCACCCCCTCCCGGACGGGATATTCAAAATTCCCGCGTGCAAAGATTTCCTGGGCCTGCGGGGACAGCAGGAATTCAATGAACCGGACGGCGGATTCCGGGTTCTTGGCGGTGCGGACGACCCCTGCACCGCTGATGTTGACGTGCGCGCCGCGATCGCGCTGGTTGGGGAAAAAGACGCCGATTTTTGCCGCCACCGCCTGATCCTCTGGGGTGCTGGAATTCGCCAAACGCCCTAGGTAATAGGTGTTCGCGATCGCGAGAGCCCCTTGGCCAGCGGCGCAAGCCTTGATCTGGGCCGTATCATTCCCTTCCGGGGGCCGCGCAAAGTTCGCCACAAAGCCGCGCACCCACTCTTCCGTGGCCGGTTCCCCCAGCACCTCGATCATTTCGCCCACGAGGGACTGGTTATAGATGTTGGTGGAACTGCGGACGAGAATCTTGCCGCGAAACTTCGGTTCGGCCAAGGCTTCGTAGGTGGACAGTTCAGCGGGATTGATCAGGTCTTTGTTGTACATGATCACCCGCGCCCGTTTGGAAAGGCCGAACCAATGGCCGTTGGGGTGCCGCAGGTTGGCCGGGACGGCGCTGTAGAGGTTGGGGGCGGCGCTCTGGGCGATGGGGGTGAACAGGCCCGCGCGATCGGCCCGCCACAGGCGTCCGGCATCGACGGTGATGAGGACATCGGCGGGGCTGTTGGGGCCTTCCGCCTGGATGCGTTCGATCAGGGTGTCCGCTTCCCCTTCAATGAGGTTGACCCGGATGCCCGTGGCCTGGGTGAAGGCGTCGTAGATCTGCTGGTCGCTGTCGTAGTGGCGGCCGGAGTAGAGGTTGAGTTCGCCTGCAGGGGCTTGGGCACGGGCTCGCTGCCAGTTGCCAAGGGTCAGGGCAGCCATGGCGGAGCCGCCCGCCAAAAATAGGCGGCGACTGACTTTGTTCGTCATCATTGGTATTTAAAGGGGGTTGTCGGGCTGATCCGATTGGTCATAAGACCATAGCATTATTGATATCAATTCTCAAGTATTGAGGCCAATGGGGATGGGGCCGCGATCGCGGGGGGCGGATGGGGTGGTCCTAGCTGGCGGCGGTGTTGCCTTGGCGGGCGGCGACTTCGGCGCGGATGGTGGCCTTGGCGCGGGTCCAGAGTTCGTCGAGTTCGGCGAGGGTGTAGTCCTGGAGAGGGCGATCGCCTAGGGATTCCATCAGGGCGAGGCGGGCGATGAATTTGCGGTTGGTTTTGTGGAGGGCGGCGGTGGGGTCGAGGTTCTGCCAGCGGGCGATCTGGACGAGGGAGAAGAGCAGGTCCCCCAGTTCGGCTTCTTGATGGTCGGGGTCGCCGGTGGCGATCGCGTCGCGCAGTTCGTCGAGTTCTTCGTGGAATTTTTCCCAGACGCCATCGAGGGTTTCCCACTCGAAGCCAACGGCGGCGGCCCGTTTGGACAGTTTGGCGGTGGCCATGAGGGGGGGCAGGGACCGGGCGTCGCGATCGCATTGGCGGCTGAGGCGGTGGCGATCGTTGGGATCGTGGCCCTTTTCGGCGGCTTTGATGGCTTCCCAGGTTTCGCTGACCGCTTCGGGGGTGGTGGCGGTGCCGTCGCTGAAGACGTGGGGATGGCGGCGGATCAGTTTGTCGGTGATGCCGTTGGCGATCGCGCCCAGGTCAAAGGCTCCGGTTTCACTGGCGATCTGGGCTTGCAGGACTACTTGCAGGAGCAAATCGCCGAGTTCTTCCGCGATCGCGGTGGGGTCGCCCTGGCGGATGGCATCGACGGTTTCGTAGGCTTCTTCGAGGATGTAGGGGATCAGGGTTTCGGGGGTTTGGGCGAGATCCCACGGGCAGCCGCGATCGCGATCGCGCAGGCGGGCCACCACATCAATCAACCGTTGCAGGGAATCGAGGGAGTCAGCCATGGGGATAGGGGCGAGGTAAGAGATAAATGGAGGGAAAGAAACCGGCGGGGGCAAGGGGCTTCAGCCCCTTGTCTGGGGGAATCTGGGGCGGGGGGCTAGTCCCAGAAGTCGGTGACGGCAAAGCCCAAATCCCGCAGCAGGTGCCGCAGCAGGGGCATACTCAGGCCAATGACATTGGTGTGGCAGCCTTCGATTTTTTCCACGAATAGGCCGCCGCGTCCTTCGAGGGCAAAGCAGCCGGCGCAGGCGAGGGGTTCACCGGTGGCGACGTAGGCTTGGATTTCGTCGAGGCTGGGGCGGGCGAAGTGGACGCGGGTGACCTGGGCTTGGCATCGCGATCGCGCGGACCCCAGATCAAAGAGGGCGTGGCCGGTGTATAAATCCCCCACCTGGCCAGCCATGGTTTGCCACCGGGCGATCGCCTCTTCGGGGTGGGCGGGTTTGCCGTAGACTTCGCCATTGACCAGCAGGACAGAATCGCAGCCCAAAACCACCGTCGGGCCAGGATCAGGCGTGCCAAATAACTCCCGACGCAGGGCCGGTTCCCGTTGCAGACGACTGATGACCGTTTCCGCCTTGTGGCGCGCCAGCAGTTGCACCAGGTCAATGGGATCAAAGGCTTGGACCTGATCTTCGTCAAAATCGCTCGGGCAGACGGCGGCGGAAATGCCCCCATTGGCCAGGAGGCGGCGGCGGGCGGGGGAAGCGGAGGCGAGGACAAATTTCGGCATGGGTCTAGGGCAAGGGCGAGCTTCGGCGCTACAGTCGAGGGTAAAGCACGCCGGGGCTGCGCTGGCGGCCCGGACGGGATTTTGAGGGGGCGATGGATGGCGATGGCGACGAATTTGGGGGATTCCTCTGGGTCGGTGCGGCGGGATGCGGCCTTTGGGCTGGTGCCGGTCTTTTTTGGGGCAGGGGTGTCGGGCGATCGCGGCGAATACCTGCTCATTCAGCACCAGGCGGGCCACTGGGCCTTTCCGAAGGGCCACGCGGAGGCGGATGAAACGCCCCTGGCGTCGGCGAAGCGGGAGTTTGAGGAGGAGACGGGAATTATTGAATATCGGGTGGTGGCGGGGGCGCAGTTCGAGGAGGTCTACGAAATTCGCAAAAATAAGGGGCCAATCCAAAAGACGGTGCTCTATTTTCCGGCGATCGCCCTGACCCAAACGGTGACGGTGCAGGTGGCGGAAATTCGCGATTTTGTGTGGTTGCCCTACGAAGCGGCGCGCGATCGCATTACCTTCGATGCGAATCGGGGCGTCATTGATCGGGCACAGCAGTTTTGGGCGAACCTCGACCGCGATCGCGCCGAATTTATTTAGGGTCCGAATCTCGGTTGATTTTTACCCAATGCTCATTTTTTTCTAATCCCTTGAATTCTTCCTATGATTTTGACGGCGAGCCAACGGGAAAAGCTAGACGCCAGTAACGACGCGGATTTTTATGATCAGCCCCGCTTCGTAACCCATGTGGATGAGGGCTTTATTCAAACCCTGACGGATCTCTACCGCGATCGCCTGCGGCCAGGGATGCGAATTTTGGATTTGATGAGCAGTTGGGTGTCCCATTTGCCCGACGAAATGGAATTTGAATGGGTCGAGGGCCATGGGCTCAATGAAGCGGAATTGGCGCGCAATCGACGGCTCAACCATTACGTGGTCCAAAACCTCAATGAAAACCTGCAATTGCCCTACGAAGATGGCAGTTTTGACGCGGTTTTGAATACGGTTTCGGTCCAGTATTTGCAATATCCTGAGGCGATTTTTACTGAAATTGGCCGGGTGCTGCGGCCCGGTGGCGTCGCGATTATTAGCTTCTCCAATCGCATGTTTTATCAAAAGGCAATTCAGGCGTGGCGTGACGGGTCAGAAAGCGATCGCGTCGCCCTCGTCTGTCGCTATTTCCAGTCGGTGCCGGTGTTTGAAAAACCGCAATACATCGTCAAAACCTCCGACGTGCCGCCGTGGCTCCAGCTTTTGGGCATGGGGGGCGGCGACCCGTTCTATGGGGTGACGGCAGTCCGCAAACCCTAGGGCCGGGGCGGTTCAGGATAGACCAACTCCCGCAGGCCCCAGCGCCAGAGGTGGGGATCCAGGGCGATCGCCGGTCCCGGCAACTCCTCCCCCGCCCGCAAAAATTGCCGCAGGGCCGCCCCATCGCCACCGGTCAACACCACGGCCCCGGTGGGGAACCGCGATCGCCACTCGGCCACGCGATCGCGCAGGACCGCCGCCAACCCATAGCCCACACCGCTGAGGATCGCCGTGGCCGTATCCGTGGCGAACCGGGGGGGCAAGTCATCAAACCCGTCCGGGGGTACGGTCAGCGGGGGCAGGGCCGCCGTCCCCTCCGCTAGGGCACGCAACTGGAGACCAAATCCGGGCAGGATCGCCCCGCCGAGAAAGTGGCGATCGCCATCCGCCGCCGACAGGGTGAGCGCCGTGCCCGCATCAATCACCAACACCGGAAACCCATGGACCCGGCCCGCCCCCCACAGGGCGATCGCGCGATCAATGCCCAGGGTGTCGTAGAGATTGAGCAGGGGAATCGCCGCCAGGGGAATGGGATAGATCGCCGCCCCCCCCTGGGCCAGGATCTGAAGCTGGCCCGTCACCGCTGGCACCACCGACGCCGCCGCGATCGGTCCGGCGTTGCTGCTGGTGGCCTCCAATTCCCCATGCCAGGGCTCCCCGTCCCAGGTATCGATGAGGCGATCGCGGCGAAACGTGGCCCAATGCCAGCGGGAATTCCCCACCAGCAGCGCCCGCCATCGGCCCGCCACCGCCTCCGATCGCTGACAAAAATCCCGCTGGAAGGCGCTGCGATCGAAGCGTTCCCGCCGCTCTAGGGGCTCCGGGCTCGATGGCCCAGCAGCGGGCGATCGCGGGGGCAGGGGGTCCAGATTGAACGGATTCAAGGGGATGGGCTCCTGGGCAAAGTTTGGCGATTGTTTAGGAATGGGGTTCACCGAACATCACCAACGAACAGGTGAGCAGAGGGATGGCCGCCGTGGTCACATCGCCAATCACCAGGCCCGCCGCCGTGCGCCGCCGCACCGATCGCAGCACCACCAAATCCACCCCCTTGGCCGCCGATGCGATCGCCCTCGCCGGATCCTCCGCCGGGATCACCTGCACCTCATAGCTCACCGCCGGTTCCATCTCCGCGATCGCCCGACCGATCCCCTCCTGCATCTCCACCATCTGCGACGGCGACGTTTGGGGCGCGCAGGCATGGAGGGCAATCAAATGGGCACTGTTGGCCGCCGCAAAAATTTGAGCGAAACGCATCGCCCGCCGCGCCTTTGGTTCGAGATCCTTGACCGCCACCAGCACCCGCTGGAACGTTTTGGGATCGTCCGCCAGCCGCACCACCGCCACCGGACAGCGCGTCGCCGCCAGGGTTTCATCGATCGTGCTGCCGAATAGCCGCGATCGCAAACTCTCCGTCCCCCAGCCCATCACCACCAGCGACGCCGTTTGTTCGCGCCCCACCCGCGCAATCCCCCGGGCAATATCATCATCCAGCCGCAGCACCGGCTTCACCGGCACCTCCAGATCCGCCACATAGGCCGTCGCCCGCCCCAACAGTTGCCGCGCCCGTTGCAGCGCCGCATCCACCTCCGGCTCATCGCCACTGCCCGGAGAGCGCACCACCGCCAGCGGCACAATCTGCCCCTCCTCATAGCGCGCTAAAATCGCCGCCATCTGCAACGAATAGGACGCCGTGAGGGGATTCGCCAACGGCACCACAATCGAAAAGGGCAGCCGACACAGGCCGCGATCGTCCTCCATGTCCCCCGGCGGCAGGGCCAACGGATTCGGCGGTGCCCATAAAATCTCGTCATCGTCCACCGGCGAGCCCTTCGGCAGCGTCAGGCGCGACGCCGCGCGGGTGGTAATCACCGGCCCCAGGATCGACGTCACCAGCATCAGGACCACCACGGCATTAAACACCCGATTGTCCACAATGCCCAACTGCACCCCCACGATCGCCGCCGCCAACGTCGCCGCCACCTGGGGAAGAGACAGGGACCACATGGCCATCGTCTCGGTCCAGCTATAGCGGTAGAGCAGCTTCGCCCCCCAGGCCGCCACGAACTTACTGCCGATCAGGGCCACCACGATCGCCGCCGCCAAGCCCAACGACGCCGCCGAAGACGCGATCGCGGGCAAATCCAGCAGCAGACCCATATCAATGAAGAAAAAGGGCACAAACAGCACACTGCCCACAAACTCCACCTTCTCCTTCACCGGGCCATCGCCGAGGACCCGATTCACCGCCAGCCCCGCCAAAAACGCCCCCACAATCCGCTCGATGCCCACCACCTGCGCCCCCACGGACGCCAGGAACACCGCCAGCAGCACAAACAAAAACTGGTTCCCGCGATCGTCCCCCGTGCGGCGGAAATACTCATGGCCCGCCCGCTCAAACCCCCACAGCACCACCACCGAATAGATCGCCACCCCCCCCAGCAGCTCCACCAGCCGCAGGGGCGTCATCTCCCCCTGGTTCACCGCCGCACACATCGCCAGCACCAGCAGCGCCGCCGTATCCGTCACAATCGTCGCGCCAATGGTCACCGTCACCGCCTCATTGGCCACCACCCCCAACCGGCTCACGATCGGATAGGCCAACAGGGTATGGGACGCCAGCAGCGATCCAATCAGCACCGACGCATTCCAACCAAAACCAAAGGCCCGCCCCACCGCCAGCCCCGTCACCAGGGGCACAATAAACGTCAAAAACCCAAACCCCAGCGATCGATTGCGGGTGCGGTGGAATTGCTCGAGATCCACCTCCAGGCCCGCCACAAACATCAGATAAATCTTGCCGATCTCCGAGAGCAGTTGCATGGTCTCGGTCTTGTGGTCGAGCATTTGCAGGCCGTTCGGCCCCAGGACCACCCCCGCCGCCAGCAGGCCCACCAGTCCCGGCAGCCGCAGCCGTTCGATGAGGGGGGGAACCAGGACGCTGACCGCCAGCAGCAGGGTGAAGGTAAAGAGAGGTGAACTTTTGATCGTGAGCAGGACATCCATGGGCGTTCGGGAGGGAGGGGAGTGGGCGGGGGCGAGATGGGGGCGGTTGTGGGCGCTTAGCGGTGGGTGAACCCCATTGACCATACCTCAAGTCCTGCGGGGGAATGGGGATGACAGTTGGTCTAGGGACCCGGTTGGTATAAGTATGGATAGGGCTGAGGTGGTGGCGGTTTGGGCCGGTGGACCGAGGCGCGGGATTTAAAAAGTTTTAAGTAATGGTGTTATGGGGTCTATGGGTTCTACGGATGAGGGGTTTGAGGGGGGGACGTTGCCGATCGCGCCGGCCACGTTGTCGGATCGGGAGCTTCAGATTGTGGAGTTGGTGGCGTCGGGCCTGACGAATCAGGAGATTGCGGTGCGGCTGGAGATTAGTAAGCGGACGGTGGATAACCATGTCAGCAATATTTTGACGAAGACGGGGACGGAGAATCGGGTGGCGCTGGTGCGCTGGGCGTTGCAGTGGGGCAAGGTGTGCCTCGATGAGGTGAATTGCTGTACGTTGCCGCCGCCCGGTGGGCGATCGCGTCCGGAGGCTTGAGGGGGTGTTCATGGACCTAAAACCCTTGCAATATCTGGGGTTGCACCGGCGGTAGCAAGGGGCTTAAGCCCCTTGTCTTCAGGGGGTTGGGTTGGAGAGGTGTCTTTAATTAGAGTGTTTTTTAGTTGTTTTTCAGTGGGCTGAAGTTGGGAGGGTTGGGCGATGAGGTTGGGCCAGCAGGGGGGTCAAATGACGGATGAGTTGGTGGCGCTGCGGTGGGCGCTGGAGCGTTCGGAGGGGGGGGCGATCGCGTGGGAGCTGGCCTGTGAACGGATGCCGCTGGCGGTGTATCGGGAGATTGCGGCCCATCTGGGGCTGTTGTCGGGGGTGACGGTGGAGCTATTGCCCCAGACTTCGCGGGAGTTTGATTATTTGCAAAGTCAGGTGGGGGGCCTGCGGCTGACGATCGCGGCGGGGGGTGAGGGCGATCGCGCGATCGCGATTCTGGATCATTACGTGGCGCGGTTTGGCCCCTGGCGGCGGATTGGTTCGGTGGGCTAGGGTTTGGGGTAACTGAAACCAAGAACAAACAGGGCCAAACTAGAGATGATGGGGCGGTGGTTTCGTCCGTGGCTATGGATTAATGGGGCCGCCGCGATCGCGTTTGGGCTGGCGCTGGTGTGTTGCCTGTCGCCCGGATTGCAGCCGCTGCCGACGGGGACGGGGATCGAGTTGCTGCTGTCGCCCCTCAATGGCCTGCTATTTCTGCATTTGATGGGGCCGCTGGCGTTGCTGGGGGCGATCGCAACGAATGGCGAAACACTGCCGTGGCCGCTGCTGTGTTTCGTGGGGGCGACGGTCTGTTGGCTGGTGGCCCTGTGGGGCTGGCTGGCGGGGGCGCTGCGATCGCTCTGGCGGCGGTGGCGATCGCGCGATCGGCGGCCATTTTTACCCCTGACCGTGCGGCGGCGATCGCTGGTGGTCCCGGCGCTGTACGGCCTGCTGCTGCTGCTGTGGTGGAGCCATGGGCCGCTGCGGGTCAGTTTAATTGTCCATCGGCAGGGGCTGATGCAACTGGCACAAACCCAGACGACGCGGCCCTTTGACCCGAATGGCGTCATTTTTGCGACGGTGGATGAGACCGTGGGCCTGTTTCAGGTGGCGGCGGTGGGGCAAGTCGCGCCGGGAATCGTGGCCCTGGTGAATCACCCGAGGCGCGGCATTTGGGCCTATGACGGCTTTGCGTGGGTGGCTCCGGACGCGATCGCCACCTTCAACCCCAAACGCCAAAGCCTAGGACCGGGCAGCAACGCGGGCAGCCAAGACGTGACGGATTTAGGAAATGGCTGGTTCGCGTTCCAGAACTGGTTTGATTAGGAAATTGGGTTGATTAGGGGCGAATTTCAGAGGTATTGGGCGGAAGGTTGCTGGGCGGAAGGTTACTCGGCGGCAGATTCGACGGAACGTTAGCCGGAACGCCAGAGGGCGGCCCATTGCTCGGCGGGACGTTACTTGGCGGCCCATCACCCGGTGGCGCGGCCTCATCCACAATCCAGCCCCCCGGTTCGCGATCGCGGTTGGTCTCCGTCGCGGGGTCATTGGGGGCGATCGCCGGATCCACCGCCTCCTCAATGGACACCAGCACCGGCCGCAGCCGCGACCAATCCACATCCGGCGCGAGGCCATGGGCAAACACATGGGCAAACCGCACCGACTGCCCCGGCGCGATCGCATCCACCGGAGCCGGCACCCTCACCCGCCCCAGGGCCACCCCATCGCGCATCAGATCCACCCGAAACGCAACCAAATTCACCACGCTGTTACTGCGGTTGCGGATAATCCCCTGGATCGCCGCCGTCGTCGCACTCACCTGGGGCCGCAGATCCAGCTCCTCAAACGCCAACACCCCCGTGGCCCCCTCCGGCGCGATCGCCCGACGCTCCAGATTGTGGCGACAGAGGCGACGGTTGAGATCCACCCGCGTCCCATCCTCCAGCTCAATAAAACAATCCTGGGCCGAGGCAACGTTTACCGTCCCCATCCACAGCCCCAGGGCAATCGCCGCGATCGCCCCCCCCAGCCGCCCCACATCCATCACCATTTAGCCCCTCCCCAAACCCACCGCTCCATTTTCCCCCCAGGACGCGATCGCGTCGCCCATCTCGCCAGGGCCGCAATCGGCAATAATGGGGGCGACTGCCCAGACCGCTGACGGTGTGCGAAACCTATGGCCGCTTCCCTCCTTGACGACGCCCCGAACCTCCTAGAGGATGTGATCGCCCGCTACCGCGATCGCGTGGACTACCTCGCCATCCGCCTCGAAGAATCCGAAGGCACCGACATCCTCCTGCGCGGGGGCCGCCTCGAAAGCCTCAGCGAAAACCTCTCCATTGGCGGCCAGGTGCGGGCCTGCTTCAAAGGCGGCTGGGGATTCGCCAGCTTCAACCGCATTGACACCCTCCTCGAACGCATCGAAGAAGCGATCGCCGCCGCCCGCACCATCGGCGATGACGAAACCATCCTCGCCCCCATTGACCCCGTCCGCGATCGCTACCGCCTCCCCCTCCAGGGCACCGACCCGCGCCACATCCCCCTCACCGACAAAAAAGCCCTCTGCGATCACTACGCCGACATCCTGCGCGCCACCGACGATCGCGTCACCAGCACCCTCGTCCGCTACGGCGACAGCGCCCAACGGATCTGGCTCGCCACCTCCGACGGCACCCTCCTCGAACAATCCTGGGTGGACATGGAAATGCGCTTCGCCGCCACCGCCCGCAACGGCAGCACCGTCCAAACGGGCCGCGAAACCACCGGCTCCCGCAACGGCTACGAAGACCTCCTCAACCTCGATGACCAGGTGTGCAGCGCCGCCCGCCGCGCCGTCGAAGCCCTCTCCCTGCCGCCGGTCAAGGGCGGTACCTACACCGTCGTGATCGATCCCGTCCTCACGGGCCTCTTTGTCCACGAAGCCTTCGGCCACCTCTCCGAAGCGGACATGGCCTACGAAAATCCAGATTTATTAGAAACCATGAGCATCGGTCGCCGCTTCGGCCCCGATGACCTCCAGATTTTTGATGGGGCCGCCCCTCCCGGCCACCGGGGCAGCTACCGCTACGACGACGAAGGCACCCCCGCCACCACGACGCAGCTCATCACCAACGGCGTCCTCACCGGGCGGCTCCATTCGCGCGAAACGGCGGGCAAATTGGGCGAAACCCCCACCGGCAATGCCCGCTGCCTGAACTACCACTATCCGCCCCTGGTGCGCATGACCAACACCTGGATCGATCGCGGCTCCACCCCGGTGGATACGTTGATCGACGGCATCGCGGATGGGGTCTATGCCCGCAACTGGCTCGGCGGCATGACCAATGGCGAAATGTTTACGTTCACCGCCGGGGAAGCCTGGGTGATCCGCAATGGCCAGTTGGCGGAACCGGTGCGGGATGTGACCCTTTCGGGCAATGCGTTCAAAACCTTGGCGGATATCGAGGCGATCGGCGACGATTTCTACTGGGATGAGTCGGGCGGTTGCGGAAAGGGGGGCCAGAGTGGTCTGCCGGTGGGCTGTGGTGGCCCGAGTTTGCGGATTCGGAATGTGGTCGTTGGGGGGGATGCGTAGGGCTTTTTCTGGGAACCGTCATACGAATTTGTGACGATTAGACGATTAAAAAGAAGCATCTGGTAGGGTGCGTTCGGTACCTTTTTCTCATCGCGATCATGCCCTTACTCCGAACGCACCGATCTCATTAGTATGTTTTCCAATGAATTCATGGATGCCCTATGGAGAACCAGCCGTTGGACGATGATTTTGAAGATTCCGATGATGACCTTTCAGAATTATATGCGCTACTTCCGGGTTGGTTCGCCGAGAGAATGGTGATTGATGTATGGTCCTTTGGGCTATTGATGGTCACAGGCGACATCATCGCTATCAGCAGTATCAATAAAATTACCCAGGATGCAAGTGGCGCTCTCTGGCTAGATGTAACACTACTTGATCAGCAATATGCAGAGAAGGAAATCAATGGGCATAAGCTATTTTATGCCCCAACTTCCAGAACAGAATCTTCCGTCAATGTGGCTCATATCGTAGCTGCATTCGAGCTTGCTGATACGTAAGCAATCACGCCTCAAGGCAAGCCTAGTTCAAGTTCACGCCATGCCATCTGATTGAAAGCCAACCTGTTGCATTTACCCCGCGATCGCGGTCTGACACCATAGTTGTCATGGGAAAAGCAGGCGATGCCCTCAAAAGCGTTCTCGATGCCTATGGCATTACGCAATATGCCCTGGCTAAACAGATGGGCATCGAGCGCAATAGTTTATACCGGTGGGTTCACAGCGTTCGTGACCCGGCTGCCGATCGCGTGGTCGAGATGGTGCGTGCCCTCAAAGCGATCAATCCCGAGGCGGCGCGGGCGTTTATTGACGGCTATCTCGGCAATGAACTGGACCCTTGAGGCGCTGGGGGATCCATGGGAAAAGCCGGTCACGCCTTACGAATTGCCATTGAAACCCATGGCGTCACGCAATATGCCCTCGCAAAGCGGCTTGGGGTCGAGCGCAGCAATGTCTACCGTTGGGTACGCGAAGAGCGCGATCCGACGGCAGAGCGGGTTCTGGACATCACTCGGGCGCTGAGGGATCTCAATCCTGAGGCGGCGCGGGCGTTTGTGTACCTCTACCTTGGCGAAGAGGTGGACACCCAAAGTCCAAGGGCAGATTAATTAGGTTCTGAAAAGCATGTTTCAGATACTCCCTCAAGACATCACCCCCATCACCCTAGGAATAAATGATAGGCAGGATTATCATTTTCATCCCAGTAGCGATAATTCAGCGCCTCTAAAAACCCTTGCCATTCATTCATCTCGTCGGGCGGCACCTGAATACCCGCCACAATGCGCCCATAGTCAGATCCATTGTTGCGGTAGTGGAATAAACTAATATTCCAATCCGGGCTCATGGCATTGACGAAGCGGGTCAGGGCACCGGGCCGTTCGGGGAATTCAAACCGATAGATCAATTCATGGTCCGCCAAGGGCGATCGCCCCCCGACCATATGGCGCAGGTGCATTTTAGCCAACTCATCGTCCGTTAGGTCCAGGGTGCGAAAGCCATTCGCCTCAAATTTTTCCGCCATCGCCTTCGCATCGGCGCGGTTACTGATCTGTAAGCCCACAAAAATATGGGCCTCCGCGCGATCGGCAATGCGATAGTTGAATTCCGTCAAATTGCGATTGCCAATGCAGTCACAGAACCGCCGCAAGCTTCCGGGCTCCTCGGGAATGGTGACCGCAAAAATTGCCTCGCGCCTCTCCCCCAATTCCGCCCGCTCCGCCACAAATTGCAGGCGATCAAAGTTCATATTGGCCCCGCACGCGATCGCGATCAGGGTTTGGTCCGTGATGCCCTCCCGTTCCACATAGGCTTTAGCACCGGCGACGGCCAGGGCACCGGCGGGTTCGAGGATGGAGCGCGTATCCTCAAACACATCCTTGATGGCGGCGCAGGTGTCGTCGGTGCCCACCAGGATCACTTCATCCACATAGCGTTGGCACAGGCGGAAGGTCTCTTCCCCCACCTCCCGCACCGCCACCCCATCGGCAAACAGCCCCACCTGATCGAGGCGCACCCGATGGCCAGCGGCGAGCGATCGCGCCATGGCATCCGCATCCACCGGTTCAACGCCAATGAGTTTGATGTCCGGGTGCAGCCGTTTTACGTAGGCCGCCACCCCCGCCATGAGGCCCCCGCCGCCGATCGCGACAAAAATCGCGTGGATCGGATGCTGGCACTGGCGCAGGATTTCCATGCCGATGGTCCCCTGGCCCGCAATCACATCCGGATCGTCAAAGGGATGCACAAAGGTTAGACCCTTGTCCCGCTCAAGCTGACGGGCATAGGCGCAGGCATCGTCATAGGTATCCCCATGGAGCACCACAATACCGCCCCTGGCCTTGACCGCATCAACCTTGACCTGGGGCGTCGTGACGGGCATCACAATGGTTGCCACCGCCCCCAGCCGCGCCGCCGCTAGGGCCACCCCCTGGGCATGGTTCCCCGCCGAGGCCGCGATCGCCCCCCGCTGCAACGCCTCCGGTGACAGGTTAGCCATTTTGTTATAGGCCCCCCGCAACTTAAACGAGAAGACCGACTGCATATCCTCCCGCTTCAGCAGCAGGGTATTCTTCAGCCGCGCCGAGAGGTTCGGGGCCACCTCCAGGGGCGTTTCGCGGGCCACGTCATAGACGCGGGCGGTGAGGATCCGTTCGAGATAATCGTCTTGCATGGGTCGTCGGGGCGATCGCGGTGGCGGTGTCCTGGGCATTGGGGAGCTTTATTGTATCGCCGCCGGATCCTCCCCCGCACCTGGGGACGCGGCATCCTCCTCTAGGCTTTCGACCATCTCCGGATCCACGGGATAGCGGCTGTAGCCCTCCGGCTGATTGGTGGCTAGGTAGCGGTGGAGATCGGCCAGGATTTGATGAATTTCCGCCAGAATTGCCGATGCCTGCTCAAATTCCCCCAGGGCGCTATGTTCTTCAATCCGTCGGGCCAGATCCGGCACCCGCTTGAGGCCCCCACTGGCGGCGGCCCCCTTGAGCTGGTGGGCGTGGCGGTGGACCTCCTGGCCGTCCCGCTGGGCGATCGCGGCCTCCAGGTTGGCGGTATATTGCACGGCCCCGTCGGCAAACATCTGCAAAATCTGCCATTCCAACTGCCCATCGCCCGCCGATAGCCGCTGTAGATAGGCAAAGTCCACGGGGATATCCTCCCGGCGGATCCGTTGCGGGGGGCCGGAGTTGTCTGCCCCAGGGGCGATCGCGTCCGCCGCCGCAGATGGGGCCGCCTCAGGGGATGCCTCGGGCTCCACGGGGGAAACCGCCGCTGCCGTCGTTGGGGTCAGCGCTTGGGGAGCCGCCTCCACACACCAGGACCGCCCCAGGGCGATCGCGCGATCGATCACCTCCGCCAGGGCCGCCATGGCCAGGGGTTTGCTCACATAGTCCGTCATGCCCGCCGCCAAACAGGCATCCCGCGCATCACTGAGGGCATTGGCCGTCATGGCCACCACCGGCAGCGGCACCCGGCCCTGGTCCCGTTCCCATCGGCGCAGGCGGCGGGTGGTTTCATAGCCATCGAGCACCGGCATCAGGCAATCCATCAGCACCAGGTCAAAGGTGTCCCGCTCCAGGATCTCCAGCGCCTGCTGGCCATTTTCCGCGCAGACCGTGCGGGGGCAGTTGAGAGTTTTGAGCTGCTGGACAATGACCGTGCGGTTGACCGGCGTATCCTCCACGATCAGGATTTTGTAGTCCCGAGGGCGATTGGCCGGATCGCTCGAATCGGTGATGGACAGCCCAGGGCGATCGCCCCAGGAAGCCTGGAGCAACGGATTAAACCTGGGGCTCTTCAGGTCCACCGTGCTAAACCGGGTCAGGTGGCTCGACTCCCAGGGAGTCACCGGCGGCAACCAGGCGCGATCAAACAGCAGCATCAAACAGTCCAGCAGCCGGGACACCTGGAGCGGCTTGAGCAGGTGATTGCGCGCCAGCCCCGCATTGATCAATGGCTGAATGCGGTGGAGCTGCTTTTCCGTCACCAGGGGCAGCCAGCGCACCCGCGCCAGGTGGGCATCAAACTGGATCAGCCGCACCAGCATTTCCCCATGGATTGCGGCGCTGCTGAAGTCGATGATCGCCGCATCAAAGGGTTGGCCGCTGGCTCCGGCGGTGCGGATCGCTTCCACAAAATTGGCCGCCTCCAGGACCGTGACGATCGCCCCCCAAGCCTTCAGGTTCGATCGCGCGATCGTCCGATGCACCTCGTCTTCGGTCACCAGCAAAATGCGGTGGCCCACCAAAAAGGGACCAATGGCCGACGCCACCGAGCGATCGCCATCCACCAGTTGCTTCTGGAACCGCAGGCTAAACCAAAAGGTGGTGCCCTGGCCCGCGTGGGGCGCGCAGCCAATGTCGCCCCCCATCAGTTCCACCAGTTGCTTACAAATCGCCAGCCCCAGCCCCGTGCCCCCATAGCGGCGGGTGGTGGAATCATCCACCTGGCTGAAGGATTTGAACAGGCGATCGAGGGCCTCCGGGGGAATGCCAATGCCCGTATCGCGCACCTCGAAATGGAGCTGGGCCGCGCGATCGTTCTCCAGATCCAGGGACACCTGCACGACGATCGACCCCATCTCCGTGAATTTCACCGCATTGCCCACCAAATTCATCAGAATCTGGTGCAAACGGTTCGGATCCCCAATGAGCGCCCAGGGCACATTGCTATCCACGATCGCCGTGAGCCGCAGCCCCTTCCGGTTCGCCACCGGCTGCAACAGCATATTCACCGTTTCAACGCAGTGGTTGAGGTTGAAGGGAATCGATTCGAGGCGCATTTCCCGCGCTTCGAGCTTAGAAAAATCCAGGATGTCATTCACCAGCAGCAGCAGATTTTCGCTACTGGTTTTGAGCAAACTCACCAATTCCGACTGGTCGCGGCTCAGGGGCGTGCGCAGGAGCAATTCCGTGGTGCCGATCGCCGCATTGAGGGGCGTGCGGATCTCGTGGCTCATGTTCGCCAAAAACTGGCTTTTTGCCTGGTTGGCCGCATCGGCGCTTTCCTTGGCCTGCTGGAGCTCCTCCGACTGCACCTTCAGTTGGGCCACCAGTTCCGCCTGCTGCACCGCCACCCCCAACTGGTCGCCCACCTGGACCGCGATCGCCAGTTCCGATTCCTTCCACAGGTGGGGGCCGCCGTTGTGATACGCCGCCAACACGCCCCAGCGGCGATCGCCACAGAAAATCGGCACCAACATGCAGGCCCGGGCATGGATGAATTGCAGGATCGAACAGTCCCCCAGCCAGGGCTCCGCCACACTCAGATCCGAAGCGTAATAGTAGCCACTGCCGCCGCCGTCCTGGAGGCCGTCCACCTGGAGCATCTGGAGCGCCGATCGCAAATAGCACGCAAACAGAATCTGCCACGAGCGCTCCTGCCCATGGACCGTCGGCTCGGTCAACAGATGGTTAGCGCCCAGGCAATGGACATCCAACTGGGCCGGTGGCTCCAGGAGCGACTGCCAGGGGGGCTGGAGCGCCTCCGCCATGAACCGTCCGCCGCAGTCCCCCTCCAGTTGAAAGATCAACACGCGATCGCACCCCAGGGCCTGGTGCATATCGCGCACCGTCGTGCGGAAAATTTCCGACAGATCCAGGGTCTGGCGCATGTGGCGGACAATCTGCGACACCGCCTGCTCCCGCTGCGCCCACTCCTTGAGCACCCGCTCCGACTGTTTGCGGTGGATCGGAAAAGCCGCCTGGGCCGCGATCGCACTCACCAACTCCAACAGATGGGGCTGCATCGGCGTCGGCGATCGACGATAGAACATCAGCACCGCCAGCACCGTCTCCCGGTTCACAATCGGCACCGCCAAGGCCCCGTGGAGCGGCTCCCCCTGATCCGTCAGCGGCAGCGGCGGCGCGATCGTCTGGGCCAGATCCGCCTCCCAGTGCGGCTCCCCCAGGGTAATCACATGCTCATACAGCCAGCGTCGCCCCTCATCAAACGGCGGCCGCTGCCTCGCGGTCATCGTTGTCGGCGGGACCGTCTCCTCCTCCGCCGTAACCGGAGACGCGATCGCCCCCCGCCCCCCCCCGCAACGGCTACGCCACCCCCCCGAACAGGTGGGCGGATCCCCCGGCCGCCCCGGCACCCACACCTCCCCCACCTCCCAATCAATCGCCTGCCCCGTCAAACCCAGCACCGCCTGGAGCGCCCGCACAAACGACGGAGCCCGCCCCACCGCCTGGGCCGCCGCCAACAGCAGCCGAATCTCCACCTCCGTCCGCTGGCGACGCTGCACCTGTCGCTGAAGCAGAGCATTGCGCTTGAGCAACACCTGATTCGCCCGCTGAAGCTGCTGCTGGAGGCGATAGATCTTGAGCTGATTCTCGATCCGCAGCAGCACCTCCTGGGCCTGGAACGGCTTCGTAATATAGTCAATGCCGCCAATTTTGAACGCTTCCACGCGATCGAGCAGATCCGTATGGGCGCTCATAAACACCACCGGCACATCGCGGGTCTTCGGCGACGCCTTCAGTTGGCGACACACCTCATAGCCATCCATCTCCGGCATGGAGATATCGAGCAAAATCACATCCGGCACGGCCAAATGGGCGGAAGTCAGGGCAATGCGGCCGCTGATGGCCTGTCGCACCCGATAGCCGTGGTTTTTGAGCATGATCGACAGCAGCCGCAGATTATTGGGCTGATCATCGACGATCAGCACGTCCCCAGCACCGGCGGTTGCCCCACTGAGGGCCGGATCCAATGCGGCGGCCCTGGCGTGGGAGTCGTCGGGGGCGGACTCTAAACCGGCGGTCAGCCGTGAGCGATGGGTATGGCTCTCGGGGGATGGCATGAATGGCATGGGCGGCCTGGGGGGCGCTCCGGCGGGGTAGGGCGGGGGGAGATGGTCTGTCCTTCGGGGGGGAGGGACGGTCGTTCTACCATCTTAAGGGTGGGATAACCTCGCGGGCACCTCCCCTGAAACCGAGACGGCGCGGGGGATGGTGCGGGCTAGCATCCCCTATGGAACCGGGGCGGCCTTGGGGGTTGGGGATGGGGTGGGGGGGCAAAATCTCTAGATTTTCTTTGGTATCGGATGGGGGTGGACCTTTTGGGGGCGATCGCGCGTCTGGGGGAGGCAGACCCTTGGCCCATTAAACCTGGGGCGCGCGGGGGATGTCCTGGGGGGCGGTAAGGGGCACACTGGGCAAAGGGTGATACTTGGGATTAAGTCGGAATACTGGGGCGAGGATCGACACCATGGGACAGGGGCGATGGCTCGGATTGGGGATGGTCGGCATTGGCTGGGGGCTGGGGATGGCTCCCGCGATCGCGCAAATTGTCCCCGCCCAGGATGGTTTTCATACTCAGGTGCAGGTCCAGGGCGATCGCCTGGAAATCACGGGCGGCCAGACTTCGACGGGCGGCGGCAATCTATTCCACAGCTTTGAACGCTTCCACGTGCAGCAGGGCCAGGTGGCGGATTTTGTCACGGTGCCCACGATCCAAAACATCCTCGGCCGCGTGGTGGGGGGCGAGGCGTCCTGGATTGATGGTCGTTTGCAGGTGACGGGCAGCGGTGCCAATTTATACCTGCTCAATCCGGCGGGACTGATCTTTGGTCCCAATGCCCAACTCAATGTTCCGGCGGATTTTGTCGGTTCGACGGCGACGGGGGTGGGTTTTGGCGATCTGCGTTGGGATACGACGGGGCTGGATGTGTCGGCTTCTGGGTGGTCGAATCTGGCGGGTATGCCGACGGGGTTTGAGTTTTCGGGGGCTTCTGCCGGTTCTATTGCGAATTTTGGCGCTTTGGCGGTGAGTCCTGGGGCGGGCCTGACGCTGTTGGGGGGCACGGTCTGGAATGGCGGTGCGTTGATGGCTCCCGGTGGGCGGGTCACTGTGGCGTCGGTGCCCGGTCAGTCGTCGGTGCGTTGGGCGATCGCGGGGAATGTCCTGGGTTTAGAACTTCAGCCCACAGGTCTTGGTACCGCCCCCGCCATTGCGCCATTAGATTTGCCGACGCTGCTGACGGGCCACGGGATTGATGGGGCCACCCAGGCGATCGCCCAGCCGGACGGTACCGTTTTGCTGACGGAGGGGACATCGTTAATTACTGGTTTGATCTCGACTCTGGGGGATCAACCGGGGGCGATCGCGGTGTTGGGCGATCGCGTCATTTCTATCGGTGGAACGGTGGATGCTTCCAGCGCGATCGGGGGCGGCTCGATCCGTTTCGGTGGTGATCTTCAGGGGCAAGGCAATGTATTTAATTCCCAGCGCGCCTTTGTTGATCGCAACTCTCGATTTCTGGCCGATGGGGTTTTCAGTGGCGACGGTGGCAATACGATCATCTGGGCCGATGGGGCTACGCAGTTCTACGGAAATATCTCGGCGCGGGGCGATCGCGGCGGCTTTGCGGAAGTATCCGGTAAAGAAACCCTGAACTATGGCGGACTGGCGGACCTGCGATCGCGGTTCCCCAACGGCCCCAGCGGCACTCTGCTCCTCGACCCCACCGACATCACCATCTCCACCGCCGCCACCAGCGCAGATATAACTTTCGATGGCATCGAAACCTACACCGGTACAGCCAACGCCTCCGACCTAAACAACGCCGATCTAGCGGCTCAACTCAACACGAGCAACGTCGTCGTTTCCACAACCTCCCCTGCGGTGGGCGGGGTTGGCAACATCACCGTCAATAACCCCATTGTCTGGAACAACGCCAGCACCCGCCTTACCCTGCTGGCCGAAAACAACATCACCATCAATGCCGATATTACTAACAATGTCGGGGGTGGCATTTTCATGAATGCGGCCCAGGGCATCACGGTGGGCGGTGACCTGACGGCCTTTCAAATCAACCTGACGGCGGATGATCCCTTCCCCACAGGGGGCGGCAATGGTCCCCTCGTGATCAATGGCGGCGTGGCCCTAACCACCAACGGCGGCCCCATCAGCCTCCGGGGGCACAACGGCGCAGGCGATGGCGTCACCCTTGCTCCCGGCGCGATTCTCAATTCCAACGGGGGAGACATAATCCTCTCGGGCTTAGGCAGTGCGCGGGCGGTCCTGGTGGAAACAGGGGCCGAGGTCAACTCCGGCGGTGGCGACATCAGCATCTTCAACAACAGCGCCATCGGCACGGGGGTTGAGGTGGCGGGCACCCTGAATGCGGGCACAGCCAATAATCGCCGCGTGTTGATTGTCAGCGACGCGATCGCGATTCCAATGGGAGGCAGCATCGCGGGCACGGGAGACGATGCCAATCCCCTCGTGCTTCAGATGTATCCCTTCACCGACACCAGCACGATCGCCCTGGGGGGTACGGGCAATATTTTTCTCAATAACGATGAATTGGGGCGCATCGGCACAGACTACACCCAGGTGATCATTGGCGATGCCACCGCCGGAACCGGCTTCACGGGGACGATCGCGGCCAATGCCCCCATTGACAGCAATTCCATTCAATATCCCCTGGTCCTGACCACCACCGCCGCCGCCGGGACGGTCGATATCAGCGCCAATCTCTTGACCAATGGCAATCCCCTGACGGTGGATGCCGCCGCGATCGCCCTGAGCAACACGGTCGATACGGGAGCCGCGAGCGGGGGCACCGTCACCATGACCGCCCGCAATGGCAACATCGACGGGGGCACCGGGCAAATCCTTACGGACGGGGGAGCCGGGAACGGTGGCGACGTGACCCTAGAGAGCATTGCGGGTAGTGTCAACATCAACCGCATTGAAACCAACTCCACCGGCGGCGATGGCGGCAAGATCGATCTGCGGGCCACTCCAGGAACCCTGACAGCGGGCACGCTCCTGGCTAACTCAACGGCGCTGGGCACCCGTGGCGGGGCAGTGCTCTTGACGGCGGCTGGCGCGATCGCGGTCACCGGCCCGATCAACAACCAAGGCATCTCCCAGGGCAGCGTAGTCACCATCACCGGAGGCGGCGCAGTCACCCTCGGTGGCCCCCTCAATGCAGGACCGGGCAATGCGAATACCGGCGCGATCACGGTCAATGCGCCGGGAGCCGTCACCTTCGATGGCATCGTCACCACCAATGGTGCGAATTTGACCATCGGCAACGTCACGGTCCCGGCGGCGATCACGGTCAATCAGGATATGACACTGACCGGCAATGGAAATCAGCAGTTTCAGGCCACCACATCTGGGCAATTTTCCGTCGCCAATGGCCGGGAGGTCGCGGCCCCCGGTGGACTTACGGTGACGGCAGGCGCGATCGAGGCCACGGGCAGTATCCTTTCCACCGTGAGGCCCGCCACCACCGCCAGCGGCAACCTATCCCTAACGGCCAACAGCGGCACCGCCGTCCTCGGAATTCTCAATAGCAACAACAACGCCACCAATAATTCCGGCACCATCAGCGTCATCGCCCCCGCAGGCATCACCACCGGCAACATCGACAGCAGCGCCTCGGGGGGGAATGGGGGCAGCGTCACCCTGCGATCAATCAACGGCCCCGTGGTCTTCGGGGATGTGGACAGCCGTGGCTTCGGGAATGGAGGAGCCCTCTTTGTGGAATCGGGCGTGAGCATCACCGGCGGCGAAATCATCACCAGCGGCGGCAGCGGCAATGGCGGCAACGTCACCCTCGATCCACCGGGGGATGTGGAGGTGTCATTCATCGATGCCCGCAGCACTGGCGGCACCGGCGGCACGGTGGACGTGGTGACGGGCAGCAGCTTCCGCGCCACGGATACGTTCCCCTGCGCCGCGACCTCGGGGGCGTGCAGCATTGCGACGAACGGCAGCAGCCCCGTTAACAGTGGCCCCATCACCATTCGTCACGGGGGCAATGGCATCGTGCCGTTTGATGTGCCGGGGGGGTCGGGCATCAATGGCACCGATGGTCAGATCTATTCCGGTAGCGACACGGTGCCCGCCGGTTCCTATCCCTTCACCTTCACCATCGGCAATATTGCCATCATTTCCGTGCCTGCCCCCGAACCGGCCCCAGTTCCGGTGCCCGTGCCGGACTCGACCGTGGTGCCGACGCCGATCGCGACGCCCGTTCCCACCCCCGTCCCAGTCCCAGAGCCGATCGCAACGCCCGTTCCCATTCCCACGCCGATCGCGACGCCGATCCCCACCCCCGTTCCAGTCCCAGAACCGATCGCGACGCCGATCCCCGCACCAGTTCCCATTCCTGAGCCGATCGCGACGCCCATCCCAGTCCCCGCCCCTGCCCCCATCGTGAGCGCGCCGCCGGTCCCCACCCCCATCCCTGCCCCAATCGCCGCCCCACCCCCCGCAACGGACCCCATCCCCGCGATCGGCGAAGAACTCAGCCGCCGCCGCACCCCAGAAACCTTCGGCGCGGACACGCGATCGCAAGCCGTCCTAGAGGCCGCCCTCCGCAACGACATCGAAAAACTGCTGGATTCGGGCCAAATCGAAGACGCCGTAGACCTGATCGACCAACTCTATACCCTCGTCCATAGCAACTACCTGGACCTGGAACTGCCCACCTTCGACAACCTGCGCACCGTCGAAGTCACCCAAACCCTCCTGCAGGACATCGCCGATCGCACCGGCGCAAAACCCGTCATCCTCTACGCCCTCTCGCGCCCCGGCCAACTCGACCTCATCGTCATCCCCCCCAAGGACCAGGGCAAACCCCGCTACCGGGCCGTGCGATCGGCCACCCAACCGGAACTGCTGGCCCAGGTCAGTGCCCTCCGCTCCGCCATCACCAACCCCATCGAACGGCGCAGCACCAGCTACGAAGCCCCTGCCAAACAGCTCTACGATTGGCTCGTGCGGCCCGTCCTGAACGATCTCACGGAACTCGAAGCCGACACCCTCATCTTCAGCCTCGATCGCGGCCTGCGATCGCTCCCCGTGGCGGCCATGATGGGCGATCGCGGCTTTTTGGTGGAAGACTATGCCCTCGGCCTCATCCCCAGCATCAACCTCACGGACACCCGCTACGAACCCCTCGAAGCGGCCACGCTCCTAGCCATGGGGGCATCGGAATTTGATAGCCTCAATCCCCTGCCCGCCGTGCCGACCGAACTGCAAACCATCGCCGCCCCAAGCCGCGATCGCGCCCCCAAAGCCCAAAACCCCGATCCCACCTCCGGGGGTCTCTGGCCCGGTCAAATCTGGCTCAACCAGGGCTTCACCTTCGAAAACCTGCGCCGCAGCCGTCGGCAATATGCCAACCGCCTGATCCACCTGGCCACCCACGCGGAATTTTCACCGGGCGCGCCCCAAAACTCCTTCATCCAATTCCACGACGGCCCCGTGCCGGTGGACGACCTGCGGCAACTCAACTGGACCCGCCCGCCGGTGGAACTGCTGGTGCTGAGCGCCTGCCGCACCGCCGTGGGGGATGAGGAGGTGGAACTGGGCTTTGGGGGGTTGGCGGTCCGGGTGGGGGCCAAATCCGCCCTGGCGAGCCTGTGGTATGTGAGCGATGCGGGCACCCTGGGGCTCATGAGCCAGTTCTATGACCATCTGCACCAGGCCCCTACCAAGGCAGCGGCCCTCCAGGCGGCCCAGGTGGCGATGCTGCGCGGGGCAGATTTCCGAGAGGGCGATCAATTGCTCACTAGCCAAGGCGCGATCGCGGTGCCAGAGGCGATCGCGGCCCAGTGGGAGGGGGAAGATTTGAGCCATCCCTACTATTGGGCGGCCTTCACCATGATTGGCAGCCCCTGGTAAGACGCCCAGTAACGAAACATGAACAAACCACGTATGCGCCATGGATCCAGAGAAAAACCAAGCTAGAGAGAACTAGTGGCGGGGGCCTAGATCGGAAGTTAGCTTCATCTCAGCGGGACGATCAGGCGTTTTGATGGGGAGTCATGAAAGCTGGTTTTGGGGGCAGGGGTTTTGCCTTTCCACAAAACGGCTCGCAGGGGGCAGGGCTTGATCGGTGATGGGTAAAAACGTCCTAAGTTCGGGAATGAAGCACGATGGTAGAGGGACAGTGGCGGCGGACCGGGGCGGTGGTGGCATGGGTTTGCTGGGGGCTGGGGGCGGCTCCCGCGATCGCGCAAATTGTCCCCGCCCAGGATGGTTTTCATACTCAGGTGCAGGTCCAGGGCGATCGCCTGGAAATCACGGGCGGCCAGACTTCGACGGGCGGCGGCAATCTATTCCACAGCTTTGAACGCTTCCACGTGCAGCAGGGCCAGGTGGCGGATTTTGTCACGGTGCCCACGATCCAAAACATCCTCGGCCGCGTGGTGGGGGGCGAGGCGTCCTGGATTGATGGTCGTTTGCAGGTGACGGGCAGCGGTGCCAATTTATACCTGCTCAATCCGGCGGGACTGATCTTTGGTCCCAATGCCCAACTCAATGTTCCGGCGGATTTTGTCGGTTCGACGGCGACGGGGGTGGGTTTTGGCGATCTGCGTTGGGATACGACGGGGCTGGATGTGTCGGCTTCTGGGTGGTCGAATCTGGCGGGTATGCCGACGGGGTTTGAGTTTTCGGGGGCTTCTGCCGGTTCTATTGCGAATTTTGGCGCTTTGGCGGTGAGTCCTGGGGCGGGCCTGACGCTGTTGGGGGGCACGGTCTGGAATGGCGGTGCGTTGATGGCTCCCGGTGGGCGGGTCACTGTGGCGTCGGTGCCCGGTCAGTCGTCGGTGCGTTGGGCGATCGCGGGGAATGTCCTGGGTTTAGAACTTCAGCCCACAGGTCTTGGTACCGCCCCCGCCATTGCGCCATTAGATTTGCCGACGCTGCTGACGGGCCACGGGATTGATGGGGCCACCCAGGCGATCGCCCAGCCGGACGGTACCGTTTTGCTGACGGAAGGGACATCCCTCGTTACTGGCCTCATTTCAACCCTGGGGGATCAGCCGGGGGCGATCGCGGTGTTGGGCGATCGCGTCATTTCCATCGGTGGAACGGTGGATGCTTCCAGCGCGATCGGGGGCGGCTCGATCCGCTTCGGCGGCGATCTCCAGGGGCAAGGGAATGTGTTCAATGCCCAGCGCGCCTTTGTTGATCGCAACTCCCGATTCTTGGCCGACGGCATTTTCAGTGGCGACGGTGGCAATGCGATCATCTGGGCCGATGGCGCTACGCAGTTCTACGGAAACATTTCGGCACGGGGCGATCGCGGCGGCTTTGCGGAAGTATCCGGTAAAGAAACCCTCAACTATAGCGGACTAGCGGACCTGCGATCGCGGTTTCCCAACGGCCCCAGCGGCACCCTTCTCCTCGACCCCACCGACATCACCATCTCCACCGCCGCCACCAGCGTAGACATCACCTTCGACGGTGCCACCGATACCTACACCGGCACCGCCGCCAGCTCCAACCTGAACAACACGGACCTATCAACCCAGCTAGATAGCAGCAACGTCATCGTCTCCACCGCCTCCCCTGCGGGCGGGGCTGGCAACATCACCCTTGACCCAGGGGCAACCATTTTTTGGACAACCCCCAACACCCTCACTTTTCGGGCCGACGGTGACATCACCATCAACAGCCCGATCAGCAGTTCCAACGGCACCTTTCAGATCCAGGCCGGGGGCGGCACCGTCAACTTCAACGACAACATGAACGTCCGCTTCCTAGAAACCGTTGTCCCCCATCCCCAGACCATCAACATCGGCGGCACCGGCATTTTCAGCAGCAACGGAAACATCAACCTAACCACCGTCGGCGGCGATATCAACGTCAACAGCAACCTCTCAGGGAACATCAGCACCATTAACCTGACGGCCAATGGCGGCAGCGTAGTCGTCAACTCCGCCATCTCCACCTTCCCCGGTAATATCAGCCTCACTGCCACCGGCGGCGGCAGCGTCGAGGTCAACAACGGCATCTCCGCCGTTCCAGGGGGTAGCCTGACCATTGACTCGTCCGAAACCGTAACCATTGCGGCCAATGTGCGGGCCGTGGATGGCATCACGGTCCAGGGGGCAGCGATCGCCCTAGACGGCAACCTCATCACTGAAACCGGAACCAATCCCCCAGGGCCAATCCTCCTAACCACCTTGGTGGGAGATATTTGCCCCAGCGCAGGCTGCACAGCCCCCTCCACGGCCCAATTCAACACCACCGCAGGCGTCAACGCGGGCGATGTCATCCTTCGCAGCGCTCGGGATCTGACGATCAATTCCATTGACGCGGGGCTCTCGTCCTCCGTCGGCGGTGAGATTCGTCTGGAGGCGGCCGGTGCCATCACCACCACGGGCCTAGTGACCAATGCGGGTGGTGGGCCGAGCAATAGGCCGATTACGATCTTGGCCAATGGACCGGTGACGCTGGAGACGGTGCGCTCCTACCTGGGCGCAAATTTGGAGATTAATACGTTTGGCCCCCTGACGCTCAGCCAAATTGTGACGGAGGAGCAAACGGTACTCATTGGGAACGTGCGGCAGCCGTCGTCGATCGCCATTACGGCACCGATCAGTCTGGGAATTCGGGGGGGCGGTTTGGAGATATCCACCTCAGGAGACTTGACGGTGGCACCGGGATTGCTGGTGAGGTCCGTCGGGGGGCTAGATATTACGGCGACGGCGATCGCGGCGGCGGGCAGCACCTTTTCGACCGCCAATCCAGACGTCGGCGACAGCACCTCCCTCCAATTGACTGCCACCAGCGGCGGCATCGAGGTGGGCACCATTGATACAAGCAATGGGGGCAGTTTGGGGCCAAGCGGCGGCGGCTTTGTGACCGTAACGGCCCCCCAGGACATCACCATTGGCAATATCAATACCGTCTCGTCAGATGACGGCCAGGGTGGTTCCATCAGCCTCACCTCCAGCGGTGGCGCGATCGCCTTTGGCAGCATCAGCGGTTTCGGCGGCGACCTGGGGGGCGGCAATGTGAACATCACCGCAGCCACCACCCTCAGCGGCGGTGATATCAACCTCCAGGGCAATGGCCAGCTACCGTCCCTGGGGGGGAGCATCACCATCACGGCTCCGGGGGGTATCAGCCTCGGCAACCTCACAACCCTGACCACTTCTACAGTTCAGAATGCAGGCAACGTTAACCTAACCGCCAGCGGCGGCGCGATCGCGGTGGGCACCATCACCAGCACAGCCCCCCAGCGGGGCGGCACCGTCACCCTCAGCGCAGGCACCACCATCAACGCGGGCACCATTTCCACCCAGGGCAATGATCAACCGGGCGGCCCCGTCAGCCTCACCGGCCCCCAGGGCGTCACCGTGGGCGACATCACCAGCAGCGCCATCGGCAGCCAGGGGGGCAGCGTCACCCTCCGATCCATCGGCGGCCCCGTCACCTTCGGCAACCTCGACAGTGCCGGCACCAGCGGCGGCAACATCTTCGTGGAATCGGGGGTCAGCATTTTAGGCGGCACCATCTTCACCCGCGCCACCGGCGGCCCCGCCGGGAACGTCACCCTCGATCCACCGGGGGATGTGGTGGTGCAATTCATCGACGCCAGCAGTACCAGCGGCCCAGGGGGCAATGTGGCCGTCGTGACGGGCAGTAACTTCGTCGCCACTAACTCGTTCCCGTGCGCCGCGGGGAATTGCAGTATTGACACCTCGGGCAGCACCACCGCTGGGGCCATCACCATCAACCACGGGGGCAATGGCCTAGTGCCGTTTGAGGTGGCCGCCGGGGGAGTGCCCACCAATGGCACGGTGGGGGCAATCTCTGCGGGCAACAGTCAGGCGACGCCCGGTTCGTACCTGTATACGACGACGTTTGGCAATGTTTCTGTGATTTCCGTGCCGGAGCCGCTGCCCACGCCGACCCCGGTGCCCACGCCGGAGCCGATCGCGCCCCCGAGCCCTGAGCTGCCCCCGGAGACCCCACCGGAGCCGATCGCCTCGCCACCAACGCCCCCGGAGACTCCACCGGAGCCGATCGCCTCGCCGCCAACGCCCCCGGAGCCTCCACCGGAGCCGATCGCCTCGCCGCAGCCCCCCCCAGTCCCCGAGCCGATCGCCTCGCCGCCGCCGCCGCCGCCAGTGTCGGGGCCGATCGCGATCGCCCCCCCCGCCGATCCACCGCCCCTAGTCCCGCCGCCGCCGCCCCCCGAAAGCGTCCCCGAGGCTTCACCCCCAAGCGACCCCAACCCCATCCGCCCCCCGCGATCGCTCAGCATTATCGCCCCCGGCCCCCTCGCCGAGCCCGTCCTCGAACCGGTCCTGCGGCGCTCCATCGTGCGGCTCCTAGACACGGCCCAGGTGGAACCCGCCGCCGAATTGCTCGATCAGCTCTATAGCAACCACTACCTCACTTACCTAGACCTGCCCCCGCGCCCGATCCTCCCCAGTGTCCCAGAAGTCCAAAATCGCCTAGAGGCGGTGGGCGATCGCACCGGCACCAGCCCCGTCATCATCTACGCCCTTGCGCGGGAGCAGCAACTGGATCTAATCCTGATCCCGCCCAAATCCGCCGGACGGCCCATCTACCGCTCCGTACCATCGGCCAACCAGGCGGACCTCATCGAACAAAGCCGCCAACTGCGCCTAGCGGTCACCAATCCCCTAGAGCGGGACAGCGATGCCTATAAAAAACCGGCCCAGCAGCTCTATGACTGGTTAATTCGCCCCATTTTGGCGGATCTCGATGCCCTGGGGGCCGATACCCTCGTCTTTAGCCTCGATCGCGGCCTGCGATCGCTCCCCCTGGCGGCCCTGCTGGGCGATCGCGGCTTCCTGGTGGAAAATTACGCCCTCACCCTCATCCCCAGCATCAACCTTACGGACACCCGCTACGATCCCCTCGACGGCTCCACGGTCCTGGCCATGGGGGCATCGGAATTTTCTGGCCTGAGCCCCCTGCCCGCCGTGCCCGTGGAATTGAAAACCATCGTGGCCCCCTCGGGCGATCGCGGCGGCGGTGGTGACGAAGCCACCGCGATCGCCAACTCCCCCAGCACCCCCTTCGGCGGCCTCTGGCCCGGTCAGATCTGGCTCAACCGGGACTTCACCTTTGAGAACCTGCGCCACAGCCGCGCCACCCACGCCAACCGCCTCGTCCACCTGGCTACCCATGCGGAATTTTTACCGGGCGATCCGAAAAACTCCTTCATTCAATTCCATGAGGGGCCAGTGCCCGTCGATAACCTGCGGCAACTGAACTGGACCCAACCGCCCGTGGAATTGCTCGTCCTGAGCGCCTGCCGCACGGCCCTCGGGGATGAGGACGTGGAGCTGGGCTTTGGGGGGCTGGCGGTGCGGGTGGGGGCAAAATCTGCCCTGGCAAGCCTGTGGTATGTGAGCGATGCGGGCACCCTGGGCCTCATGAGCCAGTTCTATGATGGCCTGCACCGGGCTCCGACGAAGGCGGCAGCGCTACAAATGGCCCAGGTGGCGATGCTGCGGGGGACGGATCTGGTGGAGGGCGATGCCCTGCGGACCACCCGGGGGCTGGTGGCGCTGCCCCCCGCGATCGCGGCCCAGTGGCCCAACTCGGACCTGAGCCATCCCTACTATTGGGCGGCCTTTACGATGATTGGGAGCCCCTGGTAAGTCGTGCGGGCCAGATTCGGGCAATTCAGATTGCGCAGCGCAACGGAACGGGGCCATGCACCCCACAGTGCCTAAAGATTTGGGAAGATCCGGCGATCGCGGCGACCTTTAGCGCTAGGTTGCAGGTAGAACCCCTTTCAGTCCCGATCGGGTCCCGAGCCATGTCCCAAGCCGCCTCCCACCCGAGCGCTTCCCCTGGAGCGTCCCACCCGCACCCCTTTGACCTCAAACGCTGCCGCGCCGACTATCCGGCCCTGCGGGACAAAGCCTATTTCAACTACGGCGGCCAGGGGCCATTGTCCGCCGGGGCGATCGCGACGATTTCCGACGCCTTCCAGGAATTGCAGCACCTGGGGCCATTCGGGCGTGGGGCGGGGGATTGGGTCGAGCGCACCACCGCCCAGTTGCGCCAAGCCCTGGCGACGGAGTTGGGCGTGACGCCGGGGACCATTACCCTGACGGAAAATGTGACCATGGGCTGCAATATTGCCCTGTGGGGGGTGGACTGGAAACCGGGCGATCGCCTGCTGCTGTCGGACTGTGAGCATCCGGGGGTGGTGGGGACGGTGCAGGAAATTGCCAGCCGTTTTTCCGTGAAGGTGGACCTGTGTGAGTTGGCTCACCTGCGGGATGGGGCGGCGATCGCGGCGGCGGTGATCCAGGCGATCGGCCCGAATACGCGCCTGGTGGTCCTGAGCCATCTGCTGTGGAATACGGGGGTGCTGCTGCCGGTGGCGGAGTTGACCCGCGCCATGGCGGCGATTCCGGCGGCGCGATCGCGGCAGTTGCTCCTGGATGCGGCCCAGTCCGTCGGCTCGATTCCCCTGAATTTGGAGGAATTGGGGGTAGATTTCTATGCCTTCACGGGCCATAAGTGGCTCTGCGGGCCGGAGGGGACGGGCGGTCTTTATGTGCGTCCCGGCAGTGACTTGCGGCCCACGTTCATCGGCTGGCGCGGGGTGACGGTGGATGCGATCGGCTGGACCAACGGCCTGCGGGATGACGGTCGCCGCCACGAGGTCGCCACGTCCGCCTATCCCCTCTATGCGGGCCTGAGCCGCGCGATCGCCGACAACAACCGCTGGGGCAGCGCCCGCGATCGCTTCGAGCGCATCAAAACCATCGCCGCCTACCTCTGGCAGCGCCTCGGGGAGGTGCCTCGGGTGACGCGATTGCAACTCCAGGAACCGGACGCGGGCATTGTCCCCTTCTGGGTGGATGACGGCACGCCCCAAATCCACCAGCGCTGGTCCGCCCACCTGGAACAGCAGGGCATTTTTGTGCGCACCATCGCCCATCCCCCCTGTCTGCGGGCCTGCGTTCACCACTTCTCCAGCGAGGGGGACTGCGATCGCCTGGTGGCGGCCCTGGAAGCTGGCTTGGGCTAAGGTGCCCCAAAATCCCTCAGCGAACGAGTCCGTTGCCAACGGCGATCGCCATCTGTGGTTAACTGATCCTTTACCTTTGCGGTCTGGGTCAAACCGGCTTCTGTTTTCTCAACCGATTAACCGTCCCTGGGAGGTTTTCCCGCCCGCCCCCACCTGCATCCACGATCCCTGTGAACGGGTCTGGGGCGATCGCGGGGGGCCGGGTTGGCAGACCCAACCCCTACGGCGACGGACTTGACCCTGACCTTGATCTGAAATTGCGCCCTCCTTGCCCCATGAAACTGCTCAAGTCCGTTGCCGCCCTGCGTTGCTACCTGGAATTAAACCGTCCCCACGCCCCGCGCGGCATTGGCCTGGTGCCGACGATGGGGGCGCTCCATGGGGGCCACCGCAGCCTGATGGATCGGGCGCGATCGCAGAATGACCTTGTGATTGTGTCGATTTTCGTCAATCCGCTCCAGTTTGCGGCGGATGAGGATTTTGGCCGCTATCCCCGCGACTGGGAGGGGGATGTGGCGGCCTGTGAGGCGGCGGGGGTCGATGCCCTCTTTGTGCCGACGGCGGCGGCCCTGGGGTTGGGAGACGATCGCGCGGGGGGCGATCAATTTGTGGTGGTGCCGCCGGAAACCCTGACGGAGACGCTGTGTGGGCGATCGCGGCCCGGTCATTTCACGGGGGTGGCGACGATCGTGGCGAAGCTGCTGAACCTGGTGCAGCCCGATCGCGCCTACTTCGGCCAGAAGGACGCCCAGCAGTTGGCCCTGATCCGGCAGATGGTGGCGAGCCTCGATTGGCCCGTGGAGGTGGTGGCCTGCCCGATTGTGCGGGAGATTGATGGGCTGGCCCTGAGTTCCCGCAACCGCTACCTGACGGGGGGCGATCGCCAGCGGGCCACGGTGCTGTTCCGATCGCTGGCGGCGGCGGTGGCGAAATTCCGGGGGGGCTGCCGCGATCGCGATCCCCTGCTGGCGACGGCGCGGACGGTCCTGGAGCGGGAACCGGCGGCGGTGGTGGACTATTTAGATTTGGTGGATCCGATTACCCTAAAACCCCTTGATCGCGTGGCGGGGGATGGGCTGCTGGCGATCGCGGCGACGGTGGGCACGGCGCGGCTGATTGATAATGTGCTCCTGCGCGATCGCGGTTTGGTGGTGGCGATCGACGGGCCGGCGGGGGCGGGCAAATCCACCGTGACCCGGCGGGTGGCGGCGGAGCTGGGCCTGCTGTTTTTGGATACGGGGGCCATGTACCGGGCGCTCACTTGGCGGGTGATCGAGCTGGGCCTTGATCCGGGCGATCGCCTCGCGGTGGCGGAGGTGGTGGCGGATTGTGAGATTCGCTTCGGGGCGGTGGTGCCGGAAACGGGGGAACGGCAGATCTGGATTGACGATCGCGATGCCACCCAGGCCATTCGCGGCGCAGCGGTGACGGCCCAGGTTTCCGCGATCGCGGCCCATCCCGAGGTGCGCACGGCCCTGGTGGCCCAACAGCGGCGCATGGGCGATCGCGGCGGTCTGGTGGCGGAGGGGCGCGACATTGGCACCTGCGTCTTTCCCGATGCGGATGTGAAAATCTTCCTGACGGCCACGGTGGAGGAGCGATCGCAGCGGCGGGCGGCGGATTTGCGCGATCGCGGCGAACCGGTGCCCGATCTGACGGAGTTGGCCGCCTCCATTGCGGAACGCGATCGCCTCGACAGCACCCGCCCCGTGTCGCCCCTCCAGAAGGCCGCCGACGCCTGGGAATTGATCACCGATGGCCTGACCATTGAGGAAGTGGTCGCCGCGATCGTTGAACGGTGCCGCGCCCAAATTTCCTAGACCCTTGGGGTTCTGACGCAAGTGCAACCCGTAATCACCCTGCAATCGGTGGGGCAAGGGGCTTAAGACCCTTGTCTGGCGTGCGTCTGGGCGATCGCGGGGGGACGGAATTGGCGGGCGGTGGAGGATCTAGAGCAACTTTTCGAGCCGTTGGCGCAGGCGCTCCAGTTCGTCATTATTGAAACCGCCGTCGCCCCCCTCGTCCGAGGCGCGATCGCGGGAACCACCGCCCCCCGGCCCCCCGTCATAGGTGCCATCCGGATTCCAATCCCGCTCCACCTCATCCACATTGTTTTCCGGCGGCACCGCCAACATGCCCTCCTTGAGCAATTGGCAATCGTAGCCCGCCCCTTCACAAAATTCCCGCACCTCCTCTTCTTCGAGGGCCTCCACCGTCACGGGCGGAAAATCCTGGGCTTCGAGCATCAAACCGAAGCGGGTGGCATCATCCTCGTTCTCAAACATCAGCACCACATTGTGCATTTCCCCCTCCTCATCCTGGACGCGCAGGGAGTGGATCCCTTCATTTTCAGTGCGGGCATTGAAGAGCAGGACGAAGACGCGCATGGTGGTTCGGTGGTGACTCCCGGGGTGGGTGCTTGTGGAAACCATGCTACAACGCTAGCAGCCCGCGCCGGGGGCGATCGCCGTTGGCGGCTGGGGTTGTTGTCTATTCCGTTGATCGGTTGTTGATGCCGTTCCCATGGCCCATTCCCCGAATCCAGAACCGAGTCCAGACCTGGGTCCAGACCCGAATCCTGAGCTAGGCCCAGGGGAGAACTCTGGCTGTGGGCCGCGCGGCTGTCGGGCGGCGGTGCGATCGCGGTTCCTGTGGCTGCTGCTGCTGGCGCGGCGGGGGGCGCTCCTGAGCATTTGGGTGATGGCGGGGGCGATCGCGATCGCGGCGGGGGTGGGCTGGTGGTGGCTCCATGAGCGGCTGCCGTTGTTTTTGTCGGCCACGCTGTCGGATGTGCTGCTGCGGCCCATTGAGGTGGGGCCATTGGAGCGCATTTCCCCCTTTGGGTTGCGGCTGGGGCCGTCGGCGCTGCTGCCTCGGCCGGGGGATGGCGATCGCGCTACGGCGGCGGCGGTAGAAGTGTCCTTTGACCCGTGGGGGATTTTGCGGCCCTCGAATTTGTTGGGCGATCGCGCCATTCCGATCCATCTGCGGTTTGTGGGGGCGGAGGCGGAAATTTTCCAGGACGGGACCGGCGCGTTTGTGGATCCGCGCATCAAATCCGGGGGGGAACCGCCGCCCTTTTCACTCCAGGTGGCCAGTGTGGCGGTGGAGGGGGCGCGGGTGACGGTGATCCCGTCGGCCCAGTTTGCGGGGCGATCGCGGGATCAGTCCGCCGTTAAACCCCTGCAATTGCGGGAAACCGATGCGCGGCTGACCCTAGACAGTTGGCGCGAGGGGGCTCCCCAGGCCATTGGCTTTGAGGTGGCGACGGCGATCGCGGGGGGCGGCGAATTTCGCGGGGCGGGGCGCTGGGATTTTGAAACGGGCCAGTTGCGATCGCGGCTCCAGGGGCGACGGCTGCCCTTGGCGATTACGGCCCAATTTGTGCCCGGTCCTTTGGCTCCGTCGGCGGGGACGGCGGCCCTCCAGATTGATGGGGCCTACGACGGGGCGGCGGCGGCATGGCCCACCCTCAATGGGACGGTGCAACTGTCCGGCGTGCGGGTGACGGAGGGGCTGCCCCAGCCGGTGGAAATCGCCAATGGCACCCTGCGCCTGCGCGATCGCCGGATTCAGATTGATCAAATGCAGACGGCCTACGGTCCCGTGGCGGGCCTGGTGACGGGGGCCGTGGATTTGGCGGGCAGTGAGCTGCGGCTGGATGCGCCTTTGGACAGTACGTTGGCGGCGGGGCTGGATCTGCGCTGGCGATCGCCGGATCTGGATGGGGCGACGGCCTTGGCGGCATTAAATGTGCCATTGCCGGTGCCGTTGGTGGGGCGTTGGGCGATCGATGGGCGGGTCCAGGGGCCGCTGCAACAACCGCGCGTGACGGCCCAGATCGACAGCGTGGCGGCGATCCAGGTCGATCGCGTGGCCCTGGCGGGGGTGTCGGCGACGGTGGCGGTCAATAGTGCGGGCATGGGGGCGGGCGATCGCCTCACCTTAGGAAATGTGCCCGATCGCCTGCGGAAGTGGTTTCCCCTGCGGACGCGGGTGACGGCGTGGCGGGCGGTGCCGGTGGGGGGCGGCGCGATCGCGGGGACGGGCGGCGCAACGGTGGCCCTGACGGATCCCAAATCCCTGGCGGGGTTTTCTATCAATGATCTGGCCCTGAACGCGAATTTGGATCGGGTGGATCTCGATGCCCTGGCAGGAAATTTGGGTTTGGGTCGCGATTTGCCGGTGGCCCTGGGGCGGCTCGATGGGCGCGTGGCGGCAACGGGCAGTTTAACGGATTGGCGCGGCTCGGCGGATCTCACTTGGCTGGGGGGCGCGATCGCGGCGGCGGTGACGGGCCAGGGCGATCGTCTGGGGGGTTCCGCCACCTGGACCAATCTGCAACTGGAACCGTTGGCGGCGGCGTTGCCCGCGAACGCGAAACAATTTCTGGGCAGCGCGATCGCGGGGACGGTCACGGGAGTCGGTCGCCTCAGCGGTCGCCTCAGCCAGGGCCGCGTGACGGATCTGACCGCCCGCCTCAATAGCCAAGTGGCCGGAGGGAACGCCACCGCCGCCCTCACATTAGTTGATACACAATGGCAAGCCACCGGCACCCTCCGGGATCTGCCCCTGCGATCGCTCCTGCCCAACTGGTCCCCGGCACGGCCCGCGATCGCCACCGCCGCCGCCACGGTGTCCGGGAATTTAGCGGAGCCATTTAATCAAACCCTGCGGGGCAATGCCACCGCCACCCTGCGTAATTTCGCGGAGGGCAGCCTCACCGCCGGGGCAACCCTAGCAGGGGGCCAATGGAGCGCCACGGCCCAGGGCGATCGCCTCTCCCTGACGGCCCTGGTGCCGGAGGTGCCCGGTCGCTGGACCGGTACGGCCACGGCCAACGGTCCCCTGGCGGCGCTGCTAAACCCTGACCCCACGGCGATCGCGGCGACGGTGCGCGGCACCCTGACGGCGGGCGATCGCGGGCGGCTGCTCACGGCGAACCAGGCCACCTATCTCAACCGGCAACTGCCCCTACAAATCGACGCGGACTGGACCGGCAGCGCGATCGCCCTGCGGCGGGTCACGGGGCCAAACCTCCAGGCCAGCGGCACCCTGGGCGTCACCTTTCAGGGCCTAGTGCCGCAACTGGGATCGTTAAACCTGCGGACGGACATCGAAAATCTGCCCCTCGAACCCCTGCCGGATCTGGCGGAGGAATTGGGCATTTCTATTCCCGCCGCCCTGCGGGACTACCGCGCCGATCAGCCCCTTTTGGCCGGGACCGCCGCCTTCCGGGGCACCGTCACCGGCCCCCTCACCCAGCCGCAACTGGCGGGCAATCTCACCCTCGATCGCCTCGACGCCGCCGGTTTTGCCTTCGAGCCCCGTCTCACTGGCCCCATCGCCGGTGGCCTCAACCGCCCCATCCGCGTCCAGCTCGACGGCACGGGCGATCGCGATCGCCTCCACCTGACCCTCGATCGCCAATATCTCCCAACAAAACTCGATCTGGCATGGCAAGACAACCGCCTCACGGGCCAGCGCCAGGGGGATGATTTCGCGATCGCCGCGACGGATATCGACCTTGATCGCCTCCGCCTACCCCCCGACCTCACGTTGCAATTGGGAGCCCCGCGCGGCACCCTCACCGCCAACGGCACCGTCAACCTCAAAACCTGGACCGCCAACGGCACCCTCGCGATCGCCAACCCCGGCCTGGGGGTGAACCGCTTCGAGCGCCTCGATGCCCAATTCAGCTATCGCCAAAATCGCCTCACCCTCACCCAAGGACTTTTGACCGACGGCCCCAGCCGCTATGGCCTCACCGCCCGCCTCGACCTCCTCGATGATCCCGCCCTCACCGGCACCCTCACGGTCACCGACGCCCGCCTACAGCCGCTGCTAAGCCTCGCCCGCATCAGCGACTTCAATGCGATCGCCAGTTGGGCCGAAACCCTACGCCCCCCCACCTACGCCAGCGCCGAAACCGTCAGCCCCCTAGAAATCGACACCAGCGACCAAACCCTGATCCTGCAACTGCGCCGCCTCGCGGAAATCAAAACCCTCCTGGCGGCCCAAACCCGCGATCGCTGCCTCGACAGCCTCGTGCCGGATTTTGATCGCCTCGATGGCAGCTTCGGCGGCGCGATCACCTTCAGCGGCACCGTCCGCCAGGGCATCAACGCCCGCTTCAACCTGGAGGGGGAAAACTGGCAGTGGCGCGCCCCGGAAGCCTGCGTCCGCGACCAGATCAGCATCCAACTCGATCGCGTCACCCTCGAAGGGGATTTTAAGGACGGCATCCTCGCCCTGCGGCCCTTCGAGCTGCGCAGCGGCGACACCACCGTCGCCTTTTCCGGTCGCCTCGGGCGCGAACAGGACGGCCAGCTACAGGTCACCAACTTCCCCGCCGAAATCCTGCCCACCCTGCCGCGCATCCGCGATCTCTACACCCAAGCGAACTTGCCCAAGCTGGCCGGTGACCTGGACCTGACCGCCGCGATCGCGGGGAGCATCGACGATCCACGGGCGCGGGGGCGCATCGTCCTGCGGGACGGCAAACTGAACGAAACCCCCATCAACAGCGCCAGTGGCGGTTTTAGCTACAGCCAAGCCCGTCTCGACTTCGGTAGCCAGTTCCTCATCACCGGCGATCGCCCCATCACCCTCGCCGGAAGCCTGCCCGCCCCCCTCCCCTTCGCCAGCGTCCAGCCCGCCTCCAATAATCTCAGCCTCGATGCCAATGTGGAGGACGACGCGATCGGTCTGCTGGGCCTCGTGGTGCCCCAATTCCGCTGGCAGGGGGGGCAAGGTAAAGCATTTTTGCAACTGCGCGGCACCCTCGCCCAGCCCATCGCCATCGGTTCCGTCAGCCTCGACGACGCGATCGTGGGCCTAGAAGGGCTGCCGGATCCCGTCAAAAACCTCACCGGCCGCGCCCTCTTCACCGGGAACCGCCTCGAAGTGGAGGAAATCACCGGCACCCTCGGCGGCGGCACCGTGGCCGTGCGGGGGGTTCTGCCGATTTTTGACCAGGCCGCCCTAGGCAGCGAACCGCCCCTGAGTCTCCAACTGAACGATCTGGCCCTCAACCTCCGGGATCTCTATGAGGGCGGCGTCCAGGGCAATATCATCCTCGGCGGCACCGCCCTGGCCCCCCAGATCGGCGGCACCCTCACCCTGGTGCGCGGCCGCGTGATTTTGCCCTCGGATCCCAATGCCGTGGCGATCGCACCCCCCAGCCCCGCCGCGATCGGCCCCGCCAGCAATAGCCCCACCGGCAATAGCCCCACCGCCACCAGCCGCGCCATTGACCTTCCCACCGGCGACGACGGGGGATTTCAGCCCACCTTCTCGGACCTGAAGATCGAACTGGGGCGCGGCCTGCAAATCCTTAAATTACCGGTCATTAACTTCCTCGCCGAAGGCACCCTCACCCTCAATGGCCGCCTCGACGCGATCGAACCGTCCGGGCGCATCGCCGTCAAGCGGGGTCAAGTGAACCTCTTTGCCACCCAATTTTTCCTGGAGCGGGGCGAGGAGCAATACGCCGAATTTCGGCCAGAACTGGGGCTAGACCCCTATCTCAAGGTGAAATTGGTGGCCTATGTGCCCGAATCGCCCCGAAATCCGTTCCAGACGGACGACAGCACCGCCCAGAATCCGGGGGAAGTGGCGGAAAATATCGTCGGCTTCGTGGACAACACCCGCACCGTCCGCGTCCAGGCCACCGTGGAAGGCCCCGCCAGCGAAATCCTCGATCGCATCGCCCTGACCAGTCGCCCCACCCGCAGCGAAGGGCAGATTTTTGCCCTCATTGGGGGCAGCCTCGCCAACACCGTCGATGATGGCACCAGCGGGGCCGCCGCGATCGCGGGCATTGCCGGGGCGGGCATCCTCAACACCATCCAGAGCAACATCGCCAGCGCGATCGGCCTGACGGATTTTCGGATCTATCCCACCGTCCTGTCCTCTAGGCGACCGGGCCGCGATCGCCGGGACGCGGAAACCAGCCTTGGCATCGCCCTCGAAGCGGGTGTAGACATCAACCGCAGCCTATCCGCCTCCGTCACCCAGATTTTTTCCACCCGCGACAGCGCCACCCGCCTCAACCTGCTCTATCGCATTGACGGCAACTTAATCATGCGGGGCTCGACGGATTTTCGCGGCGACGATCGCTTTTCTATCCAATTTGAACGGCGATTCTAAGCCCCGTAAATTTCCGTATTGACCCCTTGAAATGGGGGTGCTATACCCAATTTATTCGGCCCACCGGTGCGCCCTAAAACCGTCCCGACGCCGACCATCATTTCCCACTCAAACTGAGGTATTTATGGCAATTCGTGCAGTGGACGGCGATCCCAACGGCGTTTGGGAAGAGGTGGGCTGGGCGGACATGAGCCCCGAGGAACAGGCGGCCTGGTCAACCCTCGGATGGGATGAAGCCAGTTGGGAAGAGGACACGGATCCCCCCGCCTCCGATGAGCAATATTGGGAGGATTTAAGCGCCGCTGAGCAGGCCGCCCTCACCTCCCTTGGTTATACCCAAGCCCTTTGGGATGAGGAATAGGGACAATTTAGGCCGGTTTTAAACTATGGCGGTCGGGGGCGTTTAGGGCTGTACTAATGCCCGCGATCGCGCCCCGATCTCCCCTCAGGACAGGGACAACCGTTGTAAAACCTGATTAGGAATCAGCTCTAACATGCCCTACCGTTTTGGTGGGGCTATTTTTATCATTCCGCCAAACCACCGAATCCCCCTCGGTAAAATGGTATGCAGATCCAGCAGCGGAGGCGTTCCCCCCATGAAACCACCGATCGCCACAACCCACACGCTCCACATCCCCGCCACCCTCAAATTCCAGGTCACCCCCGAGCAATTCGCCGCGATCGCCCCCCACAACCGCGACCTACGGCTAGAGCGCACCGCCACCGGAGAACTCATCGTGAACCCACCCACCGGCTGGGAAACCGGCAAACGCAACATCAACATCAGCGGTCAGCTCTATCGCTGGTACGAAGACAACGATTACCCCGGCGAAGTTTTCGACTCCTCCACCGGATTCACCTTGCCCGATGGTGCGATCCTGTCCCCCGACGCCTCCTGGGTCAGCCGCGATCGCTGGGACGCCCTCACCGAGGCCCAGCGCGAAACCTTTCCGCACATTTGCCCGGACTTCGTGGTAGAACTCCGCTCCCAATCCGATGCCCTCAAGCTCACCCAGGCAAAAATGCAGGAATATCTCGCTAACGGAGCGCGACTCGGGTGGCTGATCGACCCGAAACGTCAGGTGGTAGAAATCTATCGCACCGGCAGAGAACCCGAAGCGCGATCGCGGCCGGCCAGCCTGTCCGGCGAAGACGTATTGCCGGGATTCATCCTCAATCTTGATCGCATTTGGACCTAATTAGCATCAGCGGCAGGGTCCGTTAGGCCGCCATACCATTGGCATTTCTCCTAACCATTGAAATCCCGCCGCAGCGCACCGCAATTCATCCTTGTTCATTAGGGCGATCGCTCCAGAAACGCCGCACATTCCACATGGGGCGTCTGGGGGAAAAAGTCCGCCGGTTGCACCATCACCAACCGATAGAGCCCATCGGCACACAGGCGCTCCAGATCCCGAGCCAGGGTCGCAGGCTTGCAGCTCATATAAACAATCCGCTGGGGCATCGCCTCCCGCAGGGCCGCAATCACCTCCGGTTGGCAGCCCCGTCGGGGGGGATCCAGCACCACCACATTCGCCGGAGCATCCGCCGCCGCGAGGCCCGCCAAAATTTCCGGTAGTTTTTCCTCGACGGTGCCCTCGTGGAATTTGGTGTTATTGAGATCGTTGCGGCGGGCATTAAACTGCGCCCAATCCAACGCTGGCCCCTGCACCTCGATGCCGATGACCCGCGCCGCCCGTTTCGCCAGCGGCAGCGCCAGGGTGCCCACGCCGCAGTAGGCATCGACGACGGTTTCATGGCCCTTGAGGTCAAGCTGGGTCGCGATCGCGGCGATCATCGCCTCCGCCTGTTCCGTATAAACCTGGAAAAACGTATCCGGCCCCATGCGAAACTCCAGATCCCCGAGCCGCTCAAGGATGTACTCGCGCCCCGCCACGATGTAGGTATCCTCCCCAAAAATGCGATTGCCCCGCTGGGGATTGACGTTCAAAAATACCCCAACAAGATTCGGCACCTCATCGAGCCAGCGTCGCGATCGCACCTCCAGCTCCGGCAACTCCGGCTCCCGCGACACCAGCGTCACCAACATCTCCCCCGTGCGGCGGCCAATACGGAAACTGATGTGCCGAATTTGACCCTGGTGGGTCTCCTCATCGTAGGGCCGCCAGTCGAGGGCCTGGATCTCATCCTTGAAATAGCTCAGCAGCGGATCAAAGCGCTCATCCTGGATCGGGCAGCGGTTGAGGTTGACCAACTTGTGGCTGCCCTTGCGGTAGTAGCCCGCCCGCACCTGGCCATCGGGACCGGCGGCGATGGGATAGGTCACCTTATTGCGGTAGTTCAACGGGGACGGGGCCGCCAAAATCGGCGCGACGGGCGGATCGATAAACCCACCAATGCGCCGCAGGGCCTCGATCGCCTGCCGTTCCTTCGCCGCGAGCTGGGCCTCGTAGGACACCGGTTGCCACTGGCAGCCGCCGCACTTGTCCGCCACGATGCACGGGGGCCGCACGCGATCGCGCGACGGATCCAGCAACTCCACCACCGCCCCGCGCCCGAACCGAGGCTTTGTGAACACCAGCCGCACCCGCACGCGATCGCCCGGCACCGTATCCGGCACAAACACCGGCCGATCCTGCCAGCGCCCCACCCCATCACCCCCATCCGTCAAATCATCAATGGACAGATCCACCAGGGCTCCCTGCTGCCACTGGGGGGAAGACTGGGGGGCTAGATCAATCGCGGTCATGGGGACGAACTCCTATTGGGGGCCGCCCCCCCCACGGGGAGATCCCCCTCGGAAAAGCGGCTAAACTGTAGTGGGTATCTTTTTCTACCCGACGTGGCATTTTTGACCCAGGGCCGAAGCCGCCGGAATCATCCGTTCCAGGGCACGGGGGCCTAGGCAAGCCACCATTGCCATTGTACGAGCCCCGCGATCGCCCCTGGCCGGGACGCATCTCCGGCGGGGAACCGGGAGCATCATCGGGGGACTTGGGGGATGTTAGCAGCAGGGAGAGCCTAAAACCGTGGACGCTCAAGAATTATTGATCCGGTATGGACGGGGTGAACGGGATTTTTCGGAGGTGGATCTGCGGGAGGCGGACCTGTGCGGCGCAACCCTGGCGGGCATTAATCTACAAAATGCCAACCTGGTCCTGGCGAATCTCACTCGGGCGGACCTGCGGGGGGCCAACCTCAGCGGCGCGAATTTGATCGGCATTGATGCGATCGGCGCGGACTTTGGGCGGGCAAAGCTCACCTGGGCGCGGGCGATCGGGGCGAATTTTGTCGGGGCGCGGCTCCATCAGGTCAGTGCGATCGAGGCGATGCTGGCGGTGTCGCGGTTTGATCGGGCGGACCTGAGCCAGAGCTGCTGCATTGGGGCGGATTTTGACGGGGCCACCTTTCGCGGGGCGAACCTGGCGCGGATGAATGCCCTGGGGGCCAATTTCAGCGGCGCGGATCTCCACAGCGCCTTCTTGAGCGATGCCAATTTTACGGACGCGAACCTCAGCGGCACGAACCTGTCGGTGGAGGGGATGCTGGCCCTGGCGGAGGTGCGCCACCACGATGCCCAGACGGAGCGGGTGCTCCACGAGATGGTGCGGCAACGGCAGGCGAACCACGGGGCGCGGGTGCGGGTGACGGGGGAGTCTGACGCGGCCTATGGCTGAGGCGATCGCGGTTTCCCAGGGGGAGGATCGCCCCCAGGATTGCCCGGTGGTGGCGGCGTTGTTTGGGGCGGCGATCGCGGATGCCCTGGGGGTGCCGGTGGAGTTTTCCAGTCGGGCGGCGCGCCAGGGGGATCCGGTGACGGATTTTCGGGGCTATGGCACCTGGAATCAGCCGCCCGGTACCTGGTCCGATGACAGTTCTCTGCTGTTCTGTTTGGCGGAATCCTTGGCGGCGCAGGGGCCGATGGGGTTTGACCTGGCCGCGATCGCGCGGAACCTGGCCCGCTGGAGAACCGAGGCCCACTGGGCGGCGCGGGGGGAAGTTTTTGACATTGGCGGCACCACCGAGGTGGCCCTGGGGCGGGTGGCGGCGGGGATCTCGCCGGAGCGATCGGGGGAGACGGCCGATCGCAGCAATGGCAACGGTTCCCTAATGCGAATTTTGCCGATGGTGTTCGTGGCGCGCCACTGGGAGCGGGCGGTCTGGGGCGATCGCGTGCGGCGGGTGTCGGCCATTACCCATGCCCATCCGCGATCGCAGTTGGCCTGTGAGTTATATGTTGCCATTGGTCTGCGGCTGCTGTCGGGGGAGGATCGCGACCTGGCCCGGATCGATGCCTTTCGGGAACTCGGCGATCGCTTAGAAACCCCCGGCGACGAACTGACCCCAACCCTAGCGGTGGAATGGCCCCACTTTCAGCGCCTGGGCGATCCGAGTTTTAAGGATTTAGCGGAATCGGAAATCACCTCCGGCGGCTACGTGCTCCACACCCTCGAAGCGGCCCTGTGGTGCCTCCTCCGCAGCGAAGACTACTGCGAAGCGGCCCTGATGGCGGTGAACCTGGGCGGCGATACGGACACGACAGCCTGTGTAACGGGTGGTTTGGCGGGGTTGGCCTTTGGCGATCGCGCCATCCCCCCCGCTTGGAAAACCGCGATCGCCCGCCACGATGACATTGCCCAATTGGCCCACCAGCTAGGGGCCGCCACCGCGATCGCCTAGGGCCACCTCCTAGGGGCAAACCGGGTCGAAATTTTCTTTACAATTCAGCAAAATTACGGACCCATTCGCTACAACCGGAGGGAACTCATCGGGGAGCGACCATGGCGAGAGTTGTAGCTTGGCTGGGGGGCGTGGCGGGGGTATTGGTGATGATGTCGGGGGCCGAAGCCGCCAGTGGACCACGGCAGGCCGCCGAAGGCCAGATCATCGCCCCCCTAGGTCAAAGTAGCGATGCCCTAGGGCAACTGTTTGACCAGCTAGAGCAACTGCGCAATCAGGGGGCAGAAGCCTATCACCGGGGGGACTATCGGGAGGCGGCGCGGCTGTTTCGGGAAGTCCTGAGCCAGAGCCCCAATGATTCCGTCACCCACAATAATTTGGGCATGGCCCTGGAGGCGTTGGGGGATCTCGATGGGGCGATCGCGGCCTACCGCCAAGCTGCCGACATTGATGCCGCCTATGCTGCCCCCCACTACAACCTGGGCATTGCCCTCGGGAAAAAGGGGGATTTCGACGGCGCGATCGCGGCGTACCACCGTGCCGTGGCGCTCGAACCCAACTACGATGCGGCTCACCTAACCCTAGACACTCTCCTGACGATTCAAGGGGACACGGACTTTGATTTCGACTACGCTGCCGCTTACTACGACCTGGGCCGTGCCCTTGCTCTCAAGTGGGATAGGGAGGGGGAGATGGCGGCCTACCGCCGTGCCGTGGAGATCAATCCTAACTACGGCGCGGCCCACCGCAATCTGGGCGGCCTCCTGGCAATCCAGGGGGACGAGGCGGGGGCGATCGCGAGCTATAACCGCGCCATTGAAGCCTATCCGGACGACCTCGAAGCCCATCGCCTACTGGGGTCGCTACTGCTGCGCACGGATACGGAAAGGGCGATCACGCACTACCGCCGCGCGGTGTCCCTCAATCCCGGCAACGCCGATACCCACAGTATGCTGGCGTTAGCGCTCCAGCTCCAGGGGAACTTGGAGGAGGCCATTGAGCAATACCGCCTCGCCATTGCCGTTAACCCAACCTTTTCCTATTCCTACGCTGGCCTGGGGGCAACGCTTTATCAGCAGGGGGATTTGGACGGGGCGATCGCGAACTACCGCCGTTTTCTAGAGCTGAGGCCGGATGACGCGGAGATGCACAATCACCTGGGGGTGCTGCTGGTGCAGGCGGAGGATTTGGAGGGGGCGATCGCGCATTTAGAGATAGCCCTGGCCCTGAATCCGGACTATAGGGAGGCCCAGGACAATTACCGAGAACTCCAGGAGCGCCTCAGATCTCGCGGCGATCGCTAAGTCTGCCGTCCATGGCCAAAGTTTTCTTTATAATTCAGCAAATTTACGGAGCCATTCGCTACAACCGGAGGGAACTCATCGGGGAGCGACCATGGCGAGAGTTGTAGCTTGGCTGGGGGGCGTGGCGGGGGTATTGGTGATGATGTCGGGGGCCGAAGCCGCCAGTGGACCACGGCAGGCCGCCGAAGGCCAGATCATCGCCCCCCTAGGTCAAAGTAGCGATGCCCTAGGGCAACTGTTTGACCAGCTAGAGCAACTGCGCAATCAGGGGGCAGAAGCCTATCACCGGGGGGACTATCGGGAGGCGGCGCGGCTGTTTCGGGAAGTCCTGAGCCAGAGCCCCAATGATTCCGTCACCCACAATAATTTGGGCATGGCCCTGGAGGCGTTGGGGGATCTCGATGGGGCGATCGCCAGCTACCGCCGCGCCACGGATCTGGATTTCGACTACGCCAGCGCCTACTACAACCTGGGCATTGCCCTCGGAACCCAGGGGGATCTGGAGGGGGCGATCGCGGCCTACCGCCGTGCCGTGGCGATCAATCCCAACTACGGCGCGGCCCACATCAACCTAGGGAACGTTCTGATGGAACAGGGGGATCTGGCGGGGGCGATCGCCAGTTACCGCCAAGCCATTGCCGCTTATCCCGATGATGTCGAAGCCCACCGTCAATTAGGTATAGCGCTGCTGCTCGGGGATGATACGGACGGGGCGATCGCGGCCTACCGCCGCGCGGTGTCCCTCAATCCCGGCGACGCCGATACCCACAACATGCTAGCGTTGGCGCTCCGGCTCCAGAGGAACTTGGAGGAGGCCATTGAGCAATACCGCCTCGCCATTGCCGTTGACCCAACCTTTGCCAAGTCCTACGCGGGCCTGGGGGGGGTGCTCTACCAGCAGGGGGATTTGGAGGGGGCGATCGCGAACTACCGCCGGTTCCTGGAACTAGATCCCAGTGACGCCGAAATGCACAGCCACCTGGGCACGGTTCTGGCGGACGCGAAGGATTGGGACGGGGCGATCGCCAGCTACCGCCGCGCCATCGAACTCAATCCCAATCTGGACTATGCCCATGCAGGTCTGGGGGCAGCGTTGGATATGCGGGGGCAGGGGGAGGCGGCGATCGCCAGTTACCGCCGCGCCCTAGAAATCAATCCGGGGAACAGTGCGACCCACAACGGCCTAGGCATGGCCCTCTACGGTCAGATGGATGTGGCCGGGGCGATCGCCAGCTACCGCTACGCCCTAGAACTCAACCCCGACAACGACGACGCCCACAACAATCTGGGGGATGCCCTCGCCTTCATGGGAGATTTTGAGGGGGCGATCGCCAGCTACCACCGCGCGATCGGCATTTCCCAGAGCGACTGGATCGCCGCCCTTGCCCGCCAGGGCCTCGCCGCCGTCCTCATCCAGCGGAACCAGCCCGGTGATCTGGAGGACGCCATGGCACACCTCGACCAAGCCCTCGCCATCGATCCCGACTACGAAGAGGCGAAAAACACCCGCCGCATGGCCCAGGAACTGCTAGAGGGCCGACCCTAACTTAGGGAGTCGCCGCCGCCGCCAGGGGCACCATCGCCAGCAGCAGCAGCGTCTCGGTCCATTCCACCGTGGCCCCGTAGGTGTCCCCCGTGTGGCCGCCAAAGCGCCGGTTCAGCCACGCCGCCACCACGATCGCGATCGCGCCCCCCCCGCCCACCAACGCCACCGCCAGCGGCCAGCCCCCCGGCACCATGCCCGCATAGGCCGCCGCGATCGCGATCGCCACCCCCGTCCCCAGGCGCAGATCCCACAGACCGCCGCTGTCGCGTTTATGCAGCGCCCCCTTCCCCTGTGCCCGCAGGTACCGATAGCGCGCGATCGCCAGCACCTGCCCCCAGCGCCCCATCAACGGCACCAGCAGCAAAATCAGCAACCGCCCCGGCCCCGCCGCGATCGCCATCAAATCCGCCAGGGCCGCCACCTTCATCAGCAGCACCGTCATCCCCGCGATCGCCCCGAACGCCCCCGTGCGACTGTCCGCCATCACCGCCAGCCGCCGCTGCGGATCCACCACCGCCAGCCCATCCGCCGTATCCATCACCCCATCCAGGTGCAGCCCCCCCGTCACCGCCACCCACCCCAGCACCACCACCACCGCCCGACTCAACGGCGGCACCGCGATCGCCCCAAGGCCCCAATCCAACGCCACCAGCAGCGCCCCAATCAGCAGCCCCACCACCGGCCCCCACCGCGCGATCGCCCGAAAATCTGCCCCCCACCGGTTCGGAATCGGCAGCACCGTATAAAACATCAGCGCCCCCGCGATCGCCGCCAGCATCGCCGCCATCCCCCCCGACCGCCGCCGGACTGGCCCAGACCGCACCATCCGCCGCGATCGCCGCCCCCCCGACCGCTCCACCGACCGCCCCGACTGCCGCTTCACCCCTTCACCCTCCCAACGTCGCCCCGCGCCCCCATCCTACCCGGCCCGCCACTTGCGTATAATCACGCAGGCCACCCCCCAAGTCACCGGATTTCCCAAGCCCCTTGGCGGTCATTTTTTGAATCAGCTAAGGTGAAGCAGTGGGGAATTCGGTAATTTTGCTAAGGGGGCTTCTAAGGCCGGTTGGTTAGAATCAACCTAAGCTTTAGCCAAACTTAATCTTTTATCGTAAATGAGCTTCTGCTACCTCCTGTCATGAGCTACCGCCAACCGACGACTCAGCTACCGGCCCCGTGCATCGTGGATGAAGGCACCGTGGTTAGTAAGCTCGATATGCAGAAGCTGCTTGCAGGCTTAGGGCGCGTCTACTACACCTATCGCTGCGACGGTGCGATCGCGAGCGAGGGGGAAGGGGTTGTGATCGAAGTGTTTGCCGATGAGCGGCAGGCGACTTTGGTGGCAAACCGCGCCCTATACCTAAATGTATGCAGCTTTGACTATCTCGAACTGAAGCTTTCCCCCAATCGGGAGAGTTATTTCAATCTGGTGCAAGATCGCTGCATTCTGACCCTTCAGCCCCTGACGGATCCCCTGCGCGATCGTCAGGCCCGAGATTTGGATGATGCGGCCCTAGAGGCCATGTTTGATCGGGTGTTGCTGACCCATTTGGATGCCAATGATGAGGATGAGCGCTTTTTCCTCTAGGGGATGCTCGTCCTGCGGCCCAAACCGACGTTTCCAATGCGGATGGATGTCCCCTCGCCCCCCTTGGGTCGGGGGGATTGTCTTTGGATCTGTGATGCTTTAGGACGGTGCGTCAAAAAAATACCCCCCTTCGTTAGGGAGGTGGGCACAAGTCCCCGGCCTCTAAATCCTCTAAATCAGGAAGGGAAACCGGGGAGGGAGTTTTGTTGATCTGCTGGTCTGATTACTGCTTTTGGAGCAGGGCCGCTACGGCTTCATTGACCAGGGAGGTGATGGAGACGCCGCGCTCCGCCGCGATCGCCTGGAGGTCGCCATAGAGATCGTCACGGACGCCGATGCGGTGCCGGGTGGCGCTGCCCGCCTTGGCCGTGCGGTTGGGGCGGCTGGCCTTCACCACGCCGGAGCCGAGGGGATAGGTTTTGCTAAATTCCTCCAATGCCTCGAAGCCGACGCGATCGCAGAAATCCCCAAAACTCTCGCCCGTTTGCCGCGATCGCTTGAAGAAGACCAGCATCGGCTCCAGGAACGTTTCAATGTCCGCATCCTTGAGGCGCTGCACAAAGGGTTTTGCGAGGCGGGTTTGGTTCGGCGAGCCCCCCAGCCAAACTTGATAGGCTTCCGGGCCGCTGCCCACAAACCCCAGTTCCGCCATGTAGGGCCGCGCGCAGCCGTTCGGGCAGCCGGTCATGCGCACCACAAAATGCTCATCCCCCAACCCCAGCTTCACCGTCAGGGCACGGATCCGCTCCAGGATCCCCGGCAGCGCCCGCTCCGACTCGGTGATCGCCAGCCCGCAGGTGGGCAGCGCCGGACAGGCCATGGCATACCGCTCTAGCGGATCAATCTCCGCCACGGTCGCCACGCCGCATTTCTGTAGGATGCCGTCGATTTTGGTGCGATCGCCCGGTTTAATGTCGTAGAACAACACATTTTGGTGGGGCGTCAGGAGCATCGGCAGATTGAACGTTTCCACAATCTCCCGCAGGGCCGATCGCAGTTTTAGATCGCCCACATCATGGACCCGGCCATTGCGGATCGAAATGCCCAGGAAATAGTGGCCATCCCCCTGATCGTGCCAGCCCAGGAAATCTTCATACTTGAACGGCGGCAGCGATCGCACCGGCTCCAGCTTCTTACCAAAAAACTTCTCCACCTGCTCGCGGAATTTTTTGACCCCCCAATCGTGGATGAGGTACTTCATCCGGGCATGGCGACGGTTCACGCGATCGCCATAGTCCCGCTGGGTCGCCACCACCGCCTTCACCAGGTCGTAGACATCCGCCGCCGCCACGAACCCAATCGGATCCGCCGCCCGCGCAAACGTCTCTTCCTTATTGTGGGTACGGCCCAGACCGCCCCCCGCATACACATTAAACCCCTCCAACTGACCGTCCCCATCGACGATCACCACCAGGCCCAGATCCTGCGTGAACAGGTCCACCGAGTTATCCCCCGGCACCGTCACCGCACACTTAAACTTGCGGGGCATGTACTGGGTGCCGTAGATCGGCTCCACCTCGCTCCCCTTCAGGGACCCCTTCCCCGGCCCCGCCCCCTGGCGCGCCGCCTTCACCGCCGGATCCTCCTCGGCGGAAATGGCCTTCTCCCCATCGAGCCAAATTTCGTAATAGGCCCCCGTCTGGGGCGTCAGCAGATCGGCGATTTTGTTGGCATAGTCCAGGGCATAGGCATAGGCCGGATCATTGCGGAACGGGGCCGGAGGAGCCATCACATTCCGGTTCAGGTCACCGCAGGCCCCCAAGGTCGAACCCATGCTCTTGACGATCGCCGCGATCGTCGCCTTCAGATTCTTCTTGAGCACCCCATGGAGCTGCCAGCCCTGGCGCGTCGTCGCCCGCAGGGTTTGGTTGCCATAGTCCCCCGACAGGCGATCGAGCGTCAGGTAAAGCTCCGGCGGGATATAGCCCCCCGGACTGCGGGTGCGCAGCATCATGCTGTATTTCTTTTCCTGGCCCCGGACGCGCTGATCTCGATCGTCCTGCTGATAGGAGCCGTGGAACTTGAGGATCTGGATCGCATCCTCGCTGAAGTAATTGGTGTCGAGCAATAGCTCCGAAGCCACCGGCTCCCGAAGAAAATTGCTGCGTTCCTTGATGCCTTCCACCTTGGAAGGGGCAGCGGCGGTGATGGTCGAACTAGCAGAGTGGGCCATGGATCGAGGGATGCGCTCAGAAAAACGCCTAAATCGGTCGGAATTTCGGTGAATGATCCTTATCGTATCATTCCCATTTTGGCGCGGGCGGGGGGTTGAAAAACTTTGCAATCGTTTCGGGGGCTGCCATCGCAAGGATCGGGGCTGTTACACTTGCATCATCCGGGTTAGGGGCGGGCTGCGAAGACGGGTGAACGGAGAAGGGCCGGGTGGCGGGTGCGATCGCCTGGGTCTTGGGAACTATTCGATTGGGATGTCGAGCATTACTAAAGCCATGGATTCTACGATTCAAGTCGTTAAACCGTCGGGAATTTTGGACAGCACGCAGGCGGGGGAGTTCCGCGAAGAGATTGCCAAGCGGGTGCGCGCTGGCGCGACGACGATTTTGGTGGATTTCCAAGATGTGACGTTTATGGACAGCTCGGGCCTTGGGGCGCTGGTGCTGGCCCTCAAGACGGTGCGATCGTCGGGGGGCAAGATGTTTGTCTGCGCGGCGAATGATCAGGTCAAGATGCTGTTCGAGCTGACGAGCATGGATCGGGTTTTTGTGATGTATGAAGATCGCGAGGCGTTCGAGGCGACGATCGCGGGCTAGGCCACGGATTTGAATGGGCTAAACCCCTCCCGGAGTCTCCCATAAACCGGTTGTAGCAAGGGGCTTAAGCCCCTTGTTCGGCGGCCTTTGGGGTGATTTGATGCCCCCCTAGAACACCAACCGCAGGAGCGACAGATCATCCTCAAAGTAGCTGAGGGGATTGAGATCGCTGACCTTTTCGACCACCGCTTCGACGGTGCCACTGCCCCCCTTATGGGCCTGGTCCAGCAGTTCAATGAACGGATCGAGGCCGTAGAGGGATCCGTCCTTTAGGTTAATTTCATAAATGCCGTCACTGAAAATGTAGAGGCTGCTGCTGGGGTCAATGGTGACGGTGGCATCCTGGTAGTCCGCTTCGGGGAACATGCCCACCGGCAGGCCGGGGGTGCGCAGGGGCTGGGGGGCGGTGGTGCTCGACACGAGGATGGCGGGGGGATGGCCGCCGCTGGCATAGGTCAGGGTGCGGCTGGGCCGGTGGTAGACCCCATACCAGGCGGTGAAGTATTTGTCGTTGCGATCGGAGATTTGAAAGGCGCTATTGAGGGCGCTCAGGACGGCGCTCGGGCGGCCGTAGTCCAGGTTCGGCAGGGCCTGCGATCGCAGCAAATTCAGCACCGACAGCGACGGCAGGGCGGCCTTGAGTCCGTGGCCCGCCGCATCCACCAGATAGACCACCAGGCGATCGTCATCCAGCCAATAGAAATCAAAACAGTCGCCCCCCAACTGCCGCGAGGGGATGAACCGGGCGCTGATGTCCACCGGGGCCGCGATCGGCGACGGCAGCAGCGACTGCACATAGTCCGCCGCCTCCGCCAGTTCATCCTCCAGCAAGCGCTTTTGGTGTTGGAGGTCACGGCTGAGCTGATGGAGCCGCAGGCCCGCCCGCACCCGCGCCTTCAGTTCATTCATCTCAATGGGCTTCGACAAAAAGTCATCCGCCCCCGCATCGAGCCCCCGCACCCGATCCTCCACGGACCCGAGGGAGGTCAGCAAAATAAAAAACGTCGTCGAAAGGCCCGCATTCGCCTTGACATTGCGGCACACCTCAATGCCGTCCAGGTGGGGCATCATCCAGTCGCAAATGATCAGGGCTGGATTTTCCGTTTCGGCCTTTTGCAGCCCCTGCATACCGTCTTCCGCCACGATCGCGTCATAGCCTTGTTTTTTGAGGGTCCGCTGGAGCAGCAGACGGATGGCGGGATCGTCATCGACAATCAGGATGCGAAACATAGGCTGGGGACGTGGGGTGACGCCTGACGGGTCAGGGTCAAGGTAGATTAATGGTCAGATAATTGAAAAACCCGAGCAAGGGTCAAGGGCGAGGCCGATCAAACGCCTCGGGTCCGGGGCGACGGATTCTAGCGCCCCCTCCAAAACTTACCTTTTGATTTTGCCGCTTTTTGAAACGGCGATCGCGGGTAAATTGAGCTAGAGTCTTAGACAAAGTTGCCCACCCGTTATTCAGGGTAACCCCGGCACGGCCTAGGACGCAGACACCCCAGCGGGGTCAACGGTTCCAGATGTATTTTGGCGTAAGGACTCGGTGGTCGAGTGCCGAATTTAACAGTTTGTGGCGATCACCCGTGGCAGAAAGTAATGACCTAACCTTGGCCACCCCCCGGACCGATCGTCTGGAGGTGGAAAGCAACCTTCAGGATCTCACGCGCATCCTGCAATGGTTCGAGGTCTTCAATGGCCCCCATGTGCCCCGGGAGGTTTGGCTACAATGCCAGTCCGCCCTGGCGGAGGGGTTCACCAATGCGGTGCGCCATGCCCATCGATCGCAGCCCCCCGAGACGCCCATTGTCCTGCTGGGGGAGCTGGGGCGCGATTATTTGAAGCTATCGATTTTTGATCGCGGGACCTGGTTTGACCTCCAGGCCGCGATCGCCCGGATGCCCCTAGAAATTGACTGCTCCTCCGGGGGGGGGCGGGGCCTTCAGATCCTAGAGCGGGTGGCCGATGTCCTGAGCTATGAACGCCAGGGGGATGGCCACAACCGCCTCCTACTGATTCGCTACTTTGACCCCCTCACCCATCCCGACCAGGCCGAAGCCTCCTAGGGCGACACCACCACGGGGGTCCCAATCTCGGCCCAGTTATAGAGCCAGCGGGCATGGTCCGGGGCCACATTGGTGCAGCCGTGGGACACGGGCGTCCCGAACTGGTTATGCCAAAAGGCCCCGTGGATCGCGTAGCCCCGGTGGTAGTACATGGCGTGGGGCACGTTGGGAATGTCGTAGCCCGGACCGCGCATCCGCTCCGGGTGCCGCTTGGCATGGATGGCGAAGACGCCGGGGCGCGTGGGGGTCGAGGCTTTGCCGGTGGAGACGATGACCGCATAGACGGGCTGGCCCCCTTCCCAGGCAATCAACCGCTGGCGACCCAGGTCAATCTGGATCCAGCGATCGCGGGTTTGCCGCAGTTCCGCCATGCGACCTTCCACCGCCTCGGGTCCGGCGATCATGTGGCTGTGGGCGGCCCTAGGCGTCAGGGGCACCGCCGCGATCGACAGGGCACCGGCCAAGGCCGCCAGGGAAGCCCCCAGGGGACGGAACAGGCCATGGCCCCGCCGGGGGAACGATGGGGGCGGCGGTTGAGGGTTGGGTTGGGTTTGGATGCGCTTGAACATGGTCACGGCTCCCAGGGAAAACGAACGTAGGAAATGGCTTGGTCAATGCAGCCCAGACGGCCCGACGAGGTAGCTCGCGGATCGGGGATCGGGAATCTGGCCTAGGCGTAGAGTTCGCGCGGGACCACCGCCTGCTCAAACCGCTGTAGGCGGGCCTGATCCCCATCGGCGCGGCCAAAACGCTTCGGCAAACGGCCCGTGGTGCTCAGCACCTGCCGCACCTCCCGATTGGTCACCCCCTTCAGGGGGCGATTGTCCACCAGGGCGATCGCGGCGGCGATGCCAATGCCCTGGCCCACCCCCACATTCAGTTCCACAATGCGCCCAGCGGCCCCGGCCACCCCCACATAGGCCGATGCGGGACTCACCACCGCCAAATTCGGCACCGATTTCACCTGGGCATGGCCGATGCCGTAGTTAAACACCGGCAGGGCAAATTGCAGCGTCTCCCGATAGCCCCGGGCCGTTGCGCGATCGCCGAGCCCCGCAATGCCGCCGCGCACATCGAAATGGTAGCCAAAGGAGCCCAAGGCCTCCGGCTCCGGCACCCCCCCCGCCAGCATTTGAGCCCCCGACAGCGGCGCGATCGCATCCGTAATATTGCCCGCATAGCGAATATAAAGCTCCTTCGCGGGCGTCACCGCCGTCGCCCCGATCGCCCGACCCCAGCGGCCCACCACCTCCATCTCCGTCAAAATGCGCGGACTCGGGCGCGCCCCATTGCGGGCCAGGGCATTGGCCTCGGCCCCATCCACATGGCACAGGAGCGCATTCCAGGACAGCCGCCCCCCCGGCAGCAGGGCAATATTCGGCACATCCAGCACCGCACCGCTCGCCTGCAAATCCATGCGCTTACCCCGGCTCGCGTGGTAGAACACCGACAGGGCACGGCAGCGCACATCAATAAAATCTTGGCCCACCACCATCGTCCGGGGGTTGCCATTGGCGTCCACCATCTGCGATCGCCACAGCTTCGCCAAGGACGCATCCTGCCCCGCCGCCATCATCAAATAGCTCTGGGCCGCCTTATCCTTCACATCCGTCAGCCGCTTGATATAGCTCGCCTCGATCTGCCGCAGGCGAGTCACCGTCAGCCCCTCCGTCTCGAAGGTCAAGGTCACCGGCAGCGTCGCATTCGGCAGGCCCATGGTCCCAAAGCCGTCCACCTTGGGCACCTGCGCCGCCGTCGCCAGTTCCGCATTCACCGTCGCATCAATAAACTGCCGCGCCGCATAGACCTCGCCCCGCTCCAGGACGATCTCCCGCAGGGTGCCATCGGCGGGATTTTTGCGGACGGTGGCGATATTCACCAAACTGACCAGATCCGCCGACACCTCCGCGAGCATCTGCCGCAGGGCCGCCCCCGCCTTTTGCCAGTCGAGGCCGATGCTGACGACGCCCGATCGCTCCAAAAATTCCCGATACAGGGCCGCCGGTTCCCCAAAGGTGGCGAGGCCGTGCTGCTGGCGCAGGGCGGGGCTCACATGACTGCGATCCAGATAGGCCAGTCGCCCCCGCACTAAATGGCCACCAATGCCATCGGTCGAAAGCCCCTTGAGCATCAGCAGCGTGCGGGGGTAGCGCCGCTGGCGTCGATAAACTTCCCGCGCGGCGGCAACGAGGGCGAGCACTCCGGGCACTTCGTCACCGTAAACGATGAGGTCATAAACGCGCGGCTGGGATGTCGTCATGCACTCTCTCTCCTGGGTTCAAGGGGATTCCGTGATCTAACTGGCCCCCTGTTCCAAGATACGCACCGCCCTGGGAAATGTCTGCCATCCCTGGCAGCCCCTGAACTGGCCTACGGGGGCGATCGCGGCCCCCTAATGATCCAAATGATCCATCCCTAGCGATCCGCGCCCACACCCTCCCGCCGCCTAGATCCGGCGATCGCCCCAGCCCCCCAGGCCAGGAATCCGGGCCAGCGACGAATTCCGAGGGAAAGCTAAAGCCATGAAAAAAGGGACTGGGGACACAAATCATGCCCCGAAGCCCCCGTTTAGATGCGAGACCCGAATTCAGTTCGATACTCCGTTCGGTGTGTATTCTCTAGGTTTTCTTCAGAAAGATGGGGATTCTTGATGTTCTCTTTAGATTTCTGTTGTAATTCAGAACATTTGTTGCGAGACATCACAAATTCGTTGCATTTTGCGCATCGCCGCGCCTTTCTGAGGCCCGCCTCGGGGGGAGTTGGAGGCCCGTTGGTGCGCCCTAGGATCCTTGGGGGACGGGTTCCGGGAGCGGTGGGGTGGCTTGGAAGTAGGCGATCGCCGCTTCGGTGTGGGCGTGGCGATCGCGGCTGGACCAGTGGAGTTCGTCCCCCATGAGGTCCACCACCCGAGGTAGGGCGGCGATCGTGGCGGCGGTGTCGAGGAAGCCGAGGCGGGTGCGGCGGGCGAGCACGTCCATGGGGGTGCAGGCGGCCTCGTGGCGGACGGCGTAGATTACTTCCGCTTCGAGGTAGGTGAATTGGGGGGCGAGTTTTGCGCCATAGCCACCCTGGGCAATCTGGGCGACGACGATCGCGCGATCGCCGTAGGCCCGTTTGAGGTGGTGGGCGGTGGCGGCATCGAGGCCATAGGTCGTTTGCAATTGGCTTTGCAGGTGGGCCGCGTCGGCGGGGCTGTAGGCTTTGGCCCCCACGAGTTTGAGGTGGGCGGTTTGGCTGGCGCGATCGGGGTTGAAACCACCCTCGGCGATCGCCACCTTCACCGCATCGGCAGCCATTTTGCGGTAGGTGGTCCACTTGCCGCCGGTGATGGTCAGCAGGCCCGAGGCGCTGCGGTTGATCACATGATCCCGCGACAGTTTGGCCGTGTCCGCTGCCTTCGGATCCGCCACCAGGGGCCGCAATCCCGCCCAGGAGGCCAGCACGTCGCTGCGATCGACCGGCAGGGCAAAATAGCGCCGCAGGTGCCGCAAAATGTACTCAATTTCCCCCTCGGTGGCCTGGGGATGGTCCGTCAGTTCGGCGGGATTGTCCGTTGTGCCGGCCAGGACGCGATCGCGCCAGGGCAGCAAAAAGAGCAGCCGCCCATCCTCCGTTTCGGGGATCAGCAGGCCGGTGGCGGGGGGCGCAAATTTTCCATCCAGGACAATGTGGACACCGGAGCTCATGCGCAGGACGGGCGCGGCGGCGGGATCATCCAATTGACGGATGGCATCACAAAAGGGTCCGGTGGCGTTGAGGATGACCTTGGCGGCGATCGCCCAGGTGTCCCCCGTGAGGTTGTCGCGCACGGTGGCTCCGCAGAGGCGACCGGTGGTGTCCTTTTGCAGCCCCGTGACGGTCACATGGTTGGCGATCGCGGCCCCCTCTTCGGCGGCGGTCAGGGCCAGGGTCACGTTCATGCGGGCATCGTCAAACTGGCCGTCATAGTAGATCACCGCGCCGCAGAGGTTTTTAGGGTTGAGCAGGGGCACGCGATCGCACGCTTCCTGGGCGGTGATGAAACGGCTCGGGGCCAGGTTCGCCCGCCCCGCCAGCAGGTCATAGAGTTTGAGGCCCGCCGTGAAGTAGGGCACCTGGAGGGGGTTATACAGGGGCGTGACGATCGGCAGGGGTTGGGCCAGGTGGGGGGCAATTTCCACCAGGGTGGCCCGTTCCGCCAGGGCATCGCGCACGAGGTTGAATTGACCGCGATCGAGCCGCTTCACCGCCTGTTCCAGGTAGCGGACGCCCCCGTGGATCAGTTTGGTGCTGCGGCTGCTGGTGCCTGCGGCGAAATCGTCCCGCTCCACCAGGGCCACCTTTAAATGGCGGGTGGCCGCATCGAGGGCGATGCCCGTGCCGGTTGCGCCGCCGCCAATGACGAGGAGGTCAAAGTCGTCGCGTTTGAGGCGGGCGATGTGGTCTTCTCGATTCATTAGATTCTTAGGCTTGCGTCCCCTCTGTTGTAGCGCGATCGCTTGCGGGGAGGGTTTGGGGTGAATCTAGGGGCCACCGCGACTGCGCCCCGTAGCTCCCACCTCAAAGGAACACAAAAACCAGACCCTAAAAATCACTCAAAACAAAGAATACAATCCCAGATCAAGCCAGTCACCCATGCCAAAGCCGATCATTTCAATGGAGCGCCAATCGCCAAGACAAGGGGATGGCAGCCCCTTGCCCCAACCGATTGAATGATCATGCAATCAGAGTTTTGACCCGTCGGAGAATACCCCAATCCCATTAATAATGGCTGCCGGACTTGCGGTGGTGCAGGGCCGTCACGCGATCGCCATCGAGCACCGACCCTTGACTGGCGACGGCATAGGTCAACCAATGGTCACCGCACTCCATCCGCTGCTTCACCGTGCATTCTAGATACGCGATCGCCCCCGTCAGGATACGCGCCCCATTGGCCGCCTGCTGGGTTTCAACGCCCTCGAATCGATCCTGACCGGGAGCGTAATTCTTGACAAATTGCTTCCACAAATCACTCCCCTCCGGCAGGATATTGAGGACAAATTGATCCCCCTCATTGAGCAACAGTTCAATCGCCCGCTCCTTCGCCACCGCCACCGTCAAACCGGGGGGATTAAACGTCGCCTGCGAGACCCAAGACGCCAGCATCGCCGTTTCCACATCCTCCCGCTGGGCCGTCACCACACATAACGCCCCCACGACCCGACCCACCGCCTGGGCCGTGCGATCGGCAGTACCCGTCACGGCGGCGGGCTGGGCGGCGCGGCGTTTGCTGCTGCGCTTGATCTTTTGGGCAAAATCCGTGCCCGCCTCCTCACAGGTTTTGAGCGTCGCGGCGGTGGGGGCAAATTTCACGCGGATCGTGTCCATGCCAAAGCTGTAGCCCGCATCCTTGAGCTTGCTTTCCAACAGGTCGATCGCCTCGCCGCTCCAGCCAAAGGAGCCAAACACCCCAGCGGGCTTGGTTTTCGCCGCCGTGGAAATAATCAGCCCCAGCGCCGTTTGCACCTGGGTTGGCGCATGGCCGCCGAGGGTGGGCGAACCAATAATGAAACCGTCGCAGGCCGCGATCGCGGTTTGGATCTCTTCCGCGCTGGCGTGTTCACAGTTGAGAGAATTGACCGCCACCCCCGCCTTCGTGATGCCACTGGCGATCGCCTGGGCCACCGCCGCCGTATTGCCATAGGCCGACGCATAGAGCAGCGCCACCGTCTGGGTTTGGCTCGCCTGCTGCTGGGCCCAGGTGCGGTACAGCCCCCTCAATTCCGTCAGGCCATAGCGGACGATCGGCCCGTGGTTCGGAGCAATTTCCGTCGCCGCGAAGCCGTCGAGCTTATCAAGGGCCGCGATCGCCTGGTTCACCTGGGCCGCGTGGAGACTGTCGAAGTAGAACCGGCGATCGCCCGCATAGATCTGCCAGCCCTCGTCAAACACCTGATCGCCGCAGACGTGGGCTCCATAGAACTTATCGGAGAATAGGATGCCGCTGGCCGGATCAAATGTCGCCAGACCGTCGGGCCAGCGGGGCGTCGGGATCGGCACAAACTGCAACCGGTGCCCGTCCCCCAGGTCCAGGGTGTCTTCCCCTTTGACAATGCGGATGGTCGGCTTGGCGGCGCGATCGCCCAGGAGGGTTTCGAGCGATCGCGCGGCGGGGTTCGAGCACACCACCGTGGCCTTGGGGTAGCGATCAAGCAGGTGTACCAACGTGGCGTAACGGTTGGGGTTGAGGTGCCCGAGGATGAGGTAATCGATCGCGCGATCGCCCACCTGCACCGCCAATGCCTTGAGGAATTGCTCCGTGAACGTCTCCCCCGGCGGGTCAATCAGGGCGATCGCTTCAGCCCCGCGCACCAGGTAGCTATTGGCCGTCGTGCCCTTCTGGAGGGAATATTCAATCTCAAACTTCAGCCGCTCCCAAGTCCGCGATCGCAGCGCCGTCGTCCCCAGACCAATGGGCATGGTCTGCACATCGCGGGACGGGGTAGCCGTTCGGGTGGGGGATGACGACAGCATAACGACGGACCTCTCGGGGGTTGACCTGCTGCCATCCTAGCGGTTGCCGCGATCGCCTCGCCGGATTCTCCCTTTTGAAATTCCCATCAATGCCATTAGTCTTTTGGTAGCCGACTAATCAAATCACCACGCCGGAATGTCGCCGATAGCTGCTGTAGCGAAATTTCCTGGTCTCCGTAAAGATTCCGAAGCGCCTCTTGGACATCCTGAATCGCGTCACTGAAGTAATTCCTACTATTTTTTTCAAGAAGTCGCTGAGCAGCCTCAAAATTACGATGATTCAGCTCCTCTAATTGAATGTTTAGATCGGACAAAAGCTTTCGTCCCATTTGCATGGCAATAAAACATGGGGCATAGCGTACAGAATCAGGTTCATTAGACTTCGGTCGTCCAAGGCGATTTTTCACCATTTTGTAAATCTGGACGGCAATAATAACCTGCGCCCCATTGAGCTGTGCAGTAAAAATTGAATGATACAACTTTCCAAAATGCTCACGGACAAAAAACTTTGCCTGATGAGGCTTTTCGCGCCACACAGCCAAAATCGCTTCGGCAGCCAATCCCGATGTAATGTCCGTAGGTTCTTTGCTTTTCTCAGAGCGTTTTCGTCGATATCTAAATCCCAATTGTTGAATATCTATTTCTAGCTGCTGCTGTCGCTCATCATTTGCCCGCAAATCCTTGAGATCCACTGGATTTTGACTATTGGTCGCATAGGTTATCTTTTGCACCAAGTCTTCATTTTCGCGAGGCAATTGATAGAGACGAAGTAGAACATAAGCCTGAGAATTTTGGTGAAACAAATCAGGTTGCTTTAATGTTTTATAGATAGTGATACAAGTTTGTCCTCCATTGATAATCTGCAAATCTTCAACTCGAACCTGATAGTCACCATTTTGCAAGGCGTTATAGGAGAAGTTGCTACAAATCAACGTAATTCCATTGTTGTAAAAGTAAAAATTATTTTTCTCGCCACTGGTCAAGGTGTCATGAATACTCTTGTTGATGCGATTGCCTTGTAAACCCAGATAGCGACGAATGTTTCGCTCCAACAGTCGTTCCCCATGGCGCTCTATGAGTGTGGCAATTTCGGCGACAGAAATTTTGCCAACCAAAACCCTGCTGAATTCCATGTCCTCAACAATTGCTTTGCCATTGAGTTGCAAGGTGTCGTTGATAAACTTAGGAGATCGGAAGATATGAACTAGGCGATCATGATTTACGTGTTCCCACGTAACTTGATCGCCAAATTGAGCACGCTGAATTGCTTCCTGGGCCGACTCATTCCACTTGAGTCCGTTATTACAGGCCAGCGCTCGAACCTGTGGAATGTAGCCGTCTCGAATCAGACTGCGAGCCTCTTCTACCTTTACTAGTAGTCTTTTGTTAATAGATTTAAGTTGGGCGGATGGATCAAATAGATATTGGATCGCATTGATTAGGCTTTCAATTCCTTCTTCAGGAAAATTGGACCTTGCCTCTAGGCTATCTTTGTATTTTGTCTGAAATAGGCTAACTGTGAACTCTCCATCATATTCTTCGGAAATGTGCATGGCATCAACGCCAAAGTCACCGCCACCTTCAGTTAAGCAATCAAAGGCATCGTCGTCATCTAAGTCCAGAATTGTTTTGACGCACAGGTAGACAAACGCTAAAGATTTCAGCTTGTTGTCCTGGATTCGTAATTCTTCGTAGGCCCGTTGACGGATGTTCTTGACGACAGATACGAGGCGCTGGTCAATAATTGAGGCGTTGATGTTCATAGATATGCATGTGCTTTAATTAGCGGCGGGGGTGATCGCGCGGAAAGTCGTCAGGACCGCTTCGAGGACCGCATCCCGATGCCAGAGGGCGTCACTGTCCACCGCGATCGCGTAGGTCAAGCCATTAATTTGGGTGGTCGCCACGGCAGACACCGCCGCCGGATTATCGACAGGGTGAATTTGCCAGGTGCGATCGCCGTAGGTGCGCGATTCGGCCGTTCGGAAAGCGTAGGGGAAGAAATTGAGCAGCGCTTCCGGCGGCAGTTCAAAGCCCCCCAGGGCCACGATCGCGCGTCCGGTGGGGAGGCCATTTTCGCCCAATTCGCTCCAGACGGGGGCGTCATTGTCGTCCTGCTGCCAGCCCTGGGGGATGGCCAACTGGAGGCCCAGGGCGGGAATAGTTAAGGGCTCCGTGGCGATCGCGCTGGGGTAGGTAAATTCCAGCTTGAGGTCAGCAACGCAGTCATCGTCGGGGGCGGCGGTGGGCTCCCGCAGAAAATCACCGACGATCGCGGCGGCGCACCTGGAGTTACCGATGAGGGTATGGCCGCGATCGGGGAACACATAGTGGCGCGATCGCGGGAGGGTGGCCGCCACGCGATCGCCAAATTCCGGCGGCGTGATTTGATCGAGGTCACCGCTGAGCAGCAGGGTAGGAATCTCACTGCGGACCGGCTCATTCACCCGATCCGGCAGGGAAGGCACCTGCCAAACGTTACAGGTTTCGATCATCCCTTCGGGGGCCTTAATTAAAATCTCCCTTAGGGCAGGATCAATGCCGTCGGTGTCGATCCCGTCGAGGGTGAAGGTCATATCCTCAGCGCAGAGGACGGAGTTATACATGCCATCCGCTTGGCTGGTGCTGAAGACGAGGGCGGGCAGGACGCGCAGGACACCGGCATAATTCCCCTGCTCGAATTCCGCGATCGCCTGGGGCAGTTTAGGAATTTCGGTCGCCACATAAAACGAGGCGTTCAGGGATGCTAGGAGGGAGTCCCCATCCAGGAGGGCGGGCACCTGATAGGCGGGGCCGGCCACCAATTCCGGCGCAACGCCCGCCGCGAGATCCTCTTGGATTTTGCCGATGTTGGGCAACTGCACGGGGATGGGGGTTTCGTTCAGGAAGGCGATCGCGGTGAACAGTTGCTCCCGCAGGTTGGGGTAGCGATCGCGGCAGGTGGGGTCGGCGTTGCAGGTGTCGAAGAGTTTGCGCAGGACGCGATCGGTATTTTTGGGGATGCCCTCAATAAAACTGATGTCCAGGGGCGCGACGGAATCGAGGACCACACTGCGCAGGCGATCGCCATGGTCACGCATGAGGTGCTGCCCCAGCATGGTGCCGTAGGAAATGCCGTAGAAGTTGAACGGCCCGTCGTAGCCCAGGGCGTCGATCGCCGCCACCATGTCCGACGCATTTTCTAGGCTGTTGTAGGCCCCCAGGTCCACCCCCTCCGCCACCAGGCGATCGCGGCACTGGCCAACGGCGCTATAGAGGGCCGCCTGCAATTCCTCACTATTGGGGCGGCTCGCATTTTCCACCGAAAAATCGTAGAGCTCCCGGCAGAACAAAAAGGGTTCGGAATAGCGCGTGCCCCGCTGCTCGACGAGGACCACATCGCGATCACGCAGCCAGCCATTTTCCCCCTGCAAATCCGGCAGCAGGTACGGGGCCAGCTCCAGAATCGACGCCCCCGGCCCCCCCTGGGCAATCACCAGCGGATCTGCCGCCGCGTTGGGGTTGGGGCTTTTGAAGACGGCCACCCCGAGACGGATGGTGTTGCCCGTTGGGTTGCCGTGGCGTTCGGGGACGGTGATGCGGCCACACTGGGTTTCCGGGACCGGGCGATCGCCCATCACTTCCGCCACATCAAAGGGACATTCACCCGCCTCGAAGCGATCGGTGGGGTTCAGGGCGATCGCACCGCCGCCGAGGATCGGGGCCGCCCCCAAAGACACCGCGATCGCCAGGATCCAACGACGCAACACCGGCACGGCCAAGGAGGGTTTAGAGGGCAACATCAAATGCTTCCAATGCGGGGGAATGGGTGGATTGGGGGGGCTCTAGGGCCGGATCAGGGGAGGGATGATGGGGGAGCCAGTCCCGCCGCCACTGGGCCAGCAGGGCCGCTTCGCGATCGCGCGGGAGCCCAGCCCGGTGACGATCCGGCGCGCCAAATTGTTCATCCCAGGCCAGCAGATCGGCGACGGTCTGGGCCAGGGGACGGCAAATCAAGCCCGCCCGTTCGATTTTGCGGCAGTCCATCCGCGCAAACCCCCGCAGGTGATCGCGCGCGGGCAGCCACAGGGGCAGTTCAATCCAGGGCTCCACCTTCGCTTCTAGCAAAAATTCTTCGGCGAGCCAATGGAGCTGAACGGCGCTGCCGCACACTTCTTGGATGGTGGCAAGGACTGACCCTAGGGTCCACTGGCGCTCCGGGCAGGCGGCATTGAATTCCCCGCTGCGGCCCTGGGCGATCGCGTCGGCAATCCAGATCGCCAAATCCCGCACATCCATAAACTGCACCGGCTGAAAGGGCGGAGCCGGAGCCACCACATCGCCCCCCGCCGCCAGCCGCCGCACCCAGTAGCTGAAGCGATCGCTCGGATCACCAGGGCCAATCAACAAACTAGGCCGCACAATCAGCAGGCGATCGCCCCAGGCCGCCGCCAAAATCCGCTCCGCCTCCGCCTTGAGCGCCCCAAACAATCCCCCATCCGCCACCGCAGCCAGGTCAGAAAAACTATCTTCGGGCAGCGATCGCAACGTATCGCTCTCCGTAATCCCCGGCACATTGAGATTCTCGTAGGCGGCGATACTGGAAATGTAGACATACCGATCCACGCGATCGCCCAACACCGCCACCGTCCGCCGCAGGTGGTCCGGCTGCAAGCCACACAGATCAATCGCCACATCCCAGCGCCCCGTCGCCAGCGCCGCTAAATCCCCGCCGCGATCGCCCCGGATCCGCTCGATCTGGGCATGATTTTCTAGATCAACGTCTAAACCAACCGGAAGCGATCGCCCCCCGCGATCAAACAACGTCAACCGATGGCCCCGACGGTGCAGCGCCCCCGCGATCGCCCCCCCCAGGAAGCCCGTCCCCCCCAGCAGCAGGATCGACAGCGCCCCATCCTCCCCGCGCTCCACCGAACCCATCGCCCGCTCCACCGCCGCCCCATCCACCACCGCGCCACCACCCCTTTGGGCAAAAGACCGACCTCCATTTTGGCAGCAGTTCGCACCGCCCGCCCGCCGTTCGCCCATTTCCATTCACCGATCCACTAATCCACCGATCCACACCGCCCCATAGGATTGCGCCCCGTGGGATCGTATTATCCGACTTGCCCCTTTTCAGCAGCGCCGTGTCCGCCCCCCTCCGCTACGCCCTCATCCACGAATGGCTCACCCCCCAGGCCACCGGCGGCTCAGAGCTCGTCGTGCAGGAAATTTTGCAGCACCTCGAAGCGGACCTGTTCGCCCTCATTGACTTCGAGTCCACCAACCCCAAGAGCTATCTCCACGGCCGCGCGATCGGCACCACCTTCCTACAGCACCTGCCCTTCGCCCGCTCCGGCGTCCAAAAATACCTGCCCCTGTTGCCAATCGCGATCGAACAGCTCGACCTGCGGGCCTACGACATTCTCCTATCCTCCTCCCACGCCGTCGCCAAAGGCATCCTCACCCGCGCCGACCAACTGCACATCTGCTACTGCCATGCCCCCATGCGCTACGCCTGGGATCTCACCCACCAATACCTCGCCACCAGCCGCGCCGGTCGGGGCCTGCCGGGAATTTTTACCCGCTATCTCCTCCATCGCCTGCGCCAGTGGGATGTGCTGAGCGCCAACCGGGTGGACTATTTCATCGCCAACTCCCGCACCACCGCCCGCCGCATTTGGCGCTGTTACCGCCGCCGCGCCGAGGTGATCTATCCCCCCGTCAATGTCCATCGGTTCTCGCTACAGCCGGACAAGCGGGACTATTACGTCACCGTCACCCGCCTGGTGGGCTACAAACAGGTACACCTGATGGTGGACGCCTTCAACCGCCTCGGCAAACCCCTGGTGGTCATCGGCGGCGGCAAGGCCCTCGAAGCCCTGCGCAAACGGGCCGCCCCCCATGTGCAGCTTTTGGGGGAACAGCCCGATGAAGTGGTCAATGATTACCTAGCCCACGCCAAAGCCTTTGTTTATGCGGCCCACGAGGATTTTGGCATTGCCCCCGTCGAGGCCCAAGCCTGCGGGACGCCCGTCATTGCCCTCGATCGCGGCGGCACCAGCGAAACGGTGATTGATCTGCGGCGCGATCGCGATCGCGGCACCGGAATTCTCTATGGCGAACAAAGCGTCGAAGCCCTCATGGCCGCCGTCGAAACCTTTGAAGCCCTCGCCGATCGCTTCGAGGCCGAGCAAATTCGCCAGCACGCCCTCCAGTTTTCCCCCGAAGCCTTCGCCCAGCGGTACCTAAAATTCATTCAATGGTGCTGGCAAGACTGGCGCGATCGCCCGGAATAGGCCCACCGCGATCGCACCGAAGAATCACACCAGCAGCGGCCCTACTTTTTAGCCCCGTTCTTTTCCATCTGCGTCAGCTTAATGTGCTTGCGTCCGAGGGTAATTTCAAACTCATCCCCCGGTGCCAGATCCATCTGCTTCGTATAGGCCGAACCGATCAGCAAATTGCCATTCGACTGCACACTGATCCGATAGCTCGCGCTGCGCCCCCCGCGCCCACCGGGCTTCTGGGAATTATCCAACTCAATGCCCTCCGCCTCAAAGAGCGCATTGTAGAACTTCATCATGTTCACCCGCTCGACACCATCCTTCGTCACGGTGTAATAGCCACAAGCCCGTGCCTTCTCTTCCTTGGACAGGGACTCTAGCTCCTTTACCCGATCAAGGAGTTCCTGACCTGCCAGGGGCTTACCTTCGCTTTTCTTGCGCTTGCTCATGGATTGCTGAATTCTCTCAATGACGGTGCAATGGGGGTTTCAGGCGGAGGTTGGCAACGTTAATCAACACCAGACTTCCCCTAGGGCAACAGCACCCTGGGTTGATCATTCCTGATGGGTTTTGGCGATGGATGTCCCGAGGGCAGACCCATCAAACCCGGTGGGGAAACCATCCACCAACGCTCGCGGCCCTTAGTTTTATGCCAACATGCTTCAAAAACTATTTGATTCATGCTAGCACTAAGCCCAATAATATTACACAACAATCCGCTGATTCATGGGGTCTTTTTAAGGGAATTCCACAAAATAGGCAACCTGATCGTTCCCGATAGTTACAATCACCCCGGCGGGGCGCTTCCCCCGAGGCTGGCGATCGCGGATCCGGCTGTTAGCAATCTAGGCCATTTCCACTCGCGATCGCGCCGCCAATTCGCCGTTGCTAAGTGTCCTTGATGGGGGCCTATGAAGCTGACAACTCGCGGTCACTATGGGGTCAAGGCCATGCTCGATCTCTGCTGCCAGCCCCCTGGGGTCGCCGCCTCGGTCCAGAGCATTTCCCAGCGCCAGAATATTCCGGCCCCCTATCTCGAAAAGCTTTTGATTCAACTGCGGCGGGCGGATCTGGTGCGATCGCGGCGGGGCATCCAGGGGGGCTACTGGCTCGCGCGATCGCCCCGGACCATCTCCCTCGGCCAAATTCTGCGGGCCTTGGGGGAATCAATCCCGCCGCTGCCCCGCCAAACCCCCAATGCGGACTGTCCGGAAGATTGGGTGGCCTTTTCCCTCTGGCGGCGGCTGTCGGCCAAGCTCCAAAGCGCCCTAGATGAAATCGCCCTGGAGGATCTCTACTTCGACGCCCGCAGTTGGCAGGCGGCCCGGGGGCAAGATTCCAATTTCACCATCTAGCGTTCATCCCCTACGAATTTCCCCTTTCCCCGCACCTTCGCCCTTTCCCCCACCGGCCACCCCCCGACGCACCCGAGGCCGACGGGGCGATCGCTCCCTTGCGAAAAAACGACCCAAATCCTTGCCTAGAGGGCAATACGGCCCAATCGACCCCCGCGAAAACGCAAAAAAAAGCAAAAAAACTTCACCACCCCCCTAGTCAGAACCCCAGGGGATGTGTTTTAGTTTAGAAACACTTGTGTTGTTTATCTCGCAAGGTTCCCCAGGCCGACACCCGTATGCTGCCAGCAATAGGGGGCGGGGCAGCGCGGGGGCTGGACTGGGGTTCCACTGCGGGGTAAGGTCACACGAGCTGTTGTTTTCCTCCTGAATCCTATGGACGCCATGGTTCGCGGCAATCCTTTCTTGGGTCTTGACTACGAACTGGCGTTCCAGGGACTGGGGGATGGCTTTTTTGACGTGGTGACGGCGGCAGAGTTTCCGCAACAAATATTAAGGTTTCGCAATGATCGTCTGTTACCCCGGTTGGGTTTAGAGGGGGCGGCGATCGCGGATGAGGATTTTGTGAGGGCGTTTGGGCGCTTTGAAGGGCGCGAACCCCTATTGGCCATGCGCTACCACGGCTATCAGTTTGGGGAATATAACCCCCGACTGGGGGATGGCCGGGGTTTTTTGTATGGGCAGGTGCGCGGGGTCGATGGGGTCCTGTGGGACTTGGGCACGAAGGGATCGGGCACGACGCCCTATTCGCGCGGGGGGGATGGCCGCCTGACGTTGAAGGGGGGCGTGCGGGAGGTGCTGGCGTCGGAGCTGTTGGGGCGGTTGGGGGTGACGACCTCCCGCTGTTTGAGTTTGGTGGAAACGGGGGAGAAGCTCTGGCGCGGGGATGAGCCGTCGCCGACGCGATCGTCCGTGATGGTGCGGATGGGCCAGAGCCATGTGCGCTTTGGTACCTTTGAACGCCACCACCATGAGGGTCGCCGCGATCGCGTGCAGGCGCTACTGAACCACGTCATTGAGGTGTATTACCCCCATCTGCTGCCCGCGACGGGGCTAGCGGACGAAGCGCCGGAGGCCGTGGCGGTGCAGGAGTGCTATGGCCGGTTCTATGGGGAATTGGTGGAGCGGGTGGCGCGGCTGTGTGCCCAGTGGATGGCGGCGGGCTTTTGCCATGCGGTTTTGAATACGGACAATATGTTGGTGACGGGGGAGAGTTTTGACTACGGCCCCTACGGGTTTATCCCGACCTATGATTTGCGTTTTACGGCGGCCTATTTTGACTATTACGGGCGCTATGCCTATGGCAATCAGCCGGGGATTTGCCATCTGAATTTGGAACTGTTGCAGCGGCCGTTGGGGATGGTGATCGATCGCGCGGCGCTGGAGACGGGGCTGGCGGGGTTTGAGGAGGCGTACCACCGGGCCTACCGTCGTTGCATGGTGGAGCGCTTGGGTCTGCCGCCCTGTGATGACAACAGTCCAGAGGGTGAACACCTGGACGATGATCTGGTGGAGGCGACGGTGCAGTTTTTGGCGCTTTCCCAGGTACACTACGGGGAGTTTTTTGCGGCGCTGCGGTCTGGGTTTTCGCCCGCTTGGCGGGGGGATGTGGGGGCGATCGCGGCGGAGAGGCCGTTCTGGTCAGGGTTGATGGAAACGCTGCCCGACGCGGAGGCGATGGAATGGTGGGGCCGCTGGTGCGAGGCGTACCACCGACGGTTGCAGGATCTTTCAACCGAGGAGGTGCAGGGGGTGGCGGTGCGGCTGCGCGATCGCAACTCACTCGTTTCGTTGGTGCGGCCCCAGATCGAGGCGGTGTGGGAGGCGATCGACCAGCGGGATGATTGGGGGCCGTTCCAGGAGTTGGTGGCCCGCATTTGGGAATAGGGGTTTGATCGGCTGGCTAGTTTGCCGTTAGCGGCCAAAGAAAAAGCCCAGGATGCTCGTGGCGATCGACAGGACAATGGAGCCGATCAGGGCCGGAATGAAGCCCGCCACCTCGAAGCCTGCGGGGCCGAAGTAGGACGCCAGCATCAGACAAAAGGCGTTGAGGACGAAGCTAAATAGGCCCAGGGTCAAGATATTGAGGGGCAGAGTCAGCAGGCCCAGGATCGGACGGACGACCGCATTGACTAAACCCACCACCAGGGCCGCTAGGGCCAGGGCCACAAACCCCGTCGGGAGGGTGATGCCGGTGACGACATTTGCAGTGATCACAAGGGCGATCGCGGTGATCAGCCAGGTCAGAAAAAAGCTTTGCATAGGGAATTGGTAGAGTTCGATGCCGAGGGTTTGAGGCCGACGGATGGCCCCATCCTAGCGGCCCCGGGGCGATCGCCGCCGCCGACCGACTGCCGCAATTTCCGATATGCTGCAAGGGGGATTTCTACACCCCGATCGCGGTTTTGAAGCCTCCGAGGGAGATGTGAAATGGTTATGGTATCGCCCCCCGCTAAGGCCCGCATCTGGGCGATCGCGATCGCGCTGTTGACCTTGCTCCTGGGGTGGTGTGGGGCGATCGCCCCGGCGGCGGCCCAGCTCAAGGAATATGCACCGCCCACGTCCTACAGCAATGCGGAACTGAGTCGGCGCGACTTTTCTAAACAGACGCTCCGGGGCGCAGAATTTACCAACGCCAACCTGAGCTACGCCAAATTTATTGATGCCCAGGCCCAGGCGGCGGCCTTTAGCGGCTCCCTGCTCAAGGAAACGGACCTCAGCGGCGCAGACCTGACCTATGCCCTGATGGATTCCGTCAAATTCATCGGCACCAATTTTACGAATACCGTCCTCACGGAAGCGCTCCTGCTCGGGTCCGAATTCCGCGATGTGCAGATCACCGGCGCGGATTTCGATGGGGCGCTCCTGGACGGCTACCAGCAAAAACAGCTCTGCGCGATCGCCTCCGGCACCAACCCCACCACCGGCATCGCCACCCGCGACTCCCTCGGGTGTCCCTAGGGTCCGCTATTCTGATAGACCCCAGTTTCTAAGCACCCACCTATGGACGACACCCGCGATCGCACCCCCTCCCCCCTGAGCCCCATTGGCATCATCGGCGGCGGCCAACTGGCTTGGATGATGGCCGACGCGGCAACGCACCTGGGCCTAGAACTGCGGGTGCAAACCCCCCACGGGGACGATCCCGCCGTCGCACGGGTGGGCACCAACGGCTGGGTGGCCGGGGGCATCGCTGACCCGGTGGCCACGGAGCGGCTCGCCACCGCCTGTCAGGTGATCACCTTCGAGAATGAATTTGTAGACCTCGAAGCCCTGGGGCGACTGGAGCGGCGGGGGGTGAATTTCCGTCCGAAGCTGGCCGCGATCGCGCCGATCCTCGACAAATACCACCAGCGGCAGTTCCTGCAAACCATCGGCCTACCGGTTCCCCCCTTCGCCGCCCTGACCTACGACGGGGACGAGGACCGCACCACCTGGGAAGATGGCTCCGCGATCGCCTTTCCGATCGTCCTCAAAACCCGCCGCCACGGCTACGACGGCCAGGGCACCTTTGTGATTCCCGATCGCGCCACCCTGGTCCGCGTGTGGGAACGGCTCGATCGCCAGCCCGTCCTCATTGAAGCGTTCATCCCCTTCGAGCGGGAATTGGCTGCCCTGGCCGCGCGATCGCCCGCCGGTGACGTGATGGTCTATCCGATCGTCGAAACCCAGCAGGATCATCAGGTCTGCACGCGGGTCATTGCCCCCGCCCCCATTTCCCCCACCGCCGCCGCCGAAGCCGATCGCATCGCCCGCACCCTGGTGGAAAAGCTCGACGGGGTGGGGTTATTTGCCGTAGAACTGTTCCTGGCCCACGGCGATCGCGTCCTGGTCAACGAAATCGCGCCGCGCACCCACAATTCCGGCCACTTTTCCATCGACGCCTGCCACACCTCCCAGTTCGAGCAGCACCTGCGGGCCGTGGCGGATCTGCCCCTCGGGGACGGATCCATGCACTGTGCCGGTGCCGTGATGGTGAATTTGCTAGGGTTCGAGCGCAGTGTCGGGGATTACCGCGATCGCCGCGCCGCCATCCTCGACGCCATCCCCAGTGCGCGGATCTATTGGTACGGCAAAACCAGCGCCAGCCCCGGCCGCAAACTGGGCCACGTCACCGTCACCGCCGCCACCGCTAACCCAACAGAGCTCCTCGCGATCACCCGACGCATCGAACAGATCTGGTACCCCAACGGCACGCCCCCGGAAAAATAAACCGCCAGTACATCCCCCTGAGGGTTCCTGTCAAGGGCTAGACGCCCTGAGCGATTGCGCTATCATGACTCTCAAGGTTCGCTGCGGTGTTGGTGACTGCCAACAATTGTTTTGCGATCTATGTTTTTCCTTAATCGGGAGCCAACCCCACCGCCGTGGCAGTAGACCGGGCCTAGCACCCGGAAACTTTAAATGGCGGCAATGGTTCCCCCCTGGTTTATCCAGGTCGGAAACTGAGGCAAGACGGCATCGCGGTAGACCTTAAATCAAAAACTCCTTCGGTCGGTTAATGGACGGGGGAGTTTTGTGATTTTTGGGGCTTTCGTCGGCTGGCATCCGTAGGGGCGGGGTTTTCCCGCCCAGCCCCCACCGATATTGATCGCCCCGAGGTTGAACGGGTTTGGGATGATCGGTCGGGCGAGGGTTGGGAGACCCAATCCCTACGGTGACTGAAACGATGACAGCCCCTAGGCTCCTTGTCCGGATAGGATTCTAGGGCACATTTCGGGGGATGGAATGGGCAGTTCGGCGGCGGTTTTGGTATTCCTCAAGGAGCCGGTGCCGGGGCGGGTGAAGTCGCGTTTGGCGGCGGGGATTGGGACCGATCGCGCGGCGGCGGTGTATCGGGCTTTTGTCCTGGACTGGCTGGAGCGGTTGACGGCCTATGGGCGATCGCGCGAGGTCGCCATCCTTCCCTGCCCGAGCCCCGACGGCTGGAGCGAAACCCTGGCCCAGTGGCTCGATGGGGAAATTCCGGGGGGAAGTCCGTGGCGATCGCGGCCCTTCCTACCGCAAGGATCGGGGGACTTGGGCGATCGCCTGGGGGCCTGTTTCCGGATGGCTTGGGAAATGGGCATCGATCGCGCGATCGTCGTCGGCACCGACAGTCCCGATTTACCTCTTGGCCACCTCGATCTGGGGTTTGAGGCGATCGCGCGCGGCGACTGCGCCCTTGGCCCCGCCTTGGATGGGGGATATTACGCCCTGGGTTTTAGCGATCGCACCTTCGTCCCCAGCGCCTTCAAGGCGATCGCCTGGAGCAGCGACCAAACCGCCGCCCAAACCCTCACCGCGATCGCCACCGCCGGCCACAGCACCACCCTCTTGCCCCCCTGGGGAGATATTGATCATCCAGAAGATTTGCGCCGCCTGGGCGATCGCCTCCGGGACGATCATCCCCTCGCCCACGGCCTGCCCCGCACCGTAGAAACCTTAGCCCGTCTGGGATTGATAGTTGAGTCGCCCCCACCGCGATCGCCCGCGATCGCCCCCGAAACCCACCCATCGCCCTAGAAACCCGTTTGAAGTCCTATTAAGGAACGTTCGGCTAGCACCAGACCAATCGCCAGCGGGGCTTAAGATCAAAACAGTCCACGGGTGCCGGTTCGGCCCCGGCGAGCGTGCCCCCGGCGATCGCCCCCGATCCATCACCCGATCGCGAACCAGAGGAGGGACGGCCGTGAAAACCCTACATATTTCTCAACCGGAAATTGCCACCATGACCGCCGAGCAAGTTGCGGACCTAGCGGCCCGTCTAGAAAAGGACGACTACGGCACCCCCTTTGAAGGGCTCGAGGACTGGCACCTGCTCCGCGCGATCGCCTTCCGCCGCCCGGAATTGGTCGAGCCCTATCTGCACCTGCTGGACGTGGAACCCTTCGACGAAGCCTAATTAATCCACTCCCCCAATCGATCACCCGTAGGGGCGGGGTTTTCCCGCCCAGCCTCCACCAGCCAACCCCCGCCCGCCAGCCCCAGACAGGAACGGTTCGGGGCGGTTCGGTGCTGAATCCTGAAAAAAATCTGATCGCCTAACCCTGGGGAGAGCGCGATCGCCGCCGCCGCCGCCGCCGCCCCGTCAACCATTTCGCCCCCGCCGTCGCCGCGATCGCCCCCAGCAGCGCCCCCGCCAGCCCCGCCCCAAAGGCCGTCGCCGACGCCACAATCGGTTCAGAGCCAATGGTACTGGCAACGGTATAGCCCGCTAGTCCACCGGGAATCGAACCGGTGTAGGCTCCATATAGGCCCAGCTTCAGCGGTGACTTCAGGATCAGCTTCATCAGCACCCCCACCACCAACCCCACCAACCCCACCGTCACGGTGGCCAGGGCCATGATGCTGACAATGGCGATGAATGTATAGGGCTCAAGAACCATTGAATGCGCGATCCCTATCTGGATCGGTACTGGAGAATGGACGATCCTAGTCGCACCCTCGATAGCTGCTTCTGCTGCTGCGGTCATCCACCAATATCGACAACACAGTAGCATGGTCCGCTAGCTTCGATGGCCCCGGCGCGATCGCGGCTCCCCCTCCCCCGATTTTCTCTCCCCGTCACGACACCTTGGCTCGACTGTTTTCTAACCTCGAATGGACGGGCGATCGCTGGCAGCACCGCCCCGGCCGCCTGGGGGAATGTATCGCCCTCGTGGCGGGCACCACCGTGGGGGCAGGCATCCTCGCCCTACCGGCGGCCACCCAGCCCGTGGGTACGATCCCCGCAACGGTGGTGATGGTAGCCGTGTGGGCCTACATGGCCGTGTGCGGTCTGGTGATGGGGGAAATTGTGCTCAATGCCATGGCCCGAACCGGACGACCGGCCATTGGTTTGCTGAATTTGGTGCGCGATCGCTTTGGGCCATCGGGGGCGCGGCTAGCGGGGGGGCTCTATGCGGCCCTGCACTATGCGTTGATTGTTGCCTATCTCGATCGCGGCGGCGAAATCCTCGGCCAAGCGATCGCGGACTGGGGCTGGGGGTTTGGGATGGCCGCACCGCCCGCCTGGGTTGGCCCCGCCCTGTTCGTGGCGATCTTTGGCGGCTTGCTCTATTTCGGCACCGAACGGTTTGTCGATTCCCTCAATGCCCTGCTGTTTACCCTGGCGTTGGGGGCCTTCGGCCTGCTGGTGGCGGCGGCGGCGGGCCAGTGGGATGGGGCGCACCTGGCGCGGGGCAACTGGGGCGCGATCGGCCAAACGGTGCCCATCGCCTTCGTGGCCCTGGTCTATCAAAATATTGTGCCCACCCTGGCGGTGAAGCTCGAAGGGGACGGCCGCCAACTGCGCCGCGCGATCCTCCTGGGGACGGGCCTGCCGCTACTCATGTTCGTGGTGTGGAATGGGGCGATTTTGGGCAGTGTCGGCGACGGCTGGGGCACGGGGGATCCCTTTGATCCCCTGGACTTTTTGCGGCAGCAGTCGGGGATCGAGTGGCTTGGGGCCGCGATCGCGATCTTCTCGGAATTCGCCGTCGCCACGTCCCTGATCGGCCAAGTCTATGGGCTCTATCACTTTTTCAATGACGCGGTGCCCTGGCGGCTGGGGGAACGGGAGCGGCGCTTGCCCCTCTATTCCCTGATTTTTGGGCCGCCCCTGGGCCTGGTGACGGGGGACACGTCCCTATTTTTCGCCGCCTTGGACTATGCCGGGGCCTTTGGGGTGTCGATTTTGTTTGGCATCATGCCCGCCGCCGTCGCTTGGCAGCAGCGCGATCGCGCGATCGCCGAAGGGGAAGCCCGATCCGTGCGGCTGCTGCCCGGTGGCAAAGGAATTTTAGCGATCACGATTCTTATTGCGGTGGGGATCATTTCCCAGCAAATTCTTGAGAAAATAGGCTAGTAGGACTGGATCAACGCCATTTTTCCCCAGGGAAGCCCCCAGGTGAGATCATGTTCAAACGCATTTTGATCGCCCTCGACAAACCCCAGGCGGACCATGCGGCCTTCCGCGCGGGCCTCGGCTTGGCGGCCCTTGCCCAGGGGCAGGTGCAGCTATTCCATTCCCTATTTCCGGGGGAGGGGGGGGCTCCCATGCCGCCCGGAGGGGATGTGTTTTTTGTGCCGGGATATATCCCCGATGCGAGTACGTTTGACAGCTATCAGCGCAGTTGGGCGGACCATTGCCAGCGCAATCAGGAGGCCCTAGAGGCCCTGACCCAGTTGCCCGAGGCGGCGGCGGTGGAGGCGATCACGGCGGTGCAGATCCAGGGGACGCCGGGGCGTTCGATCTGTGAGGCGGCGGCGGCGTGGCCTGCGGATTTGATCGTGGTGGGGCGACGGCACCAGTCAGCAATTAGTGAATTATTCATGGGCAGTGTGAGTAGCTATGTGCTGCACCATGCCCCCTGCGCGGTGATGGTGGTGCCGGATTGAGGGCGATCGCGGCGTTGAGACTGTGGCCTGATCGGCTCTATCGCCTGTGGTTGCGGGGGGGCATCGGGGCGATCGCGGGGAAGGTGCGCGATCGCGTGGTGCCGTTGCGGTGGCGGCCCGATGGCTGGCAGCAGTGTTTGCAGGGGGCGCGGCCCGCGCGGCGACGGCAGTTTTTTCGGCGCATTGCGGCCATGGAGCGGCCCCCTTTGGTGTCGGTGCTGCTGACGGTGGGGTTTGGGGATGGGGTGGGTCCTGGCTCTGGGGGGGAGCGTCCTCGATCGATGCTCAAGGTTAAAGGTGGCCCCGGCGGGGATGAGGTGGCCCTCGCGGCGGCGATCGCGGCGGGGACCGATGGGGAAGATGGGGCGGCAGCGGGGACGTTGTGGGCGGCGATCGCGAGTTTTGAGTCCGTGCGGGGGCAGATCTATCCCCATTGGGAACTGTGCGTGGCGATCGCGGCGGATTTGCCCGAAAGGACGCGCCTGACCATTGAATCCTGGGGCCGGTGCGGGCTGCCGGTGAATCTCACCCACTGCAAGGGGGAAACGGCGGCGGCGGTGGCCACCAATGCGGCCCTGGCCCTGGCGACGGGGGAGGTGGTGGTGCTGCTCGATGGGGGCGATCGCCTGACGGATTGGGCGCTGTTTCGGGTGGCGGAGGTGTGGCGGCGCGATCGGCCCGACTGGTTCTACTCCGATGAGGCGGTGGCGGTGGGGCCGGAACCCCAGACGGGGCCGGAACCGGCGGGCTGGCGGTGGCTGTTTCGACCGGCCTTTTCCCTGGAATTTCTGCGATCGCGCGGCTACATCGGAGCCTTGACCGGATTCCGGCGATCGCTGCTCGAAAGCCTCGGCGGGTGGCGATCGCTCCCCCTGGCCGCCAGCCGCTACGATCTGCTCCTGCGGGCCAGCGAACGGAGCCAATCCATCGCCCACATCCCCGAAATTCTCTACCTGCGCCAGGGTGATCGCCTGAAAAATCAGTCCGGGGCCGCCACCGCGATCGCTGCCAGTCGCCAAGCCCTGGGGGAACACCTGGACCGGTGCGGTGAACCGGCGGAAATGGTTTCCCTAGATGACGCAAAGAACGGCGATCGCCCCTGCCCCGTCCTCGACCTGCGCTACCGGATTCCCGAAACCAGCCACGTCGCCATCATCATCCCCACCAAAAACTGCGGGGATCTCGTGCGCCAGTGCCTCGACAGCATCGCCGCGACGGTCCAGGGCATTTCCTACGAAATCCTGCTCATCGACCACGACTCCACCGATCCCGACAGCATCGCCTACTTCCGAAGCCTGGGCCAGCAACCCCACTGCCGCATCCTGCGCTACGAAGGGCCGTTCAATTTTTCCGCCATCAATAACTACGCCGTCCGCCACCTGAGCGATCGCGCCACCCACCTGCTCTTCTGCAACAACGACATCGAAGCGATCGCTCCGGGCTGGCTCGAACGGCTCGTGGCGGCCACCGCAAGCGATCGCGTCGCCATCGCCGGACCCAAACTGCTCTACCCCGATCACCTCACCATCCAGCACGGGGGCGTGTGCATCGGAATGCAGGGCATGGCCGAACACTTTGGTAAATTCCGCCGCGATCGCACCCCCGACGGCACCCCCGATCCCGGCCCCCTCCATCGCCTCCAGGCCGCCCACGATCTCTCCGCCGTCACCGCCGCCTGCCTCCTGATGCGCCGCGATGTGTTCCACGCGATCGGGGGCTATGACGAAGGCTTCGCCGTCGGTTTCGGGGATGTGGATCTGTGCCTGCGATCGCGCGACGCCGGTCACCGGGTCATCCTCTGCCCCAGCGCAGCCTTGATCCACCACGAATCCTACTCCAGGGGCCAAAACCTCGGCGGCGACCCCCACCCCCGCGACACCCGCCGCTTCTTCCAACGCTGGCGGCAGCAAATCATCACCGGCGACCCCTACGGCAACCCCAACTACGCCATCTCCAGCTACGACTGGACCCCCCAAACCCCCCTCGATCTGCCCAGCCCCACGCGATCGCGCTGCTACTGCCCCCGCACCCACCAAATCACCCACCGCCCCCAACGGTAATCACTCCAAAAAATCTCCCCTAAAGCCTCCATTTGACGGCACTCCCCTTTCTCGCCATACTTGAATCACGTACACCAATCAGGCCATCGAGCCTTGAAGGAACAATAGCTATGGCGGGCAAACGTGGCGGTCGGCGGCCAGGGGCGGGGCGTCCTCCGGGCACCGGAAAATATGGAGAGCCCACGCGGGCGGTGCGGCTGCCAGCGCGGATGGTGGATCACTTGCCAGCTTTGGTGAACGCATGGCTGTCGCGGGTGCAGGAGGCGAGTCCGGAAGAAGTGACCCGTGGCCTAGCGGAGGAGTTGCAGTTTGCGGGGCGGGTGGTGGAGCGATCGCGGGTTCCTTTGCCGTTCTACGATTCTCCGGCGGCGGCGGGCTGGCACGCGATCGCCGAAGACACCATCACCCAAGAGGCCGTCGATCTCAATTCGCACCTGTGCAGCCATCCCCAATCGGCCTTTCTGGTGCGCGTGACGGGGGATTCGATGATCAATGCGGGCATCCACCCCGGCGACCTCTTGGTGATTGATGCCCAGGAGGAGGCCAATGACGGCCAGATTGTCCTGGCGATGGTGGATGGGCTGGTGACGGTGAAGCGCCTCAAAATTGCCGCCAATGGTCAGCTTTCCCTGGTGCCGGAAAATGCGGACTACGGGGTGACGGTCATTGAAGATGGCATGAGTTTTCACCTGTACGGCGTGGTGCGCGGGGTGACGCGGCGGCTGTAGGGTTTGGCCGTAGGGATTTTTGGGGAGTGGCGCGATCGCCCTTCCCCATGGTCAATCCCGTGATCAACTAAAAATTTTTCAGAACGCTTGATGCAGTAGCGAGCGGAACACTATAGTCAATTCAAGAATTAAGAGGTCACATTCCTCAACCAACGAATGAGTTACAGCACAGACCTACGTCAGCGGGTAGTGGACTTTGTTCGTCAGGGTGGCTCAAAGACCGAGGCGGCCCGCATCTTCCAGGTGAGTCGCGGGCGAGTCTACGCTTGGCTGAGCTTGCCCCCCGACAACCTAGAGCCCCAGAAGCCTGGACCTAAAGGATCTCACAAGCTAGATTTGCAACGGCTTGAGGAGGTCATGCAAGCCAATCCTGAGATGACCCAAAAGGAACTCGCCCAGCAATTTGGGGTCTGCAATAGCACTATTCACTATGCCCTTAAGCGCCTAGAAAGTAACCGCAAAAGGGAAAAGCGGCAGGCCCGAGCGACGTCCTAGGGTAACAGGAATAGGTAATAGATCCTGTTCTTGGTAAGCGTATCCTGTCCAATTCACCGATCAGTTGGGTGGCGCAGACTAGTCCTCAAGACCCTTCCGCAATTTCTGATAGCTCTAGCCACCGCTCCGTGGCCTGATCAATCTCTAGGGCTAGGGCCGCTAGCCGTGAGGATAGGGCCTCTAGTTCCCCAAATTCACTGGGGGGATTTTCGTAGAGTTGGGTTTCGATCGCGGCCTTTTCGGTTTCTAGATCTGGAATTTTAGTTTCTAGGGTTTCCAGTTCTCGCTTTTCCTTGAATGATAGTTTTCGGTTGCGGCCGGAGGTACGCGCGGTCTCAGGGTTTGCTGTGGCTGGATTGCTGGTTCCTTTGGGGGCGCTGGACTTCGCGATCGCGGCGGTCTCTTTCGCGGCAGCCTTGGCTAAAATTTCCTGCTGTTCCCGCGCTTCCGCCGCCTCCCGGGCTTTTGTATTCAAATAGAAGGAATAGTTGCCGGGATAGGGTCGCAAATGGCCCCCCGGTTCCACACAAAATAGCTGATTGACCACCCGATCCAGGAAGTAGCGATCGTGGGACACCACAATCACACAGCCATTGAAATTCTCGAGGTAGTCCTCTAAAACCGCCAGGGTTTGTACGTCCAAATCATTGGTCGGCTCATCGAGAATGAGGACATTGGGCGACTCTAAAAGCACCTTGAGCAGAAAGAGGCGGCGGCGTTCTCCCCCCGAGAGTTTTTCGATGGGGGCGTATTGCAAATCCGGCGGAAATAGAAACCGCTCCAGCATTTGCGCGGCGGTAATGACCGTGCCGTCGGCAGTTTTGACGAGTTCCGCCGTTTCCTTGAGGTAATTAATGACGCGCCAATTTTCCTTGCCCGCCAGATCATTGGAATGCTGATCGAAGTAGCCAATATGGATCGTTTCGCCGATGTCCACACGCCCCTGATCGGGTTCCAGGCGACCGGCAATGAGATTGGTGAGGGTGGATTTTCCGGCCCCGTTGCCACCAATGATGCCGATGCGATCGCGGGGGGAAAAGGTATAGGAAAAGTCGCGGATGATCGGGTGATCGCCCCAGGTTTTGCAGAGATTTTCCAGTTCAATGACCTTTTTGCCAATGCGGCGCGAGGCGGTGGACACCTCGACGGCCCCCAAATCTTCCTTAAATTCCGTTTCCTGTAGGGCCACGGCGCGATCAATGCGGGCCTTTTGTTTAGTGCTTCGAGCCTTTGCGCCCCGCTGGAGCCAAGCCAATTCCCGCCGCAGCAGATTTTGCACCTTGCGCTGGCGGCCCGATTCGACCAATTCCGCCGCCGCTTTTTTCTCTAGGTAGTAGGAATAGTTGCCGTCGTAGCTATATAAATCGCCGCGATCGAGTTCTAAAATGCGGGTGGTGACCCGATCTAGAAAGTAGCGATCGTGGGTGACTAGGAGCAGCGCCCCCCGAAAGTCACTTAAATAGTCCTGGAGCCACTGCACCGAATCCGCATCGAGATGGTTGGTGGACTCGTCCATCAGCAGCAGATCCGGCTCGGACAGCAGGGCCGTCGCGAGGGCCACCCGCCGCCGGTAGCCCCCCGACAGTTGGGCGACGGGGGTGTCGAAGTCGTCGATGCCCAGTTTGGAGAGGACGATTTTGGCCTGGGTTTCCAAATCCCAAGCGTCCGCTGCCGCGAGGCGATCGCCCACCGCCGTCAGCCGTCCCATCAGGCGCTCTAGGTCCGGGCCGGTGGTGTGGGGGAGCCGGTGGGAAATGTCTTCATATTCTCGCACCAGGGCCATGCGATCGCCGCAGTCGGCAAAGACCTGTTCGAGGACCGTGCGATCGCGGCCAAGCTGCGGATCCTGGGGTAGGTAGGCTACCCGGTAGCCCGAATTGACCCAAAAATCGCCTCCATCAAACGGTTCGAGCCCCGCCAACATTTTCAGGAGGGTGGACTTGCCGGATCCGTTGGTGCCAATGAGCCCCACGCGATCGCCCGGTTCCACCGTCAGGCTGCCGCTGCGCAGGATTTCCTTGATGCCAAAATCCTTGCGCCCCTCCCGTAATGTGAGAATGCTCATTTCGTCGTCACCGATCGCTCGATCTCTTCAAGGGTGTGCAGCATCAGCCGTTTTGCCTGCAAACGCCAGCCCCACTTTTGTACGGTCCAGGCCGCCGCCACCCCCGCGAGGGTGAACACAAAATCCCCCGGCTGATTGAGCGAAACCCCCAGCAGCAGCCCCAGGCCCGCAATCCCCCAAAAGGGCAGCGCCACCGCCTGTCGCTGGCGTTCCACCATGGATTCTAGGGGGCTCGCCGCCGCCAATTCCTCCGTGAGAGTCTCCCGCGCCGCCCGTTGTTCCGCGATCGGCACCGCGAGGGAGATTTTCCGGCGCAATTTCTCGATTTTGCGCGCTTCGGTGCTGTACTCCGTCAGTTCGTCTTCGGCCATCACAATGAGCCGTTCTACTGTATTCATGGTTGCTGTGCCCAGGGTTGAACCGGAATTAAAGGGACATCAAACGGGAAGTTAAAGGGCGGGAGATTAAAAGGATACGCGGGGGGGAATGGGGCCATCCTATCGCCATCTCGCCCTCGATCGCGCGGGGCCAGGGGCGATCGCAGCCCCCCAAACCAAAGGGCCGCCCCCAGGGATCGGGAACGGCCCCAGGGGCGATCGCCGGAACGTCGCCCCACCGGCAGGACGTTATTGGGCCGCGTTCGCCGCGTTCGTTTCCGCGTAGCGCTGGTTTCGCTCATAGGTCGGGATGCGATCGCGCGCCACCGCATAATTGACATCCCCCTCCGGCACCGCCTGCATCCCCGCGATCGCCGCCTGCCAAGCCTGAGCCACCGCCGACCACTCCTGGGCCGTCTGGGCCGTCTGGGCCGCCTGGGCTGCCTGGGTCGCCGATCGCACCGCCGTCGCAAAGGACTGGGCCGGACCCGCAGGGCTCGGAGAAGCAGCCGGAGCTTCAGGACTCGGAGAAGCAGCCGGAGCCTCTGCCGCCGGAGCCTCAGGACTCGGGGACGCCGCCGGAGCCTCTGCCACCGGAGCCTCTGCCACCGGAGCCTCAGGGCTTGGAGACGCCGCAGGAGCCTCTGCCGCAGGAGCTTCAGGACTCGGAGATGCCGCCGGAGCCTCTGCCGCCGGAGCCTCAGGGCTTGGAGACGCCGCCGGATCAACCGGGACAGGCTCCTCCCCCGTCATCCCCGCCTCAGACACCGGCGGCAAGTATTGACGGATTGGCCCCTGCACCGACTCCGGCAACTGGGCGATATAGGCATCCAAACGCCCCTCACGGTACAGGTACCACAGGCCCCCTAGAATCGCCGCGATCAACAGCAACAGCAGCAGCGGCGTCGAACTAGACGACTTCTTCTCCTTATCCTTGCCCTTCTTCTTATCCTTCTTCGCGGCCTTCCCGTCGGTCTCCCCAACGGCACCGTCCTCCTCCTCTAAATCCTCATCCCCATACATCCCCGCATCCGCCTCATCGTCAAACTCCTCATCCTCCAAGGCCCCATCATCCACATCCTCCAGGGAAGCCCCGCCGCTGGCCGGCCCCATATCCGACAGGGGCACGCTGTCAAACGTAGACGCCGCGCTGCCATCGAGGGGAATTTCCGCCGTCCACTCCGTCAGGAAGGAACCGCGCTCTTGCCATTCCACCTTGACGGTGCTCAGGGTGCGGATGCCCAACTGCATCATGCCCTTCTGGATGAAGGACACGAGGGCATCGCGGTTGACCGCCTGGGGGCCTTCTAGGGTCACGAGCAGGGTTTCGCTACCGTCTGACTCGGCCCGGACACTGATCCCCTTGGCCTCTAGCGATCGCTGCATCAGGGCGGCAATGGCTTCGGGATCGCCTTGCTTTGCTCGTTCGAGTTGCGGATTTTGTGCCATCGAAACACCAATGGGGGCTAGCGTAGAAGGGTCATGGGGACGGCAGACGGTGCATGGGTTTGCCGTCGCGGTTGAGACAGGGGCAACTGGCCCGCTTTGAACGAATTAGGGCGGGCTGGCCGTTTCCAGAATATCCTACTCAAATTCCCTCGGGAATTTTCTGGGCAACGCAGATTTGGTGCTTTGATGGAAACGGACGACGCGCCATCTGTTCCTCAGCCGATACGCGAGTTAGTTGCGGTTTCTATGAACATTCCTTGTCATATTGTGGTCGAAGGTAACCCTGCCATCATTTATTCGAGCCGCAATGGTACACCGGCGAAGATGCTGCCGATCCTGGAGCGGTTCCTGGAGAAGTTCTGGCAGGAGCGGGAGGCGTCCGGTGAGAATGTGGATACGCCCGGTTGTTTGGCGGCCCAGTTGGTGGTGCGCTTTGGCTTCGAGAGCTGCGAGGATGATTATTCCAACCTGCGGATTGGCCCGAATTTTGCGGCGGATGTGCAGTTCCTCTACCGGGTGGGGCTGGATCAGTCCTTGACGGTGTGGCAGCCGGATTCTGCCTATGGGGCGGATCCGTCGGTGGGGCTGGCGGGCTGTCGTCCGCTGGAGACGGCGATCTCCTGAGGGTTGGCGAGGTTTTTCTAGGTTTTTCTGAACGTATGGATCGGATTTATATCTCGAAGTATCGGTGCTACGGCTATACGGGCTATCTGCCGGAGGAGAAGGTTCTGGGGCAGTGGTTCGAGGTGGATGCGACGATTGATGTGGATTTGGCGGCGGCGGGCCGGAGCGATCGCATTGAGGAGACGTTGGATTACCGGCGGGCGATCGCGTGTATCCGGGAGATTACCTGTGGCTCGAAGGCGGATTTGATCGAGTGGGTGGCGGAGTCGATCGCGGCGGCGATTTTGGAGTTGAAGGGGGCGCAGCGGGTGACGGTGCGCGTGACGAAACCGGCGGCTCCGCTCCAGGATTTCAATGGGACGTTGGCGGTTGAGGTGACTCGCGATCGCGCGGGCGAGGTGGCCTAGAAGATGGGGGCACGGATCGAGCGTATTTATACGGACGGGGCCTGTTCCGGGAATCCGGGGCCGGGGGGCTGGGGGGTGCTGATCCTTTGGGAGGATGGCCAGCGGCTGGAGTTGGGGGATTGCGATCGCCAAACCACCAATAACCGTATGGAAATGCAGGCGGCGATCGCGGGGCTCACCCATCTGCGGCGGGAGCAGGACCAGACGGCGGGGCCGGTGACCCTCTATACGGATAGCCAATATGTGATCAAGGGCATCACGGAGTGGGTGCGGGGCTGGAAGCGCAAGGGCTGGATGACGGCGGCGGGCAAGCCGGTACTGAACCGGGACCTGTGGGAGGAGCTCGATCGCCTCAATGGTCCGGGCATCCGCTGGCAGTATGTGCGCGGCCATGCGGGGGATCCGGGCAATGAACGGTGCGACGCGATCGCGCGGGGGTTTGCCACCGGACGGCCCCCGGCCCTGGCCCAGCCAATCCCTTCGTCAGCCCCAGCCCCAGCGCCAAAACCAACGCCAAAACCGCCACCAACGCCAAAACCAAAATCTGGACCCAATCCAGGGCCAAATCCGGGACCAACGTCGCCCACTGCCCCCCCTTCGATTCCCCCGGTGGCGGCGACGGTTGCCGCAGGCGATCGCCCCCGCAGCCACGGCACCCAACTAACCTTGATGGGCGAAACGGACAAGAATCAAGGGGAGGCGCTAGAATCTATCGGTGCACCGGAATCCCTCAAACCTATGGCTGATAATCTATCCGTGAGTCCTAACCCCGAGTTACTTGATGGACTACCCCGCGAATTGCGCGTGGCCCAACTCAAGCACCTCATTGATACCCTCCACATTGCCGATGAGGTGGCCGCCCAAGGCTACCTGATCACTAGCGCCGAGCTAGCGGACCTGATGGATGTCAATGCCAGTGCGGTCACGAGCCGTGGCGACAACTGGGTTTGGCGCAATTGGATTGTGACCCGCGCCCGTCGGGAAGGCAACCAAATTCTGTGGCAACTCGAACGGGTCGAGATCTAAACAGTCTTCGACCGGCTTTGGGCGATCGCGGCGATCGCCCGGAGCGTTCCGATGCTTTAGAGGCCCATTGTTTAGAGATCTTTTCGAGATCTAAGGTTTAAAAATCTAGGGTTCCATTGTTTTAGGTTTTAGGGTTCCAGGACTCTAGATTTTTCCCATCATTTTTCGACACTCTCCCATAACACTCCCCCGGTTCATTCCACTCCTTTTCACATCCTCCACGTCTTCCTCTACACACTCTCCAGCGGTCAGGATGCGATCGCCATGGGCCACCGGTTCCAATCAGGGATTGCTGGCCCTTTTCAAGTTGATGGGCTCCCTAGGGCTGCGCTATGGATCAGGTGACGGACTCGGTGACGGATCAGGTGAAACGGTTGGGGCTCGCCGCTGGGTTCCATCGGGTGGCGATCGCGGCGGTGCCTGCCTCCGGTGCCCCGAGTGAGGGCGATCGCGCGGCCCTGGAACGGTGGCTGGCGGCGGGCTATCAGGCGTCGATGGCCTGGATGGATAACCCCCGGCGGCGGGATGTGCGGCAGATTGTGCCGGAGGCCCGGTCGGTCATTGCGGTGGCCCTGAACTATTACACGCCCCACCAGCCCAGCGGCGATCGCGATCGCGCCAAAATTTCCCGCTATGCCTGGGGGCGGGACTACCACAAGGTGCTCCACGGGCGGCTGAAGCGATTTGTGGCGGCGCTCAACGGCCAGTTTGGCGGCCATACCTTCCGGTTCTATGGCGACACCGGCCCCGTCCAGGACAAGGCATGGGCCGAGCAGGCGGGCCTCGGCTGGATTGGCAAAAACGGCAATCTGATCACCCGGCAGTACGGCTCCTGGGTTTTTCTGGGGGAGATCATCACGGATCTGGCCCTGATGCCCGATGGCCCCCACACGGCCCACTGCGGCACCTGCGATCGCTGCATCGAAGCATGTCCCACGGGGGCGATCGCGGCTCCCCATGTGGTGGATGCCAACCGCTGCATCGCCTACCACACCATCGAAAACCGCGACGACACGTTACCGGAGGCCATCCGCGATCGCCTCGGCGGCTGGGTAGCGGGCTGCGACATTTGCCAGGACGTGTGCCCCTGGAACCAACGGTTTGCCCAGCCGACGGATGTGGCGGATTTTACGCCGCGCCCCGAAAACCTCGATCCTCCCCTGGCGGAGCTGGCCACCCTCACGGACGAGGAGTGGGACCGCCGCTTCACCGGATCCGCCCTGCGGCGCATCAAGGCCCCCATGTGGCGGCGCAATGCCCAGGCCAATTTGGATGCGATCGCCGCGATCGCCCCCGACCCATCACCGCCCCCAGACTCTCCCGGCCCATAAAAAAGCCCCGATCCACATCGGAGCCTTAATGTTGAGAATTTTGAGCCCTGGGGCTAGGAGGTTCGTGGCTTCAGCCATGCCCCGTCGCCCGGAACCCTACAGGGACGACCAGCCCAGGGAGCCATTCAGGTGGGGACTCGTGGTCATGTCCGTCAGGATCGTCCCCTCCAGTTCCGCATTGGTCAGTTGAGCCTGCTGAAGATTGGCCCCGTCCAGCTTGGCGTAGCTCAGGTTCGCCCGATCCAGATTGGCACCGGCCAGGTCCGCCCCCTCGAGATGGGCCTCCACCAGGGACGCCCGCCGCAGATCCGCATCCCGCAGGTTCACCCCCAACACATCCAGGGGATAGGCTTCCTCCGGGTTGGGGCGATTCCAGTTCGCCTGCATCAGCCCCGCCGTGGTCTGCTGGGTGCGCGATAGGTTCGCCCCCACCAGGTTGGCGGATTCCAGGTTGGCGCCGATCAAATTCGCGCCGCTGAGGTCCGCATTGTCTAGCTCGGCAATCACCAGCCCCGCCAAACTCAGGTCCGCCCCCCGCAGGTCCGCCTCCGACAGCCGCGCCCCGTGGAGCCGTGCGGCGATCAGGTTGGCATTGGTCAAAATGGCGCGGCTCAGGTCCGCTTGGTTCAGCCGTGCGCCACTCAGATTTGCACCGGTCAAATCTGCGCCGCTGAGTTGGGCTTGTGTGAGATCTGCACCGCTCAGATCACAGTAGGTGCAGGCGTTGGTTTCCAACAGTTGCTTGACGCTTTCAGGATCGGCACTGCGGGCGGGACCAGCCAAGAGGCCCAGGAACGAAAGCGCGATCGCGGTGCGGGTGATGATTTGAACGCCTTTCATAATTCCTGACCCCTCATTAACCTGCCTCTATTGTCCAGAATACTGGACTCGATGGGGGCGATCGCGTTCCTTAACCACCTGTGACATTTACTGAGGGGGGGTGCGATCAAGATCACAGCCGAGGCTTTTTAGCCATGTATTGCAACAACTGATGGGCAACTGTCGTCGGTATTAACCCATAAATTTGATCGTCCATGGACCCCCAAGGAATTCGGCTGGGGGCCATGGGCAAATCTAGGCTCCGGGAAAACCCGAAGGGGGCGATCGCATGGCCCCGATCATGATGCTAGGGCGCATCAGTGGAGCGGCCTCCATGTCTTCAAAATAGCGCCCTCAACCAATGCAGCACCGGTTGAGCTAGGGGCTTGTGAGCTTAGCCTGGGCGAATTTCCGTAATTCTTCGGCCTCCTGGGTGGCGCTGGTGCCCAGTTTGACTTGATCTAGCTGGTTGATGATTTCCTGCAAATCCCCGAGGAGGGCGGGGTTGGTGTTGTCGGCGGCGGCGCTGCTCCGCCAGCGGGCGATTAGGGTTTTGGCGCGAGCGAGGGCTTGGACGGCGGTTTTTTCCTGCTGCAATCGCCCTTGGATTTGGCCGAGGTTGTCGGCATAGGTCGCGAGGAGTCTACGGGAGCCTACGTAGTCGGGATCGTCGGGTTTGATGCGCTCCAATTCGGCGATCGCGGCCCGCCACAGATCGGCGCTGTTTTGCCAGACTTCAGCGGGATGGGGGGGACTTTGGGTGGTTTGGGCGGCCCGGATCGCAAATTCCTTCGCCGCTGCGATCGCGGTGCCCACCTTTTCATTACCTAGGGCATAGCCCGCCGCCGCCCGGAAGTCCCGCTCATGGGTTTGCACCTTGGCGATCGCCTGTTTCCCGGCCAGGGTTTCGGGGGGAATCGTCCGTAGGGTATCAATGGCCGCCTGCCATGCGGCGATCGCGGCGGTGCCCTCGGGGCCGTTGGGGTTGGTGCGGTGCTGCTGCTTGGCGGCTTGGGCAGCGGTTTCCGCCGCTAGATATGCCTTTTGGGCATTGTCCTCCTGGAACAGGCGCGCTTCGAGGCGGGCGATCCATTTGCGGGCGTTCTCAAATTCATCCAGGGTGAACTTAAATTGGCAGCCCCCCCACAGGCCGCACATGCGCTGGGGTTCATAGCCCAAGGCCCAGACGGGCAGCCGGTCCAGGTGCTTTTGCGCCTCGGTCACTTTCGTGCGCCCCAGGGCCAAATCCGCCGGGGTTGTGGCCTTGTCCACCAACTGATCCGCCTGCTCCACCGCCGCGATCGCGCCGCGATAGGCCGCATCCATCTGAAAGAAACTGGGCAGCAGCAGCACCGGAGCCTTGTCCGCCACAAACCGCCGCACCGGGGGGAAGGGCGTATTGGCCAGGGCCACAAACCCAGTGAATCCCAGCAGGGTCAGGGCGATCGCGCCGCCGGTCCCCCAACCTAGGAGCGTTGCAGCCCGCGCCGCCTGGGGCGATCGATTGGCCTTGGCCGCCGATCGCAAGGTCGCCTCCTCAAAGTCCGGCAGGATATCCTCAACGATCGCCCGCAGTTCCCGGTAACTGGCCGGAGATCCCGCCGATCGCCGCAGTTTTTCCAGGCGCAGCAGGGCCAGATCCCGCCGCGCCCCCGAAATATTTTTGCTCCGGCAATGGCTTTCAATGGCTACCTTGAGTTGGCGGTAGGCGCGATCGCTAAGACGCCCCATGGATGCGGTTACTCCCGTTGTGACTGCCGATATTCGTGCCTGGACCGGTTGGAGCGTTGGGCCTGGATCTGGATCCGGGCTAGACCTAGACGCTCAGCCCTGGGCCGGATGGGTGCGGTTGGGGGCTGCTTTTATCGGTGCCTAAGTTCCTATGCCTAAGTCCGATCCGTGGGGGACGCGGCTCCTCCTGCTAAGGTAACTCCCCGAGCCGGTTTTAGCCCAGTTCCGATTTGTTTCTAGTCTGTCTCCAGTTTGCATCACCTATGGACCCGACCCCTCTCAATGTGCCCCTATCCCCAGACGCTACGGCCCTGGAGCGATCGCGCGATCGGCGATCGCCCACCAACCCCTGGACCGGTTTCCTGGCCCTGCTGCTCGCCTGCGTCCTGTGGGGCAGCAGCTATGTGGTCATCCAATCCAACCTAGATACCCTGACCCCGAGCGTGATGCTGCTGGTGCGGTTTGCCCTGGCGACGGCGGTGGTGCTGCCCTGGATAGGGCCTCGGCTGGGGCGATCGCTCCCCGGCTGGGAGTTGGGCCTGTGGATGCTGTTGGGCTATGGCTCCCAGACCGTGGCGCTGCTGTACACCACGGCGTCGCGCAGTGCGTTCATTTCGTCGCTGTATGTGGTGCTGGTGCCGCTGCTGATTGGCCTGGGGGGCCAGCGGGTGGGGCGGCGGATCTGGGGGGCGGCGCTACTGGCCTTTGGGGGGATGGGGCTGCTGTCCTTCGATGGATCGCCGCCCAATGTCGGTGATTTGTGGAGCTTGGGGACGGCGATTATCTGGTCCTTTTATATCTGCCGTCTGGAGCCCTATGCCCGTCGCTATGACCCGATGCTCCTCACGTTTTCCCAGGGGGTTGTGATGGGCGGGGGCAGTCTGCTCTGGGCGATCGCGGGGGGTGACCTGATCGCCACGGACTGGGGCCAGGTGCGCTGGGGGGAGCTGCTGTACCTGGGGGCGATCGTCACCGCCGGTAGCACCTGGCTCCAGAGCTTTGGGCAGCGGACGGTCAATGCGGCCACCGCTGGCATTACCTATACCCTGGAGCCGGTGTTTGCGTCGTTGTTTGCCGGGTGGATTTTTGGGGAGTGGTTCGGGCCGCAGGGGATGGTGGGGGCGGCCCTGGTGGCGATCGCGAGTGCCCTGGGACAACTGCCGCGATCGCGCCGCCCAACCGATGATCCAGGGGAGACGGGGAAGCCGAAAAAGTCCCCCTAGCCCTGCCACCACTGCACCAGGCCATAGGCGATCGCGGCGCTACCGAGGGGCACCGTCAGGTTATCGATCCCCAAAATCGCCACGGTTTCTAGGATCGTTGCCCCCGTGGCGACCCCCGCCGCGATCGCCACGACGGTCCAGGCCGGTCCACAGGCGATCGTCAAAATCAGCGCCGTCACCCCAAAGCTCGCCAGCCACATGGTCGCCGTGCCCTCGATGCTCTTGCGGTTGCCCCAGATTTCATACCGATGGCGGCCAAAATTCTGCCCCACCAAAGCCGCTAGCCCATCCCCCCAGGCCATCACACAAATGCCCACCGCCGCGAGATAGGGCCGATCTAACCCCCAGCCCACCGCGATCGCCACCCCCACACTGACGGCATAGAAAAACGTGCCCCAACTGTGGCGGTCCACACTATTGACACTGGGCAGCAGGGCAATGCGATAGGACAGCAGGGCCACCGCCGCCGCCACGATCGCCGCCGCCACCCCCAACCAGGCCGGAATCTGAAACCCCCAGGCCAGCAGAACCACATTCCCCGCGCCGATGTGGACAATCTTGCGCCCCACCTCCGCATCGGCCCCCCGGTGGCGATAGAGCCATTCCGCCAGCCCCAACACCCCCCCCAACCACGCGGCCACCAGCGCGATCGCCCCCCAAACCGCCGGAGACCGCACCGCCCCCAGCACCGCCGCGATCGCCATCTCCCAGAGCGGCCCCAACGGTCCATCCGGCGACTGGGCCAGGGCATGAACCAGCACCCCCAGCATCCCCCCATCGCCCCCGAACCCAACCAGCGGTAAATCCAGCATCGCCATCCCCCATCGCGCCCCCATCGCCATCCCAGGGGCCTCGTTCCAGGGTACGGCACTGGCCACCCCTCCCCAGCGGCCAAGCCCCAAAAGGCTATATTCAAGGGCATTGATCCTGAAATCCCTCGATACAAGGGTTCTACCCCATCACCATGACAGCCCAGCCCCAGCCCACCCTGTCCCTGCTCGATGCGATCGCCCAGCGCCGCTCCGCCCGCGCCTTCAAACCCGACGCGATCCCCACCGCCGTCCTCCACGAAATCCTGCGCCTGGGCACCCAAGCCCCCTCCGCCTTCAACCTCCAGCCCTGGCGATTCATCGTCCTCCAGAGCGCCGACGCCAAGGCCAAACTCAGCCCCTGCGCCTTTGGGCAACGGCAGGTCACCGAAGCGCCCGTGGTCCTGATCTGCTGCGGCGACACCACGGCGGCAGAGGCGGACAACATTGAAGCCGTCATTGCCCTGGGTCAACAGCAGGGGGCCATGCCCGACGCCTTTGCCAACTACATGCGCACGGGGATCCCCCAGGGGATGGGCGATCGCCCCTCCTTCACCCACATGGAAGCCTGGATCAATCGCCAGGTGATGCTAGCGGTCGGCCACATCGCCCTGGTCGCCAAAGCCTACGGCGTCGATAGCTGCCCCATGGAAGGGTTTAGTACTTCAGCGATCCAAGAAACCTTTGGCCTGCCAGAAACGGTCATCCCCTGCTGCTTGCTGCCCCTGGGCTATGCGGCGGAACCCTTGAAGCAATATGGCGGGCGTTTCCCCCTCGATCGCATCTGCTACGGCGATCGCTATGGGGAACCTTTCCCGTCCTAGGGGATCTCAGCTCCAGTACCCCCCCCTCGACGGGCGATTTATCCATCATCCCCAGGAATAGCTGAAGGATCGCCATAATCTAGCCGTTGAAGGGATTGAAGGGCTCTTTTTGGAGCTTCCCCAGGTTTTGATTGCGGTTCAGATTGAGTTCTGTTGCCCCCATCATCGGTGCCCTGGTCCATTACTATGGGTACCCCTGCGGCCCTGGGCCATCTGTGCCACAACAGGGGGGCAACCCTAACTCATTCCCATGGTTCGGATTGGGGGAAAGTCTGTGATTCTACTGAGGTTTCGCGGGGATTGAACTGGCCTTTGAAGATCATTGTCGGGGGCCATGGATCGGGGGATGGTTCCGGGCGATCGCGGCCAATACCGGGCTGCTGGCTAGGGCGTACCGCATCTGAAGGGATGCCACCGCTAGGACAGTCAAGAAAGGGACCGGAACAGCAACCGCAGCCCGGACGGGACATGGGACCATCGGGCATCCTTTGGGGGTAGATGGATGGGAACGGTACGGATCGGGGGCGCGGGGGTGGATCGCGATCGCCCTTGGCGGCGGCGGCGGATGGGCCAGGGCCAGGGCGATCGCCCCCAGGATCGTGACTAAAACTAAATTGGTTCCCCAGCACAGAATCCCAAACTTTTAGCCCGGTTTAAGGGCAACTCCCTAGGCGATTGCCCATGATATTTCCAAAGTTCTCCCCGGCACTCCTCCTCCTCCATATGGACCACGCCCTTCAGCAGTTTCTCAGAACCCCCATGCGTCAGCTAATGGTTCAATTCAAAATGCCAGACTGGTTAATCCAAAAGGTTAATCTTTGGCCCCTTCAGGGGTTAATTTCGCTTCTGTTGGTGGTGGATCTGCTGTTTTTGGCCCTGGGGATTCTCTTTCCGGCCTCTAGCGTGGTGACGATCGCCTCAGACTGTCTCTTTTTTGCCGTATCAGGGCTGCTGATTTTTGATATTATTTCAACCTTTTGTCGCACGGCGCGATCGCCGTTGAACTATTTTAAAAATTTTTGGAACTGGTTAGATTTACTGAGCCTCGTGATGTTATTGGCCCTGCCGTTCTATCGCTACGCCATCTTTCTGCGCTTTGGGCGGGTGCTGCGGGCGGCGGGGCCGGGGCGGGTGCGCAGCATGGTCAAGAGTGTGCAGTTGGCGCGGGAGCTGTGGCAGCGGCTGTGGGTGTCGCAGCAGCTTCAGGCCCGCGAAGCCCTCTGGGAGTTGATGGCCCGCAGTGCCAATGATGGCCTCTGGGAATGGAAGCCCAAGACGGGGGAGTTTATGCTGTCGCCCCGCTGGCGCGAGTTGCGGGGCTTTCAACCGACGGCGCGGGCGGTGAGTCGGGAGCGGTGGGGGCAGTTGATCCATGGGGCCGATCGCGATCGCGTCCTGGCGGAATTTGAGCGCTATTTGGCGGGGGAGACGCCCTTTTTCCAGGTGGAATATCGCGGCCAGCAGCGGGATGGCTCGTACCGCTGGTTCAACTGTCGAGCCTTGGCCCTGCGCGATCGCCACGGGCGCGCCACGGTGGTCCTGGGGGCCGACACGGACATCTCCGCCCTCAAGGCCAGTCAGGCGGAAACGGCACAGCACCTGGAAACGCTGCAAAAGATCTTTGACCGCATCCCCCTGGTCCTGGCCCTGTGCGACGGGGACGGGCGCATTGAATTCGTGAATCGCACCTTTGAGCAGTTGCTCGGACCAGCGACCGATGCCCCCGCCCCCGCTGACACCGACATCACCGCCCCCCTCAATACCAACGGCCACCTCCAGACCAACACCCCCACCAACCCCCACGGCGACCACGGCGACCACAGCGACGCGGCCCCCCAACGGTGGGAGCAAATTTTTCAGAATCCGCGCGATCGCCCAGAACACTGGCCCCAGGGCACCTGGCACGGGCGGCGGGTGCTCAGCCGCAGCGGCGACTATCTCAATACCCTCTGGACCACGGTGACCCTTTCGGACGGGCGCAACATCGTCCTGGGGGAAGACATCACGGCCCGACGGCAGGCGGAGGAGCAACTGGCCGCCGAGCGGGAACTGGCCCAGGTGACCCTCCAGTCCATTGGGGATGCGGTGATGGTGCTAGATGAACAGCGGCGGATCCAGGGGCTCAACCCCGTGGCGGAGCGGACCCTCGGCTGGAGCCAGGAGGAGGCGCGGGGGAAGGGAATCGAGGAGTTGCTGCAACTGTTTGATGCGGATGGGGCCACGGCGGAACCGCTGAATGTGAGGGCGATCGCCCGGAAGGGGGGCCTCAGCGGTCGCTACCGGTTGGTGTCGCGCCAGGGGCACCAGTGCATTACCGACCTATCCTGCGCGCCCCTGCGCGATCACGCGGGCGGGGTGGCGGGGCAGGTGCTGGTGCTGCGGGATGTCACCGAAGCCCACTATCTCGAACAGGAACTGATGTGGCAGGCCACCCACGATGTGCTGACGGGCCTGCTCAATCGCCAGGGGTTTGATGCCCAACTGCGCGGCGCGATCGCCACCGTCCGCCAGACCGGCATCCCCCAAGCCCTCGCCTGCCTATCATTGGACTGGTTCGCGATCGTTGACACCACCTGCGGCCACGACGCCAGCACCCGCCTGATGGAACGGCTCGGCAGTTTTCTGAAACAGCAATTTCCCACCACCGCCACCATCGGACGGCTCTACACCGACGAATTCGGCATCTTGCTACCGGAGCGCGACTTCACCAAAGCCGCCGCCCTCCTGGAAGCCTGCCGCAAAAAACTGGCCGAGGAACGGTTCTACTGGCATGGGGCCATCTACACCCTCAGCGCCAGCATTGGCCTGGTGCCCATCGAGCGCAATAGCTCCACCCTGGAGGTGATCCTCGGGGCCGCCGACGCCGCCTGCCAAGCGGCCCGCCGGGAGGGGCCAGGGCACCTCAAAGCCTGTCAGGCGGACGATAGCCAAATCCTGCGCTGGCAGACGGAGCAGCAGTGGATCGCCCGTATCAACAGCGCCCTGGCGGAGGATCGCTTTTGTCTCTATACCCAAAGCATTGCGCCCCTGGGCGGTCCCGGCTCGCCGCCCATTAGCGAGGTGCTGCTGCGCATGATCGATGAGGTGGGCCAGGAGGTGTCGCCGGGTAAGTTTATGCCCGCCGCTGAGCGCTATAACCTGATGCCGGAGATCGATCGCTGGGTGATTGATGCCTTTTTCGCGGCGGTGGAGAGTCGGGGGATGGATTTGCCGGAGCGGATTTATACGATTAATTTGTCCGGCAGTAGTCTCAATAGCAATCGCTTTTTTGCGTTCCTCAAGGAGCGGATCACCAATAGCCATTTCCCGAAACATCGCCTGTGTTTTGAGGTGACGGAGACGACGGCGATCGCGAATTTGGGGCGATCAGCCCGGTTCATGGAGGAGATCCGCGCCCTGGGCTGTTCCTTTGCCCTGGATGATTTTGGCAGCGGCATGAGTTCGCTGATGTACCTCAAGAGTTTGCCGGTGGACTATCTCAAGATTGATGGCAGTTTTGTGCGCGATATTGATATCAATCCGGTGGACCGCACGATGGTGGAGAGCTGCCACCGCATTGCCCACGCCATGGGGTTGAAGACCATTGCGGAATTTGTGGAGCGCGAAACGGTGCTGGAGGCCCTGTCGGCCATGGGGATTGACTATGCCCAGGGGTTTGCGGTGAGCCGCATGGATCGCCTGACGGTGCCGCTGAAGGATCCCTAGGGCGGCGGCGGTTCCGGGGTCGGGGAAACGGTTCAATCCAAGTTCAATCTAAACTGATCGGGGTGGGCGATTGCGATCGCGGCGATCGGCGGCTATAATCGTCTAGCTCAGGCAAGGGCCGGAGCCAAATCCTTAAGGACGCGTAGCTCAGTTGGATAGAGCACCAGATTCCGGTTCTGGGTGTCGGGGGTTCGAGTCCCTTCGCGTCCGTTCTTTTTCTAGACCTCCATGGCGGGCCGTTCGGAGCCCTGGGAGCCCTGCGTTTGGGGCCAAGGGCCAGGGCGCTGCGCCGGGTGGGAGCCCCCCGGTGGACTGCGCTACCATCAATGGGAAGGGTGTCCGCGCGATCGCGATCGCCCAGCGATCGCCCTGGATCATCGGCATTGATTATGGGTAGGGCCGGAGCCCCGGTGACCCGCCAAGGTTAAGGGGCGTCACCAAAATCCATCAGAATAGATTGAAAGACTAGGCTTGATCGTTAGGCAGCCCGGCAGCCGTTGCACCGCATCGTGGGGGGTGGTGTGGCTTTGGTGTCCGAGCCATGATCGCGATCGCGCGCCCGAGTCATGCCATCCCGATCCCGCCCCTGGCCCTGTGAATCAAGACTCCATGGCAGTTCGTTCCTATTTCCCCGCTGGCCTAACCGGTCGCCCCGAGCCCCGCGATCGGGAGGTGAGTGCATGAGATTACGCGTCAAAATCCTAACCATCGTCGGTCTGGCCATTCTGTGCCTGAACCTGGTCCTGTTCGCCACCTCCTCAAGCTTTTTGCTGAATGATTTCCGCGCCCTAGAGGCCCAGGAAATGCAGCGGGATATGGAACGGGCCGTGGATGTGCTGTCGGATACGGCCTTGGACCTTGACGCCACCGCCCGCGACTATGCGGAATGGGACGATACCTATAGCTTCATGGCGGACCGCAACAGTACCTACGTGCAGTCCAACTTTGTCGATCGCACCTTTGACTACCTGCGGCTCAATCTGCTGATTCTGTTCGACGGCCAGGGGGAACCCGTGTTTGAGCGGGGCTATGACCTGCAACGGCGCGAGATCATCCCCATTGCCGACAGTTTCCGTCAGGCCCTGCGCGATCGCCCGGACCTGACCCGTAGCCCCTCCCCCGACGCCATCATTAAGGGCATCATGCTCCTGCCCGAGGGGCCGGTCCTCATCGCCTCGCGCCCCATCGTCACCAGCCAGGGCAACGGGCCGGTGCGCGGCACCCTGGTGGTGGGCCGTTTTTTGCAGGGGCCAGAACTCAACCGCATCGCCAGCTTGACCCAGCTCAATATCAGTTTGGTGCCCCTAGCGACCCTCAAGGATGCGCAGGATCAGTTGGCGGTCCAAACCCTGCTGAGCCTTGGGGATGATGAGGCTACCCTGGCGCGGCCCCTGGGACGCAGGCAAATTCGCGGCTATGCGATTTTGCGCAATATTGACAATCGCCCTAGTTTGCTGGTGCGGGTGGATTTGCCTCGGGAGATCTACGCCCAGGGGGAGGTGAGTACCCGCTATCTGTTTGCGCTGCTGTTTATTGTGGGCCTGCTGGTGGGGACGGTGGCCCTGGTGCTGCTGGAGCGGCTGGTGCTGGCGCGGTTGATGCAGTTGAGCGATCGCGTGAGCGCCATCGGGTCGAGTGGGGATCCGTCCATGCGGGTGGAGGAACTCCCCGGCACCGATGAGCTGGCGGAACTGGCGTCGATTCTCAATAACACCCTGGACCGGCTGGAAAGTTCCCAGGATGCGGTGCGCAATGCGGAGGCGAAATATCGCAGCATTTTTGAGAATGCGATCGAGGGGATTTTTCAGACCACCGCCGATGGCCGCTACCTGAGCGCGAATCCGGCCCTGCTCCAGATCTATGGCTACAACTCCGATGAGGAGTTCCAAACGGTCCATGCCAATGCGGAGGGGCTCTATGTGGATCCCCAGCGTCGCCAAGCGTTTATTGATGCGATCGAGCGCCACGGCTCCATCAAGGAGTTTGAATCCCAGGTCTATCGCCGCGATGGCCGCATCATTTGGATTTCGGAGTCGGCCAGGGCCGTGCGCGATAGCAGCGGCAAACTGCTGTTCTATGAGGGCACCGTCGAGGACATTACCCCCCGCAAGCAGTCCGAGAAGGATTTGCTGTCCCTGCGCGATCGCCTCCAGGCCATCCTAGAGGCGGTACCGGGCATCGTGTCGCGGGTGAGTGACGATCTGCGCTATCTGGAGGTGAACCGCCATTTGGCGGACTCTTTTGGCCGGAAGCCGGAGGAATTCATCGGGCGCGACATTGGCTTTTTGGGCTATGGGGAAGGGTTCCGCAATTTTGTGATGGCGCTGTTCGCGTCCCCCTCTTCGGAGGCGACCCAGGAAATTGAGCGGATGAACAATGGCCAGTCCGAGCATTACCTGGTGGTGGCCCAGAAGTATAACGACAACCGCTCGGCCTTCATTGTGGGCATTGATATTACGGAGCGGAAGCGGGCGGAGCGGGCCCAGCGGGAGACGGAGGCGAAATATCGCAGCATTTTTGAGAATGCTTTGGAGGGGATTTTCCAGGCGGAACCGAGTGGCCGCTGGATTGCGGTGAATCCGGCCATGGCGCGGCTCTATGGGTTTGGGTCGGAGGCGGAGTTGATTGCGTCGTTTAATGATCGCGGCGGGCCGCCCTATGTGGAACGCGATCGCGCCACCGTTCTGATGGATCGGCTGCAACGGGACGGGCGCGTGTCCAATTTTGAATCCCAGGTGCAGCGGCCCGATGGCAGCACCATTTGGATCTCGGAAAATGCTACGGCGGTCTGCGATGAGGCGGGCCAATTGCTCTATTACGAAGGGACGGTCGAGGATATTAGCGATCGCCGCCGCTCCCAGGAGGATCTGATGGAGCGATCGCGCCTCTCGGTGGTCGAAGCGGAGGTGGGCATTGCCCTGTGCCGCACGGGGGATCTCGACGACATTTTGCGGTCCTGCGTCGATCTCATCGTCAGCCAAATCGGCTGCGAACTGGCCTGCGTCTGGACCTATCTGCCCAACATCGGTCGGCTCCAGCTCCAGGCCCAGGCCAGCCAAGCGGACCCGACGAGCGAGTGGATGGATGCCCCCCTGGTGCGCAGCACCCTCCACCAATCGATCCCCGTCGGCGAATCGGTCATTGGCGAAGTGGTCCACAACCGCTGCCCGTCCTTCTATCAAGATGTCCTCAGCAATGGCCAAACCCTGAGCTTTGCGGGCTATCCCCTGGTGGTGGAGGATCGCCTGGTGGGGGCCTTCGCCGTCTATGCCCTGCGGCCCTTCACCGATCGCGTGCAGGACGTGCTGGGCTGGCTGGCCAATGCCCTTGCCCTCGGCATTGACCGGGCCTGGGCGCGCCAGGAACTCACCAGCCGTCGGGAAGCGCTGCTGTTCCAACTGGCCAGCCAGATCCGCGACTCCCTCGATACGGAAACGGTCCTGGAGGCGGCGGTGACGGGGGTGCGCAATCTCCTCAATGCCGATCGCTGCTGGTTTGGCTGGTATCGGCCGGGGGGCAGCGGCGGCCCGAATCGCCTCGAAATTGTCTGCGAGTCGCGATCGGAACACCTGACCGAGGCCACCAGCCCCATTAATGACAACGATCGCGGCGTGGAATCGATCGTGCGGCGGCTGCGCAGCGACAAACTCTGCCGGGTGGATGATGTCAACCGCTGCGATGATCCGCCCCTCCAGGCCATGCTGCGCGATCGCGGCTACACCGCCATCCTATCGATGCTCGTCCAGACCCGCTCCGGCGAACTGGGCATCATCCAGTGCGGCGAAAACGACAATATCCGCACCTGGAGTTCTAGCGACATTGAACTGCTCCGGGCCGTCACCGAACAGCTCGCGATCGCGATCGACCAGGCCGCCCTCTACGATCAAGCCCGCAGCACCGCCCTCCAGGCCCAGCGCCAAGCGGACCAACTCAGCCAAACCCTCAAGGAACTCAAGGCCACCCAAACCCAACTGATCCAAACCGAAAAAATGTCCAGCCTCGGCCAAATGGTCGCCGGCGTCGCCCACGAAATCAACAACCCCACCACCTTCATCCACGGCAACCTCACCTACGCCCGCCGCTACGTCATCGACCTAATTCGCCTGCTGGAACTCTATCGGCAACACATGCCCGATCCCCCCCTCGAACTGGGCACCCTCGCGGAAGAAGTGGACGTGGATTTCATCACCGAAGACCTGCCCAAAACCCTCGATTCCATGCGAATTGGGGCCGATCGCATCTGTCAAATCGTCGCCTCCCTGCGCAACTTCTCGCGGCTCGATCAGGCGGAAATGAAACCCGTCGATATCCACGAAGGCATCGACAACACCCTGCTCATTTTGCAACATCGCTTCAAGGCCAATAGCCATTATCCCGGCGTTGAAATTGTTAAGGAATACGGCAATCTTCCCGAAGTGGTGTGCTATGCGGGGCAACTCAACCAAGTTTTTATGAACGTGGTGGCCAACTCCATCGACGCCCTCGAATCCCAGTACAATCGGCCCCCCGTCGTGTCCTTCGATCGCTCCGGTCGATCCGCCGCCACGCGCTATTACGGCAGCGCCTCCCCCCAAGGTGCGCCGTCCGATGGGGCCGCAGGGAGTCAGTCCGGAGTGGGCGATCGCCCGGTGGTCCTGTCCTGTAGTGTCACGCCCCCCAAACCGCCGCGCCTCACCATTTCCACCGACTTCCTCAAGCCCGATCGCGTCCGCATCATCGTTGCCGACAACGGTCCGGGCATGACCCCCGCCGTGCGCGCCAAGCTGTTCGATCCCTTCTTCACCACCAAACCCGTGGGCCAGGGGACCGGTTTGGGCCTCTCGATTAGCTATCAAATCATCGTCGAAAAACATCGCGGCACGATCCAATGCAAATCTGCGCCCGGTAAGGGGACTGAGTTTTGGATTGAAATTCCCATTGAACAGCCGGAGTGGAATGAGTCCACCTAGGGCTATGGTTTAAATCGGTTAAATCTAAAGGAGATCGACTGAGACTATGGCGATCGCCGTTGATCCAGGCATCCAACAAAAATTACTGAACCTTGACGAGTTCCTTGATCGTTTTAGGGATGAGGATCGCTATGAACTGATCGATGGGGAGGTTTTTGACTTGGAACCAACGGGCCTCCATGAGGAGATTGTAGCCTTCATGACGGCCAAGCTCTGTGTTCAGATTGATGGGGCGGATTTGCCGTGGTTTATCCTTCAGCGGGGATTGCTTCGCCCTTCTGATCTGGCTATGACGGCCTTTCGTCCTGATTTGGCGATTGTTGATAAAAATGCCCTAGTTCAAGAACCCCTATGGGCGGATCAATCAATCTTGACCCTGGGTTCATCCATCAAGTTTGTGGCGGAAGTAGTGAGTAGCAATTGGCAAAATGACTACGCGCGCAAGCTTGAAGATTATGGGGCTTTAGGGATTCCTGAATATTGGATTGTGGACCATGCTGGATTGGGGGGGACGCGGCATATTGGCAAGCCCAAGCGACCTACCCTCTCAATCTGTAGTTTGGTGAATGGGGAGTATGAAATTGAGCAGTTTCGGGGCGATCAAATGATTGTATCCCCGACGTTTCCGGGCTTGAAGTTGCAGGCGGCAATGGTTTTGCAGGCGGGGCGATCGCAATCCGTTGGCGAGGATTAGAAGGGATTTTCTGGCCTGTCCGCGATCTCGCCCTAGCTCACCATCATTATCATCATTAGTAGTGGTAGCGCAGTTGGGCAATCCATAGGGCATCCCCCTCAACCCTGTAGACCATGCGGTGTTCGTCCGTGATGCGGCGCGACCAGAATCCCGCTAGGGCATGTTTCAGGGGTTCTGGCTTACCGATGCCCCCGTAGGGATCCCGCTGGGTGGCGCGAATGAGTTCATTAATCCGCTTCAGCGTCCGTTTATCTTGCCCCTGCCAGTAGAGATAGTCCTCCCAGGCGTTTTCCGCAAAAATCAGCTTCACTCAACCAGTTCTCGCTCAATGCCTTCGCCCATCATCAGTTGCTGAATTGCCCCGAGTAGGCGTTTTGCATTGGCGGGACTGCGCAGCAGGTAGGCGGTTTCTTCGAGGGCTTTGTAATCCTCTAGGGACAGCATGACCACCGCTGGTCGCCCCTTGCGCGTGATAATCATGGGCTCGTGGTCGTTGCAAACCCGATCCATGGTACCGGCGAGGTTCGCCCGTGCGGTCGAATAGCTAATGGCGTCCATGGTTAATTGCTGTTTTGTTGTACAACTTATTGTACTAATTAGATGACTTTTGTGGGTGTGGATCGAGATCCCCAGGCCGCGACAATTCCGACGCTGGTGATTGCGGGAACCCACAGCGGGGTGGGCAAAACGTCGATCGCGCTGGGGCTGATGCGGGCGTTGGCGCGGCGAAAGGTGCGAGTGCAGCCGTTTAAGGTGGGGCCGGATTTTATTGATCCGGGGCACCACGATCGCGCGGCGGGGCGGCGATCGCGCAATCTCGACAGTTGGATGCTGTCGGCGGAAACCTGTCGGGCGTTGTTTCAGCGGGCGGCGGCGGACTGCGATCTGGCGATCGTGGAGGGGGTGATGGGCCTGTTTGACGGGCGGGGCAGCACGGCGGCGGGCAGTACGGCGGAGTTGGCGAAGGTGCTGGGGGCTCCGGTGCTGCTGGTGATTGATGGGCGGGGGCTGTCGCGCAGTGCGGCGGCGCTGGTGGCGGGCTATGGGGGCTTTGATCCGTCGCTGGAGCTGGCGGGGGTGATCGTGAATCGGGTGGGGAGCGATCACCACGGATCGTTGATTGCGGAGGCGTTGGAGTCTGGGCCGGTGCCGGTGCTGGGCTGGGTGCGGCGGTGTGAGGAGTTCGCGATCGCGAGCCGTCACCTGGGTTTGCATTTGGCGGCGGAGGGGGATGGGGGTGAATCTCACCTAGAAGCCTTGGCGGAGGCGATCGCGGGGGCGCTGGATCTGGAGCGGGTGATGGGGTTGGGGCGCTCGACGGTGCCGCGATCGCCGGAAACCGCTACGGCTGGCGAGGATGCCGGGATAGCAAGGGACTTAAGCCCCTTGGCTCAGGGATTGGCTGAGGTGCGGATTGGTCTCGCCCAGGATGCGGCGTTTTGTTTTTATTACCCGGACAGTTTGGCGATTTTGGAGGATTTGGGGGCGCAGTTGATCCCCTTTTCACCCCTGGCCGATCGCGCCCTGCCGCCGGATTTGGATGGGCTGTTCATCGGGGGCGGCTATCCGGAACTCCACGGCCCCGCGATCGCGGCGAATGAATCCCTGCGGCGGGCGATCACGGATTTTTGCGCCCAGGGCGGTCCCGTCTATGCGGAATGCGGCGGCCTGATGTACCTGGGTCAGAGCATCGAAACCCGCGCGGGCGATCGCTACCCGGCGGTGGGTTTTTTGCCCTTTCGGACTCGGCTGACGGCGCGGCCCACCCTGGGGTATGTCGATCTCGAAATTCTGGATTTTTTCGGGGGGCGGGCGATCGGTGAAACGATTCGCGGTCACCGATTTCACTATTCTGAGATCTTCTGGGATGGGATAGATCAGGAAAGTCTCGGAGGCGATCGCGGCCTGACACACCCCTATCGCCTCACGGATTCACGCGGCACCGTGCAACCGGCGGGCTATCGCCTCGGCAATACGATCGCCAGCTACGTCCATCTCCATTTCGCCAGTAATCCCGCGATCGCCCGCGCCTTCGTGGCCGCCTGCCGCCAGGAAGCCCTAAAAGGCCGTTAGGTGCCCGACGCCTGACGATTTTCCCGCGCCTGCTTCCGGGCCAAAATCGCCGACAAATGCCGCCGCACCAGCGCACTGCCCTGGCGATCGCCCCGCTCTAAATACAATTCCCCCGCCTGCACCAGGGCCGCCGTGGCCGTCGTGTCGTCCCGCAAATTCGCCAAACTCAGGCCCAAGTTATGGTACGCCTCGGGCAGGGTCGGAGTTTCAGCCACCGCCGTCTCAAAGGCCGCCACCGCCGCCCGGTAGCGATCGCGCCCAAAGGCATCGCACCCCTTCCCGTAGGCATCAGAAATTTCCGAAATGTCCGAAGACGGCGGCGCGATCGCCTCGCGGAACAGCACCGTATCAACCCCCTCCCGGCGATAGATCCACGCCATCAGCCCCATCACCGCCGCCAGCACCGCCAGCAATGACCCCACCCCCGTCAGGAGCGATCGCCACACCGCCGTTTCCGCCATCTCCGCCATGCCCGTCAAATCCGCCATCGTCACCCGCTCCCGCCCCGGCAATATCCGCCTTTCCTTCTAGCAGTTTTCGGTATGTTCATTGCAAAAATAACGCGGCCCGGTCCATGCGATCAGGCCGCGTTGGGTGGTGATGATGGTTATTCGGGGGCGATCGCGGCCACCAATCGCCTAAACAGTAGACGGGCCGCGTAGGCACTGACGCGCGATCGCGCCAGTCGGGCGGGCTTGGTAGCTTTCTCCTGCTCCAGGCGCTCCCCCAGTAGTTGACCGATGGGATTGGCAAGGCGCGTCTGTTTGGGTTCGATCCGGGTCAATAGCCATAGCCACAATCCCTTCCGACACAGGTCTGAACCGCCGACGATCGCGCGGGTCTGCTTATCGCCGCTGCTATCGCTGGTGGGGGCCACCCCTAGGGCTTTTTGAAAACGGCGCTCGGACAGGCGGCGCTTGGTGGGTTTGCCGCTGATCCGGCCCTTGCGGATCTTCACCTCGGGGCGTCCGTCGGGGCCTAGGTAGGCTTCGAGCGGATAGATCTGGCTCAAGATCAGGGCTTCGGTTCGCAGGCCAAAGCCAAAATCGGCGAACACCTGGCGGTAGGGCAAAAACTCCGGCGATGATCGCACGATCGCGGCGATTTCTCGCTCGATGCGGGCCTCCTCCTGCTGCAAGCCACAAATTCGGCGGGCGTGGTCTATCAGGCTCTCCTCAATTCCCAGGCCCACCGATTGGGCAAGCATCCGATCATACTTGGCGCTCTTGCGTTCGCCCGCAATCCACGCCCAAAGCAGGGGGGCGCGATCGCTCCCGGCGGTGCGGACGGATTTAACGTGGGCGGCTTCTGGGAACTGCCACGCCATATCCTGCCGCGCTCGGTTGATGATCGGGCTCTGGACCCTGGATAGGTGGGCCAACCGCAGGACGTGCTTGCGTAACTGGGCGATCTTGGGTTGTCTCACTTGCGCCCATGCGTAGGGGTCTCGGTGGTGGTCAAACCAATAGCAGGCAAGGGCTAGGGCGTCCGCATCGTCGTCTTTGTCGGGCAGGTTGAGGGCGTTGGCCCGGTAGCTCCTGAGTTTGTTATGGGGCGCTAACCACACCTCGCAACCCTGGCGGGCTAGGTGGGTTCCCCATAGGCGGCTGTAATTGGTGCCGGTGGGCTCCATCACCGCGATCGCGGGCTTCAGGGCCAATAGGCGCTTGATGCCTTCCGCGTCGGCGTACAGCTTCTCAAATTCCGCCTCGTAGAAAAATTGTCTAGGTGCGTCCGGGCGTTCGGATATAACGCAGACACTGACGGAATTTTTGCTCACGTCGATGCCTGCAACCGTTGGTTGCTTCATTAGGACTCATGGGGTGATGGGTTTGGATCCCGCGATCGCTGGGCCTGCGTAATCACCCAAAGGCCGCCGTAGGGGTAGCCTAATTCCTTCTTAAGGCCGTGGCCCCTATGCGGGGCTGTTCGCGGGGGGCCGCGCGACGGGCAATGCTCTTGAGCCTAGGAAAGGCGAAAGGCCGCTATGAGCCTGTTTCAGCATTAAAGCCTGGGAGCATCGCCGCTGCTGCGCGGGGGACGGGTTTGGACGCCGCCCCAAGGGAAACCGCCACGGCGGGCGGGCTCGGTTGGGATGGGTCTAAGTAGTCGCCGGTCCTGGACTGTATGGGCTGCGCCTAGCGATGGAACATCAGCCCTGGGGTCTGTATATATGGAGTCGCCCGGAGGGGGCGATCGCCCGATGGCTGATCGGCTCCCCCCCGGTCGTGATGTTTTAGGCGGTTTGGTCCCTGCGGCGATCGCGGGGCTGGCGATCGCGATCGCGGGCGGGCTCCCCTGGGCCTTCTGCTGCACCGTCCTGGCCGCGCGATTGAGCCAGGGCTAACAGAGTCTTCATCTGCTGGGTGGTGGTGATGGCCACCGCGTCGGCGTTCTCATCCTTGGGGGGCATGGGGATAAGCTGCGCCCCCTGGTTCAGCAGTTGAAAATAGCGCTGCATCATGGACAGGCTGGCGTTGTAGTTCATCCGCCGCACGTTCACAATCTCCATGCGTTCATCGATCGCGTCGTTGTTGTTTCGCATCGCTGCCATGAATAGGGCTGCGTGGATCTTGCTGGTGAATAGGGCGATCGGCTCCCGGCGGGGAACGTAGGAGTTGGTGCGGCTAACCACAAAAAACATGGCCGTAATCTCCATTGGGGTGATGGTGTTTCCCCGCGATCGCGGGCCGGTGGATGGGCGCGGTGGCCCTGGCCCCTGGCGGCGCGATCGCGGTCGGTTTTCGGATGTGAGAAATCAAAAGTCGAGGGGGATTAGGGGCAAATCTGCCGGGGTTTGCCAAACCTGGTCCGGCTTGGGCATGTCCTCGATCGCGTCGGTGTCGTCGAACGGTTCACCGGGGGCCGGGTCAGGTAGCTCCCATTCCCCGCTCGCAATGGCAACGGCCCGCGCAATTTCTGTGGCTCGGTCTTCGGGCAAGCCATCGGCGATCGCGTATGCCTGCGTAAAGGCGATCGCGTCCAGGGCCTCCGGCGGGGCGCTCAATTCCTCCAGGGCGCTCCGTAGGCGGATCGCGTCTAGGCCGGTCAGGGTAATGCAGCTCACCTCGCCAAGGCCCGCCCAAAATATCTGGGCGATCATGCCGTCGCGGACCCATACCCATCTGACAGAGCGGATCGCGTCCAGGTCGATCATCTGCTGGGTGAGCATGAGCCTAGTCATCGCTGCCCCCTGGCCCATGGCCGATCGTCACCGTGAATCCTCCCCCCATGGGGGCAAGGTCTCCGATGCCGTGCAGGGTGTCGCGCATCATCAGCCGGAACATCTCCTCATCTTTGGTGATGGCCATCTCGATCGCGCCGGGTAGCAGGCTCTCCAACTTCACCCGCACCGATACGCCATGTTCAGCCTGGTGGGCGGTGAGCCACAGCATGGCCATGACGGGTAAGAAGTCCGTGGGCTGCTCCCCGGTCCATGGGGTAAGCATCTGGGTTCCCTTGCAAACTTCGACGATGGTGCGGGCAACATGGGCCGTAGATCCGGCGATCGAGCGGGCCTGAATGCTGCTTTTTTTCCGCCACTCCACCTTCAACAGGTGCATCAAGGCGATGGATATCACTACGCCGGTTTCTCGAAGATCGAGCCCTGGCCGTAACCGTTCCTGCAAGGCATCCCGAAAGTATCGAACCTGGATCGCGATGGCGCGGGCGTTGCCGCTGACCCTTCCAATGTGTTGAGTGTGCATAGGTTCATGTGAGATAGGGGCGATCGCGCTGCCATTGGAGCGATCGCCATGGACTACTCAAAAAAATCGAAGCTGTTGCTGCATAGGCATTTGGCCGGTTGGCTATGGGATCTGCGCGATCGCGTCCCCTGGTGTTGCGAGGTGGGGGCGCGATCGCCGGGGTGCCGGTGGCAGATTGCCGGGGTGCGCTTGGGTGCGGTGTGCGGCTGGCTCGGTTCGTCCAGCGCTGCCCAATACGGCCCGGTGGCGGTGTGCCGCGATCGCGATCGCTCTACGTTAGTGGCACCAACACTTGTATTCTTAGCGTTAGTGCAACTAAGATGTCAAGGGTTAGTGCCACTAAGATTGGGGCGTGTATATGGATGAGGTGAACAATGCCCAAAGCAAGCGACTTGCTGTATGGGGAGAACAAGCAGCGGCGGGTTCTCTACCTGACTCCGACAGCGTGGGGGCGGCTGAAGCATCAAGCGACGGCGCTCGATCTCAGCCCATCGGAGTTGGTGGAACGGTTCGCGCGCGGTCTGTTGGCTCCCGACCTAAACCTGGAACTCACGGGAAAACGTTACGCTTCCTGATCGCCTCTGTTCAGTTGCAACTTGAAGATTGCGATCGCGAGGTCGAGCGAATCCAGGCCCGCCGTGCGCTGTTTGAATCCCAGATTGAGGACTTGAAACAGGTTTTGGCCGATTGGGAAGCGAATGTGGCCTTAGTGGAACCGCCCGATGACCTGGGCGATGCCCCAATTGAATAACCCTGCCGACCGGCGGTTGCTCAACGCGATCGCCGGTTGGTTCCGTTGTAGTCCCGATATTTTCGAGGTCTCCCATGCAAGCGAATTACTCATCGCCCTATGGCCCTGGCGATCGCGTCCTGCGTTCTCGGCGTTTCGTCCTCTCCGGTTGCACCGTTGGCATCGTCATTCTGTCCTGCCGGGTCGAGTCCGTCTTTTGGTTCGATAACCCGTGCTGTGAGGGCGGGCTGTGGGGCTACTGGCTATCGGATTTCGGTCTGTTCAGTTCGTCGCTATCGGCGACGGATACCGAGGCCGTGATGGCCCCCTACCGCGCGATCGCGGGCTGTAAAGAATACGCCACGGAGTTTGAGCTATGGCCGATTCCCCCTGCCTGCATCTGAGGGCGTGGCCGTCCCTGGATCATCGAGACGGCTGGTACTGCCCCGATTGCCACAAAGGATGCACCGGCCCCCTGGCCGGCCAGGGCCAAACCACCCCCCCAAAAACTTCCGCAACCAACGAAAAACCAATGGTTGCGGAAACATTCCACCGGGTCGATGAGTATCGGTCGCACGGGGTTTATTACCTGCGGTATTTGGTCATCGAGGAGGGCCGATTGAAGTCTTGGCACCATATCCCCGGTGGTCAGTCCCATACGTCCCTGGTGCAAGACCGGGGGGCCACGGTCGAGCGGTTGATTGGCCGGGGTGCGCCCCCTGCGGTGATCCGGCTCCAGATTCGGAAATGGGTCGCGAGCGATCGCGATGCGCGATCGGCGAAGGCCGGTGGTGGCGGTGGGGACCGTGCTGGTGCTGCTGCTGGTGATCCTCCCGGCGGCAGTGGCTGCGATCGCGGCGATCGCGCCCTTGCAGCTCCCGGCTCCGGTGGGGTGCGTCCTGGCGTTGCCGGTGGCGGTTCCCCCGGTGGTGGTGGGGGCGATCGCGCGATCGCCCCCCTGACCGATCGCGATCGCCCAAAGGGTTGGGAGTTTGTGGTTAACCGGGGGTGGGTTTACCGGGGATGGAAGCCAGCGGCGGGGGAATCACTGCCGCAGGGCGATCGCCCCGATCATGCTGGCGATCAAGATCACCGCAAGCCCGGTGGGAAGGTGGGTGTACGCGATCGCGAAACCAATCAGGAATAGGATAGGGGCGATCGTTCTGCCCCCATGGCCCGGTCGTCCGGGGGCGGCGCGATCGCCTCGGTTCCAGTGGCCCGCCCCCAAGATCATTCCGTTGTCGCGGGCAAGTTTCCACTCCTCATAGGGGATCCCCTGGTTTTCGACGCGGCGGTGTCTGGGTGGGCGCGGGCGGCGGGGAAAGTTTTTGATGGTCAGCCAGAGAACCCACAGCACCAATGCAGCCAGAGCCAAGGGCCAAAGGCTGTACAGAAATAGCGAGGCGGCGATCAGTGCTTCGATCGCCGCGCCTATAATTTCCCTGAGCAAAGCAAAGATCCCGACAAAACCCCGCCGATCCTATCGCGATCGCGCGGGGCGTTTTGTGACTTGGCGGGGGCTACAGCGGCTCTAAAATTTCAATCCTGACAAACCCATCACCGCCCTTCGTTTGGCCCGGTTGGCCGCCCGCCCCAACTCCAGCGGGCCGCAATGGTGATGATGCGTTCCCCGGCCCTGCATCTGTCCCAGCGGTGAGGGTGGCATTGGGCGATCGGCTGTATCCCGATCCGCCCCCGCCTCCGTGAGGCCCTCCCGCACCACCTCCCCAGTAGCCAGCACCGCCCGCCCCCGACGCATAGGCCGATGCGTATAGGCCAGCGTTTCCGCCTGCCAATGAAGTGCCCGCCTCTCCTGGAGGGGATGTGATGTACCCTGTCCCCGCTGCTCCTCCTGATGCCTGAGATCCGCCTTTGCCGTCGTTGGCTGGGGAGCTTGATCTTGCATTTCCTCCGAATGTGCCGCCGCCGTGGCCGCCGTTGTACCCAGCGATGCTGTAAATTGCCCCGCCGCCGCCGCCAGCGATCGCGATCGCGCTGCCCTGGCTCACCACCGCCCCCCGTCCAATGCCGCTAAAGTCGCCCCCCCCGCCCCCTGGATTCGTAGGAAAGTTTCCAGTGCTGCCACCGCCAAACAGCCCCCTCGCCAATTGGTTCCGTTGGCCGCCTGCCCCCACCGCAACCCAGTAGGCTCCCGGCAGAATCGTCCCCCCGCCATCGATGGCCCCAATGGTGAAGATCGCCTCAGTGAAGCCCCCATTGCCGCCAAACCCTGCGATGGACGGCCCCCCGCCACAGCCCCAAATCAGCACTTTGACCCGGTAATCCGGGAGATTGGGTAGATCGAAGGTTTGCAGCGCCCCGGTGTGGCTAAATTCCGTCAGCGGGGCGTATTGCGGTGTGCTGGATAGCCCAAAGATTTGCCCATGCCAGCGCAGGGGGGCGGGGCGGATGGCGCGTAGGGCGATCGCGGGCACCAATTCGGGCAAAGGCATCACCTCTGGCAACTGCCAATAATGGGGCGGTTCCCCTGGCACAGCGGGCCGCGTGCCCAATGTGTCCCCGATCAACGCGATCGCGCCCTCGCCATCGAGCCAGACCGATTTGACTTCATAGAAAAATGGCGGTGTTTCGCTGCTGCTGCTGATGCCGATGTCGTGGGCGATCGCGACTTGCTGGGTCGTCGGTTGCCAGGTGTGCCAAGTGATCGGCACGATCGACACGATCGCCAGCGGCTCAGAAAGTTCGTAGGGCATAACCAGATCGGTAAATTTTTACCGGGCGCGATCGCGGGGTTCCCCATTATCCGCCCGGTGGCCATCACCCCCATCGGCCCTCCGTCGCCGCCGTCGCCGCCGCGATCGCCCCTATCGCGATCACGGACCATGGGGCCGGTGGGGGGCGGCGACGCTGGTAGGGGTGATCGCGCGATCGCCCTACAGACGGAACAGCGCCCGCAACAGAGACAGCACACCGAAATAGTCCACGACCACATGGATCGCCGCCACTGTCGCCACAAAAGCCGCCACCATCCCCAATCGCCCCCCTGGAAAATGCCGCGCGATCGCCGCCACCGGAGACAGCGATCGCAACCCCGCAAGCCCCTGCAAATCCAGATGGATCTGGTCTAGCCGCTCATCTAACCGGTCAACCTTCTCCTCTAGGCGCTCCACTGAACGGCCATGGGCCTCTAGGTGCGCGATTCTCGATGAGAAACTGTTACCCGATCCGTTAAGTTCAAGCTCAATTAAGCTGACTCGCTCTTGTAGCGTCAACGGGTGTCGCTGTTTGCCGTCCACGGGAAAATACCACTAAAGAACATTGCAGAATGGAGCGCTACAGGTTGCCCGTCCATAGCTCAACTTGGATCGTAAATTGTCGCCGTGTATCCTCATACCACCACGGATAAACCTGCTTAAATCCGGTTTCGGTCGGCATATTTCGCTTGGAAACACCTCGCTTTTTGGGATAAGCCCTAAAGCCAATCTTGGTTAAGAGATTGCTCCTGAGTTCAAATATCTCAGTTGCCTCATTGAAATTCCAAATCATTGAGCCTTTGAGGAACTTACCCGTGTTGGGATTGTAGGTTTCCCCCGTTGGACCAAAGGGATACACGACAGAATCCCCGTGGCTGTAGTGCAGTTGTCGCGTGGCCAGAATCGACGGATTGCTTAAGGGCGGTTCAAAAAGCGCATGGCACATCCCCCCAAAAATCGTGGGATAGTATGCCTTACCGTCCTTAATGACTTGTCCAGAACTGTAAAGAATGCGAATTGCAAACGCATCAATAGGCGATACGGGAATATCACCAAAGGGAAAAACCCAAGGATTTTCTAACTGATCTTTAGGTAAGGAAAGCTCGTAAAATCCCAGGCTTACCCAACTCATGGCAGAATCAACCCTATTTCTTCGCAGTTCTCGATAGCCGCACCTAGATAATCCTCGGGGGATTGCTCTAGAAAAGTTTCTATTTTGTCCAGAAACATATCGGGATCGTCGTCGCCATAAAGCAGCCCATCAATCGCCAGATTGACTTGATGCAAACGCTCCAGTTCCGCCCTGATCTCAGCATCGGTGAGGCCGTCGATCACTGCGATCTCGGGCCTCAATGCCGATTCAATCGGGTCTAACCAGACGGGGTTAGCTGGCATACATGCGCTCGGGCTTGAAGGTCACCCCCCGGTTGTCGCCACTGCCCCGCACCGCTTGGAAGATCTCCTCTTGCACATCAAATTCGTTCTCTGTGCCAGTTTTCCCAAACGGGCAAGTGTAGGTGGAAGCGTTGCGCTTTTTATAGGTCAGGCCGGTGATATCTGAGATTTTGTCCGATGAGGTGGACCACCGGGAAACTACCGCTTTGGCGGGCAAGAGCCCCGCATCAGAGCGTCCCGCCCCGTCGGGGTCAAGGTTGAGAACGTCATTGGTCAGGCCAAAGGTGTTCCGTTCCGTGTTGGCTCGCCCCGTCATCCAGACAACAGTGTCATTGGCAGTGGCGGGCAGCCCAAAGGGTTTCAGGGTGAAATACTGCCGCCCTTGCAGATCGGGGATCGAGGCGGCCCCACGGGTAATTTTGCGGGTGCCGTCCACAACTTCCAAATACTTTTGGATGTAGGGCAACGACTTCGCGGCGGCTTCTCCCTTGCGAATGACTTCTTTGATTCGGTTAAAGCGTCGGCGTCTCATGTTTTTTTAGGTTGGGGACTGGAGGAAAAATGAACCGGGGGCGATCGCGGGCGATCGCCCATCTCATGCGAGGGCTGCTTAGGACAGCACGGCGGCCAGGTCGCTCGGCTGCATGTACTGCCGGAACCGCACCGTGAAGTTGCGATCGCTGAAGGTGTCGCCCTGGCCGTCGGTTTGCAGGCTGGTGCTCGGGGAGAACGTGAAGGAATTGATCCGCGTCCCCTCCGGTGCCGATTGGTTGTGGGCCGTCTGGGCTGTCGATAGGCCCGCCAACAGGCCAAACATCGCGTCGATCAATTGCTCATCGGTGATCGGGCTGGTGGCCGCGTCCTGTACGCCCAGGGCCGCCAGCGGGATCCGTAGGTTGCCGCTGCCGTCGTCAAGGCTTGCAACAGTCAGGGTTGCTTTGAGTTCGTCTACCAGTGCCATGGGGGCCGGGTCTCCAGGGGTGTGTTGATTTGACCCCAACCTATCCGCCCTCTGGGGGTATATTCGCGGCGGAAACGGTTAAACCTTTCATGGATCAAACGGCGGCCCTGGGGCTGCCCTGGGGCGATCGCGCGGGCCTAGGCCGCCACAAGGGGATCATTGAACCGCCCGGACAGATCCACCAAACAAACCCGCTTCTTTCGCCCGTGGATATGGGCGATCGCATACTGAAAGCGCACATCCGCCACCGCCCGCCGCCGGGGCAACCGTTCAGAGTTCCCCAAAATGGAGCGCGTCGGGGGAATGGTCGGGTAGGCGCTGGCCTCTGCCGCATTGGTGCTGCGATTGAACTTGCTCATATCCGGCGTATGGCTTTGGCAGTTCAGCACCTTGTCCACCAACGCCCTCGCCTCCGGATCAGAGCGGGCCAGGATCTGGAGCTGGTACCCCTTATCCCAGTCGCTGTAGCTGAACATCTCCCGGCCCTTGCGCCAGATATAGCCACCGGCTGGAGCAAAATTCGACTTAATGCGCTGGGCGATCTGGGTCAACTTCGCCATGGTGATCGATTCCGTCGATTCATCCTGGATCCTGAAACTGATCCGCCCCTCCACCGCCTCAAATCCGGGTTCCACGTCCTGCCGGTCTTCCTTGAAATACAGCATGACTTGCGGCCTAAACTTGCGCTCCGCCTGAAACGCCGTCGTTGGGATTCCGTAGATCGGCGGGTCCGTCAGTTCCTCCCGCCGCACCGTCAGATCGAACAGCCACATCCTCATCAAGCTCATGATTGCGGTGTCTTGCTCCTGGTGGGTGCAAGCCGTCCGCAGGGATGATCGGGGGGAGCTGATGTCTAGGGGCCAATCTTCCGGGCCTAAGTCGCGAAAATGGTTCGCAACCTGACGGTTGTAGAGCCGTTTTACGGCGTCCTGTAGGTGTTCAGTGGGTGAAAACGCAGGGGGTAACGGCATTAATCCCCACCTCTAAAAAACTGCTGCACTGGAATATCTCCGGCTTCGGAAACGCGGCGCTTTGCGTCCTCCAGCGCCTGAATCGGCTTGTTATCCCCCGGTTTTGGCTTACCTTCGGGGTCAAGCAACCGCTGCCCCTGGTCGAGGGCCTCCTCAAACCGTTGCTTAGACTCGGCCAACTCGGCGGCTTCGTCCTGGATGTTGATGACCTCGCCGGAAATGCCTGATAGAACGCTAGCGGTGTTTTCCACGTTCTCGATCGCCTGATACATCCGCTGCCAGCGGGCCGTAAGGGCGCTGACGTTTTCAGCCATCCATGGGTAGGCGTTGCCGTTGACGATCCGGCTATTTTTGAGGGCATTACCGATCCGCGCCACATTGGTCGCCAGCAGTTCTAAGATTGCGCGGCTGCCGTCGAACAGCGATCGCACGTTGTAGAGAATTTGAGCCCCCGCCTGATAAATGCGGTTGAACTGGATCCATTTCGCCAACAGCGCTTGATATTGATCTCGCCCCAACAGGGACACCATCCATAGATCAAACCCCTTCCTGACCGCCTCATTCACGTCGATCATTTCGTCCTCACGGTCCTTCAGGCCAAACTGTCGGCGGAACGCTTCTAAGCTCAGCGTCATCAGGTCGCCAACCGTCTCTACGACGTTGCGGCCCAACATCATGGCGTTATTGAACACCACGAAAAACGTTAGCCAATTGACGGTGGTCTGGACGATCTGATTGTTAAGAACCGTGTCGAAAAATCGCTGTATGAATCCGCCCATTCCGGGTGCGGCTCCCTTCAGCGTCGGGGGTGTTGGCCCCATCCAATTGAGCATTTGCCGCTGATTCGCCAGCACTTGATTGAGGGCGATCAAGTCGGCCCCCTGGGCAACGCCGGACCCGGCGGCGACGGCGTTCCCCGATGTGAGACGGTCTAATTTTTCGTTGGCTTGCCTAACCCCTGCGTCGATGCCTGTGCTGCATCGGCTGGTGCAGGGACTCCCGGCGGCGCTGGGGCTGGGGTTGGCGGGCGCGTCAAAGGGAGACGTCTGCCGGTCCTGAATGGGACGGCGGTCGGAACTGGTGATCTTCTGGGGCGCGGGAATGGGCAAAATCAGCGGGCGATCGCTGGTGACGGTTTCCCCCGGTCTCGTGGTGGGGCGCGTGGTGGTGCTGGTACTCGAGCTGGGGGCGTTGAGTTTATCCCGCAACTTCTGGGGCATGTCGGGAAGTGGTGCCCCTGGCGTCCCTAGGGCCTTGGCCAGATCGGTGTAATACTTCCGGGCTTCCTCGCTGCCGAGAAGCTCGTTGGGAATCCGCACCCCGTTCCCGAAGTTGGTAAAGCCCGATTGCTTGGGTTCGATGACGTTGCCGGTGTTCTCGCGGGCATGAACGCCACTGCGGGCGCGGCCAATGGGCAGCCCCATCGCATCGAACTGAATCCCGGCCCCCGGTGCATCCTTTTTGGCGGGGGCCGTGGCGGGCGATCGCCCTGGGTTGCCGTTGGGATTGTCCAGATTGTCCGGCTGCGGATTCTTGGGCCGATTTTGCGGATCTGCCAGGGGGGCGCGGGCGTCCGGCGGCGCGGGCTTCACGGCGGGCGGTGCCGGGGCCGGTGATCCGTCGCCGGTTCCCGGTTTGATGGGGTTGGTGCTGGGCACCTGCTGGGGGCTGCTGGGGGCATTCCCCTCCCCTCCTCTGGGATTGCCGTAGCGATCGGGTGATTGACCTGCTGGGGCGAAATTGGGAAATTGACCGGGGCCGGTTTGGGGGGTGGCCGGGGGGAATGATCGCGGGCCGGTGCGGGTGGCTCCGTTACCCTGTCGCCGTCGCCCCGGCTCTGTCCCCGATTGCGTGATGGTTTCCGGCTCCCCAGGGCACGATCGGCTGGATGTGATTTCGATCGAGCGGGTGTAGTCCTGGTTCTCGTAAAAATCCAGGTCAAACAGGGCTTGCTCTACCCCATTGCAGTCTGTCCCCCAAATAAAGCGATGGTTCAGCGCTTCGTTGATGCGGATCGCGTAGGACTTAACCGTGAACCATGACCCGAAGGATATTTGGCCGGGGGTGGGGGTGGTACTACCCGCCACGTCCCTAACTCTGATGCCGAATCCGCGTCCAGGGTTGGGAACGTCGTCGATGTAGTCGATGTCTGGCTCGTCGAAATTTTTTAGGGTGGGTGATCCGGCTGTTCTCCCGTTAGGTTTTGGGGGGAATAACGGCAACGAATTGAGAACCGGGGCATTCCCGAATAGGCCATCTAGGGCATCTCCCAACTTTCCAAGAATCCCCCCGCCAAGGGCACCGCCACCGACGCCCCCGAGGACGCCGCCGACCGGCCCCGCAAGAAATGCCCCACCGGCTGCGCCAAGGGCACCGCCGCCCCATCCCCCGACATTGTTCCCGAGGATTCCCAGGGGGCCGCGCCCTCGCAGTACGTCGCCGCCAGTGCCGACGATCGTCCCCAGGCCGCCAAGGGCGGGAAGGATCCGCCGCTGTACGACGGGCGGGATAAATCCCAACAGACGGTTGGCGGCCTCCACCGGGGGCAGGCTGGCAAACGGGGCCGCTGGCCTGACGCCGGACGGTCGCACGGCGGTCCCCCCGGCGACTACGCGGGCGGTGGTTTGACCGGGCGGGGCCGCTACTGAGGTGGGGGCACCGGCGGGCCGTAGGTTGCCCTGGTTACTGCCTCCGGGGCTTCCGCCGCCGCTGGTAGGGCGTCCGCCAGGTGTCGCGCCACTGGCACGGCTGGATACGCTTCCTTGTGGTGTTGCAGGGCGGGGGCGGGCGGCCGTTGGTGGGGCTCCTCCCTGCGTAGCCAGCGGGGGCCGGGGTGGTTGTCTGGCCAGCCCGCCCATCAGTCCCTCGTCGTATAAGGTTCTTTCGAGTCGGTGACGAATGCTGGCAATCTGTCGCGGGTCTGATCGGGTTCCGTTGGCGGGCAGGTTAAAGGCTGATTCGAGGTTTCTGATCTGCGCTTGGCGCTCTAGATCACGAAAATTTTGGTTAACTCCCCTTTCCCAAAGAGCGTGATCCTGCTGCACGATTTGCCGGAATGTGTCAGCGACGGTAGGCCGATATCTCGCGCTCCCTTCTGGAATGAAGGGGTTTGGATCCGTCTCGCTGACAAGGTTCCTATTCAGTTGCTCTGAGAGATTAAGGTAAGTCCGCAACAAATCCGGATCGCGGGGGCGATAGGCGGCGCGCTGGGCCGCTCGATCCCATCCGTTTCTGGGAACTGCGATGGGATCTCTGGCCGTTGTGGGCGGCGCTGGGATTGGTCCCATGTCCTCGCTGCTCACGCGCCCTTCTGCATCGCGGACTAGGCGGAAAAGACGCCCGTTACCGTCAAATGTGGTGAGTTGCTGGCGTGGCCCTTGCGCTGGTGCGTGGGGTGTGGCGGCGGGGGCGCGATAGTTCTCTTGTCTTAGGGGCGTGGTGGGCTCTGTGGGGGGCGGCTGCGATCGCCAGGGGTCGGGGGTGGGGGGTGAATTTCCAGGTGTACTCCCCTCCCCCTCCTCGATGGGGACTCCCGGCGTATTGCTGAGCGGAACTTCCCATGGATCAGGGATGGGGGCAAAACCTGGCATAGGGCGGGGCCTAGTTGGTGGTGAAAATCACGGGTAGCGGGTCGGTCCCCAGATTCAGGGCATAGGTCCAGTGCTTTGCACCCCCCACAACGCGATCAGGACTCAGGCCAAGGGACACGCGCCCCAAAAACGCATGACGGTTGGCACTCTGGATGTAATAGCTGTTGCTGGTTACAGCTTTTTCGACGAACCCCTCGCCCTCTTCGCTCACGGCGGTGGGGTACATGTACTGCAAACCCGTGATCGCCCACACTGCCAATTTTTCGAGTGTGTCAACCGATGACGGGATCTGGCTGGTGGTAAAAGCGGTCATTCATCGTCTCCGGTAGGACTGGTAGGGGTATTGGATTGGTTCAAACGTTCAATCGCGTCATGGATGGCCCGCAGTTTCTGGCTTTGGAGAACGGCGGCAGTAGCCAGGGCGTCTGTTTGGTTGGCTAGGTCTAGCAGGTAATCCGTTCGCTGGTGTGGCCCGACGGCGGTGGCCGTCACCATTTCGACGATCGCAAAAAACTGTCGGCGGATTTCGCCAAACTGCTCGGGCAGGGGGGATAGTTCAGTGATTTGCGGGACGGGATCCATGGCGAGGGCAACGGGGTGTTTCCCTTCACCATGAAACTTAAAAACCTGGCTGAAAATTGCCCAGAAATAGATATTTTAAGAACATCTATAAAAACCTGTAACCCTTGCCTATACTGACTTCTAAAGGTTCTCGTTGTTTTTTACTTGAGGATTGTTCGTGTTTTCAATCTAATACGAATAAATGTAGAACTTGAAGAATCAGAGAAATGGTCAAGCTACGCCGTGCAATGCCAAAAGTTTTCGGCAAATCTACGGCGGTTTCCGTTCCGACGCCCATCGGCTCTTCTGGGCGATCGCGTGGTACACCGGGGAACGCCCCTCTGCAGTCCTAAAATTGCGGGTGGGTGATGTGTTTGGATCCGCTGCCCCCCGCCGGGTGCTGCCCTCCATCACATTTCCGGGCCAGCACCGAAAAGATGGGCGATCGAGAACCGTGCCTGTCTCGTCGGGGCTGGCTCCATTCCTACAGGCGCTGCCGGTGCCCGATGACGGCTGGCTTTTTCCTTCACCGCGTGATCGCTCTCAGCCTTTGGGGCTCCGTGCCATGGATCGGGCATTCAGGCGGGCGATCGCTCGCAGCAATTTGGAAAACCGGGGTTACTCGCTCTACTCTGCCCGCCGGGGGTTCTGCACTGAACTGGTGAGTAAGGGATATTCGCTCCGGGTGGTTCAAGAACTGACCGGGCACCGCTCGATTGCAAACCTGGCCCGGTATGTGGACGTGGGGGCGGCGGTGCTTCAGGCGGCGGTCGATGCTCTCTAGGTTGTTCTGCTGGGGATTCAGCATACCGGCAGTCCCCCAAGGGTGGCCCTAATGCCAAAACAGGCGCAACTCCCGTTCCCGGTACCGCAGACGATCGGCAATGGAAATGACAATGTAGCGATGGAGGGCCGACGCCAGCACCGTCGATTCCGCCTCGATCTGCTCAAACGCCTGGGTAGACAAGTAATACAGCCGCGTCGGACATTCCGCCACCACGGAGGCCGATCGCGGCGCATTTTGATACAGGCCCAGCTCCCCCAGGATCGTTCCCGCCGTATATTTACGCAGACGTTTCGTAGAACCATCCGGCAACGTCAAAAACACACTCACCCGCCCCGACGCCAGACAGTACAGGCCATTGGGCGGATCCCCCTGTTCAAAGAGCAACTCCTGGTAGTCCAGCCGCACCACCTGCAAATAGTCCATCAGCCGCGATCGCAGCTCCTCCCCCAAAAACTCCCACAGGCTCACGCAATCCGTGCCAATGCCGCCCCGCAACAGCTCCCGCGTCTCCTCGTGGTTATTGCCCAGGGACAGGGTCTCTTCGGCCAGGAGGGCATCCTCGCACCATTCCAGCGCCCGATTCAGCTCCGGGAAACCGCGACAGACCCAATCCTCATCGCTGATGCAGCCCCGCTGCTGGAGCCGCGCCAGATCCGCCGGACGCACCTGGGAAAAGGCCAGCCGAAAGCCATTGTTGGCCGCCAGCCGCCGCAATTTCACAAAGCTCATCAGGGCGGACGAGTCGAGGCCATTGACCATCCGAAAGTCCAACACCACCACTTCAATGGGATGGCCCTCTAGCCGCTGCCGCACCAGGGACACGACCTGGTAAGCGGTGCCAAAGAAAATAAATCCCTGCAATTCCAGGATAAAAATCCGGTGGCCGCCCCGTTGCAGCACCCGCTGTTCCGCCGCCGATCGCTCCACGTCACTGGGGCGCTCCAGCAAGGTGCAGGTGAATTTAGCGACGGGGACGCGGCTATAGCGGAAGGCAAAAATCGCCACGGACGCCAGCAGGCCCGCCCCGATGCCTTCGAGGAAGCCGGACGACGCGATCGCGATCAAAATCAGCCAGACCACGCCGTAGTCACTCGGCGGCATTTCCCGGTAGCCCTCCACCAGCCAGTCCCACAGGAACGACAGGCCCAGATAGATCAAAATTCCGGCGATCAGGGGTTTGGGGATGAGGCCCACCAGGGAACCGCTCGCCACCATGGCCACGGCAAACACCGCCGCCACCACGAATCCCACCAGCCGTTGATTGACCCCAAACCGTTCCGGCAGGGCGGACAGGGCGGCGTCATGGTAGCTGGGCAACCCCGCGATCGGGGCCAGGAGCAGATTGGTGAGGCCGACGGCCTTGAGTTCCTGGTCGATGCGCAAATCCCCTTCTAGGTTGAGCTCGATACTGCTGACGCTCAGGAGCAGGTCGATGATGCTCAGGGCGACGATGGTGCCGAGGGTGTCGATGTGGCTGAAGAGGTTGCCCCAGGCGATCGCGCCGAAGGTGTCCGGCGTGAGGCCCGAAATCTGCAACGGCCCCCCGTCCGGCACCGTGAGCAGCCACCCCCCGAGCCGCGCCGCCTCCAGACTGGTGCCGGTGCCCCCCAGCAGGCCATAGAAGGCGATCGCCCCCAACAGAATCCCTCCGGGCAGAATGGCCCAATGGCTAGAGCGACGCGACGCAATCAATAGGGCGATCGCGAAGGCAGCACTGGGCACCGCGCGCCAGAGGGGGGTGTCGGACGAGAACCACTGGGCCACCTCCCCCAGGTCCACGCCGATCACCTGGAGCGCCCCCGTGATCAGCAGCCAGCCGGTGCCCGCCAGAAAGCCCCCCAAAACCGGGTAGGGCACAAACCGCACGACGGACCCGAGGCGGAATTTCCCCAGCAGCCAGCAGCCCAACCCCACGAGCAGGGTGCAGGTGGCGATCGCGGCGGCCACATTGATAAACAGCACCGGCGGCGGCGCATCCAGGGGCAAGTCCTCCACCACCAGGCTCGCCAGCAGGGCCAGGATCGCCGCCGGGGTTTCCTGGGGCACGGCGATCACTCGGTTGGAGCTGGCGATCGCGATCGCGCCACTGGCAACGCAGCCGCTCAACAGGGCCAAGGTCACCCCCACCTGGCAAAAATCCGTCAGCGGCCCCGAAAAAATCAGCACCCCAAACGACAAACACAAACTCACCCCGATGCCCCCCGTCACCAGCCCCGCCATCACCGCCGCGATCGTCGAAGGGGGATCGTAGGGATTGAACCGCCAGGGGAGCCGCTGCAACAGGCCGGTGAAATTCATGGGGGAGGGACCCTGCAATGGAACGTGGCGCGCCGCCGGATAGGGACGAAACCTAGCCAGAACCCTGCCGACTGCAACTATATCAAGCTGCTCCGATCGCCGGGGGTGGTGGATCGACCATGGGGCGGGCCTAGGGCGGGGCCGGTGCCGGGCGATCGCAAAACTCGCTATCCTGAGGGGCTAATCCGACACCGCGATCGCCATGCAAATCCGCCGCATCAATCCCAACCCCGCCATCCACGTCGAGCAGGTGACCTACACCAGCCGCATCCCCGATGCGGAACCGCGCCACATCCTCGAAAAAATCGTTTGGCATAAGGAATCGGAGGTGGAACGGCTGCGATCGCGCATCCCCTTCAATGATCTGCGGCTCAAGGTCCGTCAAATGGACGCGCCCCTGGATTTCATCGCCGCCCTGCGGACGCCCCCCGCCCCGGCCCCCGCCCTCATCGCCGAGGTGAAAAAAGCCTCCCCCAGCAAAGGCATCATCCGCGAGGATTTTGACCCCGTTGCGATCGCCGAAACCTACGCCGCCAGCGGGGCCGCCTGCCTATCGGTCCTGACGGATCAGGAATTTTTCCAGGGCAGCTTCGAGTACCTCGCCCAGGTGCGCCAAGCGGTCAAGGTGCCGCTGCTGTGCAAAGAATTTGTCCTCTACCCGTTCCAGATCTATCTCGCCCGCGCCAATGGGGCCGATGCGGTGCTGCTGATCGCCGCCATCCTCAAGGACAGCGATCTGCAATACATGCTCAAAATCATCAACAGTCTGGGCATGGCGGCCCTGGTGGAGGTCCACACCCTCGAAGAGCTCGATCGCGTCCTGGCCCTCGATGGGGTGCAGTTGGTGGGCATCAATAACCGCAACCTCGAAACCTTTGAGACGACCCTTGAAACCACTTGCGATCTGCTGGCCCAACGGGGCGATCAGTTGGCGGAGCGGGATATTTTAGTGGTGAGCGAGTCGGGCCTGGGCGATCGCGCCGATCTCGATCGCGTGGCGGCGGCCGGGGCCAAGGCGGTCCTGGTGGGGGAATCCCTGATGCGTCAGGCGGATGTGGGGGCGGCGGTCAAAACCCTCCTGGGGAATTAGGGGCGATCGCGCTGAAATTCTTAAATTCCGTGCGATCGCCATCAACCGATTCAAGCCCAATTCCGTCGCCGTAGGGGTTGGGTCTCCCAACCCGGCCCCACGCGATCGCCATCAACCGGTTCAATTTCAATCTTGGGTACATCAGGGATCGTGGGGGCCGGGGGCGATCGCGGTCTGAACGGGGATCGCAGGGGCTGGGCAGGGAAACCCCGCCATCGGTTGGGAGGGCGAAATATATGGGGGTTGTAGACTGATTGATGGCAGGCTCTAAGCCCCTTGTCTTGACACATCCCCTGGGTTTCTGGGCTCGATGGTTAAAACTTGATTCGGTGAGATGGAGGCGGGGGATGGGGTTATTTGATGATTTCAACCAGTTCCTAGAGGCGCGGCTTGAGGAGTTTCTGCGGGAGCATCCGGAGCTGGAACTCCAGGCGATCGAGGAACAGTTGCGGGAACAGGAGGCCGATGCCCGCCGCACGCTGGTGGATCTGAAGGGTCAGGAAAGTCGCCTGCAAGCGCAGATCCTAGAGACGGCCCAGGATATCCAGCGCTGGCACATCCGGATCCAAAAGGTGGAGGCGGCGGGGGAACTGAAATTGGCGGCGGCGGCCAGGGAGCGGGAGGCGGCCCTGTTGCGCCAGGGGAATCAGCTTTGGGGCCAGATGGCGGGGGTGAAGGCGCGATCGCAGCAGCTCGAAACCCTCCTGGGGCAAATTGCAACCCGTCGCCAGGAGGTGAAGGCCAAGGCGGCGGCCCAACGAGCCCAGGCGGCCCAGGCTGCTCAACAGTCACCAACACCGCCCCCCAGTTGGACACCGACGCCCCCGCCGCGATCGCCCTACGATCCCCTCGAAGAGCAGTTCCGCCGCTGGGAGACCGATAGCGAACTCGAAGAACTCAAACGCCGCATGGGCAAAGGTTGAGCAGCCACTAGGTCCTAACTGCCCAGTTCCCGCGATCGCGTGGCGGCGGCCTTGACGGCGGCGATCGCAGCGGCCCGGAAGCCGTGGTTTTCGAGGGCGGTCACCCCCGCGATCGTGGTGCCACCGGGGCTGGTGACCTGATCCTTGAGGACCGCCGGATGGAGCCCCGTTTCCGCCACCAGTTGCGCCGTGCCCCGTACGGTTTGGGTGGCTAGTTGCAGGGCGATCGCCCGGGGCAGCCCCGCCGCCACGCCCCCATCCGCCAACGCCTCGATCAGCAGCGCCACATAGGCAGGCCCCGACCCCGACAGGCCCGTGACCGCATCCATGAGGGTTTCGGGGACGGTCACCACCTCGCCGATCGCCTGGAAGAGGGCCGTGGCCTGCTCCAGTTGCGCCGCTGTGGTGGCTTGGCCCGCCGCGATCGCCGTCATGGCGGCCCCAACGGTGGCGGGGGTGTTGGGCATGGCGCGCACCACGGGCCAGGTGGGGAAGGCGGCTTCCAGTTTCGCCAGGGGCACCCCCGCCAAAATTGACAGGATCAGGGGAGCCGCGCCGGTCCGCCCCGCGATCGCATCCTCCAACGCCGCCGCGACGGGGCCAAACACCTGGGGTTTAATGGCCAGCAGGATTGTTTCCGCCTGGGTGATGACGGCGCGGTTGTCGTCGGTGGTGGCGATCGCGTAGCGCTCCTCCAAGATCTGCCGCCGCTGGGCCATGGGTTCACTCACCAGCACCGCCGTTGGCGCGATCGTCCCCGCCGCCAGCAGCCGCGACACGATCGCCTCCGCCATCACGCCCCCGCCAATGACCCCAAATCTCACCATTTCTAGCCTCGCCAACTGGTCTTTCGCTTCAATAATCGCCCGGATTTGTCCACCTACGATCGCCACCCCCACCGCCGAGGGGAAGCGCCATTGCTAAAATGCGATCGCCGTCGCCCGGTGCCCCGCCGCCCTGTTGCCATGACCCAGCCGCCCCCTTCGGACCCGCGCCGCGAACTGTCCCCCGCGTCCCTGCGCGATCGCCACCCGCGCCCGTCCGCCACGCCGCCGACGCCCATGGCCGCCATCCCGCCCCGGTCGGTGCCGCCGCGATCGCCGGGTCGCCCGACGCCCCACTGGAGTGAATTGAACTGGCTCCAGCGGGGGGTGGTGTTGCTCGAAGCGCTGATGGTGTCGGGATCTTCGTCAGGATCTGCGGCGCGATCGCCCCGGCGGTCCGAGGCCCCCGCAGAAAAACGTCCAGAAAGGCGACCCGAAAAACGATCCGAGGCGCGCCCGTCGGTCCCCACCCCCCAAACGCCGCCGCCGCCGGTCCTGCCCAAGCCGACCAAGGTGACTGCCCCGCCGCCCCTCTCCGACATTCCCAGCGATCCCCAACCGGCGGGCAGCCATCTGGTGCAGCGGCGCAGCGGTCCCCCGTTGCCGGTGCAGATCCTGCGCACGTCGATTGTGGGGGTGGGGCTCGGCGCGATCGTCGGCACGATCATGCTGGCCTTTGACCCGTCCCTGCGGCAGCCCGCCGCCTCCAGCGGTGTTGCGGTCGATCGCGTGGCCCAGGCGACGGCGGCGCGGCTCGGAACTACTCAAAATGGCGGCAATGGGGCATCCAATACCAATGCCGTCAACGCGGTGCCGGAATCGCCCCTGAAACGCCGCAGCGATGCGTTGCAGAATAAATTGCAGGCTTTGGTGACGAAGCGGGCCGGGAATGTGAGCCCGCGCATCGCCGTGGTGGACCTGGATACGGGGGATTTTGCCTCCTGGAATGATACCCAGGCGTCGATCGCGGCGAGCGTGATCAAAATTCCGATTCTGGTGGCCTTTTTCCAGGAGGTGGATGCGGGGCGGATCCGCCTGGATGAGCAGTTGGTGATGAAGAAGGAATTGGTGGCCGCTGAGGCGGGGGTGATGCAATATCGCCCGGTGGGGACGAAATTCTCGGCCCTGGAAACGGTGACCCAGATGATCATCATCAGCGACAATACGGCGACGAATATGGCGATTGATCGCCTGGGGGGGGCGGCTAAATTAAACCAGCGGTTCCGGGAATGGGGCCTGGAGCATACGGTGATCCAAAATCTGCTGCCGGATTTGGCGGGCACCAATACCACCAGCGCGCGGGATATGGCGGTGCTGATGGGCCTGCTGCACCGGGGGGAGTTGGTGAGTTTGCGATCGCGTGATCGCCTACTCAATATTCTGCAAAATACCAAGGGCCGCAGTTTGCTGCCGCGTCCCCTGGGGCCGGATGCGATCATTGCCCACAAGACCGGCACCCTGGCGAAACTGTTGGGGGACGCGGGGATGGTGGATTTGCCCAATGGCCGCCGCTACGCGATCGCGACCCTGATGCACCGGCCCCCGAACGATGGCCGCGCGGGAGATTTGATCCGCGAAACCTCAGCCCTCACCTATCGGCATTTTGTTAGCCTCACGCCGTTCCCCCGCTAGGGCTCGGTTTTGATTGCCCTCTCCCTAAAACCCCATGGCCCATCCCTTTGACGCTGAAACGTTGCTGTTTACCCCCGCGATCGCGGAGGCGACGGCGATTCCGCTGGTGTTTGCCTTTCCCAATTCCTACAGTGTGGGCATCACGAGCCTGGGCTATCAGGTGGTGTGGGCGAAGCTGGCGTCGCGGCCCGATCTGGAGGTGGCGCGTCTGTTTCTGGATGCGGCGGAACCCCTCGATCACGCGCCGGATCTGCTGGGGTTTTCCCTGTCCTGGGAATTAGATTATGCCAACATTCTCACATTGTTGGAACGGCTCCAGATCCCGATCCACAGCCGCGATCGCGGGGACTCGGACCCGATTATTTTTGGGGGCGGGCCGGTCCTGACGGGTAACCCAGAACCCTTTGCGGACTTTTTTGACGTGATCCTCCTCGGGGATGGGGAGGTGGTCCTGGATGCCTTCATTGATGCCTACCGGCCCGTGCGGGGGCGATCGCGCGATGAAATTTTGCTCACTCTGGGCCAGGTGCCGGGGCTTTATGTACCGGCTCTCTATCAGGTGACCTATGCGGATGGGGATGGGCCGATCGCCGCGATCGCGCCGACCCATGGATCGATCCCCGCCACGGTCAAAAAGCAAACCTATCGCGGTAACCAGCTTTCCGCCTCGACGGTGGTGACGCCCCACGCCGCCTGGGACAATATTTTCATGGTGGAAACGGTGCGTAGCTGCCCGGAACTGTGCCGGTTTTGTCTGGCGAGCTATCTCACTTTGCCCTTCCGCACGCCGGATCTGGAAACGTCCCTCCTGCCCGCGATCGCGCGGGGGCTGGCGGTGACCGATCGCCTGGGCCTGTTGGGGGCGTCCGTGACCCAGCATCCGGAATTTGACGCCCTGCTCGATGAACTGGCGCGGCCCACCTATGACGGCGTGCGGGTGAGCATTGCCTCGGTGCGGGCGGCCACGGTGACGGAAAAATTGGCGCGGGTCCTCAGTCAGCGGGAGACGCGATCGCTCACGATCGCCATTGAAAGCGGCTCGGAACGGCTGCGGCAAATCGTCAATAAAAAGCTGGACCAGGCGGACATCATCCAAGCCGCCGTGAATGCCCAGGCCGGGGGCCTCAAGGGGCTCAAGCTCTACGGCATGGCGGGCGTTCCGGGCGAAACGGAGGCGGATCTGGAGGCGACGACGGATCTACTCATTGCCCTAAAAAAGGCCGCCCCCCGTCTGCGGCTCACCTTTGGGTGCAGTACCTTTGTCCCCAAATCCCATACCCCGTTCCAATGGTACGGCGTGGATCCGGCGGCGGAAAAGCGCCTGAAATTTTTGCGCAAACGCCTGGTGCCCAAGGGCATCGAGTTTCGGCCCGAAAGCTATAGTTGGTCCGTGGTCCAGGCCCTCATTTCTAGGGGCGATCGCCGCCTCGGAGCGTTGCTAACTGCCGTGCGCGAGTATGGCTTGGGGGACACGGACAACCCCGATCGCGTGTCCCTGGGCAGCTACCGGCGGGCCTTCAAGGAATTGCGCGGCACCTTGCCCCCCCTCGATCACTATGTCCATCGTCCGTGGGGGGCGGCGGAAATGTTGCCCTGGCACCACCTCGAAGGGCCGCTTCCCCTAGAAACCCTCGATAAGCACCGTCAGGCCGCGATCGCCCTGGGGGCCACCCCTCTGCCCGATGAAGACCACCAATTTCAGGCCATTTCCCCAAATCCTGAAGCCAATGGCCCAGAAACGCGCCCCATGGCCATCCCCTCGGGGACACCTCAGTAGTTCCACGGACCAACCGACCGGACCTGGGGGGCGAGGCGATGGAGAATGGAGGAAATTGGCGCTAACTCGCGCACCGGTCCCGGCCACGGCTCGCCCTAGGCCACAACCCCGGTCGCAACTTGGCTATGGTTGAACCGGCCATGGAACAGGAGAGATCCCGGTGGATGACCAGGTAACTTTGATGGCTAAGCAACACCGACGGCATCGAAGCTATCTAGGGTTGGGCTTGGGGCTGGGGATGGCCCTGGTCCTGGGGCTGCTTTACGCGATCGCGGCCTCGGTGCTGTTGGGCAGTTTGGGGGCCTTAGAACAGGCCAATATCCGTAAAGATGTGCGCCGATCGCTCGATGCGATCGCGGCGGAATTGCAAGGCTTGCGGGCCAACACCTGCGACTATGCCCGGTGGGACGAAGCCTACGACTATATGGCGACGGGCGATCCCCGCTTCGAGCGCAACAGCATGGGCATCAGCACCCAGCAGAACTTGGGTTTGAACATCCTGGCGGCGGTCCTGGCGGATGGGCAATTCCGCTATGGGCGGCAGCTTCCCCTGGGCGCGACGGCCCTGACCCCCCTGCCCCCCTCCGTGCGCGATCACCTGGCCGCATGGCCCCGCCAGCAGCGCCCCCTCTCGCAAACCAGTGAGCAGCGCGGCTGGATCCGCACCGAAGCGGGGCCAATGCTTCTGGTGGTGTGCGCCATCACCAACCGGCAGGCGACGGCCCTGCCCCGGGGGGCGCTGGCCATGGGGCGCTATTTCGCCGAGGAGCAGATCGCCGCCATTGAACGGCAGTTGCGGGTAGATCTAGATCTGGTGCCCCTGACGGGTTCCCCCAATGACCACATCCGGGCGGTGCGCGATCGCCTCGCGGCCCAGCCCAGCGGCGACGATGCCACCATTCCCGATTCGGCGATTATTGTGATTCCCACCGATCGCGATCGCGTGGCGGGCTATGCGCGGCTCGATGATGTGCAGGGGCAACCCCTGGCCCTGTTGCGGGTGGAAATACCTCGAGATCTGCACCAGCAGGGCATTTTGGCGAGCCTTTACCTGGGGGGCAGCCTCGCGATCGCGGGGGTTGCCTTTGGCCTAGTGGGGTGGTGGCTGCTGAACCGGCTGTTGCGGGCCAGCCAGCAGCTCGCCCGGTCCGAAGAGGCCCTCGCCAAGGAAAGCGCCCTGCGGCAGGCGGATGCACGCTATCGGGAAAAGGCGATCGAACTGGAAATTGCCCTCGGCGAACTCAATATCGAAAAGGAACGCTCCGAAAGTTTATTGCTCAATATCCTGCCGGAATCCATCGCCCTTCAACTCAAACAAAGCCGCAATTCCATCGCCGAACATTTTGATGAAGTGACGATTCTTTTTGCCGATATTGTGGGTTTCACGCCCCTGTCTGCCCGACTGCAACCCATTGAACTGGTGGATTTTCTAAACCGCATTTTTTCCGAATTTGATGAACTGGTGGAAGACCTCAGGCTAGAGAAAATTAAAACCATTGGCGATGCCTACATGGTCGCCTCCGGTCTGCCCATCCGCCGCCCCGACCACGCCGAAGCGATCGCGGAAATGGCCCTCGCCATGCAGCAAAAAGTTGACGCCTTCCGGGACAGCACCCACGAGGATTTTCAGATCCGCATTGGCATCAACACGGGCATGGTGGTGGCGGGCGTCATTGGCACCAAAAAATTCATTTATGACCTCTGGGGCGATGCGGTTAACGTGGCCTCGCGCATGGAATCTTCCGGCGTCCCCGGCCAAATTCAAGTGACCGCCGCCACCTACGATCGCCTCAAGGATCGCTACGACTTTGAACCCCGAGGCACAATCCACATCAAAGGAAAAGGCGTCATGGAAACCTACTGGCTGCGGGGCAAGAAACCCGCGATCGCCGCGATCGGCCCCCGCCACGGTTCCCCCTAAACGCCTAACGCCCTCACCAAGATCAACCGCCCCAATCCAAACGCTCCACCCAAATCCCCAAGGCGCGATCGCGCGATCGGCCCAAAAAATCAAGTCAAGACCGTCAAAACTTGTTAATATTCTTTACAATGAGGTCTTTTAAAAAACGGACCCCCGCAGCGGACGCGGTACCATCAGCAACCGGCGTCCCATTCGCGCCCCTCTTTGTGTGTAACCCCGAAGCCCTATGAGCCTTCCGATTCGTAACGTTGCCATCATTGCCCACGTCGACCACGGTAAAACCACCCTCGTTGACGCCCTCCTGAAACAATCGGGCATTTTCCGAGACGGGGAAGACGTGCCCACCTGCGTGATGGATTCCAACGATCTGGAACGGGAGCGGGGCATCACGATTCTGTCGAAAAATACGGCGGTGCGCTACGGCGAAACCCTGATCAATATTGTCGATACCCCCGGCCACGCGGACTTCGGCGGCGAAGTGGAGCGGGTGCTGGGCATGGTGGACGGCTGCATCCTCATCGTGGATGCCAACGAAGGGCCGATGCCCCAGACCCGATTTGTGCTCAAAAAAGCCCTGGAGAAGGGCCTACGGCCGATCGTGGTGGTCAACAAAATCGATCGCCCCCGCGCTGACCCTATGACCGCCGTCGATAAGGTCTTTGACCTGTTCGTGGAACTGGGGGCCGATGACGATCAGTGCGATTTTCCCTACCTGTTTGCCTCGGGCCTGGGCGGTTTCGCCAAGCGCACTATGGCGGACGAGTCGGACAATATGCAGCCGCTCTTTGACGCGATCCTCGAAAATGTGCCGCCGCCGGTGGGCGATCGCACCAAGCCGCTGCAATTGCAGGTCACGACCCTCGACTATTCCGAATACCTGGGGCGCATCGTCATTGGCCGCGTCCACAATGGCACCATCTCCGCCGGTCAGCAGGCGGCCCTCACGAAAGAAGACGGCAGCATCACCAAGGGCAAAATCACCAAACTGCTCGGCTTTGTGGGCCTACAGCGGGTCGAAATCGAGTCCGCCGGTGCGGGGGATATCGTCGCCGTGGCGGGCTTTGCCGATGCCAACATTGGCGAAACCATCACCTGTCCCAATGAGCCCCAGGCCCTGCCTTTGATCAAGGTGGATGAGCCGACGTTGCAGATGACCTTCTGCGTCAATGATTCGCCGTTTGCGGGCCGTGAAGGGAAGTTTGTCACCTCTCGCCAAATCCGCGATCGCCTGATGCGGGAACTGGAAACCAACGTGGCCCTGCGGGTCGAAGAAACCGACTCGCCCGATCGCTTCTCCGTGTCCGGTCGTGGGGAACTGCACCTGGGCATTTTGATTGAAACCATGCGCCGGGAAGGCTATGAGTTTCAGGTGTCCCAGCCCCAGGTGATCTTCCGCGAAGTGGGCGGCCAGCCCTGCGAACCGTTCGAGCAATTGGTGTTGGACGTGCCCGAAGCCGCCGCCGGTAGCTGCATCGAAAAACTGGGCCAGCGCCGCGCCGACATGCAGGACATGATGACCGATGCCACCGGTCGCACCCATTTGGAATTCGTGATTCCGGCCCGTGGATTGATCGGCTTCCGGGGTGAATTCATCCGCATGACGCGGGGCGAAGGCATCATGAACCACAGCTTCCTGGAATATCGCCCCATGTGCGGAGATGTGGAAACCCGCCGCAACGGTGTGCTGATTTCCTTTGAGGAAGGGGTGGCGACGTTCTATGCCCTCAAAAACGCAGAAGATCGCGGCGTGTTCTTCATTGAACCGGGCACGAAGGTCTACAAGGGCATGATTGTGGGTGAGCACAACCGCAACCAGGATCTAGAACTGAATGTCTGTAAGGCGAAGCAGTTGACCAACCATCGTGCGGCGGGTGGTGATGAATTGGTGCAGTTGCAAACGCCGGTGGAGATGACGCTGGAGCGGGCGCTGGAATATATCGGGTCTGATGAAATGGTGGAGGTGACGCCGGAGTCGATCCGTTTGCGGAAGCTTGCCAAGAAGAAGGTGGCCGGTAAGCGCTAATTGATTGAGAGTGCGATCGCGAGTGGTTCTTCGGAGCCCCGCGATCGCGCCATGAAAACGTAAAAATCACATCACAAACATCAAAATGACCAGCCTAAAGAGCAGCTTTTCATGGGCACTCCCGATGACCGATGAAGAGATCAAGGATATTTGGGACCATGGAACCTTAACAGTAGATACAAATGTATTGCTCGACCTATACAGATACGATCAAAATACGGTAGATCAGATATTGAAATCCCTCGACCTTTTCCGAGGTAGGATGTGGCTTAGCAATCAAGTTGCTGAAGAGTTTTTTAAAAACAGGCACAGTACCATCGCTAAGGCAGAGAGTAAGTTTGAGCAAGCCCAAAGTGCTATAAGAAAAATTCAAGAAGAGTTTCTGACATCATTTTCAGAATCAAAGAAAGAATTTAGTCAAATAAGAGTCTTGAAAGACCAACTAATCGAAAATCTTGAAAGCTCAATTAATGCAGCTTTCAAGGAGGTTCGTGAGGAGATTCGATTAGCCCAGGAGCAATATCCAAAATATCGTCGAGAGGATCCTGTTCTGACAAGAATCATTGACTTGTTCGCAGATCGATGTGGGCCAGCATTTGATGATGAATTAAAAACGGAAGCCCTAAATGAGGCGAAGAGGAGAGTTGAGAATAAAATCCCGCCAGGTTACAAAGATGTTGGAAAGCATGGTGACTACTTTGTTTGGAAGCAGTTTCTCTTGTATGCACAAGAGAAACAGACAGATATCATCCTTGTTACTTCTGATCAAAAAGAGGACTGGTGGGCAAAGAACTCAGGCAGAATTACTGGTTTGAGAGATGAGCTTCTCAGAGAGTTCTACACATTTACTGGACGAAAAGTATTGGCATACAGGACAGACCGGTTTGTTGAGTTTGCCCTGCGAAATAGTGAAGATAAATCTGTAGATGAATCTGTGGAAGATGCACTCAAAGAAATTCGAGAGGTGCAGAAGCTTAGGTTGCTGAGAAGTACAAATTTGCTGATCAGGATATCGCAAGAAGAGACTGTGACTGATGAGGAGAAGCGTCTTGGACGGCTGAAAGCGACACTAGTTAGACCAGTACCTAAATTCACCTGTAGTGGTCGCTTGGAACCCAAGATGACAGGTTCTCCTAATATGGAATTGAGATTACTTCAGTGTCCTCCTGAGACTCCCGCACACACCATCAGTGCAAATACTGGAACAAACTTCGACTTCAATATACATATCCAATCGACACAGCAAGGATACAATTTGCCTGACGGAGAATATATTTTTGAATATGAGGCCGTTTTGCCCCAATGCACCCCGGATGAACAGTAACACCCTTGAGGGAGTTGAGTTATTCCGTCGATTGATTGAAAGCCCACTGAAACTGCTGCTGATAATGAGGTGCAACAAGTCGTCCAAAACTCCAGAACTGATGGAATTATTGAACGAGCGGAAGCGCGATCGCGCCGACCTCAGCCTCGAAGACGTTTATCAGCAGCTTGGGTTGGAAGACGAAATTCCCTAGCGATTGCGTCAGATTCGCCATGAAACGCCATGAAATCTAACTACGACACCGATTTTCATGCTTGGACCCAAGATCAAGCGCAACTGCTCAAGGAGGGCGACTGGCAAAAAATCGACGTACTGAATCTCGTTGAGGAAATCCAAAGCTTGGGCAAACAGCAGCGACAGGAACTTCGTAACCGCCTCGCTATCCTGATCGGGCATCTCCTCAAATGGCAGTTCCAAAGCGATCGCCGTAGCCGCAGTTGGCTCGCCACAATTCGAGTGCAGCGCCGCGATCTAGATCGCCTCATTGAAGATAGCCCCAGCCTCAAAACTTACTTCGATGACGCGATCGCGCACGCCTATGAAAACGCACGGGATTTAGCGATCGCGGAAACCGACCTCCCCGAAACCACCTTCCCCGAAACCTGCCCCTACACCATCGACCAAATCCGCGATCGCGACTTCTACCCCGACCCGAGCGACAGCCAATCAAACAGTTGACCGACCGTTAAATTTAGACCATTGGCAAAGGCAGGAACAGGCAAAACGCGATCGCGTCCACCTCAGCCTCGAAGACGTTTATCAGCAGCTTGGATTGGAAGACGAAATTCCCTAGCGATCGCCGTAGCCGCAGTTGGCCCGCTGCGATTCGAGCGCCGCGATCTAGATCGCCCCATTGAAGATCGCCCCAGCCTCAAAACCTACTTCGACGACGCGATCGCGGTTTCCCAGATAAACAGACCGGCGAAATTTTGATGGGCTCGGTGCGTTCGGAGGAAAGGCGAGATCGCGGAGATCAAAACCTTGCCGAACGCACCCTACCGCCGATTTTCCCTGTTTTCCCTATTTTTGGGGCGCGTGGAGACCGCACTCCTTCTTATCGGCGTTTTCCCACCACCAGCGGCCTTCCCGCTCATGCTGTTGGGGCAGAACCGGGCGGGTGCAGGGCTCGCAGCCGATGCTCACAAAACCGCGTTCGTGGAGGCTGTTGTAGGGCACCTCGTAGGAACGGATATACATCCACACGTCGGCGGAGGTCCAGTTGGCGAGGGGGTTGAATTTGACCAGTTCGCGCCCTTCGCTGGAGAAGGCTTGATCCACTTGCGCGACGGGGACGCTGGCGCGGGTGGCGGGGTTTTGGTCCTTCCGCTGGCCGGTGATCCAGGCGTCGAGGGTGGCGAGTTTGCGGCGCAGGGGGGCCACTTTGCGGATGCCGCAGCATTCCTGGTGACCGTCTTCAAAGAAGCTAAATAAACCCTTTTCGGCCACGAGGGCTTCGATCGCGGCGGCGTCGGGATACATCAGATCGATGGTGATGCCGTAGTGCTTGCGGACGCGATCGATGAATTGATAGGTTTCTGGGTGGAGCCGTCCCGTATCGAGGCTAAAGACCTTGACGGGCTTCCCGAGGCGGTGGGCCATGTCGATAAGCACCACATCCTCAGCGCCGCTGAAGGAAATGGCGATGTTGTCATACAGATCCAGGGCACGGGCGAGGATGGCCTGGGGGCTTTCGCGGGTCAGTTCCGCGTCGAGGGCGGGAATATCGAGGCTGGTTGCCGTTGCCATGGGTGTCGCTAAACTCTCTGCTCTCTTTTTTTCTCTAGGTGCGGGACGGGGCATGGCGGTGCGATGCCGTTGCGCCCAGCTATTTTACCAAGGCTGTTCCCCTTAACTTTGGTTGAAGGTTTGATTGGGGTTAGGTTGCGGTTTGATGGTTGTTTGGGGTGAATTCTGGGCGGATCTCCCATGGGAGGGGCGGTGGGGCGATCGCGGTGAAACCCCAGGGCCACGCCGCGATCGCCACGAAACGTCCTACATCCGCAAATTAATTAAGCTCATGGCCCCCGCTTCAGGGCTCGACACCACAATTTGGCGGGTGGCGGGAATAATTTCAATGCCCTCCGGCTCGAATACCGCCGCCTCATCGGTCCCGACGATCGCGGGATTGAGCGCCACCGTATCGAGCAGTTTAATATCGCGGGGATTGGTGACATCATGCAGGGTCACCGCATCCGATCGCTCGATCGCCACCGCCGCAATCACGCGATCGCCCACCGCCGCCACGGCCACCACCTCGGGCTCTGGGCCTTTGCTGCTGCACCGTTGGGGCAATTTCGCCGCGATGATGGCCTCTTCGATCGTGTCGCCACTGTCGCCGAGCAGTTCCCCCGTGCGGGCATCAAAGGCACTGATACTGCGCGCCCCATGGGGACTGATGGGCATCCCACGGTAGGCTTGGCCGTTGGTTTCCGTGAGGTTATCCTCGTCCGCCGTCACAAAGAAGCTCAGGTCCGGCGCGATCGCGATGCCATCCGGCTCCCGCGCCGACATAAATCCCTGCCGCAGGGGAGCATCATAGGCACTGGAGCGGCAAGCCCCCGTCCCGACGCGATCCTGCGTGAGGCCCAGGCCCGTCCGAATCCCCGCGTCAAAAATTTTCACCTGGAATGCACTCGCCGTCAGGGGCATCGGCAGGGGCATCGGCACATCAATCCGCGCCACCGCGTTATTTTCCTGGAGCGTTGTGAGGATGAAGGAACTGTCGGCGGCGATTTTCACCGTCTCCGGCTGTGGATCCTGGGCAAAGAAGGGGATGCCCGCCGCCGGAATCGGCACCGCCACCTGGGCCATGGCCGCCGGTCCCTGGCGCAGGTCAATGATTGAAATGCTGCCCGGTCGGTTCTCCGGATTCGTTAAATCCTCTTCGTTTTCTTCATCTTCATTGGCGACGGCGGCGAACTGGCCATTGGCCGCGATCGCGACGGAATCCGGCCCACGGCCCACGGTCACCGATCCCAGCACCCGCAGATCCGGCAGGGAAAAGGCAACAACTTTACCGGGCACCTCATCAAACGTGGCGAGGTTGGCCTCATCGTTATCCTTGACCCCCGCCAGGGCAAAGGTACCGTCCGGGCTGATGGCCACGCCGGTGATTTCCGCCGCCGTTGAACCGCTCGGCAATAGATCGGGCGTCAGGGTTTGGCGCTGCTCCACCGTCAGTTGATTGGCCCCAATGGCGACGGCGGCAATGGCATCCCCACCGGCCACCACGGCCCGCTGGCCATCGGCGGAAACGGCGAGCATTTCTGCGCCCCCGAGGCCCTCAAGGGTAAAGGCCAGTTCGCCGTGGAGATGGGGCGACTGGGCCAGGTTGGGCGGTGCGATCGCCACGGTCAGGCCGCAGCTCATCAGGGCGATCGCGCCCCAGGTGGTCAAGGAGCGCAGCAGGGGCCGCCTTTGGAACGGCAACCACGATCGCGGGACTAGGTTCAGCATGGGGGTATGGGGCTCATGGCCAGGGAAACCCCGTTAACCTATCGCCGTCACCCGCGATCGTAGGCAAAGGAAACACTAACCTTTGTTTAAAAAAACCGCACCACCCTAGACCACCGCCCCCTACGGCCTACAGATCCGGGCCACCCCCCGGACCGCCGGGACCACCGGGGCCACCGGGACCCCGGCGATCGCCACCGCGCATCCGCCCTTCGCCGCCGCCCCAATTGTTCTGGCGCTCCTCACGCCGCTGGGCCATCCGCTGGGCCACCTCCTGCCGTTGCGCCGCCGTCAGGACCGATCGCATCTCCAACATGCTGTTGAAGCGAATTTCATCCATCCGTTGCTTAGCAGCCAGGAGGGCCTGGTGCTGGGTACGCAGTTGGGCATCGGAAGCTTCACCGGCCATGAGGCGATCGAGGGCTTCATGGGCCGATCGCACCGCCGCGTGCTGCTGTTCCATTTGGGGGCGATAGGTTTCGCGGATGGTTTCCATGCGGGCGGTCTGCTCTGGGGTGAGGTTCAGATCCCGCAGGAGGCCCATGCCGCCGTCAGGGCCGCCGCGACCGCCCCGACCGCCATCCCGACCGCGCTGCTCGCCGGGGGGCATTTGGCCGTTGGGGCGCTGTTGGGCCAGTTCGGTGGGGGTGCCGTTGCCGTTGGTGGTGGCGGTGTTGGCGATCGCCTGGGGGACATTGGCCATCAGTTGGGGCAAGTAGGCAGCCACGCCACCCACCGCAAAGGACGCCAAGGCAATGAAGGAAAAACGACGGGGGGACAGGTTCATGGGTAGGTCTCCTGGAATTTTTGAGGATAAGGGGGGCAAAACGGCCATGGGAAATCGGACCGGGGGGACCGGCGGGCCGCGATCGCGGTGGGGCATAGTACTAATCCGTCAAACGAAAGGGAAACTAGGAACCGTGGAACTGGAAAACGAAACCTGAACAACAGCGAACCATCGAAAAAGGGTCAACCCATCGCCCACCGCAGGCGCACCCGAGCCCTAGCCACGGATCGGGATGGCCCCAGGTTGAATTGACGAGCGATCGCCCGGCTGCTCCGGGGACGACGAGGGCGGCGGCGACAACTGGGCCGGCGTCGCGGCTCCCGGCCCCTCCAGACTTTCCCCAGGGGTAGCAAGGGGCTCCGAGGACATCCAGTCATAGCTAGCCGTTTGGGACAGGCTGCCATTCCAACTGGCCTCAAAAAAGACCGCCAATTCCCGCTCAGGGCCATCCTGGGCGATCGCGGAGGAATTTTGGGGCGGGCGCATCGTCCCCCAGGCCAGGGCAAACCCCGCCGCCAGGGCCGGAATCAGGGTGAACCATTGGCGCAGGTTGGGCACGGTCCCCTGGTTCCCCAACTCCGAAAGCTCAGGGGCCGCCGACGGCAGGGACAGAGGCCGAGGTTCCGCCGCGATCGCCGCCAGTAGATCCGCCTCCAGATCCCGAGCCGGGGGCGGCGGCGACGGTCGATGCTGACGCAAAAAGTCCACCAATGGCCGGTCCTGTTCCGGGAACAAATTGCGCGTCATAGCTGAACTCCTTGGCGCTCCATATACTGCCGCAGACTTGATCGTCCATAGGATAGACGTGATTTCACCGTACCGACGGGAATCCCAAGGATGCGCGCCACCTCCTTTTGGGGGAGATCTTCGAGATCACACAGCACCACCACCGTTCGCGTATCAAAGCTCAGTTGCCCCAGGCCCTGCTGAACCAGTTCCTGATAGTGCAACCGCATGAGCGCCTCCCGGTGCGGGCCGCCGCCGCCGCCACCCCCCTCCTGGAACGATCGCTGCATGGCCGCAAGGCGATCGCGATCGCGGGCCAGATCCTGACGGCAATCACTGGCCACATTCCAAGCAATCCGGTACAGCCAAGTGGAAAACTGGGCCGACTGCCGGAATTTTGGCAACCCCCGCCACGCCCGCAGAAACGTTTCCTGCACCAGATCGTCCAGGCGATCCGCGCCGCAGAGTTGATAGAGGGTCGAGCGCACCCGCTGCTGATGGCGGCGATACAGTTCCGCAAAGCTGCGGGAATCCCCCCGCAAACAATCCTGAATTAAGTGCCGATCGGAAGGGACGCGATCGCGCCCATCGGTCGGGTTCACCACAGAATCCACCATGGACGCTCGATCCTCAGACCTGGACTGAACATGAGTAACCGGCACAGAACCCCTGGTTAAATCACTGCCCTGCAAGTACGTTCAAGGCTTTGGACCGGCCCCCCCCCAAAAAGGTTCGATCTGAACAGGTCAAGATCCGAAGTTTTCAGTTTGTTTAAGATTCAGGTCACTCCACATTCCAAGTCCCCCCTGCCCCCCCGATCCCTGACATGCCCAAGGTTGAACGGGTTTGGGGTGATCAGTTGGGCGCGGGTTGGGAGAAGACTCAACCCCTACGGCATCCACTGGGGCCGCAGTCCCTGCAGGGGAAGCTCCTGGGGTTCGATCGCCTGGACCTGCCCCGCCCCATTGCGCACGATGGGCAACAGCCAAAGCTGACTTTCCTGGACGGGCGCACCCCCTCGGGTCACCGGACCAGCCCCCTCGGCGGCCCCATCCCCCTGGACCGTCACCACCCGATCAAACAGCAGCGCCAGCCCATCCGGGGCCAGATCCAGCGTCACATCCGGCTGCTCCGGCAAAATCAGCAGGGGCGAAACCGCCTTGGTTTTGAGGTCGATCGCGGCGAGGTAGGGCTGTTCCCGATAGGTCTCCCCATCAATCAATTGGGTGAGCAAGCCGAAGAGCGTGTCGCCATCGGGGGAAAACTGCGCCGCCAGAATCGATCCCGACAGCCGCCCCAACTCGATCTGCTCCCCCTGGTTCGTGATGGCATAGAGGGCGCGGGTGAAGTCGGGGTTGAACTGCACCATGGCGGCCTTGGTGCCATCGGCGGTGAAGTCCAGCAGGGAGCCAAATTTGGGCAGGAAGTCAATGGGCTCGATCGCGCGATCGGTGGCCGCTCCCAGGCGACGGCTCCCCCGCTCCGGTAGCGGTAGGATGGCCACCCCTTCCCCCTGGGTCATGGCGATCGCGGCCCCATCCGGCGTGATCTGAAACTCACCCCCCGGCGCACTTTCGAGGGGTTCCGGCTTGCGGCCCGATCGCAGCACCCACAGGCCAAATTCACCGGGATCACTGCGGCTGACCCGCTGCACCACCACCGTGTCGCCATCGGGGGACAGGTCAAACTTGAGGTTTTGATAGTCCCGATTGTCGAGCACTAGGGTAATCTCGCCCGCCTCCACCGGCTGCCGCTGGAACCAACGGCGGTTTTCCGGCTCGTCCCCTAGGCCGGTGGTGACCGTGAACAGTTTCTGGTCGGGGATGGCGCTGGCCCCGTCGCCGCTGTTGCGCCGGTCGATCGCGGCGAAGAGGATGCGATCGCGGTTGGGCGAGGGGATAAATTCATTGACCACCAAATCCGGCGGCGTGAGGATCTGCCGTTCCTGGCGACTGAGGTTATAGAGCACCAGCCGCCCCGCCTCCTCCGCCGCCGTTCCGATGTAGGCAAAGGCGCGATCGCGGCTGCGGAAACTGGCCACAAAGGGCGGAGCGGGCCGCGCATCGGGATCCACCTCCCCATCGGGTTTGGCCGCCCGCATCCCCGCCACCGTCACCCCGTAGCTGCTGCCATAGGGCACCGGTTCATCGAGGGTATAGGCCATGCGCGGCCCGGACCAGCTAATTTTTCCCGGCAGGGGCGGCTCAATTTTCAGGGTGGATTCGACGCTATTGCGCTCCACGGGCCGATTGAAGCTCAAGATGAAGGCGCGATCGCGGGCCGAAATCGTTTGATCCGCCCAGGAAAAATCCCGCACCCCCGCCGCCGTCCGATCGCCCAGCAGCAGCACCACCGCGATCGCCACGGTCGCCACCAGGGCCACCAACGCCACCGCCCGATCCAGCGGCTGCCACCCCCCCAGGAACCCCAACGGCGATCGCCCCGGCCCCTTCGGCGACGGCGACGGCGTTTGGTTCCGATTCAACCCACCTCTAGTAGTCATAGGGATTTTTCGGAGTCGGAATCTCTTCAACGGTTTCAAGCTGAAAAGCCACCTGACGGCGATCGTCCCACGTCACCGACTTGGCCTGGGCCGTGACCTGAAGCCACGTATCATTGGGCGGAATCGCTCGTCCCGGCGGCATCTTCGCCGTCAGGGTAATCGGATAGGCATCGGCGGCGCAGCAGGTGATCGCAAAGCGCGCCAGCCAAAAATAGCCCGTCGGCAGTTCCTCCGATCGCAGCACAAACCCACTCACCACCGCCTTTTGGCCCACATAGGCATCCGGCTCCGGGTAGGCCGCGATCGTCCGCACCCACTCCAGCAGCGTGCGATCCTCCGGCTTGGCATTACTGCGGAACGCTTGGGGATTCGCCCGGGTGGCAATGATCGTCTCCGACGGGCCACCCCGAGCCAGCACCTTCGTACTGGTAAACGGTTTGGGGGGCACCACCAGGGCCAGCAGGGCCGCCGCCAGCAGCAAACTCCCCGTCATGCCCGCCGGCAGCACGGGCGTATGGTTCGCGGCCCCGGCCTCCTCTAGGGCGCGCGCCGATCGCCGCGATCGCACAATCACCAGCACCGAAAAGGCAAACACACACAGTAAAATCAACCCCGCCGCCACCACCAGACCGTTATAGGCCGGATGGATCAACAGGCCCAACTGCCGGGTGCGCCAGAAGGTCAGCAGCACCGCCCCCCACAGGCCAACGGCAAAAATATCCAGCCACTGCCGCCAGGGCGCAGTCTGCGAAGGACGCGGTGAAGGAACGAGCACAGTGTCGGCACCCTTGCCGGTGCAATAACGTCCCCCCCATCATACCGGGGTGTCCATGGGCGGCCGTCGCGATCGCCACCGCCGCCCCCTGAAAGGCCCTCAACCCCTCATCATCCAGGGCCTAGGGGATGTCTGTTGTCATTTCCGTCATCGTAGGGGTTGGGTCTCCCAACCCTCGCCCGAGCGATTACCCTAAACCTGTTCAACCGTTGGACGATCAGTGTCGGTGGGGGCTGGGCGGGAAAACCCTGCCCCTACGGTTGATTGTGGGGAGATTTAACCCCTAGCAATACTCAGAAACATCCTCACCGCAGTCATCCGCCAGATAGGACAAGGCCCGAAACCGCAGGCCCACCATCTGCTCATAGAGGGGATTGATCTTACACATGGGGGGAATGTGAACGATTTTGCGGCCAAACAGGACCACATCCCGCTCGAAGGGGCATTGGGCGGGAATCATCTTGCACAAAAATTTCGCCACCTTCGGGTTATGGACCTCGAAGCCATCGAGCCAATCCCGCACCGGATGCAGCACATCGGGGCCGTGGTGGTCACTGGGGGGGGCCAGGGGGCTGCCGACGCCGGAATCGAGCCCTTCGGTGGGGGCGCAGTGCTTCTGCAGGGCATCGAGGGAGGGCACCTCCTGGTGGAGGGCGCGGCTGAATTGCCGGATGATATGGGCCTCGGGTTCGGAGAAGATGCCGTCGGCGATCGCGACCATGACGGCGGTGCGCAAGAAGTTCTGGGCGGCGATGGGATCCCCCTTGAGTCCTTCGGCCAGGGCTTCGGGGCTGATGGGTTCCATCAGGCTATTGCCGCCGCCCCCATCCTCCTGGGTCACCGTTTCGTGGGTGAGGGCGGCGATGACTTCCCGCTCCTCTTCGTCAAAATGGCCATCGGCCCAGGCAATGGTGAGCAGCCCCCGCAGCCAGAGGTGGGTACGGGCGCGATCGGACGGTTCGGCCACTAAGGTCATGGTGGTTTTCCTCAAAGGCTTTGCTGGGGCTAGCCGATGGATGGGCGGCGGGATCCATTGGGGATCAGTCCCTGGGTGTTGGGGCATCGAGGGGATTGATCGGGCTCCCGGTGCGCCACGGTCCATCGACCGTCTAGGGCTGATCTTAGCCGCTGGGGATGGGGGGCGATCGCAATATTTAGGATGTTGACGGTTTTGGGCGATCGCGTCCTAGGGGGTTTGGATCAGGCGGGGGAGGCGATGGCGGAAGCTGCACAGGATTTCCCAGGAGATGGTGCCCAGTTTGTCGGCCCAGTCTTCGGCGAGGATGCGATCGCCGCCGTCGCTGCCCAGGAGGGTGACCGTATCCCCCGGTTGCAAGTCGGGCTGGGCGGTGGCGTCGAGCATGAGTTGATCCATGGTGATGGTGCCGATTTGGCGGATCCGCTGGCCGCGCCACAGCACGTCGATCTGGCCGGAGAGCGATCGCGGTACCCCGTCGGCGTAGCCAATGCCCACGGTGGCGACGCGGGTGGGGCGATCGGTGGTGAAGCGGTGGCCGTAGCTGACCCCTTCACCGGCGGGGATGGTTTTGATCTGGGTGATGCGGGCGCGGACGCTCAAGACGGGCCGCAGAGGCATAGTGTCCGCCAGGTGCGGGGCCGGATAGAGGCCATACAGACAGAGGCCGGGGCGGATGCGATCGTAGTGCAGGGCGCGATCGCGCAGGGTGGCCGCAGAATTTGCCATGTGGAGCGGCGGCAGGGGATGGCCGTCCTGGCGGATTTGGGCGATCGCCATTTCAAAGCGCCGGTGCTGTCGCCGGAGGGTTGCGTCGTCGGGCTCGTCGGCGGTGGCGAAGTGGGAATAAATGCTGGCTAGTTCTAGGGATCGGAGCGATCGCACCTGCCGCACCAACTGGGGAGCCTCGGACCACAGCACCCCCAGGCGGGACATGCCCGTATCAATTTTGAGGTGGACCGGCAGCCGCTGCCCCAACGATTCGGCCACCTCCGCCGCGAGGGCCGCCTGCTGGGGGCAGCAAAGGGTGGGCTGCAACCGCCAGTGCAGCAGGGCCTTGACCTGATCCGGCGTGTGGATGGCCCCCAGGACCAGGATGGGCACCTGGGCGAGGGCGGCGGCGGTGTCCGGCTGGGCGATCGCGGCCTCGCGCAGTTGGCCCCCCTCCTCGATCGTGGCGACGGCCAGCCAATCGGCCCCCGCAGATCGGGCGGCTTGGGCAATGGCGATCGCACCGTGGCCGTAGGCATCGGCCTTGACCACCGCCATCAGATCCACCCCAGGGCCGGTCCAGTCCTTGAGTTGGCGCACATTGTGGCGCAGGGCATCGAGATCGAGCTCCACCCAGGCCCGCTGGCGCAGCAGGGCGATCGGTTGGGGGGGCGCGATCGCACCGGGAACCAAACTAGGGGCCGCGCTGGGGTTCGTCAGCGATCGCACCGTACCCATAGACCGAATCGACATAGACGCTTCTCTCCCGTGGGATCCTAGGCCGCGCTCCCCACCCCTCGGGCCGGGGGCCGTGATTTACGCCCCATTAAAGCAAACTGGTCCAGCGGCGGCGCGATCGCCCGGTCCCACCCCAGGGAATGGACCTAAGGAAATGGGCAAAACCGATTAGAGTGGAACCTAGCCAGACGGTCCCTGGGCGATTTGCCGCCCCCGCCTGCGCCCGTTCCTCACCCGGCCCCTCGGCTGTAGTTTAGGTCTGCCATGGCTTCCCCTAGCTCCCTTTCGCCGTCCAAGAAAACCCTCTCGGTTACCCTCAATCCCCAGTTGCTCGATCGCGTCCTGGCCGCCACCACGGATCTCGATGGGGCGATCGAAGCGGGGTTGGCCCTCTGGCTCGATCAAGCCCCCGGCCAAGCCCCCGATCGCGCCGTAGACCAAAGTGCGATCGCGCCCATCCAAACGGCCCCCGCCAAATCGCGCCCCCTCAACCTTTCCCCCGCCCCGACTGAGGCCGACGGCGACGGCGATCGCGCCCTGGCCCTGCGCAAACCCGCCCGACGCCCGAATATGCCCACCAGCGACGGCATCCCGGCCAATCGCCGCATCCAAGGGCTCCCCATCGACAAGCGCCGCACCAGCAATGATGACGAAACCGGCTGGCTGATCTAGTAGCGCGATCGCGATCGCCCCGTTACCGATCCTCGGGCTCGGCGATCGCATCCCCCAACGGCCCAAAAGCGCCCCCTTCGGTACGCGATCGGCCCACAAACCAACCCAAAATCCCCGAATAGGCTAGCCCAAGGGCACCCATTCGGGGATCATCGTCGAGCATCACTTAGGCTGGGCTGGACAACCAGTCAGCGGCTGAAACCCAAGCCCACCGGCCTATCTACAAAAGATCAACCCGGAAAGCAGGGTCATTGGCGAGAGCCTCTGACGAGGATTGAACTCGTGACCTCACCCTTACCAAGGGTTGTAGACTGAATCCCTGAAAGTCTTAGCCTGTAAGCGTTTGAAGTAACTCTAGCCTCTCAGGGTTGCCCCTTTGCACCGTATATGGATCGTTAATATGAAAAAACCGCCCTTTGGGGGACGGTAGCTGTGTTTTGTAATATACAAATGTAAATTACAAATGTTTATTACGTTTGACTAGAACCCCAACTGAAGGTAACCAGGGGTGCGCTCTAGTGCTTTTTTGGTTTTGGTCTCATGCAAGCGCTTGATCCTCCCCATGGCTGCTTTCATCGCCTTTAACTCTATGTCGCTTAATCCAATGATGGGATTATCCCCTTTTGACTGTTCTTTCTCGTTAATTAGTACGCTTATGTTTTCAATCGCGTCATCAATTGGATTTGCAGCCGAAAGGACATTTTTGTATGCGTAAAGCATTACGCACCCTCTAAGTAATTCGATGTCCGACCAATCCAATTGGTCAGCAAAGCAAAGTTGATCCAATTGGCGCACAACTAAGACTTGAATGGCGTCAGCTTTGGTTTTCATCTTCTATTGCTCCTAGAACGGGATGGCGTGATCTAATTCGGAAAGCTGGGCTAGGCAATGACCTAATTGATCGTATCTACGGCACTGTTCTCCCCAATATCTATGTAGTTCCCTGTTGATCCTAGAGTGTAATTCTTTGTCGCTCAACAGACATCGATCGGGAACATGGATCAAGCACGGATCCATTAGATTAGGGGAATCATCAAAAACCAGGATTCGATGCCTGTGATTCGGATCGTCGATGTATCCCAGATATCTAATCATCATCAGTGGGAAGCTCATCATCTAGCTTTGCAACACGCCATAGGCATTGCTTGGCAACAATAAGAAATCCCGCAATAACTGCCCTACCTAGATCGTCTTTTGACTCTGATCGACCCTCAACCATGTCAGCCGGTGTTTCAACTTTCCATTCAAGATCATCACTGATTGAGACGGTGGAGTTTTCAAACAAGTGAAGCATTACGGCCATTGTTCTAATAACGTTGGCCCGAACATCTTCATTGTTGGGTTGGGCGTCGGCAACGCTTTCGCCTAAATCCAGAGGCATCCCACCCAAGTCGAACCCATCGGGTAATTCCATTTCGCTACCTTCTAATTAATTGAATGGGATAATCTTTATCGACCATATCCCCAAGGGTCCATTAATCAAATCAAGCCCCTATTGATTGCTTGCGCTACGGATGTGTAGCCTACGGCAACCTCAAGGTATCTCACCCACGTATTTGTCCTAGGGTATGCCTCTTTTAGATATTGGGCATACTCGAACTGATCCATCGATGGCATGGATTTAAGCCCTCTGGTAAACGTGTGACCATTAGGGCATGTTGCTTGCCATTCACTGCCATGTTTGCCGTTAACCGTATGTCCCTTTGATGCAAGACATCGGGGGCACAGGATGAGATTAGATGAATAATCCTCAATCTTGAGAATTTTTCGGTCTGGGTTGGCGACGCATTTGCGTTTTTTGGTGGCTAATCGTTTAGCCATTTGATCTCACCCCCGTCACCTTTCTTTAGCGTCCATCCCAGCGCCGCCATTTCATCGCGTATTTCGTGGGGTTGAATACGTCGATCAAGCTGCCCCAATGATTCAGCGAGTGCAACGGCGTCTTTTACAAGTTTGGGCGATATCTCGAAAGGGCCAACATACCCATGCTCTAGGTTCTGTTCCCATGCCGTCCGCTGAGACGCTATTACATCCACAAGAATTTGGAATAGAGGTGATTTGGGAGGAACCATCCCCGCCCAATACTCTTTAATCAATCCAATCGCCGTTAAATAGTTTGGGGCGATTTCATTGGCGATCAAAGACGCAACCAATGGGCGGCTAATTTTCCACTGAGAATGATTCAACCCTTTGGGTTTAGACTTGAATCCTTTCAGAAGCTCAATAAATTGCAAGCAGTTTTGGTTATCCTCCCATTTCTTACGAAATGCTTCACTGTACTCATTCCATCCGATATCGGATGGGTCATCATACTCCCTCTGACTCTCATCCTTTTGGAAAAAGAAAACCAATGACCGCCTCAGTAATTCCTCGTACTTGGAATCAAACGGGAATTGACTCACGGTTGAGAAAAGCTTAGGGCAGAATGATTTAAACTCTAGGTTTTTACCTCCCTCGGTTGCGATGGCAATGGTTTCCGTAGCTCGGTCGTATCCACACCGAAACAACGTGAATAGATCGGGGTTGAATGCGTGTTCTTTCAGATCATCAAAAACGAGCATCGTATGGCGCTCGTACACACACTCTTCATCAAACCAGCGGGACGTATTTACCTGGTTTCGCACTGCGGCATAGGTCGATGATGCTGCGAGGATTTGGACCCGATGAAGTTCGGCGGCTACCTTGCACAATGTCGATTTACCTGACCCGGATGGCCCTAGGGCGATGCCTATGGGCGCGATGTTGATTAGGGCCGATGGCAGCAATAGGAATGCCTTAATAATGGGCAATTGCCTAGCGGGTTCATGGATGGTTACGCACCGTCCTAGCGCGTTTTCCAGGTTTACGTGTAGGGGTAATTCGGGATTGAATGATTGTTCGTCATCGTTACCCAGTGATCGAAGTAATTGAAAGTCGATACGGTTGCCATAGGCTTTGGGCGTAGGGGGCACGAACTCATCATGGGCTTGAGCCAGGACCGGATCACCCAGGATGGACACCTTGCCATCGTCGTCTTCTTTGGCGTTGAGCATGGGAGGGGGAACGGTAGAGTAAGGGTTCTGGGGGATGTTTAAAACAAATGTTTATTACATTTGCCAAGCACCCCCCATGAGGGGAGATTTGTTTAAAACAAATGTTTATTACATTTCTCCCAAGGGGCTAGGGAAGGATGAGTTTAACGAAGCGCTCTACGGCATCAGTGGGACGCTGAGGGCCAAACAGAACATCCATGGCCATTAGGGACTTATCGGACCATGCCCCGTTGGCGTTATCCGGGTCACAGAACTCGATCAAAAACGCCAAGCGTTCCTTTGCCTTATCCCCCTCGCTCTTGGCCGTGTAACCCCCTTTCTGGCCCCCTTTCCCATAGATGGGGGGTTCCTTTTTGGCCCCGAATTCAGTACTCAGTTGAACCGGCTCCAGTTGGGCCATCTTGGAGTGAACCGTATCAATCGGAATCGAGCCCGATTGCACCAATTCCATTAGGGCCGAATAATCAGCCAGGTTGATTTCACCCTTGAATCCATTAGCCAATTCGGCATTGGCCTTGAATACTTCACACAGGTAAAGCTCAAGCGGTACCGGTTCGGCGGTGGTATCGGGATTGCCTTGGTACCCCTTGCGAGTCCATGGCTTATCGTGCAGATCAATGAAGATGAATGGGTGATCTTCGACCTTCAACTTTTTGCCATTAACCTCACCAGAGCCGTAATCGAGATAGATGTGCTGCACGTTCAACAGCAACCGCACACCTTCATCCGTCGTAACAGCCTTACCTTCTTTAATGAAGATCGTGCCCTTCTGATCGAACGGGAACACAGTCAATCGCGCAAAATCACAGTTTTTCGCTTCACTTAACCAGCTAGTCGGTTTCATTTGAGTCCTTTGGTTTTTGGGTTGAATCAATCAAAGAGGGACAGTTTATGGACCTAACCCCTATTGGTCCATCAATCAATCGCGATCCGTTGGGCTATGCGTAATAGGCCGCAAGCCACCATGGAAGCTGCTCCAAATCAACGATGGGGCATCCTGTTTTCTTTTGTGCCAAATCCCCTAAGGTTGTAGCCTTACCACGCCGGTAAACGACCCTTCTAGAATTTGCAAGGGCAATCACGTAGTTATCCAGTAGGCCAGGATCATAAGAGTCCATCATTTCCAACTTGAGAATAAATTCATCATTGATTGTTGGGAACGATTTGATCTCTACGAATAGATCATGGTAGGGAGGATTGAATAACCCAAAATCTACCCGGTAGTGTCGTGGCTTAAATCGGTGGGTTTGCTCCTTAATCAGTAGTGGGTAGTGGGGTACAATTTTCACCCCTAGCGCTTGGCAAGTAGATTTAATTGCCGTGTAGGTGTTCATCTCTAGGAGAGAATCGAACGTGATTAATTCCCCTTGGGCTGTTTCGAGTTGAACCTTCTGTGCCCCAAATTTATTCCCCTTCATTGGAATCTTCCCCCATATTAGACTCAGAATGAGAATGATTCTCATCGGTGAAAATAAACGTCACCACATCACTCAATAGCTTCTCAAGCCTTGCCCTACCCAACACCTTAAGAGGTATTAATGTAGCACTCAACTTAGCCATCACGAATGTTGAATCGTAGGCAACAACTACCTGTTGTTTGATTGCCCCACCATTCTTAGTCCCTTGCCCCTTCAATACCGCGATTTTGGTGTCGAAAAAGGTAGATTGAATCATTTGGGGGTGAAGCTTAGCTAGCAATGGATTGCCGTGCAACTCAGACCAATGAACCCGTTTTAATTCACTCATCCGATTAACTTCTCCCCTTCACTTTTGGCTTGTGCCAATGATGTTGTGTTGACGGTTCCATTCTTGCCAGGGGCATAGACAAGGTAATTATTCCTGTCTACTTTCTCAATCAACACCTTAGGAGTCTCCCCCCATCGATTGACCCCACACCATACGTCCTCGCGTATCTCAGATTTGTAGAAAATCATCAGAATCCTAGAACCCCCTTTAGTTGATAGATGAGTCGATTAACAGATGCAAGGTGGATATGATCGACCCGTTTAGCTCTACCCAGGTACGCACCAAACCCTTCAAGATGAGAGATCAATGCACTCCCCTGGTTTTCGTAGATAAGCCATTGCTCAAACCCTTGGGTGTGGTACTTGAGCAAATCATTCAACACATCAATCTCATTCCAGTTGACATCATCCTTACAAAGGATTGAGTCCATGACGTAGTTAATGAGTCTGCGATTCATCTTTTTCTTGTGCCTCAAGCACTAGGCCCATTGCAATCAATCCGCTGATGCTTCTTTCGTAATCAGAGCGATTTTTTAGATCATCCATGGGGATTCCGGTATCATCCGACCACGCCCTACAGGCTGCATCCCTGCCCATTGCCCAATTGCCATCGGCATAGTATTGGGCTGCTTTCTTGAGTTGATCCTTTGTGTACTCGTTCATAGCCGAACCTCATTAGAAATCATGATTGTCGCGAGATAGAACTGATCGAGATAGCACGGGTCGAACCCTAGGCCACCCTCGCCTTGCTCATCATCATCCGTAGGTGGGAGTAAGGGGCATCGACATCCCCTCTCCCAAAATGCGTAAGTCGCCTCGATTGAATCGGTAGGAATGCCCCCCATGATTGCCTTGTAGGTGGCTTCATAGTGTTGATGAAATTCATCAAAGGGGGCATCATCATCGGGCCAATCTAGTTCCCAATCAAAGGGTCTAGACGATTGCGGTGTGATGTTCAACGTTAGGGGCCGATTGAGTCATTTTCCGGTTGCCTTTGGCGATGGCACCCAATACCCGTTTCGTGTTGTGTAGGTAGTCCTCACCCATCGCCTTAGCGCTATTCCACCCCTGGCATTTGAGGCTTAGCACACCCATTCGTGAGTGATGGTTAGGCCGGTCCCAGTCCACCTCAGCACCCCATGCAGCATTAAGGCTCATACCCAGCGCTGTAGCCGTTTCATGGCGCAATAGGCGATGCAGTGTCCCATCGTGATCCACCGGTAGCCATAGGGTCACATGCACCCAATAGCCAGGAATATCGTCATGAATCGCGCTGTAGTCAATGTGGGATTTGATCGTAAGTTGCTCGATCGTTTCTTGCGTTGCGTCTTCCATGGAATTAATTACCTTGTGCGTGTTTGTGCAATTGTTCACAGTCGATCATTGCGGCACATAGAGCCCAATAGGAGCCTAGGTACTTGCCATCCTTATAGGCTCTCCATTTAGCTCCACAGAGCCTTATTTCGTAGCCACTAGATGAAACGTGTGTGCCGCTATGGATGGTCCAGTCCATCACTTGAAATTGGTAGCTATGCCGGTTTTGCGACCCTTAGCGGTGACAACATCAACCCATCCGATAGCATTGCGCACGCTATCGATGTTCTCGAAGTGATTGGGATGCCAGACACCAATGAGGGATTCAACCAAGCCGTTTTCACGTACTTCAAGCTGCCATTGATTAGGCAAAACATAGCGCCGAATAATGTGCTTACCCCGTTGGGTTTCTCCGATCAAGGTGCAGTTGCCAGGGTAGTAATCCATTGCTTTGTGGTTGGTAGGGTGAATGATTGGATGATTGGACGGTTTTAGTGGGTGAACGTAAACCGACTGACCTAAGGAAAGTAGAGGGAAAGGAATTTATTGCACCATTCCGTGTAAGTAGAAAACGCTTCTGATGGCGTAAAGGCTTCCTTTACGATGTCCAGAGTTTGAACCAGTTGAATGTGATCTATGCCACGTAGAAACCGCTTGCGACCGTCAGGGTGAGTGATAGTGACGCCGTTGGGTTTGCGGTCAATTTGAAAGTTGCTCATTGATTGATCCTCAAATGGAATAGTTGTGCCTAATTAATCGGGAATGCCTCACCGTGGTTCACACGTCGTACTTGGCCCCGCAGCAAGGTTCTCTTGCCTTATTGGGTTTCCCTTTGATTCATCGATTCAACTGGCTGTTAACTCGATGTATTCAAACTCGCACACTCAACCGAAATTGAATAGACGGTTTGTACTTATCGTTTATTTGATTTAAATAATATTTGCTTATGTTTATGGCACTAAAAAACCCCGCAACTTATACGGGGTAATAGATTAAGGGGTTAGTTTTCGTTTTCGGCTAGGTATTGATTTAGTGGAGACTCTGTGTTAATGCGAATTTCTGGGTAAGCCTTGCGATCTAGCCAAAGGATGTACTCTCTTACTTCATCCTCATATTCACTTGGAACGATGACCTGCTTTCGAGGTGATGGCGATCTATAGCGTGGGTTTCTACCTGCCCCTTCCCGTTTACCCCCTCTAGTACTCATAATGATCACCCAATTCAATTGATTAAATAGATTTTATCGTCCATACCATGTCATTGATGTAATCAATAAATAGATTAATTAAGTTGATTGATATAGTTTTTTGGCGTGATTCTGCTTATGCCCTACCCGAGGGACGTAGCCTACCCTCTGGGATGGATGTATTAAACAAATGTATAATACATTTTCACCCTGAGACCCTCTGGAGCATTTGTATAATACAAATGTATTAAACATTTTGGCCTTGACCCTACCTAGGCAACCTCTAGGGAAAATGTATTAAACATATGTATTAAACATCCTACCTAGGGGGCACCCAGAATCTCTAAGGGAACTCTCCAGTGCTTTTGTATTAAACATTTGTTTAATACATTTGTATTAAACATCCTGTTTAGAGGGGGCATCCCAGAGAGCCAACCCACCCCCTAGGAAAAATGTATAAAACAAATGTATTAAACAAAAATCCTAGACGGGTCTTGACCCTTAGCTTGCCCGTGTGGTGCCTTGGGGTGGGTGCTCGGGTTTGGTCAGTCCACGGGGTACCCCCTGACCAGGATGTAATAAACAAATGTAATAAACAAATGTAACTTACATTTTCCCTAGACCCCCCACGCACAAAAAAATACCCCCTTGGGAGGGGGCGACAGAGATACGCAAGCCATTCACAATCCCTAGGCTACCACGGGTTCTTACGACGCTCTAGATCGAGCCTGTTGGCCCGCAGATAGCTCCTATGGAACGATCTAAACTCTGTCAGTGCCTCATTAAGCTTGCGAAAGTAGATCACTACCGAAACCGTGCTAGCTAAACACAACCAACATAGAAATACCGTAGCTAGGGGATCGCTCATTTACTTAACCATCCTAGGGGAATGACCTTATACGTGCTTCGATGTCCCCTGGCTGGTAGGTTCTATAGAGCTTTAACCATAGCTCCATTGTTGCGTTGGGGTTAACTAATTGAAGTTGTTCAATTGGACCATTAATTACATTGATTACATTCTCCCCCGTATTAAGGCTAAATTTCCCGTAGTTGAATGAGATGCCGTTGTGCTTTAGAGCCCAAATACCTGGCTTGTAGACAAAGAAATAATTGGGATTTGAATCAGAAAGGGTAAGGAAACGGACTGAATTAGAAACTGAATCGTACCCCAGCATTGATAACTGGAATGTCGCAATCCGATCTAACTCTAGTCCAATTTCCTTACTACCAATCAACACGGCACTAACCTATTCCGGCTAATGGACCTAGACGTAAACCCGACGGCGGGGGGTGTAGGCTCGCCGTACCGTAAAGCCATCAATAGTTTTCCCCTTAAGGGAAGCATCCCCGGTTGCACCGATTGCCTCTTCAAGCTTACTCGGGTCGATGTACACGCGAGCGCTTCGCCCACGCTTCGAGGTTTCGTTGTACATGGAGATGACAATCTTGGGAACTGCGCCCCGTGCAGCTTCAATTTTGTCGGCGGGGGGCGTTTCGCTCCAACCCAAAAGGGTTCCCACTCCTGCGAACACCTTGGTAGAGCCACGGAACGAAATGTATCCACCCCCAGCGGATTCAACGTAATAGGTTTTGGTCGAAACGGTCGTAGTAGTTGTCATTGCCTTGTGCCCTTTTCTTGCAAATGGAACATTGATTTATGTCTAAACACTACACCTAAAATTTCCGCTCTGTGCCGAATTGCGATGCTATACCATCGCAGGGTCTAGGACATAAACAGTCAAAGGGTTTGGGGATGCTCCCCTGGTCCAAAAATGTAATAAACAAATGTAATAAACAAACTTCAAGGTAGGGCTGCTCATGGGCGGAAAGGGTACGCAAGCGCATATATGGCGTCACGGGCAATGATGCTAAGCTCATAAGGAAAATGCACACTACCTAGGTTTTGGCATGTCTGAACTACCGCTATCCGTCGCTGGTTGGTCCTCTGATGTGGACGGCGTTCTTATTCCCGCAAGCGCCCTAACTCAAGTCGGTTTATCTACGACTAACTTCGATAATCTCGATTGCGTTGTGGCGGCAATTATTAAAATGCTTCAACCTATCTATCCTGAATCCATTCGAGAAACCAATGATCAAGTATCAGTAACCCTAACCGAGCCATCTAAAGGAACTGATTCAACGATTAATTCTGAAGGTGTCACGGTTAATTGGGATACGGTGAACATCGGCATCAGCTTCTACACACCTCAATCTATCCCGTCGATTACCCCCGATAGCTACGCACCCTAATTAATCCAAAAGTAAACCCTGACTGGTAGAACCAATGACGTACTCATCTCCCACTGACCCTAATTACATTGCTCTTGTTAATTCCCGTCAAATGGTGGCCGGTCAGGAAGTTTACCCCACAGCACTGACCCCAGCCAACGGAATTACCTTCGATGGCTCAAAACTATTGATTGATTTACTTTTGTTACCTGGCTGGAATAAGGCATGGTGCCCCAACATTGCATCATTTTTGGTTGCTTTGTTGAGTCAGATTCAATCAATCACCGGGGATAGCCCTAGTCCAGAAGCATTTAATTTTCGAGTCGATAAGGGCCGTCAATCTGAGGTTAGCTTTAATGGAAAAACCTATTTTGAAAACAAGTTAACCTTGACTCTCTATAGCCAAACGACCGCAGTAGTCTCCCCTGTGTCATACGGCAATCAACCTGACTACTTTGTGACTGCAAAGCAGCTTGCGGATTACCTAACAGCAAACTCCATGAATGGTTACTACCTTGGGACATTGATTAATGATGAATACATTGAACACACGTATGCCGGAAACCAGACAAACGGTCAAATGATTATGTTTGGGGTTGGGGCCGTACCGGTATTGTTTCCCGGCCTAAGTACGGCTAGGGGTAAGTTTACTGTCGAGGTTGATTATTATTCTGATGCTGCAAGTCAAAGAATCACCCAAATAACCTTAGAAACACAACAACGCCATTATTTGCAAGAAACGTCAAGCGCTGGTAGCATTTCGCGCGTTTGCACTGATGAATTGTTTCGTCAAAAGTTTGGGGGCAGGGACATAGCAAAGGGAGAAGTAATTATATCTAGGGATGTCTCAAATATGACCATTAGAATTGTCTGTAGCCCCATGAGTCGATTTTATTCAATCAAATTCACAAAGCAATCCTAATGCTTAGATTTGAACCACACCAAAGATCAAGGGTAGAAATCGTTCGGCAAGGGAATATCGAAAAAACCTTTAGCGCTTCTACTCCGTTTGGCGTAGTTTCCGTTTCTTTTAAAGAAGACAGAACCCAACAGGTAACTGTATCAAGCAATGGGGGCTATGGGATTAGGTTTGGCTATTCTAGGTACACTCCTACAAGTTGGACTAGCTGGTATACCGTTAAACGTCACTGGGGGCCGGTATCAGAACAGGGATTCAATTTTATTTACTTTGAAGAATGCAACGGCAATGTTAATCGAGTGTTTTGGGATCCCAATGATGGATACTTTTACGCAAATCTAACTCAGATTGACTCTAACCGTAATTGTGGTTCTGTCGTAGAAGTCCATAGGTCAAGGGTATGGGAGGGGAGAGAATTAACAAAAGATGGAACCATAACCCTAGGAACATTTGCCAGTGCCTTTTATTCACCGTCCACATTTGATGCAGAAATAGCTAAGTTTTCATTTTCATTTTACCCGATTAGATATTGCCCCCAAAATTATGGCATTTGCTGGAAAGACCCGGTAACCAAAAATGCAGAACTAGGATGGTGTTGTCTCCCTTGTGCTGAGGTGGTAGGCAAGTCTCGATCAATTCTCGGTAACATCAAAATTCCCAAAAGACTCTAATGACTACTCAACCCCCTGAAACTGAATCTAGCTGTAGCGAAATCATGGCTTTGCTTTTGGAAATCCAAAAGGAAACCAAGGGATTGCAAAGTGAAATGTTTAAAGTTAGGGGAATCGCAGATGAAGCATTAGATATCGCTGAAAAAGCAGCGGGACTGGGAAAAGATGAATTAGACAAAAAGAAGGTTATTCAATGGGTCAAAGAAGCACTTAGCGGCAATGGTCCCCTAGCGTTGATTGTTGTGGGAATGTTTGGGTACACGTCCGTGATGGGATCCAATGGTACACGGAATCTAAGGGCGTCCCTAGAAAGAAGCTTTAACTTAAGTAGTGAAGCCAGAGAAACATCTAAAAAAGCGCAGTCTTCCTATAATTCATTGCGCTCTGAACAGGGCAGGCTTAATAGCCGTATTCGGGCGAACACTGACGGCATTAATGGAATCAGAACCCAGTCGCGACAGTACCAGCAACAAATCAGAGCGCAAGTAGACAGGGTTAAAGGACAAATCAGGGGGATTGATGCAGCTAAAGCCAAGGCACAGCAAGCCGAAACACAGGCACGGGCTGCCAAGGCTCTAGCCGATGCCAGCAACAAAAAAGCTGTAGCGGTTGAAAAAACACTTAACCGTGAAATTGGACCGTTGCGGCAATTGCCCAAGAATGCAGCCGCCGATAGACGCAAGGTAGAGCAATTATCGAGCGACTTTAGAAAGCGTCAAGCCGAAATGGCTGCATTCAACAAAAGAATGAATGAAGTAAATAGAACGGCACAATCAACCAAAAAAGTCGCCGACAATTTAAACAAAGGATTCACGAATCTAAGTAACACAGTCAAAACCACTACCACAAGGGTCAATACTGCGATCAAAGACGTACCCGCGATTAAAAGAACTGTAGGGGTACTTCAAAAAGATATTAAGGACTTTTTGCCGTTCAAGCGTCAACTAAGTCAATTAGGGGACGTAATCAAGTCACAACCCGCAGTTAAAAAGCTTGTAGAAGCATCTAAGCCATTGCTTACCCTGGCATCTAAAGCCAGCAATATCTTGGCTGCTGTTTCGTTCGCTGACAGGGTTCTAAGTGAATTTATTAATAAAAAGACTTTTGATGTGATGTCTAGGCGCATTGACACGCTTGAAAAAGCCAACGCAATGCAAGATAAATCATTCACTCAAATCTTTAACCAGCTAACCCTTATTAAAGGGGGTGGTGGTGCCCCTGCGATTAAGCTTACTCAAATCATCCCTAGGTTTGTTACAGTTGAACGCACCATTAAAAGCGTAGAAGTCAAAGTAGAATCGGCCAAAAAAGAGGTTAAGGCCGCTAGTGAAGCATCAAAAAAAGAAGATGCTGCGATTAAACGCGATTTGGCTGCATCCAAAAAAGAGCTAGATGCGACTAAGAAGCAATCATCGGATACGGCCAAAAAACTAGATGCAACCGCTAGGGAGCTAGATGCAGCCGAAAGGAAAATCGAAACAAACGCTAAAGAAACAACAGCGTTAAAGTCTGCACTTGAAACGGTCAGACGTGGAATCGAATCGGTTAAATCTGACATCACTAAGCTTTTTAATGAGACTAAGCGTCTTTCGTCTGAGAATAAAACGCAAGGGGACTATATCCGTGACTTGCAATCTCAGATCAAGCAAATTCCGGGAATGATTGACAAAAAGATCAATGATTTAAGTAGGGCATTTGATACCAAGGTCGGCCAACTTCGCAATGAGTTAACCAAACAAGTTAGGGATGCTCAAGCTAAGTTTGACGCTGGCTTACAAGCCGCGCAAGTCAAGATTAATGAAATTATCGCCCAGATTAAAACGATGCTTACTTTGCAGCAATTGCGTCAAGAGTTAGGCGCACAAAACGGCGTAGTCCAAGGGATGATTAATGCTCAATCGTCCTTAATTCAAACCATGATTAATCAACTACTGGGATTTATTAGGGCAGAAATCAAAGACACCAATCAAAACATTGCATCGCTAGGTAATCGTCTCAGTTCTCTTAATAGTCAAATTGCAAATATCCCCGCAAGCCTTGACGCCAAGTTTAGCGAGGTTCGGCAACACGTAAGCAATCAATCTGCCAATGTAACCAGTCAAGTCAATCAAACTATTGTTAACATCCAATCGAACCTAGGCAGCTTGGTTCAGAGCGTTAACACAAACCTCTTGAATGTTCAAACCAATCTGTCCAGACAAATTGCGGGTATTCCTAGTGCAGTCCAGAGTGTCGTAAGCCTTGGCATTGCACAGGTTAATGCGTCAGTGCAAAACACGAATAATTCAATCGCTCAATTTGCCACTGAAACAAGAAACGTATTGAGCGGATTAAAAGCCGATGCAGTAAGGACGCTTACAGAAATAGCTGGCATTAAAAACCGTCAAGACTTAAACGCTCAGGTTGTATATGACATCAATAGAGACTTAGACAGGACAATCGCGCAAGCCGATAGGGCCGACGGACGGTTAAGTTCCATCGAGACAAAGCTAAATGAAGCTACCGCCGCCGCTAAGTCTGGGGAAAAAGCCAGCAAAGACGCAAGCGTAGCGGCACAGGCTACTGAAGCGACCGTTAAGGGGGGTGTGAAGCTCGATAACTCCACCATGGGGGCTATTGAGCAAATGATACGTTTCATCATGCCAGGGATCGTCCTAGCTGGCGTTACGGCGGGCCTAGCTGGCGTCTTCCAGTTGCTCAATTCCATCAAAGCTGACACATCAAAGACTAAGGATACGGTTCTGTCTCCGAACGGCCCCACGTCATGCCGATTCCAAGATGCTGAGATTTTGCGACGCATTGGGGAACCCGGTCCCATTCCTAATGGGTTGTCTGGCGCATTGGTCACTAACCCTGATTCGGTAAAGACTGCTGTTGGCAAGCCTATCAGGGGCTTATTTGGTCAACCTATTGGATTAACTACTAGGGTCAATTCAATCTTTAATACCCTAGGGTTGGTTCACATCTTTAACGCCATTGGCACAGCGATGAGTATTCATAACGGCGTAATGCTATCGGTGGACATCAAAGAGACCGCCATTGATTTGATTAGCACCGTAGTAGACATCGCTAGAGAGGCTTTATCGTTAAAAGACCCTGATGACAGTGCGATTGATTTTAATGACATCATCAATCAAAACTTTGAGGCATTGATGGATCGACTGTTGGGGGCTGAGAAATGGGAACAGACAAAGATCACCCTAGCTGCTGCCAATAGAATCTATCAAGCTCAAGCCAACGCCCTAAGCGCTATTAACAATGCCTTTAATTCTCTGTTTGATAGCGTGGGAGTTATTGGCACGTACACGGGTCGAATCGGCAATGGGTTAAAGGCTGCGGCTGTAGTGCCTCAAAATGCCTACGATTGGATGGATGAACGTGTCTTTGAAACCCTTTCTTATACGGGCAAGATCAGGACATTTACCAGCACACTTCAAAACGTGCAAGACGCTTTTGAGGTGATGACATCGGTAGCTACTGCGGTCAAAGAAGTCCAGAACGGGGCCAAGGAAATTGCGGACGCACAAAAAGAGCTACTAGAGGCCCGTGCTGAGGCTGCATTAAAATTCCAGCAAGCGGAATTTATTGGACGTAAGAACTCATTCCCCGACAGCGACTTTGCACAGGTTGAGTTAAAGACGTTTGGGGATGAGGACGATGAGCCTACCCCCTAGGCAAAATGTAATAAACAAATGTTTATTACAAATGTAAATTACATCTGACCCAAGGCCATGGCACCCAAAAAAAAGCAGGATATCGTTAACGAGAATCCCCTAGGTAATCCAGATTCTCAAGCCGGACCTACATCTAGATCGAGTGTAGGCAATGCCCGATTAATTAACGAGTTTGGTTCAGTCCACAACAGGCTTGTAAGGCAAGCAATGAGGGATTCAAAGGAATTTCTAGATAAGTATGATGAGTACCTGAAAAGTACAGACCCTAATCGACGTGAACCAATACCCAAAAACGCAAGGGAAAAATTAGCAAGGCTTTGTTTTTTTGATCCTGACGAAAGCGTATCTATTGCGCTTCTCAAGGCAACTATCTTCAATAACTACGTCAAGCTTAATGTTCCCGACTCGTTTTATGGAATCCCCTACACGGATTTTCATAACACAATTACAATCTATCCGCAGATTGAACTGTACTTTAGGGAGCTAAAATCATCGGCTCGAAACATGGGACGCCAGCCAGTTCATTCGACCATTAACGTTCGATACAGAAAAGACATTGAACAGGTAACCGAAACAGAATTAAGATCAATTGCCCGCGAAATCGCAAATTTATTCGTAGGCTATAAATTAGAACGGGGAACAGGAAAAGCTACCTACTACGACAAAGTAAACGGCTATCAATTGTCGTATTTCGCTAAGTCAAAAACAGACGCCAAATCATTCTTTACTAAGGTGCTTTCAATCCAAAATGATTCATTTGAGGAACTGGCATTTACTTGGTCGGAAAAGGATCACGTATTCTCGGGGAACGATTACAAAACCATCCTAGGCAAACGCCAAAAGATGCCCCGAAAACGCCCCGTAGCTGATCTTAATTTTCGCCATGCCCTGTTCAAGGCAAACGGCCTAAGACGCGATATTCCCCTTGTAGACACCACAGGAATCTTTGACGATGCTTATGAATCTCGATACCGTACCGGCCCCTAGCGTTCGCATTATCAAGCCCCATGAACACTACTCTAGTGTCGATGTCCATGAATTTTTCAGAGAAGCGTTGCTAGACCCTGACGTGGGAGGATGGTGCGTTAACAGTTGCTGGGATGATAATTCGGTTTTGGATTACGCCAAGCAAAAGCTAAGCGACAGTACTCAATCCGATAGGGTATGGATTGCTCTAGCAGGGGGCAAACCGGTTGGGTATATCTCAATCGAGGATATGACCCTAGACGGCATTGGCAGGACTTACGGAATTGCCATAGCTATTCTTAAGAATCACCATGGCAAGGGAGTAGGTACGGCATTGATTCAAAAAATTTTATCAGTCGCAAGCAATCATAAAATGCACATCCATTGCATCACACTTTCCATCAACAAAGCGATGCAAGCCCTGCTACTTAAAAATGGGTTTGATAAGCTAAATCAAACTGTTAGATGGAACAGAATTAATTGGTTTTGCTATAGTTATCCATATAAACCCATTCAACCGGCAAGCGAAGATGATTACCGAAGCACCGCAAGGGCAAGTTATCGATAACGGTCATACCGATGGACTGCACAGCCAAGGCAATGAAATCGGATTGACTGCCCCCAGCACTCAAGAGCTAATCGATCAAAGTACACAAGTCGATGGGGCATCGCCGAAAAAAGAGCGAGCGCAAACGAAAGCAGTTAAATATGCGAACGCAAAACCCAGTATCGAAGCTTTGGAAAATCGCCATTCCGACCCTTTGATGAACAGAGATCAGGCAATCAAAAACTTTGCATCGCGATACGTGCAAGGCTGCTTTGATCTCTACGGCAATGAGGGTCTCGATAAAATGATCGAGTTTGTGACTGAGGCTTGGCAAGCTCATCAGAAAACCAAGCTAGGGGCGCTGGCTGCCCTTCTGGAGCAATACAAAGACGATCCCAGTGCGATGGCCCTAATTCAAGAAAAAACTGGCCTAGCAGCCCCTAAATCGCGGGCTAAGGCGGCATAATAGGGAAAGCAAAGATCGCATTTGCTTCCTCCGAACAACAAACCCCCAAGGTGCCAACCAAGGGGGTTTTTTCTGTGCCCTAGGGAAAATGTTTAAAACAAATGTAATAAACAAATCCCACTGGAGACCCTTAAATCAGAATGTTGCAAACATATGTTGCAAACAAATTACTCATGGGGTAGGACGCTTAGGGCACGGTTGGGATCAAGGTAGTGCTTTTGGATCACCGTGGGGCTTGTGTCGCACCACAGGGCGATGATTGATGGGCTCACCCCTTTGATTACCTGTTCCGTAATGAAGGTGTCCCTAAGGGCGTATGGGGTAGCTCCCTTTTTAATTGGGCTCACTATCCGCTTCCATTCCCGCTGGCGGAAGTTGTGGTAATTGAATCCAAAGCAGAATGATTGAGACTCTTGGGATTTTAATTGCTTGGCTAGTTGGGCTAACTGTCCGCTGGGATCAATGGGGAACTTTCGGGTTTTGTTGTTTTTCGATCCCTGGTTAAAGATTGGCTTACCCCCTCGATAGCTAACATTGCGTTGGAAATGAATAAACCTCATCTCTCCCCCTTCCACTACGAAATCACTCGGGAATAATCCCAGCGCCTCACTAGGACGGCACCCCGTTAATAGCATTAATCGAACAAACTTAGCCATCTGCAATAGCTTGCCCTCAGTCCATTCTGATTCAATCGCGTTCAATAGCCATCGTTTTTCATCTGGGCTAAATGCGTTGGGCTTGGGATCAACTACCCATTTAGGCTTAGCAAGGGATTTCATTCCCTCTTTTATTTCGAGGGATAGAGGGTGGGTAAGCCCAATTACTCGGGCAATCAATGCCATGCAATCCCTGATCTGTCGGGTCCGTTGCCCTAGGAGAGAGAAGAGGATCGAATAACTTAATTGCTCTACCCTCATATCGCTCCCATTTAATGAATCCTCAATCAATCGGATTAATAAGCGATTCTTTTCAATGGTGTTTTCCTTCCACCGGCCCCTATTGGCCTCTAGGTAGGCATTGAGCATCGTAAGAAGTCCATCGCCGTCCCCGTCGCTTTTCGCGTCTCCATGGACCCGGTAGACGGGGCTCATCACCTTGTAGGCCATGAGGGTATCGTCGTAGTCCCCTACCGCGATATCCGTGGCTATCCGTGCTGCAATGCGTTGGGCAAGCAACGATGAGCTATCACCCCATGGGCCTACCGATAGCGTCCGCTCTCTCCCCTGGTACGTCCACCGCAGGACGCATTGGCCCCGTCGCTTAGTCGCATGAATGCCACCGTGTGCCCTTCTTTTCTTAGCCATGGGTGATCCTACCTAGAACCGTTAACGACCCCAGATTACGATCACCCCCATAGGCTCACCCTATCGGATCACCTAAGACCAATAAGGGGAAAATATGGGCATACACATGACAAAACCCTAGAACCCGTTAAATCGGATTGCCAGGGATACCATAAAGAGCCTCTGACGAGGATTGAACTCGTGACCTCACCCTTACCAAGGGTGCGCTCTACCACTGAGCTACAGAGGCATGGCTGAAAGATGGGCCGGGCTGGATTTGAACCAGCGTAGGCGTAGCCAGCGGATTTACAGTCCGCCCCCATTAACCACTCGGGCACCGACCCGTGTTTTTCAGCGCTTAGGAAGAATAACACACTATTTTGATCTGTCAAAGGGGATCTTGAAAAAATCTTGATCGCCGCGATCGCCCCCCCGATCCCCCAGGATCCGTTCCCAAACTCGATCAACGACCCATCAGAATTTCTGATATCAAAAAAGTGTCAAAAAAACCGGTCCCCCATCACGCCTGCCGCGCCATCGATCCCCCATGGCGGCCCAAACGCGGCGGCAAATCACTCTCGTCATAGATTTCCCCCACCAGTTCTTCGAGGATATCCTCCAGGGTCAACAGGCCCACGGTGCCGCCATACTCATCCACCACGATCGCAATGTGCAGCCGCTGTTGCAGCATCTCCTTGAGCAAATCCGCCAGCCGCTTCGTTTCCGGCACATAGAAGGGCGGTTCCATCGCCACCGTCACCGATCGCAGCGATCTCCCCGCTTGCCGATCCTCCGCCAAGGCCCGCAGGGCACCCTTGAGGTTAATGATCCCCACGATCCGATCCTTAGAGTCCTCCTGGACCGGAATGCGGGAATAGCCCGTTTCTAGGCAAAAATCCAGCAATTCCTGCAAACTCGCCCCGTGGGAAATGGTTTGCATCTCAATGCGCGGCTTCACCACATCCAGGGCCGTCAGGCGATCGAGCATGAGCGCCTTGCCGATCAGTTGCCGCCGGTCCAGATCCAGCTTGCCCTTGCCCCCCAGGATCTCGATCATCAGTTGCAAATCCTTGAGGGTTTCGCCCGTGGGGACGCGATCGCCCTGCACCAGCCGAATCGCCGCCTGGGCAATGCCCTCGAACAGGCGAATGATGCCAATGGAATCGAGGGTCCGCGACAGCCAATAGACCGGCCGCACCGCCAGCCGAAACGTCGCCAGCACATTGGTGACCGCCAGGGATTTGGGCGTAATTTCCCCAAACACCAGCAGCAGAAAGGTAATGGCGGCGGTGGCGACCCCAATGCCGACGCCCGAGTCCCCCAACCACACGGCGAAGATATTGCTCGTGAGGATGGCGGCGAAGTTATTGACCAGGTTATTGCCCACCAGCAGGGTGGTGATGAAGCGGGTGCGGCGCTCTAGGACCAGCTTAAATAGGCCGGAGGGGTCCCCCTGGTCGCGGATGAGCGATCGCAGCTTGAAATTATCGAGGGCGGTGATGGCGGTTTCGGAGCCCGAAAAGAAGGCGGACAGGGTGAGCATACAGATCAGCACGGTCACATCGAGCCACATGGCCCCCAGGAGGGGTTGGGTTTGGGCCAGGACTGATGAAAAACCGGGCAGCAATAAACCGGGCAGCATAGGGGGAATGGGGTAGGGGCGTGGGGCGCTAGAAGGAGGAGCCGGGTTGCTTGAGGAATGCCGCCTCGCCCGGGGTGCTGGTGCGCCCGAGGAGGTGGTTGCGGTGGGGGAAGCGGCCAAAGCGGCGGATGATGGCCCGGTGCCGATGGGCGTAGTCAATGACGGAGGCGATCGCGGCGTCATCCAGGGCATAGGGTTCTGGATCGGCGGATGGATCAGACCGCTCAGGCCGCAGGGCTTCAAAGCAGGCCACGGATTGATCTTGATCCGCCAAGGATTCGGAATGTTCGAGGGGCAAATAGAAAAACCACCGCTGCACGGGGGCGACGGCGCGATCGTAGTTCCTAGCTAGGGCAAATTTCGCCAGCCCTAGGGCCTGGGCATCGGCGGCAAAGGCTTCGGCGCGATCGCGATATAAATTCCGGGAAAACTGATCCAAAACAATGATCAGGGCCAAACAGCCCCTCGGATCCTCCCGCCACCCGTCGCAGGCCCCCGCGATCGCCCGCCCGTAGAGCCCCCCAAAGCGATCACCCAGGGCCGCATCAAAGGCCGCATCCTTCGTAAACCAAAAGCGCCGGGGCTGCCCATAGTCCGCAGCATTTGGCGGGCCAAACCAAAAGTCCAGCACCGCCTGGGCGTCCGGCTCAATCCGCCCTAGCCCCTCCCCCGGAGGTTCATCGCCATCCATCGACCATCTCCCTAGCGGTGGACCACCACGGGTGTCCCCATGGGAGCCCAGTTGAAATACCAGCGCGCCTCACTGACCCGCACATTCGTACAGCCCTGGCTCACGGGCGTCCCGAAGCTATTGTGCCAGTAGGCCCCGTGGATGCCGTAGCCCTGGTGGTAGTACATGGTGTAGGGCACATTGGGCACGTCGTAGCCCGGACCGCGCATCCGCGTCGATCGCAGTTTAATGTAAGTCTGCCAAACGCCCGGTGGGGTGGGGGTGGACGCCTTGCCGGTGGAGACGATCGACTGCTTCACGACCCGGTTCCCCTCCCAGGCGGTCAGGCGCTGGCCACCTAGATCGATGGAAAACCAGCGGCGATCCAGGCGCTTGAGCAGGGCCATGGCGGCCTTGGGATCCTTGGGGATGGCGGTGTCCTTGACGATCGCGCTGCCCTGGAGCATCAGCCCGCTGTTCGTGGCCCCATGGGTGAGGCTATGCCAGCGGAAGTCCCGCAGTTGCCCCCAGCGGTGTTCGGGCTGATCGAGCGATCGCGTCAGTTCCTGGACATTCACCGCCAGCCGTTCCCGCTCCCAGCGATCGATCTGCTGCTGGATCAGGCCCGTTTGGGTGCCCGTCCAGGAAGCGGCAAAGGCCACAATCGTACCCGCGACGACAAAACCGGGCCGCTGAAACCAGGGATGTACGCCCCCCCCATGTGCCGCACCTGGCTTGCGCCAGCCCAGGAGTCCGATGTTTCCAGCCATGTCCTCACGACCACCGTTATTGCGATTGCTGTGTGCTTACGCCTGATGACTGCGGATTTTTGGCCCAGAAGCCGCCCCATCCGCCGGGGCAAATTTTCCATAGGTTAGCCCATTTCCTTGGCGGTGGGCGCGATCGCGGGGTTTATGGCGGATTTGACACCCCGATCCGCTGCTGCCAGGGGGCGGCCGTTTTGGCGAGCCGTTGGGCTAGGGTGCCCACGGTGGCCCAGTCCGCCGCCGCGATCGCCTCGGGGGGAAAGATGCAGCTCGCCAGCCCCACCGCCGCCGCCCCCGCCGCCCAAAAGTCCCCCGCATTGGTTGGCGTAATGCCTCCGGTGGGCACCAGGGGAATGTCCGGCAGGACCGGGGCCAGGGCTTTGATGTAGGCGGGACCGCCCACCGCATCGGCGGGAAAAATCTTCACGGCGGACGCCCCCGCTTCCCAGGCGCTGACCACCTCCGTGGGGGAGAGGGCACCGGGGATGGCGGGAATGTTTGCCTGGACGGCCACGGCGATCGCCGCCGGATCCGTATGGGGCATGAAACAAAACTGCGCCCCCGCCGCGATCGCCTCCTGGACGGCCCCTGGCGATCGCAACGTCCCCGCCCCAATCCAACAGTCCGGCAGCGCCCGCCGCAGGGTCGCCACCAGGGCCGCCGGTTGATGGCACGTCCAGGTCACCTCCAGCGCCCGCAGGCCCCCCTCCGCCGCCGCCTGGGCCATGGCCAGCCCCACCGCGATCGCATCGGTGCGGATCACGGCGATCGCCCGGTGCCCCCGCAGCCGCGCCAAGGCCTCCCCCCGCACCGCCCCCAGGGCAGCGGTCTCCCCCCCCTTGGTCAACCTAGTCCTCCTCGCGGTTCGGTTCCGCCGGTTTGCGCACCCGACGAATGGGCAAATTGGCAATCAAAGCCGTGGTGCGGCGATCGTTTTCCAGGGCAAAGGCCAGCCCCTCCGTATCCAACTCCACATAGCGCGACACCACCTCCAGAATCTCCTGGCGCATCTGCTCCATCATCTCCGGGGTCAGATCGGCGCGATCGTGGGCCAGCACCAACTGTAGCCGCCGTTTCACCACCTCGCGGCTATCGGGTTCTCGGGGAAATAGGCGGTCAAGCAAGTCGCTAATCATGGCCATTTAAAGGGGCGGCGGGCCAGGGGGTGGGCGGTAGGTAGGGTCTTGGGGATCAAACTCGTGGGCTCGCGGGTCAGGCTTGCCCCTGAGGCTTACAAACAAACGGGGGGGCGGCGCGGCCTCGACCTCAGGTGGCGGCCCCCCGGAACATGCGCCGCAAACGGGCAAACAGCCCATCGTTGATGGATTCGAGATCAATGAAGGGCACCTTTTCCCCCTCTAGGCGGCGGGCAATATTTTCGATCGCCTGCTTGGGCACCGAGGGTTTATCCGACAGCACCAGGGGTTCGCCCCGGTTGGTGGACGTAATCACGCCCTCATCGTCGGGGATGACCCCCAGCAGCGGCACCGCCAGGATTTCTTGCACATCATCGACGGACATCATGTCATTGGCCTGCACCATGGCGGGGCGCAGCCGGTTCACCACCAGTTGAATATTGCGGATGCCTTCGGCTTCCAGGAGGCCCACCACGCGATCGGCATCTCGCACGGCGGCGATTTCTGGGGTGGTGACGACGATCGCCTCCTTGGCCGCCGCGATCGCATTCCGAAACCCCATTTCAATGCCAGCGGGGCAGTCCACCAGCACATAGTCATAGCGATCGGCCAGGGCACCGATCAACTCCTGCATCTGCTCCGGATTGACCGCCTCCTTGGTGCGATTCTGGGCGGCGGGCATCAGAGCGAGGCGGGGCTGACGCTTGTCCTTGACGAGGGCCTGATCCAGGCGGCAATCCCCCGCCAGATAGTCCACCGCCGTATAAACCACCCGATTTTCGAGCCCCAGGAGCAGGTCGAGATTACGCAGGCCAAAGTCCGCATCCACCAGGACCACCTTGCGCCCTAGCTGGGCGAGCGCCATGCCGAGGTTTGCGGTGGAGGTGGTTTTTCCGACCCCTCCTTTGCCCGATGTGATGACGATTGTGCGGCTCATGCGGTGCCAATGTTCGAGGGAGCGTTAGGGACTGGTTGGAGGCCCGCCCAGGTTCCCCATTTTTTCCCATTGATGGTCCCATGGGGCGGGGGGAGAGGGCCGTAACTGGCGATCGCGAGACCCCAATCTACCACATGGGTTGGCGGGGGTCGGTGGGGGATGGTGGGGAACCCCAGGGGCGCGATTTTGGGGCCGGTCGGCCTGGGTCAGACGCCCTTGGCGAGCCGCTGGAACAGGGCTTCATAGCGATCGAGGGCGGTGGCGTAGCTGTATTTTGCCTCGGCCCATTGGCGGCCCGCTTTGCCGTAGGCGATCGCGCGATCGCGATCATGATGAAGGGCCAGAACCGCATCCAGCAGCGCCTGGGGATCCTCCGGCGGCACCACCACCCCCGCCTTCGCCTCCGTCACCGCCCGCGCCGCCGTCCCCGTCAGGGGCACCGACGCCACGATCGCGCGGCCACTGGCCATAATCCCCTGGGTTTTCGAGGGCATATTAAAGGCCACCACATTGCGCTTCTGGACCACCAGCCCCACATCCGCCGCCGCCAACATCTGCGGGCGCTCCTGGGGCGGCACAAACTCCCGCAGGATCACCAGATCCTCCACCCCCTTGTCCCGGCACAGGGTCTGCAACTCCGCCAGCCGCTCCCTCATGCCCACAATCACAAACCGCACCGTTTCCGCCTCGGGCCGCCCCTTCAGGAGGGCCGCCGCCTTCACCACCGTTTCGATGCCCTGGGTGAGGGCGATATTGCCCGCATAGAGGGCGACAAATTTGCCGCTGAGGCCGTTGTCCCGGCGGAAGGGGGTGTCCGGATCCATCGGCACAATGGTGTCCACGTCCGCCCAGTTGTAGATCAGTTCGATCTTGTCGGCGGCAATGCCCTTGCGATCGCGCAGATTGTCCATAAACCCCTCCGCGATCGCCACGATCGCATCGGCGCTCCAGTAGCAAAACCGCTCCAACTGTTCAAAAACGCGAATGGCCTTTTGGCTTTTCACCAGCCCCGTCGCCACCGCCGCCTCGGGCAAAATATCCTGCAAACTCAGCACCGTCGGGCAGCCCTTGAGCTTGCCCAAAATCCAGGCGGGCACACAGACCGGCAGCGGCGGTGAGGTGAACAAAATCACATCCGGTCGCCACAGGCCCAGCGATCGCACAAAACTGGTCAAGACAAAACTGCCATCGAGCACCATCCGCCCCACCAGCCCCAGCTTGGGCCGCACCCGGACATAGCAGCGATCAATGCGCACCCCATTGACCCGCTCGCGGGCATAGAGCTTGCCGCGATAGGCGCGGTGAATTTGCCGTTCCGGGTAGTTGGGCATCCCCGTCAGCACCCGGACCTCATGGCCTCGGGCGGCCAGCCCCTCCGCCAGTTCCGTCATCAGGGGGGCAATGCCGATGGGTTCGGGGGCGTAGTTGTAGGAATAGATCAGGATTTTCATGGCACCGACAGCGCAGGGTGGCAGGGGAAGAACTCGGGAGAGGGGGCGGCGGATTCGTCGGAAAGGGGCAAGCAGGCGACCGTGGCCAAGTCTCGCTAGTTTTAACCCATTCACACGGCGATCGCGGTGGTCCGCGCAAAGTCATGCCCCCAAATCGGAGAACCGCCGAATTTCTCACCCGGCGGGGGTGGGCCAAAGGGCACCTGCCAACGAAAATCCCCTCACCCCCGGCGGTTCCATGGGCTAGGACTAGGGGGGCAAGGGGGACAATTCAGCGCGGCTTGGGGCCATATCAGAGCCAAGACTTAGGCAAAAACCACCGTGCGATTGTCATAGGCCAAGACGCGATGTTGCAGGTGCAAACGCACGGCCCTGGCCAGAACAATGCGCTCTAGATCCTTACCCTTGCGAATCAAGTCTTCCACCGTGTCGCGATGGCTGACGCGCGATACGTCCTGTTCAATAATTGGCCCTTCGTCGAGGTCGGCGGTGACGTAGTGGGCGGTGGCTCCGATCACTTTAACGCCCCGTTTATGGGCGCGATGGTAGGGTTTTGCGCCGGGAAAGGCTGGGAGGAAGGAGTGGTGAATATTGATGGTGGGCGGAAAAGTGTTGACGTGATCGGCGCTGAGGATTTGCATATATTTCGCGAGGACGATGAGGTCTACGCGGTACTGCGCCATCAGATCCAGTTGCGCTTTTTCCTGCTCTAGTTTGTTGTCCTTGGCGATCGCGATGTGGTGGTAGTCGATATTAAATTGATCGGCGATGGGTTTGAGGTCCGGGTGGTTGCTGACGATCGCGACGATTTCCGCTGGCAGTTCCCCGGCCCGGTGCCGCCACAGCAAATCGAGGAGGCAATGGTCCTGTTTGCTGACCCAAATGGCGATGCGGGGGACTGGGTGGGAAAAGTGCAGTTGCCAGGTGGCTCCGAGGGGTCGGGCGATCGCGGCGAAGGCGGGATCAATGAGTTCGCGGGGCAGGTTGAAGCCATCGAGCTGCCATTCCACCCGGCTCAGGAAACGGTTGGCCTCGAAGTCGAGGTGCTGATCCGCATGGACGATGTTGCCGCCGTTGGCGTCGATGAAGTTGGCGATGCGGGCCACGAGGCCGCGCTGATCGGGGCAGGAGATGAGGAGGGTGGCGGTGGCTTGGCTCATGGATGGGGGTTACGGGGCGATCGGGCTGGGGCTGGTGGCTGGACTGGGGGAAGCTTCGGGGGTTGGGCTGGCCGTTGGACTTGGGCTGGGGGAAGCTTCAGGGCTCGGGCTGGGCTCAGGATTCAGGGACGCTTCGGGGCTCGGGCTCGATTCGGCGGCGGGGGCTTCCGCTTTCCATTCCGCGAGGGGGCGGTTGATGGCGAATTCGAGATCCTTGGGGATGAGGGCGATCGCGATGTCGCGGGGTTCTCCCTGGGGATCGATGCGGCTATAGAGAAAGCGATCGTCAAAGCTGGCGTTGCCCACCAGGAGGGTGTGGGTTTTGCCGTCCTGGAGGGTGAGGGTGACGGTGGCGGCGGGATTGTCTAGGCCAAATTGCCCGAGATCGGCGGCGGCGACGGTGACTTCGCGATCGCGCTGGCCGGTGGTGAGTTGGTTGAGCAAGAAGGCGACGGCGGCATCGCTGGCCGGTTGACGTTCCAAGGTTTCCGGCGGTGGGTTGCTGGGAGTGGCTTGCGGACTAGGGCTAGATTGCGGACTCGGGCTGGGCTGGGGGTTCGCGATCGCGGTGGCCTCCACCTGCCAGCGGGTTTTGAGTTGGCCTTCGAGGGCTTCGGGCGTGGTGGTTGGCGATGGGGAAGCGGCGGGGGGTTCTGGCGATCGCGTCAGGGTCAGTTTGCGATCGGCCGTGGCGATCGTGACGGACTTCACCTGGCTTTCCTCGAACCCAAAAATGCGTTTCGCTTCGGTTTGCTGTTCCTCCTGACGGCTCGACACCGCCTCATACACCACGGTGCCGCCCGCGATCGCCAGGGCCAGGGCTAACCAAATCCAAGTGGAGCGTTTCAGCATAGGAAATTCACGAAAAAATCGTCCGCAGGAAAATGAAAAAAAGCGCTAGAAACCTTGATCGAGCCGTGGTTTTGCCGGTGGGAGCAAGGGGTTTAAACCCCTTGTCTGGGCATCTGGAAACGTTCGAGATCGCATTACCGACTGCGCCACCAGATCACCCCAGCGCTGCCGAACCCCAGCAGGGGAAAAACCGCCAGGGCCAAGAGAGCAATCAAATTCCCCTGGAGGGCCGTCAGCGTAATCCGTCGATTTTCCGGCTCCCGTGGCCGAACCGAAAGGGCGCTGTCGTCGCGATCGCCCAGCCAGCCGATCGCATTGAGGAACACGTCCCCATTCAACTGCTGATCAAACCAGCCGTCCGCCACGAAGGTGGAGTTGCCGATCGCCACCAGCCGTCCTTGGGAGGGGCGATCGGTTTCGGCATTTGCAGTTCCTCCGGCGGGCGATCGCTCCAGGGCCACACCGAGGGTCAGGGGGCCTTGCAGATCGCGATCGGCCTCGAACCGCAGGGGCGATGAGGTGAGATCACTTTCCGCCCAGCTTTGGTCCCCCGTTTCCAACAGGCGCGTGGCGGTGATGCCCGATCGCTCGGTGACCGTAATCGGTTGGGCGACGGGATAGTAGGAAATGCCCTGGCGGAAGTCGGCCACGATCGGGTGCTCGCCGTATTGGGTGACCACGGGGGTGTCGGGCTTGAGGCCCACCAACTGGCCCACGGGGGAGGCGTCGATCGCCACGCGCCCATCGGGTCGAATGCCCCAGGTTTCCAGCAATGGCCCCAGGCCCGCGTCCACCGGCTCCACTTGAGGATCAAGCAAAATCATCAGATTGCCGCCGCGATCGCTATAGCCCCGCAGCAACGTCACCTCACCGGGCAACAGGGGCCGCTGGGGGCCAATAATCGCCACAATGGCCGCATCTTCAGGGATTTGGGCATTTTCCGTCAGGGACAGGGGTTTGCCCTCAAAGCCGCGATCGCCCAACGCCGCGATCGCCGTGGCCATGGCCCCCTGTTCCCCTTCGAGGGGCCGCTCCCCGTGGCCTTGCAGGAAATAGACCACCTCGGTGCGATCGCTACTGGCCTGGGCGAGGGCTTTGGTGAGTTCCACCTCCGACAGGCCCGCTGCCGTTGGCCCCAGGGTGGTCAGGAGCGTGCGCCGTTCGCCCTTTTCGATAAACACCGCCCCCAATTCCTTGGCCCCAAAGGCTTGGGCCTGGGTGAGATTTTCCACCGGATCGACTAATTCGTAGCTAAACGCCTTGGGATTTAAGGCCCGGTAGCGGTCCAGCAGGTCGCGATCGCCCGTCCCCAGCGCCCGATCAAAAATCCAGATTTTGACCGGTGTCGCCAGGGTTTTGACCACCTCCTGGGTTTGGGGCGCGAGGGTGAACAGTTGCCGCTCCGTCACGTCGAATTTCGCGGAATAGCGCGCCGCTACAAAATTCACCGTGCCCAAAATCGTCAGGACCGCCAAGGTGGCCGCGATCGCGTTGGTGCCCGCCTTCGTGGACCGACGATTTAATAATTCCGCCGTGTTCTGTTGGGTCAGCAGCGCGATCGCCAACAGCGCCCCCCCCAACGCCAGCAAAAATACCGGCAGCGGCCCCCAATCCCCCACCACAAATCCCGCCGACAGACCGGCGGAAATACAGATCAAACTTCCTAGAAATAACCCCTGGCGCAGGGTCTTGCGGGACAAGGATTTCTTCATGGCGATCGCGCTGTGGTGCTCTGGAAAAAAACAACAGAATCAGACGAAAAATGACGGAATCAAACGGCCTAGGAAAATACGCCCCACACCCTAAGACAAGGGGCTTAAGTCCCTTGCCCCACCGGTTAATTAGGCCGCATCAAGATCGCTGAAACCTGAACGTTTCGATGGACTGGGCCGTCAGGAAAATCCCCGCAAAAATGTAGCTCCCGAATAGCACTAAACTCTTGGTTTCCACGACGCCATTGACAAAGGAATCGTAGTGCTGAAGCAGGGACAAATGGCCCAACGCTTCCCCCACCGGCCCACCGATCGCGCTCGCCACCAGATCCATAATCCAAAGGAATAGGACCAGGGCAAAGGTCATCACGGCGGCCAGGATGGTGCTAGCGGTCAGGGACGAGACGAACATCCCCAACGACAACACCGACGCCGCCAACAGCACCAAACCCAGGTGGGCCGCGATCGGCAAACCCGGTGCCACGGAGGGACTTGCGCCACTGAAGGCGATCGCCTCATACAGCAGCAGCGGCGCGATCAAGGTGATATAAAAGGTCAAAACCGCCAGCAATTTACCCACCGCCACGGCCCAGTTCGTCACCGGGGAAGTGGCGAGTAATTCCAAAGTGCCGCGCTTGCGTTCTTCGGCATAGAGGCCCATGGATAGAATCGGCAAAATGAAGAGGGAAAGTGAACCCATGGTGCCGAGGAAAATCCGTAAAAATTCCCCCACCAAATCGAACGGCGGCACGGGCACTCCCATCTGTTGCCCCTGGGCATCGCGCATGGCCGCCTGCTGAATGAGTCCTTCGCTACCGAGAAGAATGGCGCAGAAGAAAAAACCGGCCAGCAGCCAAAAGGCTCCCGCGATCGCGTAGGCGAGGGGTGAGCGGAAATAACTTTGCAATTCGCGCCGATAGATGGCGGTGATATTGGCGAGAATAATAGCCATGGTGGAGTCCGAAACAATGAATCGGGGCGCGGTTAGGACGTCTTAGTTGTTGTGATCGGTCGGTTCCGTGGTGGTCAGTTGTAGGAACACATCCTCTAGGCTGGCCCGCTGGCGGCGCAGTTCGCACAGGCCCAGCCCAGACCCAAGGATTGACGCGGCGATCGCGCGGCCCGGTTCCTGACCTGGCTGGCTCGCAATCCGCAGCCGCAGCCGCCGCAGATCTGGCCGCTCACCCCGGTGGCTCAATTCCGGTTGCAGCAGCGCGACGGACGCCACCCCCGCGATCACCCCCAACTGATCCACCAGGGCAGCCCCGCGATCGCTTAATTTCACCAAATTAGATGGATTCGATGGAGCCGCGATCGCCTCTGGCGTATCCGATTCCGGTTCTGATTCCTGAGGTTCTTGATCCGAATCAGAGTCCTTAGATTCTGTCGATTCAGGATCCGGCGCAGGGACAGCTTCCGATGGCGCTGGATCTGGAGTTGGGGTAGGCGTCAGCGCGATCGCATCCCAGGCCAACAACTCCGCCTCATCCGCCATCACCTCCACCTCATAGCCCACCCCCGCCACCAGCTCCGCCGTCAGATTCTCCGGCGTATTCGTCGCCACGATCCGACCCCGGTTGATGATCGCCACCCGGCTGCACGTCATGCTCACCTCCGGCAGGATGTGGGTAGACAGCACAATCGTGTGATCCCCCGCCAAACTCTCGATGAGCTTGCGCACCTCAATGATCTGGCGCGGATCTAGCCCCACCGTCGGCTCATCCAACACGATCGCGGGCGGATCATGCACAATCGCCTGGGCAATCCCCACCCGTTGCCGATAGCCCTTCGACAGCTTATGGATCGCCGTCCCCGCGCGATCGGCCAACCCACACCGCGCCATCGCATGACGCACCCGCTCCACGCGATCGCCCGCCGGAACCCCCTTCAACCGCGCCACAAACTGCAAAAACCCCGCCACCGTCATTTCTGGATACAGCGGCGGCGTCTCCGGCAAATAGCCAATGCGCTGACGCACCGCCATCGACTGCTCATGCACATCAAACCCCGCCACCCGCGCAGTCCCCCGCGTGGCCGGTAAATAACCCGTCACAATGCGCATGGTCGTCGTCTTGCCCGCCCCGTTCGGCCCCAGGAAACCGAGGATCTCCCCCGTCTCCACCGCAAACGTCACCTCCTCAATGGCCGTCGCGGAGCCATAAACCTTCGTCAGTTGGTCAACCTCGATCGTCATGGTGTCCTGTGGAGTGTGCTGCTGTCTCGGGCCGTCTTGGGCGATCGCCCCGGCCACCGGGGGCCATCCCGGCAACCCCATATTATGGCGCAGGCGATCGCCTTCTGGGGGACTCCCATCCGGCCCCAAAACCGCCCCTTCATCCCCACACCACCCCCGCCCTTCCCCCACCGTAGGGGTAACCGCCCATAGACCCAGCCCCCCACTCCCCTTGCTACAGTTGCCCCAAAGGCCCCGCCCGCCCTAACCCCACCGGAGTTGCTACAACCGGAACTGCGGCCCACCAGCTTGGCCCCCCTTCGAGCAACCCATCATCCAAAACATTTCCACTCCAAAACACTACTGTTTCTTTTGGCAAACCTCTAAAACACCATGGCTCAAACCTATTACGTCAACCCCGCCAGCGGTAACGATGGGGCGGCAGGTACCCAGGAGGGCACCCCATTCAAAACCATTGCCACGGCCCTCAACCGCGCCCAAACGGGCGATCGCATCCAGCTTGCGGGGGGCACCTATAACAGCGCCAGCGGCGAAAGCTTTCCCCTCAATGTGCCCGCTGGGGTCACGGTGGTGGGCAATGAAGCCACCAAGGGCAGCGGCATCCTGGTCCAGGGGACGGGCCGCTACCTGAGCCCCTCCTTCGCGGGGCAGAATGTCACCTTTGTCCTGGCGACGGGCAGCCAACTGCGGGGGGTGACGGTCACCAACGTGGAAACGCGCGGCACCGCCGTCTGGGTCGAGTCCGCCAACCCGACGATCGCCAACAACACCCTGCGCCAGTCGAACCGGGAGGGCCTCTTTGTGACGGGCTCCTCTGCGCCGACGGTGGAGGGTAATTTATTCGAGGCGAACGGCGGCAATGGCATCTCGATCGCGCGATCGTCCGCTGGCACCTTCCGTAATAACATCTGCCGCAATACGGGCTTCGGCATGAGCATCGGCGGCAGTTCTACGCCCTTGATCCAAAACAACACCCTCGTGGGCAACCGCAGCGGCATTGTAGTCTCCGACACCTCGCGCCCGGTCCTGCGGGGCAATACGTTCGAGGGCAACACCAGTGATGGGGTCACGATCATCATCAATGCGGTGCCGGATCTGGGGACGGCGGCCCAGCCCGGCGCGAACGTGTTTCGCAACAACACCCAATACGACATTCAAAATGCCACCTCGAACCGCATCAATGCGGCGGGTAACCAGCTCACCGCCTCGAAGGTGACCGGTTCGGTGGATCTGTCCGGTTCCACGAGCCCTGGCCCGAGTCCTGGCCCTGGTCCGAGTCCTGGCCCTGGTCCGAGCCCTGGTCCTGGTCCGAGTCCTGGCCCCGGCCCGAGCCCGACGCCGGTGGACGATGTGACGGGCACCTGGGCGGCGGCGTTCATTAAACCGCTGCTTGAGCGGCAGGTGATTGCGGGGTTTGAGGATGGGAGTTTTCGGCCCAATGATCCCCTGACGCGGGCGCAGTTTGCGGCCCTGGTCGTCAAAGCGTTTGATCGGCCGCTGGTGAATCCGGCCCGGACGTTTACGGATGTGCCCGCGTCGTTCTGGGGGGCGAGCGCGATCGCGAAGGCATCACAAATGGGATTTATTGCTGGGTTCCCGGACGGCAGTTTCCGGCCCAATGATTCCCTGACGCGGGTGCAGGCGCTGTTGGCCCTGACCAATGGCCTTGGCCTCAGTGGCGGGGCGGTGAATTTGCTGGGGCTCTATAGCGATCGCGCCCAGATTCCTAGCTATGCGACGGCCGCGATCGCGACGGCCACGGCGAACCGGCTGGTGGTGAACTATCCCCGCGTGAACGAGCTGCGGCCCATGGCGGTGGCGTCGCGGGCGGAGGTGGCGGCGGTGATCTATCAGGCCCTGGTGAAATTGCAGACGGCCCCGGCGGTCACTTCGACCTACATCGTCAATCCCGATCAAGAGGTGCCGGTCTTTTCCGACATTCGCGGCCATTGGGCAGAGGCGTTTATTAAAGGTTTGGCGTCGCGGCAGTTGATTGGCGGCTATCCCGACGGCAGTTTCCGCCCGGACGATACGATTACGCGGGCGCAGTTTGCGGCGTTGGTGAGTCAGGCATTTGCCCCGGCTCCGGAGCGTCCGGCGAAGACGTTTGCGGATGTGCCTGCGGGCTTCTGGGGGGCGGCGGCGGTCCAGACGGCCTATCGCGGCGGTTTTCTTTCGGGCACGACGGAAACGTTATTTGCGCCCAATGATCCGCTGCAAAAGGTGCAGTTGGCGATCGCGCTGGCGAGTGGTTTGGATTGGCCGGACGGTACGGCGGCGGATCTGGCTTACTTGACGGATGCGGCGGAGGTTCCTAAGTGGGCGATTCCTAAGGTGTCGGCGGCGGCGCGCAAGCGGGCGATCGCGAACCATCCCAATGCCCAGGTTTTCAGTCCGTCTAAGGCGGCGACGCGGGCGGAGGTGGTGGTGGCGGTCTATCAGGCGCTCCGCGATCGCGATGGGAGTTTCGCTGCGATCGAGTCTCCGTTCCTGCGTCCTGCTTAGGCGTTAACCGAAAACCCCGGCGATCCAAGGCGCGATCGTCGGGGGCAGCGCGGCAGACGCATAGATCTTTTCCTCTGCTAATACTGGTAGATTATTGGGCCACCTCAAGCTATGGGGTTAGATGGCGCTTCAAGCCCCTCGATATAAATCGTTGCTTTTAGATCTTGCCGGGATTTTGCCAAACCGCTATGATGTAGATACTTTGTAGATACTTGCCTCAAGACTGAACAGTGGTTCTCGCCAGATTGACACGAGCTAAGGTGTGCAAAGTCCTTCTACAACGTGTTTTCTCCACGTAAAGCTCGATCAGGCGATGCTGCGATGGTGTGGCACTTCAATAATTGAAACGGGAAATCTGACCTATGGTTGCGACAGTTGCTAGATGGGGCAATAGCCTAGCTATTCGGATCCCTCAGTATTTGGTCAAAGAGATTCAGTTGACTGAAGGCGCTGAGGTTGGTCTTTCGATGATCGACGGTAACTTGGTGATAAAACCTAGACCTCGCAAGCGCTACTCCCTAGAAGAGCTAGTCTCTGCCATCACTCCAGAGAATTTGCATTCTGAGATTGATAGTGGAGTCGCTGTGGGGAATGAAGCTTGGTAGCTCCATCAAGTTCATACGTTCCAGATCGGGGACACATCGTTTACCTAGACTTTAACCCGACGAAAGGTCACGAGCAACAGGGAAGACGGCCTGCTTTTGTCTTGTCGCTGCACAGCTATAACTCGAAAAGTTCTATGGCCCTATTCATGCCTATTACTGGGAAAAAAAAGGGATATCCCTTTGAAGTTGCTCTTCCCCATGGGCTAAAAACTGAAGGGGTAATCCTTGTCGATCAGATCAAGAGCTTAGACTGGCAAGCGCGTGAGGTTCAGTTTAAGGAAGTTGCTCCAGAAAGTGTTGTCGAGGAGGTTCAGGCAAAAATTGAGGCATTACTGTTGTAAAAGTTGCGTACATATACGCGACTTTCTTCGGGCCAGTAGAGACCACTAGCAAGCGCAAAAGCTTGCTGGTGGGGCTTGGATACTGCTCGTCTTCATTTTCGATCATTGAAAGATTGTGACCGAAGAATCAAAAGATTAAATACATAAAGTGAGGCAAAGGGTTTAAACCCCTTGCCCCAAACGATTTGGTGGCGATGGAATTAGGATTTGAGCCTAATTGATATCGCGCCCCTAGCCTTCGTACTTTTTGAACACAAGGGTGACATTGTGGCCGCCGAAGCCAAAGGAATTGGATAGGGCGACGTGGACCGGCATTTCCCGCGCCTTATGGGGCACGTAATCCAGATCGCAGCCCTCGTCGGGATTGTCTAGATTGATCGTCGGAGGAACCCGATCATTCGCCACCGCCAACGCCGTCGCAACTGCTTCAATGCCACCCGAACCCCCCAGCAGATGGCCAGTCATGGATTTGGTGGAACTGACGGCGATGCGATAGGCCGCTTCCCCGAGGGCAGTTTTAATGGCGGCTGTTTCCGTGGGGTCGTTCGCGCCGGTGCTGGTGCCGTGGGCGTTGATGTAGCTCACCTGATCGGGCGTGAGGTTGGCGTCCTTGAGGGCAAGGCCGATCGCGCGGGCTGCCCCCAAACCACCAGGCACCGGAGCGGTCATGTGGTACGCATCGCAGGTCATGCCGTAGCCGACGATTTCCGCATAAATTCGCGCGCCGCGACTGAGGGCATGGTTGAGTTCTTCGATGAGCAGAATGCCTGCCCCTTCGCCCATCACAAAACCGTCGCGATCGCGGTCAAAGGGCCGGGACGCGCGGGTGGGGTCATCATTGCGCGTCGAGAGGGCGCGGGCGGACGCAAACCCCGCAATGCCCAAGGGCGTCACCGCCGCCTCCGTGCCGCCGCAGAACATGGCCTGGGCATAGCCCTGCTGAATCAGGCGGAAGGCATCGCCCACCGCATTCGAGCCCGCCGCGCAGGCCGTCACGGAGCAGGAATTCGGCCCCTTGGCCCCCACCTGGATCGCCGTCAGCCCCGCCGCCATATTGCCGATCATCATCGGAATCATGAACGGGCTACAGCGATCGGGGCCGCGATTCAAATAAATTTCCTGCTGATCTTCCAGCACCTTCAGGCCGCCGATGCCCGTCCCGATGACAGCCCCCACCTGCTCCGCATTCAGATCCGTAATTTCTAATCCCGAATCCGCCAGGGCTTGCTTACTCGCCGCGATCGCGAAATGGGAAAAGCGGTCCATCCGCTTAGCTTCCTTGCGATCAATGTAGTCCAGCGGATCAAAATCCTTCACCTCACCGGCAATGCGGCAGGCATGTTTCGACGCATCAAACGCCGTGATGGGGCCAATGCCACTGCGGCCACTCATTAGGCCCTGCCAATAGTCCTCAAGGGTGTTGCCAATGGGCGTAATGGCTCCGAGGCCGGTCACAACAACCCGGCGGCGCGCCCCCGAAAACCCGGCGGTCGGTGCAGTGGAGCCATCGGGGCCGATGGGAGTTGAAGTGGTCATGGTGTTGATACGGATGGGCTATGGAAATGGGGCGGCGGTGCCACCGAAATGAACACGGGACGGGGCGATCGCGCGGCAGTGGACCGGGTGGGGCCAACGGGTGTGTGAGCGGTGACGTTGGCCAGCGGCGCGATCCACCAGAGCTACCAGAGCTAATTGTATGGATCGCGTTGGGTGCGGCGTTAGCCCTTGGCGGCGGCGATGTGCTCGGCGGCCTGACCCACGGTGGCGATTTTTTCGGCCTCTTCGTCGGGAATTTCGATGTCGAATTCCTCCTCTAGGGCCATCACCAGTTCAACGATATCGAGGGAATCGGCCCCGAGGTCGTCGGTGAAGCTGGATTCGGGTTTCACTTCCGCCGCATCCACGCCGAGTTGCTCGGAGACGATCGAGCGGACCTTTTCTAGAATGTCTGGGTTCATGGTGGCTCCTAATGCTGTGCCTGTGAGAACGAAGCCCGCAGAACTGATCCGTTCCCTGCGGGCTGCGGTTGAAATTTTTTTCCTATGGCAGAATACCCAAAAACCTGCACGGTGGCAGAGTTTGACGCGATCGCGAGATGGCGTAATTTTGGGCATTTCTTAATCTTATCGGAAAGCGTCACCGGCAACTATGGCGGACAATCTTTCGCGGCCGATTGCTCGCTTCTGGGGCCACAACCTAAGCAAGGGCGGGCTTTTGGGGCGATCGCTCCCCCGACAATTCCCTGAAAATTCGCCGATGGAAACCGCGATCGCGTCCCAGGGGACAGTGGGAGAATAGAAAGGCCCTGAGCGCCCGTGATGAGCCGTCCTATGGTTACCGCCACCCCCTTGAAATATGCCTACTTCCCCGGCTGCGTGGCCCAGGGGGCTTGCCGGGAGCTGTACCAGTCCACGGCGGTGTTGACGGAGGCCCTGGGGATCGAGTTGGTGGAGCTGAAACAGGCGTCCTGCTGCGGATCCGGCACGTTCAAGGAAGAGTCGCAACTGCTGGAAGATACGGTTAATGCCCGCAATATTGCCCTGGCGGAGTCGTTGGGCTTGCCCCTGCTGACCCATTGCAGCACCTGTCAGGGGGTGATCGGCCATGTGGATGAGCGGCTCAAGCGCGCCCGCGATCGCGACCCGGCCTACCTCGACGAAATCAATAGCCTCCTGGGCGATCGCGGCTGCACCCCCTATGGCGGCACCACTGAGGTCAAACATCTGCTCTGGGCGCTGGTGGGGGACTATGGGCTCGATCGCCTTGCGGCGCGGGTGTCGCGGCGGCTGACGGGGCTGCGCTGCGCCTCCTTCTATGGCTGCTACCTGCTGCGCACCCAGGATGATATGCCCTACGACAATCCGCGATCGCCCCAATCCCTCGAAAACCTCTTCCGCGCCGTCGGAGCCGAAGCCGTGATCTACGACGGGCGCACCCAATGCTGCGGCTGGCCCCTGTCGAGCTACGCCACCGAAACCGCCTTCAAAATGGCCGGGAAACACCTCCAAAGCGCGATCGCCGCCGGAGCCGACTGCCTCGTCACCCCCTGCCCCCTCTGCCACCTCAACCTCGATTCCCGCCAGCCAGAGGTCGCCAAGGCGATCGGCGCGCCCCTGAACCTGCCCGTCCTGCACATGTCCCAACTAGTGGCCCTCGCCCTCGGGGCCGCACCGGCGGAACTGGGCCTCGATCGCCACATGGTCTCCGTCAAACCCGTCCTCGCCAAACTGGGCCTCGCCTAGGGATCGCTAATCGCCAGCCATTCCCATCAAATCCCCCGATCGCCGCTTCACAATTCCGCGATCGTCACCCCCCAAACCCAGCCATTCAGGGGTCATTTTGCGCGATCGCCCCCCACCAAAGGGCCGATATAGCGTCACTTCAGCCCCGCCCCCGCCCTGTTACGTTCTTTGAATTTTTGCTACCGCCATCCCTTTGCCCCAAAAATCGCACGGTACACTAAGCGGTGATTCCAGAGACTAGCAGGCGTTCTGCGCCGTTTGCCCATAGGACTAGAGAGCACTTTTAGGGAGTTTATCTTCAATGGCTCATTCGGTAAAAATTTACGACACCTGCATTGGCTGCACCCAGTGCGTTCGCGCCTGCCCGACGGACGTGCTGGAAATGGTGCCCTGGGATGGCTGCAAAGCCGGCCAGATCGCTTCCTCCCCCCGGACGGAAGATTGCGTCGGCTGCAAGCGCTGCGAAACCGCCTGCCCGACCGACTTTTTGAGTATCCGTGTCTATCTGGGCGGTGAAACCACCCGCAGTATGGGTCTGGCCTACTAAGGCCCGTGATCCAATCGCCCCAAACCCTGACGCCATCTTTGCCGCATCGACGGAGGCAAGGGGCTTAAGCCCCTTGTCTGGGCGGCTGGGGTTGGGGACTGCAAAGTATCGAAAAGGGTAAGGAGTACGCTACGGGGCGTGCTCTTTTGCTTTTTTTGCCCAGATTTATGGCCGGGAATTCTGTTAAAAGGGTCTCTTGGAGGGTCCGGTCACCCGTATCCGTCCGCCTGTCGCAGAAAAGGAGCAGCGCACCGTGTGTGGAATTGTCGGCTATATCGGAATGCAGTCGGCCGTTGGCGTCTTGCTGGAGGGGCTGCGGAAGCTGGAATATCGCGGCTATGATTCGGCGGGCATCGCGGTGATTGAGGAGGGGGCGATCCACTGCATTCGCGCTAGGGGCAAGCTCCATAATTTGCAGGAAAAGCTCGAAGGGCTCGAAAGCCACGGGCGGGTGGGTATCGGCCATACCCGCTGGGCCACCCACGGCAAACCGGAGGAGCGCAATGCCCATCCGCACCTGGATGCGACCGATCGCGTGGCGGTGGTGCAGAACGGGATTATTGAGAACTATCAGGAATTGCGCGATGACCTGATGGCGGCGGGGGTGGCGTTCCGGTCCGAGACGGATACGGAGGTGGTGCCGAATTTGATCGCGCGGCAGTTGGCCCGGTTGCAAGCGGAGGGCTGTGCGGGGCCGCTGGGGGGGGCGCTGCTGCTGGAGGCGGTGAACCGGGCGATCGCCCAGTTGCGGGGGGCGTTTGCGCTGGCGATTGTGGCTCCGGAGTTTCCCAATGAGCTGATCGTGGTGCGGCAGCAGGCTCCCATTTCCATTGGCTTTGGTCAGGGGGAGTTTTTCTGTGCGTCGGATACCCCGGCGATCGTGCCCCATACCCCGGCGGTCCTGAGTTTGGATAATGGGGAACTGGCGCGATTGACGCCGATGGGGGTGGAAATTTATGGGTTTGGGGGCGATCGCCGGGTGAAATTCCCCCATATCCTCAACTGGAGTTCGACGCTGGTGGAGAAGCAGGGCTATCGCCACTACATGCTCAAGGAGATCTGTGAGCAACCGGCGGTGGTGCGCGCTTGCCTGGAAGCCTATACGGGGGATGGGGGCTGGATTGATGGGGCGGACGAGGTGCCGGGCGATCGCGCCCACCGGCCGTTGCCCTTTTCCCTGGCGGTGCCCCCGAGTTTGTACCGCAATACGGAGCAGATCCAGATCCTCGCCTGCGGCACCAGTTGGCACGCGGGGCTGGTGGGGCGCTATCTCCTAGAGCAGATCGCCGGGATTCCGACGACGGTCCATTACGCTTCGGAGTTTCGCTACGCGCCGCCGCCGCCGACGGCCCACACCCTCACGATCGGCGTGACCCAATCGGGCGAAACCACCGATACCCTCGCGGCCCTGGAGATGGAGCGCGATCGCCGGGAATCCCTCGACGCCAGCCGCCAAGCGCACCTCATTGGCATCACCAACCGCCCGGAAAACACCATTGGCCGGGTGGTGGACTACACGGTGCCGACCCATTCGGGCATTGAGGTGGGGGTGGCCGCCACGAAGACGTTTGTGACTCAACTGCTGGCGTTCTATGCCCTGGCCCTGAATTTTGCCCAGGCGCGCCAAACCCTGGGCGATGAGGCCATTGATCGCCTGGTGGCGGGGTTGCAGGGGCTACCGTCCCAGATTGAGCGGATTTTGGAGACCCAGGGCGATCGCATCGAAGCGCTGGCCCATGAGTTTAGTGACACGCGGGATTTTGTGTTCATTGGGCGGGGCATTAATTTCCCGATCGCCCTCGAAGGTGCCCTCAAACTCAAGGAAATTAGCTACATCCACGCGGAGGGCTACCCGTCGGGGGAACTGAAACACGGGCCGATCGCCCTGCTCGAGGAAAAGGTGCCGGTGGTGGCGATCGCCATGCCCGGATCCGTCTTTGACAAAACCCTGTCCAATGCTCAGGAGGCCAAGGCGCGGGATTCGCGGATCATTGGGGTCACCACCGAAAGCCAGGTGGCGGCCACCGCTTCAACCTTTGACACGGTGCTGGTGGTACCGGATGTGGAGGAGCTGCTGTCGCCGGTGCTGAGCGTGATTCCGTTGCAGTTGCTGTCGTACCACATTGCGGCGCGGCGGGGGCTGGATGTGGATCAGCCGCGCAATCTCGCCAAATCCGTGACGGTGGAATAGGCAACCGCCCAAAATCCCGCGATCGCCGGTAGGGTGCGTTCGGTACGGTCCAAATCAACGCGATCGCGCCCCCACCCCGAACGCACCAACAACCCAAGATCAACGCGATCACGGGTAAATCGTCAATCATCCTGGATCCAGCCCTTGGCCCGTTCCACCGCCCGCCACCAATTGTTCAGGAGGCGATCGCGCTCCCCCGTCGCCATTTTCGGTTCAAAGCGTTTGCCCTCGCGCCAGAGGGTCGCAATTTCATCGGCACTATCCCAATAGTCCACCGCCAACCCCGCCAGGAACGCCGCCCCCAGGGCCGTAGTTTCCGTCACCCGAGGCCGCACCACGGGCACACCGAGCAAATCCGCCTGGAATTGCAGCAGCAGATCGTTATTGGACGCGCCCCCATCGACCCGCAGCTCATGGAGGGCAATGCCACTGTCCGCCTCCATGGCCTTCACCACATCCACCACCTGGTAGGCAATGCCCTCGAGCGCCGCCCGCGCCAGATGGCCCGCCGTACTGCCCCGACTCAGGCCCAGCACCGTCCCGCGCGCGTAGGCATCCCAGTGGGGAGCCCCCAACCCCGCAAAGGCGGGTACCAGATACACATCCCCATTGTCCGGGACCGATCGCGCCAACGCCTCCACCTCAGCGGCACTGCGGATCAACCCCAGGCCGTCGCGCAGCCATTGGATCACCGCCCCGGCCATAAAAATGCTGCCTTCGAGGGCGTAGGTGACCGTGCCCTGCCGCTGCCACGCGATCGTCGTGAGGAGCTGGTGGCTCGACGCGATCGCGCGGTCCCCCGTATTCATCACCAGAAAACAGCCGGTGCCGTAGGTATTTTTCCCCTGGCCCACCTGGAAACAGCCCTGGCCGAACGTGGCCGCCTGCTGATCCCCCGCAAGACCGGCGATGGGGATGCGATCGCCCAAAATCCCCGGAATCACGGTCCCGTAGATTTCTGAGGAGGACTGGACCGTGGGCAGAATCGGGCGGGGAATATCAAAAATATTGAGAATGTCCTCATCCCAATCCAGGTCGTGGATATTGAACAGGAGGGTGCGGCAGGCGTTGGACACATCCGTGACGTGGACCTGGCCCCCCGTGAGGCGATAGATCAGCCAGCTATCGACGGTGCCAAAGGCCAGTTCCCCCGCCGCCGCCCGCCGCCGCGCCCCCTCGACGTGATCCAAAATCCAGGCGAGTTTACTGGCGGAAAAGTAGGCATCGAGGACCAGGCCGGTTTTGGCGCGGAAGGTGGGGGCGAGGTCTTGGGCCTTGAGGCGATCGATCGCGCTGGCGGTGCGGCGGTCCTGCCAGACGATCGCGTTATAAATCGGTTCCCCGGTGGCCCGGTCCCACACCAGGGTGGTTTCCCGTTGGTTGGTGATGCCGATCGCGGCGATCTGTTCCGTAGTCAGGCCCGCCTGGGCGATCGCCTCGGTGGCGACGGCGGTTTGGCTCGACCAGATCGCCATGGGGTCATGTTCCACCCAGCCCGATTGGGGAAAGAGTTGGGGAAATTCCTTCTGGGCGGCGCTGATGATGTCGCCTGCGCGGTTGAAGAGGATGGCCCGGGAGCTGGTGGTGCCCTGATCAAGGGCCAGGATGTAGCGATCGCTTAGGGGGTGTCCAGAAAAAGTCATGAAATGGGTCGTTTTTGGCCACCCTAGCCCAGGGCTTTGCGATCGCGCAACCGGGGAATCGTCTGACGGGTGGGGCGCGCTTAGGCGGGGTGGGGCGCGGTGGGGCGCGATCGCGCGGGGAATCGGGCGGCTTGATCCGGTGACTAATCGGGCGGTTGGGCCTCCGCGATCGCCGGGGCCGTGGGGGCTGCGGGGGTGGGGGTGAGGCTGGGGAGCGATCGCTCAAAAATCAGCCCCGCCACAATCACCCCAACGCCGGAGAGGATAAAAATTGCCGATTTCAGCAGCAAACCCGTGTCGTACTCAAACGTGCGGCTGGTGACCTGGAGGGCGATCAACAAACCACCTGTCCAGAAGGCGAGGCGATCGCCCTGCTCTAACCCATGGCGGGCCGTGGCGATCGCCAACAGGGCCAGCAGCACATTGAACGAAAACGTGGCGATCGCGGCGATGGGCGTCACCGTCATGTGGACCGTACCGATCACCACGGCGATCGCCAGCAGGGCCAGCAGTTGCCGCGTATTGCGATCGGCCAGAGCCCCGCGCCGCGCCGCCGACATCCACAGGGCCACCACGGCGATCGCCAGCACCCCCCACACCTGCATCGCCGGATTCATGCGCGATTCAACGCCGCCGCCCATATCCCAGTCAAAATCCCACGGGAAAAAGAACGACAGGCCATAGAGCATCTGCGACAGGCCCAAAATCGCCAGCCGCCGCGCCACCCCCTCGAACCGCTCCGGGGCCAGCCCCTCCCACCCCTGGGACCACCGACTCACCAGGCGATCGCGGTAGCCCCACAGCAGCAGCGTCACCAGCGTCGCCAACGACAGCATCCCCGCGATCGGCCCCAGGCCCCCGGACCCGAGCCCTTCCACCAACGCCGCCGTCCCCATCACGATCGCCGCCCCGAACATCAGCCGCGATCGACAGGCGATCGCCAGCGGCCCAAAGGCAAAATAAAACACCAGCGGAGCCCGCTCCACCAGCACCGTGATCCACAGGGGCAGCGCCTCGCCATAGATCGCAAAACTGCCCGTCCAGGCCACCGCCGCCAAAATCAGCGACAGCCCCCCCAACGACGCCAGCCGCAGCCCCCAGGCCATGGCCGCCACCCCCACACTCCACACGGCAAACAGGGTCGCGGTGGGGCCGTCCTGGTGGAACATCTGCGCCATCAACCCCACATTGGGGCCAATCAAAATGCTCCCCAACAGCAGGAACGCCGCCCCCGTCCGCTGCTGGCCGGGGAAGCGGGGCAATCCACGCCACCAATAAAACCCCAGCACATTGCTCCCCACCAGGGCCGCCAGCAGCAGCGCCATCCGCAGTTCCCGGGACAGATCCTGCCAGTTGGCCGCCACAAACGCGATCGCCCCCAGGCCAATGAGCGTGCCCCCCAACCCCAGCAGCAGGGTCAGATAGCGGCTCCGGGCCGCCAGATCCAGCCCCTCGAAGCCGTAGCGCGCCTGGAGCCATGCGTACTGTTCCGGCGCGATCGCCCCCTCATCAAGCCACTGGCGCGCCTCTGTGCGTAAATCCCGTCGAAATCGATCCGATGCCATAGATCCCCCCTGGAATCCCGGTGCAGCCGTTTGGGTTTGCGGTGAATCGTGTTGCTCCCGTTTCCATCGTCGCCGCTGGACGGTGCGATGTCCTCAAACCATGGCATTGGCCCGATCGCGCGATCGCCGCGATCGACCAGTTCCCCCGCTGACCACGGGATCCAGTGCCGAATGTGACCCCCGCCGAGGCGATCGCCCCATCCGTAACCGTACGGATCAAGGGTCAATCCATGCGCAGATCCAAACGAGGGAGCATCGCCACCGGTCCCGGTCGCCCCAAACTACCCACAGCAGTTTGATACGATCGCGTCAGTACGGGTTATGTCCTGCCAGCGCGCATTCGTGCTAGCCCGTCGGGTTCGTGCATCGCCCCTCAGTCCGTCGCCGCGCCGCCATCCCGAATCCTGGGCTTCCAGAGCTCGCTCGTGACCGCATGATTGCTAGGCTCAGGGGCATTGACCCACGAATTGCGATCGCCACCACCTGTCCCGCTACGGCCGAAGCCCTAGCCTCGGTGGTCAAGGCCCTCACCCCACAGGTCCACCTCACCACCGACTTTGACGCGATCGCGGCCCTGGTGGACCAGGTGAAACCCGACGCCCTCCTGCTCGATCTCGCCTGGGGGGACGCGAGCTATGACCTGTGCCGCCGCCTCACCACCCCCCAGGAACCCTCCCAACCCCCACCCGTTCCCGAGCAGCGAACCCTTCACGGCCACCCCATCCCCCTCTCGAAACTGGCGGACGCTGGCCCCCCCGTGGTCCTGCTGCTGGGGCAACGGCTTGAGCAGATTGACCGCGATCGCGTCTTCCAATGCGGCGCAGCGGACTATCTATTGGCCCCCTTTTCCCCCCAGGAAACCCTCACCCGGCTGGGCGATCGCCTCAACCTGCGCCGCCTCGAACGCAGCCCCCTGATGCACCCGAGCCACTACCTGATGCACAACAACCGCCCCATCCCCCTGCTGGTGGAACTCCAGAAACGGATGCGGAAACAGGCCACCATTCTTCAAGAAAATTTGTTGCGTTTGGCCCAGGAAGTCGAAGATCGTCGCCAAGCGGAGGCGGCCCTGCGGCTAGAGCAGGAACGCTCGGAAAAACTGCTGCTGAATATCCTGCCCCAGGCGATCGTCCAGCGGCTCAAGGAACGGGAAGGGTCCATCGCGGAGGGCTTTGAACAGGCAACCGTCCTGTTTGCGGATTTGGTGGATTTCACGCCCCTGTCCGCCCGCATGGCCCCGATGGAATTGGTGGATTTATTAAATCAAATTTTTTCTACCTTTGACCGCACCGTTGAGGAATTGGGCCTCGAAAAAATCAAAACCATCGGCGATGCCTACATGGTGGTCGGCGGCGTGCCCATCCCCCGGGCGGACCATGCGGAAGCGGTGATGGAACTGGCGATCGCCATGCGTAAAACCGTCCGCCAATTTCGCCAGCAGACGGGCCACCCCCTACGCATCCGCATCGGCATCAACACGGGTCCGGTGGTAGCGGGGGTCATTGGCATCAAAAAATTTAGCTATGACCTCTGGGGCGATGCGGTCAATGTGGCCAGCCGCATGGAATCGCAAGGGCTGCCCGGACGCATTCAACTGGCGGAGAGCACCTATCAACTGCTCCAGGATCGCTACGAATTTGAGCGGTGGTCCAATCTCAATGTCAAGGGCAAGGGGCGCATGACGACCTATCTCTACGTGCGCCGCACCAGCGAAACGGCCCTAGAGGCGGCCAATGAGGCGGCGGAGGGGGCGGGGGATGGTTTGCCGGATCTGGCGGATTCGACGCGATCGCCCCAGCCTCTCCCCGCGCGATCGCCCATGCCCTGATCAAATTCAAAAATCAAAACAACACGGTAGGGTGCGTTCGGCAATGCTTCCATGACGCGATCGCGCCCCTATCCCGAACGCACCGCGCCCCTAAAGCGTTGCCGAAATCAATTGAACGGGTCGAGATGATCGCGTTGGCCGTGGGTTGCCGGTGCGTTCGGAGTATGAAGATGATCCCGTCATGCGAGGGTTGCCGAACGCACCCTACCCGTGTTTTTAAAAATTCAATTTTGATTGGATTGACTTTATTTTGGTGAGAAGCACTATAATATTTGGTGAAAGCAACCATAATTGAGTTCTGATGAACTTATGGGCGCGATCGCGGGCAAATCACGGCTTAGAGCGGGGGTTGGGGCGATGGATACGGTGGTGACGACGGCAAGACGCGGGGAGTCGGTGGGGCCAGCGATCGCGGCGCGCGGCGGGCCGGGGGCGGCGGGCAGTTGGCTGGTGGCGGCGGCGGATGGGCCGCTGCTGACGGATTTGTATCAGTTCACCATGGCGGCGTGCTATGGGGCGGAGGGGCTCGATGAGCGTCCGGCGGCCTTTGAACTGTTTGCGCGGCGGCTGCCTGCGGGGTTTGGCTACGCGATCGCCATGGGGCTGGAGCAGGCGATCGCGTATTTAGAAACCTTTGAAATTTTGCCGGAGCAGGTGGCGGCCCTGCGATCGACGGGGATTTTTGAACGGGTGCCGGAGCGGTTCTGGCAACGGCTGACGGGGGCGCGGTTCACCGGCGATGTGTGGGCGGTGCCGGAGGGGACGGCGGTGCTGCCCCAGGAGCCGCTGCTGCGGGTGGAGGCTCCCCTGTGGCAGGCCCAGGTGGTGGAGACGTTTTTGCTCAATGCCCTCAATTACCAAACCCTGGTGGCGACGCGGGCGGCGCGGCTGCGGGATGTGGCGGGCGATCGCGCGGTGCTGCTGGAGTTTGGGACGCGGCGGGCCTTTGGTCCCCAGGCGGCGGTGCTGGCGGCGCGCTCAGCGATCGCGGGGGGGCTCGATGCCACGTCGAATGTGTGGGCGGCGCTGCAACTGGGGCACCGGCCGAGCGGCACCATGGCCCATGCGCTGGTGATGGCGATCGCGGCGATTGAGGGGGATGAAATGGCGGCGTTTGCGGCGTTCCAGCGATCGTTCCCGGATTCGCCCCTGCTGATTGATACCTATGACGCGATCGCGGCGGCGGATCGGTTGGCGGATGGGCTGGCCCAGGGAACGGTTGATCATGTGCCCGCCGTGCGGCTCGATTCGGGGGATCTGTTGGCCCAGGCGATCGCCGTGAAGGAACGGCTGCCGAACGCGAAAGTGTTTGCCAGTGGCGATCTGGATGAAACCGCGATCGCGGCGTTGGTGGCGGCGGAGGCTCCCATTGATGGCTACGGCCTCGGGACCAAATTGGTGACGGGGGAACCGTTTAATGGGGTCTATAAATTGGTGGAAATTGACGGCAAACCGGTCATGAAGGAGTCGCCGGGGAAGGTGGCCTATCCGGGCCGTAAGCAGATTTTCCGCCGCCGCGATCGCGCCACTGGCGAGTTCCTGGGCGATCGGCTGGGCCTGGCGATCGAAACCGGTGAAGCTTCTGCCGATTCGGTGGAAATACCGCTCCTGGTGCCCGTGATGGCGGCGGGCAAACGGCTCCTGCCCCCGGAGGATATTGATGTCATCGCCGCGCGATCGCGGGCCAGCGTCTTGGCATTACCCCCCGAGTTGCGCCATCCCACCGCCCCCGAAGTGCGCCATCCCATCCCCAGCGGCCCATTGGATCAACTGGTGGCCCAAACCCGCCGCCAAACCTCGCCCGCCCAGAGGATTTAGACTAGAAAAATTACGAAAAATTTCCACAACCCCTTCAGCCCCCCTTACCCGCCGCCGTCCGAGCGGCCCCGATTCCATGGCGACCCCGACGACTCCGCGTATCGCCCTGTTTGGCACCAGCGCAGACCCCCCCACCCGTGGCCACCAGCGGATTTTGGCCTGGTTGGCGGACCACTACGACACCGTGGCCGTCTGGGCTTCGGATAATCCCTTCAAGCAGCACCATTCGTCCCTTGATCACCGCATGGGCATGTTGGGGGCCATCGTCGCCGCGATCGCGCCCCCCCGGGAAAATTTGCACCTGTGCCCGGACCTGAGCAGCCCCCGCACCATCGAAACCCTGGCCCGCGCCCGCGATCGCTGGCCCGACGCCGCCTTTACGGTTGTGATCGGCTCCGATCTGGTGACCCAACTGCCCACCTGGTACCGGGCCGCCGATATTCTCCAGCAGGCCGATTTGTTAGCGATCCCGAGACCGGGCTATCCCCTGGGCGATCGCGCGATCGCCGCCATCGAAGCCCTGGGCGGCCACGTGGAAATCGCCAATTTTATGGGCCTCACCGTCTCCTCCACCGCCTACCGGGAAGCCCGCGATCGCGCCAGCGTCCCCCCCGTCGTCGAAGCCTATATCCGCCGCGAAAAACTATACCTATGGCAGGACGCAGGCTAGAGCCATCTCCGTCTACCCTCCACTCCCCCAGCGCCCACCCCGCCCCGCCCCTCGCGGACTTTAAGGTGGGCGTGGACAACACCATCTTTGCCTTCGACGGCGATCGCCAAACCTTACTGGTGCTGCTGGTGAAACGGCGATCGGACCCCTTCGCCGGCCAGTGGAGCCTCCCCGGCACCCTCGTGCGGGTGGGGGAATCCCTCGAAGCAGCGGCCTACCGCGTCCTGCGGGAAAAGGTGCAAGTCCACAACGCCTACCTAGAGCAGCTCTACACCTTTGGTGGCCCCGATCGCGACCCCCGCGAAGCCGCCGACAGTTTTGGTATTCGCTACCTATCCGTGAGCTACTTTGCCCTGGTGCGCCACGGGGACGCGAGCCCCGCCAACGGAGACGGCCATGGGGACGGCAGCAGCGATGGGGATTCCGCCCTGATCCGCTGGCATCCTTTTACCAACCTGCCGCCCCTGGCCTTTGACCACGATCGCATCGTCCGCTACGGCCACCAGCGGCTACGGAACAAATTGGAATATAGCCCCATCGCCTTTGACGTGTTGCCAGAAACCTTCACCTTGAGCGATCTTTATCGGCTCTATCAAATCGTCTTGGGGGATCAATTTTCCGACTATTCCAATTTCCGCACCCGTCTATTAAAACTAGGATTTCTGTGCGACACGGGCAGCAAAGCCCACCGGGGAGCCGGACGGCCCGCCAGCCTCTATCGCTTTGACGCCAAGGCATTTGAACCCCTGCGCGATCGCCCCCTAGTTTTTGTTTAATTATTTTCCAAGTTCACTGAAGATAAACGATCACCCACGTAGGGGCGGGGTCTTCCCGCCCAGCCCCACCGGTTTTCTAAACCCTGGAAAAGATTGCCCGTTTTTTGATTTCAGATTGCGGTTGTTCCCCTAACCTTTTCGCCAATTAAAGTCTCATGAAAGTTGCCCTGGCTCAACTCAATCCCATCGTCGGTGACCTCAGCGGCAATGGCGATCGCCTCGTGGAAGCGGCCCAGACGGCGGCGGCGGACGGGGTGCGGCTATTGATTGGGCCGGAGTTGAGCTTGTGTGGCTATCCACCCCGGGATTTGCTGGTGCGCCCGAGTTTCATTGCGGCGACGGGGTTGGCGCTGGAGGGGCTGCGCGATCGCCTGCCGCCGGACATTGCCGTCCTGGTGGGGGTGCCCCTGCCCAATCCCCAGGCGGGCGTGGCGGGGGGACGGCCTTTATTCAATAGCGCCGTGCTGATCGACGGGGGCCGCATCGCCGGGACGGTCCACAAGCGGCTCCTGCCCACCTATGACGTGTTTGACGAAGATCGCTACTTCGAGGCGGGCACCGCACCGGGGGTGATTGAACTCGACGGCCAGCGGATCGGCGTCACCATTTGTGAGGACATTTGGAATGATGAGGAATTTTGGGGGCGGCGGCAGTACGCGATCGATCCGGTGGCGGATTTGGTGGCGGCGAATGTGAGTTGGATTGCGAACCTGTCCGCGTCCCCCTTCGCCTGCGGTAAGCCGAAACTGCGGGAGGAGATGGTGCGCCACTGTGCCCGTCGCCATGGGGTCGCGATCGCCTACGTGAACCAGGTGGGCAGCAATGATGATCTGGTGTTCGATGGCTCCAGTGTGGCGGTGACGCGCACGGGCGAGGTGGCGGCGCGGGGGGCTGCCTTTGGGACGGATTTGGTGACGATCGCCGTGACCCCCGATGGCGAGGTAACAACCCCCGACGCGACGCCAATTCCCGAGGCGATCGCCCATCCCGAGGCGGAACTGTGGGCGGCATTGGTGCTGGGGGTGCGGGACTATGCGCGCAAATGTAACTTTTCCCAGATTGTCCTGGGCCTCAGCGGCGGCATTGATTCTTCGCTGGTGGCGGCGATCGCGGCGGCGGCGGTGGGGGGCGATCGCGTGCTGGGCGTCCTGATGCCGTCCCCCTACAGTTCCCAGGGCTCGATTGATGACGCGATCGCCCTGGCGGATGTCCTCGGATTGCAGCGCCAGACCCTCGCGATCGGTGACCTGATGGAGGGCTACGATCGCCGCCTCGCGGACCTGTTTGATGGCCTAGCACCGGGCATCGCCGAAGAAAATTTGCAATCGCGCATCCGGGGCAACCTGCTCATGGCGATCGCCAACAAATTCGGCCATTTACTGCTGTCCACCGGCAACAAATCCGAAATGGCCGTCGGCTACTGCACCCTCTACGGCGACATGAACGGCGGCCTCGCTGCGATCGCGGACGTGCCCAAAACTCGCGTCTTTGCCCTGTGCCACTGGCTCAACGGCGGCCAGGAAGGCTGCCCCGACGGATTGCGCCTCAAGGCCCACGGCCTGCCCATCCCGATCAACGTCCTCGAAAAACCCCCCAGCGCCGAACTGCGCCCGGACCAAAAGGACACGGATTCCCTGCCCCCCTACGAGGTGCTCGACGATATCCTCGATCGCCTCGTGGGCCAGAGCCAGTCCCCCGCCGACGCGATCGCCGCCGGCCACGATTCCGCCACCGTCCAGCGGATTTTGCACCTGCTCGCCAGGGCCGAATTCAAACGGCGGCAGGCCCCCCCGGTGCTCAAGGTCACCGATCGCGCCTTCGGGGTTGGGTGGCGGATGCCCATCGCCAGCCGCTGGCAGGTGGAGGCCCCCCAACCGCAGTAGGACCGCCCCAGGGCCGCGATCGCCCCTCCGTAGCCCTCCCCCGATCGCATCAAAAAATACATCAATGCATCAAATCTCCTTGAGTTCCCGCCGATGGGCGTGTTATCAAAACTCCAGGGGATCCGCGATCGCGCCCCCCGCTTCGCCCCGTAGCGATCGCCCCCTGCCCACCGTCGCCGATCCGTAAACCCCCCGCCCCCCGGCAGTTTTGCCGCCCCTAGCCGTGTCCTACGCTGCCAAGAACTACGCCAAGCGCCTTGCAGCCACGGCCCTATTCCGCAACCGCCAGCGCCTGCTCGCCCTGCTGGGCCACCTCCAGGATCTGGTGCTCACCTTCAACCCCCGCCAGATCTGCTGCGAAGCCAGCCCCGCGATCGAAACCACCCTCCAATGTCCCCCGGCGGCGGTGACGGGCAAATCCCTCGCGGCCCTGGTCCACCCGGATGATCTCCCCGGATTGCGCCAGGAAATCGCCGTGGCCATGGGCAACCCCGATCGCCCCAATGGCAACGTATGCCGCATCTTTGGTCGCCTGCGAGTGGATGACACCATGCCGTGGCGATCGTTTAATATCACCGTCGCCGCCGTTGCCCTCGATGGCCGGGTGACGGAACTGCTGCTGATCTGCCACGACATCACCGAAAAGCAGCGCAATGAAGCGATTTTGACCACCCTCAAGCAGACGGAGGCCCGCTACCGCAACATTTTTGAAAATGCCAGCGAGGGGATTTATCAGATCGCCCCCGATGGCCGCTACATCAGCGTCAATCCGCGTCTGGCCATGATGCTGGGCTATGGCACCCCCGAGGCGCTGATGATGGATGAGCCCCAAAGCTGCAAGGCGGCGCAATATTGCGATCCGGGGCGCTGGCTAGATTTCATTTGCGCGATGGAGTCGGCGATGGTGGTGACCAATTTTGAGTCGCTGATCCGCCGCCGCGATGGCTCGACCCTCTGGGTGGCGGAAAATGCCCGCAGTGTGTGCGATCGCTTCGGGTCACTTTTGTACTATGAAGGCACCCTGTCGGACATCACCTACCGCAAGCGATCGGAGGAGGCGCTGCACCGGGCCAATGAAACCCTAGAGCGGCGGGTGCAGGAGCGGACATCGGCCCTGACGGCGGCGAACCAGAAGCTGCGGGTGGAAATCCAGGAACGGGAGCGGGCTCAGGCGGCCTTGACCCTGGGGAATCAGGCGATGAATGCCTGTAGCAATGGGATTATTATTTCCGATGCGCGGCTGCCGGATGCGCCGTTTGTGTATGTCAATCCGGCCTTTGAGCGGATGACGGGCTATGGGGCCGATGAGGCGATCGGGAAGACCTATGGCTTGCTGATTGGGCCGGGGACGGATGGGGAGGCGATCGCGCGGCTGCGGCTGGCGATCGCGAGGCGGGAGGAATGTCGGCTGGTGTTGCGGACCTATCGCCGGGACGGGTCCACCTTTTGGAGTGAGCTGAGCCTGTCGCCCATCCGCAGTGAACAGGGGCAGGTGACCCATTTGGTGGGCATCCAAAATGACATTACCCAGCGCCGCCAGTTGGAGGAGGATCTGCAAAAGGCCCTGGCGGCGGAGCGGGAGTTGAATGATATGAAGTCGCGGTTTATTTCCACGACCTCCCATGAGTTCCGAACGCCCCTCACGTCGATTTTGTCGTCGTCGGAGTTTTTGCAGCACTATGGCCTCACCCTGCCGATGGAGAAGCGCGATCGCCACTTCCAGCGCATCCAGCGGGCGGTGAAGAATATGACCCAGTTGCTCGATGATGTGCTGCACATCAGCCGGGTGGAGGCGGGCAAGATTGCCCTGAATCCGGAGCCGCTGGATTTGCGGGCCTTTTGTCTGGAGTTGGTGGATGAGTTGCAGGGGTCGTTCCCGGACCATGGGATTGTGTTTGAGGAGATGGCGGCCGGTGAGGTGGGGGGTGGGGCGATCGCGGGGGGGCTAGATCCTGGGGCCTGTGCGCTGGCGGGGGGGCTGCCCTGTTTGGATCCGAAGCTGCTGCGCCATATTTTGATGAATTTGCTGTCGAATGCGGTGAAATATTCGCCCCAGAGTCCGACGGTGTGGCTACGGCTGGGGCTGGGGGCCGATCAGGTGGTGTTCGAGGTGCGCGATCGCGGCATTGGCATTCCCCCGGCGGATCTGGAGCGGCTGTTCGAGTCGTTCCACCGGGCGGCGAATGTGGGGGCGATTTCCGGGACGGGCCTGGGGCTGGCGATTGTGCAAAATGCGGTGCAGCTCCACGGGGGGGCGATCGCGGTGAGTAGCGAAGAGGGCCGTGGGAGTGTGTTCACGGTGCAGTTGCCGGTGCGGCCTCCGGTGCCGGTGGAAGGGCCTGAAGCGTCTGAGGCGTCTGAACCGGGGCAGCCTGAAGCGTCTAAACAGCCTGAAGCCCTGACGGAAGGCTTCACGGAGGAGCCCGAGGCATCTCGATTGCCGTCGCCCTCGGCCGCCGCGATCGCGAATTTGGATCGGTCCACGGCGCGATCGCAGCCCTCACCGCCGTAAGTGGATTCAGTGGATTAGCACCTCACCCCGGCCAGGGCCGCCCGTCGGGCCATGGGCAAGCTAGCCTAGAGGCTCCCCACATTGCCGATTTCCCGTTGGAGCCGTCGCCCATGGTCGCCAGTCCCCAGTCAACCGCCGTTTCTCACCCCTGGATCCCCTTTGGCCAACGCTTGGCGGCCCCGATCACGAAGGGCGCGATCGAGACCCTGCAAATCAACCTCGGGCGGCGCTGCAATCTGGCCTGTGTCCACTGCCATGTGGAGGCGGGGCCGCAGCGGACGGAGATGCTCGATGGGGCCACCTTGGCGGATCTATTGACGCTGATTGATCGGTTTCCCCAGCTCAAAACGGTGGATCTGACCGGCGGCGCTCCGGAGATGAACTATGGTTTTCGATCGCTGGTGATTGCGGCGCGATCGCGGGGTTGCGAGGTGATTATCCGCTCGAATTTGACCATTTATTTCGAGGCGGGCTATGGGGATTTGCCCGACTTTTTCGCGGCCCAGGGGGTGCGGGTGGTGGCGTCTTTGCCCTGCTATCTCCAGGATAATGTGGACAAAATGCGGGGCCACGGTACGTTTGAAAAATCAATCCAGGCGCTCCAGTGGCTCAACCGCCTGGGCTATGGCCGCGATCGCCATCTCACCCTCGATTTGGTCTACAACAGCCCCCTGCCGAGTGGGCGCGATCGCTTCGCCCTGCCGCCGGATCAAGCAACCCTAGAGGCGGCCTACAAAACCCATTTGCGGCAACACTTTGCCATTGAATTTAATCATCTATTAGCTCTAGCTAATTTGCCCGTGGGGCGCACCAAACATTTCCTAGAGCGCCACCAGTTGGCCGCGCCCTACCTTCAGTTTTTGGCCGATGCCTTCAATGGGGACACCGTGGATCGGTTGATGTGCCGAAACCTCCTGTCGGTGGACCATCGCGGGCACATCTACGACTGCGATTTTAATCAGATGGAACACATCCCCGCCCGCGCGGTTGATGGCACCCCCCTGACCGTGGCGGCCCTCCTAGACCATGGCAACCTCGACGCGATCGCCACGGTCCAAACCGCCGACCATTGCTATGGCTGCACCGCTGGCTGTGGCTCTAGCTGTGGCGGCACCTTGACCTAACCCTAACCATCCCCTGACCCATTGATTGATCAGCCCATTGATCACACTTCAAGCCTAAAAATCATCAAACTTCCAGGCTATTGTTCAACGGAAAGATCGCCGCGCAAGGGGAGGGGCAACCGCAGAACCACCGTAGTTTCCTGGTCAGGAATGCTATCAATCCAGTAGCTGCCGCCATAGAGCTTAGTAATTTCAAAGGCGATCGCCAAGCCCAAGCCCATCCCCTGCTGCTCAAACTGTTTCCGGTCAAACTGCATCAGGGAACCGATCGCCCGCAACTGCTCCGGCTGAAAGCCCCGCCCGTGATTACTAATGCCCAGGTGGAACCCATCGTCCTTGACATGCCCCCAGACCTTGACCGGCGATCGCGCGATCGAAAACTTGAGGCCATTATCTAGCAACTCCTCAACCAACAGCCCCAGGTGATAGTCCGACAGGGCCACCCGCGCCGGTTCCAAATCTACTACTACGCGATCGCCCTGGGCCACCGCCCCCAGTTCATCAATCACCCGCGCCACCACCGGCCCCACCTCCGCCTCACCAGGCCCCCGCCGCGACCTAGCCCAATCCTCCGGACTCGCCGCCATCAACTGAAGCTGAACATAGGTCAAAAACCGCCGCGTCAGCCGCTCCAACCGACAGGTGGACACCTTCAAATCCTGAAGCATTTCTTCCATCTCCGCCGCGTCCATTTCCCCATGGTCCAGCAGCAGCAAATCTAATAAACCCAACATGCCATTGAGGGGCGTATTCAGCTCATGGGGCAGCGCCCGCGCCACATTGCCCCGCAGGGCCTCCAGGTTATTTTGCAGCAGATCCACCGTCTGCCGCTGGCTGTCTAGGCGCTCCTGAAGCTGATCCTGCTGTTGCTTAATGCGCAGCATTGATCGCAGCCGCGCCCGCAATTCCACCCCATTAACCGGCTTACTGACAAAATCATCGGCCCCCGCCGCCAAACAGGTGGCCAAATCATCCTTAGAAGTTAGGGCCGTCACCATTAAAATGGGCACCATTTTCCAGGGCTCCATGGCCTTAATCTGGCGACAAACATCAATGCCGCTAATTCCCGGCATCATCACATCGAGCAAAATTGCATCCGGCTGAAATAGCTCCAGACGATCCATGGCCCGCTGACCATTGGGGGCATAGTGCAACTGATAATCTTCGTTGGCGAGGAGCGCTTCGATGACATCAAAGTTGGTGGGTTCGTCATCAACAATCAGGATGGACGGGGGAGAATTCATGGGCCAGAAAAATCTAGGATCAGAGGCGGGCAGACAATGGACCGAAAACGGGAGAAGCGAATCAAACCCCAAAACAATGGGTGCAGAGCGGAGAGGCGAGCAGAGAGGTGGAGAAAGGTGGAGTTAGGGGGAAAGCAGGCCCTTGATGGCGTTCACTAAACCGCGCAGTTGGACGGGTTTGGTGAGGTATTCATTGGCCCCAGCATCAAGGCAGCGCTGGCGATCGCCAGCCATGGCAAGGGCCGTGAGGGCGATGATGGGAATGGTGGCGCAGGGGCCAATTTGGCGGATCCGTTGGATGGCTTCGAGGCCGTCCATACCGGGCATTTGGATATCCATGAGGATCAGATCCGGCCGCTCGTCCTGGGCGATCGCGATCGCATCTTTCCCATTGTCGGCGAGCAGCAGTTCAAAGCCATGGCTTTCGAGGTAACCGCTCACGGTTTCGATATTAGCGGGGTTGTCCTCAACGATCAGAATCCGAGGGGCGATCGCCGCTCCGCCCTCCGATGGTGCGGTGGGGGCAAGCTGGGCCACCGCTGGATTGGGGTCGGCGCTCCCCGGCAGGGCTGTGGCCTCCAGGGGGGCCGTGGACCCCGTCGGCTCAGGGGCAGAACCGTCACCCGCCGCGATCGCCGCCGCCGCCCGCCGCAGGGACGGGGAGCCCACGATCGGGATCCGCACCGTGAAACAACTGCCCATACTCGGTTGACTGGTGACCGCCACGGACCCCCCATGGAGATCAACGATCCGTTTCACCAGGGCCAACCCCAAGCCGGTCCCGGCATATTGGCGGTTGAGTTTGCTATCAATTTGCACAAAAGATTGGAACAGTTTTGATAAATCCTCCGGGGCGATGCCAATGCCCGTATCGCGGATGGCAAAGCAAACCTGGTGCTGCGCGATCAGACAGGACGTCGCCTCCACCGGCCCCATTTCCTGGGTGGGGGAAAATTCCGCCGGACTCTCCGCGATCGCCCCAGCCATTGATTCATCCGTCGCTTCCGCGATCGCCCCAGGCTGCTCCGGGCAAGGGTTCAGGGGCGGCGGCGCGATCGCCTCCAGGGTCACCGTCATCGTAATCGATCCCCCCTCCGGCGTGAATTTCACCGCATTATTGAGCAAATTAATGAGCACCTGCCGTAGTCGTAAATCATCCCCATAGAACTGAAGCTGATGGAGCTCCTTCGGCATTTCCAAGGTGAGGGTAATGCGCTTTTTCAGGGCCAGTTGCTGCACAAAAATTAGGCTGCCGTGGCACAGATCCCGCACGCCCATCAGGACAGAATGGAGCTCCAGCTTCCCGGCCTCAATCTTGGACAAATCCAAAATGTCGTTAATCAAATCCAATAGATGGCGGCCGCTGCGTTCAATGGTTCCCAGGGCCTTGGTCTGGCGCTCCGTGAGGGGACCAAAGGTAAACTCTTGCAGCCCTTCCGCCATGCCCAAAATGGCATTGAGGGGGGTGCGCAGTTCGTGGCTCATATTGGCTAAAAATTCATCCTTGAGCCGGGTGGCGCGGGCCAGTTCCTGGTTATAGATGGCAAGCTGCTGGTTGTTTTCCCGCAGTTGCGCCTCCGCCTGTTGACGCACCCCCAATTCCGTTTGCAATTTCTGGAAAAGGTCCGACTGCTGAATGGCGATCGCGAGGCTCTCCGCCAGATGTTGCAAGAGCTTGCCCTCCCAGTCCTGCCAGGGACGCGGCCCGGAACATTGGTTCACCACCAGCAGCCCCCAGGGATGGCTATGGCCAGGGATCGGGGCGATCACCGCCGCCCGCACCGACAGGGTGTCCAGCAGGTGCCCCAGTTCCGGCAGCACCGCATCCTGACGGACATCGTCGATGCAAAAATACGGTTCCTGCTGATAGAGCAGTTGCAGGGCCGTGGGGAAGAGGGTGCCGGGGAACAGGGCTCGATGCAGGCTGGGCCAGGGGGGGCTGACGGCTTCGGCGATGACCTCCCGCTGGCCGTCCCCATGGAGCCGACAGATCAAGGTGCGATCAACCCGCAGGATGCGATGGACCTCGGCGACGGTGGTGTTCAGGATATCGTCGAGGTCGAGGGTGGCGCGGATCCGCTGGGAGATCGATCGCAGGAGCCCCTCCTGGTTGGCCTGCTGCTGCAATCGCCGTTCCGTGGCCTTGCGATCGCTGATGTCGAAGTTGATGCCAATGACCCGCTGGGGGGTGCCGTCCGCGTTGCGCTGCACCATGCCGTGGGCTTTGATGTAGCGGATGTGGCCGTCGGGGCGGCAGATGCGAAATTCCGTGTCAAATTCCCCTTGCCCCTGGACCGCCTGTTTCAGCAGGGCTACGGTGGCGGGGCGATCGTCCGGATGCACCCGCTCCTGCCAGGTGTCGTAGGCCGTGCGGTCTTCCCGGGCTTCGAGGCCGTATAGCTCATACATGCGATCGTCCCAGGTGAGCAGGTTGTGGCGGATGTCCCAGTCCCAACAGCCGACGGAGCCGGATTTGAGGGCCAGGGCGAGGCGATCGGACAGTTCCCGCAGTTGGGTTTCGGCTCGCTTGCGATCGCTGATGTCCCGACAGACGCAGATGAGCGTGTCGTCCGCCATCAGGGTGAGGGATAGGCCCTCGTTGAAGGTTTGGCCGTCCCGCCGACGGGCGACGGTTTCGCCGGCCCAGGTCCGCGATCGCGTCAGGTGGGGAATCACCTCGGTATCGAAGCGCGCCAGTTCTTCCGGGCCATAGAGGATTCGCCAGGATTGCCCCAGGAGTTCCTCCGGGCGATCGTAGCCAAAGAGCTTGCAGTGGGCGCGGTTGGCGTAGGTGTAGACGCCCCCCTTGAGGATGGCGATGCCATCGACCACCGATTCGATCGCGGCCAACTGTTCCTGGAGGACGGCTTCGGCGCGGATCCGTTCGGTGATGTCCGTGGAGATGCCCCCGAGGGCGTAGGGCTGCCCTTCGCCATTGAGGAGGGGAAATTTGAGGGACAAGAAGGTATGGACCTGGCCGGTGGCGGGGTCCGTGAGCTGCTCTTGATATTCCTGGGCGTGGCCCTGGGCGAGGGTGGCGCGATCGTTGCTTTGGAAGAGGTCCGCGATCGCGGCGGGGAAAATTTCCCCATCGGTTTTGCCGATGCAATCCTGGGCGGGGAAGGCGGCGCTGGTGAGCAGATAGCGCCCCTGGAGATCCTTGAGGTAGATGGGGACGGGGGCATGGGCCAGAACCGCCTGGAGCTTGGCTTCGCTGTCCCGCAGGGCCGCCTCGACCCGCTTGCGTTCGGTGATGTCCCGCAAAATGGCGCGGATGGACACGGGGCGATCGCCCTGCCGCCGACAGTTCAAACTGCCCTCGACCAACACCACTTCGCCGGTGCGGGTGAGCAATCGCATTTCCAGGACGCCGATGGAGGTGGTGTGGGGCTGCTGGAGGTGGGCGATCGCCTCGCGGTAGCAGGCTTGATCGTCCGGGTGGAGCACCTCGGCCAGGGTGAGGGTTTCCACCGCCACCGCGTCATAGCCCAGGGCGGCGCACCAGGCACGGTTCACATAGTCAAACCGCCCGGTGGCCAAGCTGACGCTCTGGATCAAATCATTGGCGCTGTCAAACAGATCCTGAAGCTGGGCCTCGCGATCGCGCAGTTGGGCCGTGCGCCACTCCACCCGCAGTTCCAGTTCCGTATTGAGCCGCTTGAGGGCCGCCTCCGTCTGGATCCGCTCCGTGACGTCCTGGAGGGTGCCCAGGGAGCGCAGGGGCCGTCCGTGGGCGTCGCATTGGGTGCGGCCCCGGTGCAGCAGGTGGTGGAGGGTGCCGTCGGCCCCCTGGACCCGGTGCAGCACTTCGTAGGCGGTGCAGTGGCGCAGGGAATCGACATAGCGCTGGTGAACGATCGCGCGATCGTCCGGATGTAGCCGCTCCAAAAACCCCTCATAGGTGGCGGGAAATTGGCCGCGATCGCACCCCAGCAGCCGATAGAACTCGTCGGACCCCACGAGGGTATTGGTTTTCAGATCCAGTTCCCAACTGCCGATGCGCGCGAGCCCCTGGGCCTCCTTGAGCCGTGCTTCGCTGCTTTGGAGGGCCTCCTCGGTGCGCTTGCGATCGGTAATGTCGGTGATCGTGCTGACATAGCCCACCTGGACCCCATCGGGGCTCGATTCCGCCACAGCCCGCCCCAGCACCCAGCAAACCTCCCCATTGGGCCGCTGGAGGCGATATTCCAGCTCGAAGGGGAGCTGATGCTGGGTGGCGGTGTGCCAACTGGTGAGGACCGCGCCGCGATCGTCGGGATAGATGGCATCAATCCAGCCCATCCAGCGCGCCCGCTCCGGCGACAGGCCCGACAGTTCACACCAGCGCTCGTTCACATAGAGGCAATTCCCCTCCAGATCCGTGCGAAAAATCCCCACGGGGGCCGCTTCGGCGAGGGTGGCGTAGCGTTTTTCGCTGTCCTTGAGGCTGGCTTCCGTCTGCCGCCGCCGCTTGAGTTCCTGTTGCAGTTGACGGTAGGCGATCGCCTGTTGCAGCGCGATCGCCAGTTGCCCAGCAATTTCATCGAGCAATTGCAAATCCGTCGATCGCCAAGGGGTTGCCCTAGCGCAGTGGTGACCGATCAACAGACCCCAGATGCGATCGCCCACCCGCAGGGGCACCACCAGATTGGACTTAACCTGGTAGCGCTCCAGCACCTCCAGATGGCAGTCGGTGTAGCCCGCCTCATAGACATCCGCCACCGCCAGGATGTGGCCCTTGCCGTAGAGCTTGGGAGCCTTCGATCGAAAACATTGATCCTCCAGCCGGTGGAACAGGCAAGAGGTCCACCCCTCCCCCACATCCTCCGCCACCACCGTGCCGCTCCAATCCCCATGGAATTGATAGAACAGCAGGCGATCGCACCCCAGCAGCGATCGCGACTCCCGCACCGTCGCCTCCAGAATGTGGGACAGCTCCAACGACGACCGAATCTGGGCCGAAATATTGGCAATCAACTGCGCCCGCGCCACCTTGTCCTGGAGCAGGGCCGTGCGCTCCGTCACCTGCCGCTCTAGGGCCTCCGTCTGTTCCTGGAGCAGGGCCGCCTTCTGGGTCTCCAGATCCCTCACCCGCTGCTCCAACTCCCGAACCCGCCGCGCCAGGGCCGCCGGATCATCAGGCAGCATTCCATCAGTCGCATGGGGCAGCGGATACGGATCGAGATTGTCCTTCATAGTCAGCTCCGCACCGGAGTATGCCAGGGGTCCCATAGCCCACAATTGCTCAATTCAACGACTTAACTACTCAGCTATTTAGCCACTTAACTAGCTGGTCAATTGGTCCCCTCATCATCGTGAATCAGGGGGCGGGACAAGGTCTTTTTTGAACCCCATTCGACCTTTCCTAGGCGTCGCGTGCCCCCTTGCAATGGGCACCCCCAGACCGTACGGCCCACCCAGCCGAAGTCCGCGATCGCCGCCTAAGGCTTCTTCAAGTGATCAATTTCTAACTAGGCGCGCTGCCCCCGTTTCTTGCCTCCGTTTCCCCCACAGGCAAACAGCCCTAGCCAATGCACCGCCGGTACGGCCCCCCCATGCCCCACTGATTGGTCCCCCCATGTAGAACCGTGACCTGAGCCGGTAGCCGGTAGCCCCCATCACCCCAATCATTTCCCTCTGAAACTACTGTAACGAACTCTGAAATCAAACTCCATAGGCACCCTTTAAAAACCAAATTTTTCTACACAAAGTCCCCGCAAATGGATTGTGAACCTTTGGTTAAGTGCTGCGATTTTAGGACAAAAAAACGCCGAGCTCTTCAGACGCCAACGGTTGGCCCCCCAACGCCATCCCCCAGCGATCACGATCGCCCGACCCATCGCCCCTTCCGACCTAGGAAAAAACCGATTGAGGTGAGCAACCACCCCATCAAAAATTCAAAACAATTGTGGGCCTCGCCAGTGCCCCCATCTGACCCCGTACCCTTCCATACCCTGTGGCGTCCGATACCGCGATCATCGCAACCCCACGGTAATCTACAGGGCCTCCGGAGGTGGAATGGGGCATGGGCACCCCCCTTCAGATTCACCCCCCGCCTTGGGAAATGGACCAGGGTTCGTTAAGGTAGAGGGAGGGGGCTCTGTATTTTCACGGGGATTTGGCCCCGGATCGGCCCACCCATTCCCCGGCGGCGGGGCCATTTTTCCGGGGGCCACCCCCCGCAGTGGGCAAGACTTGCACCCAACCATGAATGGGCAAGGCAACCGGACCCTTCCCTGCCCCACAGCCATCGGCCCCCCCTTGAACCACTACGATCGCGGGAGGACCATCCCCATGAAACTCGGCATCTTTATGACCAGCGTTGCCCTCACCCTAGGCACGATTGAGTATGTCAGTGCCACGGATGGTCCCAACCGATCGCTCATTCTAGGCACCTACCGCGCCGCCACCCACCTGGTCGCCACCCAAGTGATTCCCTACGCCTGCGATCGCCTACCCCAGTTGGGGGGACCGTGCCGGACTCCGGCCCACCGCGATCGGCTCCACGGCTTCTACCCCTGGGTCTCCCAATCCGAACCGATGCCCCCTTTTCCATTCACACAAACTAAAGACTCAGAAACCATCACTCAAAAGCCAAACCTGCCTTAACCTCACCCACCCCAAAAACAGCAGGGTGGACAATGCCCGCCCTGCAAGACCACCCCCCGCCAGCAACGATCCCAAGCCCCCCAACCTTAGGACTTGAAAAACAGGCCCTAGGACACGATCGCAGCCTCGCCCGCCACCCGCTCCGGCGCAACTTCTCGGAATTGGATCGTATCTTGCCTCGGATCCACATAGCTCACCCGCACATGGAGCACCTCCCCAAGGTCCACCGAGCGGTTGAAGCGCATGGTCATTTCAATGCCCAGATCCTCGATCAAAATGCTCGCAAGGCCGTCATCTTCGCGCAGCCAGCGCAGCATCAGCGCCTGCCAAATCCGCTCACTGCCCTGCCGCCGCAGATATTCCAGAATCCAATAGCGGTTGGTTTGGCGCTCCACCATCGACGCCTCATAGGCCGTGGCGCTCACCCCCTGCACCAGCCCCTGCATGGCCTCGACGGAAAAGGGCAGCGGCTCCCCGCGCAAATGGGCCTTGATCTGAAAATGGGACAGCAGATCCGCATAGCGACGGATCGGTGAGGTCACCTGGGTGTAGGTTTCTAGGCCCAGGCTCGCGTGGCCCGTCGGCGTGACGCTCACCTCGCTGCGGGGCATACAGCGGCGGATGGCGCAGGCCCGCACCGGCCCCACCGGCAGCAGCATCAGTTCCTCATCCGGCGGCAGTTCCGGCTGGGTTTGGTTGCGGAATGGGATCGGCAGGCCCGCCGCCTGACCGTAGCGCCCCGCCACTTCGCCGGTCAGGATCATCATCTCGGCCACCAGTTGCCGCGATCGCGAACTGTCTAGCACATAGATATCAATTTCATCGTCCTTGACCTTAATGGCCGCCTCGGGCATGTCAATGCGGATCGCCCCCTGGCTGCGTCGCCACTGGGCCCGCGATCGCGCCGCCCGGTCCAGCACCTCCAGTTCCGCCTCCGCCTCGATGCCCAGGCTCAGCATCTCATCCACATCCTCATAGGTGAGGCGATAGGTGGGTTTGACCGTGCTCGGGCAAATCTCGAAGGACTCCACCGAGCCATCTTCTGCCAAAATCACCCCAAAGCTCATGGCGCAGCACAACTGCCCCTGCACCAGGCTCATCGGCCCCGTCGCCAGCTCGTCCGGGAACATGGGAATGCTGCCCGTCGGCAAATAGACCGTCGTGGCCCGCCGCCGCGCCTCCAGGTCCAAATCATCCCCCGGCACCAGCCAGCGGGTCGGGTCGGCGATGTGGATCCAAAGGCGGTGGCCCCCCTCCGGCAGATATTCCACACTCAGGCCATCGTCAATTTCCCGCGTGCTTTCGTCGTCGATCGTATAGACCTTGAGGTGGGTCAAATCCCGGCGGTTCGTATCCCGATCCGGGGGCGGAGAAGTCAAGCAGGACAGGGCCACGTCGCACACCTTGGCAGAAAATCGAGTCGGCGTCTGGGCCCGACGCAGGGACAGGTTTTCGTGGGGGCTCCAGAGGCCCAGTTCCACGAGCAAATCAAACGCGCCCCGCTCCGTTTGCGGTCGGTCCAGACTTTTCAGTAAGTCTAGCGCGGCGGCCCGGTTGGTCATCTCTTCCCCTTGGATCACGAGCCGCTCGAGCAGTTCGATGCGCTGGCGGAATGGCCCTTCCAGCAGGGTGCTGCCCGGTTGATCCCCCGTGATCGCGGCGGCCATGAGGTCCAAAAATTCTTGATTTTCCCGTTCCCGCTGCTGTTCCCGCTGCCGCTGCTGGCGCAGGTCGTCCACCTGGCTGACGGGGCGCGGTTCGTAGCGATCGCCCTTTTGCTTAAAGTACAGTTTGTCGTCCGCCAACAGCACATGGGCCGCATAGCAGGCGGGGGCACCGCGATCGGAGAACAAAATTTCCGCCAATCCGGGCGGATCAATCGACTCCCCATCCTCCACCAGCAGTTCCCAGGCCACCTCTAGGGAATCGGGATCCATCAACGGAGCCGCCGCCGCCCGAAAGGCCCCCAAGTCCGCCACGGCATAGCCGCCACCGGCCACCTCGTAGGTGATGTCCCGGGGCCGCAGGGAATGGCTTTTACCCGTCTCGTCAATGACCACCCAGAGTTTTTTGCCGTCGGGGCGATCGGCCACCGCTAAGACCCGCCTGTCCTCCAGTCGGAGCTCGACTAGACTTCCCTTTTCCATAGCGCCAATTTCGGATTTCAGGTTTTAGTGTAGGCGATCGCGGCTTTGCTACCACAAACTTCCGCCGCGATCATCCCAGCGTTGTACGAAGGGAGCATTGACGTTGGTGCGATCATGGGGTCAGCTTTGAGAGCTACTTTTAGCATGACTGAATTCAACATCCACCCTGCTACCAACCGCGAACAATGCAAAACCATGGCCCGCCGCAACAGGTGGGAATTGGTTGCCGTCCGGCCCACAGGTGTCCCCATATTGGAAGTAGACTGCATTTTCGCTGGCCCCCAGACCCACTTCCCCACGTCCAATTTTGAGGTTGATGACGATGACGACGACAACGACGCACAATCCTGAAACTTGGATCCTCTACAAGGCATCCTCTGATGCGGAGGGATGGCTTGATCGCAAGCTCATGCCCTCGGGGTCGTTGACCGATCTCCTGAGCGAGGTGCATTTTTGGGGGAACCATGCGCTGCCGACACCGGGCGATCGCTTCACCGTCCTTGACAGCCGCGACGGCACCGGGCGCGTTTCCCATGCGGCGGAAGGCAACTGGGTCGTAGCGCAGGTTTATGTCTATGACGCGCCCCATCCCGATGCCCCGCGCATTGTGGTCTGCCAGTGCGACTACTCCCCCATCGAACAGGATTGGCAGCCCATGAATCGCATGGAACCGATCGCCGCGATCGCGGATTAGCCCCAACCCTCCCCCAAAAACCAAAAGAGACGCCCCCATCGGAACGTCTCCTCAACCGTTTCAGTTGAAGCTAAATCTAGGCTTCGCCATTGATGAACGGCAGCAGAGCCACGGTGCGGGCGCGCTTAATCGCCACCGTCAAGGCACGCTGCTGCTTGGCCGTCAGGCCCGTAACGCGCCGGGGCAGGATCTTGCCACGCTCGGTGATGAAGCGGCGCAGGAGATCCACATCCTTGTAATCAATGGGCTCTTCCGGCTTGAGGGGGGATACGCGACGACGATAGTAGGCCATGGGACTGGATCGATGAATGCTCGCTAAAAGGATAAATAGACAGGAAACGAAGGACGGAAAATCCTCGAATCGGGCCTCGAATCGGGTAGAACCGACGCCGTGGAATGGAGCCCTTCGCCGTGGGTCCGGGCTGGCCCAAGGGGGAACCTAGCTTCCCCAGACAAGGGGATGTAAGTTCCAATCCCTTGCCCCACCGGCGACCCAACGCACAGACTTGGACGCCGCTGCTGGGCAGACCCCAAGGACTCCGGGGCCGCGCGCTACTTGATTTCCTTGTGGACGGTGTGCTTATTGCAGTGGGTGCAGAACTTTTTCAGTTCCATGCGCCCGGTGGTGTTGCGGCGGTTTTTCTGGGTGGTGTAGCGCGAAACGCCCTTGGACCGCTTGTCGGGGTTGGTCCGGCATTCGGTGCATTCTAGGGTGATGACTAGGCGTACGTCTTTGCTCTTAGCCATGGGGGAGTTCTCCTGCTAACGCTGCGGCTGCGACTTGCGTCGGTTCGTTTGGATTCGAGGTGCGCGGATGATTCGCGGGACCGAAACGGGACGCTGAATTTTCACGCAAGGGTTCATTTTCGCATAAAACGATCGCTACGATCGCGCAGGAGCTGGTACCACCGCCGGACCTTGAGATCGAGGGAGAAGCCGCGCTGGGTTTGGATGATGACGCTGCCGATGGGGCGATCGTGCAGGGCGGCGCGCTGATCGGTGTCGGCGATCGCGGCGGCGTAGTCAATGCCCAGCGGGGCAATCAGCAGCACCCCGGCGGGATTGATCTGGGCCAGTTGCCCCAACCCCATGAGGGCAAGCCAAAAGGCGGTGCCCACGATCGCCTCGCGTTTCGTCAAATCTAGGAAGGTGGGAATGCGGCGCGATCGCCCATCGAGCACCTTAATGTCCATCGCCAGCCGCCCCGGACTTTGGCCCCGGTTATTGGCCACCATCACCACCCGCAGGGCAAACCACAGGGCAAAAAAGACGATCGCGGCGAAGGTATGGAGCGCCGCCCCCAGGATGGAACTGACCATCCACACCAGCAGCCCATCGATCGCCGTGGCCGCCCCCCGCCGCCACACCGGAGCCCGAGGCAAATAGGCACTGCGGTTCGGGTCCGGGGGACCGTAGCCATAGGGCGCTGCGGTTCGGGGGCGGCGGCGGTTTTGGGGCGGTGGCGGGCGATCGCGCATGGGCTGGCAGATGCAGAAACGGCTCTAGGTCAAATGGGTGGTGACGGCGGCGGCGAGGCGATCGGCCCAATATTGCGCCAGATCACCATCGGCTGCCTCTACCATGACGCGAATTAGGGGCTCTGTGCCGGAGGGGCGCACCAAAATTCGGCCCGCATCCCCCATGGCCGCCTCGGCGGTGGCGATTTCTGCCATCAGGGCCTCGCATTCTTGCCAGGTTTTGCGGCGATCGCGATCCTCCACGCGCACATTTTTGAGCAGTTGGGGGTAGGTCGTAAAACTCTCGTCCACCAGTTTTGACAAGGGCTGCCGCGCCTCCCGCACCAGGGCCGCCAAATGCACCGCCGCCAAGGTGCCATCCCCACTGACGCCGTAGTGGCTGCACAGCAGATGGCCCGACTGTTCCCCCCCGAGGGCCGCGCCGGTTTCCACCATGCCCTGGTGGACGTACTGATCCCCCACGGCGGTGCGCAGGACCGTGCCGCCCTCCCGCTGCCACGCCCGCTCGAAGCCCAAATTCGCCATCACCGTGGTGACGATGAGGTTATGGGGCAGTTGGCCCGCCGCCTTCAACTTGCGGCCCCACAAAAATAAAATCGCGTCCCCATCGACGGTGCGCCCGCGATCGTCCACGGCCAACACGCGATCGGCATCCCCATCAAAGCCAAAGCCCAAATCCGCCTGATGGCGCAGCACCGCCGCCTTCAATGGCCCCAGGTGGGTCGAGCCGCAGTCCACGTTGATGCGGCTGCCGTCGGCCTCGCTGTGGAGATTGATGACCTCGGCCCCCAACTCCCGAAACACGGCGGGCGCAACCCGGACGGCGGCCCCCCAGGCGGTGTCGAGGACAATCCGCAGACCGGCGAGGGGGCGGCGCTCATGGATGCCTTCCGCGTGGAGGGTGGTTTCGAGCGATCGCGCATAATCCCGCACCAGTTCTGGCCGCTGGGCGATCGCCCCCCAGGCAGGCCCCTCGATCTCCGGCACCGTGGGATAGGCTTCCTGGCGGATGGCCGACTCGATCGCCTGCTGCTGCCCCTTGGATAGCTTCGTGCCGGACGCGCCGAAGAACTTGATGCCATTGTCCCCCGGTGGATTATGGCTGGCGGACACCATCACCCCGCCGATCGCATCCGTCGTCGCCGTAACGTAGGCCACACAGGGGGTCGGGCACAGGCCCAAATTCCACACCTCCAGGCCCGCCGACGCCAGCCCCGCCCCCAACGCCGCCGCCAACATATCCCCCGACGTGCGCGAATCCTGGCCCACCACCACGGGACCGATGCCTTGGCCCTGGGTCTTGAGCACCTGCCCGGCCCAGTAGCCCGCCTGCAACGCCAGGGCCGTGGTCAGCACCTCCCCCACCCGGCCCCGAATACCGTCCGTCCCAAAAAGGGGAATGCCCAGGGGCACCTCCAGGGGGGACCGGCTGGGCAAGTTCAAATTCTCGATGACGGTGGCACTGCTCAGCTCCGGCTTGCGGTTGGCCGCGCTGGTGCCCAGGGTCGGACGAACGGGCGATGTAACCATATCTACCTAACTCCACTCCACACAACAGTTCACACGGCGGCACCACGATCGCGCGATCGCGGCCACCTTGCAGTCATAACGCTGGCAATGGGAGTCCTTTCGCCGCCCCAGGCATAAAACCCTGACGGACCGCCGGAGCAATTACCAAACGTCACATCACAGTGGAGAATAGCATGGGCATCTGTTGCAATTCTTAATGGCGATCGCCAGCCCCCGGCCCCCAACCGATCCGGCCCATAATTGCCGATCGCGGCCTAGGATTTCCTACGTTCCCGTGATCCAGGGGCCTAACCGCTGTAGCGTTCCTCATCCCAGGGATTGCCGCGCTTGTGGTAGCCATTGCGCTCCCAGAAACCGGGGGCATCGGCGGGCAGCAGCTCCAGGCCGCTGATCCATTTGGCGCTTTTCCAGGCGTACAGGTGTGGCACCACCGATCGCACGGGGCCGCCATGGTCAATGGGCAGGGGCTCGCCGTTGAGGGTGTGGGCCAAACAGTTTTCCGCGCGCAGGAAATCCCCCAGGGGCAAGTTCGTCGAATAGCCGCCGTCGCAGTGCTGCATGATGTGGGTGGCCGTCGGGGCGATCGCCACGTTCGCCATCACATCCAAAATCGAAACGCCCCGCCACACCACATCCAGCTTGGACCAGTGGGTAACGCAGTGGAAATCGGCGGTGAATTCCCGCTGGGGCAGGGCCTGCAACTGGTCCCAAGTGAGGGTAATTTCCTGCTCGACGAGGCCCCAAATTTTGAGCGTCCAGTCCTGGGGCGATCGCGTGGGGGTGTCGCCATAGGTCATGACCGGGAACCCTTCAGCCAAATACTGACCGGGGGGGACGCGATCGCGAACCGACTCGTCCGGAGCCTTGAAATACTTCCCTAGCACGATCAATCGCTCCCTAGCGGGTGGGGGACTCGGGGAAACCTGAGAAATCTCGTGGGCCTTGTGAATTCACCCTACCCTACCCCATAAATCTGAGGATGGCCGCGATGCCGCCGCCCCGTAGCGATCAGGCTCGGCAGCGCAGCCGACTGACCCTTAAGCCTCGTCTTCCGTTGCTTCGTCGTCAGACTCATAAACGAACTTCGAGCGGCCGGTGAGGATCGACTTACCCAAGGACAGGGCGCGTTGGGCTTGCAGGTTGGCCTTGCGGTTCCAGTGGGCGCGGCGTTGATCGCGCTTGGTTTTCGAGGTTTTCTTCTTAGGGACGGCCATGGTGTTGTACTACGGATTGAGCTTCAGACAGCCTTCCCATACTAGGGCAGGTGCGCCGCGATCGCTAGGCAACCCCTCAAAATTTTGCCCCAGGGATGGGCGGATCGCGCGGGGTAAGCACCGCAGTACAATCGTTGGAACCGCACCGTAGACAACGGCATCAACGGCCGTAGGTAACAGGAATTGGCCCTGGCCATTGCCGAATCTAGCCATGGGGGCGATCGGCCCAGGACGGTTGGTTAAGACGGGCTTGTGTTGGGGGAGTTGAGGGATGAATTTATCGACGTTTCACCATTTCTTCGAGTGCTGTGTGGGGGACTGGCAAACGGAGCGCACCTACCACTATTTGACGGCGGCGGAGGTGGAGCGATCGCGCACGGAATTTCAGATTCAGCCCATTGATCTGGTCCAAAAGGCGAAGGTGCTGGTGGATAACCGCATTGACGATTGCGACGCCCTAGAGGCGCTACCGGGCTACCACCTGGAGTTCCAAACCGTGTCAGAAAAGGGGGAACAGGTGGCCCATGGTCTGAATTTTTTGTTTGTGCCGGATCGGGAGGAGGGGGCGGTGGTGGTGGGCCGCTACCTGCGTGATCGCGCCTACGAAGAGTCGCGGGCAATGGTGTCCCAGTTTCGGTTTAACCGCCAGAGCCGGGAATTGCTGATGACCACAACCTATAGCCAGGTGGTGTCCGTGGACTCGATTACGCTGGTGAATCCGAAATTGCGGGTGCGGCGAATTTTGAACTATTTGCGGCCAGCGGCGGCCAATGATCCCCTAGATACGCTACAACTGGCGGGATTTGGCATTGAGCAAAAGGTCGCCTAGGGGCGGCCCAGAGGGGGCGATTGTGCAGGATCCTGGGCCTTTTTCGGGGCAAACGTCGGGCCAAACTCCGGGCCAGTCACCGGTGCGGGGGGCGTCTGGGCCATCGCCTTTTGGGCGGGTGTGGCTGACCTGCTTTGTGGCGCTGTTTTTGCTGGCGGAGCTGTTGCAGTGGCTCAAGGGCTTCCGGGTGCCGGGGCCGGTGTTTTGGGTGGGCGGGGGGCTGCTGGCGATCGCGTCGAATTTCGATCGGCGGGCGGGGGTGCCGTTCAAATGGTTTCCGGGCTCGGAGGGGACGGAGCCGCCCAGGCCACCCCTCCACGCGCCCGGTTCGACGGGGGGCGATCGCGCCGGTGCCTCGCCCCTAGGCCATTCCACCGAAACCCACCCCAAATAAATCGACTACCATGGGCAGCTAGGGTCACCGGATGGGCGTTTCCGGTTTCCGTAGGGTGCCTTGGGTCTGTGTTTGTTGATGGATCGCCGTTTCGTTTTGAAGTGGATTTCCTATGCTGCGTTTTCCTTGGTTATCCCGCCCTGGGGCCGGATCGGTGCGCCGTCAGGTGGTGGCCCTGGGAACGGCCTTGGCCCTGGAGGCGGTGGCGGGGATCGGGGCGATCGCGGCTCCCCTGCGGGCGGACTGGCTCAACCATGGCGGCGGCTCCGGCGGCGATGCCCTAGCCCTGGGGCCAGAGTGTGAACTCAATGACCGCGATCGCGCCACCCTAGAACAACTCTGGGCCGCCACCACCGCCGCCGCCACCTCCGGCGATCGCAACGACGCCCTGCGCCAGTACCGGGAATTTAACTACCGCCGCGCCCGCGATTTACAACAATGTCGCCAGCGGCAAGCGTTTCCCCACAAGGCCCTGTGGCTGAGGCTCTACCCCTGCGATGCCCAACCGGGCGCGATCGACCGGCTGTTTGATGAAATCGCCAACGGCGGCTACAGCCACATTTATCTCGAAACCTTCTACGACGGGCGCGTCCTCCTGCCAGCGGCCAACAACCCCACGGTCTGGCCGTCGGTCCTGCGGGAGGCGGGCTACGAAAATGTGGACCTGCTGGCCCAGGCGCTCCAGGCGGGCCGCGAGCGGGGCATCACGGTCTATGCCTGGAATTTCTTGCTGAATTTCGGCGATGCCTACGCCCGCAACCCCAGCCGCGCCGATGCCCTCGCCCGCAACGGCCAGGGGCAGATCAGCATCGAGGCGCCGATTACGGGCCATGAAGTGTTTGTCGATCCCTACAGCGACACCGCCCGCCGCGACTACCAAACCCTGCTGGCGGCGCTTTTGCAGCGGCGGCCCGCCGGGGTGCTCTTTGACTACGTGCGCTATCCCAGGGGCACGGGGCCAGCGTCGGTGGCGGCCAAGGTGGCGGATCTGTGGATCCATTCGCCCGCCTCTCGGGAGGCCGCGATCGCCCGGGGAACCAATGAACGCAGCCGCGCCGCGATCGCCCTCTACCTGCGCCAGGGTTTTGTATCGGCCGCCGATCTAGCCGCCCTCGATCGCCAATTTCCCAACCAGCCCCTCCAATGGCCCGGTCGCAATCCCAACCGCGTCATTGCCGATGACCTCTGGGCCTTTGCCCTCGACCATGCCCGCCAGGGGGTGCTGGACTTTCTGGATACCGCGATCGCCCCCGTGCAGCAGCGGGGATTGGCAGCGGGGGCCGTCTTCTTCCCCGAAGGCAACCAGGCCGTGGGCGAACGGGGCTTTGACTCGCGGCTCCAGCCCTGGCCCGACTTCCCCAAAACCATTGAATGGCACCCCATGTCCTACGCCACCTGCGGCACCCCCACCTGCATCGTCGAGCAGGTGCAGCGGGTCATGGCCCAGGCCAACGGAGCCCGCGTCATCCCCGCCCTGGCGGGCAACTGGCAGCAGCCCCTCAACGGTCGGCCCCCCGTCCGCCAACAGGCCCAGGCCCTGCGCAGCACCGTCCCCAACCTGGCCGGGGTCAGCCAATTCGCCTTTGACTGGCAATATGTCGAAGCCACCCGCCAGCGTAAATTTTGTCAACTGCGCTAGGGACCGCTTCCCAACGCGCTACCTTGGTTGACGGCGGCCTTGGCCCCCCTTGACCGCCCCCGATCGCGCGATCGCCCGCCGCCACCCCCGCCCAGCGCAAGCGTCCCTCCCCCATGGCATCCCGGCTTTCCATCAGCATTCCGAAACGGTTGCTCCTGCGGCTGTCCCCCGGCACGCGCCTGCTGCTGGAAATTGCCAAGCTCAACTGGATTTGGATCACCATCACCGTGATCCTGAGCTTCCTCAGCGGCATTTTCAATGGCATCAGCGTCGCCCTGCTGGTGCCCGCCATCTTGCTCTTTTTTGACAACGGAGCCACCAACAGCGCCCCCGCGATCGTCAAACAACTGGTGTCGGTCTTTGACATCTTTCCGCCGGAGTACCGTACGATCGCCACCGTCACGGCGATTGTGGGGGCGATTATCCTCAAAAATTTGCTCATGCTCGCCAGCACCGCCGCCAATGGGCACCTGTCGCGATCGCTGGTGAATGAAGCGTCATTTCGCGGCCTGCGGACCATTTTTGGCGTCGGCATTGACTACTTTTCCAACACCAAGGCGGGGGATCTGATCCAGCGCATCGGCACGGAAACCAGCGGCGCGGTGGGCACCATCAATACCCTGGTGCAGATCGTCGCCATTTCCATTACCCTATTCACGTTTGTGGGGGTGTTGGTTTCGATCTCCTGGCAAATTACGCTCCTGTCCCTAGGGTTTGCGGCGGTGGTGATTTTGGCGAACCGGTGGTTTGCCCAGACCTCGCGGGAGTTGGGGCGGCAGGCGATCATGTTTGGCCGCGAATATAGCAGCCAACTGGTGGAGGTGCTGGGGGGCATTCGTTTAATCAAATCCGTCAGCAGTGAGAATTTAGAGTACGATCGCCTCACCCAGACGGTGTTTAAAAAACAGCGGGTGGAGCTGCGATCGCAGACCTTCCGGCAGATCATCGCCTCCGCCAATGAAATGATGACCGTGGTGGCCCTGCTGGCGATCGTGGCGGTGGGCCAGTGGGTGTTTCGGGGGCAGGACTATTCGGCGGTGCTGCTGACCTATATTTTTCTGCTGTCGCGGGTGTTTGGCCAGGTGACGGCCCTGGGCAAGGCGGTGAATAATCTGGCCCTGTGCATGGTGGCCGTCGATGCGATGGTGAATTTCATCCGCCGCGATAATAAGCACGCGATCGCGGATGGTTTCGAGCCCTATCGCCCCCTGCGGGAAGGCATTCGCTTTGAGGGGGTGACCTTTTCCTACCCGAGCCACCCGCGCCGCAAGGTACTCGATCGCGTGGACCTGTTCATCCCCTGCGGCACCACGCTGGCGGTGGTGGGGGAGTCGGGGGGCGGCAAGTCCACCCTGGTGGATCTGCTGGTGCGGTTTTATGATCCGCTCCAGGGACGGCTCACGTTTGACGGGCGCGATCTGCGGGACATTACCCTGGAATCCCTCCACGGGGCCATGGGCATCGTCAGCCAGGATACGTTTTTGTTCAACAACACGGTGCGCTACAACATTGCCTACGGCTGCGGCCCCGTCACCGATGAGCAGATCGAAATGGCGGCGCGGCGGGCCAATGCCTATGACTTCATTCAGGATTTGCCGAAGGGGTTCGAGACGCCCCTGGGCGATCGCGGGGTGCGGCTCTCGGGGGGGCAGCAGCAGCGGTTGGCGATCGCGCGGGCCTTGCTGCGGGATCCGGATATTTTGATCCTCGATGAGGCCACCAGCGCCCTCGATACGGTCTCCGAGCGGCAGGTGCAGCAGGCCATTGCGGAGGTCTGCCGCGATCGCACCACCATCACCATCGCCCACCGCCTGTCCACCATCCGCGACGCCCATCAGATCGCCGTCTTTGACCAGGGGCGGCTGGTGGAACTGGGCAACCACGACGATTTGCTCGCGAAAAACGGCCATTACGCGCGGCTCTACGCCATGCAGTTTTCCGGCGGCCAAGCGCGCACCTCGGTCCACTGCGAAAACGCCATGGAAAGTATGGTGCTCCAGGAGGTGCTCGCCCAATTTGCCGGCCGCGAAAACCAGGGGTCGCCGGTGCGCTCAGACCTCAGCAGCGTCATGGCCTTTGCCCTGAACCACCTGCCGCCCCTCTACGCCACCACCAATGAGGGCATTAATTTCCAGCGCCAGCACGCCCTCGATCAATGCCGCGATCGCATCGCCGAACAGGTTTCCAATGCGATCACCCACCACGAATCCCACGACGATCCCAGCCGCGATCGCCTCGTCCTCAGCCCCGTCACCCCCCCCATCGGCAACCAACCCCTGCGGATCGTCCCCGTATCCGAGCGCCTGTCCTACGAGGTGCGGGGGCGACTCAATGTGGTCCTCGGATCCCTGGGGCTGCTGGCGGACGATCTCGTCGATCAGGCCCAGGAACAGTACGACCTACTGCGGGAATCCTACCGGGCGTCCCTACAGATGCTGGCGGCCCTGGAACTGCTGGATGAAACCCTGGCGGTGCAGCGGGATCTGCTGCAAGTGAGCGGTCTGGGGGGCAATTTATCGGAGCGGCGCAGCCAGCTTTTGAGGATTTGCCGGGAGTTGCAGGGGCAGGCGGAGCGCTTTTCGCGGGATCTAGAAATTCTGGTGAGTGAGGTGATGGGGGATGTGCTGGTGATGGATGATGCGCCCCTGGTGGATCGATCGCGGACGTTCCGGAGTCTTTACAATCAGGCGCTGGAGCTTCTGGGGCGGATCCAGGCGGTCGAGAAGGGCAGTTGAGGGGATGGGACGCGGGGCGGGGCCACTAGGCTGATGTCCGCTGGAGCACGGGGCGGCGCGGCCAGCGGTTGGGTCCCAACAGGGCGATCGCGGCGATTTTGAATAGCATCACGGCGATAAATTTCGGTTCCTGCACCAGCAGCGCGGGACGATGGATCACCGCCAGGGCCAGCAGCCGGAGCGATCGCGCTGCCCGGAGCCGGTTTGCGGGGCCAGCGCTGAAGGCTTTGCAGGCCAACCCCTTATAAAACCTGGCCTTGGCGGGGCGGGCCAGCGATCGCCACTGGGGATTTTTAGCCAAATGTTCATCCAAAACCGCCACACAGGCCCGCTCCAGGCGATCGAGATTCGCGGACGAGGACACGGCGGACACCCGATAGCGCACCTGGGCCTTGGGCACCGCCACAAAGGGAAATTGACGGGCCAGCCGCAGCCAACAGTCCCAATCCTCGGCGGGGATGAAGCGATCGCGGAAGCCCCCCACCGCCTCGATGGCCGCGCGGCGCACCAGGGGATTGGAGCCATTTTCAATGAAATTATTGAGCAGCAGCGCCCGATACACCTCGCCGCTGGGGCCGCTGTGGAACCCCGGATGGAGCCGTTCGTTGCGATCGCCCACATAGTCCGTCCAGCTATAGGCCACGGCGGCGGCGCGATCGCCCTCCAGGGCCGCCAACTGATCCTGCAATTTGTCCGGCGTCCACCAATCATCCGCATCCAAAAACGCGACATAGTCGCCCTTGGCCCATTGCAGGGCGCGGTTGCGGCTTTCCGCCTGACCGGCGTTGGGGTAGCGAAACACCCGGATGCGTGAATCATGGAGGGCCGCGATCGCCCCGGCGGTGTCGTCCGTGGAGCCATCATCAATCACGATCGCCTCCCAGTTCGTAAAGGTTTGCGCCCGCAGGGATTCGAGGGTTTCGCCAATGGTGGCGGCGGCGTTGTAGGCGGGAATGAGGACAGAAATCCGAGGGCGAACCATGGAAAGGCAGGGGTGGAGCTAGAAGTCGGGCGATCGCGGTCGTTGGATATGGCCCAGGAGAGAATCACAATTGAGTGATCGCTTCAGGGGACGCCAGGGGAAGCGATCGGGCCGCTGATCCAGCGATCGCAGCCACGGACCGGGCACCGTCGCCAGGGCGATCGCCCGAACCCACACCTTGACGGAGAGTTTTAGGGGCAGCCAAGGCCGTTCCCTGGGCTGATCGTACCGCAGGAACCGGAGCCAGAGCCGGAACACCAACGGCAGCGATCGCGGCGCGCAACCCCGCCGGGGCACGGAGGCGAGGGCTTTGGCCAGCAAATATTTGTAGAGATTGCCCAACGCCACGGGCCGCACCGCCACCAGTTCCGGCCGCCGCGCAAAAGCACGCCCCAAACAGGCCCGACACGATCGCTCCAGCCGCCGCACATTGGCCGACTGGGACTCCGCCGCCACCCGATAGCGCACCTGGGGCCGCGCGATCGCCACAAACGCAAACCGCTCCGCCAGCCGCAGCCACAGATCCCAATCCTCCGATGGCACCAGCGCCGGTTCAAAGGGACCGCCCCCATCCGCCGTTGCCGCCGCGATCGCCTCAAGGGCTGATCGCCGCACCATCGCATTCGAGCCACTTTCAATGAAATTAACCTGCGTCAGGGCCATCAACACCCGCCCCGACAAACTCACATAGCTACCCCGATGCAACAGCCGCCCCGCCCCATCCACATAGTCCGTCCAGCCATAGGCGATCGCCGCTTCAGGATGTTCATCCAGGGCACGCACCTGCTCCGCCACCTTCTCCGGCGTCCATTGATCATCCGCGTCTAGAAACGCGATCAACTCCCCCACCGCCGCCGCAATGCCCCGGTTCCGCGCGATCGCCTGACCGCCATTGGGATACCGCAACAGGCGCAAACGCGGGTCCGCCCGCGCAAGATCCGCAACGATCGCCGCCGTCGAATCCGTCGAGCCATCATCAACAACAATCACCTCCAGATCCCCGTAGGTTTGCCCCAGGGCAGAGGCCACCGTCGCCGCGATCGTCGCCGCCGCGTTGTAGGCCGGAATGACCACCGACACCCGCCCCATGGCCGCGCGATCGCGCCGAACTCCCCGCGTTTGAGGCCCTACAGCTTATTGAGCAGATCCGTCGCCAGCAGATCCACCGCCTCACGCACCGCCTCACTCATCATTGCCCCCTCATTGCTGGAACTAGAGCTCGCGCCGATGCCCAGGAAGCTGCCGCCGCCAGCACTAGCCTCCCGTTCCGCCGCCCCGCTGGCCGTGGCCACAATATCGCCCGTGGCCGTTTCAATCACCCGCACTGCCAGGTCCACCCGGGCCGTTTGGCGCTCAGAGCGGCCCCCAATGCCCCCAATGCTGACGCCAGTGCTGCGGCTTTCCACATTAAATTCCCGCACGGTGCCAATAATCACATAATCCACACCGGCCAGACGGCCCGCCTCAATGGCCTGACTGGTGCTCACATCTCCCCAGTTGCGATCGGCCACCACACTGCGATCAGCCACGCGCACCTGGCCGCTTTCAAGCAGCTTTTCGATCAACTGCTGACTGATGCCCACCCCCGCGCTGCTGCCGCTGTAGGAGTAGCCGCTCCAATAGTTGCTGCCGGTGTTGCCGTAATAAAAATCGAGCACCAGCACCCGCTTGCGTTCCGTCTGCTTGTCCCCGGCGATCGCGCTAGCCGTCGCCAATTCAGGAATCGCAGCCATCGCCATCGGTGCGATCGCCCCCGACCCCAACACCAACCCCGCCGCGATCGCGATCGCCGACTGCCCAGGACGCCAACTCGCCATAACCCTCATCTCCCATGCCACGAATTTTAATGAAGCTTCAATCGCGGGGATCCATAACCCCGCCACGACCCACATCTTAGGCTGCCCCAATTCCGAGCGTCCACTGTGGGGCAAGGGCTCCGGTCAGCCCTGGGGACGCGGGGACAGGCCCAGGTGCTGGAGCGCCACCTGCCAGCGGGTGCAGTGCCAGTAATCGATGTGGGAGATGATGAGGCCGTCTGGGTTCAAGACCAGTTCGCTCCAGCCGGAGATGGCGATCGCGGGGCTCCACGGCAAGGGGGCGGTCCAGCGGAGGGTCCAGTCGCTGCGCAGGGTGGTTGGGGCTTGGGCGGTCACGGCGATCGCGTGGAGCTCTAGGGAAATGTTGCGGAACCAGCGATCGATAAAGGCAATGGTTTGGCGGTAGCGATCGCGGCCCCGAAATTCACTGGTGGGGTCTTTGAAATAAACGTCTTCCGCGTAGAGTGCGTAGGTTTGATCCTGGGGGAAGCGGCCATAATCCACCTCCAGTTGGGCCAGGACGGCGGCGGCCACGGGATCAGCAGCATCGGGGGACGCGGACGGCGGCGGCAGGGCCATGGCAACACTCCAGAAACGGCGATCGGCCCCCCTAGCCTAACGGGTTTTTGAAGGGCATTCCCGGGCGATCGCAGCGGCCACGGGAGCGGTCATGGAAGCCAGACTTGCGCCGATCGCGGCTCGCCATACACTAGAAACACCTCGGGAATCCGGGTGGGTGAACGGCCCCCAAAACCGGCGTCGGCGATCGCTTCAGGCGCACCATTTGGGGACCGCCCCCGCCCATCCCAACCCCACGACACCACTCCCCCAGGGTCATCTGCCATGGTTTCCCCCACCTTGCCCAATGCTCGCCCGGACCTTGCCGATGTGCTGCGCGATCGCCGCCGCCGTCTGGCCCATCGCTTCACCGGGGCGGGGGCCGTGGTCCTGTGGTCCGGGCAGGCCCCGGCGCGCAATTTTGCCGCCAACCGCTACCCCTTCCGGGCCAGTAGCCATTTTCTCTATTTTGCGGGGCTGCCCCTGGAGCGGGCGGCAATCCTGCTGGAGGGCGATCGCCTGGAACTCTTCTGGGATGAACCAACCCCGGCGGCAACCCTATGGCACGGGCCAGCCCCCCACCGGGTCGAAATTGCCCGCGCCCTGGGGGCCGATGCCGCCTTTGCCTACGGTGACCTGAAGGGGCGGGTGGCGGCGCTCCAGGGGGCTGCGCCGGATTCCGTGGCGACGGTGGGCCTGGTGGATCCGCACCTGCGGGCCATGCAGGCGGAAATTCTGGGGCGGCCGGTGTCGCCGCCCGCCGACGGGATGGGGGTCGATCGCGAATTGGCCCTGGCGATTGTGGCGACGCGGTTGGTTCACGATGCCGACGCGATCGCCCAGATCCGCCATGCCGCCGCCGTGACGGTCCAGGCCCACCGGGCGGGAATGCTCATCACCGATCGCGCCACCCATGAGGTCAAAGTCCGCGCCGCGATCGAGGCGGTGATCTACCAGCGGGGGGCCGTGCCCGCCTACAACAGCATCGTCACGATCGCGGGGGAAGTGCTCCACAACGAACGCTACGACAACCCCCTGTTGCCCGGAGATCTGCTGCTGGTGGATGCGGGGGCCGAAGCGGCCAGCGGCTGGGCCTCGGACGTGACGCGCACCTGGCCCGTATCCGGTGAATTTTCGCCGACCCAGCGGGCGGTCTATGACGTGGTGCTGGCGGCCCATGATGCTTGCATCGCCGAACTGCGGGCGGGGGTGGAATATCAAAAAATTCACCTGCTGGCGGCCCAGGTTTTGGCGGAAGGGTTAGTGGAATTGGGCATTTTGCGCGGCCAGCCGGAGGATTTGGTAGATTGCGACGCCCATGCCCTGTTTTTCCCCCACGGGGTCGGCCATTTGCTGGGGCTCGATGTCCACGACATGGAGGATTTGGGGGATTTGGCGGGCTATGCGGAGGGGCGGCGGCGCAGTGAACGGTTTGGCCTGGGCTTTTTGCGGCTCAACCGTCCGATTCCCGCCGGGGCGATCGTGACGATCGAACCGGGGTTTTATCAGGTGCCCGCGATTCTGGAGGACCGCGATCGCCGCGATCGCTACGCGGGCCTGGTGGATTGGGAGCGGCTGGCGGAATTTAAGGACGTGCGCGGCATCCGCATCGAAGACGATGTGCTGGTGACGGCCACCGGCTCCGAGGTGCTGACGGCGGATCTACCCGTGGCGGCGGAGGAGGTGGCGGCCCTGGTGCGGGAATAGGGGCGATCAAGACTCAACCGGCTAGAGGCGATCCTCCACATGGCTGGCCGGTTCGAGCGATCGCACCTGCGCCCACTCGATCGCCGTCAGGGGTTGATAGCGCAAGGTAATGCCAAAGCATCGCTCCGCCGCCGCCGTCAGCTTCTCCGTTAAATAGTCCCGCTGATCCTGCAACGGCCGATCACCCAGGGGCCGCGATCGCGCCGGGGGAGCCTCCCCGTGGAACACCCGCTGAAACAGGGCCGGATCCACCGCCAGCGCGATCGACCCATGCTGGAGCACCACCCGCCGCTGCACCACCTGGGCACTGCCCACCAGTTTGGTGCCGTCGGGCAACACCAGATCCGCCCCCGTCGCCAGGGCAAAGCAGTTGTGGACATTTCTAGCGGTCCCCGCCTGGGCCTCGCCGTAGCGCAGCTCGATGCCTAAATCCGCAAACCCCGCAATCAAAAACTGACAAATTTCCCGGTACGCCTGCGATCGCGCCGCCGCAAACCCAGAGCCCACCACCGCATAGGTCAAATCCCCCTGGTGGAGCACCGCCCGCCCCCCCGTGGGCCGTCGCACCAGATCCACCGGCTCCCCCCCCCACCGCAGGCCGCGCCACGCCGGAGGGAACGATCGCTGGTGGTAGCCCAACGACAGGGCCGGGGGTGACCAGCTATAGAACCGCAGCGCCCCCACCAGCCGCCCCGCCGCGCATTCCTCCAGCAGCCAGCGATCGATCGCCATCTGCACCCGCCCCGCCGCCGCCAGGGGGGGAATATAGCGCCACAGGGGCCGCTCCGTTGGGTTGCCGTGCCCCAGCCACCCCAGCGCCGCCGTTTCATCCCCCTGTGCCATGGTTGCTTCCCCGCGATCGCCGGGGCGAGATGGTGGTGATGTTGCCGCTGCTACTCCTAACTCCCTTGCCCAAACCGCGCCAGCAGCGACTCATCCTGCTCATCCGCGATCGACGCCACCAGGGTGATAGCCCGAGAAATTTCCCCCGGCGACAGTTCCGCCACCGTGCGGGTGGCCACCACGACGACGCCGTTTTCCGCGATCGCGAAATGGGCCTCAAAGGTCGCCAGCCAATTGAGGGTCAACAGCTCCCGAAAGAGCGCCGCCTCATCCTTCGCGGGCAACGGCAGCACCGGCGACCACACCGTCAGGGTGTCCTCATCGGTCGAGCCCGTCAGTTGTACAAAGACTTCCACCGTGCCATAGCGGAATTTCCACAGGACGCTAGCGCCGCTGCGGTTCACCATGGCGCTGTCTTCGGCGGCCATGCTAGCGATGACCGTTTCGATTTGATCGACGTAATTCGGGGGCGCGGAAAGGGGCTCGACGGTGGTTAGGTTATCCATGGCATTGATCTCCCGAGATAATTCGCCCGAGCGTGGGGGTTGAGGCTGAACCGGGGGGCAGGGGACAGAAATTAATGGATCTTGCGATGGATCCTGCTGCCGCGCCCCCTTGGCTCGTCCTTTCCCAATGTATCCGCTGATTAGCACCAAGGGGCCGTTAGGGGGCCGTTGGCCTAGGCGTCGTTGGGTTTGCGGGCGATCCAGTATTTGCTGACGAAATGCACCTCCGTCCGCACCGCCTCGAAGCCTGCCGCCGTCAGGTGTGCGACCAAATCGTCCGTGATGTAGTGGCGGTAGTAGGGCTCGTGGAACATTTGCGGGAAGCTTTCGATCATGGGGGTCCACTCCGGGCGATCGCCCGCTTGGATCGAGTCACACAGGACCAAAACGGCCCCCGGTTTCGCCACCCGATACAGTTCCGCGATCGCGGTTTTCCGCACCGCCGCCGGTAGCTCATGGAATAAAAACGTACTCGTCACCCCATGGAACGTGCCATCGGCGAAGGGCAACGCCTCCACATTACCGCGCACCAACTGGGGCACATCCCCCGGCACCGCCGAGAGCCACTGGTTGGCCTTGCGCAGGTACGCGGGGGACAGATCCACCCCCACCAGCGACGCCAGCGGCAGCATCGATCGCAAAAACCGCAGCGTCCGCCCCGTCCCGCAGGCCCCATCCAGCACCCGCACCTGGGATGGCGGCACGTCCGCAAAGGCGTTCAACCCCTCCCGCAACGGAGCCAGCACCCGCCGCCGCATGGCATCCGCCGTGCCGTTGAACAGCACCTCCACCTGCAAATCGTAAAGATTGGCGGAAAAATCGCTCAGGTAGCCATCGGTCTGGTGGTGGAAATTTTGGAGGTAATAGGCCGGATAGCCCGCCGTGTCGATCGCGGTATCAAATTCCTGATGGCGCTTATTCTGGGCGCGATCCCAGGTGCGCCAGGTGTCCAAGCACATCCACGGGTAGGCCGCCGCAAACTCCCCCCAGGGGCGATCAACCAGCAGGGACAGGGGATAGATGCCCGCCTCTCCGTCGGCCCAGTCGCGATCGTTGAGATCCACCATGGTTTGCCGCAGACTCGCCAGCAGTTGCGGATCGAGCGATCGCTCCTCCCGCCCCCCATTCGTCACGAACCGCAGCAGCCGCGACGACGCCTGCTTATGGGCAAAGGCCGCCGCCGCAAACCCCTGCTGCAACGTCCCATAGGCCGGCCGCAACACCGACGACGGCACCGGCGGCACCGGCAACGGCCCAGGAGCCCCCACGGACCGCACCACCGACTCCACCGCCGACACCAAACCCGGATTCAACACCGTATTCAAGAGGGAATTCAACACAGGATTCAACCCAAAACTCGACACCGGACGCCCCAGCCAGTAACGCCCTTAAGAAATGTAACGAAAAAATCCAGTCCCGGCCCCACCCCGCCCAAACAAAAGCGCAGCCCGTCCGAGAACTAGCTGCGCTTCGATCCATCTATCTATCTTCTAATTATCGACTGATCGCGAAGAAATTGCCGTCCCCCGCGATCGCAGCAGAGTCGTCGCCGCCGTCCAGAGATCCATTCACCCAGGAACTAGGGACTCGGGGAGCAACAGCTTCATCGCCCCCCAAACCCCATCGTTGCCTAGACCGTTCCTAGACTTCGTAATAGAGGGCGAACTCGTAGGGGTGGGGCCGCAGGCGAATCGGGTTCACCTCCGCATCCAGCTTGTAGGTGATGTAGTTGTCGATGAAATCATCGCTCAACACCCCAGACTCCGTCAGGAAGGCGCGATCGTTATCCAACGCCTCCAGCGCCCCCTCCAAAGAACCGGGCGTCGAAGGAACCTTGCTCAGCTCCTCAGGGCTCAGATCGTAGATATCCACATCCAGCGGATCCCCCGGATCAATCTCATTCTTGATTCCATCGAGGCCCGCCAGCAGCATCGCCGTGAACGCCAGATAGGGGTTCGAGCTCGCATCCGGGCAGCGGAACTCCAGACGCTTCGCCTTCGGATTGTCATTGGTCAACGGAATCCGGATCGACGCCGACCGGTTCCCCTCCGAGTAGGCCAGGTTCACCGGCGCTTCAAAACCGGGCACCAGACGCTTGTAGGAGTTCAGGGACGGGTTCGAGAACGCCAGCACCGCCGGAGCGTGCTTCAGCAGACCGCCGATGAAATTCAGGGCCAGCTTGCTCAAATTCGCATAGCCATCGCCAAAGAACAGGGGCTGCCCCTCCTTCCAGATGGACATGTGGGTGTGCATCCCCGAGCCGTTGTCGTTAAACATCGGCTTCGGCATGAACGTGGCCGTCTTGCCATATTTGCGAGCCACATTCTTGACCGCATACTTATAGATCAAGACGTTATCTGCCGCCGAGATCAAATCAGCAAACTTCATGCCCAGTTCGCACTGGCCGGCGGTCGCCACCTCGTGGTGGTGCTTCTCGATGGGCACGCCGCAGGCGGCCATGGTCAGCAGCATTTCCGTGCGGATGTCCTGCAACGTGTCCGCCGGAGCCACGGGGAAGTAGCCGCGCTTAAAGCCGATTTTGTGGCCCAGGTTGCCGCCCGCCTCTTCGCGAGCCGAGTTCCACACCGCTTCCACCGAGTCGATTTCGTAATAGCCCTTCGACTCGTTCTGGCCGTAGCGCACTTCGTCGAAGATGAAGAATTCCGGCTCGGGGCCGCAGTACACCGTGTCACCGATGCCGGTGGATTTCAGGTACTCCAGGGCTTTGGCGGCGATGGAGCGCGGATCCCGCTCATACCACTCGCCGGTGCGGGGCTCCTTGATGGAGCAGATCATGCTGAGGGTTTTGTGCTCCATGAAGGGGTCGATCCAGGCGGTCTTGGGATCGGCCACCATCGCCATGTCAGAAGCCTGAATGCCTTTCCAGCCCCGGATGCTGGAGCCGTCGAAGGCGACGCCTTCCGTGAAAGCTTCTTCGTCGATCAAGCTTTTATGGAAGGTGCAGTGCTGCCAGATGCCGAACAGATCGACGAATTTGAGATCGATCATCTCGATCCCTTCGCTTTCGATCATTTGCAGGACTTCTTGCGGGGTCTCAGCCATGGAGTGCTCCTTAGCAAAACTGGTGATAGGGACGGAGGCTAGATGCAGCGTGGGAGGTCGCTCACTGGCTGGGCGTTTCCCGGGTTTGCGCCCATGCAGCGGTGCCTTCGTTTCATCTGAACCATCCTAGAGAGACGGTTCGGGGGTATTTGTATCGAAAATTACTTTTTGAGGCCCCTGGGATTGCCTTGGAGCTACGGGCGGGGATATGGGATGATGGGGGGTGCCTATTTGCAGTAGCGTGTTGCTTGCCACGGGCTGCGGGTGACTGGCTTGGCTGTGGGTGACCGTTGGTGGTCGCGATCGCGGGCTCGGGCTAGATTCTTTCTAATTTTCTGTCGAAATCCTAAGTCGCTGTTGTTGTTTCGATAAATTCTGTTGGGAGAAGTGCAATTATGCGCGACGCAGTTACGACGTTGATAAAAACCTATGACATCACGGGCCGCTACCTGGATCGCGATGCGATCGACGATCTGAAGGCGTATTTCAGCTCGGGCATGGCGCGGGTGCAGGCGGCGTCGGCGATTAATGCCAATGCGGCGGATGTGGTGAAGCAAGCTTCGGCGGCCCTGTTCGAGGAGGTGCCGGAACTGCTGCGTCCGGGCGGCAATGCCTACACGACCCGGCGCTATGCGGCCTGCCTGCGGGATATGGATTACTACCTGCGCTATGCCACCTACGCGATCGTGGCGGGGGCAACGGATGTGCTCGACGAGCGCGTTCTGCAGGGGCTCCGGGAAACCTACAATTCCCTCGGGGTGCCGATCGCGCCGACGGTGCGCGGCATTCAGTTGATGAAGGATGCGGCCAAGGCCCTGGCGGCGGACGCCGGGGTGGCGGACACGAGTTTTGTGGATGTGCCCTTTGACCACATGACCCGGGAACTGAGCGAAATCGACGTTTAATCCCCGTTGAAGCGCTTTTAAAATCCCCCATTCCTAACGATCCAACGGGATCAAACCCAAAAAAGGATGACCGGAAATCACACGCCGCGTCATCCTTTTTTATGGTCTTTCTTAGGGCCTTGACTGGGATCTTGGTTGGGCAATCCTGGGGCCAAGCCACTGGAGAAAGCCACAGATTTTGCTGGGGCAAGCCTTCCGGACAAGGGGTTTAAACCCCTTGCCTTGGGGATCTGGAGGGATCTAACGAGCCCCTCTAGAACTGCCGCAGGAAACGCAAATCGCTGGCATAGAGCTGGCGGATATCATCCATCTGGTGCAGCACCATGGCAAAGCGCTCGACCCCAAACCCCGCCGCAAAGCCCGTGTAGACCTCCGGGTCATAGCCCACGGCGCTCAGGACATTGGGATCCACCATGCCGCAGCCCAGCACCTCCAGCCAGCGGCCCTTCCACTGCACATCCACCTCGGCGGACGGCTCCGTGAACGGAAAATAGCTGGCCCGGAAGCGGATCGGCACTTCCCCAAACATTTGGATCACGAATTCTTCGATGGTGCCCTTGAGGTCCGTGAAGCTGAGGCCCTCATCGACCGCCAGCAGTTCGATTTGGTGGAACACGGCGGAATGGGTGGCATCGACGGCATCGCGCCGATAGACCCGACCGGGGGCGGCGATGCGGATGGGCGGTTCGTTGTTTTCCATGTAATGGATCTGAACCGGGGAGGTGTGGGTCCGCAGGAGGTTGCCGTCGGGTAAATAAAAGGTGTCGGCCATGTCCCGAGCGGGGTGGTCGGCGGGGATGTTGAGGGCTCCGAAGTTGTAGCGATCGCTCTCCATCTCCGGCCCTTGGGCGACGGTGTAGCCGAGGCCGACTAGGATATCGAGGGCCTTATCGATCGTGCTGTTGAGGGGGTGCCGGTGGCCCTGGGGACGGTACTGTCCCGGCATGGTCACATCAATGGTTTCCGCCTCTAGACGTGCTTGGATTTGGGCCTGCTGGAGGGCGTTGCGCTGGTGATCAAGCTGGGTTTGCACCGCCTGCTTGACTTCGTTGGCCTTGGCTCCGATCTGGGGCCGATCCTCGGGGGAGAGTTTGCCCATGGCCCCGAGGACGGCGGAAATTTTGCCCTTTTTGCCCAGATAGGCGACGCGGAATTGCTCGAGGGCATCGAGGGTGTCGGCTGCCGCGATCGCGACCTGGGCTTCAGTCAGGAGGGCAGAGAGTTGCGCTTCGAGGTCGCGGACAGGGGTCGTCGTCATCGGTAATGGCTAAAGGGGCTGGAAGGGAGTGGCCCGCCGGGGCGATCGCGCCGCATCGGGGCGGATGCCGGGGGGACGTACAAGCGTACAATTCTAGGGCTGCATCCAGACAGGGGGCCACGGGGGCCGCCCGGAGGTGGCATCGGGGGTGAGATTGACCCTTGCCCAGTTTAGGCGATTTAGGCAATTAGGTAGTCCTCATGCGACTGTTGATCGGCAATGACGATGGCATCTTTGCCCAGGGGATTCAGGCCCTAGCCAATGCCCTCCACCGGGCGGGCCATGGGGTAACGGTGGTGTGTCCTGATCGCGAGCGATCGGCCACGGGCCACGGCCTGACCCTGCACGATCCCATCCGGGCGGAGGAGGTGACGGGCATGTTTGATCCCGGCGTGCGGGCCTGGGCCTGCTCGGGCACCCCGTCGGACTGCATCAAGCTCGGCCTCGGGGCACTGCTCGATGAGCCGCCGGACTGGGTGCTGTCGGGCATCAACCATGGGCCGAACCTGGGGACGGATATTCTCTACTCCGGCACCGTGTCGGCGGCCATGGAGGGGCTGTTGGAGGGGATTCCCAGCATTGCCCTGAGCTTGGCGGATTTTGCCAGCCGGGATTTTTCCGTGGCGGCCCGCACGGCCTGTGAACTGATCGAGGAGATGACCCAAAATCCTCCAGATCGCCCGACCCTTTTCAATGTCAACATTCCGGCGATCGCGGCGGAGGCGATCGCGGGGCGGCAGGTCACCCGGCTAGGCTATCGGCGCTACTTCGACGAATTTGAAAAACGCCTCGACCCCCGGGGCCGCACCTATTATTGGCTCGGCGGCGAACTGCTGACGGAAGTCAACCCCGAAGAAATCTATCCCCCCACCGACCAGCCCCTCCCCACCGACGTCCAGGCCATCCGCGATCGCTATATCACCCTCACCCCCCTCCACTTCAACCTGACGGACCTGGTCGCCCTCGACGGCTGGCACCAGCGCCTGAGCCGCTCCAACCCCTAAAGGATCAACCGGATCAAGCAACCTCCAGGGCCACCGCGATCGCCCCCACTCCCCGCCCCAGTTCCCCGTGCCAGTTGCCCACCGTCAAAACTCGGGTTATACCTAATACAGCGTCAAGCCCCCGCCCAGCGCCCCGCACCGCCCTCCCATCCAGCGGCCCCGTTCACCCCCGGCCCCTATACTGATGAGACCCCGGCGGCGCAGTAAACGCTAGACACGTGTAGCGCCCCCATTCCGGCCCTCGACTGGGATCGATGCCCCTTCCGGTGTTCCCCCAAGCCCCAACGGGTTGCCCCAACCGCCTAGCCCCATGAGCTAGGCTAGGGAGCAGTCGGGAGTGTAGCTTCACCCTAGTCCCCCATCACTGGCTAACTAAGTCCCCCAGCGTTACCCATGTCGAGTACCCAAAGCCACTTTCAGGTTCGCTTCTGGGGCGTTCGAGGCAACATTCCTTGTCCGGGCCCGGATACGGTCAAATATGGTGGCAATACCCCCTGTGTGGAGATGAGCACCGGGGATACGCGCCTCATCTTCGATGCGGGGACTGGCTTGCGGGTGTTGGGCCAAGCGCTCCTGTCCCAGATGCCGGTGGAAGGGCATTTATTTTTCACCCACTGCCACTGGGACCATATCCAAGGATTTCCGTTTTTCATTCCTGCTTTCATTAAGGGCAATAGCTTTCACCTCTACGGGGTTCCCTCCCAGGGGGGCCAAACCCTAGAGCAGCGCCTCCATGACCAGATGCTGCATCCGAATTTTCCGGTGCCGCTCCAGGTGATGGGGGCGGATTTGCAATTTCATAATTTGTCGGTGGGCCAGGAGTTGCGCATTGGGGATGTGCGCGTTGATAGCGCGTCCCTGAACCATCCGGGGGATGCGGTGGGCTATCGGATCAGTTGGCAGGGCCGCTCGATCGCCTATGTGACGGATACGGAGCATTTTGCCGATCGCCTGGACGAAAATGTGCTGTACCTGGCGCGGGATGCGGATGTGTTGATCTATGACGCGCCCTATTCCGATGAGGAATATGAGAAGCAGGGGCGGCAGGGGTGGGGCCATTCCACCTGGCAGGAGGCGGTGAAGGTGGCCCAGGCGGCGGGGGTGGATCGGCTGGTGATTTTCCACCATGATCCGGTCCATTGCGATCGCGAGCTCGATGAAATTGGTGAGCAGGTGAAGGCGCGGTTCCCCAATAGCTGCATGGCGATGGAGGGGATGGCGATCCAGTTGGTGCCCCAGGAGGCGCGGGGGTCGGCGTCGGACGCGATCGTCTCGGTTTAGGGCCGGTTGAGGGGTGAGGCCGCTGCGGGTTGGGGTGGCTTTTTTGATTTAATGGCTGGGCGGCATTGATTCTTTAGCGTTCATCGTAGGGCGGAATTTGCTTGTGTGGGTTACGGCTTCCCTGGGGGCGGTGCGGGTACCGACGGCGATCGCCCTGGGTAATTTCGATGGGGTGCATCGGGGTCACCAGCGGGTGATTGAGCCGATTTTGGTGGGGGCGGCGGGGCCATTGGGCGATCGCGCGGCTCCGGTGCCTACCGTGGTGTCGTTTGACCCGCATCCCCAGGCGTTTTTTAGTGGTCAGTCGCGATCGGCCCTGACGCTACCGGCGGAAAAGGGGGTAATTTTGGCGGAGTTGGGGGTGCAGCAGTTGGTGCTGTTGCCCTTTGATCGGACCCTGGCGGAGTTGCCGCCGGAGGCGTTTGTGCGCTCGGTGTTGCTGGAAGGGCTGCAAGCTTGCACGATCGCGGTGGGGGAAGATTTTCGCTTTGGGCGCGATCGCCGGGGCACCGCTGAGATGCTCCGGGCGATCGCCGCGAAATGGAGTGTACCGGTGACGATTGTGCCGCTCCATTGCGCCGGGGGTGATCGCATCAGCAGTTCCTGGATCCGCCAATGTTTGTGCGAAGGGGACATCGCCACCGCCAACCGCCTGCTGGGGCGGCCCTACTCCCTGATGGGCACCGTCGAGCCGGGGCAGCAGTTGGGGCAAAAGCTCGGATTTCCCACGGCGAATTTGGCCCTATCCCCCCAGAAATTTTTGCCCCGCCACGGGGTCTATGGCGTCGAGGTCACCTGGGCCGACGGCCTCGCCGTGCCGGGGGTGATGAATGTGGGGCGGCGGCCCACCGTGGACGGCCAGCGGGTGACGGCGGAGGTGCATCTGCTGGACTGGGCGGGGGATCTGTACGGCCAGGAGCTCACCGTGGCCCTGCGGCATTTCCTGCGGCCCGAGCGGAAGTTTGATGGCCTCGATGCCCTGGTGGCCCAGATCCGCCTGGACTGTGAGGCGGCGCGATCGCGGTGGGCCACGGCCTAGCCCATCCCCGATCATTCCCCAGACTCGATAGGATGTCAGGGATGATTCCAGGGCAGCGGCCCCCTCCCCGCGCGAACGTGTTGGAAAGTGAACGTGTTGGAAACTCATGAAGGACCAGATCCCATGCGCGATCGCCTGGACAAATTGCAGGCCAACCTAGCCAAGGCCGTCGTGGGCAAGGAGGAGGCCATCGAGCTGGTGCTGGTGGCCCTGCTGTCCGGCGGCCATGCCCTGCTGGAGGATGTGCCGGGGGTGGGCAAGACCCTGCTGGCGAAATCCCTGGCCCGGTCCATTGATGGCAAATTCCAGCGGGTGCAATGCACGCCGGACCTTCTGCCGGCGGACATCACGGGGACGAATGTCTGGAATCCCCAGTCCGGGGCCTTTGAGTTTGTGGCGGGGCCAGCGTTTTGTAATGTGCTGCTCGCTGACGAGATCAACCGGGCGACGCCGCGCACCCAGTCGGCGCTCCTGGAGGTGATGGAGGAGCAGCAGGTGACCCTCGATGGGCGATCGCGGCCTGTGCCGGAGCCATTTTTTGTGATTGCCACCCAGAATCCCATTGAGTACCAGGGCACGTTTCCGTTACCGGAGGCGCAGATGGATCGCTTTGCCCTGGCCTTTTCCCTGGGCTACCCGACGGAGGCGGAGGAGTTGCAAATGTTGCAGCGCCAGCAGGCCGGTTCCCTCGCGCGGGAGTTGGAGCCCTGCCTGAGTTTGGAGGATGTGCGGGAGTTGCAGCGCAGTTGCGGTGCGGTGGCGGTGGGGGAGGCGGTGCAGCGCTATCTCCTGCGGCTGGTGCGATCGACGCGGCAGGATGCGGAAATTTCCCTGGGGGTGAGTCCTCGGGGGGCGGTGGCGATGCAGCGGGCGGTGCGATCGCTGGCCTTTTTGCGGGGGCGGGATTATGTGCTGCCGGATGACGTGAAAACCTTGGCTCCGGCGGTGCTAGCCCATCGGTTGATCCCGGCGGGGGGCAAGAATGCCCTGGGGATCATCGATCGCCTGCTGGCGTCGGTGCCGGTGGAAGGGGAGGACGCCTAGGGATGGGAATTTGGACGCGGATGGGGCGATCGCGGCGATCGCGGTGGTGGGCCTTAGGGCTAGCGGTGTTTCTGGCCCTGGGGTTGGGGCAAGGGCTGGCAAGGGTTGGGGCGATCGCGCCGCCGCCCCCAGCGGATCCCAACGGTTTAACTGATCGCGTCCCCCCCACCCAGGAATTGGGCCAAGAGGTTTACCGCAACCGGTGCGGCACCTGCCACATTGCCCTGCCGCCCGCCGTATTGCCCATCGAATCCTGGCGACAGCAGTTGATCACCCAGGAGCACTACGGCCAAACCCTAGAGCCCATGACCGGCATTGATCGCCAACTGATCTGGCAATATCTGCAAAGCGGATCGCGCCCCCTGGCCGTCGGCGAAGCGGAGCCCTATCGAGTCGCCAGTTCCCGCTATTTCCGGGCGCTTCACCCTCGGGTCCCGATCGCGGCGGGGTCGGGCGTGGCCAGTTGCGTCTCCTGCCATCCGAGGGCGGAATTTTTCAACTTTCGCCAGCTAACCGCCGAATGGGACGACGCCCCCTAGGACACGCCACACTCCCCAACCCCTTTACCTTGGTTGAACGGGTTTGGGGCGATCGCGGGGGGCCGGGTTGGGAGACCCACCTCCCACTGCGGCTGCATTCCAAATCCTCGATTGAAAGTCTTTTGGGGCGATCGCGGGGGGCCGGGTTGGGAGACCCAACCCCTACGGTGGCTGTATTTCTTAAAAATCAAAATAAATGAACGGGATGCCCTCCGGCGCAAAGATCCACACCCCCAGTAAACTGGGCGGCACCAACAGCAATTTCAGGGGCCAGTTCAGTTGCAGCCGCAGCCCCCGATGCAGCACCGCTAAACCGCCCATGGCGATCGCGATCGCGGCCAAACTCCCCCAAAGCTGAAGCGGATCGAGGCCCAAGCCCTCCCCATAGACCTTTTGGATAAACTGGGCATCCGCCGGTCGCCCCCAGAGGTGCCGCACCACAGTTCCCGACACCGCCAAATCCGGCAGCCGAAAGAAAATCCACCCCAAAAACACCGTCCCCTGGGTCAAGGTCCAGGCCAACACAATCCCCGGCGGCGTCTGCCAAAAGGCCCGCAACGGCGGAAACCGCTGGGATTGGGCCTCCGCCAGCCGATGGATCGCCAGGGCCACCCCATGGATCACGCCCCACACCATAAATCCCCAGGCCGCCCCGTGCCAAAGTCCCCCCAGAAACATCACTAAAAACAGGTTGAAACAGGTGCGCCACAGGCCCCGCCGGGAGCCCCCCAGGGGAAAGTACAAATAATTTCGCAGCCAGTCCCCCAGGGTCATGTGCCACCGCCGCCAAAATTCAGCAATGCTGGTGGTGAGGTAGGGAAAATCAAAATTCTGCGGCAGTTCAATGCCCAGCAGCAGGGCGCTCCCACGAGCCACATCGACGTAGCCGCTGAAATCGAGATAAATCTGCACGCTGTAGCCCGCCATGGCCAGCCAGAGGTCACCACTGCCCGCCCGCTCCAAATTACCCAGGCTGAGGTTGACCCACAGGCCCGTATAGTCCGCAATTAATCCCTTCTTGACGGCCCCGCAGGCGATGAGCCACAGCCCTTCGGCGAACTGTTCCGGCAGGATAAACCGCTGGCGATGGAGGGTCCGCAGTTTGCCCAGCAGGGTGTGGTAGCGGACGATGGGGCCAGAAATGAGCTTGGGAAAAAAGAGTTTATAGGTGGCAAAGGTGAGCAGGTCCGTGGCGGGTGGGGCACCGCGATAGATGTCCACCAGGTAGGCGATGCACTCGAAGGAAAAGAAGCTCAGGCCCAGGGGTGCCGCGATCGATTGGCTGACCCAACTGGCGGCGTCGAGGAGGGCCGGTTCCCCCAGACCCCACCCGAGGGAGTTGAGGACGAAGGGGACGTATTTGAAGCCAAAGAGCAGCAGGACGTTGAAGGTGACCCCCAGGATGAGGATGCGCCGCCGCTTGGCCTGCCGTTCGCCCCCCCAGCGGTTGCGGTGGAAGTGGACGATGCGCACGTCGGGGGGGACGCCGATCGCGAGGCCCAGCCAAAAGTTTGCGAGCATCCCCAACAGCAGCAGGGGCACGTAGAGGGGTTGGTTGATGCCGAAGAAGGCCAAGCTCGCCAACAGCAACACCAACAGCCGCCAGCGGCGATCGCGCAGGGTCCAGAACAGCACCACCACGACCGGCAGAAATACGGCGTAGGGCAGCGACAGAAAGTTCATGGGGGTGCGAGGAGGGGGTGTGCGGTGGGGTGGGGCGTGGGGCGGCTGAATTTTAGCACTGGCTTATCTCCCTGGTTTACAGGAGGCGCAGTTGCTCGGCGGGATCGACATCCGGGTCGAGGTCCAGATCAAGATCCCCATCATCGTCTGGGGGTGCGGCGGGGGTGGCGATCGCGTCTCGGTCAGCGTCTGGATCGAGGGTGGCGGTGGCGGGGCGATCGCTCCAGTCGGCGGGGGCGTCTTCCCCCAACAGATCCTGGGCGGCCCGGAGGAGATCGGTGCGCAGGGGGGCCAGGTCTTCGCGGCTGTTGAGATAGACCCCCAGGGCGCTGAGGGGATCGAGGCTGCCCCCGCTGCCCCCCAGTTCCGGCAGGCGCGGGCGGGCCAGTTGACTCACCAGGTCCGGGCGGATCGAGTAGGTGTGGGCGATCGCGAGGCGTTCATGGATGGCGCTCAGATCCAGCAGGGGCAAACTCTCGGGGCGAATGCGATAGATCAACCGCACCACCGCATCTTCGATCTTCTCCGGCGCGATCGCCGCCAGCAGGGTTTCCTGGGGATCCGCCGCCTCCGTCAGATCCACCCGCAGGGTATGGAAGCGCCGCACGGGCAGCGGGCAAAAGGTCCATTGGGTTGCGCGGCGATCGCCCTCCGACGGCGGCGGCTGAATCTCGATCAGCACCACGCCCTTTTCTTCAAGCTCTTCACTAAAATCCACCCGCTCAATACTGCCGGGATAGACCACCGGCGGCAGGCGATCGCCATTGAGACTTTGGTGGCAGTGGACATGGCCCAGGGCCACATAATCAAATTCTGGCCGCGCCAAAATCCCCAAAGGCACCACGAATCCCGTCCCCACCCCCAGGAGCCGCTCCGCCCCCAGCCGCGCCGTGTCGGTCATCACATGGGCCAACAGCACCGTCGGAATTTCCGGATCCAGCCGCCGGATTTCCCCCTCCAGGGCCAACCGCAGGCGATCGAGCAGCAGCCGCGACACGGCCTCCATCGACAGGCCCTCCGTTTCCCGCTTGGTCAACAGGGTCGATCGCGTCAGCCAGGGCAGGGTCACCACCTGGACCGGCCCCGCCGCCGTGGTCAGCCGATGGGTGGCGAGGCGATCTCCCACCACAAACCCGCGCACCCCCAACGTCCGATAGATTGACAGGCTCGCGCCCCCCTGGCCCTGGGCATATTGGTCATGGTTGCCCACCAGCAGCACCGTGGGGATTTGCGCATCGGCGAGGCGGCAAAACTGTTCCGCAAAGGCCCCCTGGATCAGTGGCGCGGGGGTGGCATCCGGGAACGCATCGCCCCCAAACAGCACCAGATCCACCGGCTCCGCGATCGCGCGATCAATGCACCGGCCCAGGGTCGCCACAAAATCCTGAAGCCGCGTATTCTGGCCCGTATGGGGATCCACGCGGCCATGGGCAAGGCCCCCTCCGAGGTGAATATCGGAAATATGTAGGATTTTGACCATGCCCTAATGCCCTATCTACAATGGCGATCGCCCCCGACGGCAGGCGCGCCCCCTCGAACCGGCGATCGCCGCCCCAACTCCATTTCCCCTGACCCCGCCGGAGGATCCTGAGTCCCATATCCTGGGGGCCAGATCCTGAGAAAACCACCGTCCACGAAGCCCCGCGCCGCGATCGGGGCAACGCCCCCACCCATCGGGGCAAAGCCCCCACCCATCGCCCCCGCCCCCAACGCTACCCTATGGCACCCAAAATCGTCCTATTTTATCCACTGTTCACGGGCGGGGGGGCCGAAGCGGTCGCCCTGTGGATCCTCGAAGCCCTCAAGGATCACTACGACCTGGAGGTGATGACCCTGGTGCCCATCGACCTGGCGCGGCTCAATCGCATGTACGAAACCCAGGTGCCGGAAAATCTGCCCGTGCGGACCCAATACGGCGCGATCGCGCGGCCCCTGGTGGAATGGCTGATGGCCAACAGCGGCACCCTGCGGAAGGCGTTTTTGCAGGGATTTATTCGCTACTTCAAACGCCACGCCGACCCGCGCGCCCTGCCCATTTCCGGCTATAACGCCGTCGATCTCGGTCGCCCCGGCGTGCAGTATGTCCATTGGGTGCGGGTGCTGGAACACGAGAATTTATATTGGCTCTCGCAATTTTCCCAGGTACACCTGCGCGCTAACCTGTCCCTGGCCAACTCCCGCTACACCGCCGATCGCTTCGCCCAAACCAACGGCCTCGATGCCCAAGTGATCTATCCGCCGGTGCTGGTGAATGCCCCCGAAATCCCCTGGGAGGAAAAGGAAGAGGCATTTATTTGCAGCGGGCGGCTGACGGAGGCGAAACAGCCCCACAATGCGATTTTGGTCCTGCGGCGGGTGCGCGATCGCGGCTTTCCCGTGAAATTGCATCTGACGGGCGGCGGCGGCGGCGTCTACGGCTGGCGGTATTTGAAAAAACTGAAACGCCTCGTCGCCGAAAATGCCGACTGGGTGACGCTCCACGAGGGCCTGAGCTACCGGGACTACATGGCCCTGATGGCCCGCTGCCGTTACGGCCTGCACCTCAAACCGGAACCCTTCGGCATTTCCGTGGCGGAGATGATGAAAACCGGGGCGGTGCCGTTCGTGCGCGATCGCGGCGGCCAGGTGGAAATCCTCGGGGACGAGCAGCGATCCCTGTGCTTCCGCCACGCCAGCGACGCCGCCGATCGCATCAGCGCCGTCCTAGCCGATCCAGACGAACTGAACCGCCTGCGCGATCGCCTCGCCCAGCGGCGCAACCACTTTTCCCCCGAGCAATTCATGGCGCAAATGCAGCAGGCCGTCGCCCAGGCGATCGCCCAGAGCCCCAACCCAGCGCCCTGATCTGGAGCCTTAACCCCGAGCCCTAACGCAAAAAATTACTCGTCAACCACAGGGCCAGCACCGTCACCATCGCCGACACCGGCTCCGGCCCCATCGGCAAACTCGCCAGCAGCGGAATCGACGCGATCGCCGTCCCCAGGATCAACCCCACCACCAGCCCCAGCACCGACAGCAGCACCGATCGCCCAAAGCGCCGCTCCTTCCGGTTGAGGAAATACACACAAGAGCCCACCCCCACCGACAGCAGCAGTTGCAGCAGCGCCGGATTCCCCGCCCCCGCCAGCACACTCGCCCCCGCGATCGCCCCATAAATCACCGACGGCCACAGCAGCTCCGCCCGCGTCGGCCGATCCAACAGCCCCCGCAGCCAACCGGGCATCTGCCGCGTCGTCTCCTTCGGCATCACCGCCGCCGGCTTCGGCTCCACCCGCTCCGGAAACCGGATGCGATCGGGCACCTTAATGCGCCCCTCCTGCCGCAGCCGCAGCCGATCCATCAGCACCGCATCGTAGGCCATCTCCACCGCCTCCGATCGCTTGCGATCGCTCTCATGCTCCTGCAATAGCCGATCACGCGCCCCCTGAATCTCATCAAAGGACGCATCTTCAGTCACACCAAGCTGTTCGTAGGGATTCGGGGTACTCATGCGCGATCAATAAGGCGATCAACAAGGGTTTAGAGGCGGGAGCGGCCCCAGGTTCAAAATGCCCAATTTCAGGACATCCGGGGCAGATTTAGGCTAACAAATCTTTCGTCAAATCGAACCGGACGGACTGCTCAGCGCGATCGCGTCACCCCACACCCCCAATCCCCCCAGATCCACCGGCCCCGGCAGCCTCCCCCGCCTCCAGGCTATAGATCGGAGATGATTATTAACAAATCACCCTGACTAGGGGCCATCATGATTGGAGAAACACCAACAAATTCACCGCCAATGTAACACATCCGCAAAATCGTTGTGTTGCCCGTCCTGACTGGGTTAGGTTGCGATGGTTTGATAAAATACAAGCCAGCGTTTCAGGGAGTTTTTGCCCCCGCGATCGCCTCCCACCCCCACCCCCCCCTGGCCCAACCCCCCCGGTCCATTGGGGCAGTCCCGAGACCGGTGCTATCTTTGGCTTGCGCTGGCAACGTCGCGGAACGGTCGTTTGCAGTTCAAAGACTTGTCCCCATCCCCGTGCATCCGACGTCCATCACAATTCTGGCAAAAGGGCGATGACCGAAACTCCAGCAAAACTACTCGTGGTGGACGACGATCCACCGATCCGCAATCTGGTGTTTCGTTACCTGAGCCAGCAGGAGTATGAAATCCGCTCGGCCGAGGATGGACGGACGGCGCTGGAAATTTTTGAGCGCTTCAAGCCGGACCTGGTGATCCTGGACGTGAACCTGCCGGACACGACGGGCTATGAGCTTTGCAAAACCATGCAGGCCCGTACGGGGGTCTACGTGCTGATGCTCACGAGCCTTTCGGACGAGGGCGACAAGATGAAAGCCTTTTCCCAGGGGGCGGATGATTACCTCACCAAGCCTTTTAGTGTGTCGGAGTTGGCGATGCGGGTGCGGGCGATCCTCAAGCGGGTCCGCATTGCGCCGGTGGCGGAGGAGCCCAGCCAGCCGAAGCTGAAGTTTGGGGCGGTGGAGATTGACCCGGACCTGCGGGAGCTGTCGATCGCGGGGGAGGCCATTGTTCTGACGGCGCTGGAGTTTAATTTGTTGCATTTTCTGGCGAGCCATCCGGGGAAGGTGTGGACGCGCCAGGAGTTGCTCCAGCGGGTTTGGGACTATGACTATGTGGGGGATCACCGGGTGGTGGATGTCCACATTGGGCAGATCCGCAAAAAAATTGATACGAATGCGAGCCGCAGTAGTTTTATCCAGACGGTGCGCGGGGTTGGCTATCGGTTTAATCCACCGGAGGAGGGCTAGGGGCGATGGGGGCTAGGCAATCGCAACGGGGTGGGGGGGAGGCGCTGCTGTGGCTGATGGGGGCGGCGATCGCGACGGTGGTGCTGTGGCAGGTGCCGTTGGGGGCGTTTGTGCTGTATCCGTTCTCGATTCTGGCGACCTGGTTCCACGAGATGGGCCACGGGCTGATGGCGATGCTGCTGGGGGGGCGGTTCGAGCGGCTGATGCTGTATGCCAACGGCAGCGGTTTGGCGTTCCATAGCGGTGGCTTGTGGCTGGGGGGTGCGGGGCGGGCGCTGGTGGCGGCGGCGGGGCTGGTGGGGCCGTCGTTGGCGGGGATGCTGCTGCTGCGGCTGTCGGTGCTGCGGCTGCCCCGGGTGCAGTTGGGGCTGTTTGGGTTGGGCTGTTTGCTGCTGCTGTCGGCGGCCCTGTGGGTGCGGACGGGGTTTGGGGTGGCGATGATTGTGGGCCTGGGGGTGGCGATCGCGGCGATTCCCCTCTATGCGCCGGTGTGGATGCAGTATTTTGCGCTGCAATTCCTGGGGGTGCAGGCTTGCATCAGCAGTTTTCACCAGTTGGATTATCTGTTTACGGAGCGGGTGGTGATCGGCGGGCAGGCGATGCTGTCGGATACGGGGCGCATGGCGGAGCAGTTGCTGTTGCCCTACTGGGTTTGGGGGCTGCTGCTGACGGCCCTGTCGCTGGTGCTGCTGGGGTCGGGTCTGCTGACGGTGGCGCGATCGCGCGACTAGACACCGCTACGACTAGGTGCCCGAATTTTTTATGGTGCCTTGAATCGAGATCAATCCGGTTGGGTTGTTTGGCGTTGGCGAACCCCTTCGTAGAGCAGCAGGGCCGCCGCGATCGCCACATTGAGGGACTCGACCCCCGACGCGAGGGGAATCGACACCCGCCCATCCGCCGCCGCCATCAACGCCGGCGACAGGCCCGCCCCCTCATTGCCCAACAGCAGCAGCACCGGCCCGCGCAGATCCGCCTCCCAGTAGGACATGGCCCCAGCCACCTCAAGGCTCGTCGTCGCTAGGACCGTCACCCCCGCCGCCTTTGCCTGATCCACCAGGGCCAGCGAATCGCTGCACACGCCGCAGGGTACCCGGAACCACTGGCCCGCCGTCGCCCGCAACACCTTCGGATGGTCCAAATCCACACTGTCGGCGCTCACCCAGAGGCGATCAACCCCCGTGGCCGCCGCCGCCCGAATGATCGTGCCCAAATTGCCCGGATCCTGCACCGTTTCCAGCAACAGCCCCACCCGAAACGGCTCCAGGGCTGCCGGTTCAGCAGGGTCAGTTTCAGCGTCCCCCAGACCAAAGCGCACCGGATCGCGCGGCGCAAGGGCAATCACCCCGTCCGGCGTCACCGTCGTCGCCATGGCCGCCAGCACCTCCGGACTCACCAACTCCAGCCGCGCCGCGATCGCCCCCAACCGCCCCCACAATTCCGGCTCGCGATCGCACCACCCCTCCGTACAGCACACCACATCCAAAGGCTGCCCCACCGCACAAGCCTCCTGAAGAAGATGGGTCCCCTCCAACAAAAATTGACCCGCCTCCCGCCGCCCCTTCGCCCGATGCAAACGCCGGATTTGCTTCACCAAAGGATTCTGTAAGCTGGTCAACATTAGCCGGTAATTCCTGAGGCAATGCCCAGGCAAAAAAAGATCACCTGGAGTTTAGTCAAAATCCCAACCCTTTGAAAAAAGACTTAGGATTTACGTCCCCAGGTGATGCGGTAAATCGATGAAATCTGGCTTAATGCGGAACCCGGGACTTGAACCCGGAAGTCTCGAAAGACACAAGAACCTGAATCTTGCGCGTCTACCAATTCCGCCAGTTCCGCAGAAGTTGTTTTGTTTTTTTGGACGAGTTCAATAGTAGCTACGTCGCCCCGAAAAAGCAACCCCCAACGGCAAAAAAGTTTTTGGGGAAGGGGAGCGCCCCACCGCGCCGCGAGCTATCAGAAAAGTGGGTCGCTTGTCAATCGGTGAGATTTGGGTAAAATCTAGACGAAAAATAAATCGACACAGTTAGCAACTCGGCGCGCTTGCTGGAGGATACAGCCATTAATCCCCTGCCTGAAATCAACCCTGTCTCCGGATCGCTCCCCACGGACGGTCCCGTACTCGAAATCTGGGGCGGCCACCGCCTGTCTGGCCTGCTGCCCGTGTCGGGGGCGAAGAATGCGGCCCTGGTGGTCCTGGCGGCGACGCTGCTGTGTTCCGATGAATGCCGACTGCGTAATATTCCTGAACTGGTGGACGTGGGGCGGATGGTCCAGGTGCTCACGTCCCTGGGGCTGAAGTGCCGATCGCAGGGCACCGTGTGGGATATCGATGGGCGGACGGTGGACCGGGCGGAAGCGCCCTATGAAATTGTCAGTAAGTTGCGGGCGAGTTTCTTCGCGATCGGCCCGCTGATTGCGCGGATGGGGGAGGCGCGGGTGCCGCTGCCGGGGGGCTGTGCCATTGGGGCGCGTCCGGTGGAATTGCATGTGCGCGGGCTCCAGTCCATGGGGGCGCTGGTGCAGATTGAGGGGGGCATTGTCCATGCGGCGGTGCCGGGGGGCCGTCTGAAGGGGGCTCGGATCTATTTGGATTACCCCAGTGTGGGGGCGACGGAAACCCTGATGATGGCGGCGACGCTGGCGGATGGGGAGACGGTGCTGGAGAATGCGGCCCGGGAGCCGGAGGTGGTGGATTTGGCGAATTTCTGTCGGGCGATGGGGGCGGAGATTCGCGGCGCGGGGACGGATACGATTACGGTGGTGGGCCGCGATCGCCTCCATGGGACCGATTACGCGATCGTGCCGGACCGCATCGAGGCGGGGACGTTTTTGATCGCCGGGGCCATTTCCGATTCGGAGCTGTCCGTGGGGCCGGTGGTGCCGGAACATATGACGGCGACGGTGGCGAAACTGGAGGCGATCGGCGTGAAGATCATCCAGGATGGGGCCGATGTGCTGCGGGTGGTCCCCGGCGATCGCCGCATCGGCACGGACATTGAAACCTTGCCCTTTCCGGGCTTTCCGACGGACATGCAGGCCCAGTTCACCACCCTCTTGACCCTCAGCGAGGGCAGCAGCGTGGTCACGGAAACGGTGTTTGAAAACCGGATGCGCCACGTGGCGGAACTGAAGCGCCTGGGGGCCAATATCCGCGTGAAGGGGCGCAATGCCATCATCGAAGGGGTGCCGTTCCTGTCCGGTGCGCCGGTGATGGCGACGGATCTGCGGGCGTCGGCGGCGCTGGTGCTGGCGGGCTTGGCGGCCCGGGGCAAAACGACGATCTTTGGTCTGCATCACCTCGATCGCGGCTATGAGCGTCTGGAGTTCAAGCTGCAAAATGCCGGGGCTCGCATTGAGCGTCTGGACACCCCCGATAGCCAAGCCCCCGTGCCGGAAACGGCGGCAACCCTGTCCTAGGGTCTGGCCACTGCGGCGGTTAGGCCGGTTCAGCCCGCCCCTGGACCGGGCCAGTGCGCTATAAAGAAAACTCCGGGGGCTCGGGTTAGCTTCCGGGGTTGGCGGCTTGATTCGGGGCGTTGTGGGGTAGGGCCATGGTGATGAAAGGGCAACGGCAGGGCGAGACGGATTTGGGGGGCAGCCCGACGGCGAAGGTGCGGCTGCTGGGGCTGCGGGCGGATGGGTTTCGCCACCCCCTCGATCGCGAGTCCACGCGATCGCTCAAGCAGGTGCCGGGGCTCGATGCCCTGGTGCGGAGTCTGCTGGGGCCGGTGGCGGAGGAGATGCTCTATCTCGAAAATATTGCCGCGAGCGTGCTGGTGGGGCCAACGCAACTGCCGGATCTGTACGGTCTGCTGACGGAGGCGTGCCGGATTTTGGATCTGGAGCCGCCGGAGCTGTACGTGCGCCAGCATCCGGTGCCCAATGCCTACACGTTCGCCATGCGCGGTCGGCGGCCCTTTGTGGTGCTGCATACGGCGCTGATTGATCTGCTGACGCCGCCGGAAATTCAGGCGGTGATTGCCCATGAGTTGGGGCACCTCAAGTGTGAGCATGGGGTGTATTTGACGTTGGCGAATTTGGGGGTGCTGGCGGCGGGGCAGTTGCCGTCCTGGGGCCGCTGGGTGGCCGAGGGGATGCAGGAGCGGTTGATGGAGTGGGTGCGCTGTGCGGAGTTGACGTGCGATCGCGCGGCCCTGCTGGCGACCCAGGATCCGATGACGATGGTGTCGGTGCTGATGAAATTGGCGGGCGGGTCGCCGACGCTGGCGGGGCGGCTGAATCCGGAGGCGTTTTTAGCCCAGGCCCGGGCCTATGATGCGGTGGATGAGTCGCGGTTGGGCATGATGCTGAAGCAGGCGCGGACGGCGGGCCTGACCCATCCGGTGCCGGTGCTGCGGGCGCGGGAGATCGATCGCTGGGCCCGCAGCCGGGAGTACCGAGATTTGTTGCAGCGTTTCCGGGAACAGCGTGTATAATGGCTGAGCGCTAAATAACAGGCCGTTTTTCGGTGGCTTAGGCCCTAGGTCATCGGTGAACGAAAACCTGTGGGCAAGTGGCGGAATGGTAGACGCATCACACTCAAAATGTGACGCCTTCGGGTGTGAGAGTTCGAGTCTCTCCTTGCCCATTGATGGAAAAATCTGAAGCGAATGCGGCGGCGCTCCTGGGGATTTCTTCGGGGGCGCTGCTGTTTTTGATTTCGTTTATGTTGGGGGAAGGCGATCGCGGTTTATTCCTCGGGAGTGTGGGCAATGGCGGGTCTAGGGCGAATTTGGCGGCGGTGGGGGGCGATCGCGGTATTGGTGCTGCTGCTCAGCGGTTTGGGGGCGGGCCGCGCGATCGCGTCGGTCCATGAATATCCGCTGGATCCACCGGGGGCGGGGCGGGTGATGTTTCGCTCCCTGCAACCGTTGCGCGATCGCGAGGATCGGACCTGGCAGGTGGTGCTACTGACGGAGGGGGACGGCCAGCAGGTGACGGCGGTGCGGCTGCGGCTGTCGGCGTTTCCGGGAACCGTGGTGGATCGCGATCGCCCCTTGCAGGTGGCGAGCGGTGGCCAAAGCTGGTCCCTGGCGGATGACTTTGCCCTGGCGGCGACCTCGCCGAATGTGGGGGAATATGACCTGATGGCGGCCCTGGGGACGATGGATAGCCGCGCTCCCCTGACCCTGACGGTGCCGCTGGTGGTGGGCGATCGCGCGATCGCCACGACGATCCCCGTGCCGCCGTTTGCGGTGGGGGAATGGTTCAAAATGCTCGATCAGGCCACGGGCCAAGGCTAGGTCTAGATCTAGGGATCTTGGCCCCGCAGCTCCCGCATGTAGCGCTCAATATCCGCCGCCGCCTGTTCCAATTCCGTGAGCCCTAAGGGAAGATCATCATCCACCGGTAGGTCCGCCTCGGGGGGGGGCTCGGGCGATCGCGTCCCGCCGGTCCCTGGGGGCTGCTCGTCTTCCGTGAGGGTTTTTTGGAGCAATTCCAGGGACTCCACAAACGCTTGTAGGGCCGCGAGGCGCATTTCGTCGGGAGTTTCCATGGGCAGTGAACTGGCGGGGCGGGGACCGTTGCGCTCCTAGTCGTATGCTAACCCGCTGGGCTGATCCTTGGCGAATGGGGGGTGGCCCCTGAAGCATGGACGGGGCTCCAGGGGCGAGGGAACGTCGGTGGGGGAGCTCCTCGGAATCCTCCCCCTGGGGCGACCCTAGAGGAACTGGGCAGCGGTCAGTTGGCTGGGGGTGACGGAGCGCAGCAGGGCAAAGGTGCGATCGCCGGTGCGCAGTTCCGTTGCGCCGCCGCCGTCCACTTCCCGCAGGGTGAGGTCGCTAAATTGCAGCCCCCCGAGGAGTTCGATCGTGTCGAGGCTCACTTCAAAGTCGAGGAGGGTGTCGGTGCTGCCGTCGCCGCGATCGCCCAGGACAAAGCGATCGCGCCCCGCCGCGCCGGAGAGGGTGTCGTTGCCGAGGTCGCCCGAGACGATATCGTCACCGGTGCCGCCGATCAGGAAATCATCTCCCTGGCCGCCCCGCAGGAGATTGTTGCCGCCGCCCGCCGCGATCGTGTCGTTGCCGGAGCCCCCCAGGAGGGTGTCGTTCCCCGCACCGCCGATCAGGGTGTCGTTGCCGCGATCGCCCGAGAGGACGTTATCGCCGACACTAGCGAAGAGGATGTCGTCATCCTGGCCACCGTAGAGGGTGTCGTTGCCCTCACCGCCGATCAGGGTGTCGTTGCCGCGATTGCCCAGGAGCAGATCGTCCCCCGCTGCGCCGTCGAGCAGGTCGTCGCCGTCGTTGTCGAGGTTGGGGTTGTTGTTGCCGCCGTAGAGGGTGTCGTTGCCTGCGCCGCCCTGGAGGGTGTCGCTGCCGCGATCGCCGAAGAGCAGGTCATTCCCTTCATTGCCCCAGACTTGATCGTTGCCGTTGCCGCCGTGGACCGTGTCGTTGCCCTCGCCCGCTAGGAGCAGATCGTTGCCCCGGTTGCCGTAGATCAGGTCGTCGCCGTTGCCGCCGTTGATCAGATCGTCACCGTCGTCTTCGGTGTCGGGGTTGCGGTTGCCGCCGTAGAGGGTGTCGTTGCCGTCGTTGCCGCAGAGGGTGTCGTTGCCGCGATCGCCAAAGAGCAGATCCTCGCCGTCGTCGCCCCAGCCGTAGTCATCGCCGCTGCCGCCGTGGATTGTGTCGTTGCCGGAGCCCCCCAGGAGGGAGTCGTTGCCGCGATCGCCAAAGACATCATCGTTGCCGCCGCCACCAAAGAGCAGGTCCGCGCCGTCGAGGTCGGGATCGTTGGGGTTGCCGTTGCCGCCGTAGATCGTGTCGTTCCCTAGGTCGCCGGAGAGGGTGTCGTTGCCCTTGTCGCCCAGGATCAGATCGTCATCCTTGCCGCCGAACACGAGGTCGTTGTCTTCGCCCGCGTAGATGATGTCGTTGCCCTGGCCGCCGTTGATGCTGTCGTTGCCGCGCCCGCCGTAGATCAGGTCGTCGTCCGGGTCGTTGCCCTGCTCTTCGGCGCGGCCGACGCCGCCAAAGATGATGTCGTCGCCGCGATCGCCGTGGAGGGTGTCGTTGCCCTCGTTGCCGAAGAGGATGTCGTTGTCCTGGCCCCCAAAGCCGCGATCGTTACCGATGCCGCCCACGAGGGTGTCGTTGCCTTCGTTGCCAAAGAGCAGGTCATTGCCGCCGCCGCCCAGGAGCACGTCCGCGCCGTTGGGATCGAGGACGCCAAAGAAGCCGGTGCCGCCAAAGAGGGTGTCGTCGCCCAGCTCGCCAAAGAGGGTGTCGTTGCCGCGATCGCCAAAGGCCAGATCGTCCCCTTTGCCCGCGTGGAGGATGTCATTGCCCTGGCCCCCGAAGGCGGTGTCGCGGCCCTGGCTGGCGAGGATGACGTCATCCCCTTCGTTACCAAAAATCAGGTCGCGATCTTCGATGGGTTCGTCCAGGTTGCCGTCATTGCCGACGCCGCCGATGAGGGTGTCGTTGCCCAGGTCGCCCTCGATGGTGTCCTGACCGCGATCGCCGAGCACCCAGTCATTGTCCTGGCCGCCGTTGAGTTCGTCGTTGCCGTCGCCACCAAAGAGGACGTCATCGCCAACGTTGCCGTTGAGCTGGTCGTTGCCGGTGCCGCCGCCGACGCGATCGCTGCCGATGCCGCCAAAGAGGGTGTCGTTGCCGTCATTGCCCAGAAGTTCATCGTCACCCCCTTCACCACGGGCAAAATCGCCAAAGTCCGAGCCGACCACCAATTCATTTTCAGCGGTGCCGACGATTTCCCCTTCGCCACCGAGGGCAAAGATGGCGCGGCTCGTGGCGGGGATGGGGGGAATGATCAGCGGCGGGCGATCGGGCTGGACCGGCGGCGCAAGGAGGAATCCCGCCAGGATCGGCTGTGGGGCGCAGCTCGGGTCGCGATCGGCCACCGTCGGCGTCAAGACATTCAACTCCGGCGGCAGACCGGGAATCGGCACGTTCGGGAAGTCGCACACCACCGCCGCGATCGGGAAGTTAAAGACCGGATCCCCCGTGTTGTTGGTCAACAGACTAAAAATGCCGGTGACGACGCCAGCTCGGGTGGGGGTGAACGCGATCGGGATAAACGTTTCTTCGCCCGCCCCTAGGGTCCGTTGGTAGTCCCCCGCCAGCACGAAGCCCTCCGGTAGGTTGGCATCCCCGAGGCGCAGGACGCCCGTACCGGTGTTGCGAATCCGGAACCGCTGCACCACCGTTTGGCCCGCATCGATGCAGGGCACCTGAAGACCGGGGAAACCGGCGGCGTTACCATCCTTGATTTTGTTGCCGGGGAAGAAGAAGAACGCCGGATCGCCGTCGCGCACTTCGCCGTCGCGGCTGCCTTCGAGACCGGGAAGGGGAACAGCAAACACGGAAATGCGCGGCTCATCCGGCGTTTGCGGCGTTGGCGTCGGGGCACTGATCGGCGTCAGCTGAGCCTTACCAAAAATTCGCAGTTCAACCCTAGCCGGGAGCGAAGACGCATTGCTCGCACCACTGTTGTCGATGACGCGGTAGGTAAACTCTGTAACGAGGTCCGTTGCACTCGCGTTGGGGGTAAAGACCAAATTGCCAATATTCGCGAAAGGAAGAGGCTGCCCTACAACTACAGGGTTGCCATTGAGGGTCAACGTCCCGCCTTCCGGGAGCTTATCGATGACGAAGTTAACCAGGGTGTCATTCGGACCACCTCCCACATCAGGATCATCTCCTCCTAAAGGTGATGAAACACTTGCGCCCGCGAGGGGAATCGGGCCACTGCCCGCAATGATGTTGGCGGAAGAGTTAAAAGCAGATGGGGGCTGGTTTGCCGCTGGGTTGAAACTGACCGTTGCGGGTGCGGATTCGGCCCCAAGATTGTCAACAGCAACGTAGGAGAAGTCTGCCCCAGCGAAGCCTGAAGCGGGCGGAATGTACTGCAAACTTAGAAAAGCTGCCTCGCTGAGGTTGGCGACTTGGCTGAGGTTTGTGACCAGGGTTCCATCCGCGAACCGTAGCTGTCCTGTCGTCGGCAGCTTCGTCAGCCTATAGCTCGCAACTGTTCCATCATCCGTTGCAGGCGCTGCGGGGAACAAGGCTGAAATGAGGATTGGGGCCGTTGGATTGGCAGGATCAGCTGTGAAAGAAGCGCTATTCGCATCGGGGATTTGGTTGGCAGGGATTCTAGCGATCGTAACCGTTGCAACGGGGGAAGTATTGTTGGGCTGACCGCTGCGATCGCGGGCGACATAGGTAAAGCTCGTCCCTGTAAAACCAGCCGGAGAATCATACTTTAATTTATCAACATCCGCCTCGGGAAATGTGCTGCCGGCTGTCAGAACCGTATCACCTGCTGAAAAGACATCATTGTTGTCGTTGTCCAGGTATAAGGTTCCTTGATTAGGCGGGTTTTGAATAACATAGTCGAGGGTTCCTGCCGCTCCTACATCAGGATCATCAATTGGAATTTGACCAGTTAAATTAACCGTTACGTTGTCGCCTGCGCCAGTAGAGAATGATTGGGAAACTGGAGGTCGATTTTGTCCATCTATGAAAGAGATGGTCGCAGGAGCCGACGTATTATTCGCAGCGCCACTACTATCTAGTAATCGATAGTTAAATCCTAGGCCATCTGGCAGATCACCACCCAGTGTCGTGTAGCGAATCTGAGGTGCAGCCCCTAGTAGAAGAGTAAGTCCTTGAGTGATTGGAAGCCAGTTTGCTCCGCCATCGAGCGAGTACTCTAGGCTTCCAAAAGCAGGAACAGAATCAAATCTAACTCGCTCTAGATTATTAGGATTAGCAAGTCCCGTATCGGGATCGCTTCCAGTGATACCAATGGCGGCCAATGAGGGATAGACAATAGTCTGAGGTGCAGCACTCGGCGGAATTGTATTGGTTTTACCTTGGGCAACGGGTGGGCGATTGAGAATCGTCGTATCCGTAGATGTAAAGACCTGGGGACCTAACTTTTCGGCGGTAGTAGTGGAGTCAGGGTCAAGGATTCCATCAGGCAGAGTGGCTTCAAAGGTATTGGATAGGACAGTTGTAGTTGGTGTGGCGGAAATATTTCCCTTAATCGTGAATGTGACGCTTGACCCTGCATTAAGGGTCAATTTTACATTCTGGAGATCAATGCTGCCCTCTTGATCTGCGATGGGATCAACTGTTCCGACTCCCGTAACATCTGCTTTCCATTCAACGGGAAGAAAATCTACTGGAAAGGTGTCGGATAGGGAAACAGGGAATGGAGCCTTGATGTCACAGCCCGGTTTTCCGTTGGTGAGAGTCGCCAGGTTTTCTATGGTTACGGTGTAGGTGATTGCTTGACCGGGCTCAGCAGCATCAAGACCATCACTTTTACTGACCTTTAACTGAACCTCTGGCGTTTTCACTGGCAGTGTTGCCAAGTCGCCAATGGTGCTATTGAAAGGTGAAGTGCCACTAAAAGCGCTTTGGATTTGAGTACCCAACGTGCCAAAATCAGCTGCAGCAGTGCTGATTGGGTAAAGGTTACGGTCAGGATTGTTGTTGACGGAGGCGTAGAGTCTGCCATCTATCCCAAAGGCAAGACCTGCCATATTTCGAGAAACTTCCGCGTTGCGTTCAATGGTAAAAGGGTCAATATTAGGTCCAGGACCACCAGGGTTACTTTGCTGAGTTTCTGTTAAGAGCTGAGAGACTCCCGTAGTCTTAACTTCCAGTATGCCGATATCATTATCGTCGAACCCACCTCCGTCTTCGTCTTGCTGAAAAGCAACATAGAGTCGATTTCGCGCTGACGGATCGGCTTCTACATTGGGATCGAAAGCAAGATCACCAGTACCGGCATTGAGATTGATATTTCCTACACCTGTTCCCGCCAGATCTTTGGCGTAAACTGCTCTACCCGTATCAGGATTTACAATGATGATCTTGTTGCCACTACTGATAAAAAGATTTCCATAAGAGTCAAATGCCATACGGCCAACGTTAGATATATCTGATATGGAAAGAATTCCATTGGCGACAGCGGTTGCATTGGCAACCAGACTTACGCCGTTGTTCGCAGCAGTGACAGGCGGCGACCATTTATAGAGGTTTCCGGCGGTGCCAGTTGCAGTTGACAAGAAATAGAGATCATTAGTGCCGGGACGGCGGGCAAGGCTGTTCGTAGAAAAGCCTAAACCACTGTTGTTGGAAATGACACGCGTGATTGCACCATTAGATAGATTGATGGTGACAAGATCGTTCTGCAGATCACTACCATCAATGCCGCCATTGCTGTTGTCGTCATCAAGACGCATGACGGCATAGAACTGGTTGGGGAAGCATTCAGCAAAAATGCCCCCATAGGCCGATCGCGCCTCCGGCCCAAACACCAACGGAGCCAAGGCAGCGCGATCGCCCGCACCCGCCACAAAATCCAGCGACCAGGAACCACCCCGAGCCACCTGGCCCACAAAAGACGTCGCCGCCCGCACCACACTTCCGGATTGCGCCGCCAACGTCCGAAGGAAGGATTGACCCGCATCCGTTGCCGCCACCCGGCAGCCATAGATCACCACCTCCGGCGATCGCCCCAACCGATCGCGCCAACGGCCCAACACCTCCCCGAAGCGGAACCATGAGCGCCCATCCACCGTCGAAGCACCCAAGCGCAGCGCCCCCGGACGACCATGGGCAACCACATGCAGCGACGTGGCTCCCCCAAAACGCTCAAGCAACTCCGCCACCTGGGTCAGGCCATCGCGATCGCGCTCCAGCACCACCGCCACCGTCCCCGGCTGCACCTGGTCGCGTAACCACTGGGCATCCATCACCCGAGGATCAATCACCGCGATCGCAGTGGAAGCCGTTGAAATCATCGGAGCCGTGGAGAAAGAAAGAGCCATGGTTCAGTCTGCCGCTAGGGGTCTGGGTCGAAAGGTCAGAATTGAAAGCTTTTTGAGAAGTTAAAACACGGTCAAAAACGGTCGAACGGAGCTGGGGGTGCTGAATCAGTACCGCCAAAAGTGGGGTGTAATCCGGATGGATCAGGTTATGGACCCATGACGCTCAGCCTAGACCCAAGGGTTCCAAGGATCGCCCCATGGATCTCCCAGGGCCGTGATCGCCCAGGGACGGACAGGGGCCAGCCCGTTCCACCCGTATCAGTAGATGCACCGCCGCAACGGACGGGGTAGATACACCAAAAGCTCAGCAGAACAGCGCGATCGCAGTGCAGCACAGCCTTTAGGCCGATTCTCGGGCAATCCGTATTTGTACGGAATAGATCCCTAGACTTTCTGAACGGAGTCCCGAGAATCGAGCCATTTTCGAGCGACCTTATCCTGTTATTTCATGGAAAATACGGAGCTTTCCAAAGGATATGCCATTCCAGCCGGGGTCGCCTAGGGGTGCCGCATGGACTCTCCCCAGGGGGACAGGGCCAAACGCCGCCCCAGGGGACGGTATTGAGGCCAACCTATGATAGCAATTGATTATGGATAGCACCCCCTAGGCCGCTAGCCCAGGCGATCGCGCGCCCCATCGGAGCCCAAACGATCGCCCAGGATCCTGTGCGGGTCCGTGGGGGGGCAGCAATGGGCGAAAATCCTAGAAAACTTGCATCAATCCGTAAAATTGTGACCTTAACGCGGGAACGGCTGCGCTATGCGGTGGTGGGCACTGGAGCCCTTGGGGGCCTCTATGGCGCGCGATTGGCGCGAAAGGGCCATTCCGTCGCGTTCCTGACCCGTCGCGATGGGGAGGTGCTGCGATCGCGGGGCCTGACCATCCGTGATTCTACGGGGGAGTGGACCCTGACGGACGTGGCCGCCTACGATCGCGTGGACGAAATGCCGCCGGTGGATGTGGCGATCGTCGCCCTCAAAACCACCCAAAATCATCTGCTGGAAACCCTGCTGCCACCTCTGCTGGGGTCCACGGGCATCGCCCTGATGCTGCAAAATGGCCTCGATGTGGAGGCGCAGGCGGCGGCGGTCCTCGGGCGCGATCGCGTGGTGGGGGGCGTGTGTTTTCTGTGCGCCGCCAAGGTCGCCCCCGGTCTCATCCACCACATCGACTACGGCAAAATCATCCTCGGGGACTATGGCAAAGGGTACGGCCCCCGTGGAATTACGGAACGCCTGCGGCGGATCGCCCGGGATTTTGAGGCGGCGGATCTGGAAATTGAGCTTTGTGAAGATTTGTTGCTAGCCCGTTGGCGCAAGCTGGCCTGGAATGTGCCGTTCAATGGCCTGTCGGTGGTGCTGGATGCGGCGACGGATGAACTGATGGCGGATGGGGCGGCGCGATCGCTCATTGATGCCCTGATGGTGGAGGTGACCCAGGGGGCGGCGGCCTGTGGGCGGGAGTTGACGGCGGCGTTTTTGGCGGAATTGATGGCCCTGACGGAAACCATGCCCCCCTATAAAACCAGCATGAAGTTGGATTTTGATGGGCGACGGCCCCTGGAGGTGGAGGCGATCGTGGGGGCTCCGCTGCGGATGGCGGCGGCGCGGGGGGTGGCGCTTCCGCAGATGGAGATGCTCTATCGCCAGCTAAAATTCTTGGATGCCCGCAATGTAGGGTCCGTCATCCAATAGCTGAAAACCCTGATGCCACCGTGGCCAAACCGGCTGGGGCAGAGGGCTGCCGTTCCTTTGTCTGATGGGATTTTTGGGAAATGTGGGGGCGTTTATGGCCTGCCCCGGTTCCCGCCCTGAAGGACTAGAATTCTTGCGGATGACGTGCCCTCAAGTTGTAAAAATTCGCCCCTAAAATTCTGCAATTTTGCAATGGTGAAGCGATCGCCCTTTGCGGCCCAACCCACGCCGGATCCGGATCCCAATCCTGCCCCACGCCAGGGGACTCAACCTGCGGTGGATTCTGGGGAGGAGTTGATTCAGGATGCCGCGATCGCGCCGCCGATCCCTGGGCGATCGCGGGCTGCCGTTCGTGTCATGCCCCTGGGGGATTCGCTAACGGAGGGGGATTGGGTGCCGGGGGGCTACCGCATGGCATTGAAATCGTTGCTGGAGAAGGCGGGCCACGGGATCACCTATGTGGGATCCCAGCGCAATGGACCGGTGGCGGAGTTGGGGGGCGATCGCGCCCATGAGGGCCACAGCGGCTGGCGCATTGACGAACTGCGGACGGAGGTGCGCCGGTGGCTCGGGCGGGCGGAGCCGGAGGTGGTGCTGTTGCTGGCGGGCACCAATGACATCGCCCAGGACTATGCGGTGGATCGGATGGTGCGGCGGCTGGCGACGTTGGTGAATGAAATTGGGCGGGTGCGTCCGACGGGGACGGTGCTGGTGGCGACGCTGCCGCCGATCGCGGAGGCGCGGCTGGATCGGTGGGTGCGGGCCTACAACGAGGAGTTGCGGGATTGGGTGGCCCAGGAAATGGGGGCGGGGCGGGCGATCGCGTTGGTGGAGCTGTATGACGCGGTGGCCTGGGAGGATTTGCCGGATGGGTTCCATCCCAATCGCCGCGCCCATGACCGGATGGCCGAGCGGTGGGCGGCGGTGCTGGTGCCGATTTTGAAGGCGCGCCAAGGGATGAATCCGTGACGGGGTTGACGGTGGCCTTTGGGCTCGCGATCGCCCTGGTGGCGTTTTTAGTGCTGGCGCTGGAGGTGGCGGTCACGGGGCGCTATTACCAAACACTCCATCGGGGGCTGCCGCAGCGAATTGGGCGGTTGGAGGGGCTGGTGGTGATCGCGTCCCCAACGGTTGTGCTGCCCTGGGATGATGTCACTCCGACGGAGGCGGCTTGGCTGGCGGCGCACCTGGACGGTCAAGGAACGGCGGCGGGTTGGGCGGTGGCGCTGCGGGGCGATCTCGTTCCCCTGCTGGCCTATCCGGCGCTGCTGCTGCGATCGGTGCCTGCCAATCCCGCTGCCGCTGCGCCGACGCTCCTGACGGCCCTGGGGGTGTTGGGGACGTTTGCGGGCATTTCGGCGGGGCTCCAGGGGCTGGATTTGGGGGCGATCGCGGCGACGGACGACCTGTTGCGGGCCAGCGGCACCCTGTTGGCGGGCATGAGAACGGCGTTTCTGACGTCGCTGTGGGGGTTGGGCAGTGCCAGCGGCGCGATTGTGGTGTTGGCCCTGGGCGATCGCCTGCGACGAAATTGGCGCGATCGCCTGCGGCAACGGCTGGACCGGGTGGCGATTTTGGTAACCAGTCCGCAACTGTTGGGCCAAATCCGCGATCGCCTCAGCCCATCCGAAATTCCTTCTGAAGGACCAACTGAAAATTCATCTGCCCTGCCGCCCCTAGACGCGATCGCCCTAGCTCAAACCCTCGGGGCGGAACTGGACCGCGCCTTTGCCCAGCCCGCCCTAGATTTGCTGCGTCAACACCGCGATCGCGAAGCGGACCTCACCGCCCTTTTGCAGCAGTTGGGCGATCGCCTTGCCAACTTGGATCAGCAGCTAGGCCGCTCGAACGACGCGATCGCCACCTTCCAGGCCACCACCCTAGAGCGCCTCGAAACCCTCGATCGCCAGCAGCAGCAGCGGCTTCAGGACACCTTTACGCAGCTCAATCACCTCCTCACCGCCACCGGCACCACCCTCGCCCAGCAGGGGGACGCGATCGCCCAGATCGGCGACGAAGCCGCCCGCACCATGGACCGGGCCGCCGACGCCCTCCGCCACAGCCTCGATCAGGTGGCCGACGCCGGGGATCAGCAGCGCCGCGCCATCCTCCGCGAGATCAGCGCCTTTCAAGATCAGTACCGCGCCGCGATCGAAACTTTCCTCAGCGAAGAAAATCAACTCCTGCGCGACCTCCTCCAGCGGCACCGCCAAGAACTTTTGAGCCTCCTGCGCGATCGCCCCCCCGATCCCTAACCCCCCCGCCCATGGATCCCGACCTCGATCCCCAGACCGATCCCCACGCGGATCTCCCCCACGAACCGGACTCCCTCGACGGCAGCATCCTGCTCTCCATCGGCGACCTGATGGCGGGTCTACTGCTCTTTTTTGCCCTGCTCTTCCTCACGGTCCTGGCCCAACTGCGCAGCTACCAGGACGCCCTCGATCGCCTCCCCCTCCTAGTCCTGCAAACCCTGGGCGATCGCCTCGGCCACGACGGCCCCGACAGCGCGATCGCCATCGATCCCGCCACCGGCGACATCAGCATCCGCGATCGCATCCTCTTCGACGTGGGCAGCGCCGAACTCACCCCCAGCGGCCAAGCGTTTTTGAACGAATTCGTCCCCCTCTACAGCGATCTGGCCTTTGGCAACCCCGACATCGCCCCGCGCCTCGCCCGCATCATCATCGAAGGCCACACCAGCAGCAGCGGTGACGATCGCGCCAACCTTGACCTCAGCCTACGCCGCGCCCAGGCCGTCGCCAACCGCATCGCCACCGCACCCCCCTTCCCCCATCAAGATCAATTCATCGCCGCCCTCCTCACCGCCGGCCGGGGCGAACTCGATGCCAACCGCGATCGCGATGATCCCCGCGATCGCAAAGTCGTTTTCCGCTTCCAATTCCAGCGCACCGACTTCACCAAACCCTTTCAAGCACCCGGCCAGGGCACCGCGATCGCCCCCGCCCCGCCCCCAGCCCTAACCTTGAAACTTAGTGAAGATCAGCAAAATTGATCGATCCCAACTTTACCCGGCCCAAAATGCCGCCTACCATTGGCGATGCCACCCGCAGTGCGTCCTAGCCAGCGCGCCCAGTCGGGCATCGGGGCTCGACCCCCAACGGCACCACATTCCGCAATCCACCGTTCACCGGGGCATGAGCTTATGGGAGAAACCAAGCGCATCGGCATCTTGACCAGCGGCGGCGACTGCGCGGGCCTCAACGCCGCCATTCGCGCCGTCGTCCACCACGCCGTTGGCACCTACGGCTGGGAAGTCGTCGGCATCGGCCATGCCACCCAGGGCCTCATGAGCCGCCCGATCGAAGTGGTCTCCCTCACCCCCGCCGGGGTCGATCGCCTGCTGATCCAAGGGGGCACCATCCTCGGCACCACCAATCGCGGCAACCCCTTCGCTTTTCCCATGGCGGACGGCACGACCAAAGACCGTTCAGCGGATATCGCAGCGGGCTACCACCTGCTGGGCCTCGATGCCCTCATCGGCATTGGCGGCGACGGCAGTTTGGCGATTTTGCACAAGCTGGCGAAACTGGGGGGCATGAATTTCGTAGGCATCCCCAAAACCATCGATAACGATGTGGGCTCCACGGAGCGATCCATTGGCTTTGATACGGCGGTGAATATTGCCACGGAGGCGATCGACCGGCTGCACTTCACGGCGGCGAGCCATAACCGGGTGATGATCCTGGAGGTGATGGGGCGCGATGCGGGCCATATTGCCCTGAATTCGGGCATTGCGGGCGGCGCTCACATTATCCTGCTGCCGGAAATTCCCTACGACATCGAGGTGGTGTGCGAGCAGGTGCGGAAGCGGCAGGCCAGCGGCTCGAACTATTCGATCGCGGTGATCTCGGAGGCGGTCTGCACGGTGGGCGGCGAGGTGGTGACGCACCAGCAGCAGTTTGGGGAATGTCGCCTGGGGGGCATCGGCCAACATCTGGCGGACGAGATCGGCAAGCGCACGGGGGCGGAAACCCGCGTGACGGTGCTGGGCCATGTGCAGCGGGGGGGCATTCCGTCGCCGCTCGATCGCGTGTTGGCATCGGCCTTTGGGGTGGCGGCGGTGGATCTGGCGGTGTCGGGCCAGTTCGATCGCGTGGTGACCTGGCAAAACCGACAGGTGGTGAGTGTGCCGATCGAGGAGATTGTTTCGACCTACCGCACCATTTCGCCGGAGGATACCCTGGTCAAAACGGCTCGGGGTTTGAATATCTGCCTGGGCGATCGCATGGGCTAGGACGCTTAAGCAGGAAACTTTGTTTGATGAGTTTTCTTTGGCTGGCGAGTTAATGGGGCAAGGGGCTGAAGCCCCTTGTCTGGTTTTTGGGTTCTGATTTTTTTGTGTTGTTTTTTGATTTTGTTGTTGGGGCATCATGAGGCGCAACCGTTGGCCCAGGTGAGTTCTGGGGTGCGACCGGCGCGAAATTGGCGGATTTGGTCGCCTTCGTCGAGGGTGAAGAGCCAGTGGTTGAGGTGGGTGCCGATCGCGGCGTTGGCGCGGGGGGTGACGATCGCGTTGCGCCAGCGGGGCAGGTGGGGATGGGGTTCGAGGCGCACCTGGCCGGGGTAGGCCCGTTCGAGGTCGCGCAGGGTGTTGCCGATGCCGATGCGGGCGGGGGTGGTGATGGCGGCGGCGGGCTCCCAGATGTCGATCCGCGCGATCGTGCCGTTGGACACCATGAGGCCCACCCCTTCAAGGCCAGGGATGCCGTGGAAGTGGCAGGGGGCGCTGGGGTTCGGTTCCCAGGGATCGAGGGGGGTGCCGATCGCGGCTTCGGCTTCCGTGGGACTGGCGTTGATGCGCAGGGGGCCAAGGCCGTCGGGGGTGAGGGTGACGTTGGCCAGGGCCGTGGGGCGATCGCGGGGATCGGTGCCGGTGCTGGGGTGGGCGATCGCGCGATCAATCAGGATCGGGGCCAGGGTATGGAGGGCCAGCACCACGGCCAGGGCGCTCAGGAACAGGCTGAAGCTATTGAGGAAGGGGCGGCGCTGGATCGGGATCATGGGATGGGCCTGGGGAGGGAGGATAGTTCCTCATTCCCGGCGCGATCGCCCAAAACCGGGTAGCGATGGAGGGTCTTGATCCGGCGATCGTCATCCAGACGCACAACGGCATGAATGCGCGGATTGAGCGGATGGGGGGCGCGATCGCCAGGGGGTTCATCGCCCGGAATCGCCAACGGGGCCACAAAAAGCTCCGGGTGGAGGGCCATCCAAAAATAGTCCACAAAGGCGTCCACCTCCCCATCGGCCATGGCTCCGGCCCCCCGCTGGCGCTGGCGCTGTTCCGCCTCCCGCCGCCACCGTTTCGAGGCGCGGTAATCCTCGGGACACAGGACCAGCAGGCGATCGCACTGATCCCACAGGGGTTGATAGGCCCGCAGCCGTTCATTGCAGCGGCGGGCAAAGGCGCGATCATCGTCCGTGGCGATGGGGTCAGGGGCCTGGTCAAACAATTCCGGCGCAATGGGTTGGGTGCCCACAAACCACCCTTCAAATAGAACGATGTCAACCGGGGCCGCGATCCACTCCGGCGCGGCGCGATCGCCCTGGCCCCCGTGGCAGGTTTTGTCGAAGCGCGGCAGGGCAATTTTTGTTAACTCGCGATCGGCTAAATCCTGAAATACCCGCAACCCCAAATCCACATCATGGGTCCCCGGCGGGCCGCGCCAAATCAACCGCCGATCGCGCGATCGCAGGGCCACGCGATCGCCATAGGGCAAATACAGATCATCAATGGACCAACTGAGGACCGATCGCCCCGCCACCCGCAGCAGCACCGTCAGGGCCGCCCCCAACGTCGTCTTGCCCGTCCCCTGAAGCCCCAAAATCCCCTGCACTAAAGGTTTTTCACCCGGTGGTTGCAGGGCTCTAACGCTGTCTAACTCCAGCGCCAACGGCAGCCACAGATCCCACAGCAGCTCCCACGGCCCCGATCGAAACTCCCCCGTCAGCAGCGGCCCCACCGTCGGATCCGCCGCCAGATCCGGCCACGCCCGCCCCAATAACCCCAGCCGCCGCCCGACCACTTCATCCCCGCGATCCGGCCCATCCCACCGCGATCGCGCGATCGGCCCCAAGCTATCCCCCAGGCCATTGATCGATCCCGCCGCGATCGGAACGCAGTTCCTACCCATCGCCCCCGCCAGCCGCCGCAAAAACCCCAGCCGCTCCCACCCCTGATCCCCGCCCGCCATCGGCACCCCCATCGCGACTGTTTTCCGGTCAACTCCTGTAGTACCCTAACTGCTGAACGGCAGTGCAAAAAACTGCCCCAGGCCAGACCAGCTCCCCAGACCAACCATCCACGGTTATCAGGACTCCTCCCCCCATGAAGATCTTATTTGTGGCCGCCGAAGCGGCACCGCTGGCAAAGGTTGGTGGCATGGGCGACGTGGTGGGCTCATTGCCCAAATATTTGCGGGCCATGGGGCATGAGGTAGCCATCTTTTTGCCCTACTACGGCTTCCTCGCGGACAAGGTAAAAATCCCCACCGAACCCATCTGGCAAGGGGATGCCATGTTCCAAAAATTCTCGGTCTATGAAACGGCCCTCCCCGGCAGCGATGTGCCGGTCTACTTATTCGGCCATCCCGTCTTTTCCCCCCGCAAAATCTACGGCGGCGAGGATGAATATTGGCGGTTCACCTTCTTCTCGAACGGCGCAGCAGAATTCGCCTGGAACTATTGGAAACCGGACCTGATCCACTGCCACGATTGGCATACGGGCATGATCCCCGTTTGGATGCACCAAACGCCGGATATCTCCACGGTCTTCACGATCCACAACCTGGCCTATCAGGGGCCGGGGCGCGGCCAGTTGGAACAAATGACCTGGTGCCCTTGGTATATGGAAGGAGACAATACCATGGCGGCGGCGCTGCAATTTGCCGATCGCGTGACCACCGTTTCCCCCACCTACGCGGAGCAGATCAAGACCGCTGAATATGGGGAAAAACTCCACGGTTTGCTGTCCTATGTCAGCGGTAAGAGCGTTGGCATTTTGAATGGCATTGATGTGGAGTCCTACAATCCCGAAAAGGATGTCTATATTCCCGAAAACTATTCCGCCGAAACCCTAGAAAAGCGCCGCGCCAATAAAATTTCCCTCCAGGAGGAAGTGGGCCTAGAGGTCAATGCCAATGCGTTTTTGGTGGGCATTGTCACCCGCTTGGTGGAGCAAAAGGGCATTGATTTGGTGCTCCAGGTAATTGATCGCTTTTTGTCCTATACGGATTCGCAACTGGTCCTGCTGGGGACGGGCGATCGCTATTACGAAACCCAGCTTTGGGAATTGTCCTCGCGCCACCGGGGCCGGATTGCGGTGTATTTGCTCCATAACGACACCCTGGCGCGGCGGATTTATGCGGGGGCGGATGCGTTTTTGATGCCGTCGCGGTTTGAGCCCTGCGGCATCAGCCAACTGCTGTCGATGCGCTATGGCTGCATTCCGATCGTCAGGCGCACGGGGGGCCTGGTGGATACGGTGGAGCACCACGAACCGGCGGAGGCGGCGGGGACGGGCTATTGCTTCGATCGCTATGAGCCGCTGGATCTGTTTACGTGCCTGGTGCGGGCCTGGGAGGGCTATCGCTATAAGGATGCGTGGCAGGCGCTGCAGCGGCGGGCGATGGAGCAGGATTTCAGTTGGGCGAAGTCGGCGCGGGCCTACATTCAACTTTATGGGGAGGTGCTGGGGCGATCGCCGGAGGAGTTGGCGGATCTGGCGGCGGCTCCTGGGCCTGCGGCAGTGCCGGAACCGTCGGAAGTGGTCCCGTCGTAGGGGCGATCGCGGCCCCAGTCCCCTTTAGAGAACACCATGGCTTCCCTGGCACCACCGCCCCCGTACCACCCAGATCTGCTGCGGACGATCGCGGGGGCGATCGCGGCCTCTGCCGATCGGCGGATTACGTTTGCGGAGTATATGGCGATCGCCCTGTACGATCCGGCGGCGGGCTACTATGCCACGCGGGCGGCGCGGGGGATCGGGCCGGGGGGCGATTTTGTCACCTCCCCCCACATGGGGCCGGATTTTGGGGAACTGATCGCCGAGCAGTTGGTGGACTTTTGGCAGCGGTTGGGCCGCCCGGATCCGTTTGATTTGGTGGAAATGGGGGCGGGTCAGGGACTTTTGGCGGCGGATATTTTGGCCTATCTGGGCGATCGCCATCCGGTCTGCTACGGCACCGTGCGCTATCAAATTATTGAAAAGGCCGCCGCCGCGATCGCGGCCCAGCGTCAACGACTGTTGCCTTGGGGAGAAAAAGTCACCTGGAGCACCTGGGACGAAATCCCCAGCAAATCCATCCGGGGCTGCTGCTTTTCCAATGAACTGGTGGACGCCTTTCCGGTCCATCGCCTCCGGTGGGGCGGTGATCAGTGGCAGGAAATTTATGTGGCCCTGGCCCCGGACGGTTCCCCAACGCCCTTGATGGATACCCTGGGGCCGCCGTCGTGCGATCGCCTCGTCCCCTACTTTGACCTGGTGGGGATTGATGTCACAAAGCTGCCGAATGGCTATGTCACGGAAGTGAATCTGGCGGCCCTAGATTGGCTGGAGGTCGTGGGTGATCGCCTAGAGCGCGGCTACCTGCTCACGGTGGACTACGGCTACGACGCAGCCCGCTACTACCAACCGGCGCGGGAAGGGGGCACCCTGCGGTGCTACAGCCGCCACGCCCACCACGGCGACCCCTATGCCTACATCGGCTACCAGGACATCACCGCCCATGTGGACTTCACGGCCCTCGAACGGTGGGGCGATCGCGCGGGCCTCCAAACCCTCGGACGCACCCAACAGGCCCTATTCCTGATGGCCCTGGGATTAGGCGATCGCCTCAACGCCCTCGCCAACTCCCCCGACGGCCACCCCCTTGACCTCAACACCCTCCTGCGCCGCCGCGACACCCTCCACCGCCTCATCGATCCCCTGGGCCTCGGCAACTTTCAGGTGCTCATCCAAACCACCGAACTGGACGATCGCGACACGCCGCGCGGCCTCCGGGAACCCCGGTTCTAATCACCCACCCCCAGCCCCCGTCCGGCGATCTAGGATAGAAAACGGCCCCCCGACAAAAACAACCCCCCCGTTGTCAATCCAGCCCCCGACAGCGGACAATGCACTCCAGTCCTAGCAATCATCCCGGCAGCCCAAGGCCCGGAATGGAGAACAATCGCCCTATGGTTACGCCCGATCGCGTCCGTGCAGCCATCGAAGCCCACCTCCCCGATGCCCAAGTGGCCGTCGAAGACCTCACCGGCGGCGGTGATCACTATCAAGCCGTGGTGGTGTCCGCCGCCTTCGAGGGCAAAACCCTGGTGCAGCAGCATCAGCTCATTTATCAGGCCCTGCGGGAGGATTTAAAAAGTGAGGCGATCCACGCCCTCGCCCTCAAGACCTACACCCCCGAAGCCTGGGCCGCTGCCCAATAGCGATCGCGCCCTAGACCGGCGATCATCCAACCCCAACCCCTGGGAAGATCAAGGGGCGATCGCACGGCTTCCCCTGCCCACTTTCCCATCACCCCATTGGGGTGCTAACTTTCCGCCATTGCCACGAGAGGAGTTTACGAACCCATGAATCCCGAAACCGAAGCGCGCATCAAGCAACTAATCAGCGACAACAAAATCTTTGTCTTCATGAAGGGCACGAAACTCATGCCCCAGTGCGGTTTTTCTAACAATGTGGTGCAAATCCTCAACAGTTTTGGGGTGCCCTACGAAACCTGCGATGTGTTGGCGGATCCGGAAATTCGCCAGGGGATCAAGGAGTTTTCTAACTGGCCGACGATTCCTCAGCTTTATATCAATGGCGAACTGATCGGTGGCTCGGACATCGCGATCGAGCTATACCAAAAGGGTGAACTCCAGCAAATGCTCGAGGTGGCGCTGGCCTCCTAGGGAATGCTTGGACCTTGGTAGCCTAGCCTTGCATTGCCCTGCGCCAAGACAAGGGGCTTAAGCCCCTTGCCCCCGTCGGTTCTGGCTAAGGTTCTGGAGGGCCGATGGTGGCTTGTCCCCTGGTCCCTCCAGTCCCTAGCCGTTGATGACCTTTGGAGTTTCCGCGATCGCGTCCCCGATTCCCCCCGATATCCCGATGCCGATGCCGCCCTTTGCCTTTCTCGGTTTGCCCTTGGATAGCCTCTTTTCCACCCAGGGGATCATGGTGCTGCTGCTGCTGGCCTACGCCGGCGCAATGTGGATGTTCCTCAACAGCACGCCGAAGGTGCATACGATCATGGTGTCGGATTTAGAAATTGCGCGGCGTTTTTATGAGGAAGACCTAAAATTTCCCGTCGCCGATGTGCCGTTGCAGTACTACTACAACTATGAGCAGACGATGGGGGTTTCGAGCATTGATCCGATGTACCTTTCGCCGAACAGTTTGGGCCAAACGGCAACGGCAGCGCCGCCGGAGGGCCTGTGGTATCAACTGAAGAAAAATGTGCAGTTACATGTGATCGGCGGCGCGAATTTGGGTAATAAAAACCGCCAGCGCCATGTGTGTTTTGATCGCGATTGCCTAGAGGCGATTTTGATGCGGGTGCAGTTGCGCGGGGTGCGCCATAAGGTTCGCCGCGATCGCCCCTTGAATTTTTTGGTGAAGGATTGGATGGGCCGCACGATCGAAATGGCGGAACCGGACGCCTAGGGGGTGTCGCCGTGGGGGGGCAAATCCTGGTGCTGGAAGGGTTTGGCATCGGGGCCGCTGTAGGTGGCGGCAATGTGCCCCTGGCCGACGATTCGATATTTGTAGGTGACCAGCCCTTCGAGGCCGACGGGCCCCCTGGGGGGCATCTGGGCGGTGCTGATGCCCACCTCTGCGCCGAAGCCGTAGCGGAAGCCGTCGGCAAAGCGGGTGGAGCAGTTGTGATAGACCCCGGCGGCGTCCACTTCGGCGAGGAATTGGGCGGCGACGATCGCATCTTCCGTGACGATCGCATCCGTATGGCCAGAGCCGTAGTGGTTGATGTGGGCGATCGCGTCGTCGGGGCCATCGACCACCTTGATCGCCAGGATCAGATCCGTATATTCGGTGCTCCAGTCTTCGTCCGTGGCGATCGCAAGATTCGTCAAGCCCGCCGTTTGTAGAGGGGGGTAGGCGGCTTCATCGGCCCGCAGTTCAACCCCTTTTGCCTGGAGGGCGCGGCCCACCTGGGGCAAAAATTCCGCCGCGATCGCCCGATCCACCAGCAGGGTTTCGATCGCATTACACGCCGACGGATATTGGGTCTTGGCATCCACCGCGATCGCGATCGCCCGGTCCTGGTCCGCCGCCCCATGGACATAGAGGTGACAGATCCCATCGGCATGGCCCAGGACGGGAATGCGCGTATTGTCCTGGATATAGCGCACAAATTCATTGGAGCCGCGCGGCACGATCAGATCGATATATTCATCCAGTTTGAGGAGGGCGATCGTCTCCTCGCGGGTGGTCAGCAGTTGGACCGCCTCGGGGCTCACGGCGGTGGTGGCGAGGGCCTGGTGAATGGTCTCGACGATCGCCGTGCAGGTGCGCGCCGCCTCCCGGCCCCCCTTGAGGATGACCCCATTGCCGGACTTGATGGCCAGGGCCGCAATTTGAATGGCCGCATCCGGGCGCGCTTCAAAAATCACCCCCAGCACCCCCAGGGGACAGGTGAGCCGCTTGAGGATCAGCCCCTCATCAAGCTGGCGATGGAGCTGCACGGTGCCGATGGGGTCCGGCAATTTCGCCACGTCCCGCACCCCCGCGATCGCCCCCTGGAGTTTGACCCCATCCAGCTTCAGCCGCCCATAGAGCGCATTCGAGAGGCCATCGGCGATCGCCGCCGCACAGTCCGCCTCGTTCGCCGCCACAATTGCCGCCGCTTGGTTTTCGAGGGCATCCGCGATCGCCATCAACGCCCCATCCCGCGCCGCCGGGGGCAACACCGCCAGGGTACGGGCCGCGCGGCGCGTTTGGCGGGCAATCTCAAGGGGCGTCGGCACGGCGGTGAAAGAAGCAGTCATGGCCAGGGCAGATGGGGGTAAAAAATTAGGATAAGCGCAATGATCCCAGAAAACTTTGGACCATCCCTTAAACATCCTCTGGGATTTCCTATCTTGCCATAGAATTTCAGCTTCAAACTCAACCTTAGCGGGCGGTATTGTCTAGCCATTCCCTCAGGTGGGCAAACCATTTCGCCAGCGGGACACCAGCACGGGGAAACGCTTTATGAATAGACGAATCCAGGCCATCCGACTCGGCCAATCGCGAAATTTCCCCAGCAAAAACCACAGGGCGGGGCCATTGAGCCAAAGCTTTTTGCGATCAAAGAATTGGGCAAGCGCTTGGCCCGTCAATTCCGCCTGGAGACTCGGGGCAAGCTCAAGGCTGCTGGGCAAACGATTCGGGGAGAAATTGCAATCATAGCGGGCATTGGCCCAGGCGGGTTCGCGACCCCGATAGGTTTCCGATTCCTGGTGCCCAAAGCCAATATTTCGGGTCAATGAAGCCCTCGGTGCGAGGTGAACTTTGCCCTGGGCTAGGGCCGCTAGGGTGGTGCTGATGACCCAATCGGTCTTGCGATTTTTTTCGAGCCAAAACTGATTAATGGCCGTTAATTTTGTTTGGGCGGTGGCCGGAATTTTGTAGAAGGCTCCGAAGGGATTGGCCTGGGGGGGCTGGCCGATCAGGTTAATGGATTGCCAGCGATCGCTCCAAATGCCCCAACCGTAGGTAAACAGCCGTTGGGAAATGGCAAAATCCGCATCCATTTCCCCATAAAATTCCTCGGGGAAGCTGGAATAGGCGCTGACGGAAAAGATCTTGGGCTCGTCGCGGTAGGCCACGAGCAGGCGACAGATGCAGTCAAAAAAGCTGGGATTGGGGCGCACGTCGTCCTCTAGGTAAACGATCGCCTCAAATCGCTCTAAAATTTCCGTCATGCCGAGGATGACGTTGCGATCGCAGCCTAAATTTCCAGGGCGTCGGATGAATTCAACGGTGGTGCGGCCCTGGGTCGATGCTACAAAATCTTCTAACAGTTGAATGCAGGCTTGGATGGGGCCGTGGTCCTGGGGCGATCGCGGACCATCCACCAGCACAATCATCTGGGTCGGCAGGAGGGACTGGTGCCGTAGGGCCTCCACCACCTGCGCCAAAAGATCGGGTCGGGTAAAAACCGAAAGTACCAGGGGCGGCAGGGGATCCGGCAGGGGAATTTCCGTTAGGAATTGGGGCAGGGGATGGGAAGAGGGCTGGGGGTTTGACATGGGAAGAGGGGCAAAAACATTGGCTTTTTAATAGCTTTTTGGGACAACCTTTTCGGGCAAATTTGAAGGGAGCAGTCTGCTGATCGTTTGGGGCGATCGCCTCGACTCCAGGGGGTCTTGTCAGGGGAATTCCGTCAGGGCTTGGGCCAAGAGATCCCCGTGTTGCCCTGCGCGATCGCGGTAGTCCCCCCGAACCTGGGCGCTGAGGGGACGTCCCTGGCGGTAGGCATCGGTCCAGGCTTGGGCGATCGCGGCGGGATCCTCGGGAAAGGGGGGTAAATCGGTCGAAATCGCCGTTAAATCAAAACCGGGCCAGCCCAAATCCATCGCCAGGGCCGCCACCTTGGGATCATAGCTCAAGGCAAATCCGTGGCACCCTTCGGCGGCGGCGGCGATCGCCCCATGGAGACGCATGGCGATCGCAAAACAGCAGGTGCGGAACTGGGCCTTGAGGAGGGTCGGATTGGGTTCTTCAATAATTTCAAAAGATCCCTGCCGCAGCCGGGGCAACAGATCCTCCAGGGGCGGGCGATCGCGCGACGGCTGAAACGGCAAAAACACCAGATGGGCATCCGTCTGGGCCTGGAAGCGAGCCAACCCTTCCCCCAACGCAGCCCAGCGGGCGGGCGACAAACTGCCATGGGGCCGCAGGGCCACCGCCACCCGGCGATCGCGATCGTGCGGCCTAGTCACCAGATCCGGCGTCCGCAGCGCCCAGACCGGATCCGGAGCCAGCAGCCCATCCGATCGCCCCCACCGCTGCAACTGCTCCAACGACGGGCGATCGCGCACACTCACCGCCGTGCAGCCCCGAAAACAGCGGCGCGCCAACCAGCGGCTCAGGCCCCGGTTCAGCGGCCCAATCCCCTGCCCCCAGGCCACGGTTTTGAGCCCCAGCGCCTGGGCCATCAGCATCAGCCCCCCGTAATACACCGGGCTCCAGCGGCTCGTGGCGTCCTGCATCAAACTGCCGCCCCCCCACACAAACCCCTGGGCCGATCGCAGCGATCGCAGCACCGCCCAGCCATCCTTGCGCGGCACCGCCCACACCCCATAGCGCTGGCGTGTCTCCGTTGGATTCCCCGACAGGACAATGGGCGTCACTCCGGGCGGCAACCGTTGCAGCAGCGTCGCCAGGAGCGCTTCATCGCCCCCATTGCCCATGCCGTAATAGCCGCACAGCACCACCCGCATTGCCAGATCCCCAAGTTGCATCTACCCAAACATACGGGCAAACCCCACGGAAACCACGGGACTTTGGCGCGGCGGGTGGGGTCATCCGGGGTTGAGGGCTGCCGCAGGGCCGCGATCGCGCCAGGATCAAAACTCGTCCCACGAAATTAGCGGAAGTTGAAAGGAAATTTGGGCCGCCGCCCCCCCCGAAGCACCTTGTCCCGAGGACCGGGGAGCCGCCTTCGCCTCCAGGAGGGTGTGGGCCGGGATAATTTCGCCCTCAGCAATATGATCCAGCAGGGCCGCCTGCTGCGGTTCCAGGTCAATCAAAAGCCCCAAAACATTGAGCAAATTGAGCAGTTCCGTTGTGTATTCCGGTAGCCAATGATCGGGATAGATTTCATTGAGGGGGGACAGGGGGCGGCGATCGCCAATGACCGGTCGCTCGCGGGTCTTTTTGCGATAGCTAAACCAGTGCAAAACTGTCTTTTTTCCCGACACTTCATAGGCCCAAATCGCCTCTGGCACATGGTCGATATACCCTTCACCCACCAGGAGGCGATCGCGCTGGGCATCGTGGTCAACCGTGTCAGGCATTCGTTCCGGTTCGCTCGGAATTGCGCCGCCTTTTGGAATCCTCGGTCGCCGCTGGGCCGGTAAACGGGGCGGTCCCGGCGGCCGATCCTGGTCCGGATCCACCATCCGCTCCCCAAAGGTATGCAGCCAAATGGCCCGTTGACCAATCCTAACCGCCTCGCGGAATCGAGCCCCATCCGCCGTGATCGGAATGCGAATGCCGGGGGTCACTAAATCCTGGCGAAATCGCCGGGTGAAATGGGGGTGGGCCGCGATCGCAACGACATAGGCCATCAAATCCTCCGGCGTCACGGTGAATCGATAATGATTGCTCAAAAACGCCAGCCCATTGGGCTTGAGATTAGAAACCGTTGCTGCCCCATCATTCCACAAAGGAAAAACGCGCCCACCGAATGAGCCCTTATAGTGATGGAGATCAGGAATCAGCGACGTTACCGTAACGGCAGGGCCAGAAGAAGGGGAGGTTCTTGAAAAAGCGGTCAAATAAATCTGTGCTGGCGACTGAATTTCCCACAATTTGGGGTTGGGGCGATTAATCAATCGTTTGTCGGGAATAATCCATTGCCGATCAAAGGAGCGATAGGCACATCGAATCGGTGGTACGACTCCCGCGCGATCGTCGGCTACGGCAGCGGGTCGTTCGGGCTGGCCACTCAAGGGAGTCTTGATTTTTTTCTTGACGTGGCGATCGCCCGATCCATGGGGATGAAATAGGGTTTCCTTTTCATCATTGGGAGCTTGGATGAGCGCATTCCATCGCCGTTCAAGGGATTCAGGATCGGGCGCAATGATCCAAGTACGTCCCGGCATAACCCCAGAGCCGTTGTAAAGGAAGAGATCTTGCAGGTCAATATAGGTGGACCAGGCCCCACGCAAAGCAGGTAGAAAGGGCGATCGCCCATCCATGGGACAGTCTAGCCAGCCATCACCTTGAAGATTAATCTTCTGGAGCGCTTCAAACTTGATGGACTGTCGCCCCGCAGGCAGCATCCGAAATTTCGCCGTTGCCAGGGTGCTTTCTTTCTTATGTTTAGAACGGCTGGCAAGCACAATACAAACCGGCTGCTGCACCCCTTGGAAAATGCGCGTATTCACCTCCGGCTGGTGCCCCTCGGGGGAGCAGTCAATCACCCAGATGCGATCGCAGGATTGCCGCAGATATTCACGCATTCGTTGAAAACCGGGGCCATTTAAAAAGCCCGCAACGGTAATAAAACAAACAATTCCATGGCGGTGGTTAGCATGGCCATCAAAGACTTTCCAAGTCGCCCATCGCCAGAAATAGACATATAAATTCCGCAGATGCTTGGCATGGACCCCCACACCCCAATTGGTCGGCGGCATCCAATCCAAGAGCGGGGCCGATGTATTCGTTTGGCTATTGCCCACCTCAATCCAGCCGCCGCGCCCCTTGGCCCGTTCCCGATAAGGCGGATTACCAATCACCACCGTCACCGGCTCCTCCCGCTTAATTTTGCTGGCATCGCGGCGGGATTTGGCGATCGGCGCAAGGATCTGTGGAATCCAGCCCGCATCATCCTCTGGATCGGCAAGGGTATCGGTTACAAACATGCGCAATTCTGCGCTGGGGGTGGTGCCGGTGAGGGCGATCGCCTCGGCCAAAATCCGCAACTGCGCCACCGCAAATGGCCCCAACTGAAGTTCAAAGGCAATCAAACGGGTTAATGCCTGTTCAATCTTGGCGGCAACGGCCCCTTCTCCCTGATCCGCCCGGACAAATTCAGCGATTTGGCGCAAAACTCCGAGGATATAGGTGCCAGTGCCCGTGGCCGGATCCACAACCGTAACCTGGGATGAGGCTAAGCCTTCCTGAAGGCCAAAATCCTGAGTTTTCAAAACCTCATCCACCAGACGGGTCATGGTTTCAACGACGACGGGCGGCGTGTAATAGGAACCGGTTTCCTTGCGGAGGCTAGGGTCATAGACCTCTAGAAAATCCTCATAGAAGTAGAGCCAAGTTTCGGGATTTCCTTTACTAATTGTGGGCCAATTAACTGCATTAAGGACACGAATTAGAGCCTGCAAAGATACCTTTAAGGTGGCTTGATTCTCTGGATTCTCTGTCAATAGCCGTAGGGCTGCGCCGATGAGGGAATGGTTGCCTTTTAAATCCCCTGAAATACGATCAAACCCCTGGGATAGTTCAATGTCGTTGGCGCGCGCCATCAAGAGTCCAAAGGTGACCGCTTGGGCATATCCATCCGCAAAGCGAGAATCCGTTGCGTCGGGAAAGAGTAGTTTTCGCCAGTCAGTGGCCAGGGCGGTCAAGGCGTCGCTACCCTGGGCCAGTTGTTCGGTTACTTCGTCGCGCAGGAGTCGGCAGAGGCGGGCGCTGATGCGGGCAAGTTCCTTGGCATTGCGGGGAGCGATCGGCTGCCAGAGAAAGAAGGATTGGAAGAGATCGAGAAGGCTCGCCGGTGGCTTCAAATTTTTTCCAGCGGATCGAATATCTTGATCGAAGGAAAGAATTGATCCAACTAATTCGCCATCTTGCCATAGGCTAAAACTATTGCCGTCGGAGTAAATCAAGTTCGGTAAGGATTGCAGTTTTTGCCATTGGGCGCGGTCATGGCGGTCTTTAAATTTACGGGGATCGGCTCCTTTACCGGGGGCCTTGAGTTCTATAAACCCAACTAGGGTTTTGCGGACTGTGATGGAGTAATCGGGTCGCGTTTTGAGATCTTGAATGGATGATTCGCCGATCGCGGTGACGTCCGTGATCTTGAGGAGGTTTGCTAAGTTAATGAGTAACTGTTCAAAGGGTGCCCTTAGTTGGTCCTCCGGTTGACCACTGACGGCGGGGTTTGTTAGTTTCTTTTGGATGGATTGACCGAAGGTTGAAACGATGGAGTCTAGGGTAAGCATTGATCAATCTATAAATCTACTCAAGTAGTCTTTTGTCTGAATGGGGTGGGGCGCGGGCGCGGGCGATCTTTTAAGGACTGCCGCAGGGACGCGATCGCGCGACCTCCACCAAAAATTCATCCATGGCGGCGCGCAGGACTGGGGCGGGCTGGTCCGATTGATTCACCAAAATCGCGAAGCCCAGATCGCCCAACTGGGGGTGGGGGAAATAGCCCGCCAGGGCCGAGACGCCGGTCAGGGTGCCGGTTTTGGCCCGCAGTTGACCGGCGAGGGGGGTGCCCACAAATCGATTGGTCAGGGTGCCGCTCTGGCCTGCAATCGGTAGGGAGTTCCGGAAGATTTCCCCCAGGGGCGATCGCGCCATGGCCCGCAGGAGTTGTAGGAGGGCTTGGGGGCTGACGAGATCCTGCCGCGAGAGGCCGGATCCATCCCGCAGCCGGTAGGTTTCTGGATCAATGCCGAGCCGCTGGAGGGAATCACTTAGAACATCTTGAGTGATCGAATTTTGATCGCCCAGGGTGCTCACTTCTAGGGCACTATAGAGAGCTTCGGCGTAGAGGTTGTTGCTCTCTAGGTTGGTGCGGGCGACCAATTCCGCGAGGGGCGGTGAGGGGACGCTGGCCAGTTCCACGGTGCGGCGGGGGTCGGCGGCGGGCGGATCCTGCCAGAGGACTTCGACGCGATCAACCTCAATGCCCCAGCCCCACAGGGCTTCTTCCATTTTGTCCGCCAGGTGTCGGGCGGGGTTGGGGATGGCGATTTGCAGTTCGATGGGGCCGCGATCGCGGGGGTGGCCGCCGCTCAGGTGCAGGGTGGGGCGATCGGCATCGAGGCGGCGGGTCAGGGTAATTCGGGGGGTGTTGGGTTGCGTTTCCGCTTCGGTAGTCGTGAGTACTTGCGTGTGGTTTTCAATCTCCCACTGCCGTCCGGCGAGATTGTCGGACCATTGAACGGCGAGGGGCTGCCCCGGCGCGATCGCAGTGAGAGTGAGGGTAACTTGATTCCCATTGACGATCGCGGGGCCATGGGGTGCGCCGTAGCCGTAGTGCAAATCGTCCCATTCCCAGGAGGGCCGCACGGGGGGCCGGACGCGATCGCCCCCATAGACCCGCAGGGTGCCGATGTGCCGCAGGGGCGTATCCAGCAGGCTGGCGCGGGCCGCGAGAATCTGTAGCCCTTCCCCATCCAGGCTCGGATCGCCGCTGGGGATGAGGCTCACTTCCTCTAGAAAACCGTCCTCGGGCAGGCGATCGCTCCGCAGTTGAGTGTGCCAGCGGTGGTCAGGGCCAAAGTGAGCCAGGGCGGCGGCGGTGGTGAGCAACTTGGCGGTGGAGGCGGGGGTGAAGAAGCGATCGCCCTCCCGATCCACGAGGGGTTGGACATTCTCTGGATCAAGGGGAGCAATGAGGACGCCCCACCGCGATCGCGCCAGATCCGGCCGCTGGGTCAGGGTGTCGAGCCGTTGGGGCAACTGCTCCAGGCACAGGGCCTCCTCCGCCCGCGCTGATTCCAGACCAAAGCCCAAAAGACCGAGGGGCACCAGGGCGATCGCCATCCCCAGGCCCCAGAATTGGCGCGATCGCCCCCGGACCGGCCCCCTCACCATTCCCCAGGCTCCGGCCCCAGATCGTCATCTGGCTCGGCCCCTGGATTGGCGCTGGGATCGCGATCGCCCCCGGATTCATCCCGCTCCTTGAGCAGATCCGACGGGGGCCGCTCATCGCTCCAGGCCCACCAACTGGTGCCGCAGGCGCAGGCGTAAAATTCCTGCCATTTGCGGCGATACCGTTCCGTCATCACGGGCGATCGCCGGTTGAGCCAAACACCGGTCGCAGCGCGCGGCCCCTCACCGCAGCGGGGACAGCGGAAACCGAGGCCACGGACGGCGGCTTCGGTCCAGGGGGGTGGGACGGGGCTGAAGGCATCCACGGGCCGACAATCTCCTGGGCGATGAAAACTCGGGGGCATTCTCCAGCATTCTCGCACGGGGCCATGGGGCCGCTAGGCGGAGAGTCCGGCTAAGCCCGCCCCTAGAACCATCACCTCCACCGGATCGCCCGCCGCGATCGCCCCCGCCCCCACGGGAACAATTGCCAAGGCCGTCGTACCCACCAAATTCACCAAATTCCCGGAATTATGGCCCCCAGGGGCGGGAATAAAGTGATATTGACCATCCCGTAGCTCAACGCGCCCCCAGAGGTACGCCTCCCGCTGGCCCGCGCCGGGGAGCATGGCAGCGGCGATGCAGCGCAGCCGTCCCGCCTCTGGATTGACCGTTTCCCCCGCCATCTGCCGCAGGGCCGGGGCCACAAAGCGCCAGCAGCCCACCAGGGCCGACGCGGGATTTCCCGGCAAACCGAAGTAGAGACAGGGATTGCCAGGATTTTGAGCATTATCTTGATCGGCTGCTTTCGGGACCGTGGCGACCGTGAGGGGTTTGCCCGGTTTGACGGCGACGGAGCGGATGGCGATCGCGGCCCCCAGATCCCCCAGCAGGGTTTCCACGTAGTCATAGGTGCCCACGGATACGCCGCCGGTGGAGAGCACCAGATCGGCGGTGGCGATCGCCCGTTCCATGGCCTGCTTGAGTACCTCGCGATCGTCAGGAATGATGCCCAGGGCGATCGCCTCGCCCCCCATCTGCTGAATGAACGCTTCGAGGGCATAGCGGTTGGAATCGACGATCTGCCCCGGTTTGAGGGCCGGTTCATCCACAGAAACCAGCTCATCCCCCGTGGACAAAATCGCCACCCGAGGTTTTCTAAACACCGTCACCTGAGCACATTGGGCCGCCGCCAACAGGGCCACCTCCGCCGGACCCAGGCGCGTCCCCGCCGCCAGGATTTCATCGCCCGATCGCCCGAATGCCCCCTTTTTACGCACAAACGTGTCCGGCGCGATCGCCGTAGGAATCGCCACCCGCCCATCGGGCAACACCATCACCTCCTCCTGGATCGCGATCGCATCCGCCCCCTCCGGCAGCATCGCCCCCGTATAAATCCGCACCGCCTGCCCCGGCCCGAGCGATCGCATCGGAGCCCGCCCCGCCGGAATCTCTTCAATCACCTCCAGGGCCACCGGCTGCTCAGGCCGCGCCGCCGCCACATCCGCCGCCCGGATCCCGTAGCCATCCATCGCCGAATTGTCCCAGTGGGGAAAATCCAGCCGCGATCGCACCGCCTCCGCCAGCACCCGCCCCGCCGCCAAATTCAGGGGCACCGTTTCCCGCCGATCCACCGCGATCGCCAACGCCAAAATCCGCGCGATCGCCTCCGACGCCTTTAATAGCCTCGTTGATTGCCCTTCCCTGTCCCACACCGGTGCCATCGTTAACTCAACCTCCTCCAAGCCCATCAACCGATCATCCCCGCAATCGTCCCCGCGATCGCCCCCAGCTATCGGCAGGCAGGTCCAGGACAACCCTTGCGCATCGCCCTAGATTTGCCGATTCTTATCCCACCACCAATAATCTAGGTGGTGTATTGAATTGATCTAAACCGTCCCACGACTAGGGATCTTGGCCGTGCTCGTCCCCCTTGACTACTACCGCATCCTTGGCCTGCCCACCCAGGCAACGCCAGAACAACTCCGTCAGGCTTACCAAGATCGGGTCAGTCGGGGGCCACGGCGGGACTATTCGCAACTGGCCGTCACCGCCCGTCAAGATCTCCTCGACGAAGCCTACCGCACCCTCGGTGACCCCCTCACCCGCCAGGACTATGACGCCGCCTTCCTCAACAAAACCTATGGCGTCGAGGCGATCGTCCCCGAAGACACGGGCCGCAGTGGCAGCGGTTCCACCTCCCAGTCCCCCGCCCTCGATATCGACGATCGCCAATTCGTCGGCGCGATCGCCCTGCTCCAGGAACTCGGGGAATATGAACTGGTCCTCAACCTCGGCTATCCCCACCTGAGCAATCCGGGCGACATCGAAGGGGGCCGCTTCGGGGAACCCAAACTCGTCCTAGCGGATGTGGTCCTGTCCGTCGTCCTGGCCTATCTGGAACTCGGGCGCGAGCAGTGGCACCAAAACCAATCGGAGCAGGCCGCCAGCTCCCTCAAAATCGCCCAGGAATTGCTGCTGCACCATGGCCTGTTCGCCGGTCTGCGGGGGGAAATCCAGGGGGATTTATACAAATTGCGCCCCTACCGGATTTTGGAACTGCTGGCCCACCCGGATCCAGCGGGCGTCGCCCATCGCCAGGGGCTGCAACTGCTGCGGAGTATGCTCAAGGAGCGCGAGGGCATCGACGGCCACGGGGACGATCGCTCGGCCCTGAATGTGGAGGAATTTTTGCGCTTCATTCAACAAATTCGCCCCTATCTGCTGGTGCAGGAACAGTTGGCGATTTTTGAGGCGGAGGCGCGGCGGCCGTCGGCGGTGGCGACCTATTTGACGGCCTACGGGTTGATTGCCCAGGGCTTTTGTCTGCGGCAACCGGCGGCGATCCAGCGGGCGAGCGTGATGCTGCGGCGGTTGGGCAGCCGTCAGGATGTGTTTCTGGAGCAGGCGGTGTGTTCGCTGCTGTTGGGGCGGCCCGATGAGGCGTGCCAGTTGCTCGAACGCAGTCAGGAACAGGAGCCCATTGAAGCGGTGCGGCAACTGTCGCTGGATCCGGCGGATCTGCTGCCGGGATTGTGTTCCTACTGCGAGCGGTGGCTGGGGACGGAGGTGCTGCCCTATTTCCGGGATCTGGCGGCGATGGAGGCGTCTTTGACGGCCTATTTTTCCGATTCGGATGTGCAGCGCTACCTGGAGGCCCTGCCCGATCGCGAGGAGGAACCGGGCGATCGCTGGACGGTGGTGCCCCCGGAGCCGGAACCGGGTGTGGCGGAGGTGCTGATGGGCGATCGCGCGGCGGTGCCCCCCCTGGCAGCCCTGGCGGCGGATCGTCCGACCCTGGAGATGCCGTCGTTTGGTTCGCCGCGATCGCTCCCGAGCCCAGGGGCCGGATCCGGATCGCCCTTGCCGCCGCCCCTGCGTCCGGTCCTGTCGGGGCCTCTGGGGGAACGGCCCAGCGTCAGCCCTGCGCCGCCGGTGCCCCTGTCTTCTGCGCCCCCTGCGCCGCCCGTCCAGATGCCCGCGTCCCGGCCCATGGCCCTGGCGGAGGAGGCACGGTTTAGCCGCGATGGGGGCGGTTTGGATGAGGTGGGGCGGTCCCCCGCGTCGCTGCCACCCCTGGGATCTACCCCGAGGCGACGGTCGGGCCTGCGCGATCGCCGGGGCCGGTCTGGGGGTGGCGATCGCCCCGGTCGCATGGCCCTGGTGGTGGTGGGCGGTGTCATCGTTTTCGGCGTTGCGGGCTGGCTGGTGCTGCGGGTGTATGGGGCGATCGCGTCCCTGTTCCAGGATTCGGGGCCACCGATCGAAGCCGGTTTGCCCGCCGTGCAGCTCGATCGCCCCCCCATCGAAATCCCCGATCCGCAGCAGGCGGCCCCACCCCCGGCGGCCACCAGTGTGGAATTGACGACGGAGGCGGCCCGCGATGCGATCGAAGGCTGGCTCGCCGCAAAATCCGCCGCCATGGGACGGGACTACGCGATCGCGGCCCTCGATGCGGTCCTGGTCGATCCGATGCTCACCCGCTGGCGCGCCCAGGCCCGCGAAGCCCAGGCGGAGGGTGTCTATTGGCAATATGAACATTCCCTAGAGGTGGAAGAGGTGATCCCCGAAGCGGCGGGCAATCTCGGCACGGCGGTGGTGCGGGTGAACGAAAAGGCCACCAAATATCGCGGCGAAACCGTCCTCACCGCCGACTCCTACGACAGCGCCCTCCAAGCGCGATACGCCCTCGTGCGGCAAGATGGTAAATGGCAGGTTAAGGATGTGCGGGTCACCAATTAACCCCTGGTTAAGTGGCTACCGCTTCGGGGCCGTCGTCAATGGGGCTGAAACCCCTGTGAACCCATGGGACTGGCGAAAGCAAGGGGCTTAAGCTCCTTCTCCCAGAGGTTCTAGGAACGGTTGACGATGCGCCCCCGGCCCCGCGCCCTTGCCCGCCGCCGTTGGACAAGCTGGGGAACAGGGCCATTGACCGCACGATTGACCGGAGCCTTTGGGCCGCTGCTGTTTTGGGTTAGCACGGGGCTGGTGCTGTACCGATGGTTGCCGGAGTCGGTGGTGCGGGGGCTGGGGCGGTTTTTATATTGGATCGGCATTCCGCTAGAAATCTATGCCCTGTCGCGCCATGCCCGGTTCACTTGGCAGGTGGGCCTGGGGCCGATCGCGGCGATCGCGGCGGTGGTGACGGGGGCGGTGCTGATGGGGATTTTGTGGGGGCTGCTGTGCTGGCGATCGCCCCGCCAACCGACATCCCCCGATCCAACAACCGCCTCAGAATCAACCGCTCTAGACTCAAACATTGCAGAGGTTTCAGAACACTCGACCGAATCCTGGTGGTGGCGATCGCCGTCCGTGGGCAGTGCCGCGATCGCGTCGATGCTGGGCAACACGGGCTTTGTGGGATTAGCGCTAACGCCCCACCTGCTCGATCCGGGCTGGATGGCCCTGCCGGTGTTCTATAACCTCACCCAAAACGTCCTGGGCACCTACGGTCTGGGGGTTTTGGTCGCCAGCACCTTCGGCAACCACGGCGGCGACCCCGAGCGCGATCGCCCCTGGTGGCAGCCCCTGCGGGATGTGGTGACGGTGCCGTCCATCTGGGCCTTCGTGCTGGGCACCGCCACCCAACCGATCCCCTTTTCCCCCTGGGTGGAACAGGCCCTCGACGCTTGGGTACCCCTGACGATCGCGATCGCCTTTGTGCTGATGGGATTGCGCCTGAGTCAGTTGCGGGACTGGCGACAGCTCAAACCCGCGATCGCCCCCGCCTTCATCAAAATTTTTCTTGTGCCCCTGCTGGCTGGCCTAGTCGCCACCGCCGCCGGCCTCGATGGACAACTGCGCCTCGCGATCGTCCTCATGGCCGGGATGCCCACCGCCTTCGCGGGCCTGATCCTCGCCGAAGAATACGACCTTGATCGCCCCATGATCTCCGCCAGCATCGCCCTGAGCACCCTCGCCATCCTAGGCACCATGCCCCTGTGGCTGTGGATTTGGGGTTAGGGATCACGATCCCCCCCCCGTAGGGGCGGGGTTTCCCCGCCCAGCCCCCACCCAAAAATCGCCCAGCCCCCACCGAAAATTCACCCCAGCAAAAACCCGGCCCCAGTTTCAAAAAGTCGAGAACTGGACCGGGCTTAATTGGTGTTACTTCAGCAGGCTAAGGGCCAAAGGCCAGAGGCCAAAGAACTTCTAGCTCATGGAAGCGGCGCTGGGCTCATGGCTCCAGGCCACATCATGCTGCATCTTGCCTTGGATGTTGCTCACGGCGGTCATCACACCCCCGAGGCCGATCGCCTGGGCAGCGCGGGTCAGGGAAACGCGATCGCGCTTCTCCATCCGAACGTGGCGCTTCATCATCAGGGCGCGGGCACGGCTCGCCATGGACGGACGGGCCGCCTCCGGCGCAGGAGCCGCCACCGGGGAACCATCGGTCCGGTAGGCCACATTGCGATATTTCAGATCCAGCGTCGGTTGCAGCACCAACGGCTTGGCCGGGTTGCGGAAACGCACATCAACACCGCGATAGGTACCCGTTGCCGGGGCCGGGGTGGTGGAGACCGCAGGGGGGTTGTAGTCGTAAGTAACGCCGCGATAGGTCAGTTTCATCACTTCGCCTCCAGTTTCTAACTGAGTGAGAGGCGCGTTCCTTCGGGTGAACTTCCCTACTTCCGTCCCTACTGAGGGCCTTTCTCAAAACTTAACTTTGCGTTAAAGGCGCGCTTTAGGAGGGATGAACGATTTGCTTTTCTGTATTCATTGTTACTGTTTTGTCGGGAGGCTGTCAAGGTCTCTGGAGATTTTTCTTGGCGGCGGCGGCGGGGCGGGGTGGGTCTGGATCGATTCCGGGGCGATCGGTTGATAATGGATATCCCACCGCCGCGATCGCAGCCAACGGGGAAGTTAGAGCAGCAGGAGTTGAACCGATGGCGAACGAGCCCGCAAACGGCTACAAAATCATTGCCGACAACCGCAAGGCCCGGTTTGAGTACGAAATTTTAGAAACCTTCGAGGCGGGCATCGAGCTCAAGGGCACGGAGGTGAAATCGATCCGCGCGGGCAAGGTGAACGTGGGCGAGGGGTTTGTGCTGATCCGCGACGGGGAGGCCCTGCTCCACAATGTCCACATTTCGCCCCACAGCACCACGGGCAATTATTTCAACCACGAGCCGCGCCGCACCCGCCGTCTGCTGCTGCACAAGAAGGAAATCCAGCGGCTCCTGGGCCAGGTGGAACAAAAGGGGCTGACGCTGGTGCCCCTGCGGCTCTATCTCAAAAATGGCTGGGTGAAGGCGCTGATTGCCCTGGCGCGAGGCAAGAAACTCCACGATAAGCGCGAGGATCTGAAGCGGAAACAGAGCGATCGCGAAATCGCCCGCGCCATGAAGCAGTTGTAACGATTACCTCAACCAATTCTGAGCTGCATCACAGACTAGCCCTGGCCTCTGGGCTACTGGACTATAGTACCCAAGGGCGACCTATGGCCCCTGTGCGGATTCTTTTGGGAGCTTGAGTGAGGTATACCCATGGACGATCGCGCCAATTCGGAACCGGTTTTGCATTTGTTGGTGGGTGATACGGAAGCGGAAGAGACGACGCCTGACTACGGTGGGGGGCGCGGTTTTCCGACTAAAGATCAGGTCAAGACGGCTGTGAAGTCGCTGCTGAAGCCGGTGGATGTGCCCATTTCTAAGGTTCGTCCCCACATGGACGAGCTTTTGAAGGTGGTGGATCAATTGTTTGCCCAGACGGGTGACCCGAACAATTTGGGTTTGGTGCTCGATGAGGTGGAACTGACGGTGGAGATTAATGCCAAGGGGCAGGTGCGGATCCTGGGCAGCGGCGTAGAGGCGGGCACCATGGGGTCGATTAAGCTCAAATTCAAGCGATCGCCCCAGGATGCGGGCTAAAATCCCCTAACGCGCCCCCTCCATTTCACACACTCTTCTCCCCATGGGCAGTCGGCATTACGCGATCGTAGTTGGCATTAATCAGTACTCCCATGGGCAGATTAGTAATCTGAACTATGCCGAACGCGATGCCCTAGAACTCTATGGCGCAATGTGTCGGGCGGGATTTGAGCATGTGGATCTGATTACCCATTTTTCGCATCGGTTGAATGATGATCGGGTGCGGCTGGGGTCGCTGTCGCACTATATCGATGAGGTAATCCCGACCTATCAACTCAATCCTGACGATGTGATCTGGTTTTTCTTTGCGGGCCATGGCAAACGTACAGAAGATCCCAATCAGGAAGGATGCTGGGAAGATTATTTATTGCCCCATGATGCGGGGATTCAGGTGGGGCGGACCTGGATCAAGGTGCAGGATGTTGTTAGGAGACTCCGAGAAACGGGCGCTAGCAATATCATCCTTTGTCTAGATGCTTGTCGCGACAGTGATGGGGGGCGCGGCTTTGGCGATGGGGGATTGCAGGGAAATTATGAAGGGGTGGTGACCCTGTTTGCCTGCGATAAGGATCAAAAGTCCTATGAAATTGACCATGAGAAGGTCCGCCATGGGGCATTTACCTATGCGCTCCTGAAGGCCATGGATCGAAAGGATGCCTATCCAACAATTCGAGAGTTGAGTGACTACTTGTGTCAAAAGGTGCCTCAACTTTGTCGAGAATATGGAAAGCCGGATCAACGTCCCATGGTGCAGGTTGAGGGGGATTTATTATGGCAACTTCCGGCTTTGCCTAATGTGCAGAGTTCGCCGCAACTGCCGGATTTGACAGAGTTGGTGCAACGGGCGCGGCGAGCGGAACGGGCGGCGTTTGATCTGTTCAAAAATCAATATAATCTTGAGAGATTAGAGATAGCGAAAGCGTATTGGTGGCAGGTTCTAGAGGCGAATCCGGCTCATGAGGAAGCCCGTCAAGAAGTTGAGGGAATTATTCAACGAATTACGAGAATTACCTTAGAAGAAGGTCTTCAGAAAAAAACAATTGAAGACATCAGGAAAGAAGAAAAAGAAGCTGTCAGAAAAAAGTCAATTGCGGCAGCCATGAAAATCCGTTCTCGCAAGATTCAACCATTGCCGAAGCCGCCGGACCCGTTTGATGGGTGGGATTTGAAGGAATGGTGCTTCGAGACGGTGCGGGTGGATGCAAAGGGCCAGGTGGTGGAACGGCTGCAAAAAACGGCCCGGTCCCACTTTGTAGATTTGGGGGAGGGGGTGTCGCTGGAACTGGTGGCGGTGCCCGGTGGACAGTTCCAGATGGGTTCACCGGATACGGAAGCGGGGCGCGATGGTGGTGAGGAGCCAGTGCGGACCGTAACGGTGCCGCCGCTGCTGGTGGGGCGCTATCCGGTGACGGTGGCCCAATGGCGACGGGTGGCGGGCGATTTTCCGGCAGTGCTGAATCCGCAACTGAAGGCGGATCCCTCAAACTGGAAAGACCTAGGGGGGCCGGTGGAGCGGGTGAATTGGTTTGATGCGCTAGAATTTTGTGCCCGTTTGGCGACGGCGACGGGAAAAACCTATCGCCTGCCCACGGAGGCGGAATGGGAGTATGCTTGCCGAGGCGGCACCAAGACGCCCTTTGCCTTTGGGGAAACCCTCACCACTGGCTTGGCGAACTACGACGGCAACTCCACGTACGCCAACGGCCCCAAGGGAGAATACCGCCAACGCACCAGCCCTGTGGGCCAGTTTCCGGCCAATGGCTTTGGCCTCCAGGATGTCCACGGCAATGTGTGGGAATGGTGCCTGGATGATTGGCACAATACTTACACCAATGCTCCCAGCCATTCGGAAGCATGGCTAGACAAGAATAATCATTCTCAAGCTTTTTGTGAGACAATTAAACTTGAAGGCTACTTAGAGTCTTTTTTCAAGGCTTTAGGAAGCACTAAGAAAAGTCAAGAAAAGCTCCTGCGCGGTGGTTCGTGGTCCGACGATCCGTTGGGTTGCCGTTGCGCGGCTCGCCTCGGGTGGGGGGCAGGCGACATCTTCAACTCCTTCGGTTTTCGGGTTGTGTTGCTGCCCTAGCCAGGACCATTTCTCTCTATTTCTTTTTTCTCTTCTTTCCCTCTTCCCACCGCGCTTTGCGCGGACAATTTTAGACGAATGGTAGGGTGCGTTCGGTGCCGTTGATATTTTGCGATCATCTCCCTATTCCGAACGCACCGTCGATGTGGAATCATCACCAGAGATTTCGATTAATTTAAACCGTGCCGGTGCGTTTGAAATAGATGAATGTTGGTTCATCGCGATCGCGGTTACCATCGACAACATTTCGGTGAATTTAAACGGTGCCGGTGCGTTCGGAAAGGAGGCGCGATCGCGTTGATTCAAACATGACCGATCGCACCCTACCGCAGGGCATCGGCGGGACCGGGCACCAGAGATAAATTAAACCGCGCCTCAAACGATCGCTCCACCGCCGATCGCACCGCCCCCATCTCAATGCCGGGACAAAACTGCTGCAAACTGCCCACCGGGCGATCGCCAATGCCACAGGGCACAATCCGCCCAAACCCCGCCAAATCCGGGCATACATTCAGGGCAAAGCCGTGCATCGTAATCCAGCGGCTCACCTTGATACCGATCGCCGCAATTTTATAGCCTTCCACCCACACCCCCGTCAGGCCATCGATCCGCTCCCCCCGCAGGCCAAAGGTCGCGATCGCATCAATAATCACCCCTTCGAGCGATCGCAAATACCAGTGCAAATCCGGTCGATGGCGCTGCAAATTCAAAATCGGATAACCCACCAACTGCCCTGGCCCATGGTAGGTCACCTCACCCCCCCGTTCGATCCGCACTAAATCCAGATTTTCCGCCACCGGATCAAACTTCACAAAACCCTCATCCGACCCCTTCCCCAACGTGTAGGTCGGCGGATGCTCCAACAGCAGCAGCCCATCCGGCAACATTGCATTTTCCTTACGAAGGGCCAACAAATGCCGCTGCCAGCCCCAGGCCACCCGATAGGGCACCACCCCCAGCCGCCAACACCAACAGTCTTGACATTTGGCGCGATCAGACTCCCCCGGCCCCGCGATCGCCCCCCCCCGCGCCGTTTCAGCCCCCATAGCAAAAAGCCCGCCCCCCCGCCGTCAAGAATTATCAAGCCATGCAAAAGATTCTAAAGGAGCCTATCGCCCAAAACCGCAGGTGATACGGTGAAGGTATCACCCACATCCACGGGGAGGAAGCTCTATGAAGCTTGTCATCCAGGGTAAAAACATCGAAGTCACCGATGCCCTGCGCGAGTACGTGCAGCAGAAGGTCGAAAAAGCCGTCAGCCATTTCCATCACCTCGCGATGGAGATCGACGTCAACCTGTCTGTGGCGCGGAACCCCCGGATCGAGCCGAAACAAACGGCTGAGGTGACGATTTACGCCAACGGTGCAGTCGTCCGGGCTGAAGAAAGCAGCCAAAACCTCTATGCCAGCATCGATCTGGTGGCAGACAAGATCGCGCGTCAACTGCGCAAGTACAAGGAGAAACGCCAAGACCGCAAGCACACCGCAGTTAAAACGGCGGACGTGCTGGGCGAAGGGGCCGTCACCGATACGGTGGTTCCCGATCGCGAGCCGGCCCTACCGCCGGAGGTGGTGCGGACCAAGTACTTCGCCATGCCGCCCATGACTGTCGATGAAGCCTTGGGACAACTGGAGCTGGTCGATCACGACTTCTTCATGTTCCGTAACGTGGAAACGGGCGAGATCAATGTGATCTATGAACGGAACCACGGCGGCTATGGGGTGATTCAACCCCGCAGCAATGGCCAGGAACAGAGCAAGGCTGCCTAGGCTCAGATCGTCGGGGGGCGACGCTAGCCCAAAGGTTTCAGAAGGTTGCGGCCCCCTCGATTTGCCATTGACCTAAACCATTGGTCTAAAACTTCGATCTAAACTTCTCACTTTTTGCGCCGGAGTCGGGATTTCCTCAGGGGGATCAAGGCTCCGTTTTTTGTGGGGGATTTTTTGGTTTTGGTCTGGGTCTGGGTTGGGCATGGATTTGGGCAGCGGTTGGGAAAAGTTGGGGCAGCTTTGGGGGAGGGCCGTGCGGCGGGGCGGCCAATCCCTAAAATGGGGGTAAGGCATGAATGGACCTGCGGACTGGCTGGGGAGCGCCCTGGCGATCGCGCATCCGTTGCCGCCCCCCTTTGAAATAACCGATTTGCTGACCCCTCGTAATCGAACCTATGGATCTCGTTAGCCTTCAAAATTGGCTGGATAATTGCGCCTTTGCCGTGCTGCTGGTGACCATGCTGGCCTATTGGATCGGCGTGTCGTTCCCGACCTTGACCTGGCCGGGGGGGGTGGGGACGACGGGCATGGCGATCGCGAATTTGGCGATGGCGACGCTGTTGGGGGCTCGCTGGATTGAGGCGGGCTATTTTCCGTTGAGTAATCTCTATGAGTCGCTGTTTTTCCTGGCCTGGGGGGTGACGGCGGTGCATTTGCTGGCGGAGCGCATGACGGGGAGCCGCTGGGTGGGGCCGTTTACGGCGACGACGGCACTGGCGATCGCGGCCTTTGCCACGTTGTCGCTGCCGGATACGATGCAGGCGTCTGCGCCCCTGGTGCCGGCCCTGAAGTCCAACTGGCTGATGATGCACGTCAGCGTGATGATGCTGAGCTACTCGGCCCTGTTGGTGGGGTCGCTGCTGGCGATCGCGTTTTTGGTGGTGACCCGGGGGCAGGCGGTGGAGTTGCGCGGCAGTTCCGTGGGGACCGGGAGTTTTCGCGATCGCGCCGATCGCCTCCGCCTCGCGCAACAGGTTAATGGGGCCACCGCGATCGCCCCCTCGACCGAAACCGGCGGCGTAGCGGTGTTGGAAGCGCCCCAAACGGCGGCGGTGGCCCTCTCGCCCCAGCGCCTCACCCTCGCCGACACCCTCGACAACATCAGCTATCGGATCATTGGCCTGGGTTTTCCGCTCCTGACCATCGGCATCATCGCCGGGGGCGTATGGGCCAACGAAGCCTGGGGATCCTACTGGAGCTGGGATCCGAAGGAAACCTGGGCGCTGATCACCTGGCTGGTGTTTGCGGCCTATCTCCACGCGCGCATCACGCGGGGCTGGCAGGGGCGGCGACCGGCCCTGTTGGCGGCGGCGGGTTTTGTGGTGGTGTGGGTGTGCTATTTGGGGGTGAATATTTTAGGTAAGGGCCTCCATTCCTACGGCTGGTTCTTCTAGGGGCATGGCGATGGGGGATGGGGAGCTGCGCAAAAAATCCCCCTGGACGGATTTTCACGGTCGGCTGCACGGGTTACTCCGTCGCCGACCGTTGCTGTTGGAGCGATCGGCGGGGATTGTGGTGGCGGTGTCCGGCGGCCAGGATTCCGTGGCGTTGGGGCGGCTGCTGGCGGATTTATCTCCCCACTGGGGCTGGCGGCTGACGATCGCCCATTGCGACCATGGCTGGCGATCAGATTCGGCGGCGAATGGGGCGGCGGTGGTGGATTTGGCGCGAACGTGGCAGTTGCCGGTGATTGTGCGGCGGGCGGATCGGGCGATCGCGCGGACGGAGGCGGCGGCGCGGGCGTGGCGCTATGGGGAACTGCTGGCGATCGCCCAGGAGACGGGCAGTGCGATCGTGGTGACGGGCCATACGGCGAGCGATCGCGCGGAAACGTTGCTGTTTAATTTGGTGCGGGGCAGCGGCGGCGATGGGCTCGGGGCGCTGGGGTGGCGGCGATCGCTGGGGCCGGGGGTGGATTTGGTGCGGCCATTACTAGAGTTTGTGCGGGCGGATACGGCGGCCTGCTGTGCCCAGTTGGGGTTGCCGATTTGGGAGGACAGCACCAATCAGGACCGGCGCTACCGGCGCAACCGGCTGCGGCTGGAGGTGTTGCCCCTGCTGCGATCGCAGTTCAACCCCCAGGTGGATCGGGCGTTGGCGCGGACGGCGGATCTGCTGCGGGAGGATGGGGATTGTCTTGACGCGATCGCGGCGCAACTGCTCAGCCAAGCTCGGGTAGACGATCTGGGGGTTCCGGCGATCGCGCGGCAACCGTTGGCGATCGCCCATCCGGCCCTCCAGCGGCGCGCCCTGCGGCAGTGGCTCTGTGAACAACTGGATGGAACAATGCCCAACCGCGATCGCGTCGAAGCCCTGCGGTTTTTATTGACCGCCCCCAACCGCGATCAAAGTGATCCGTTTCCCGGCGGCGCGATCGCGAGGGTTTCCGGCCCCCATCTCCTGTGGATTTCGCCCAAATCGCTGCCGGAATCCCCGCCCTAATTCTTTTGATCTACCTGTTGATCGGCTGGATCCGCTCGCTTTTCCGGGGGAATCGCCGCCACCAGCCAATAGGTTTCCAACGTGCCCTTCCCCTTCACCTCAATTTCGCCGCGCCGCTCGAAGATATACCGCGATCGCAACCGTTCATAGACCGCCGCCGTCACCTGGATCCGGCCCGGTCGCCCGTGGGATTCCATCCGGCTCGCCACATTCACCGTATCGCCCCACAGGTCATAGCTGAACTTATTGAGGCCAATCACCCCCGCCACCACCGGCCCCAGGTGAATGCCCACCCGCAGTTGGGGCCGATGGCCCGTGTGGGTATCAAACGCCTCCACCGCCTTCAACATCGCCAGCGCCAGATTCGCCATGGCATCCGCATGGTCCGCGCGCGGCGTCGGCACCCCCGCCACGGCCATGTAGGCATCCCCAACGGTTTTGATCTTTTCCACCCCGTGGCGATCAGCGAGGCGATCAAAACTCGAAAAAATTTCGTTGAGCATTTCCACCAACCGATCGGGCGGCACCAGGGCGGCCAACTGGGTAAAATTCACCAGATCCGCAAACAGGACCGACACTTCCTCAAAGCGATCGGCAATGGTTTCCTGCTTCGCCAGCAGGCGATCGGCAATGGGGGCCGGCAGAATACTCAACAGCAGCCGCTGCGATCGCCGCCGCTCCCGCCGGAGGGTGCGATAGGTGCGGAACTGCATTTTGGATAAACGCTCATAGAGATAGGCCACCAGCGTCGCCAGCCCCGAAATCCAGACCATATCGAACATCAATTCCGCTGGCGTCGGCGTTTCCGGAAAGAGGGGCTGCCGCAGGATCGCATTGATGGCGAAATAGTAGCCATAGGCCATCCACTGGCACAGCAAATGCAGCCGCCAATGGAACGGCGTCACCGTGGCAATGCCGAAAAAGATTAAATTCCAGCCCTTGATGTCCGGCGGCACCGGGCGATCGAACTGGTTCGGAAAATTGGTGATGATGCAAACGGACGCAAACAGCAGCAGCAGGGACAGGCGCGGATGGCGACGGCCCGCCGGGGTATTGAGCCACCGAAACCCCAGCACCATCGCCAGCAGGGCCACCACATGCTTGGCGGTGCGGATGTAGAACAAACCCCCTTCCTGGAGGGCATAGAGGGCCAGGATGCTGGAGTAGCCGGAAAAATAAAGCACCCCCAGGGCAAAGGCCAACCGCAGCCGCTGACGGACGAATTGCCGCCGCCATGCGCCATAGCTGATGAATTTGGCTTCGCTGGGGGGGCTCAGGAGCCGCGAGAGCCGCTGGGCCAGGGGCCGGGGGACGCGTGGGGGCAAGGGAATGCCCATTGGGGGGTCACCATGGGGGCGGAAGGGCCGATGGGTGGGGGCGGTGGACGGTGGAGTTCCCGCAGGAGTCCTCTGGTTTATTCGGCGGTGGGGGGGCGATCGCCGGATGGGGCGGTGGCGGGTTGCGGTGGGGGGGCGATCGCGCGGATTTCCGCCAAGGTAGCTTCAATGATTTGCGGGACCGATCGCGGATTCCAGCCCAGTTCCCGCCGCGCCTTGTCGCCACTGACCCGGACGCAGCGATCGTAGATGTAATACACCCGTTCCTTGCTCAGGGGCGGCTGCCAATTGAACAAACGCCCGATGGGATCGAGGACATTGCCCAGGAGGCGCACCACCCACTCCGGCGCTTCCCCAGGGGCGGGAATTCCGGCGGCTTGGCCCAGGAGGGTAAACATTTCGGCGGTGGTCAGTTCCCCGGCGGAGAGGATGTAGCGATCGCCCACGGTGCCCCGCTCCACCGCCAGGATCATCCCTTCCACCAAATCATCCACATGGACAATGCCGGTGATCCGCTGGCCGCCCGCCCAGAGTTTGAGGCCGCCCTTGAGGAATTGGCGGATGACGGGGCCGAAGTGGGGATCATCGCCGCCAAAAATGCCCGACGGCAGCACGCTCACCACAGGCAAGCCCTGGCTGGCGAGGCGATCGACGATCGCCTGGGCCTCGTATTTGGTGCGATCGTAGGGGGAATCAAACCCGACTTGGGAGCGCTGATAGGTTTCGTCCGCCACCTCCCCCTTGGTGTCGCCGATGATGCCGATGGTGCTGCAATGGAGCGCCCGCTCGACGTTTGCCAGTTTGGCCGCGCCCATGACATTGCGGGTGCCTTCCACGTTGATGTGCCACATGCGATCGCCATCGACGATGCCCAATTCCACGTAGGCGGCAGTATGAAAAACCCACTGGCACCCCTTGATGCCCTGGGCGATCGCGGCGGGATCATTGAGATCGCCGTAGACAAATTCCACCGGCAGGCCCGCGAGGCGATCGAGGTTGCTAGATTTGCGGACCAAGGCCCGCACCTGGTGGCCGCGATCGACCAAGGCCCGCACCAGATGGGAGCCGGTGAAGCCGCTGGCTCCGGTCACGAAGACGGTTTTGCCGGGGTTGACGCTGGAATGGGTCATGGTTGCAAGGGGCTCGGTTTACGTTCGATTGGGGGGGTCGGTTTTGGGGTCGGTTGGGGTTGAGGTCAGGTTGATGGGGGACGCGATCGCGCCGGGACGCAAGGGGCCAACGCAAGCCACTAAGATTTTTCCATGGACCTTGCCCCAAAATGCCCCATTATCCCCCTGTCGGCGGCGGCGATCGCGCGGATTGCGGCGGGTGAAACCATTGATTCCCCGGCGGCGGCGGTGCGGGAGTTGATTGACAATGCCCTGGATGCGGGGGCGACGCGGCTGGATTTGGCCCTGGATCTCGAACGGGGCTCCCTGCGCATGGCGGACAACGGTGCGGGGATGGATCGAACGGATCTGGAGCGGGCGGCCCTGGCCCATGCCACCAGCAAAATCCGCGATCGCGCCGACCTCGATCGCATCATGACCCTGGGGTTTCGGGGGGAAGCCCTCTATAGCTTGGCCCAGTTGGCGGATTTGGCGATCGCGAGCCGCCCCATCGACGGCACCGGCTGGCAGGTCCAGTACGACCACGGGGGCCGCCCCACCGCGATCGCGCCCATCGCCCTGGCACCGGGGACCGTGGTGACCGTCGAAAATCTATTTGGGCAGTGGGCGGCAAGGCGGGCGGGGTTACCCGCGATCGCGAAGCAATATCAACAGGTGCAAACGGCCATCTGGCGCGCGGCCCTGGGGCATCCCGGCGTGGGCTGGCGGGTGCTGCGGCGCGATCGCCCCTGGTTTTCCCTGTCCCCGAGCGAAACGGTGGTGGGGCTCCTGTGCCAGGGCATCCGGGAGGCGCGATCGGGCGATTTTCAAACCTGGACCGGCGCGATCGCCCTGCCCGATCCGTCTGAGGTTGCCCCGTCCCTCGGGGAGGTGAACGCCGCGATCGCCACCCCACCGCCCCACCTCACGGTCACCGTCGGCCTGCCCGATCGCCTCCACCGCCGCCGCCCCGACTGGCTGTATGTGGCCGTCAACGGACGCATGGTCAACGCCCCGGACCTAGAGCGCGCCCTCTACGACGCCTTTGGCCAAACCCTGCCGCGCCACCGCCACCCCGTCGCCCTGGCCCATCTGCGCCTGCCGCCCGGTTGGATCGACTGGAACCGCACCCCCGCCAAGGATGAAATTTATTTGCGCAATGCCCCCCACTGGGCCGACCAAGTGCGGCGGGCGGTGGAACGGACCTTGGCCCTGGGGACCGCCGCGCCCCTGGGGAACTCCTATGGCACCCCCCGCGCCCGCCAACTGGTCCGGGCCGCCGAAGCAGCGGGCTCCTATGGCTTCGGGAAACTCACCGCCTATCCCCTGAGCGATCGCCTCCCCACGGATCCCCGCGATCCCCAAGCACCCAGCGACTCAGATCATGGCCCGCCCCTGCCCACCCACCTCAAGGCGATCGCCCAACTGCACAACACCTACCTGGTGGCGGAGAGCCCAGACGGCATCTGGCTGATCGAGCAACACATTGCCCATGAACGGGTGCTGTTCGAGGAATTGCGCGATCGCTGGCAACTGGTGCCCCTGGATCCGCCCCTCGTCCTGGAGCATTTGTCCGATCGCGATCGCGAGGGCCTGCAAACCCTGGGCATCGAGCCGGAACCCTTTGGGGAAAACCTCTGGGCCGTGCGCCTCATCCCTGAACCCCTCCGCGATCGCCCCGACCAGGCCGACGCCCTACGGGAACTCGCCCGCGCTGGCAACTTGAATGCGGCCCAAGTCGCGATCGCCTGCCGCACCGCCATCCGCAACGGCCCCCCCCTCGACCTGAGCGCCCAACAGACCCTCCTCGATCGCTGGCAACGCACCCGCAACCCCCGCACCTGCCCCCACGGCCGCCCCATTTACCTACCCCTCGAAGAAACCGCCCTCGCCCGCTTCTTCCGCCGCCATTGGGTCATCGGCAAAAGCCACGGCCTCTAAGGCCCCACAGCCCGCGCCAACAGCCCGAATCCTGCCCCCCACCGGGGCCGTCGCCAGGGGTGGTCGAATCGGAAGCAAGTGTGAATAATTAAGCACAGGATCATTCAGCACAGGGTTCTCCGCGATCGCCCGCAAACGCCCCTCAACCCCCGCCCCCAGCCCCAGATCCGCCGCGATCGCCCTCGCTGTCCGGGAGCGCATCTACCCCCCTTTCCTCCCCACCGCTCCTCCCCATGGCCCTACTCCCCTCCCCCCCCGTCGATCAACCCGCTCCGCCCCCCCAAGCCCCCGCCGCCACCAAACGATTCAGCTTCCTCGATGCCCTGCGCGGCCTCGCCGCCGTTTGGATTGTGCTCTACCACGCCGCGTCCGGCGGCCACACGCCCCTGATGCAGCAGACTTGGCCCACCTGGCTCTTCGAGGGGCTGCTGGGGCAAGGATTTTTGGGGGTGCCGATTTTCTTTGTCCTCAGCGGCTTTGTACTGAGCTACACCACCCGCAAGCTTCAGCTCACCTGGCCCCTGTTCAACAATGCCCTGGCCCGCCGCTGGACGCGCCTGTCACCCCCTTACTATGCGTCGATGGTGCTGGTGTTGGTCCTGGCCCTGGCGGAGTCTAGGATCCGGGGCCAGGAGCTGTGGCTGCCGTCCTGGGGGAATGTGGTGGCTCACGTTTTATACCTTCAGCGGTTGCTGGAGATGCGAGATATCAATGCGGCCTATTGGGCCTTGTGCATTGAGGTGCAGTTTTTTCTGGTTTATTTTGCCCTGGTGGCGGTTCAGCAGCGTCTGGGGCGATCGCCACGGCTGGCCCCGTGGGTGCGGGGGATGGTGTTTGGCCCTTGCGCGGCGATCGCGATCCTGTGGCCGTTGGGGGTGATTGATCCCCACTGGCTGTCGCAGGTTTGGTTTTTGCCCCATTGGCACGCGTTCCTGTTGGGGATGTTGGCCCAGTGGACCCTGGACGGGCGCATCCGCAGTGGGTGGTTTTATGGCTATGGGACGGTGATTTTGGGGGTGGGCCTGGGCCACCAGTACTGGTTTGCGGTGACGGCGGCCCTGACGGCGATCGCGATCGCGGCCCTGGGGCAGATCAACCGTTTGAATGTGCTGAACTGGCGCTGGCTGCAATTTTTGGGGTTGATTTCCTACAGCCTCTACATCACCCATCCGCCGGTCAGCGGCGCAGCCCTGTTTGTGGGGCGCACCTTCCTGTTTGATGTGTCTTCCGCGACGGGTGAGTCCCTCAATATTGCGTTCCATTTGGGGGTCTGCATTGCCGTGGCGGCGGCCTTTTGGTACCTCATTGAGCGGCCGTCAATCCAGTGGAGCCAGCGGCTGCGGCCCAAGCCGACGGATTCCTAGGGTCGCCCGGTGGCCGTAGGATACGGGGGTATTCCTGGTTTCCCTGTTGCCCCCTGGTGATGCCCTATGGCTGCCCCTGTGCGATCGCTCCCCCCCGCCACCCTCAAACGGCTCCAGCATGTGCGCCGCTTCACCCGCTGGCTTGATCGAGCCGTCACGGTCCCCGGCACCCGCATCCGTCTGGGGCTCGATCCAATCCTGGGGCTGCTGCCGGTGGGAGGGGACGTGGTGGGGGTGGCCCTGTCGATCTATCTGGTCATCGAAGCGGCGCGGCTTGGGGCTCCGGCGTCCCTGTTGGGGCAGATGGTCATGAATGTGTTGATCGATCTGGGCCTGGGGACGGTGCCCGTGGCGGGGGATGTGGCGGACGTGTTCTGGAAGTCCAATTCCCGCAATTTGCAACTGCTGGAAGGGTTTTTGGCCCTGCCGCCCCAGGAGGAGGCCCCGATGGTGCCCTGGTGGGTGGTGGTGGGGCTGGTGGCGGTGCTGATCGCGGTGGCGATCGCGGCGATCGCCCTGACGGCCACGGTCATTGGCTGGGTATTTGGGCTGCTGTTTGGCGGCTAGATCGGTTGCTAGATCCGGGTAGCCACGGCGACGGTCCCCAGTTATGGCACCCTAGAAAACGGCTGCGCCCCCGCCGACGTGCCCGAAAACTTGTCCTGAAAAGTTTCCTGAATTTTTTGCCCTAAAGTTCACGCCAATCCCATCGCCGCCGACCTATGCAGACCCTTTCTAAAGCCCCTGAACCCCAGGATCTGTCCAACGATCCCCGCTTCGATACCACGATCGTTCGTCGCAAAACCCGCGCGGTGCCCGTGGGCGCGATCGCGATCGGCGGCAATAACCCCGTCGTCGTCCAGTCCATGATCAACGAGGACACCCTGGACATCGACGGATCCGTCGCCGCCATCCGCCGCCTGCACGAAATCGGCTGCGAAATCGTCCGCGTCACGGTGCCCAGCATGGCCCACGCCCGCGCCCTGGCGGACATTCGCAAAAAGCTAGAGGACACCTACCAGCCCGTGCCCCTCGTGGCCGATGTCCACCACAACGGCATGAAAATTGCCCTCGAAGTGGCCAAGCACGTCGATAAGGTCCGCATCAATCCCGGCCTCTACGTCTTTGAAAAGCCCGACGCCCAGCGCACGGAATACACCCCCGACGAGTTCGCCGCGATCGGCCAAAAGATCCGCGAAACCCTCCAACCCCTCGTGGAAACCCTGCGGGATCAAAACAAATCCATGCGCATCGGCGTGAACCACGGCTCCCTGGCCGAGCGCATGGTTTTCACCTACGGCGACACGCCCCTGGGCATGGTGGAATCGGCGTTGGAGTTCATCCGCATTTGCGAGGATCTGGATTTTCGTAATTTGGTCGTGTCCATGAAGGCGTCGCGGGTGCCGGTAATGCTGGCGGCCTATCGCCTGCTGGCCCACCGCCTCGATTCCCAGGGCATGAACTATCCCCTCCACCTGGGGGTGACGGAGGCGGGGGATGGGGAATATGGCCGCATCAAGTCCACCGCTGGCATTGCGACCCTGTTGGCGGACGGCATCGGCGATACGATCCGCGTGTCCCTGACGGAAGCGCCGGAGAAGGAAATTCCCGTGTGCTACAGCATTTTGCAGTCCCTGGGCCTGCGCAAGACGATGGTGGAATATGTGGCCTGCCCGTCCTGTGGCCGCACGCTCTTTAATCTCGAAGATGTGCTCCATGAGGTGCGCGAGGCGACGAAGCATTTGACGGGCCTCGATATTGCGGTGATGGGCTGCATTGTCAATGGGCCGGGGGAAATGGCGGATGCGGACTATGGCTATGTGGGCAAGACGCCGGGGACGATCGCGCTGTACCGGGGCCGGGATGAGATTAAGCGGGTGCCGGAGGCGGACGGGGTGCGGGAGTTGATTGACCTGATCAAGGCGGATGGCCGCTGGGTGGATCCGGAGTAGGGTTGACCGGTGAGGCGATCGCCCCTTGGCCCAATTCAGCAGATGGATCGGTTGGGGGCGATCGCGGGGGCAAAGGCTTAAGGATGCGTCCTTGCCCCCACGGCCTGAATTCGGTATCGTTCTCCTACCGATTCAGTTCCGCGTAAATACGCAGATAACGTTCAGCGGCCCGCCATTTAGGGAAATGGGCCGTGGTTTTGCGATTTTTTTAGCTTGTCCTGGGATTCGCTTGGGATTTTTCAAGCTATCTCAGTCGTTCGTGATCAGCATCATTATTTTGGGGAGAACAATCCATGACTGGACCGAAACGTGGCCTGGGGGGGCTGCTGGGGGAATTCCGCGACTTCATCATGCGCGGCAATGTCCTGGATCTGGCGGTGGCGGTGATTTTAGGGGGGGCCTTTGGCAAGATCATTGAGTCCCTGGTGACGGATGTGCTGACGCCGCTGGTGCTGGCACCGGCCCTGAAGGCGGCCCAGGTCGATCGCTTGGCGGAGCTGAGTGCGGCGGGGGTGCAGTACGGCCTATTTTTAGCGGCGATCCTGAACTTTTTGGTGATTGCCTTCTGCATCTTTCTGCTGGTGCGATCGTTTGAAAGCTTCCAAAAGCGCCTGGAGCGCAAGCAGGCCCTAGCGGACGCCGAAGCAGAGGCCGCCGCACCGCCGGATCCGACCCTGGTGGCCCAGGAAAACCTCACCCGCGCGATCGAACGGCTGACGGCGGTGATGGAGGAACGCCCCTAAACCTTGGCCCATGGCCGCGCGATCGCGCGGCCCCAGCACCCCCTTGGGACCAGTTCCCAGCCAATCCAATTCGTGGGGAACCCTTCGCAGGCGGCCCCAGCCACGGCAGCAGCCACGGAAGCGGCCAGGGAACCGCCCCGATTGGCCCATCAAACCGCCGAAGTGATCCTTAAGGCGAGCCTAAACCCTGGCCAGAATCCGCGATCGCGGTGGCAACATTGCCCCTAGGCCCCGCGTCCCAAACAGCATAGGATCATCACGGACGACCCTGTATTGTTTGGCACCGATCCAGAACTCGGTAGCAGAGCCCACGGTGAAGCCCAGTGGTGGTGCCTTGCCCCTGGAAGCACCCACAGGATCCAGGTTCGCCTTGATTTGACCCAACGAATTGGATTTTGACCCATGGTCCTCGTCACCTCCCTCGCCGATAGCGGCCCCGGCTCCCTGCGCGAGGCGATCGCCAACGCCCCCAACGGCAGCACCATCACCTTCGCCCCCGCCCTCGCCGGCCAAGTCCTCCGCCTGACCAGCGACACCATCAGAATTTTGCAGACGAGCCTCGCGATCGACGGAGCCGACGCCCCCGGCCTCGTCGTCAGCGGCAGCGGCCTCGTCCGGCCCCTCACCATGGAAACCGAACGCTCCACCCTGAGCGTCCGCAACTTCACCCTCGCCGACGGCAAAACCACCATCAGCGGCATCAACGGAGCCGGTGGAGCCCTCTACGGCAGCCTCTACAGCACCCTCAACGTTGACAACATGAACTTTGTCAACAACGAATCGGCCGGACGCGGCGGCGGAGCCATCTACAGCCACTTCCAAACCACCCTCAACGTCACCAACAGCCGCTTCGACAACAACCGCAGCTTTGGGCGCGAGCGCGACGGCGAAGGCTTTGCAGAATCAGCGGGCGGCGCGATCACCATCTGGAGCGAAAGCCAGATGACCATCCGCAATAGCGTCTTTGAAAATAACCAGGGGGTCAACGGCGGCGCGGTCTACAACCTCCTGACGGACCTGCTGATCGAAAACAGCATCTTCCGCAACAACGACACCAGCAAGGGCTCCGTCGGGGAACAGACCTTCGGGGGCTTCGGCGGCGGTGTCTACACGGACGGGGCGGGCACGGGCACCGGCACCATCACCATTCGCAACAGCCGCTTCGAGGGGAACAAGGGGGCGGGCCAGGGGGGCGGCGCGTTCCTCAATGCCTACCGGGACGGCAATCATCGGTTTTTGGTGGAGGATGTGCTGTTCCTCAACAACAGCCTGATCCAGGACCAGCGCAATGTGGCCCTCGGGGGCGGCCTGACCCTGCAACGGGTACCGGCGACGGTGCGCAATGTGTCCTTTGTGAATAACAGCGCAGTCCAGGGGGGCGGGCTCTATGTGGATGAGCGCGCCCAGGTGGATGTGTCGAACAGTACGTTTTCCGGGAACCGGGCGGTGACGCCGGACGGGACGCGCGGTGAGGGGGGCGGGGCCTTTTTCTCGGTTAATAGCAATCCCCATACCCTGACCAATGTGACGATGGCGGACAATGTTGCCGGGTTCTTTGGGGGGGCGACGAACCTGGTGGGCAGCAGCACGCGGGTGACGGCGGCCAATAGTATTTTTGTGAATAACCGGGCGGGGAATTCCTTTGGCATTAAGCAGCAGAGCAATGAGCCCCTGGTGGATGGGGGCAATAATCTCCAGTTCCCGAACCGGACGACGACGCGGACGGATGATCCGACGATTGTGCCGGGGGTGACGATCGCGGATCCGCTCCTGGGGCCGTTGGGGGACTATGGGGGCGGGGTGCTGCTCCACAGTTTGCAGCCGGGGAGTCCGGCGATTAATGGGGGCCGCGCGATCGCGGGGTTGGCCGCCGATCAACGGCAGGTGCCGCGCAATGATGGCGCGATCGATATTGGTGCCTTTGAGGTGTCCGCCACGGCGGGTCCGGCGGGCATCATTCCGGGCGCTAGGGTCACGCCGACGCCGACGCCGCCCCCCGCTTCGGGCCTGTTTACGGCGGGGAATGATGATGTGCTGCTCAATGATTTTCCGAACATCATCGCGGCCCTGGCGGGGAGCGATCGCGTCCTGGGCCTCGGGGGGGCGGATACCCTCTTTGGCGACGGGGGCAATGACACCCTCTTTGGCAATACGGGCAATGATGTGCTCTACGGCCTTGATGACAATGACGCGCTCTACGGCGGCAAGGAGACTGACGCGCTCTACGGCAACCGGGGCAATGATTCCCTCTTTGGCGACCTGGGCAATGACACCCTCTACGGCGGCCAGGGGGATGATTTACTCAACGGCGGCGAGGGGGATGACCTGCTGGGGGGCGATCTGGGCAATGACACCCTCATCGGCGGCGCGGGGGGCGATCGCTTCATCCTGCGGGCCGGGGCGGAGGGCAATGTGATTGGGGACTATGCACCGGGGATTGATCGCTTGGCCCTGGCCGGTGGGCTCCAGGTGGCGGATCTGGCGGTGACGGCGAGCGGGGCCAATGCCCAGGTGACCCGCACCAGTACGGGGGAGGTGCTGGCGACGCTGCAAAATGTGGCGGCCACGGCGATCGCGGCGACGGATTTCGTGCCGTTGGTCTAGCCCCCTCCACGCCCCTACAGGTCCAGGGAAGCCGGAGTGATCGCGCGATCGGCCCCCAGGGCCTGTTGGAAATCCGCAATTTCCTGGGCCACCCACTGGGGATCAAAAAACGGAAAAAAATGGCGGCCCGTCGGATGTTCCCGCAGGCGATCGCCCGGTTTGAGGTGGGATCGCCAGCGCCCCATTTGGCTCGGGTCCGCGATCGGATCCTGGGCCGCCCCGCACACCAGCAGGGGCATCGCCACCCCGCCACTCCCGCCCTCCGGCGTCCCCACCAAAGAACTGGGGGACGGCGAAGTCCACAAATCCCGATCCAACAATTCCACCCACCCCCGCAGGCGATCGCGCTCCTGACACCCCGTGAGGGCACGGGCCAACTGGGCCAAAATCCAGCGCCGCTGACAGGGGCAGGCCCGCAACTGGGCGTAATATTGCGCCTGCCAGTCCGCCGCCGGTGTCGCTCCCACCGCCAGCAGGGTCAGCGATCGCACCTGGGTCGGATAGGTCCGGGCAAACCGCCACGCCAAATGGCCCGCCGTACCGTGGCCCACCAGATCCACCGGTCGCCCCAGGGACAGCACATAGGACCGCAGCAGGGCGATCGCCTCATCCAGGGAAGCCGGTTCATCCGGATCCTGGTCATAGTCCCACACCGCCACCCGCCGTCCGGGGCTGCAATGCTGCAAATGCACCTGCGTACTGCGAAACAGCGGCCCCAACGACGCGCTCACATTCAGCCACAGCACCGCAGGCCCCCGCCGCCAGATCCCCGACCCCAATTCCCAGGGGCGCGGCCCCACTGCCCGTTGAATCATAACCAAAGCCCTAGAGTTGACCGAAATTCGCCCCGACCTGGGCCGGGATTTCCTAAGCCCCATCAAAACACAGTTGAGAATCTTTCGCAATATTGAAAGCGAGAGTAGGTCCGATGTCGGGGGCGATCGCGTCCTACCAGGGGCTGCCGATCGTGGTGAAGGCGGCCCAGAAATAGGGGTGTTGCGTCATCAGATCCCCCTGGTTGAGGAGATTGTCAGGGATGGGGATCGAGCCGAAGGATCCCACCAGCGTATTGCCCTCGAAGCGGGCGGTGCCCCGCAGGAGCGCAAGCTGGGCCTGCCGCAGGGCTTCGGCTTTGATGGGGGCGGTCTTCTGCTGCTCATAAAATTCCCCCATCAGGGCCAGGGTGCCCGTATCGCTGACATACCAGAAGCTGGCGAGGACCGTGCGGACCCCGGCGGCCACGGCCAACCCCGCAAACCCCAGCTCCGCGTCGCGATCGCCCAGGGCCGTGCGGCAGGCACTGAGGGTGAGCAGATCCACCGTGGGATTGTCCCAGCCCATGTCGCGGATGCGATCGAGGGGCAGCCGGGTTTGGTCCCAAAGCTGGATATAGGATTCGCTGGGGCTGCCCGGTTTAAATTCCGCGTGGGTGGCCAGGTGCAGGATCTGGGCGCTGCCGCGATCGCCCGTCTGCTTGAGGGCATCCAGGGTCAGGTCATTATTGAGAATAATTTCTCCCGAGCGGATGCGCTGGATCAGGGCCAGCTCCTCCGGCACCGCTGGCAGGGCGGGCAGTTCCTGAAATTTTGAGGCCCCCAGCAGGCGCACGGGGGTTTTGGACAGGTCCACATAGCGGGCGTCCGTCAACGATAGGCTCGGCACCAACCCCACGCTGTAGGTTTCGATCAAGAAGCGATCGCCATCGTGCAGGGCGGCAATGGGGAGCGATCGCAGGCCCTCATCCATCACAAAGGCGATATTTTCAATGCCCAACGCCTCCAGCCGCGACGCCATGGGGGCCAGGATCCAGCGGTAGAGCAACTGGGCCCGGGGGAGATAGTTATCGGTCGTGCGCTCTAGGGGGCTCGTCAGGCTGCCGCGCAGGGCACTGACGGTCCGCAGCACCTCTTCGCGGCGGGTTCCGGCCACGGTGCCGACGACGGTGGGGCCATTGGGGGTCACGAGCATCAGTTGCAGGGGGGCATTGGCCGCCGTTTGCTCGTCCGCATCGTCATATTGGAAACGCACATAAAGCAGGGCGGGCCGGACGCCGGTTTCCCGTTCGATGCGCTGGAGGGTTTCCCGCGCCTGGTCCATGGCGACGGCGATGGGGCGATCGCTGCTCAGGTAGGTGGCGTATTCGTCGATGTAGGCGGTCTCGTCCCTCTCGTAGGTTAGGTTGAGTTCCTGGGGGCTCAGATCCAGGGGCGCAAAGGCGAGGGACGATAAATCCCCAAGTCCCAGGTTGGCCCGCGCGATCGCATCCTCCGGGCGGAGGGGAATTTCGGGGCGATCAAGATCCTGGCTGCGGGGCTGCGGTTCGCCATCGTCCCCGGTTCCCGGCCCCAGGGGGCCATTGCCGTCCCCATTGCCGCCGTTGTCGCCCGGTGGGGAGGGGGATGGCTCCGGGGGGGTGACGGCGGTGGCGATCAGGGCAATGTTGCCCTGCTGGACCGGGCCGAAAAATTCCGCCACCGGTTCGATGGTCGAGGTGCCGCTCGATAGGCTCCCGGCGGTGCCGTTGAGGGTGGCGTCGCCGACGGTGAAGGGGCGCGGCGGCTGGAGGTCGGTGCTGCCGTGGGCGATTTGGATGGTGCCATCTCCGATGCTGCCCCCGGCGGCGATGCTGGTGGTCTGGCCAGCGCGATCGCGGAACGCCTCCCGCAGGCGAATGAAGCGCTGGGCCTCGAGGATGGCGGTGCCGCCGATGGTTTCCCCCTGCACGTCGATCGCCGTGAGGTCGATGTCATTGTCCGGATCGATGCGGACGGTGCCGCCGAGGCCGCTGAACCCACGGGCCGAGAGAAAACCGCCGGTGTAGCGGCTGCGGGCGGTGATGGCGATGGTGCCACCGTCGGTGCCGTTGGCCGCCAGGTTGCCGGTGATGATTTCCCCGGCGATGCGATCGCTCACGAAAATCGGTTGGGGGGCGGCGCTGGCGGGGTTGGCCGGATTGGTCGGATTGGCCGGATCGGCGGGGGGCATCTCCTCAAAGGTGAGTTCATTGAGTCGGGCGATCGCGGCGGGATCCAGATTCGGGGCCGGGGCCGTGAGGGTGATCGTGCCGCCCGGACCGTTGGTGGCGCTCACGTCCAGATTGCCGGTGGTCAGGGTGCCGTTGGCGCTGGTGAGGTCGATTTGGCCGCCCGCGCCGGTGCCCGTGGCCGCCAGGTTGCCCGTTGTGAGGTCACCGCTGGCCCCCATGGCGATCGCGCCGCCCACCCCCGTCGCGCTGCTGACATCGACATTGGCCACCGCGATCGCGCCGCCGCTGGTCAACTCCAGCCGCCCCCCCGCCGTCGGGCCAAAGCTGCGCAGATCCACCGCCACCGTCAGATCCCCGCCACTGCGCAGGCGAATCACCCCCGGAATACCGTCCCCCGTCCCCGCCGCGTCCGCCGTATCGGGGGGAGCCGTGAGGGTGAAATTGCCCGTGGCCCCGAGGCTCAGATCGCCCCCGGCGGTGGTCAAGGACGTCCCCAGGGTGCCATTTCCCGCCAGGGTGAGATCGAGGGCGCTGCCGCCGCTGTCGAAGCGATCGCCCAGAACCACCCCCCCCAGGGGCACCGTACGCCCCAGAATCACCGCCCCATCTACGCCACCGACCAGACGACTCTCCCCCGTCCAGGTGAGGGTGCCGGGGGTGTCTAGGGTCAGGGTACTGGGGGGATCCGTGGCCGCGCGATCGCCCTGCTCGGTCCCTAATCTCACCTGGGCTAGGGAAACATCCCCCTGGGCCGTGAGGGTCGCCGCGCCGCCAAGGCCCGTCTGGGCAGTCAGGTCCAGCGATTCCACCGCCAGGGTGCCCCCCGATTGCAGGGTTGCGTTGCCCCCCGCCCCGCTGCCCAGGGCATTGAGGGTCACGTCATTGAGGGTGAGGCTGCCCCCCGCGATCGCCGTGAAATCGCCCCCCGCCCCGTCCCCCGTGCCACTGGTGAGGATGCTATTGGTCACCCGCAGATCGCCGCCACTGGCCAGGTCAATCGCGCCCCCCGGCCCATCCCCCGACAGGGTGAGCAGCGCCTCCACCGTCATCTGCCCCGTGGGGGCGCTCAGGCGAATGGCCCCGCCGCTGCCCTGGTCCGCCGTGGTGTCGAGGCGTCCGGCGGTGAGATTCCCCGTGGTGGCGGTGAGATCAATCGCACCGCTGGCCCCCGTCAGGCCCGCCGTGAGGATGTCCCCCACCTGGATGGAGGCCCCATTGATGGTGAGGTTGCTCTGGGGGGCGACGATCGCCTGGGTGGGATCCATCCGAAAGGCCCCGGCCCCGTCGCCGTCCGCATCCGCCTGGAAGGTGATGGTCCGCAGGGCGCTATCTCGGGGGGGGCTAAAGAGCAGGGAAACGCCGTCGGCAACGGTGATGTCATTGGTGGCCTCTAGGCGCACGTCCCCGAGGATGTCCTGGAGGCTGTCGGCCCCGAGGGTGAAGGTGTCGCCCCCTTCGGTGGCGCTGAGGGTGCCGTCCTGGAGAAGGGCATCGTCGCTGTCGTCGAAGTCGCCGTCAAGTTCGTCGTTATCGTCGAAGTCGTCGTCAAGTTCGTCGTCGTCAAGGTCTTCGGCGCTGCTGACGATGAGCAGATTGGTGGGGTCGAGCAGGAGGGAACCCCAGGGGCCTGCCGGGGCAGACAGATCCACCTGGCCGCGATAGGTGAGGGTCTGGCGACCGGAAATTTCGGCTTGGCCACCGCGATCGCCCGGTTGTGTACCGCCCCGGGCCGTGAGGGTGCCTAGAAACTGGGTGGTGTGGTCGGCCCAAACGACGATTTCGCCGCCGGGACCGGAGCCGAGGGCGTCGGCGCTGAGGTGGCTGCTGGGATCAATCTGGGTGAAGCGGGCCGTGGGCAGCAGGGGACCGCCGCGCCAATGGCCACCGATGAAGATCTGGCCGCCGCCGCGATCGCCCGAGCTATTGACCCCGCCGCCGAGCAGGACCACGCGATCGCCCAGGAGCGCCACCGTGCCGCCCACCCCGTCCGCCGCCGTCGAAATTTGGCCCGTCACCTGGGTGGTGCCCGCCGCGATCGCGATCGTCGCCTCCGTCGGGGCCGCACCGGTCAAGAGCCTGGGCAGGGTGAGGGCATCGGCGGGCGCGTTCAGGGCCAGGGTTTCCACCTCCAGCCCCAGGACACCCCCGGGGGAAGCGAGCCGCACCCGCGCCGTTCCCGGCACCGCCAGCAGGGCCACCGTGCCCCCCGGTGCCGTCAGGGTGCCATCCTGGGCGATCACGCCCCCCATCAGCGTCAGGGTTTGGCCCGGATTCACCCGCAGGTGGCCCCCCTGGGCGATCGCCGCCGCTGAACCCAACTGGTACGCGATCGGCTCCCCGAGGAAGCGGCCCCAATCCGTCATTCCGGCGGGATCCATCGACCACCAGGCCCCCGTCCCAAAGCCAACCGCGCTCGCCGTGGTGACCGTAAAATCCGCCGGGACATTCAAGGCGGCATTGGGGCCAAAGACCCAGCCCGCCGGGTTCATCAGCACCAAATTCGGGCTGCCTCCCCCCACCTGGATCAACCCATCGATCGCGGAGGGACCGCCCCCCACCACCCGGCCAAAAATATTGCGCAGGTCCGGATCGGCCAAAAAGGTGGCGGATTCCCCAGCATCAAGGCCAAAGCGCTCAAAACTATGGAACAGGTTGCCGCGATCGCCCGATCGCTGGCCCCCATCAATCGTGGCATTTGAGCCGTCATAGGTCACCCGCGTCCCCGTGCCGTCCAAAGCCGGGGCGATCGCCTGGCCCCAGGCCAGATCCGACAGGCCCAGACTGCCCCCCGCCGCCAAGGCCACCGCCGCCGAAACGGTCCCCGCGATCACGCCCCACCGCTGCCCGTGCCCAAACGCCATCCTGCCCATCCGCGATCGTCCCAAGCGCGCATTATGTCCAACCCTAACGCCTGCCTTAGCCCACCGCCCACCGGTCAGCACCGCTCCGGAGGCATCGCCTCCTCAAACCCCGCCACCTCCGCCAGGGTATAGATGGGGCGGCCCTTCACCTCCTCATAGATGCGGCCCACATATTCCCCCAAGATGCCGATGCACACCAACTGCACCGCCCCCAAAAAAAACACCAGGGCCGTCAAGGTCGCCATGCCCGTCAGGGGAGAACCGGGCTCCAGAAAGCGCCAGTAGAACACCAACAGGATCGACGCGATCGCCACCAGCGCCGCAAATAGCCCCAGGTAGGTCGCCAGCCGCAGGGGCACCTTAGAGAAGGAAATAATGCCATCGATCGCCAGGGACAGGGATTTGAGGAAGGTATATTTCACTTCCCCAGCGAAGCGGGGATCGCGGCGAAAGGGCAGGGCAATTTGGCGGAACCCCACCCACGATCGCAGCCCCCGCAGGTAGCGGCTACGCTCGGGCATGGCATTGAGGGCATCAACGACCCGGCGATCGAGCAAACAAAAATCCCCCGCATCGGTGGGAATATCGATATCCGACAGGCGGCGCAGGATGCGATAGAAACAGTAGGCCATCAGGCGCTTGAACCAGTTTTCCTGCCGACGGGCGATGCGCTGGGCGTAGACCACCTGGTAGTCCTGCTGCCATAGGTGAACCATATCGAGGATCAGTTCCGGTGGATCCTGGAGGTCCGCATCGAGGATGGCGATCGCCTGACCGCGCGCAAAATGGAGCCCAGCGGTGACGGCGGTCTGGTGGCCAAAGTTGCGGGCAAAGCTGACATAGCACACGCGCCGATCGCGATCGCGCAGGGACCGGATCAGCTCCAGGGAGCGATCGCGGCTGCCATCATTCACCAGGATCAATTCCGTCGGCCCATCGAGGCGATCCATCAGGGCCGAAATCCGTTGGTAGAGTTCCGGTAGGTTCTCCTCCTCGTTATAGATCGGGACAATGAGCGAATATTTCGGCATCATGGGTCATGCACTGGGCGCTAGGGGCGATCGCGCGATCGTAGCGGGTCGCCCGGTCCTTGCCAAATACCCCCCGCCCCCGCCCGATTTTTCCCTCCCTCCCCGTTCGCTCCGCCCATGAACACCCAACCCACCCCGGAACCGACCTCCCCAGATCTCGCCCCCGCCCCCGCCCTGGACACGCCGCCGCCGGAGCCGATCCTGTGCCCCCACTGTCGCCGCACCGCCACCAATGGCATCAAATGCAAGGGTATTTGTGTGGCCGATAGCGACTATTAGCGCCCGTTCAACATTTCAATGTGTTTAATTTCTAAGCCTGAATGATCTAGCTAACGGCGTTGGTGGGCCAGGGAAAAGATGTCTGCGATCGCCACATCCAGACCAAACCCAGGGACCGATAGGCGATCGTCCTCGGTGTAGCGAGTTGGTAACTCGTCACCCTCCCAAACCCAAATTTGTTGACGATCTAGGTCAATGAGCCAAGCTGCTTGGGTGCCGTTTTGGAGACAGTGCAAAATTTTGGCCTGTAGGCTCAGGGTACTTTGGTCCGGCGATCGGATTTCGATGAGCCAGTCTGGCGCACCATAGAAAGGACCGTCCTCTTCCGGGATGCGATCGCGGGCGATCACCACAATATCGGGCACCGGGGAATGGGGCGGAATAATGCAACGCAACTCTTGAATTGCTTCAAACGCCTCGCCGTGGGCATTGAGCCAGTTCACCAGATTTCGCTGCAACCGCGAGTGAAATAGGGTGGGCATCGGCTTTTGGATTTTGCGCCCATCAACGAGTTCCCACGCTGGAGATTCCTCTAGGTCAGGGTGAGCTAAAAAATCTTCGAGGGTGACGCTGGTGAGGGCGAGGGCCATGGAGACTCGGGGCGATTGGTTGGTTTTATTCAGGGTAGAGGAATGGTGCGGGGCGATCGCGGGACGATCAGTTCATATCGAGATGCGTAAATTCAGTGTTAGGGAAGATCCAATTCATTCAAGATTTCAAGAATTTCTTGCGAACTGACATCGGTGCGATCACTTTTGCTATAGATCATCAGCAGAATAATTTGATCTGCCAATTCTGCGTAGTAAATCAAGCGATAGCCAGCACTTTTGCCTTTAGCGATATCGCTATTTTTGAGCCGCAGTTTAAAAACGCTGAACGATAAGCCTTGAAGACGATCGCCAGGACGTTCCCCCTGTTCCAGTTTCTCAAGAATAGGCTGTAGATCCTGGCGCAGACTGCGATAGCGTTTGAGGAGGGTACGAACATTGCGTGCGAAGGTGGGTGTGACCTCAATTGCCATAGCTCGCTAATCTATCTCAACGGCCAGCCACATTTGCTCGATGGGAAAAGTTTGCCCAGAGCGCATTTCCTGGAGCGCCTGCCGCAGATCGTCGGCGGGCGATGGTTGGGCGTCCGTTTCCGCGACGCTGAAGAGATCCTCACTGAGGAATTTCCACAGTTGTAAGCGATCGCCCTGATCCCAATGGGCGATCGCTTGCAAAAGAATCTCTAGGGAAATTTCTAGGGTTAGCAGGGCCATGGGACTGCCTCAGCATTGAATGGGAAAATTACCTATGGGCTCTAGTCTAGCAAGGGCGATCGCGCCCTCCACCCAGCCCCCTTTCGGCCCCTGCTTCAGCCCCTGGGGTGCGAGTGAACACCGACCGCTGACCGACAGTTATCAAACTGCCCTAGCCCCCCGCGATCGCCCCAATCCCCCGTGCTAGGAGTGAAGCATGGGCATCGATCAAGCCCCCTTGACCGATCGCCCGCCGCCCTTGCTGAGGTTAGAGCCATGCTGCTGCCCATCCATCTCCGTCCTATTCCCATGGTGATCGCTGGGGTTGTGGTGCCCCTCAGCCTGGGTCTGTGCGCCGCGATCGCCCCCGCCGCCGAAGCCCCCAAACCCATCGAAGCCCAAGCGATCGCGCGATCGCCCCTTACCAAACAGAGCGCCACCGACGCCAACCTGCCCATGCCCGATGACGCCCGCAACATCTCCCGCCTGCCCAGCCCCGGCACCGGCTCCCTCAACTTCCAAACCAACCTCAGCCTCCCGGATGCCCTCGCCTTCTACCGCCAGCGGATGACCCAGCGCGGCCTGCGGGAACGCGCCGCCCACACCACCTTGAGCGCCAGCACCTTTACGATCAGCTTTGAAGGCTGGCCCAACAGCAATGCCCTGCTGATGGTTGAAGGCACGGACCTGGGGGGCGTTGCTACTAATGTGAATATCCACTTTGCAGCCCCGTAGTCCCTGGACCGCCCTGGGCGATCGCCCCCTAGTCGAGATCCGCCTCCAGAATGGTGCCCAGGCGCGTGTCCGTATCCCGCTGGAACTGGCGCACATTCACCCGCTGCAACAGATACACCGCCAGGAGTAGTGCCCCGATTTGGCTGGCGAACACGAGGCCATAGGCCGCCACCAGATCCGCCTTAAAGATCACTTTTCCTAGGTCGAGGATTGCGCCCCCCAGCACGGTGGACAGGGCGCGGGAAAGGGCCTGGGCAACCCCCCACGCGCCGATGAACGTTCCGGCGGTTTCGGCCACGGTGAGATCGAGCATGAGGCTGATGGCCCCGGTGGTGGCGACGCCGGAGGCAAATCCAAAGAGGCCAACGCAGGTTTTTAAGAGGGTTTGGTCGCCGGAGTAGCCCGCCGCAATGATGAGGACGAAGCAGGCGGCCACGGCAAGGCAGCCCACCTTGGTGGTGAGGGTTTTGCCCAGGCGCGGGGCGATCGCGAAGCCGGTGCCGCTCAGGCCCAACAGGGTTCCCATCCCAAAGAAGGCATTGAGTTGGGTCGTCGCCGCGATCGGCATGTCAAAGACTTCCGCGCCGTAGGGTTCCAGGACCGCTTCTTGCATGAACAGGCCCGCCGTCATGGCGACGAGGAAACTGAAGAAGATGGCGGTTTGGCGGCTGCTGGTGAGGATCGCGATCGCGCGGCCCAGGTTAATTTGATCCTCGCGCAGGGCCGTGCGGGTCCGCTGGCCGTAGCGGGAGAAGCGCCGCTCCATCCCCAGGGTCGCCGCCACGGTCAGGCCCATCACCACCAACGGCACGATCGCGAAGAGCCCATTGATCTTGCCTTGCACCAGGGTAATGGCGCTGGCGGTTTCCACCTGCTTGAGCAAAATGCCCGTGGCGATCGCCCCAATCACAATGCCCACCATCAGCATCGACCAGACAATGCCAACTAAACGGGGGCGATCGCCCTCATCGGACACATCCACCAGCAGGGCCGCAAAGGGCGTGGAACTGGAACTGAGGGCCAGGCCATAGACCGCAAACAGGCCCCCCAGCACCCCCGTCCACAGGAGCGTCCCCGGTGTCCACTGCCAGCCCGTCGCCGACGCCGCCCCCAGCCGCCACATGGCCTGCACCGCCAAAAAGGCCACCGTCGAAAACACTCCCGCCCCCAGCCACACATAGCCCGTCCGGTGCAAACCAAACAGGGGCCGCGTATCGGACAGTTGCCCAAACCACACCCGCGCCGGGGCCACAAACTGATGCAGGGCGATCGTCCCCGCCGCGATCGTCGCCGGAATGCCCAGCTCCCCGATCATCACCCGGTTGAGCACCCCCAACGTCAGGACCGACATGATCCCCAGCCCCATCTGGAACAGCCCCAGACGGAACATTTCAGGCAGCTTCAGCGATCGCGGCAGCCCCGGCTCCGGCGGCACCAGCGCAGGACTCGGGGAAGAGGGGAGCGTAGACATGGGCAGCAAAACTCAATCCAAAACGCCATTAAAAAGCTTAAAAGCTCGCTCAGGAAACCGGAGGCCCCAGGGCCATACTCAGACCAGACGGCGCGGCCACGGCCCCCAGCCAAGCGAGTCCATGATACGGGTCGCCCCCGCGATCGCCCAGAACCGGGGCACAAAGTTGGTTTTCCCCGTCCCCCGTAGGCCAAAAGATTCTTATAATTAGGTTACAGAAATTAATAGATACCTTAGAGGATCTGGCCCCATGACTGGATTTATTCGCGGCCTATTCGGCGGCAAGAAAGACAAACCCGCCCAGCCGACCGCCTCGGCCGGCAGCTCCTTCTTCCTAGAGGCGGACGAAGCCAAAAGCCTAGGGGATCTCGATTACATGCGAACCCCGAAAGCGATCCGTCGCACGTTCCCCAAGGGCGTGAAGGAGCTCAACACCTCCGTCTCGGCCATGAAGGTTCAAGATAATAGCTCTTTCCAGCAGCCCCAGTCTGGGTTTACGGCCCCTAGCGAGCCCACCAGCACCGGCAATGCGGGCACCGCCAGCGGCTTCAGCGCCCCGGACCCGACCCTGGGCAACAGCAGCCGTGTGAAAACCGACACGAGCATGAATATGTTCCGCGATATGGCGAAGAAGATCCGCCGGTAGGCGCTTCAATTCCACAGTTCAAAGGCAGTTATTTGAAGGGGGGCAGGTTTGCCCCTTTTTTTGTGCTTTTTTGGGAGGGTGTGTCGTCGGTGGGGGCCGCGTGGATTGGTATGCTGAGCTTACGGGGGGGGATGATTTTGGGTTAATCTGAACCGTTACTTTCCGACGTTTCTATGCCCCACGCGGAGGGGCGATCGCCGACGGACTATGGCCTTGGTATTTGATCTTTTGGTGAAAGGGGGGCCGGTGATGTGGCCCTTGCTGGGGCTGTCGATCGCGACGGTGACGATCGCGGTGGAGCGGTCCATTTTTTGGGTGCGGTTCCTCAGCCGCGAGGGGCGGGTGGTCCATGATGTGCTGGCGGCGGCGCGCTATAGCCTTGAGGATGCCGCTGAAATTGCCCAGGGGGCGCGCAGTTTACCGATCGGGCGTTTTTTGGCGGCCCCGCTCCAGTTGCGATCGCCGTCGCCGGAGACCTTTCGGCTGGCCCTGGAGGCATCGGGCAGCCAGGAATTTAGCCTCATGCGGCGGGGCGATAAGGTGCTAGAAACCATCGTGGCGATCGCCCCCCTGCTCGGCCTATTGGGCACCGTGACGGGGCTCATTAATACCTTTGGCAACCTCAACATTGGCGGCGGCGGCACGGCCCAGTCCGCCAGTGCGGCGGCGGCGGGCATTGGCGAAGCGCTGCTGACGACGGCCTTTGGCATGGTGGTGGCGATTTTTGCCCTGGTGGTCTTCCGCCTGATGGTGATTTTGCAGGGGCAACAGTTTGATTATTTTGCGACGGTGGGCAGCCGCCTGGAGTTGATCTATCGCCAGGTTTGGTATGAACCATCGCTGCCGGAAAACCGCGATCGCGCCCCCATCTATCCCAGCGGTCAACGGCGATAATGGACCATGTTTTCAAGGGGACTTTTGGGCAATTTTCGGGTCACTTTCGGAGAAGATTGGGGGCAGTTTAGATGAACGGTCAACGGCCATCCCAGGGGCTATTCCGGGGACACGCATCCCCCTCCGATGCGGCGCAAATGCCGGAGGTGAATGTGCTGCCCATGCTCAATGTGCTGATGGGGGTGCTGGGTTTTTTTGTGGTGGTGACCCTCTCGCTCAATGGGACGCAACCGGCGGGCATTGCCCTCCCCCAGGGTGGCGGTTCCGCGATCGCGGGGAATTCATCCCCAGGGGCGGCGGCGGCGGCGATCTCCAGCCTCAACATTGGGCTTGATCGCACCGGGCAACTGTCCATCAGTGGCCGCCCCATCCCCCGCGAGGCCCTAGTGGCGGAAGTGAGCACCTATCTTAGGCAAAATCCCCAGGGCCAGGTCGTCCTCCAGGCCGATCGCGGCCTAACCTTTGGGCAACTGTCCCCCACCCTGGAGGCCCTCCAGGGGATTGGGAGCGATCGCATTGGCCTCGCGATGCGGCCCTAGGGCAAGAAGGCGGGGGCAAAAAATCGAGGGCGTTCAAGTACACCACAGGCTCAACCGAGGGCGATAGGTAAACCATGGATCAATCCAAGTGGCGCGGGCCGCAGCGATCGCCCGATGTGAATTTGGTGCCGATGATTGATGTGCTGATGACGATCCTGATCTTTTTCGTCGTCCTAACCTTAGTGATGGGTGAGCAAACTACCCTGGAGGTGAACATCCCCGCACCGGATGGGGCCACGGCCCCCGCAACATCGGCGGCGGCGGCGGATCCCCTGGTGATTGTGGTGACCGGACGGGGGGAATTGCAGGTGGCGGGCCGGGGGATGACGGAGGCGGCGGCGATCGCGGCGGCCCAGCAACAGTTGGCGACCCCCGAGGCGATCGTGGTGGTGACGGCGGAGGTCCAGGCCCCCTATGAGCGGATTTTGCAGGTGATGCAGCGGTTGCAGCCCCTGGATCCGGCGCGGGTGACCCTGGCCCTGTCGCCCAACTGATTGGTTTTAGGGGCGGGTTTTGGGGGCTTGGGTTCTGGCGCGGGGGCGATCGCGGGTTTTGGCACCCTTGGGTTTGGGGCGAGGGGCGGGCCGTCGGGCCGGTTTGGCCGATCGCGGTGCATGGGCCTTGGGCTGGGGCGATCGCCTGGGGGAACGCCGCGATCGCGTGGATTTTTTGGAACCCTGGCGCGATCGCTTGAGGGCCGTACTGAGGTGATCGGGGATATAGTGGCTCGCCGCCCCCACCTCCAACCCCCCGAGGACGGACCAAATCCAGATGCGCTGCTCCTGCCATAGCCACTGGAGCGCCGCGATCGCCCGGATTGCCCCCTCCCGCGCCAGCATCGGCGACGGCCGCCCCGCCAACCACTCCAGCCCCGTCGCGATCGCCCCCAGCCCCACCGCCAGCGCCAGCAGCCACGGCAGCAGATACAGCAGCCGCACCGCCGTCCCCAACAACGGCCAATGGGACCAGGGGGAACGATGTTTAATCAACCCCTGATAGGGCAGCCAAATGAACTGGAGCGGCCCCCAGCGCTTCACCTGGTTGGAATAAATATCCAAATCGGGGCCAAACATCAGCCCCGCCGCCACAAAGGCCAGGGTCGCCGCCAGGGTCACATCCGCCCGCTGCCACAGGGCCAGGGAACCCGCCACCACCACCGGCGCACAAACCCCGGTGATGCGATCGTGGGTGCGACCGGACGGCATGGCCCTAGAACGCCTCCGCCAAGGGTCGCCGCCGCACGTAGAGGCAGTGGCGCTCCCCCTGGGTCAGGGGCGTCTGAAACGCTTCAATATGGACCAATTCGCCCCCCAACTCCGCCAGGACCGGCTCCAGTGCCGCCGCCTCCTCGTCCGTCCAGCGGCCCCGATACAAAATGGCAATGCCCCCATCCTTCAGCAAAGGCAGGGCGTAGTAGGCACACTGGGTGGCCGGGGCCACGGCCCGCAGGGTAATCAAATCAAAGCTGGGGGGCGGTCCACCGGGCCGGCGGGCAAACTGTTCGGCGCGCTCCGCGATCGCGGTGGTGTTCATTAAACCCAGATCCGCCGCCAGCTCCGCCACGAAGCGAATTTTTTTGCGGGTGCTATCGAGCAACGTCACGGACCACTGGGGCTGCACCAGGGCGATGGGCAAACCGGGAAAACCGCCGCCGGTGCCGATATCTAGCAGGGTGGCTGATCGCGATCGCCAGGGCTCCATCGGCGGCGCAAACAGCCCCCGCAGGGAATCCCAGAGGTGCTTTTCCCAGAACTCCTCCGGCGCAACGATGCGGGTCAGGTTCAGCCGCTGGTTCCCCGCCAGAATGCCGTCGTAGAGCCGCTGAAATTGCCCCTGCAATGGCTCCTCTGGCCGCCAGCCCGTGGTCTCCAGCCAGCGATCGCCCCAGTGGGGCAAGGTCGTCGGATCCGGTGGGGGGGTCATGGTCAGATCGGCGGGATTGGGGACGGCGGCGGTCATGGCATCCGGGGCTAGCTGCGACCACTATACCAAGGTGCCCCCAACACCCAAACGCTCCAATGGCCTAGGCCGTCTGGACGATCGCGCGATCGGGGCGCAACTGGTCCGGCGCGATCGCCTGCACCTGCCCCTGTTGAATACTCCAGCAGCGATCGGCAATCTCCACCAAATCGCTGGCATCGTGGGTCACCACCAGCAGACTCCAGCGCTGTTTGAGATCCGCCAACAGGGCCGCCAACTGCCGCCGCATGGACCAATCGAGCCCCGCCGTCGGTTCATCCAACAGCAGCAAACTGGGCTGACGGATCAACTGCACCGCCAGGGCCAGCCGCCGCTGCTGGCCGCCACTGAGGGCCTGGGGGGCCGTCGCCAGGGGCAATTGCGCCAGCCCCACCGCCTCTAGGGCCTGATAGATTTGCTCAGACCCCAGTTCCGGATGCCCCAGGCGCAGTTCATCGAGCAGGGTGCCGCAGCAGAAATGGCGCTCCGGAAACTGAAACACCAGCCCCGCCAACTGTTGCAAATCCTCCTGGAGCAGGGCGCGATCGCGCCAAAGCACCTGCCCCGCCGTCTGGACCGCGAGGCCCGACAAAATTTCTAGGAGCGTGGTTTTGCCGGAGCCGCTCGGCCCCACGATCAGGCTCAATTGCTGGGGGTGGATTTCGAGGTTGGCCCGGTCCAGGATCGGGACTTCGGCGGCGGGGGGATGGTAGGACAGGTTTTTGAGGATTAGCATTGAAACTTTGCGTGGGAGCCGGAGGCCCTGGGGCGATCGCCTATATCCACTATACGGGGCGGCGTCGGGGCCATCGGTGCGGGGGCGATCGCATCGGGGTGATCGGCCAAAAAATTTACCGTCCCCCTCCCCATCCAGGGGCTGCGGGATTCACCATGGATGGATGGAAGGGAGGACGCCCCGGCCTAGGTCGCTCCCCAGGATGGGGCCGATCGCCGCAACCGCACGCCAGCAGCCCATGATGATGTTTTCCCAGCGCTTGAATATGAATGGCCCATCCCCTGCCCTGACGCCTAGGGGTCTTGGGGGAAGTTCGCGGCCCCGCCTGCGTCACCGGGCGATCGCCCTGGCCGTGGCGGCCTTGACCCTGTGGAGTGTACCGGTCCTGGCGGGGGATCCGTTCCGCGCCACCGATCCGTATCCCATTAGCGATCGCACGGAGGCGGCCTTCAGAACCCTCTTTGAGCAGGGCAACTATCCCGAGGCGCGCCGGTTGGCGACGGAGGCCCTGGCCCAAGAAACCGATGAACCGCTGCTGCCCGCCATGCTCGCCGCGATCGCCTATCTCTACGAAGACCGCGCGGCCATTAGCACCTATGCGGACCAAACCCTCAGCGCCGCCGCCCAACTGCGCCAGAGTGCGCCCCTGCGGGCGGAACTGTATCAGGCGGTGGGGCAATTCATGCAGGGGGCGGCCACCTTTTCGGAGGGGGGGCTTGAGGCGATCCCCACGGCCCTCGGCAAGGTGGGGGAGGTGCGGCAATCCCTGGCCCAAGCGAGGGCGATCGCGCCGGATGATCCGGAACTCAATCTGATTGCGGGCCTGATGGATATCGTCCTGGCGGTCTATCTGCCCTTTGGCAACGTGGAGCGGGCGCTGGCAACCCTCGATCGCGGTGCGCCGCCCTATTTGGTGGAACGGGGCCGCGCGGTGGCCTACCGGCGACTGGATCGAGAGACCGATGCCCTGGCCGCCGTGGACCGCGCGATCGCCCTGACGCCGAACAATCCTGAGCTTTGGCATCTGAAGGCTCAACTGCTCTACAGCCTCGGCGAGGCCAGCAAAAATGTCGGGCAACTTCAGCAGTCCGTGGCCCTGTTTGAACAGGTGCTGGCCCAGGAAGCAACCCTGCCGCCGGAGTTGATCGACCACCTCAAGGACAATGAACTGCGCCGCGCCCGCCGCGCCATCTGCCGAATTCAGACCGGGGGCGATCGCTGCTAGGGAATATCGTCAAAATGGCCTGAAAATGGCCTGAAACTCCTAATTTCTCGTTCTCTCAACCGATCATTCGTAGGGGCGGGGTTTCCCCGCCCAGCCCCCACCGACCTTGATCGCCCCAAGGTTAAACGGATTTGGGGGGATCGGTTGGGCAAGGGCTGGAAGACCCAAAACCCCTACGGGAACAGAAATGACGACCCCCCCTAAACCCCTGGCCTCCACCGGCCAAGGCACGCCGCCGCAAGGGTTTCAGCCTAAACGCCCCTACCCGGCGAGGGCTTGCAGGCGCATCTGGGCTTCGCGGCTGTCGGCCAAATCGCGGCGGATCCGATGCAAGCCCCAGCCCCGTTCCATCATGGTGCGGTAGGTTTTGATGCCCCCTTCGTCGGCGCGGCGGGCCAGCACTTCCTCATACAGCCGATGGATGGCATCCCCCGCTTCGGGGCTTTCCGCCAGGGCTTCGCGCACCTTCGTGAGGGACCACCCTTCCACCAGGGCTAGGCTGTAGGTCCGCAGTCCTTCCGCGTCCGCCTCGCGCCCCAGGACCGAGCGGTACAATTCCTTGATCCCTTCCACCTTTTCGGGGGGCAGTTTTGCCAGCAGGGCCGCATCATCCCAGGCGATCGCGGCGCTGAGGTGATCTGCCCCATCTCGCAAGCAGGCGGAAATGCTCAGATCGCCCACACAGAGGTTGGCGGCCTGCGCAGAATTGGGGGTGGCCGCGATCGCTGCGGCAGATGCCATTAGTGCCACGATCCAGGGTTTCACTGCCATCGCCCTTGCCTCTTTAAACGGATTCTGCTGTTCGGTATTGACTGCTGGAGGTGCCCCGATGGGCGGCCTCGATCTCTTCCCTAGCTTAAGAGGCGCTCCGGACGAACAGCAAGGGAATTTATACGGGTTGGGGTGGCTCGCCTGGGCGATCGCGGTCAGCGCGATCGCGGATCGAGGGCATCCCGCAGCCCATCACCGAGGGCATTGAACGCCAGCACCACGGTCACGATCGCCACCGCCGGGGACCACACCAGCCACGGATGCAGCACCAAAATCGACGCATTCGTACCCAGGGATAGCAAATTCCCCCAGGACGGATCCGGCTGCTGAATCCCCAGGCCAATCAAACTCAGCACCGCCTCGGACATGATGAATCCGGGCACCGCCAAGGTGGCCGAAATGGCGAGATACGTGACCGTCTGGGGCAGCATGTGGCGCACGATGATATGCAGCGGGCCAGCCCCCATCACCCGGGCCGCCTGCACATAGTCCTGTTCTTTGATCGACAGCACCTGGCCGCGCACCACCCGCGCCAGCCCCGCCCAGCTAATGAAGGAGATGATCACAATGATCAGGGCGAACCGCTGGCTGCTGCTGAGGCCGGGGGGCAGGGCGGAGGACAGGGCCACCAGCATATAGATGCCGGGGATGGTCATGAGTACTTCGGTGGCGCGCATGATGATGGCGTCGATCCAGCCGCCGAAGTAGCCGGAGATGCCCCCCATGAGGGTGCCGATGGGAAAGGCGATCGCGATGCCCAACAGGCCAATGCTCAGGCTAATGCGGCTGCCGTGGATCAGGCGGCTGAGCTGGTCGCGGCCCTGCTCGTCGGTGCCCAGGAGGTTGATTTTGCCCGGTCCACTGGTGCCGAAGAGGTGGCGATCGCCGGGAATCAGCCCCAGCCACCGGTAGGGTTTCCCCTTCACGAACAGACCCAGGGGGGACGGTTGGGTGCGATCGACCTTGAGCTCCTGCTCGCCGGTTTCCAGATCCGCGCCGCCGAGGGTGCTGGGATACACGTGGGGGCCGATCCATTGGCCGTCGGGCGATCGCCAGTGGATCGCCGTGGGGGGCAGCAGGGCACCGCCCGGTTGGGCCGTGTAGGCGTCATAGGGGGCAACGAAGTCCGCCGCGATCGCCATGCCATAGAGCAGGATCAGGGCGATCGCCGCCACCCGGGCGAGGGGATTTTTGCCGATCTGTTGCCACAGGTGCCGCATAGCTTCAGGTCTCGCTCAGGTGCCACAGGGAATCGTTGGATCACTCGCGCTGGATCACCCGTGATCTGCGGGACCAGCGCCGCACTAGCATCCATCCGCCCAAATCTTAGCGTCCCCCGCGATCAGTCACCCTGTTAGCCATCGCGTCGGCCAGCGCGGCTGAACCGGTCTAGATCCTGTTAAGCTGCCCATACGAGACAGCCCCAGACCCAGCCATGACCGCTCCCACGGATCTTGACCGCGCCCCGTCGCCGCCGATCGCGCCCCCCGCCCCGGACCCGGAAAATGAACTGCCCGATGATCTGGAAATGTCCCTCTTCGATCACCTCGAAGAGCTGCGGATGCGGATTTTCGTCGCCCTGGGGTCCGTGGCGATCGCGATCGTCGGCTGCTTCTTCGCCGTGCGGCCCATCGTGCGCTTCCTGGAACTGCCCGCCGGGGACGTGAAATTTTTGCAACTGGCACCGGGGGAATTCTTCTTCGTTTCCCTCAAGGTCGCCGCCTACTCGGGCCTGGTGCTGGGCAGCCCCTTCGTCCTGTACCAAATCGTGCAATTCGTCCTACCGGGCCTCACCCGCCGGGAGCGCCGCTTCCTCGCGCCGGTGGTCTTTGGTTCAAGCATCCTCTTTTTGCTGGGGCTGCTGTTTGCCCATCAGGCCCTCGTGCCCGCCGCCCTGAACTTTTTTGTGAGCTACGGGGCCGACGTGGTGGAACAGCAATGGTCCATCGAAAAATATTTTGAATTTGTTCTGCTGCTGATGTTCAGCACCGCCCTAGCGTTCCAGATTCCGGTGCTGCAATTTTTGCTGGGGGCCTTGCGCCTGGTCAATGCCCGCCAAATGCTCTCCGGCTGGCGCTATGTGGTCCTCGGGGCCATGGTCCTGGGGGCTGTTCTGACCCCTTCCACCGATCCCCTCACCCAAAGCCTCCTCGGGGGGGCCGTGCTGATTTTGTACTTCAGCGGCATTGGCCTGGTGTCCCTAGTAAATCGTTAGCCAATCGTCAGGGCGAACCGTTAGGGAAAATCCAGCAGCCATTCCGACGCCCGCTCCCCGAGATCGATGGGGATATTCACCGCCTTGCCGAGGCGTGGCTTTTGGCGCGTTTCCTGGAGGAACGATCGCACCTGGTCCGTCGCCCCCCAACCGCGCAGGTAGGTCGCGATCGCGTCGAGGTGCTCAAAATACTCCACCTCCGACAGGGGAAACGACACCTGCTCCAGGTAGCGCCACATCACCTGCAAAAACAGCTTGTCCTTCACCCGCTTGATCTGCACATCAAACGAATAGCCCCACTTCTCCACCAGCAGCCGGTGCAACTCCTCACCCGTCATCCCCATCACCTCTCCTGACGACTCCATCTATCCGCCCAAGGCGCATCCCGGCCCGCATCCCAAGCGATCGCACGCCCCGCCCCCCAACCTGAAAATGACCCGCCGTCTTTGGGCTGTCACGCAATATCTTGATATTATTTGAAATAGACCTTTACATTGTTCCCCTAGGGCGGCGGCGGCGCAAAACCGCTGCCACAAGAGATGCAATAATACCCTAGCGAATACTGGCGAACCGATTGCTGCGGCTGTTCGGGCAGCGTAATCGATCCCCCGCCCGTGACGTTTTGTATAGGTCTCTTTAGACAAAAAAACTTCGGCAGTACGGAACCATGGCTCAAGCTTCCAGTCCTGCGGACGTGCCCTCGATGGGTCGCCGCCAGTTTATGAACCTTCTGACGTTCGGCTCGGTGACGGGGATTGCCCTCGGGTCGCTGTATCCGGTTGTTCGCTACTTTATCCCGCCCTCGAAGGGGGGTGCTGGCGGCGGCGTTGCGGCCAAGGATGCCCTGGGCAACAGCGTCACCCTCAATCAGTTTTTGGCGGAGCACAATGTGGGCGATCGCGTCCTGGTGCAGGGCCTGAAGGGGGATCCGACCTATTTGGTGGTCGAAAGCAAGGAGGCGATCGCGGACTACGGCCTCAACGCCGTCTGCACGCACCTGGGCTGCGTGGTGCCCTGGAACGCCAGCGCCAACAAGTTCATCTGCCCCTGCCACGGCTCCCAGTACAACGCCCAAGGCAAGGTGGTGCGCGGTCCGGCTCCCCTTTCCCTGGCCCTGGCCCATGTGAACGTGGACGACGATGCGGTGTCCCTGACGCCCTGGACGGAAACGGACTTCCGCACCAACGAAGAGCCCTGGTGGGCCTAGCGCCTCGGCAGGATCCGTTTCCCTTGGCCCCTGGGGGAGTGGGGCGGCGCGCGCGATCGCCCCGGCCCGTTGGCGACAGCCTTCCCCTAGGTCCCCTGAGTTTTATTAATTAATCATCCATCCCGAGCGATTTCCCGCTGAGTCGATCGATATCCCCATGAAAGCAATTCTTTCCCCCGCCAATCCTGCGCGTTTAACCGGCGCGCTGTCTCGGTTTCTAAGTCGCTGCACGGTCGTGGCGATCGCCACGGTGGCCCTGCTGCTGTCGGGCGATCTGCTGCTGCCCCAGGCGGCCTCTGCCTATCCCTTCTGGGCCCAGGAAGTGGCCCCCGCCAGCCCCCGGGAAGCGACCGGGCGCATCGTTTGTGCCAACTGCCACCTGGCCGCCAAGCCGACCCAAGTGGAACTGCCCCAGTCGGTTCTGCCGGATACGGTGTTTGAGGCGGTGGTGAAGGTGCCCTATGACACCGCCGTTCAGCAGGTGGACGGGGCCGGTGGCCGCAGTGGCCTGAATGTGGGCGCAGTGCTGATGCTGCCCGAAGGTTTCAAAATTGCGCCGGAGGATCGCCTGACGGACGAGCTGAAGGAGAAGACCGAGGGTCTGTTCTATCAGCCCTACGCGCCGGATCAGGAAAATGTGGTGATCATTGGCCCGATTCCGGGGGATCAGTACCAGGAGATTGTGTTCCCGGTGCTGTCGCCGGATCCGAGGACCGATCGCAGCCTGCGTTTCGGTAAGTATGCGGTCCATGTGGGCGGCAACCGGGGTCGCGGCCAGGTGTACCCGACGGGCGACAAGAGCAACAACACGGTTTATAACGCTTCCGCCGCCGGTACGGTGATGGCGGTGACGGCGACGCCGGATGGGGGCGCTACGGTGGCGATCCAGACCGAGGGCGGCGCGATCGCGGAGGATACGGTCCCGGCGGGTCCGACGGTGACTGTGAAAGAAGGGGATGTGGTGACGGCCGGTCAGGCGATCACGAATGACCCGAACGTGGGTGGCTTTGGCCAAGCGGATAAGGAAATCGTGCTGCAAAGCCCGACGCGGGTGGCTGGGATTCTGGCCTTCTTTGCGGCGGTGATGGTTGCCCAAATCCTGCTGGTGCTCAAGAAGCGTCAGGTGGAGCGGGTGCAGGCGGCGGGTCTGGAGCTGTAGACCTATTGCTGGGCCGCTGGGGGGCTGGGTTTGACGGCTCCCGAGGGCGGTTCATCTGCCGATGATTTCGATGGGCGGTTCGTTTGCTGAACGCCATGGCTGAAGGATCCGGGGTAGTCTACCTCGGGTCTTTTTTTGGGGTTGTCGGGCATGTCCTGAGGGGGGGCGATCGCGGCGGAATTGAGTGGTTATGCCGTGGTTATGCCGTGATGGTTTGGTTGGTTTTGCCCCGCTGTTTTACCCCCCTGGAGATTAAGCCCGATGGATGGATTGGTTGCCGTTTCGCCGACCGCTGCCCCGTGGATTCGGCCCTATCGGGCGGTGGAGTGGGTGTCTGGCCCTCGGGAACCGGAGGGGGCGGCGATCGCGCGATCGCGGACGGGCCTAGAGCTGCTGGAGGCGGGGGTCAATAGCTGCGTGGTGCTGGCGGAGGTGACGGCGATCGTGGCGGGCTCCTGGGCGGCCCAATCTCTCCTGATGCCGCCGACGGCGTTGGGCGATCGCGGCCCTTCGGTGGCGGACCTGGAGGCGTCCTTCCTCACGCCGGAGGCCATTGAAAATTTGGACCTGGGGGAGGAGCTGCACGAGGCGATCGCAGCGGAATGGGCACAGCATCGGGAAACGCCGCCGCGATCGCCGCGATCGCAGCCAATCCCCCTAGCGGAACCATCGGAAAATGCCCTGGCAGCCCCCGAATGGATCCCCCAGCCCTAGGGTCAAATAATCCTCAACTTCTAGGCCAATTAATTGGCGGGCGGCGGTGTCACAAAGGCTTCAAAACTCAACTCATTCACCCCATTCCAGCGGCGCACATTGTCCCGGAACTGTTTCCAGGGATCGTAGAGTTTTTTGAATGCCGCATCTTGGCCCGCACTCTCCTCAAAAATTTCCTCCGTCGCCCTAGCCGCCGCCTGCAAAATGTCCTGGCTGTAGGGCCGCAATTGGGTGCCGCCCGCGATCAGTTTTTGTAGCGCTTCCTGGTTGCGGGATTCATACTTAGCCAGCATCACCGCATTGGCCTGGAATGCGGCGGCCGTAAACACATCTTGGTACTCCTTGGGAAGCCCCTGCCATGCGCTTTGGTTCACCATGGCATGGAGGGTCGCCCCCGGTTCCCACCAGCCCGGATAGTAATAGAATCGGGCGGCATTTTGCAAGCCTAATTTTTCGTCATCGTAGGGGCCAACCCATTCCGCCGCGTCAATGGTGCCGCGATCCAGGGCTAGAAAAACTTCGCCACCGGGCAACACCTGCACATTGACCCCCAAACGGGCCATCACCTCGCCACCGATGCCAGGAATTCGCATCTTTAGGCCCTGCAAATCCTGGATGGTGTTCACTTCCCTTTTGAACCAGCCGCCCATCTGCGCGCCGGTGTTGCCCGCCGGAAAAATGAGCACATTAAAGTCACTATACAGTTCATTGATGAGGTCACCGCCGCCGCTGTAGAGCCACGCATTTTGCTGCTGGGCCGTCAGGCCAAAGGGGACGGCGGTGGGAAACCCAAAGGCTTTGTTTTTGCCCACATAGTAATAGCTGGCGCTGTGGCCGCATTCGACGGTGCCCCCCTGGACGGCATCGAGAACTTCGAGGCCCCCGACGATTTCTCCGGCGGCAAAGGGAGTGATCCGAAAGCGATCGCCGGTCATGGCGGCCACGCGATCGCACAGATCCTGGGCACCGCCAAAGATGGTATCGAGGGATTTGGGCCAACTGGTGACCATGCGCCATTCGAGGCGGGGTAGATCGGTGCCGGTGGCGACGGTGGTGGTGGGGCGGGCGCAGGCGGCGGCGATCGCGGCGGTGGAGCTACCGATGGCGAGGTTACTGAGGAGTTGACGGCGTTTCATGGGGTTAGAAATCGGAAAAATTCAAGGGGGAAGGATCGAGAATTGGACGGGAAAAGATGGTTTTAAGTTGGGTTTAAATGATTCTGAAAGGGGTTTGAAAGGGGTTTGGGCCGTTGGGTTTTCGTAGTGTACTACGGTCCCTTGGCGGGGGTGGGGCGCAGTTCCGTGAGCCAGAGGGCGGCGTGGCGATCGATGGGGGGTAGGTAGGGGTAGCGGCGGGGGGCGCGGTAGCGATCGCGCAACCCATACCCCTGGGCGGTGAGGCGATCGCGCAGGGCCTCGGCGGGGCGGTAGAGAAAAATAGGGCGATCGCGGGGCAGATCTGGCATCTCGGAGGACTCGGGTAAAAAGGCGATCGCGGCGTCGGGGCGCAGGTCGTAGCTGAGGGAAAATAGGCGCGGCCAATAGCGATCGCTCAGGATCAAGGGCCGCTCGGTTTGGTTGACCAGGCGGGCGATGGCGCTCTGGTCGTAGCTGCCCTGTTTGGGCCACCAGGTGTCGGCGGGGTAGCTGGTGGCGCAGGACAGCAGACTGACGCCTAGGGCGATCGCGGTGAGCATTTGGCTAGTTTGGCGCGATCGCGGTTGCCCAAGGCCGACCCCAAGCCACCCGGCGATCGCCATCTGGACGGCCAGGTACCCGGCGATGGGATAGCGGGCGATGGCGCTGCGGCAGCCCCCAAACAGCAGATCCGCCAGGATGAGGGGGACCACGGCGGCGGCGAGCCACAACCCTAGAAAGATCAGGGGGCGTCGATCGCGCGATCGGCCCAGAAAGACGGCGCTGGCGGCCACGGCGGTTCCACAACTGGCGATCGCAACCCATCGCAGGGCGGCGATCACGGGGCCGGTGCCGGGGATCAACTCCCCTGGCCCATCAAAATCCACCCACAGCCGCGCCAGGTTCAGGCCCCAGTTCCACACCAGGAGCGGCAAGGGGAGAGAATCCGCCGTCCAGCCGTTGGTTTGTGAGATGGTTTCCGCCCCCATCGCCACGGCCCACAGCCACGGGCAAAATGCGACAACCGCCGCCCCCGTCGCGATCGCGAAGTGCTTCAGCGGCCCCCGGCGATCGCGCCACCAGAGCACCAGCCCCAGGGTGATATAACCAGCCACGATCAAAAGGGAAAACAAATGGAGGTATAAAAGGGCCGCCGTCAGCACCCCATAGAGCAGCCAATCGCCAGGGCGATCGCGCCGCCACGCCCGCAGCAGCCCCCACCCGGTCAGGGCGATCGCCACGGTCCAGAGGGAATATTGCCGCACCTCCTGGCCGTAGAGCACGTGAAAGGGCGAAGTCGCCACCAGGCCCGCCGCCACCCACGCCGCCCCGCGCGATCGCCACAGTTCCCCCGCGATCGCCGCCGCCGCCGGGATCAACAGCACCCCCAGCAGGGCGGGCAACAGCCGCCGCACGGTCACCGAATTGCCAAACCACACCTGCCACTGGCGGGCCATCAGGAAATAAAGCGGCGGATGTTGGGGATCGTCGATCGCCAGGGCGCGGATGGTTTCAACGGGGCCGCGCGCCTCCTGGGGAATTTGAAACGCCTGGAGATCCTGGGGCGATCGCGGCTGCCCATCATTCACCGCCGCGCGCACCTGGGCCAGGGTATAGCCCGCCACCCGAAAGGACGAAAACACCTCGTCGCCCCAATAGGGTTTGCTCGCCAGATTCCCGAAGCGGAAAAAAAGTGAGAGGCCAATGGCGATCGCGATCGCCCCGATCATCGGACGGGCGGGGCCAGCAGCGGGGCCGGGATTCGTCACCATCTAGGCTCCCGTGGTCCGGTGCCGCACCGCCGCGATCGCCGCGAGCATGACCTCACATTGCTCCCCGTCGTAGCGCCATTTCTTCAAAAATTCCCCATAGTCCCCCGCCAGCGTCCGCAGACTGTCTTCCATGGCCGTCAGGGTCGCGATCGCGCGGGTTTGGGCCGCTGAACCGATGTCATTCGTCAGCAGATGCCGCAACAGCACCGCCGACTGCTCGCTCGTGCGGCGGGAGCTGGCCGCCATCTCCGGATCCCCCTGGCGCTGGTGGGTCAGGGCCATCGCCGCCGCCATCACCAAATTTTTCACCAGCAGGTCCACCGTCACCCCCGGCACCGTCGCGATCGCCGCCACCACCGGCTCAATGGGCGTCGCCGCGATCGCGCGATCGTCCGTCAGATAGGCCACAAAAAAGCCCCGCGCCCCATCCACCGTCTTCACCAGTTGCCCGATCGCATATTCCACCTCCGACGGATCCAACTGCCCCGCCCCCACCTGGGCCAACAGCCGCTCCGTCAGGGCGATCGCCCCCTGGAATGAAATTTCCCCCAGGCGATCTTCCGCCGTTTCCATGGCCGCTGTGCCTCCTGAAGCGCGCTGAACTCCCCCGCGATCGTATACCACCGCCCGGACCACCGCCCGGACCAACGCCGCCCAACCCCCAAAACAACGGGCCGACGGATCCGGCCCCAAAAGCCTTCACCGCCAGCCCAATGTCAAAAAGCGTCAGCAACACCCGAAGGCGTCAATTACGCGCCCTTTTCGGTCTCCGATTCCCCGTCCTTGTCCTTGAGCTTCGCCATCACATTGCCCATCTTGGTCCTCATCGACCCCCAGGCCGACTCCACCCCATCCTTGAGGGACTCCCACGCTTCTTCGCCGGACTCCGCGATCGCGGCCAACTTCGCCTTGCCGTCCTCGATTTTGGCCTCAAGCTCCTGCAACTGTTCATTGAGCTCTAGCTGCGCATCCGCCCCCGCCGACGATGCCTTGGCCTTGAGCTTGCCCAGATCCGCCTTCCATTCGTCCAACTGGGCCTGCATTTTCTGTTGATACAGCTTTTTGTCATCCATGGTCGTAATTCCTTAAAAAATTCAGTGTCTACAGCAACAGGTTGCCCGTGGGTTAGGGGTCAAAATTGGGCTATATCACGGTCCATGGCCCAAACCCTAGCGGCCCTCATCAATGGCGAACCGGTTGATGGCGGCGGCGGTCATCCCGTTCGTCGCCATGGCCCCATGCTGGCCCAGGGGACCGGCGGCCACAAGGGTAGGGTATTGCGGCCTTTGGGGTACGGCGATCGCCCTGTCCAGTGGCCCAAATCCACGGGGCATCGGCGGTTCAGCGGCCCCGCGATCGCCCAACTTCCCCCCAAAATTTCCTAAAAAATTGCCCAATCCCCCTAGAAATCGCCCCTAAAATGACCGCATCCCCCTAGATTTTTTAGATCCTTAGCCCAATCGCCCGTCGATTTTTTCAGATCCCCATCGTCCATCCCCGCCGAAGCCCATGCTCAGCCGCGTCGCCGACTCTATCTATTGGCTCAATCGCTACATCGAACGGGCGGAAAATGTGGCCCGCTTCATCGATGTGAACCTCAAACTTACCCTTGATGGCCCCAACGGCCTACCGCAACAGTGGGCACCGCTGATCGAAACCACCGGCGATCTGGACCGGTTCACCCAGCGCTACGGCACCGTCACCGATGCCAATGCCATCCAATTTCTGGCCTTCGATCGCGACTACCCCAACTCGATCGCCAGTTGCCTGCGGGCGGCGCGGGAGAATGCGCGATCGGTGCGGGAGATCATTTCCTCGGAGATGTGGGAACAGATCAATGCGTTCTATCACCTGGTGCAGGATGCCGCGATCGCCAATTCCCAAAATCCCGTGGATCTGGATCGTTTTTTCACGGAAGTGAAGTCCGCCAGCCACCTGTTCAGCGGCATTATGGATGCCACCATGACCCACGGCGAAGGCTGGCACTTTGGCCGCATCGGGCGATTTCTGGAGCGGGCGGACAAAACCTCACGCATCCTAGATGTGAAATATTACATTTTGCTGCCGTCGCCGCAGGATGTGGGCACCACGCTGGATCAGTTGCAGTGGATGGCCCTACTCAAGTCCGCCAGTGCCTATGAAATGTACCGCAAGCGGACGTTCCATCGGATTACGCCGACGGGGGTGGTGGAATTTTTAGTGCTGGATCGGACGTTCCCCCGCGCCATTCAGTTTTGTTTGATCGAGGCCCAGCGATCGCTCCACCACATCACGGGCACCCCGGCGGGCACCTGGCGCAATCCGGTCGAGCGGCCCTTGGGGCGGCTGCTGGCGGAACTGAGCTATGTGGCGGTGGATGAAATTATCGATCGCGGCCTCCATGAATTCCTCGATGGGCTCCAGGGGCAACTCAATGGGATTGGGCGATCGATGGATTCGACGTTCTTTGCCCTGCGATCGGTGGCCTAGCCGCGATCGGCGGGGCCAATCATTCAGAAGTTCTCGGGGGCGCGCTACGGGTGAATTGGGGCCGTGGGGACACGCGATCGCATCCCCACAGCCCAGTCACCTCAGAAACCGTATTTCCCCTCCTGTTGCGCCTCATCAATTGCAGCTAGGCTGCTCGCCGAACTATTGATATAGACCGAGTTTCCCTCCGGGTCATAGACAAAATTGTGGCTGCCATTGCCAAAACTCGCCCCATAGCGATCGCCGCTCAGGCGCTCATAGCCCATAGCCTTGGTCCGAGTCTCATCAGCCTTGAGCATGAGACCGGCCTTAGCATTCAATGAACTCAGGTTTTGAATGGTTTTCTCTAGGGTGGCCGGGTCAGCAGAGTTGATGAAGTTGATCTGATTGAGGAGCCCTGGCAGCGGATCTTGCCCCAAGACTGTGCTCAACGGCTGGAAACCATAGGGTGCAAAAAGCTGATCGATCACTGGAGAATTCGCGGGGTCCACGGTTCCACTGGCGATCGCGGCGGCCTCGGTCACCAAAGGGGCAAAAAATGTATCGGTGATGGGGGTACTCGCAGGAACAATAGAACCGTTGGCGATCGCAGTGGCCTCAGCCAGCACAGGGGCAAAGAATGTATCGGTGATGGGGGTACTCGTAGGGATGATGGAACCGTTATAGATGCCGAACGCGGTTCCCAATAGCTCATCCACAAGCGCCAGATCCGGGTCCACCGAAGTGGATACCGGTGCGCCACCAATGATGCCCTGGGCTTCTGCCATCAACGCACCAATGTCATCCAAGTCACCAGATCGCGTGGCCCGCTTTGGCATTCCCCCAGGCAGTGTGATGTCCAATGGCGTGCTCACCACATTCAAGCTATAGGATGTCTGGCCAGCGATCGTGCTGACACTGGCAAAGTACTCGCCAGTCGGCAGGTCCAAGCTGATGGCCTCTGGCGCTGTCCCCGTTTGGGCGGGAACGATCAGGATTTCGATGGGGTCAATGCGCCCGTTGTTATCCGCATCCCGGGCTAGGGCCAGGTCCGCATCCGCCTGTAGGCCATCTAGGCGCAGAAGGGTATGGCTAGGGGCCATGATCGAAAAGCGGTAGACATCCGACGGGTCGAAGGGACCGACGGTATCTGCGATTGCTTGAGGTACCTCGATCCCTCCGAGGGGGCGGGCGTTCCTCAGATCGTTACCCGCACCGTCAGGCGGCAAGTCTTTTAGGGGGGAGACCTTGGCGGTTAGTCGATAGGGCGTCGTACCGTCGTATTGTGAGACACCCAGATAGTAGGTACCGGCCTGGAGGATACCTTGGAAGCGCTCGGGACTGGTGCCGTCTTTTTGGGCAACGGCGATCGCCTCATCAGGGGTAACTTGGCTGTCTTGATTAAAGTCCATGGAGATGGATAGGTCCGCATCATGATCTAGTCCATCAAGGCGAAGGTTCACTTCCCCTACTTGGGTGACAGTCATGCGATACAGATCGCGGCGATCAGTATTGCCCACGGCATCCCAAACTACGCGGGGGGTCGCGTTTTCCAATGGCCCTAAATCAAAGGCCCCTAGATCAAAGGCTGTCGTTGCTGTCTCCCCGGCCCGATCGCGGAGCGGTTGCGATCGCCCCTCCTGACGGCCCCATTTCACATAATGCTCGATGCCCGTCAAGTGATCGCGTCCGAGTTGAGCGGCCACATCGGGATTTTGGATTCCATAGAGCACCGGATCAAACAGGGGACCAGGGGAGCGTTCTTCCCCCTGGCCCGTTTCGAGATAGTGATCGATTCCGGTCAGATCCACATCAGCGGCGACGGCGGCGGCCACGTCCGGATAGGTGGCCAGGTAAAAAGCTGGATCAAATAGGGCGGAGGGCGATCGCCCTTCAAATTTTCCCCATTGCTGAAAGTGCTGAAGTGGATCGGCAACAGTACCCAGGACAATGGCTTGGGCCACATCTGGATAGGTGGCCAGATAAAACTCAGCGCTAAAGAAGCCACGGAGGTCAAGCATGACAACACCTCGACGGATGCTCGGTGTCGGCAATTTCAGAACTCCAGGGTTGCAGAGATTGGCCTCAGGCAGTGACCGTAACCGGCCCTGGAACATTCGCCCTACCCATGAACCCGGCGACGCGAGAGCTGCACATCCCTTGATCTAAATAGGGGGCATAGGGATGAGGTTGAGGTTGAGGTTGAGCCACCCGGTGACAATCTCAATTGCGACAAGGCGGAAACTATCCCCTGAAACAGACAACACCGTTAAGTATTTATGCTCATCAAGATCTAGCATGGGAACCATATTGAAGGGGCCGATCTAACCCTATTGCTCAATCAATCTTCATGGCCTGTGATGGTTTTTAGGCTGCGATCGCGTCCAGCCTTCTGCCCTTGGCCCCTCAATCCCCCAGATCCAAATAATTACCAGAACTATCCTGGGGGCGAGCATGGAGATAGCGGCCCGTGGTGGCAATGCTGCTGTGGCCGAGGGTGCTTTGGACCAGGTGGATCGGCGCACCGCGATCGAGGGCATGGCTCGCGTGGGCATGGCGCAACCAGTGGGGCGACACCGGCTCCATCAGCCCCACCCGCCGGGCAGCCGCCCTCACAATCCGCGACACCTGCGACGGATCCAGGTGGCTACCCTTTTGGCTACGGAACACAGGTCCGTTGCGATCGCCCCGTCCGGAACCATGTTGCTGCTGCGCTTGCAGTTGCTGCACCTCCCGCCAAACCGCAGGCGGCACCAGGAGCACACGGGTTTTGTTGCCCTTGCCATAGACGGTCATTTGGCCGCCGTCCCCCCGCGCCTGCAAATCCCGCCAGCGCAGGCCACACAGTTCACTCACCCGCAGGCCCGTCCCATACACCAACCTCAGGAGGGTACGGTTTCGGCCATTGGGCTCCCCATCGAGCATTTCCTGCACCGCCCTTTCACTTAGGATCCGTTCCGCCAACGTATCTTTGCTGCTGGGCACCTTGAAGGCGGCGGCGGGGTTTTCCGCGATCGCCCCCATGCCGTGGGCAAAGCGCAGCAGGGATTTAATGGCGGCCACCTTGCGACCAAGACTGCTCGGGGCGAGGCGATCGCGGCCCAACTCATCCAAAAAATCCTGCACATCCATCGCCGTCACCGCCGCCAACGGCTTACGGACAAAGGCCAAAAACCGCTCCGCATCCCGCTGGTAATAGCGGCGGGTGTGGCGGCTCTTGCCATGGAGCCACAGGGTGAGCAGGCGTTCATCGGCGATCGCGGCGGCGCTAGCGGAAACGGCGGCCATGGGACAAAACGTAGGGTCAATAGGGCAACACAACCTTAACCCTAACCCACCGTTCCCTTAGTCCAGCCGTGGGACATTGGCCCGTAGGCTATTGCCAAAAACAGTGGACTCCAGGTTTAGGGTTGCGACTCATGGTTTATCAACTGCAAATTTTGCACGGCTCAGACTTTGAGGCTGGGATTCCCGCGATCGATGATGCCGTGGGCTTTTCGACCGTCCTCAATGCCCTGCGCGATGACTTTGCCAATACGCTCACCCTCTCTTCGGGCGACAACTACATCCCTGGGCCATTTTTCTCGTCGGGGAGCGACAGCAGCCTCCGCAGTGTCCTGGGGCGCGAGGGGGTTGGCCGCGCGGACATCGCCATCCTCAATGCCATGGGCTTTCAGGCATCGGCCCTGGGTAACCATGAATTTGACCAGGGCACCGGGACAATTGATGCCCTGCTGACGCCCGATCGCGGCTATGCCGGTACCCGTTTCCCCTACCTGAGCGCCAACCTAAACTTCGCCAACGACAGCGCCCTGCGGGATAATGTGGTCCCCGATGGCCAGGATTTCACGACGGTTACGGCGGACGATCGCGTGGGCAAAATCGCCAAATCCGCCGTCCTGACCGTAGGCGGCGAACGGATCGGCATCGTCGGAGCCACCACCCCCACCCTGGCGCGGATTTCCTCCCCCGGTTCCGGCGTCGCCATCACCCCCGCCACCTTTGGCAATGTGCCCAGCGCCGCCGAACTGGACGCCCTCGCCGCCGAAATCCAGCCCGCCGTCAATGCCCTCACGGCCACGGGCATCAATAAGGTGGTGGTGCTGGCCCACATGCAGCAGCTCGACATTGAGCGGGACTTGGCTAAACGGCTGCGGGATGTGGATGTGCTGATCGCGGGGGGCTCCCATACCCTGCTGGCGGATGGGGGCGATCGCCTGCGCCCGGGCGACACTCGCCCCGATGGCCTCACCTATCCCATCATTGAAACTTCCCCCACTGGCCCCGTCGCCGTCCTCAACACCGCCGCCAACTACCGCTATGTGGGGCGCTTCGTGGCGGATTTTGACGATGCGGGCCAACTGATTCCCACCAGCCTCAACCCCGCCATCAATGGGGCCTACGCCACGGACGCCGCCAGCGTTCAGGCCCTCACCGCCACCAATCCCGGCCAGCCCAGCCCCGAGGTCACCGGCATCACCTCGGCCCTGCGGACTCTCATCACCGGCAAGGATGGCAACCTGTTTGGCTTTGCGCCGGTTTACCTGGAGGGCAACCGCAACGCCGTGCGGACGGAGGAAACCAATCTGGGCAATCTCACGGCGGACGCTAATCTGGCGGCGGCGCGGCGGGTGGATCCCACCACGGTGATTTCCATCAAAAATGGCGGCGGTATCCGCGACGCGATCGGCACGGTTGCCGGTGGCGGCGGCCAGGTGGGCGGCCAACTGGAGCGGCTGCCCGTGCCCGCGAACCCGGCGGCCAATAAGCAGGCGGGGCAAGTTTCCCAGTTGGATATCGAAAATTCCCTGCGTTTTAATAACACCCTCAGTCTGGTGACCGTGACGGCGGCGCAACTGAAGGAGCTTTTGGAGCATGGCCTTGCCGGTTCCGGGGCGGGGCGGACGCCCGGTCAGTTTCCCCAGGTGGGGGGCGTTGCCTTTAGTTTTGATCTGACGCGCCCCGTGAATGATCGGGTGCGGTCGATCGCCCTGCGGAACGAAAATGACCACATCACGGATTTTGTTGTCCGCAACGGCCAGGTGGTCGGCGATGCTAGCCGCCCCTTCCGGGTGGTGACGCTCAATTTCCTGGCGGGGGATGCGACCCAGGAGGCGGGAGGCGATAACTATCCGTTCCCCCGGTTTGCGCGGGAAAATCCGGCCCTCTATAACCAGGTGAATCTGGTGCCTGGGGGGGCGACGGCCACCTTCGAGACGGAGGGCAGTGAGCAGCGGGCCTTGGCGAATTACCTGCGTGATATTGGCACGTTCAATGCACCGGAGACGCCGATCGCGGGCGATCGCCGCATCCAAAACCTGGCGGCCCGAGCCGATGAGGTGCTGCGGGCGAATTTCTTTGCCCTCGGGAGCCAGAACGATAATTATGTGCTGGTTCCCGGCGCGATCGATGGCACGGGCGGCCTCATTGGCATGAACGGCAACGACACCCTGACGGGCACGGCGGGGGATGATTTCCTGGCGGGCAACCGGGGGGCGGATGTGCTGTTCGGCGGCGATGGCAATGATGCGGTATTCGGCGGTCGGGGCAATGATGCGGTGTTCGGCGGCAACGGCAACGATCTGCTGGCGGGGGATTTCGGCACCGATACCCTCACCGGCGGCGCGGGGGGCGATGCGTTTGTGCTGCGCCGCAATGCCCCCGGTCAGGCCCCGGATGTGGTGACGGATTTTAGCCTAGTGGAGGGCGATCGCCTGACCACCGTGGGCTTCAACGCGGGCGATTTGGTCATCACCCAGCAGGGGGCCAATACCCAACTGAATCTGGGGGATGGCACGGCGATCGCGATTTTGAACAATGTGACCGCCAGCGCGATCGTCCCCAGCGTATTCGTGACCAACGTGCTCTAGGGCGCTGGACTGGCCGCCCCCCCCGGTGCATTGCCCGATGGCCCCAGTTGCACATTGGGCGCTTGGATCGTGGGGGCTTGGCGGCCATCCCACTTTTGTACCCGCGCCTGCTCGACCCGCAGCCGTTCCATTTGCAGCAGCGCCGGTGTAATCGAACTGGATCGAATGCGATTGGCCTCCGCTTCCGCCCTAGCCCGCTCAAGGGTCACTTGGGCTTCGCCCTTGGCGCGGGCCACATTGGCGGCGGATTCCGCCTCGACCTTGCGGCGATTGGCTTCGGCGGTTTGGGCCGCTTGCTGGGCGGCGAACTGTTCATTAATGCTGTTTTGGATGTCCTCCGGCAGCCGCAGGGGCGCGAGGAGGGAAATGTCTTCGATGATGATGAATTCAAATCGTTTTTGCAAACAGTCCCGGACGCCGCGCACGAGTTTCTGTTGACTCAGGGGCAGCATGGATGGGGTTAGGCGTTGGGTTTCGGCCACTTCAGAAAAGCAATTCCGCAGGCCGTTGCGCAGTTCATTGGCGCGGAATTCGTCGGGGCTTTTTCGATAGGTTTGGTAGTAGCGATGGAGCTGGGTTTTGGGGGCTTCATTCGCGATCGCGGTGGCGGAAAAACCAAAGGACAGGCCCACATCCGCAGAGATGGGGCTGCCCCCGACGGAAAACACGATCGCCTCATTTTCCGGGGAGCCTTCGGTGGGTGCCTGGGTGAAGGGATAGGTATTAACAAACGTTGGAAAAATCACCACCTCTTCGGTATAGGCGTTATACCAAACGCGACCGGTGACGAGGCGGGCGTTTTCGATGCCCTTGTCGCCCCCATAAAGCTGAATTTTGAGGCCCGCATAGCCCGGTTCAACGGTGGTGATACTGGTGCCGGGGATGAGGCCGCAGCTACTGAGCAGGGCGGCGATCGCGATCGCGCCGCCGGAGCCGATCGCCCGGAGCCAGCGGTGGGGCATGGAACACGGGGGTAAGGGTGGGGGGAATAGGAGGGCCATGGTCTAGGACTTGGGGGGTCTAGGGCTGGAGGGTCTAGGGCGGGGGGAACGGCGGCGGCGGCGCGGCGGTTGGAGCAGATCGAGGGGAGAAAGGCCCAACTCGCGGGCGGCCGGGTCCGTGGCGATCGCGCGGAGATCCGCACCCCGTTGCCGCACCCGACGGGCGGGAATGGTCAAAAAATCCACCCAACTCAGGTGGGCCTGATCCGGACAAAGGGCGAGCAGCAGATGGCGGGCTCGGTGGGCATCGACCACGCGCCACAGGCCATAGGCCACGGACCCGATCAGCATCATCGGCACCCCCACAAGGATCGCGAAACCCAACGCCGGATGGTCAGAGTTCAGCCAGTGGGGGGCGATCGCCAGGGCCACCACAGCCACAATTCCCTCAAGGGCGGCCACCAGGATTGCGGTGCGGATGGGATCCATGGGCTCAGGGGGCAAGGCCATGATGCGGGAGATGGGGGAAGGGTATCAGGGCGATCGCGGCGACTCCCATGACCTGTCCTAACATCGGCGGCGGCGCGATCGCTAATCGGCCCTCGGCGTTTTGGCATGGGCATCCGCCGAATCCGCTGGCGAAAGGGGCGCATCCAAACGATTTTGCAAATCCTCCCGCAGACGATGAAGAATCGTATCCGGCTCCAGCCGCGCCAGAATTTCCCGCGCCAGGGTGTCCGAGCCGTCAATCCCCCAGGTGCAGCCGGACTCCAGATAGGTTTGGCTGGCCTTGCCCACCAGACGGCTCCCCAGGGCCGCCATGATCCCCTGGAGCAGCCCCGCCCCCAGGTAGCGGCCAAAGTCACCGCCGCCGCTCAGGGCCGCCGGATCTAGCCCGCCGATCGCCCAGGACATAATCTCACTTAGCAATAGCAAACCCACACTGGTGGCGGCGCTGAGGATCGGCTTCGAGAGGTTGTAGCCCGTCGCGGGTAGGCCATAGAGCCCCGCCAGTCCCTTCACAAGCCACCCATCCAGGGCGATCGCCGCGATCGCATCCACCGACAGCAGGGGACTGATGGCAATAATCGCCGCCTTCAGACGGATGCAGCGCCAGATTAATAGATCCGCATCATCGCGCAAATGGTGAATGGTTTTCTGGGCGATCGCCCGTTCCGTCAACCGCGCCTGCAAGAGGGCATTGAGGGCCAGGAGCGATCGCCCCTCGCGATCAACAATTTTGAGAATGGCCGCCCGCAACGACTCCACCTCCGGCGGCGGCGACTCCCAGCCATAGGTCACCCGGCCATCGGGCCACTCCTCACGCACCTGGAGCGGGGCCGGTTGCGCCGCCACCGACACCACCTCATCCACCGGCAAAACCGGCTGCCAGTCGGTCTCATCCGCCGCCGTTTCCCCGGACTTGACCGCCGCCTCCAGGGCCATCAACGCCCGCAGCCGCTGCACAATGGCGGGGCGATCGCCCTCGGGAATCAGGTCGATTTTATTGAACACCAGAATCAGCGGCTTATGGGCGCGGCGCAGTTCCGCCAGGGCGCGCTCCTCCGTGCGGTTGATGTCCCCCGCCACGATGAACAAAATCAAATCCGCCTGCTGGGCCACCTCCTTCGCCAGGTCCGCCCGCAGGTGCCCATCAATTTCATCGAGACCGGGCGTGTCAATCAGTTCAATCTCCAGGGGGCGATCGCGATCGTCCGAGTCCGGTCGCCACTGCACCGATCGCGGCACCCGCGTCACCCCATTGAGCGGCCCCGTTTCCAAAAGCGCCTCCCCCAGCAGGCCATTGAGCACCGCCGACTTGCCCCGACTCACCAGGCCAAAGGCGGCAATGCGCACCACAAAGCGATCTAACTTATCAACGGTTTCCGCCAGCTTCGCCATGTCCGGCTGCAAAATCTGGGCCAGGGCCGCACCGCCCCCCCGCGATCGCTGGTAGCGCGCGAGAACTTTCTGTAAACCCGTGCGGGCTCGCTCGAATTGGCGATCGCGATCGCCCGTCGGCGCGGCGGAGGGCTGGGGATCAGGGGAAGAAGCGTTCAACGGTCGTCTAACGGGCGCTCAAGGGCCATGGAATCGGTGCCTCTAGCTTATCGGGGTTTGCACCATGGCGGATCGACCCCGGCGATCGCGAGGGGCTCCGGTCAGGGGCGGCGGTTGCGCGTCAAAATGACGGGATAACCATGGCGCTAAGTTATTAGGATATAAAGCAAAATGCCCACAACTGAGCAAAGTCAAACGGCGGTGGTCTTTGGGGCGAGTGGCGGCATCGGTTTGGCGATCGCGCGGCAGCTTCTGGCACGGCCCGAAATTGAACGGGTGTGGGGCACCTACCGCGATCGCGATCGCGCGGCAGAACTTTTACAACTCGCCGAAACCCAGGGCGATCGCCTCCGAGCCCTGCCCATGGATGGCACCGATGAACGGGACATTGCGGCGGTAACCCAGGCGATCGCGGCGACCACCAATCATCTAGATCTCGCCATCAATTGCATCGGCATTCTGCACGATCAAGAACGCTTGCAGCCGGAAAAAAGCCTGCGACAAATTGACCGCGATCGCCTCCTGCGCTACTTCGAGATCAATAGCATCCCCAGCTTGCTCATTGGTAAACAATTGATTGATCTGTTGAAGGGCGATCGCCGCAGCGTCTTCGCCTGCATCTCCGCCAAAATTGGCAGCATCGGCGATAACCAACTGGGGGGATGGTATGGCTATCGCGCCTCAAAGGCCGCCCTGAATATGTACCTCAAAACCCTGGCCATTGAATATGCCCGCCGCTGCCCCAGGGCGATCGTCCTGTCCCTCCACCCCGGCACCACGGACACGGCCTTATCTAAACCCTTTCAGCGCAATGTGCCGCCGGAAAAACTCTTCAGCAGCGATCGCACCGCCACCCAACTCCTGACCCTGTGCGATCGCGCCACCCCCGCCGACAGCGGTTGCTTCTTCTCCTGGGACGGCACACCGCTTCCCTGGTAGGGGCCGACTTGATCATCAATTGACATAGATTCTCAATTGACCCATGATCAATCCCAAGACATGCACCCTTGGAGATTGACACCATGGTCCTTGGCCGTTTCACGCAATGCACACTCCTGCTGGGTTTGGCCCTCGGGGCGATCGCCTGCGATCGCCAGCCCGCCGCCGAAGTTGCCCCCCCTAGCCCCGCCGCCGAAGCCGCCCCCAGCGAACTGAGTCCCGGCGAACAGGCCAATGCGGACTTTCAAGATCGCCTCAGCGGCCCAGACCTCCTCGCCCAACTGCGCCAGGGGGGCCACATCATCTACCTGCGCCACACCCAAACCGTGAAGGACTACGCCGACCAGGCGGACCCGAACATGCGTCTGGATAACTGCGAAACCCAGCGCAAACTCAGCGAGCTGGGCGAACAGCAAGCCCGCACCATCGGGGAAGCGTTCACGGCGAAGAATATCCCCGTCGGTGAGGTGATTGCCAGCCAATATTGCCGCGCCTGGAAAACCGCCGATCTCGCCTTCGGTCGCCATCGCCAGGAGCCGAAGCTCAATTTCCTGCCCGTCGAGGACTACACCCCTGAACAGGTGCAGATCATGAAAAATAACTTGATGCCGTTGTTGACAAAGATTCCGGAGGCGGGCACCAATACGGTCATCGTGGGCCATGATGATCCCTTCGAGGCGGCCACCGGCATCTACCCCGATCCCCAGGGCATGGCCTATGTGCTGACGCCGGACGGGAATGGGGGCTTTGAGCTTCAGGCCAATTTGGTGCCGGAGGACTGGGGTAAGCTCTAGGGTCGGGCGATCGCGGCCACCGCGTTTCCTTCTGGGGTGGCCCCCCGCTGACCCGAGGCTCGCCTAGGCCGTGCCGCTGGGGTCCGCATCGGGGAAGCCATCGGGGGGGTGTTGATCCTGGAGCAGGGCGATCGCGCCGGTGGTGCCATCTAAGCTCAGCCGCTGGCCGGTGGTGATGTGGTTCAGCGCGCCGGGTACCCCCAACACGGCGGGAATGCCATACTCCCGCGCCACGATCGCCCCGTGGGATAACAGACCGCCCACCTCACAAATCAAGCCGCCCGCCTTGGCCAGGAGGGGAGCCCAGCCCGCGTCCGTGTGGGGCACCACCAGAATGGTCGAGCGATCGACGGCCACATCCACCCGCAGTTGATCCAAAACGAGGGCCACCCCTTCAATTTGGCCGGGGCTCGCACCGATGCCCTGGAGGCGATCGCGGGGGGCCACGGGGCCGGTCAGGCTATGGGCGGCGGCGGCGGCGGCGTTCACATTGGGGGGATCGTTGCCATAGACCAGGTAGGGGGCGGCCAGTTGGCGATCGCGCTCAAAGACCTCCCGACGGCGTTGGGCGATCGCCTGGATTTTTTTGCCCAGGTCTGTGTTTGGGGACTCTTGACCGGTCTGGTCCGGTTCGGGGGCGATCGCAAATTCCCGCACCTCCGCCAGTTCCAGGAAGAAGATATCCGCCTCCTCCTTCAGCCAGCCCCGCGCCGTCCACTGCCGCGCGATCGCCACAAAACACCACCGCAATTCCGCCAACAGGCGATCGTAGACCGTCGCCACCTGCCCCTTCAGCTCCAGCCGCCGCCGCACCGTGCGCGGTGCCCGACGGGGATTTTTCCCCCCCTGGGCCTTGGTGAAGGTTGATGGGCCGTCCCCCTCGTCCAGGGCACCGCTGCCATCCCCCGGCCGCAGGGGCTCCGTGGCGTATTGGGCAAAAATGCTCTGGGGCACCTTTGGGTCTTCGCGCCAGGTGGGGACGGCGATGTCGGTGCCCACCTCACTCAAATAGCCGTAGGTTTCCAGGAAATAGGCGAAATTTTCTAAAATCTCGCGCCCCGTGGCCGTATCCGCCAATTTGCCAAATAGGGAACTGCCCTCGCGGATGGCGGCGCGATCGGCATTGTCCAGCAGGGGGCGCGCCCGTTCCCCGAGGCCCTTGAGCCAGCGGGCGGCGGCCACCTCCGGTACGGCGCTGGCATCGAGATCCGCCGTCTGGGCCTTAAAAATGCTCTGGCGCAGGGCAAAGCTCAGGGGCGCGAGGATCTGATACATCGTCACGGAAGTGAGCAGGTCCATGACCATTTCCGCCCGCCCCATCAGTTCCGCTGGCGAGAGGGGGTTGGGATCATTGAGGACATCGCGATCGCCCAGGGTTTCTAGGGCCGGTGCGAACCGGGTTTTGTAGTCGCGCCGCCACCGCTGGGGGAGGGTGATCTCGCGCCCCACCAGCCGCAGGAGCCCCGGCAAATTCCGCAGCATCCCCGCCGTGGAGGGTTTGCCCATGGGGGCTCCCTGGGTGAGAAATTCTAGGCTGCTGGGGGGCAGGCCCATGCGCTGGAAAATTTCCCCCATCAGGGTGGCGTTGAAGTAGGCGCGGCCGTGGTGCAGGGTGGCGGTGGCCTGAAAATCGAGATCCGCCGCGCGATCGCCCAGGACCAGCCGGAACAGATCCCCCCAAACGCCGCAGGTGAGGGGTTGATTAATGGACCAAGTGAGGGGTCGGATGGCACCGGGGATGGCCTCCGCCGCCAGTTTTCGCGTCCAGATCGGAAGGAGTGTGGTCACGGGTCTTGCCTGCAAAATCCAAAGCTGTTGCCCATCGAAGGTCCATTCCACATCCTGGGGAACCCCATTAAACCGTTCTTCTAAATCCCGCGCCCAACAGGCCGCCTCCCGGATGAGCCAACTGGGAACGTTGCCGGCGGTGGGGGTGCTGCTGCTGCGCGCTACTAAGTGGGCGAATTCCGCTTCGATGCTGGGGGGTGCCGCGATCGCCCCCTGGCGTGCCTGCCGCCATTGGGCCACGTCGGTTGCCGTCAGGTCAATGCGGTAGCTTTCGGGGGACACCTGACCGGACACAACCGGGGCCGCGCCACCGGGCAACGCTTCAACCACGGCGGCATCACCACAGCGGCTGATGGGGTCACGGCTGAAGGCGACGCCGGAAAAGATGCCCTGGATCTGCGGCTGCACCAGGACGGCCATGGCTCCGTCGTGTACCTGGCGATCGCGGCGATAGGCCACGGCTCCGGGGCGATCATAGGATTCAAACACTTGCGCGATCGCTTCCACCAACTGATCGGGGGTGTAGAGATCCGCGATCGAGTCATATTGGCCCGCCGCCGAGCCGCGATCGCTGTCTTCCCCCACCGCCGACGATCGCGCAATCAGGGGCGGATCAAAGCGCACCTGAGCCAGCCCTTCCACCCGTTCATCCTGGCCCGCCAAATGGTTCGCCAGGAGCATCGGATCATCGCCGGGACGCAGCACCCAGCCCACGGGCACCGGATAGCCCCAGCGCAGCAGCCGCGACAGGGTGGCGGCCTTGGGGCCAACGATCGCGCCGTCGAGGGGATCCGTCAGGGCCAGGGCCGAGCGATCGCCCCGAAAGAACCGAAACGCCCGCCGGGAACCGGGATGCCCCTGGCGCTCCGTCAGGTCCAAATCATCCGGCACCCGGCGATAGATCATGAACAGCAGCCCCGCCAGCCCCGCCGCCGCGATCGCCCGCATGGGCCGATGGGGATCTAAAAGCAGCAGCAGCAACGGATACAGCACCAGCACCACCAGCCGCCCGGTCTGGCGATCGCGCACCAGCGTAAAACCAATAAAACTCAGAAACCAGGTCAGCAGCGCCACCACCGGCCCATGGACAATGCAGCCCCAGGTGGCATTGGTCGTCCCCGCGCCGCCGCCCACCCAATAGCGCCCCATCACCACCGCCGCGATCGCCACCAGCTCCCACGGGGACCCCATTTCAAAGAACTGCCGCGCCAGCAGCACCGCCCCAATGCCCTTACCGGCCTCCGCCAGGGCCGCCCCAATGCCCACCAACTTTCCCCCGTGGTAGAACGCCGCCGACACACTGGGATTGCCCGTCCCGAGCGATCGCAAATCCTGGCCCGTCATCCCCCGAAACAGCCACGGCACCAGCGGCAGCGCCCCCACCAGCGGCAGCAGTCCCAGCAGCAGCAGAACGCCCCAGGTTTGTTCTAAGGTCAGGCTCATGGCAAAAACTCGATAGGACGTAGAGGGAACCCCGGCGAAGTCCACCGCCGCCGATTCATGGATGGCACTAACGATGGCACCAACGGACCCCTCCAGCATAGGAACCGAACTCCCCCAAGGGTAGGGTACGATCGCGGCGGATTCCCCCGGAGCCGTCGGCGCGGCGGTCCATGGCAGACCCCAAAATCCCGTGGCAGAATGAAACGCGGGCCGTTGTGGCACTTCAGCACCCCTGCCGCCGCACCCGCCCTGTTCTGGACCCATTTTCCCGCTGACTCCGTGACAGAATCGAACGAGTTTCCCAATGGGCCGCTGCCGTCCGAGGCGATCGTCCCCAATGCCGCATCTACGCCCGAATCTGAGGCCGAAAATCCCCCAGAATCCACGGACTTTACCCTGTCCCGTCGCCAAACCCTGAAATTGCTCAGTGGGGGCGCGATCGCGGCGGGCCTGGGCTATTCCCGCTTCAAAAAGCCGGAACCGACGGTCTATCAACCCGATCGCCTCGCCTTGCCCCAAACCCTAACGACGCCCAAGACCGTGGCGATCGTCGGCGGTGGCCTCGCGGGGTTGGCGGCGGCCTATGAACTGAGCCAGCGGGGCTTCCGGGTCACGCTTTTGGAAAAGGGGCCACAATTCGGCGGCAAAATCGCCAGTTGGCCCATCAACGTCAACGGCGAAACCCTGTGGATGGAGCATGGGTTCCACGGCTTTTTCCCCCAGTACTACAACCTGTGGAGCCTCGCGGAGGAGGTCAATGCCCGCCAGGATTTTGTGTCCCTAGAGCGCTACAGCGTCCTCTATCGCGGCGATCGCTACGCGCCGGAGGTGTTTTACCCGAGCCGATCATCCTTCCCGTGGAATATTGTTGATCTCACCTTTGCGTCGGAAAATCGCTTCAAGTGGGGCCTCAACCTCGCCAGTCCGGGCCACTGGGGCGTCTTCCACGCCATCACCAGTTTCCATCCCCAGAAAACCTACGCCCAGCTCGACAACCTTTCCATGGTGGAGTGGGCGCAGGCGGGGGATTTTCCCAAGGGGCTTTACGATCTCTACTTTTTACCCTTCGGGAAATCCACCCTCAATTCCCCCGATGTCCTCAGCGCCGGGGAGTTGATGCAGTTTTTCCACTTCTATTTCTTTGGCAATCCCGAGGGGCTGGCCTTCAATGGCTCGAAGCAGGACATGGGCCGCACCCTCGTCGATCCCATCGCCCAGGCGATCGCGGCCAACGGCGGCCAGTTGATTACCCGTGCCCAGGTCGATCGCGTCGAGTGGAGCGGCGATCGCGTGACGGCCCTGAGCTATCGGGAAACCGGCAGCGCCAGCCCTACCCCCTTCTGGGTCGATCGCCACGCGGCCCTGGCCCCCAGCGAGGACGGGATTGCCTACTTCGGCGGCGGCGATGAAACCTATGCGGTCAGTGGCGATCGCGCCCTTTCATTGACCTGCCCCCACCAGGGCTGTAGCGTCGTACCCCAGGCGGACGGCTCCTACCGCTGCCCCTGCCACGGGGCCTGTTTTGATCGCGCAGGCAAGGTGACCCAAGGCCCCGCCACCGCTGATTTGGCCGCCTATCGGGTCGAGGATCAGGCTGCGGCGGGCGATCGCGTGCGCCTTGCGCCCCTGGTGGCCGATGCCGCCCCGGCCCTACAAACCCTCACCGCCGACTATTTTGTATTCGCCGCCGACGTGCGCGGTATCCGTCACCTCTTTGACCTGGCCGAAGGGGACGTGCCCCCAGCGCTGCATCAGCAGGTGAGCGAACTGGTGGTGGCGGATCCCTTCGCCGTGGCGCGCCTGTGGTTTGATCGGGATTTTGAGTGGGACCAAAGTGAATTTACGTCCGTTTCCGGCTATCGCTTAACGGATAGCATCACCCGCTATCACAAAATCCAGGAAGATTATCAGCGCTGGCATGAGCGCACCGGCGGCAGTGTGGTGGAACTCCACGCCTATTGCTATAAGGAAGCGGAATTTCCCACCCAGGAGGCGCTCCTGACCACCTTCGAGGCGGAACTCTACGAACTGGTGCCCGCGTTGCGGGAGGCGAACTGTTTACATCGGGAATTGGTGAACCAGAAGAATTTTTCGGGGTTCCCGCCCGGTAGTTATCCCAACCGTCCGGAAAGCCGCGCCGCCGGGGCCGCGAATCTGATGTTTGCGGGGGATTGGGTGAAAATGCCGTTCCCCTGTGGCCTGATGGAGCGGGCGGTGAGTAGTGGTTTCCTGGCGGCCAATGAGGTCTGCGCGATCGAGGGGCTCCAGCGGCGTCCGCTGCTGACGGTGAAGCCGGAGGGGTTGCTGCAAATCTAGGGGTGGCTGGGGCTCGGCGCGATCGCGGGGGGCCGGTGCAGATTCAGCCTATGGCACAATGGCGGAGAGCGTCTTAGTTTTACGGGACGCTTCTTTTACGCATCTCGACCAAAGCGCCCCTAAACTCCCCATGCCTGAAGTTTCTCCGGCTAGTGCTAAACAGGCTGCGGCCTTTCTAAAGGCATTCCAAAATTTGCAGCTTCAACCGTTGGTGAAACTAGAGGATTGGGAAGCTTTTGGCGTTGACTATAACAATGACTGTCTAGATGAATTACAACAGTTAGTCGAAGACAGTACTGCGTCAGACAACCAGTTTATCTTCGCGGGCCATCAGGGCTGTGGTAAGTCAACCACCCTAGCGGAATTTGCCCGGTTGATGGAAGATCACTACCTTACAGTCTTTTTCTCGATTGCAGATCTGACCGAAACCTATTCCATTAATCACATCAGCATCCTGTTCGCCATGGCGGTGCAGTTGATGGCGAAGGCGGAATCGGAAAAAATATCCATTGATCCGAGCAAAATCAAAGCTTTCCACGATTGGTTTAAAAAGCGAACTCGCATTGAAGAAATCTCGGTGACGGGTGAGGCAGAGGTGGGATTTAATCTCTTGGGGCTGATTAAATCCAAGCTTAAAACCGACGCCAAAATGCGCGAGGAGATAAAAACTGAATTCGCCCAGGATCTTCGGAATTTGCTGGACACTATCAACAATATTGCTACAGCTATCCGCTTGGCTTGTGGCAAACCAATTTTGACGATTATTGATGATCTCGATAAGCTAAGACTTTCCCAGATCAACGAGATTTTTTATGAGAATCTAAAAGCCCTTCTTGAGCCTAATTTTACGGTTATTTATACGATTCCCATTGCGACAATCCGCGATACTCGTCTCAAGAGCCATATTGAGACAGAAACCAATACGCGTGTTCAGGTAATGCCGGTACTGAAGCTTTATGCCAAAGGTGACAGTCATCGCTCCGAAGCTTTGCCGGTTGAGAAGCCTTTCAATACGTTACTAAAGATCCTCCACCGTCGCATTCCGCCAGAGCTTTTTGCAGATGGGATTGCTCAGGAAATAGTGCGTTATAGCGGCGGCGTGAATCGTGAATTGATTCGGATTGCGAAGGAATGCTGTCGATTGATGCGTGTAGAATTGCGATCACGACAGCGGCGGGGCGAGGATATTAGTCAGGCGCAAATTGATGGGGATATTCTGCAAGGGGCGCTGGATTCCCTACGCAATGAGATGTCGATTACGCTGGGCAAACTGGATCGCGAAATCCTAGAGGAAACCTATCTGAATTACCAGCCTGATGATCCGAAGCAGGAGGAGTTTTTGAACTTGCTCCACAGTCTCTATGTCATTGAATATCGCAATCGGGAAAGTTGGTACGATGTGCATCCGTTGCTGATTGACCAGTTGCGTTTGGAGCAGCGTATTGGCGGATGAGCAATCCTGAGGTGAACGGTCCGGCGAATACTGGTCATGATGACGATCGCGCCTACGATCGCCTAATCGCCTCGTTAGAAATGGGGCTGGGTCAACTGCAAATTTTGTTGGCTAGCTGTGACCGCGATCGCGATCGGCAGCATTGGATCGAGCGGTATGAGGCGGAACTGGTCGGGCAGGCGCGATCGCTGCGGGCGCGGCTGAGTGCAACGGATCCGAGCTTGTCCCAGGCGATCGCCGAAGCCCTGGCCCAGGCCGGGGATGGCGGACCATTGCCAACCGTGGTGACCGTGGTGGGGGCCGAAGGATTGGGCCTGACGGGGCCGGAACCCATCGAAAAATTCCTGGGCTATTTGCAGTGGACGCGGGAAGCCCTGCGGGATTTTGATTTGCCGATTGTCCTGTGGTTACCGTCGCAGGTGTTGCCGGAATTGCCCAGGAAAGCGCCGGATTTTTGGAGCTGGCGCGATGGGGTGTTTCTGTTCGCGGCGGCGTCCGAGGGGGTGGCGGTTCTGGATTCTGGTCAGCAGCTAGAGATGGGGTCACGGTCTCTGGAACTGGCTGAGACGGTGGGCCTGTCGGTGGCGGATTTGGAGGCGTCCCTGGCGGAAGCGGAAACGAAGCTGGGGCCAAACGGTCGCGAGGTGGCGGATCTGTTGCGGCAGTTGGGCGATCGCTATCGGGAGCGCTACCGGGCAGGGCGGGGGCCGGAGAATGCCGAGCTGGCGGAGGAGCGGTATCGCCGCGCGATCGCCCTCTATGAAACCCAGGAGCAACCGGAACTCCTAGCCACCAGCCTCAACAACTTGGCAGGACTCTACGAATCCCAGGGCCGTTACGGGGAGGCGGAACCGCTCTACCGGCGATCGCTGGAAATCTATGAGCAAGTGCTGGGGGCGGACCATCCCAACACCGCCGCCAGCCTCAACAACTTGGCAGCACTCTACCAATCCCAGGGCCGTTACGGGGAGGC
>JAKRSF010000006.1:137242-212439 GCA_022402445.1 Cyanobacteriota bacterium | reverse complement strand
ATCCCAGGGCCGTTACGGGGAGGCGGAACCGCTCTTCCGGCGATCGCTGGCAATCCGTGAGCAAGTGCTGGGGGCGGACCATCCCTCCACCGCCACCAGCCTCAGCGGCTTGGCAGCACTCTACTACTCCCAGGGCCGTTACGGGGAGGCGGAACCGCTCTTCCGGCGAGCGCTGGAAATCAAAGAGCAAGTGCTGGGGGCGGACCATCCCGACACCGCCATCAGCCTCAACAACTTGGCAAACCTCTACTATTTCCAGGGCCGTTACGGGGAGGCGGAACCGCTCTACCGGCGCTGCTTGGAAATTGCCCTAGCCAAACTCGGCCCAGATCATCCGAACACCCAGAAATTTCAGAACAATTTCCGCACCTTCGTGAAAAACGTCCTCGAAGCCGATCGCGCCGCCGACCTCTCCGACCATCCCCACACCCAAGCCATCCTGCAACAACTCACCCCCCCACCCAAAAACCCGTAGGGGCGGGGTTTCCCCGCCCAGCCCCCACCAGAATCCCGCGCCCCGTCGCCCCATCCCAGCCTCCACCAAATACAAAACACCGATATCCTGTGAAACGTTGTCAACGGTGGCACAACCATGGCATACAACCCCGACATTCACCACAGGCGATCAATCCGTTTACGGAACCATGATTACGCCACACCGGGCATGTATTTCCTGACCCTTTGCACCCAACATCGCGAACCCTGGTTAGGCCAAATCGTCGATGGCAAATTTGACCCCACAGAAGACGGAAAAATTGCGATCGCGGTTTGGCAATCCATACCCCAGCGATTTCCGAATATGCGATTGGACGCATTTGTGGCGATGCCCAATCATGTTCACGGGATCCTGGAAATTGTGGATGAATCGCCAGGGGCCGGGCGCGAAATATCGGTGGGGACCGGGCGAGAGATTTCGGTGGGGGCCGGGCGGGGAGACCCCGCCCCTACGATGACGGTGGGGAATGGGGTGGCGTATTTTAAATATCAGACGACGAAAATCATTAATCAAAAATCGGGGCAATCGGGTAGACGAATTTGGCAGCGAAATTATTGGGAACGGGTGGTGCGTAACGATGACGAATTAACCAATTTTCGCCATTACATCATCACCAATCCTCAGCGCTGGGACTATGATCGCCTCAACCCTAACCCTCAGCTACGATCGCGCCAGCGATAGCCTCCTCATCACCCTTTGTCCACCCTATGCCGATCAAGAAACTGAAGAACTCGGTGACGGCCTCCTCGCCCGCTTCAACCCCGACACCAACGCGATCGAAGCGATCGAAATCTTCTTCTTTTCCCGACGGCTCCAGGGCGATCTTTCCCTGCAACTGCCCATCTTGGCGGACCTGCGCCCCGCAATCATGCCATAGCCCCAAACCGCGATCGCGCCACCAACGCCACTGCGCCACGGACAGCCGAGACATGGGCCACCGCAATCGCGCCCTGACCGTCCCCATCCTCCGTAGCGCAGCCATTAAAATCACCCAGAACTTGATCGAATTTCCCTTCAATTCAAATCAAATTCTTGGCCCTTGAACCCTTAAGAAATTGTCCGATTACACATCATAAACGCGGGCTTCGAGGGCGGCGGGATTCTCCTCGCAATATTCCTCGAATGCGGTTTTAATGAGGGGTTTCGCCTGTTGGTGGGCCGCCTCCGCCTGCAACTCTTCCACACTATCCCAGGCGGACGCACATTCCTTCGACCCTGGCCCCTTGTCAGCACAAATTTGACGAGCCTCCGCGATCGCCTGCTCGATGCGATCGGCTAGCATTATACTCTTAGGCTGTTCGATACACTGGCTCTTATTGAGGATATCGGATACGGAAACAATGCCCACCAAACGGCCATCAATCACCGGCGCGCGGCGAATTCCCGTATTAGCAAATAGGCGGGCAATATATTCCACCTCCAGATCCGCATTGACAACAATGCAGGGTTTGGTCATGATTTCGTGGACCCGCACCGTTTTGGGATCGGTGCCATAGGCCACCACCTTATATACAATGTCCGTTTCCGTCACGATTCCGTAGGCGTCGCGATCGTGGCGGCGGTTGACAATCAGCGCCCGCAAACTCCGCGATCGCATCAATTCAATCGCATCGGCCACGGTGGCGGCCCCGCGAATGGTGACAACATTGCTGGTCATGATGTCGGAAGCTTTCATGGTGGGTTCACCCGGTCAATTCAATTAGGATGGGAAATGGAATCGATCAGAAAAATAAGGAAACTACAAAAAGTCTGATTTTGATGGCACAGATCCTGTTTCTATGGAAACATTAAATCGGCCATTTATTGAAAGGATTTCACAGGTTTTTACACCCCCTGGGGCGGCGGGGCCGATCGCGGCGCATCAAGCTGAAGTTGCTCGCTAATGAATCGCTGCACCTGGGCGATCGCGGCATCAATGGCGACCTGACCGGCGGCGGAGGGGCGATCGCTGAAGCAAAAATCCGCCACCGGAATCGGCAAAATCCAGGCGGCGGGGGCGCGATCGTAGAGGGCCTTCGTCAGGGCCAGTAGATCCAGCGGCTGGGAACCATGGCCCACGGTGGGCGCGGTGAGGTCAGCAACATTCCCGAAATCCAGGGGCACCGGGGCCGCCACGGGGGGCAACGCCGGATCCGCCGCCGCATCCACAAACAGCACCGCCGCCGCGATCGCCAGGTCCACCGCCAATTCCGGCAACAGTTGATGGGCTTCGAGGGCCGTCACCCGCCCCGTCAGGCCACGGGTTTCTACCCACCGGGCGATCGCGTCCGCCACCGCAGGCCCCGCCCCATCATCGCAGCGCAGCCGATTGCCATAGCCGACGATCAAGAGCGGTCCTGTTCCCAATCCCTGGCCCGATTCCTGCACGATGGTGATGGGCTTTAATCCCGCTGAACTTGGGCAATAAGGTTGCGATCGCGGTCAAACAATTGCACCTGCAACGGCATTTTACCGAGGGCATGGGTGGAGCAACTCAGGCAAGGATCAAAGGCCCGAATGCCCGCCTCCACCCGATTTAATAGCCCCTCCGGAATCTCCGGCCCGTGGATATAATGCTGGGCAATTTGAGTGACGGTTTTATTCATCGCCAGGTTATTTTGACCCGTGGCAATGATTAAGTTCACCTTCTGAATGAGGCCATCCTTATCCACGTTGTAGTGGTGAAACAACGTCCCGCGTGGCGCTTCACTGACCCCAACTCCTTCCAGGGCATTAATATCCGCCTTGGCGCGGCAGCGATCGCTCGCAATGTCCGGATCATCCACCAGGCGCGCAATTTCCTCAACCCCCGCCAGGATTTCAATCAAGCGGGCATAGTGATAGAAAAAGGACGACGTGGCGCAGCGCCCCCCGGCCCGCTGACGGAATTCCTGCAACTCGCGGTTAGCCCCCTCCGTGCCCATGAATTCACACACATTGAGCCGCGCCAAAGGCCCCACGCGATAAATCCCATCGGGATAGCCCAGGGGTTTGTAGTAGGGAAACTTCAGGTAGGACCAATTCTCAACCGCTTCCCCCAAAAAGTCCTGGTAGTCTTCCTCCCGCAGGCCGTCGGCAATAATGTTGCCCTGGCTGTCCACAAACCGCAGATGGCCGCCGTAATGTTCCCATTCTCCCGTGGGGGAAACGAGCCCCATGAATAGGGAATCAAACTGACCGAAACTGGCGACCTCTTCGCTAAAGCGATCTAGCAAATCCTTGAACAGGGCCAAGGCCGTTTGGATCGTATCGAGGGACTCGGGCAGGCGATCGCGGATCCAAGCGCGTCCTTCTTCGGAAAGGGGCGATCGCACCCCACCGGGCACCGCCCAGGCCGCATGGATTTTGCGCGCCCCCAGCAGTTCAATCACCGTCTGGCCAAACTGCCGCAGACGAATGCCCGCCCGCGCCAAATCCGGATCCGCCGCCATCAGGCCAAACACATTGCGCGTGGCCGGATCACTATCCCAACCCAGCAAAAAATCCGGGCTGCTCAGGTGGAAAAAACTCAGGGCATGGGATTGGATAATTTGCGCCAGATTCATCATCCGCCGCAGTTTTTCCCCCGCCGGGGGCACCTGGACGGCCAATAATTTATCGCCGGTTTTGGCCGAGGCGAGCAAATGGCTGACGGGGCAGATGCCGCAAATGCGCGCCGTGATACCCGCCATTTCCCACATGGGCCGCCCTTCGCAGAATTTTTCAAAGCCGCGAAATTCGACCACATGGAAACGGGCATTTTCCACTTCCCCCTGGTCATCCAAAAAGATGGAAATTTTGGCGTGGCCCTCAATGCGGGTGACCGGATCAATAACAACGGTTTTACTCATGGGATCGCTCCAATTTGCGTCGAGTCACTGGGTGTTAGGGCCTGGGGGCGGATGATCTTAAGGTTGGGGTAGATCGCAACAATCATTAGGGTCAACGGGCAAATCAGACAGGTCTAGAAAAGGGCTTAAGCCCCTGGTCTAGGACTCTCGGGGGAGGCAATCATGGCAGTCCGGGAAAACTGGTGACATATTTGATTGTCAGATCCGGGAACGAGTCCACAAATTGAACCTTAAAGTCCGGGAACGAGTCCACAAACTGCCACTTACCACAGGCATCGGGAAAACTGGTGACCACCTGCACTTTCAGGTCCGGAAAGCTGTCTGCAATCTTGATCTTGAGATCGGGAAAACTGTTGACTACTTTCACTTTTCCCTGGAGGGAAATGCCCTGAAGGGTGCAATCTGCGGTGACAGCCTGCGCCCCCTGAAGAACAATTCCAAGGGCCAGCATCAGCGCGATCGCGGCTCCCCAAACCCACCTCATCACCCTAGCCAAACTTAATCATTTCACGGCCTTCCATCAGGGGCGTATTGCCATGCAACAGCGGTTCAATGGCCGCCTGAATGCGCGGGGCCGACGGCGGACAGCCGGGAATAAAGAGATCCACCGACACCACCTCATGGACCGGCAGCACGCGATCGAGCAGCGGTGGCACAATCCCCGGCTCGTCCGGCAATTTGTGGCTCACCCCATCGCTCAATTCCAGATAGCAACGGCGCAGCACCGGCTCAGCGGTCCCCAACATATTCCGCATGGCCGGCACATTCGCCGTCACCGCACAATCACCAAAGGACGCCAAAATTCGCGTACGCGATCGCACCTTCAGCAGCAGTTCCAAATTCTCCTCATTGGCAACGGCCCCCTCCACCAAACACACATCCACATTCTCGGGATAATCCTTAATGTCCGACGCCACCGGACTAAAGACAATATCGGCAAACTTTGCCACCTCAAACAGCCATTCATCCAAATCCAAAAACGACATGTGGCAGCCGGAACAGCCCCCCAACCACACCGTCGCCAGCCGAACCTTTTGGGTTACCGCGTCCATTGTTGTTCCTCCCGAGCCTGGGCTAAAAATTCCAGCTTGGCGCGATCGCGCTCCATCTCTGCTACCGTAGCGCCCCGGCGGAAAATTGCGCCCGTGGGGCAGGCATCCACACATTTCCCACAGGAGGTGCAGGCATCCACCGTCCCCCAGGGTTGATCGAGCCCCGCGATCAGCTTGGCATGTTCCCCCCGGTAGGCAATGTCCCAGACGTGAGCCCCCTCCAACTCATCGCAGGCCCGGACGCAGCGGGTGCAAAGGATGCAGCGGTTGCGATCAAGGCCAAACTGCGGGTGGGAAACATCCACCTCCCGCTGGGGATATTGGTAGGGATAGGTGACGTGGGTCATGCCCGTGGAAATGGCCGCATCCTGTAATTCACAGTTGTTATTGGCCACGCACACGGCGCAAACGTGGTTCCCCTCCGCGAAAAACAGTTCAACGATCGTGCGGCGATAGTCCTGCAAATTGTCGGTATTGGTGTGGACCACCATGCCCTCGGCGGCGGCGGTGACGCAGGCGGGCAGGAGCTTGGGGATGCCCTCCACCTCCACCACGCACAGGCGGCAGGCTCCCACAGGGCTCAACCCCTTGAGGTGGCAGAGGGTGGGGATGGCCGCACCGACCTCTTGGGCCGCCTCCAGGAGGGTGGCCCCCTCTTCGATCGCGATGGCTTGACCGTCAATGGTCAGGGTAATGACAGACATGGACAACTCCTCTCTAGGAATGGAGGCTAGGGGGCGATCGCGGGGTCGCGGGCCTCGAAGGCGTGGGCGATCGCACTGATGGGCCGTCGGGGCGATCGCGCGGTGGGGCGGCTGGGGTAGCCCAAACCCAGCAGAATCTGGGGAATGCGGGGCGTTCCACCGTCGGGGCAGGTGGTCAGGGTGGCCAGGGCAAGGCGGGTGGTGGGCTCCTGGACGGCGGCATTCCAGAACTGGGCCGACACCCCCTCAGCGGTGGCCGACAGCAGCATTCGCTCCAGGGCCAGCCCCGCCCGCAGCCAATGCTCGTCATCGTCCTCGGGGGTCACCAGCAGGGCCACCGCCGGAGCCCCCAGCAGGGCGGCGCGATCGCGGCGGATCTGCCCACCCCCCAGGTTTCCCCAGCGGGTCAGGGCCGCCAGGGCACCGCTGAGCCCCCCATCGAGGCCATCACCCCAGCCCAGCAGGGCCGCCCCACTGAGGCCATCCCCCGCCGATCGCGGCCGGATCCAGTGGGCCAACTCCTGCCGGAACGCGCGATCGCGCCACTGGCACCGCAGCGCCCGCTCCTGCTGATCCGCCAAAAACTGCCGCGCCGCCGCCCCATTGATAAACACCAAATCCGCCCCAAATTGGCACGCCGCCGCCTTCAAGGTGCCATAGAGCCGCTCCGGCAGGGGATGGTGCGGCACCAGGGGATGGCGCGCCGTCTGGCGCAGTTCAATGGCCCCATGGAGCTTTTGGGACACCGCATCCGCCGGATCAATCGGACAGGCATCCACCCCCACGCGGGCCACCCAATCGGGCTCCGTCCCATCCGGCCACAGGAGCGTCGTCACCCCCAGGCCCCCATGGCGCGCCGCCAACTGCAAATTCAGCAGGGCCGCCCCACAGGCAATGGTCAATTCCCGATCACCCGGATCCGCCTGGGGGAGCGATCGCGTCCGATCGCGCCACAGATCCACATGCCTTGGCCCCACCACAAACCGCCAGGGCTGCGTATTGTGGCCCGACGGAGCCCGCGCCGCCGCCGCCAACAGTGGCCCCCAACCGGACAGGGGATCCCCCACCGTCGGGGTATGCTCCACCGCGATCGTCACGGTGGCCCCGGCCCCGGCCCCGGCCCCGGTCGGTCCCGCTGCCGACTCCCGTACAAAATCCTGGGGATAGAATGCCTGACTCGCCATCGCTTGACTCCTCTGGGCAAAGGCGCGATCGCCCCGGCCCGCTCAGGTGAACAGTAGGGATCAGAGGATCACACCCCCCTAACCCCCATGGCCCGCCGCCATCGGCGATCGCAGCCGCGACTCGTACTCATGGCGGAAATAGCGCAGGGTACTAATCACCGGATTCGGCGCAGACATGCCCAACCCGCACAAACTCGTATCCTTGACCACCACACAGAGCCGCTCCAACGATGCCAAATCCCGCTCCGTCGCCCGCCCCTCCAAAATGCGATCGAGCAACTCATACATCTGCACCGTCCCCGCCCGACAGGGCACGCATTTTCCGCAGGACTCACTGCGGCAGAAGTCCATATAGAACCGCGCCACATCCACCATGTCCGTCTCGTCATCAATAACGATCGCGCCGCCGGAGCCCATCATCGTCCCGAGGGCCAGCAGGGAATCGTAGTCCACCGGCGTATCGAACAAATGGGCGGGAATGCAGCCCCCCGACGGCCCACCGGTCTGCACCGCCTTCACCTGGCGACCCCCCGGCACCCCGCCCCCCATCTCCTCGACGATGCGCCGCACGGTCGTCCCCATGGGCACTTCGATCAAGCCCGTATTTTCCACCTTCCCCGTCAGGGCAAACACCTTCGTGCCTTTGCTCTTTTCGGTGCCGATGCGAGCATACCACTCGCTGCCCCGGCGCAGAATCGCCGCCACGTTGGCGTAGGTTTCCACGTTATTGATCAAGGTGGGGGACTGCCACAGGCCGGACTGGGCCGGATAGGGCGGGCGCGGGCGCGGATTGCCCCGTTTCCCTTCGATCGAGGCGATCAGGGCCGTTTCTTCCCCGCAGACAAAGGCCCCGGCCCCGACGCGGATATCCACCTTGAAATCAAAATCCGTATCGAAGATTTGGCTGCCCAAAATCCCCAGCCGCTTGGCCTGCTTGATGGCCGTTTGCAGGTGGGCGATCGCCAGGGGATATTCCGCCCGCACATAGACATAGCCGTGGTTTGCGCCGATGGCATAGGCCGCGATCGCCATCCCCTCCAGAATGCGGTGGGGATCACTTTCCAGGACGCTGCGATCCATGAAGGCCCCCGGATCCCCCTCATCCGCATTGCAGATGACGTACTTTTGATCCCCCGGCATTTTCGCCACCGTCGCCCACTTCAGGCCCGTGGGATAGCCGCCGCCGCCGCGCCCCCGCAGGCCCGACGCGGAAATTTCCTTCACCACCGCCTCCGGCGACAGGTCATGGAGCGCCCGATAAAGCTGCTGGTACCCCCCCACGGCGATGTATTCTTCAATGCGCTCCGGGTCAATATTGCCGCTGTTTTCCAGCACGATCGGCATCTGGTGGGCAAAGAAGGGATGGTTCCAATCCCCCAGGGTGGCCGTGGTGGGCTGCCCCTGCAACGTCCCGACGATCGAGGCGGCATTCTCCGGCGTCACCCCCTCATAGAGCTGCGAGGTGCCGTCCTCGTGGTCCACCGCCACCAGGGGACCGCGCCCACAGAAGCGCATACAGCCGACCCCCGCCACCGCCACGCGATCGCCCAAGTCCGCCGCCGCCACCGCCCCATCAAGCTGCTCTTTGACCGAGCAGGCCCCCGAGGACTGGCAGCCCGCCGCCGTGCAGCACCGGATCCGCACCGGCTTGCGGCGATCGCGCTCCTGTTGGCCGATGTCCTGAAGCTGTTGCAAATCAATCATGGCTCTTCTCTCTCCTCTCTCCGCTCCGTTGGCTCCCTCGCTGGCCCCCCGCGATCGCGGCGATCCCCAGCCCCCCCGGCCCTAGCCCTCCGCCTGCCACTGGCGAGCGCAGGTCAGCACCATCTCCGTCGTCTGCTTCCCGGCCACCTTCCCGTCATAGACCGTCGCCGGCGCAATGCCGCAGGCCCCAATGCACCGGGCCGTCACCACCGACAGCAGGCCATCCGCCGTCGTTTCCCCCGGCTTCACGCCAAATTCCGCCTCCAGGGCCGCCAGCAACTCCCCCGCCCCCTTCACATAGCAAGCCGTGCCCAAGCAAACGGTGCAGGTGTGCTTACCGCTGGGCTTGAGGGAAAAGAGGTGATAGAACGTCGCCACCCCAAACACCCGACTCACGGGCAGCTTCAACTGCCGCGCCACATAGAGCAGCACATCCTCCTCCAGGTAGCCAAACAGCTCCTGGGCCTTGTGGAGAATTTCAATCAGGGCATCCTGCTGAAAACGGTTGCGCTTGAGGGTGGCATCTAGGGCCTTGAAGCGCTTGTCCCCGCTGGGGTGGCTCCCCTTGGCGGACGGGGCAGCGGATGGGGCAACGCCGTTAACGGCACCATTGGCGGCGGCGGTGGATGGGGGGGCAGACATGGCGGCACGATCTCCTCAGAAAAAGCCAGAACAAGCGGCTGTTTTTTCGATGGGTTAATGGTTGGCGGGGGGGTAAGACATCCTGGGCTGATGGGCGTCCAACCTTCAAAGCGGTTCAAAACGGCTGAATAGGGAACTGGTTTCGTGATCGCCCCGGACCATGGCCGAAGCCCCGACGTTCCCCAACCTGGATACACCTTCGAGCCATTTCTAGCGGTTGCTGAACAAACTTTTTCGGGGCAAATTCTGGTGGGAATTAACAATCAAGGGGTTGCATTTTAGGCGGCCTTTAGCATTGCCTTTACCGGGGATTTTGATCCATTTCAATTGCCCAATTGGAGCCCAATCCTAATGGAGGTTATAGCACAGGGATGACTGGAACAACTCCTAATACAAAATGCGCGGGGCGATTGTGCTTTAACCTACAGACCGTAGGGGGCGCTGGGCGGGGGTTCAGGGCACTTCGGTTGATATTTTTCCATGCCCATGTTAATGGTGAGTTAAGCAACCTCAGGGTTGATTTTGTGGGGGCTAGCCATGGGGCGATCGCGGCCCTAGCTCGGGTAATCCAACGAAGCTTGGGAAGGATCTTGGGCCTGAGGCTAGCCTATCGTGAAGCCCTAGGGCGATCGCGCGGAGCTAGTATTTTTTAAGGTTACCGTAGCAATTATTAACGGCCCGTGATCTTTGGCCATCTTCGGCTCAGGAAACTTCCCCGCACGGACTCGGTTGGGGGGTGTCGGCGATCGCCCCGGATCCCATGGCCGCAAAAAAGCCGCAAAAAAGGGGCGCGATCGCCCCCTTCAGCACCTTGAATTTAGTCCCTTGCGTTGTGAGGCCGTGAGCGATCGCCCCCCTAGCCCAGCGATTGGGTGTAATAGTCCCGCGTCCCCTTCACCTGAATCGCATCACTCAACCGCAGCAGGGCATGGACATAGGCCGCCGTCCGCAGGTCAATGGCCTCCCGCTGGGCCACCTCCCAAATGGCATTGGTTTCCCGCACCATGCGATCGCGCAGGCGCGCCTCCACCTCCTCGATCGTCCAATAGAGGCCACTGCGGTTCTGCACCCACTCGAAATAGCTCACGGTGACGCCCCCCGCATTGGTCAGGATATCGGGCACCACATGGACGCCGCGATCGTTCAAAATCCCATCCGCCGCCGAAGTCACCGGCCCATTCGCCACCTCAAAAATCCACTTGGCCCGCACCCTGGGCGCATTCTCCGCCGTAATCTGATTTTCCAGGGCCGCCGGGATCAACAGATCCACCTCCAGCTCCAGTAGCTCCTCATTAGTAATGTGATTCGCCGCCACCAGTTCACAAACGGTCCCCTTGCAGTACACCGCCTTCATGTGGCGACTTTCCGCCTTGTGCTGTCGAATACTGGGCACATCGAGCCCCCCCGGCGCATAGATCGCCCCCCTCGAATCGCTCACCGCCACCACCCGGTAGCCCGCCCGAAACAGCAATTCCGCCAACATCGCCCCCGCATTACCAAAACCCTGGATCGCCACGGTGGTGTCCTCCGGGCGGCGATCAAACTTCGGCATCAGGGTTTCGATGGTGTGGAATGCGCCGGTGGCCGTGGCCGTCTCCCGCCCGACGCTGCCCCCCAATGCCAAGGGTTTGCCGGTCACCACCGCCGGGACAATGCGCCGCTGGATGATGCCGTACTGGTCCATCATCCAACCCATGATCGTGGCATTCGTATAGACATCGGGGGCCAAAATATCCACATCCGGGCCAATAAAATCCGCGATCGCGTCAATATAGCCCCGGGTCAGCCGCTCTAGCTCCATCTTAGAAAGCTGCTTGGGATCAACCGTAATGCCCCCCTTCCCTCCCCCAAAGGGCAGATCTAACGCCGCGCATTTAAAGGTCATCCAAAAGGCCAAGGACGTCACCTCATCCAGCGACACCCCCGGATGGTAGCGAACCCCCCCCTTCGCCGGTCCGCGCGTGTCGTCATAACGCACCCGATAGCCCTGGAAAATGCGGAGCGCCCCATTGTCCATCCGCACGGGAATCGACACCTGAAGGCAGGCTTTGGGATATTTCAAATGCTCAATCGTGTCTTCCGCAAGGGTGACATACTTTAGCGCCCGTTCAAGGCGGAGACTGGCATCATCAAAAAGGGAAGCGCCCATGGCAGTATCCTTCACGGTTGAGGGGAAGCGAGCGATCGGTCTAACTACATTTCCGGGAAACAATCAATGAATTGATCAATCTTTCTAGGGCTATTTTGAGTTTTTTGGGTCATTGAGCCCATGCCAAAACTCGATCAGTTCATGAAATCATCGTGGTGGCTTGGGGGTTTGGGGCGATCGCAACGGACAGCGATGTTTTAATCGATAGGATCGACCCTTGGATTGGCAGATTGGATCAATGGTTGGGCAACCGCACCCTTACCGATGGCGATGCTTTCTAGGCAAAAACTTCAAGTTTTAATGAATCAAAGATCTCGGTAAAACTTGAGCTTTTAATCCCCAAAGATCTAGCCACCACCTTAATTTTGAGTGTACCCCTTTGGGCTAGGGGGAGTTTTTTCCTGAGAAGGCTAGACACAAATGTTTACACGGGCAAAGGAGAGGGAGCAACGGCCCGTGGCCCGACCGTCGTTCGGGAAACTTTTTAGAATGGAAGGCGAGATAAACCTGGGGGTTGCCGCTGAAGCATGGTCCCAAGGGCCGATACCCCCGTGGTTGGCCGGGTGGGGCAAGGGGCGGTGGGGTGATTGGAGGGGGCGTCCTATGCTTTGATCCTGGCGCGGGCTGGGGATTTTGCGCAGGGGGCAGCGGGGGCGGCGGGGGCGGACGGCATTGGGAACGGGATTTTGTACATGGGCGTGGGGATACGGGTGTGACGATCGAACTCTTGGCGGCCTTGGCGGCTTCGGCGGCGGGGGGGCTGCGGATTGCCCTGCCGCTGCTGTTGATTGGGCTGTTGCAGGGGGCGAGTTTGTGGTCCCAGGTGCCGCTGCTGTCGGCCCTGTCGCCCCAGGTGGTGCTGGGGGTGCTGGTGAGCTGGTCGCTGTTTGAGCTGTTTGCGTCGAAGCGGCTGCTGGGGCTGCGGATTTTGCAGGTGGTGCAGTTGGCCTTTAGTCCGGTGGCGGGGGCGGTGATGGGGATGGCGATCGCGACGGCGATGGAGATTGCCCCGTGGATGCTGATGCTGCTGGGGATTATTGGGGGGTTGTTGGCCCTGGTGCTGCAATTGGTGCAGGTGGGGTGGTTTTTTCGGCTGCGGGGGCTGCCCCTGTGGGCGATTTTTGCCCAGGATGCGCTGTGCATTTTCCTGGTGCTGTTTGCGTTTGATGCGCCGACCCATGGGGGCTTGATTGCCCTGATGCTGCTGTGGCTGGCGATTCGCAGTTCTAAGGAGTGGTATTTGAGCTACCACCGGCAGGCGGGGGGGCCGCGATCGCGGCGGCCATCGCGATCGCCCGCACCGGAGGAGGATTGACGGGGGAAATGGCAAAATAGGTCTGTTTTGCGGTTGCCGTTCCCCTGGGGTTTTCTGGTGTTGCCATGACTGATTCGGTGGATGCGTCCCTGTTACAAACCCCGCTCTACGACGCCATTGTGGCCCAGGGGGCAAAGATGACGGCCTTTGGGGGCTGGGCGATGCCGGTCCAGTTTGCGGGCCTGAAGGTGGAACACGGGGCGGTGCGATCGCGGGTGGGGGTGTTTGACATTTCCCACATGGGCAAGTTTGAGCTGGTGGGGGGCGATCCGATCGCGGCGATGGATCCCCTGGTGCCGAGTGATTTGTCGGTCCTGACGCCGGGGCGCGGGAAATATACGGTGCTGCTGAACAATCGCGGCGGCATTATTGACGATTTGATCCTCTATGGGGCGGGGCCGGAGCGGCTGGTGGCGATCGTGAATGCGGCCACGACGGCGAAAGATCGGACCTGGCTGGAGCAGCAGTTGGCCGGTAGCGGGACGGCGTTGGTGGATTTGTCGCGCGATCGCGTCCTGCTGGCGGTGCAGGGGCCGAACGCGGCGGCGATGCTGCAACCCTGGGCGGCGGCGGATCTGGGGGCCGTGAAGCGCTACGGCTTTGTGGAAACGGATCTGCTGGGGGCTCCGGCCTTCGTGGCCCGCACGGGCTATACGGGGGAGGATGGTTTTGAGATCATGGTCGATCCGGACGCGGGTCTGGCCCTGTGGCGATCGCTCTTGGAGGCGGGGGCGCAGCCCTGTGGCCTGGGGGCGCGCGACACGTTGCGGCTGGAGGCGGCCATGGCCCTCTACGGCCAGGATGTGACGGAGGACACCACCCCCATCGAGGCGGGGCTCGGGTGGCTGGTCCACTGCGATCGCAAGGGGGATTTCATGGGGCGCGCGATCCTCGAACGGCAGCAGGCCGAGGGGTGCGATCGGCAACTGGTGGCCCTGCAACTGGAGGGGCGTCACATCGCGCGATCGGGCTATGGGGTTTTTGTGGGGGGCGATCGCGTCGGCACCGTCACCAGCGGCACCCTGTCCCCCACCCTCGGCGTCCCCATCGCGATCGCCCAGGTGGCCACCGCCCAGGCCCAGATCGGCCAAGTTCTAGATGTAGAAATTCGCGGGCAACGGCATCCCGCCCAGGTGGTGCCGCGCCCGTTCTATAAACGCCCCAAACCCTAGAGCTTGAGGAATTTTTCGAGGGCGGCGGTAACCGTGGGGGGCCAGCGGCGCACCTGCCGCACCCAGTCAATGTCCCGGTAGCGGCGATCAAGGCCCACCACGGACACCCACTGGCTTTCCGCCTCCCCCTGGCTGCCGTTGATCCATAACAGGGCCGTCAGGGCGGCGCGGGCATCGGCAAAGCCGGGATATTTACGGACGAGGTTCCGCAGGTGGCGCAGGGCCTCCTGGCGATCGCCCACCTCATAGAGGGCTAGGGCGTAATTCTCCCGCGCGATCGCGAAGTCGGGTACCAGTTCAGCGGCCTTCAGAAAATACTCGATCGCCTCCTGCCAGCGCCCGAGGCCCCCCAGGGCATTGCCGCGATTGTTGTGGGCGGCGGCATCATAGGGATCTAGGGCCAGCACGCGATCGTAGTCCGCGATCGCCGCCCCATAGTCCCCGCGATTTTCCAGGGCCGCGCCGCGATTGAGGTAGGGATCCGGCGCATCGGGGGCCAGTTCAATGGCGCGGTTATAGTCCGCGATCGCCAGGTCCAATTTATTTTGGCTGGTGCGGGCATTGCCGCGATTGCTCCAGATTTCGGCGCGATCGGGGTAGCGTTCGAGGATTTTGGTCCAATAGCGCTCCGCCGTGGCAAAATCTCCGGCATTCGTCGCCTCAAAGGCCCGATCTACCCAGGTGGCCGTGGTTTCCGCCTCCGCCTCCGGTCCCGAAAGCTCCGTGGGGGCCGTCTTCTCCGGGGAGGGCAGCGCGATCGCCGGGGCCGCCACCCCCAGCACCAGGGCCAGCGCCAGCACCCAAATCCACAGCCCCCGCAGGCTCCGCCTCACCTCCCTGATCGTCCCGCTGATCGCCCCCATAGGTTTATGACAAATCTTTTACAAAAATTGATGATGGGCCGTTGCCATTGGCATCCTAGCGCGATCGCGATCGGCGGGGGCGGGGATTGTGGATTAACTGTCGGCCCCAGCGATCGCCCCAAACCACAGGGCTTGGGTTTCGGTGACGATCCCCTGGAGCGGCTGATCCCAGGATTCCCGAGGCAGGTGATCCACCAGGGCAAAGTCAAAGGCAAGGCCGATCGCGGGGGGCCGTCGCCAGTTGGGATCCGCGAGGAGGCGATCGTAAAAACCGCCCCCATAGCCCAGGCGATACCCGGCGCGATCGCCCGCCACCAGGGGCACGAGGATCGCATCCACGCGATCGCGGTCAATCAACGGCGCATCCGGCAGCGGCTCCCGAATCCCAAAGGCCCCCGAGATCAACGGCTCCCCAGTTCCCCATTGGTGCCAAATCAAGCGCGTCCCCTCGCAGCGGGGCAGGCCCCAGATTTTGCTCTGGCCCCAGGGGGACGCCATCAGGGGCAGCGGATCCGGCTCCTGGCGATGGCTAACATAGGCGAGGATGGTCGTCGCTTGTTGCAGCGAATCCAGTCCCATGAGGCGATCGCAAATTGCACCACTGCGATCGCGCCACACCTGGGGATCGAGGGCCAGCCGCTGGGCCAGAAATTGACGGCGCAGTTTCCGTTTTTCCTCCCCCAAGACCCTGGGATCCGCCCCCGTCCCCATGGCCAAGGCCCTACACCTCCACGCGATCGCGATCGCCCTGGGGCAACTGCGCCGCAAAGCCACTGGGCACCTCCTCCGTTTCGGGGCGGAGCGATCGCATCAGCCAGTGGTTGAAATTATCCACATAGGAGAACAGCACCGGCACCACCACCAGCGTCAGCACCGTCGCCGTCAGGAAGCCCCCGATCACCGCGATGCCCATGGGACTCCGTTCCTCGGCCCCCTCCCCCAACTCCAGGGCGATCGGCAACATCCCCGCGATCGTCGAGAGGGACGTCATCAAGATCGGCCGCAGGCGCGACGCCCCCGCCTCCACGATCGCATTGCGCTGGGACATGCCGTGGCGCTGACCTTCGAGGGCAAAATCCACCAGCAAAATCGCATTTTTGGTCACCAGCCCCATCAGCAGCACAATGCCAATCAAGGCAAACAGCCCCAGCTCCTTCTGGGTCACCAAAAGCCCCAGCAGCGCCCCCCCAATGGAAAAGGGCAGGGCCGCCAGAATGCTCAAGGGATAGAGGAAATTGTTATAGAGCAACACCAAAATCGAGAAAATCGACAGGATCGCCAAACTCAACGCCGCCAGGAATCGCGAGAAAATATCCCGCATAATTTCCGCATCCCCCGCCGGTTCCTCCACAATGCCCGCCGGGAGCGGATTCATCTCCGGCAGCGCCCGGATTTGATCGAGGGCCTCCCCCAGGGCAATGCCCGCCAAATTGGCCTCTAGGGTGATCTGCCGCGCCCGATCAAAGCGATCCACCCGCGCGGGGCCGCTCACGAGGCGGATCGATGCCACGGAACTCAGGGGCACCAGGGTGTTGTTGCGACCGGGCACCTTGAGATTTTCCAAGGTGGCGATGTTCCGGCGGGCGGCGGGGGCGAGCTTCACTTCGATGGGAATTTGGCGATCGGGCAGGTTGAATTTCGCCTGGTTCGCTTCAATCTCCCCAATCGTCGCTAGGGAGGCGGTCCGCGCGATCGCCTGGACCGACACCCCCAAATCCGCCGCCCGTTGCAGGTCGGGAATAATCGCCAACTCCGGCTGCACCAGACTGGCGCTCGATGCAATGTCCACCAGGCCAGAAATTCCCCCCATGCCCCGTTCGATCGCATCGGCGGTTTCCTTGAGCAGTTGGGGATTTTCCCCCTTCAGCACCAGGGTCACATCCTTGCTGCTGCCCCCCGCGCCGCTGCTCTGGAACGCCACGCGGGCACCGGGAATGGCGCTGAAGCGATCGCGCAGGGTCTCCTCAAATTCCGCCAGGGTATAGTCCCGCTCCCCCTTGGGCACCAGGTTGATATAGACCTTGGCCGTGATCGGATCACTCACATGGATGAATGTATTGCGCAGTCCGGGCTGCGATCGCGCCGCGATCGCCACCTGCTGGCTCACCTGCACCGTTTCCGCCAGGGTCGAGCCGGGGGGCAGTTCCACATTCACAATGGCCGTGCCGCGATCGCCCGACGAAAACAACCCCTTCGGCAGCAGGGGCACCAACTGCAAACTGGCGATGAACACCACCACCGCCGTCACCACCACGATCAACCGATGGCGCAACGCCCAGCGCAGCACCCGCCGGTAGGGGCCATTGGGGGAACCGGTCAGGGCCGTCTCCCGCTCGAACTGCGATCGCGTATCCCCCGCCTCGATCACCATGTCCGCCAGCACGGGCCGCTCCGACCGCCGCAGCAGCCGCGCCGCCAGCATCGGTGTCATGGTCACCGCCACCAGGGTTGAAACCATGGTCGAAGCGGCAAAGGTCACCCCAAAGGGTTGGAAGAACTGGCCCGGAATGCCCCCCATGAACGCCACGGGCAAAAACACCGCCACGATCGTCGCCGTGGTCGCCACCACCGCCAGCCCGATCTCCCGCGCCGCATCCAGGGCCGCCCGGAATGGCGCTTTGCCCATATTGCGGTGGCGATCGATATTCTCGATCATGCAAATGGCGTCATCCACCAGGTTGCCGATCGCCAGGGTCAGGGCCAGCATGGTCATGCCATTGAGGGTGTAGCCCAGCGATTCCATCAGCACAAACGTGGGAATGATCGACAGGGGCAACGCCAGCGCCGTGATCAGCGTCGGTCGCCAGTCCCGCAGAAACGCCCCCACCACGAACACCGTCAGGATCGATCCGGCGATCAGGGCCTCGAAGGTGGAGCGGTAGCTGCCCCGCACGGAGTCCGCCAGGGTGAAGATTTTTTCAATTTTGATGTCCTCCGGCAGGGTTTCCCGCAGGCGCTCTAGGGCGCGATCGGTGCCCTCCTCCACCTGAACTAGGTTGCTGCCGGTGCTGCGCAGGACGGAAAAACCCACCACCGCCTGATCGTCAAAAAAGGCCACCTGGCGCGGTTCCGAGTAGGCATCTTCAACGATCCCCAAATCCCCCAGGGCGACGGTGCTGCCATCGGGCAAAGGCAGGCGGTAGGCCCGCAGTTCGCTGACGGTTTTGGCGCTGCCCAGGGTGCGGATATTTTGCTCGCGATCGCCCAGGTCCGCCCGTCCCCCCGGCAGGTCAATGTTCAAGGCCCGCACGCGATCGTTCACCTCACTGGCGGTGAGGCCATAGGCATCGAGCCGCGCGGGATCAAGATCAATGCGAATGGCCCGATCCACGCCCCCGAGCCGCTCGACCCGGCCCGCCCCCCGCACCGACAGCACCTCTCGGGCAATGGTGCGATCGACCCAGTTACTCAATTCCGTGGGCGATCGCCGATCCGACACCACGGAATAGATCGCCACCGCCCCATCGCTAAAATTCAGCCGTTCCACCACCGGCTCTTGGATCCCCTGGGGCAGATCCATGCGCACCTGGGCCACGGCATTACGCACCTCGTTGGTGGCGCGATCGCTATTGGTCCCCAGTTCAAAATTGATAATCGTCAGCGATCGCCCATCGGTCACCGTGGACTGCAACTGATCAATGCGCCCAAGACCCGCCACCGCGTCCTCAATCTTGCGGGTCACCTGGGATTCCAGCTCCGACGGCCCCGCTCCGGGCTGCACCACCGTAATCGACACCGCTGGCACATCGATATTCGGCGTGTCATCAATGCCCAGCCGCGTAAAGGACAGCATCCCCGAAAACATCAGGACAATGAACAGCACCACCACGGGCACGGGGCGGCGGATCGACCAGGCGGAAACGTGAAATCCCTCATTCATAGACGGTTGAGCGCGCCCCCCAAGGCGATCGCATTAATGGCTACAAGCTAGACGGCTGCAAGCTAAACGCTGAATTCGCTGAAACAACTGGAGTCATGGCCGACGCCAAGGGCCAACGCAACACCCCAGACGATCGCCCTACTGGCCCGCATCCGGCACCACCCGCACGCGATCGCCATCCTTGAGATAGGCCGCCCCCTTCACGATCACCCCTTGCCCCGCATCGAGGGGGCCGCGCACCGCCACCAGATCCCCCGGCAGCAGCGAACCCGTCTCCACCGTCACCGACGCCACCCGGTTATCCCCATCCAGGCGATAGACCACCGCCGTCCCATCCGCCTGGGGCAGCACCGCCCCCGAAGGAATCGCCAGCCCCTCCCGGAGCCCCGTCGCGATCGCCCCCCGCAGGAACATCCCCGGCTTGAGGCCCCGAGGACTTTGCAGCGCCACCTTCACCGTCGCCTGCCGGGACTGGGCATCCACCGTAGGCTCCACCTCACGCACCTGGCCCATCAACCGAAAATCCGTCTGGCCATCCGCCGTCACCTGCACCGGCTGCCCCGGCCGCACCATCTGCACCGCCGTCGCCGGGACCTTCAGGTGCAACTCCAGCACCCCCGCCTCCACGATCGTGAATGGGGGCGGCCCATCCTGGCCGATCGTATCCCCCACCTTCAAATTCCGCTGGGCCACAATACCCGACGCCGACGCCACCACCTGGGTATCCCGCAGGCGTTCCATCAATTCGCGCTCGCGCCCCTGGGCCCGTAGTTTCCGCGCCTCCGCCTGGGTGATTTCCTCCGATCGCGTGCCCGCTTGCAGCAGTTGCAGCCGCTGCTGGGCCTCCCGCAGGCTTGCCCGGGCGCTGTCGAGATCCGCCTGGAACTGCCGCGCCGACGCCATCACTTCCATCAGCCGATCTTCGGAAATGGCCCCCTCCTCAAACAAAAGCTGGTTGCGCTCCACCCGCTGCTGGGCCAGCACTAACCCCGCCTGGGCGCGATCAGCCGCCGCCCCCGCCTGGGCCACCGCCTCCCGGGCCTGGGCAATTTCCTGGGGACGACTCCCGGCCAGGGCCGCCGCCAAGGCCGCCTCCGCCTCCATCAGGTCCGCCCGAGCTTGAATTAATTGGGTCCGCAGGATGGAATTGTCCAGCAGGGCCATGGGCTGATTGGCCTGCACCGGCTGCCCCTCGTCCACCAGGAGCCGCATCACCTGCAAGCCCGTGGCGGTGGAGCGGACGGGCACCAGTTCCCGCGCTTCGACGGTGCCGGTGGCGGTGAGCAGATCGGGCACCTGGGCGGTCTGGACTGTGGCAACGGTGACGGCGGATCGGTTGCCACTGGGGGCTTCTGCGCCGCTTGGATCCGCCTGGGCTGCCGCGATCGCGGGGGCGGGGCCATCGGTGGGGGTGCGTCCGAGGAGTTGCCCGCCCACGAAGGTCATCAACACGCCCAGGCCAAGGCCCACCAGCAACCCACGCGGCCCCATCAACCAGGCAGGGAGCGATCGCGGGGGAGTCGCCGCCGTCGGCTGATCGAGGGATCCGGGGCGGGACGCTTCGGCACCGGAAACCGTCGGAGGGGTGGGGGGAACGTCCGTAGACTCGGTGGGGCAGTCGGCAGAGTTAGGGGCCATGGCAGCGGCGCGATTCCTTGACGTAGAAATGGCGGCAGAAAATCCTGTGCCCCCACGGGAGCACGGGGGCCGCAAGACTGTTAACAAAAATTACGATTCCCTCAAGCCTAGCGTAAAGGCTGACGGGTCGGCGCAATTTCGCGGGGGGCAGGAAAACCCACGGCGCGATCGCCCCAGGACCACCGTAGGGGCGGGGTTTCCCCGCCCAGCCCCCGCGATTCCTATCCCGAAGTTGAACGGGTTGGTGATGATCGGTCGGGTTCGGCCTGGGAGACCCAACCCCCACGGCGACGGACCAGATGACGTGCCCTGCTCCCCTTCAAAAACCCCTATGAAATCCTATGAAATTTAGATAATCGTGTCGGACTTGCGGCTTTCGAGCCACAGGGGCACCGCCAACCACAGGGCAATCACCAGCAGCAGCGCCAGCCCCAACTGCCCCACCCATTCCATGAGGGTTTCCAGGGGCACCAGCCGACCGGCAAAGAAGGACAAACTCACGGTCGCGGAGGCCCAAACCGCTGCCCCGGCGGCGTTATAGAGCACAAAGCGCCAGTAGGGCATCTGGGCAATGCCCGCCATCGGCCCTGCAAAAATCCGCAGCAGGGCCACGAAACGCCCCAGGAAGACGGCCTTCCCCGCATTGGCCCCGAAGCGATCGCGGGCCTCGATCAATTTCTCTTCCCCCAGGCGAAAGAAGCGCCCCAACCGCAGCAGCAGCGGCCAGCCCCCCCAACGCCCGAGCCAATAGCCAAAGTTATCCCCCAGGATCGCCCCCGCCGTCGCAGCCCCCCAGACGCCCCAGTACTCCAACTCACCACTGCCCGACAGAAATCCCCCGATCAGCGTGATCGTCTCCCCCGGCAGGGGAATGCCCGCATTCTCTAGGGCAATGCCCGAAAAAACTGCCCAGTAGCCATACTCGCGCGCAATTTCATGGAGGGTTTCTAGGGTGATCAGTTCGGGTAGCATCGGAGTCCTGCATCTTTGAAGACGGACGGCGGCCAGGGGCGGCCTCAACCTAGCGCAAGCCTAGGCCCGTCGGGGGCGAAGGTGGGGCGCGATCGCGGGGGACGGAGGCCGGGGCGGTTACAAGTTGTAAAGAATTTCTCAGTTTAAATCCTGTACTTGGGGCGGCGGTCCTGTCAAGGGTTTAGTGATGGCTTTTCGCCTCAGGGGCGCGATCGCCGCTTCAGGGGGCCGCGCAGCAGCAGGGCGATCGCCCCGAGACCCACCACGGCCGACGGTTCCGGCACTGAAACGCGATCGCCCGGATCGACCGGCGGCGTCCCAGGGGTTGGCTCCGGTTCCGGCTCCGGTTCTGGAGCCGGCGTCGGCGTCGGGGCGGGGCGCGGCACCGTCACATTCACCGTCGTGCGGCCATAGCCCGTGGCCGTGAGATAGAGGGTGTCGTCCCCCGTCAGGCGATCGCCGGAGCGATCCTCCAGGGTGATCTCGAACCGGGCGCGATCGCCGGAGGCCACCCCCAGATCGGTCCCTTCCTTTTCGCCGCTCAGATCACTGCCCACCCGCCGCACATAGTCGTAGTCATCATCCTCGACGAATAATTTCACATCATTGAGGGCCGCCCGGAGCCCCTGCTGCACGGCGCTCACCAGGTTAGAACTGTCGGCGCTCAGTTCCACCACCTGCCCAAACCCCAGGATATCCACCAGCCCCTGATAGATGGACCCGACGGCGTTGGTGACGGCAAAAATCGGCACAATGCCCGCCTCCAGCAACGTCTGGCGCACCATCGCGATCGCGGGGTAATCCTCCTGGGTATCGAGCACCGCGTCGCCATTATTGGCCGTCAGGCCCGACACCCAGGACAGGGCCAGCCGCTCATAGTCCAAAACCCCAAAGGGCGTCGCATCCGGCCCAATGCCATAGGGATCCAGGCGATCGCCCCCGCCATAGCAGCTATCCGGCAGGCGGAAGGCCGTCTCCCCCTGGGCCACATGGAAGCAGGCATCCGTCTGGAGCACCACCGCCTTGAATGCCTCCTGCCTAAAGCCCAACTCCGTGCGGCTACGCACCGCCACCTGCAACAGCGCCTCCAGTTGCGATTCCGGCGCATCAAGCCCCCAGCCGGTTTGCAGGCCATCCACCGCCGTTTGCAGGGCAGCGCGATCGTCCGTCAGGGCCAGATTGGTTTGGTAGCCATAGTCATCAAAGGCATAGAGGAGGCCATCCGTGTGGCGATAGAGGCCCCCAAAGGGATAGATCGGCTTATCGGTGAAGGATCCCACCCCCACGCGCACCTCCGGGGCCAACGTTTCCAGCACATCCACCAGTTGCCCCGCCGCCGTGCGCACATTGGGCAGGTCGTCATCAAAGGAGGCGGACAGGTCATTGAGCAGGAACAGGTCGATCGCCTGGGGATTGCCCACGGCCACTTCGACGGTGAAGTTGACGGGATCATCCGGCTCTAGAAACGCCTCCACAACGGAGGGGGTCACAAACTCACCGGGGCTGCTGCCGGAGATGAAGCTGCCGGCCTGGGCGCTGCCGCCTCCCATGAAGGAGGTCGCCGTGGCGATCGCGGTGGCCGTACTGGTCATCATCCACCGTCGCAGTGTCCGGCTCCGCGCGATCGCCCGAGGGTTCAACGCCCCACCGGAACACGGAACACCACGGGAGGCCAGGAAAGCAACCACAATCTCAACTCCTTATCAGCTCAGGCATTCGCTAGTTTCACGCTATCATTGACCCGAATCGGACGCCCCCCATCCAGCACCGCGTCCCATGAAGATTCCATCAAGGGGCCATCAAGTTTCTATAAAGCTGCCATTAAGTGCTGATAAAGTTGAGCTTTTTTTGAGATCATCTCCGGCCCTTGATCCCCCTTTCCCGTTCCGTTTGACGTTCTATCGTTCCTGATGGTTGCGGTTAGCCATGACCCTTTTTTCCCTAGAGTCTGTCCGGGTTTTGTTCGACGGTGCCAATGTGTTTGTGCTGCCCTTCTGGGCGCTGATGGTGCTGCTGCCCAACTGGGGCATTACCCGCAAAATCATTGGGTCAACCCTGCCCTTTGTGGCCCTGGCCCTGGTCTATGGCTATCTCTTTGTGGCCAGTCTGGACCCATCGAGCGCTGAGGAATTTGCGAATCCGACCCTGGAGAATCTGGCCCATTTGTTTTCCCAGGAGCCGGTGATGGCCACGGGCTGGGTGCATTATTTGGTGATGGATTTGTTTGTGGGCCGCTGGATCTATTGGGAGGGACAAAAATCCGGGGTTTGGACGGTCCATTCCCTAGTCATTTGTCTCTTTGCGGGGCCGTTGGGGCTGCTGTCTCACCTGCTGACGGACGCGATCGCGGCCCGCTGGCCCAAGAAAGCCACGGAAGCCCCCGTCCAGTAAGCCGGAAGCCATGGGAAGGGAACGTCATCAGGATGGCGGCGAGCGTCTTGAGGATTTTCTTGGGCATATTTTGGTCGTTTGTCCCCGCTGCGGCCACCGGGCGGAGGTGATCCCCAGGGGCGATGCGATCCCGGAGGCGGCGCTCAATCCCCCGCTCTTCTCACCCCGCCGCTTGATTTGCCAATCCTGTGGCTTCACTCGCGACTGGCAGGGCCATACCGTTCGGCTACACGGCGGGTCGGGGCCGCCCAGGGATGCCTATTTCCAGTGTCCCCTGTACCTGGTGGATGCCTGCGGTGGACAGGTGCTCTGGGCCTATAATCTCGACCATTTGAGTTTGATCGAGCGCCACGTGCGGGCAACGTTGCGGCTCCATCAGCGGGGAAATCCGGCGGGGTGGAGCAATGGGGGCCTGGTGAATCGCCTGCCGAGGTGGATGATCCTGGCGAAAAATCGCAGGCGGGTGCTGGCCGCGATCGCGCGGCTGAGGGAAAAGGATGGGCTCAAGTCCTAGGAAATGGGGCGCTTGGCTCCTGAGCTTACAAGCCTTCCCCTGGATTTAGGCTGACTTTTAGAGGGGCAGCAGGTCGTGGAAATAGTCCCCCAATTCCACCCGAGGCACCACCAGACAGCGGTTGGGGCGGCTGCCGTAGTCCTGGCCAGCCACCAGGGGGAAGGGGGCATAGTTTTCGAGGGGCACCCAGGTCACCCCGGCCCCGTGGGCGATCGCCCAGATGGCGCTGAGATCCCAGACCTTGGGGTTGGCCTCTAGGGCTCCGAGGGTTGCGCCCATGGCCACCGTCAGCAGGTTATAGGTCGAAACCCCCAACATGCGGACCTTGTGGGGGAATTTTGGCGGCAGTTGTGAGACGCTGCGGGTACACACGCTGAAGGTGTGGTTACCGTTGGGTTCCTCCGCCGGGGGCACCGCGATCGCGCGGCCATTGCAAAAGGCCCCATCCGGCGGCAGGTCCGGAGCCCCCGACGCCCCCGCCCAGAAGCCATGGAACCGCTGGCGCGTCGGCGGAAAGTAGAGATAGCCAAAGACCGGCCAGCCGCGATAGAGCAGCCCCAGGGAGATGCCCCAGAGGGGAATGCCCCGCGCAAAATTAGTCGTCCCGTCAATCGGATCAATCACCCAGCACCAGTCCCCCGCCGGGAAAAGGTGGCTGCCCTCCTCACTCAAAATCCCATGGTCCGGAAACCGCGCCGCGATCGCCGCCACCAGGGTTTGATCCGCCCACTGATCCGATCGCGTCAGCAGGCTGCCATCCGCCTTCTCCTCGGTCCTTTGGCCCCCCATCGCCCCCTCAAAATCCGCCAGCAGGCGATCGCCCACCGTCGTCGTCACCGCCGCCGCAAACGCCAGCACCTCATCCCAAAACCCGGCCATCGAACCCATGGAGCCATCCTCGAAACGGTATTCACCCCGCGATCGCCCCCATGCCCAAACCGGCAAGCAGGCCCACGAACGCAATCATGCTACGCAAAAACGCCCCCTCCCCAACACCCCCTTCGCACCCCCCACTAAAAAATCCCTTCCCCCACCGGAGAAAGGGATCCTTTTAAACGCACCCGGCCACCGAAACAATCACCGGGAAGACCGCACAGAACCCTGAACCGGCCCCGTCGATCCATTCAGCAGGCCCGTCAACCGCACCAGGCAGCAACGCCGCAAAACCGCGATCGCGCCCCCCTAGCCAAATCGACCACTCACATACTCCTGGGTCGCCTGCTCCCGGGGATTATGGAAAATATTCTCCGTATGGTCATATTCCACCAAATACCCGATCTTACCGCCGCCCTCCGTCGCCTCCGCATTGAAGAACGCCGTATAATCACTCACCCGCGACGCCTGCTGCATATTGTGCGTCACAATCACAATCGTATAATTCTGCGACAGCTCCTTAATCAACTCCTCCACCCGCAGCGTCGAAATCGGGTCCAGGGCCGAACAGGGCTCATCCATCAGAATAATCTCCGGCTGAATCGCCACCGCCCGCGCAATGCACAGGCGCTGCTGCTGACCCCCCGACAGGGCCAAGCCACTCTCCTTGAGCTTATCCTTGACCTCCTCCCAAATCGCCGCCTTCTTCAGGGACTGCTCCACCAGCTCATCCATATCCCCCTGGTAGCCATTGATGCGCGCCCCAAAGGCAATATTTTCGTAGATCGACTTCGGGAACGGATTCGGCTTTTGGAACACCATGCCAATGCGGCGACGGACTTCCACCGGATCCATCCCCTTCCCATACAAATCCTGCCCATGGAAGAGGATGCGCCCGCGAATGTGCGCCCCCTGGATCAGATCATTCATGCGGTTAAAACACCGCAAAATCGTACTCTTACCGCAGCCGGACGGGCCAATAAACGCCACCACCTGATTGCGGGGAATTTCGAGATAGACATCGCGCACGGCGGGCGTCGAGCCATAGAGAACGCTGACGCCCTCAGCGGTTAGGGCCGCATGATCCGTCGTCGCCGGGGTGCTACTGCTGCTGCTCACCATGATGGATTTTGATCTCAGTTCGTGAAGGTTGAAGGGGGTCAGGGGCCAGCCGGAGCCGACCCAAAAAACTGGAATAGTCCGTAATCCGTAATCCGTAATGCCCTGGGCGTTTCACCCGCCGCCCCCTGAGCCCAGCCCAGGGGATAGGGGATGGCCATTCCCCAGGGGAGGACTACATCCGGCGCTGGAAACGGTTACGCAGCAAGATCGCGGTGGTGTTCATCAGCAACAGCACCACCATCAGGACAATAATGCCCGAGGCCGACAGGTTGTGGAACTCCCGCTGGGGGCGAGACACCCAGTTAAAGATCTGGATCGGCAGCACCGTAAAGGGGCTCTGGAGGCCATCGGGCAGGAATGAAATGAACGTCAGCGCCCCGATGGTAATCAGCGGAGCCGTCTCGCCGATCGCCCGGGACAGGCCCAGAATCGTCCCCGTCAGGATGCCCGGAAACGCCAGGGGCAGCACATGCTCGCGCACCACCTGCCAGCGGGTGGCCCCCACCGCAAACCCCGCCTGACGGATGCTCGACGGCACCGCCCGCAGGGACTCCCGGGTGGCCACAATGATCACCGGTAAAATCAGCAGGGCCAAGGTCAGCGCCCCGGACAGGATGCTGCGGCCCCCCGTGACGGGCTCAAACCAGCGCACAAACACCTGGAGCCCCAGCAGGCCGTAGATAATCGACGGCACCCCCGCCAGGTTGCTGATATTGATCTCGATCGCGCGGGTGAGCCAGTTATCGGTCGCAAACTCCTCTAGATAAATGCCCGCCCCCACGCTGATGGGGAACGACACCACCGCCACAATCACCATCACCCAAATGGTCCCCACCAGGGCCGACAGCAGCCCCGCATCCTCGGCGCGGCGGGACGGGAAACTGCTCAGGAAATTCCAGTTGAGGGTGGGCAAACCATCGATCAACACATCGGCCAGGAGCACCGCCAGCACCGCGATCGAGAGGGCCACGGCGGTCCAGGTCAGGGATTGAAATACCGTATCCCAGCGGTAGCGGCTTTCGAGCTTGGGCTGGAATGGTTCCACCGCGCGATCGCCATTGGAAAACTGTTGAGTCGTCATGGGGCCTTAGTCGTACTTCTCGCGGAAACGGCGGACAAACCAGAAGCTGAAAACGTTCAGCACCAGGGTCAGTAAAAACAGGGTCATGCCCACGGCGTAAATGGTCTTGTAGGCCAGGGAACCGGCGGGGGTATCCCCCAGGCTCACCTGCACAATGAAGGCCGTCATGGTCATCACCGGCACAAAGGGATTGAGGCCCAAGGTGGGATTCTGACCGGCGGCCAGGGTTACGATCATCGTTTCGCCGATCGCGCGGGAAATCGCCAAAATCACCGACGACACAATCCCCGACAGGGCCGCCGGCAGCACCACGGACACGATCGCCTCGCGCTTGGTAGTACCCAGGGCATAGGCCCCATCCCGCAGACTTTGGGGCACCGCCGAGATGGCATCTTCACTCAAGGACGCCACCAGGGGCGTAATCGACACCCCCAGCACCACCCCCGCCGAGAGGGAGTTAAAGCCCTGGAGACCGGGGACAAAGGACTGTAAAAACGGGGTCACCAGCAGCAGGGCGAAGTAGCCATAGACCACCGACGGCACCCCCGCCAACACCTCCAGCAGGGGCTTGAGGATGGCGCGGGCCTTGGGGCTGGCGTATTCACTCAGGCAGATGGCCGACAGCAGCCCCAGGGGCAGGGCAACAACGATGGCGATCGCGGAGGTCATCACCGTCGCGCTGATCAATACAAAAATCCCGAACTCCGCACTGCGAAACAGGGGCGTCCAGCGACCATCCGTCAAAAACTTAAGTACAGAAACTTCCTGGAAAAATTCAAAGGTTTCGTAGATCAGCGTCAGGACAATGCCCGCCGTCGTGGCGACGGAAACAAAGGCAAACAGGGCAAAGATGGCCTTGACGATCCACTCCACCCGCTGATTCAGTTGCCGCTGGGGTCGCCAGAGACCCTGGGGATCATCATCGGTGGAAAATCCGGCAGTCATGGGCTTGTGGGGAAATGAACGGTAATGGAGATGGGAGAGCTGAACATCGCACGCATCACCAAGCAGGATAGGACGAGATGGCCCCGTAACCTACGCCAAAGCAGCCGCCTGTGAAATCCGCAGGAAGGATTACTGGCGACTGCTTGGAAGAATGGACGGTGACATGCGGCTGGGGTTGAACCATCGGCCGGTGGGGGCGAGCCTAGGGCGCTCTGGGGGGAGAAGGGCGATCGCGCCGCATCCCTTGCGGGGACACCATCGACGGCACCGTGATCGCGCCCCTGCTCCTGGTCCCATGACCCTAGCACCCGCCCCCTAGGGATTCAGCGGATCCCTAGAGCTTGTCCACCAGCTTCACGCCCACGGAGGACTCGCCACCGAAGATGCTGCCCACCGTCAGGTTTTGGATACGCGCCTGGGCCTTAGCCTTGATGTCCATCGGCATGGGCACATAGCCCGTCTCGGTCACCAGGTTGGCATTGGCCGGATTCAGGTGAAATTCCGCAAATGCCTTCACGGCGGGCTTCTCTTCCAGGGCCTTCTTGCTGAAGTACACAAAGATGGCCCGGGACAGGGGGTTATAGGTCCCGTCCGCGATCGTGGTGGCGTTCGGCGCGACGCACTCGCCAGCAGCGTTCTCGATTTCCACCAGCTTCAGGCGCTCGGCATTCTCCTCATAGTAGGCGAAGCCAAAGAAGCCCAGGCCGTTGGGATCCGCCTCAACCCCTTGGACGATCACGTTGTCGTCTTCGCTGGCGGTGTAATCCCCACGGCTTTCGCCCTCGGTGCCGGTGATGGCATCGGTGAAGTAGTCATAGGTGCCGGAGTCGGTCCCTGCGCCGTAGAGGCCCAGGGGCTGATCGGGGAAGTCGGAGCGAATCTGGTTCCAGCGGGTGATCTTACCTTCTGCGGCGGTTTCCCACATCTTTTTGAGTTCGTCCGGCTTCAGGCAGGCGGCCCAGGTGTTTTCCTTGTTGACCACCACCGAAAGGCCATCAAAGGCCACGGGCACTTCGACATATTCAATGCCGTTCTGCTCGCACAGTTCGATTTCCGACTGTTTGATGGGGCGCGAGGCGTTGGACATGTCCGTTTCGCCCGCGCAGAACTTTTTGAAGCCGCCGCCGGTGCCGGAGACGCCGACGGTGACGCGGGTGTCGGGGTTGGCCTTCATGAATTCTTCGGCCATGCCTTCGGAGATGGGGAAGACGGTGCTGGATCCATCGATCATGACGGCTCCGCTGACGCCGCTACCACCTGCGGCGGCGGTTTCCGTGGCGCTGCCCCCTTCGGTGGTGGCTTGGTTGGTGGCTCCGCCACAGGCGGCGATCGCGGTGGCCGAGACGGCGGTGGCGGCCAACAGGAGATTACGAATGGCGCTGCGTTTCATGGGGTCGCTCGTTTGAAGTGCTTGAATGGTCGTTCTTTAAGATCGGGAAGGGTGCGTCGGCGGCGGTTGCGTTGGGTCGGTGATGCGTGGCCATCCATGGACGGAGACGGGCTCCGTTGACGCTTGGGTAGCGATCGCGGCAACCGGACGGACGGGCCAAAGTCTTGGGTCTGTTGGCGCTAAACGCAGCCGCGCGGGCCAGAAATGACGGATCCAGCGCTGGCGACAGAGCCAGAATAAGGGATGCTCGACCGTCGTGATTTAAGAGCAGGTTAAGCCTCAGCCAGTGGCGGTTTAAGTTCTGGGGTGTGCCAGTAGCGTACGGCGGCGCTGGCGAGGGTGATGACACCGGCGGCGATCGCGGCCTCGTTGGCCTCAAATTTAGGATGGTGGAGGGGATAGTTGGGGCGATCGCTCCAGCCCACCCCAAGGCGGAACATGCTGCCGGGGCATTCCTTTAAATAAATGGAAAAATCTTCGGCCCCCAATGACGGTTCCGCCAGCACCTCCACGGCGCCATCGCCCAGGGCCGTCCGGGCGCTGGTTTCCAACAGGCGGGTGAGGGCGTCATGGTTATGGACCGAGGGCACCCCTGGGCGGTAGTTCAACTCATAGCGCGCCCCGTGGGACCGACAGATGCCCCCGACGATGTTGTCGATCCATTGGGGCAGATCCGCCGTGGTGTCCGGGTGGAGCGATCGCACGGTGCCCACCAGCCGCACGCGATCGGCGATGACATTGGGCGCACGGCCCCCCTGGATTTGGCCAATGGTCAGCACCACGGGCCGCAGGGGGTTATGGGTCCGGGCGATCGCCTGTTGCAGCGTCGTCACCACCTGGGCCGCCAGCCAAATGGCATCCACCGCCTCGTGGGGCCGCGCCCCGTGGCCGGATTCCCCCCGGATGATCAGTTCCAAATCATCCGCCGCCGCCGTCAAGGCCCCATAGCGCACCCCCACCGAGCCCCCCGCGATCGTCGGGAACACATGGAGCCCCAGAATGGCGCTGACCCCCTCCATGGCCCCGTCCGCCACCATCCACCGCGCCCCTTGGGCCACCTCCTCGGCGGGCTGAAACAGAAACCGCACATCCCCCGGCAGGGCTTCTCCCGGCAGGGTTTTTCTTACCTCCGCCAGGACCATCGCCGTCCCCAGGGCCACGGTGGTGTGGATATCGTGGCCGCAGGCGTGGCACACTCCGGGCCGCAGGGAGCTATAGGCCAAGAGGGTTTCCTCCTGGATGGGCAGGGCGTCCATATCCGCCCGGATCGCCAGCCGCCGGGGATCGGCCCCCGTTCCCGCCAGTTCCGCCACCAGGCCCGTGCGGCCCACCCCCTCGCGCACCGGGCAGCCGATCGACGACATCACCCCCGCCACATAGGCCGCCGTTTCGGTTTCCTGGCCGCTCAGTTCCGGATGGGCATGGAGGTGCCGTCGGATATCCCGCAGGCGCGGCAGGAGGGCTTCGGTGATGGATTTGATCAGGTCGGGGGCCACCGGGGGCGCGATCGCGGCGTTCATCACAGCATCCACAAAATCACCTTCAAAACAATCGCCATCCAGGGGCGCAATGGGCAGGCCCAACGGCCAGGGAAACGGCGCGAAGAACCGGGAACCGAGAAAAATTATGACGGTGTTTCCGATCCCTCGAAATTTATAGAAGGATTCGGATATATATGGGGGAGTCGGCTATACCTAATGAGGTGTTGTCACCCGTCAATCGGTACCCAATCACTGGGGTGCATCCATCGGTTTCGTGCGGCTACGGCCCCAGGTCCGATCTGTCCATTTTGACTGGTCCCTGACCCCTAAGCCCCCGCGATCGCGGCCTATCCCCCCAAGAGCATCGTCCATGGCTACCCAGTCGTCCTCCCCCGTGAACTTTCCCATCGCATATTCCGGCACCGATTCCATTGTCCGCATCACCGAGCGCCTCTGCGTGCTCGAGGCGGTGGCCTTCAAGGAAGCTTGTCAATCGATTCTCGGGGCCAACCCGCGCCCCAAACGGCTCCTGCTGGACTTTGACCGCACGGTTTTTATGGACAGCAGCGGCGTCGGGGCGCTGGTGGGGGTCTATAAGCTGGTGTCGGGCCAGGAGGTGGAACTGGTGCTGCAAAATGTGCGGCCGCCGGTGATGTCGGTGCTGGCCCTGACGAGTCTCGATCGCGTCCTGACGGTGGAGCTAGCCCCCGAAGCCCCCGAAACCCGCGACCAGGGCCGCCCCAGCCGCCGCGACCAGAACCGCCCGCCGGAAACTCACCCCTCCGTGCGGTCCTGGGTGAAGCGGGCGATGGATATTGCTGGGTCGCTGGTGGGGTTGGGGATTACGGCGATTTTGTTTGTGCCCATTGCGATCGCCATTCGCATCGACAGCCCCGGCCCGATTTTATTTAGCCAAACCCGCTGCGGCTGGATGGGGCGGCGGTTTCGCCTATGGAAATTCCGCTCGATGGTGGTGGATGCCGAAGCGCGTCGCCATGAAGTAAAAAACGAGGCGGAAGGGGCCATTTTCAAAAATTCCAACGATCCGCGCATCACCAGCGTTGGGCGTTTTTTGCGGCGCACGAGTTTGGATGAACTGCCCCAATTTTGGAATGTGTTGAAGGGGGAAATGAGCCTGGTGGGGACGCGCCCGCCGACTCAAGATGAGGTCGATCGCTATGAGGTGCCGTCGTGGCAGCGGCTGGACGTGCGCCCTGGGATGACGGGGGAGTGGCAGGTGAATGGCCGTTCAACGGTGAAGAATTTTGAAGACATCATCCAGATGGATTTGAAGTATCAAAATAGCTGGAGTTTGCGCTACGACCTTCAGCTCATTTTCAGGACGATCGCGGTGGTGTTCAACAAGAACAGTGGGGCGATGTAGTTGTGGTCTCCCGGTTCAATTGGCGGTCCCTGTGGCGGCGGCTGGTCCGTGCGCTCAAAGCCACCCTTAAGGCCATGGTGAAGGCGGTGGGTGCGCCTTTGGGGATGGGGCGATCGCGCGATCGCGGCGCTTCGGTGGCCCAGCATCATGGGGAGTCGTCGGGGGGCGCGTCTTCGGCGGCGGCGACGGGCCAGTTTCCCGAATTTCAGCAGGGCTGTCTGCGCAGTCCGTCTCGCCTGGAGGAGTTGCCGACAGTGCAGGCGTGGTTTAGCGACTGTGTGTCGGGTCTGACGGGGGAGCAAATGGCGAGTTTGCAACTGGCGATCGCGGAGGCGTTTACGAATGCGGTGCGCCATGCCCACCGGGGGCTTGATGAACGGACGCCGATTGAGCTGCATGTGATCCAGCGGCGGGAGCAGGTGGATTTGCAGATTTGGGATCGGGGCCAGCCCTACGATTTGCTGGGGCAGTTGGCGACGACGCTGGAAAAATTTGCGGGTGGTGATCCCCTCGAAAAGGAATCGGGGCGCGGATTGCTGTTCATCCATCGCATGGTGGATTCGATGGACTATCAGCGGGTGGGCGATCGCAACTGTCTGCTGCTGTCCAAATCCTTGATGCCTTCGGTGCCCCCGGCGTCGGCGACGTCGCGATCGCGTCCCGGTTGAAAATCCCCGCCCTGCCCCCGCCTAGTTCTCCGCCCCGGTTCCCTATCCTGCCCTTGCGATCGCGTTTCCAAGAAGGTTGAACGGGTTTGGGGTGATCGCGTAGGGCCGGGTTGGGAGACCCAACCCCTACGGGGACGGAATTGGCGACATTTCCTAGGTTTTCCTGTTTTTTTCCACCGCGATCGCGCCAGGGGCCAAGGTCAGCGCTATTCTCTTGGGTACGGAGAATCCAGAACGGCCCCCATGCAAAAACTGCTGCGCCTATCTCGGCTGATTGATCGCGCCATAGAACAACTTGGCCGCCTCACCTATTGGCTCGTCCTGGCGATGGTGGCGATCGGCGCATGGAACGTGGTGGGGCGCTACCTGGGCCGCGCGATCGGCGTTAACCTCACCACCAATACCCTCGTGGAAGCCCAGTGGTATTTATTTGATCTGGTCTTTCTCTTCGGAGCCGCCTACGCCCTCAAGCACGATGAACATGTGCGCGTGGATGTGTTCTATAAAGGCTGGCCCATCCGCCGCAAAGCGATCGCCAATCTCATCGGCATCAGCCTATTTTTAATTCCCTTTTGTCTCCTGGGCATTTACTTTTCCTGGACCTGGACCTTCAATTCCTGGAAAATCTTTGAAATGTCCTCTGATCCTGGTGGCCTGCCGCGCTATCCCATCAAAACCGCCGTCATTTTGAGTTTCATTTTGCTCATTATTCAAGGCATTTCTGAAGCCATTAAACAGGTCGCCCTGCTGCGGGGCGCGATCGCCCAACCCCAGGAGGATCACCATGGCGGGCTATGACTGGCTAGGGCCACTGATGTTCGCCGGAGCCCTGCTGATTTTGGCCCTGGGCTACCCCGTCGCCTTTTCCCTGGGCGGCACCGCGATCGCCTTTGGCCTCGTGGGGTGGGCCGTCGGAGCCTTTGACCCGATCTTCATGACCGCCCTGCCCGGTCGCATCTTCGGGATCATGCAGAACTACACCCTCCTGGCGATCCCCTACTTCATCTTTCTGGGGGTGATTCTCGAAAAATCCGGCATCGCTGAACAGTTGCTCGAAACCATGGGCATTCTGTTCGGTCGCCTGCGGGGGGGCCTCGCCCTGGCGGTGGTCCTGGTGGGAGCGCTGCTGGCCGCAACCACCGGCGTCGTCGCCGCCACCGTCGTCGCCATGGGCCTCATTTCCCTGCCGATCATGCTGCGCTACGGCTACGATCGCGGCCTCGCCACGGGGGTGATCGCCGCCTCCGGCACCCTCGGGCAAATCATTCCCCCCAGCGTGGTTTTGGTGGTCCTGGGGGATCAACTGGGGGTATCCGTCGGGAGCCTGTTCGTGGGGTCGATTGTGCCGGGATTAATGATGACCGGCGCATTTGCGGCCTATGTGGCCCTGATCGCGTTCCTAAAGCCCGATCTCGCCCCCGCCCTGCCGGAATCGGTGCGGGACGTGGGGGGCCGCCGCCTGCTGCTGCGCCGGGTGATGACCGTGATGGTGCCGCCGCTGGTCCTGATTTTGCTGGTGTTGGGCAGCATTTTCTTTGGCATTGCTACCCCCACGGAGGCGGGCGCGATCGGTGCGTTGGGGGCCATGGGCCTCGCGAAATTGAATAACCGGTTGGATTGGCGATCGCTGCGGCAAGCCTGCGACAACACCCTGCGGATTTCGAGCATGGTGATCTTCATTTTGATCGGCTCGACGGCCTTTAGTTTGGTGTTTCGCGGGGTCCATGGCGATCGCTTCATGTTCGATCTGCTGGCGAATTTACCGGGGGGTCAAGTCGGCTTTTTATTCGTCAATATGCTGACGATTTTTATCCTAGGCTTTTTCATCGACTTCTTTGAAATTGCCTTTATCGTGGTGCCCCTCTTTGCCCCCGTCGCCCAAACCCTTGGCATGGATATGATTTGGTATGGCGTGATTTTGGGGGCCAATCTCCAGACCTCATTCCTAACGCCGCCCTTTGGGTTTGCCCTGTTTTATTTGCGCGGGGTAACGCCACCGGAAATCAAAACGGAAACCATTTATCGGGGCGTAATTCCCTTCATTGGCCTCCAGTTAGTGGTCCTTCTGGCGGTGATTATTTTCCCTGACCTAGTTAGTTTTTTGCCGTCCTTGAGCAAGGTTCAGTAGCGCCATGCGGGCCATTTCGATTCTGGGCACGTCATCGAATGCGGGTAAAAGTTGGCTGACGACGGCCCTGGGGGCGTGGCTGCGGCGGCAGGGGGTGAAGGTGGCCCCCTTCAAGGCCCAAAATATGTCGAATAATTCCTTCGCGACGCTAGAGGGGGGGGAGATAGGCCGTGCCCAGGCGGTTCAGGCGATCGCCTGTGGGTTGCGGCCCGTGGCGGCGATGAACCCGATTTTGCTCAAACCCTGCGGCAATGGGCGATCGCAACTGGTAATCCTCGGGGAGCCCGGTGAGGTGATTGCGGCGCGGGACTATTACCAAAAAATTGAATACCTATGGGAGATTGTGGCGGATACCCTAGAAGGCTGGCGCGATCGCTGCGATGTCCTGCTGCTGGAGGGGGCGGGCAGTCCGGTGGAATTAAATTTGATGCACCGGGATTTAGTGAACTTGCGCCCGATGCTGCACCTCGACGGCCGCTGGCTTTTGGTGGGGGACATCGAGCGGGGGGGGATCTTTGCCCAGGCGGTCGGCACCGCGACGTTAATGCCTCCGGCGGCGCGATCGCGGGGATTGGGGCTCATTGTCAATAAATTCCGGGGGGATTTGTCCCTCTTTTCAACGGCGGACATTCACTTTAGGGAACATCTGCCGGATCTGCCCTACCTTGGCACCTTGCCCCATCGGGACGATCTACAGCCGGAAAGTGAGGATAGCCTCTGTCAATTGGCGGAAACGGGGGGTGATGGACCCGCGATCGCCTGGATCCGCCTGCCCTTTTTGTCCAACTCCCAGGATGTGCAGCCCTGGCTGGGCGATCGCGGCGTGCGGATCCAGTGGGTGGAGCGGGCAGCGGACCTGACCGGGACGCGGGCGATCGTCATCCCCGGCAGCAAGAACACGTTGCGGGACCTGCAATGGTTGCGGGAGACGGGCCTTGCGGCGGCGATCCAGCGGGCAGCGGCGGCAGGGGTACCTGTGGTGGGCATCTGCGGCGGTTACCAGATGCTGGGCGATCGCCTCATCGATGGGGACGGGGCAGCGGGCGATCGCGGCGACCAACCGGGCCTAGGTTTACTACCCGTCACCACTACTTTTCAAACTCACAAAACCATCCGCCAGGTGGAAGCCCGCTGGCCCTCGGGCGATCGCGCCCCCTGGCAAGCCTACGAAATCCACATGGGCCAGACGATCGCTACGGAGCCCCTCGATCCGCTCCTGTGGGTCAACGAATCCGATCGCGATCGCCCCGAAGGCCACCGGCAAAGCAACGTCTGGGGCACCTATCTCCACGGCCTGTTCGAGTCCCCGGCGGTGCGTCAGGCCCTCGCGATCGCCGCCGCGATCGACAGCCACCTCGCCAATCCCCTCCCCTGGCAGGAGCAGCAGCGCCAACAGTACGATGCCATGGCCGACCTGCTCGAAGCTCACCTCAACCTTGAGCCCATCCGCCAGTACCTTGATCTACCCCAATGATCTAGAAACGGCTCTCTCCAGAAGAAGGTCTAGCGGGATATTGGCATCTAGCAAAAGCTTAATCGACACTTTTATAGATTCTACCCATCATATTTTTTCTGCCGATAATCCTCCAGCATCAGAGCAACTTCATGATCGCTTGGGGGCATTTGATCGGTTTTGGCGAGACCAATGAGGCTGAGGGCGCTGGGGCGAGTCTGACTAATTGGAGGTGCAGCCTGGGATTCAATGAAGCGTTCAAGCAGGGCTAAAAGCTGTTGCCAGACGCTCAAATCTAAAACGATCGCAGTGGGCCGACCATTGGCATCAGTTAGGAAATGGGCGTTGAGCTTGAGTCGTTCCAGCAATTCACGCATGATAATTTGAGTTGATTTTTAGCGGGAAGTTCTAGTTTAGAAAGCTGAAAGAGTATCCGTTGCTAGCGTTCATTCCAGTCCGCCTCAGCGTCTGCCAGGGCCTGATCGATGGTCTTCTCCCCCAGCATCGCCGCCTGCAAATTTTCGTAGAGGATTTTTTGTAGATTTTGGATGCCTCGGATCGGGGGCAGCAGGGGGCGCGCCTCGGTCAGTTGTTCCGCCGCGATTTGCCGCGATCGCAACAGGGTCGCCTCCACCCCCTGGCCCGCCGCGCGCGATCGCCCCAGTTCCGCCGACAACTCCGCCAAAGCCGCCCCCGTCGAAGGCAACACATTCGCCTCTCGGGCAAAGGCCAACTGGTTATCGTTATTGGTCACAAACAGGGCAAACTTCACCGCCGCCTCCGGGTGGTCCGTCCCCTTGGGCACCGTCAAATTCATCACCGCCACGGATCTTTGGCCCGTTTCCCCCACGATCTGCGGAGCCGCCTGGGATTGGGCCGCCACCGTCGGTGCATTGGTGGCGATCGCATTGATAAACTCCGGACTCGACGCCACCAGGGCCAACTCCCCCGCCTGATAGAGCTCGATCGCGCGGCGATGGCCCTGGGTCAGCACCTCCGGCGGCAACAATCCTTCCTTATATAGATCCACCCAATAGGCAAAGGCCGCCCGCCCCGCCGGGGTATTAAACGCCGCCCGCCCGCGATCATCCACCAGGACCATGCCCATCTGCACCATCGATTCGAGCACCTCCGCCGAATCCCCCGGCACAAAGGTGGCAAAAATCGCATACTTGCCCGTCCTTTCACGGATGGTCCGCGCCGCGATCGCCAACTCCCCATAGGTGGCCGGAGGAGCCGTCAGGCCCGCCGCCGCCAGAATCCCTTGGTTATAGATCGTCACCCGCGTCGTCAGGTACCAGGGCACCGCAAAGGTTTCCCCCTCCAGGTCACTGGCGCGCCAAATCTTGTCCAGGTAGCGCGATCGCGTCGCCTCCGGCACCACCGCCGCCAGATTCAGCCACGCCCCCCGAGCCGCCAACCGCGCCGCAAAATTGGGATTTAGATTTGCCACATCCGGAGCCGTCCCCCCCAGCACCGCCGTCAGCATCTTGCGCTCCATCGCCGCCCAGGGCACATCAATCCAGCGCACCGCCACGGACGGATTTTGCTGCTCAAATTCCCCGATCAGCCGCTCAAAATAGGGCGTAAATTTCGGCTGAAGCTGCATTGTCCAAAATTCCAGCTCGATCGCCCCACCGCGATCAGAGCGAAGCCCCCACCCCTCGCCCCCCCGGCCCCCATTGCCACAGCCCCCCACCGCGATCGCCAGCAACAGCAGCCCCGCGATCGCCAGGCGGCCCCCGCGTCCCATCCCCATCCCAGTCAACTTTGGCACCGTCTCACCTGTCCCAGAACCCAGCCCGCACCCGCCCACCCCCCTGACCCACCGCCCCAGCCGTCAGCCAACCGAAATCCGAAACCACCGTCCCATTGGAAGTATGGCGATCTTAATTTAAATTGGTTACCATGCGTCGTAGCCCGCCGCCACCGCGCCAATAGCTTAACCATAGAGGGTTTGAGGCGATCAACCACCGGACCATCCCCCTCGGGATCTGCGCACCCAAATCCCCCCGCCTCAGCCCCCATCCACCCACCGCCCCTGCGATCGCGAGGCCCCCCCGGACATGGACAGCATCAGCAACTTGATTTCCCCCATCAGCGGTGCCATCGGCGGCCTCCTCGGCGGCGGAAAAAAAGGAACCGGCATCGAAATTTGCCCCGACCGCATCAACCTCGCCCAAGTGCAGCGGGTCGGCCAGCGCTACAAACTCAACGTCCTCTCCTCCGTCACCGTCCCCGAAGGCATCATCGAAGAGGGCAGCATCATTGACCCCCCCGCCGCCGCCGAACTGATCCAAGCCGTCATCCAAGACAGCCGCCTCAAGGTCAAACAGGTAGCCACCGCCATCCCCGGCGGCGAATCCGTCATCCGCATCATCCCCGTCCCCGCCGAGCTCAACGACGCCGAGCTCCAGGAATACATGAACCAGGAAGCGGGCCTCTATCTCCCCTTTCCGAGGGAAGAGGCGGACGTGGACTATCAAAAATTGGGCTACTTCACCGACGAGGACGGCATCGAAAAAGTCCAGGTGCTCCTCGTGGCCACCCGCCGCGAAGTCACCGACACCTACCTGGCCACCTTCGAGCAGGCGGGCATCGAGATTAAAACCCTCGAAATTGGCAGCTTTGCCCTGCTGCGCACCATCCGCGACCAACTGAGGGCCTTTAGCCCCGAACAGGCCGCCGTCTTGATTGATATTGAATTTGACAGCACCGAAATCGCCATCATCGTCAACGGTGTCCCCCAGTTTTCCCGCACCGTCAACATCGGCACCTACCAAATCCAAGAGGCCCTGCAACGGGCCATGAACATGGCCCCCAGCCGGGATACGGATCTGCTGCTGGAGATGAGTGTCCCCTTGACCCCCATTGACTCGGTGGACAGTACGGGCATCAGCGAAACGAATCCCGGCACCAATGCCCTGGTGAAGATGGTGGGGGAACTGTCCGATGAGCTGCGGCGCTCCATCGATTTTTATCTCAACCAGAGCGAGGATCTGGAAATTGCCCAACTGCTGCTGGCGGGGCCGGGGGCCGCGATCGGCGATCTGGATGAGTTTTTTAACCAGCGCTTGAATGTCCCCGTTACGCTGGTGGATCCCTTCGATGCCTTGAGCCTAGAGGGCAGCAGCAACATTTCCACCATCCAACGGCCAGGGTTGGGGGTTATCCTCGGGTTGGGTATGCGTGAAACCCTCGATGAACGGGCCCAGGCTTCGTAGGGATGTCCTGTCCTAGGGGGGTGACGCCTGTGCCGCCAGGGTTTGGCCCCCGATTTCGCCACTGCTCGATTCGTCAACGCTCCATCCCCGCATCCGGACCATGTATAGCTTAAACATCAATTTTCTAAAGGATCGGCCGGAGTTCCAAACCGGTAAGCAGGCCGCTGAGAAGAAGAAGGGCGGGGGCTCTGCCCAGGGGAGCCAGTTGCCGCTGGTGCTCGGGGCGATCGTGGGGCTGGCGCTGCCGGCGGCGGCGTTGGGGGCCTATGGCTATTTGATTTGGGATATGGGGAATTTGAATCGGAATATTCTGGCGCTGGATCAGAATTTGAGTGATCTACAGCAGGATCTGGATCGCGCGGCGAAGGCGGAGCGGACGACCCAGGTGATCCGGGAGCAGACGGATGCCCTGACGGGGGTGTTTAATCAGGTGAAGTCCTGGGCGGCGGCGCTGGAGGATATTCGCGATCGCCTACCCCAGGGGGTTCAGCTCCAGTCCGTGACGGAGGTGCCGCCCCAGGCCAGCTCCAGTGCCCCCGCCGCCGCCAGTTCCAGCGCGACGCCGCCAGCGGAGGGGGCCGCCGTGCCCCCGCCCCCCCGCAGCGTGATTACGATCCGGGGCTATGCCAGTTCCGTGGAAAGTATCGGTGAGTTTCTGCTGCTGTTGCGATCATCCCCATACCTGGATCCGGACTCTACGGTCCTGGTGGGGGCGGAGATGGTGAGTAATCCCGCCCAGGTGGAGAGCGCCCCGGCGGGGGGTGCCCCCCAGGAACCCCAGGAGGGGTCGTCCTATACGGTGGTTAATCCGGAGGCTCTGGAGGCGGCGGCGGCCCAGGTGGGTCAACTGCCCCAGTTGCTGGAGTACACCATCACCACCACCTACACCAGCAAACCGGCGGAGGAGTTGATCCAGGCCCTAGATCGCAGCAGTGCGACGGGGCTGGTGGTGCGCCTGGAGGCGATTCGCAATATCCGGGCGGCGGCGGAGGGGGCACCGGCGGCGGCGGATCCGGTGCCCGCAGGTTCAGACGGTAATGTGCAACAGGAGGCTCCTTAACCATGGCCTACAGTCAGACTCAAGGTGCGGCGGGCGGCGGTGGGGACGAGATGGTCCTGTTCGGCCTGACGGTGACCCCCGGGGTGATTGGGGGGATTATTGCGGTGGCGGGTTTGGCGGGGGCGATCGCGCTGACCGTGCAGCTTGTTTTGCCCAAGAATGAGGAGTATGTGGCCCTGAAGACCCAGCTCCAGGAGAAGCAGGAGCAGTTGGCTCGGGTCGAGGAGGAGCGCAAACGGGTGGCCGATATTCTCCAGCGGCTTGAGGATGCGAAGGCTGTCCAGGAGCGGGTGCTGGCCCTGTTCCCCAAACAGGAGACGGTGGCGGTGCTGCCCATTGACCTGAACCGTATGATTTCTGAGCAATATGGCCGCCTGACGAGGTTTGAGCCTTCGGCGGAGGGGCCGATCCTGGTGAACGATAGTTCCTGGGGGGCGGCGGTCAATGGCAAGATCAAGCAGCAGACGGTGAATGTGGCCTTTGAGGGGGATTTTGACCAAACGGGCAATATTCTCCGTAAGATCGAGCGCTATCAGTCCATGCTGGCGATCGATAACCTGTCGTCAGAGCTGCTGATGTCGAATCAGCCGGTGCGGTTCAATCCCGCCAATGGTCAGATTGAACCCCAGGGGGCTCCGAAGGTGCGGTTGAGTACGGGGTTTACCCTCAAGGTGCTCACGCCGGTGTCCGCTGAGGAGTTGGCGGCCCAGGCGGAGGCGAGCGAGGCGGCGGCGGAGGGGGCACCGGCGGATGGGACGGCTCCGGCGGCGACTCCTTCCCCGTCTCCCTAGGGGCGATCGCGGGGGGCCGTGGCGGGGTGGGGTGCGGCTCTTTGGGGCCATGTCGGCGATCGGCGATCGTGATCTATAACAGTTAGGCAACCTGGTCAGGCAAACTTTCGAGCAAGCGTTGGATTCGGAAACTGAGGAGATGAGTGGTGAAATACGATCGCGTCATTGGAAGCCTGCTGTTGGGTAGCGGTGCCGCTGTGGCCCTGGTGCAGCCCGCCTGGGCCGCCGATATTATGGATGTCCGCATCAATCCCATGGAGGGGGGGGTGGATGTGGAGCTGGTGACGTCGGGCGGGGCGCGGCCCCAGGTCTTTTTGCTGCCCCCCAGCGGTAATGATCTGGTGGCCCACATTGCCAACTCGCGCCTGATGGTGCCCGGTCAGCGCATTGATCGGCGATCGCCAGCGGCGGGGATTGACGCGATTGAAGTGATCCAGCTTGATGCGACGACGGTGCAGGTGACCGTGCGCGGGGCCGGAAGTCGGCCGGCGGGGCGCATTCGCCCGTCGAGTTCTAATAATGTGGTGCTGAGCTATATGGGCACCGGCGGCGGCACGACGACAGCCCGCGCCCCCCAGGCCCAGCCCACGCCCCAGGCCCCCCCACCGAGCGCGACCCCGAGCTTTGACCCGACACCGGGCCAGGTGATGGTGCCGAATCCGACGATTACCGTGGATGGGCAGCCGGTTCAGCCCCGCCAAGCCGCCGTGCCGCCGCGGCTGCCCCGCGCGATCGCGCCCCCGGTGGGCGACATTGCCACCTCAGACATTCCCATCCGCTTCAACCGGGTCCAACTGCAAGCCAACCCCCTCATCCCCCGCCTCGTCCTGCGGGAAGCCCCCGTCCGTGAAGCCCTGTCCCTCCTAGCGCGGGCGGGCGGCGTGAGCATCGCCTTTGCAGAAGATGCGGGCGGCGGCGCTGAAGGGGGTGCCGACGGGGGTGCCGGGGCCACCTCTGGCGGGGGGCCGTTGATCAGCCTAGACGTGGAAAATGAACCGGCGGAGGACGTGTTTAACTACGTTCTGCGGATTTCCGGACTCCAGGCCAACCGCATTGGCAACACGGTCTTTGTGGGCCAGCGCCTGCCCAACACGGCCCGCAACGTGGTCATGCGCTCGATTCGCCTCAACCAGGTGACCGCCGATCGCGCGGCGGCCTTTTTGGTAACCCTAGGGGCCGAGAGCGCCTCCCCCGCCACGGAGCGCCGCACGGAGGTCATTCAGGTGCAGGCCGGTGGGGGAACCCAGCAGGCCACGACCGGACAGGTGACCGCCGCCCCCCTGACCCAAACCACCACCACCGAGCGCACCACCATCAATGAATTGCGCTACGACCCCCAGGATTCGATCCCCATTCTGCGCGGTCTTCAGGTGGCCCCCGACGCTCGCACCAACTCCATGACCCTGGTGGGGCAGCAGGATTTGGTGGCCCTGGCGGCGGAACAGCTTTTGCGTATTGATAGCCGCCTGCGGCAGGTGGCCGTGAATGTGCGGGTGGTGGACATTAACCTCAACCAGGAGGATCGCCTGGGGACGAGTTTCTCGTTTGGGGTCAATGGGGGCCGCATTGTGAATACCGGCGGCATTGGCATTATCAACTGGAGCGATCGCGGCTCGCCCTTCTCGTCGCCCACCATCAGCGTGGATAACCTAGGGGAGTCGCCCATTTCCATCGGCGAAGGTGCCAACGGCCCCTTCAATTTCGCCAGTGATTTTCTGGCCCAGCTTCAGGCGACGATTATCAACGGCAATGCCAAAATCCTGACGGATCCCACCCTCATTGTCCAGGAGGGCCAGGTGTCCCAGGTGGAGCTGACCGAGGAGGTGCCGGGGAACGTCGAGATTGAGCGGGATGTGACGGATGTGGGCATCAGCACCACGCTGACGATTACGAAGGAAAAGGCGGGGTTAATTCTCGGCATTTCCGTCGATCGCATCGATGACAACGGTTTTATTACCCTGTCGGTGTCCCCGTCGATTCGCACGCCGATTGAAGCGTTCTCGGTGCCCAATAGTGAGGCATTCGTGACCCTGTTGGCGGAGCGGAAGCTGTCGTCCGGGACGGTGCGGGTGCGCGATAGCCAAACCCTGGTGCTGGCGGGAATTATTCAAGATAGCGATCGCTCGGATGTCCGCAAGGTGCCGATTCTGGGGGATCTGCCGCTGCTGGGGGCGCTGTTCCGCCGCACGGAGCGCTCCACTGAACGGCGCGAGTTGGTGGTGCTGGTGACGCCGCAGGTGTTGGATGATTCCAATGCGGCGACGGGGGGCTATAACTACACCCCGAGCCGTGAGGTGCAGGAACTGCTGCGGGAGCGCAATGGCGGTTTCTAGAAGGGGTTAACGCCCTTGGGATGGGGAGTTGAAATCGCTCCAGCAGCGAAAACTCCCCCAAAAGGCCCCCGCGATCCAGTGGTGATCGCGGGGGCTTCTTCGGTTCATTCAGTGCGGGTGGGGTGCGATGGGTACGGCTGGAAGGCCGCGATCGCACCCCTATCCCTAGCGCTTCGGTTCAATCCACACGCGCATGGCCTCGACCACCATGGCCTGACCGCGAATGCCGCAGAATTCCCCGTTGCTCACCACGCTGGAGTCGCCAAAGCGGGCAAAGTGACCGAGGTAGTTGAGGTTGTATTTGTGGGCTTCCGGGCCGGTCAGTTCCAGGGCGAAGCCCTCAAGGCGCAGGTTTTGGCCCCGGGTGCCCACATATTCCCCCTCGCCCACCCAGGGGGTATCGCCCTGGTTTTGGACATGGCCCATGTAGCGGATGCCCAGGCCGGGGACGCGGCTGGCAAAGGTGACCTGAAACCCTTCGAGCGATCGCGACTCCCCTTTGGTTCCGGCATAGTCACCGCTTCTGAAGCGCAGATCGCCAATGCCCGACACATGGACCATGATTTCCAGGGGCACGGACAGGAGCGCCGGGGTCGAGGTGGCTCCTGGGGTCGGTGCCGTTGCGGTCGTCGGCGCGATCGCGGTCTGCCCAGAGGCCACCAACCGCCCCCGCAGGGCCGCCGCCGTCATGGCCCGCCCCAGGGATGCCGTAACCGATTCCTGCAACGCCAGCCAGCGATCGTCATCCAGATTGCCCGCCCCCTCGATCAGTTGCAGCAGGTGGACCACCGGATGGTTCCCCTGGGCCAACGCCTCAACCGCCTGGTTAACCGACGGTGACAGCGGCCCCGTGGCGGTTTGCAGCACCTTTTGGAGCTTCGCCGCCTCCTGCTGGCAGGTCACCAGGGGCGCAAAGGGTTGATCGTCCCCCGTATAGGTGAGCCGCAGCAGATGATCGATCACCGCGATCGCCCGGTCCTGGGGGGTGCCGGAGGCCGCGATCGCAGGGTCCTTCGGAGCCAGGGATTGAATAAACGCCTCCAACTCCCGCACCGACACCAGCTTCACCGGCATCGCCGCCGCCGGGAGCCCCGCCTCCTTCGCCAGGGCCAGCGCCCGGTGACATAGGTCCACAAACTCCGATTGGTAGCCCTTCAACTCCTCAATTAAAGTAGCCATGGGCGGCGTCCCCAGACTTTTTAGCTCACCCGCCGCCAACGATAGACGAGTTCCTAGGCCGGGGAACCGTTCCGCCAGTTGGCTCACATCCCGAAGCAAATCTTGATAGGTAGGCATGGGTTGATCGGTGATAGATCGGTGGGGAAAGCAGGTGCCCAGGTCAAACGAACAACCTAGGCCGGGGCGCTTTTCAGCGTATCAACATACCACGTCACCGGATCCGTCCTGCCCGGAATTGCCCGATCGCCCTTGATGCCATCGGGGGCTGTCGAGGGTGTTCCCTGGCCCCCCTAGGCGTCCACCAGCACCCAGGTATCCTTCGAGCCGCCCCCCTGGGACGAGTTCACCACCAGGGAGCCGCGCTTGAGGGCTACGCGGGTCAGGCCGCCAGGGTGTACATAAATGTCTTCGCCATAGAGCACATAGGGCCGTAGATCCACATGGCACCCTTCAAACTGCCCGTCGATCAGGGTGGGTACCCGCGACAGGCACAGGGTGGGCTGGGCGATGTAGTTGCGGGGGTTGGCGCGGATGCGATCGCCAAAGGCCGCCCGCTCTTCCGCCGTGGATTGGGTGCCCACCAACATGCCGTAGCCCCCCGCCTCATTGGCCGCCTTGACGACTAATTTATCGAGATTTTCTAGCACATATTCCAATTCCTTGGGCTCCCAGCACAGATAGGTGGGCACATTGGGAATGATTGGATCCTCATCTAGGTAATAGCGAATCATTTTGGGTACATAGGCATAGACCGCCTTATCGTCCGCTACCCCCGTGCCGAGGGCATTGGCGATCGCGACGCGGCCGGCCCGGTACACGTCCATCAATCCGGGCACCCCCAGGAGGGAATCGGGGCGGAAGGCCAAGGGATCAATAAAATCATCGTCAATGCGGCGATAGATCGCGTCTACCCGCTGGAGCCCTTTGGTGGTCTGCATTTGCAGGTAGCCGTCTTCCACCACCAAATCGCGCCCCTCCACCAATTCCACCCCCATCTGTTGCGCCAGGAAGGAGTGTTCAAAATAGGCAGAATTATAAATCCCCGGCGTCAGGACCACCACGGTGGGATCCATCAGCCGCTCCGGCAGCAGGTTTAGTAGCGTTTCCAACAGGTGAGAGGGATATTCGTCCACCGGCTCGATCGCGAGGGTTTGGAACAGGGCCGGAAACGTGCTTTTCATCACCCGCCGATTTTCCAGCACGTAGGAAATGCCGGAGGGGCAGCGCAAATTGTCCTCAAGCACATAAAACTGGCCGTCCACGTCCCGCACCAGGTCCGTGCCGGTGATGTGGCACCAAATGTCCTTGGGGGGCTTGAGGCCCAGGCAGGGTTTGAGGTAGCCCGTGGCGGATTCGATCAGTTCGAGGGGGATGATGCGATCGCGGATGATTTTGCGATCGCCATAGATATCCGACAGGAAAAGATTGAGGGCGTGGATGCGCTGCTTGAGGCCCGCTTCGAGCCGGAGCCATTCCCGCGCGGCGATGATGCGGGGAATGATGTCAAACGGGAAGGTGCGCTCGGTGCCCTCCGCCGCGCCATAGACATTGAAGGTGACCCCCAGCTTGAAGAGGGCCGCCTGGGCCGCCGCCTGCCGATGGTGCAACTCTTCAATGGGCAAGGTGGCGAGCTTTTCCACCAGCAGTTTTGCCTCGGGGCGGGGCTGGCCGGGGTTGGCGAAGAGTTCGTCGTAGAAGTCTCCGGGATTGTACTGGTCCATGGCGATCGGGTCACGAAGGGGCAGGGGCAACGGGGGCACCCTCGATTGTCAGCAAAGGGTGACGCGAAAAATGTCGGCAAATTGACGGTTTCTGGGCGGCCGATGGGCGCGATCGCCTCGGTCAGCCCCGGCCAATCGAGCGCCAAGCTAGAATTCGATGCCCATCTGGGCGGGGATGCCCTGGGTGATGGGGTGCTTGAGTTTGGTCATTTCCGTGGCCAGATCCGCCAATTCGATGAGGGCGTCGGGGGCGTAGCGGCCCGTGCTGGCGACGTGTTTCTGGGGGGGGCGATCGCGGATGGCGGCCATAACCGGTTCGAGTTCGAGCTGCTGATTTTTCAGGGCAATGTGCAGTTCATCGAGGACCACCAGGGCGATCGCGGGATCGTTGATGTAGGTGGCGGCCTGGTTCCAGGCTTCGAGGGCCATTTTGCGGTCCTGCTGGGGGTTTTGGGTTTCCCAGGTGAAGCCGCCCCCGAGGGTGTGGACCTCGACGGGTAGCCCCAGTTCCTTCAATTTCGAGAGCATGAGGCGATCGCCATCGGGGTAGGCTTCGGCATTTTTGACGAACTGCACCACCGCCACGGGGCGATCGTGGGCCAGGTGGCGATAGACCAGGTTCATGGCGCTGCTGGTTTTGCCCTTGCCGAGGCCGGTGAATAGCACATAGAGCCCCTTTTCATTACCCTGGCGGGCTTCGCGCGATCGCGCCTTGGCGGCTTTGACCTGTTCGAGGCGGCGGCGGGTGGCGGCATCGGCGTCCGGGGCATCGGCGGGGCTATGGCTCACCTCAGTCACATCAGCGGAAATCTGGGTCATGGGCGATCGCGATCGGCTGTCCGACCGTGCAAGGGTCCGCCCACGATTGTACGGGCCACCACCGGGGAGCGGGGGGGGGACGGAATCGGGCCTAGATGGGCAAATTGGCGCGAGGCTTGAAGGTTTCGCGATCGCGGAGCTGCTGATAAAGCAACGTTTCCTCGTCACTCAGTTGGGTCGGCAGGGCGATTTGGATTTCAACAATTTGGTCCCCCCGGCGATCGCGGTTGATGGGATACCCCTTGCCCGACAGCCGCAGCCGCGTCCCGTGGCGCACCCCCTGGGGCAAATTCATCTTCACCCAACCATCGAGGGTGGGCACCTCGATCGCACTGCCCAGAACCGCCTCCGCCGGGGTCACGGGCACGGGGCACAGCACATCCACCCCATCCAACTGGAACAGGGCATGGGGCGCGACGGTAATGCGGATATACAAATCGCCCCCGTCCACCCCCTGTTCCCGCAGGCGGATCCGCTGGCCGGACACCAAACCGGGGGGCATGTTGACTTCCAGCGATCGCCCATCCTCCAGGCGAATCCGTTCACGCCCCCCCGCATAGGCCGTTTCGAGGGGAATGGTCAGGCGCGCTTCCGCATTGCGCGGGGCCTTGGGTTTGACCGTATAGGCCGTGCGGGTGGTGCCGGGGCGGAAATAATCCCGAGAGCCCGGTTCCGGCGGGGGGCTCGGGCGGCCATTGCGGCGATCAAGGAGGCGATCGACAAAGCTATTAAAGTCCGCGAACTCGCTGTAGTCCATCTGGTCGGGCGTCGGCTCGGGGGCGCGATCGCTCGGCGGCGGTGCGGTGCGGGTGGCGGCGCGGCTGGTGGTGGCGGTGCGTCCGGCGGTGGGCCAGGGGGCGCTAGGGGTGCGGCGGCGGCCCTTGGCCTGAAATCCCTTCTGCTTCCAAAAATGGCTGAATTCGTCATATTGGGCGCGCCGCACTGGATCCGAGAGCACCTCATAGGCTTCCCCGAGGGCCTTGAAGCGTTCCTCGGCGGCTTTGTTGTCGGGGTTGAGGTCCGGGTGATATTGGCGGGCGAGTCGCCGGAAGGCCCGTTTGATGTCCTCGCCGGTGGCGTCTTGGGTGACCCCGAGGGTGGCGTAGTAGTTACGGAAATTCTGCATGGGGCAGGGGAGGGCGGGGTCTCGGGTGGGGGCAGGGCGGGGGCTGCGGGGGGCAGGGCGGGGAGACCCCGCCCCTACGGTGGATCGATTGGGGGAGTTGGGATCATTGGGGTTGGCGGCTATTTTGGCGATGGGCCCTAGAGCCAGTCGTCGTCGTCATCCCAGTCGTCATTGTAGGGGGCGCTGCTGTAGGGGGCGTTGGCTTGGGGGCGGCGATCGCGGCTGGGTTCTCGGCCCACGTCACGGCTGGGTTCCCGGCGATCGCGGGGGGGGCCATAGTCATCGGGGCGACTGCGGCGGGATTGGCCATTGCGATCGTCGGGGGCAGGGCGGGGGGCGGGTCGATCGCCGCGATCACCCCAACCGTTGCCCGTGTCCCCATAGGCGGGGCGGCGGGACTCGCGGCGGGGTTCGCCATTGCGCCCGTCACTGCGCCCATCACCCCAGCTTTCACCGCGCCCGTCACTGCGCCCCTCGGGCCAACGGTCATTGCGGGGGGCGGCGGGCCGTCCGTCGTAGCGATCGCCCCCATAGCCGCCACCGCTGCCGAGGCCCCCAAAGCCGCCGCCGAGGCCACCGCTAAATCCACCGCCGGAGCGATCGCGCCCGTAGCCCAGATCATCTTGGTTCCAGGCACTGGCCGCCGCATCGCGCCCTTCTTGGAAGGTCCGGCGGATCGAGCCAAAGAAATCATCCCCGTCCTCCTCCTCGTAGCGCAGGCGCACATCCCGCTTGAGGTTATAGAGGGCGTCTTGCAATTCCACCTGGGCCCGGTCGATCGCCATGTCGTCATCCCGCGCGATCGCATCCCGCAGCAGGCGACTACTGGCCTCAATCAACCGGCGATGGCCTTCGACAAACTGCATCCCAAAATCCAGGGTCGCCTCCCGCAACTGCCGTTCCGCCTGGAGGGCCAACGCCTCCGCCCGGTTGCGCTTCTCCACGCGATCGCGCTGCTGCCGATCCGCATCCGCAAACTGTTGGGCCTCACGGATCGCCGTCTCCACCTCCACATCACTCAAGGTGGACGCATTTTGGACAATAATGCTCTGCTCGCGGCCCGTGGTGCGATCCACCGCCGTCACCTGCAAAATCCCGTTGGCATCAATATCAAACGCGACTTGGACTTGGGGCACACCGCGCGGCGCGGGGGGAATTCCCGTCAGTTTGAACCGGCCCAGGGATTTATTGTCCGCCGCCATTTCCCGCTCCCCCTGGACCACATGGACCTCCACGAGGGTTTGGTTATTTTCCGAGGTGGAAAAAATGTCCGATCGCCGCACGGGAATCGTCGTATTGCGCGGAATCAATTTCTTCATGACGCCGCCAATGGTTTCGAGGCCCAACGACAGGGGCGTCACATCCAGCAGCAGAATATCTTTGACTTCCCCATCGAGGATGCCCGCCTGGATCGCCGCCCCGATCGCCACGGCCTCGTCTGGATTGACCGTCTGGCTCGGTTCTAGGCCCACCAGCGATCGCACCACCGTTTGCACCATGGGGATCCGGCTCGAACCGCCCACCAGCACCACCTCATCGATTTGATTGGGGCGCAAATTCGCATCCATAAACGCCCGCTTCAGGGGCGATCGCAGCCGTTCGAGCAGGTCACCACATAGCCCTTCAAAATCCGCCCGGGTGAGGCGCGTTTCAATATGCTTTGGCCCATCCTCCGTCGCGGTAATGAACGGCAAATTAATCTCCGTCACCCCCACGCCCGACAGTTCAATCTTGGCCTTTTCCGCCGTTTCCAACAGCCGTTGCAGGGACTGGCGATCGCGCCGCAGATCCACCCCCTCCCGCTCTAAAAATTCATCGGCGAGCCAATCGACAATTTTCTTATCAAAATCATTGCCCCCCAACTGGGTATCGCCGCTGGTGGACTTCACCTCAAAGACCCCATCCCCCACCTCCAGGATCGACACATCGAACGTGCCGCCCCCCAGGTCAAACACCAACACCCGGCGATTGTCCAGGCGATCGAGCCCATAGGCCAACGCCGCCGCCGTCGGTTCATTAATAATGCGTTTTACGTCGAGGCCCGCAATGCGCCCCGCATCCCGAGTCGCCTGCCGCTGGGAATCGTTGAAATAGGCGGGCACCGTGATCACGGCCCCGGTCACCGGCTGCCCCAGGTAGCGCTCCGCCTCGTCCGCCAGTTTTCGGAGCACCATGGCGGACACCTCCTCCGGCGCAAATTCCCGCTTCAGGCGCGGGCAGCGGATCCGCACATTGCCGTCATCGTTGCGGCGGATCGTATAGGGCACCTGCTTCGATTCCGGCGACAGTTCCGTGTATTGGCGACCGATGAAGCGTTTGACGCCAAAAAACGTGTTTTGGGGGTTGAGGATCGATTGCCGTCGGGCCAGTTGCCCCACGAGCCGCTCCCCATCTTTACTAAAGGCCACCACCGACGGCGTTGTGCGGGTGCCTTCGGCATTGGCAATGACCACGGGTTTGCCGCCTTCGAGAACGGAAACGACGGAGTTCGTAGTTCCCAAATCAATTCCAACGACTTTGCCCATGCGCTGGGGTCTCTCCTCGCATCCCTCAAGTGGTCGGTGTTGATGCTACGGGTGGGGCGGGCGATCGCGGGGCGACTTTAATAAAATGGCTCCCTGAATCGCGCGCGGTCCGTTCGTTGCATTTCGTTGCGTTCATTCTATCTCGCTTCGGCGGGGGCCTCGGGTGAGGCGATCGCGTCGGGCGGGACTGGCTGGAATTCTAGATGATAGCGGTAGAGGGCGACGGGGCGATCGCGCACGCGGGGATAGTCGTTGTCGCGAGCGTTGAGGAAGATGGCGGTCATCTGGTCCCCGAGGATGGGGGGCTCGCCTTCGGGGGCGTCGGGCCGGTGGCGGTAGACCGTTGTGGTTTCGACGAGGTTGAGGTACGCGATCGCGCTGTCGCTGGGCCGCACTTCGGGGGGATTATCGAGGCGGCGGAAGGCTTGCTGGCTCAGTTCCGTGGTGATGAAGGTGTCGGGGTCGGACGGTTCGACAGCGCGGCCAATCACTTCCGAGAGCAGTTGGCGATCGCCGCTGAGGGTGGTGATTTGGCGGTTGGGGTTGGCGCTGTCTACGCTGACGCGGATTTTTGTATCTTCTCCGAGGTAGGCGCGGCTGATATTTTGGCCGTTGAAGGCGCGATCGGCCACGATCGGCGGGGCGCTGGGGCGGGCCTGGACGGGAATGGGGCTGGCGGCGGGGGCGATCGCCTGGGGGCCGAAGCGCACGGTGAAGGTGAGGGGATGATCTAAAAATTGGCGATTGCTGTCGTAGCCCGGTGACATCACCTTGGGGGCCAGGGGGGCGACCATTTCGATCAGGGTGCTTTCAACGCTCCAGGTGCCCGCCATCCAGTCGGGATAGGTCAAATCTCCGACGGCGCGGCGGACGGGGGGTTTATTCAGCCATTGGGGAAAGGCGGCGACGCGATCGCCCAACGGCCCCGCGATCGCGGCGGGCATCCCCAGAACCAGCGCACCGATCAACACCAAGGCCACCCACGCACCTCGGGACAAGAGACTTAAGCCCCTTGCGACAGCCGTTTTTGGGTTACCAGGGTTGGCCGCAACCGGTTCTAAGCCAGTCGTTTTTTTATCCGCGATCGCCCGCCCCATCTGCGCCACCGGCCCTACCACCCCACCTGATAATTCACGATCAGGGCGAACAGGAACGACAGCAGCCCCGCAATCACGAACAAATAGGCAACGGTACGGGGCTTAAAGATCGACAGCATCAGCCCCACGGCCTTCAGGTCAATGGTCGGCCCAAAGATCAAAAACGCCAGCAGCGAACCGCTCGTGAACGTGCCCGCAAACGACAGGGCAAAAAATGAATCCACCGTCGAGCAAATGGAAATGGTGGCCGCCAGCAGCATCATCGCCAGGATCGACGTGACCGGCCCCTGACCCAGGCTGACGATCGCCTCCCGGGGCACCGCCACTTGGATGAATGCCGCGATCGCACTGCCGATCACCAGCACCCCGCCCAACTCCCGCAACTCCCGCACCACATTGTCCAAAAACAGGGGCAGCTTTTGGCCCCAATCAATGGACCGCTTCCCCGTCGCCAGGGCCGGTCGCTCCGTCGCCAACGCCTGCAACGTTTGCAACGATCCTTCCACCGGCTGGGCGCTCGCCTGCCCCAGCCAATAGGTGCCCGACAGCAGCGGACTGCCGCCCCCCTTGCGTTCCAGCGTCGCCCGTTCAATGCCGCTCATCTCCCGCGCCCGCAGCATCGATCGCGCCAGGGCCGGATTGAGCAGAGGCCGCATATCCTTCTGGGCACTGAAGGTCCACCCCGCGATCGTCGCGATCGCCAGGGAACACAGCACCCGCAGCACAACCAATTCCGGGCGATCGCGGAACGCCGTCCAGGTCGCCCAAATCACCACCGGATTAATCGTCGGGGCCGCCAACAGGAAGCCAACCGCCACCGGAGCCGGAATCCCCTGCACCAGCAGCCGCCGCGCCACCGGCACATTGCCACATTCACAGACCGGAAACAAAAACCCCAGCGCACTGCCCGCCAACGCCCCCAGGGCCGGATTACGCGGCAGAATCGACACCAACTTCGACTCATCCACAAAGATGAGCAGCACACTGGAAAACAGGACGCCCATCAGCAGAAACGGCAACGCTTCCACCAGCAGGCTCAGAAATAGGGTGAATCCAACTTGAAACGAGTCTGCCATCTGCAATCTCGGGTGCGGGCGTCGTTGTGGTGGGCGAACCCTTGACGCTTACCAGTTGTACCGTATCAGTTTTTGGATTTCTGGATACTTCCTAGGACCGCCCCGCCCCCCGGAGCGTTCCCCGAGGGGCCGTGCGATCGCTAAAGGGGCGATCGCCGGGGGGCCTAATCCTCGAAATGGGCCACGATCGCCTCAGCGAATTCCGAACATTTCAACGGCGGATCCACGGGCGGATCCATCAACCGCGCCAGATCGTAGGTCACCTCCTGATTAACGATCGCCGCCCCGAGGCCCTTCTTAATCAAATCCGCCGCCTCCTGCCAGCCCATATATTCCAACATCATCACGCCGGACAAAATCACGGAACCGGGATTAATGCGATCGAGCCCCGCATGTTTCGGAGCCGTGCCGTGGGTCGCTTCAAAAATGGCGCAATTGTCGCCAATATTTGCCCCCGGAGCCATGCCCAAGCCCCCCGCGATCGCGGCGGCCGCATCGGACAAATAATCCCCATTCAAATTCATCGTCGCCAGGATCGAATATTCATCCGGGCGGGTCTGAATCTGCTGGAAAATGCTGTCGGCAATGCGATCATTCACCATCACCTTCTCCTTCCATTGGCCGTTGCCGTGGCTCTCCCCAATGGCCGCCAAAACCGCCTCCACTTCCTGACAAATGGCCGCCTGTTTTTCCGGCGTCAAACTGTCATAGCCCGGATCAATCTTCCGCGCATTATCCTCCACGGAAAGATCCGGATTCCCATCCAGATTCGACAAAATCCAGGACTCGCGCTCCGTCACACATTCCGCCCGAAATTCCGTCGTCGCCACCTCATAGCCCCAATCCCGGAAGGCCCCTTCCGTATATTTCATGATGTTGCCCTTATGGACCAGGGTCACCTGCTGTTTTTCCTTGGGCAGGCGCAGGGCATTTTGGATGGCGCGGCGCACGAGGCGCTGGGAGCCGGTTTTACTGATGGGCTTAATGCCAATGCCGGAATCGAGGCGAATTTGCTTTTTGCCATGCTCCGGCGTGCCGGGAATCAGGTCCGTATTGAGCAGTTCAATCAACCGCAGGGCCGTGGGGTCACCCGCTTTCCATTCAATGCCTAGATAGATGTCTTCGGTGTTTTCCCGATAGACCAGCACATCGAGTTTTTCCGGGCTTTTGTGGGGCGACGGGGTGCCGGGATAGTACTTGCAGGGGCGAACGCAGGCGTACAGGTCAAAGATTTGCCGCAGGGCCACGTTGAGGGAACGGATGCCGCCGCCCACGGGGGTTGTGAGGGGGCCTTTGATGGCGATGCCGTAGGTGCGGATGGCCGTGAGGGTGTCCTCGGGCAGGTATTGATAGGTGCCGTAGAGGTCGCAGGCTTCGTCGCCGGCGTAGACCTTGAACCAGGAGATTTGCCGTTTGCCGCCGTAGGCTTTGGCGATCGCGGCATCGAGGACGCGCTGGGAGGCGGGCCAGATATCAACCCCCGTGCCGTCGCCCCGGATGAACGGCACGATCGGGTTATCGGGGACGATCGGCAGGCCGTTCTCGAAGGTGATGGTTTCGCCGACGGTGGGGGGTGCGATCTTGTCGTACATGGAAACACCAAGTCCTTAAGGCAGAGTGCAGGGAGGCTCCAGCGCGCGCGCTCGGAAAAGCCAGTGCCCATCCTACCGTAGCTGTCTAGGCGCGATCGCTATGGGGGCTACGGGGCCGCGATCGCCCTGGCGGTGCCCTAGGAGGAGGCGGATTTTTGCCTTTTGCCTGTAGAACTCTTCTGTAGAAAATCCCTAGATGAACCAAAGGCTGCTTTGGCTCGGATCGAGGGCGGCGCGGCGTTGGAGGGTGGCGATCGCCTCGCCGGTGGTGCGATCGCGCAGGATCAGCCGTCCCTCCCCATCGATTTCCGTGATGAAGTCGGCGGGGGTGAAGCCAATCAGCAAAATGCGATCGTCACCGGGATCAAAATCAGCCAGGAAGGTAGGCCCCTCGCCCCGCCGCAGGGTGAACAGATCGCTCCCCTCGCCCCCCTGGAGACTGTCGTTGCCCGCGCCGCCATCGAGGGTGTCGTTGCCCGCGCCGCCGAGGATCACGTCCGCCCCCGCGCCCCCCAGGATCAGGTCCGCCCCGGAGCCGCCGTTGAGGCGATCGTCCCCGTCGCCGCCGTCGATCGCGTCATCCCCATCGCCCCCAAGGATCGTGTCGATCCCCGAGCCCCCCCAGAGCACATTGGCCCCGGCGCTGCCAAGGATCAGGTCATCCCCCAGATCCCCCAGGAGCGTATCGTTACCTTCGCCGCCGCCGAGGGTGTCGTTGCCGTCGTTGCCGAGGATTAGGTCATCGCCCGCGCCGCCGTCGGCGTAGTCATTGCCCAGGCCGCCGAAGAGCAGGTCGTTGCCGCCGTCCCCGAGGAGTACGTCGTCGTCCGCGCCGCCGTTGAGGATGTCGTCGCCGTCACCGCCGCTGAGCCGATCGCTCCCCCGTTGGCCACTGAGGATGTCGTTGCCGCCGTTGCCGTCGAGGCGATCGCCCCCCCCAAGGCCGTAGAGGATGTTGTTGCGATCGTCCCCCACGAGGCCATCGGCTCCACCGCCGCCCACCGCTGCGGTGCGGTTCGGGGCGACCTCAAGGGGGATGGCATCGAGGGCGATCGCCGGGGGTGGCGGCAGGGCAGCATCCACGGCCAGGTCAATCACCAGGGAATCGCGCACCCGACCCCGCAAGGTGAAGTTGTAGGGGGCTTCGTCGGGGGTGTCGTTATTGATCAGGATGACGCCGCCGAATTCCCCTGGGGCAGTTGCGGTCAATTCCACCATGAGCGCGGCGCTGGTGCCCGGTGCGAGGGTGCTGGGAAGTCCTGGCCCCAGGATCTGAAAACCAGCCGGGACGGTCACGGATCCGAGGGCGATCGCCACGGCCCCGGCATTGGTCAGTTGGAGCATCACCCGGCGCGGTACCCCCACAACGGTTTCGCCCAGGTCCACGGGGGTGGGGGTGCCATCCGCGATCGCGGTCCCATCGGCAAACACATCCAAATTGATTACCGGTGGCGGCGCAATCACAACGGGCGGCGGCGCGATCGGCGCTTGCACCTCCACCGCCCCGATATCAATCCCCGAACCCGCGATCCGCGCCAGCCCCCGCTGATCCGTAGCCACCGCCACCGACGCATTATTCCCCCCATCAATCGCCAGGGAACCGGGCTGGGGTGCGTGGGTGGGCGTCGGTCCCCCATTGTTCGCCAACGGCCCCAAAAGCGGATTCACCACCCCCACATAATCCCCATTGGCATTAGGACCGGGCGATGTGGGCAGCGGAAAGACCGCCAACAAAGGACCAGGATTCTGAATTAAATTGCCGCCGCCGGTGACAAAGCCGCCGCCGGTGACATCCACCACATTACCGGCCACAATCGTATTTCGCAGGGTCACAGTCCCGCCGTCAGCACTAGTAATTCCCCTATTACCATTAACAATGGTGGAATGAAGGATCGTGGCCCCCGCTACCGGTACGCTAATTGCGTCATTGGCGATGCCGCTGAAGGTACTGTTGATGACTTCTAAAATCGGATTGTTATTGAATAGAAAGCCCGAGTCACTATTGCTGATGGTGCTATTGAGGATGCTGACGGGGCCATCGGCGACACTGAAAACCGCATAGCCGGACGGATTTTCAATGGAAACGCGATCAAGGGTAAGGCGACCGTTGGAATGGTTTTCAACGGCGTTATAGATATAGCTACTGTTGCGGATGGCGAGGTTTCTGATGGATAAATCGCCCCCTGCATTGACGATCGCGGCGCTCAAGTTATCAGTAAATTGCAGCGTCAGACCTCCGGCTTCTGGTCCAATCAGGGTTGCCCCACCGGCATCAATGAAGGTGGGCAGTTCGACCGGCAGATCAATTTGGCCCGTGAGGCTAGATAAATCAATCGTATCGGCAATGCCCACGCCATAGCCACCGCTAATGGCGGCTCCTTCTCCGGCAGTTGGGTTTCGGGTTCCTACTAGGCCGGTTTCACTGATTTCGATCGCTTCCCGCAGGGTGAGAAAACCATCTTCCGTGGTGTTGTCGGCGGTGCTGTTGACCCGCAAAACGCCGAGGGTATGGTCGTAGCGATCGCGGACCTCCTCGCCAAAGAGCACCTGCGCCTCCACCGGGCCGTGCTGCACTTCTAGATCCCAGTTCGCCCCCACCAGGGAACCGCCCGTGGCATCGTCCGACGCCGCCACATCCGCCCCGGTCCAGTCCGACAGCCAATCCGCCAAACCGCCGCCCGGTTCACCGCCGCCCACGTCGCAGCCATAGAGCACAATATCGCCGTCCGCCGTGAAGGCATCGCGCCACTGTTCGAGGCGATCGCGGTAATCCCCCAACGTCGCCGAAGTGACCACCGCGCTGCCCAGATAGAGCGTATTGGCCTCCCCGTGGGACAGCACATGCAGGGCGCTCACATTGCGCCGATCGCGCAGCAGCCCCGTCAGTTGGTCAATGCCATCGCGATCGCCCTCGAGGATCACCACCTCCACCGCCGGATCCAGCCCCGCCAGCAGGGCATCATAATTCGGCACCCGTTCATCAATCGCCAAAATGGTTCGGCCCGCCGCCGCGATCGCCCCCACCCCAGAAGGATCTCCAGACAGCCCCCAGAGGTTGGCAGCATTCCCCCCCGGCAAACCATCCAACGCGATCGCGGGGGCCATCGGATCCATCGGCAGCGACTCAAAACCCATGGGGAATTCCACAAAACACAACAATCAACCCGCAACCCGCACCCATCCAGCCTTCGTCCTCGGGGCACCCACCCTAATCCAACAGTAGCCGCCCCCCAAGGGCCATGGCAGCCGCCCCCACCGGCCCCTCACGAAATCTTCAAAATCCACCCCCTAAAATCAAAGACCTAGGCCCAACCCCTCCAATCCCCTACCCCCCACCCCCATCCAGCATGTATCTACTCCTTGGCGGAGCCGGTCTCATGGGCTCAGAACTGGCCAAAACCCTCCTCGAAGAGGGCCACACCGTCGCCGTGGTGGACACGGATCCCGTCGCCTGCCAATATGCCCGCGAAAAAATTGGCGTCATGGCCTTCGAGGGCAGCGCCGTCAACACCACCGTGCTGATTGAAGCGGGCATTCGCAAGGCCGATGCGGTCATTGCCGCCCTGCGGGAAGATGCCCTCAATCTGGCCCTGGCCACCCTTTCTAAGCACCACGGGGTGCCGCAAATCATTGTGCGGATGCACGATCGCGACTTTGCAGAACCCTATCGCCTCGCCGGAGCCACCCACATCATCAGCACCGTTGATCTGGCCATTACCCGCATCGTCAACGCGATCGAATATCCCCAGGTGGACGCCATGATGCACTTCGAGCAGGGCCAGGTGGAAGTGCTCAAATTGTCCATTCCCCAAAACTGCAACATCGTAGGCCGCAGCGTCGCCGCGATCGCCCAGGATCCGCGCTTCCCCGCCGGTACCCTCATCATCGGCTACCAGGCCCATCCCCAGGATGATCTAACCATTCCCAACGGCAGCACCATCCTCGAAAGCGGCTCCACAATCCTTGCCGTCACCAAACCCCACTTTGTCCGTCAAATCATTGACTTTATGGGACTCTGTTCCTGAATCTTAGCGTTGATTCGGGAGGGCCGGGGCGTTCGGGAGGGAGACGCGATCGTGCTGATTTGATCGGCACCGAACGCACCCCACCATTCATGATTGATTTGACGACAAAAGGCGATTTAGTGCTACGTCTCATCCTTCAGACGCAATAGCTTCTCATCGAGATCCTTGAGATAGGATTGGCTGACATTGTCCGACAGCAGCCCCTTACGAACCGCATCGCCGATCGCCCCCTTCTCCGCCAGAAACAGTCGCCGCCGCAGCCCCTCCAGGTAGCCAGAATTGCTTTGGTCCGCATTGAAGCGCTGGGCTAGCCGCTGATTATATAAATCCCGCAACTCCCGCTCCGCCGCCGCAATGCGCGCTTGATAGGTGGCAAACAGTTCCTCATAGAGGGATTTAGACAAACTGCCGGACTGGGAGAGGTTATCTAACTCCTGTTGGGCAGCCTTAGCGGCAATGAGGGTCAGTTGGAGCGACTCCATGCGCTGCTGCGACTGGGAAAGGGTGGTGAGTTTTAGGCGCTTCACGAGCCAAGGCAAACTCAACCCTTGGCCAATGAAGGAAACAAAAACGGTGCTGAACACCAGGGCAATCACCTGGGCTCGATGGGGCAGCGTCAGGGGCAAGGTGAGGGCGAGGGCCATCGATAGGGAGCCCTTGACATTGCCAATGATCAGCACATGCTGCCAGCGCAGGGGAATTTTGCGATCAAAAAATCCCAGGATAAAGAGGAGGGGATAGATGGAAAAAATGCGGCCAATTTGATACATGCCAATGACAGCGATCGCGGCGGGAATAGTCGCCCAGAGCACCTGGGGATCCACTTCGAGGCCCACCAGCAAAAAAATGAAGGTATTGGCCCCAAAGCCCGCATATTCCCAAAAGTTGAGCAGGGTGACGCGGGTGGAAGCGGACGTTTCCCGAAAGCCCAGGTTACCGATGACCAGGCCGACGATCACGACCGCGATCGCGCTGGACACCCCTAGATTTTGCCCAATTTGGAACGTCCCGAGGGCCACGGCAACGGTGAGCAATAAATTACTGAGGGCATCATCATTTTGGCGAAACAGGCCCACGCAAAGATAGCCCAACCCCAGCCCCAAAACCGTACCGCCCCCAAAGGCAATCACCAGTTGTTCCAGGCCCTGGGCAACGGTAAAGGTTCCCTCCAGGTGAACGGTGGTAATCATGCCCAAGAGGACCAGGGCAATCCCGTCATTAAATAAACTTTCCCCCTCCACAATGGTGGCCAAACGGGCGGGGACGGGCACACTGCGGAAGGCGGCAATGACGGATACTGTGTCGGTGATGGTGAGGATCACCCCAACGGCGCTGGCGGTAATCCAAGCCAGATCCAAGCCAAATTTGAGGAGACTAGAGGTGATCGTTGCTGCCAATAAAACCCCAGGCCCCGCCAGCAGAAGAATCGGCTTGAGGGTGCTTTTGAGGCGGCTAATGTCCGTATTAATGGCCGCTTCAAAAATCAGAATGGGCAGGAAAAGATTGAGCACCACATCCGGATCGAGGCCGATGGATTCCGGCAGGGCCTGTTTCGTGATAGCAAGGCCCGCAAGGACTAAACCGACCACGTAGGGAATGCGGAGCCGTCGGGCAATGAGGGCGCAGATGGTGGCCACCAGCAGCAGGGCGATGAGGGTGCTCATCAGACCCGAAAAGTCGCTGGGGGGGGCCGCCACGAGGGGATCAAGGGATGGGCCGGGGGAGGGATTCACGGGGGTGCTTCACGGCGGGGCGATCAACTGCTGCGAGGATAGCGCGATCGCGCCGCCGCCCCCCGAAGCCGCCCCCGCGATCGCTGATACCATACAAAACCGCACCTGTTTGTCCCCCTGCTCCTGATCACCCCGTCCCTTTCACTCCCCCCCACAGCCCATGGGCAGCACCTTCGGTCACCTGTTCCGCATCACCACCTTTGGCGAATCCCACGGCGGCGGCGTTGGCGTCGTCATTGACGGCTGTCCGCCCCAGATTGAGCTGAGCGTGGACGAGATCCAGTACGAATTAGATCGCCGCCGTCCCGGCCAGAGCAAAATCGCCACGCCGCGCAAGGAAACGGACACCTGCGAAATCCTCTCCGGCGTGTTCCAGGGCAAAACCCTCGGGACGCCGATCGCGATCCTGGTGCGCAACCAGGACACCCGGCCCCAGGACTACAGCGAAATGGCCACCACCTATCGCCCGTCCCACGCCGACGCCACCTACGACGCCAAATACGGTTTTCGGAACTGGCAGGGGGGCGGCCGGTCCTCCGCGCGGGAAACCATTGGTCGGGTGGCGGCGGGCGCGATCGCCAAAAAAATCCTCAAACAGGTGGCGAATGTGGAAATCGTCGCCTACGTCACCCGCATCCACACCCTCGAATCGGCCCCCATCAATCCCCTGGCCGTCACCGTCGAACAGATCGAGAGCAATATTCTGCGATCGCCCGACCCAGCCTTTGTGGAGGCGGCGATCGCAGCGATCGAAGCAGCCCGCGATCGCGGCGACTCCCTCGGCGGCGTTTTAGAATGCGTCGCCCGCAACGTGCCCAAGGGCCTCGGGGAACCGGTTTTCGACAAACTCGAAGCGGACCTCGCCAAGGCCGTCATGTCCCTACCCGCCACCAAAGGCTTTGAGATCGGCTCCGGCTTCGAGGGCACCCGCATGACCGGCAGCGAACATAACGACGAATTCTATACGGACGACACCGGCACCCTGCGCACCGTCACCAACCGCTCCGGCGGCATCCAGGGGGGCATCAGCAACGGCGAACCGATCATCATCCGCGCCGCCTTCAAACCCACCGCCACCATCCGCAAGGAACAGCGCACCGTCACCGCCGACGGCACCGCCACCACCCTCGCCGCCAAGGGCCGCCACGATCCCTGCGTCCTGCCCCGGGCCGTCCCCATGGTGGAAGCGATGGTGGCCCTGGTGCTGTGTGATCATCTCCTGCGCGATCGCGCCCAGTGCCATACCCTCTAGGGCGATCAGCCCCCGCCACAATCCCCGGCCCCACCGGCGCGATCGCCCATCCCCACCGTGGGGTGCCCGCACCGGCAGATTCAGGCTATCCTGTGGAAAGTCGCCATGGACCCCCCGCGATCGCAGCCCCATCTCAACCCCGCGATCGCCCCCCCAGCCCCATCCGAGCCACACCACCCACCGCCCGTCCGGATCGCCCACACCGGCCCGCGTTTAACTGACCAGTATGGAAACCACCTCCTCAACCGAATTCAGCGTGCGCTTTTGGGGCGTTCGAGGCAGCATTCCAGCACCGGGAAAAAGCACCATCCGCTATGGTGGCAACACCTCCTGCATCGAAATGCACGTGGGGGGACGGCGGCTAATTTTCGACGGCGGCACCGGCCTCCGCATGATGAGCAATACCCTACCCCCCGGAGAACCCTTCGAGGGGTATATGTTTTTCACCCACTACCACTGGGATCACATCCAAGGGGTGCCCTTCTTCAAACCCCTATTCCGGGAAGACGCCACGATCGCCGTCTTCGGAGCCAAGACCAACACGGGCGAAGAAATCGAGCACCATTTCTCCCACCGCATCCTCCACAACAACTCCCCCATCCCCCTCTCGCGCCTCAAGGCCAACCTAACCTTTGAAAACCTCACGCCGGGAGATAAGTTCACGATCGCGGGGGACATCCACATCGAAACCGGCCAACTGAACCACCCCAACGGGGCCATGGGCTACCGGGTCACCTGGAATGGCAAAACCATCGTCTACGCCACGGACACGGAGCACCTGCCTGATCGCCTCGATGAACAGGTGGTGAACCTGGCCCGGGGGGCGGACGTGCTGATCTATGACGCCATGTACACCGACGAGGAATACCACAGCCCCCAATCTTCCAAGGTCGGCTGGGGCCACTCCACCTGGCAGGAGGGGCTGAAGGTGGCCAAGGCGGCGGGGGTGAAGCATTTTGCCGTCTTCCACCACGAGCCCAACCACAGCGATGACTTCCTAGACAATCTGGAAATCCAAGTGAAGGCGGCGGACGAACATGCGTTCCTGGCGAAGGAAGGTATGGAATTCTTCGTGCAGTAGGCAGCGATCGCCATGGCATCCCGCGACAATTTAGGCGACGGTTCAGGGCATGGCCCCAGCCCCCACCCCAGGGGCGTCTACATCCTGGCCAATGATGTGGTCTATGACCAGGTGATTGCCCTGGTGAATAGCATTGAGGCGAATGTGAGCCCAGAGCTGCCCATTGCCCTGATCCCCTACGATGAACGGCTAGATCGCTTCCGTCAGGAGGTGGCGCGGCGGCCGAACCTATCGATCTTTGAGGAGGAGGAACCCATCCGCCGGTGGGAAACCTTCGCGCGGGAGGTGTGGGCGGCGCACCCGCTGGGGGGCCAGAAAAAATATGCCCGGTTGGCGCGGGTGCGGATGCGCTACCAGCGGCGCTATGCGGCCTTTGATGGGCCATTTGAAAAATTTGTGGTCTATGACGGCGATTGTCTGGCGATGAAGCCGCTGGATGATTTGTTTGATAAGTTAGATCACTATGATTTTGTGTTTGACGATTGGGAACATGCGAAGGGGGATGCGGTGGCGGCCCTGAAGCTGGACGCAATCGCGGCGTCGGGGGCCTTCACGGCGGCCCAGGTGCGGCCCAAGCTCCACTGCGCCAGTTTCTTTGGCTCCCGGCGGGGGCTGCTGGATCGGACGGAGATGGATGAACTGCTGGGGCGGCTGGTGCGCGATCGCGAGGTGGAGTGGATCAATGGCGTGTCCGAAGCCTTTTTGTTTTGCTACATGACCCTGCGGGGGGGCGGCGGCACCTATCGCCTGTTTAACTACACCCTCAGTCCGGAGGGACGCGATCGCACGGGCAACTGCGCCGACGCGGATCCCTTTGTGAGCATTGACAACGTACTTTATAACCAGCAGGGTCAAAAGCCCATCCACCGCATCCACTACATGAATTTTCCGTCATCGGCCTTTACGCGGCTTGCGGCGGGCGAAGCGGTGGATGTGCCGTTCCGGGATGTGTTTTTGCACTATCGCTATCTGCGGGAGCCGGACCAGCGCCCCGCTACCCTGACGCCGCCCCCCCTGAAGGAGCGCGCCCTGCGGCTGGTGCAAAAAGCCGTCAAAAAGCTGAAGCGATAGGGATCTGCGGGCCAGGGGGACGCGATCGCGCGGTTGGAGTCATCGGGCCGTGACCCCTAGGGCATCTTGCCCCCCTGCTGATAAAAACTCGCCAGCCGCGCCGCATATTCCACCTTTTTGCTCGTGGAGGCCGTTTCCCGCACCAGCCGCCGCAGCAGATCCATGGCGCTCTGGAGCAGGTAGCGCATTTGGTGGGTCTCCCCGAGGGATCGGCACACGGCGATCGCGTCCTGGAGCACCTCCAATCGCCAGTGGGGAAATGCCTCCGCCGTCAGCACATCCAGGGCCTCAGAAAAATGTCCCCAGGCTTTCTGCCAATGGACCTGGGCCGCTTCACCGGGGGCGATCGTGTCCGCCGTTGCCCCGTGGGCGCGCCCCTGGTGATATTTGAGCAGTCCCCGCGCCAGCGCCCCCTGGGGATGGTCTGGGGCCAAGCTCTGGAGCCCCGCCTCCCAGTTCGCCAGGGCCGCCTCCAACCCCTGGCAGGCGAGCAAGGCCCAGCCCCGGTTCACCCAAGCCCGCCAATATTGCCGATCGGTCAGCAGAATCGCGCGATCGTAGGCCGTGACCGCCTCCCCGTGGCGACCCGTGCCCGCAAGGGTGAGGCCATAGTTATTCCAGGCGTCGGGGTTGCGATCGTCGTGGCGCAGGGAGGTTTGAAAGGCTTCGAGGGCTTCGAGGCTCTGGCCCTGGTTATCGAGGGTGATGCCTCGGTTATTCCAGGCTTCGGCGTAGTCCGGCTCCAGGGCGATCGCGCGGTCATAGGACGCGAGGGCCTCCCCATGGCGACCAAAGGCTTCTAGCAGCACGCCGCGATGGTTCCAGGCCCGGGGCTGCTCCGGCGCGATCGCCAATGATCGCTCAAAGGCCGCCAGCGCCTGCTCATCCCGCTCCAGCTTGCGAAACACCTGGCCGCTCCAGAACCAGATCAGCGCATCCTCCGGTGCCAGTTCCCGGGCGCGATCGCAGGCCGTCGCCGCCTCGCCGTAGCGCCCCATTTCAAAGAGCACCCGGGCGCAGTTGTACCAAGACAGGGGGGCCTCGGGCACCAGGGCCAGGGAGTGGCGATAGGCCGCCAGGGCATCCCCGTAGCGTTCGAGGCCCGCCAGGGCATGGCCATAATTGCCCCAGGCGTCGCCATTGAGGGGATCGGCATCCAGGAGCTTTTCCAAGGGCGCGATCGCGTCCGCATGGGCACCCACCGCATTGAACGCAATCCCCAGACCATGGAGGGCCAGGGGGCAGTTCGGCAGCAGGGCCAGGGCCTGTTCAAAGGCATCGATCGCCGCCTCAAAATTGGCCGCCTCGCAGCAATCGACCCCCAGGGCCAGCCATTGGCTCGTCAACCAATCCATGGTGGGAGCGGCGGAGGAATCCACCGGTGCGGCACTCGTTTTGATCTCCATGCTGTACCTAACGCTTGGGTCCGGGGAGCACCCCCCCAGCCGGAGCCAGCACGCGGAGGTGCTGAAGAGTCGCCCTTATCCTAGCGTGGCGGTTCTTGTCCCGGTTAGGGGCCTTAAACCCCCGTAGCGGTGGGTCATCCTGGGGAAATGGGGCGGCCTGCTGGCGGTGGGGATCCGTAATTTTACCCAATCGCCATTTTGGTTAGGGTTCCCCAGTTACGACAATTCCCATCAGGGGCGATCGCGGCGGACGGGCCACCCGTTCTCGGGGCAGGGGGTGGGGGCACTGGAACCAGCGAGTTACAATAACGTCGGGACACCAAAGGTCTAAGGCATCGCCATGGTTCGCACTTCCCCCCCGCCCCGCTCCACCGATCGCACTGGCCGCGGCGATCACCCCCCGGAGAGCTCGCCGGAGCCGATTATTTTTGAGCCTCGACCGTCGCGGCCCCGCAGTTTGCTGGCCCATGCCCGGACGTTTGTGGCCGGTGGGGCGATCGCCGGGGGAGCCCTGCTGCTGGTGGGGGCGAGCCAGTTCGGCCAGGGCATTGGTGCGTGGTTTTCCCAGACTTTTCGGGTGGATACGACGCCGCCAAAGGTGGATGTGCGATCGCTGACCATTGACAAAATCCGCAGCGCCAGCGACCTGACCACCACGGTGTTTGCCATGGAGGCGATCGTACCCACCGGGAGCGATACGGTGCTGGGCAACCTGGTGGTGGGCTCAACGAAATTGCTCTACATCGCCTACGGGGAAGTGCGCGCGGGCATTGACCTGTCGCAGTTGCAGCCGGAGGCCGTGACCTGGGATGAGGCCAGCGGCACCCTGAAACTCCAGCTTCCGGCCCCGCAGATTTTGGATCGCAAGATCGACGTGGAGCGATCAAAGGTCTATGACTACAACCGGGGCTTTTTGGGCCTCGGCCCCGATGCGGCCCCCCAACTGCTGACCATGGCCCAGCGGGAGGCCCTGCAGAAGGTGACCGCCGCCGCCTGTGAACGGGGCCTGCTGACGGAGGCGAATGATCGCGCCCGCGACACCATGGCGCGCCTGTTGGGGACGGCGGCCCCGAGCACGACCCCCAATAGCAATCCCATTCAGCGGCTGGAGGTGGTGGTGACGCCACCGGATCCGGCTACCTGCGCGATCGCGCCCCAGCCCCAGGAACCCGCCGCGCCGACCGCCAGTGCGCCCCAGCCGACGGCCCAAACCGCTCCCCAGCCCCTGCCCGTCCCCGCACCGGCCAGCGATCGCCTCCCCGTCCCCGCCACCCCCTAGATCATCCAACCGCTCCAAATTCCCTCCCCCAACCGATCATCCGTAGGGGCGGGTTTTTTCCGCCCAGCCCCCACCGATATGGCTCGTCCAAAGGTTGAACGGGTTTGGGGTGATCGGTGGGGCGAGGGTTGGGAGATCCACCCCCTACGGTGATGGGAAGATCGAACCGTCTAAATCGGCAGCAGTTCCGTGACGGCGTAGCGATCGCGGGGGAGATAGGTCTGCGCCACCCGCACCAGATCCGCCACCGTCACCGCCTTGACGTGCTCCACGTAGTGGATGGCCTCATCAAAATGGCCCATCAGCGTGTAGTAGCCATAGCAGCTCGCCAACTGGCTGGGGGTTTCCGTCGAGAAGGCATAGTCATTGCACAGGAGCCGCTTCGCCCGCGCCAGCTCAAATTCCGACACCGCCCCCCCCTGCACGTCCTCTAGCCGGTCCAGGGCGATCGCCTCCACCATCCCCATGTGGTCCCCATCGAGCCACGCGGTCAAGAAAAACACCGACGCCTCCCGCTGGGTCGTGCAGTCACAGCCGATGGACTGGACCAGTTGCCGCTCCTCCCGCAGTTCCCGCACCAGCCGCGAGGTGCGCCCCTCCGACAGCAGCACCGATAGCAAATCTAGGGCGTGGGTATCGCCAATGGGCACCGGTCCGGGCAGCAGCCACGCCATCATCAGCCGCGCCGTTTCCAGGTAGGGCAAATGGAGTCTTTGGCGGCGCACCTCGGTGATCGCATCGAGGCGGCCCGGTTCCGGCGCGGGGCAGGCGCTCGGGGCCACGAAGGACGAAAAGGCCGAAGTCACCAAATCACAGGCTTCCTGGCGATCAATGCCCCCCGCGATCGCCACCACCGCCCGCTCCGGCTGGTAGTAGCAGCCGTGGAATTGGCGCATGGCCTCCGGCGTAATTCCCATCACCGACGCGATCGTCCCCAGGACCGATCGCCCGTAGGCATGGCCCGGATACAGACTTTCGAGCAAACTTTGGAACGCCACCCAGTCGGGATTATCCTGGGCCTGCCGCAGCTCCTCGAGCACCACCGACCGTTCCCGCTCAAACTCCGCCACCGGCACGATCGCCCCCTGCAACAGATCCGCCAGCAGGGGCAGGGACACCCGCGCATCCTGCACCGCCGAGGTCACAAAATAGTGGGCATAGTCATGGCTGGTGGCCGCATTGGTCATGCCGCCGCGCCCCTCGACGGCCAGATCAAATTCACCGGGGGCGATGCGATCGGTGCCCTTGAAGATCATGTGCTCCAAAAAGTGAGCCATGCCGGACCAGGCCGACGGCTCCACCCGCGCCCCCGCATCGAGCCACACGTCCATCACCACGGCGGCGCTGGCGGGCAAATGGTGGTGGACCAGGGTCAGCCCCTGGCTCAGGGGGATGCGCTCGACGGGGGAACGGGCGACCTTAGGGACGGGGTAGGAGGGGAGCAACACGGGGGACTCGACTGGGGGAATGGGGGGCCGATCGCGCGGGGCTTCAGCGGGGGCGCGGCCCGATGGATGGGGGGGATCTTAGCGGGGTGGCATTCCTGAAACTGCATCTTCCGTTACGGCGATCGCGCCGCCCAAACCCTTGGACTGCGGGGGAAGATCGGGGCTCGGGTGGAACGCCACGGCGATCGCGGTGGCCCTGGGGCACGGGCTAGCAGCGGCTCACGGGCAACGGCCAAGGGACCGCAGGGGACCAAGGGAATGCCCATGGCTGGGGGAATGTCTTCAGGATATCCTGGGGCTGGCCTAGTCCCCCTAGGGCGGTGGCTTAGGATCGGCCCCTAGGTGCAGGCCCTTGGCCTTTAGGTTGCTTTTAGGTTAAGGAGCCCAGGGGCGCGATCGCCAGAATTCTAAGGAAAGGTTAACGAACGCTCGGGTGGCCCGGGGGAAACCCCATCGGAGCAGGCGGCGGCTGGGGGCCTAGGATTGGCGGCATCTTCAGCCTGTTTGGCCCCCGTCCATGGCCCCCCGGCCTTGGGGTTGCTGCTGACATGGACCCCAGGGATGGGCTAGAACGGCCCCCAGGGATCCTTAAAACTTTCAGGTGCCCTCGCAGCGGTCGCGATGGCCTCCGGGGAAACCCTTGACCGGCACTCACCCCAGCGCTGACCATGGGGAGTAATGATCCCCCAACGCCCTGGCCCATGGTTTTTGACCCGCCTTAATTGGTGCCCGCGTTGTCGATTCCCTAAAGCTTTCCGCGCGATCGCGTCCTGCGCCCCCCTGCCCCCACCCCCACCATGGCTGACCGGTTGACTTCCCTAGGATTAGGTTCCGTGCCCCCGTCCCATCGCCTCTCCGCAGGGGCGCGATCGCGGTTGATGCGCTGGGGGATGGGCGCGATCGCCATCCTGCTGGGGAGTTGGGCCGGACCAGGGGCAGCCAATGAACCGATCCCCTTTGGGCAACCGCTGCCGGGGCGGCCCCCGACCCAGCCGACGGAAACGGTCGAGGCGGCGGCTCCGGAAACGGTGACGGCCACCTTTGAGCCCCTAGAGGTGCGGCCCGGTGACGTGGATGAGGCGGTGCGGGTGGAGCTGCGGTTACCCACCTCGGAGGGCCGCGCGGGGGATTCCCAACGGACCGCTCCGGACGATGGTTGGGCGACCCGCCAGCCCCAGCCCCAGCCCCAGGCCGCCACTAGCCCTGATTCGTCCCAGGTGGGGGGTTGGCTAGAGGAGGCGGCGATCGCCCCAACCCCGCGCGACCCCCGCCAGAATCCCCAAGGGGGCGGCTCGACCGGGACAGATGCCGCGATCGCCGCCCTGGGGGCCGGTCCCTACGGGGTCTATGTGATGGACGATCGCCTCAGTACCCTAGAGCAGGTCAGCCGCCTGAGCGCCAACGCCACCTTTGCTACCTATGGCAGCCGCACGGCCATCCAGGCGGGGGTTTTTGAGCGCCAGGGGGATGCGATCGCGCGGGTGCGGGAGCTGGGCCAACTGGGCCTGACGGCGGAAATTGCCCCCGTCCCCCCGATGGCGAGTCCGGCGATCGCGGCGGCCACCGCCCCCACCTCAGCCAACGGCTCCAGCGATTTCGTTGATCCCAGCCTATTTTTTGCCAACTTCAACCCGGCCCCCAGCGAAGCCGCCCCCATTCCCGAGCGCGCCGGTCGCCCCCCGGTGGCGGATCCTGACAAGGCGCTGCCCCTGCCCGCCCCCCCGCCCCTGCCCACGGCAGCGGCCCCGGCGGCAGGCCCCACGGAAACCTGGACCTGGGCAACCCCAGAGGCCCAACCCCAACCCCAGCCCCTCGCCCGCCTGAACTCCACCCCCCCGGCGATCGCCCCGGCCCCCTCGGAGGCCATCCCCTACGCCATCCGCCTAGTGGGCAGTGCCCAACAGTTTGCCCAATGGCAGGCGAGCCTTCGGCGGGCGGGCATTCCAGAGGACAACACCGCCCTCTTAAACGACAACGGCACCACCGTTCTGGAGGTTGGCCCGTTCCTCTCCTTTGCGATCGCGGCCCGCTGGCGGGACTATCTGCGGCAGGAAACCGGCCAAGCGGTTGAGATCTATGCCAACGGCTGGGTGGTCGAAACGGATCTCGCTAATCCCTAGGCCCATCATCGGCGATCGCCCCGTCCGCCCCGCGCCATTGCAGGTATTGCCGCAGGGGATCAAGGCGATCCGCCATCTGTTGCAGCCGCAGCCGCAGGGTATCCGGCCGCTTTGCCATGCGCAAAAACTGCCCATCGAGCTCCAAAAGGCGCAGTTGCCGGTGCAGTTCCACCGCGATCGCCCGCCACCGCCCCTCCCCCATCCCCTCCGGTGCTTGCAGCGTCGCCGGGTTCAACTGCGCCCCCAGATCCGCCACCGCCGCCGCGATCGCCCCCAACTCCGCCGGAGAAACCGCCGCCGATCCGGGCTCCAACCGCGCGATCGCCCCCTCAATCAAACGCTCCAGGGCTTGCAGCCGCGCGATCGCCCCCGCCCCCCCATCGCCCCCCCCCATCGCCGCCGCCCCGGATCCCAGATCCGCCCCCAAACCCGACGTGAACCTTAAATTTGCCACCAGCGCCACCCAAAAGTAGACAAAAAACCGCCTCTTAAAGCACAATACCTACAACTTTTAATTAAGTTTGCATTAATCACCCCATAAACTTTCCCAACGGTTTCGGATTGTTGACCCCAATCCCACCGTTCTCGACGGTTCACGCCATTAAGAACCGTTGCCATATACAACCGAACTTTGACCGGGATTTCCACCCCGCGCAATCAGCGTTAGGCTAGGGCTATCACGGAACCAACGATCCATCAGCAGCAAAGGGCGGTCCCCGCGCCGTTCTAGCCCTTGGACCTGATCTGACGGATCCCCCTTGGCGATCGCCCCTTGATACCCTCCACCCGCGCGATCGCGACCTTGAGATTTCCCCCTCAGTTCCCCGAACGGTACCGATTCCAACCGCGATCGGTCACCGAATTTCCCCATTTCCCTATCCACCCCCGTCGGACCGCGATCCCCATGGTGCTCACAACCTCCGAACTCATTTCCCCCTGCGACGCCTTCAGCGACGTGCAACTGCCCCTGTGGCTACAAACCTGTCTGATCTCCCGCAGCGGCAGCCCCGACGGCAACGGCAGCCCCGCCCCCGTAGACGACACGGATCTGGTGTGCCGCGCCTTTCAGTTCGCCTATGACCTCCACAAAAACCAGTGCCGCGCCTCCGGGGAGCCCTACATCGCCCATCCCATCGCCGTGGCCGGACTCCTGCGGGATCTCGGCGGCACCAGCGCCACGATCGCGGCGGGCTTCCTCCACGACATCATCGAAGACACCCAAACCACCGGCGAAGACCTCGAACACCACTTCGGCGCTGAAGTGCGCTTCCTGGTCGAAGGGGTCACCAAACTCTCGAAGCTCAACTTTTCTAGCAAAAAGGAACAGCAGGCCGAAAGCTTCCGGCGCATGTTCCTGGCCATGGCCCGCGACATCCGCGTGATCATCGTCAAACTCGCCGATCGCCTCCACAACATGCGCACCCTCGAACACCTGTCGAGCGATCGCCAGCAGCGGATTGCCCTTGAAACCCTCGAAATTTTTGCCCCCCTCGCCAACCGATTGGGCATCGGCCGCATGAAATGGGAACTGGAGGATTTATCGTTCCGCTACCTGCATCCGGAAGCCTACCTAGAAATTGAAGGCTTGGTGGCCGAAAAACGCACCGATCGCGAAGCCCGCCTCGATCGCGTCATCCAAATTTTGCAGGAGCGCCTCGGTCAACTGGGCATCACCAACGCCGAAATTAGTGGCCGCCCCAAACATCTCTATGGCATCTACCAAAAGATGCAGCGCCAGAACAAGAGTTTTTGGGAAATTTACGACATCGCCGCCGTCCGCGTCATCCTCAATTCCGTCGATCAATGCTATCGCGCCCTAGCGGTAGTCCACGATGAATTTCGACCGATCCCCGGCCGCTTCAAGGACTACATTGGCCTGCCCAAACCCAACCGCTACCAGTCCCTGCACACCTCCGTCATTGGCTTGACCGGTCGGCCCCTGGAGGTGCAAATTCGCACCCAGGACATGCACCGGGTGGCGGAATACGGCATCGCCGCCCACTGGAAATATAAGGAGAGCGGCACCAGCGCCCTAGCCGTAGGGAACGATGATGAAAAATTCATTTGGCTGCGGCAACTGCTGGAGTGGCAAAACGATCTTAAGGATGCCCAGGAATATCTAGAAAACGTTAAAACCAACCTGTTTGATGAGGAGGTTTATGCCTTTACGCCCACCGGGGATGTGATTTCCCTTGCCAGCGGCGCGACGCCGGTGGATTTTGCCTATCGCATCCATACGGAGGTGGGCAACCACTGCGCGGGGGCAATGGTCAATCGGCGCATTGTGCCCCTCGATACGCCGCTGCAAAATGGCGACATTGTGGATATCATCACCCAGAAAAATGCCCACCCCAGTTTGGATTGGCTGAAGTTTGTGGTGACGGCGACGGCCCGTAACCGCATTCGCCAGTGGTACAAGCGATCGCACCGGGATGAAAATGTGGCGCGGGGTCGGGAACTGCTCGAGCGGGAAATGGGCAAGCAGGGGTTTGAGAGTTTCCTGCGCTCGGAGGTGATGCAGTCGGTGGCGGAGCGCTGCAACTACCACGGGGTGGAGGATCTGTTGGCGGCCCTGGGCTATGGGGAAATCACGCTGACGACGGTGGCGAATCGGATCCGGGAACTGGCCCGGACGGATCAGGAGAAGGACAAAGGGACGATCGCCCAGGAAGTCACCACCGTTGCCCGGTTGCCGGAGCGATCGGGCCACTCACAAAAGTCGAGCCGCGCGCCCATTGAAGGGGTGGAAGGGCTGCTGCACCACATGGCGGGCTGCTGTACGGCGATCCCCGGTGAGGCGATCGTGGGGGTGGTGACCCGGGGCAGCCACGGCATTGCCATCCACCGTCAAAACTGCGCGAATTTGGCGTCGGTGCCGGGCGATCGCCTGATCCCCGTCCGCTGGAATGTGTCCGATGAGGGGACGGGCCGCGCGCCCACCTATCCGGTGGAGGTGATCGTGGAGGCGCTGGATCGCGTGGGGCTGCTCAAGGACATTTTGACGCGGCTGGCGGACTACAACATCAATGTGAACGGAGCCCAGGTCCAGACCCGGCGGGGGGAGATGGCCACGATCGCCCTGGGGATCGACATTCAAGATCGCGCCCAGTTGGATCGGGTGTTCACGCAAATCCGCAAAATTGGTGATGTGATGGCCCTGCGGCGGGTGACGAATGGGGGCTAGGGGTTTGGGCCTAGGGGTTGTGGTCCCTTAAGCTGCAACCCTTGTGGCATCATGCGTTCGCCGGTGGGGGCAAGGGGCTTGAGCCCCTTGTTGAGCCCCTTGTTGAGACCAGGTCCGGGCCGATTGCCGATTTATGATCACTCCCTAGGCTGTGTGGTCTAGGGCTTGATGTCCACCTGGCGGGTGGTCACCAGTTGCCGATCGCCCTGGCGCGGAGCCTGGAACAGCCGCACGCGGTACGGTCCCGGCGCGAGGTTTTGGATCGTACCCGTGAGGTTGAAATCACACAGGCAGCGGCAGAGGAGCCCCCCGCTGGTTTCAATCACGTCGATCGTATTGCCGTCGCGGTTTTCGGCCAGGTCAAATTCAAAGCAGCAGTTGGCGGTGCGCTCGTAGGCAAAATTCAAGGTGCCGCTGCCCCCCTCCAACACCAGGTTCAGCACCCCCATCTCCGGCGCGATCGCGGCGGGATCCTCCTGGGATGCCCCATAGACATCGCTCCCCTCCGGCGGGGCAACGGATGGGCGATCGCCACCCTTGGATCCACAGGCTTTATCGACGCAGCCCCCCACCCGATAGGTCAAATTGCCGCGCACCACCGCCGGGGCCACAAACTCGAAGTCTTCAAGTCCGCTGAAATCCTCCGTCGCGATCGCGGGGATCACCGCCCCCACCCCCACCAGGGCCACCATCAACCCCCAGGGCCACTGCGCGATCGCCGCCGCGCCCCTCAACTTCACCATATCCCTGTCCCCTGCCTTCGCGCGTCACCGAACCAATGGTCAAAAATGCTACTAGCCTAACCGCACCCATCCCGCCGGAGGACCATCACCGTCCCCCCGACCCCGCCGCCGCCGCTCCCCCTCCACCACTCTAGCCTGCCCTACCCATACGAGCGGCGCGATCGCCCCCCGTGACAATCCCACCCAAAAGGTACCCCAGCAAACATTACGAAAGATTAAGAGACACAACCAGGGGTTGACCTATCCTAAGACTTTCGATAAGTTAAAGGGCGTCCGGAAAGCAGGCCCCCATCGTCTAGAGG
>JAKRSF010000006.1:0-137142 GCA_022402445.1 Cyanobacteriota bacterium | reverse complement strand
CCTAGGACACCTCCCTTTCACGGAGGCGACGGGGATTCGAATTCCCCTGGGGGTACTTTCCGCAACAAGTCCCGTTTAGGCTAGCCTAAGCGGGATTTCGTTTTGGGCACCTCAAGGGAGGCGGCGCACAAAGATTCATGGGTACCCTTGACTTTTTTTGGATTCTTGGCTAGATTAGAAATCGTCTGAAAAACACGCCCCCATCGTCTAGAGGCCTAGGACACCTCCCTTTCACGGAGGCGACGGGGATTCGAATTCCCCTGGGGGTATTTTGCAGACGGCGGCGCGATGCGCTGTGAACCAAGTCTAAAATCTCGAAAGCCCCGGTTAGGTTAGTCTAGCCGGGGTTTTTGGTTGGGTGAGGGGGCTGGTGCCCCAGGGGGGGTGGGGGTCTGGTCGAGTCAGCTATGGTATTGCGTGGGTGTTGATCGCGCGTTGGTCTGGAGGGGTGACATGCCGGAGTGGGTGGCCTGTTTGGAGTGCGGCGGCTCGGTGCCACCGGGGGAGATCGCCTGTCCCCATTGCCAAACGCGGGACTATGGCGGCCTAACCTGCGCCGTGTGTTTACAGCCGGTGCGCCCGTCGGCGGTGGCCTATCGCCCTGAATTAGGCAAATTTTTTCACTTGACCTGCCTCACCCTGGTGGAGCAAGCGCCGCGTCCCTGCGGAGCCTGTGGGGCGTTGGTGGTGGATGCGGCCCGCCGGGACTGCCCCAACTGCGGTGCGGCCATGGAGGATCATATCTGCCGGTTTTGCGGCCATCCCTTCAGCCCCGCGATCGAGGACTATGACGATCGCGTTTGCATCGACCAGGTGGGGGGCATTCAGATCTACCGTGACCTGGTGCGTCAGGGGGAGGGGCACCGGATCTGCGCGGCGGCTCGGGGTGGCTTTTTGCGCAAGGATCTCTATCGGGATTTATATGAGGCCCTCGTCGCGAAGCATTGGCGGGCGGCGGATATGGCCACCGATCGCCTGATTCGCTACTTTGCCGCGTCGGGGCCGTTGGCGGCGGTGCCCCTGGTGGAGTTGCAGCAGATGGATGATCTGTGGGCAAGCTATAGCGGCGGGCGGTTTGGCTTTCGGGTGCAGGCCCAGCTTTGGCAGTCCATGGGGGGCCGACCGGGCCAGGAGGATGGCGTCACCTATGGCACCTTTGCGGAGGCGGTGGGCTGGCAGCGGCCCCTATTTGAAACGCCGCCGGTCCAGTGGTGGGAGCGCATGGGGCAATGGCTGGGGATCAAGGGGCGATCGCGGCCCCAGACGTCGGAGGAGTTGGACTATGACGAATTGCAGTTTGATCTGACGGCCCCACCCGGCCATTTGCCGTTTCCGGGGGCTGATACGGGCCGCAATTGGGCGATCGGCCGCGAACCGGGCCGCGAGGACAGTTGGGATGTGCCCCTGATGGCAGCCCGCTGGGGAGAAATGGAGCCCTAGGTGTGCATTTGACGGTTTTTGACGGCCCCTAGGCGGCTGAAATTGAACCTAAACGTCTATTTTTGAGATTGATTTGAGATTTTCTTGAGGTTTGTGAGGAGGTTTGTTTGATGGTGGATGATCCCCGGCCAACCCTAGATCTGACCACGGCGGAGATGCCGATCCTGTTCGAGCTGAGCCGGGGGGAACTGGCGAAGGGCACCCTGCGGGATCTGGCGGGCGGCCCGAATCCGGTGGAGATGGCGAAGCAGTCCGCTGAGGTGCTCAATGGGGCGATGCGGGCGATCGAGGGCATGGCGAACCGGACCCGCGAAACTTTGGCGCGTCTGGATACGCCCCCGGCGGCCCTGGAGGTGGACTTTGCGATCAAGATGGATGCGAAGTTGGGGGCGATCGTTTCGGGGGATGCGTCGGAGGGGGCGCTGCGGGTGAAGTTGGTGTGGCGCAAGGAGGATGGGGATCCTGGGCCTTCCGGTGCGTCTTCTGGGGCTTAGCGGCGGCGACCCCTGCTGCGGCGACGGCTGGATCCACCGCTGGAGGAGTCACTACTGGTGGCGCGGGTGGAGAAACGAGGGCGGATACGCAGGCGATCGCGGTCTTGCCCATCCTCATACTCGTTGTAGGGATCCGTTCCCGTGGTTATGAAGGGTTGGCTAGGGGCGGCTTGGGAGGATGCAAGGGCTCCGGTGGGGTCCACTTCCTTGAGGGCCATGAGGGCGGTGGCTTGGCCGCTGCCGTGGCCCTGCTGCTGAAAGAGGGTGGCGGCCCGCTGGAGATCGGTGACCGCCGCGATCGCGTTGCCCTGGCGGTGGTGCTCGATGCCCCGGGCGAGGTAGGCGCGGGCGTGATCGCTCTGGAGGGTGAGGGTGCGGTTGTAGTCATCGATGGCGGCGTTGAGGCTGCCGAGGGCGCTGTAGCTGCGGCCCCGATGGTAAAAACCGTCGGCGAATTGGGGATCGAATTGGATGGCGCGGCCGTAGTCCGCGATCGCAGTGCGGTGGCTGTTTTGGGTCGCCAGCAGCAGGCCGCGCCCAAAGTAGGCGGTGGCGAGGGCGGGGTTGGACGCAAGGGCTTGATCGAAGTGGCGGCGTGCTTCGCGGTAGTTGCCCCGATCAAAGGCTTGGACGCCGCGATTGTTCCAGGTGACCGCCGTCTGGGCGAATCTCACCCGCTGGGCGATCGCGGCCTCGTTCCGTTGGTAGTCGGGTAATTTCGCCTGGGCGATCACCGCCGCCTGGGTTTGGGGGGGCACCCTCTGGAGTTGCGCGATCGCCCCCTGCCACTGCTGCTGCGATCGCTGCCACACGGCCAGGGGATGGGGGGGATTTTGGACCGTCACCGCCGCCGCGAATGCTTCCGTTTCCGCCGCCGCCAGGGCCGTCGCCCCCGCCAACTCCGCCGCGATCGCCCCCTCCCGTTCCTGCCAGCGGGCCAGGGTTTGTTGATCGGCCCCCTGATCTAGCCAAGCAGGCAACCAATCCAGCCCCAGGGACGGCCCGCGCATATCCGCCTCCAACCGCTGCCAAGTCCCCAGGGGTTGCGCCGTCGTCGGCAAGGGGTCCGCCAAAACTTCCTGGGCCTGGGCGATCGCCTGTCGCCGCGCCGCCACAGTTCCCCCCACCGCGATCGTCCCCAACAACCCCACCGCGATCGCGCCCGTTTTCAAGCCCATAATCCATCAGCCCGTCCCCACCGATAGAAGCACTAGGGAGACTCACATCATCTTAATCCAACCCCCTCACAAAGTTTCGTATTTTTTAATATTTAAGCGGTATCTTTACCCAATGCCCCACCGCACACCCCTAGACAACTCACGCAACCCATCAGTTTTCGCAAAGCCCCAGCACCTCCAACCACCGCCCAGCAAAAAACAGCCAATAGAAACGGGGCCGACCACCCGAAGGCAGCCGACCCCATTTCGCGGATTCGAGTTTTTTCTAGCGCAGTCCGGCGACTTCCAGACCCCTCAGACCTGAGGAAACCTTAAAACACCTCAACTGCTCCCCTCAAATCATCAAGCTTTAGCCGTTGATGGCAGGCGCTTGCAGGGCCACCGGAGCCGCATCACCCGCCGCCAGATCCAGCGGGAAGTTGTGGGCATTGCGCTCGTGCATCACTTCCATCCCCAGGTTGGCGCGGTTCAGCACGTCCGCCCAGGTGTTCACGATGCGCCCTTGGGAATCAATCACCGACTGGTTGAAGTTGAAGCCATTCAGGTTGAACGCCATCGTGCTGATGCCCAGCGCCGTGAACCAAATGCCCACCACCGGCCAAGCCCCCAGGAAGAAGTGCAGGGACCGGCTGTTGTTGAACGAAGCATATTGGAAGATCAACCGACCGAAGTAGCCATGGGCCGCGACGATGTTGTAGGTTTCTTCCTCTTGGCCGAACTTGTAGCCGTAGTTTTGCGATTCCACCTCCGTGGTTTCCCGCACCAGGCTAGAGGTCACCAGGGAGCCGTGCATGGCCGAAAACAGGGAGCCGCCAAACACCCCGGCCACGCCGAGCATGTGGAACGGGTGCATCAAAATGTTGTGCTCCGCCTGGAACACGAACATGAAGTTGAAGGTGCCGGAAATCCCCAGGGGCATCCCATCCGAGAAGGAGCCTTGGCCGATGGGGTAGATCAGGAACACGGACGTGGCGGCGGCCAGCGGTGCGCTGTAGGCCACGCAGATCCAGGGGCGCATCCCGAGGCGGTAGGACAGTTCCCACTGGCGACCCATGTAGGAAAAGATGCCGATCAGGAAGTGGAAGACGACCAATTGGTAGGGGCCGCCGTTGTAGAGCCACTCATCGAGGCTGGCCGCTTCCCAAATGGGATAGAAGTGCAGGCCGATCGCGTTGGAGGAGGGCACCACGGCACCGGAGATGATGTTGTTGCCGTAGAGGAGGGAACCGGCGACGGGCTCGCGGATGCCATCAATGTCCACCGGGGGGGCGGCGATGAAGGCGATGATGAAGCAGATGGTGGCGGTCAGGAGGGTGGGGATCATCAGGACGCCGAACCAACCGACATAGATGCGGTTGTTGGTGCTGGTGACCCATTCGCAGAAGCGCTCCCAGGGGCCGCCACGGTTGGCTTGAAGGGTGGTTGTCATGGGTTAATGATTGCGTTTGAGAATGGATAAACTCAATGGATCGTGGGCGATCGCGATCGCGGTGGATCGAGACGCCAACGGTAAGTTCTGGGGCAATGAATGGATGAAACCACCAGAAATTACTTGGTTTACATGCTAGGAATCTGCCTCAAGAAATGTCCACAAAGTTAGCTTTCTTTTTGCGATCGCCTGTGGTCAATTCTTAAGATATGAAAATCCTAGAAAATATTTATTGATATTCGTTTTCGCTTCTTTACAAATGATGCCCAAAGATCCATCGAATCGGGCCGAAACCTTTAACCCCAGAGGCGGACGGGGGCGGCGGGGCGATCGAGGTAGTGGGGGCGCAGCGATCGCCAGAGGGTCTGGAGCCATTGCCGCGCTTCGAGGCTAGAGGGGCCGCGATAGCGTCCGAGGAGGCCCTGGGGTAGGCGGGTGAGGCCAAATTCGGCGTTGGGGGATGGGTTTTCGGGGATGGTGGTCTGGCGCAGGTGGGGGATCAGGTCGCGATCGCAGGGGGCTCCCAGCAGGGCGAAGGTGGCGATGATCGGGCAGCCCTTGAGGTGGTTGGGGCTATGCCAGGTGTCGTCGCTGCCTTCTAGGGTTTGCAGGTCCACCCAGAGGGGCTGATCGTCCTGCCAGACCTCTAGGTGCGATCGCCAGCGGCCCGCCGTGAACTGTTCCCCCCGGGCGGTGCGGCCAAAGCGCAGCAGTTCCCAGCCGCACCAGCGGGCTCCGGCGGCCAGGTCAATGCGGGTGGTTTGCTCGAAGTTGCAGCCCCGAAAGGCGATCGCGTCCTGGGGAAACCATTCCAGACAGGCCCCTTCGCCCACGGTGAGGTGGGTGTGCTGCCGCGCGATCGCCCCGGTGCTGCGGTAGAGCTTGGTGGCGGCCACGGTGGTCAGCAGGGCGTTGGTGTTTGGCCCGAGGTGAATGTCGATGTCCAGGCGATCGCCCCCCACCACGCCCCCCGCCGTGTGCAGCAGCGCCCCGTGACATAAATCCGGCCCCTCGGGATAGAAGGGCCGCTGGAATTTCAGGGGGGCCACCGCATGTTGATGGGTCACCGCAACAGATCCAGGGGTGCCGCGATCGCCCCGCTGCCCAAAGGCCAGTTCCAAACGCCCCCGCCACGCAGCCCGCTCGACCATTACCATTGATCCTTGCCGCCCCAGGTTAGTTATCAAAGACCTCACCGCTGCCGGTCCAATTGAAGTCCGAAATTCTCAGGAGCAGCGAGGCCGACTCCCGTTCGGGGCGCACCCGCAGGGTAAGACCATAGGTGCGGCGGCTATATTCCAGCGTGAAGCTCGAATCAATAATTTCCTCGCGATCGATGCTGTAGACAATCTGGCCACCGATGCGCACCGGCCCCGCGATCTGCTGCGTGAGGCCCACCACTAACACCTGGTTTTCCCCTACGCGATCGAACAAAAAGGGCGAATCCCCATCCCGCCAGCGCTGCACATAGGCCACATTGAAGGCCGTGTAGTCCAAAAATGGCCGCGAAAAATGGCCGAAATTCCCCTGAATGCCGATCAGCGCATCAAAATAATTTTGCTGGTCGCCGTTGCTGTAGTCCGCCAAAACCCCCCGCACCCGCGTACTGACACTGATGCTGGGCACCACGGGACTGGGGGTGTAGCGCAGGCCCTCGTCGCGGGTGGCGGGCAGGGGACGGCCGCGCCACAGCAAAAATCCCCGCTGGAGGGTGATGGCCCCCTGAGCTCGGTTGAGGGTGGTTTCGTCGCGCTCTTCGCCCGGATCCAAAAATTCCGGGCGATCGGTGCGGGCGGTGATGCGCTGCCAACCGGCCTGGTAGTTCAATAAAATGCCGCTGCGGCCTAGGCGGATGGGGGGTGATTCAAAAATGGCCCCGAGGCTGCTCTGGACCGTCTGAAACCCAAAGGCTCCGTTGAAGAGGCGATCGCGGTAGCTCTGCTCCAAGGTGAGGCGGTGCGGCCCCCAACCGGTGGGGATCACCTGGCTCAGGCGCAAACTGCCCCGGAAATTGTCTTCGATGCGATCAAAATCCAGGGACGTGAATTGGGCCACCCCCACCACGGTGGTCAGGGGCGTCAGTTGGGCGCTCAGGCGGCTCTTGAACCCGAAGGCGTGGGGATCAATGGGGCTGTCGGCCTCCCCGGACACCACCCGCTGCACGTAGTACTGGGGGGTGAACCGCAGCCGCACGCCGGGGCGACGGATCAATTCAAAATCCTTTTCGACAAACAGGCCACCGCGATCGCGCCCGTCATAGCCAAAGCGGAACGGTTCCGGGGGCCGCTCCCGGCGATCGATCACCGTACGGCGGGCCAGCAGGGGTAATGTGAACCGGTTATCGAGGACAATCTTGCCCCGCTCCGCCACCACCTCATCCCGCAGGGGCGACAGGCGACGGAAGCGCAGCCGCTCCGCCCGGATCTCCGCCTCCGGGGGCGAGAAGGGATCATTGGTGATGCGGGCATTGGTGGCGGTCCAGCCATTGGGATCAAAGTCCAGGGCATCCGCCTGGAAGCGGAACCGGTTCACCTCCCCCGTTTGACCCGGTGCCGGTTCCAGCAGCCCAAAGTTGCCCGTGCCCACTTCTAGGCCAAATTGCCCCGCCAGCACCACGTTGTTGATCGGTTCATTGGCGCTGATGCGATCGCTCAGGGGCCGGTCGAGGGCGGGATCATAGCCGGGAGGGATCGTCCCTGGGGGCACCGAACCATCAGCATTGGCACCGCCGGGAGCAACGCCACCGGGCACCAGATCCGGCCCAGCGGTGGTGCGATCAATTTCCCCATAGGCCCCCGCGATCGCCCCATCCCCCTGGATGAGGTTATATTCCAGGCGATCGCCCCGCAGCACCTGTTGGCCGCGCGTTAGGGCCACATCCCCTTCGGCCAGGGCAATGCGGCTATTGAGATTGATCTGAATCCGCTCGGCATTAATCACCGCCCCCTGATAGCGCAGGACCGCATTGCCCGTCGCGATCGCCACCTGCCGCCGCTCGTCATATTCCTGCTGATCCGCCGTCACCTCCAAACTGCCCGTGATGCCAGGGGGCAAATTCGGATTCACGATCGCTTCAGGGGTCGGCGTCGGGGCCGGAGCGGGAACATCCGGAGCCAGATCGAGGCGATCGCGCGGGGCCGGTCGCCCCTGGGGAGGCCGTACCTCAGCTTCAGGGGTAGCATCCGGATCAGCCTCCATTTCCGACCGATCCGCCCCATCCCGCTCGGGTTCAGACCCTGGATCAGTTTTGGGGCCGGATGCGGGTTCTAGCTCTCCCTCTGGCCCTGGGACTGGCCGATCCGAATCCGTCTCTGGCCCCAGGGGAGGCACATCCCTGAATGGATCATTCCCCTCATCCTGGCCCCTGGGCGGCTCCCCACTGGCCGATTCAGCCCCCCGCAGATCGTAGACCGCGCGATCGCGGCGCAAATCTGCCGCCTGGGAGACAGACGCCGTCGGAGTCGATTGTTTAAATTGCTGGAGTGTTTCCGGTCGCCCAGGGGCCACAGCCACGGCGGCGGGCGAACTAACGGCAACGGAAACCGCCGGAGTCTCGCGTGAAGGGAGCGACTCCAGTTTCAGAAGGGGACGCACCGTCGGCTGGGGCGGCACCTCCTCAGTGGCTTCGACCGGGCGAATGACAGCGGGCGGCTCAGGCGGAAGAACCGGATAGGGCATAGGGGCGCAAACTCAACTCACACCAGCTCAAGGTTGGCCAGATTTCAGCCTATCAGGCTCCGAAGAAAACGGCTCCTGTGGGGCTGGGGCTTGGGTTGCACCCCCGGCTTTAACAAACCAATCGGCCCCCAACGGGCACCGACGGTTGGCCCTAGGTCAAATGGCCCTATTCAAAGTCGCGGCGACCGGGGTTCCGGGACGGGTCGTTCGACAGGAACCCGAACACAAACAGACCGATGAAGAAGAAGACAACGATGTAAACGGCGATCTTAAGGGTGATCATGGGAACGGCTCCAGACCGATGACAAGGGCTTGATTATGGCGGCGGGACTCCTGCGCTGTGTGCCGCCCGTGGGGGGCATGGCCGGGGCCGGGGCAAGAGTCGCCTCAAGTCTTCCTATGATACCGAATAAGTTTCTAATAACTTGCCAATAAATCGCGCTTCCCCCATAAGCTGCCAGGGGGGGTGTTTGGGCCGGGGTGGCTGGTGCGGACTGGCCTTGGGGGGCATAACTTTGGCGATGGGACTTGATAGTTCTAGGGGGGGTGGGGATGGTGCTGTGCGGGCTGGAGGGCTGAGGGGATGGCGGATACGGAGGGGATAGCGATCGCGGGGGCGGGTTCTCCAGGGCGGCTTGAGCGGGCGGCGTGGCTGGCCTGGTCCCAGGTGGCGGGGGTGGGGCCGGTGCTGCTGCAACGGTTGGGCGATCGCTTCGGCAGTTTGGGGGCGGCCTGGACGGCGGCGGCGGCGGATCTGCTGACGGTGGAGCGATTTGGGCGGCGGGCGCTCGATGGGCTGGAGGCGGCGCGATCGCGGGGGGACATCCTGGAGCGGTTGGCGGCCTATGAGGAGAAAAATCCTGCCTTCTGGACGCCGAATGAGTTGGCCTATCCGACCCTGCTGCGGGAAATTCCTGATCCGCCGCCGCTGCTGCATTACCGGGGATCGCTGGAGCCAGATGAGCTGACGGGGGGGCGATCGCTGGTGGCGATCGTGGGCACGCGAAACCCGTCGGACTATGGGCGGCGGTGGGCGCGGCGGCTGGCGATGGTGCTGGCCCAGCATGGGTTTGTGATCGTGTCGGGGCTGGCGAAGGGCATCGATGCGGAGGCCCACTGGGGCGCGATCGCGGCGGGCGGGCGCACCGTGGCGGTCCTGGGGACGGGGGTGAATATTTTGTATCCCCTCGAAAACCGCGACCTGTACCGCACGATCATCGGGGCCGACGACTGCGCCGCCCACGGCCTCGCCCTGAGTGAATACGCCAGCGGCACGGCCCCCAACTCCCGCCACTTTCCCCAGCGCAATCGCATCATTGCGGGGCTCTGTCGCGCCACGATCGTCATTGAAGGGGGCGTGAAGTCCGGGGCGATCATCACGGCGCGGCTGGCGATGGAGCAAGGACGAGAGGTGTTTGCCCTGCCGGGAACCCTCGATAACCCCATGGCGGAGGGCTGTTTGCGGCTGCTGGCGAGCGGTGCCCAGCCGGTCCTGGGGGAGGCGGATCTGCTGACGGCCCTCGGACGATTGCCCCAGCTCGATGAGGTGCCGGGGACGCGGGTTCATGCCAGTGCCGTTAACCATGCCGATGTCGGTGCGAGTTCAGAGACTGATCTGGATCCGGCGTTGGGAGGGCGATCGCCCGAGCCCCCAGAAAAATCCCCAGAAAAAATCCCAGAAAAAGCCCTCGAAAAAAATTCTGCCCGCGTGGCGATCGCGGCTCCCCCCATCCCCCCAGTCGTTGCCGTGCCCGATCGCCTGCGGCCCATCTATGACGCGATCGCCCCGACGGAAACCGCCAGTTTTGAAGCCCTCGCGATCGCCACCAACTGGGCCACCCATGACATCTCCGTCGCCCTGCTAGAGCTAGAACTTCTCGGCGCGATCACCCAACTGCCCGGTATGCTCTATCGCCGCTGCTGATCCCCGAGTTGCTCCCCTACTCCAGGGCCGATGAACCATTATTTTCAGCGCTGTCCCGGCGATCGCGGCGCAACTTCCGAGCCCGGTAATGGCGGCGATAGCGCACCACCTTCCCCTTCACCAACTCCCAGGACTGCTCCGTAGGCGGGAACCCCAGCCGCACCGATCGCTCCAAATAAATCTGCGCCGCGCGATCGCCCGGATTCACGCTCAAACATTCCTCAAACCGCGCCGCCGCCGGACGATACTGCCGCCGGTGGAACATCATCACCCCCTCCTCAAACCGGCTCGACGTGGCTAGCTTCAACTGGCGCACATCCGGCGGATCCGCATTCAGCACCTCATAGACCGCCACCGGCTGCTTGCGCCCCCGCACACTCAGGCGATCGATAAACCGCATGAAATAGCGCCCCGGATTTTCGATCTGCCCCAGGATGCGATGGGACACCAAAATCGCCACCCCATACTGTTTCGTCAGCTCCTCCAGCCGCGACGCCAGATTCACCGCATCCCCAATCGCCGTGGTGTCCATGTGGTGCGTCCCGCCGACGGTGCCCAGCATCAGCGGCCCCATATCAATGCCGATGCCAATGCGGATCGCCTCGCGCCCCATGTCCTCCCGCAGCCGGTTATAGGCCGCCAACTGATCCAGCATCGCGATCGCCGCCTCGATCGCCTGGTCCGCGCTGTGGTCAAACAGGGCCATGATTGCATCGCCAATGTACTTATCAATAAAGCCATTGCTATCGACGATCGCCTGCTCCATCCGCCGCAGGTAGGCATTAATGAAGCCCAGATTATCCTCCGGCGTCATGGCCTCCGACAGGCCCGTAAAGCCGCGAATGTCCGCAAACAGCACCGCCATGGTCTTCTTGACGCGATCGCCCAGTTCCACATCCACGATGCTGTCGCGGGCCAGGAGATTGAGGAATTCGCGCGGCACAAAGCGGCTATAGGCCAGGTTCAGGGCCGACAGTTGCAGGTGGGTTTTGAGGCGGGCGAGGACTTCCTGCTTTGAAGCGGGCTTGGTGAGGTAATCATTGGCCCCCGCGTCGAACCCGGCCACCAGATCGGCGATTTGGTTTTTGGCCGTGATCATCAAAATCGGCAGTTCGTGGGTGGGGAACCGCTCCCGCAGTTTGCGCGCCACCTCGTAGCCGCTCATCCCGGGCATCATCACATCGAGCATCACCAGGTCCGGGCGCAGGCCGTTGTTGATCAAGCTCAGGACGCTGGGGCCGTCCTCCGCCTGTTCGATGCGGTAGTTTTCCAGGGCTAGATAGTTCCGCAAGACCTGGAGGTTGATGGGCTCGTCGTCCACGATCAGGATCGTGAAGCGGTTGCCCTGGGGCCGATCGCGGGGGGTCGCCCAGATGGGACCGGCGGCATCGGTGGCTGGGTTGAGGGCGCGGTCGGGGGGGTGCGATCGCGCGGGGGCCATCACTTCTACCGGTGTTGGAGGCTCGGGTGGAGGCTCGGTTGAAGGATTAGTTGGGGTCGGGGCGATCGCGCGATCGGCCGTGGGTAACAAACGCTGGACGGTGCGGCCATCGCCCCCAGGCAGCGGGGGTGCCACAGCCCTCGGTTGCTCCGCCGTGGTGGGCAGGGTCAAGGTGAAGGTTGTCCCCTGGCCGACGGTGGAGGTGACCTCGATGGTGCCCCCCTGCTGGATCGCCAGTTGCCGCGCGATCGCCAGCCCCAGCCCCGTACCCCCCGCCCGCCGGGTGTCGGAGCCGTCCACCTGTTCAAAGGCATTAAAAATTTGGTCGAGCTTTTCGGCGGGGATGCCGATGCCCGTGTCGCGGATGCTCAGGTGCAGGGGGCCGGTGATTGGATCCCCCGCCTCCGGGCGATCGCGGACCGTTGGGAGTTGGGCTTGGATCGTGATGCCGCCGCGATCGGTGAACTTGAGGGCATTGCCGATGAGGTTATGCAAAATCTGCTGGAGGCGACGCGGATCGACCCAGAGGGCGGGCAAATCCGGCGGCAGATCCACCGTGAGGGTGAGCTCCTTGGCCTGGGCCGTGGCCTGGTGGATCGCCAGCACTGCCTCCAGTTCCGGCGCGATCGCCACCGCCCTCGGTTCCAGCCGCAGGTGCCCCTGATCCAGGGCCGAAAAATCCAGGATGTCATTCACCAGCCCCAGCAGGCGATAGCTACTGCGGGCCACCGCCGCCAGATTCTCCCGCTGGAGGTCCGTCAGGGGGCCAGCGCTGCCATCGAGGGTGCTCTCCACCAGGCCGATGGTGCCATTGAGGGGGGTGCGCAGTTCGTGGGACGTGTTGGCGAGGAATTCATTTTTGAGCCGATCAAGCCGCTTCAGTTCGTCGTTGTGGTCCTCTAGCCGCTGGAACGAGTCGGCAATTTGCACGGCCATCCGCTGAAACACCAGGGCCAAATCCTCCAGTTCCCGAGGCGATCGCACCGCCGCCGTCACCTGCCACTGGCCCTGCCCCCAGGCCCGCGCCGCCCGCTGGAGTTCCGCCACCGGCTGGGAAATCCGCCGCGCCGCCATCAGCCCCGTCGCGATCGCGATCGCGATCGCCGCAACGCACACGGCCACCGTCCCCCAGGCCCCCGCCTCGATCTGGCCCATGAAATCCGATCGCGGCACCAGGGTCACCACCGTCCAGGTCAGGCCCCCCGGATCGCGGATCGGCATCGTCTGCACCCAATACCACTGGCCATCGAGCTTCAGATCCAACTGCTGCGGTTCCGCCAGCCGTTCATAGGTGCCGTAGCGCTGGCGCAGTTGCCGCACCGCCTCGCGCACCGCCGGGACCGGAGCCGCGATCGCCGCCAGCCGCTCCACCTGCTCCCCCCGCACCACAAAGGGGCGATCGCCCGACGACAGGGCAATCAAATCCCCCCCGCGATCGACCACAAACATCTGGGCATTGGGGCTAATCTCCAACTGCTCCAGAAATTGCCAGATGTGGGACAGGACAAAATCCACCCCCAACACCCCCAGCAGTTGATTCTCGCGATCGTAGAGCGGGCGCGCCAGGGTCAGCTTGAGGCGCTTCTCCTTGAAATCCACATAGACCTCACTCCAGGTCGCCCGCCCCGCCGCCACCGCCTTCCGGTACCAGGGCCGCCCCGTCGGATCATAGGCATCCCCCCGCTCCACCAGCGCTGTCGGCGTCCCATCCCCAGCGGTGCCATAGCTAAAGAACCGGCCCCCCGTCTCCGGCCCCGCGCGGCCCACCTGCCACCGTTGATTATCCTGAAACCCCAGCCCCGTAAAGCGCCCATCCTCCAGACCCAGGTAGATCGCCGACACCTCCACCGGGTCAAACAACTGCCGCTGGGTCCAAAAACGCCGCGCCAGCGCCGCCGGATCGTCCACCTCCAAACTCCCCAGGGTCAGGGCATCGGCGTCGATCTGGGCAATCAGCCGGGGGGCCGCCAGATAGGTCTGGATCTGACTAACAATACTTTCGCTAATTTCGCTGCGCAGCCGCGCCGACAGGTCATCCACCGCCGATCGCCCATTGCGGTAGGACAAAAAGCCCACCAGGCTCACCGCCGCCACCACCTGCACCACCAGCGGCGCAATCTGTAGAGTCCTCAGGGAGATGGGGCGATGGGGTTTGGCGGGGCGGCCTCGGCCTCGGTGCTGGCCTAACTGCCGCAGAAATTTAGCAACCATGGGACGGCACGACTACGGCAATAGATTTTGAAGCGAACGTTCCCCCAAGGTGCGATCGCGCCCTAGGTCTCGGTATAGACGCTGGCGGCTCCGCTTCCACAATCTAGCCTGTTTTTGGGGGACCGGCGATGGGGGGCCGGCGGGGGGCGGAGCTGGAGCGTCCCTAAAGGTTTGTGTGGAGAAATTAGACTTTTCTAAAGCTTGGTTAATGCTTGGGGAAGGTTTGCCCCCATCGGGACAGATGGGCACTAAATGGAGAAACCATCGCCTTCGGTGATGCCCAACGGCTGCCCGTTTACCGGGGGGCGCTGAACCGCCACCGGTCAGTGGGGCCTAACCATGGGATTGTTGCTGAATTGGATTTGGATTTGAGTAGGGTTGGACGGCTTTGACGGATGTAACTGATTTCAATCGGGCTCCCCAGGATGGCGATCGCGCGGCGGAGGTGGCGGAAATCCGCTGGCCCGATCGCCAACGGTCGAGTGTGCGGCGTATGGCGCTGGACCTCCAGATGCAGTGGGCGGCGCTGTTGATCTATGGGGATGTGTTTGAGGATGAGCCGGGGCGATCGCTCCTGGCCCTGATCGAAACCCTGGCGGCGACGGATGATGGGGGGCCGCGATCGCTTTTGGCCTATGGCCGTTGGTTCCGATCCATGGTGGCGGTGGGGGGCTCTCCCCAAACCTGGCTGGGCGATCGGCTGCGGCGATCGGCCAATGACCTGAGCCGCCGCGCCCGCCATCAACCCCTCGCGGCCATGGCCGAGACCCTGCGGCAGGCGGCCATCCAGGATCTGCGCATTTTGCAGGGGTTCTATGACCTTTGCACCGGCCCAACCCTGCGGGACTGGACCCTGGCGACGTTGCCCCAACCCCTGTCCCTGGTGGCCATTGCGTCGATCGCGCCGGAGGAGCTGACGGATCCCTGGCGATCGCGCCTCGCCACCACCGCCGACTGGGGCGATCTGCTACCGGACTTGGTGGACCATTACCGCACCGTGGGCACAGGGCCGGCGGTGGACTGCTGGGCCTTCCGCTGGCGGCGCGATCGCCTCGAACCAATCCCCCACCCGGACCCGATCCGCCTCGACGACCTGGCAGGCTACGATCGCCAAAAAGCCGACCTCGTTGCCAACACCGAACGGCTCCTGGCCGGGGGCTGCCCCCTCAATGTGCTGCTCTACGGGGCGCGCGGCACCGGCAAATCGTCCCTAGTCAAAGCCCTCCTGACGGCCTTTGGCGATCGCGGCCTCCGGCTCATCGAAGTGCTCAAGGCCGACCTGCGCACCCTGCCGGACCTGGTGGAACAGGTGCGGGACTGGCCCCAGAAGGTCATTATCTTCGTCGATGACCTGTCCTTTGAAGAGGACGACGACGACTTCAAAGCCCTCAAGGTGGCCCTCGAAGGCAGCCTCACCGCCCGCCCGGACCAGATGGCCATCTACGCCACCACCAACCGCCGCCACCTGGTGCGCGAATTTTTCGACGATCGCCCCCGCCCCCAGGACGCCGACGAAATCCATAGCTGGGATACGGTCAACGAAAAACTCTCCTTCGGCGATCGCTTCGGCCTCACCCTCACCTTCGAGCCCGCCGACCAGGACCGCTACCTGGCGATCGTCACCCACCTAGCCACCCAGCGGCACCTCGCGATCGCCCCGGACACCCTGCGTTTTCAGGCATTGCAATGGGCCACCCGCCACAACGGGCGATCGGGCCGCACCGCCCGCCAATTCATCGACACCCTCACCGGCCCAGAGCCCACCTTCCCAACTCCATAGAATCCCGCACAACAATCAATCCCAAAATCCCGTAGCCAGCGCTACCCAAACCCCCAGGGGGGTGCTATAATTCCCTAGCTGAAACGCGCTAACCCCAGTGTTTCAACCCTTTGCGGATGTGGCGGAATTGGTATACGCGCACGTTTGAGGGGCGTGTGGCTTTGCCTTGCGAGTTCGAGTCTCGCCATCCGCATTTTTCATCACCCAACGGCAGCGGCGATCTCCCCCGGGAGGTCGCCGTTCTCGTAGGGGCGACCTCCCGGGTTCGAGTTAAGGGATCCAACCCCCACGGCGGACGCCATCAAAACGACCTGAAACCCTTATTTTTATTTTCCCGTTCTCTGCACCAATCCCCCGTAGGGGCGGGGTTTCCCCGCCCAGCCCCCGCGATCCCTGATCTGCTCGAATTTGACCAATTTGAAGGGGGTTGCGACGATCGCGCGGGTTCGAGTCAAGAAACCCACCCCCCACAAAAGAGGTAGAGGAAAGAGATCCCTAGCGCAGGGTTTCCACCGCCAGCACCTGGGGCGGCGTCGCATCCGGCGGATAGATCAAATCCACCCGCACCGATCGCCGTTCATTGGGGGCCAGATTCACCTCCACCAGCGGTTCCCCCCGTTCGCCCCGGTGGTGGACCACATGGATAAAGCGCTCCTGCCGCTGCCCCTGGTCATTCACATAGCGCACCCGCACGGTACCGCGATAGAACACCCGCTCCTCCGGCGGCGAGAAAAAGCCCAGCCCCCCCGCCAGCCGATCCTCCTTGAGGGGAGTGTGGAGCAGAACCGCCACCCGCTTCGATCGCCCGGAGCGGTTTTCGAGGGGAAAGGTCAGGTCATAGTGAATGCCATAGTTCCCGTGGGCCTGGTAGGCCGTATCGGGATAGCGGGCCACCATCGCGGCGCTTTGGCTCTGGCCCGTCCCCAAGGTGCCCCTGGGCAGGGACGCGATCGGATAGCCAATACCCTGACCGGGCTCCGGCACCCCCAGGGTCTCGCGCCCCGGATCCGTGGCCGTCGCTTCCCACTTGGAGCCGATCGCCACCCCCGCCACGCGGCCATAGAAAAACTGCGGCGGATTCTGACCGGGCGGCGTCGGGCGCGCATCCCGAGGACCCGACAGGTCGCCATTGACCAGCAGCACCTGCCACGCCCGCAGGGGGGGAATCGTTTCGCGGCCATCGGGGGTTTTGGGGGAAAACATCGCCATGGCCGCCAGGTAAACCGGGGCGCTGCTGCGGAGACGCACCAGGGTCGATCGCGTATTGGACGACGGGGTGATGCGCCCAACGGGGATCGGCACATTGGCAATCATGTCCGCCTGACGCGGTTCGAGGGTCATGGGGGTGCGCCAAAGCCCCCGCCGCCGATTCCGCAGCACGTCATTGACCACGCGGCTCCCAGCGCCGGAAAAGACCGTCCCGTTGGGATCTTCGATATAGGGCAACAGGGGCCGGAAGGGGGCCTCGAAGCGGCTGATGTAGCTGGCGGCATCGAGGATTTCGACGGTGGCGGGGCGGGGGCCGGGGTTATAGACCAGAATGCCGTGGAACAGGGTGCGCCCCTCTTCGGTGGCGCTGGCCCGGGAAATGTGGTGGGAAAAGATATCGAAGCGGCCATCAAAGGCGTAGTTGAGGTGGGCGCTGGGGACACGCATCCCGCGATTGGGGAAGGTGGAGAGCAGGATGCCTTCCGTGCGGACCACCTCGGGGCTGTTGCTGTTGAACACGGGGACGCCATCAAGCTGGCCGGGGAGGGGCCGCATGTCGTAGGGCAGGCGGATGAGTCGCCGGGGCTGGCTGGGGGGCGCAAGGGGGATTTCGTCTTCGGGGCGATCGCGGTTGCGCAGGGCGTCCGGTTCCGCTTGCTGCGGGCTGGGGAGGGCCTGGGCGAGGGGGGCCGCCGGGACCGACGGGAGCTGAGCCGCAGGCAGGAGCAGGGCAGCAAGCAGTGACAGCATAGGGACTGGGGGTAGGAGGCGGGGAGATGGGCTGGGGGCAACCGTCTACTGTCGATGGCTGGGAGGGTTTTGTCAAATGGTGGCTTTTGGCGCAGGGGCGATCGCGGTGCCCTGGGAGATGGTTTGGCGGTGGGTTGCCCCGATTCCTGTGCTATTTCGACCGGCGGGGGGGTAGATCCGGGTAAAACCCTTGGAAGGGGAGCCTAGGGGGTGGGCGGGGGATGCAGGCGGGGGATTTTGGTGTGGTTGAGGGGGAAGGTGTGGATGCGGCTGAGGGGGGGGACGATCGCGATCGCGGCGCGGGCGAGGGGGCTGGGCAGGAGGGCGGTCAGGGCAATCCGCAGCAGGAGCAGCAGGATTTTGTGGCCCTGGCGCAGCAGGCCGCGATCGCCCCAGAGGATAATGCCCAAAAACCGTAGGGCGGTCCATCCCCGGCGAGGGGTTGGGGGCGCATCGAGGGCTTTGAAGAGGAGATATTTGTAGCGGTTGGCGAAGATGAGGCGGCGGTGGGGCCGGAGGCGATCGCGCCCCGGTTCGCGCCCCAGTTCCCGGTTGAGGATGGTGCGGCTGACGCGCTCCTGTCGCCAGACATCATCGGAGGAGGAGGCGGGCCGCTGGCGGTAGAGGATGTGGGGTTGCGGGACGCAGATGAGGTCAAATGCCGCCGCGATGCGCAGCCACAGATCCCAGTCCTCCGAGGGAATCAAGGCCGGATCAAAGCCCCCCACCCGCGCGATCGCGCCGCGCCGCACCAGGGGATTCGAGCCACTGCTAATAAAATCCGTCACCAGCAACAGCCCATGGACTGCGCCGCTAAACGGTGCCTCGACCCGCCCGCCGAGGGGTTGGCGATCGCCATTGACCAAGACCGTCCAGCTATAGGCCAAGGCCGCCGCCGGATGGGCGTCGAGGGCGGCCACCTGGGCGGCAAGCTTGTCGGGGGTCCACCAGTCATCGGCGTCAATGAAGGCAAAAAATTCCCCCCGTGCCGCCGCCATGCCGTGGTTCCGGGCGATCGCTTGGCCCCCATTGGCCTGGTGCAGCACCCGCAGGCGATCGCCTGCCCCCAAATCCGCCGCCAGGGCCTGGGCGATCGCGCCGCTCCCGTCCGTGGAGCCATCGTCAACCACCAGCACCTCAAAATCCCCAAAGGTCTGCGCCAAAACCGATCGCAACGTGCCCGCGATCGTCGCCGCCCCGTTATACACCGGCACAATCACCGACACCCGAGGGGCCGCCGCCCGCCGCCCGTCCCGTTCCTGCCCCGCCGCGATCGGAGCGAAGCTCCCACTCCTCGCCATGGCCCGCCCCTCCTGAGCGCCATCCATCTCCCAAACTGCCCCCATGGTGCCCCGATATGGGGAGCGCCCCCACCCCCCTCGGAGATCGGTGCTACGATCTGAGAAAAGATTAAGATTTGCAAAGACCTTGATTTCCCCTGCCCAAGTTTCTACTGGTCCCCTCGGGGGGGCGGATGGTTCCATGGCCATTGGTGCAGCCCCCTGGCATACCCTCGATCTGCTGTGGCAGGGGGGTGCGGAGGTGGTGCAGGGGGGCCTTCCCCACGATTGGCTGTCCCCCACCTGGCAAATGTTGATCCTGGGGGATGGGTCGCCGACGCGCCATCTGCAACTGCTGACGGGGGAGCCGACGGAGGTGGATGTGATTGATATGGCGGCGATCGGGACGGATCCGGATTTTGCGCCCCCCGCGATCGCGACGGTGCCCGGTCCCCGGCTGCGGCGGCAGGTGTGGTTACGGACCGCTTCGGGCCAGCGGCTGGCCTATGCCACGTCCTGGTGGGAGGCGAGCCATGTGGATGAATATCTGCAAAACCGATCGCTGCCGATCTGGGCCAGTTTGGCGCGGCTGCGGACGGAGCTCTACCGCGATATCCAGGGCATTCACTACGGCAGTTCCCCGGATCTGGAGCGGGCCTTTGGGGAGTCTGGGCCTTTTTGGGGGCGATATTACCTGTTCTGGCATGCGGGGCAGCCCCTGACGCTGATTTATGAGGTGTTTTCGCCCTATTTGCGTCGCTATCTGGGGCCGGTGGGCTCGGCGCTGGATTGGCATTGAATGGTGGTGTGAATAGCGGTGGTTTGACCCCTGAACCGGGGGGTGCCGTTGAAATTTCCGTTGTGATTCCGGTGCTCCATGAGGGGGCGGCGATCCTAGAGACCCTGCGATCGCTGGCGGCGGCGGCGGGAGGGGTGGCCTACGAAGCGATCGTGGTGGATGGGGATGGGGATGGGGCGGGCTCGACGATCGCCCATCTCGCAACCATGAAAACTTCTTTATCCTCCGTGCCGGTGCGGACGGTGGTGACGGATCCAGGGCGCGGGGGCCAGTTGAACGCGGGGGCGGCGATCGCGCGGGGGCGGTTGCTGCTGTTTTTGCATAGCGATGCGCGGCTGCCCGATCGCGCCCTGGCGGATTTAGTCAAAACTCTCCCGGCGGATGCGGCTCAACCGGCGGCGGCGGCCTTTGATCTGGCGATCGCCCATCCCCGTCTCGCTCTCAAAACCATTGCCACGGTGGCGTCCTGGCGATCGCGTCTCACCCGCATTCCCTACGGCGATCAGGGCCACTGTGTCCGGCGGGCGGTGTTCGAGGCGATCGGCGGCTATCCCCCCTGGCCGCTGATGGAGGACGTGGGCCTGATGCAAACCCTCAAGCGGCGCGGCGATCGCCTGGTGATTCTGCCCAGGGCGATCGCCGTATCCCCCCGCCGTTGGTTGCGCGAGGGGGTGGTGCGCTGCACCTTACGAAATTGGCTGCTGCTGGGGCTGTACTACGCGGGCGTCAGTCCCTCGCGGCTGGTGGCCTGGTACCGTTCCGAAAGGCCAAAGGCATCGTGAATGGCCTGGAGCGCCTCGACCCCGCGATCGCGATCCACCGCGCAGCTAATTTTGATTTGCGACGTGACGATCGTTTGGATATTGATGCCCCGATCCGCCAGGGCCGCAAACATTTTGGCCGCGACCCCCGGACAGCCCACCATGCCCTTGCCGACGGCGCTCACCTTCGCGATTTTTTCCGTCACATCCAGCCGCTCCCAGCCGATCACCGTCCGGGACGCTTCCAGTAAATCGCAGGCCCGCCCCAGATCCGCCTCCGCCACACTGAAGGCAATATCCCGGCAGGTTTGGCCCGCCACCACCCGCCGCCGCTGGGATTGGATGATCATGTCCACGCTGATGCCTTCGCTGGCCAAAAGCTGGAAAATTTGGGCCGCCATGCCGGGGCGATCGGGCACGTGGCGAATGGCGATTTGGCTTTGGCTGGCATCGAGGGCGACGCCGCTGACGGGGGCTAGGTCTTTCTCCGTCGCCGCCGCGATCGCCACCCCCGCATCCGCCTCTTCGGGCAGATCAAAGGTTTTGCGCAAAGCCGCCACCGCCCGCTGGCACAGGGCTTCGAGATCCGGCTCCGGGCCATCGGGATCCGGAGCCTCGCCGGGGGCAATGATGCAGCCCACCTGCACCTCCGACGTGGAAATGATTTCGATATTGATGCCCGCCGCCGCCAACGATTCAAACATTTGCGCGGCCACGCCGGGACGGCCAATCATCCCCGCCCCATGGATGCTCACGGCGGCCACGTGGCGATCGCTCAGCAGTTCCGCCTCATCCCCTTCCGTTTCCGTCGGGCGCAGTGGCCCCTGGCGCAGGGTCGGCGCGATCGCGGCGGTGGTGGCCTCGGCCCGGTTGAGGTCGCGTTCCTGGACCGTGAAGGCAATGTCATTACTATCGCCGTCGTGGATTGACTGGACAATCAAATCCACATCCACCGTCTGCCGCGCCAACTCCCCAAACAGTTTGGCCACAATGCCGGGGCGATCGGGGATCCGCAGCAAGCTCACCTGGGCCTGACTCGTGTCGTAGGTGATGGCATCCACCGGGCGGGCAATTTCTAGATTCTCCAGCGATCGCCCCGCGCAGGGCGGCGACACCACCCGAGTCCCCGGTTCATCGGTCCAGCTAGAGCGCACCACCAGATCCACCCCATAATTCCGGGCAATTTCCACCGCGCGCGGGTGCAGCACCTTCGCCCCCAAACTCGCCAGCTCCAGCATTTCGTCAGAGCTGACGGATTCCATAATCCGCGCCTCCGGCACCAGCCTCGGATCCGTGGTCAAAATCCCCGGCACATCCGTATAAATCTCGCAGCAGGACGCCTGCAACGCCGCCGCCAGGGCCACCGCCGACGTGTCCGAACCGCCGCGCCCGAGGGTCGTAATTTCCAGATCCGCCCGGTTCGCCACCCCCTGGAAGCCCGCCGCCACCACCACCTTGCCCGCATCGAGCTGACGGCGGATGCGATCGCTCTCCACATGCAAAATCCGCGCGCGACTGTGGGCCGCCTCCGTGACAATGCCCATCTGCGCCCCGGTCATCGAGATGGCATCGCAGCCCAACTCATGGAGCGCCATGGTCAGCAGGGAAATGGACACCTGCTCCCCCGTCGAGAGGAGCATATCCATCTCCCGGCGGCTGGGGCTGTCCGTAATGTCCTTCGCCAGGGCCACCAGGGCATCGGTGGTTTTGCCCATGGCCGACACCACCACCACCAGTTCATGGCCCGCCTTCACCGCCGCGCTCACCCGCGCCGCCACCGCCTGGATGCGTTCGACGGACCCGACGGAGGTGCCGCCATATTTTTGGACGATTAATGCCATTGCTCCCTACTCCCTTGATTCCCTACCCCAAACACCTGATGCGCGAAACCCCTGATTTATGCTGTGCGAGCAACCCCCAGGGGCGATCGCGGTGGCGGACGATGGACCGGCCCGGATTCGGGAACCGCGCGATCGTCCGTGACAAGGGATTCTATCAAGCCCCCTTGCGGCCCTAGCGTTTTCTACGGAACGATTCTCAGGATGGACGCGCGGCGATCGCGGCGATCGCCCCTGGGCCGGTTCCCAAGACCTAGCCCCGGACCCCATAGGCGAGCAGGTGGGCCAGCATGTGGGCCAAGATGGCGGCCTCTAGGCCATAGCGCCAAAACAGCACCCCGGCCACCAGGCCAAAGGCGGCATTGCCCAGGGTGATGTAGGCCACGATCGCGGGGGGCACTGGATTCAGGGCGATCGCCACGGCGGGCACATGGGCCAAGCCAAAGGCTAGGGCACTCAGGACAATGGCAACGGCGATCGCGATCGTTTTTGGACGGCCCGATCGCCGCCCCAGCAACCGCCAGAGCCCCCAGGCCAGCAGCGTCATCAGCCCCCAGCGGATCAGCACCTCCTCCGTGATGCCCCCATAGAGCACCCTCGCCAGCAGGGGAATGGGAGCCCCTTGCGTTTCCCGCAGGGCCGCTGGCAACAGGCCATAGAACGCCAGAATGACGCCCGCCCCCAGCAAACCGCCCACCGCAGCGGGCACCAGTTGAGGTTTTAAGGAGTCTCCCCAGCGATCGCGGCGATCGCCCCCCACCCATGCCGCCAGCACCGGTGCCCGCAGGCCCACCCGAGGCCCCAGCAGGGTTCCGAGTCCCGCCGCGATCGCCCCCAACACAATCCCCTGGACGGCGCTAACCAGTTGCAGGGTCGCGATCGGCACGGGCAGATCGGTCGCCTCCACCAAAATCGGCAGGGCCAGGGCCGCGATCGCGATCGGTCCCGGCGTTGCGATCGCCCCCATCAGCAGCGCAAGTTTCCAGTTCATGGCCTCAGGAAATGTCTAAAACATGGCTGGGATATCTGACTGACAATCAAAACTCAGCCTAGGTTTTCTTTTATAAATCCGCCGATTAATCGACAATTTTTTTGGCACGATGCAGGATGAAAACGCGCCATTCCTAAAAACACATTTCAGAGATTCTCCCAAAAGATTTGCCCTATCTCCTCCACCCCCTCACGGCTCCTCAGGGGCAGTCCAGTCAGGGCAGTCCGTACCGTCCCAACCGTGGGGATGGATCGCGCAGACCAGGATCTGGCCGCCATAGATGTGCCCATGGTAGTTAGCGCAACCGATGCAGGCCCCATAGCGATTAGGGGCTGGATCCACTTTAGGGGTGAGATGCTCCCAAACGTGATCGGGCCTTGACAGGGCAAAGGGGCCATCACCGGACACCGAATTCGGGTCCGCGTCCGGATCAGGATCATTAGGATCCCCCTCCCAGGTCAGCCACTCGCGGTTGAGGGTATCCGCCAGATCGCCAACGGGGCTCCAGAGCAGTTCCAGGAGCGCCTCCCAGTCCCGTTGGGCGCTTTCGGTATCCCAGTTCCAGGTGTCCCGCAGTTCTTGCCCCAGGGCGCGCTGCCATTGGCCGATCGCGCGATCGCAATCCGCCGCCGTTTGATCCAAGTGATCCAGCCACCCTTCCACGGTCTGGGCCGCCTCTTCAGTGGCACTGTCCAGTTGCTGGTTGAGATCATCGAGCCAGCGCTCTAGGTTCTGGAACCAATCATTCATGGGGATGCCCTAGGGTACCTACCGATGGCGCGATCGCCCGTCATTCCTCATTCCCCTAGGGGCGCTGGATCCGACGAAGCTCATCTTCCAACTCTCGCACCTGCTGGCGCATCCGTTCCAGTTCATCGGGGGGCACCGACGCTTCAGCGCTAGCCCCCGCCCCCGCCGCCGATCCCGTCTCCCCATCGTCCAAAATCTCAATTTCAATGGGGCGCGGTCCCCCCGCAGCAGGGCCGTCTCCCCCAGGGCCGGGGGCAGTGGGGGCCGCCATGCGCGCCTTAGCCACGGCCTCATCGACCATGCGGCGGGCCTCCTCCGCCGACATCTCGCCCCGTTCCACCAGCTCATCGGCCAACTTCTGCATCCGCCCCTGGAGGTCGGCCAAGGTTTCACCGGCCTTTTCCCCCGCGTAAGACGCCAGCCCCAAGCCCATATAAACCGCTTTCTGCACGAAATCGCCGAACACAGGCAACCTCCCCTCAGATAGATTGGCCAATCGCCACAATGATCTTGATGGCTGATGATGTTGATGGTTAATGATCGCCCCTGCCCCAAGACGGGGAAGCTGGATCCTGGCCCCATCATGGCAAATAATCGCGGCGGTCTGGGGAGGAGGCCGGGGCGAAAAATCCGAACCCAGGGCGATCGCCCCACGAACCCTAGCAAAAACTTAGCTTAAACCCGCCCTGCGACTCGCCCTAGTCCAATGGAGCGGCGGACTAGACCCGAAGGCCGTTGGAGTATGGGGAGAGGACTTCCGGAGACCCGGAGACCACGCCTATCACGAGCATCCCTTATTGCTGCTACCTTCCGGTCCTGACAAGGTTCGGGCGTCGAAATCGCGCAGTTCCGAGTCCTGTATACAATACCACCATTTGTGGGAAAAGACGCGCTTTGGGCAGCGAGGCCCTAAAATTCCCGTCGGCCCGATCGCCGTCCCCCCGCCAATTCAGCCCCTTGAGGACAGATCCGCCCCCAAGCCCCCATGAACCATCCCCGCTGGTTTATCGCCCTGCTGTCACCGCCCCCCGTCACCACGGCGGTGGAGGCCCTCGCCCGCGAGTCGTGCCGCTACTGGGGAGATGGGCGAGCCCTGCGATCGCCGCCCCATGTGACGCTCATTCCCCCCTTCCGTCGATCCGAGGACGCGATCGCGCCGGTGAAGACCTGGCTGCGGACCACGGCACAGAAATACCAACCCCTTGAGATGACCTGGAGCGGTTGGGACTGCTTCGCGCCGCGCGTCATCTATCTCGCCGTCCCCCCCACGGAGCCGTTGCGGCATCTCCGGCAGCAGCTCATGGATGGCATCCGGGACGAATTTGCCATTGACCACCCGCGCGATCGCGATCGCCCCTTCTGTCCCCACGTCACCCTCGCCTACACAGGCCAGAAGCACCGCGACTTTGAACCCCTGTGGCACACCATGCCCAAGGAACCCTTCGCCGCCACCTTCACCGCCCGTAGCCTGACGCTCCTGCGGGACAGCGGCCACGGCTGGGATGTGGATGGGCATTACCCCTTCGCCACCGAGATTGCAGAGCCGTAGATGCCCCCTGCGCCCCCGCGATCCGCGATCGCCCCCTGCCTCGCCCCTGGGTCCGGAGTACCAGATCCTATGCCTGACCGCTCAACGCAGGAAACGGAAGACGATCCGCCGCCGCCACCTCCGTCTCATCAAAAACCGTTAATACCGTCGGCTTGCACCGCTTGACCACCACCTCAATCCCCTGGGCGCCCTCGCCCCGAAGATCCTCGAGGTAGCCATCCACGGATTCCTCCGCCTCTGCCTTGCGCTCGAACGGTCCGAAGTAGTAGGTGCAGCGGGGGTTTTGGGTTGACACTTCAACCCAGTAGTCAGCGCCAAAGCTCAGCAGCTTGCTCAAAAACTCTCTCATAGACCTTGAATTTTTATGAAAGGGTCACGGTGTTTGCACGGGGCCTGAAGCCATTCTGGATCGAGCAGTCAGTTCAGAACTGAAACGGGCGATACCAGACTTCAGCAGATCCTAAGGAAGGCCACGGGTGCCCATGCCTTACGGGGCCGGAGGTTCACATGTCTTTATACTTTGTCAGTTTAGATTTTCCAAGGGGGATTGGGGGGCGATCGCGTCGGGATCGCGGTGGGGATCGCACCCCCATCCCAATGCAAGGCTTGCCATCTAAGTCTTTGGGGGATTTTGGATAAAAAACAAATTTTTTTGGGGATCAAAGCCCCCCAACCGGTGATTTGTTCCGTTTCTCCATGGAGCCGATGCGAGAGATGCAAGGGCTAACCATGGAGCAAGGGTTCAGTCGAAGGTCTGGGGGGCTGCGATCGCGGATCCGCCGACGAGAATGGACGCCCTAGGGGACCGTTTGGGGTTGAGGCTGGGGCTGTTGGAGTCGCCCGTCCGCATCGCGACCGGGCAGGGAGAGGGCACTCTTCCAGCGCTGGCGGCAGATTTCATAGGTCGCCATGCCCAGGGCCACGGAGGCATTGAGGCTCGGGGTGCGGCCCTGGAGGGGAATGGAAAGCAGCAGATCGCAGTGCTTTTGCACCAGCAGGCTCAGGCCCGCCCCTTCGGCCCCCACAACGATCACCACGGGGCCACCGAGGTCGGTGCTGTGGATGGACTGGGTGCCGTGGGCATCGATGCCATAGACCCAAAAGCCCGCCGCCTTGAGGGTTTCCAGGGCCTGCACCAGGTTCACCACCCGCGCCACGGGTAAGTGTTCCAGGGCTCCGGAGCCGACCTTGAGGACGGTGGAGGTGACGCCCGCCGCCCGCCGCTGGGGAATGACGAGCCCCTGGAGGCCCATGGCTTCGATGGTCCGCGCGATCGCGCCGAGGTTATGGGGGTCCGTGATGCCGTCGGCCACCACAATGGTGGGGCGATCGCTGGCGGCCTTGGCAGCGGCGATCAGGTCATCGAGTTCCGTATAGACATAGGGGGACACCTGGGCCGCAACCCCCTGGTGGGTGGCCCGCTGGGTGAGTTGATCGAGGCGGGCATAGCTCACTTCATCAATCACCGTGCCCGCCCCCTTGGCCCCTTGGATGAGGCGATGGAAGCGCGGGTCGTAGCGCAGTTGGGGCAAAATCCATAGGCGGTGGAGCGATCGCCCGGACTCCAGGGCCGAAATGACCGCATGGCGACCGTAGATCAGATCCTCGCGCTCGCCGTTGGGATCATCTCCATCTCCCTGCTCCGGCAGCGCATCCCACTGGCTTTGCTCCCGGCGGGGGGGCGCTTCCCGGCGGTGGTGGCCCTTGGCATCGTCGGGGCGGAAGGGGGGCCGTTCCCGGCGATCGCCCTCCCGTTGGAACCGTCCTTTTTTCTCCCGTCGCTCCCCTGAATCCTGATAATCCCCTTTGGGACGACCCCCAGGGCCACCGGGGCGACCATCGGGGCGACCTTCTGCGCGGCCTTCTGCGCGGCCTTCTGCGCGATCGCGGTAGGGCGGTTTACGAGCCCCATCCCGAGGCACCGGCCCCCGGGACTCGCCCCCTTTGCCCTGGCCGCGTCCCTCTTGGGAACGACCTTCATAGCCGCTGCCCCGATTGCCGTCGCGGCTGTCCTCGCGGTTGCCATCGCGATCGCGGTAATAGCCACCGCCTTTAGGTTCCGGACGCCCCGGCCCATCCGGACGCTCGCGCCGTTTGCGATCCTCATAGCGGGGGAACGGGCGCTTGCCGCGATCGCCACCCCCCTGGGTTCCACCACCCCCTTCGCCGCGATCGTCACGCCGCCCATAGGCCGGTCGGTCCCCGCGATCGCCAGGACGATCATCGCGTCGTCCATAGGCAGGCCGGTCACCACCAGCCCCCTGGCCCTCACGCGGCGGCCGGGAGCGCCCCTGCGGATCGCGGGACGGCTTGCCACCCTTTTTACCGCCACGGCCGAACTTGGACGGGCGGCGGTCATTGGAATCAAAATCACTCATGGAGCGTGCAGATCTCGATCTGAAGAGGAAGAATTCAAAGCCACAGCGCCCATGCCGATCTGCTCCAACAAAAACAGCAGCCGCTCAGGCGCAGTCAAATACAAATAGCCCACCAGGGCCTCAAAACCAGTCGCCAACTGGTACGTCATCGGGTCAAGACGCTTCGGATGCTTCCAGGGCGCATTGCGGCCGCGCTTCACCACATCCCGCTCCGTCTCGGTCAACAGGGGTAGCAGGGCCTCTAAATTCCGAGCCTGGGCCTCCGCCCTCACCCGTTCAACCACAGCCCCATGGTAATCCTTTGGCCGCCGTAGGGGGAATAACAACTGGCGTCGCACCAAAAGTTCATAAACCGCGTCCCCCACATAGGCCAGGGCCGACGGCGACACGGTGCGCACATCTTCGCCACCGGCAACCCCATCCCAAGGAAAGGGCAGCCAAGCCGCAGATGATGGGATCGGGCTTGGCTGCGGAAGGGGTGAAACCGTGTCGGCTTGGGAATCACTCGCCACGGGGATCACCCATCCCCTGGCAGAGGGATACGCGCAATCGCCACATCGACGGATTCCTGCAAGGACAGGAAGTTTTCTAAACGCACCAGTTTGACGGTTTGGGTTACGCGGGGATTGGTGACAATCTGCGAGGAGCCGCCGTCCGTCTGGGCCTGTTTGGTGATCTGGACAAGGGCTCCCAACCCCGAACTATCGACAAAGTCGATCTGCGAGAGGTCCAGCACCACATGGGGCGGCCCTTCGCTGACGAGTTTAGACAGGACCTTCCGAAAGGTGGGTTCGGAGAAGGCGTCGAGTAACCCGGTGAGGCGAAAGAGTTGGTAATGGTCCCTGACTTCGCGTGTGCCTCGTAAACTGACGGTCAGGGTGAGTTGCTCGGGGATAGAGCCCTCCTTTGGCTAGGCAATATCGACAACTTATCAATATAGATAGTGCGCCCCTGGTTTGTCCACCGCCCCAGACCCCGCGATCGCGCGGCCCAGGGCAAGGGGGATCTGAAGCACCGAAACTCCCTAGCGACTGGTGGCCATGGTGCGGCGGGCGTCCCACATGGCGCGCACGAATTGCTCGAAGAGGTAGTCGGCGTCGTGGGGGCCGGGGCTGGCTTCGGGGTGGTACTGCACGGAGAATAGGGGCAGTTGCCGGTGGCGCAGGCCGGCGATGGTGCGATCGTTCAGGTTCAGGTGGGTGATTTCCACGTCGGCATCGGGGAGGGAGCCCTCCGCGATCGCGAAGCTGTGGTTTTGGCTGGTGATTTCCACCTGCTGACTCAGGCCCGCCGGTTGATTGAGGCCCCGGTGGCCAAACTTGAGCTTGAAGGTTTCGGCCCCGAGGGACAGGCCCAGCACCTGGTGGCCCATGCAGATGCCAAAGATGGGCTTGTCCGCCCCCAGCAGTTCCTTGACCGTGGCGATGCCCTCGGCGACGGCGGCGGGATCGCCGGGGCCGTTGGACAGGAAAATGCCGTCGGGGTTGTGGCTGAGGATCTCCTCCGGCGTGCTGGTGACGGGCACGACGATGACGCGGCAGCCGAAACTGGCGAGGCGGCGCAGGATATTGCGCTTGACGCCAAAGTCGATCGCCACGACCGTCAGGGGCGTTTCGCCCACATCGGGGCGGGTGGCCTCGGTGGCGGGGTTAAATTCCCAGGCGGCGGCGGTGGTTTCGGCCCATTCGTAGGGTTCGGGGGTGCTGACTTCCTTCGCCAGGTTGAGGCCCGCCATGGGGGGCGCTTCCTGCACCTGACGCAGCAGTTCAAACGGGTCGAGAATTTCCGTGGAGATGGCTCCGTTCATGGCTCCGACGGCGCGGATTTTGCGGACGATCGCGCGGGTGTCCACCCCATAAATGCCGGGGATGTGGTGGCGGTCAAGATAGTCCGGGAGGGATTCGGTGGAGCGCCAATTGCTCGGGCGGTGGCAGATGTTCCGCGCGATCGCACCGCAGGCAAAGGGACGGCTCGCCTCCTCATCCTCCGGGTTGACCCCCACATTGCCCAACTCCGGGTAGGTGAACAGGACAATCTGGCCGCAGTAACTCGGATCCGTGAGCACCTCCTGGTAACCCGTCATGCCGGTGTTGAACACCACTTCCCCGATGGTGGTCCCGGCACCGCCGAAGCTATAGCCCCGGTAGGCGGTGCCGTCGGCAAGCACCAGGAGGGCGGGGCGGGCTGCTGCAATGGCCATAGTTCTTTCGATCGCGCGAGTAAAATCATCAATAATAGAACCACTTCTGGCGGGGGGCTGCCATCGATCTCGACACATTTCGAGCAGTTTCTTAGGAATTTTTTGGGAACTTTTGGAGAACGTTTGGGCCAGGGCCATGGGATTTCAAGGGTGGGCATGGATCGTGCTGGTGGCGCTGGCGAGCGGTGGTTGTGCCCTGCTGCCAACGGCCCCATCTCCCCCGGCGGGGGCCAATGCGGTCGATTCCGCCGGATCGCCCCCGGATCCAGCGACGGCATCCTCGGCGGAGTCGTCGGGGAGTGCGGCCCCCGCAGCGGTTCCGCAGGCGGCTCCGGACCCTCCGGCGGTTAAGGCGCTCCAGCCGAATCTCCCGAGTCGGGGGGTGGGTTTATATCAATCGGCCTTGGATAAGGGCTATGGGGCGGCGCGGCTCACCCAGTCGGCGCGGGTGCCGTCGGATTGGGAGTTTGTGGCGTCCCGGTGGCAGGAGGCGATCGCCCTGCTCGAACAGGTGCCAGCGGGGCATCCTCGCCATGGGGAGGCGCGCCAAAAGCTTGAGGAATATGGCCAAAATCGTCGCTATGCGATCGCGCGATCGCGCCGTCCACCCATGCCGCCCCCCGCCCAGCAGCCCCTGGCCCTGCGGCCCGCTTCCCCGCCAAATGTCCCCAATGCAGATCCGGCGGTGACCGGGGAGCCCGCGATCGCCCCGGCCTCGGACGGCACCCCCCGCAACGAACCCGCCCCCCCCACAACCCCCACCGACGCTTCCACCCTCCTGGCCGTCGCCCCGATCATCAACCGCATGGGCGGGATCCCGGTGATTGGCGTTGAACTCAATGGCCGCGAATTTGCCATGGCGATCGACACGGGGGCCAGCCTCACGGTCCTGACCCCCGCCATGGCCGCCGCGTTGCAGCTCCAGCCCACGGGCTCCGTCCGCGTCAATACCCCCAGCGATACGGCGGTGGAGCTGCCCATCAGCCAGGTGCAGCGCCTGCGGGTGGGCAATCTCATCGCCAGCGACCTTCAGGTGGCCGTGTCCTCCAGCATGACCATTGGCCTGTTGGGGCAAAATTTCTTTGGCAATTATGATGTGACCCTGCGCGGCGATCGCGTGGAATTCCACCGCCGCTAGGGCCACCGGGTCGATCGCTTGTGGAGATCTAGGTCGCCTCCGCCACGGGGAAGCGGTCAATCAAATCCCGTGCCCGACCGGCATTGGCCTTCAATTCCTCGGGCACATGGGGCATGTGGACCACCTGGGAGAGCAGATCCAGGGTGCGCCGCAAAATCCGCACCACGTCCCCGTCATCGAGGCTGGTGCGGCCCACCAGGTCGGCCCATGTCATGCCCAAGGCCCAATGTTCCACCAGGCCGATCAGTTGATCTTCGAGGCACAGGGGAATCAAGACCCGGTGGCTGCGCTGGACCCCGACGATATCGCGCCGCAGATCCTGGAGATTGCCCACCACCTCAAGGACGCGGTTGGAGGGGGGGGCGTCGGTCCAGGTGTCCGGGCGGGGCTCTTCGATGAGCAGGGCGGCGCAGGCGGCGGCCAGGTGGTGGGGATCGAGGTCGTCAAAGTCGCCGGAGGTCAGGGCGAGCCCCAGCCACAGTTCGTTCTCGCCCCGCAGGGTGGCGATCGCCTCGCCGAGGGACGTGGGTTTGTAGTCCACCAGGCAATCAAAGTCCGTGAGGATGTCCATCAACTGCACGAACTCTTGCCAGTAGCGATCGGACAGTTGGGCCAGGGCGGCCTCGCGATCGCGCAATTCCTCCCGCAGGCTATCCAGGCGCTGGACCCGCTTGAAGAGATTTTTGCGATTTTGCCAGTGGTGGACCGGGTGGGCTTCGATCAGCGCTTCCACCTCCTCGACGCGATCGAGCTGATCGAGCACCTCCGGCGCTTCCTCCGGATCCGGCACGGCGGGCATTTGCCGGACAATCGCCAGGGTTTCCTCATCCCCCCGGCGGCTTTGGCCCGGTTTGAAGGGAAATAAATCCTCCGGCGGCGACAGATCATCCACGGCGCGGAGGCGGGGATATTCCCCATGCAAACTCACCACCTCCTCCGTTGCGATCGCGTACCAGCGGTTATCCGCCGCCAAACACACCAGCCAAGGGAATTGGCCCGATCCCTTCACCTTCGTCACCAGGGTCGCCGTGAGGGGTTCGGGGGCCTTGCCCTGGATCTGCAAAATCGTCCCCGCCACGGCAAATTGCAGGGCCGGAGCCAAATGCTGCCCCCGCACCACCTCCGCCTGATCCCGCAGGGTTTTGAGGAGTCGCTGTTCCGCCCGCAGGCGCTGGCGCAGTTTTTCGTAGCTGGCCAGTTCCCCCGCGTCCACCTCATCGAGCTGAGCCCGCAGGCGCGCCACCTCATCGCGCAGGGCATCGAGCTCCCGCTGCTGGGGGATCAGGTGCAAGGTCGAGAGATATTGCCCAAAACTGCGCTCAATCAAACTGCGGGCCTCTTCGAGGCTGTGGGTTTGCAGCAGGTTGAGCACCATGCCGTAGGTGGGGGTGAATTGGCTGACGAGGGGATCCGCCTGGGAGGTGGCCAGGTGGGCGGCTTCCTTGGCCCCTTCAAAGGGAGTTTGCAGGGCGACGACGTAGCCCTGGATGTCCATGCCCCGCCGTCCGGCGCGCCCCGACATTTGCAAAAATTCCGAGGCGTTTAATAAGCGGTGGCCGCGATCGGTGCGCTTCGAGAGGGAGGAGATGACCGTGGTGCGGGCGGGCATGTTGATGCCAGCGGCCAGGGTTTCCGTGGCGAAGACGACTTTGATTAGGCCCGACTGGAACAGTTCTTCCACGAAGGCTTTCCAGGCCGGGAGGATGCCCGCGTGGTGGGCGGCGATGCCGCGATAGAGGGGATCAAGCTGGCCGTCGCGGATGGCGCTGGGGTTTTCGGCGATGAAGTGGTCAATGCGGCGCTTGAGTTCGGCGGCTTCGGCGGCGCTGACTAACGACAGGGGGCCGACGCTGCTGACGGCGCGATCGCAGCCCCGGCGGCTGAAGATGAAGTAGATGGCCGGGAGCATGTCCTTTTGCTTGAGCTGGCTCAGGACGAAGGCGATGTCGGGGGTTTCGGCCCGTAGATCGCGGCGGATTTCACCGGGGGCCTTGCGGCGGCGCTTGCGATCGCCCTTGAACTGGGGATGGAGGCGGGTGCCGGTTTCATCGAGCAGGGGAAAGAGGCCCTTGTAGTTGCCGAAGCTGAAGCGCAGGGGCACGGGGCGATAGTCAGAATCGATCAGTTCCGTGGGGCCGTGGACGTAGTTGAGCCAGTCCGTGAGTTGATCGCTGTTGGCGACGGTGGCGGAGAGGGCGACGATCTGGACCTGGTTGGGGCAGTAGACGATGGATTCTTCCCAGACGGTGCCGCGCTGGGAGTCGTTCATGTAGTGGCATTCGTCGAGGACCACCACTTCCACGTCCCGTAAGGAGGTGCCCACCTGGCCGATGGGGGTGCCGTAGAGCATGTTCCGAAAGATTTCGGTGGTCATGACGACGATGGGGGCGTCCCGGTTGATGGAGATGTCGCCCGTGAGGAGGCCCGCGCGATCGTTGCCGAATTGGTCGCGGAAGTCGCGGAATTTTTGGTTGGAGAGGGCCTTGAGGGGGGTGGTGTAGAAGACCCGTTTGCCACGGCTGAGGGCGCGGTAGGTGGCGTATTCGCCGACGAGGGTTTTCCCGGATCCGGTGGGGGCGCAGACGACGGTGGATTTACCGGCGTTGAGGGCGGCGATCGCGCGGAGTTGGAATTCGTCGAGGTCAAAGGGGAAAAGTTCTTTGAGATCGAGGTCGATGGCCGGGTCTGCGGAGGAGGGGGAAACAGTCACGCGCGCTTCAGTCCAAATGGGATGGGGTGGGGGGATTTTCCCCATGATAGAGGGTTGCGCTGCGATCGCCGGGGGGCGGGGGGCCTAGGGGCGGGTGCTGGCGCGGGCGCGGGAGAGGGGGTCGTCGTATTCTTCGTCGTCTTCGTCGTCCCAGTTGCTTTCCCAGGGGGCGGGGCGATCGCGGGGGTCGTCGCGCCATCCGTCTGGATCGGGCCAGGGGTCGGCTGGGTCGGGGGGGGGGGCTTCGTCGGTGGGGGGGGCGGGTTCTTCTTCGGGGTATGTTTCGTCGTCTTGCCAGTGGTCGGGGACGACTTCGGCGTCAACCACGGGAACGGGGGTGGGAGTGGGGGCAGGTTCGGGGGCGATCGCGCGATCAGTTTCCCCTAGGGCGTCTGATGGGTTTTCTGGTTCTGGTTCTGGTTCTGGTTCCGGTTCAGATTTCGCTAGGGGTTCTGGCTCGATGGGGGGGGCGGCGATCGCTTCGGGAGTCGGTTCGGCGATCGCTTCAGGACTCGCTTCAGTAACCGGTTCAGGAGTCGGGTCGGCGATCAGTTCGGTAGTCAGGTCAGCAGCGGGTTCGGTAATCGGTTCGGCGATCGCTTCAGTAACTGGTTCAGGAGCCGGTTCGGTAATCGGTTCGGCGATCGCTTCAGGAGTCGGCTCAGTAACCGGTTCAGGAGTCGGTTCAGTCAACGATTCAGTAATCGCTTCAGGAGTCGGTTCAGTAACCGGTTCGGCGATTGGTTCAGGAGTCGGTTCGGCGATCGCGGGCGTCTCAGGCGGTTGTCGGAAACGCTTCCGCACATAGACCGGCTTCCCAGAAGAACTCACCGGCGTCGGCGACTCCACCGGTCCGGGCGCTGGACGGGGAGTCGGCGGATCCGAAAACTTACGGACATTTTTGCGCACATACACCCCCGTACCAGCAGCGGGCGGCGGCGCGATCGCCGGTTTCGGCCCCCCAGGGGATTTCGCCACCGGAGGAGCCACCGGTTTTGCCGCCGGTTTAGGGGCCACCTTCTCAGGAGCCGGAGTCTGGGCTGGTTTAGTCACCTTGGGCGCAGCAACAGGGGCCGATTCACCAGTCGCAGCGGGCGCTTTTTCCGCCGTTGCCGCAGGAGCCGGTGAAGTCTTTTGTGCTGGTTGCGCCTGCGGATCCTTCTGCGCTGATGCTTTCACAGCCTTAGGTACCGGAGTCACCCCACCAGAACGACGGCCCGCGATCGCCGCGATCGCCCCCACCATCCCCTGGCCCACCACCCGCAACAGCCCCAACGGATCCTCAAACTGCGGCACCGCCGACCGAGCCACCTCATCATTCGCCGCCGCGATCGCCACCTGCTGCCGCAACCGCAACACCTGCCAGCCCAGCCCCAGCAGCATCACCACCGCCACCGACTGCCCCAGCAACACCCCCCCCGAAATCCGCCGCCCACACACCGCCAGCACCAGTCCATAGAACAGCGCCAGCCCACTCCAGACAAAATCCTGCCGCCGGGAAATCACCGGCAACAGCAGCGCGATCGCATACAGCAGCCCCCCCGCGATCGCCACCAACCCCGCCAACCCATACGACAGCATCACCCACCGCCCACACTCACCACCATCCCTAAAACCCTAGCCCGAAACCCCGCCCGCGATCGCGCCCCGCATCCCCCCTAAACCATCTCCAGCTCCGCCACCCGCTGACACTGCTGGGGATACAGCAGCGGATCCGTCACCACCCCACTCCCCCCATGGCCCACCCGCTTAGCGAACCAGCACACCTGATTTTTTCCCAGGCGCTTCGCCTCGTAGAGGAACCGATCCGTCAACTCATAATTCCCTTCCGCCGACAGTTGCGGATCCACCTCCGCCATGCCAATGCTGCTGGTCACCGGGCGAGCCGTCAGGGGCGTCCCCTCCACATTCACCTGGGCAATCTCCCGGCGGATCGCCTCCACCAGCGGCCGCGCCTCGATCGCCGAGCAGTTCGTCCACAGCACCGCAAACTCATCGCCCCCCAGCCGCGCCACGCAATCACTCTTGCGGCTGTGGGTCTGGAGGATTTCCGCCACCCGCTGCAAGATGCGATCGCCAACCAGGTGGCCGTACTGGTCATTCGCCTGCTTAAACCCATCCAAATCAAACAGCGCCAGGGTAGACTGACCCATCCCCGCCCGGGTCGTCGCCAATGCCCGATCAAACGCCCGGTTGAACCCCTGACGATTTTGCAGCCCCGTCAGCGGATCCTGGGTCGCGATCGCCCGCACCTGAATCAACTCCCGCCGCGTATCGAGCCACTCCGGCGCATTGCGGCACAGTTGCCACGCCGTTACCGTGCAAATCGCCGCCACCAGCCACACCCACACGGTCTCCAGCAGGGCCGGAGCCGGAGCCACCGACAGCGCCGACCCCAACTGCTCGCTGCCCAGGGCCATCAGACAAGCGGCAATCCAGGCCAGCACCGGACGGGTGCAGTCGCTCGCCCGCCGGTAATGGAGGGCAAAGGTGACCGGCAGGGCAAAGCACGCCAGGGCCGTCACCCCGTGGCCTAGGCTCGCCACCCCCAGAGCAAGGTGGGAAAAACCGAACCCCGAGGCCAAGGTCAGGATGAACGCGGGTAGATGCAGGCTGAGAAACGGAAGGGACAGGGCAAACATGGGTCTAGAACTTTACGGTTCGGGGGAAGGTCTGCGGAGCCGCTGCCAGAGCGCGTCGTGCGGGTCGATGGGGGATTTCCCCCGTTGCTGTTTAGTATCCCGAGAATTTCCGTTGGGGGCCGTGATACTTGACGGACGGCGGTGGCGATCGTTATGGAGTTCGGGGGCGATCGCAAAACCCGATGGCCTGTGATCTAGATCAAGCGATCGCGGTGCCCCTAAAACCTGCCGCCCTGTCCGATCCATGCCCCGCGAACGGGTTCCGTGGACGGGGCTCGGGAGCGTGCCCTAAACCATCCTTACGTGTAAACACGGACGGATCGGGAAATGGCGAAACCACTTCAAGACTTGTAAGGTTTTCTTAAGATTGAAAATATAGGTTTTCTGTGATTTTTAAGTGAGGCAATAATTTAGGTTTTATGTTTTAGGGAATTTGGGGCGATCGCGGGCTGATTCTGGCGCAGTCAGGGCCGTCAAGATGGCCCCCGGATCGTTGGAGATCAGGGCATCAACGCCCCACCGGTTCAACTGCGCGGCGCGATCGCGGTCATCAACGGTCCAGGCCCAGACGGCGCGATCGCGGCGATGGATTTCGGCAATGGCGGCGGGGGTGAGGTGGTTCTGGGCGATCGCGTAGCAGCAAAAATTTAATTCCGGGGCCGGATCCGCCGTGAAGGGGGCCGCCGTCAGCCAGCCGAGGGCCGCTTGGGGAAGTTGCGATCGCACCGCCCGCAACAGGTCCAAATCAAAGGAGGTCAGGCAACAGCGCCGGAGGCGATCGCCCTGATCCAGCAGGGTCGCCAGGGTCGGCAGCGATCGTATGAAAGGATCCTCCCCAGGGTCAGACTCCCGCTCAGCGCCGGGGCAATCTTCCAGTTCGCTCAAGTAAGAAAACTTAGGGCCTGGAGGGGCATTAATTGCGTAATCCTGTGGGGCTTTTAGGAGATTCTGCCCCGGATCATGGCGCTTGAGTTCCAGATTGAGCAGTCCGGGCCAGGAATCCGTGAGGCCCAATAAATCCTCCAGCAGGGCCATCGGCTCCCCCCGAAACTGCTCGCCAAACCAAAGGCCCACGTCGGTCGATCGCGCCGCCGCCGCCGTGAGGCTCCCGGTGGGTTGATCGCGCCCCGTCAGCCGCCGCAGGTTGAGGTCATGGCACAGGGCGATCGCCCCATCCGCCAAGGGTTGGAGATCCACCTCAATGCCATCGGCCCCCGCCGCGATCGCCAACCGCACCGCCGCCAGCGTATTTTCCGGCCCGTGGGCAGAATCACCCCGGTGGCCCAAAATCAGCGGCCGCTCCGGCAGGCGGCGAACCGCAGGCATTGGGGAAACATCAGCGGCCATGGGAAGGTGGGGTCCGCAGAACCCTAGGGCGTGGTCACGGGGGCCGTGGCGCGATCGCAGCGTCCCCCCAGCCCCTCCGCGATCGTACAGGTATTTTCTATGAGCATGGCCTGATAGGTGGAAATGTCACTGTCGGGGCCATTTGGACCTTCCACCAGGAGCGCCGCCGCCGCCACGGGGATGCCTGCCTCCCGCCCCAGCCCTTCGATGCCCTGGCGATTGCTCGTGGTTTCCGCAAAGAGCGCGGGCACCTGTTCCTGCCGCAGGCGATCGACCAGGGTCCGCAAATCCTGGGCGGAGGCGCGGCCCTCCGGGGCAACGGCCCCCAGGGAGCCCACCACCTCTAGGCCGTAGGCCCGGGCCATGTAGCGGAAGGCATCGTGGACCGTCACGAGCTTGCGATCGCCCTCGGGAATGGTGGCCATCTGCTGCCGAATCCAGCCGTCGATCGCCCGCAACTCCTGGGCCAGGGCCGCCCCGCGATCGCGCCAGTAGGTGGCCGCCTCCGGATGCGCTTCCCCCAGGGCCGCCGCGATCGTTTCCACTAGGGCCGCCCCCAGGGCCGCATCGTGCCACACATGGGGATCCCCCGCAGGGGCCGGGGCCGACTCCGCAGGGGCTTCAGCGACTTGATTCTCGCCCCCGCCGCCGCTCTCAGCCTCGTTTTCGTTCCCATGCTCATGCTCATGCTCGTGGTCATGCTCATGATCGTGGTCGTTCCCATGCTCATGGTCGTGATCATGCTCGTGGTCATGATCGTGGCCGTGGGGTCTTGCCTCCAGGGGCTCCGGCACCGCCCGTTCAACGATCGGGATTTTGTGGGGGGCGGGCGACGCATCCACCAGCTTTTGGAGCGTCAGATCCAGGCCATAGCCCCCATACAGCACCACCGATGCCGCCTCGAAGGCTTGGCGATCGCTCGGCTTGGGGGCGTAGTGGTGGGGATCTTGTCCCGGCGGGATGGCACAGGTCACGGTCGCGCGATCACCCGCCACCTGCTCGGCCAGATCACACAAAACCCCCACCGTCGCCACGATCTGAATGGGGGTCGCGGTCTCGTTTTCAGCGGTTGCTTCGCGTTCCCCGGTCCCGCCGCCGCAGGCCGCCAACAGGATCGCCGTGATTGCCCCCAGGACGCGCGATCGCCCCGGGCCGCCGTTGCTCTGTATTCCAAACACGCCCCAATCGCCCCCAGATTTTCCAATAGCTGAACCTGGGATGGATCACCAGCCCCAGAATTTGAGAATGATTATCAATCTACATCTGGAGGTCCGTCAAGCCATGGCTTCGGTTCCGGGGGGCGGTGGGGGTGCGATCGCCCTAGGGCCAGAGTTCGCCGAGGGGGACGGCCCGCTGGGCTCCGGTGACGGCGGGCAGGTTTCCCGGCAGGCCCAGCCAGCGCCAGTAGCCCAGGACGGCGAAGGCGATCGCTTCTTTGCTGTCGGCACAGAGGCCCGCTTCGGTGGTGGATTGGACGGGGATTTGGCCCCCGAGGCGCGCGGCGATGCGATCGCGCAGGACCGGATTGCGGCTGCCTCCGCCACAGAGCAGGACGCGATCGGGCAGGGTGGGCAAAAAGCGCTGATAGTTCAGGACCACGGAGGCGGCGGTCAATTCCGTCAGGGTGGCGATCGCGTCATTTTCCCCCAGGCCCGCCGCGATCACCTCATCGAGCCGCTGCTCCAGGTAGGCCACGCCAAAATGTTCGCGCCCGGTGGATTTCGGCGGCGGTTCTTCAAAAAATGGATCCCGCAGCCATTGATCGAGCAGGGTTTGATCAACTCGGCCCGCCGCCGCCCGCTGCCCGTCCCAGTCGCAGCGATCGCGCCCGCCACTAAATCGCTGCACCGCCAGATCGATGAGCACATTTCCCGGCCCCGTATCCCAGCCGCGCACCCCCGTTTCCCACTGGCGATCGTCGCCGGTCCCCTGGGGGGGCAGATAGGTCACATTGCCGATGCCGCCGAGGTTTTGGACACAGCGCCGCTCCGTCGGATGCCCCAGCAGATAGGCATCCACCCGAGGCACCAGGGGCGCACCGTGGCCCCCCGCCGCCACATCGGCCACCCGAAAATTGCTCACCGTCGGGATGCCCGTCAACGCCGCGATCGCCGCGCCGCGCCCCAACTGCCAGCTATAGCCCAGGGGTGCGATTCCGTCCGGGGGCCGATGGAACACCGTCTGGCCGTGGGAGCCGATCAACGTCGCCGCCGGGAGCCCCTCCCCGATGCGCTGGGCCGCCTGGGCAAAGGCGATCGCGATCGCATCATCCAGCGCCGCCCAGTCCTGGGCCGCCAGGGGAGCCCCGCCACACACGGCCAAAATCTGCGATCGCAGGGCATCGTCATAGGCAAACGTCTCAGTCCGCAGCACCTCCACCGCCAAATCGCGATCGCCCCCCGTCAGCCGCACCGCGATCGCATCAATGCCATCCACCGACGTGCCGCTCATCAGGCCGATGGCGATCACTTCCTGTGCTACCTGTTCCATGCCGTTGCCTCCTCCTACCGCGATCGCCCCTCGGGCCGATCAAACACCGTCCCCAGCAGATTCGCCTGGGTCAGATCCACCCCCGCCAAAATCGCCCCCTCAAAGGCCGCACAGAGGCAGTTGGCCCCCACCAGCACAGCCCCCGACAGGTTCGCCTCCGTCAGGTTCGCCTCCTCCAGGTTCGCCCCATTGAGGATCGCCCCCTGCAACTCCGCCCGGGACAGGTTCGCGCCGCAGAGGTTGGCATTGGTGAGGTTGGTGCCCCGCAGGTCCGCCCCCCGCAGGTCCGCCCCCATGAGGTTGGCCCCCGTCAGGCCCGCCCCGCCCAGGAATGCGCCCGCCGCCGTCGCGTGGCAGAGGGTGGCCCCCATGAGCATGGCCCCCCGCAGGTTGGCCCCCCGCAGGTCTGCGCCGGTCAGGTCCGCCTGCATGAGGTTCGCCCCCCAGCCGTTGCCCCGCAGATCCGCCCCCTGGAGCCGCGCCCCCACCGCGATCGCGCCGACCCACTGGGCACGGGTCAAGGTGGCCCCCCGCAGATTGGCCCCCGTCAGGGTCGCCCCCACCAGGATGTAGCCGGTGAGGTCTACGCCAGCGAGGTCGGCGTCTTCGAGGTCCGCACCGGTGAGGTTACGCAGTTGGCCGGTACGGATGGCGTCAAGGTCCATGGGCTCGGGGGAAGGGGGGACTGGGAACAGCAGAGGGGGTGCGGTTTGGGGGCGGCGCGCGATCGCGGCGATCTGGCCCTTAACCCACGGGGGCGGACAGGTCCAAGGTGGCGGGGGTGAGGCCCCGTTCGTCATCATCGAGCAGCCACAGGCCCGAGGCCACCTTCACGGGCAGCACCGGCAGGGACCACCCCTGCTGCATCCCCCGCACCACTAGGGTTAGGATCTCCAGCAATTTAGGATCCCAGCGGTTGGCGTCGTTGCTACAGGTTTCTAGGATGGCATCCAGGTGCGATCGCTGCTCCTCGGACGACAATCCCACCAGTTGGGCCTGGAAGTGGGCCGCCAGGGCCAGCAGCCGAGATTCTAGGGGAATCGCATCCCCCGCCAACCCCGCCGGACCGCCCTTGCCGTCCCACCGCTCCGTACGATGGCTGACGATTTGGGCGATCGCCCGGAGCCGGGGCATCGAGCGCAGAATCTGGGCCGCCGGATCCAGGGTGCAGGATTGCCCCACCGCCCCCCCGTCCGGTTCCGCCGCCAGGTCCGCCTCCACCCCATCCCAATAGGGCTCGGTCGGTTGCATCAGCGCCACCCGATGGAGCAGCGCCGCCAGCCGCAGCCGCTTCAGTTGCCACGCGGGCAGGTCTAATAATTCCCCCATGGCCTCACAGAGGGTCGCCACCTGGGCCGCTCCGGCGGGATTTTCCGGGTCATTGAGGTCCACCAGCTCCGCCAGCCGCAGCATGGCCTGCAATTCATTGGACACCAGGTTTAGATCCAGCGATCGCGCCGACTGGCCCGCCGTGGCGATCGCGGCCTCCTGCTGATGGTGGGCCTGTTCGAGGTAGCTCACCACCCGCGCCACGATCTCGCCCGGATTATCCCGAGGGGTGTCGGGGATCGCCGCCGCAATGGTTGCCATGCGCGATCGCAACGTTGCCGCCAGGGGATCATCATGCTCCGCCACCTTCTCGATCAGCAGGGCGATCGCCTCCTGCACCAGACCGGGCTCAAAGGTCCACAGGCCATAGAACTTGCGCGCTAGATCCTCCGTGGGCACCCCCTCCGGCCCATAGTCCGCCGCCGTCAGTTCCTGGCACAGCACCATCGCCTGATAGGTGGGCGAAAAAATCGCCAAATGCCACTCCTGGGCCACCGGATCCGCCGGATCGAGCCCAATCAACGACACCTTGGGGTGGCTCGCGGTGGGATGGTCCCCAAACCCCGCACAGGGGGCCGCCAAAATGGTCGTATGGCAGGCGCGGTCGGCCAGCACCCGGTAGCGATCCGCCTCCTCCAGGTACCATTTCCCCATCTGAAAAGCCGCCACCACCAGCGGTTCACTCGTGGTGGTTTCGATCGAATCCTCCAGGGCGTGGCACAGGGCCACCAACGTATTTTTGTAGTAGGTACCGAACTGGAGGGGGCTGCCTTGCCCATCGCGGGACTCGGCCAGTTGTTTCAGGATGGAGCCTGGGAGCATGACACCGGGGCCGACAACGCGGCGGCCTGTAAAACTTCAGGGGATCGTGGATCGTAGGGGGGCACCCTCGGGCGATCGCGGATCCCTGGGGGACGGTTGGGGGGGAATTTTTGAGGCCAGGGCGACGCGATCGCCTAAACCAGTTTTACAGACCTAGGACATGATTGGGGCACCTGTTCTGGGAGGGCGGGGCCATGGGCCGGGGGGCGGCGGCAGCGGCGGCGGGGGGGATCAGTCGGGGGGCGACCTACATATTGGCCATAGGGAAGGGCAAACATGGCACGGACATCAACCATTGTGATCGTAGGGGCGGCGCGGGGCATCGGGCGGGCGACGGCGCTGCTCTTCGCGGAGCGGGGCTATGACGTGGCGCTGCTGGCGACCCAGGAACGGGCGACGGAACAGTTGGCGAAACAGTTGCGGCAGATGGGGCGGCGGGTGGTGGCGATCGCGGTGGATGCGACGGATGTGGCGGCCCTGCGGCGATCGATCCGCCAATGTTTGCTGGAGTTGGGGGCGATCGATGTGCTGGCCAATTGCAGCGGCCTATACATGGGCGGTTCGGCGGAACGCAGCGACCTGGAGGACTGGCAACGGGTGCTGGATGTGAATTTCTGGAGCTGTGCCAATGCGATTCACTGTTTGCTGCCCTATTTTGTCGGGCGCGGGCGCGGCGCGATCGTGAATGTGGGTTCCTTTGGCGGCCAGGTGCCGTTGCCCCGCATGGCGGCCTATTGCGCCAGTCGCTACGCGGTGATGGGCCTGACGGAATCCCTGCGGGTGGAGCTGGCCCCTAAGGGGGTGCGGGTGGGGCTGGTGCATCCGGGGCTCCAGCGGGTGGAGGATTGGTCCGCCCCATCGTCGGTGTCGGCGGCGGCTTCGCAGGATTTGGCCGATCGCCCGACGGCCTCCTGGTTAGGGCGTCCGGAGGAGGTGGCCGAAGGGATCTGGCAGATTGTGGCGGAGGAGCGATCGGAGGTGGTGCTGGGGCCAGATCAGCCGGTGCCGGAGGAAGCCTATCACCTGCTGCCGGTGCTGCTGCAGCGGACGGCCCAGCATCCGGAGTGGTTTTCTGAGGAGGGCTAGGGGCTTTCGGCGGGGGCGGTGCTGCTAGCGCTGGTGTTGTTCAGTTGGGGCGATCGCGGCGATCGCAGGGCACGGAAGTAGAGGGTGCCAATGCCGATCAAAAAGGTCAGATAGCCAATGGCCTGGACCATGAACAGTTGATCGCGGTAGCCCACGAGGGATTTGAGCAAAATGCCGGGGACGGCGCGATCGCTCAGGGTGGCGGACCAATCCCACACCTGCGGCCCAAGGATGCAGGAAACCGGGGCGCTCAGGCAGATCGGCGCGATCGCACTATTCAGTTGCGCCCAGAGGTTCAGGCCGCGATCGAGGTGTTGCAGCGCCGCCACCACCAGCCCCGACACCACCAACAGCAGCAGCGCCCCCATCACCGTAAAGAAGCGCCGCACATCGATCTTGGCCCCCCAGCGGAAGAGGGCAAACCCCAGAATCGTCGCCCCCACAATGCCCACGGCGGCCCCCAACGCCGGCCACCAGCCCCGCTGGAACTGGGCCGCGACAAAAATCGCCGTTTCAAAGCCCTCCCGCAAAACGGAAACGGTCACCAACCCAAAAACGCCCCAGCCCGCCGCCGCGCTGGTGTCGAGGGCGGTGCCGACGGAGGCTTGCACCTCACTTTTGAGGGATTTGGCCTGGGCGGTCATCCACACGAGCATCCACCCCAGCAGGCTGATCGCCAGGATCCCCAATCCCCCTTCTAGAAATTCCTTGAATACGGGGGCATAGGGGCGGGTGGAGCGATCCAGGGCGGCGATTCCCCCCAGCAGGGCACCGCCGACGCCGATGCTGGCCAGGAGCCCCGCGATCGTGCCCCCCAGCACCCAGGGATAGAGGGCTTGGCGGTTGGCTTGGCGCAGGCAGGCGGCGACGATGCCGACCACGAGGGCCGCTTCAAAGCCTTCGCGCAGGGTGACGAAAAAGGTGGGCAGGGCGGCGGTCAGGTTCATGGTTCCAGAAGGCTTCAGGGATAGGGGACCGGGGATGGGGGCCGGAGTCGAGGATGCGCTCTTTTGAGTGTAGGGGGCGATGGGTGGGGGCGCTGCCCCGATCGCGGGGGCGGTAGAGTTTGGGGGTGGTTTTTGGGGCGGTGGGATGGTGTGGGGGCCGCTGGTGGTGGTGTGGCTGGCGATCGCGGCGATCGCGGCGGGCAGCGGGGCCGATTGGCTGCAACCGATTGTCACCCAGGGGGATGCGGACCTGTGGGAGGCGATGGGCTATTTTTTTGCGGAGCGGTTTCGCCTGTGGCCGTGGCCCCATCTGGAGTTGTTCGGAAATGGGTCGTTTTTCCCGATGGGGGTGAACCATGGGTTCCAAGCCTGGGGGGTGGAGCGGGATTTGTTCTATGGCCTGCTCTATCGCCTGGGGGGGCCGGGGCCGTGGCTGCGCTGGTATTACCTGCTGTCGGTGGCCCTGACGCTGGGGGGGATGGCCCTGCTGCTGGAGCGGTGCTGGGGGTTGCCCAGGCGGCGGGCGATCGCGATCGCGGCGATCGCGGTGATTTTCAATGGCTACGGCCACGGCGATAAATTCCCTTTCCACGCCAATATTGCCCTGATCCACTGGACGGTGCTGGGGCTGGTGCTGGATGGGGCGATCGCGCGGCGGGCGGTGCGGGGCCAGGGGATCGGTCTGCGGTGGATTTTGGGGCGTTTTTTGCTGCTGATCCTGAGTCTGGGACAGGATTTGGGCTATATCGCCGGGTTTGGGCTCCTGTGGGCGACGTTGACGGCCCCCTATGCCCTGGGCTGGTGGCTCTGGTGGGGGCGATCGCAACCCCTGATTCAGCGACTCCAATTGCTCAGGAATCAATGGGGGGTTCAACTGCGGCGCGATCGCGGGGTGTGGCTGCTGCTAGGGGCGATCGCGGCCTTCTCGTGGCTGTATTTGCCCGTGGTGGCGCAGATTTTCTTCACGGCCAAATCCTTCGACTTCAGCGGCACCTATGGCCGCGACTGGTGGTTTAGCCCCTGGCGGCTGCTGTTGCCCTGGCTGCCGGGGATTGATCCGATCCGTTTGGCCCCGGAATGGTCCGCGTGGCTGGGCGATCGCGTGGAATCGAGCCGGGATGGGGCGGCGGGCTGGTTTTTGCTGATCCTGGCGGCGGTGGGCCTGGGGCAGGGGGGGCGATCGCGGTGGGCCAGTTGGGTGCCGCTGCTGGTGGGGTTGGCCCTGGCGATCGCCTATCGACCGCTGGAGCTGCCGACGCTGCAACTATTTCCCTGGTTTTCGTTCAACCGGGTCGGGGGCCGGGTGACGGTGCTGTTGCCGACGATTTTTGCCCTGTTGGCGGCGGAGGTGCGCTGGCCCAGGTTGCTAGCATCCGCGCGATCGCGGCCTTGGTTCATTCAGCGGGCGATCGCGGTTTTTCTCCTGCTGCTCCTCGGGGCCGTGGAACTGGCGACGATGTACACCCCCGCGATCGCCCAGCGCCAGAGCACCGCCCCCGATCCCGCCCTGCTGAGCTACCTGGAAGTGGTGCGCGATCGTCCCGGCAGCGCCGTTTTGGACTGGCCCTTTTGCGCCACGGGGGGCAACGGCGTCGGGGCCGACGGGGGATTGTGTCCCTACTTTGGCCGTAACCCCAGCCTCCATAGCCTCGCCCGCTTCCACCGCAAAAAGGTGATGGGGCACTACTTCGGGCGGCTGCACCCGGACCAGATCGCCCCCTATCTCGCCCAGGGCTGGCAATATCTGTTCCTGCCCAACAGTCCGGATTACCTGGAGGCGACGGCCCAGCGGCGGTGTTTCCGCGACGACGAGTGGGATTTCTTTGAACGGTTTTACCGCGATCGCGCCCACGACTTCGCAGGCATCAACTTGTATGTGGATCTGCTGCCCGCCGGGTGCGCCGCCCAATTCCATCAACGCTTTGGCCCCGCGATCGCCACCGCCCAAGTCCCCGGTATGGGTTCGGTGGAATTTTTAGCCATGCCCATCGCCCCGCCCACGCTCCCATCGCCGCCCCAACCCCATCAATTTCGACCCCCCTACGACGGCCAGGACACGGATTTAGTCGCATTTGGCCCCGTGCGCGGCATCGTCACCGAAAATCTCGATCGCCCCCGCCGCGATCGCACCGGCACCCTTTTCCGCTGGAGCCTTGAGTCCGAAACCCGCCTCACCGTCACCCTCGATCGCCCCCAACCCCTCGAACTAATCCTCGACGCGATCGCCATCGCCCCCAAGTTGACCCTCACCGTCACCGTCAACGGCACCGCGATCGCCACCCAAACCGTTGCCAACCCCGGCGATCGCCTCACCCTCAGATTGCCCCTAGAGCTCCCCGCAGGCCCCAGCGCGATCGCCCTGAAACACCCCAACCCCATCCGCCGCACCGCCACCGACCCCGCCGCCGGCGATCGCCCCCTCGCCCTGCGGTACCAGCGCCTCGACCTGCGCCCCCGCACGGGAAACGCCCCGTGATAGAATCCACAACAGCTTTTTTATAAAAAAACTGTGTTGGAGAGGTCCATCCATGGAAGCAGCGCTGTTGCTGGCCAAACTGCCCGAAGCCTACGCCGCGTTTTCGCCCATCGTTGACGTGTTGCCGATCATCCCCGTCTTCTTCCTGGCCCTGGCCTTCGTGTGGCAAGCGGCGGTTGGTTTCCGCTAGAGTGCCCCAAACAAAAGGTTGATTGACGTCAGGCGCGATCGCGCAATTGAGATCAAACCCACCTTGAGCCATCGGTTCAGAAAGGGCGTGCTGCTGCGGTGCGCCTTTTTTCGGCCCTGCGGTGCCCCGGCCCTCGCGCCCCCCCTAGGCCACCTCTCCAGACGGTCCCGGCCAATTGACGGCATACTGAAACGGGGGCGCGCTCCCTCGCGATCTGGATCCCCAGCGCCCGGTTGACCGACTCGGACGCGATCCTCGTCGCCCCACCATCCTGTCATTGGCCCCCGGCTCCCTAGCCCATGCCCCGCAAACGGACTCCCCCCCGCGACCCGTACCGCGATCGCTACTCGAACGACTACGGCAACGACTACGGCCCCCGCAGCGGCTATGACGACTACGGCGACTATGGCGGCCCCACCGGTTCCGGCGGCGGCTCGGCCCAGTCTTCCAATAAAAAATCCTCCGGCGGCGGCGGTGGCCCCCTCAGCGGCATCAACTACACCACCCTGGCGATCCTCGGGGGCGTGTTCATCCTGGGCATCGGCGTCGGCATTGGCTTTAGTTCCTCCGCCAGCGTCGATCCGCAGAACGTGGCCTCTAGGGAATTTATTGACCGCGCCGCCCCCAACCCCGAACTCTGCGTGCAGTACGGGGCCAGCGCGATCGCGATGGATGCGCGTCTGTTTGTCACCTTCAGCCCCTTCAGCGTCTACGTGGCTCAGCCGCGAATGCAGCCCGGATGCGTCATGCGCAGCAACAACTGGTCCGTCCTGCAACAGAAGGGCGTGGTCACCAGTGACCAGGTGCGCGACTGCAAAAACCGCATGAATACCTTTGCCTTCACCGGCTCCGTCGAAAGCAGCCCCAAGATCGACTGCGTGTACCAAAACGACTCGGCGGGGAACCTGTTCCTGAATCAACCGGGTGTGGTGCCGACCCAGGAAAGTGAGCGCTTTTAGGGAATTCAGGGATTTTTGGGCCTGAGGACTCCCTAGGGCTAGGGTTTGGGACACCTCCTTGGCCCTGGGCAGCTAGGGGCACTGCCAGGGGATGGGGGGACGGTGGGGGCGTGGCCCTGAGTCTGCTAGCTCTTGGGCTTCAGGTACGCGATCGCGTGCCGCCAAACGATAGTAGGCTGGTCATAATGATCCACCAGGCAAATGCAATCGGGATCTTGCCACTTCACCTTGCCCACAATTAGATCATCCGTGACAAGCTTGAGTTCCACCTCCTGCTTTTCCTTGATGGCATGCTGGAGTTGCCGCGTGCTGGGCATACCGGTTTGAAGATCTGACATGGGAGTTGCCAATGGGAATTGCGTTTTCTAAGTATCACGGTCTGGGTAACGATTTCATTTTGATCGATAACCGGTCCCAAACTGAACCGTTGCTGTCGCCGGAGCAGGCGGTGCGATGGTGCGATCGCCATTTTGGCATGGGGGCCGATGGGGTAATTTTTGTGCTGCCCGGTCAAGGGGGCACGGATTACACCATGCGGATTTTTAATTCCGATGGATCTGAGCCGCAGATGTGTGGCAATGGGATCCGCTGTTTTGCCCAGTTTGTGGCGGCCCTGGAGGGGCGATCGCCCACGGCGGACCACGGCTATCGCATCTCAACGTTGGCGGGGGTGATCGGGCCGAAGCTGCGGGGGGATGGGCAGGTTGTGGTGGATATGGGGGAGCCGATCCTGGCGGCGGAAAAAATCCCTTGCACGTTAGCTCCGGCGGGCAATCGCGCGATCGCGGTGCCCCTAGAGGCGGCGGGCCAAACCTTTGAGGTGACGGCGGTGAGCATGGGCAATCCCCATTGCATTACCTTTGTGGAGGACGCGGATGCCGTGGATCTGCGGGGCGTTGGCCCCCAGTTGGAAACCCATCCCCACTTCCCGGAAAAAACCAATGTGGAATTTATCGAGGTGCGATCGCGCGATCGGCTGATCATGCGCGTCTGGGAACGGGGGGCGGGCATCACCCTCGCCTGTGGTACCGGTGCCTGTGCATCCCTGGTGGCGGGCGTCCTCAACGATCGCTGCGATCGTCGCGCTACGGTAGAACTCCCCGGCGGCCCCCTGGAAATTGAATGGTCCGCCACGGATAATCACCTGTACATGACCGGTCCCGCTATGCATGTCTTCAGCGGCACCGCCGTTGACGGGTTCTAGGGTGCATCGTCCAACTTCCTACGGATCCCGCAAGACAAGGGGCAGTCATCCCCTCGCTACAGCCAGCCGATTTCCAGAGGCTGCAAGGGTTTCCGGCAAACTGACATCCCATCCCATCCATCGCCCCACGGCCCTAGCCACCGGCCCCGCTGCCCCCTAATCTCCCCACCTCCCCCCATGAGTGCAGGTATCTATCTCGTCCGCGATGACGGAAAACTGGTCGAAATGACCGAGCAACCCTACGAATCGGAGTCCCTGCTTCAGGAATTGCTCGAAGCCTATCCCGGCCTGCTGTCGGCGGAGCGCGATCGCGGCGACTACGGCACCGACTGGCTGACGGTGGTGCGCCAAACCTCCCTGAGCCTGGAGGAGGATCGCATCGATCGCTGGTCCCTCGATCGCCTGTTCCTCGATCGCGACGGCGTACCCACCCTGGTGGATATCGACTGCTCCAGCGACAGCCATGTGCGCAGTGAAGCGATCGGCCATCTGCTCAACTACGCCGCCAACCTGTCGAGCTATTGGTCCCTAGAAACGATGCTGGCCCAATTTGAGGCCAACTGCCGCGAAACGGGCCGGGATCCCGAGCAAATTTTTGAGGATTTTATTGGCCCCGACGAGGACGAGGAACGCTTCTGGCAGCAGGTGAAAACCAATCTGCAAGCGGGCAAAATTCGCCTGGTAGTTGTGTCCAACGAAGTGTCCCCTGCCCTGGGGCGCATCGTTGAATTCCTCAATGAACAGATGGATCCGGCGGAACTGATCGCCATTGAAATCAAGCAGTACGCCAGTCCGGGCGGTTTCAAAAATCTGGTGCCCCGCTCCATTGGCCGCACCGCCGAAGCGAGCAAGAAAAAGGCCCCCGCCGCCCTGGAACGCCGCCGCTGGGATGAGGCGTCCTTCTTCCAGGAATTTGAACTGCGCCAAGGGGAGGATGAGGCCGCGATCGCCCGACGCATCTACCGCTGGTGCCAGGAACATGAGGCGATCGACGTGGTGTGGCGCACGGGCGACAGCTACGGCGGCTTCATGGCCCAGTGCGACCTGGAATGCAGCCCCAGCGGCGGTGCCCATGAGCTCTTTAAGGTGGGCATTGACGGCGGCTTTGAAATCGTATCGAGCGCCTATGCAAGCTGGAAACCCTTCCGCCGCGCCGATGATTGGACCGCCCTGCGCAACCGCCTGAGCGCCATTGGCCTCGCGCTGCCCCCCAACCCCACCGAGCGGCGATCGCCCAACTTCAGCCTCTCGACCCTGCGGGATCCGGTGGCCCTGCAAAAGGTGTTTGAAACCTTTGATTGGATCCTCGAAACGGCGGCGACCTTCGGCGATCGCGAGGGCACCGGCCGACGCCCCCGCCCCGATGCCTAACGCTCCAAAACCCTAGCTGGCGGCCACTACGCGATCGCCCGCCGCCGGCAGCTCCAGGCAATAGCCCGCCCCATAGACCGTTTTGATGTACTTCGGATGGCGCGGATCCGGCTCCAGCTTCGTCCGCAGGTGGCGCACATGGACCCGGATCGTCTCGATATCATCATCCGGATCGTAGCCCCACACCTCCTTGAGGATCTCGCTGGGGGACACGGTTTGCCCATGGCGCTGGAGCAGGCAATGGAGCAGCTCAAACTCCAGATGGGTGAGCTTCACCGTGCCATCAAACCAAATGGCCTCGAACCGCTCCGGCACCAGCGTCAGCGGCCCGTAGTTCAAAATCTCGCTGTGTTTGGCCGCCTGGGGGATGCGATCGGTCCGCCGCAGCAGCGCCCGCACCCGCGCCAGCAACTCCTCTAGCTCAAAGGGTTTGGTTAAATAATCATCCGCCCCCGCATTAAACCCCTCCACCTTGTTTTGGGTTTGCCCCAGGGCCGTTAGCATCAAAATGGGAATTTCCGCCGTGCGCTCATCGCGCCGGAGCCGCTGGCAGACCGTGAAGCCGTCCACCTTCGGCAGCATGACGTCCAGCAGAATCAGGTCCGGCAGCAGTTGCAGGGCCATCGCCTGCCCCTTGATGCCATCCACCGTTTGGCTAACGTCATAGCCGGCCATTTCTAAATTGATGGAAATCAACTCAGAAATGGCAACGTCGTCATCAATAACTAAAATTCTAGGCATATGACCGTTCGAGGCGGCGCGACAGGGTTCGGGGGCGCGCCCATGAATTCGTAAATGTATATGAAATTATTAACATTTGATTTCCAAAGTTCACCTGGATTGTAAGGGAAACTTTAGAAACATGAAGCGGCGGGCGGGGCTGTTCGGGGGGCTTGGCCTTGGGGAGGGAGGGGGCTAGAGGTGGACCTGGCCGAGGATGGCCCGCAGGCGATCGTAGTCATCCTTGAGCAGGACGCTGAGGGCGCGGCCCGCCCGCACGAGCCAGGGGCGATCGCCCGATCGCAGGCGATAGATTTCCCTTAAGGTGGCGGCGATCAGGGCATCGGTGGGCATACCGGACAGTTGCAGCAGGGTGCGCAGAAAGTCTAGTGCTTCGGTGAAGGCGATGGTTTCTTCGGCGGTGCAGGCGTAGACGCTCTGGTGGATTTGCGGGGGGCGGGGGGGCAGGTGCTGATAGATGCGCCCGACGATCGCGCTTTTGCCATGCCCATTCCCAGTTCCGTTACCCTTGGGGCGGCCATTGGTTGCGGCGGGGGCGAGGGCGGGCGATCGCGGATCGACAAATCCAACGATCGCGACGCGAAATTCCGGGCGCAGCATCGAAAAAATCTGCGGCTGCTCCTCGCGCAATTCCTGGAGCGACATGCCCAGCGCCCGCGCCCGATGGACGGAATCGATGGGGCTTGTGGTGACGTGATACACCACCCCATAAATGCCGTTGTCCGATTCTTCATCGTGCGATCGCACCCAACTGCCAAAGGCGGGAATGGGCGAATAATTCAACTCCTCCGGCTCTAAACATTGGGCCACATATTCCGCCGTCGAGCATTCAATCGCCTCCGCAATATGCAGCGGATCGCGATCGCGGTGATTGAACTGGGGTAAGGGCAAACGCATCAGATTAGCAATTGAGATCGCAGGGAATTAGACCGCAGAAATGGCCCGGATTGAGGCCCTTGTAGGGGCATCGCCTAAGCCGTTGGGATGGCCCTCCCATAGCTTATCGGCTATGGCCTCAAATCACCGCCTCGTCCTACATTTTGGGGAGATTTTTGCCCTGAGGCGTGGGATCAAATCGCCCGTTGCCCCCTAATTCTTGATCGCTGCGTTTCAAGGCGGATGGGGGATTGGCCCCAGGGCAGGGATCCGATATCCGCCATTTCCTATGCCTCTTTGATGAAGCGAACCAGCAGTCGGGCGCGATCGACCAAATCCGAGTAGCTGCCAAATTGGGTAATGGCTTCCGTGGCTTCCCGCTCGATGCGATCGCGTTCCGCCTTGGCCTCCGTGGTCGCCGTTTGTAGGTCGAACCGGAGGGTATTAGTTGTGTTGCTGAGGACTTTGAGCTGTCGATCAATGCCGCTGCCCCAGGAGGTTTCTTCCTTGAAATCCAGCAACTCCATAAGGGCTTTGAGTTCCCCTTCGAGCTTGTCCACCTTTTCCCGCAGGGTGAACACGTCCTCGCGGGGGTAGCGCAGGGTTTGGCGGATGGCGCTGACCCGCTGGGCCACGTAGCCATAGAGCCGCACCGCTGGCCGCAGCCCCGTCAGCAGCAGGGCGACGATCGAACCGAGGTAGCCGACGCCGCTGATGCCAAAGATCGCCAGGGCCAGCAGCACCACGACGGATAGCCCATGGAGCGCCAGGGCCACCCAGAGCGATCGCCGCGCCAGCAGGGCCAAATACGCCACATCCTGGGGGTCGGTTTTGAGGCCGCGCCGATCAGACTCCGCCGCCTCCGCGATCGCGCCCTTGGCCTCGAAATGCACATTCCAGGGCACAACGGTGACCGCCACCAACCAGGCGAAACTCAGGCCCCCCACGAGCCAATCGAGGGCGCTCCCGGCGGGCACATGCAGCCACTGCAAAATGCCAAAGAGTGCCGCCGCCGCCAGTAGGGCAGAAATACACGATCCGAATACGCGCATGGCCGCAAATCCTCCTGCGATCGCCCGGAATGGACGCATCGATGGGGCGATCGTGGCTTGGGGGCCAAGGCGATCGCGGGGGATCGGGTCAGTTTGCCAAGCGCCCACCCACCGATCCCTGAATCGGGCGATCGGGCCGCGCGGGGGCAAGGGCGGGCGGCATTGTGTATAGTCACCAATGGCTAGGCATGGCCCACGATTCCTTGGCTCCGGAGCGAAATTCGATGGCTTTCATTCGTCAATATCTGCTGCCCTTCGCGATCGTTTTGATTTTTAGCGCTGCCCTGCTGGCCGTGAGCGCCCGCATTTTTCTGCCGACGGATTTGGCGGCTCCGGCTCCGGTGGGGTCGGTGGTGGTGCCCTTTGGGTTTGATGGCCTGAGCCTGGAGGGGATGGACCTGCGGGGCATCTGGGCGGGCGTGGGTGTCGGCGTTTAGATGGGCTATCACATCCTGCGGGGGTCGCCGCGCGATCGCGCCCTGCTGCTCAAATTCCTGACGCGCACCTATCGGGAACTGCTCCCGGCGGGTAGCGCCCAGGGGGATTTGGCGGCCTTTGTGGAGGATTATTTGTCGTCCCGGACGCCCCTGTGGTGGGCCTGGGGCGATCGCGAGGGGGCCGCATCCGGTCATCCTGGAACCCCCTGGGGGGGCCTGTGGCTGTCCCCCACCCGCGATCGCGCCACGGGAGATCAATGGGCGCAGATTCTGTGGCTGTACGTGCGGCCCGAGCACCGTCGCCAGGGCATCGCTACGGCATTACTAGCCGCCGCCGAAGGGGAAGCCCAGCGGTGGGGGAGCGATCGCCTTGCCCTCCAGGTGTTTGACCACAATGGCCCCGCGATCGCCCTCTACCGCCGCTACGGGTTTGGCCCCCATTCCCAGGTGCTGACCAAGGCCGTGCGATCGGATGGCTGGGGCGATCAGGCGATCATTAACTAGGCTGAAATCATGGGGCATCTGGTCTGGCGGGCTTGGGAAGGTGAGGGAACGTCCTAGGCCCAGGACATATAGGGCAACCGCGCCGTGGCCGCCTGCACCGCCGGGAGCCCCGCCACCAACTGGCCGCAGCTATCCCACTGGCCCGTCAAAAATGCCTGCCGTGCCCCTTCCTTCATGGTCAACTGGCCCCGGAAGTCGCCGCACTGCACGGTCAATTGTTCTAGATCCACCGTCACCGCCGCCGTCGGATTCGCCGCGATCGCCTCCTGGAGCGCCACCACCGTTTCATGGTCCCCCGTCAGACAGGGCACCCCGATCGCGATGCAGTTGGCAAAGAAAATTTCCGCAAAACTTTCCCCCACAATCACCTCGATGCCCCACCGGGCGATCGCCTGGGGCGCATGTTCCCGGCTCGATCCACAGCCAAAATTGCGGTTCACCACCAGCACCTTCGCACCGCCATAGGCCGCCTGATCAAACGGATGCTCACCGCCGAGGGGGGCGCGATCGTCCGCAAACACATGCTCCCCCAACCCATCAAACGTCACACAACGCAGGAACCGCGCCGGAATAATGCGGTCCGTATCAATATCATCCCCCCGCAGGGGTAGGCCCGTTCCCGTCACCGCGTTCACTTGGCTCATGTGGACAGTCGCCCCCGTTTGCTCAATGCTTAACTGGACCCCCGATCATAACCGCGATCGCCCCGCCATCGGCCCCCCTTTCCCCCGTCCCCCTGGATCTCCGTAAATCTCCTGAAAGAGTTGCCAATCCGTCGCCGCTGAACCCCGGAAATTGGCATACCATAAAGCCTATCGCCCAGGAACGCCCCCATGCAGTACCTTGCCTGTGCCAGCCGCCAAAGCGAGTCTTCCGAAGTTTGGCTCAAACTCTTGGCCGTCCAGACCTCGGACTATACCTGGCAGGTGATTGCCGAGGAAGACGCGGAGCCCATGCTCACCATTGATGAGGCGCTCCTGCCTAGGGATGGCCATTGCCAATTGGTGCTGGTGAATCTGTCGTCGAGCGATCGCGCGGTCAAGCAGATCTATGACGCCACGGACTGGGTGATGACCCTGGTGCGGGACTATCTGCAAACGGGCGTCACGCCGGACTTTTTGCGGCAGGAGTCGGAGCGCGCGGAACAGTGGCGGCAGTCCCTGACCCTGCAAAATCAGGAACTATCGCGGCGGATCATGGAATTTGAGGCGCGCCGTGAGGAATTGCGCGATGCCCAGGAATTGCTCAAGATCGAGCAGGCCAAACTTGCGGCGGCGAAGGATGAGGAGGAGCCCACGGCCCCTGGGAATCAGCCGGTGATGGCGGAAGCACCCCGCACAGCCCCCGCTGCTGCTACCCGGAGTCGGGGGGGCGATACGGAGGAGGCCCTAGAGGAGTTGCGGCGACAGTTGCAGGGGCGAGCGGCGGAGTTGGAATTGTGGGAAAAGCGGCTGGAGGCTAGGGAGGCGGTGGTGGCGTCGATGGAAGCCAAGTTTGGCCTGGATGATGACGATTAATCTTGGATGAATGGCCGCGATCACGCCCTAGGGTCGTTTGCCGATTGGTTGGGCGGGGAGGTGTGATCATAAGAATTGGAGGGTGCTAACGGCTTAACTCGGCGGCAGGCGGCTCCGAACACAGCACAGAGAATTTTCAACCGTCTGCGACATTTGCATTGTTGAGCGTATGATTTCGTTCTAGCGATTTCTTTTGCGCCTATAGTATGCGCTTACCCATGTTCCACTGCTGCGCCTATAGCCCCTAACATATTCATACTCGTTTTGATTGGCAATTTGTTGATATTCCGCCTCTGAAATTGTTTCTTGAGTTTCAACCTTCCTGATGACTGGCTGTGATGTAGACCTTTGGGATGTGTTCTCATCAGCGCTAGAAAGTTCTTCCAGTTTCTGATTCAGCCTAGATATTTCACCTCGCTGATGCTCAAAATGTTGATACAAAACTTGATTCTGCCGCTGTAGCTCTAGCTTTTGGGAATTGATCTGAGATCTTTCGCTCTGCAAATGCTCAATCTCAGATTCTTTATTTAGGATATGAAGGGAGAGGCTCTCGATCTTTCTATACAAGTTTGATTGTTGCTGATTCAACTGAAATAATTGACTTTGCAATTGATTGATTTTTTCTTGCTTGTCATGATTCGAGTTAGTCGAGCTTTGAATTTCCCTTTGCAGACCTTGGATATTTTCTCGCAGATTAACGATGTCTGAATCGCGACTTGATATTACCTTGTGAAGATTAGAGATATTCCTTGCGAGGTCTGATATTCTCTTGGCACGCTTGCTTAATTCATTTTTGTCTTCTTGTCTAACTCGAAGTAAATTATCAAATTCTTTAGACAGAGTATGAAGGCGGGAATTTAGTTCGTTGACAACAGATTGATAATTCCCACCAACCCCTGGATCATTAGAGAGTAGAACTAGCTTAGCTGACAAGACTCTTAGCAACTCATCGATTCTATAGACAAGTCGAAGGCGATAAGGACTGATTTGACTGCCACTTTTTGCTATTTCTGATGCTAGTTTTGCAATAACATCAGAAATGATCGTTGGCGATGATCGCTTATTTTTCAAAAAAACAATCAGATTGGTCGCGATCTTTTGAATTCGCTCATAATCTTTCTCTGCCTGACTAGCTAAAAGGCTACGAGCAGAATCTTGTATTTCCCCTAAAATACGATAGCGCCGAGGTTTTCGGGGCTCAAGTTCTTGTCGGATTTCACTTCTTTTATACTCTAATGCTTCTAGTGTTTTAGCAATCCTCTCATGATTTGCAGAAGAGTCTGCACCAAAGCGTTCTAACACGCCTTTATATAACCATGCCTGAGATTCTAGATTGTTCAGCTTTTTGATCTGCTGTACATTATCAGGTTTCGATATTACGTCTGTTCTTTGCAATTGCTGTTGCAAGGTATTGATTTTCGCCGCGACAGTGCCTGTAAAGCATGAAAGAAACAGTTCCAATGCTTGACCAAATGGAAATGAATAATCTGCCAACCATCCAAAGAAAATCCAAAATAAAATTGACAATAGCAGAAACAAGGCTACTTTGAGATAATTAAGTAGCCGTCCAATTAAAGTCTTATTGGATTCTAAGTCAGGATTTTCTAATCCGAAAAATTGGCTAACGAAAAAACTGTTGTCCTATAATTGTTCCTGAATTTTTATCCGCGTTAATATTGACACCTGAGCTTGTGCTTTGAGAGACCTGTGAATGATTTTGAATTTGTTGATAATAAGTCACCAATTTTTCGAGATCTTGCTGAAATTCACTGTCGCATTCGGCTTCACTGAGAATTGCAGCCTCCAGGAGTTTGGCTTCTGATTGGTCGATTTGGAGCCTGCCTCGAAATCTCTTTGCCAAGAAGCCTAAAATGTCCGCCCCAGCTTTTTCCAAAGCACCGCCAGAAGCCTTATCGATTGCCCACAACGCAATGTTTGTTGCTTGTAGGGCCAGTAGAGATAATTCCATGTTGATAGTAACTCCCTGTCAGTCCTGGATTTCTATAGATGTATGGCACACATATGTCTAGGCAAATTTTAAGTGCTATTCTTCCAAGCTCGACGAACCACTAAGACATAATTGTTCTATGCCAGAGTACAGTTTAGCCATTTCATTCACTTATGGCAAGTTTTACAGGGCCATGACATCTAAAAATAATGATCGCAGTGGCGGCCCCTACTTGTTACCAGAAAGAGAGATTTATAGGGAGAGGGCGTAGCGATCCAGTTGACCGTGCCAACTGCTGGCAACCCAGAGATCGCGATCGCGCGGGTCCAGCACCATATCCGTAATATCACCATTCGGTTGATCCAAGTGAGCCAGGGATTTGCCCGTATCCGCATCCCACAGGCGGACGGTGCGATCGCGGCTGGCGGACAGGAGACGATTGCCGGGACGGTTGAAAGCCAGGGCAACAATTTCGCGGCGGTGGATGTGCAGAACTCGTTTGAGGCGACCATTGGCCCCATTCCAGAGGGCGATCGCGCCGCAGGGGGTGCCGCTAGCGAGGGTGTGACCGGCGGCGCTGAACTGGAGGGCCGTGATGCCGTCGGGGACAAGGCCGCCCTGGGGTGGGGCGAAGCGATCGAGATGATCGCCCGTGACCGGATGCCAGAGATCCAGGGTGCCGTGGGGGCTGCCGGTGGCGATCGCGCGGCCATCGGGGCTCCAGGCCAGGGCTCCGAGCCAGAAGGGGGCGGCGGCGATCGCGTACCGTTTCTCACCCGTGGGCAGCGTCCAAACCGTGAGGGTGCCATCGGCTCCGGCGGCGGCGATCGCGCGGCCATCGGGGGAAAAGGCCAGGGCCAAAATCCAAAACTCGTGGGGCAATTGGGCGATCGCGCGGCCATCGGGGAGCGATCGCACCTGGATCTGTCCCGTAGCTCCGGCGGTGGCGATGGTGTGGCCCGCTGGATGGAGGGCGATCGCCTGGAGGCGGGGGACAGCGGCGGCGCGATCGGCGGGGAATTGACGGATCAGGGGACAGGGGGCCAGCGATCGCCGCTCTAGGCAACCGTCACGACCGGCCATTAATAAACCGTGGCGCTGGGGGGGCGCGATCACCTGGGGCACTGGGGACGATTCCACAAACGCGATCGCCGTAACCTGGCGATTGGTGCCCGCAAAAACCGTTTCAAATTGATCCCGCTCCAAATCCCACAAGCGCACATATTCATCGGCCCCCGCCGCCGCGAGCCACCGCCCATCCCGGCTCAGGGCGGCGGTCCAGAGGCTATTGGTGTCGCCCGTGAGGTGACCCATCAGTTGACCACTGGGGAGGTGCCAGCGGCGTCCGGTGCCGTCGTCGCTGATGCTGATCAGGGTCTGGCCGTCGGGGCAAAAGATGACGCCATAGACGCCGCCGCCGTGGCCCGTCAGCCGTTGCGGTGGTTTTTGGGAAGCTCGTAAATCCACCAGGGCGATCGCCTCGTCACTGAGGCCCGCCGCCAGGGTGGATCCATCCGTAGAAATTGCCACCGCTAAAACGTAGGCATCCGTCACGGCGATCGCGCGATCGCGGCGGCCCCCCCGCCGATCCCAGCGGGTAATCGTGCCGTCATAGGCCCCCGCCCACAGGCCGCCCCCGTCCGGCTCGAAGGCCACGGCGCTGTACCAAATGTCCCCCGTCGCCAGGGAGCGCCCCCGCCAACTGCGCCGCCGATCCCACAGGCCCACGGTGCCATCGGCCCCGGCACTGGCGAGCCACCGGCCATCGGCGGAAACGGCTAAATCCATCACCCAAAATCCATGGGCGCGCCACCGGTGCAGTAACGTTCCCGTTGCCAAATCCCACAGGGCGATCGCCCCGTCATTGGCCCCCGTCGCCGCCCACTGGCCCAGGGGATCGATCGCGATCGCCCGAAATTCTGGCCCCGCCGTTTGCCATTGGGTCGCCGCCGGTCCTAGGGCCAAATCCACACTGTCCACCAGGGCCGCCGTATCCCACGCGGTCGCCGTGCCATCGTGCCCCGCCGCCGCCAAAAGCTGACCGTCCGCCCCCAGGGCGATCGCCGCCACCGGCCCGCCGCAAACCCGCCGCCGTTGCTTCCACTCAAACCCGGATGGCATGTTGTTGTCCGTTATTGACCCGCGCGATCGCGCCCCTCGGCCCTCCACTTTCGACGCGCGCCGCCCCCACCGTCAAGGGCAAGTTTTTTGGGGCAATTGCCAAGGGATCTGTAACCGATCCGGCAATTGGCCCCCCTGTTCCATGGAGATCGGAAACTTTGGGAAAATCAGAGCGGATCACCTCGCTGACCGTTCACCGTTCCCATAACCGTTCCCGTCGCCCCAGGAGTTGCCATGGTTGCTGCTATCCGTTCCTATGATCTGATCGGCTATGGCGATGAGGTGCCCGGTGTGTTGGCCCTGGTGGCGGCGGCGCGGGAATATCGGCGGCGGACGGGGGCGCGATCGCGGATTCTGCTGATGGCGAAGGGGCATTTAGCGCAGGGATTGGGGGGCCATCTGGTGCGCGGCCAACTGTCCTATCTAGATCGCTCTCACATCGCCCCCGCCCTGCGCCAAACCCACGGCCTGCCCCTGTTTGGGGAACCGGCGACCCTGTATCGGGAATTTTTGCAGCGGGCCGATGTGCAGCAAATTGCCCTGGATTGGCGCAAGGGCGATGCGGCCCTGCGGGCCATGGTCTCCGGGGAGGGGATTGATCTGCTCGATCGCGTGGGCCTCGCGCGGGTGCAGAAAACGGGCGATCGCCTGGACCACATCACCCTCACAAACGGAGAAACCTACGGCGCGAAGCAGTGGATCGACAGCACCGTGAATGGGGAATTGGCCCGGACGGCGGGGGCACATCTCACCCAAGGGTTTGGCTACTTTGGCCTGCCTGCTTCGACGCTGCCCGTGACGCTGGTCTTTGAAACCCAGGGATTAACGGTGGCGCGGCTCCAGCAGATTGAACGGGCCGCGATCTCGCGGTTCCTCGACCCCAATGACGCCGTTGCCAACCAATACCTCCAGGCGGCGGCCCGCAACCGCGATGGCTCCATTGACTATCCCCTGATCCAGCAGTGGCGCGATCGCCTGCGGGACGGCAACGGCAACCCCCTCACCTTAGCAACGGGCCGCGATTTCATTGATGTGCGCTGCTCCGCCCTGTCGATCCTCTACCACGCCTACCGCCAAACCAAACTGGATCTAGAAACCAGCGGCGCAATCCTCGATATTCCCAATATTGCCGTCCTCCCCGGCGATCGCCTGTCCTGGAATGCGCTCCTGGGTTTTGTGACCGGTCCCGAGGCCGACGCGATCGCCCAGGGCAGCGCCCAACCCACCGAACGCCTGCGCCACGAAGCGAAATTCATTGAACGGTGGCTGGTGGCCCTGGGGGCACGCTCCGTCACCTTTGCATCGGAACTTTATGTGCGCTATGCGGGCAGCCTCATGGACGCGGTGCAGCCCCTCTCCGGCGCGCAAATGTTGGCGGGGGGCGTCGCGGCCAGTGAGGGGTTAGGAACATTTTCCTATCGTTTTGACGTGCGCGGCGGCATTCCAGGGCTCGGGGCGCGGGCGGCGGAAAAGGGCTACAGCCGGGTGGGGTTCCTCTCGGAGGTGGTGCCCACATTCAATTTTGGCATCCGTCATGCCCTGCCCCAGAGCGTGACAAATCTAGCAATTGTGAGTCCCGCGTCGGGCTTTACGGGCATTGCCCCGGCGGCGGGCCGGATCGTGGAACTCAATGCGGGGGTGGGCCAGGGGCTGGGGATTGCCGCCGCGATCGCCCTCGCCAGTGGCCGCAATCTCGGGGCGATCGCCAACCGCGAGGTGGTGCAGGTGCAGCAAACCACAGGCCAACAGCCGAAGGTCTACGGCCAGGGCTACGGGGCCGCCAAAACCGTGGGGGATTTTGAATTGGCCCTGCGGAAAATTGAAGGGTTACCGACCACACCGACCGATGATATTGCGGGCCATTGGGCGGAGGGATTTATTAAAGGGCTGAAGGCGGCCCAGATCGTGCGGGGTTTCCCGGACGGCACCTTTTTGCCCGATCGCGGCCTCACCCGTGCGGAATTTGCGTCGCTGCTGATGGGGGCCTTTGGCGATCGCCCCGATCGGTCGGCGGGCCGCACCTTCACCGATGTACCCGCGAGTTTTTGGGGGGCCAGCGCGATCGCCGCCGCCAGCCGCAAGGGATTTTTATCGGGTTTTCCCGATGGCAGTTTCCGGCCCCAGGATCCCCTGACCCGCACCCAGGCGCTCTTGGCCCTGGCGAGCGGCTTATCCCTCGGGGAAGGTTCAACTCACGTCTTGGAGATTTACCGCGATCGCGACACCATCGCCCCCTACGGTCGCCCCGCGATCGCCGCCGCCACCGCCCGCCGCATCGTGGTGAACTATCCCCAGCGCGATCGCCTCGAACCGAACCGGGCCATTTTGCGCGGGGAAGTGTGCGCCCTGGTCTATCAAGCGTTGGTGGCGATCGGCCGCATGGGGGCGCTGGAGTCCGCCTATATTGTTGACCCGGCGATGGCTCCCGTGGCGGCGCAGCCCGCGATCGCCCAACCCTTCACCACCGCCACCCCAGAAGCAGAGCCCGAAGCCACCACCACCTCACCCCTGACCAATCCCTTTAGTGATACGACCAACCACTGGGCCGTGGACTACATCAGCGCCCTCGCCGCCGATAACCTCGTGGGCGGCTTCCCCGATGGCCGCTTCCGCCCTGATAACACCATGACCCGCGCTGAATTTGCCGCGATCGTCGTCAAAGCCTTTCAGCCCGCCGCCGTTGGCCTGCCCGCCACCTTTAAGGACGTGCCCCCGGACCATTGGGCCGCCACGGTGATCCAACAAACGTTCCAAAGTGGATTTTTGGCGGGCGTCGGCGATGGGCGATTTTCCCCCAGTGGTCCCCTGCTGCGGGTTCAGGTGCTCGTGGCGATCGCCAGTGGCCTCGGGTGGCCCGCCGGGGATGCCAGTTTGCTGACCATGTACGACGATGGCGATACGGTGCCGACCTGGGCAAGGGATCGGGTGGCCGCCGCGATCGAGCGCGGTTTGGGCATTAATCCCACGGATCCCCTGCGGTTCGAGCCGAATCGGGCGGCGACGCGCGCGGAGGTGGCGGCGATGGTTTATCTGGCCCTGGCGGCAGAAGGGCGCATCATGCCCCTCCATCGGCTCTGATTTGTGATGGAATCTCTGATTAAACACTTTCTGATAGGTGCTGGGCGCATTGACTAAATAGGCTATGGAGGGCTCCGAGAAGTTCATCAATATTTCGATTGGAATAGAGGCCCGTTTCGTACCCTTGGCCGGATGGATCAAGGCGATAAAATCTCCAGCCGTCGCCATTGGTGACGATGCCAAAAACGACGATCGCGCGATCGCGGTTCAAGACCTGGCAAGCTTTCATTTCCACCAGACATTGGGCAAGCCCCTGTTCAAAGTCATCTTTCTTCGCTTCGACAATGCACAGGAATGGGGCGGCCACATAATCGCGCCGTTCGGTAATTAGATAGTCTGCATTGCCGGTGGTTTGGTCCGTTTCAAGTTTGACGCCTTTCCAGATTTTGAGGCGCTCTAGACCCGCGATCGCCTCTTCGCAAAACGCATCAATGAGCAATTCCTTAGATTTTTCGCAGTAGCGCAGGTCAAAATGGGCCTGAAGACGGCGCAGCCGTTCACGGAAAAATTCGCTGGGGGCTTGGGTAGCATTGCCTAATTCCCAGGGTTTCAGTTCGCTAAGATTGAGGTGTTGATAGGCTTCGGCAAGGGTGAAGCTAGAAAAGTTTTTGCGTTTTGAGATCATGGGTAAAGACAGCTAAGATAGTTAATCTTTAATTTTTAGCGATGGTAGGGTGCGTTCGGTACCGTTTAATTTAAAGCGATCACTCTCTTACGCCGAACGCACCGGCCACCCCAATTCAACGCGATCGCGTCCCCACCTCGAACGTACCGGCCACCCAGATTTTACCAAAGAGTAATTTCCAAATCGGGAATAGCAGAAAAATCTGAATCCCGCGTTGCGACAGTCAGGCCATGCTGCGAAGCTAGGGCCGCAATCCAAATGTCATTTTCAGGAATGGGGCGTCCTTTCCGTTGTAATGCTTCCTTGATGCGAGCATACTGGCGGGCTGTTTCCAGATCGCAGTTTAGGACTGTGATGCTCTGCAATAAAGATTCAACCTGTTGAAGATTTTGGTCTCGCCTTGCGGATCTACGAGCGCCGTAGAGCAATTCACCTGCAACGGTGATGGAAAGGGCGACAAATTCTGCTGACTGGATATTCTTTGCAACGCTTAAGTCGCTTTTATTTAGGGCAATGACAATGTTGGTGTCAAGAAGAAATCTACCAGTTGTCATGGTCAATTTTTCGGCAGTCTTCCTGGATAAATTGATTCATGTCGGTGGCGTCAGCTTCGGTGAAAGTACCAGAAAAGCGAGTGGCGAATTCTGCGGGGGAAAGTGGGGACGAGGATGGCCGGGGCTGTACTCGCGATCGCAGCCATCTCAGGATCAGAAGGACAAGCCAATTAGATTGATGCCTAGTCTGATTTTGTGGAGTTTTTAGGACAAATTCAGGAGCATCAAGCCAGCCCATTGATCGCAGATGCTCGGCAAGGGAATCAGGAAGGGTGATGGTGATACGTTGCATGATCTTGACTATTCCATGGTTTAGTACGGGCCTGTCGATAACTATGTGATAGGGAACTATGTGATGGGAATGATCGCGATCGCCAAGAATCCAGAAAGATTAGGGAATAACGATCACATCCTACCGACCAATCTAAATCTACGCGAAAATTTACGCGATCGCCTGGAGGCTGGCGTCATACCAGTGTTTTTCGCCGGTGGCGGGGTCTTCGTAGGCGAGCAATAATCCGGCCCCTTCGAGGGCTTCGATCGCCTGTTTGATGTGCTTTTCTTTGACTTTGGTATTTTTGCCGCTGAATCGATTGAGGGTGCGTTCAATTGTCCATTCGCCGCCTTCAGTGCGGAAAAGGTCACGGACGGCGGCGACGCGCGCTTTAAATTCCTTGGGCAGGGACAAGGGGCGATCGCTGGGGGGCAAGGGGCTTGAGCCTTTTGTCTGGTCTGGGGTGGGAAGGACGATCGCGAGGTCCGTTTGTTGGGTGGTGGTTTGGGTGGGGGCTTGATAGTCGGGGCGCAGCCAGCGGATGTGGCCGTTGCGTTCTTCTTCGGCGCGTTCGGCGTTGAGTTTCACCAGCCGTTCTAGGATCTGTTCGTCGAGGGTGTCGGCGCGGGTTTCCCACTGGGGAATCAAATCGTCCCAACCGTAGGCGCGGAAGACGGCGCGATCTAAATCATCGTGGATTTGTTTGAGGGTGGAGATGAGGGCGCGGTTATTAAATTCGTGGTCTTTGTCGCTGAGGGGTTGGTGGTTACGGATTTTTTCGAGGAGGTTATACATCCCGGTGATCGTGATGTCGGGATGGGTGTTTTGAACGCGCTTGCGATGGCTGTCTAAGCGTTCGCCTAGGTCTCGAATTTCTTGTTTTAAGGTTTCGTCTGGGTCGGGAAAAGGAAAGGGATCAAAGCAAACAGTTTTGTTATAGCGCGGGCGATCTTCAAGAGTTCCACCGGCTGCCAATACCCAAGTAACATGGATTCTGCTAGACAGGGTTCCTAAAAAGTAGGCATCCTCTAGCGTGATCGCAACAATTTGTTGGTCTGGTATTGTATTAGAATCAAGAAAAACAAAAACACGGTGCTTGCTCGTTTGAACTGTTGCAATATATTTCTTTAGTTGTTGAATCGCACGTCGAAGTTCTGGCCGAGGCCGCTCGAAGCTCCACCACTCTCTTCTTAACCTGAGATCTCGCTCAACTGCTCTTTTGGGATAGACGTTTTCAAGTAGCCATTGATAAACTGTAGGATAATCATCTTGAAGATCTTTCTCGCTCATTTCATAGCAGTCAATAATATGAGCCTTGCGACTTTTTTTAGTTAAGTCGTTGCCATTCATGTACGGCCTTACAATCGTGGCTTCGCTTTCTGGGAAAAATTCAATTGATTCTTGATCTACCGTAAATCCTGGTCCACATGGCTTCACTCCGGGCGAACAAATGTCGAAATTAGAGGCGAGCGATATGGCAGAGGAAATTCCGATATTCTGACTAAGATCATTCGATATTTCTAAGACTTTAATAGACTGAATTTTAATGCTTTCTGCTTCAGACTCTGGAGTTTGACTTTTATCTTCATCTATCACCTTTGATAGTGTGCAAGTTCTAGGTAGCTCCATTTTGGAACATCCAGCACTCATCGATATCCTGACTGCTGCGCCTTCATGACTCCAAGGATGGTCAGGAATTGCGAAAAATATTTTGACTCCATGTTTTCCGTTTTGATGGAGATCAATAACTGTTCTCTGGCGTGATTGTCTAATGGTATTGGTTGTGATTAGCCCAAAACTGCATGATCTATTTCTTGCTATGCACTGAGCTGAGCGGTGCCACCAATACATAACATAATCAAGAGTATTAGGTAGCTCTGGATAAGCTTTACTCAAAGCCTCAACGTAGCCATCACCCAACTCATCTCTCATGTCTCGATTGCCCAAGAACGGCGGATTAGAGACAATGTAATCGGTCTGCGTCCACTCTGCCGGACGCGGATTGATATAGCGCTCAATCACCTTTTGATCGCTCGGATCCGGCACCTCCTTACCCGTCACCGGATGGATCATCGTGCGGCCCCCCCAGCGCGTCCGCACCTGGCCCGTCTTTTCATCCACATCCGGCACCACCCCGTCATAGGCCAGCACCGCATCGCGGCATTCAATATTGTGATAGGCCCGCAACACCGGCTCAATCGGCGGCACATCCCCAAACCGTCGGAAATGCCACTGCAAATAACCAATCCACACCACCAAATCCGCGATCGCCGCCGCCCGTGGATTAATCTCAATCCCTAGAAACTGACTCGGATTCACCTGTTCAAAATCCAACCGCAACTGATCGCGCCCCGACACCTCCGCCAGCCGCTTCAACACCTCCGACTCCAACTCCTTCATCAAATCCATCGTCACATACAGAAAATTTCCCGTCCCACAGGCCGGATCTAAAACCTTAATGTCGCGCAATTCCTTCAGGAAACTTTCTAGCTCTAGAATTGCGCGATCGCGGGATTTTGAAGTCGGCTCATCCCCCTCCTCCATCAGCGCCCGATCCACCGCAATTTGCATCAACCGCCACCGTTCCCGCAGCGGCTCCAGCACCACAGGCCGCACCAACCGTTCCACATAGGCCCGTGGCGTATAATGCGCCCCCAACTTACTGCGTTCCTTTGTATCCAGCGCCCGTTCCAACAGCGTCCCAAAAATCGCCGGTTCCACCTTTTGCCAATCCCGCTTCGCCGCCTTCAACAGCGTCGCCAACTGATCCCCATCCAACGGAATCGCCGACGAATCCTCAAACAATCCCCCATTAAATTTTAGTAGCCTGCCATAATCCCAGAACGGCTTGCCCTCATTCATCGCCGCCCACAGCGCCTCAATTCCCGCCTGAAACTTATGGGGATTGAGTTGCCAGCGCTCCAAATTCTCCGTAAAAATCTTCTCCTTTCCCAACAGCCCCACATCCTCCGCAAACATCGTAAAAATGCATCGCATCAGAAAATCCGCCACCAACTTCGGATCGCGCCCCTCCCCCTCTAAAGACCTTGCCAACTCTGCCAAATCCGCCGCCACCTCCCGCGTCACCTGCGCCGCGATCTTTTCAGGATTACGTCGCTGCGGATCTGTAAAAATATCAACAAAAAGCGCCCGAACCTCCGGCTTCACCAAATCCGCAAACGGAATATCCTGACGCGCATCATAGCTGCCATAATCCAGCTCCGACGCCGCCCCAAAATCCGACCAAACCTGAAAACTCTCGCCAATATCGCAAGTAATCAAAAATGGCGGCGGATTTTTGAACGTCCGCGCATAGGCCACCGCCTGATTAAACGCCCCCTGCATCGCTTTTCGATAGGTTTCCGTGCCGCGCTTGGCCGTCCCCACCTTGCCGCCGCTAACGCCCCCCTGTTTCGCCTCTAAAATGAAGCAATTTTCCTTATATAGATCAATAAAACCCGGCATTTTCTTACCGCTCGGGCTATACATTGTCACATTGCGATCAAAGCAATAGGAATCCCCCGCGATCGCGCCCTTCGGCTCTGGCCTCGGCACCCCCAACAGATCGCACCATTCCGCCAAAAAAATCTGATAATTGCCCCGCTCACTGCCACTCGAAGGCTGCCACCGTTCAATGAACCGCGCGATCGCAACAGCATCCAACTCAGCCATGACATAACCCCCGGTCAATCAGCAGCGCGACCCATCGCCCCCTCAGGCCATGAATCATCACTTAACCATCATAGACAAGCGCTCACTGAAAAACTCAGCCCCAAGGATCGCGACACCCCAGCCCAGGGACACGGATTCCGTGGCAAATTCTATGGCACAAGTAGAAATAAACCTTCCCAGAGCGCAGAGCGTTATCCATGGCTAGCGACACCGATACTGAGACCGAAAACGCCCCCGCCCCTGTCCTGATCCGCGACATGGCGATCGACGACCTCGCCCCCGTCTTTCACCTGGGTGAACAGCTTTTCCAAAATGAGCTCTACCCCACCCTCTACCGCACCTGGGATGAGTGGGAAGTGACGGGGCTCTACAACACGGACCCGGAATATTGCCTGATCGCCGAAATTGACGGGGAATTTGCGGGCTTTGTCCTCGGGACCGTCATTGAAAAACAAATGACCTACGGCTACATCAACTGGCTGGGGGTCGATCATCGCTTCCAGCGGCGGGGTGTGGCCGATTCCCTGGTCGATCGCTTCGTGGAGCGCACGATCCACCAGGGGGCCAGAAGTTTATTTATCGATACGGATCCCGCCAATGAACCGGCGGTGAAATTCTTTACGCGCAAGGGATTTGATAACGTGCGCCGCCATGTGTACATGTCCCTGGATCTGGCGCAGCATCCCTACTTCGGTCGCCTGATTGACTACGAACAGGATCAGGTGGACCGGACGGCCCGTAAGCATCACCGCCGCCCCAAGGGGTAGGGTTCATCCCCCAATGCCCCCAAAATCTGATTCCACCGCTGATCGACCGGTTGGGGCTGGGCGGGAAAACCCCGCCCCTACGGTGATGGATTGGGTGACGGATTTGAGGATGTGCCCTAGGCCGTGGCGGCGTCGGCTTCTGGCTTTTTGGGTTGATAGGTGGACGCCACTTCCAATTCCTTAAGCTGCTTCGGATCGACACCGGCGGGCGCATCCGTGAGCAAACACCGGGCCTGCTGGGTTTTCGGGAACGCGATCGTGTCGCGGATCGAATCTTCATTCGCCATCAACATCACGAGGCGATCCAACCCGTAGGCGATGCCGCCGTGGGGCGGGGTGCCAAATTCAAAGGCATCCATCAGGAAGCCGAATTTATCGCGCGCTTCCGTCTCACTCAGGCCGATCGCGGCGAAGACCTGTTCCTGGATCTGCCGTTGGTAGATCCGCAGGCTGCCGCCGCCCACCTCAGTGCCATTGAGGACGAGATCGTAAGCCTGGGCGCGGGCGTTGGGGATATCAGCCAAATCTTCGGGATTCGGGGCCGTGAAGGGGTGGTGGAGCGCTTCGAGGCGTTTTTCGTCGGCGTTGTACTCGAACATGGGGAAATCGACGATCCACAGCAAATTGAGCTGCTCATCGTTCACCATGCTCAGTTGGCGCGCCACCACCTGCCGCAGGCGATCGAGGGTTTTATTGACGATCGCGGCGGGACCGGCCCCAAAGAGGATCAAATCGCCGCCCTTGGCCCCCGTGCGTTCCAGGAGCGTCGCCACCACCTCCGGCGTCATACTGTCCTTGAGGGCTCCGATCGTGTCAATTTCGCCGCCCTCGCGCACGCGGATGAAGGCCAGACCCTTGGCACCGGCATCCGTCGCCTCTTTGAATAGATCGCCGCCCGGTTTGATGCGGACATTAGATACGGCGTCATTGCCACCGGGGATAGGCAGGGCCTTGACGATACCGCCCGCCTTGATCGAGCCGGAAAACACCTTAAAGCCACTCTCGACAAACAGATCCGAGCAGTCCGCCAACTCCATGCCGTAGCGGGTGTCCGGGCGATCGCAGCCGTAGCGATCCATCGATTCCGCATAGGTGAGGCGGGGGAAGGGGCGGGGCAGGTCGATGCCCTTGACGGTTTTGAAAATGTGGCAAACGAGGCGCTCATTCAGGTCCAGAATTTCCTCCTGGTTGAGGAAACTCATTTCCATGTCCAGTTGCGTAAATTCCGGCTGGCGATCGGCCCGAAGATCCTCGTCGCGGAAGCAGCGGGCGATTTGGTAGTAGCGATCGCACCCGGCCACCATCAGCAATTGCTTAAACAGTTGGGGCGACTGGGGCAGGGCGAACCATTCCCCCGGATTGACCCGAGACGGCACCAGATAATCCCGCGCCCCCTCCGGCGTCGAGCGGGTCAGGATCGGCGTTTCCACCTCCATGAACCCTTCTTGATCTTCGAGGAAGCGGCGGATCGCCTTGACCACCTCATGGCGAGTGCGAAGGTTTTGCTGCATCCGCGATCGCCGCAGATCCAGATAGCGATATTTCAGGCGCAGTTCTTCCCGCACCGTTTCCCCTTCGAGGGCCGACACCTGGAACGGCAACTGGCGGCTGACGGCATTGAGCACCTCGATCTGCTCAGCGGCGATCTCGATCTCCCCCGTCGGCAGCTTCGGGTTGAGGGACTCGTCCGGGCGGCGGTTCACCGTCCCCACGATCTTGACCACATATTCACTGCGCAGGGCATCGGCAGCCTCGTAGGCGGCGGCAATGTCCGGATTTGAGGCCACCTGAACGACCCCCGTGCGATCGCGCAGATCAACAAAAATCACACCGCCATGGTCGCGGCGGCGATCGACCCAACCGTAGAGGGTCGCGGTTTTACCAATGTGCTCAGCGCGCAGTTGACCGCAGTAGTGGGTTCGCATGGTGGCTCGATAGAACTGGACGATTTCTGACGGAGTATTGCAGCGTGCTGCCCCCGGCTAGGGACCACCCAACGCCAAGGGCCGATCATCCCCAAGGACGACCGGAAAATAGGGAAACTTTCCCATTGTATTTCAACTGTTTCAATTCTTAACGGCCCCATTCCGGAGGTGGGACACCAGCGCCCGCAACCCCAGCAAATAGCTATCCGCCCCAAAGCCCGAAATTTGGCCGATCGCAACGGGGGCGATATAGGAATGGTGGCGAAACTCCTCACGGCGATGGATATTGCTCAGATGCACCTCCACCGTCGGCAGGGCAACCCCCGCGATCGCATCGCGCAGGGCCACGCTCGTATGGGTATAGGCCCCCGGATTGATCAGCAGCCCCTCGAACTGGCCCCAAGCCTCCTGGATCCAATCCACCAGCACCCCCTCATGGTTCGACTGGCGACAGTCCAGCACCACCGGCTGGCCGTCCGAATCTTCCCCGAGGCAAGCCGCCTCCTGGGTCAGCAGTTGATTGATCTCCGGCAGGGGCACAACCCCATACACACCCGGTTCCCGGCGACCCAACAGATTCAGGTTGGGGCCGTGCAGCACCAAAATACGCATCAATAAAGCTCGACTTACCCTTTCAGCGGTCTAATCGAGCATTTTATTATGGGGAACCCCAGGCCCCCCTTTCGCCCAGGCCGTGACCCTGTGGGCTAGCGTCGCCGCTGGGGAATGCGATCGTGCACGGGCACGGGGATCGGTTCCGGCTCGGGCTGGGCCTCGGGGCCGAGGATCGCCTCAACGATCCGGCGCGCCCAATCCTTGATCTGTTCCAGCACCTTTTCGATATAGTCCATCGAATCGACAGCTCCTTAAGTCAGCGATTCCCTATGCAATGTCCGACGTCCTAGGGCGGGGCCAAACATTTTGAAAGCTTGTCTCCCTAGCTTAACGTACCCGTCGGGGATCAGTCACGATCGCCCCTGATCCCATAACCCTTTCAGGCTCCAGAGGCGGGCCGCGATCGCCCCTCCCTGAGGGGATTGTAGCGAAATGTAAAGATGTTCTCAAATTTTTATTTTTTAGGGGCCAGGGACACGGGGGGCAGCCCAATGGGATCGATCCGTCGGGCGATCGCGGCCACCGAGCGGTGATTTGAGGCCAGCGGTTGCAACGGTCAACCGAGCCCCTAGAATGGGTAGGCTGTATTGAAACCCGGTCGTTTGAGCGATCGCAGGGGCTATGTTCTGGGCTGACAAAATCGCCGCCGACGTGCAAGGACCGCAGGTGGTCAACGATTCTAAGACCCCTTCGGGCCGCGTCCACGTGGGCTCCGTGCGGGGGGTCATTGTCCATGACACCATCTACCGCGCCCTCAAACAGGCCGGCAAGCCCGTCAAGTTCCTCTACGGCACGGACGATTACGACGCCCTCGATACGGTGCCGCGCTACCTGGACCGCGATCGCTTCGAGCGGTACCTCGGTTGGCCCCTGTGCAACGTGCCCTCTCCGGACGAAGATGCCCCCGGCGATCGCGGCAGCGACTACGCCAAATACTACATGGGGGAATTCCTCGACGTCTTTGACTACCTGGGCGTGCGGCCAGAAATCTATTATTTGCGGGACTATTACCGCTCCGGCCAACTCAACCCCTACATTGACCTGTTCCTCAAAAACGCCCACCTAGTGCGCGAAGCCTACTACCAAGTCAGCAAGGCCCAGCGCCCGGATAATTGGTACCCCTTCCAGGCCATCTGCGAAAACTGCGGCAAAATCGCCACCACCCAGGTCACGGACTACCAAGACGGCAAAATCTTCTACACCTGCGACCCCAACGCCACGGACTACACCCAAGGGTGCGGCCATTCCGGCTGGATGTCGCCCTTTGATGGCAACGGCAAACTGCCCTGGAAGGTGGAATGGGTGGCCAAGTGGCAACTGCTGGGGGTGACGATCGAGCTAGCCGGAAAGGACCATTCCCAGAAGGGCGGCTCTAGGGACGTGGCGAACGCCATCTGCCGCAAGGTGCTGCAAAAAAATGCGCCGTTCCATTCCCCCTACGAATTCATTTTGGTCGATGGCACCAAGATGAGTTCCTCGAAGGGCATCGGTTCGAGCGCGCGGGCCATGGCGGATCTGCTGCCGCCGGAACTGTTGCGCTTTTTGATGCTGCGGACGCCGCCGCGCACGGCGATTAATTTCTCGCCCAACTATGAGACGATTACGCGCCTGTTCCGGGACTATGACGGGTTGATTGAGCGCTATCGCCAGGGGGCGGCGGATGGGGATGGAGGTCTGGCAGAGGAGTTTTTGCCGCTGCTCTATGCCCAGCCGGATGGGGAAATTTCGCCCTATCAGCCGTTCGAGTTGAGTACATTGATCTCGTTGCTCCAGGTGCCCCATTTGGATTTGGCGGCGGAGGTGGAGCAGCGGGCGGCGGAGGCGCTGACGGACCGCGATCGCGCGATTGTGGAAGAGCGTTTGGCCGTCGGTCGCCACTGGCTGGAGAACTACGCGGACGAGGACGAAAAATTGGTGCTGTACCTGGAGGACGCGCCCGCCGCCGCCGCCACCCTCAGCGCCGATCAGATCACCTATGTGGAATCGCTGCTGGAGCGGTTGACCGCCCTGGAAAGCTGGGATGGGGAGACGTTGCAGAGTGCCCTGTTTGCCACGGCGAAGGCCCTGGACCTCAAGATGCCGGTGGCGTTCCAGTCGATCTACCGGGCGTTTTTGAACCGTGATCGCGGCCCGAAGGCGGGTCCATTGCTGTCCTATCTTGATAAACAACTGGTGTGCGATCGCTTGGCCGAGGCGATCGCCCTGAGCCGCGCCGCCGCCACCGCCTAGGGCAACCCTGGGCAGGCCACCACGATCGCGTCCCCCTGTCCGTTGGGAAAGAGCCATTTCTCGCAGTCCGGTCGGCTATGGTGGGGAGCGAAGGATGGGGAACTCGCGGCCCAAAACCGCCGCGGGCTTGCCAGAGGGGGAATTGGGGCCATGGGCAACGGGGCGGGACATTGGACAAGGCAGGCGGTGAATCGCCGTCGCTTTTTGCAATTGGCGGCCCTGTTTTCCACCTCGGCGGGCCTTGGGGCGATCGCGTCGGGCTGTGATCCAGGGGCCGGGAGGCCCAGGCGGTGGCCACGCCCCGGCGATCGCGTGCGCCTAGGATATGTCCCCATCACCGATGCCTCGGCCCTGCTGGCGGCCTACCACAAACGGTTTTTGGCGGCGGAGGGGCTAGAGGTGGACCCGCCCGTGCAATATCCCTCCTGGGCGGCGATCGCGGCGGGGTTGCAGGCGGGCGAAGTGAATGTGGCGCATCTGCTGATGCCAGCGGCCCTGTGGCTGCGCTATGGCGAGAATTTCCCCGGCAAGGTCATCGCCTGGAACCACACCAACGGCTCCGCCCTGACGGTGGCCCCCAACATCAATCGCCTAGAGGATTTGGCCGGTCGCACGGTGGCGATTCCCTTCTGGTATTCGATCCATAATCTGATTTTGCAGATGCTCCTGCGCGATCGCGGCCTCATCCCCATCCCCGCCGATCCCGACCCCACCAAGGCCGTCCCCGCCAACGCCGTCGCCCTGCGGCTGATGCCCCCCCCCGAAATGTTTGCGGCCCTAGCCAATGGCGCGATCGCGGGCTACATCGTCGCGGAACCCTACAACGCCGCCGCCGAAAGTTTCCGCGTGGGCAAAGTCCTGCGCCTGTTGGGGGATGTGTGGCGCGATCACGCCTGCTGCGTGGTGGTGGTGCCCGAAGCCCGGGCGATCGAGCACCGGGACTGGACCCAAGCCCTGGTCAACGGCCTCGTGAAGGCCCAGCAGTGGTGCCGCTCGAACCGCCTCGAACTGGCCCATATCCTCTCAAGTGACGGCGGCCAATATATGCCCTATGCCCAGGGGGTGCTCGAACGGGTACTGGCCCAGTACGATACGGTGTTCTATCGCGAGCAGGGCACCCTGGTCCACCCCGAGTGGCGATCGCGGCGCATCGACTTTCAGCCCTATCCCTTCCCCTCCTACACCGAGGCCCTCGTGGCGCAACTGCAACGGACCTTCCTGGGCGATCGCGATCGCCCCAACGGCCAGCCCCCCTTCATGGATGCCCTGCGCCCGAGCCAGGTGGCCGAAGCCCTGGTGGATGCCTCCTTTGTGCGATCGGCCCTACCGTTGGTGGGCGGCCCCCAAGCCTTTGGCCTGCCCCTGAGCCTGACCCGCTCAGAAGTGATTGGGCCTTAGGGGAACCATGCGGAAGCGGTTTGAGAGCACGGGCGGTCAGCAGTTGCCGCCATCCCCTCCCCCGGCCCCCCCAAGGCCCCCCTGGGCAGCGCCCCTAGACTGGTGGTCTTCCCTGGTGGCCCAGCTTTCCATCACCTCCCTCCTGCGCTACGGCCTGGTGGGGATGGCGGCGGGGGTGGGGCTGGCGGTGGGGGTGCCCCTGGCGGTGCTGACCTACCAGCGCAGTCTGGACTCCGTGGAGGCGCTCCAGGTGGCGCGGGCGGCGCGGACGGCCAAGGAGGTGGAGTTCCATCTGGCGCAGCTCCAGGTGCCCCTGCGCTATCTGGCCCTGGTGCCGGGACTGGTGGAGTTTCCGGCCCGGTCCCTGGAGAATCTGTTGCGGGGGCTGGCGCGCGATAGTGATGCCTATGAGGCGATCGCCCTGGTGCGGCGGGATGGGGCGATTTTGGCGGCGGTGGCCCCCTTTGATCGGGCGACCCCGACGGCGGCGGTGCGGCGGCTGTTTCCGATGGCGTTGCTGCGGGAGGTGATTGATCAGGGGGCTCCCTATGTCGGTTCGGTGGCCCATAGCCCATCGGCCCAGGCTCCGACGCTGATGGTGGTGCTGCCCGTGCGCGATCGCGCGGACCAACCGGCGGCGGCCCTGGTGGCGCGGCTGAATTTGAATTTCCTCAATTTCCTGATGGCCCAATCCCAGATCGGCACCGATGGCTATCTCTATATCGTTGATCGCAAGGCTACGGTGGTGGCCCGCAGCCTGAGGCCGGAGGAGGCCCAAACCCAAGGGGGGACCAGTCTGGGGCGCATTGATCAACCGGACCTGCTGCGGGCGATCTATCAGCCGCGCGATCGCACCCTCCTGCGCTACCGGGGGCTGCGGGGGAGCGAGGTGTTGGGGGCCATCTCCCCGATCTATTCGATGCAATGGCTCGTGGTGATCGAAAAACCCCTCAGGGCGGTCCATCGTCCGGTGCGGCAGGCGATCGTCCTGGTGCTGACGGTTCTGGGGGGCAGTCTGGGGCTGGCGATCGCCCTGGGCATCGACACCTCCCGGCGGCTGGTGCGGCCCCTGCTGGCCCTGACGGAGGCGGCCAAGGCCATCAGTGAAGGGAATTTTCGCCGCCGGGTGACGATCGCCGCGCGCAATGAATTGGGCACCCTCGCCGCCGCCTTCAGTGCCATGGGCGATCGCCTCCAGACCTCCTTCAACACCCTGGCGCAAAAGAACCAAGACCTCCAAACCACCCTCCAGGAGCTCGAACAAACCCAACTGCAACTGGTGCAGCAGGAAAAAATGTCCAGCCTGGGGCAGTTGGTGGCGGGCATCGCCCATGAAATCAATAACCCCATCAACTTCATCCACGGCAACCTCAGCCACGCGGACCAGTATGTGCGGGATCTGCTGATGGCCCTGGAGCTCTACCAGCGCCACACGGGCGACGCCTCCCCCGCCCTCCGGGAGGCCCTGGCGAATTTGGATCTGGACTTTATCCGGGAGGATTTTCCGAAGGTGATGCAGTCCATGACGGAGGGCTCGATCCGGGTGCGGGATATGGTCACCTCGTTGCGGAATTTTTCGCGCCTTGATGAGAGTGACCACAAGGCGGTGGATCTCCACGAGGGGCTGGAAAATACCCTGGTGCTGCTGCGCAACAAGCTGAAGGGGGATGGCGATCGCGCCCCCATCCAGATTTTGCGGGACTACGGGGCGGCTCCGGGGGTGGAGTGTTACCCGGCCCAACTCAATCAGGTGCTGATGAATTTGCTCGATAACGCGATCGCGGCCCTAGACCCCTACCGCAGTGCAAACAACCCAGCCACTCCAGCCCGCACGCCGACCCTGGCGATCGTCACCCAGGATCTGCCCCCCGCCCCCGAGGTCTGCCACGGCCAAGCCACCACCTTGATCGAAATCCGCGACAACGGCATCGGCATGGATGCCCTCACCCGCGATCGCATCTTCGACCCCTTCTTCACCACCAAACCCGTCGGCCAGGGCACCGGGCTGGGCCTCGCGATCGCCTACAAAATCGTCACCGACAGCCACGGGGGCCGCATCTCCTGCCGATCCGTCCCCGGCGAAGGCACCACCTTCTATGTCCGCATCCCGCGATCGCGCCGCGACCAGCCCACCCCGCCCCGCCTCACCACCCCCCTCTAGGGCCGATCAACCCCCAATCCCCAAAACAACAAAAGACAAGGAGCCTCAGCCCCTTGCCCCAAGTAGATCTTCTAACAGGCCGAACTCAAGGCACCACAAACACTCCAGCCCCCTTGAGCACCGCCCCGAACCGAATCGCCCTAATGGAACATACTGCTGACCGACGTATCCTCATGGACCCGCCAAATCGTCTCCCCCAGCAGATTCGCCACCGACAGCACCGTCAACTGCGGGAAGCGATGATCCTCCGGCACCGGGATCGTATTCGTCACGATCACCTCCTCAAACAGGCCACTCGACAGCCGCTCAATGGCCGGCGGCGAAAACACCGCATGGGTCGAACAGGCATAGACCGCCTTCGCCCCCTCTGCCCGCAGCAGCCGCGCTCCCTCCGTCAGGGTGCCCCCCGTATCAATAATGTCATCGACAATAATCGCCGTCTTGCCGCGCACATCACCGATCACATTCAGCACCTCCGCCACATTGTGCATCTGGCGGCGCTTATCAATAATTGCCAACGGCGCATCGTTCAGCTTCTTGGCAAAGGCCCGCGCCCGCGCCACGCCCCCCACATCCGGCGACACCACCACCAGATCCGCCAAATTCTTGCCCAGGATGTAGTCCAGCAGCACCGGCGACCCATAGACATGATCCAGGGGAATATCAAAATAGCCCTGGATCTGGGACGAATGGAGATCCATCGCCAGCACCCGATTCGCCCCCGCCTCGGTGATCAAATTCGCCACCAGCTTCGCGGTAATCGACTCGCGCCCCGCCGTCTTGCGGTCCGCCCGCGCATAGCCGTAGTAGGGAATCACGGCGGTCACCTGACGGGCCGAGGCCCGACGGCAGGCATCCACCATGATCAACAATTCCATTAGGTGAGCATTGACCGGGCGACAGACGGGCTGGATTAAGTAAACATCACAGCCACGAATGGATTCTTGGATCTGAACGTAGAGTTCACCATCGGCGAACCGTTTGCGAACCATCGGCCCCGGTTGCAGCCCCAGATAGGCGGCCACCTCCTCCGCCAGCGGCGCGTTTGCGGACCCCGAAAAGATGCGTAAACGACTTTTGGAGGGGGCTTCAGTTGGCGATACCGAAATGGTAGAAGTCGCAGAGCAAATCACGGCAGTCCCTCGAAGCGCATTCATGGCAATACTAACATTCTTGCTTGCTTTTCTCTGGATTTTGAAGGGGGGGTGGGGGGGGAGGTCCGGGGGCAAGTTTTTGGCTAAATTCTGATAGGGTTAGGGGCTGTTCGCGGGCGGCGGCGGCGCGGCGGGGACCGGTTTGAAACCTGCCCCTAGGTGGGGGACGGGCGATCGCGCGATCGGCTAGGATCAGAGGCGCTGGTGGCGGTGATGGGCGGCCAGCGGGTCCATAGGATCCACGGCCATAGCTGAGGAAGGGGCAATTGGTGCTTTTTGAAGCCGCTTGATGGGCCAATTGGGTATGTTTATGGCCAGTTGTGGCCGGTTGTGGCCAGAATTTGATGGATTAGGTTGAGTTGTCGTTGTCCGCTGCCATCGTTTCGGATGCTTGCTAGTTGGGGCCTTCTGTATGCAATTGCCGCTTCCCGCCGGGACTGTTTTACAAAATCGCTACTGCCTGATCGAAGCCTTGGGGCAGGGGGGATTTGGTCGCACTTATCTAGCGGAAGATCGGGGGCGTTTTAATGAGCGCTGTGCCCTGAAGGAGTTTATTCCGCCCCAGGCTGATCGCTATGCCCTAGAGAAGGCGCGGGAGTTGTTTCAGCGGGAGGCGACGATTCTATACCAGATTGACCATCCTCAAATTCCGAAGTTTCAGGCGACGTTTGAGGATAATGGTCGGCTGTTTTTGGTGCAGGACTATGTGCAGGGCAGTACCTATCGGGCGCTGCTCGATCGCCGCCTAGGGCAGGGGATGGCGTTTGGGGAGGGGGAGGTGGTCTATTTCCTGCGGCAGTTGCTGCCGGTGCTGGGCCATTTGCATGGGTTGGGGATTGTGCATCGGGATATTTCGCCGGAAAACGTGATGCTGCGGGAGCGTGATCGCCTGCCGGTGCTGATTGATTTTGGGGTGGTCAAGGAGTTGGCGACCCGGTTCCAGGTGCCGGATGCGACGGTGGTGCAGGCGACGACGGTGGGCAAGACGGGTTACTCGCCCAGTGAGCAGATTCAGACGGGGCGGGCCTATCCGAGTAGTGATCTGTATGCCCTGGCGGCGACGGCGGTGGTGCTGCTGACGGGCCGCGAGCCCCAGGATTTGTTTAATGATCGCGAGCTGACGTGGCATTGGGAGGCGTATGTGCGCCTGTCGCCGGGACTCGATGGGCTGCTGCGGCGGATGCTGAGCTATCGACCGGGCGATCGCTACAATTCGGCGGCGGAGGTGCTGCGGGAGTTGGGGGCCTTGGGCCTTGAGGGGCAGCCCACGCCCTCGCCGGTGCCGCTGGGGTTGGGAAATGGTCCGGCGGCTCCGGGGCCAATGCCACCGGCGGCTCCGACGGCGACGCCGACCCCGACGCCCTATCCCCAACCGGTGCCGCCCCGCACGGCCCCGAATCCGTCGGCCTTGAGGACGGTGGCGGTGGGGCGATCGGCTCCGGCTCCCCAGCCCTCGACGGGGCCGGTGGGGGGGAGCGCTGGCGGGGGGGAGGGCTATCGATCGCGGCCCGAGACCCCATCGGATTTTGAGGGGCGATCGTCCATTTGGGACAATCCCTGGGCAGTGACGGCGATCGGCGTGCTGGTGGTCTTTGGGGCGAGTATTGGCTCCTGGGCCTTTGTGAATCAATGGTTGGGGAGCTTGGGGGAGGTGTCCGCCCCTGGGCCGATCGCGTCACCATCCCCCGAGGCATCTGAACTCCCGACGGCAAGCCCGAGTCCGAGCCCGAGCCCCAGTCCGACCCCCAGCCCCACGGCCCCGGCCACGGTGGAGCAGCGGCTGGGGTTGCGGCCCGGTTCGCCCTTTGAGGATTTGCAGACCTTGCAGGGGAACGAGACGCGGATCTATCGCTTCACGGCGCGGCCCGGTCAACTGCTCGATGCCCAGCTCACGGGGGCGGGGGTGCTGATGACGGTGCTCGATCCCAATGGGCGGGCGGTGGCGGAGGGTGCCCTGCGGACGGCCCGCTGGAATGGGCCGCTGCTGATGGGGGGGGATTATGCCCTGGTGGTGCGTCCTTCGGGGGGGCGATCGGGGACGCCGTATCGCCTGTTTGTGTCCCTGGGGGATGCGCCTCGGGTGCCCCAGCCGTCGGGGCCGATCGATGGGGGGCCGGGGGGCCAGATTCCGCTCCCGGATCCGGTGCCCACGGTGCAGCCCCAGCCGTCGCCCGCGCCTGCGCCGGTGCCGCGCCCCGCCCCGGTGCCTTCACCGCAGCCGGTGCCGTCGCCTCAGCCGGTGCCAGAGCCGCAGCCGGTGCCGTCGCCAGAGCCGTCGCCAGAGCCGGATCCGGGGCCGCCGCCGGAGCCGATCGCGCCGCCGCCGACGGAGGGCCAAGCGGGGGAAGGCTAGGGGGTCTAGGGACAGCGTGAAGGATTTGAGTATTACTGAGGACTAGAGCAAACCATGGGCAATGGCGTGATGGCGGGGCAGGGGGACCGGATGGCGACGACGATCGCGATCGCGGGGACCGATACGGACGCGGGCAAGACGATTGTGACGGCGGCGATCGCGGCCTACTGGTTGCGGCATGGGGGGCGGCGATCGCTGGGTTTACTCAAACCGGTGCAGTCGGGCCTTGGCGATCGCGAGCGCTACCTCGATTGGTTTGGGGCGCAGGTGAATCAAACGGCTGAAAGTATTAATCCCCTGTGGTTTGAAGCGCCCCTCGCACCGCCGATCGCGGCCCAGCGGGAGGGGAAAACCATTGATCTGGCCGTGGCGTGGCGATCGCTCGGGGAGCTGCAACGGAGCCGGGATCTGGTGCTGGTGGAGGGGGCCGGGGGCTTGGGGTCGCCCGTCACCTGGGAATTGACCGTCGCCGATGTGTTCTATGAATGGCGGCTGCCGACGGTGTTGGTGGTGCCGGTGAAGCTGGGGGCGATCGCGGCGGCGGTGGCGAATGTGGCCCTAGCGCGGCAGGTGGGCGTGAATTTGCGGGGGATGGTATTAAACTGCACGGCCCCGCGATCGCCCCAGGACATTGCGGATCTGGCCCCGGCGGACTTGCTGACCACCCTCACGGGGGTGCCGGTTCTGGGCTGTTTGCCCCACTTTGCGGATCTAGAAACCGGCGATCGCCCCGCCCTGGGCACGACCCTAGCGGCGGCGGCGGCCAATCTAGATCTAGAGCGGCTGCTGGGGGCGGCCCTGCGGCCCGGTCCCGCCCCCCTCGGAGCCCTGGCCGGGGCCAATCCATCGCCTTGATCCGTAGCGTTTGAAACAGACGGCTAGCTATAGTGATCCTCAAGACCAAACCCTTCACCCCGCTGCTGTCCATGCGCCTGCCCATGAGTCGTCCTTTTCACCGCCGCCTGTCCGCCCTGTTGATTGCCGTCGTGGCGATGGTCCTCTGGGCGATCGCGCCGACCCCGGCCCAAGCCCTCACCAGCGTCCAGCTCGAGGATGTGGCCTATCGCCCCTGCCCGCCGGAAATGGCCGAGGGCACCGTGTCCCCCGGCGGCGTCACCCGTCCGGCCAACTGCTTCCTGGTCTATGGCATCGCCAACAACACCAGCGGCAAGCCCGTCATCAATGCGGATGTCTTTGGCCGCATCTACGACGCCAACAATAATCCGACGATGGAAAACCGCACCCGGGTCGGGGCGATCGAGGAAATTCCCCCCGGCCGCAGTGAATTTTCCTTCCGTATTTCTGTGCCCGCCACCCAGCCGGAACCGCTCCAGTTGAAGCAATTTAAGGCGTCGGGCTTTACGGGTAAGGTGCGCCGCTAGGGCCAAGGCGATCGCATCGAATGGGTCCACCGGGGCCGGGGCGATCGACCAGGGCGATCCGTTAGGGCGGCCAAAGAGACATGGTATTGTCGAGCTTGCATCGTCCGGTTCTGGGGGGGAACAGCCCCCGGAGGTAAGGGGGAAAGTCCGGTGAAAGTCCGGCACTGTCCCGCAGCTGTGATGGGTGAAAACCGCGATCGCGCGATCGCGCCGCCCCAGTCAGAATGCCCGCCGGTGATCGTCCCCATGTCCTTTGCGCCACTTCTGCGAGGTACAGATGGCCCCTTCCCGTTCGTCCATTTCCGTGTCGGAGCGCCCATCGGGATCGCCGATCGCGTCGGCCAGTGCGCCCAGTTCCAGCCCTGCGGCCCCGGAATCGCGCCATGTTTTGTTTGTTTGCACCACCTGCAATGGCACCTGGGAGCAGGGGAAGCGGGTGGGTACCAGTGGCGGCGAGCGACTCTACGATCATCTAAAGGAGGCGGTGGCCGCGTCGGCGATCGCGGATCGCATCGAGGTGCAGCCGGTCAGTTGCATGTCCGCGTGCAGTCACCATTGCGCGGTGGCGTTTGCAGGGCCGGGTAAGGCGAATTATCTCTTTGGCGGCGTTGATGCGTCGGCGGGTGATGCCCTAGAAGGTGCGATCGCGGCGGTGCTGACCTGCGCCCAGCGGTATTGCGATCGCCCGGATGGCCAGTTGCCCTGGGCGGAGCGGCCGGAACCGTTGAAGGGGGGCCTGTTGGCGAAAATTCCCCCCCTGGAGCCCGCCGCGATCGCGCGATCGGTTTAGGCCAGAGGGCACATCCCCCCAAGGCATTCCATGGCCCAGACGGGCACCAGGGGCCGCCGTGGCCAGGGCCTCAACCCCTCGCCGCTGCGCAGCGGACCAAGTTCAGGGCATCCCCCTGAGCGTCCTAGGCCCGTGGTCGCAGCGGCTGCCATGGCCGGGATCCGCGCCCTAGGAATTCCCCAAAATTTCTTGAAATTGGCCGCTCCGTTCCCCACCCAGGTTTAAGTTTTGGGGGGCTGGGCAACCTTTTTGGCTCCGATGTTGCCATCATTTCCACCCTTTCAATTCCATTCACGAGGTTTTTCCATGCGTCATCTTCCCCTCTCGAAACCGTCCCCGATCGCGATCGTTCGTTCGGTGCGGGCGGCCCTGCTGACCCTGCCCGTGGCGCTGCTGACGGCCCTGCCCGCCCTGGCCCACCACGCCATGGGAGGCCGTCCGATCGCAACGGGCTACGAAGGGTTCATGTCCGGTTTGGCCCACCCGGTCATTGGGCTCGACCACTGCGCCTTTGTGGTGGCGTCGGGGCTAGTGGCGGCGCGGCGTCCCTGGGGGGTTGTGGTGCCGGTGGCCTTCGCGATCGCGGCGCTGGCGGGTACGGGTCTGCATCTGCAAGCGGTGGATTTGCCCCTGCTGGAGGGGACGATCGCCCTGTCGGTCCTCGCGATCGGCGTTCTATTGGCGTGGCCGCAACCGTTGAAGTCGGGCCTTGGGCCAACGGTGGCCCTGGCGATCGCCGCGATCGTCGCCGGCATTTTCCATGGCTATGCCTACGGCGAAGCGGTGGTGGGGGTTGAGGTGGCCCCGATCGCCTTCTATTTGAGTGGATTTACCCTCGTGCAGTTGGCGATCGCCCTCGGAGCGCGCACCCTGGCCAATCGCCTCACCCCCGAAAACGCAATGCCCCTGCGGTATGCCGGTTTCGCGATCGCGGGCATCGGAGCCGCCTATCTCGCCAGCGCCCTCGGAGCCTAGCCTCCGCCGCCCGTTCCGGTCCTTTCGCCCATCCGCCCTTCCCCAAGCTGAACCATGCACAAAATCCCCGTCACCGTGATCACCGGCTTCCTCGGGGCCGGTAAAACCACCCTCATCCGCCATTTACTCCAAAACAATGGCGGTCGCCGCATCGCCGTCCTGGTCAATGAATTTGGCGAGGTGGGCATTGATGGGGAACTCCTGCGATCGTGTCAGGTGTGCGACGAGCCGGACGGGGACGGGGATTCCAATGGCGCGCCGGGGAATGAACTGGACGGCAATATCCTCGAACTGGCCAACGGCTGCCTCTGCTGCACGGTCCAGGAGGAATTTTTGCCGACGATGCAGGAATTGCTCAAACGCCGCGATCGCCTGGACTGCATCGTGATTGAAACCTCGGGGCTGGCGCTGCCGAAGCCGCTGGTGCAGGCGTTCCGCTGGCCGGAGATCCGCCACGGGGCCACGGTGGACGGGGTGCTGACGGTGGTGGACTGCGAGGCGTTGGCGGCGGGGCGCGTGGTGGGGGATTTGGCGGCCCTGGAACGGCAGCGGCAGGCGGATGACACCCTGGAGCATGAGACGCCGTTGGAGGAGTTGTTTGAGGATCAGTTGGCCTGCGCGGATCTGGTGCTGCTGACAAAGGCGGACTGTGTGGATGGGGCGGGGCGCGATCGCGCGATCAACTGGCTCCAATCGGAACTGCGGCCAGGGGTAAAAATTCTGCCGTGCGATCGCGGCCAGATCGATCCGGCCATTTTGCTGGGGTTCAATGCGGCGGTGGAGGATGACCTCGCGGCCCGCCCGAGCCACCACGACGGCCACCACCACGATCACGGCGATCACGAGGATGGCCATGACGATCACGATCATCACCACGACCATGATCATGATCACGATGACGAAATCGAATCCATGGCCCTGCGGCTCGATGGCCCCTGCGATCCGGCGGCCCTCGTCGAGCAGTTGCAGGCATTAGTGCGCGATCGCGAGATCTATCGCATCAAGGGATTTGTGAACGTGGCGGACAAACCCATGCGCCTGGTGTTGCAGGGGGTGGGGCAACGGTTCGAGACGTTTTATGATCGCCGGTGGCGGCCCGATGAACCACGCCGGACCCAGTTGGCGGTGATTGGCCGCAACCTGGACCCGGAGGCCATCCGCGCCGCGATCGCACCCTAGGGGTTTGGGCAAGGGAGAGGGACTTAACCATGGTTCAGCAGTCTAGAGCGGCGGGCATGACCCCCCTAGCGGATCGGATTGCGTCCATCCAAGCCGGGTTAGTGGCGGCGATCGCGGCCACCTGGACCACCGTGCTCCTGGTCACCGTGATTTTGACCCTGGCGACGGGGTTATCTCTCCCCTTGCCAACGGAGCTGACGGACGCGATCGCCCTGCCCCACGGTTTCGGCCTCGACCAGGTGCGGCCCTGGCTGCGCATTGGCTTCAGCGGCGCGACGGGGTTTTTGTTTGGCATCACCTACCGCTACGCCGTCCGCAGTGACCCCGCCAATCCCCACCTCAAATCCGGCGCGATCGGTGCCTTTGCCCTCACCCGCACCTTCGCCGCCGTAGAACGGATGCCCTTCGACCCCGCCGCGATCGCCCTGGCCGCCCTCACCGCCGCCATCCCCCTCGCGATCGCCGCGATCGCCGTAGAGCGCACCCTCCTCAACCCCAACCGCCCCCAGCCCTAGCCATTTCACGTCCCAACCCAACAACAAAAAACAACAAAAATCCCCGACCCACCGGGCCAGGGATCCCATTAATCAACTCAAGCAGTAGGCAGATCAGATCCAATCAGGTCCATCAGCCAACCAACCGCCTGACCTAGGGCACCACCGCCACCTCGCGATCGCCCACCGTCGGAGCCGTTGCCGCCGCACTCGCCGAAGACCCATAAATCCCCGGATTCCGCTGGGCCAACTGCCCATAGGACTGATTCACCTGGGCATTCACCGCCACCAGCGTCGAATCATAGGTCTGGGTCATCAGCTTCGGATACAGCCCAATCCCCAAAATCGGCAGCAGGAAGCAGAACGCGATCGCCACCTCCCGCGCCGACGCATCCCGGAACACCGCCTCACCGGGCAGCACACAATCATTCCCGAAACACACCGCCGGATTCGAGTCATCCGCCAAACGATTCGCACCGCCGCCACCCAGCTCACAGGTCGGAGCCTGCCCCGTCCCGTAGAACAACTGGCGCAGCATCGACAGCAAATAAATCGGCGTCAGGATCAGCCCCACCGCCGCCAGGAAAATCGTCACCGCCCGGAACGGCATACTGTAGATCGTGCTCTGGGTCAGCCCCACAAACACCGCCAACTCACTGGCAAACCCACTCATCCCCGGCAGCGCCAGCGACGCCATCGAACCCGCCGTAAACAGGGCAAACGTCTTCGGCATCAGCTTGCCCATGTCCCCCATCTCCGACAGCACCATCGTCTTCGTGCGGTCATAGGTCACCCCCGCCAGGAAGAACAGCACCGCCGCAATCAACCCGTGGGAAATCATTTGCAGCATCGCCCCGCTCACGCCCAAATCCGTGAACGACGCCAGCCCCAGCAGCACAAACCCCATATGGGATACAGACGAATAGGCCAACCGGCGCTTCATATTCGTCTGGGCAAAGGAATTAAGGCCGCCATAAATAATATTGACCACCCCTAAAATCGCCAGCACCGGCGCGAAATAAATGTGCGCATCCGACAGCAGCCCCAGGTTGAACCGAATCAACCCATAGCCCCCCATCTTCAGCAACACCCCCGCCAGGATCATCGACACGGGCGACGACGCCTCCCCGTGGGCATCCGGCAGCCAGGTGTGCAGCGGGAACACCGCCAGCTTCACCCCAAAGGCAATCAACAGCCCCGCATAGAGCAACAGCTCCATTCCCAGGGGATAGTTCTTCAGGCCCAGTTCCGCAATATCAAACGTGGTGATGGGTCCGTGGAGCGCCATCGCCAACGCCGCCACCAAAATGAAAATCGACGCCGCCGCCGTATAGAGCAAAAACTTTGTAGCTGCATAGCGACGCTTCTTGCCGCCCCAAATGCAGACCAATAGATAAACCGGCACCAGCTCCAGTTCCCACATGATGAAGAACAGCAGGAAGTCCTGGGCCACAAAGACGCCGATCTGGGCCGCATAGAGCACCAGCATCAGGAAATAAAACAGGCGCGGCTTCCGATCCACGGGCCACGCCGCCAGCAGCGAGAGGGTCGTCACGGCCCCCGCCAACAGCACCAGGGGCATGGAAACCCCATCGACGGAGAGCGCCCAGCTTAGGCCGAGTGAGGGGATCCAGTCGTATTTCTCGACCATTTGGAACCCGGATTGGCTGGGGTCGTAGTGCTGCCAAAAGACCACGGCCATCAGGAGAAGGTCGAATAAACCAACCCCGAAGGCATACCACCGTAGGGTTTTACCATCTTTGTCCGGCAGGATGGGAACCGCCAGGGCCGCAATCAGGGGAATAACGAGTATTGCGGTCAGCCAAGGAAATTGAGCCGCCATTGTGATCAATGTTTTTGCCTGTGTTCGTTCAGTTATTGTATGGAACTTTTGCGGCGATTGTTTACAAAAATTCAGATCGTGAATCTATTTGAATAATTAAGAAAATTTATTGAGTTTTAAGCAAGTTTATTTACGTTGATTGTCCGTTTTGGGGGCGGTTCGGTGGGGGCGATCGCGGGGGATCCTGGGGAATTGTGCCGCTAATTTTTCAATGGATTGGGGGCCGTGGGCGGCCATGCAACAAGCCCCTGGCTCCGGGGGTGGGAACCAAGGGCTAGGGGTTTGGGACAATGGCTGGAAAGCGGACGATGGGACTCGAACCCACGACGTTCAGCTTGGGAAGCTGACATTCTACCACTGAATTACGTCCGCACTGGGCAACGCTTCGCGCTGCGGTGGTGAGTATCATAGCACCGCGTGCGACAATATCAACCGCGATCGCCCAGGATTCGCAACTTTTTTTGGGCTGCCCCGACCCCTGTACTGTTCTAGAGTCTCCCCTTGCCATGAGTGCTGCTGCGACTGCGTTTGATGCTTCGGTGCTGCTGCAAACCCTGCTGGAGGGCCAGTCCCTGGAGGCGGAGCAGGCGGAGGCCCTGATGGAGGCTTGGCTGGCGGAGGCGATTGCGCCGGTGCTGTCGGGGGCAATTCTGGCGGCGCTCCAGGCGAAGGGGGCCAGCGCGGCGGAGTTGGCGGGCATGGCGCGGGTGTTGCAGGGGCAGGCGACGGCGGTGACGGGGGGCGATGACCTGCCGAAACCGCTGATCGACACCTGCGGCACGGGGGGCGATGGGGCGTCCACGTTCAATATTTCGACGGCGGTGGCGTTCGTGGCGGCGGCGGCGGGGGTACCCGTGGCGAAGCATGGGAATCGGGCCGCGTCGAGTAAGTCCGGGTCGGCGGATGTGCTCGAAGCCCTGGGGATTAATCTGGGGGCGAGGCCGGAGCGGGTGCGGGCGGCGGTGCGCGAGGTGGGCATTACGTTTTTGTTTGCCCCTGGCTGGCATCCGGCCATGAAGGCGGTGGCTCCGCTGCGCAAAACGTTGCGGGTGCGGACGGTGTTCAATTTGCTGGGGCCGCTGGTGAATCCGTTGGGGCCGACGGGGCAGATTATTGGCACGTTTGATCCGGCGCTGGTGGAGACGATCGCGGGGGCGCTGCAACTGCTCGGGCGCGATCGCGCGATTGTGCTCCATGGCTATGAGCGGCTGGATGAGGCGGGGCTGGCGGATCGGACGCGGCTGGCGATTGTGGCGGGCGATCGCCTGACGGTGGCGGAGTTGGATCCTCGGGAGTTGGGTCTGGCCCCGGCCCCGACGGCGGCGCTGGTGGGGGGCCTGCCCGCTGAAAATGCGGATATCCTCAAGGCCATCCTCCAGGGCAAGGGGACCCAGGCCCAGCGGGATGTGGTGGCCCTGAATGCGGCGTTGGCGCTCCAGGTGGCGGGCGATCGCGGGGAAATCGGGGAACTGGACACCCACCGGCGCACGTTGGCACAGGCCCAGGACATCCTCGCCAGCGGGGCCGCCTGGGACAAGGTGGAAGCCCTGGCGGCATTCCTGAAGGAGGGCTAGGCCAAAAATCCCGCTAGCCAATCCTTAATGGCCCAGGTGGCGCGGCAGTCGTCTTCGTTGTACACGGCGATCGCATCGAGGGCAGCGCGATCGCCCAACCGCAGCCAGCGATCGTACCAATAGACCGCTTGACCGCCATCCGCCGTCGGGTCGCGCCACTGGAAGCCCAGGTAACCGGCAATCTGCTTGAGGGCATAGCCTTCCACCGGCAGGACCACGGTTTTGACCGTCCAGGCGTGGATGTCCACACACCGGGTCACGATCCGTTGCAGGCGATCGCGATCGACCCCGAACTGTTCCCCGAGGCGTTGGATGGTTTCCACTTCGTATTCACAGAAGTGAAAAATTGGCGCGTCCCCGTGGGCCTCCACCAGGGCCAAAAATTCCCCCCAGGCTTCCGCCTCCTGGTCCGGCGACTCCGCAAGGCAGGGGTGGAACGTGGTGCGATCGGCCTCGCGATCGACCACCAAAACGCCAAAGAGGAAATCCACCCCCCGTTCCGGCTCCGCTTCAATGTCGAAATAGAGCTCAATGGGGGCGCTGGGGAAGCGATCGCCCGTGAAGTGGGGGTGGGCTGCGCGGGGGACGGGCTGGGCATCCCGGTGGGCGCGGGCCTGGGCCTGGATTTGGGGGATGACCCCGTTGCCAAATTCCGGGAAGGGGGCGAGGCGATCAGGATCGGCGTCGGCGAGGGCTTCGACGGTGGTGAGGCCAAGTTTTTCCAGAATCCGGTAGCGGTTGAGGGTGACCCCCGGTAGCAAACACAGGTGCCGATCGCTGCGGGCGCGATCGCGGCAATCATTCAGCCAGGGGCAAAGGCTACAGCGGCTGCGGGAGATGAAGTAGGGGGGCGGTTCCGGGCGATCGAGGGTCGCCAGCAGCCGTCCGAGCACCTTTTGCATCTGCGGCACCCGATATTCCAGATCCACCCGATGGGGTCGAGACGGCGATCGCAGGACAATTTCCGCGCGATCGCTCCACATGCACTGGACCATCGACAGCAATTCCGCATGGAACGCCGCAACGATTTGATATTCCTGTTTCGGCTTTTTGCCCAGGCGGATGTCAATGGGCGTATATTGCCAGTCCCCGAAGCAGGACACCCCCTCCTCGCGCACCAGCACATGGGGATAGCCCACCAGGGGCCGCCCGTCCGCCGCCTCGCTCACCAGCACGCCGCCGCTGATGGCCGCGACCCCTTCGGCCATGTGGTGCAGGGTTTCTTCGGCTCCGGTGCGCCAATCGTGGGGGGAACTGGCGATCGCGGTGATGTCAAACCGTTTGAGGATTTCCGCGCGATATTCGAGGGCATCGGCCCGCAACTTTTCCACAAAACCACCGGGGCGATCGCGCCGCCGGGAATCCCCATGGGCATCGAGATAGACGCGGCGGGCGCAGCGCAGGTAGAACAGCAGATCGTCAGTGGTAACCGGGGGAGCATCGGAGCGTTTCATAATTCCAAAGCCTAGCAGGGCCAACGGTCCCCGCGATCGCGCGATCGCGATACCATAACCCCAGTTCGGTTTTGCGTCATCGTTCCCCGTCGGCAGCTCCCCCCATGAAATTTGGCATCATCGTTTTCCCCGGTTCCAATTGTGATCGCGATATGCAGTGGGTAGCCCAGGGCATTTTGGGGCAGCCGACCCGCGCCATTTGGCACGAGGAAACGGACGTGGCGGACTGCGACGTGATCGTCATCCCCGGCGGCTTCAGCTACGGTGACTATCTCCGCTGCGGCGCGATCGCCCGGTTCTCCCCCGCCCTGCGCGCCACCGTCGAAGCGGCCCAGCAGGGGCGATACGTCATCGGCATCTGCAACGGGTTTCAGATCCTCACCGAGAGCGGCCTGCTGCCCGGTGCCCTGATCCGCAACCGGGACCTGCATTTCATCTGCGATCGCGTCGCCCTGCGCGTTGAGCGGACGGATTTACCCTGGACCAGCGGCTACGGCGCGGGCCAAGTCATCACCCTCCCGATCGCCCATGGGGAAGGGCGCTACTTCGCCGACGAAGACACCCTCAAACGCATCGAGGATAACCATCAGGTCGTCTTCCGCTACTGCCCCGCTCCGGGCCAAGCGGTTGATTCTTGGCAAAATCCCAACGGTTCCCTCAACGACATCGCCGGCATTTGCAGCGATCGCGGCAACATTCTCGGCATGATGCCCCACCCGGAGCGCGCCGCCGACCCCGCCATGGGCAACACCGACGGTCTGGCCTTGTTTGAAGGACTAGTGGCGCAGGCCCTCGCGATCGCCTAGGCCGCCCCAAGTCGGCTGTGATGGGGAAGCAACACCGATCCCCATTGCAGCCCCCAAACACCAAAAAACTGGCCCCCCAAGGGAGCAGCGATAACACACCGCCCCCAGAGGAGATCCAGTCCATAGATAGAAGAATCGAAGGGCGGACCCGACCAGGGAACGAATCGATCAAGCGACCAACCCCCAGTCGAGCCCCAGCAGACTAGAGTTACTTGATCGCGACCTTCGCGCCAGCCTCTTCCAGTTCCTTCTTGGCCGCTTCCGCATCGTCCTTCGACGCGCCTTCCTTGACCGCCTTCGGAGCAGACTCCACCAATTCCTTGGCTTCCTTCAGACCCAGGCCGGTCAGACCGCGCACCACCTTCAGGACGGCGATCTTCTTGTCGGCAGGCACCTCTTCGAGGATCACGTCGAACTCGGTCTTCTCTTCCACCTCTTCAGCCGCCGCCGCAACGGGAGCCGCCATCATCATGCCGCCCACCGGAGCCGCCGCGCTGACGCCAAAGGTGTCTTCGATCGCCGTCACGAGTTCCGCCGCTTCCAGCAGGGTCAGGCCCTTGAGCCCTTCGATCAAAGCTGCAACTTTTTCAGACATGATTTGCTCCTAAAGACAATGCTTGAAACTCAAACAATCCCACGCCCCAAGGGCGAAAAGGTAAGCCGCTGACTGCGCAAAAACAGCCCCGCAGCCCGAAACAACAGGCCCTAGTCCGCCCCGTTGCCTTCGCCGTCGGCAATGGCCTTGATGCCCCGCGCGATCGACGCCGGAACCTCCTTGACCCCCACGGCAATCTTGGTCGCCAGGGAGTTGATGGCCCCCGCAATCTGCGCCATAAGCTGTTCCTTAGACGGCAGATCACCGATCGCCTTCACCTCGTCCTGGCTCAGGGCACGGCCCTCCATCACACCACCGCGAAGTTCCGTCTTCTTGGTGGCCTTTTGGAATTCTTGGTATGCCTTGATGCCAGCACTGATGTCCCCTTTCAGCAGCAAGAAGGCGGAAGAATCCTTCAAAAACTGCGTCATCGGTTCCCAGTTTTCATCGCCCGCAACGGCGATCCGCATGAGCGTATTTTTGGCAACTTTGCAAGAACCGCCACTTTCGTGGAGGCGATCGCGCAGTTCCGTAATTTCAGCTACGCTCAGGCCCTTGAAGTCAACCACAACCGCCAAGCTGGTCGTGCTCAACTGTTCCTTGAGATCAACAACGATCTCCTTCTTATCCGCTAATGTTCGACCCATGAACTCACCTCCTCGGTCGATTTCAGCCCCCACAAACAACAACACCCCGAACCCAAGGCCGGAGTGTCATCAAGAGGTAGGAATCAACCCGGACAACTAGGTTTGTTTAAAACCCAATCGTCCCATCCTCCAGCAACCTCAGCAGGACATTAAGCCATAGGCACCTGCTTTCTCCGGCACGCTGATCTTCAGTTGTGGCGCTCAGTGGGGATGTGTCGAAACCTCAAATTGAACTGAAAGCAAACGGGTTGCGTTTCACGCGCAAGCGAGATCTAAGATTAGCACACTTACGCCCAAAACCAACGGCTGAATGATGAAGATCCTAGAAGTTTTTAGGCAGGTCTTGGACCGCGATCGCGCGCAGGAACCCAAGGCAAGGAACTTAACTCGCCCCTTGCCCCCACTGGCCCATTAGCCGTGGAATTCGGGTCTCTGGGACTCGCTGATGGACATCCTCAGCGCGATCGCGCCCAGAAACTTCCCCTAATCGACTTCTAGGAAATCCTAAGCCGCATCCAGCTTCAGATCCCGCAGCGCCGCCACATCCACCTCAACGGACGGCCCCATGGTCGAAGACACATACATCGTCCGCCAGTAGCGACCCTTCGCCCCCGACGGCCGGTTCCGGTCAATCGTCTCCTGGAGCGCCTTCAGGTTCTCCAACAGATCCTCAGGGCTAAAGGACACCTTACCAATGCCCACATGGACGATCCCCGTCTTATCCGCCCGGAATTCCAACTTACCGGCCTTAAATTCAGAAATCGCCTGACCAATATCAAAGGTCACCGTGCCACCCTTCGGCGACGGCATCAACCCCCGAGGACCAAGCAAGCGGCCCAACTTCGCCACCTGCGGCATCATGTCCGGCGTCGCCACCAGCACATCAAAATCCAACATCCCCTGCTGGATTTCCCCAATCAAATCCTCGGACCCGGAAATATCCGCGCCCGCCGCCGTGGCCTCCGCCACCTTTTCGCCCCGGGCAATCACCGCAACCCGCACCACCTGACCCGTACCCTTGGGCAGAGCCACCGTCGTCCGCAGTTGCTGATCCGTATATTTCGGATCAATCCCCAGGCGCACATGGGCCTCCACCGACTCAACGAACTTAGCCGTAGCCAGTTCCTTCACCAGGGTCAGTGCCTCTAGGGGGCCATAGGCACGCGGCTCAACCTTCTCCAGCAGCGCGCGCATCCGACGCGACGTTTTACTCGACATAACTTACTCCTGCGGGGTACCAACGAAGCCTTGCGTAGGGCCGCTTCTCCCCCAATCGGGTGGACAAATCGTAACTAGAACGGGGATCACAATGTGGACCTTCGGCAATTGGGTCAACCCCCATCAGCCCAGCCCCATTGGCCACCAACGTTCAACCAAAGAACTCGAAGCAAAAACCAGAAGACTTTAACCGGCCTTCTAAGGTTCTAATCCGTGATGGTGACACCCATATTGCGGGCGGTCCCTTCAATAATGCGCATGGCCGCATCCACGTCCCGAGCATTCAGGTCGGGCAGTTTGGTCTGGGCAATGTCCTGCAATTGGGCGCGGCTGATGGAGCCGACCTTTTTGCTGTTGGGCTCACCGGACCCACTGGCAATGCCAGCGGCTTTTTTGATCAACACCGATGCGGGAGGGGTCTTGAGAACGAAGGTAAAACTCCGATCCTCATACACCGAGATTTCCACCGGAACCACCAAACCGGCCTTGTCGGCGGTCTTGGCGTTATATTCCTTGCAGAACATCATGATGTTGACGCCGTGCTGACCGAGGGCAGGGCCGATCGGGGGGGCCGGCGTGGCTTTGCCCGCGTTGATGGCGAGCTTAATAAGGGCGACGACTTTGCGTTTTGCCATGGGCGTTCCTAGCCTTGTTTTTCAACCTGATTGAACTCCAGTTCCACTGGCGTATCCCGCCCAAAGATTGAGAGCAACGCCTTGAGTTTGCTCCGTTCGGGGCTAACTTCAATAACTTCGCCTTCAAAGTCTTTGAAGGGGCCAGACAGAACCACGATTTTATCCCCGGCCGCCATGTCAATCTTGACGACGGGTTCCTGTTCCTGGGCCTGCCGGAAGATGCGTTCCACTTCGGAGGCGCTGAGGGGCACTGGCTTGACGTGTCCCCGTCCGCGCCCGTAGCGGCGGCGTTGCTCAGCACCCACAAAGTTAATCACGTTGGGGGTGTTCTTCACAACCATCCAGGTTTCGTCGTCAAGGGCCATGCGGATTAGGACATAGCCGGGGAAAACTTTTTCTTCGCCCTGGGCGCGGCTGCCGTCTTTGCGCAGCTTGACGAGGGGCGTTTGGGGAATTTCAACCTGCAAGATCCGATCGGCAACGTCTAGGGTGGTCAGGCGCTGCTGTAGGTTCAATTTGACGCGGTTCTCACACCCAGATGCCACCTGCACGGCATACCAGCGGGGCTTGCGGGTGACACCGGCGGTGGGGGATTCTTCGCGATCGCCCCCTTCGCCCGTATAGGCCGCTTCGTCTTCAAAACTCATCCGAACACCTGCTTGGCTAACCAGCCGAAAAGATTATCCATGAGGTAGATCAGCGTCGCCGAAAGGGTCACCATCAGGACCACTGCCACGGATTCGCTGATCAACTGTTGGCGGCTGGGCCAAACGACGCGATCCAGTTCTTCTTTGGTGCCACGCAGGAATTCGGTGGGGTTAAAGCTTTCACTTTCCGCTGCGGGGGCATCTGCTTTCTTGGCCACGGCTGGAAACCTCTTTACGGGAGCGACTGGGCATGTTCGCCAAGGGGCGATCGCGCAGACCGGGCGCTGGGCGTCTGCGGCGGTGGGTTGAGGGCGGCCGTTGCTCCAGCATGGGTGACGACAGCCCCTCAAGAGAAGTCTACCCAAAAGCGTTTTCCTTGCATTGGCAATGGAAAGTTGGCTCTCGGGTAGACTTCTTTATGTTGGCTGCTCAGCGCGCCCTGGAGGACTTGAACCCCCGACATCCGGTTTTGGAGACCGACGTTCTACCAACTGAACTAAGAGCGCACGCAACGTTTTTCCGCTTGATCAGTTTACCACTCGGTTGGGCGATTTGTGCGCATCCATTCCGGAGAAGTTCTTCGCAAAATCGCCGCCGATGGTTCCGGGTCTCTACTTGGCGCGGTCAAAGCGTTCTTTGATGCGCGTGGCTTTGCCAACGCGATCGCGGAGGTAGTAGAGCTTAGCGCGGCGCACCTTACCACGGCGCACGATTTTGATCTCGGCGACGCGGGGGGAGTTGAGCAGGAAGACCCGCTCGACGCCGACCCCTTGGAAGGTACGGCGCACGGTGATGGTTTCGCTGATGCCGCCGTTGCGCATGGCAATGACGGTGCCTTCATAGGGCTGGACCCGCTCTTTGCCGCCCTCTTGAATCCGAACGCCGACGCGAACGGTGTCGCCAACGTAGATGGTGGGAAGGTCGGAGGCGGGTTTTAGATATTCCGCTTCAATGGAGCGGACGATCTCTTGTGCGTTCATGGTGTTTCAAAAAGCCACAAGAGCTAATCATAGGATTTACTGAGCTCTTTAGTCTAGAACTTGCTTGGGGGGTTCGGCAAGGTGGAGCTGGGGATTTTGGCGGGTTGGGGGAGGGGCTTTTTAAGATGGGAGGGGTGTGCTGCGGTGGAGGGGGCGGGTGGTGTTGTGGAGGATGAGGGTGAGTGATGGGGTTTGATGGGGTGTGGGGACGGCGGACGGCGCTGTTGATCTGGGGGCGGCGATCGCTGCCGCTGTTGGGATCGTTGCTGATCCATGGGCTGGTGCTGGCGAGTTTGTCGGCCTGGGGGGGGCGATCGCCCGAGGCGACCCAATGGCAGGTGGAGACGGTGGAGCTGACGCCGGAGGAGCTGGTGCGGGTGCCGGATCTGGAGCCGTCGGTGGAGCCGCCCCTATCGTCGCCGGGGGGGGTGGGGGGCTGGCAGGGGTTGCCGGTGCCGTCGGAGGAAACGCCGCCGCAGTCGGGCAGCCGTGCGGCGGATCGGTGGCAGTTGCCCTCGTCTTCGGATGGTGGGTTGGCGGAGGAGCGGTCGGGACGGGCTCTCTATGACCGATGGCTGCGCCAGCAGGAGCGCGATCGCCTCCAGGAACGGGCGGAGCAGCGGCGGTTGCAGGCCCAGCGCGATCGCATCCGGGCGCAGGAACGGCGGCGGCAAGAGCAGGAGCAGGCACGGCGGCGGCAAGAACAGGGTGACCAGGGCGATCGCGCCGACGGCTCCGGGGGAACTGAAGATCAAAAAAATACGCGGGGTCAGGGCACCCAAGGCCAAGCCGAGGATCAAAAAACGGGCAGTTCCGGTAGTCAAACCCAGGGGACTAACCCAGGGGGCGATCAGAATCAGGGCGATCGGACCGATGGCCCTCGGGAGGTGGCCGGTCCTTTGGCCCAGTTGCCCCCTGTGGCGAGCAATCCACCGGCGGCGGGCGATCGCGGCCAATTCACCTTTGACGGTCGCCAGGTGGGCACGGACACGGCGGGGGTCACCCTGGGCAATCTCCTCGCCAGCGACGCCCCCTGGGGCCAACTCTATGGCGAGCAACCCATGCGCGACGGGGACGGCAAGGTGCCCGAGGCGATGCAGGGGGCGTGGCTCCTGGTGAATGACGGGAAACCCCTCGACAGCCCCTATCGCACCCCGGTGGCCCTATGCAGCCTCAGTCCTGCGCCGGAGGTGGTGCGGCTGGCGGTGCTGATCGGCCCCGATGGGCAGCGGGCCACGGGTACGCCCCCGGAAGCTTTTCAGCCGCAGGTGGTGACCAGTTCTGGCTATCGAGCCTTGGATGACTACGCGATCGCCCAGCTCGATGCCGCCCTCACGGCCCAGCAGGAGGAGGGCAAAAAACGCCTGACCCCCTTCAATGGCTACGGCGTCTTTGTCTATGCCATTCGCTATGCCAAATCCGCCGAAGTGTGCGGCCCCCAAGGGAATGGGGAGGGGGGCGGCGATCGCGGCGATGGCCCTAACCCCTAGCCCCCCAATCCTTGATAGGCTCAGGATCAAAGACCGAGTACCCCCCCTTGCCCCAGGAGCGATCGCGCCGTGGCCTTTTCCCCCCCCGACTCCCCCACCTCCCTTCAGCGCCTTGCCCATCACCTGGCCGGAGAATTTGAAAACCAGCAGCAGGCGATCGCCGACCCGGTTTGGTACGTCCATCTGCGCCTGTGGCACCAGCCCCTGCCCCACCTCTGCGACGCCGACCACATTTATTTCTATGCCGAACAGGCCAGCCTCGTGCGCCTGGAATATCCCTATCGACCCCGCATTTTTTGCCTCACCGCCCCCGATCGCGCCACCCCAAACGCCCCCATCACCGTGCGCTACGCCATGCTCAACGAAACGGAGCGCTGGCGCGGCGGCGGCACTGACCCCGATCGCCTGCGGGAAATGGCCCCCACTGATTTTCAATTCCTTGAGGGCTGCACCCTGGCGATCGCCCCCGGCCCCAGCCCCGATCTAGAATTTCAGGCCCGCCCGGATCCCGCCTGCCGCTGCTGCTTCACCATTGATGGCCAAATTCGGCAGGTCTCCCTAGGCTTCGATGCGGGCCGCGATCGCTTCAACAGCTACGACAAAGGCATCGATCCCGACACCGGCAAAAACCTTTGGGGCGCGATCATGGGACCCTTTCAATTTTCGCGGCGGCAGGACTTCCGCGATCGCCTCGGGTTCTAGGCCAGCAGCCACAGCGCTAGGCCGATGGCCAAGGCGACCACCGGCCCACGGGAGCGCACCACCCTCCCCCCAGGTCTAGGTAGGTCTAGCTCGCCACGCTGCGGGACTCCCCTTCGAGGGCCTGCTCCTCAGAATCGTAGATATCGAAAACCGAGTCCATCATCGTCACCTCGAAGACCAGCTTCGCCTCCGGGTGGACATTACACAGCCGGAAGGTGCCCTCCACCTTGTCCGCATCGCGCATCCCGGCCACAAGGGACGTCAAACCCGAGCTATCGATAAAATTAACCTGGCCGAGGTTGACCACCACATGGTGACTCAGCTTGGAGATGCACTCCTGTAGCTTGAGGCGAAACTGCCAAGCTGTCGTGATGTCCAGGCGACCGGACGGTGTCAAGACGATGACCGTGGTTCCGTCCTTGGTCGTGTATGTTCTTTGCTCCATGGTGGATCGCTCGTTTTCCCCTCGGAACGTCGTGACGACGAAGATTGCAGTGATTGCAGTTGCACTCCCGATATCCTATTGCACCGCGCGGGGCTGCCAATAGGAAAGCGCCCTAGCCCGTGGGCAGATTGATACGCCGCAGATACGTGGAAGTGGCGACAAAGCTGCGCTTACGCCAAGTATAATGTAGCCCGCTTTGGCACCGAGGCTACGACAAAATCAAGTTCTCGGATTTTTTGGCCGCGATCGCGTGACCCGACGGAACGCGCACCGCTGCCCTGGGAGCCCTGTCCCCCTCCCTCGCCACTTTGGAACAAGGGGACATCGGGGTGGGGGGAGATCCGATGGCGAATCCCTAAACCCCTAGCCAGGGCTGGGGCTTGAGGTAGCGATCATAGAGCTTGGCCTCGGGGCTGCCCGATTCGGGGCTGTAGGCATATTCCCAGCGCACCAGGGGCGGCAGGGACATGAGGATCGATTCGGTGCGCCCGTTGGTCTGGAGGCCGAAGATGGTGCCGCGATCGTAGACGAGGTTGAACTCGACGTAGCGGCCCCGGCGATAAAGCTGAAAATTCCGCTCGCGATCGCCGTAGTCGCGATCGCGGTGCCGGTCAATGATGGGCGTATAGGCCGGGAGGAAGGCCCGCCCGCAGCCTTGAACAAAGCCAAACAAATCTTCCCAATTGCGCTGGGGCGGCTCACCGACGGCCTTGCTGTGGGCGGCGGCGGGGCCTGCGGGATCCGGGCCGCGATACAGTTCCCCCGTCCCGTCCTGGTAGTCAAAAAAGATACCGCCCACCCCACGGGTTTCCCCCCGGTGCTTCAGGTAGAAATATTCGTCGCACCACAGCTTGAAGGTGGGGTAATACTCCCCGTGGTGGCGATCGCAGGCATCCTTGAGGGTTTGGTGGAACTGCACCACGTCCTCCTCGAAGGGGTAGTAGGGGGTCAGGTCAATGCCGCCGCCAAACCACCACACGGGACCCGCCTCAAAGTAGCGATAGTTGAGGTGGACCGTCGGAATGTAGGGATTTTTGGGATGCAGCACCATGGAGGTGCCGGTGGCATAGAACCCATGGCCCGCCGCCTCGGGGCGCTGGGTCAGGATCGACGGGGGCAGGCTCTCACCCCACACCTCAGAAAAATTCACGCCCCCCTGCTCGAACACGTTGCCGTCCCGGAGCACGCGCGATCGCCCGCCACCCCCCTCGGGCCGCTGCCAGGAATCCTCCTGGAACCCATTGCCGCCATCGGCCGCCTCCAGACCCGCGCAGATCTCATCTTGGAGCTGCTGCATCCAGGCCCCAACCCGTTCGCGCGAGTCGGCCGGCGGAGTGGGCCGTGCGGCGGGTTGCGTCGAGCGTTCACGGGGGGAGGTGGCAAAGGCGGTCATAACTATCCCGAGGGGTAAGCGTCAGCAGGGAAAGGCAAGGTAGGGTCAAAAATTCCGCAGCAACGGGGGGTATAGGCGATGGATTGGGTTTGACGGAGTTTTGTCAAAATTTCGCCAAAGCGCCACCGGGAGGCTGTTTGACGGTTGCTGATGGAGTATTGATAAATGTGCCTAATTGTTCGACAAGGTTACCGCGATCGCGCGGATGCAAATCTGGGCGGCTCGAAAATTTAACATTTCGACATTTCTTAAGGAGAGGGCAACAATCGAGGCGGGGCGTGGGTTGGAGCCTTTGGGGCTCCGGCAACTGCGGCAATCAACGGGACGGGCAGCGGGGACGATAAGATTTCAGAATGTTGCCCGTTGCTCAACCCTGGTGTTGTCGAGGCTGCGCCATTGGCCCCCGGATCCCCTAGAGTTGATTGCCCCCTGAGTCCTTCGTCATTGCATTGCACCGGACTTTTACGCCGGACTGTTGAACCCTATGCCCACGACCCTAAATCCCCAAGCCATCCTTGATGTTCTGCGGCCGGTGCAGGATCCCGAGCTTCAGAAAAGTCTGGTGGAGCTCAATATGATTCGCAATGTGCAGATCGAGGGGGGCACCGTGCGCTTCACCCTGGTGCTGACGACGCCGGCCTGCCCCCTGCGGGAGTTCATTGTGGACGACTGCAAGCGGGCGATCGCGCCGTTGCCCGGAGTCGAGGCGGTGGAGGTGGAAGTGACGGCGGAAACGCCCCAGCAGAAGGCCCTGCCCGATCGCGCGGGCATCGCGGGCGTCAAAAATATCATCGCCATCTCCAGCGGTAAGGGGGGTGTGGGCAAGAGCACCGTCGCCACCAATATTGCCGTCGCCCTAGCCAAAGCGGGGGCCAAGGTGGGCGCGATCGACGCCGATATCTACGGCCCCAACATGCCCACCATGCTCGGCCTCACGGATGCCAAGGTGGCCGTGCGCCCCGGTCCCCAGGGGGAAATCCTCGAACCCGCCTTCAACCACGGCGTCAAGATGGTGTCCATGGGCTTTTTGATCGATCCGGACCAGCCGGTGATCTGGCGCGGCCCCATGCTCAATGGCATCATTCGCCAGTTTCTCTACCAGGTGGAGTGGGGGGAATTGGACTATTTGATCATTGATTTGCCCCCCGGTACCGGCGATGCGCAACTGACCCTGGCCCAGGCGGTGCCCATGGCGGGGGTGGTGATTGTGACGACGCCCCAGACGGTGTCGCTGATTGATGCGCGCCGGGGCTTGAAGATGTTTGAGCAGTTGGGGGTGTCGGTGCTGGGGATTGTGGAGAATATGAGCTATTTCATTCCGCCCGATCGCCCGGACGATCGCTACGACATTTTTGGCTCCGGCGGCGGTGAGCGGACGGCCACTGAATTGAAGGTGCCGCTGCTGGGCTGCATTCCCCTAGAAATGCCCGTGCGGGAGGGGGGCGATCGCGGCGTACCCATCACCGTGTCGCAGCCGGAATCCGCCTCGGCCCTGGCCCTGACGGCGGTGGCCCAGCAGGTGGCGGCGCGGGTGTCGATCAATGCCCTGACCTAGGCTCTAGAGGTTTGTTCTGGGGTGCGCGATCGCGCCGCCCCACCGTCCGTCCCAAAAAATTCCATCCCCCTCGCCGATCGCCCTGCCCTATGGCCGCCACCTCCCCCTTCAGCCGCCTGTTCAAATCCCTCTTCCTGAAGCGGCTCATCGCCCCCTGGCAAAACCTGGACTGGATTTTGATGGCCGTGACGATCGCCCTGACCGCCCTCGGGAGCGTCGCCATCCGCAGTGTGGAAATGAAATCCGGCGGCATCAACTGGCTCCAGCACGCGGTGACCGGCGCGATCGGCGTGGCCATGGCCCTGGGAATCGCGCGATTTCGCTACGATCTGCTCCTGCGCTGGCGCTGGTGGATCTATGGGGCGACGAACCTATCCCTGATTGCGGTGCGGCTGGTGGGCACCACGGCCCTGGGGGCGGAACGCTGGATTTCCATCGGCGGCTTCAATGTGCAGCCGTCGGAATTTGCCAAGGTGGGCCTCATCTTGACCCTGGCGGGGATGCTCCATACGGAAACGGCTTCGACGCTGCCGAGGCTGTTTCAGGTGCTGGGGGTGACCCTGCTGCCCTGCGCCCTGGTGTTCATTCAGCCGAGTCTGGGGACGACCCTGGTGCTGATTTGCATTTGCCTGGGGGTGCTCTATTGGGGCAATGCCCATCCGGGCTGGCTACTGCTGCTGCTGTCGCCGTTGGTGGCGGCGATTTTATTCAATGTCTATTTGCCCGCCTGGTTTGCCTGGGTGGCGCTGATGGGCTATGCGGCCTGGTGCAGTTTGCCGTGGCGGGTGCCGTCGGCGTTGGGGGCGGTGACGGTGAATTTGGTGTCGGGGGGGTTAGGAAAAGCGTTTTGGGATGTGCTCCAGGATTACCAAAAGGCGCGGATTACGATGTTCCTCAATCCGGAGCAGGATCCGATGGGGGGCGGTTATCACTTGATCCAGTCGCGCATTGCGATCGGGTCGGGGGAGCTGTGGGGGAAGGGGCTGTTCCAGGGGACCCAGACTCAGTTGAATTTCATTCCGGAGCAGGATACAGATTTTATTTTTGCGGCGATCGGCGAGGAGTTTGGGTTTATTGGCTCGCTGCTGGTGCTGCTGGGGTTTTGGCTGGTGTGTTTGCGGCTGGTGCGCATTGCCCAGGGGGCGAAGGATAATTTTGGGTCGCTGATTGCCATTGGGACGCTGGCGATTGTGCTGTTCCAGGCGTCGGTGAATATTGGCATGACCATTGGCCTTGCGCCGATTACGGGGATTCCGCTGCCGTGGCTGAGCTATGGGAGATCGGCGATGTTGACGAATTTTTTGGCGATTGGGCTGGCGCAGTCGGTGGCGAATAATCGACAGCGCATTAAGTTCTAGTCGTTGGGGTTGGGGGGCGATCGCGCTTCAAGGGGCCTGGGGAATTTCCCAAGGGAGTCGAAATTGCTATGGTTAGGGGGCCGTTTCGTGTTCTTGATGACGCCACAACCATGCCAATTCTGCCGGGTTCCGCCGTTTGTGTGACGAATGCAGCCGACATCTACTACGGCTATCAGGGGCTTGTCCAGCGGGTGAGCGATGGGAAAGCTGCGGTGCTGTTTGAAGGGGGCAATTGGGACAAGCTGGTGACGTTCCGGCTGTCGGAAATTCAGGCGGTGGATGCGACGGCGGGTCGCCAGAAAAAGTAGGGGGACTGCGCCGCGATCGCGATCGCCCCTAGTTCACAGCCCTGCCCTAGGACAAACTGACTGACAAAACACGCTAGCCGTTGGTCACCATGGGCTCAACACCCTGGTCACCAACGGCCTAACCCAAACCTTTTCCTAGGCAATTACTTCGCGGACAAGCCAGGGGCCACCATTGACAGAGCCCATGCTGGCGTTGCTAGGTCGATAATAACCGCGCACGATCTTCCTAGGAACAGGCCGCCTCGCCATCTGGGCGGGTGATGGACATGGCGTCAAATTCACCCCACTCGAATTCACCCGTAACTGTTAGTTGATCCCCCACATTGATATACCTTGCGGTAGCGTCACCGCAAAGGTCCCAGGAATCAACCCGGATAGTGCGATTACCCGTATTCAGTCGAAAGCCGTCTTCCCATACCCGCTGCACGGTTCCCGTAAACGAATTATTACCCTGCTGAGCATTGGCATTGGGTGCCATGGTGACAACGATCAAACCACTGACAGTCACCAGTGCGGCTTTGCGCAGATTCATTGAGATTGCTCCCCATTTTCGACGATTGATGAATTGGGCCGTGCAGCGCCATTGCTTGCCGATGTGATTGGTTAAAGTCAATCTCCAGAGGCAGAAGCCAATGGTTGCTTTGGTCGATTCAGCCTTCTGTTACACACTAATTTCAGAATACGAGTCTTGATACAAAAGTGTGGGGCTGGGAGGACACCTGAAAAACTGGATGTGGCTTCCATTGATCTTCCGGTAATCCAAGATACTTATCGGGCCTTCCGTTGCAGTATTCCCCAGCAAGACTGGAATATTTGGTCTGAAAAGTTTGTGGGACAAAGCGTCGCCATTTCGTCCGCGATCGGATCTACCCATAGACGGCGATCGCGCCACAGGCCCAAAAAAACCGGGGTCATGCCCCGGCTTCTAAAGATCTGCATTATGGCAACTTAGCAGCCCTCTGGCCCGCAGAACGTGTGGGCATACAGCACTTCCGCATCGCAGATATAGATGATGCCCGCGTAATTCAAAAAGAACTCCGCCGCAATCCGATCCGCGATCGCCTCCGCCAAAGTGCGGGTATCAGTCAACACCTCAAACTTGATATTCGCCTGGGTGTCGGACACATGGGGTTGTCCCGACGAGCGCACGTTGCGGCTACCCTTACCGCCCGTTTCCAACACCGTATAACCGGTTGCTCCACACTCTTCAATGATCTTGGCGACCTTCTTCAGCAACACCTTTTCGGTGATAATGACAAGCTTCTTGGCTGGTTTAGCCATGTTGGTTTACCTCTTTTTTCACTAATCTAACGAGTCTGTCGGGCCATTAGAGATCAACGACAGACCCCACCTACTCGGGCTAATTAGCCACCAATTGCCTGGGCCAGCCCAATAAAGAACGGAATGCACAGGCCGATCGCGACCGGCGTACCGACGGCCGTGGAAGCACCAATATACGCGGAAGGGTTAGCGGATGGAATGCCAGCCCGCAACGTGGGCGGACCCGAAATGTCCGAGCTAGAGGACGCAATGACCGCCAAAATAACCACGCCGCCCATGCTGAAGTTCATCGTGTAGTGAGCAATCATGCCCAGACCAAAGGCAATCAACCCATGCAAGAACGGAGCCACCACACTGTAAACAACGTACCATTGGGCAACCTTGCGCAGTTCACCAATCCGCGACCAAGCCTCCATCCCCATCACCAGCATTAGGATTGAAAGCAATCCCCGGAAAGCCGGATCGAAGAAGTTTTCATAGACGCTTTCCGGCTTGGTGAGAATCCCCAGGGCCAGACCGAGCAGCATGGCGGACAGGGCAGGCCCGCGCAGGCTTTCCTCGACGATCGGCCAGATTTTGACCTTGCTATTACCCTGCTGCTGATCGCGATATTCCTGACGGGTGCTGGGGGGCTCTTGCGAAAGGGCAGCGGCACTGCGCTTTTTCTTGTTGAGGTAAATATTCGCCACAACAATTGCCGTGACCAGCGCCGGGATATCCATGAATGGATAAAGTGCGCCCGCCCATGCTTCGTATTGAATGTTTTGTTCCTCCAGCAGGGTCAAGGCTGCGGCCATGGTGGAGCCGCTGACTGCCCCAAACAAACCGCCCGTTGCGATCGCATCAACGGTTTTGACCTTTGGCAATTTAGCCAATGTAAAACGCGCGATAAAGACCACCAAAATCCCTACACAGGCCGCAAAGACGATGGGCAAAACCATCTCGGTCAGGTTGGAATTACGAATTGCAATCCCACCGGTTAGACCGATTTTGGTCAACAGCATGAAGACGATGATGGTGCAAATCGCCTCTGGAATCACCAATTCGCTACCCAGGGCAGCAATGACCATCCCACCGATGAGAAAACCCAAGGTCGGCGATTGCAACTGGCCAACAAAGTCCTTTAAGAAAAGGGTCAAGAAATCCACGGACACCTCCCTCCGCTTCCCCTGACGGGGAGCAATAACTATGAAAAGTGAGAAAAATTGAGGTCGGCCAGGGCAAGAGACTGCCCTGGGGGCACTGTACTTGCGCGGGACTTGGTTAGCGGAATCGCCGGGAATGACGGATCGATCCCTGGGCGGTTCCGAAGGGGGCTACGGTCCCCCAGTGCCTTGTATCAGTAAGGGCCGACTGGGCCTCGAACCTCTACGGGACTCAGTTTATCCTGAAGTGCTGGGATTTTTTCGTAACCTGGCCCGGAGTTGAAACGCAATGTTCAATCTGACAGATAAGTTTTTCTTTTAGTTTTTTTATTTAATGTTCCTGCGGCCATATGGGTGGCGATCGCGGCCTTTTTCGACCACAGCAAACCCGAAATCTCTAGGATCAAGGGTGCTTGATGCCGCGATCGCGCAGCCATGACGCCCATTCATGCCATTGATCAATCCCCTGGATGGGTGGGATCCGTTGGCCGAATGGATGGGAAGGGGAATGGAGATTAGGGAGAGTTATCGATCGCATCACTTCAGGAGGGGGCATGGACACCATCGGTTGCCTCCCGCCCCTCAGTCCACCTGCAAAATTGGTGACTCGGTTGGGGAGGTCGGCACTAGGGGGGTGCTGTGGCGGGCAATATTGAACCAAACAATCGCCAGCAGTAGCCCAACTCCGCAGCCAATCAAAAATACCCAACCGTGGGAGGGTTCTAACACGCAGAGTAGACGGCGATTTCTGCTGTAAATTTGCACAGCCCATCCCTCATCTGCACCTAATTTTGACTGCGTTTGCGGCGATTCAAATTTACCCATGGTATTCACTCCAGGTCGATGATGTGGATCGTCAACGATCGCCTTTGCCAACCGCCGCAGCCCGGATGCTGAACATCCACCGACCTGATGGGGGCGGTGACTCCAGGGCAACTGACGGATCGTAGATGGCGCGGGGCTCAGGGACTAGGGATAAGCCGATGTTTTGAGCAAGGAGCATCTCCCTAAGTCTAGGCAATATCTAGGCGCTTAAGGACTTTTAGGGCGTCGGGGGGTTTCAAATTTACTGAGACGCTCAATAATCAAATCTTATAGCTTGTCATGGCCGAATTTTTCGCCTACGGGGCGATCGCTGGGGGAACTCGGGGGTGGGATGGCCGGAGCCGCGATCGCACTGACCGCCCACGGGGAAAGGAATATACCAGAAACGGACCACCAAACCCCAGCCGCAACGGGGGAGTAAGTTGGGGACATGGAGCAACCCTTACAGCAATAAGCATAGCTTATATAAAACCTTCGCTAATCTGAGCCCATTTTGTCCAGTAAAAGGTGGCCGGTGAGGCGATGGTTGCCCTAGACTGAAGCCAATCGTCCAAGCGACACAAAGGGTGAAATTCTAAGAACTTGCCTGGACTAATCTTGGGTGATGACGATGACAGATGTGGAGAGGTTATTGGTATGTCTAGGAAGACAAGAAAGTCGATCATTGTCGCGTGCCATTGAAGCTGATTTCCAAAAGCATTCTTGTATTTGGATATGGAGAGCGGTGGGCTAGGCGATGGTGTCCGCCGACGGCAGTTGTTGAGTGAGATTGCTTTTGATTGCCGTGGTGAAATGCCCCCTGGAAGTGGCGGTGGCTCCAATTGCCCCCTCGGATCGGTGGCCAAGGCGCGGCGATCGCCCTGGCGATCTGGGCTTTACACAAGCTTGATGAACGCGATCGCCAATCTTGTTTGTTTCTTTACAAACTTTTTGGGGGAGTTTCCTAGCCTAGAGATGGACTAGGTTCCCGGAGTGGCCGCGGCGCTCCTGATCACTGTGCCCTGGATGGGTACGTCCTGGGTGAATGTGCTTGCTGTTGCTGTATTCGTTTTGACCGGTTTGTTATTGATGCCCCTGGTGATGGCCAGCGGCGAATCGCAGTTCCCCTATTCCCTCAAGCGAGGTACCGTCAGCCCATGCTGAAGTGGTTTGCACAGTGGCTTGAAGAACAGCTTAATCCTTTGAAACAGTGGCTCGATGCGATTGAAATGACCAGTCCCCAGCAGGCGCGCCTGGTCTATCGCCTGATTCCGGGGCAATGCCCCTTTGAACGGACCTTCAAGTGGGGCGATCGCGTGCTGATGCGCATTCCGCCCCTATGTAAGCTCAATCCGGTCTATGACCAGTTGGTGGCCCTGCGGTTCCGGGCCGCGTGCTACCTGGTCGAACATTGCAATTTCGATTTGGCGGCTCTCCAATAGGTCGGACAGTTCGGGTCGTTCGGTGATTCAATTCGTCCAATTCGTTCAGTAGCGCCCACTGCCATCTAGCCCTGGGTCCTCCTCCGTTGACCTAGCCGCTGCGCCTGCACCACCTTAGCTATCCGGCGCGATCGCGGCCCTAGGGACCGTTAGGGGCGGGCTAATTTTGCAGTACCATCTTGCAGGCTTTTGCACATACCAACGCTTGCAGGCAGGGGATGAGGTGACCATGGGCACCACGACACCGAAGGTGATTATTCATGGGGGGGCGGGCAGTTCGCTCCAGGGCAAGGGGGGCGTCGAGGCGGTGCGCCGGTTGCTCTATGGCATTGTGGAGCAGGTTTATGGCTGCGTAATGGGGGGCGGCACGGCGACGGAGGCGGTGATCCTAGGCTGTCGCCTGCTCGAAGATGAGCCCCGGTTTAATGCGGGTACGGGGTCGGTGCTGCAATCGGACGGGCAGATTCGCATGAGCGCGGCCCTGATGGATGGGGCGGCCCAGCGCTTTAGCGGCACGATCAATGGCTCGCGCATCAAAAATCCCATTGAGGTGGCGGCGTTTTTGCAGGGGCAGCGCGATCGCGTGCTGTCGGATGTGGGGACGGCGGAGTTGGCGCGGGAGTTGGCCCTGCCGATCCATAACCCCTTGACGGATCTGCGGCTTCAGGAATGGCTGAGCGATCGCAAGACGGATTTCCAGCGGCGCATGGCTTCGACCATTGCGGAATTCGGGGAAGAAGCGACGGCAGAACCGACGGCGGACGATCCGGAGGCGGGGCGCGGCACGATCGGCGTGGTGGTGCTCGATGGCGAGGGGCGCATTGCGGCGGGCACGTCCACGGGCGGTAAAGGCTTTGAGCGCATTGGCCGGGTGAGTGATTCGGCCATGCCGGCGGGCAACTATGCGACGGAGATCGCGGGGGTGAGCTGCACGGGCATCGGCGAAGACATCATTGACGAATGTCTGGCGGCCAAGATCGTGATCCGTACGGGGGATGGGCTGCCGTTGGCGGCGGCGTTTGAAAAGTCCATGGCGGAGGCGGCGCTGCGCGATCGCGATCTGGGGGCCATTGGGCTCGATCGGCGCGGTGCGATCGCCTGGGGCAAATGCAGCGAGGTGCTGCTGGCGGCCTACCACACGGGCGATCGCCTCGGGGACACCCTGGAGCTACCGGACGGGCTGCAAACGGGCCACGCCTAGGGTTTAAGGGGTGGGGGCGATCGCGATCGCCCCCAATCTCCGTTGAGTCAAGCTTCGTTAAGTCAACCCCAGTTCCCGGCGCAGGAGATTCATCGACTGGCTGCCGATGTAGTTCTCGCAGCAGATCACCTGGGGCGCGCGGATGATGTCTTCCCGGGCCGCCGCCACCGCCGCTTTTACTTTGGGGAAACTGTCGCGATCGCAGCCCACATAGCGCACGGTTTTGACCATCGCCGCCAATTTGTACGGGTCATTGGGCTGGGAGGTCATCACCAGCAGCTCATCCCCCCGGAAGCTGTGGACAATCACCTCCGACGCCCGCAGCCAGCCCGGACTGATGCTGACGAGGCCCATGCGGCTCCCGGCGGGCAGATTTTTCACAAATTCGATTTCCTCGGCGTAGTCATAAATGTCCACCGGGATCACGCGGGCGCGGGTGGGGGCGGCGATCCGTTCCGCGTCGCCGATGAAGTAGCGGCTGGTGACCACCGTGGCGGAGGCCATGCGCTCTAGGGCTTCCGCCAGCTCCTCTAGGGGCAGCAGTTGGACGGGAATTTGCAGGGCCTGTTCAATTTCCGAGGCCATGATTTCGCCGACGCCGAGATCCTGCTGGGGGGCCGTGACGATGACCCGCGCGCCGCACCGCAGCCGCCAGTCCACTTCCCCCAAAAACAGTTCCCGCGCCTGCGAGAGGCTGCATCCCCCCTCCAGGAGGCGATCAAGGCTTTCCTTAACAAGATCGTAGGCTTCGGGGTTGGTGTCGAAGACGGGCGATCGCAGTTTCGCGCCCCCCTCATGGCCCAGGGCACGCACGTAGATGCCGGACCCGGCCTGGGCTTCCACGAGGCCCGTGTCCTCCAGTTGGCGGTAGACCTTGCTGACGGTGTTGCGGTGCAGGCCCGTTTCCATGGCCAGTTGGCGGGTGCTGGGCAGGCGGTGGCCGGGTGGAAATTGGCGCGAGGCGATCGCGAAGCGAATTTGATTAAACAGTTGATTCGAGGCGGGAATTTCGCTGTCGGGCTGGATGCGGAACCGAACCATCTCCTGTGTCCCCTGGGGCTGATGTGACGGGTTGAATTGATATGGATTGAAATGAATGGACGGGCGGGGCGATCGCGGTGGGGCAGCCTAGGGGACTCTGGGGCGCGGATGGGCTGGGCCGGGGGCCGTAGGGCGTCTCAGGCGCGATGCACCGGTTTTTCGATGGTACACCGGCCCTTGGGCTTGCGGCAGCGGGGGCAAGGCCAGCGGGGGGCGCGCGATCGCGATAGGATGGCAAGCCGAGTGGCCCCCGTTCAATCCCCATCCATCCCCGTACTTTTTCTAGGACATTTTCATCATCACGATGGCTATTTCACCGATTTCCCCTGGGACGGCGATCCCGACGCTGCAACCTTTGGACCGGCCCTGGGGGGCGATGGTTCCACCCGGATTGGGGGGACGACGGGCGATCGCGGCGGCACTGCTGGGGCTGCTGCTGAGCGTTGCCCTGTGGGCGTTGCCGGGGATGGCTCCGGCCCAGGCGGCCCTGACGGACGATCGCTTCGATGGCAATATTTTCGCCCTCTATGCGGGCAACGGGTCCCTCGTGCCGCCCCGCACCACCCTGGCGGACAATTTTGCGCGCCAGCGCCCCGCGATCGTGGTGTATTACGTGGACGACAGCAGCGACTGCAAGCAGTTTTCCTCCACCGTGTCGCGGCTCCAGGCGTTCTACGGGCGGGCGGCGGAAATTTTGCCCATCTCGCCCGATGCGCTCCTGCCGGAGAAAAAGGACGATCCAACGGATCCAGCCCACTATTACCGGGGATTTGTGCCCCAGACGGTGATTTTTGACCAGAACGGTCAGGTGGTGCTCGATGAAATCGGCCAGGTGCCCTACGAGAAGCTGGACGATCGCCTGCGGGAGGTGTTTGATCTGGTGCCGCGCCAGGAGTCGCCGGAGCTGCGCCTGCGGTCCTTTAATGAACTGAACTCGGAGCTAGTGCCCGGTTCCTAGGGCGTAATTTAAAACTTGGGAAAGTCGGGGGCGATCGCGGCGCGGCCCATTCCCCCTGGTTTTGCTTTAACTTTTATGAAGGGGCGGCGATCGTCGGCGTACCCGGCCCTGCTGCGCCCCCAACCTCATACAGGAGAAGAGAGACCCATGGCCCTAGTGATTCCCGATGTCCTCAAACCCGTGGTCACCTTTGCCCATCCGGCCACCATGTGGATTCTGCTGGCCCTGACGCTCTATGCGGGCTATCTGGGTTGGCAGTCCCGCCGCACCCGCACGGCGACGGGCGAGGAGAAGAAAACCCTGGTGAAGGGGAAGTTTGCCACCAAGCATTTCCAGGTGGGGTCGCTGGTGCTGGCGATTATGGTCCTGGGGTCGCTGGGGGGTATGACGGCGACCTATATCAATAACCAAAAGCTGTTCGTGGGGCCGCACCTGCTGGCGGGTTTGGCGATGACCGGTACGATCGCCCTGTCGGCGGCGCTGGCTCCGGCGATGCAGAAGGGGAACGATCTGGCGCGCTATGCCCACATCGGTCTGAATACGGTGATTGTGGGCCTGTTTGGCTGGCAGGCGGTGTCGGGGCTGGAGATCGTCCAAAAAATCCTCAGCAACCCGTAGGGGTTGGGTCTCCCAACCCTCGCCCGACCGGCCATCCCAAACCCGCTTAACCTTGGGCATACCAGGGATCGCGGGGGCTGGGCGGGGAAACCTCAACCTTGGGCATACCAGGGATCGCGGGGGCTGGGCGGGGAAACCCCGCCCCTACGGTTGATCGGTTAAGAGGACGAGACCGTAAGGGTTGTAGGCCATTTGACGACGCCCCCTAAGTCCCTTGCCTTAGTTGTTTTTTGCGTGGCTCAATCAACCTTCCCAGAAGTGGATCAGGGCGTTTGTAAAGGCGTCTGGATCCATTAAAAAGGGCCAGTGGTTGCCGGGGACGCGCACTTCCGTGAGGTTAGTGAGGTATTGGCGGCAGGGGGCCAGTTGAAAGTCGCTGCGGTTGAGCCCCTGTTCCGGCAACACCAGCAGGCTGGGGATGGCGATCGCGTCGGTGAGGCCCGCCACCCGCATGGATTCGCGAAAAAAGCCGTTCCGGGCCGCGATCGCGAGTTTGCTGCCCCAGGTGCCGTCGGGCTTTTGTTCAAGATTGTCCGCGAGGGCTTGCCGTTGCAGGGGCGTCCAGTCGGCGTATTGGCGCAGCGATCGCGCGCAGGCTTCGGCGGCCTCGCGGCTGGGGAATGGCCCCAAGAGTTTTAGGAAGGGCAAGGTGCGATAAAGCAGCGGAAAGGTGAGCCCCAGCCAACTGGGCATGGCATTGATAAAAAACGGGTCCACCAGGGTCAGGCTCAGGAATGCTTCGGGCCGCGATCGCGCCCACACCGGCAGAATTTTGCCCGAGAGGGAATGGCCGACCCCATGGAATTGGGACCAGCCCAACTGCGCGATCGCCCCCTCCAGCCAACCGATCACCGCCTCAAAGCCATAGGCCGCCGGGTCCGTGGGTTTATCGCTGTCCCCGTGGCCCAGCAGATCCAGCGCCACCACGTCATAGCGCCCCCCCAGGCGATCGCCCACGCCCCGCCAGGTGGCCCCGCAGTCCCCGAGGCCGTGGAGCAGCAGCACCGCCGGTTTTCCGGGCGATCGCCAGTGCCACGCGGCCAGGGCAAGGCCATCAACGGTCAGAATGCGTCGTTCAGGGGTCAAGGCCATGGCTGGGAAAATTGACTGCGGTTAACGGCCAGATTGGGTCACGACTGGCTGGATCGTTCATAGACCCGCCAGCGCAGGGACACGGGGGGCACGCGATCGCCCGGTAGCTGGAACAGGCGACTGGCGGAGGCCCAGCGATCAAACCAGGGGCGAGCCTGACGCGCTTCCGGGCTCAGGTGCTCGCGCTCATAGGCCAGGGCATCCTCGTCGGACACCAGCACCAGGGGCAGCCCCGCGATCGCCGCCGCCAGCTCCGACATGGCCAGGGGATAGGCATCCGTCACCCGCCCCCACTCCCGCACCAGCCGCGTCGGCACCCACCCCTCGACCCCCACAAAGGCATCGAACAGCAGCAAGCCCCCCGGACGCAACGCCGGGGCCAGCTTCTGGAACAGGAGCCGCAACTGATCCACCTGGTCAAAATAGGGCACCACCCCCGTCAGCAGAATCGCCCCGTAGCGATCGCGGGCCAGGTCAAACTCCCCATCGAGGATATTGCGCTCCAGGATCTGCACCGTCTGGCCCGATCGCTCCACCATCGTCCGCAACTGTTGGGCCATGGCCCCATTGGGCTCGATCGCCACCACCGGATGGCCCCGCCGCGCCAGGGCGATCGCATTGCGCCCCGGACCGGCCCCCACGTCCAAAATCGGCGCATTTTCAGGATCGCCCAGCGTCGCCGCGATCGCCTCCACCTTCGCGTCCGGGTAGCGATCATGGACCTCGGGCGGCCGGTAGCGCAAAAAGTGGCGGGCCTGCTGCTCGGAGGACACCACCACCGTTTCCACCTTCCAGGACAGTTGCGGCTCCGGACCGGGCACCGTTTGGTAGCGCACCAGCAGTTGGGAATAGGGCGACGCCGCATAGCCCTCCTCCAGCCGCTGGGCCACCAGGGTCCGCAGCCGCTCCAGGGCCGCCGCATCAAAGGGTTGCCCCAGGGTCCGCGCGAGGCCCTGCACCTGCTGGGTGTAGCGATCGGCCAGGGCGGGAATGCAGGGGAACGTGACCTCGCCGCGCATGGTTTGCCAGCTCAGTAAACGGCTCAGAATGGCCCGTTCTAGGCGCTCTGGGTCCGTTTCCGGGGTTGGGGGAGCGGCGCTGAAGGAAGTGTCGTTGGGGGCCATGGCGTCAGGGAATGGGGCAAAAACGGCGGGCGATCGCGGCGGGGCAGCGGGCAGGCGCGCCATGGCGATTGTACACAGGGGCGGGCCTTTGGGGATGGGCCTTGGGGCGGGGGCGGGGTCGAGGGGGGAATGGGGTGCGATCGCGATCGCAGGGGGAGGTCGGTTGCGATCGCGGGGGGGGGCCGTTGCGATCGCCCAGAAACGCCCGAAAGCTCACGGGGCAAGCACGGTCGCGATCGCCGCACTCCCTTGGGATTCGCGGGATTCTATGACTGCACGGCGGCGGCGGTTTTTGAGCCCCTCGCCCCAGCCCCCGACCCAATCCCCTAGCACCCCCGGAGGACATTTCCCCATGACTGGTCAACGCACGGGCAAACGGATGCAGTACGAACTCAACCCCACGGAGCAGAAGGTTTTGGAACTGGTGTTGCACCTGTCTTTGGCGGGGCGATCGGTGGATAGTCGATCGCTGGCGGTCTGCCTGTCCCTGTCTCAGGAGCGCATCCAGGAGGCCATTGGCAACCTCACTCGGGCGGGGCTGGTGCAGCTTGATCCGGAGGTGTTTTAGCCATGGCCACCCGCCGCGATCGCGCACTGATGTCAAATCCGTCTGTGACCAATCCCCCGCCCAGGGGAGTCGGCGGCCCACAACGGATCTCAGATCAAATCGGGATGGTGGCATGGCGGAAGCGATAGCCCGCCGCCTTGAGTTTTTCGTTCGAGACCCGGGCGTTGTAGGGGCGCAGCGGCCCCGCTTCGGTCGGATTCCAGTTCACCGGATCTAACCCATGCTGATGAAAAGTACGTTCCAACAGGTCTTTCTGGGTTTCGGGGCGGTCATGGACCAGGTTATAAATGCCGTCCAGCCGCCGCTCCAGGGCAAAGGCGATCGCGCCCACGATGTCGTCCAGGTGGATCCAGTTGCTCCAGTCACCGCCGCTGCCCGGTCGGGTGGTGCCGGCATAGGTGCGGAAAATTTTGACGATTTCGCGCCCCGGCCCGCAGATGCCCCCCAGGCGAAATATGCATACGCGGCGCTCGGGGGTGGCGATCGCGGCCAGGGTCTGCTCGGTCGCCAGGAGGATTTCGCCGTTGGGGTTGGCCGGCTGCGGGGGGGTGTCCTCGTCCACCCAGGCACCGTCGCGATCGCCGTAGACCGCATAGCTGCCGGTGTAGATAATCTGCTGAATTTGCGGATGGCGAGGCACCAGGGCCGCGAGGGTTTGGGCCGTTTGCAGGTACGCCCGCCGGTAATCGTCCTTGCCCTTGGCCCCGACGGTCAGGATCACCGCGTGGCTGTCCGCGATCGCGCGGGCCACCGAATCGGGGTCGTCACCATGGGCCACCTGGGCGCGATCGGCCCCGGATCCCCCCGCCGCCGCAAGCAACGCCGTCAACCCAGGCAGCTTGTCCGGTGAAGTGGTGGTCACCGTCAGGCCATAGCCCGCCGCCCGCAGGGGCGCGATCGCCGCGCGTCCCCCATAGCCACAGCCCAAAATTGTTACCCGCCTTTGATCCATGATTTCTTTCCCCGTTTTCAATGCACACCATTGGCAGCTCGGCCTCCCCAAGGGGCGATCGCCCCCCGCCCCCGGCCCAATTGCTGAATCGCTTCCGCCGACCGTGACCCATCCTTCATTTCAACGGCCATCCCCCATGAACCACCCTAGCCCTGAACCGCCCCCCACCGCTGCGGGCCGCGATCGCCGGAGCCTACTCAGTGCCAACGAAGACTTTTATCGAGCCTTCGAGCGCAAAGACCTCGACGCCATGGGCCAAATCTGGTCCGCTGGCACCGATGTCCTGTGCATCCATCCGGGCCGCGCCGCCCTCCAGGGATGGGACAGCATCCGCACCTCCTGGGGCACGATTTTCCAAAACATTAGCTACCTGGAGGTGGAAATCGACCCGATCTCCAGCCAGGTCAACGGCTGTTTTGGCTATGTCGTCACCCTAGAAACCATCCTGCAAGTTAATGGCCGCAAGCGGTTCAAGGCCCAATCGATCGCCACGAACCTCTTCGAGCACATGGGGGGCCGCTGGTACTTGATCCACCACCACGGCAGCCCGCTCCTGCGCTAGGCACGGTTGCCCCCATCAACCCCAAAAACCAAGGCCGACAGCGCGATCGCGCTGTCGGCCTTGGTTTTTATCTAGTTTGAGATGGATTGGTATTGAGAGCCTGCACCGCCCTAGGGAACGATCACCGACTCCTCCGGCGCGATCGCGTCCGCCACCGTCACCCCAGCATCAGGAACACTCGACACCGGCGACGCCACCATCAACGACGCCTGCAAAATCGGCGTGCGGACCACCGAATCATTGGCGATCGTGAACAGCGGATTGGACAAAATCCCCGCCAGCGACGTCGCGATCGTCGCCACCACCAGACCAAACCGCAGGGGCTGCAATCCCGGCACCGACCAGTCGATCGCCGGATAATTCTTCACCGCCTCCGACATTTCCTGGGGCTCCTTGACCACCATCATCTTGACCACACGAATGTAGTAGTAAATCGACACCACACTCGTCAGCAGCCCCACCAGCACCAGGGTATACAGCCCCGCCTGCCAGCCCACCCAGAACAGGTAGATCTTGCCGAAGAAGCCCGCCAGCGGCGGAATCCCCCCCAACGACAGCAACGCAATACTCAAACACAGGGTCAGCAGCGGATCCTTCTGGTACAGGCCCGAATATTCACTAATCTCATCCGTCCCCGTCCGCAGGGAGAACAGAATGATGCAGGCAAACCCGCCCAAATTCATGAACAGGTACACCAGCAGATAAAACACCGTACTGGCATAGCCATCCGTCGTCCCCGCCAGCAGGCCGATGGTCACAAAGCCCGCCTGACCAATGGACGAGTAGGCCAACATGCGCTTCATGCTGGTCTGGGCCAGGGCCACCACGTTCCCCAGCACCATACTCAAAATCGCCAATGCCGTGAACACGAAGTGCCACTGCTCCGACACCAGCGGGAAGGCCGTCACCAGCAGCCGCACCGCCAGGGCAAATCCCGCCGCCTTGGACCCGACGGACAGGAAAGCCACCACCGGCGTCGGCGATCCCTCATACACGTCCGGCGTCCATTGGTGGAACGGCACGGCGGAAATCTTGAACGCGATACCAGCCACCACAAACACCAGGGCCACCACCAACGCCAGGGGCGGGCGATCACCGGAACTAACGATCGCAGCGGCCAAATGATCTAAGCGGGTTTCGCCCCCCGAGAGCCCATAGAGCAGCGACGCCCCATAGAGAAAAATCGCCGAGCTCGACGCACCGATGAGGAGATATTTCAGGGCCGCTTCATTTGATCGCGGATCCCGCTTCATGTAGCCCGTCAGCAGATAGGACGAAATACTCAACGTTTCCAGGGCCACGAACACCATCACCAGTTCATTCGCCCCGGACAAAAACATGCCGCCGACCGTCGCCGTCAGCAAAATCACCAGGAATTCCCCCAGGGCTGTTCCCGTCCGCTCCACGTAGGTGATCGACATGGTGATGGCGATCGCGGAGGACAGGGCGATGATGCCCCGGAACAGGGTACTGAGGGGATCGCTACTAAAACTCCCCAGGAAGGCAACGGGATCCGGCGGGGCCCACTGTAGCCACAGGGCCGCGATCGCGCCGAACAGACCAGCAATGGCTAGGTAGGGGGTCCAGCGGACGGACGATCGCCCGACGATGAGATCGACGAGCAGCACCGCAATCAAGGTGAGAATCACGATGCCTTCGGGCAAGATCGTCCAAGCATTGAGCTGGGAAGCTACGGTTGAAAAATCCATATGTCCTCAGTCGAGCGCTCGGCACTGCCAGGACTCGTCGGGATCGACCGAGCCTAGGCGGTTCTCATTGTAGGTTGTCTTGCTAATCCTAAGGGCGCGGGGGGCAGAATTTCCCAGGGCAAGGTCCATTCTTTGCCCCAATCCTCCCCCAATCCTCGCAAACTCGACCCCGGACCAATTGCGCCCCACCCCAGGAGTTGCTACAACCCAAGGCGAGTCGTCCCCCACCTGCCCCCACCCCATGAGCGATCGTTCCAGCCGCATTGCCCTGCTGATTGACGCGGACAATGCCCCCGCCGCCAAATTCCAGCCCATCTTGACGGAGTTATCTAAGGATGGGGTCACCAATATCCGCCGCGCCTACGGCAACTGGAAAAATGCGACCCTCCAGAAGTGGGAGCAGATTTTGCATGAGTACGCCATTCAGCCGGTGCAGCAGTTTGACTTAACCAAGGGCAAAAATGCGACGGACATGGCCCTGGTGATCGATGCGATGGATCTCCTCCATGAGGAAAAGTTCGACATTTTGGCGATCGTGTCGAGCGACTGTGACTTTACGCCGCTGGTAATGCGGGTGCTGGCGAATGGGGTGCGGGTCTATGGGTTTGGGGAGCAAAAAACCCCTGCGCCGTTCGTCAATGCCTGCTCCCGGTTCCTAGATCTCAATGCCCTGGGCGAGGAGCTGGAGGATGCCCCCAAAACGGAGAAGAGTGGCTCGGCCCCCATCCGCAAGACGGGCCGCGAGATGAAGGGGGATGCGAAGTTGATTAAGCTGCTGCGCGGGGCGATCGACAATGCCCAGGGGGAGGATGGCTGGGCGGATCTGGGGACGATGGGCCAGTTTATTTCTAATCAGGCGTCCTTTGATTCGCGCAATTATGGCTATCGAAAATTGCTGGATCTGGTGAATGCGATCGATTTATTTGAGGTGCGTCGCCAGGGGTTGCAGGTGTTTGTGCGCGATCGCCGCGCCAATCCCTAAAATTCCCAATTCCTATGGAAACGCACCGCAACCCATCAATAAAATAGGCTGCGGTGCATTTGGGTTTACAGGTTAGGAAGTGGAGGGGGCGGATGAATCCCTAGCCAAGGCAGGCGGCCAGGTCGGCCTCGGGGGTGGTGATGGGCATCAGGTGGTAGCGATCGCCCAGGAGCCCCATGACATTCGGCGAGAGGAAGGCGGGCAGGGTGGGGCCAAGGCGAATGTTTTGGATGCCCAGGTGCAGCAGGCTCAGGAGGATGGCGACGGCCTTCTGCTCATACCAGGACAGGATCATGGACAGGGGGATGTGGTTCACGTCCGTGCCGAAGGCGTTGGCGAGGGCGATCGCGATTTGGATGGCGCTGTAGGCGTCGTTGCACTGGCCCACGTCCATCAGGCGGGGTAGGCCGTCGATTTCGCCCAATTTCCGGTCAAAGAAGCGGAATTTACCGCAGGCGAGGGTGAGCACGATGCAATCGTCCGGGATTTGATCCACGAGGTCGCTGTAGTAGCTCCGTTCGGTGTTGGCCCCGTCGCAGCCGCCCACCAGGAAGAAGTGGCGGATGCGGCCCCCCTTCACGGCGTCGATGACGCGATCGGCGACGCTGAGGACGGCGTGGTGCCCAAAGCCGGTCAGGACGGTGCGCGGTTCCATGCCCGTTTCTGTAGGGGCTGGTTCCGTGAATCCGGGCAGGGATTGGGCGAGGGCGATCGCGGGGCTAAAGTCCGTGCCATCGAGGTGAACAATCTCCGGCCAGCCGACGGCCCCCACGGAAAAGACGCGATCGCGGTAGGAATCACGGGGGGGCATCAGGCAGTTGGTGGTCATGACGATCGCGCCGGGGAATTTGGCGAATTCCGTCGTTTGGTGCTGCCACGCGGTGCCGTAGTGGCCCACCAGGTGGGGATAGGTGCCCTTCAGGAGGGGGTAGCCGTGGGCGGGCAGCAGTTCCCCGTGGGTGTAGACGTTGATCCCCGTGCCGACGGTCTGCTCCAGAATGGTCCGCAGTTGCAGCAGGTCATGGCCCGACACCAGCAGGGCTTTGCCGGGGACCGGATCGAGGGAGATGGGCGTGGGGGTGGGGTTCCCGAAGGCGGTGGTGTTGCCGCGATCGAGCAGTTCCAGGGCAACCAAATTCGCTTCCCCAAGGCGCAGGGCCAAATCCACCCAGCCATCGAGGGGGCGATCGCGATCGTTGAGGGCTGCGAGGGCTTCCCAGATGAACTGATCCACCCGGAGATCGCTCTGGCCCAGCTCCCGCGCGTGGTAGGCGTAGGCGGCCATGCCCTTGAGGCCATAGAGCACCGTCAGCATCAGGGAGAAGTGATCGACGTTCTTGCCCGCTTGGCTAATGAATTGCAGTTCGACGGTTTTCCCCAGGTCGATCGCCGCGTCCAGGTCATCCCCCACCGGCCCCGGAAAATTCGCCAGTTCAGGCCACAGCAGGACGGGCGCGATCGCGGCGAGCCGGTCCTTCAGGCCATCGCGCAGGGCAATAATCCGCTGGCAATAGGCCAAAAAGCGGCGGGGATCAAAGTTCACATTGGTCAACGTGGCAAACAGGGCCTCGATCGCCAGCCCATCAAACTCAGTGGTATCGAGCCGTGCCGCCAGGGCTTGGCGCACCACGATCGCCCCACTGCGCAGGCAATAGATCGTCAAATCCTGAAGGGCCGCCAATTCCGGGCTCTTGCCGCAGGATCCCCACTGGTGACACCCTTGCCCCGCCGCCGTTTGTTCACATTGGTTGCAAAACATCTGCCCTGATCTCCCGCTGAAGATACGCATGGTGGAGGGCGTCCCTGGGGTTGCCCCGTCGAGTTCAGTATGGTTGCGCGCCCCTGGGGCATCCTTGATCTAAGTCAAAACCCTCACCTTTCTTGATGTCTTGCCATGTCGCCCCAGTTGGACCGGCTGCGCGATCGCTCCACTTTCCTTAGCAACACCCCCCTGTGGCGGGGCCTAGGGCCAGCGGATCTCGAAACCCTCAGCGCGATCGCCCAGCCGCAGCGCCACCGCCGGGGCAGCATTCTCTTCTCGGACGGGGATCCGGCGCGGGGATTTTTCATCGTCGTCGAAGGGCGCATCAAAATCGTCAAACAAGGCCCCGACGGGCGGGAATATATCCTGCAACTGTTCGGGCCGGGGGAGCATTTTGCCGAGGTGCCCGCCTTCGATGGCCAAGCCTACCCCGCCACGGCGATCGCCCTAGAGGACAGCGAAGTGCTGCTCTTTCCCCGCAACGCCCTGCGCGATCGCCTCGCCCACCAGCCGGAACTGGCCCTCAACGTCCTCGCCATCTTCGCCAGCCGCCTGCGATCATTCGCCAACACCATCGAAGACCTCTCCCTCAAGGAAGTGTCCGCTCGCCTCGCCGCCTACCTCCGCGATCGCGCCGCCGACCACCCCACCGAGGCCGACCCGACCGATCGCCCCATCTCCATCCCCCTCGCCCTGCCCAAGGGCCAACTGGCCGCCTACCTCGGCACCAGCCCCGAAACCCTCTCGCGCCTCCTGGGCCGCCTCGAACGCCACGGCATCCTCCACCTCCAGGGCAACACCATCCGCCTGCGCGATCGCGATCGCCTCGAAGCCCTCGCCGCCGGCCAAAAACTTCCCCCCTCCCCAGCACCCCAGACCCAAAAATCCCCTAAAACTTCACAAAGTCTTCCCCAAAACCCTAAAGAAATCTAAACAAATGCGATCGCGCGATCGTGCCCCCAGCCCCTTTGTAATCGAACTGTTAAGCATCGCAGGCGGGATCAAACCCGTTGCTTAAACTAGCCCCTAGAAGCTTCAGCGACCCCTCAAAACCCCCGCTATGGACTTTCCCTGGCTAACAACCGTCATCACGCTGCCCATCGTGGCCGCCCTCCTCGTCCCCCTCTTACCCGACAAGGACGGCCGCACCGTCCGCTGGTTCGCCCTCACCGTCGGCCTGATCGACTTTGCCCTCATCGTCTATGCGTTTTGTAACTACTACGACTTCGGCAACCCCGACCTCCAGCTCGTCGAAAGCTACACCTGGATCGAACAAATCGACCTGAAATGGTCCGTCGGAGCCGATGGCCTCTCGATGCCCCTCATCCTCCTGACGGGTTTTATTACCACCCTGGCCATCCTCGCCGCGTGGCCCGTCACCCTCAAACCCAAACTCTTCTACTTCCTAATCCTGTCGATGTACGGTGCCCAGATCGCCGTCTTCGCCGTCCAGGACATGCTCCTGTTCTTCCTGGTGTGGGAGTTGGAACTGATCCCCGTTTACCTGCTCCTGTCCATCTGGGGCGGCAAAAAACGCCTCTACGCCGCCACCAAATTCATCCTCTACACCGCTGGCGGCTCCCTGTTCATCCTCGTGTGCGCCCTGGCGATGGCCTTCTATGGCGACACGGTGACCTTCGACATGAGCGCCCTGGCGGCCAAGCCCTACACCCATAATCTGCAACTGCTGCTCTACGGCGGCTTCCTGGTGGCCTATGCCGTTAAACTGCCCATCTTCCCCCTCCACACCTGGCTGCCCGACGCCCACGGGGAAGCGACGGCCCCGGTGCATATGCTGCTGGCGGGCATTTTGTTGAAGATGGGGGGCTATGCCCTGATTCGCATGAATGCGGGGATGCTGCCCGATGCCCATGCCACCTTTGCGCCAATTCTGGTGATTTTGGGGGTGGTGAATATTGTCTATGCGGCCCTGACGTCGTTCGCCCAGCGCAACCTGAAGCGCAAGATTGCCTACTCGTCCATTTCCCACATGGGCTTTGTGCTCATTGGCATTGGTTCGTTTACGGATTTGGGCATGAGCGGCGCGGTGCTGCAAATGGTGTCCCATGGGTTGATTGGGGCGAGCCTGTTCTTCCTGGTGGGGGCGACCTATGACCGGACCCATACGCTGATGCTCGATGAGATGGGCGGGGTGGGTCAGCAGATGCCGAAGATTTTTTCGATGTTTACGGCCTGCTCGTTGGCGTCGTTGGCGCTGCCGGGGATGAGTGGGTTTGTGGCGGAGTTGACGGTGTTTATTGGCTTTTCGACCAGTGATGCCTACAGTTTGCCGTTTAAGGTGCTGGTGGTGTTTTTGGCGGCGGTGGGGGTGATCCTGACGCCGGTTTATCTGCTGTCGATGCTGCGGGAGATTTTCTACGGTCCGGAGAATAAGGAACTGACGTCCCATGAGGTGCTGATTGATGCGGAGCCTCGGGAGGTGTTTATTATTGGCTGTTTGCTGGTGCCGATTATTGGCATTGGCTTCTATCCGAAGATTCTCACGGAGGTCTATGATTCGACGACCTCGAAGCTGACGGCGCGGCTGCGGGATGCGGTGCCGACGCTGGCAAATCAACGGGCTGATCGGGCGATCGCGGTGGCTCCGTTGACGGCTCCGGCGATTGATGGCCGCTGACCTGGGGGAATCCGCAAAAGTAACTAAATTCATGGTTTAGTTGCTATTTTTCGGCCTTGGGTGGCGATCGCGGTGGCGCTGATCGCGATCGTTTTTCGATAGACTGGGAGCTGGGGATCTCTGGAAAAAAGTGAGATTCCTGGCTCCTTTGCCTTGGCTGTTGGAGGTCTGGGACTGAAGGGGCGGTGTCCCAAGGGGCAAGGCCCAACCCGCAGGGCTCGACCGATAACCTAATGGATGGCGGCAAGGTAACCAGAACGGCATGGTGGATGAACAACAACGGCGGCCGCTACGGCCATTGCTCCGGCGCGGGGAGGGGCATCGCCAGCCGCAGGATCTGGAGATGCTGCTGGGGGCATTTCAGGCCCTTTCAGAGCCGCTGCGGCTGGAGACGGTGGAGCTCCTGCGCGATCGCGAGCTGTGTGTGGGGGAGCTGTGCGATGCGCTGGCGGTGGCCCAGTCTAAGATTTCGTTCCACCTGAAGGTGCTGCGGCAGGCGGAGTTGATCCTGGGGCGTCAGGAGGGGCGCTGGGTGTATTACCGGCTGAATGTGCCGCAATTTGCGCGGGTGGAGCAATATTTGGCGGAATTGCGCTGTTTTTCGCCGATGGTGCCCCCCGGTTCCAGGGATGGGGGCGATCCCTAGGGGGGGTGATGGAGGATCTGGCGGTGCGGGTAATGGCCCTCTATGGGCAGGTGGATGGGGCGATCGCGGCGTTTCAGGCGGCGGTGCCGTTGGCCTGTCCGGCGGGCTGTGGGGTGTGCTGCACCTACCCGGAGGTGGAGGCGACGCCGTTGGAGATGTTGCCCCTGGCGGTGGAATTATTTCGGCGCGGGGAGGGGGAGCTGTGGCTGGGGCGCTTGGAGGGGGAAGGGGCAGCGGGCGCGGGCGCGGGCGCAAACGCTGAAATCTGTCAATTTTTCGCGCCGGATCCGTTGGCCCCCACGTCCGGTCGGGGGCGCTGCACGGTCTATCCCTGGCGTCCGGCCCTGTGCCGATTGTTTGGCTTTGCGACGGTGATGGGTAAATACGGTGTGCCGGAGCTGGCGGCCTGTGCGCGCCACAAGGACCAAACGCCGGAGGGGGTGGCGGCGGCGATCGCGGCTTTGGCGGCGGATCCTAATTGCTTGCCGAGCTTTGGGGCGATCGCGGAACAGATCATTGCCCTTGATCCGAGTTGGGGCCGCGATCAATTACCGATCAACGAGGCAGCGAAAATCGCCCTGGGGCGCGTGGGATTCTGGATGCAGTTGTCAGACCAGACAAAGCTGGAGTCACTAGACACTGCGTTCTAGGGCATCGAGATCTACATCAAGCCGTGAGGTGAATTATGAATGCTCAACTGATGATTCAGCCCTCTTTTTTTATTGAGAATGGGGTTCAACTCAGGCCAGTTCGAGGATTATTTCTATTTAAATTCAGCGAAGAATTGCAAGGGCGATTGACCAGTCTCAACGAAAAGCAGCGAGAGCTACAGCTATCGCCCGACGAGACCGCAGAACTGACAGGAATTTTAGAGCTAGATCGCATTTTTACGTTGCTCAATGCCAAAATCATTGCTGAGTCGGCATAGGCATGGCAATTCCAAAGGAGATTCGGCAGCAGGTGCGAGAACGGGCTAAGTTTCTGTGTGAATACTGCCATTCTTCTGAAGATGCCAGTGCAGCCCGATTTGAGATTGATCACATCCAGCCGCGATCGCGGGGCGGAGCGGATACCGTTGAAAATTTAGCCCTGGCCTGCCAGCGATGTAATAGCTACCGCTACAATTTCACAGAAGGAACCGATCCAGAATCTCAAGTTTCCACCCAATTATTCAATCCGCGATCGCAGCGGTGGAACGACCATTTTGTCTGGGAACAGGACGGCCTAGTGATTCGAGGGACGAGCGCGGTGGGTCGTGCCACCTGCGATCGCATGGATTTGAATGATCAAGCCCACAATGAAGAGGCGATTGTAAAAGCTCGTCGCCTTTGGATTCGGGGCGGTTGGCATCCGCCGTCTGATGACGCCATGGCCCCCTAGTCCACAAGCCAATTTATGCAAGGGATTGCTAAGGGCGACATTACTTGACCGTTAGACGCTACGTTCTAGGGCATCAAGATCCGCGCCGCAGATGGCCTTGACATTCCGGCTGATTTTTTCAATCTCCCAATCCCACCAGGCGATCGCCAGGAGCCGCGCGATCGCATCCTCATCAAACCGTTTGCGAATTTCCTGGGCCGGATTGCCCCCCACGATCGCATAGGGAGCCACATCCCGCGTCACCACCGCCCCCGTCGCCACGATCGCCCCATGGCCAATGGTCACCCCGGGCATCACCGTCACCCCATGGCCCAGCCACACGTCATGGCCCACCACCGTATCTCCCTTGTGGGGCCAAGCTTCGGGCATGGCGCACTCCCAACCGTTGCCAAAAATCGGGAACGGATAGGTGGCTAGGCGATCGGTCAAATGGTTGCCGCCATTCATGATGAACTTGGTCTGGGCCGCGATCGCGCAGAACTTGCCAATGATGAGGCGATCGCCAATGAAATCGAAATGGTAGAGCACATTCCGCTCAAAATTGAGGGGATCCTCCGGGTCATCGTAGTAGGTATAGTCCCCCACGGAAATGAGCGGACTTTGGATCGCATTCTTGAGGTAAATTAACCGCGTTTGGCCCGCCAATGGATACAGTTGATTGGGATCAGGGCCAAAGATGCCGGGACGGGCCATGGTGGAACTGGGGACAATGGATTGAAATGGCTTGAACTAAAACCCTAATCTTCCAGGAGACTGCGCAGCATCCAAGCGGTTTTTTCGTGGATTTGCATCCGCTGGGTCAGCAGATCCGCCGTGGGTTCATCGCTCGCCGCATCCACAATCGGGAAAACTTCGCGGGCGGTGCGGACAATGGTTTCTTGGCCCTCCACCAGCAGGCGAATCATGTCCTTCGCGGATGGCACCCCTTCCGTTTCCGCGATCGCGGTGAGTTCCGCATATTCGCGATAGGTGCCCGGAGCCGGATAGCCCAAAGACCGGATGCGTTCGGCGATGCTATCCACCGCCAGGGCCAGTTCTAGGTACTGCTGCTCGAACATCAGATGCAGCGTTTGGAACATCGGCCCCGTCACATTCCAGTGGAAGTTATGGGTTTTGAGATACAGGGTGTAGGTGTCCGCCAGCAGCCGCGAAAGGCCATGGGCGATCGCCTGACGATCCGTATCATTAATGCCAATATTGACCGATAAAGTTGTAGTCATAGGATCCATAGAAACAGGTGATTATTCCCGGCATTGCCCATCAGTTAGCCAGGGAAAGATTGGGTCAGGGGCTAGTCTTTGGATGAGCCCAATTCGACAGCCCTGACCTTCGCAGGGACTTGAACCATTCTAAAGGTTGATGGGGCCGTGGGGCGATCGCTTTCGATTGCCCGATCGCCCCCATGGCCCAGGGCGGGTGCCATGGCCCCTAGCCATCAATCCAGGCCAAGGTAAATCCCATCGCACATTCAAAACAGGCGGGCTTGCTGTCCGAAGCGCCGCGCACGCATTGGCCGCAATGCAGTTGACCGTCTCGCCAACGGGGCTGTCCGGCGCGATCGGCCATAAGACAACCGCAGCAAACTTGACCGGGCGACAATAGGCCGCTTTCTGCAATGATGACCAACATGCGGACACCTCCTACTTCCCCAAGGGGATACTTCTATTGTATGGAGGGACCGGTCCTGTAAGGCAAAGCTACAGGAGTTGTTACAGTTTTTGCCGTATCGCGCTTAGCGATTTTTCCATCTTGGGGAATGAAATTTGGCGCGTGGCTCGGGCTGCGATCGCGGGGGGTGAGTGTTTGGCGTTCTGGATTTGGTAATGCCCAACCCCCCCTAGAAAAAGAGGCCGCGATCGCGGCCCCATGGCCTTCAGACTGGAACGAGCTCTCGAAATGAATTAGCACCTAGGACACCTCGGAACGGGGTCACCATCCCGTAGGAAACATGGCCGCCAAACGCTCCGCCAGCGTCAGCTCGGCCCAAGCAACCTAGGAGCCCAAATTCACCTTCACCACCGTATTGCGCTCCTCATCCACCTTCGGCAGCGTCAGGGACAAAATGCCCTGTTCATAGGTCGCCGCCGCCTCCGAATTTTTCACCCGTTTCGGTAGGGGAATCGTCCGTTGGAAGGTGCCATAGCGGAATTCGCTGCGGTAGATGCCATTGTCGCTCACCCGCTGGGGAGCCTTGCGATCGCCACTGATCGACACCGCCTGGGGCGTCACTTCAATGGACAAATCCTGCTTCTCAAAACCCGGTAGCTCAATGCGCAGCACCAACGCTTCCGGGGTTTCCTCCAGTTCCGCCGGCGGGACGATCGCGAGGCGTTCTTGATCCCAAACCCCATCAAACAGCGGCGTATCGAGCAGGCGATCCACCTGACGGCGCAGGGAATCCAATTCGCGGTGGGGGTACCATTGAACCAGTGCCATGATCTGAGTCTCCTTTTTCTTTAGGGGGCAACAATCGTCGGGCTAAATCGGGTAAAATTCCAATGCGATTGGGACATGAATTCAGCCCATGGCTTAAGCTATAGGGCTCTAGGTTGGCGGTCCCACAAGCCTAGGGCGAGGCCAAGAAATGCGGTCCCAAATGGTGCCCTGCCCCTGAAGATTGTCGCCGGATTGCTGTTCCTTGATTTACAGAATAGTCAATCAAAACCGCGATCGCGTTCGGCTAACCGCCCCGCCCCCATTCCTGCTTACCGAATGGTCCCGAAGGTGAAAAAAGGCCCGCCTAAAGGCACCCCCAGCCACGAATGGGGGGGAATTCAGGAACGCCCATGCCCTTAGAACAAAGCCCAGTCGCGGCTGGCGAGGCGGCGCAGTTGGGACAGGCGTCGGGAGAAAAAGGAATCATCCAGGCGGCTGTAGTCGTGGCGGCGGGCGGAGTCGGTGGCAATCCACCAGGCCCACAGGTGGGCAACCTGGGCCATGGGCTGGAGGGCGTCGAGTTCCCACCGCTGGAGGGGCGCGATCGCCTGGTACCCCTCTAGGAACGCCTCACGGATGGTGCGCGACAGGCCCGTGCGGACGGCGGTTTCGTAAAATTTCGCCAGGTCAAAAGCCCGCCACCCGTGGCCGCATTGGTCAAAGTCAAACAGGGTGGGGTGCCCCTCGGCGGTGAAGTGGACATTGCCGCTGTGGGGATCGCCCCAACAGACCACCCAGGTATCCCCGTGGCGATCGAGCGATCGCAGGGCCGCCACCGCATCCGCCGCCAACGCCTCAAACGTCCGCCGACAGTCGGGCCGCTCCTTGAGGAAGGGCACAATCGTCTCCACCGCCTGCTCCACCAGCAGTTCCGGGGCGAGGGGCTGCCGCTGGCAGGGGCTCGAAAAGTTTTGGGAGGCCCGGTGGATCGCCGCCAAAATGCCCCCAAGCTGCTGGGCGCGGCGCACGTCGAGATCCCCCACGGCCACCTCCCCCGGCGCAAAGATAAACAGGGCACCGTAGCGCGGCCCCTCCGGCGCGTGGATCTCAACCCCCAGGCGGCCGTCGCGGCTGCGGATAGGATAGGCGACGGGCAAATCTTGGCGGCGCAGGAAATCCAGGAAATCCAGCTCGAAATAGACATCCTCCCGCGATCGCCAATGGTGGTGCGACACCCGAAACATGTAGGCGCGATCGCCCGCCTTAACCCAATAGACATCACTGAGGCCCCGGTGCCAAAAGTAACAGGCTTGCACCTCCCCCAGGGCATACTGGGGCAGAATTTCGCGCACCAGGGCCTCGGTAGAAAGGGTGGAATAGACAGCCGGAAAAGCCATTGCGGCCCCGTTAATTTGGGCGACCATAGGGTAAAGTACCTGCGCCCCACGGCGGCCAACCCCCCGGAACGATGGGGGCCGCCGTGGGAGAAATGGGGGGATAGGGAGGGTTGACCATGCACCTGGCTCGTATCTTAGGAATCGAGGGGACGCGCCGTTTGTAACGCAGACTACGGGAACTGGCGGCGTTTCTTAACCGGTGCGATCGCGCACTGCCCCGCCCCCGCCAGTTCCCCCCATAGACTCCCCCTAGACCGTCACGCTCCCCACCCAACTCTCCCGAAACGCCCCTAGCCATGGTGAAACGTTAACCTTGATGCCGGGTAATCAGCGCTACACTGAATCCTTAAATTTTGGCGCGTCCCCTACCGTTGCCTCGACCCTGCCCAGGGGCGAGGGGGCAGGCGCGCCCAGGGATGCCATTGGACCGCCCACCCCCCAGACACCATCGCGATCGAGCTTGCCGCCGTGCATTTGACTTCATCTAGTAAGGTTTTGATCCAGGGCATTACGGAACCGCTCGGCCAAACCTATGCCCCCCTGATGCGCAGCTATGGCACGCGGGTGGTGGCGGGGGTGTCCCCCGGTTGGGGCCAGACGGAGGTGGCGGGTATTCCGGTCTTTGATCTGGTGGAGCAGGCGATCGCCGCCGCGGGGGAGGTGGATGTGGCGGTGGTGTTTGTGCCGCCCTATGAGGTGCTCGATGCGGTCCTCGAAGCGATCGCGGCGGGCATCCGACAGATTTTGATCACCACCGGCGGCGTCCCTCCCATGGACATGGTGCAACTGGTGCGGGTCGCCGAGGCCACGGAAACCCTGATCGTTGGCCCCAACTGCCCCGGTATCATCGTCCCCGGCGAACTGCTGCTGGGGATGCACCCGGCGGAGTTCTATTCCCCCGGTCCCGTGGGCCTCATCAGCCGCAGCAGCACCCTGTCCTATGAGGTGGCCAACCACCTGACCCGGGCGGGCCTGGGGCAATCGATCGTGGCGAGCATCGGGGCCGATCGCGTCCTGGGGTCGTCCCTCCAGCAGTGGCTCCAAATTCTTGATGAGGATGAGCGCACGGAGGTGATTGTTCTGCTGGGGGAAGTCAGTGGCAACAATGAGTTCGCCGCCGCCCCCCACATCGCCACCGCGATCGATAAGCCGGTCATCGCCTACATTGCCGGACGCTATGCCCCCATTGATCGCACCATGGGCCACGCCAATGCCATCATCGCCGCCCGCCTCGCGATCGCGGGACGCGGCCAGGGGGATGTGACCGAAAAGCTGGCGGCCCTGAAGGAAGCGAAGGTCAAAATCGCCGAAACCCCATCCCAGATCCCCACCCTGGTGAAGCGGGCCTTAACCCAGCGCCGTCGGGCGGCGGCTCGCCCCACCCCGGCCGATCCGGCCCCCTAGCACCCGCCCTGGAAATCACCCGATGGTGCCCGCCACCGCCGCACCGCCTCCGGCCCAGCACCCCCCCAAAAAGCAGGCCAAAAAGAACGCCGCGTCCCCCTTAACAGAGAATGCGGCGAACTTAAAATGCTCTCGTCTTGTTTACATAGACCTAGCGGCAGGGTCATAGGTAAACAGGCGCTAATCTAGCCATGGTCAAGCCATAACTAAACCTTTAAGGGTTTTTAACGTCTAGAGTCTTTATAAGAATCGACTCCATTCAAATTTATATCTTTAAGTCTATTTGTAGAGGGGACAAAGATCGAGACCCTCCCCCGGATTTCTTCGCAAAAGTATAGAAAAGTCCCCTTGGATCGACGATCGCCCTAGGACTAGCCAGAACTGCGGTCCCCACGGCCCATGGGGAAAGGGGCGATCGCGGCTAGATCGCAGGCCCTAGGATCGCGGTGGCGGGGTGGGGCGATCGCGATCGGTGCGTTCCGCCGCCTGTTCCCACCGCCAGAGGCCGACCATCAGGGCCACAACCCCCAATTGCAGGGCCAGGTTCGGCAGGGTTTCCGCCAGGTCGCGTCCGGCGATCGCCTTGGCGAAGAAAACAAATGCGCCGATCGCACCGGAGGCGGCAAAGGTGAAGTACAGGGTTTTGCGCAGGCCGCGATAGGGGTTGGCGGCTTCGCGGCGCAGGCGGGCCAGTTGCTCGCGATCAAGGGGACGGGGCATGGCGGCGGTGGGGCTAGGGCCAATGGGCCGAAAGGGGGATTTTTCCATTATCCGGTGCGCCGCGATCAAGGGGACATGTCATCGGGGGCAGCGCTCCAAAAGCTACAGATTTTTTTCGCGATCGCGCGATCACTTTCCGCACTTTGTTGCTATACTGCTTAGGCGCATTCAGGGACGGGCCAAAACGCCCCAAATCCACCCAAGGTAAGCCTTGAGGTAACCCCTGAAACCGTGCGTTGCCGATGTAGCTCAGTGGTAGAGCATTCGATTCGTAATCGAACGGTCGGCGGTTCAAATCCGCCCATCGGCTTTCAAAACAACGCCATTACCTGAAACAGCGTCGCCGCAACGATTTCAGCGCGATCCACCGTAGGGGCGGGGTTTCCCCGCCCAGCCCCCACCGATCCCTGGAATCAACGACGGCGGGGACGGGAGCGCGGTTTTCCACAGGGGTTTCCCCACCCAGCCCCCACCGATCCCTGAAATCCCCAAAGTTGAAGATCGATCAACCCTCCGGGCGGGTGGCGCTTTCGTGCCAATCCTTCAGCAGCCAGTGGGACAGGGCCGACAGGGCGGCGAACACGGCCACCCCTAGCAGCGTGACCAACAGCAGGGCGGCGAACATTTTAGGGATCTGTAGGTTAAAGCTGGCGATCAGGATTTGGTAGGCAATGCCGGATTTGCCGCCGCCGCCGCTGCCCGCGACGAATTCCGCCACGACGGCCCCGATCAAGGACAGGCCGCCGCTGATGCGCAATCCCCCCAGGTAGTAGGGCAGGGCGCTGGGCAGCCGGAGGTAAATGAGCCGCTGCCAGGGGGAGGCGTTGTAGAGCTTGAAGAGGTTGTTGAGGTTGCGATCGACGCTGTTGAGGCCCAGTGTGGTGTTGGCGACAACGGGGAAGAAGGCGGCAATCCAGGCGCACAGGACCAGCGCGGCAAAGGTGTTGTCCTTGAGCCAGATGATGATCAGGGGCGCGATCGCGACGAGGGGCGTGGTTTGGAGGATGACGGCGTAGGGATACAGGCTCCGTTCAATCCAGCGATCGAGGGTGAACAGCACCGCGATCGCGAGGCCAGACACCGCCGCCGCCAGGAAGGCAAACAGGGCAATCTGAAAAGTCACCCACAGGGACGCGAGGAGTTCGCCGCTATTTTCCACCAGGGTGGACAGCACGAGCAGCGGGCCAGGGAGCAGATAGGGCGGCAATCCCGTGACGCGCACCAGGAGATCCCAGCCGATCAACACCACGAGTCCAACGATCGCGGGGGCCAACACATCGGCGGAGATGAGCTTTTTGAGGAGCATGGAGCAGGGAAGTTAAGGCGATGGACACCTCCATAGGATAGGGCTTGGGGATAGGGCCTGGTTCGTGGGGGCGGAGGACAAGGCAGCGCCATGGCTCCACCCCCAAAGGCCGCGCCTCGGTAACCGTTTAGGAAACCTTGGCGGTTTTGACGGCCCGAGCCCGGACGGCATTGAGGTCAGCGGGGGTAGCCGGGGCGATCGTGGCGGCCAGCAGACGGCGATAGAGATCGCTCAGGTGGCCGCTGACGCCGGACCAACTGAAGGTTTGCTGGACGCGATCGCTGGCCCGCGCCTCCAACTGCTGCGCCCAGACGGGATCCTTGAGGATGCGGCCGATCGCGATCGCAAACCCCTCCACATCCTGGGGCGGCACCAGCAGACCCGTCTCCTCCGGCACCACGGTGAATTTCAGGCCGCCCACATTCGACGCCACCACAGGCGTACCGCAGCCCATGGCCTCGATCGCCACCAGGCCAAAGGGTTCATAGTGGCTCGGCACCACACACACATTGGCGGCGGCGTAGTAGAGGGGCAGGCGATCGTGGCCCACCCGACCGGCAAAGGTGACGGAGGACTCTAGCCCCAATCCCTGCAAAATGTCGCCAATGCGCCGCCGCTCGCGCCCATCGCTGCCCTGGTCATCCCAGCCGCCCACCAGGGCCAACTGGGCATCGGCCAACTGCGGGTCGCGATCGCGCAGCCGCCCAAAGGCCCGCACCAGGGTTTCAATGCCCTTGCGGGGATCGAAGCGTCCCACATAGAGCACCACCGGGCGATCGTCCCCCATCCCCAACACCTGCCGCGCCGCCCGCCGGGACAGGCCCGTACTGAAGCGATTCACATCCGTCCCGCAGGGGATCGTGTCAATGCGGCCCAGGGCAGACACCAGCGTTTCCATGTGCTCCTTTTCCTGAGGGCTGGTGGCGACCACGCGATCGGCCCGCTCCAAAATCTCCCGTTCTACCCCAAGGCGGGTCGTGGCGATGGGAGGCAACTGGGCGATCGCCCCGTACTTCACCACCCCCAGGGAATGATACGTATGAACCAACTGAACCCCGTGGCGCTCCTTGAGCCGCAGACCCACCCAGGCCGACAGCCAGTAGTTGGTATGGATCAGGGGATAGTGGTTGCCCTCAGCATTTTGGAAGCGCTCAAACGCCTCCACAAACTCCGGTAAGTGATCAAACAGGGCATCGCGCGGCACGAAGGCCACCGGCCCCGCCTCCAGGCGAATGGTGCGGCAGTGGGGACCATGCTCGACGATCGCGGGGGCCTCAGGATCCGTGCGGCGGGTGAACAGATCCACCTGCCAACCCAGACGGGCTAAGGCTTCCCCCACCTCGCGCACGTACACATTCTGGCCGCCCGCCTCCTCCTTACCGATGTCCGCCGCCGGGTCACCATGGACCGAGATCAGGGCGATCGCCTGCCGCTCAGGACGGCGCGATCGCGGGGTGGCAAAGGACGGCGGCGCGATCGGGGGAGTCAGGGCCAAGGGCCGCACCGTACGCATCACAGGCCGATCAAAATTAGTCTTCATGGTTGCAATAAGCCTCCTTGTGAGAGGGATGGAACCGACGGAGCCCTTACAACGGGTCCAGCGGCCCCAATCCGGCCGATCGCAGCCGACGGGCTACGGCCAGGGGCAGGCGGCAGGTGGCCAACCGCAACGGGCAGTTGGCGTCAAGGCATTGGGCAAAGCATCCAGCAAACCTGCGGCACCGCCGACGGACGGACGTAGCCAAGAACAACTGGGATCGGGGCGGGCTGTCAACGGCGGGACCAGTGTCGAGAGCCGGACAGCCCAGGCCATGGGTTGATGAGAGAACTGAACTGCGCGACCGGCAGCGGCTATCACCCGGACAAATCGGCACCGCCGCTGTAACCAAGGGTGAACCTTAACCACGTCCATTACGTACCTCCCGATTGCGTGGGGGCCGGATCGCGAATCGCTGCGCCAAGGGGCGAAGCTTCCTATAGTTTTAGGCAGCCTTCGTCAAGAACCTATGCCTTCCTTAACAAAATCTTTATGTTTATCCCGGAGCCGATGAGGGCCGATCGCGGAGGTTTGGGGGTCGATCTAGGTGGGGCTAAAAATCCTTGAATTGCTTTTGGTATAAGAATTTGATCAATTTGGGGAAGTTGCCAAAAATTCCGCGATCGCCCCAGGATCGACGGGTGACTTTGTAACGGTTTGTAATGGCAGATCGAGGCGATCGCGGCCTAGGGGCTGGGTTATTTTTGTTAGGCACGGAGATCGCGGGGGGCTCCGATTGTGAAAAACGTCCCGAAAGCCCGTGGGGGCCTTGGGTTTAGATTTTCTTCCGGTGGGGGGTCTTCGGCCCTGCGGTCACCCCACGGTTACCGGCCATCGCCATTGAGGAGGCGGGCGGTTTCGGGGTTGTACAGCCGCAAATAGTTCCAATAATTTTCAAAGACCGATTCCACATAGCCGCGCGTTTCCCCAAAGGGGATCGCTTCGACGAAGGCATCGAGATCCGCCGTGCCAAAGCGCCGAATCCATTGGGACACGTTGCCGGGACCGGCGTTGTAGCTCGCGATCGCGAACATGGAATTGCCGTCATATTCCCGGTGGGTGTAGTCCAGGAACCAGGTGCCCAGGGCAATGTTGTCGTCGGGATTGTTGAGGTCATAGGTGGCGATGCCCGCCTGGGGCGCGACCCATTTCCCCGTGGCGGGCATCACCTGCATCAGGCCCACGGCCCCGGCGACGGAGACGATTTCCCGCTCGAAGCGCGATTCCTGGCGCATGAGGGCGGTCACGAGCATGGGGTTGAGGTTGCGCTGGGTGGACCATTTCACCACCAAATCCTGGTAGGGGAAGGGGTAGAGGGCCTGCCAGTAGGCGTCGCGTTTTTGCAGTTCGTCAAAGGCGGCGCGATCGCCGGGATCGTCGCGCCATGCCAGGTTCGAGAGCATGAAAATGCCCTGGAGATTGTCGCCCACCCCCAGGCGCATGAGGCCATCGGTAAACTGTTCGGCCACGGTGGGTTCGGCCTTGTTGACCAATTCCACCTGCCAGCGTTCCCAGGCGGCGCGGTCCTGGTGCAGTAAATACAGTTCCTGGAGGAGGTCGGATCCGGCGGGGAGGCGATCGCGCGGGGGGGTGGGGATGACCTCGGGCTGGAGGCTGCGGACGGTGGTGAAGTCGCCCACCGGCAGGCCCAGTTGGGTGGCGGCCCGCCATGCGTAGTAGGTGCCGGGGCGATCGCGCAGCAGTTGCCGGTAGAGGGTTTGGGCCGTTTCAGCTTGGCCGTTGGCCATGGCCCATTTGCCCGCCCAGTAGGTGGCCCGAGGCCCGAGATCCGTTTGGATGGCGTCCCTGGCGATCGCGGCGGCCTGATTTTGGGCTTCGGCGAGGTTCTTGGCCTGGGCGGCGGCTTCGGCCAGTTCCCAGCGCAGTTCGGCGGCGGCTTCACTGGTGGGATGTTGACTCAGTAAAGTTTGGCGCACCTGGGAGGCGCTGGCGGCGCTATTGAGGCCATCGAGGATCGTGGCTTTGCGCAGCAGGGCGCGGGGGGCTTCGTCGGGGAAGCGGGCAATGGCTTGGTCTAGGGGGGCGATCGCCTCGGTCGGGGGCAGCAAAACGGCTAAATTCACCAGGGCGGTGCCGGTTTCTGGGGCCTCGGGAAACGCTTGGATCAAGGTGCGGTAGGCCGCGATCGCCTCGGGCCGTTTGCCCGCCAGTTGAAAACCGCGTCCCGCCCGGAACCGATGGAGGGGCGTTGCCGGTGCTTTGGCGTAGGCTTTTGCGGCGTTTTCGTACTGCCACTTGCGCCAATAGACCAGGGCGATCGCCCGCCAATCCTCGGGGGTGACCTGGGCCGTAAACCCCTTTTCGAGACGTACAAGATAGGTGCCCACATTGGGATCATCCGGCGCATGGCGGACAATCAGCGACAGCAGATCCGGGCGCTGGGGATTTTTTTCCAGCAGGTCCTTCGCCAGTTGGATCGTGCGCGGGTGCCGCTGGAGGGGGTTGGGGCTGGCCTGGGCATTGCCGGATGAATTCGCAGCAGCATCACCGGGGGCGTTGGCGGCGATCATCCGTTCCCAGTGGCGGCCGTCCTGGCGACCGAGAGCGTAGAGGGCTTCGGCCACGGCGGCATCGTTGGGGTGTTGATCGAGCAGGGTTTGCCAGGTGCCGATCGCGCGATCGCCCTGCCCCGCCTGTTCATACGCCTGGGCGCGCAGGACCAAAATCTGGGGCGCGAGGACGGGATAATCCGCCTCTAAATTTTCAAGCCAGGGCAGGGCATCGGCCCCCCGGTTCGCCGCGATCGCATCCGCCGCCAGGAGATACCTTGCCCGGTGACGATCCAATCCCGAAGCCGTTTCGGCCAGTTGTGTCAGGGCCGTTTGGCGATCGCTTGCCCCCTGGGTCAGCAGCGGCAGCAGGGGGGAATCCTCAGGAATCGCGATCGCCCCCGATTCCATCGCCGTCGGAGCCGTCCCCAGGCGCGCCTCCAGCCACCCCCCCAAGGGCGACACCGCCAGCCCCACACCGGCCAGCAACGCCACACCACCGGCAGCGGCCACCAATTGCGATCGAGTTAGGCGCAGGGGCATGGGTTTAAGGGAATTCCGTTTCAGTGCAGATCAATTCCGTCCCAGGGTAGCGAATTCCGCGTGATCGCGAGGCCCGCCCACCCCTCGGCAAAATCAACCCAAAATCAACCCCAAAAAGCCCACACCCCCCGTAGGGGCGGGGTTTCCCCCACGGGCTTCAACTTAAGGAGAAGGAGCCCAAA